>JAEUMQ010000012.1 GCA_016791425.1 Hyphomonadaceae bacterium | reverse complement strand
GCTGAAGCGCGATGCGGGCGTGACGACCGCGGAGCTCGACGCGCTGGAAGCGTATCTGCAGACGCACGACGCCGCGCATGTCGCGCCGCGGCTCTTCGCGCTGCTCGACGCCAAGCTGGGGCGCGCGCAAGCCGCCAGCGCTTGAGGCTCGGAGCGCGGGCCTCCAGGCCCGCTTTTCTTGCAACGTCGATGATTGAATGCGGACCTGGCGGCCCGCGGTCCTGCTTCAGTCCGGCGCGTTCTTTGGCGCTTCCTCGGCCATGACCTTGAGGTCCGCCTGCACCATCTCGCGCACGAGCTCGGGGAACGTCACCTTGTGCTTCCAGCCAAGCTTGGCGCGCGCCTTGGAAGGATCGCCCAGCAACAGGTCCACTTCCGTCGGCCGGAAATAGCGCGGATCGATCGCCACGAGCGTCTTGCCGGACTTGGAATCGACGCCGACTTCCTCGACGTCCTTGCCGCGCCAGGTGATCGACTTGCCGACTTCGGCGAATGACGCCTCGACGAACTCGCGCACCGAATGCATCTCGCCGGTGGCGAGCACATAATCGTCGGGCGTGGCCTGCTGCAGGATCATCCACATGCCTTCGACATAATCGCGCGCATGCCCCCAATCGCGTTTGGCGTCGAGATTGCCAAGGTAAAGCCGCTCCTGGAGCCCGAGCTCGATCGCCGCGACGGCGCGCGTGATCTTGCGGGTGACGAAGGTTTCGCCGCGCAATGGGCTCTCATGGTTGAAGAGCACGCCGTTCGAGGCGTGCATGCCGTAGGCCTCGCGATAGTTCACTGTGATCCAATAGCCGTAGAGCTTGGCGACGCCGTACGGGCTGCGCGGATAGAACGGCGTCTTCTCCGTTTGCGGCGTTTCCTGCACCTTGCCGTAAAGCTCGGAGGTGGAGGCCTGATAGAACCGGACCTTCTCCTCCATCTTCAGGATACGGATGGCTTCCAGGAGCCGGAGCACCCCGACCGCATCGGCGTTGGCGGTGTATTCCGGCGTCTCGAAGCTGACGGCGACATGGCTCTGGGCGGCGAGATTATAGATCTCGTCGGGCTGCACTTCCTGCACCAGGCGGATGAGGTTGGTGGCGTCGGTGAGGTCGCCGTAATGCATGGAGAAGCCGCCGCCGGCCTCATGTGGATCGTGGTAGAGGTGATCCACGCGCGCGGTATTGAACGAGGAGGAGCGGCGCTTGACGCCGTGCACGGTGTAGCCCTTCGCGAGCAGAAGCTCGGCCAGATAGGCGCCGTCCTGGCCGGTGACGCCGGTGATGAGCGCGGTTTTTCCCATTGTCAGCGACCAACCTCTTGAGCGTGTATGTCTGCACGCGAGCAATGTTGTCTTGTTAAAGGGTGGCATGCCTGGACCGCAAGGTCGGGAACCATGCTAGCCCTGTGCAACGACGCCTCGCTGGGTCGCCCCGCGGGCCAACGGAGGCTGGCGGCGCGTAGGAAGCGGGCGCTTCACTTCGATGGTTTTCGCGCTAGAAGGGCCACGACGGCGGGGCAGGGGCTTCCGTTGCAGGGAGGGGGCGCCATGCGGCAAGGCCGGCACGGGTCTGTGACCGCGAAGGCGCGCGAGATCGTGGTGCTGCTGCTCGCCCTGCTTGTGGTGTTTCTTGTCGTGAATATCGCCCACTTCCGGTATCTCCGCGTCCACGTCGTGATGTTCGCGGCGCTAATGGACGCGGTGGCCGCGTTGGCCCTGACGATGGCCGGCTATTGGCTTGTGCGGCGCGCGCATACGCCTTTGCTTCGCACCGAACTCGCGCTGACCGGCATGCTCGGGGCAGCACTTCTGGCGCTCTACGCGGTGATGGGGCCGGCGGTGATCGACCGCTCCCTTTCGATCTACATCGTCGAGAAGGTCAATCAGCGAGGTGGTGAAATTTCCGTAGCGTCGGTTCCCGCGATCTTCGTCGAAGAATACATGCCGGAATACCGACTGGTGGATGTCCGCCTCACCGAACAATTGCGAGCGGGGACGCTTGTGCTCGACCGGGGCTGTCTCAAGCTGACAGCGGCCGGTCGCCGCCTGGTGGCGTTCACGACCCTCTATCGCCACACGCTCTTGCCGCGACGCCGCGTCTTGATGGGCGAAACCACCGATGCGTTGACCGATCCCTTTCGAGACTCCAAGCAGCGCGTTGACACCACATGCCCCGCTGCTCCCGGAACGGAAGGGTGAGGTGGCGCGCCAGAAGCCAATGACGCGCGCCCAAGTGGATGCGCCCGCCGACGCCGCACCTCATGGAAGCGAGTCTTGGGCCCTTGATCTGCATCGCCAAAGCTAGTCTTTGTCCCCTAATATCGTGCGTCGCCCAAGGGGGGAGATGGTGCCGACCGCGTTTCGCGAGATCCTGGTGATGACGCGGCCTTGGCTGCCCTACGCTCCATTGGCCGCCCTCGTCTTCGCCGCCGCCATGTACGTCCGTGTTCTGGGATATGATGCGACGCCGCTTTGGCTGGACGAGGCCTGGCGCGCGAACTTCGTGCTCGATCCGAATTGGCTTGCAAACACGTTCGACGGTTCTTCATCCTTTGCGACGATCACCTCGTTCGCCTATGGCGGTCTCAACCGGTTTTTTGCATTCTGCGAAAGCAGCTCCCGGGCGCTTCGCCTGACCTCGCTTCTGCCCAGCATCCTTGCAGTTCTGCTGACGCTGTTCGTCGTTTCTCGGCTCTCTGGTTCGAGGATGCTGGGGATTAGCGCGGCGATCGCGGCGGCGCTGAACCTGACGTACATCCAGTACGCCAAGGAATTCAAGCCATACAGCTTCGAACTCTTCCTTCATGTCGCAGTCATCGCGATTGCGCTTCTCTACATCGATGCGCTCAAGCGGGCCTCGCCGCCAGGACGAACCCTGCGGGCTCTGATGCTGGGCGCTGGGCCTCTGGCTGCAATCTGCGGGCCGAACAGCGTTTTCATTCTGCCTGGTTATTATCTGATCATCTTGCTCGCAGAGGTGAAAGTTCATCCGCGCATTCCGATAGCGCTGTTCGCCTCCGGAGCCGTGACGCTCGCCTTGCTTGCGGCGCAATATTTGCTCGTGTGGTCAGGCGCCGGGCATGACGGCCTGCTGTCCTACTGGCAGGCCAATTTCTATACCGAGGATGCGGGCAGCCGCGCATCGTGGATCGCGCAACGGTACAAGGAGATGGTCGAAAGCGCCTTTCAAGCCAGACCATCATTGGCGGTCGCAGGCCCGCAAGGTGTTGTGTCGCCGGATGTCTATCAGCGCCTGGCGGCCATCTTAAGACCCGCCTGGCTGGTCGCTCTAATGGTAGGCCTCTTCGCGTCTGCGGCCCAAATTCGCAACAAGCCCGAATTGTTTCTCTTGTTGGCCCTTCCGCTGCTTGGGCTGACGGTCGCCAACGCTCTATGGCTGTGGCCGCTGGGCGCCGTGCGGCCCAACGTGTTCGCCTATTTCTACGTATCGGCCTTGGCATTTGTCGGCTTGGCGGCCATCCCCAACGTGTGGTGGCGCGGTTGTATCTCTGCGGCAATCTTGTTGTGGTACGGCGTGCTGCATTTTCCGGACGACGCGACATACTTCGCCACCCAGGCGACGCCCCCGCGCCAAGAGGTCACTGCCGCGCTTGTAAGTGTCGCAAATCGACTGCCGAATCGGTGTGACGACCGCGTGCTGCTGTTGACGACGTCTGCATCATCTCATGCTGTGCAATTCTATACCCAACAGGACACGCGATACGACAGGCGAGCAGCGGCGCGTTTGATCCGTTGCACCGAAATCCGTGGCATTCCGGTAGAGGCCTATTCCGACCCCGAGGGCTTTGTCAGCCGCACACGGGAAGTCATGGGGACCTACTACGAGGCGTGGATTGTTTGGACGCACCTCAACGAAGCGGAGACGCTGAAGATGCTGCAAGCGCTGTCGGGGGTAGGGTGGGTTTCCGAGGCGCAGACTTATCCTGGCGCCGGCTGGATGCGCTTGGAATTGGTCCGCGCTCCCGCGCCGACGTCGCCCCCCAGAAACAGGCAAGACCAACTGGAGCGCGCGCCGCGCTAGTCCAAGCGTTGGCGGCTGCCCTTGCGGGCGCCAGGCCAAGCCTCCGGTTGCGCCGGCTTCTGCTCACGTCTTGGTGCGATGCCGCCGGATCGCACATATGACGCGATTTGCAGGAGCAATGCTGGACTGCTAGGGAGCCCCTTCTCCCTTCTTAGGCTCTTCATGGCTCGCAATCCGATCTCCCTCGCCGTTCATCCGGTTGGCCAACTTGGGAATCGCCTGCTGGCGTTGTTCTTCGCGCACCATCTGAGCCGGCTCATGCCGAACGCAATCGTGACCGGTTGCGAGATCGAGGAATTTCCCGTGCGTTTCGGCCAAGGGCCGAACCCCCTATATGACGGGGATCGCGAGATCACATTGACAGGGCATGATGTGGACGTGCCCGCGCTTCTGCGCGAGGTCGAGCAGGCGGGCATCGAGCGAATCAATTTGCGCGGCGTATTCGCGCGCGTGGAGTACTTCGGCGACCGACGCGATGAGCTGAGAGAGCTGATCGATTTCGGCGCGCCGTCAAATTTCTTCGACGACGACCAACTCGCGATTCATGTGCGCTCAGGTCCGCACCTGACGCCGATGCATATCCACGAAGATTTCACGCCCGCGCCACTGAGCTTTCACGAGCAGATCATCGCCGAGACGGGCCTCAAGCCCGTCTTCATCGGTCAGTTCGATGATCACTTCTACCCGCGCGCCATTCAGGCGCGCTTCCCCGATGCCGAGTTCGTCTCCGGGGGCTCGCCCGCCGAAGACTTCGGCCGGCTGATGTCGGCGCGCAACATCGTAGCCTCTGTCAGTTCGTATTGCTGGCTCGCATCATGGTTCTCGCGCGCGACTAGGATCCATCTCCCGCTGCTCGGCTTTCTCAATCCAATTCATCGCGCCGATTGCGACCTCTTGCCAACCGCCGATGCGCGCTACGCGTTCTACGAGTTTCCGGTCATCAGGTGGGACGCCTCGCTTGAGCAGCAGGATCTGCTGACGCGCCAGCATGTGCCGATGAAGCATCTCGCGCCGGCCGCGGTCGATGCGCTGAAGGTGCGCGCCAGGGAAGGGATGCGCGACCCGCCTCTCGAAGTCGGGAGTGCGAAGCGGGCATGATCAGACGCTATTACGAGGGGCAATCGCTCGAGGACATGGTCGTTCAACTCAGGGCGACATATCTGACCCAGACGGGTTGGTTGCGCAGCGCCGATCGCAAGGAGCCCATCGACGCCGAAGGACGCCCGATTCCGTGGATGACTTATCCCGCGCTTGAAGTCTTGGCGCGCATCGCGAAGCCCCACATGAAGGTGTTCGAATTTGGCGCCGGCGGCTCCACCCACTGGTGGCGGGAAAAGGTCGCGAGCGTCGTGTCGGTGGAGCATGACGGCGACTGGGCGCAGGAGACGGGCGCCTTGTCTCGCCCTCCGGGGCGAGCCGCGTCCTTGACCGGCGCGGAACCTTATCTGGAAGCGATCGCGGCGCGCGGCGATACGCGCGAGGCGAACGGTGGCAGGCCCGATTCTGACTACAGCGCCTATCTGGCCGTTCTGCTGGAGCAAGCTCGTGGCGCGTTCGACATCATCGTCATCGACGGCGTTGCCAGGAATACCGCGGCAGCTATCGCCGCCGACTACGTGCGGCCTGAGGGCTTTGTCGTGTTCGACAATTCCGATCGCCACGAATACGCGTTCGGCTATGACGTGCTGAAAGAACATGGCTTCGCCCGTTTGGACTATTGGGGCGCAGGTCCCATAAATCCTTACGGGTGGTGCACATCTATTTTCACCCGCACGCTCGACATTTTCCGCTGAGCGCGCTGCCGAGTTGGCAGATGGAGGAGAACACAGTGTCCGCCATTGAGACCGCCGTTCAGAAAGAACCACCGAGCCTGGCGCCGGACCTGTCCGATTGCCGCTGCATCCGCTGCGAGGCGGGCGCGTTGGCGATGAACGAGCCGATCGATCCGGCGCGCGTGCAGCCTGGTGCACTTGGCTGCGGCGCGTGTGGCGCGCGCTACGACGTGATCCATGGCGTGCCTTACCTTCTGGCCCTGGAGGAGAGCGATTTCGTCGCGCTCGTGGAGATTGCGGGCGAGTACGATTCGCCGAGCTACGAACTGGGTCAGTTCAAGCCGATGGACGATTCCTGGCCGAGGACGCTCGCCGCGTGCAAGGAGGCCTCCGACTACGAGGCTTTCAAGGCGAGCCTCGCGCCGGGCTACGCGGCCGGTCTCGACGACCGTTACGACCAATATCGTATGCTCGACGTGCTCACGGGCGAGATGGACCTGCGCGGCAAGAAGGTGCTTGTTGTCGGCGCCGGGCTTGGCTTCGACACCAATCTGCTGATGTACCGGGGCGCGCGTTGCACGGCGGTCGATCTCAATCCCCAGACCAATACGATCGGCGCGATCCAGACGCCGCGTGCGCGCTGGATCGGCGCGCTCGGCCGACGCCTGCCGTTCATCGACGCCGCGTTCGATCACGTATTCATCAGCGCCTCGTTGCATCACGTGCTCGACGTCTCGGCCACCATTGTGGAGATGCTACGCGTGCTCAAGCCGGGCGGCTCGCTCGTCACCACCAACGACTCTCATTCCGCTGATGCGACGTCCGACCTGGAGGACGCTCGCTTCTGGAACGACCATCAGGACGTCCTGCGCGGCATCAACGAAAACACCCCTCGCCTTAAGGTCTATATCGATCCGATCCTGGAGCGCATCGACGATCTCGACGTGGATTTCTGGACCCATCGCGCGTTCGGCCTCTGGGTGGAGGAAGAGAACGCTCGGAAGAACCTCCTCGAGCCGCGCCGTTGGGATCTGAAGCGTGATCACGTCCGTTTGCGCGAAACGGGCGGCGGGATCTTCATGCGCGTTACGCCCAGGAAGCAGATCGCCAATCCGTTGCCGCCGCCGGGGCCGTCTGTCGTCACGCCAGCGGAGCTCTTTTCCTTTGTCGGAAGGAAGCGCGAGGCGATGGCGTGCATCGCGCGGCTCGCGCCGGCGCACTTAGTGTCGCCGCTTTTTCCAGGCCCTGCGGGCAACACGAAGTTCCAGCTGCTGAACGGCTGGCGCTGGACCGAGCCGGGGGAACAGGGGCGCGACGCGTATCTCTGCGGTCGCTGGTATGTGCGCCGCGACAAGCGCCAGAAGAAGCTGGTCGTGGAAGTATTTCCCAAACGGATCGGCGCGCCCGATCCCGAGGTCACTGTGGCGGTGGATGGGGCCGTCAAGAAGGCGTTCCGGGTGGCGCGCGGCAGCCGCAAGAAGGTAGTCGTCGATATCGCCGACACGCCCGTCGATCGGCCGATGGCGCTCGAAGTCTCTATGTCGCCTCCCGGCGAAGGGCTTGAGCAAAGGCTCCTTAGGGTGATGCGGCTCGATGTTATGTAAGGTGCCTAGGCCGGCGCGGCCTCCTTCTCATTCGCCGTGAACCAGCGATAGGCGTCCCCGAGCCCTTCGCGTAAGCGTATCTGTGGCCGCCAGCCGAGCGCGCTGAGCTTCGTCACGTCGAGCAGCTTGCGCGGCGCGCCGTCCGGCATCGAGCGATCATAGCGCAACGAGCCGCGGAACCCGACGACCTGCGCAATGAGCTCGGCGAGGTCCGCGATCGAGATCTCCTCGCCCCAGCCGACATTAACGTGCTGATCCCCCGAATAGTTCTTCAGGAGAAAGACGAGCGCATCCGCAAGATCGTTGACGTGTAGGAACTCTCGCTTCGGCGCCCCGCTGCCCCATATCTCCACTTCGCTCGCGCCAGCCTGTTTGGCCTCGTGGAATTTGCGAATCAGCGCGGGAATGACGTGGCTGCCTTTGAGGTCGTAATTGTCGTTCGGGCCGTAGAGATTGGTCGGCTGCGCAGAAATGAAGTCGCACCCATATTGGCGCCGGTAAGCTTCACAAAGCTTGAGCCCGGTGATCTTGGCGATCCCGTACCATTCGTTGGTCGGCTCCAGCGGCCCGGTGAGCAGCGCATCCTCTGACATCGGCTGGGGCGCCATGCGCGGATAGATGCAGGAGGAGCCGAGGAAGAGAAGCTTCCCCACGTCGAGGCGCCGCGACGCCTCCACGACGTTCGCCGCGATCATGAGGTTGTCGTAGAGGAACTCGCCCGGGCGCGTGTTGTTTGCGTTGATGCCACCGACCCGAGCCGCGGCCATGATGACCACATCGGGTCGCTCCCGCTCCATCCAGGCGTCGGTCTCGCTCTGGCGGCGTAGATCGACGCCCTGCGAGGTGAGTATCTCGCAATCCTCTTGTGCGAGCCGGCGGATCGTCGCCGAGCCGACCATGCCGCGATGGCCCGCGACCCAGACCCGCTTTGCGCGCAGCGAAAAGGGCGCCTCGTTCGACATTCACGTCTCCGGGCCCGGCGGTAACACGCACGGGGATCTCAAGGGATGAAGGTACATATCCATTTCCAGACCCCCGCGCGAGTCGGCGCGCCCTGGCCGGCGACTGGCGCGTGCATTTGCCCCCCGCTAGGGAGAGACGCCGGGGATTGGCCCCGGCGCCGGGAGTTGCGCTTGGCGTCGCGGATCGTGCTGATCGACCCGTCGCTCGGACGGAGCGGGGGCCACCACGCGGTGGTGGCGGCCAATTACGCCAAGCTCCTGAAGCCTACCGGGAGGCCGGTCGTTTTCGCCGGCAACATCCAAGCCTTCGCGGCCGACCACACCGTCATCCCGGCCTTTGGCTATGTCGTGGAAGACGTCTTCCGCGTGACTCTCTATGGCGCGCGTTGGCTGGCCGATCGGCGGCTTGTGCAACTAGCGCGTGCGATGCGTCCGCCTGCGGCATTGCGCCGCGCTTTCGCTCGGGGGCGGGCCCTGCCCGCGACCCAGGCGCCGCTCGACCCGGCGCAATGTGCTGAATTGGTGAGGAGCTTCGGCGCCGCAGCGGCGCTCAGGCGCCTCGATACCCAACTGTCGCTGGGAGAGGCGGACGACCTTGTCTTGCTCGCCGCCGATCCCGCTTTGCTGGCCGCATTGGCGGACCGCGCCGAGCGCTGGCTCGCGGCGCACGCGCCAAGGCTCCATGTCGTATTCATGTACCCCGAAGCGCGCGTTCTGGGCGCGTCGACCGAGGAAGGCTTCTTCTCCATCTACCGGTCGCTGCTCAATGCGGCGCGGCCGCCACGCTTTTATGCCGAATCCGGACTGCACGCGGCGGATCTGTCCGCTCGGCTGGGCGCCGACGTTGCGGAATTGCCGACGCCGGTTCGGATTGCCGCCCTCCCGCCGGCCGCCGGCCCGTGGACGATCGGGGTGCTGGGGGCTGCGCGCGCCGACAAAGGGTTCGAGAAGCTGCCCAGGATCGTGGCGGCGGCGCGCGACCTCGATCCGGGGCTCGCATTCCGCATCCAGGGGCCCCCGTCCGAGGCCGGCCTGGACGCGCCGGCGCGGCGCCTGCGTCGTCTCCCTGGGGTGACGCTGCTGGCGCCTGATCTTTCTGACGAGGCGTATGAAGCGGAGCTGGCGCGCGCCCATGTTGTTCTGTTGCCTTACGATCGGGAAAGCTTCGCCAGGCGCGGATCGGGCGTGCTGGCTGATGCGCTGATTGCGGGACGTCCTGCGGTCGTCACGCGCGGCACGGCGCTCGAGGACGCGCTCGGGGCGGGCTTGCTCGCCGACACGCCGGAGGAGTTCGCGGACGCGATTGTGCGAATCAAGGCGCGCAACGTGGAATTCGCCGATGCGGCTCAAGCGGGCGCCGGCCGCGCTCTGGAGCGGCTGCGCGCCAGCCCTCTTGTCGGCGCGCTCAGCCTGGACACCCATTAGCCCCTCTGACACAACGCGACTCGCGTCGTATGAAAGGGGAGCGCTTGCTCGCGCAACGCGTGGCCGAGCCGGAAGACTGCGACGCCGCGGCGCCAGCGTCCGCGGCGCCGAACGCTCCGTGCATCTATCTGATCAACCAGATTTCCGGCCACGGCCATCTGGACATGTACGCGCGTCTCTACAGCAAATGTCTGCTGGAGAACGGCTATCGCGTGCTGCTCCTGTCGCAGCACGACCCCGGCGTCAAGCAATGGTTGACCGCGCAATCACCGGCGCTCGCAGCGCGCTTCGTATGCCTGACGCGCGATGGTGTGGCCGCTCCGCCGCCTGAGCGCGCCCAACAATCGCCCGAGCGCCGCGCACCCCCTGGCGGTCTTCGCGGCGCGCTCGGGAATGCCTTGCGCGCCTGGCGAGCGGACGGCTTAGAAGCCGTGCGCGATCTTTATGACGCCAAGCGCCATCCGCCATTGCCGTTCGGCGTGCCCTTCGGCCATCTGGCGAACGAGATGCGAATGGCCGAGCGTCATTCCGGATGGCCCCCGGCTTTCGCGCTTTTCCTTTACCTGGACATGATGGGGCAGGAAGCGGAAAGCTGCCGGGATCTGGATGCGTTGGGCGTTCCGTGGGCGGGCATCCGCTTTCATCCGAACGGCTCCTATCGCGAGAAGTTTCGCGCCGAGCGATATTTCCTCGGGCGATACGCCCGCGGCGCCATCTTCCTCAATCCGCAATCGATCCCAGCTTACCGGCGGAAGTTCCCGCACCTGCATTTCGCAAGTTTTCCCGATGTTACCGACGCCGCGACGTTGCCGGCGCCGTCGCCTTTCGTGACGGATGCGAGGCGCCGTGCGAGTGGGCGGAAGATGGTCCTGCAATTGGGCACGCTCTCGCCCCACAAGGGCGTCTTCGATCTCATCGCCCTCATTAAACGCGCTGATCCCAAGCGCTTCTTCTTCGTCATCGCCGGGGAGGTGTTCTGGAGTCACTATGGAGATCGCGAGCAGGAGCTCCGCGATTTTCTGGAGAGTCCGCCGGAGAACGTCCTGGTTCGCATCGGCTATCTGGAGGACGAGCGCGAGCTCAACACCCTCATCGAGGCCTGCGATTGCCTCTATGCCGTCTACAAGCAGGACTTCTACAATTCCTCCAACACGATGACGAAGGCCTCGGTGTTCGAGCGTCCCGTGCTGGTGAGCGAGAAATTTCTGATGGGCGAGCGTGTGGACCGCTACCGCATCGGCGAGGTTGTCCGCCCCGGCGATGTAGGGGACGCGCTCTTCTGGCTGGAGGAGATGGCCGCCCGTCCGCACGAGCGCTTCGGCTTCGAAGCCTTTCGCCGTAACCACTCGATAGAAGCATTGAACGCCGCGTTGCCTGCCGCGCTCGAGCGCTGGCTCCACGGCCCGCAGAAGCGGGGTTTCTCTGACTGATGAGTGACGAGCGAGGCGGCGAAGTATTCGCTGCGATCCGCGCCGCCTGCGAAAGCATCGACGGCATGTTGAACACGCCTTCGGCAAGGATGTTTCACCTATTGCTGACCCACCAGGACGGCTTGGTGAAAGGTCCAATGCTGGAGATTGGGGCGTATAAGGGGAAGTCGGCCCTGCTGCTTGCGCATCATCTGCAGGCGGACGAACGCCTCGATCTCATCGACATAATGCCCTACCTTGAGACCGATAAATTCGCGCGTTGGGGTGACGCGGTACGGCTGCACCTGGGCGATTCCGAGGGCTTGGCGAGACTCATCCCGGACTATGACCGGCAGCGGGCTCGCTACCGCTTCATCCACTCCGACGCCTCCCACACCTTCGCAAACGTTGTGAATGACATAGCTCACGCCGAACGGCTCCTCGCGCCGGCCGGCCTGCTGGCGGTCGATGACTATGAGAATCCGAACTTTCCGCAGGTGCCGCTGGCGGTAGGGGCGTCTGTGTACACCAAGCGCTCACGCCTGACGCCGTTTGTTGTTGTCGACAACAAGGCCTACCTTTGTCGGCCGGCCATGCGACCCCGCATGCTGGCGTTGGTGCTCAACGAGATCGCGCCCGCCTTCTATCGCGATTATGGGCTTGTGCTGGCCTGCACCGACGCCGATGAGCGTGCGCCGCTTTGCCTGCGGCATCCCGAGGCAGGCGATGAGGGGGCGGTCTACGGCGCTGCTGTGTACGACTTCCAGCGAGGCCTTGCCGGCTCGAACGACGCCATGGTACCCGCCCGACTTCCTCAAACTTGGCCTTTCACCCTGATGGCGCTTAAACCTGATTTCGCCAGCGTTCGCACCGACGTCGTCGCGGGCTTCGGCAAGTGGCGCATTTGGACGCGCGAAGGCTGGCACGACGTTAAGCGCCGCTATCGCCGGACGGTGCTGGGGCCGATCTGGAACACGCTGAGTCTCGCGGTGCTCGCCTTCGCGATGACGTATGTCTGGGGCCCGCTGATGGGCGCCGATATCCCGACTTTCTTGCCATGGGTTCTCTCCGGCGTCGTCTGCTGGAGCTTCTTGAGCACGCTCATCAACACGAGCGGCTATCTTTACACCAGCGCGGAGAGCTTGCTGAAGCAGATGCGCTTTCCGTTGACGGCGATCGCGCTCGGGGGGCTATGGCGCGAGCTCATCATCCTCGGACACAATTTGATCGTGGTCGCCTTGGTCGTGCTGATCTTCCATGTGCCGGTGAACTTGAACACGGCCCTCTTTATTCCCGGCGTCTTGCTCGTAGCCATAAACGCCCTCTGGTTTATGCCGCTCCTCGCGCTTCTGAGCACGCGCTTCCGTGATGTGCCGCCGCTGGTGTCGAGTGTGCTGACCGTGCTTTATTTTGTGACGCCAGTCTTCTGGCGTCCCGAGCAATTGGCCGGCCGCTCCTTCTTGTACGACGTGAACTATCTGCACCATCTGCTGGATTTGGTGCGCTCGCCGCTTCTGGGAAAGACGCCCGAGCCGGTCAGTTACATCGTGGTGATTGTCTCGTTCCTGGTTGGCAGCGCCGTCACCGTACTCGCCTACGCCTATCTGCGGCGGCGGGTCACCTATTGGCTTTGAGAGGATAGGCCGTGGCCTCACTGACCGTCGAGAATGTGACGATGGAGTACCCCATCTTCGGAGCCTCCGCGCGCAGCTTCCGCAGCGCGGTCTTGGGCGTCGTCGGCGGCGGGCTCGTGCGGAATGCCGCTGCTGCAGATCGCGTCGTCGTGCGATCTTTGGAGGACGTCTCGTTCAACCTGGAGCATGGCGACCGCCTGGGCTTGATCGGGCCCAATGGGGCGGGAAAGTCCACCTTGCTGCGCATGCTCGCAGGCGTTTATGAGCCTGTGATGGGCCGTGTGGTGACCGAGGGACGTGTCTCTGCGCTGTTCGTGGCCGCGCCGGGCATCGATCCCGACGACTCAGGCTTCGACAATATCAGAACGTGCTGCATGTATCTCGGCATGAGTGCGTCGGAGATCGCCGAGAAGCATCAGAGCATCGCTGACTTTACCGAGCTGGGAGAGTATCTTGAACTGCCGGTTCGGACCTATTCCGCCGGTATGACGCTCCGACTGAGCTTCGCTATCGCGACCTCGATCGATCCCGACATCCTGCTGCTCGACGAAGGCCTTGGCGCCGGCGATGCGCGCTTCGCGGCCAAGGCCGAGGCGCGCATGAACGAGCTTATCGGCCGCTCCAACATCATGGTGATCGCAAGCCACGCCGACAGCATCATTTCCGCGTTGTGCAACAAGGCGGCGTTTCTTGAGCACGGGCGTCTCGTCGCCTTTGGCCCGGTGGAAGAGACGATCGCCAAGAAGAACGAACTCCTGCTGCGCGCCGCGGACGCTTGAGGCGAGCGCTCTTCTCGGCGAACATGCATTGAGCGCCGCTCGCGTAGGAAGCGACACGATGGACATGGCCGTGACCGTCGAACCCAGCGCAGGAGATCGCCTGAGCCTCGCCGGGCGCATCTTGCGCCGCCTCGCGGTGAGCTCGCTTGCCCGTCTGCCGGACGCGGAGCGGGCGGGCGTTGTCGTTCACCAGGTCATCGACGCCGCCGTGCACCGACATTTCAGCGACCGTCAGGTCGGCTTGCTCGCGCGGGCGATGGCAGGCGAAGACTACCTCATCAGTCGCCTTATGGCTCGCGCGCCCGTTGCGAGCGCGGCGGCCATTGCCGCCGAGCAATTCATCGATCGCCCGGCGCTCGATCATCTGGATCCGCAGCTGCTTGCGAGCCTTGCTCAACGCCTGGCGGAGCGCCCCGCGCTCGTGGAGCAGGTTCTCGATGCGCTAGCGGATGACGCGGTCGCTACCCAGGCAATCAGGCAGCTTGCCGCACGGGAGGTCGTTTGGCAGGCGCCGACGGAGCTGCGCGCGCTGCTTGCGCGACGCCTCGTGGGGATTGAGGGCTTCGCGGACGCGCTGATGCGCGCGATGGGTAGGCCCCACGAACTGCCGGCCGCCTTGCTGTCCGACATCGCCGATTCCGCCGATGCGCAAGCCGCGATTGGCCGCCTATTGGACACTGGCATGCTCGCCCGCTTGTCGTCCGAACAGGTGACGCGCGCCGTCGATGCCCTCACTGTCCACACCGAATTTCCGGAAGCGGCCCTGAGGGCGCTATCCGGTCATTCCGACTTTGCTGAACGCGCGCTGCGCGCCACGCCCGATCCCGCAGCCGCGCGCCTCGCCTTCGACCAAGCCGTCAAGCGGACGCTGGCGGCGCACTTGGCGCCCGATGAAGCATCCTTCGCCGCGCGCGTCCTCATGACGGACTTTGCCGAGGTTGCCGGCGCTGCGGCCAAGGAGATACCAGGCGCCGCTGTTCAAGCTTGGTCGGATGCTTTCGTCGCGGCGCAACCGCGCATCGCCGAGGAGAGTCTGGCGCGCGCCTCGCCGGACATTGCATTCCGCAATGAGAGCTATTCCCAGGAGGGAGAGGATCTGGTTCTGGCGCGGGTGTTCAATGGTCAGCCGACTGGGTTCTACATCGACGTGGGCGCGCTTCACCCCATCCGCTTCTCCAACACCTATCTCTTCTACAAGCGCGGCTGGCGCGGCCTGAACATTGACGCCACCCCGGGCTCGATGGAGGCCTTCCGGCGCATCCGCCCACGCGACGTTAATGTCGAATGCCTGGTCGCCGCGACCCCCGCCACCTTTCGTTACTTCATGTTCAATGAGCCCGCGCTCAACACGCTCGATGCGGCGCTGGCTGAGGAGCGCACACGCGCAGACGGCGCCTATCAGGTCGTCGGGACCGTGGACCTGGCCGCGCGTCCACTGGCCGATGTCCTTTCCGAGCACGTACCGAGCGGCCAGGCGATAGATTTTCTGAGCGTGGACGTCGAGGGCGCGGATCTGGACGTTCTGCGATCCAACGATTGGGGTAGGTTCCGCCCGCGCGTCGTGGTCGCTGAGCTGCTGCAAACGCCCTGGGAGGGCGTGGAGCGCCATGAAATAGCGGCCTTCCTGCAGGGGCAGGGCTATCGCCCGCTGGCTAAGCAATATAACAGCGTGGTTTTCCAGATCGATTCGGCCTCGCAATGACCGGGGCGGCGCCGGCTTTGGGCGCGGCCTTGTAGATCGCGACGGCATCAAGGCGGGCGGGCCGGCGGAGGGAGTGCAGAATGGCTCTGGACTACGCGTCCTCGACCGAGGCTTTGCAGCGGGTGGAGCACGGCGGCGAGCTGTTGGCGCTCATCGTCCGCAGCACCTTCTGCACGCCGGGCGTCACCTTCTTCACGACCGACGATCTCTCCCAGCAAATGGGTTATATGGGCCACCCCAAAGGCAAGGTGATCGAGCCGCACGTACACAATCATATCCGGCGTGACGTGAACTATACCCAGGAGGCGTTGTTCATACGCCGTGGCAAGCTGCGGGTAGATTTCTACGCCGACGTCGATGAATACCTGAAGAGCTACATCCTTGAGGCGGGCGATGTGATCCTGCTCGTTTCGGGCGGTCACGGCTTTGAGGCTCTGGAAGATCTCGAGATGATCGAGATAAAGCAAGGCCCGTACGCGGGCGACCGTGACAAGACGCGCTTCAAGCCGGTTGCGCCCGGCAAGACCCGCCTGCATCGCGAATGATCGCCTTCGTCTTCGCCGCTCCCGACTTCAGCCAAAGAACGCCATGATCCCAGTTTGTGAACCGCTTCTGACAGGCAATGAGTCCCGTTATGTCGAGGACTGCATCAAGTCCGGCTGGGTCTCGTCCGAAGGCAAGTATATCACGGCCTTCGAGGAGAAATGGGCTGCCTATTGCGGCGCAAAGTTCGGCGTCGCGTGCTCGAACGGCACGACCGCGCTGCAGATGGCGGTTTCCGCGCTCGACCTGCCGGCCGGCTCCGAGATCATCATGCCCTCCTTCACCATCATCTCCTGCGCGCTCGCAGTGGTGGAGACGGGGTGCGTGCCGGTGCTCGTCGATTGCGAGCCCGACACCTGGAACTTGGACCTCGACGCGGTGGAAGCCAAGATCACGCCGCGCACACGCGCCATCATGCCGGTGCATATGTTCGGCCATCCCGTGGATATGCCGCGATTGATGCAGATTGCGAAAAGGCATGATCTGAAGGTGATCGAGGACGCAGCGGAGGCGCACGGCGCCGAGGTGGGCGGACGCAAAGTCGGAGGCTTCGGCGATCTCGCCTGTTTCAGCTTCTACGCCAACAAGATCATCACCACGGGGGAGGGCGGCATGGTGCTGACCAGCGACCCCGATCTGGCCGCCCGCCTCAAGTCGCTGCGCAATCTTTGCTTCCGCCCCGAGCGACGCTTCTATCACACCGAGCTGGGCCACAATTACCGGCTCACCAACGTGCAGGCGGCAGTCGGACTGGCGCAACTCGAGCGCATCGAGGAGCACGTCGAGAAGAAGCGTTGGATGGCCAGGGCCTATCGGGAGCGCCTGCACGACCTCCATCAACTCGCGCTTCCCGTCGAGCGCCAGGGTGTGAAAAACGTCTACTGGATGTACGGCCTCGTTCTGTCCGATGACGTGCCGTTTGACGCCGTGGAATTCGCCGCGCGCCTGCAGGCGCTGGGCGTTCAGACGCGCCCGCTCTTTCTGGGCATGCACGAGCAGCCGGTTTTCCATGAGCGCGGACTACATGTCGGCGAACGCCACGCGGTCACCGAGCGTCTCGCCCGCCGCGGGCTCTACGTGCCCTCCGGCCTGACCCTGACGATCCAGCAGATCGACGCCGTCTCCGAAGCCGTGCGGGCGTCCCTGCAATGACACAGGTGTTCGAAGAGGCCTACGCCGCCGCCTATGATGCGATGTATCGCGACAAGGATGATGCAGGCGAGTGCGACGCGGTCATGCGCCTCGTCGATCGGCATGCGGACGGCCCGGTGAGGCGCGTGCTCGATCTCGGTTGCGGCACCGGCCGTCACGCCATCGAGTTCGCTGCGCGAGGCCTCGACGTGGTCGGGGTGGATTTCTCTGAGCCGATGCTGAAGCGCGCGCGCGAGCGCGCCGCGGAAAGGAAAGGAGCAGGCAAGCTCCAATTCCTGCAGGGCGACGCGCGAGATTTCTCGGGCGAGGCCCCATTCGACGCCGTGATGATGAACTTCAACGTCTTCGGCTATATGAACACCAACGCAGATCTGCGCGGCGCGTTGACCACGGCGCGCCGCAATCTGCGCAAGGGCGGCGTGTTCGTCGCCGATCTTTGGTATGGACCCGCTGTGCTCGCCGATCCTCCGGGCGACCGCTTGCGCGAGATCGAGATCGAGGGCGGCCGCCTGCTGCGTTTCTCCTCTGGTCGCCACGAGCCTGACCGACAGCGCATGCAGATCACCATCCGCGTGATGCACATCGCCGGCGGGCGCGTGCTCTCCGATTCCGAGGAGACGCACGGCATGCGCTATTTCTTTCCGCTCGAGCTCGATTTCGCGCTCGCCGCTCACGGGCTCAAGCTTGACGCGCTGACCGGCTTCCCGGGGGTGGACGAGCCGGCGAGCGTCCGCCGCTGGATGTGCGCCCTCGCGGCGACGGCGGTCTGATCGCGGCGATGAAGATCGGTCTCTGCATCATCGACGTGCCGGCGTCCGTCGGCGGCGGCTTCGTGTTTCGCGACAGCGTCGCGCAGGCGGCCGTCGCCTCGAAGGGCCGCCACGCCATCGAGCTCATCAAGGCCCGCCCCGTTTCGCGCGAGTTCCAGAATCCGAACTGGGCGGAGCGTCGCGCACGCGATGCCTCGGGCGATCCGCTGCCGACGCTGGGCCGCAAGGGGCTGCTGCGTCTTGGGCTCCAGGGCGTTGTCAATCCCGGCGCCGCGAAGGAAGAGATCCGGCGCCGGCTCGAGAATGTCATCCAGGACCGGGTGGAGGCGGAGCTGCACGCCGCGCGGCTCTCGCTCAAGGACTATGTCGATTGGGCTGTCGAGCAGCAGCTCAATTGGCCGAATCCGGACAAATTCCGCGTGTTCGATGATGCCGCCGCTGCGCGCAATTGCGATATGCTCTGGTTCAACAACATCGAGCCTATCCACAACGGCGTGCCGTACATCTTCAACATCTTTGACCTGCAGCATCGCCTACAGCCCTTCTTTCCGGAAGTCAGCGGGCAGGGCCAGTTCCGCCACCGCGAGGGCGCCTACGCGGAATCACTGCAGCGCGCCGCCTACGTGATCACCGCCTCGGAAGAGACGAGGGAGCAGGTCGCGCACTTCTATGGCGTGCCGTTGGAGCGCATTCGCGTCATTCCGTTTCCGACGCCGCAAGCCGCGCTCGAAGCGCCCGCGAATGCCGGCGTGACCGAGGCCGAGCTGCGCGCCAAGCATGGCGTTACACGGCCTTACCTCTTCTATCCCGCGCAATTTTGGCCGCATAAGAACCACATCAGCCTGCTGTACGCGCTGCGGCTGCTGGTGCACGAGCACGGCCTCGACCTCTCGCTCGTGCTCACCGGCGCCGATCACGGCAATGCCGGTTATGTGCGCGACACTGCCGCCGCGCTCGGTCTCGCTGATCGCGTGCACCTCATCGGCTTCGTCCCGCACGACGAGCTTGTGCCGCTCTACCGTCACGCGGCCGCGCTCTCCTACATGACGTATTTCGGGCCGGACAATCTGCCGCCGCTTGAGGCCTTCGCTCTGGGATGCCCAGTGGTGATGTCGCACATCCCCGGCGTCGAGAAGCTGTATGAGGACGCCGCGATCTACGTGTCGTTGAAGGATGAGCGCGACATCGCCGACGGCATCAGGCGCGTGTTCGACGATCCCGATGCGACGCGCCGCCGTGTGGAAAAGGGTCGCAAGATCGCCGAACGCAACACCGTCTCGAACTATGTCGAGCGCGTGCAGGATCTGTTCGACGAATTTGCCGCCACCCGCCGCTGCTGGCCCGGCAGCGCGGCGCCGCTCGCCGCGAAGACGCCCGGCCGCATGCGTGTGATGATCCTGAGCACGGACTATGGCCCTTTCTTGAAGAACCTCTATGAGGGCGACCCCACGCTCCGCGAGGCGCCGTACGCGGAGCAATTGCGCCGACGCAACGCCACGCTCTTCGCGGGCTCCGATTTCTACTCGACGAACTTCATCAAGCAGGGCTGCGATGCGTGGGAGTTCCATGTCAACAACGGGCCGCTGCAGACGCAGTGGCTCAGGGAGCACGGCCAAAGCGTCGGCGCCAGGCCGTCGCACCCAAGCCCGTTGCGCTCGCCGATCGAGCCCTCCGATCTCGACCTCGAGGAGATCATAGTCCGCCAGGTGCAGGCGATGCAGCCGGACATCATCCTCAACCAGGCGGTCAGCGAGGTCGAGAGCCGCGTGCTGGAGCGCTTGCGTCCGTACACGAAGCTCATCGTCGGCCAGATCGCCTCGCCGTTTCCGGAGGAGGAGACATATTCAGCGTACGACATGATGGTGTCGTCGCTGCCGAATTTCGTGCGCTACTACCGCGAGCGCGGGTTGCCGGCAGAGCTCAACCTGCTTGGCTTCGATCCCTCCGTCTTGGAGCACGTGAAGCCAGGCGAGCGCGATGTTCCCTTGTCGTTTGTCGGCAGCATTACTTCCGATCACGGCGCTCGCTACAAGCTCATCGAGCGGCTCGCGCGCGAAACGGACATCAAGATCTGGGGGCGCCTCGTGAACGTGCCGGAGGATTCTCCGATCGCGAAGCGGTTCCAGAGCGAGGCATGGGGCGCCGAGATGTTCCGAGTGCTTGGCCGCACGAAGATCACCGTGAACCAGCACATCGACATCGCTGAAAACTACGCCAACAACATGCGTCTTTTCGAGGCCACCGGGATGGGCGCGCTGCTCATTACCGACAAGAAAGACAACATCGCTGACTTGTACGAGCCAGGGACGGAAGTGGTATGTTACGACGGCGCCGATGAATGCATCGCGCTGATTAAGTATTACTTGGAGCACGAAGATGAGCGTGCCGCGATAGCTGCCGCGGGACAGCGCCGGACTCTCCGCGATCACACGTACGCCCAGGTGGTTGCCGAGCAGGTGCGAATCTTCTCTCGGGCATTGGCGGCGAAGGGCGCGAGCGTATAGGTTGCCGCGCATTGGGGCGGTCGCGAGCGCCGCCCAGGTGGGGGATGCTGCATGCGGTGGATAATCGCCTTGGCCGTGCTTGCGCTTGGCGCCTGCGGAGAGCCGTCGCGGGCGCCCGAGGTGCTTCCGGCATGGCGCGTGGCGCTCACCGAAAGCCCGGTGGTGGTGCGCCCTTATTCGCCCGCCGCGTTGTCGTCTCTAGGGGCGGACAATCGCGCGTCGATGCGTGCTGACGGCGCGCAGGTGATCGCGACCACGAACCAGAATGGCGGTTGGGCTGCGATGCTGCTCCTTGGGGCGGAAGCGCAGGATGCCAAGCCGACGGCCATTCGCGTCGCGGTGAAAGTGAACCGTGGCGCACTGCACTTTCTATCGACGTACGACCACCCGCCTGAAGGCTACGATCCGTACAAAGTCACGGTGGAGGCCGGCGATGCGCGAGTGATCTACCTGCCCATAGATAAAGCCGGTCCGCCGCTGTTGGTTGTCGCCAACGCCAACGGGTCGGGCGGCAGCGAGGGGGCGATCACCGCCATTGAGCTGGTGGCGCCGCCAGCTTCGGGAAATTGACATCGCAACCGCGTCTTAAGAGGGCAGGAAACATCATGCGCAAACTGGTCGCTGCACTTGCATTCTTGGCGCTCGCGGCGTGCGGGCAATCATCCACGACCGCGCCCGAGGCCGGTTCGAGCTTGCCTGCGTGGCGCGTCGCCCTCGGTGACTCGCCGCAAGTCCTCCGGACGTACGCGCCAGACGGCGGCTTGGCCGCGATCACCGGCAGCGCGACCGAAGCAACCGGCGACGGCGGCGTGAAGGTGACGACGGGCCCCACAGCGGGCCAATGGGCTGCAATGGTCACGCTGGGCGATGACGCGCGTCCCGTGGCGCGCCCGACTGCGCTGCGCATCCATGCCAAGGTGGAGACAGGGGCGCTTTACTTCGTCTCGACGTACGACCAAGCGCCCGCCGCCTACCAGCCGGTGCAGGAGACGGTGCAGGCCGGCGGGCCGGCTGAAATCTATCTGCCGATCGATGCCAACGGCCCGCCGCTGCTGATCGTCGCGAACGCCAGCGAAATCGGCAAGAGCGTCGGCAGCGTACAATCGATCGAGCTTCTCGCGGGGCCCGCCGCTAGGCCTTAGGCCGCCTAAGCGTCATTTCTGCTCACCGCGAAGCGCCTCGTCTCTTGACGCCCATGAGTGCGCGCCATCCCGCCCGTGCGGCGGGGAGAGTGTTGCGCGGCAGATGCTGCAGCAGCCACCCGCGGACCGAAAAGAGGGTCTTCCGCAAGGGGCTGCGCGCAATGAGGCTCGTGAGGCCATCGGAGGCCCTCCGTGGCGCGATCGATGCGAGGCGGGCCTGGTTGCGGCGCTGTTCCTCTCGCAGCAATCGCCAAACCTGCGAGGGCGGTTGCGCTCCTTTGGTCAACGTGGCGATCTTCGTCAGCGCCTCGGCGTAGGCTGCCGCGCTGGTGCGCCAGCTGAAAGTTGCTGCGCGCGCGGCGCCGAGCGCGGTGCGCCGAGCGCGCACGTCGGGATCGAGCACGGCGTCAAGTTGGACGCGAAGGTCGCATTCGTCGCCCGGCTCGAAATAGAGCGGCGCATCTCCGCCGACTTCCGGCAGCGACGAGGCGCGCGCCGCGATCACCGGGCATCCGCACGCCATTGCTTCGAGTAATGGGAGCCCGAAACCCTCCAGCCGCGATGGATAGACGAGCGCCTGCGCGCCGGAATAGGCCGCGCGCAGATCATCTTCCGAGGCCGCCACCCGCACCACCCGAAGCCCTCGCGCGAGCGGCTCAAGCTCCGGCTCAAGACGCGCGGCGCCGCCGACCGCGAGGATGTCGAAATCGCCTCGCCTCGTCCATTGTCGGAAGGCCTTCAGAAAGACAGCGACGTCTTTGTAGCCGCCGATGCCCAAGCGGTCCCCTACGACCAGGAAATAGGGCCGATCGAGCCGATGCTTCGCGCGAAACCCAGCGACCGCCTCGGCTGAGGCAGGCTTGAAACTGTCCTCGACGGCGTTCGGAATGACATCGATACGTGCGGTGTCGAACTCCGGGTGCAAGGCAAGGAGGTCGCGCTTCGTGCTCTCGGACACGCAAATCACGAAGGAAGAATGCTCAAGCGCGAGGCGCTTCTCCACCCAAGTCTGTTCTGTGAGCGCCTCGTCTTCAAGCAGCTCCGGGATGAAGTCGTGCGCGAGAAAGACCGACGGCGTCGTGATCGGCGAGGTGTGATAGGATGAAATAAAGAGGTCCGCGTTCTCTTCGTCGCAGACCCTTTGCAGGCGGATGCAGTCTTCCCCCGTGAAAGCCTCGTCCCAAGCCCCGATCGAGCGTGTGCGACAGCCCGGGATGCGCGGCGCGGCGCCGGCGCGGTCGATGAGCGTGACGTGCTGCAAGAAGCCGGAGGCGCGCCACTCCTGGAAAAGCGTGCGCCATACACGCGCAATGCCGCTCCGCTGGTTGTGCTGAAAGAAGACCCCGTCCACGACGATGCGGGGGAACGCGCTCACGGCCTTTGCCGCCCGCTGCGGCTCAGGATTGAAGCGCCACGCGCCGTTGTCTTCGCGCGCCAGCGGCGCGACGCCGAGCTGCGCGGCGTCCTCTACCATCGTTTCGTCGCTCACCCAGCCGAAATAGTCCTTGAGGAGGAGCGGGCCTTGCGTCGCGGCGGCTGCCTGCAGCGCGCGCCACCTGTCCTCTGCGCCGGCATAGCCGTAATACGCTTCCTTGAAGCGCAATTGCTCCGGCGTGACATAGGCGAAGTGCTGGAAGACGAGCCCCATGGCCTCGGTCTCGTCGTGCCGGAAGGGCGCGATTTCCGCGATGTCCGTTTCGCGCCGCTTGATCTTTCGCACCAGCGTGGGCGGCTCGTGCGCCGCCCAGCGATCGCCCGGCCTGTAGCGCCATACGCGACGCCATTCGACCTCAGGGTTCTGAGCATAATTGTACCGCGTGCTGACGAGCGTGTGCGGCGCGACGAAATAATGGCACCAGAACAGCGCTGCCGTGCGCTTGGGCGCCTTGAGGAAGGCCTCGCGCATGGTCTCGATCTGAACCGGCGTCCAGAGTTCGTCGGCATCGACCTGCCAAAGCAGGCATTCCTCGCCGAGGTTCCCAAGCGGCGCAGACACCATCTCCTTTTTGCCGTCCCAGAACTCTCCGGCGGGCTTGCGGTAGAGAGTGATCTTGTCGGGATGGGCCGCTGCGATGTGGTCGAGATAGGCGCTCGTTCCGTCCTTGCTGCGTCCGTTGTCGTGCAGTGAGGGATCAATGCGTCCGCCGCCCGCCACGCTCCATGCCGTGTCGTGCTTCAGCGCCGCAACGCCTTCGATGACATGCCAGCGCCATCGAAAAGGCAGCGCGTTGAAGACATCGAGATGATAGCGGATGAACGGCTCGCCATTGAGCACGATCGTGAAGAAGTGAACGGGCAGGGCGTCGGCGGCTGCGGCGTACGCTCGCGAAGGGGCGGTGTCAGCCATGGCGGCCGAACAGTCGGCCCATAACCGCGTCTGCGCGCCGCCTCAGCGCATCGAGCCCGTTTCCGCGTCCTTGCGCCATAAGCCGGTATGCGAGAGTCTGGTCCTGGAACCGCAGCAGTCGCCGCTCCAGCCATTCCGGCTCGCGAAAAGGCGGATAGGCGTTCTGGATCGCGCAGAGTTCCTTGTGGCTGCGTTCCAGCTGGTTCGACGCGCCCCCGCCGAAGAACGAGCCGATCGTCCGCGGCATGTAGAGGATGCGCAGCCCCCTCGCCGCGAAGGCGCGAAGGAACCAGTCGTAATCGCCATGCACGCAATAGCGCTTGTCGAACAGGCCCACCGGCGCCTCGAAGATCGCATGCTTCGCCAGCGTCGATTGGTGCGGCAGGCAGCCATAGACCATGAACGCGAGCGCCTCCTCCGGCTGCGGCGGCCGAAAGACAGAGCTCGAACCGTCCGCTTCGCGGACATGCAGGTCTCCGTAAACGAGGTCGGGGCGCCCCTCGCGCTCGAGGAACGCTGCAGCGTCCGCAAGAGCCCGCTCATCCGCAAGCAGGTCGTCCGCGCCAAGGAAGAGGATATACGCGCCGCGCGCAAGGCGAACGCCCTTGTTCATCGCGTCATATATGCCGTCGTCGGGTTCGCTCACGAACGTCGCGTTCCGTCCAAACTCCGCCACCAGGGCTTCGGTGCCGTCGCGCGATTGCGCGTCGATGATGACGTGCTCCACGTGGGGATGCGTCTGCATCGCAACGCTGCGCAGGCAGTCGCCAATGTGCTTGCCTGCGTTGCGTGTAACCGTGACGATGGAGAAGGACAGCGCTCCCTGGGGGATAGACATCAGGCGCTCTTCGAGATGTGCAGCTCGTAACGCCCAGCATAGTCGCGGAAATGCTCGTTGAAGAAGCTCATCGCTTCGTCGGGCGGCAGATCGAGCGCCTTATCGACATTGCGGTTCCAGGGGAAGACGATGGCTCTGTCCGCGCGGTCCCTATAGCCGCTTGCGTAGGCCGCGCCGATCGGGAGGTCGTCGATACCCGCTTCCGCTGCGAGCGACGCCTCCACGAACATCGCATTGTTGTAATTGAGCTGCGCGAGCACATAGCCGAACGGCTTCACGGTCTCAGATGCCGCCGTCGCCGAGCAGCCGAAGAAATGATCCTCGCGCCACACATGCTTCTCGTCGAACAGCACGGTGAAATAGAGCGGTGGAGGCAGCTTCTCGTTGATCTCCATCGACACCAATTTGGGGCGATAACCGCCCTCCAGCATCGCCTTCATCACGAAGAGATCGTAGGAATCGATGTCCAGATTGACGAAGTCCGGCTCTAGAGGGCTTCCGTGTGCTCCGAGTAGGGCAACGATGTTCTCCGGCGACACCTTGCATTTCGCAAGCGCGACCTGCGGAAACGCCGCATACGCATACGCGAGCTTGGCGAACTTGTTGGGATCATACTCCACCGCCAGCCCCCGCCAGCCCCCGTCGCGAAAAAGCGGCAGCGTGCACGACTGCGTCACGCCGTCCGAGGCGGCGATGTCGATGGCGTAGCCGTCCTTCAGCCTAAGCTTCTCTACGAGCGTGCGGATCGCACCTGCTTCCCCCGCATACGAATGGTCGCCGAACGTCGCGAGCGCGCGATGCCGTTCGAGCTCGCTGTCGCGTCCGTTGCGCGGATAGAGCATGTGTGCGAGCCGCCGCCGCATGCGCGTCGCGATCGGCAGGGCTGCGACCGCCTTCGCTGAAAGCTTGCGTCTGCGCACCTGGAAGAGCCCGTTCTCGAACCCGTCCGGCGGATCGATCATCCGCAATTCGAGCGCAAACGTCGCCTCGGCGGGCAGCGAGGAGAGAGATAGATCGACGCTGCGCCACACGTCGCCTTCGACCTCGATCTCACCCGCTTTCGCACCATTGAGCAGGAACTCGAACCGGCGCGCATGGCTTGCGCGAATCTCGAACGACGCCGCGGTCTCGTGTGCGGCGCGCTTCAGATACCACCGCGCGCGGCGATAGGCCTGTCGCCATTGCGTGTTCGTCGGCGCCTGCCAGCCGTTCAGGAGTTCGAACCGATCCGGCTGCGCGCCGGGGAAAGGGCGGTTCACCACCTCCGGCGGCGCCCACGCCGCGAGCTTCGCCATCGCTTCCGATTGCGACTCCATCCAGCTCGCCACGGTCGCTGCACGTAGCAATCCCGGCGCCTTCTGCCGCCGCGCCGGACGCCCGGTCGCGCGCTTCAGCCTGATCTTCATAGCCAGCGAACCCGACATGTTGGCCAGCATCGTGCGATCTGCGAAGCGCCACTCCCGCAGTTCTGGGATTTTCTCGCGGCCCTTCAGAGTGAGCTCGCCCACGAGGTTTTGGGTGAAGATCTGCACGTCGATGCAATCGCCGACATCGACCAGTGTCCGAACGATGTCGCAGAACCGTGGAATCTGCTCGTTGACGCCAAGCAGCACATCCGGATGTGCGTTGAATACCGCCAGCTCGACGTCCTCGCCGTCGCGATCTGCGCGATAGGGATCGCCGGTCGTGATGAGCACGCCGCCTGGCCTCAACACCCGCAGCATCTCGTCCATCGCGCCGGGAATGTCGCGGAAATGATGCACCGCGGCATTCGCGACGACTGCATCGAAGCTCGCGTCGGCGAACGGGAGTGCGTGCGCCGCCCCGCCGAACCAGCGGATCATCGGCAAGGTGCGCCGCCCTTCGCGCGTGAGGACCGGGCTGTGCTCTACGGCCGTCACCTGCGCGCCCGCGCGTACGTGCCGGTAGGCGTCGAAGCCGAGGCCCGCGCCGACATCGAGCACCTTCTTCCCGGCCCAAGGCTCGCCGCCGATCAGTCGCTCGGTTTCGGCGAATTCCGGATAGCGCACAGGGATCCAGGGCGCGTGCGTCGCGTCGGTCGCTGCGAGGAACGCAGGCTTGTCCGCAGCCGCGTGATAGCCGGCAATGAGATCGAGGAGGTAATCGAGCCCCGCGGGCGTGTACGGAGACTTGTCGCCAGCGTTCGCGGCTATCTCGACCAGCCCGGTAAAGTCATCGCGGTCGTATTCGAGAAAGAAAGGAACGCCCCAGACCTCGTCATAGGTCTTACCGCACGCCGTGCAGCGATAGCGCTCCGCAAGGATGTCATCCGGGCTCGCTTCGCGACCATCTGCGGCGAGGGCGCCTCCGCAGGCTATGCACCGGCAATCCGAGATGTCTGTCATGGAAAGAGGGCGCCAGGATCAACGCGAGCATCGGGGCCGCCGCTCGCGCCTTGAGTCTATCGATTGGAATGCATTCGTTTCGGCTGGCGGAGTCAATCCCGCGGCTGTCGCCGCGGCCGCCCGGTGCACCCGCGCCCGACGAGCGCAGATAACATGCCCTAGCGTAAGGCCTGGCGCGCAGTCGAATACTACGATCTCAAAGGATTAGTTCGGCCCTACACTGACTGTGGTAGTACATTCGCCAGGAAGCCGGCCAGAATTGGCGCTTCAAACAACTTGGCCCCGTCCGTTTGTGACTTGCGCCAGCCCCGATCCCTGGTACGCCGTCTTCACGATGTTAGGGGTCGCACCAGAAATCCTGGTGGTCGAGGACGATTCCGAGCTTCGGCAAGAGGTGGTCGCCTATCTGCGCGAGCACTGCTTCGTCGTCCGCGAAGCCGGCGATGCGGCGACCATGGATCGTTCCCTCAAGGAGCGGTCAGTCGACTTGGTGATCCTTGACCTGGGCCTGCCCGGAGAGGGCGGCCTTTCCGTCTGCCGGCGGCTGGCCGAGCATGGCCGCGGTCCAGGCATTCTGATCGCCAGCGCCCAGGGCGAGGAGACCGACCGCGTTGTCGGCCTGGAGCTCGGCGCCGACGATTATCTGGCCAAGCCCTACAGCCCGCGAGAGCTCCTTGCGCGCGTGAAGGCCGTGCTGCGGCGTACGGCTCACGTGCGCGCCACAGCGCCTGCGGCGCGGTATCAGGCCGCGGGGCTGGTGTTCGATCCGGAGCAACGCCTCTTGAGCAATGAGGCGGGCGAGGCGGCGCTGCTCACCCAGGCCGAGAGCGCCATCCTCGACGCGATGCTTAGCAATGCCGGCCGCGTGGTTGCGCGCGAGGAGCTCGCGCCGGCCGGCTGCCACGGCGTCGGGCGGGCGATCGATCTTCGCGTCAGCCGATTGCGGCGCAAGCTTGCCCGCCTGGGCGCGCCGGATCTCATCCAAACGCACCGCGGCCTCGGTTATCTGGTGGACCGTCCAGTCCCGGTGCAATGAAGCGCGCGGGGCTTTCGCCGCTGATCGCGCAGCTTGCAGCGCTGCTTCTGCTGACCATCGTCTTGGCCCAGGCGATCACGGAGATCGTCATCGGCGCCGGGCGGCCGTTGACGCCGCGAACCTATACCCTCTCCGAGGTCGCTGCGGCGCTAGCCGCCGCGCCGGCCTCTCGCGATCGCGCCCTGATCCGGCGCCGCGTGCGGTCGCTTCCCGCGATATTCACCACCGGTGCGCGCGCCGATGGGGCTGAGCGGCTGGCGTCATTGCTGAGCGTTGATGCTGCGGACGTCCGCTTCATCTGTCGCCCGGCGTCATTGTTGACGAACCTCACGCTCGGGAGGGTCGGCGCTTCCCCGCCGCGTTCTGCCCCGCTCGGGGAAACGATCCAGGGCGCGTTCGCGGTCGCGTGGCGCCGCGAGGGCTATTGGCTGCTTGTCGAGCCGGCGCCCGAATGGGAGGGGTTGCGCCGCATCGGGCTGAGCTTGGCCGCCGGCATCCTTCTGGTGACGCCGCTGGGCGTCTGGTTCGCGCTCGCGATCACGCGTCCGTTGCGCAGGTTGGCGGCCGCCGCTGAAGCGTTGGGCCGCGATCCCTTGGCTGCGCCCCCCGCGCTGAAGGCGCCTGCCGGGATCGGGGAGGCCTTCAATCTCATGCAGTCGCGCGTGCAGCGTTTCATGCAGGATCGCATTGGCGCGTTCGCCGCGCTTTCTCACGACCTGCGCACGCCCTTGACGCGCATGAGGTTCAGGCTGGAGGGCGCCGATGAGAAGGTGCGCGCGGCAGTCCTGGCCGATGTCGAGCAGATGGAGGCCATGATCGCCGCCGTGCTCGCGGCGCTGCGGGACGCGCACGCCGCGTCCGCGCGCACGCCGGTTTCGATCGGCGCGGTGGTCGCTAGAGCGGCGGAGGCCCAGCGGCTGGCCGGCCGCGAGGTGGAGATCGGCGACGCCCATGGCCGCAGGGTGATGGGCGATGCCGTGGCCCTGGAGCGCCTCTTCGCGAACATCATCGACAATGCCGCGCGCTACGGCGCGCGCGCGCGCGTCGCGTTCGCGGTCCGCGGCGAAGAGGTGGAGACGACCATCACCGATGTCGGCCCCGGCCTGCCTGCGACCGAGCTGGAGCGCGTGTTTCAGCCCTTCTATCGCTCCGGGAACGCGAGCGAGCCGGGTGAAGGTCTGGGCCTGTGGATCGCACGCTCGATCGCGCGCGCCCATGGCGGCGAGCTGACCTTGCGCGACACGAGCGCCGGTCTGGTGGCGACCGTGACCCTGCCGCGCGCGCCGGATGCGCGCGACCGCGTCATCCCATGACCTTTACGTTCGCGCGACGTCGCGCCGTCAGCGCGAACGGTCGGCCCCTGCGGACGCCGACCGCGCCGCCCAACGCCGCCTGATACAATTGCGATACCGAATGGGCTCAGTTTGGCCGGAATGGATGGCGAAGAGCCCGGCATGCCGCGTGCTCCACGTATCCGCTCAGTGCTGCACCAGCACGCAGACCGCCCCCCGCGCCACGAAGTCGGAGAGGATCGGCGCGAGCGCAAGGTCGTAATGGGCCTCCTCGCCCTTCTTCCCAAGAATGGTGATGTCCGTTTGCTCCGAAACCGACTCCCGCATCACGCGCTCAAGCGCATGCGTGACCGTGCGTCGGTCATTGTTCGGCACAAGATCCACCAGACGGTAACCAAGGACTTCGGCGGGCGCGAAGCCGGACCAGGCGCAGAACGTCTCATCGACAGTGTCCAGCCGGCCGCGCGCGTCGAGCTTGACGCTGGCGGCGCGCTGGTGGCTGCCGAGGGCAGCGGAAAGCGCGTCGGCGTCCTCGTGCCTGCGCTTCAGCGCTTCATATTCGGTGGTGTTGCTGAACACCACGATCGCGCCGTCTCCCGCCGGTGCAACGCACACCGACACCGACGGCGAGCCGTCCGGCGCGCCCGTCGCGTGAAACGTCTCGGTCTTCCGGGTTCGAAACACGCGCTGCACCCGATCTGAAAGGAGGAGCGCAAGCATCCGGGGAAACGCTTCGAGCACTGTTAAGCCTTTGAGCGCGTCGCGCGGCTTGCCGAGGAACGCGGCGGCGATCTCGTTGCCTGCCTCGATGCGGCCCTGCGCGTCGAGCGCGAGAAAGCCTTCCTCCATCGACTCCAGAAGCGCGCAATGCTGCGTTTGCAGTTCCGATAGCTTGTCTGGCGCGTCGGCGCTTCCGCCTGCCTCGTCGATCGCACGCACTTGATCTGGAGATCCAAGGACGAGCCGTTCGCGTCCGTGATGCGTGATGTAGACGGGATGGCGGAGCGCCTCGGTCTGCCAGCGCCCTATGTTGCGGATGAACTCGGCGGCGCTCACCAAATGCCGGTTGGGCATGTGCGACTCCCCTGTATTGCAAATATTCAAATAGCACATATCCGCCATTGCAACCTCCAATTCGAAGACGCTTCGAACGTGTTGCAAAGATGCCAGTATGCGTTTGTTCGCTCTATTTATTCGTAGAATCTGCAATTCGCGTCTCCGCGAAATCGCAACCAGAAACGTGCAGAGTCCGGACGAATGCGTCATGGCTTCGACCGGAGGTAGAGCGTGTCGTTTCGATTGAGGATGACGCGCCGCTTTCGCGCTGCGGCGCCGGATTGGCTTGTCCTTGCTCGCCGGCGCCGCTTCGGCGTGTCGGGCGCCGCGGCCGTAGAGTTCGCAATTATTGTACCCGTGCTGCTGATGCTTTTCTGGGGAATAATCGCCTACGGGAATTATTTCCTGACCGCGCACACGATCCAGCAGCTCACCAACGACGCCGCGCGCGCCGCCGTTGCTGGGCTCGACGAGGCTGAAAGGCGCGCGCTCGCGGAATCAGTGTTGCGCGATGGGCTGGATGAGCTGCCGAACATGAAGGGCAAGCTTGGGCATGTCCTCGTGCGCCGCGACGGCTCGGTGCTCACCCTTGCCGTACGGTACGACGCCAGCGCCGATTTCGAGTGGATGCAGGACGTGCCGCTCTTGGAGCTGTCGCCCAACATCGACAGCCGCGCCGCGATTCTTCTTGGAGCGTATTGATGCGCAAGCGCTTCCTCCGCGCGCGCCGCGGGTCCGTCGGCGTGATGACGGCCGTGTCTGGCGTTGTGCTTGTCGGCTTCGCCGCCTTCGCCACTGATGTGGGCGCAATCTATCTCGATGCGCGCCGCCTGCAGGGCGCCGCCGATCTAGCCGCGATCGCCGCGGCGCAGAACCTTCCGCGCGCCGATGCCGCTGCGCGTGCGACGCTGCGCGCCAATGGCTGGCGCAATGCGCAGGTCCGGGTCGAGACCGGCGCCTACACCCCCGATCCTGCGTTGCGTCCGCAAAAGCGCTTTGCGGTGGGCGCGGCGCGCGCCAACGCCGCGCGCGTCGAGGTGCAGAGCGAGACGCCGCTCTATTTCGGCCGCTTCCTCGTCAAGGAGGGCCGCATGACGATCACCCGGCGCGCGACCGCTGCGCAAAGCCGGCTCGCAAGCTTCCAGATCGGCTCGCGCCTGCTGTCGCTGCGCGGCGGAATCGCCAACCAGTTGCTCTCCGGTCTGACCGGCAGCCAGGTGAACCTCTCGGTCATGGATTATAACGCGCTCGTTTCCGCCGACGTCGAGCTCCTTGCCTATGTCGATGCGCTGCGCACGCGCATGAACCTTGAGGCCGCCACCTTCGGCGAGACGTTGCAGCGTCGCATCGATCCTCCGGTCGCGCTCGAAGCGCTCGCCGACGTCGTTGCCGATCGCCGCGCGGAGACGGCCTTGCGTCAGCTCGCGCGCTCCGTGTCGCGGCTCAATGCTCAAACCGGCCTCGATCGCGTGATTGACCTTGGCCCCTATGCCGACCAGGCGACCGCGCCGATGGGCGCCGGCGGCGCCATCCGCGTGAGCGCGATGGATCTCGCCTTCGCGACGCTGGAGATCGCCAATCAGCGCCGCCAGGTGCAGCTGGATCTGGGCGCGGACGTTCCCGGTCTTGCCGACGTCGATGCCTGGCTGGCGATCGGCGAGCGTCCGAACAATTCGCCTTGGCTTGCCGTGACCGATGCGCGCGAAGTGATCGTGCGCACCGCGCAGGCGCGACTGTACGTGAGGGCGGCGGTCGGCGGCGGCGCTTCGCTCGGTCTGGTGAACGTGCCGCTGCTGGTGGAGCTCGCCTCCGCGCAGGCCGAGCTCGCCGACGTGACCTGCGGCGCCGACGCGGCCTCGCGCGCCGTCACGCTCTCGGTGTCGCCCGGCATCGGCGCACTCATGCTGGGCGAGATCGATCCCAATCGCCTCGATGATTTCAAGCGTCCGATGGCGCCGACGCCCGCGCGCCTCGTCAATGCCGGTCTCGTGCGCATCGACGGCGCAGCAGAGGTGCATATCGGCGGCGAGCAATGGCAGTCTCTGCGCTTCTCCAATGCCGAGATCGAGAACGGCGAGGTGAAGACGGTCGCCACGCGCGATGCGGCGCAGGCGACCGTGTCCAGCCTCTTGCGCAACACCAAGCTGACCGTGCGCGCCGGCGGCCTCGCCCTGGGCCTCGCGAGCCTCACAGCGGCGTTGGAGAGCGTGCTGGCCGCCGCCGCCCGTCCGCTCGATGAGCTTCTGAACGGCGTGCTCGATCTGCTCGGTCTGCATCTCGGCGAGGCCGATCTTCGCGTCAACGGCGTCCGCTGCGGCGGCGCGAATCTCGTCGCATAGCGCCATGCAGCGGGAGCGTGGGATAGGTCGCCTCGTCGCTTCGCTGGCGCGCGGAGCGTTGGCGATCGGCTGCGCCGCACAGGCCCTTTTTGTCGCCCATGCATGGGCCGCGACCGCAACCGATAGCTTCGACGTCACCGCGACGGTGGTCGCAAGCTGCATCGTCTCGGCCGTCGATCTGCCGTTCGGCGCCTATGACCCGACATCCGCCACCCCGCTCGATCAAGCGACGACTGTCGCAGTCACCTGCACCAACGGGACTGGCTACACGGTCGGGCTCGACAAGGGCGAAGGAACAGGCGCCTCGATCGCCAGCCGCCGCATGCAGGACGCTGGCGCCAACCAGCTCGTCTATTCGCTCTACAAGGATGCAGGCCGCAGCTCGCTCTGGGGTGACAGCGGCGGCCAGACAGTGAGTGGGACCGGCACCGGCGCGCAGCAGACGCTCGACGTCTATGGTCGCGTCCCGATCCACCAGGCCGCGATCGCCGGCGCCTATGAGGACACCGTGATCGTCACGGTGACCTACTGATGCGGATGCTCGCCGCGCTCGCCGTCGCGTTCTGCCTCGCCCCCACGCTCGTGTGCGCGCAACCGCAGGCGCGGGGCCTGCAGGTCTCGCCCGTGATCATGAGCGTGCGCGAGGAGCGCCCGATCACGTCCTTCCGGGTCCGCAACAGCGGAGCTGCGGAAACGTCCATTGAATTGGCCGCGATGCGCTGGAGCCAGGAAGGCGGCGAATTCGTGCTGGAGCCGACGACGGACGTGATCGTGGCGCCGAGCGTCTTTCTGCTCGAGCCCGGACGCGAGCAGATCGTGCGCGTGGGCGTGCGTGGGCCGCCCAGCGGGCGCGAGCGCGCCTACCGCATTGTTCTTCGCGAGCTGCCGCGCCCCGATCCCGTGCGCCGCATGCGTCTGCGCCTCGAGATGTCGATGCCGCTCTTCGTCGCTGCGGAAACCGCGCGCGGACAACTTGCCGTACGCCGTACCCGCGACGAATCCGGCGCGCCGGCGATCGTGCTGGAAAATCGCGGCGACGCCCATCTTGTGCTCGCCGATCCGAGCGGCCGGCTCGCGCCCTTGCCGCGCTATCTTCTGCCGGGCGCGCGCGTGACCCGCCCGTTGCCGGCCGGCGAAACATCGCTCGCGCTCGTGGCGTCCGACGTCCGCGCGCCGACGCCCGCGCCGCAGACCTTCCGGATCGAAGATGCGCCGGTTCTGGCTGATTTGCGCTAGCGCCTGGCTCGCCGGTGCGAGTGCGGCCGCCGCCGCGCCGCGCGAATCTCTCGTGGTGGAGTTTCGCCTGAACGATCGGGCCGCGCAGTCCTTCGCCTCGCGCGATGAGGAGGGCGCCTTCCACGTCGATGCCCAGACGCTGCGCGCGCTGGGGATCGTCGCCCCCGATGGGGAGATCGCGCTGCGCGACTTTCCCGGCCTGACCTATCGCTATGAAGAGGCCGAAGGCGCGGTGCTCATCCAGTGCAGCGCGGCATGCTTCAGCGTGCGAACGATCGACCTCGGCGGCCAGCCGCGCGTCGCCGTACAGCCTGCTTCTCCGGGCGCATACCTCAATATGGACCTTGCAGCTTCCGCGGTCGAGCGCGAGCGCCGGCTTGCCGGCGCTTTCGAGCTCGTCGGCTTCGGGCCGTTCGGTTCCCTCGCGAGCAATTTCGTCGTCGGCGGGGAATACGAAAGCCTGCTGCGGCTCGACACGAATTGGACGCTCGACTTCCACGAGCGGCGCACAAGTCTGCGCCTCGGCGATTCCATCACCCGCGGCGGCGCCACGGGCGCGCCTTTCCGCTTCGGCGGCGTGCAGCTCGCCACCGATTTCAGCCTCGATCCCGCCTTCGTCAGCTTCCCCACGCCCACGCTGCGCGGCGAAGCGGCGACGCCCTCCACGGTCGATCTCTATGTCGATGGCGCGCTGCGCATGTCGACCCAGGTCGATGCCGGCGCCTTTTCCATCGTCGATGCGCCGGTGCTCGTCGGCGCCGGCGTTGCGCAGCTTGTGGTCACCGATCCGCTCGGCCGCGAACAGGTGCTCGCTCAGCCCTTCTATGCGAGTCCCGCGCTGCTGCGGCGCGGCCTGTCCGACTATTCGCTCTCGCTCGGCCTCGCGCGGCGCGACTTCGCGCGCGCCTCCGCCGACTATGCCGACCCCTTCGTGAGCGGGGTCTATCGCCGCGGATTGACCGCTGCGCTCACCGGCGAAGCGAGGCTCGAAGCAGACAAGGATCTCGCCGGTCTGGGGCTCGGCGGCTCGTTCGTCGATCCCGTGTTCGGACAATTCGATCTCGCCATCGCCGCGAGCGAGGGGGAAAGCGATGGAAGCGCGTTGAGCGCGGGCTGGACGCGCACGAGCCTTGGCGTCACGTTCGGGCTGCACACGGAAGGCGCAAGCCCAGGCTTCCGCCGCCTCGGGGAGGATGCGCCTCCCGACAGGCGCCAGACGTCCGGCGTGGTCTCGGTCGATCTCGATGCGTACGGCGCCGCCGCACTGAGCTACGCCGCCCGCGACGCACGCGCCGGGCCCGATGTGCGCACTCTCGCCTTCACGTATGCGCCCTTGCAGTCCGGGTACGGACAATGGTCACTCGACGCGCTCTGGGTGGAAGAGGCCAGGAGCGTCCTCTCGCTCGGCGTTCGCTTCGCCGCGCCCCTTTGGGGCGACGCGAGCGGCGCGGGCCGCGTGCGCGTCGAGCGCGGCGATGTCTCCGCCGCCCTGAGCCTGCACGACATGACCGGCGCCGGTCTCGACTGGCGCGCCAACGGCTCCGTCGGCGAGATCGACCGCTTCGACGCGGCCGTGCGCCACACCGGGCGCGCGCACGAGGCCGCGCTTGAGGCGAGCCGTGTCGGCGGCCATGACGGCCTGCGCCTGCAATTCGCCGCCGGCCTCGTCTTCATCGACGGGGACGCCTACGTCTCGCGCCCGATCCGCGGCAGCTTCGCGGTCGTCGATGTCGGGCGCCCTGACGTGCCGATCCTGCGCGATCGCCGGCGCGTGGGAGTCACCGGCATCCGCGGCCGCTTCCTCATGACTGATCTTCGCGCCAACGAAGCGAACGCCATCGCCGTGGCGCTCGACGATCTGCCGTTCGGCGTGCTGCCGGTTCGCGAGACGATCGAGGCGGCGCCTCCCGCGCGCAGCGGGATCGTTGTGCGCTTCGAGCTGGGCGAGGGGGTCTCCGGCGAAACGCACGTCGTGGACGAGACTGGCGCCGCGCTCCCTGCGGGCGTTCTGCTTCAGCGCCGCCGCGATGGCGCGCGCTTTCCGGTTGGTGAGGCGGGGCGCACCTATCTGACCGATGTGGTGGAAGGCGACAGGCTCGCGAGCGAAACCGGCTGCATGATCGCGGTGTCTCCCCAAGCGCTCGCCGGCGGCGCGCCGCTCAGCTGCAGGCGCGCATGAGGCGCCGGCTCGCGCTCCTCGCGTTCGTCGCGGTTCTCGCCGCGCCCTCGCAGGCCGAGGCTCTGTTGTGCACGCCGATCCTCGGTTGTTCGTGCAGCGTCTCCGCGACTGACATGGCAATGACGCCGGTGCAGCCGCTCGCCGGCATCGCCGGTACCGGCGTCAGCGATATCGCCGTCGACTGCACCCATGTCATCGACGTGTTGCCGAGCCTGGTGGTGAAGTTTGGCGCCGGCCTCAATGGCGCGATCGCCGATCGCCGCATGAAGAACGCAGCGGGCGATCTGCTCGCGTACAACATCTACACCTCGACCGCCTACACCACGATCCTGGGAGACGGAACGGGCGGCTTTGCGGGTCTCACGCTTTCCGGCGGACTCCTGTCGCTCGGACACTGGACCGCGACCGGCGCCGCTTACGGCCGCGCTCCGGCCGTACCGTCCGCCAAGCCGGGGGATTACACCGACACCATCACGGTCCGCATCGATTGGTGAGGGAACGCCTCCTAGAAGCGGCTCTCGCGCGCGGCTTCGGCCGCCGCATGTGGGCCCGATCGCGCCAGGACGTCCGCCAGGCGCCGCGCCTCCGCTTGCGCGTGCCGGTCGAGCGCGTCGCGCGGCGACGCGCGCAGCGCAGCCTCCAATAGCCCCGCCGCGCGTCCGCCATTGCGCGTGTCGCGCTGCAGCAGCGCCAGCGCATAGTGCAGCGCGATCATCGGATCTCCCGGCGCCAGCCGCAGCGCCTGCTCGAAGGCCGCCACGCCATCGCGCATGCGCGCGCCATAGATGAGCCCGCCGACGCGTCCCCCGCGTCGCAGCACTTCGAAATGCCACGCCCCCAGCATGGCAAGCGCGCGCGGATCGTCTGGCGCCAGCTGGATGGCCTCCGCGATGAGCGTGCGCCCGCGATCGGCGTAATCGTGCCGGAAGGCTTCCCTGAGCGATGCACGCTTGCCGCGGATGCCGTAGACAAGCGCAAGCTGCAGCCGCGCCTCCGCCGAATGCGGATCGATGTCGAGCGCCATGTTTGCGGCCCGCTCCGCTCGCGTCAGCAGCGCGTCGAGCTCGCCGGGCTCGGCGCGGATGCATGCTGCAAGCAGCGCCTGTGCTGCGAAGGCCTTCGCGTCTGCGTCCGCCGCGCTCGCCGCCGCGTTGGCGGCGCCGAGAAAGTCGCCCGAGGCGTAGCGCTGCAGCGCTTCGCGCGGCGGCTGCGCGAGGCTTGTTCCGCTCAGGAGCGAAAGGCCAAGCAGGAGGAGGGCGAGAAGGCGCATGTGGGCTAGGGCGGCGTCACTCCTTCACGAGCTCAGCTTCGATCACGAGCTGCACCTCCGCGCCCGTGAACGCCCCCCAGTCGGTCACGCCCCATTGCGTGCGGTCGATGACGCCATAGCCGGAGAAGCCGAGCACCATCGCCCCGCCGCGCAGCGGATCGACCCGCGCGCCGTCGAACGTGACCTCCAGCGTCGCGGGATGCGTCTGGCCGTTGAGCGTGAGGTCGCCCGTCACGCGCGCGGTGTTCGCGCCCGTCCGCGCGATGCCGGTGGAGGCGAACGTGATCTGCGGCGTCGTCTCCGCGCCGAGCGCGCGCGCAACGGTAGCGTCGAACCGCCGCTCGCCGTTCGCGGCGAGCACGCCGGTGTTCACTGAGGCCGCGCCGACGCTCGCCGTGAGCTGCGAGAGCTCCGGCTGCGCTGGGTTCACCGTCAGCCGCGCGTCCATCGTATCGAACCGCGCCGTGAACCAGGCGAGGTCCATGTGCCGGATGCGAAAATGAACGCTGCCGTGATTGCGGTCGAGCCGATACGCCCCGGCCGGAACCTCGACCGGGGACTGGCTGCCTTCGGCGGCAGGCGGCTGCGAGACGAAGCCCGGCGCCCTGTCGGAAGCGCCAGCAACAGCGGCGCACGCCGCGAGGACGACAACGCAGGGCAGAAGCGCGAGTGCACGCATGACTCACCTCGGGCGCCCATTTTGGCGCCGCCGGCATGCGCTGAGAACCTCCCTCCTCAGCTGTCTCACGCCGCCGTGAAGCCGCCGTCGAGGATATGCACGCCGCCGGTCGTGTAGGACGCCTCGTCGCTGGCCAGATAGACCGCCAGCTGCGCGACTTCCTCGTTCGTCCCATAGCGCCGGAGCGCGGTCTGCGAAGTGAGCTTCTTCTCCACCGCGTCCGGATGCGCAGGGTCCACTTCCGCGCCGACCCGGCGCATCATCGGATTGTCGATGAAGCCCGGCGCGATGGCGTTCACCCGAATGCCTATCCGCCCCAGCTCGAGCGCTGCGGTCCTGACCAGGCCGATCACCGCGTGCTTGCTCGCCACATAGGGCGCGCTCCCCGCGAAGCCGACCGTTCCGAGCACGGAGGATGTCGCGATCATCGAACCGCCGCCGCGCGCCTTCATCGGCGCCGCGCAATGCTTTATCGCCGCCCACACCCCGATCAGGTTCGTGCGCAGAACCACTTCGAACTCGGCCTCTTCCAGCTGGTCGATGCGCTTCGGCGCACCCTCCACGCCGGCGTTGGCGAAGAGGATGTCCACGCCGCCGAACGCCGCCGCCGTCGCCGCGACCGCGCCTTGCGCCGCGCTCTCCTCGCCCGCGTCGCCCTGAAACGTCGCGAGGGCGTCCTTCCCCGCGCCGAGCCGTGCGGCAGTGTCCCTGAGCTTCTCCGCCGAGCGCCCGAAGAGCAGGACCTTTGCGCCCTCGCGCAGGAAGGCGCGCGCGGTCGCCTCCCCGATGCCGCCCGTCGCGCCGCTGATCAGCGCAACCTTGCCCTCAAGCCGTGCCGCCATCCTTGCCTCCCAGGCGCGGACCTTCTCCGCTGCGGTCCGAGCCCGCAAGGGGGCTGCGAATTGATCGCGCGCAGAGCCGGGGAAGGGACTAGGATGCGAGCATGCCCTTCGGTTGCGAAGGAAGCGGCGATGAAGCGGACATCGATTTGGATCATGGCGGCGGCGCTGGCTGGCGCGGTTGCGGCGTGCGGTGAGCGACGCAGCGAATTGCCCGCCGAGCTGACCGGACGCTGGGAGGTGCAGCAGATCGCCGGCGCCTCGCTCGGCGAAGGGGTGCGCATCGACATCGCCATCGACGCCCAGTCGGGCGCGCTGACCGGCTTCACCGGCTGCAACGACTTTTCCGCCCCGATGACCGCCTTTGAGCGCTCGATCACGATCGGCGCGGTGGTGGAGGCCGCTGGCGAGTGCCCGAACCCGGAGGCCGCGACCGACAAGGAGCGCCTCCTGCGCGTGCTTCCCTCCGTCCAGCGTTATGCGCGGCACGGCAAGTCGCTGGAGCTCCTCGGCCCTGCCTCCGGCGCCGACGCGCTGCTGCGGCTCAGGCTCGCCGACGCCCAATAGCGTTGGGGAGACGCAACGAGCGGACGCTGACGTCCGCCTTTGGCCATTGGATGAATCGAGGCAAGATGCGGTCGTTTCAGCTGCCGAATGACAAGCCATGACCCTGAACGCCGCGCCCTTCTGGGATTGGATCACAGAGCGCCATAACATCTACCTGAAGAAGGCCAGAGGCGAGCCGCGCCCATGGACCGATGATCCGGTGCTGCGCGAGTTCTCCTTCTGCAACGTCTTCCGCGAGCTGGATAAGGTCACCGTCTGGGTGCGCGAGAACTGGCGCGAGCCCTTTGCGGAGAACGAGAACCTGTGGATCGCCATGTGCCTGGCGCGCCAGATCAACTGGCCCGACACGCTGGCCGAGATCGGCTTCCCCGAGAAGACCTACGACGCCGACGCGATCCAGAAGGCGCTGGAGAAGCGCCAGGCCCGCATCGGCCCGGACGGCAAGCCTGAAAAGGTCTACACGGGCGCCTATATGATCTCCGCCCCCGCCGGCGAGTACAAAGGCATGCGCAAGCCCGAATACACAGCTCAGATTGTCGTTGGCGAAGTGTGGCGCCAGCGCGAGCAATTCTACGATCTTTTCGTCCGCCGGAACGAGCAGCCGACCATGCAGGCCATGCATGCCTGGCTGAAGCAGTTCCGCGGCTGGGGCGACTTCATGGCCTATGAGGTCATCACCGACCTTCGCCACACGCGCTATCTCAAGAATGCGCCGGACATCAACACCTGGGCCGTCGCCGGCCCCGGCGCCATCCGCGGCCTCAACCGCCTGCACGGCCGCGACTACAAGCGCATGATGTCCCAGGAGCAGGCCTGCGCCGAGATGCGCGAGCTCCTGGACATGTCGAAGGACAATCTCCCCGACTTCATCCCGCCCTTGGAGCTTCGCGAGATCGAGCATTCGCTCTGCGAGACCGACAAATGGCTGCGCGTGAAGCAGGGGCAAGGCCGCATCCGCGCGAAATACGCCGGCATGCCCGGCGCCGCGGCGAAGGAAGCAAGGCCCAAAGGCGACGCGCCGAAGGCAAGGCGCGGGCGCCCGCGCAAGGAGCGACCGGTGGACGCCGCGCAAGGCTCCCTGCTTGATGTGACGGAGCCTCGCTGATGCAAATCATCCGCGCCCGGAACGTCAACGACGCGCTCGTCAAGGGCGTGGAGCTGATGCGCGCCGGCGCGGTCAGGCAGGCGAGCCGCAATGGCGCGACGTTGGAATATCCCGAGCCCGTCTGCACGCTCTATGAGCGCCCGGCCGAGCGCGTCCTGTTCGACAAGGTGCGCGACGCCAACCCGTTCTTCCACCTGCTTGAATCGCTCTGGATGCTGGAAGGCCGCCGCGACGTGGCGTGGCTGGCGCGCATCCTGCCGCGCATGGCCGACTATTCCGACGACGGTAAGGTCTTCAACGCCGCCTATGGCTATCGCTGGCGCAACCAGTTTTCGTTGAAGGCCGGCGGCGGCGATCAGCTCACGGCGATTGTGGAGCTTCTCCGCCGCGACCACGACACGCGCCGCGCCGTGCTGCAGATCTGGGACGCGTCCGCCGATCTCGCGGTGAACAGCAAGGATCTCGCCTGCAACACCCAGGCGATGTTCAAGGTCCGCGACGGCAAGCTCAACATGCTTGTCTCGAACCGCTCGAACGACATGGTCTGGGGCTGCTATGGCGCCAACGCCGTGCATTTCTCCGTGATGCAGGAATATGTCGCCGCACGCGTCGGCGTTGCGCTCGGCGCCTATCGTCAGGTCTCGGACAGTTTCCATGCCTACGAAGACACCTGGGGCAAGGTCTCCGACATCGCCGGCCGCTACGAGGGCGATCCTTACGAGCAGGGGGAAGTGAGCGCCTATCCGCTCGCCGCTGCGCCCGAGGATTTCGACGCCGAGCTGCACCGCTGGTTCGAGAACCCGCCCGATGCGCTCAACGCCGCGCAATGGGAGGCCGAGACCAAGCCCGGCGCCTGGAAGAATCCGTTCTTCCCCCGCGTCGCCACGCCGATGTACCGCGCGCTCTTTGCGTTCAAGGACAAGGATCGCGAAGGCGCACACGCCTGGCTTGACCGCGTCGCCGCAACTGATTGGCAGAGGGCGGGCCGCGAATGGCTGCAGCGCCGCAAAGAGCGATGAGCGCCGAGGACGATCGCCGCAAAGAGCTCCTGGACCGACTGTCGCGGGCGGACATCGAGGTGCTGGCGCTCGCGGCGCGCCTCGCCGGGCTCGATGAGTCCGCGCCGCGGCGCACGAGTGATTATCTCACCCATCTGCGCGCCGTTGCCGCCAGCGACGTAAAAGGCCTCGTCAACGCCGAGAAATCCTATGGCGTGAGCTGGAAGCTGCGCGGCGGCATCGACACCTTCCACATGCTGCTGCGCAAATGGGAGCGCGTCGAGAAGCGCGCCGCCGAAGCCGTGCCCGCACGCGAAGGCCGCCCCGCCGCGAGCCCGTATGACGTGTTCGAACACATCGCCGCCGATCCGCAGACGACCGGCCTCATCGACGACATCCGCGATCTGCGCCGCTATCTCATGCTCGGCGAGGCCGAACATCTCGCGCGCGCCAAGACCGGCGGCGCCGACAGCGACCGCGGCTTCCTCGCTGAGCTGCAGCCGATCGCCGACCAGGACGTCGCCACGATCGAGGAGAAGGAGCGCGCCTACGGCGATTCCTGGCGCCGCAACGGCGGCATCGGCGCATTCATGATCTTCGCGCGCAAATGGGACCGCATCAAGCAGCGCGTCTCCGGCGAGGTTCCCGCGAAGGAGGGCGAGCCCGGCGCCGCGCGCGACAACATCCTGGAGCACATCGCCGCCGATCGCCGCGCTGAGCCCATCCTTGACGACATTCGCGACCTTCGGCGTTTCTTGCTGCTCACCGAAGCCGAAATGGCCGCCCGCGGCGCGGTCGCCATCGGCGCCGCCCGCGACGATTTGGAGGCCTAACCCATCGCTTGCCTGGCGTTATGCGCCAGTCTCGCGAAGTGAAGCGCGCGCATCGATGAGCGGCACGCGCGCCATATCGGCGAGCGCCTCGAAGCTGAGGCCGCCCGCGATCTCCACCACGCGCGCGCCGCCGGCCCCCAGGGCGAACACCGCCACATCCGTGTAGATGCGCGACACGCACGCAAGGCCCGTCAGCGGAAACGTGCAGGTCTCCACCAGCTTGCTCGCGCCCTGCTTGGTCAGCAGCTCCATCATGACGAAGGTCTGCTTGGCGCCGATCGCAAGGTCCATCGCGCCGCCGACGGCCGGGATCGCGTCGGGTTCGCCGGTATGCCAGTTGGCGAGATCGCCCCTCGTCGAGACCTGGAATGCGCCGAGGACGCAAATGTCGATATGCCCGCCCCGCATCATCGCGAAGCTGTCGGCCTGGTGGAAATAGCAGCCGCCGGTCAGAAGCGTCACCGGCTGCTTGCCGGCATTGATCAGGTCGCCGTCCTCCTGCCCCTTCGGCGGCGCCGGTCCCATGCCGAGCAAGCCATTTTCGCTCTGCAGAAGGATTTCGCGATCGCGCGGAAGATAGTTGGCGACCAGCGTCGGCAGGCCGATGCCGAGATTGACATAGGCGCCTTCCGGTATGTCCTGCGCCACGCGGCGCGCCATGTCTTCGCGGCTCAGGCGGCTCATGCGTCATCTCGCTGCACACCGCCGACAGCGACGATGCGCTGGACGAAGATGCCCGGCGTCACCACGATTTCAGGATCCAGCGCGCCGAGCGGAACGATCTCCGACACTTCCGCGATCGTGCATGTCGCCGCCATCGCCATGATCGGGCCGAAATTGCGCGCCGACTTCCGATACGTCAGGTTCCCCCAACGGTCGCCCTTGTGCGCCTTGATCAACGCGAAATCCGCGCGAATTGGGTATTCCAGCACGTACTGGCGCCCGGCGATCTCGCGTGTCTCCTTGCCTTCGGCGAGCAGCGTCCCGTTGCCGGTCGGCGTGAAGATCGCGCCGAGACCCGCGCCCGCGGCCTGGATGCGCGCGGCCAGATTGCCTTGCGGCGCCAACTCGAGCTCGATCTCGCCGGCCCGGTAGCGCGCATCGAAATGATGGGAATCGGTCTGTCGCGGAAAGGAGCAGATGATCTTCCGCACCCGCCCCGCCTTGATGAGCGCAGCGAGCCCGGTTTCGCCGTTGCCGGCGTTGTTGTTGATGATGGTGAGGCCGCCCGCGCCGCGCGCGATCAGCGCGTCGATCAGGCGGCTGGGCATGCCGGCGAGGCCGAAACCGCCGATCATGATTGACGCGCCCTCGAAGATGTCGGCGACGGCCGCCTCTGCAGACGCTGCAGTCTTGTCGATCACGCCAGAACGTCCTCGCCGGCCGAGGGTGTCGGCGCCGAAGGTCTGCTGTCAACCGCCCCCGCACTTGGCGCGGCCGCAGCGAGGCAACGCCGGTTGCGGACGCCATGGGGAATTTGTAGGAAGACGCAATCGATTGCAGAGGGCGGTGGCGCCGCCCCGGAGGAGCGGGATGCTGGCGTCGCGGCGGGATGTGTGCTGGGGCCTGGCCGGAGCGGGGCTTTCCCTGGCCTCGGCGGCGGGATGCGCCGGCGTTGGGCGGGCGCCGCAGATGGATCCGCTCGCCTTGGTCGATCCTGAATTGCGCGCCGCGGCGGCGCAGCAGGCAAGCGGCCCGCGGCCGCCGCCGATGAGCGTGGAAGCGCTGCCCCGCTTGCGGGCGATGTGGGTGGCGCCGGATACCATGCCGCCGCCGGCGCCGTCGGTCGAGACGCGCACCATCCCGGGACGGACAAATGATCCGGACGTGTCGGTTCAGGTGATCGGCGTGCGTGACGCTGGGCGTCTGCGCCCGGCGATCGTGCACATGCACGGCGGCGGGTACGTCTCCGGGCGCGCGCAGAACGCGACAGTCTTCTGCCAGCGCGCCAGCGCCGAGCTCGATTGCGTGATCGTCAATGTGGACTACAGGCTGTCGCCGGAGACGCCGTTTCCGGGGCCGATGGAAGATAATTACGCGGCGCTCAAATGGCTCCATCGGAACGCCGAAGCGCTCGGCGTCGACCGCACGAAGGTCGCCGTGATGGGCGAGAGTGCGGGAGGAGGGCACGCGGCGATCCTGGCCATCGCGGCGCGCGACCGCGGCGAGGCGCCCGTGGCCTATCAGGTTCTCATCTATCCCATGCTCGATGATCGCACCGGCAGCACCCGGCGCGTTCCCGCGCACATCGGCGCACTTGGCTGGAACGAAGCCGCCAACCGGTTCGGCTGGAGCGCCTTCCTCGGCATGCCTGCGGGCGCCGCGTCGCCGCCCTCTGGAGCGGTCCCTTCGCGCCTGGACAATCTTGCTGGCCTCCCGCCGGCGTTCATCGGCGTGGGCTCGATCGATCTCTTCGTCGATGAGAGCATGGAATATGCGCGCCGCCTGGTGGACGCCGGCGTGCCCACGCAGCTGCACGTGACCCCGGGGGCGTTCCACGCATTCGACTGGGTGGTCCCGGAGGCGCGTGTCTCCAAGGAATTCACTGCGGCCTGGAAGAGCGCGCTGGCGGCGGCGTTCGCGGCGTGACGACGGAGAGTTTCGCCATGCACGCTCACCCAGGCCTCCACCGTCGCGCCTTGATTTGTGCCGGAGCGGCGATGATCGCGGCGCCGGCGTGGGCGGAGCGGCCCGCGCTCGAGCGGCAGGCCGCGCTTGGACCGCTGCCGGAAACATGGCGCAGCGCCGAGGTTATCGACCTCTGGCGAGGGACGCCGCCCAATGGCGGCTTTCACGCACGCCCGCTTCCGCCGACCATGCCGCCAGGTTTCTTTCGCAATGTCGCGCGACCGACGCTGCACGTATTCAAGCCGGCGACGGGCAATGGGCGCGGCGTGCTGCTTATCCCGGGCGGCGCCTACGAATTCGTGGTCGGCACGCATGAGGGCGCAGCGACCGCCGAGGCGCTCGGGCGCCTTGGCTACTCCGTGTTCGTGCTGGTCTATCGGCTGCCGGGGGAAGGCTGGCGGACACGCTGGAACGTGCCGCTGCAAGACGCCCAGCGCGCGATGCGGGTGGTCCGCGCGAACGCCCAGCGATTTGGGATCTCCGAACATCGAATTGTGGCGCTGGGCTATTCCGCGGGCGGACATCTGGCGGCCTCGCTGGCCACGGCCTACGCCGAGCCCGTCTACCCGGCGCGCGATCGGACCGACGCGTTCTCTGCGAGACCTTCGGCGGCGGGCCTGATCTACCCCGTCATCACGCTGCGGCCGCCGCACACGCATGCGCAATCGGCGGCCGCGCTGCTGGGACCGGCCCCATCCGCAGAGCTGGTTGCGATGCGTTCGCCGGAATTGCACGTGACGGACGAGACGCCGCCCGTGTTCCTCGCCCATGCCCTCGACGACACGGCTGTGCCGGTCGAGAACACGATCATGATGCTGGAGGCGATGCGCGCGCGCGGGCGCCCCGTCGAAGCGCACCTCTTCGAGGAGGGCGGGCATGGCTTCGGATTGGGAGCGCCCAACGCGCCGGCGGGACAATGGCTGACATTGTTCGACGCTTGGCTGGCGCGCGCGCTATCCGACGAGTGATCGTCGTGCTCCTGAGCCTCCCTCGCGCGCTCGCGCCGAATGCGCTTTCTAAGGGCTCCCGCCTAGTCTAGAGATGCCCAAGCGAACTGCGGGCCAATGGCGAAAGCAAAAGCAAAGTCTTCAAGTCTTGTGATGATGTCGGACATCGCGGCGCTCGCCGGGGTGTCCGAATCGACCGTGTCGCGCGCGCTGGCAGGCAGCTCGCTGATCTCGGAAAAGACGCGCCAGCGGGTGGTGAAGATCGCCCAGCGCCATGGCTACGCCGTGAACCCGGCCGCCCGCAGCCTGAGGCGCGGGCTCTCGCACACGATCGCGGTGATGATCCCGCTGCGGCACGCGCACAACCAGCATTTTTCCGATGCCTTCTTCGCCGACATGCTCGCCAACCTCGCCGACGCGGTGAATGCGAGGGGGTATGACCTCCTGCTGCATCGCGTGAGCGAGGGCGAGGCGAACTGGGTGGAGCAGCCCATCCAGTCTCGCCGTGCGGACGGCGCGATCGTCATTGGCCAGAGCCTCGAGCACAAGGCGCTGGATCAGGCGGCGGTGCGCGGGGTTCCTTTCGTGGTGTGGGGCGCAAGGCTTCCCGAGCAACACTATGTTAGTATCGGTACGGACAATTTCCTCGGCGGCAAGCTCGCCACCGAGCATCTCATCCAGCGCGGCAGGAAGCGCATCGCGTTTCTCGGAGACCGGCGCGCTCCGGAGGTGGGCGAGCGCCACCGCGGCTATCTCAAGGCGCTGGCCGACTCGGACATCAGGGCGGACCGGAAGCTCCAGCTGGAAATCCCGTTTGGCGCCGACGAGGCCCTGCGCTCGCTGAGCGATCTCGTGCGCAGCGGCGTATCGCTCGACGGCGTGGTCGCAGCCTCCGACACGATCGCGATGAGCGCCATTCGCGCGCTGACGGAATCAGGCCTGAAGGTGCCCGCGGACGTCGGCGTGGTCGGCTTCGACGATGTCGCGATGGCGAGCTACACGCTGCCCCCGCTGACCACCATCCGCCAGGAGATCGCGCCGGGAGCGGTGCTGCTCGTGGACAAGCTGCTCGCCATCCTGGCGGGCGAGCCGGCGCAGAGCCAGCAAATGAAGCCCAAGCTCGTCGTTCGCGCTTCGACCTAGCGTCTTGGCTTTGAAGTCGCAGAATTCCGCACGCCGGCGGGAGAAGCCATGCGGCCTTGCCTCGTCGGCGCGAGGCGTTAAGGTGCTGCGCAATCGATTGCAAAGGCGGGAGGAAGCGCGATGAACGTGACGCGGCGCGATCTGCGGTTCCTTGCGGCGGCGCTGGGGGTGTCCGCTTTCGGCGACGCCTTCGCCCAGACCGGTGCGCCGGCTGGAGGCGCCTCGCCGGCGCCTTCTTCCGATCCCCTCGCTCTGGTCGATCCTGAGCTGCGCGCCGGCGCCGCGCAGGTGATGCAATGGCCGGCCCTGACGGCGGAGAACCTCCTCGCCGCGCGGGCGCGCAACGTTCTGCCTCAGCCCTTGCCGCCCCCCGCGCCGACCGTGAACGTGCGCAGCATCCCAGGAAAGCGCGGAGATCCGGACGTCGGCGTCGAAGTCATCGGCGTGAAGTCCGCGGATCGGTTGCGCCCGGCGATCGTGCACATGCACGGCGGCGGCTACATCGTGGCGCGCGCGGCGAACATGACCGCATTCTGCCAGGAGGTGAGCGCGGACCTCGACTGCGTTGTCGTCAACGTGGATTACCGCCTCGCGCCGGAGACGCCCTTTCCCGGCTCGATGGAGGACAATTACGCCGCCCTCAAATGGCTGCATCGGAATGCAGCCTCGCTCGGCGTCGATCGAGGGAAGATCGCCGTGATGGGCGAAAGCGCCGGCGGCGGCCATGCCGCGATCCTGGCGATCGCGGCGCGCGACCGCGGGGAAGTGCCGATCCGCTATCAGGTGCTGATCTATCCGATGCTCGATGATCGCATCGGCGGCGCCCGCCGCGTGCCGCCGCACATCGGCGCGCTCGGCTGGACCGAGACGCGCAACCAGTTCGGCTGGAGCTCCTTTCTCGGCATGCCGGCGGGCTCCGCCGCGCCGCCGTATGGCGCTGTGCCGGCCCGGGTGGAGGACCTTGCGGGCCTGCCCCCGGCTTTCATCGGCGTCGGCGCGATCGACCTCTTCGTCGATGAGGACATCGAGTATGCGCGGCGCCTGGTGAACGCCGGCGTGGCGACGCAGGTGCACGTTGTCCCCGGCGCTTATCACGCGTTCGATTTCGTCGCCCCGCAGGCGCGCGTGTCGCGTGAATTCACCTCTGCATGGAAAAGTGCGTTGCGCGCGGCCTTCGCCGGCTGAGACGAGGGAACCTGGGCCGTGGGGAGAAGAGGGTGACCGAAGCAGGCAAGCCGCGGCTGTCGCTGTTGCGCATCGTGGAGATGAATCTCGGGTTCCTCGGCCTGCAATTCAGCTTCGGGCTGCAGCAGGCGAACATGGCCCCGATCTATTCCTATCTTGGCGCCGATGAAGCGAGCATCCCGCTCCTGCAGCTCGCCGGGCCCATGACGGGGCTTCTGGTTCAGCCGCTGATCGGTGCGATGAGCGATCGGACGATCTCGCGTTGGGGGCGGCGAACGCCCTATTTCATAGCGGGCGCGATATTGTGCACCTTCGGGCTCTTCTTCATGCCGCTGAGCCCGACGATCCTCGCCGCAGTCAGCCTGCTCTGGATCCTCGATGCGGGGAACAACATCACGATGGAGCCGTATCGGGCGTATGTCAGCGACCGTCTCTCCCAAGAGCAGCGCCGCTTCGGCTTTCTGTCGCAAAGCGCGTTTACCGGTCTTGGGCAGATGCTCGCCTATCTCTCGCCGTCGATCTTCGTGAACGTGCTTGGTTTCGACATCAACGCCGTCGATGAGCACAACATCCCGGTGGTGACGAGGGCGGCTTTCACGATCGGCGCCGTGCTTTCGCTATCGACGATCCTCTGGTCGATCCTGCGCGTTCCGGAGTTGCCGCTCACAGAGGCGGAAACGGCGCGCATCAGGGCGAACCCGCTGACGCCGGTAAGCGCCGTGCTCGAGATCTGGCGCGCCATCGTGAGCATGCCGACGACGATGCGTAAGCTCGCCCTGATGAGCCTTTTTCAGTGGTACGCGATGTTCGGCTACTGGAACTACGTCATCTATTCCATCGCGCGATCCGTCTACAACGAGAGCGATCCGGTCTCGGAATCCTTCCGGCGCGCGGTCCTCGACAACGGCGAGATCGGCGGCTTCTACAATGGCGTGGCCTTTGTCGCGGCGTTCACCCTCGTGCCGCTTGCGCGGCGCTTTGGCGCGGCGACCGCGCATGCAGCGTGTCTGCTTGCCGCCGGCCTCGGTATGCTCGCTATTCCGCACGTGACGGAAAAGCTCTGGCTCTTCCTGCCTGCGATCGGTGTGGGCCTCGGGTGGGCGAGCATCATGGGCAATCCGTACATCATCCTGGCGAACAGCATCCCGCCCGAGCGCACCGGCGTCTATATGGGCATCTTCAACATGATGATCGTGACGCCGATGCTGCTCAATGCGCTCACGATGCCGCTCTATTTCAATTCATGGCTTGGCGGCGATGCGCGAAACGTCCTCACGCTCTGTGGCGTGATGATGGCTTGCGCCGCGGTCTGCGTGTTGTGGACGCGCGCAGAGCGACCTGCGCCGGCGCTGGCCCATTGATCCCGCGCCTCAGCTCTCGTCCGGCGCCAGCCAGAGCACTCCATAGCCGGACAGGGCGGTTTTTCCCGCGACGCTGCGACCCGTTGTGCGCTCGCGCCAGCGCCCGGGCGCCGGCGCGAAGGATTGGCGACGCGCGGAGAAATTGAGCGCAACCTGATCCGCGCCATAGGCCAGTGTCAGAACGGCAGGGTTGTCGCTCTCGATCAGGCGCGGAGGTTGCGCAGCGCCGGCTGCGCGCATGCAGGCCGCCAGCCCGGCGAGGCCGGTGAGGATGGCGTGCGCTGCGTCGCCCGCCTTGGCCGTGCTCGCCAGGCGCCAATCCATGTCCGGCCGGTGCAGCCAGCGGCCGTCGCGCCCGGCGGTGATGTTCTCCCGCACATTCAGCAAGCCGAGTTCGTCGCCCATATTGATCATCGGCAATCCGCCCGACGCGAACATCGCGGCGTGCAGCAGGAGAATGCGCGCGATGGCGGGACGCTGTCCTGCGGCAGGGGCGTAAGGATCGGCCAAGCCGCAGAGGGACGCCAGCGTGCCGTTCGTGCCGTGCAGTTCGCCGTCATTGCTTTGAAAGGACCGCCCGTCCGCCCAGGAGCCGGCGATCTCGCCTTGCAGCCAGTGTGCCGCATGCCCGATGCGCTGTTCGCCTGGCAGGTCCGCCAGCAGCGGCGCCCAGCTTATGTCGTCGTGACAGCGGATGTAGGCGATCCAACGCGCGAGCTCCGGTTGCCTGGAGCGGCGCAGGATCTCGGCCATGATCCGCGCGTCCTCCTCCACCAGCGAGACCCACGCGGACGCCATCAGCGAGGCGTTGTAGCTGAGATGCGCCTCCGGTGCGTTGGGCGTGCCGAAGAACGCAGCCGCGTCCGGCAGCGGAATGATCGCTTCGGCTTTCATGAGGACGCCCGGCGCCGCAATGTCGATCGCGGCGCGAAAGGCTCTGATGATCGTGTGCGCCTGCGGCAGGCTCCGCGAGCTGGAGCCAAGCTGCTTCCAGATGAAGGCGACGCTGTCGAGGCGGAACGCATCGATGCCCCGATTGGCGTGCTCGAGCAGGATCTCGAGCATGGCGAGGAAGACGTTCAGGTTCGCGTAGTTGAGGTCCCACTGGAAGGGGTTGAAGGTCGTCCACACCCAGCCGCCGAGGGCCGGCTGGTGCGTGAAGTTGCCAGGCGCCGTATGAGGAAAGATCTCGTCGAGGTGCGCCTCGTAGCGATCGACATCCGCACGGGTGGGAAGAATGTGGAAGAACTCGCGATAGTGCGGGTCGCCCTGCAGCGCCGCCTGAGCCCATGGGTGCTCGTCTGCGACGTGATTCAGCACGAAGTCGATGCAGAGGGTGATGCCGTTCAGATGAAGCTGCCGCGCCAGCGCGGACAAATCATCGATCGAGCCCAGCCGCGGCTCAACGGCGCTGAAATCCGCCACTGCGAAGCCGCCGTCGCTGTCGCCCGCGCGAGCCTTGAGCAGCGGAAGGAAGTGCAGGTAGTTCACGCCGAGGCGCTTCAGGTAGTCGATCCTGCCGTTCACGTCGGCGATAGTCCCCGCGAAGCGATCGACATAGGTTGAGTAGCCGAGCATTGAAGAACGCAAGAACCAGTCAGGATCGCGCTCGCGCGCTTGATCCGTCGCCTTCAGGTGCGCGGGCCGCGCGTCGTGGCTGCGGCGCAGCAGATGCATCAGCCTGGTGTGAAAGGCGTTGAAATCGGCGTGTTCGCCGTAGAGATCGCGCACGGCGTCGGTCAGCCGTTGGCCGTGTCGGGAGAGGCGACGGGCGAACACCGCGTCCTCGACAGGCCCCGGCGCGCTTGAGGCTGCTGCTTCGTCGGGCTCGGCGCGGGACGAGGGGGATTTAGACACGTGCGGGCTGTGCTTGACGGTCGAACATGAAAGTCAGCGCCGCGCCGAAGCGCGCGCCCCAGGCGGATTCATCGTGCCCCACGCCGGCGAAGGCGCCGCCGGATAGATCGACCGAGGCGACATAGCCAAGCTCGCTCAGCGCCGCGGCGAACGCCGCGTGTGCGGGCTCGTAGAATTTGTCGATCCCGAATTCGCTGCGGTCCAGCCACACCCGGTGGCGTCCGGCGCGCGGCATGTCGGTGCGCGCGAAGGCGCCTACGGCGTCGATGACGTCGCTGGCCAGGAAGGGCGGGGGGAGGTGCGCCTCGTCGATGGGCAGGAAGCTCAAATGCGCCGACAGGCAGGCCGCGCTGGCAAAGACGTCCGGATAGCGCGCGAGCATCTCCGCGGCGACCGCTCCGCCCAGCGAGGCGCCTGCGATATGCGTCGTCTCGCGTCCCGGGCGTGTTGGGAACCATGCGTCGATCAGCGGCTTGATCTCTTCAACCAGCATGTGTGCGTACCGGGCGGACAGCGAGGGGCCGCCCCAGGCTTGCTCGATCAGCTCTCGGCTGCGCGCGGGAAGGCGCCGCATGATGAGGTCGGGCGCGTACTCCAGCAATCGATCGTCGGTGCAGCCGATGCCGACGATGATCGCTGGGTGGATCTCCCCTTGATCGGCGAGCCGGGAAACGCATTCATCGAGGTTCCAGGCGGCGCCGAAAGGAACCAGGCGCGCGTCGAACAGATTTTGCCCGTCCTGCATGTAGACGACCGGCAGATGCGCCCCAGGCGCGACATCTGGCGTCCATACGTAGAGGTCGCGCGGTCTGAGGCGGTGCGAGGCGAACGCGCGACGGACGTACAAGGCGCCGCGTCCGGAAGGCGGCCTGAGCCGCTCGAACGCACTGGAAGGGGCGAGGCGCGCCTGCATCGCCATACCTTAGTTCTTTCGCAAACGATTGCAAATGGAGCGCCCCCGCGCGTGCGCGCCGAAGATTTCGTCCCGCCGGCGCTCCTCCGCCCCTCGTACGGCGATGATCATCTTCTTCCCTGCCGACGCCCGAGGCGCGAGTCGAAAAACCTAAGCATCACGTCGTAGGCTTGCCGCGATTCTGGGACATCCGGATTGTAGAAGAAGCCGTGGAACATTCCCTCCCAGACATGCAAATCCGCATCGACGCCAAGGCGCACGAGCTGCGTGTGCGTGTAGACGGCCGAGCTGAGTTCAAACCCCCGCGTCGCTGTGATCACAAGCGTCGGCGGGAATTGCCGCAGGACCGCATCCGAGACGAGAGGCGAAACCAGTGGGTCGTTGAGGTCGGCGCCCTGGAAGTACGGCATCCGGGCGCCGGGCGAGGGCGCGTCGGCGCGCGGCCATGGCGGCGGCGGCCGCGACTCGCCGATCGGCGCCGTGAAATAATCAGCGTCGCCGCCAAAGCCGGCGCTCGACATGCCCGCGCCGGCGCAGAAGATGCCTGCCGCGCCCGGCCGCGGAAGGTCATGCGCCTGGAGCCAGGCGATCGACATTGCCGTAAGCATGCCGCCGGCTGAACAACCGTAGATGCCGATATCGCGCGCCGAATAGGTCTTCAGCAGCTCGCGATAAACCGCTGCAACATCCTCGCTGGCGGCCGGAAAGCGATGATCCGGGCCCTGCCGATAGTCGATGGCGACGACGCGAATTGCGCCGAGCGCCGCCAGCGGCATCGACTCGAGCTCAGCGCAGCCGGGAAAACAGCCGATGAAGCCCCCGCCATGCAGATTGATCAGCACGCGATGCCGATTGCGTCGCGATATGCCCGCGGCGGGCGTGTAATCATAGACGTGCACGCCGCCGATCGTCGTGTCGGACTTGTCGACCGCGAAGAGCGCGCGCTGGCGTGCGAGATAACCTTCCATGAAAATGGGCACGCCGCCGCGCTGCCGCAGCAGGTCCGGGCGCTGCATCTGTTGCAGGTGTTCGGCCAGATAGGCTTTGCCTTCCGCGCTGAGCAAGGACGACGCCGGAACGACCATGGCCGGCGCGTGCACGGTCCCGTCGGCATCCACCCGAACCCCTGGCGCCTGCTGCGGCGCCTGCGCGCGTGCAGTGGCGGCCGCGCCGAGCGATAGCGCGCCGATCAAGGCGGCCAGCAGGCGAACGCCGTGGCGCCGCAGACGCAAACCCTTCATGCCGGCTTCCTCCCCGAGCGCGTCGCGCGCGCACCGTTTCTTTTTCGCCTGGAATAGGCGCCAGGCGGGTCCTGGCTGCAACACTGGATGCAATCGATTGCCCTCCAGCGCCGGACCCGGCGGTCCGGCCTTGCAATCGATGGCATCCCATGATAGCGCCTACGCAAACGATTGCATAAACGGGGAGGATTTGCAATGACGGCAGTCAAGAGCGCAGCGGCGGCGGGGGAAGCGGGCAATGAGAGGCGCCGGAGCGCGCTGGGATACGCAGGCTGCCTGCTGTCGATTGCGTGGTTCGCCGCGAGCGCGCCTGCGCAAGCCCAAACGCAAGCGAGCGATACGGCCGTCGAAGGCGACATCATCGTCACAGCGTCGAAAACCGGCGCGCAGGCCCTGAGCCGGGTGCCGATCGCGATCCAGGCGTTCACCGCCGAAACCCTCAACGCGCAAGGCATTCGCAACGGATCGGACCTCATCCAGGCGATCCCCGGCGCATCGCAGGCGCAGGAGATCGGCGCCGGCTATCGGATTTTCTCCTTCCGCGGGTCCGGCGCCGGCGGGCCGATCGGCGACGGCATGGTCGGCTACTATCTCGACGACACGCCGTTCGGCATTCCGAACAATCAAAGCGCGCCGCCCCTGCAATATTTCGACATCGAGCGCATCGAGGTGCTGCGCGGCCCGCAAGGCACGCTCTACGGCCAGGGCTCCATGGGCGGCACGATCATCTATCACACGCGCAATCCGAACCTTGATCACTTCACCGCCGCGGCCGAGACGGAGCTCTCCACCACCAACAACGCGTCGGACTTCAACCACCGCGTCGCGGCCGGCGTGTCGATTCCGCTGATCCAGGACCAATTGGGCATTCGCATCAGCGGCGGCTATGATTTCCGCTCCGGCTACAACGACATCTATTCGGGCGCTCCGGTGGGCGCGCCGCGCGATACCGACGCGAACGACGTCGTCGGCAAGGACATCCAGGCGGTTCTCTTGTGGAAGCCGAATGACCGTTTGACGCTGCGCGCGCGCGCCTGGCGGTTCAGCACGGACCAAGATTATCTGAACGTGATGAACTCGGTGGATCCGCCATATGCCGCGAACCAGGGCGATGTGGTCGGCTATGACCGGCGCCGCGCGGAATATTATTCCAACACAATCACGTATGATCTGAGCAACTTCACCATCACCAACGCGACGTCCTACCAGAAGTCGCTGCCGGGCGGATTCGGAGTCGGCCTCGGCCTTGGCCCGCCGCTGGGCACCGGCATCCTGATCAATGGCGGCGATGCTGACAATTTCGTCAACGAGTTCCGCATCACCAACACGGGCGATGGGCCGTTCCACTGGGTCGGCGGCGTGTTCTACCAGAAGGCCGAAGGGCTCTATCTCTTCAGCCTCGACTTCCCGACGCTGCATCTCAACGGCTCGACGATCACCAAGACCGAGAACGCTTCTGTGTTCTCCGAGGCGAGCTACGAGCTCTTCGGCGGCAAGCTGGTGCCGCTGGTGGGGCTGCGCTACTTCCAGGACGAGCGCACCTCGGAATCCGTGTCGAACGGCGCGCTCGCCTCGAGCGAAGCCAATCCCGAGAAGCTCACCTGGCGCGCCAACCTCGCCTATTACCCGACCGAGCATTGGATGCTGTTCTTCAATGCGGGAACGGGCTTCCGAAGCGGCATCCTGCAATCGCAGGCGCAGGCCAACGCGGTCATCGCCGACGGCGTGCCGACCAGCCTTTCGCTCACGCCCGATCAGCTGCGCAACATCGAAGTCGGCTTCAAGGGCACGCTCCTCGACGGGCGCGTGCGCGTGGCGGCCAGCGTCTACGACATCGAGTTCACGGATCTGCAGAGCGCGTTCGGGACATCCATCGGCCTTGCCGCGTTCGCCAATCTCGGCGACGCCACAACCCGCGGCCTCGATGTCGAGACATCGTGGGAAACCCCGATAGAGGGGCTGACGCTCTCGCTCATCGGCAATGTGAACACCTCGGAGTTCACCGACGTCGTTCCTGCGTTCGCGGGCCGAAACCCACGGGTGGCCAACGGCAATCGGCTGATCAACACGCCGCCCTACAATTGGCGCTTGGATGCAGCCTACGACCGCAATTTCGGCGACTGGGACCTGGTGGCCAACGCATCGGCCACAGCGGTTGGCCGCACGCGGAACGGCGACGCGACGGTGAACACCCTCGATCCCTATCAGCTTTATCGGGCGAGCATCGGCGTTCGCCGTGAGCAATACGAGGTGACGCTGTTCGGCGAGAACCTGTCGGACGAGCGTGGGCCCACCGCGGCCAACGGACCGACGCTGCTGGCCGGACCTCGTCCGCTGACCATCGGCCTGCAGCTGCGCGTGAATACGGACTAGGGCGTCTCCCTCTGGATGGCGGGCGCCTGTGGCGTCCGCCATCATTTTTCGCGCATGAGCTGCGATGGAGAGGTGCGCGTGGCGAAGCCCGATGCAGGCCCCGGAGCCGATCACCCCGCGAAGGATCGCAGGCGCGGCTTGATCGGGCGGCGCGCGCTGCTCGGCGGCGCCGCGGCGGCGGCGGGCGCAGCGACGGTCGCTTCAGCGGCCGCTGCGACGCAGGAGATCAGCTCCGAGGCGGGCGACGCGCCGCCGCGACCGCTCGGCGCCGGCGCCGACATCGCGATCGCCGAGACGAACGCAGGACGCATCGCCGGCTACACGCACCGCGACATCTTCGCGTTCAAGGGCATTCCCTACGGCGCGCCGACCGGCGGCGAGAACCGCTTCATGCCGCCGCGGCCCCCGACGCCTTGGGCTGGCGTCCGGAGCGCGCGCCATTACGGCCCGGTCTGCCCGCAGGACAAAGGCACGGGGCGCTTCAACGACGAAGAGGCGTTCATCTTCCAGTGGAGCGACAGCGTCGAGGACGAGGATTGCCTGCGCCTTAATGTCTGGACGCCCGGGCTGCGCCACGGCGCGCGGCCGGTCATGGTGTGGCTGCACGGTGGAGCGTTCGCGGCGGGCTCGGGCCATGATCTGCCGGCCTTCGACGGCGAGAACCTGGCGCGCCGCGGCGATGTCGTAGTCGTCACGCTCAATCATCGTTTGAACGCGCTCGGCTATCTGGATCTCTCGCACTGCAGCGAACGCTTCGCGGAGTCCGGGAATGTCGGCATGCTCGACATTGTCGCCGCGCTCGAATGGGTGCGCGACAACATCGGCGCGTTCGGCGGCGACCCGGGCCGCGTGCTCGTCTTCGGCCAGTCGGGCGGCGGCGCGAAGGTGAGCGCGCTGATGGCGATGCCGGCGGCGCAGGGGCTCTTTCACCGCGCGATCGTGATGAGCGGCTCATTCCGCATGGCGAACACGCAGGCGCAGGCGCGCCGCATCGCCGATCTCATCCTCGCCGAGCTCGGGCTGACGCAATCGACCGCCGAGCGCCTGCAGGGCGTCGCCTATCTTGATCTCAGGCGCGCCGGCGAGCGCGTGTTCGCGCGCGAGAACCGGCCGTTTCCCGGTTTTGTCGATGTGCGCGCCATCGCGACGAGCCTCACGTTCGCTCCGGTGGCGGACGATCGCGTGCTCAGCGCAGGCGCGTTCAGCCCGGCGGCGCCAAGCATGTCGCGCGACGTGCCGATGATCATCGGCTCCACGCTCAACGAGTTCGTCACCGGCATCAACCATCCCGAATACGAGGCGCTCACCGAGGTGGAGCTGCTCGTGAAGGCCGACGCCTTCCTGCCTGGGCGTGGGCGGCGCATCATCTCGGCGTTTCGACGCCGCACGCCGGGCGCCACGCCGTTTGATATCTGGTCGCGCATCGCGAGCGCGCCCGTGCGCCAGGCGGCGATCGACCAGGCGAGCGCCAAGGCTTCGCTCGGCGCGGCGCAGGCGTATCTTTATTGGTTCAACTGGCGCACGCCGGTGCTCGACGGGCGGCCCCGCGCGTTCCATTGCCTGGATATCCCCTTCGCGTTCGCCAATTGGGATCGTTGCGCGAGCATGACCGGCGGCGGCGCCGACGCTGCGGCGCTGGGCGCGCAGATCGCCGACGCCTTCATCGCCTTCGCGCGCTCCGGCGATCCCAACCATGCCGGGATGCCGCATTGGCCGGCGTTCACGCGGCAAGGGGCGTCCACCTTGATGTTTGGCGCCGAGACCAGTGTCGCGCGCAACCCGGACAGGGAAGAGCTTCTCAGCCTCGCGGCTCGCTAGGGCGGCTGCACGTTCTCAATTGTCGAAGCGGCATTCAGAACGGCGGCTCCGCGCCGCGGCTGAAGCCGCCGATGCCCTTGTCCGTCGCAAAGCTCCCGCGGCGACGGCTGATCCGTTGACATATCAACTGATGTCGAATTGAATGCGCCGCCAAAGCCGACAGGCGCGGACTGCCTGATGCAGACCGCCAACAGCGGAAGGAGAACATAACCTCGCGGCGCATGGGTCGCGTGTCTCTTGGGCGCGGACGCCCATCAAACAACAGGCGCGGGAACGCCTGAAGATAATACATTTCGGGATGGAGAGAGACAGTGTTGAGCAAGGCCTTTGTCGGAGAGCTGATCTCCGAATGCATAGCTGTGTTCATCATCATCACGATCGGCTGCTCGGCGGCGGCCATGTACTTCCTCTACGATCCCAGCCCCTACAAGACGTCCTATTTCGGCCTGTGCATCACGTGGGGCATCGCAGTCACGATCGCCATCTATGTCACCGGCGCGGTTTCCGGCACGCACGCCAATCCTGCGGTGACCTTGGCGCTCACCGTGTTCCGGGGCTTCCCGGTGATCAAGGTGGTCCCATTCTGGCTCGCGCAGACGCTCGGCGGATTTCTCGGCGCCGCCGTCGTGTATGTGATGTTTCAGCCGGTGATCGACTCGTTCAACGCCGCCCAAGGCCTGGCGCGCGCCGACGGCGGGGCGTCCGGCGTCTTCTTCACGAGCCCCGGGGCGGGGATCACGCCGATCCGAGCCTTCATCAATGAGATCGTGCTGACCGGGATGCTGGTCCTGGGCGTGTTCGCGATCACGGAAGAATACAACACCCAGGCCCCCCAGGCGAATTCGGGCGCCCTCATCATCGGTTTGCTGGTGGCCTGCATCGGCGGCGGGGCGGGATATCTGGAAGGCTGGCCGATCAATCCTGCGCGCGATCTGGGGCCGCGCCTGTTCTGTTTCTTCAACGGTTGGGGCTCTGCCGCCCTTCCGGCTGCTGGAAACTATTGGTGGGTGCCGATCGCTGGCCCCCTTGCGGGTGGGATCGTCGGCGCGGCGGCGTATCAATTCCTGATCCGTCCCTTCCTTCCGGCGCGGGCGAAACTCGCGTAACGCAGGTCTCGAGGGAAACGCCAGAACCGGAGAGCGAACGATGCAGGCGCCATTCATTCTCGCGATCGATCAGGGCACGACCTCAAGCCGCTGCATCCTGTTCGACTCAACCGCCGCCCCCATCGCCACCGCGCAGCGCGAGTTCCAGCAGCATTATCCCGGCCCCGGCTGGGTCGAGCACGACCCAGAGGACATTTGGCGCGACACCGTGGCGGTCATGCGCGAAGCGGTCGCGACCGCCAAGGTCGAGCACCGCGACATCGCCGCGATCGGCATCACCAATCAGCGCGAGACCGTCGTGGTGTGGGAGCGCGCGACGGGGCGCCCGATCCACAAGGCGATCGTCTGGCAGGATCGGCGCACCGCCGATCTCTGCGCGCGGCTGAAGGAATCCGGCGCCGAAGAGATGGTGGCGCGCAAGACCGGCCTTCTGCTCGATCCGTATTTCTCCGCCACCAAGCTCGCCTGGATTCTCGACAACGTGTCGGGCGCGCGCGCCGCCGCCGAGCGGGGCGAGCTGGCGTTCGGCACGATCGATTGCTTTCTGCTCTCGCGGCTCACCGGCGGGAAGGTGCACGCCACCGACCCGACCAATGCCGGGCGCACGTTGCTCTTCAATATCTTCGAGCAGCGCTGGGACGAGGAATTGCTGCGGCTGTTCAACATTCCCGCATCGATGTTGCCCCAGGTGTTGGACAATGCGTGCGTCTTCGGACACGCCGACGCGGCGATCCTGGGCGCCTCCATCCCGATCGCCGGGATGGCCGGCGATCAGCAGGCCGCGCTCTTCGGGCAGGGCTGTTTCCGGCCAGGCATGGCGAAATCCACCTACGGCACCGGCTGCTTCATGCTCATGAACATCGGCGAGCAGGGCGCGCTGTCGAAGAACCGGATGCTCACGACGCCAGCCTATCGCCTCGCCGGCAAGACGACCTACGCGCTCGAAGGCGCGATCTTTGTCGCGGGCGCCGCGGTGAAATGGCTGCGCGACAGCTTGAAGATCATCACCCACGCCTCGCAGACGCACGACATGGCCACGCGCGTCGCCGGCAATCACGGCGTCTACATGGTGCCCGCCTTTGTCGGCCTGGGCGCGCCCTATTGGGATCCCGCCGCGCGCGGCCTCATCTGCGGCCTCTCCTTCGACGCGACCGACGCGCATGTGGCCCGCGCCGCGCTTGAATCGGTGGCGTACCAGACGATGGATCTGATCGATGCGATGCACGCCGATGCAGGCCCCGCCGCGGCCGCGCTCCGCATCGACGGCGGTATGGCCGTCAACGACTGGCTCTGTCAGTTCCTGGCCGATGTGATCGGCGCGCCGGTTGAGCGTCCCGCGATCGTGGAGACGACAGCGCTCGGCGCTGCGTTCCTGGCCGGTCTGGCCACCGGCGTTTGGAGCGGCCTCGACGAGATCGAGAAGACATGGCGCCTGGAGCGCCGCTTCACGCCGGCGATTGAGGATGCCGAACGAAAGCGCCTGGTCGCCGGATGGCGCGATGCGGTGAAGCGCGCGCTCATGCACTGAAGCTCGGGCGCGCCCGCCAACGCGATCGTGATGCTCCGATCTGACAAGGCGCTGAAAGAATGGTGGGTGTACAAGGATTCGAACCTTGGACCCGCTGATTAAGAGTTCGATTTGTTGCGTTTTCCGGTAATGTCCAGCAATTGATGTTTACCCCATAAGCGATTGCAGAATAAACAAAAATCGTCTGATTGGCGCAACCGTGATTTGCCGGAAATTGCCGCGAATTGCCCCCGCCAGGTAGCTCTTTGGTAGCAGCAAGAGACGTCCTGACTTGCTGTTTTTGAACCGATTTTCGGTTGCGATGTATGCAGGTGGGTAACCTCCTGCTACCAAATGCCTCGAGCAAATTCTCGCCCAGATTGTCGCCGCGAGCGGCTTGGATGGGTGGGCCCAGGGGAACGAATTGGCCAACAAAATGAGGTTAACCAAGCGTCTCGTCGAGGCGACGAAGCCCACCGCAGAAGAGATCCGACTGTGGGACGCGGACTTGAAGGGCTTCGTGCTGCGCATCTTCCCGAGCGGGCGGCGTGTGTTCTGCGTGAAATATCGCATCGGCTCGCGCCAGCGCTGGTTCACTATTGGCGAGTTCGGATCCCCGTGGACGGTCGAGGAGGCGCGAACCCGCGCCGCCTCGGTTCTGCGGGCTGCGGACGAAGGCGTGGACCTGCAAACTGTCAAGCATGAGCGACGCCACGCCCTGACGGTGGCCGAACTCATCGAGCGCTATTTGACGGACGGCCCGATCGCCAAGCCGGAGAAGCGCGCCAATTCCTGGCGTCACGATGCCTCCCGTTTGCGCCGTCACGTCGTACCGCTCATCGGCAAGCAGTCGGCCATGGAGCTCAACCACAAAGACATTGAGCGCATGCAGGCAGACATCATCGCCGGCAGGACTGCGGCCACAGTGAAAGGCAAGAAGCGAGGCGTGGCGCGCGTGCGCGGCGGCGAGACCATCGCGGGCGGTGTCGTGCGGTCGTTTTCCGCCATGATGTCCTGGGCTGTGCGCGAGGGCCTCGCCAAGACCAATCCAAGCATCGGCGTTCGCAAGCTGACCGCGCCGAAGCGGGAGCGATACCTGACGACGGAAGAGATTCACCGTGTATTGGACTCGGCGGACGTACTCGCGCAGGAGGGAACAATTCCTCAGTCGTTCGCTGATGCGGTGAAGGTGCTGGCGCTCACAGGCGCGCGACGCGGGGAAATCCTAGAGCTGAGATGGCCGGAAGTCGATTTCACGCGCGCGCGCATCATCCTGCCGCGGCTGCGGTCGAAAACCGGCGAGAAGTCGATTCCGCTCACCGCCTCGGTCCTGGACATTCTCCGTCGACAGCCACGCGCGCCTGACGCTGTGTTTGTATTTCCCGGCAAGGGAGGAAGGGGCCCGCTCGTCGGCGTCTCGAAGCGCTGGGGGCTTGTGCGTAAGCGGGCCGGGCTGCCCGATCTGCGCATGCACGATCTGCGGCACTCATTCGCAAGCTTGGCGGTCGCCAACGGTGCGAGCCTGTTCCTGGTCGGCAAAGCGCTCGGCCACACGCAGGCGACGACGACAGAACGCTACGCGCATTTGGCCGACGACACGATCCGGGCCGTCAGCGAGAGCGTGGCGCGAAAGATACTGGGGCAACCCTAGGTCGCGGGCTCATAAGCTCTTGTCCATAGGCGGCAGAGGCCAGGGCGACGGCGGCGAGAAAGTTCCGGGCGAGCTTCTCGAAGCGGGTTGCGATGCGCCTGAAATGCTTGAGCTTGTTGAAGTAGCGCTCAACGAGGAGGCGAAACGATCGGCCGCTTGAGCCCGCCCGGCGGCCAAACCGGCTCTGGCCGGCGATCGGCAAGCGGCGGATATTTGGAGCGCTACCAAAACCGGACAGGTCGTGTCCCGACAGGGGCGGCGCATGCCGCCTGAAGGCCCGCCCCTTGCGGGCAACGACCCGCACTGCGAGACCAGACGCGGTAAGGCTTGCGGGAGATCGCAAGCGTTCGTGAACCCTGACCCGCTCACACGGGCGCACTGCGGTTGAGTCGGCAACCCTCTGGGCCCGTGCAACCTTCGACCGCATGACATGGCGATAAAGCCGCCCGAGAAGAACGTCAGCGCGCCACGCCGAGACCGAACGCGAGAGTACCTACTTTGCCGGCACATCGATGAGGTGGCGCCGCGCTTCTTCATAACTGCGGGAGCTTCAGCGCAATGGATTTTGTGCCGATCGACTGCGACACGGGGGTTGGCCGGGACGAAGCGGCAGACGTCGCCTTTTGAAACGCGCTTTAGCCGGGCTTCCGGCGCGAATCTCGTCCTGGGAGCGCTAAACATCGTCGAGCACCTCATCGCCGCGGCGCAAGTCGATCGCTCCTAATGTCCCTGGAGTTCGGACTACTCGGGCGGGCTCGCTGGATCGCGCCGGCCGCTGCCCAAACGCCGAACCGCTATGGCTTCGATCTCGACCAGGATGTTTGGGTTCCCCCAATCGGCGCCGGGGACTGTTGTGCGGGCCGGTCGATGGTCCTTGAAAAACTCGGCGTAGACTGCGTTCATTGCGGCCATATCGGCAGGCTCGCGAAGGAACACCGTCGTCTTCACGACGTCGCTTCTTGTCCGGCCGCGCGCCGCCAGAAGGGCATCGAGATTGGCGAGCGCCTGCCGGGTCTGCTCCTCGATGTTCGGTGCGGCGAGCTGTCCAGTGTCCGGCGCGATCGCGATCACGCCGGATGCGAACACGAAGCCGTTGGCCTCGCCGAGCTGGGAATAGGGACCAAGCGGCTCGCTCGTGGGGTTGAAGAATGCCGGCGCTCCCGCGGCCGCACACCCGGAAAGGGCGCACGTCACGATCAACGCCAGTGTGCGCGCGGGCCGCATGCGGGCCTCCTCGTCTATGATCGGGAAAGACCGTATTCAGATCGAATATGATTGTCTATGATTGCATGGGGGCGTATCTTCTGAGCCGAGGAGCTTTGCGACATGGACAGTGGGACCTTGCGGCCGAAAGCGACCCCGCTGCGCGCGCCTGAAGCGCGCTGGGCGGCGGCGGCGGGTGAAGGACTGTCCGAGGTCGAGCTGCTCATCCACCGCTCGAGACTGCTTGGCGGAGATTTGTCAGTCACCAATTTCGGCGGCGGGAACACCTCCGCCAAGGTCGTCGCCAAGGACCCGCTGACGGGAGGGGATGTGCGGGTTCTATGGGTGAAGGGGTCGGGCGGCGATCTCGGAACCATAGACCGCGACGGTTTTTCGGTGCTCGATCTGGCCAAGCTGCACGCCGTCGACGGACTCTATCGCGGCGCCGAACACGAAGACGCAATGGTGGATTATCTCCCCCACTGCGCCTTCAATCTCAGCACGCGCGCCGCCTCCATCGACACGCCGCTGCATGCGCTGCTGCCGTTCGCGCACATCGATCATGTGCATCCCGACGCCGTCACCGCGATTGCGGCGGCCGCCGATGGCGAGCGCCTGGTGCGCAAGGTGTACGGCGACCGGATCGGCTGGCTGCCCTGGCGCCGGCCTGGCTGGGAGCTCGGCCGGCAATTGGCGGCCGCGGCGAAGTCGCACCCGCAGTGGCGGGGCGTGGTGCTGCAGAACCACGGCCTGGTGACATGGGGCCAGACGGCCCGCGAATGCTACGACACCACGATCGCAACCGTCCGTGCGGCGGCGGAGTTCCTCAACATCCATTTTGAGGGCGCCGCTCCTTTCGGCGCGCGCAAGGTCGAGGCGCTGCCTCATGACGCCCGCCGATCGCGCGCGAGCGAGCTCATCGGACGTTTGCGGCCCCGCCTGGGCGGCGCGAGCGCAAAGATCGCGCACTTCGCCGACACGCCGGAAATCATGGAGTTTGTATGTGGCGAGAACCTGGATCGGTTGGCGCAGATCGGGACATCATGCCCCGACCATTTCCTGCGCACGAAGATCTGGCCGCTTATCCTCTCGCGCGACGCGACGGACGGCGAGATGGACGCCGCCCTTGCGGACTACCGGCGCCGCTATGAGAGCTATTATCGCGCCTGCCGGCGGCCGGACAGCCCGGAGATGCGTGATCCGAACCCGGTCCTTATCGCGCTGCCGGGCGTTGGTCTTGCGTCGTTCGCACGCGACAAGGCGACCGCCCGCGTCGCCAACGAGTTCTTCCAGAACGCGATCAATGTGATGCGCGGCGCGGAGGCCGTCTCGCGCTACCAGGGGCTGCCCGATCAGGAAGCCTTCGACATCGAGTACTGGCTGCTGGAGGAAGCCAAGTTGCGCCGCATGCCGGCGGCGAAGCCGCTGCAGGGCAAGGTCGCGGCAATCACGGGAGGGGCCGGGGGGATCGGGCGTGCGATCGCGCAGCGCCTGCTCGGCGAAGGCGCGTGCGTGTTCCTGCTCGATCGTTCGGAGGCCGCGCTCGGCGCGGCGACGGCTGCGTTCGCTTCGAGCGCCGATCGCGTCGTCGGCACGCTCGCGGACGTGACCGACGAGCGGAGGATGGTCGAGGCGTTCAAGGAATGCGTGCTTGCGTTCGGCGGTGTCGACATTCTCGTCGCCAACGCCGGTTTGGCCTCCTCCTCGCCGATCGAAGAGACCTCGCTCGACCAATGGCGCGAGACTTACGCCGTCTTGGGAGACGGATATTTCCTCGCCGCGCGCGAGGCGTTCAAGGTGATGAAGGCGCAGGGAGGCGGAAGCGTGGTGTTCGTGGCGTCGAAGAACGCCCTGGCGGCAACGCCTGGCGCCGCGGCGTATGCGTCGGCGAAAGCCGCCGAGCTGCATCTCGCCCGCTGTCTCGCGCTCGAGGGCGCGCCGCACAACATTCGCGTCAACGCCGTCAATCCTGACGCGGTGCTGCGCGGCTCGCAGATCTGGAGCGGCGCCTGGCGCTCCGAGCGCGCCGCAGCCTATGGCATCAGCATGGACCAGCTGGAGGAATACTATCGCAAGCGTTCCTTGTTGCAGCAGGCGGTGCTACCCGAAGATGTCGCGGAAGCGGTGGCCTTCTTCGCAGGGCCGGCCTCCGCGAAATCGACGGGCAACATCCTCAATGTCGACGGCGGCAACCTCGTCGCGTTCACGCGCTAGCGCGGCCGTTGCATGGAACGTGCGCCGTTCATTTGGAGCGCCGACCAGGTCATCGATCCGGATGGCTTTTTCGCCGCCATTCGCGGCGCGCAGCCGCGGTCGGACGGCCTCAATCGGTGGTTTCTGTTTCGCCGCCGCGTCGACATTCCGTTCGATGTCGAGCGAAACGAGCTCAAGATCACGTCCGACGGCAAGTATCAGCTCTTCGTGAACGGTGCGCGCGTCGGACGCGGGCCGGTTCGCTGCTCGCCTCTCAGGCAGCGCTTCGACGTCTATCGCGACCTGGGCTTGCGCCGCGGCGCCAACGTCATCGGCGTCCTGGTCCATACGTATGGCGTCGACACCGCCTTCTATGAGGGGGTTCACGGGCACTGGCGCGCGTCCTTCGGGGACGGCGCGCTGTGGCTGGACGGCGTTGTGTCCGGTCCTGCAGGCGAAGCGCGCATCCGCTCTGACGAGGCGTGGCGCGCGCTGCGTTGCGACGCGTGGCGAAGCGACACGCCGCAGGTAAATTCCGGCTTGGGCTTCATCGAAGTCTTCGACGCCAACAAGTTTCCCCATGATTGGGCGAAGATCGATTTCGACGACGCCGCTTGGGGGCGGACGCATGTGCTCATCGCGGGCGGCGGCGGACCGGAAGCGCGGCATGGGGGCGCCCGCACACGTCCGTTTCCCATTCTCGCGCCGTCCGAACTGCCGCCGATGCAGGAGCGCGCGCGGGCGCCGTTGCGCCTCGTCTGGGCCAGACGGATCGAGCCGTCCGATCTTCCCATCGAGCGCCAAGCGTATGAGGAGGCGCTGGGACCGATTTCCCAGGATGTTTGCAACGCCTCTCCGCAAGGCGGCTATGAGCTTCGCGCGGGCGCCGCTGTGCAGTTCGACTTTGGCGACATTCTCGCGGGCCGCCCGCGTTTGGAGTTTGAGGCGGCAGGCGGCGAGGTGATCGATATCGTGGTCTGCGAGCGTCTGCCGGGCGAATATGAGGCGGCGGCGCTTGCGCCCGACGCGCGCATCGAGCGGCGACCCTTGCTCGGACTCGACGCCCATGTGACCCGGATCGTCGCGCGGCCAGGGCGCCAGGCGTTCGAGACGTTCGAGTGGGACGCCGTGCGCTGGATGCAGATCCACGTCCGTAACGCTCCCCAAGGCCTTCGCCTGAGCGAAGTCGGGCTCGTCGCGACACGCTATCCTGGCGAGGCGCGCGGCGCCTTTGAATGTTCCGATCCGCTGGTGAACAAGCTATGGCATCTCGGGCGCAAGACGCTGGAAGTGTGCATGCACGATGGCTGGATCGACTGTCCATCGCGCGAGCAGCGGCAATGGCTCGGGGACGCCACCGTCGAGCACTTGGTGGGCGAGGCGGTGTTTGGCCCGCAGATACACGCTCTCAACAGGCATTTCCTGCGTTCCGCGGCGGAAAGTCAGCGCACGGACGGGTTGCTGGAGATGTTCGCGCCGGGCGATCATCGCCGGTTCGGTTGGCTGATCCCGGACTTCTCGCTGCAATGGATATTCAACGTCTGGGATCATTTCGAATACAGCGGCGATCGTGAGTTCGCGCGTTCTCTCCTTCCGACCCTGCTCAGAGCGCTGGCCTGGTTCGAGACGCAGCAGGAGGAAGACGGCAGGATCGCCGACTTGCCGTACTGGCACTTCCAGGACTGGGCGGCGGTCGGGCGCACAGGCTACGCCACGGTCCTCAACGCGGAGCTCTGCGGCGCGTTCGAGATCGCCGCGCGCATCGCTGCGGCGCTGGGGTGGAGCGACGAGGCGGCCCGCAGGCATGCTCAGGCCGCCAGGCTGCGGGAAAGCCTGGACGCGCACTGGGACGACGCGCGCGGCCTCTATGTCGATTGCGTCGACCCTTCCACGGGAACGCGGCGACCTCGCGTTTCGCAGCACGCCAATGCGGCGATGATCCTGTGGGGCGGAGTCAGCGAAGAACGGGCGGCGCGGATCGCCCGCGCGATCGGCGATCGGTCGCGCCTGCGGCTGACGCCGGCGCCGCCGATCATCATGGAAGGCGAGCCTTATGACGAGGCCGAGCACATCGTGCTTGCGAATACCTTCTTCAGCCACTTCGTCTACTCTGCGCTGGCGAAGGCGGGGCGGTTCGATATGGCTCTCAACCTCATGCGTGAGCGCTACGGGCGCATGATCGAGCGGGGCGCCGTCACGCTGTGGGAAGGGTTTGAGCCCGACGCCAGCCTGGCGCACGGCTTTTCGGCGACGCCGACATGGCAGCTCATTCGCCACGTCCTCGGGATCGGCCCCGCCGCGCCGGGCGCGCCTGTGCGGATCAGCCCGAACCTTTGCGGGCTCGAGTATGCGCGCGGCGTTCAGCCGACCGCCGGCGGCGACATTGCGCTCTCCATGCGCCGCCGCGGCGACGAGATTGAGGTCGAGGCGACGCTGCCGAGCGGAATGGCCGGCGAGCTGTTTGCGCCGCCCGGCTACGACTTGACGGGCACCCGGCGTCTCGACGCGGGCAAGAGCACGCGCATGTTGCGGCGAGCGGGCCGCCAAGAACCTCATGGGGCAGGCAATGCGGCAGAGTGAACGCAGGCGTCGTATCTTGGGCAGGCTGACTGAAGCGCCGTTCGCGTCAGTCCAGGAGTTGCAGGGCCTTGTCGGCGCGTCGGAGGCGACGATCCGACGCGATCTGCGGAAACTGGCGGAAGACGGCGCTCTGAAGCGCGTCCATGGCGGCGTCGAACGCCCCGAGGCGCAGGCGGCGCACTTGGTGGGCACGCCATTGCTGCGCAACAAGCAGATCAATGTAGCGCAGAAGCGCACGATCGCCAGGGCGGCGGCGGCGCTGATCGAGCCGGGCGAGACCATCGTCATCGATGGCGGCTCGACGACGTCGCTCTTGTGTCCGTTCCTGGCCGACCTCGACCTTCAGGTGCTGACCAATTCCTTGCCGATCGTCGAGCAATTGCTGCTCTCGCCGAGGACGCGGCTGCTTGTGCCTGGAGGTGAGATCTTCCGCGAGCAGAACATCATCCTGTCGCCTTTCGAGGACGATGGGACCGCGGAGTGCTTCGCCTCGAAGATGCTGATGGGGGCTCAGGCGCTCTCGCCCGTCGGCCTGCTGCAGGCGGATTCCATTCTGATCCGTGCGGAGCGGCGGTTGATGGCGCGCGCGGAGAAAGTGATTGTCCTGGCCGACAGCTCGAAGTTTGAGCGCAAGACCGGACTCGTGCTTTGCCCTTTGAGCGAGATCGACATCGTCGTCACCGATTCCGGCGTGAGCGACAAGAGCCGCGCCATGCTTGAAAAGGCCGGCGTCGAGGTCGTGGTCGCGAAGGACTGACGCCGGATCGCCGGGGCAGGGTCAGGCTCGACCGCGCCGTTCTCGGATCTGGAGCTTGAGCGCCTCAAAGCGCGCTTCGCTCAGATCGTACAGGGTGAACGCGACGAGTGCGGCGAGCCACAATCCCAAGGGGACCGCAGCGTAGATGTAGCGAATGCCAGTGATGGCGGATTCCGGCTGAAGCGACGGCGCTTCGCCCGGCATGAAGTGAATTGCGGAGAGCGCTAGGCTGACGATGAACGCGCCGCCTGTCATGCCAAGCTTACGGCAAAAGCCCCAGGCGCCGAATATGGCGCCTTCGCGCCGCAGTCCGCTCTTGACTTCGTCGACCTCGACCGTGTCCGGCGCCATGGCGTTGGGAAAGAGCTGCGTGGCGGCGTCGCCGATGCCGGCGACGACCAGGATCGCAAGCAGCAGGGGCGCCTGGCTGGGCGCGATGAACAGGGCCGGCACGCTCATGGCGCCCGCGATCAGGAGCCCGGCATAATAGCCGCGCTGCTTGCCGATCATGCGTCCGACCGCGACCCAAAGCGGGGTCGCGATCATCGCCACGATGCCGCCGACGGCCATGAACGGCGCAGCTCCCTGCGGCGCCACGCGCATGACCTGCGTGACGAAATAGATGAGCGTCGTGGCGGCTGCGCCGATGGCGAGATTCTGGAAGAAAAAGGCGATCCAGAGCGTGCAGAAGGAGCGGTTCTCGATGACGGCCTTGATCTCGTCCCGGAGGCTGAAGCGGTGCGGCGTCTGTTCGATGCGAGGCGCGCTCGCCGTGGCGAAATAGGCCCACAGCCCCGTGACGATCATGAAGACGCAGATGGTCGCGCCGAGCAGCCGGAACCCGCCCGCCAGCGAGTCCTGGGACCCGAAGATGATCGGCGCGCCGAACGCGCACAACACCCCGCCCAGCCGCGCCGCAAACATCTTGTAGCCGGTGAGCGAGGTCCGCTCCTTGTAGGAGGGCGTCATCTCCGCGGCCATCGCCGAATAGGGCACCTCATAGATCGTGACCGCGGCGTTCGACGCCATGAACGCGATCACCAGCAGCGCAACACGCAGGGTCAAGGGCGCATCCGAAGGCACGAAGAACACCGCGCCGAACGTCACGCCGAGCAGGGGCGCACCGATGAGCAGGTAGAGACGCCTCCGCCCGAGCCGGGATTTGGTGCGGTCGGAGATCGCGCCCATGAGCGGGTCGGCAAGGGCGTCGAGGAGACGCGGGACCAGAAGCGCGACGCCGGCGATCGCAGGCGGGATGCGCATCGCTTCGGTCGCGTAGAACAACATGAAGCCCATCTGGAGGACCACGAAGGCCGCAATGGCGAGCTCGCCGACGGCCCAGCCGAGCTTCACGCCGACCGGGAGTCTCCCGTCTGAATCCATGATTGCTTTGCTCCAGACGGACCCGAACGATCAGGTGCGATCGACTACGACGGAAATCGCTTGTATTTGACAGATCTGCAATCTACCCTTCTTCAGGCCTGAGCCAAAGGCGCACGCGATGTCGCAGAACGAGTCCCTTGATGCGCAGCTCGATCCGGAGATGCGTCCGATCGTGTTGGCGATGCGTCAGCGCATGGCGGAGCGCGCGCCGATGACGGAGCTCGCGCCCAAGGCGATGCGCGAGCGCGCGGCGGCCGATTTCGCCGTCTGGAATCGCGACCCGCCCGCCGTCGGCGCCGTGCGCGATCTCGTTCTGGATGTCGCGCCGCAAGCGCTTGGAGCGCGCGTGTACGCGCCGTCCGAGTGCGAGGATGGAGGCGGTCTCCTTGTGCACTTCCATGGCGGGGGCTGGGTGATCGGCGACATCGACTTCGAGGATCGCGCGTGCCGGATCGTCGCGGAGCGCTCCGGCGTGAAGGTGCTCTCCGTCGATTATCGCCTGGCGCCGGAAGCGAAATTTCCCGCGCCGGTGAACGATTGCGCGAACGCGATTCGATGGGCGCGAGCGAACGCTGGCGAGCTGGGCGTATCGGCGGACAAGATCGCGGCGGGCGGCGCATCGGCGGGCGCCAACCTTGCGATGGCCGCGGCGCTCGCGCTCCGCGATGCGGGTGAGCCGCCGCCGGCTTTCCTTGCTCTGCTCTACGGCGTGTTCGCAATGCGGACGGACACTCCCTCGTATGGCATATACGGGAACGGTCTATACGGCCTCGGCGTCGAGGCCATGGACTTCTTCATGAAGTCCTACCTGCAGAGCCCGGACGATCGCGGCCACCCTTATGCGTCGCCGGCCTTCGGCGACCTTCACCACATGCCGTCGGCCTATCTCGCAGTGGCCGCCATGGATCCGCTGCGCGACGACAGCTACGCTTTGGCCGAGGCCCTGCAGCGCGCCGGAGCGCCCGTCGAAGTGCGTGAATACGCCGGGGTGATCCATGGCTTCACGCAATTCTCCTCCGCCTGCGCGAAAGGAAGGGAGGCGCTTGAAGACTTGGCGGACGCTCTCAAGACGGCGCTCGCCGTTTGAGCGCGTATGACATTCGCCGCGGCGCCTGGCGCCGACGATGATCCGCGCGGGCGGGCGTCGATGAACGCGGCGCTGCAGCAACTGGCGCACGTGACGGCCCTGGTCGGGCGCGATCCGTTGCTGACCCAGGGCGCGGGCGGGAACACCTCCCTCAAGATCGGCGATCGGCTCTGGGTCAAGGCGTCCGGCGCCTGGATGCGGGACGCCGAGGACCGGGAGATATTCGCGCAGGCGTCGGCCGGCGAATTCACCGCGGCTCTGCGTTCCGGCGCGCCTGGAAGCGTGGAGGCCGTGGCGCAAGCCGGCGCGGCGTCCGGCGCCTTGCGTCCGTCGATCGAGGCCGTGCTCCACGCCATCATGCCGCAAAGCGCCGTCATTCACGCCCATGCGATCAACAGCGTCGTGTGTTCCGTGCTTGCGGATTGGAAGGACCGGTTTCGCGCGGCCGCGCAACGCTTGGGAGTGCGCGCGCGCTGCGCGCCCTACCTGAAGCCGGGGGCGGTTCTGGCCGCCGCAATCGCGAAGGACAATGCGGCGCACGGCGCGCCCGACGTCATTCTCCTGCAAAATCACGGCCTGCTGGTGGGTGCGCCGACGCCCGCCGCGGCCTTGGATCTGCTTTTGGCTGTCGAGCGGGCTCTGGCGTTTCCAGTGCGCGCGCTGTCCGCCCAGGAGGGAGCGGAAGCGCCGCCGGAGGGGTTCGAGTTGGATAGCGATCACGCCGGCGTCGCGTGCGATCCGGAGCTGTGCGCCGCGATCACGCAAGCTCCCCTGACGCCGGACCAGGTTGTGTTTGTCGGCGGCGCGCCTTGCGCGGCGCCGAGGGCGGCGAGCGTCGCGCGGATCGTGCAGCGCGCGGCCGCGGCGACGGGGATCGCGCCGGCGCTCGCTTACGTGCCGGGGCTGGGCGCGCTCAGACGCAGAGGATTGACGGAGGGCCAGAGAGCGCAGTGCGTTGCGCTGTTCGAGGTCGCGCGCCGGGCGCCGGTCGGCGCGCGGATCGTGGGCCTCACCCAGGATCAGGCGTCAGAACTCGTCAATTGGGACGCGGAGAAGTTCCGCCGCGCCGCGGATGAGAGCCGCGTCTGACGGCTCTCTCACACGATCCCGGCGCCGAGCCCGACGAGTTTGCGCTCCTGCGCCTTGCGCTCGCGCCAGTTCGCCTGCCGATAGAAGGCCAGCACGTCGATGGCGCCGCCCTTCTGCGCGCGCGCCATGGCGAGGATGGGCGAGACATCGACCTTGTAGGCGGCGCGCAGCGCCTGAAAGGCCATCATGGCGTCGTTGCGCTCCTGGGCGTCGCGAAGCGCGTCGCGATCGACCAGTTCCGCTTTGGCGAAGGCCGCAACAATGGCCTCGGTCGATGAGAGCAGGCTCTCGATCGGGTCGGTGACGTTGTGGCTCTGGTCGATCATGTAGGCCGGATCGAAGTGAGCGGGATCGCGCGCGCGCGCCTCGGCGAGCTCGTTGAACACAAGAAAGAGCTGATGCGGATTGATCGACCCGGAGTCGAGATCGTCGTCGCCGTACTTGCTGTCGTTGAAGTGGAAGCCGCCAAGCTTCTTCGCCCGGTGCAGTCGAGCGACGATCTGCTCGATGTTGACGTTGGGCGCGTGGTGACCGAGGTCGACGAGGCATTGGCACTTGGGCCCGAGCTCAAGCGCGGCCATCAGCGAACTGCCCCAGTCCGAGATGATTGTGGAATAGAAGGCGGGTTCGTAGAGCTTGTGCTCCAGCAGCATGCGCCAGTCGCCCGGCAGGGCGGCATAGACCGCCTGTCCGGATTCCACGTAGCGATCGAACGCGCGATTGAAGTCCTGCTGGCCGGGGAAATTCGAACCGTCGCCGATCCACACCGTGATGGCTTGTGAGCCGATGGTCTTGCCGATCTCGATGCATTCGATGTTGTGGGCGATGGCTTGTTCGCGCACCGCGGCTTCCGCGGCGGCGAGGCTGCCGTTTCGGTACGAATGCTTCTGGTCCGGCTGGTCCTGAAAGGTGTTCGAATTGACCGCGTCGAAGCCGAGGCCGAGCGTCGCCGCCTCATCGCGCAGCGCCGCATAATCGTCCGCCTTGTCCCATGGGAAATGCAGCGACACCCGAGGAGTTGCGCGGCTCAGCTGGTGGACGACGGCGCAATCTTCTAGCTTCTCGTGGACATTGGTCGGCTCGCCCGGGATGGCGAACTTCGCAAAGCGCGTGCCGCCGCGGCCGGTGGCCCAGCTCGGCGTGGCGATCGTGAAGTCGGCGACCGCCGCCCTGATCCTATCGATGTCGACGCCGCGCCTGCGCAGCGTTCTTCCAAGGGCCTGATAATCCTCCTCAAGCGCCGCGTGATGCTCGGCGTTGTGAGCCTCGATGGCGTCCTGAGAGAGGGGCAAGGCGGTCATGGGTGCGCTCGTTCGATTAAACTTGACGTACATTGCGCGACTGTGATCGATCTTAATCGGCAAGGAGAGGATTGTCCACTGGCAGAGGATCGGCGGAGCCCCGGATGAGCGAGCGGCTATCGGTCGTTCTCGACATAGGCAAGACGAACGCGAAGCTGTCGCTCTGGAGTTCACAGGGGCGGCTTGTGTGCAGCGACACGCGCGCGAACGCGCGCCGCCGCGGGGCGCACTACCCGACGCTCGACGTCGAGGGCGTCGAGGCCTGGCTCGCCGAAACGCTGGGCCGCTTCGGCGAGATCGGCGCCGTCGGCGCAATCATCCCTGTCGGCCACGGCGCCGCCGCGGCGATCGTTCGCGACGGCGCGCTCGCCGCGCCGGTGATGGATTACGAGTTCGATCCGCCGCCCGCCGCGCGCGCGGAGTACGGCAAGGAACGCGATCCGTTTGAGCAGACCGGGTCGCCCGCCATGGGCATGGCGCTCAACCTCGGTCTGCAGCTGCATTGTATCGAGCAGCTTCATCCCGACGCCCTTCGAGGAGGAGCGCAAATCCTCCCCTGGCCGCAATATTGGGCTTGGCGCCTGAGCGGGGTTGCTACGAGCGAAGTGACGAGTTGGGGCTCGCACACCGATCTCTGGTCGCCTGCGCGCAACGCGCCGTCGAATATGGCGGTGCGGCGCGGCTGGGCGCGGCTCTTTGCGCCGCGTCGCCACGCGGGCGAGATCATCGGGCGCCTGACCGACGAGTGGGTCGCGCGAACGGGACTCAAGTCCGATGTCGCCGTCCACACCGGTTTGCATGATTCCAACGCCGCGCTGTGCTGGGCGCGCGCCCATCCCGAATTCGCGCACGGCGACGCGACGCTCATCTCGACGGGCACCTGGTTTGTTTCCATGCGCTCGCTCGCCGAGGCGGCGCAAGCGCCGCCAATACCGGAAAACCGCGGCTGTCTCTTGAACGTGGATGTGGAGGGCCGACCCGCGCCGACGATGTTGTTCATGGGCGGTCGAGAGCTGGAATTGCTCGGCGCATCGGGCCTCGACGCACCTGACCGGCAGGGGGCGCTGCTTGCGGCGATGGAGCGCGTGGTGGAGGTGCAAGTCATGGTGCGGCCGACCTTGGCCGCCGGCACGGGCATCTTTCCTGACCGCGCCGGGGGGTGGGCCGCCCAGCCCGAAGGCCCCGTCCAGTGCGACGCGGCGGCGGCGCTCTATGCGGCGCTCATGATCGACGCCGGGTTGGACCTCATCGGCGGCGAGGGAACGGCGCTGCTCGAGGGACGGTACGCCCAATGCCAACCGTTCGCCCGTGCGCTTGCCGCCTTGCGCCCGCAATCGCGCGTCTATGTCAGCGGCGCCGAGAGCGACCTGGCGGCGGGCGCGCTTCGTTTTGTCATGGCGAACGCGCGCGCGCCGGCGCCGCTGATTCCCGTCGCGCCGCTTCCGCTCGACCTCGCGGCGTTTCGCGCCGCCTGGAGAGATCTCGTCGCCGCCGGATGACGTCCTGAGTCAATATCCGACCGAAGGGTTCTCGCGCGCGCCAGCGGCCGCGTGCGCTCCCGATCGGGAACAAGTCCCCGATTAGAAGCGGACGCCTACCGAAGCGCCGATCACACGCGGCGCCCGCGTGGTGACAAGGCCGCCGAAGAGCTGGCGCCCGACCAGCGGCGCTCCGTCGATGCCAAACTGTCCGCGCACATAGTCGTATTGCTGCCCCGGATCGGGAAGGAAGACGCCCGCGAGGGCGGAGTCTTCCTCGGTCAGGTTGTTCGCGAAGATGCGGAACGAGACATCGTTGAAATCGAGCCCGGTGCGCAGGTTCACGATCGTAGCGTCTCCGACATACGCCACCGCCGGCTGCACGGCGCTTTGGTCGGACTGGTAGGCCACGTCGAGGCGTGTGAACCAGTCCAGGTTCGCCGATATCGGCGCGACGTATTGAATCGACGTGTTGGCCTGCCACTCCGAGACATATTGCAGACGCGTGCCGGCGAGGTTCGGGTTCATGCCAATGAGGCCAAGTAAGATGAAATTGTACTCGTCATACTGCGAGTCCGTGTACGCCACGCCGGCATTGATATCGAGCCCGTCGATGGGGCGCGCCCTGATCTCCAGTTCGGCGCCCTTCACCGACGTCGCGCCCGCGTTCACGTTGAGCAGCGCGCCCGACGCGCCCACTGCGCGCACGATCTGGTCGGACCAGTCGATCTGATAAACCGCGCCATTGAGCACGAGGCGGCCGTCGTACCAGGACGTTTTCGCGCCGATCTCGTAATTCCACGCCGTCTCGGGGTCGTAGAAGCGTTCGCTCGGAATGGGCGAGCCGGCCACGATGTTGGTGTTGAAGCCGCCCGCCTTTTCCGCCTGCGCGGCGGTCGCGTAGAGCAGCACGTCGTCGGCGGCCTGATACTCCAGCGTGACCCGCGGGACAAGACTGTCGAACTCCTGTTCTGCGTTGAACAGGCCGGTCGCCGGGCCGGTCGGGTTGAGCAGGCCGGTGACCGAGACTTGATCAGCGCTCTTGGTCTCGTTGGTCCAACGGCCCTCGGCGGAGAGGGTCAGACGATCGGTGAGGTCGTAGCCGATCTGGCCGAAAAGCGCGACGCTCTCGGTTTCTTCGCGCAGGTCGCTGACGCCGCCCCCGATCAGGCGCCGCCAGGCGGGGAATCCGGCGGCCCCCGTCGACGTGATGATGGAGAGCGCGTCGGCGCCGTAATCGTTGCTCACGTGGGTGTCGGCGACGAGCCGATAATAATAGGCGCCGATGAGCCAGGAGAGCCGGCTGTGCCCGGCTGAAGCCAAGCGGAACTCCTGGCTGATGTCGTACTGATCGGTCAGCGTGGTTTGGTAATTTGCCTGCGCGGCCGTGTAGTCACCGTCGACCGCGAAATCGAGGCCCAGATCATTGAAGCCCGTGATCGATGTGAATGAGACGGAATCGCCCTGCCATTCGGCGGTCAGCGAAAAAGCGCCCCGCTCGATGTCGTTGTGCCCCGGAGTCACGGCGAAGGCGTCGGATCCGAGGAGCTCGCCCGTGAACATCTGGTTGCCAGCTGGCGTCGGCGGGCCCTGCAGCGGGGTTGGGAACGAATTGTTGGCCGCGAAGCGCAGCGGGTCGTCGCCGTCCTCCGTGCTTTGGTATGACGCCCTCAATCGAAACGTCCAATCGTCCGTGGGGCGCGCCTCGAGCGTCCCGGCAAGGACCGCGGTCTCGCGGGCGTCGAGGTTTCCGCCTGTGAGCGCGTTTGTGAAGTAGCCGTCGCTGGAATTGTACGTTGCGCTGACTTGGAAGTAGAGGCTGTTCGCGGTGATCGGGCCGCTCAGCGAACCGCGCAGTCCGACGGTGTTGAACTCCGCGTAGCTCGCCTCGAAGCGGCCTTCAAGATCGTCGGTGGGTCTGCGTGTGACGATGTTCACGGCGCCGCCAAACGTGTTGCGCCCGTAGAGCGCGCTCTGCGGCCCCTTCACGACTTCGACGCGCGCGATGTCGTCGCCGAACAGCGCGTCCATTGTGGCCCGCGACGATTGATAAACGCCGTCGATGAAGAAGCCGACATTGGGCTCGCCGATCGTAGTGGATTGCCCGCGAATGACCGGCAGCGCGGCGCCGCCGCCGAACAGGGGCGCGAAGGTGAAGCCGGGCGTCAACGCGGCGATGTCTTCGACATTCTGAACGCCGGCGTTCTCAATCGTCTCTTCCGCATAAGCGCTCACCGAAAGCGGGACCGATTGGAGCGTCTCCGCGCGGCGGCGCGCTGTGACGACAATTTCGTCCGAAGTTTCTGCTCCCTGGGCGAACGCCGGGGAGACCGCCAGGTTCGCCAGCGTTGCGAGCGCGGTTGCGCTCAAAAGCCCGGTTCCCAGTGCCTTGTTCAGTCTGCGCATTGTGTCCTCCCCGTAGCCTGCATCCCCGCGCCGTGCGCTCCCCTAGGCCCAACTTTGATCGGCGAGCGTCTTACTTGATCATAAACGATCAAAAACGCGCGACGAACCTATCGCATAGTTAGTAACAAATTCAACTAAAATTAAACGCCGATCAGTCGACGGCGCTCAGCGCATCGGCCCGGGCGCGGATCGCCTGCAGCGTGCGCAGCAGCGTCTCCCGCTCCCCGCGGGTGAGGCCGTCGAGCACGGCCTCCTGGAACGCGAGGGCCATCGGGGCGATCTCGCGGTACGTCGCCTTGCCCTGAGTGGTGAGCCCGAGATCGAAGGCGCGCGCGTCGGTCTTCGACTTGCTGCGGCTCAACAGGCCCCGCTTGCGGAGGCCCTGGATGGCCCGACTGACCGTCATTTTGTCCATTGCCGACAGGATCACGATGTCCTGCGCGGTCATTGGCCCTTGCGCCCCGAGCGTGCAGAGGATCCGCCACTGCCAGACCGAGAGCCCGAAGCGCGCGCGGTAGGCCCCGCCAATGAGATTGGACACCGCGTTAGCTGTGACGGTCAGGTGATAGGGAAGGTAGTCTTGCAGCCGCAAAGGGGCGTCCTCGCCCGCCTCGCCGGCGCGCCCCGGCGCCGCCGCCCACCGCTTGTCGTTTGCCTGTTTGACTGGGCCGGTGAAGGAGCGGGGCACTCGGGAAAACCTTACGAAACTGCCGCTTGCCCATTGGACAGGACCTCTTAACAGTTAGTATCAAGAGTGACTAGCGGAGCTCCTGATGGACCGTCGAAGCATCACTTGGGCCGGCGTCGGCGGGGCGGCTCTGGCCGCCCTGGGGTGCGCTGCTGGCGCCGGCGCGTCGCCGGACGCGAAAATCGACGGGCCGCCGCTGGGCTTCGAGCCCGATCAGCGATTTGTGCGCCGCGCGCGCGCGCTCTTGCGGACCCATCCGGCCATCGACGTCCACGCCCATCCCGGCCGCACCTTCGTCCGCGACGCCGTCGGGCTGTCTGCGGCCCTGACCGCATTCTCCGCCGGCGGCGCCTTCGAGGACCGGGCGATCGCCGACATGCGCGAAGGCTTGGTTTGCGGCGGCAGCTTCTCGCTCGTGGCCGATTTTCAAGTGCTGGATTTCGCAGGCGCCGGGCTCGTGGCGGGACGCGAGTTTCGCCCCGGTGAAGCGCGCGAGAGCTACCAGCGCCAGATGTCCGCCCTCAAGCGCGCGCTTGGCGAGCAGGGCGCCGCGATCGTGCTGACGCCGGACGATTTTCGGCGCGCCTTGGTTGCGCACAGCGTCGGTGCCTTGGTGAGCGTCGAAGGCGCGGACTTTCTCGACGGCGATGTCGGCAATGTCGAGCGCGCTTTCTCCGACGGCGTGCGGTCGATCACGCTCGTGCACTACCGCCCCAACGAATTGGGCGACATTCAAACCGCGGCCGCGGTCCATGACGGGCTTACGAGCTTCGGGGCCGACGTCATTCGCGAGATGGATCGTCTCGGCATGGTGGTCGATCTCGCCCACGCGTCGGAAGCCACCGCCTCGGGAGCGCTGCAGACATGCACGCGCCCGGTGGTTTGCTCACACACGCACATACAAGGACGCGGCGCCGAAAATCCACGCTTCATCAGCGCCGGGTTGGCGGGAGAGATCTGTCGTCGCGGCGGCGTCATCGGCGCTTGGCCCGCAGGGATAGGGATGACGACGATGAATGAGTTCGTCGACCGCATCTTCGATCTGGCGGACGTCCTGGGGCCGGAGCATGTGTGCCTCGGCACCGACATCGACGCCAATTTCAGGCCGGTCTTCACAAGCTACCGTCAAACGCCGCTTCTTGTGTCGGAGCTCTTGCGGCGCGGATACGGAGAGGAAAACGTCGTCGCCTTCGTCGGCGGCAACTTTCTGCGCGTGTTCGACACGGTCTGGAACGGCAGGCAGACCTCATGAAGGTCACGCGCAGGGTCTTGGCGTCGTCCTTGACGGCGTTCGGCGCCGCGGGCGGCGCGGCGGCGGAAGAGTGCAGCCGCATCAGGCCGAGCAACGCCTGGCCGATCTTGGCATCGTCTTGCCCGATGCGCCGCGCCCGGCGGCCGCCTATGCGCCCTATCGGCGCGTGGGATGCATGCTCCATTTGGCCGGATTGGGGCCCGCCGCCGCCGGCGGCGATCCGCTGCTTGGCAGGGTCGGGCGGGACCTGAGCATCGAGCAGGGCTATGCCGCCGCGCGCGGCGCGGGGCTCAATGTGCTTGCCCTGCTGCGCGCGGCCTGCAGGGGAACGCTCGATCGCGTGGTGCAATGCGTGCGAATTGGCGTGTTCGTGGCCAGCGGCGACGACTTTCACGATCAGCCGCTCGTCGCCAATGGCGCGTCCGACCTCTTTGTGGAGGTGTTCGGCGAAGCCGGCCTGGGCGCCCGTTTCGCCGTGGGCGTGAACACGCTGCCCTTCGCCGTTCCCGTCGAGATCGAAACTGCGTGGGAGGTCGCATGACGTTCCTTGCGCGGGGCAAAGCGGAGGAAATCGCCTCAGGTTGGGCGCGGCTCGACGGAGCCCGTGTCTGATTGCGTCGCACGCGCCGCCTGAACGGCCTCGCTGATCACGTCATAGTCCCCGATGTGATTGGCCAGGATCAGGACCAGACGCGCCATCGCCCGTTCGCTCGCTTCACGGCTCAAGCCATCGTGGAGCAAGAGAAGCAGCTCGTAGACATCGTCGGGGCGCTCGATGCGCGGCTCAAGCGACAGCTTCATAGCGCGCCCCTTCGGCCACCAGCATGTGGCCGAGCAGGCGCTTCAGCGCCAGCCTCACCTTGGCTTCGTCAACCGTCTTCCAGCGAGCCGCCACATATTGATCCGGCCGCACCAGGTAGAGCGCGCCGCCGGCCGCATCGTAGCGCTCGGCCAGACTCGACGCGCCCGTATCCCGCAGGGAGACAAATCGAACCGCGGAAATGTCGGCGAGATCCCGCGCCAGCGCGCGGGCGCGTGCGATCGCGGGTCCCGGCAGGTTGAGCGCGAGCAGGGTGACGCCGTTGTGCAGGTGAGCCAGCAACCATTCCTGGTCTCCGAGCCGTGCATCGATCGCGGGCGTTCCGGGGGCGACGCCTCCTCGCCAGGATTCGTCGTCGGGCGTGTTGAGAGGAGAGCGCGGCGTGGCGACGGCCGTGGCGAGGCGCCCCGAATTTACAAACGGCCGCGCGAAGGCGTGGGTTTGGGCGAGCCCGAGCACGGCGTCCCGCAAGGCGCGGCTTGTGCGGCTTTTCGGCGTGATGAACTCTGTGGATCGCGTCGAGTTGAGGATGTTGACGTCGGCGATGGTGGTCGCCTCGTCATCATAGCTCTCCAGGAGCGCCCGCGGCGCCGCCCCCTTGAGAACGAGGTCGAGCTTCCAGACGAGGTTCTCCACGTCGGCGACGCCGCCGTTGGCGCCGCGCGCGCCGAAGGGCGAAACGAGGTGCGCGGCGTCACCCGCGAAGAGGATGCGATCGTGCAGAAATCGCGCCATCCGCCGACACTGGAACGTATAGATGCTCAGCCATTCGAAACTGTAGGGAACGTCCTTGCCGATCATGCCCTCGACGAACGGCGCGACATTCTCCGGCTTCACCGCTTCGTCGCGATCGATGTTCCATCCAAGCTGGAAATCCAGCCGCCACACGCCGTGGGGCTGCTTGTGCAGCAGCGCGGACTCGCCCGGAAACGGCGGACTGAACCAGAACCAGCGTTCCGTGGGGCGCTCCTGTTCGAAGCGCACGTCCGCGATGAGGAAATTGTCTTCGAACACCTTGCCTTCGAAGTCCAATCCGAGCATTCCGCGGATCGGCGACTTCGAGCCGTCGCAGGCGAGCACATACTCAGCCGCCAGCGTGTACGCTCCATCCGGCGTGTCGACGCGCACTTCCACATGATCGCGGCGCTGCTCGACGCCGATCACCTCGTTGCGCCAGCGTATGTCCACATTCGGGAACGCCGCCAGCGCATCGAGAAGATATTCCTCCAGATAGAATTGCTGAAGGTTGATGAACCCAGGGTTCTTCTGGTCCGGTATCGGGAGCATGGTGAATTCGTAGATCGGCTCCGCCCGGTCTCCCCAGAACACCTTTCCAAGGTTCCACGCGACTCCCTCGCGCACCAGGCGTTCGCCGACGCCGAGCCGGTCATAAACTTCCAGCGTGCGCTTGGAGAAGCACAGGGCCTTGGATCCATCCGCGACGATGTCGAGCTTGTTGAGCAGGACGATCTCGTAACCTCTTTGAGCCAGGTCCAGCGCGGCAGTCAGTCCGATAGGGCCGCCCCCCACGATCAGGAGCTTCAGCCGCCTGGGCGACGCGGCGTCCAACTCGGGCGGACGGCGGTAAGGGAAGCGCTTTCGGACAGGAATTTCCCCAGCCTTGCTCATGACGCTTCAATCCTGAAGTCTGGCCCAAACGTCGCGGTCGCGCTGTTCGGTCCAGATGCGCGGCCAGTCGACGCCGTCCAGCTCATCCCACAAGCGTTGCACGTCGAAAGGCAGGCAGTGCTCGAAGATGGGCCAAGCGCCGAACTTCGGCGCAAGCGCTTTATGCGTCGCCGCGAACGCCTCCTTGAGATCGCCGCCCCTGGCGTGAACCGCGCCGATCTTTTCGATCATGACCGTGAGAAATTCGCGCGTCTGGGCAATGGCTGCGTTGACGGCGTCCGCGCCGCGCGCGACCGCGCCGCGGCCGCCGATCAATGTGTGCGCTCCGATCGCCTTGATTTGATCCAGCGTGCCGCCGGCCCAGTCTTTGTGGAACGCATCGCCGGTATAGAGAGCGGCCTGGGCCTCGACGAGGTCGCCGGCGAACAGGATGCCCGATTGTGGGAGCCAGGCAACGATATCGCCCGCCGTATGTCCTCTGCCGCAATGCTTCAGAACCAGCTGTCCGCGGCCGCCGCCGAGCTCGATCGTCAGGGCGTCGTTGAAGGTCAGCGTCGGCCAAGTGAGTCCAGGGATCGATTCCGGCTCGCGGAAAAGCCGCGGCATGCGGGCGAACTCGCTGGCCCAGTCTTCCATGCCGCGTTCCGCGATCAGCTTCCGCGTCACGTCGTGCGCGACGATCACGTCGGCGTCGAAGGCCGAGGCGCCGAGCACGCGAACGGCGTGATAGTGCGACAAGACGAGGTAGCGGACCGGCTTGTCGGTGTGCTCGCGCAGCTTCCCCAACCAATCTCGCGCGGCCGCCGGCGTCGCGCGCGCCTCGAACGCGACCAGAAAATCTTCGCCCTCAATGGCGCCGACATTGGGATCGCCCTCGGCGGTGAGCGCGTACACGCCCTCCGCCAGGATTTCGAGCGTTTCCCGCTTTTCGGTGAGGTCGCCGGAAGAGGCGAACGCCTTGGCCATGTCCCTATCCTGTCGAGCGTTAGGCCAATCTGTGCGAATTTTCCTCCCTCGTCTGTCCCCGATAAGGGGGACGCGCCTGAGCGCGTGAAGGCGCCCAAATCGGGGAGAACGCCGGAGATCGGCTTCCGCGCGAGCGCCCCTCGCGGGTCCTAGGTCCGCCCGCGCCCGGCGGATTGAGCGATGGCCTCCAGCGCGGCGGCGTTGTTGACGATGTCCTCGCCCTCCGTGGGCAGGACGGTGTTCGCGCGCAGAGAATACGCCACAGCCTCGAGTTGGCATTGGTAGCTCGATGTCGACGCAGCCGTCTCGGCGATCCATTCGCCGCCTGCGCGCCACCGCAATTCGTGCCCGTGTTGCGGCAGAATGGGGTTGCGCACGAAGATTTCTCCGTTGGACAAGCGAATCTGCAGCGTGGCGGTTCTGCCGCGATCATGGGGAAACATCGCGCATTCGAGCGAGCCCCTTGCGCCGTTGGCGAAGCGAACCTCGGCGCTCGCGGACTCGTCGACATTGCACGGCGCCCATTTCATCTGCGCCGTCTCAACGGTGAATTCCTGGCCGATCGTGCGAAGCCAGTGGACCGCATAGCACCCCAGATCCATCAACGCGCCGCCGCCCATGGCGGGATCCCAGCGAATCTCACCCGGCCGCATCGGCACGGGCACGTCGAGCACCGCTTTCGCGGACACAAGCTCGCCGAGGCCGCCCGCAAGCTCCAGCACCCGCGCGAACAGCGGATGATAGCGATAGTGAAATGCTTCGATGACGCGGCGGTCGCAGCGTTGCGCCTCGCTGGTGAGGGCGCGTGCGCCGGCGGCTGTCGGCGCCGCCGGCTTTTCGAGAAGAACATGCTTGCCTGCCTGAAGTGCGCGGAGCGTCCAGTGCTCGTGCAGGGCGACGGGCAGGGCGTTATAGATGATGTCGAGGTCGTCGCGCTGCACGAGCTCGTCGTAGGCGCCGGCGACCGACGGAATGGAATGCTCGAGCGCGAAGGCCTCCGCCCGCGCCGGATCGCGCGCCGCCACCGCGACGACCTCAACGCCGTCGATGTTGCGGCTCGGCGCCAGCACCGCGGAAGACGCAATGCGCGACGCTCCCAGAAGGCCGATCCGCAATGCGCTGGGCGTAACCTCGAAATGAGACATGTCGGCTCTCTATGATGTGGTTCGATGCGCGTGATCCGCCGCCGGCGCCGACCCGAGCAGGTCATCTGGGCGGAATGACGCGCGCCTTACGGTCCAGGCAGAGCAGGAAGAGCTCGCGCTGGCTTCCGACCTGAAGCTTTTCATACGCGCGGCGGCGGTGCGTGACGACCGTTGAGGCCGCGATGCCCAGATCGCGCGCGATGGCGTCGGTCGAAAGCCCGAGCAGAATGCGCTCACAGACCTCGCTTTCGCGCGCCGCAAGCAGGTCAAAGGGCGGCACATCGCGGCCGAAGAGGTCATGGACGAACTGCGACGCGTTCGGCTCCGTCTGATTGTCCCTCGCTTCGGGCGTCGCGTCATGCAGCGCATGCTGGGCGATGATCGCCGCGGCGAGCGGCAAGACCGCGCGAAGCCGTGTCCAGTCGGCCGGAGAGAAGCGGCCGGTGTCCGCCATCCGGTACACGTTGCAGTAAATGTGCTCGCCGCGGAGAGAATGGATGAGGGCCGCCTTATCCACCAAGGCGTTCTGCGCAAAGAAGTGATCGAGGTAGAGCGGCGGATAGTCTTCGCCTCCGCCGAAGGAGAGCACCTGCTCGGCCTCGCTCTTGTCGGCGAGGATGAGGTGCTTCCGCCGGGGATCGAGCGCGGAGAATTGTTGCGTGTAATCGCGCGCGAGCGTTTCGCCTCGCTCCGGCTCAAGGCGCCCGTATGTGAAGACGTGTCGGGGAGTGAGAGCGGAGTCGAAGGCGAACACGGCGCAGCTGTCTATTGTGACCGCGGCGCTCACCCAGTCGAAGAGGAGCTTCGGGAAACGCGGTCCGCCGATCGCGCGCACGGCGGCGGCGGCGGCGGCGGCGAATCCGAGCCAGGAATCATCCGTCCTAACCGACACGCGCGCGAGCTCCGTGCCGGACTGAGGGCGGGCCTCGATATGTGCGGCGCAGCTTCCGCGCCTGAACGTTTGGCGAAGACATCTTCGCGCCCTCTTGAACGCCTTCTCCCCTTGTACGCCTTCTCGTCGTGCGGGGCCGGGCGCCCGTCATTGTCCTGTCATCCTATCTCGGCGGCGCTTCACACGCTGTCCGCCGCTCGGGGGACAACCGGCCGCGGTGCTTGAGGACGGCGCGAAGCGTGCATTGACACGGTCTAGTGGCCCAACCAATATGCCCCTTTCGTGCTTTCGACAAGCGTTTGATCAGCGGCGGCCATGGACGTTCTACGTTTGGAGCAGATCGGGGGAGGTCTCGGGCCGATCGAGCGCCAACAGGTCGCGCACCAGGTCGCCCTGCGTCTTCTGGACCTCGTCAAGTCCGGGGAGTTGCGCGTCGGCGAGCAGCTTCCTCCCGAGCGTGTGCTCGCCGGTCAGCTTGAAGTCAGCCGATCGAGTTTGCGCGAGGCCCTGCGCGCGCTGTCCTTGCTTGGCGTCGTCAATATCCGTCATGGCGGCGGCGTGTTCGTTTCCTCGCTCAGTCCCGAAGCGCTGTTGGCGCCGCTCGATTTCTTCATCAGCCTCAATACGGAGAACATGGAGGCTCTGTTTGAAGCGCGGATGTTGATTGAATCGGCGCTCGCAGGCATGGCCGCGCGTGCGATCACGCCCCAGCAACTCGGCCGCCTTGAAGGATGTCTGCGCGCCAGCGAGCGCGCCATGGGCGACGCGGCGCAGTTCATCCGCATCGACGTCGATTTTCATCACACGATTTTCGAAGCCGCCGACAACGTCATCTTGGTCAAGATCGCGAGGGGATTGCATTCCCTTGGCCGCGCGAGCCGGGAGATCACCGGGCGCCTGCCTGGCGTGCCCAAGCGCAGCTACGCCGACCACCGCAAAATCTTCGCCGCCCTGCAGGCGCGCGACGAGAGCGCGGCCCGCGCCGCGATGGAGAAGCATCTGGTCAATGTTCGCCGCGCCTACCGCGCGCGCGGCGGTTGAGAGGCGCGGCCGAGTCCGTTTGGGGCCCGGCGTGCGATCATTGGCGCGGAATGGGAGCGACGCGTTGGACAAGGTGGCGATCATTACCGGGGGCGCCGCGGGCATAGGCTTCGCCGTGGGCGAGCGCCTGCGCAAGGCGGGCGCCCGCATCGCCATTTGGGACCTCGATGCGGCCCGCGCCGAGGAGGCCGCCCGCGCTCTTGGCGGCAAGGACGCCGCCATCGCCGTGCAGACAGATGTCGCGGATTGGGCTTCCGTCGAGCGTTCGGCGGAGCAGACGGTGGAGCGTCTGGGCGGCGTCAACATATTGGTCAACAACGCAGGCGTGACCGGACCATCTGTGCCGCTGAGCGAGTATGACGTGCATCAGTGGCGGCGCGTGCTGGACGTAAATCTGGTGGGCATGTTCTACGTCTGCCGCGCCGTTGTCCCGCTCATGCTGCCGGGCGGCTGGGGCCGCATCGTCAATGTGTCCTCGGTCGCGGGCAAGGAAGGGAATCCGCGCATGTCCGCCTACAGCGCGGCGAAAGCCGGAGTCATCGGCTTGACGAAATCCCTCGCCAAGGAGCTGGCGACGAGCGGCGTGCTGGTCAATTGCCTGACTCCGGCGACGGTCGTAACCGGCATCCTGCAGGAGCTGTCGCCCGAGACGGTGGAATACATGCGCTCGCGGATTCCCATGGGGCGCTTCGGAACCGTCGAGGAGAACGCCGCCATGGTGGCTTTCATGTGCTCGGAGGAGTGCAGCTTCTCCACCGGGGCGGTGTTCGACACCTCCGGCGGGCGCTGCACTTATTAGAAGAGCGCGGGGAGATTTCTCTTGAAGCTGGTTCGCTTTGGAATGCGCGGCGCCGAGAAGCCGGGCCTCGTCGCCGCCGATGGGACGCTACGCGACCTGTCGCAGCATGTGCGCGACGTCACGCCGGACGTGCTCGATGAGAGCCGTCTCGCTCAGCTGGCGCGGCTCGATCATGGACGTCTGCCCGCCGTCGCCGGGGACGTGCGTCTGGGCGCACCGCTCGCGCAGGTGGGCAAGATTGTCTGCGCCGGCCTGAACTACCGCGATCACGCGTTGGAAGCGGGTATGTCGATCCCCGACGAGCCCATACTGTTCATGAAGGCCGTCACCGCTTTGTCGGGCCCGAACGATCCCGTCACGCTGCCGCCGGGCGCGGAGAAAACCGATTGGGAAGTGGAGCTGGCGGTCGTGATCGGCCGCGTGGCCCGCCGCGTGCCTGTAAGCGCGGCCCTGGACCATGTCGCCGGCTATTGCGTCGCCAACGACATCTCCGAGCGCGCGTACCAGTTGGAGCATGGCGGCCAATGGGTCAAAGGCAAGAGCTACGACAATTTCGCTCCTCTCGGCCCATGGCTCGTCACCCGCGACGAGGCAGGTTCGGTTGCGGAGCGGTCGTTGTGGCTCGAGGTCAATGGGTGCCGCCTCCAGGATGGAAACACACGTGACCTGATCTTTGCGGTTCCGTGGCTTGTCAGCTACATTAGTCGCTATATGACTCTCAATCCAGGCGATCTCATTTTGACCGGCACGCCGAGCGGCGTCGGCCTGGGGCAGAAGCCGCCTGTATTCCTAAAATCGGGCGACGTCATGCGTCTCGGGATCGAAGGGCTCGGCGAGCAGCGCCAGGAAGTGCGCGGCGACGACTCTCCGGATCTGGCGCCTGCGGCGCGTGTGGAGTTGGACGCATGAGCAAAGCAGTTCAGGCGACGATCCGTCTGGCGCCGGAGGACAACGTCGTCGTCGCGCGCGTCGAGCTCGAACCGGGCGTGCGCCCGCCCGGCGAGAATTGCGCGGCGAACGCCGCTATTCCGGCCGGGCACAAGCTCGCCGTCCGCGCGATTGCGACCGGCGAGCCGATCATCAAGTATGGGCAGATTATCGGCTTCGCCGCTTCTCCGATCGCGCCGGGCGATCACGTGCATGTTCACAATGTCGAAATGCGCGCCTTCGAGCGCAGCGCCCGCAGCGCCGCGCCGAAATGGGCCGCGCCGTCTCTGGCGCCCGTCACGTTTCAGGGCTACCCGCGCAGCAACGGCAAGTTTGGCACCCGCAACTGTGTCGCCGTGATCGCCACGGTCAATTGCGCCTCTACCGTGGTGCGCCAGATCGGCGCTGCGTTCTCCCGCGCGGAGGATCTGCGCGCGTTCCCGAATGTCGACGGCGTCGCCGCGCTCGCGCACACGAGCGGCTGCGGCATGCAGGCCGGCGGTCCGGGCCACGCGATCCTCAAGCGCGTGATCGAGGGCTACGCCGCCCATCCGAATGTCGCCGGCGCCCTGCTGGTCGGCCTTGGCTGCGAGGTGAACCAGACGGCCGCCATCATAGAAGACATAAAGGCTGCGCCGCATGCGAACGTGCGCGCGATGAACATCCAGGAGGCGGGAGGAACGCGCTCCACGGTGGACCGGGGCGTCGCCATCGTGCGTGAGATGCTGGAGCAGGCCAACGCGGTCTCCCGACAGGAGGCGCCCGCGTCGCAACTCGCGCTTGGCCTCCAATGCGGAGGCTCGGACGGCTATTCGGGCATCGGCGCCAACCCGGCGCTTGGCGTGGCGGCCGATCTGCTCGTCGCGGCCGGGGGAACCGCCATCCTGAGCGAGACGCCGGAAATCTATGGCGCGGAACATCTCCTGATCGCGCGCGCCAGAAGCGAGGCGGTCGCGGAGAAACTGCGCGCGCGCATTGAATGGTGGCAGGACTACGTCGCGCGCAATCGCGGCGAGCTGAACAACAACCCCTCTCCCGGCAACAAGGCCGGCGGCCTGACGACCATCATGGAAAAGGCGCTGGGCTCGGCCGCCAAGGGCGGGTCCAGCCCGTTGGTCGACGTCTATGAATACGCCGAGCGCCTGTGCGAGCGCGGTTTCGTCTTCATGGATTCGCCCGGATACGATCCGGCCTCCGCCACCGGGCAGATTGCGAGCGGCGCCAATCTCGTGTGCTTCACGACCGGGCGCGGCTCCGTCTTCGGCAGCCGGCCCGCGCCGTGCGTCAAGGTCGCCACCAACACGCCCATGTACGATCGGATGCGCGAGGACATGGACGTCAATTGCGGGCGCATCATCGACGGTTCATCGAGCGTCGCGGAAATGGGCCAGGAAATCTTCAATTTGTTGTTGGCCGTCGCCTCGGGCGAGCGCACGAAGAGCGAGCTCCTGGGTTTCGGGGACGAGGAATTCGTTCCCTGGCAGATCGGCGCCGTCATGTGAAGATGGCGGCGGCGGCTCGGATCACGGATCGCATCGCCCGGATCATTGCGTCAGCTCCCCGATCGCCACGCGGATGCACTCGACGAACTTGACCGTGCCGGCGGACGGCGCCGTCGATTTTCGCATCGTGAGGCCGACCGGCCATGTGTCATCGGGAAGTTTGTAGGGCAAGCGGACCAGAAGGTTGGACTTGCACTCCTGGTAAAACTGAAACACGGAGCCGACCGTGAGCAGGGGTTCGGAGAGCAGCAGCCCGCGCTGCGCCGTGGTCGAGCTCGTTTCGATGAGATTGGGCCTGATCATCACGCCGGATCGTTGGAGACAGTTCTCGAAGATGAGCCGCGGCGGCGTTCCGTGATTGGGAAGCACCCAGCGCGCCTGGCTGAGGTCCTCCGCTGAGATCGCGCTCAAGCGAGTCAGATCGTGATCGGCTGACGCGAAGACGCAAATCTGATCGTCGATCAGGAATTCCGTGATCAAGTCGTGCCGTCCGATGCTGGAGCGCGTGCCCCCGGCGATGACGTCGATTTCGCCGCGCACCAGGGCACGCGCCATTTCCGAGTAATGGCCGTCCTCGATGACGACCGACAGGAGCGGATATTTCTTGGTCAGCCGGCCGATTGCGTGCGGCAGGAGGAGCGGGCGTATCGAGGGCAGGGCGCCGATCCGCACGCGGCCGTTGATGAAGCCGCGCACGCTCTGAATGTCGCCCAGGGCGTGTTCAACCTCGGACAGGACGAGTCGCGCCCGTTCGCAGAGCCGTTCTCCGAAGCCCACCGCGATAACGCGTCCCTTCGGCAGGTGCGCGAACAACGAGAGATCGAGCTGGAGCTCGAGATCGTGGATGATCTTGTAGAACGCCGATATCGACAGGCCGGCCGCGGTCGCCGCGACCTGCAGGTTCTCCTTGTCGTTGAGGACGCACAGATGCTGCAGGCGCTTGGCCGAGATGTCCATCGAGAAGAAGGGAATGGTCGACGGATTGCGCGGATGCTTGTGGAAGCCGGCGTATTCCTCTCCGAGTTCGGCGAGAATGGCGGCGATAGAGGCCGCGCGGGTGATGAGGGCCTCGCCTTCCGGAGTCGGCTGAAAGCCGGCTGACGTCCTTGAGAAGATGGCGACTCCCAGGACCGACTCGAGTGTGGAGACGGCGCGGCTCACGGCCGGCTGCGACCGGCGCAATTCATTGGCTGCGGCCGAGAGGCTTCGCGTCCGGCTCAGGCAAAGGACGGACTTGAGGTGCCGCAGACTGATCGCCTTAACGTCCACCTTGCCGTCTCCTCCACAGCACCGCTTTGTAGCCCGATCCTGAGCGGAAGATCGAGATTGCCTGCGGGCCGGAGATCGGCGGCGGTCCTCCTGATGACGCGAGGCCGTGCGCCCCGGCCGCACAAGGCGGCGCCGCACGGGCGGCGGAAGGCGGCGTGCGTGCGGCGGTGTGCGGCTTTTCGCCTAGGGCTTGGGCGCGCGCGCCTTGGCGATCGGTGCCGTTTCCAAAAGGAACAGCGCCAGGAGGCCGGCCGCCAAGGCCAACGCGAACTGTATCCAAAGAGGCGCCGCCAAACCGAACTTGTCGGCGCTCATGCCTGCGCCGATCGGGCCTAAGAATCCGCCGAAAACCTCGCCCACGCCGAGCATGAGTCCGATCGCCGTCGCCATCGCGGAGGCCGGAACGCTTTCTGACGGCACGATGGAGATGAAGAGCGGGAAGGTTCCCGACGCGCACAGCCATCCCGCGGCGATGATCGCCGCGAGCGCCCAGAAGGAGCCTTGAAAGTAGAGCGCCGCCAGCGGGCACGCGATTCCGATCGCGCAGCACACGGCCAGAACCGGCTTGCGCCCAAGCCGATCGGACAGGCCCGGTATCAAGAAGGAGCCTGCCACTGCCGACAGACCGAGCACGCTCATCTGCACGCTCATGGCCGTCGGCGTGAACGCGCGAATCTGCGTCATGTAGAGCGGGTAGAATATCCATCCGAGCGCGATCCAGCAGATCATCAATGTGGCGAGCGCAACGCAGACGAAGAGGTTCCGGCTCGAGAGCGCTTGCCGGATGCTGATGCCGGTCGAGTCGCTCGCTTGAAGCGCCTCGCCCGATCGCGCCGGCTCGCGCACGAAGATCGCGATCAGGATGGCGCACACTAGCCCGGGCACCCCGGCGACAAAGAACGCCGGCCGCCACCCCCAGGCTTCCGCGATGGCGACCAGGATGAGGGGCGCGGCGAATGAGCCCAACAAGTGCGTTCCGAAGTTTTGCACGAGCCCCATGAAGAGGCCGCGGCTCCGCTCGCTGGTCTCCAAAGCCACGAAGGTCTGGGAGACGGGCAAGACGCCGCCCTCCGAAGCGCCCATGAGGAGCCGCGCCCCCGCCAGCATGATGAACGACGTCGCCAAGCCGCTTAAGAAGGACGAAACCGCAAACAGCACGACGCACGCGATCAGGATGACTTTGCGCCGGCCGCCCACATCCGCGACCCTTCCCACCACCAGCCCCGAGATCGCCCACGTCAAGGCGAGGACCGCGGTGAGCGCGCTGATCTGCGTGTTGTTCAAGTGCAGCTCTGCGGCCACAAAGGGCGCAAGAAAATTCATCGCGTTGCGGTCGAAGAAGACGATCCCAAACGTGATCGTCAGGATCACGATCAGACGCCGCGCATATCTCGCATCCATCGGGCGGGAGTCCGGATGCGCTTTCGTCGCCAACGCCGCCTCTGTCACGTCGTCATCCCTCTGCTTGCGACCGCGCGGGCCTTCGACCACGACACGTGCACAGATAGGGCCTCGCACAAGTCTCCGAGGGCCTAAATCTCCGCAGCGACGTCCCGATGGATCTTCAGCAGCGTGACGAGATCCTGGTCCTTCTGGCGGTGGCCGAGACCGCACTCGGTCGCCACGCCGATCGATCCGCTGAAGTGCCGCTTGAGCGTCGCCAGCCGCTTGAGGCTGCCCGCAACGCCGTCGGTGTAGTGGACGAGGCCGGCGTAAACGGTGGCGTCGCCGATTCGGAGGTCGCGAAGCGGCTCGAAGTATGTGTCGTCGCTCCGATGACGCGGGACGGCGAGGTGAATGTAGTCAATCGGGCGGGTAGAAACCTCCACGGCCTTGTTGGCCATTGTCACGCTGGCCGCCAAGTCCGTCGGATCCAGAAAGTGCTTGTGGTGGAAATCGCCGTAGCACAAGTGCAGGCCGACCCGGACCGGCGCCGGGATCGATGCGTTCAACTCGCCGACATAGCGAGCGAAGCGCTCCAGTGGGTGCCCGTCCGGGTTGAACTGCATGGGCGGCATATCCGGTAGGTGATCGCCGTGCTCGATCGCGATTGTTTCCCAGTTGATATCCCATTGCAGCACCAGATCCTCGTGCGGGATCGCCTCGCATAGGCTGGCGACGTCGCGTTTCATGACATCGATGTATCCGTCCACCATCATGCTCATGCTGCGAGCGGTATTGGTGAACAAGCGCACCGCGTCGTCCGGAAACGGCAGGCATTGCTGGAAGCGGGCGTCGCGCGGGATCAGACCCTCGTCGCGCAGCCGCCGGAACGTCCGGTACGAGGCCGCGGCCTCCGCTGGGTATCCAAGCGTCTTGATCGACGAGAGCTTGGTCACGCCGGCCTTCGGCGCCCACCACGGCAAGGCGTGGTAGCCGGCAGGAAGCCATTCCGGCAACCCCAACCCGCGCGGGGCGTATTCAAGCACCGGCCTGACCACCTCGAGATCCGGGTGTTTGCTCCAGGTATTGAGCGAGATGTACATGACCCAGTACCGCCGCGCGTCGATCTCCCCATCGGAGAGACCGATCGCAAGATCTCCAAGGATCGGGGCGACGGTGCGGAACGTTTCCTCTGCGGTTTGGCAGGGAACGCTTCCGACCAGCAGGACGGGCTTGTCAGCGTTTGCCATGATCACTTCTCCCTATTTTTTGCCGGGTCGCTTGTCATCCGGACGTCAGGATTACGCTCGTCGATCACGACACGTGCACAGTCACCCATTTCAACGTGGTCATGGCTTGAAGGTCGGCGTCGGTTCCTTCGCGCCCGAAGCCGCTGTCCCCTTTGCCGCCGAACGGAATGTGCGGCTCGTCCTGGATGGTCGGTCCGTTGACGTGGCACATCCCCGCGCCGATCTCTTCCGCGTAGCGCAAGGCCTTGGAGAGGTCCTTCGTGTAGATGGCGGACGACAGGCCGTATCGGGTGTCGTTGGCGAGCGATAAGCCTTCTTCGAAGCTGTCGACGGGATAGAGCGATGTGACGGGCCCGAACGTCTCTTCCTTGCAGACGGCCATGCTCGTCTTTACTCCGCAGAGCACCGTCGGTCGGCACCTGTTCCCGTCCCAGTCGCCGCCAGCGAGGAGCGTGGCCCCCTTGCTTACGGCGTCGGAGATATGGGCCTTCACCCGGTCGCGCTGACGTACGGAGATGATCGGTCCGATGACCGTGCTCGGATCGCGCAGATCGCCCATGCCGAGCCTGCCCGCGGCGGCGGCGAACGTTTCCGTAAACGCATCATAGAGGGGTTTTTCGACGTAGAACCGACTCGACGCGATGCACGCCTGGCCCGAATAGAGAAACATCGAGCGCACCGCCATCGGCACGGCCGCCGCAAGGTCGGCGTCGCGCAGGATGAGCGTCGGACTCTTACCGCCGAGCTCGAGCGTGAGCGGGGTTCGATTGCGCGCACAAATCTCGGCGATGTGCTGACCGACGACGGACGAGCCGGTGAACGTGACGAAATCGACGTCGCGATGGCTGGTCAGGCGATCGCCGATCTCATGGCCGAACCCCGTGACCAGATTGAGCGCCCCGGCAGGCAGGCCCGCTTCCGCGTAAGCCTCCGTCACCAAGGCGGCAAGCCGTGGAGCGAACTCCGAAGCGAGCAGGACGACGGTGTTGCCGGTCGCCAGCGCGTTGCCCGTCATCCGGGAGGTCTTGATGAAGGGCACGTTGAACGGAGTGATGCATGCGACGACGCCGAGCGGACTGCGAATGGACATGGACCATGTGCCCGGGGCGTCCGACTGAAAGGTTTCGCCGCGCACCTGCCGCGTCAGACCGGCCGCGGCGCGCATCATGGTCAAGCCCTTCTCGAACTCGAAATTCGCCTTTCCGATCGGAGAGCCGATCTCGTCGATGAGGCAATCGACGATCTCCTGGCGGCGCTGCGCAAGAATGTCGGCGGTCTTCAGGAGCCACGCTTCGCGGTCCTTCGGCGTGGAGCGTCCATAGGTCTTGAACGACTCGCGCGCTGCATGGACTGCGCTGTCGACGTCCTCCGCGGTTCCTCGGGCGGCGACGGCGTAGCGCCTGTCGTCGAGGGGATTGAGGTCTTCGAACGTCTCGCGGCCGGCGGCCTCCCGCCAGGCTCCGCCGATCCAAAGTTTCATCGCCTCCATGATCGTTCCTCGTCGAGCGTTGCCGCGTCGTCGCGACCGACGCGGCGCATTGGGGGTGCAGGCGCCGGCCCGCGTCGCTCGGCGCTGAGGGCCGCGTTCATTGGTTCAGCGCGCCGCCGTCGACATTGACGCTTTGCCCAGTGACGAAATCGCTGTCCTCGCTCGCGAGGTAGAGCAGCGTGCCGACGATGTCCTGCGGAACCATGTCGCGAGCGATGGCGCGCATCTGAAGAGTCGGCCCCTTCACCTTAGCCATCAATTCCTGATGGGCCTTGACGCCTTCGCTTTCCGTGAACCCGATGATGATCGTGTTGACGCAGACATTGTCCTTGGCGAGCTCGCGCGAAAGGCTTCTGGATTGCGCCAGGACGGCGCCCTTTGAAGTGACGTAATGAAGAAAGCCCGGCGCTCCTCGGAGCACGGTGCCGGAGGAGATGTTGATGATCTTGCCGCGCCCGTTCTTGCGCATGCTGGGCAGCACCGCCTTGGCGGCCTGGAAGGGGCCGCGCACGTTCACGCGCATGACGAGGTCCCATTCTTCCTCGCCGATCTCGGTGAACGGCCTCAGCTGGAGCGTCGCGAACACAGCGGCGTTGTTGACGAGAATCTCGATGGGACCGAAGGCGCTTTCGGCCTCGGCGGTCATCGCCGTGAGCGAGGCGTTGGAGGTGACGTCGGTGATCAGGCCCAGGGCCTTGCCGCCGGCGCTTTCGATGGCCTGCACGGTCCTGGAAGGATCCTGGATGTCGGTGACGACCACCTTGGCGCCTTCTGCGGCGAGGGCTTTGGCATAAACCCTGCCGATGCCTTGCGCGGCGCCCGTGACGATGGCGACCTTGTTGTGCATTCTACCCATTCGCATCGCCTCCATATGTCGAGATGATGTCCCGGACCGCCGGCCAGCTCCGCTCGCCATATCGTTTCAGATCGTTCGTCAGCTCTTCCGGGCACCAGTCGAGAAATGCGGACTTGAACGACGGCAGCGCCTTGATCCGGGAGAACCAGTCCTCAACGCGCGGAAGTCTTCCGCCGGCCCACATGCCCGCCATGCTCATCATGTCCAGCCGATTTACGTAGGGCGCCACCGCAATGTCGGCCAGGGAGAAGGCGTCGCCGGCGAGCCACGCGCCCTCGGCGAGGGCTGCTTCCATTCGCTTGAGGATCTTGTCGTAGAGCCGGATCGTGTCCTTGATGCCCGGCGCGTCGAAGCCCATGCGCACGATTTCGCGCTTGCGGCGCTTCCATGTGGTGGTCACGGAATCCGCGGGCGTGTTGTCGAGGAACTGTTCCAGCCCCTCGTCGCCGAGTCGGCTGATGATGTGGCGGTGGCAGCACACGAAGGTCAGTTCGGCGCAGGCCGGGTGCAGCTGCTCGTCGACGATCTTGGTCCAGATGAGCATCTTCGAACGCGCGTATGGGTCCTTCGGCGCGAGCGAGGGGCCGGGAAAGACGTCGTTCACGTACTCGCAGATCACGGTGGATTCGTTGACCACCCGGCCGTCATGCACCAGCGAGGGAACGACCGCCTTCGGGTTGATCCGCAGGAAGGCGGGATCAAATTGTTCGCCCTTGAGGATGTCGACATAGTGCAGCGTGTCGACGTGCACATTCTTCTGCGCGAGCGCGAAGCGGACCTTTGCGGCGCAGACAGATGAGCCGTGATGATAAAGTTCCAGCATAAGCGCGCGATCTCTGTGGCCTGAAGTGCGTCCGCGACGGGCGACGCCGATGTTCAAGAGAGAAAGGGCGGGGCGGAATTAGAATTTCGTCGAACTCGTTGAATTTTATTCCGACAAGAGATCGCTCTGCGCCGCACAAGGCGCCCTCCCGGTGCCGAGCAATGGAAAAAAAATCAAACGGTTCGAACGAATTCTAATTCCTCGTCCCCGGCGAATGCCTGACACTTCAGGCAACAAGAGAAAGAAAGGCCGCGATAGGGGAAGGTCGATGCGACGTTGATGGCCGTCGCCGCTGCTCAGACCGCCGATCCAGGCGCTGCGCGCTGAGCAGTCTGCGCGACGGAAGAGGCGTGCGGCCGGCAGGCCGCAGGGCTGCAGCCGTCGGCGGTTTGCGGGCGGCGAAGACCGAGCGCTTTGACCGGCGGGGACCTCATAGGCCGTTCTCTCTTTCGCGAGTCGGACGCGGGCTCCGCTGCGGCGGGCGGCGGCCGGCTCGCGAAGGGGACTGTAGTTGAATGTCGGGAGGGAGAGAATGAGTAAATTTGCGACGGCCAAGTGGGCGTCAGCAGGCGCGCTGGCGCTTGCATTCGCAGCGGGCGCCGCGACGAGCGCCCGCGCGCAGACGGCCGCTCCCGATGAGCCGCAGGTCGACGACATCATGGTCACCGCGACCAAGCGCGTGGAGTCGCTGCAGACGGTGCCTGTGTCGGTCGCGACCATTTCGTCGGAGACGATCAACGAGCTCGGCATCGTCGATATCGGCGATCTCGCGCCCTACCTGGCCAACTTCGAGATCAACAACACCACGATCGTGCCCAACCTGTACATCAGGGGCCTCGGCGGCGGGATCACGCACTCGATCGAGCAATCCGTCGGGCGTTTCGTCGACGAAATCTATATCGGCCGGGCCGCGGCGAGCCTCGACTCGTTTTTCGATATTGCGAACGTGGAGGTTCTGCGCGGACCGCAAGGCACCTTGTTCGGCAAGAACACGGTGGCCGGCGCCCTGATCATGCGCACGGCGGACCCGACGGACGAATTCGACGCCGGCCTCGACCTCACTTACGGAGGCTATAGCACCGTCGGCAATTACCAGGAGATCCAGGGCCATGTGTCGGGGCCGCTCAGCGACACGCTCCGCGCGCGCCTCGCCGTCCGTTATCGCAACGACGACGGGTACTACATCAATCGGTTGGAGGGCCCCGACGGACCCCAACGCGAAGACGAGAACATCCGCCTCAAGCTGGCCTGGGACGCGACACCCGACACGCAGCTCTCCCTGAAGCTGGATTACGGGCACTTCAACGAGTATGGGGCCGACACGGCCGAGTTCAATTTCGCGCCTCCGCCGGTCGTCGCAGCTTTGCGCAACGTGTCTCCGAACTTCACGCCGGTCGCGGACTGGAGCATCGACGTGGACTGCACCGACATCTTCGCGGACAGGAACTTCGATGGTGCGCTCGATGCGAGACCGGTGCAGCAGGGCGGGGAGAACATTGGTTCATTCTGCCCTTTCCGCGACCAGGAGAATTGGACTGGAGTCTTCCGCGTCGACCACCAGATCCATGGGTTGGGGACGCTCTCGTCGCTGTCCGCCTATCAACGCTACGCGTACGATCACCAGTTCAGTGGGGTCGATATGGGCGCGGCGGGCACCTTCCGCGCCTATCGTCAGGAGAAGTACGACACGTTCAACCAGGAAATTCGGTTGACCTCGGATTATCTGTTCAACCGCTTCGATTTCCTCGTCGGCGTCTATTACGAAAACAGCGACCTCGATCGCCGCCAGCAGAACAACGTGAACTTCATCACGCTGCTGAGCGCCCCGATCTTCTTGCGCTACAATGAGCCCTGGACGCAATCCACGGAAACGGTGGCCGCATTCGGAGAGATTCGGGTCGATATGGCTGCTTGGCGCCTGATCCTCGGCGGGCGCTATTCGCACGAGGAAAAGGAATTCTCGTTCGAACGCTCTTATGAGGAGTATGGACGGCCGGGCGTTCCGCTGGCGGCGGGCTCGCCGCTCGGGCCCTTCGCGCCGCCGTTGCCGCGGGGCTTGGCCGACGCTTCGCGTTCGGAGTCACGGTTCACGCCTTCCGCAACCCTGCAGTATAGAGTGTCCGAGGACGTCAATCTCTACGTGACCTACGCGGAGGGGTTCAAGACGGGCGGCTTCAGCGACCGGATCGAAGCCGCGGGAGTGGATTTCGACTACGATCACGAGCTCAACAAGACCGTCGAGGCAGGCGCCAAGCTCCTCCTGCTCGACGGCGCGCTTCGGTTCAACGTGGCGGCGTTCCACATGGAGATCGAAGGCCTGCAGCTCGCCACCCAGTTGCCCGGTCTGGTGCCGATTTTCAGCGTCGACAACGCAGCGAGCGTCACCAGCGAAGGCGTCGAGCTCGACGTCAATTGGAGGATCAACGATCACTTCACGTTTGGTCTCAGCTACGCTTATCTCGACGCAACCTATGACGATTTTCCCAATCCGCCTGCTTGTCCTGCAGGCGCAATCGTGGTTGGGACCAGCTGCAATCTGGCTGGCTTTCCGCTGACCTTCGCGCCGGAGAACAGCGGTTCGGCCTTTCTTGAGTTCTTCGACGGTCAGGCGTTGGGTGACTGGGGGCTTGGTGTGCGTGTCGATACGACGGTGTCGGATGAGTACTTTTCCGATATCGGCTATGGACCAGGCACTTCCGACGACGGTTACGCTCTGTGGAACAGCAACATTCGGCTGGTTTCACCCAGCGGGCGCTACACGGTGTCGTTCATCGCAAAGAACATCACCAACGAGGAAGTGCTGCTATGGGGCGTGCCGAGCGGGCCGAATGTGATCGCGGCGATGCGCAGGCCACGCGAATTGGCCATTCGCCTCAATGTGGGCTTCTAGCATGTGCCGAATGCGCTTTGGCGCGAGGCGCTGGCCCGCGCCACTCGGCGATTGAGCGGAGGGAGCTGCGCCTATGGTGTTCGTCACGCCCAAGACCAAAGAGGTGCTGGACTTGAAAGGCCTGCACCTTTACCATTCTGGAGCCTCGAACTGCGCGATGCGCGTGCGCATGACGCTTGAGGAAAAGGGTTTGCCCTGGGTCAGCCACCATCTCGATATTCTTAAAAAGGAGCATCTGACTCCCGAATATTTTGGCATCAACCCGAAAGGCCTTGTGCCGACGTTGGTCGATGATGGCGTCGTCATTACCGAGTCCGACGACATCATCGACTATCTGGATAAGAAGTTTCCCGATCCGCCGCTGCGTCCGACCGACGAGAGACTGGTGGAGCGCATGTATTATTGGCTCAAGCTGGCGACGGATATTCATGTGCCGGCGGTCAAGACGTACATCTACGACAAAAAGATACGCCACTTCATGAAGCAGTCGGACGCCGAGCGCACCCTCTATGAAGAGCTGCAGACCAACCAGGAGCTGCTAGACTTCCATCATAAGAGCACGACGAACACCTTCAGCGAACCCGAACTCCGGCGGGCGAAGCAGATTCTCGATGAGTGCTTCGACGAAGTGGAGAGATCGCTGGGCGGGTCCGAGTGGATGGTGGGCGAAACGCTGACGTTGGCGGATATTGCATGGGTGCCGCTCTATTTCACGCTTAGGGAGCTGGCCGGTTATCCCTTCGAGTCCTATCCGAACGTGCTTGCGTGGAGCAAGCGGTTGTCGGCGCGGCCCAGCTATCAGAAGGCCGTCATCGAGTGGTGGCCGTTCAAGGGGTAGCGGGTCGTCGCGGGCGGCGGCGCCGGCGCCGGAGGCGTGCGCCGCGCGCCTGCAGCATGTGACACGATATGCATTGTGAAACGTGACGATGAGCAGGGCGGATGCGCTCAGACACGCGCTGCGGGGGCGCCGATTGCTGCGGGCGCTGATCGTCGCGCTCGTGGTTGGCACGATTCTCAACGTGATCAACCAGGGCGACGTTCTCCTCGGCGAGGCGCGTCTGAACGTAACGAGAATGATCCTGACCTACTGCATTCCTTTCTGCGTGGCGACCTATGGCGCATGGTCGGCGCTGACCGACGGGCGCGTGAAATGATGCGATGCCGGCGCATCGGGCCGGCGTCCGGCGCTATGGCGAGGTCCGCGCGTTGATCGCGTCCGCCCCGATCGCGCGCGACAATTTCTGCGCAGCTCCCAGCAGCACGTCGCGCGCCGCGGCGACGGAGACCGTCTGGCGGTCGACGCGGCGGATGAACGGAATCGCGAGCGCTGCGATCGCTTCACCGGAGAAGCCGATGATGGGTGCGCTGATGTTGCGAACGCCGTGGATTTGTCGGCTGTCCGATTCCTCGTAGCCGCGCTGGCGAATGGCCGCGCAGCGCGCCTCGATGCTCTTGAAGGAGGTCGCCGGCGCGCCGCCCGCAGGGCGTAGGGACGCTAGGCGTTCGCGCTCGGCCGCCGGCTGATAGGCGAGCATCGTCAGCCCCGAGGCCGTTTCCAACGGATCAAGCGCCGCCCCGATGCGCACCGAGAAGCCGATGCTTCCCGGGCTGTCGACCTGCGCCACCACCAGCATGCGGTCGTCATGGATGATCGAGAGGTGGCAGGACTGGTCCGTCGCGCTCGCCACCTCGTTCATCAGAGGCAGCGCTTCCTGGATGAGGCGCTTCATCGGCGGATGCCGGTGCGAGAGCTCGAACATCTTGAGCGTCAGCGTGTAGACGTCGGCCGGCTTGTGCATGGCGACATAGCCCCGGCGCTGCAGGCAGTGCAGCATCCGGAAAACCTGGCTCACCGACTTTCCCAGCTTGGCCGCTATTTCCGCCTGGCCGATGCCGTGCGGTTCGTCCGCGAGCAGCTCCAGGATGTCGAGCCCGCGCTCGAGCGCCGGGGCGCGATACTGAGGGCGGTCTACGCCGGACTCTGGTTTGGTCATCGGAACGTCCATTCACCCAAGAAAATACTTTTTGCCAGAGAAACCTTGTGGTACCCAGAGCGCCCCGCTCAGCCAGCGGAGCCCCCTGAGTTCGGGAGAGGCCCATGCGCATTCGCGACATCGCGGTGAGACTTTGCAAGCGCGAAAGCTCGCCCATGGGGGATGGGGAGATGCGCGACGGACGCAAGTCCGAGCTCGAGTTCCTTGTGATCACGATGGAGACCGACGAGGGCCTGAAGGCCTCAACCTTCGGTTTCGCCGGGCGCGGCGCGCGCATGGCGGGGGAGGTCGCCGCCTCGACGCTGAAGCCGTTCTTCGTCGGTCGCGACCCGCTCTACCGCGAGCAGCACTGGCACGAATACCGGATGGCCGATCGCTGGTGGAACCATGTGCCGTTCTATTCCTACGGCCCGTTCGACGTCGGCTGCTGGCTCTTGAGCGCGCTGGCCGCCGGCCAGCCTCTCTACAAGTATCTCGGAGCGGCGCGCGAGAGCGTGCCTGTCTATGCCAGCTCGCTTCTGATGAAACGGCCGGAGGATTACGCGCGCCAGGCGCTCGACGTAAAGGAGCGCGGCTGGGCCGCCTACAAGCTACATCCGCCGGGCGATTTTGCGTTCGACCTGGAGGCTTGCCGCCTCTGCCGCGAAGCCGTGGGCCCTGACTTTGCGCTCATGAGCGATCCTGTCGCCGCCTACGATTTTGAGACAGCGCTGAGGATGGGCCGCGCTTTGGAGCGCCTTGGTTTCCTGTGGTTCGAAGAGCCGCTCTACGACGACAGCCATCACGGCCTGCGCGAACTGGCGCGCACGCTGGACATGCCGATATGCGGCGCCGAGGTCATCCCGGGCCATCCCTACAGCGTGGCCGAATGCATCTCGACGCGCGTGTTCGATATCGTGCGGGCCGACGTATCCTGGAGCGGAGGCGTCACCGGCGTGATGAAGACTGCACACCTCGCCGAAGCGTTCGGCGTGCGCTGCGAAGTGCACACGGCCATCTACCATCCCCTTGAACTGGTCAATTTGCACTGCTGCGCCGCAATCCGGAACTCCGACTATTTCGAATTGTTGGAGCCGGTGAGCCACTACAATTGGGGCCTCAAGGGCGAGATACGCATTGAAGAAGGCAAGGCGTATCCTCCTGAGGCGCCGGGTCTCGGCATGGAGCTGGACTGGGACCTCATCGACAACTGCACGTTCTCGATCCTCTAACGCGCAAGCGCGTCGCGCGCGACAACTACCGCGAGGCTGACATGGCCGACGAACAGGACATACTATTCACGCCGGTACGCATGGGCCGCATCGTGCTGCAAAATCGCATCGCAATGGCGCCGATGACGCGCCATCGCGCCGGCGTCGACTTTGTTCCCCAAGAGATCAGCGCGACCTATTACGCTCAGCGTGCCTCGGCCGCGCTGATCATCACCGAGGCCTCGCAGGTCTCGCGCACCGGCGCCGGCTACCCGCGCACCCCCGGCGTGTACAACGACGTGCAAGTCGAGGGCTGGCGACGTATTGTGGACGCGGTGCACCAGCGCGGTGCGCGAATCCTCCTGCAATTGTGGCATGCTGGGCGCATTTCCCACGCAGCCAACCAGCCCGACGGCGTGTTGCCGGTAGCGCCCTCTGCGCTGCGTCCGGAGGGCGAGATCATCACCGCTTCCGGCATGCGCGCCTATCCCACGCCCCGAGCCCTCGAAACGCACGAGATCGCCGGCGTCGTCGAGGAATTTCGCCACGGCGCGCAAATGGCCTTGAAGGCCGGCTTTGACGGCGTCGAGCTGCACGCCGCCAACGGCTATCTGCTCGACCAATTCCTGCGCGACGGCGCAAACCAGCGCACCGACGAATATGGCGGCTCCATCGAGAACCGCCAGCGCATGCTGCTGATGACCATCGAGGCCGTCGCACAGGTCTGGGGTGCCGAGAGGGTCGGCGTTCATATCTCGCCCCTGGTCAACGTGCACGGCATCTGGGATTCCAATCCCGCCGCGACCTTCTCCGCCCTGGCCGAGCGCTTGAGGCCGATGGGACTTGCCTATCTGCATGTGTTCGAGCGGAACATCAGCGTCTCGCACAAGTCCGAGCCGATGGATTTTGCGCCGATCCGCAAGGCGTACGGCGGCTTCTACATCGCCAATGGCGGATACGACGCTGACCGCGCGCGCGCCGCCATTGCGTGCGGCCACGCCGATCTCGTCTCGTTCGGGACGATGTTCATCTCAAATCCCGACTTGCCCGCGCGCATGCGCCTGGGGGCGCCGCTCGCCGCGGCGGACACGGCGACCTATTACCAGGGCGAAGAGCGCGGCTACACGGATTATCCCTTTCTCGACGGCGGCAAGTGAGCGCACGAGGCGAGCGATGAGCAGACTCGAGGGAAAGACAGCCCTGATCATCGGCGCCAGCCGGGGCATCGGCGCAGCGACAGCGCGGGCATTAGCCGAGCGCGGCGCGCGCTGCAATCTGGCCGCGCCGGCGCCCGAGACGTGCGAGCCCGTTGCGCAGGCGATCCGCGACAGCGGCGGCGAGGCGCGGGCGTTCGATTGCGACGTGCGCGACAGCGCGGCGGTGGACAAGCTGGCGGCTGACGCCGCCGGCGATGCGGGGAGCCTCGATATCCTGGTCAATTGCGCGGGCGTCATGGGGCCGGTGGCCTACGTCGATGCATGCGATCCCGCCGCATGGGCGCAATGCGTCAATGTGAACCTGATCGGCGCGTTTCACGCCTGCCGCGCGGTGGGGGCGCGCATGCGCAAACAGGGGGGCGGCGTCATCGTCAACATGAGTTCCGGCGCGGCGTTTCATGCGCTCGAAGGCTGGAGCGCGTATTGCTGCACCAAGGCGGGGCTCGCGATGCTCTCGAAGATCGTCGCCGCCGAACTGGCCGACGCCGGCGTGCGGGTCTTCAGCTTCCAGCCAGGGATGGTGAACACCGATCTTGGCCGCCAATCGATGCAGATCGATATCAACCGCGTCACCAAGTTCGACCCGAGCACGTTCTCAGATCCGAGCGAGCCGGCGCACGCCATCGCCTGGCTGTGCGGCGAAGACGCCGCCGATCTCGCGGGCCAGGAAATCTCGCTGCTCGATGCGGTCTTCCGTCAGCGCGCGGGGCTCGCGCCGCGGGACTGAGCCCCGCGGCGTCGGAGCCGAGGCCCGGCACCCGGCCCTCTCATAGCGTCTCGCGGCGTAACATACAGTCCCCTGTAGCGCCCGCATTCGATCTGCTCGACGGCCTTTAGCTCGACGAAGCGCATGGTCGACCCTCACGCACTGAGCCGGCATGATCCGGACCCGGTGGCCAAGGCCTGGATCTTTCGAGCGAGCCACTGCGCGCCGGACATGCTTCCCAACAATCGCCGGCTTCGCCCGTTCGAAAAATTGTGACAAGGTAACTCGCCGGAATTTCACTCTTCGCACGATGCTGCCGTCCAGATCCGCGCCCACGACGTGGAAAATGTTCTTTCCAAGATCAACGCCGTAGACTGCGGCGTCGCCAGTGCACTTCGAATTCTCGTCTCCTCCTTCTTGCCGCCCCAGGATGGGGCTGGGAGACGGGGCGGACCGTCCCACTAGCCATACGACCTGGTCGCCGGCGACAGATCGTCGATACGCTGCGCCAGCTCTGGCTGTTGGTCGACTATCACAACGCCGAGCCGCCCGATGTGCGGCTTCATCCTAGGTTGGAGGCGTTTGCACGCACCGGGACTTGCATGTGCGCCGTACCGGGATGAATCCGGCGTCGGATATTTGAAGAAGAACGCCCTCGCGGGCCGCACGTTCGAAAGTTGGGCGGCGCTCGACGCGCACCTAGAACGCTGGATGCGGAAGATCTCCGAGACCCGCATTCACGGTACGACCAGGGAGCCGCCGATCGTGCGCTCCAGCGCGAAGAGCCGGCTGCGCTCAAACCGTATCCGATGAACCAGCCCTTCCTGCAGGTGCGCGACCTGGTGCGCCGCGTGCAAGCCGATTGCTGCGTTGAGGTCGATCGCACCGCTTATTCCGCGCCCTGGCGGCTGATCTCGCGAGCGTAGCTTTTCGTCAATCTCCAGCCGGATTTGGCTTTTGGGTGGAACGGCCGAGAGCCCTGAAGGTAGCTATTGCGCGCGGCGATCTTCTACGAGGGCTCACTCGACGATCTTCCAATAAGCGCCCGTCGTAGGATTGCGACGAGTCGGCCATACAACCATCATGACACTGCCAGCGCTCCCGACGCCGAAAAGGCGCGCGGGCTCTCTAGGTCACAAACTCATAAAGGGGATTCACGGCGGGAGCGAACAGTGATTCATGCTGCTTGGAGGGGGAAGCAGCGATGGGCCCACGCCGGTACGAGCTGACCGATTTCGAGTGGTCGATCATTCAGCCTTTGTTGCCGAACAAGCCTTGCGGCGTGCCCCGCGAGGATGACCGGAAGGTCTTGAACGGCATCGATTGGCGTTTGCGCACCGGCTCGCCCTGGGCCGACATTCCCGAGCGGTACGGACCGGCGACCACCTGCTACAACCGCTTCGTCCGTTGGCGGAAGATCGGTGCCCGGGACATTCGATGCGGTTTCAAGGGCCTATAACGGCACGGCGCAGATGATCGATTCCTCCTCGATCCGCGTGCATCAGCACGCCGCAACAGCAGAGGCGGCGGCCAAACGGGCGGAACAAAAAGGCGCCAAGAACGCCGCGCCCGGGAACGGAGCTGACGCCCGATGCATGGGGCGCTCGCGCGGCGGACTGACGACCAAGCTCCATGCGCTGGTCGATCGCAACGGCCTGCTTGTCGGACGACGTGAGAAACTCCCCCGCATTGCCTCAGCATTTTGGTTACCGAATGCATAGCCGCTTCGGCGCATGCACTTCCGAGTTTGGACCCGGGAGCGGCGCATGGGGAGGCGGCTGTCGATGTCGACGCGAAACGAGCTCTTGGCGACGATCCGACCGCGCTATCGTGCGGCGAGTAAGGCCGAGAAGAGCAAGATCCTCGACGAATTCGTCGAGGTGGCGGGCTTTCATCGCAAACACGCCATTCGCGTCCTATCGGACCGCGACCGGGACGCAAGCGATAGAGTACCGCGCCAGCGCCGATATGGCGCAGCCGTGAAAGACGCTTTGATCAAGATCTGGGAGCCGGCTGGACCGAGACCTCCGCCCTCATTGTGCGCGAAAGCGCCTTCGTGCTGGAGGCGATCAAACAACTTGACGCGCTCTTGCCCTTCCCCGTGAGGGGCCTCGACTTCGACAACGACAGCGCCTTCATGAACGAGGAGGTCGTGAGCTATTGCCGATCGGTCGGCATCGAAGTCACGCGCTCGCGCGCCTACAAGAAGAACGATCAAGCCCATGTCGAACAGAAGAACGGCGCCGTCGTGCGCCGCTTGGTCGGCTATGGCCGACTGTCCGGCTTGCCCGCAGCACAAACGCTGACGCGCCTCTATGCAGCCTCACGGCTGCACGTGAATCTGTTTCAGCCAAGCTTCAAGCTCAGATCAAAGACGCGCATCGGCGCGCAGGTGAAGAAGCGCTACGACGGCCCGAAGACGCCCTGCGATCGCGCGCTTGTCGATGCGCGCCTTGATCCATTGTGCCGACGTCGCCTCATCGCAATGCGCGCCCGCGTCGATCCCGTCGCCTTGATGGCGGAGATACGCGCGGCGCAGAGCAACCTTGGCGAGCGGATCGCGCGTCGTCCGAGCTTGTGCCCGCCCAAGCGTGAGAACTGCGACGTTGACCGCTTCGCGGCCTCGCTGGGCGCCGCATGGCGCGGCGAAGCCCGTCCGCCGCATCAGGGCAAGCGCCCCTATGTCCGGCGTCAGCCGTGGCCGGAGCGGACGTGCGCCAAGCACGCTGAGCGCATCAGGGCCTGACTGGAGGCGGAACCCAATCTCAGCGGTCCCGAGTTGCTCAAGCGCCTGGACGCCGTCGAACCGGCCGCTTCAGCCCCGGCCGCCTGCGCATGATCCAGCGCGAAATCCGCCGTTGGCGTCTCGGCGCGGTCAGGGCGCTGATTTACAGCGCCGTCTCCCAGGACGAGCCTGCATCGCCGGCCCTCATGAGGGCCGGCGATGCAGGCTGACGATCATAGGAGCTCGGTAACATCGCTTGGTGAGGCAATACGGGGAGGGCGTTTTGGCGGTCGTTTGGCAGCCTGCCGATCAGGCTGAAGCTCACGCCCGGCCAGGCCCATGACGGCGCAAGCGCAGCAGACATGCTGGGCGCGCTCCGCAAGGGGCAGAGCTCCTGTCGGACGCCGCCTACGATTCCAACGCATTGCGCCAAGATCTCGCACGGCGCGGCGTCAAGGCGAGATCAAGCCGGTGCCGGGACGGCTCGTCGAGATCCGTCTCAGCCGCCGCCTCTACAAGAAGCGCAACGCTGTGAAGCGTTCCAGAGCCGTCGCGACCCGGTATGACAAACACCCCGAGAACTATCTCGCTCTCGTCAAGCTCGCCGCAGCCAGAATCTGCATTCGCTTTATAAGTCGGTGACCTAATCCAGCCAGTCCCGGCGAAGGAAGCGCGAGGCGATCGCAAACAGGATGCCGCTGATCACATAAAATCCCGCCCCGGACAGGATCGACAGGCGCAGCGCCTCGTTCGAAAAGCGGGACGTGAGCGCATCGGAGATGGCGCCGATCAGGGTCGAGCCGAGGCCAAGACCGATCAGATTGTTGATGAACAGGAAGAGCGCCGAGGCGGTTGAACGGGAGGTCGCCGGGGCGAGGTGTTGGACCGCGGTGATGACCGGCGCGAGCCAAGCGAGCCCGAACGCGGTCGGGAAAAGGAAGAGCGCGAACGCCGCCGTCGGAGATGGCGAGAGCAGACCCAATGCGTAGCACGGGGCCGCGATCGCAAACGCGATCGCAGGAATGAGCGCGTAGGCGGCGCGGGAACGGCCGCCCAGCTTGTCGGCGAGAAAGCCGCCCAGCCAAATGCCCAGGACGCCTCCGACGAGCAGGATCGCAGCGTAGAAATAGGACGCCTCGCGAAGGGTGAAGCCGTAGGAGCGGATGAGAAAGCTCGGCATCCAGAAAAAGGCGCCGTAGCTCATGATCGATGAGGCCGCCGCTCCGAGGGACACAAGCCAGAAGCTCGGCTTGCGGCCCAGCATCCGCATCAACTCGAAGAATGACATCTTGGCCTGTTCCGCCCGCAGCGCGGCGTCGAAGCGCCCACGCTCGGGTTCGCGAACGAGGGCGCGGAATACCGGCGCAACCAGCACGCCGGCGAGGCCGACGGTGATGAACGCCGCGCGCCAGTCCACCAGGCTGGCCACGACGCCGCCCAGCGCGATGCCGGCCGCGCTGCCCACTGGAATTCCGAACGAATAGATGGCCAGCGCGCGCGCCCGTTCCTTCGGAGGGAAGTAATCCGAGATGAGGGAGTAGGCGGGCGCGACGCCGCCGGCCTCCCCCACGCCGACGCCGACACGCGCGAGGAAGAGCTGGACGTAGTTGACCGCGACCCCGCAAAGCGCAGTGAACGCGCTCCAGAGCCCAAGCGCCAACGTCATTGTCCAAGTTCGGCTCCAGCGATCCGCGATCCACGCGATGGGGACGCCGAGCGATGTGTAGAAGATCGCGAACGCCAATCCGCCCAGGAGACCGAGTTGTGTGTCGGTGAGGTTCAGATCCGCTTTGATGGGCGTCGCGAGAATGCCCACGATCTGACGATCGATGAAGTTGAACGTGTAGACGACGAAAAGCAGCGCAAGCACGAGCGCGCGGTTGGAGCCCTGACGCTCGACATTGGACGCTTTGTTCATGCGGGCATCATGCGAGTGGGCGGCGGCGTTCTGGGCGCTGCCGCCGCGATCCCTAGAACCGGACTTCGATGCTGCCCGTCACTGTGCGGGGCGGCCCCCAGAAGGCTATGATCGAGTTTCCGAAAAGCGCGCCTGGGAAATTGTAGCCGCCCACGACATATTCCTCGTCGCTCAGATTGAGCCCGTGGAGGCCGATCCGGAAGCGATCGTTTGCGGAGGTCCAGGTGAGCGACGCATTGTAGAGCGTGTACGCGTCCGGATCGAGCGCCGGGGTGGCGAGCTCGAAGAGGCGCGCGGCGCCGCGATAGGAGGCCTGCGGGGTGAACACGAAGGTCCCGTTCTCGCCGAGATCGATCGTGTAGTTGAACGCCAGCGAGGCGGTCCATTCCGGCGTGTTCTGGATGTCGGCGAGCGCCGAGAGATCGACGGGAACGACGATGGTGGCGGGCGGCGGCGTCGGATTCGTGACGACCGAGTTGGAAAGGTACTCGTCGAACTTGGTGTCGACGTAGCCGACGGTGAACACCGAGTTGAAATTGTCGGTGAGATAGACCGTGCCTTCCAGCTCGGCGCCCTTGATTGTGGCGGACGCGGCGTTGTCGACGAAGCTTGCGACCACGCCTGTGACGGTAGGCTCCTGGCGCGTGATCTGCACGTCCTTGTAGTCGGAATAGAACACGTCGCCGGAGATGCGGGCGCGACCGTCGAAGAAGTTGGAATGGAAGCCGATTTCATAGGCGTCGACGAATTCGGGATCGTAGCCGTTCACCGTTCTCGGTGTGAGCACGACGTCGCCGCGCATGTCGAAGCCCCCGGACTTGTAGCCGCGGCCGTAGGATGCGTAGAGCGTGAGCGCATCCATCGGCTCGTAGGTGAGCGCCACGCGCGGCGTGACCTCCTCGAACGTCGAAGAGTTCGTGTAGTTCGACCGCACGAGGCCGGGAACGGCGGCGGCGTTGCCGAAGAACGGGCTACGAATGCCGGTATAGTTCTGGCGGTAGACCGTCCCGGTGCGCTCATCGTGCGTCCACCGGGCGCCGACCGAGAGCGCCAGCTGCTCGGTGAGATCGTAGCTCAGGTCGAAGAAGGCGGCGTAGGATTCGGTAGTTACCTTGCCCCTGGTGAAGATGGTGAGCGCGGCGCCTCCGAGAACAGTGTCAAACGCGCCGGATGCGCTAGCGTCGAGATAGTAGAGGCCGGCCACGCCCTGAAAGCGATCGTAGCTGAAGAGCGCCTGGAATTCCTGTGAGAACTGGCGGTCGCGGTAGTGCGCGGGGATGTCGAGCACGGGGCCGGGCGTGTTGTCGAAATCGATCGTGCCGTCGGTCTCGCCGGTGCGGTAGGCGGTGATCGACTTGAACGTCCAAACCTCGTTGGCGTCCCACTGGCCGAGCAACGAGGCCCCGTCGGTCTCGACATTGTTGAAATCGCCGGAGCCGGCGCGCGTGTCGTAGATGTTCGGCAGCGGAGCGAAGACCGGATCGGCGCCGTTGCCCTGCATGCGGTAGCCGTGCTTCGGGTTCGAGGTGTCGTCCACGCTGTCGGCCGAGAGCCGGAAGAAGAGGTCGTCCGTGGGAGTCCATTCGGCCGAGACGCGGAAGGCCTGGACCTCCTTGTTGTAGTGCTCGGCGCCGGTGTTGAGGTTCGTGCCGTAACCGTCGCGGGCGTAGAGGGCCGCAGCGCCGCCGACGACAAGAGTATCGGCAAGCGGCAGCGAACCAGTGAGGATGATATCGGTCTGATTGTAGTCGCCGAGATTGAGGCGCGCCGTCAGGTGGGGCTCGTCGATGTCGAGGCGACGGGTGACATACTTGATGGCGCCGCCGATCGTGTTGCGGCCGTAGAGCGTGCCCTGCGGCCCGCGCAGCACCTCGATGCGCTGGATATCGAAAATATCGAGAACCGCCCCCTGGGGCCTCGCGATATAGACGTCGTCGACGTAGAGCCCGACGCCGGGCTCGAAACCCCAGAGCGGATCCTGCTGGCCGACGCCGCGAATGAAGCCGATCAGCGTCGAATTCGAACCGCGCGCGACCTGGATGGTGGCGTTCGGCGTTGTCTGTTGCAGCACCGTGATGTTCTCGGCCCCGGTTTGATCCAATTGCTGCGCGCTGAGAACGGAAATCGCGAGCGGAACATCCTGTAGGCTTTCTTCGCGTCGCCGCGCCGTCACGACGACTTCCTCATCGCTCGATACGCCGCTCTGAGCGAAAACGGGCGTGCTATAAGCGAGGGGCGCGCTAGCGATCGCGCACAACGCCAGCATTCTTCTCTTGAAGTTTCTCATTGACCTCTTCCTCCCTCAAGCACCCCGTTTGCGTTCACTTCCCGAGCAAACGCCACGACCGTCTCGAAAAAACGATTAGGAGCCTCGATATGAGGCGCGTGGCCGGCGTCGGGAATCACGACCCGACGACCGCGGCGCGCAGCGCACGCGACCAGATCGGTAGCCGCGTCGGCGTAGATGAGATTGTCGGCGCCATGGACGACGAGCAGAGGGGTTTCCAGCTCAGCCAAGTCCGCGCGAAAGTCCTGTCGCGCCATGGACGACCAGAACGCCGCCATCGCTTCGGGATCCGCCGCCGACATCTCGCTGATGGTCCAAGCGACCAAGTCGGGGCGCTGTCGCACGACTTGCGGCGCGAAGATTCTGGGAGCGAACCGCGTGACAAACGCGGGCCAGTTTGTGCGCATATCCGAGAGCGTCGTTGCGACGTCGCTGAGCCGGTAGCCGCCGGCTAGACCGTGCGCGCCATGCGCGTCGCTGACGAGATGGGCGCCCATGTCTTCGACGATCAGGCCGGAGACGCGCGCCTCAATCCTCGGCATCGCCGCCCACAGCGCCATGGCGCCCATCGACCAGCCCAGTGCGACAACGTTGGTGAGTTGAAGCCGCTCAAAGAGTTCGGCGAGGTCGCTGCCCAGGGTCTCGATCGAGAGCGGCGCGCTCCCGCGACCTGAGCCGGGATGCGCGCGCAAGGTCGGGACGATCACGCGGTGCTCGCCCATCAGCCGGACCGCCAAGTCCTCGAAGAACGTCGCGTTGGCTGCCCACCCGTGGACCAGGACGATCGGCGGACCCGTCCCCCGATCCGTGTGGGACAGCTCGGTCCCATCCCGGAGCATGCACGTCGCCATACCCTGGCGCTCCCCCGTTGGCCTCGGCTTGGCCTGTTTTTCCTTGCTTCGTTTCGCTTCCTCAGCGATAAATTGAAACATGATTCAACCATCAAGTTTGGCCGCAGACGAGCGCCCGAAGACGGCGCGAGGGCGGCGCACGGTCCGGCGGCTGCTCAATGCGGCGGAGGAGGAGTTTGGGGCTCGTGGGTTTCACGAGACCGGGGTGGTCCACATCACCCAACGGGCCGGCGTGGCCCTGGGCACCTTCTACGTTTACTTCAAGAGCAAGGAGGAGATCTTCCGAGCCGTGGTGGCGGACATGGGCGCAATCACGCGCCATGCGCTCGCTGAAGCGGTCAAGTTCACGCGGGATCGCCTGGAGGCCGAGCGTCTCGGCCTGGAGGCGTACATTCGGTTCGTGCGCGCCCACAAAGGACTCTATCGCATTGTCATGGAGGCCCAGTTCGTTGCGCCGGAGGCGTACCGCGAATACTATCGAACGTTTGCGGCCGCCTACTCGGTCCAGCTCGAGCAGGCCGCCGAGCGTGGCGACATAATTGCTGGCGACAACGAGGTGCGCGTGTGGGCCCTTATGGGGCTCTCTACCTTCATCGGCCTCCGCTATGGGATCTGGGACGAGGAAGCGGATGCGGCGCATGCCGCGTCAGCCGCGGCAGACCTCGTCTCAAACGGACTTAAACCGCGGCCAATAGAAGAGCGCAGCTGAGGGAGCTGTGGTGATGCATCTCGTGGATGTAACGGCGAAGCGGGCCGAACTCTGTCCGGATCGCGTTGCGTTCGTGAACGCGGCGACCGGACGCCAAATCACCTATGCGGAACTTGACTCCCGGGTTGCGCGCCTCGCGGGCGCGCTTCAAGCGCGCGGTGCACGCGCCGAAGACCGCGTCGCTATCATTTGCCGAAACCGCCCAGAATTCTTCGAAGCATTGTTCGCCTGCGCAAAGCTAGGCGCCATTCTGACGCCCCTGAACTGGCGGATGCCGCCGCACGAATTGATGGCGATCGTACGGGATTGCAGTCCGAAGCTGCTCCTGTTCGGATTCGAGGACGCGGATACCGCGCGCGAACTGGCCAGGCCCGGGATCTGCGCGATCAGCATCGATGACGACTACGAAGTGATCCTCCGGGAGACCCGGCCTCTCGAGGGAAGTCGCGTCTGGTCTGGGGACGCGGTGTGGACCTTGATCTATACCTCCGGGACGACTGGCGAGCCCAAGGGCGTCATTCAGACCGTCCAGATGGCGTTCGTGAATTATGTTCACGCGACGCAGGCGTTTGGCGTACGCGCGTGCGATCGCACGCTCAATTTTCTTCCATTGTTTCACACCGCCGGCATTCACCTGCTTGCGCTGCCGACGCTGATGGCCGGCGGCACGGTCACGGTCTTGCCTGGCTTTGACGCTCCCCGTGTGATGCAGCTGCTCCCGGAGACCGATTTGTTCTTCGCGGTTCCCGCGGTCTATCGGCAGCTCTCGCTTGAACCCGGCTTCCCTCTTGCGCTTCGCAAAATAGGCTCGGCGGGAAAGCCGCAATTGATGCTGGATCTCCGTATCGACGTTGGCGGACGCGACGCGAAGGTCGGCGAGACTGGCGAGATCTGGATGCGTGGACCTGGTTTGACGCCCGGCTATTGGGGGCGGCCGGAAGAGACCGCGAAAGCATTCACTGCGGACGGCTGGTTGAAAAGCGGCGATCTCGGTTCGCGCGATGATGATGGGTGCATCTTTATCGCCGGACGGATCGGAGAGATGTACATTTCCGGCGGCGAGAACATTTTCCCGGCCGAGGTCGAAAATGTTCTCGCGCGCCATCCGGCCGTGTTTGAAGCGGCGGTCACCGGCGTTGCCGATGAGAAATGGGGGGAGGTCGGGTGCGCGTATGTGCAGCTTCGCAAAGAGGTCGCGCCTCCAAGCGCCGCCGATCTGGATGGCTTCTGTCGCAGCAGATTGGCGAGCTACAAAGTCCCTAGGACCTTCGTCTTCGTGAACGACTTGCCAAGGACGGCGGCGGGGAAACTCCGCAAGCACCTGCTTGGGCGCGCCGAGGCGGCAAGCTGCGGTAGCACTATGCCCCGGCTAGACGCGTTGGGCAGGCAGATCCGCAGAAAACGAGGTGGGTATGATTGAGGCGTAGCGCTCTCAGCTTGGACAAGGTGAGTCTTATATGGGTTCGTTCGCCGAAGGCATGCCGATTTTTTGGCGAAGTGCGGGCGCGCAAGAGATCAGATACCGAGGGCCGTGGCTCTCTGATGAGCTCGATCAGGAGACGCAGCGCGGTCGGCACACGGCGCCGGCTGGAATAGTAGATGGATAGCGGGGCCCCAGTGACGCCCAATGGGCAAGCACAATCTCCAGGTTGCCGCGCTCGACACGGGGCCTCACGACTGGCCCGGCGGGACGATGCCGACGCCGCGCCAAGTCCGAAGCTCACCGCCGCTTGGCTTTCATCCACGGTGGCTTGTCCTGGAGTCGCTACGGCGACCGCTTCGTCGTTGCGTTCAAACTCCCACTGATAGGCGCTGTGCGACCATATCTTCTGGCAAATGCCGCCGTAGCGAACGCCAACGTCGAAGCCGCTTCCGATTCACATCGATGAGCCTGTTGTTCACCCAGATGTCGATTTCGACCTCAGGATAGCGCGTATCCGTCCGCTGTACACCGCGGTGAATTAGCTCTGTGCCTGCCGCCTTAGCTCGGCGATGAGTTCCTGCAAGGATTCGACGCCGCGCTCAGAGAAGGCGGTCGTTGCTTCTTCGCCGGGTCGCCAGATGAGGAGGCAGCCGTCTTCGGGATCGAGCTGGAAGACGATCTCTTTGCGCCAGTCTTCGTCCTCGCCCGGCATCTGCGCCACGCCTGCGATCGTGAAGACCGAGGAGATCGCCATGATCAAGCGGCCCAACCCCCGGCGTGCGAATTCCAGGGCAGAAGTTCATGGAGGCGCTGGGCCGGATGGCCAGCGATGCGCGCGGAGCGCGTTAGCAGGCCGGGCATAGGGATCGACGCGATTGAGCTTGGCGGTCATTATGAGCGTGTAGATCATCGCCGCACGTTATCCACCACGATCGCAAAAGGCATGACTTGCGACCGATCGCGACATCGCGCAACGCTCGCTCCGCGGCATTGTCAGCCAAATGCGTCCGTCATCGAGAAAGCGAGCAGAGGATTCCCATGGCACGAGCATATAATGCAAGCCTTCCTGAGCGGTATCTTGCTAGAAGCACCGCTGCGCTGTTCTTTCATCCACTCGTGCAGATCGGCGACCAAGGGCTTCACGCGTGCTTCGCGCGCCAGCCGCCGGTGTCCAGCGGCCAGGCCATTGAGCTCACGCTGGATGTCGAAGATCGCAACGATCTTCTTCACCGCTTCTAGCGCGACAGGCGAAATGACAATGCGTGGATCCGGCGAGATGAGTCTGCGGAGGCACGCCTTCGCGATTGCGAGAGAAATAATAAACCGCCCCGGGTGGATCGGCGCCGCCAAATGGTCGGTCATCGAGGTCCAAAGGCGCGCGGTCACCGTTTTGCCCTTGGCGAACAGCGGCACGGTCGTGTCATCGCCATGAGCGCGCTCAGCTTGAAAGACATGCCCTTCGTAGTCAGAGCATGACTTCACAGCGGACTTTGGCTCCCGGCGGCGCATCGACTTAGCCGGCGTCGACGTCTTCCGTTTCCTCCCAGGCGATCAATAGCTCGATGTGCTTTCCGTGGAGCCGGGCGATGCTCCATTGCTGCCTGGGCGAAAGGTCCGCGAAAGGAGCGTGGGAAGGGTGTGGAGCTCGTATTGCGCGCGGTCGGTCGGGGGCGCGGTGTTCATCGCGATGACAAGATCAGGAACTCGAACGTGTGCACGCATTCGGCGGTCTCGTGCTTGGGAGAGAGCGGCGCGAGGAAGCGCGCTACTCGTTCGGCGAATCGTGAAGATCCGGGGAGCGGCGCGGAGGGACGCGCATCGTGGAGGCCATTCGGAGCCTAAGCGGTGGCACACGCTTCACTTGCAAAGGCGGCACGCCCCGCAGGACTCGAACCTGCGACCTTCGGAGCCGAAGCCCCGCGTCGGGACGCCGTCACGACGCCGTCCGTGGCGCGTCCGCAAGTCGATAGAATGCCGCCGCGGTTTCGCCGTAGATGCGCGCGCGTTCGCCTTCCGACAGTCCGTCCAGCAGCTGCGCAGCGGCCGCCGCCCACGCTTCATAACCGCCGGCGAGATTCACCACCGGCCAATCGCTGCCAAACATCAGACGCTGCGGCCCGAAGGAGGCCAAGAGGTGATCGACATAACGGTGCAGATCGTCGACCGTCCAGTGCGGCGCAGCTTCGGTGACGAGGCCGGAGACCTTGCAGAACACATTTGGCGCGCGGGCCAACTGACGCATGTCCTCGGCCCATTCGTCGAACGCGCCGGCGGCGATCTCCGGCTTCGCGCCATGATCGATGACGATGCGCAAGGCTTCGTGCTGCGCCACCAGGCGTTTCAGGCGCGACAGATGCGGCGGCTTGACCAGCGCATCGAAACTGAGATCGAAGCGGCTCAACGCGCGCAGCGGATCGGTCAGCGCGGGGCTCAACATCCAATCGAGGTCAGCGATTTCCTGGATCATCGGCCGTGCGCCCTTGAACAAGGGAGAGGCCGCCAGCGCGGCGATTGCGTCCGACGCGCCCGGCGCCGGCAGGTCGACCCAACCCACTACGCCGGCGACGAACGGCGTACGTTCCGCGATCGACAGGAGGTAGCGCGTCTCCGCCGCGGTCTCGGCGGCCTGCACGAGCACAACCTCATCCATGCCCGCGCGCGTGAGATGCTGGCGCAGGTCCTCGGGCCCGAAGTCGCGATAGATCGGCCCCACGGCGGGGGTCATCCAGGCGTAATCGCCGCGCGCCACTGCCCAGAAATGCACATGCGCGTCCACGCGCCGGGGTTTCGTGTTCATGCCGCTATTCCTTCGCCGTTGCGGTGGTGGTGGGCGCGTCCGCACGCACCAGCCCTTCGTGTTTGAGCTCCCGCCAGAGATCGGCGGGTATCTTGGCGTCAAACAGCGCGAGCGTGCTTGCCGCCTCGCGTCCATTGCGCAGGCCCGGGATCACGCTCACGACGTTGGGATGGAGGAGGGGGAATTGCAGCGCCGCCGCCGCCAGCGGAACTCCGTGGGACTCGCAGATCGCCTTCAGCCGCGCGACGCGATCGAGGATCGCCGGCGGCGCCGGCGCATAATTGTAATATGCTCCTTCAACCGGTCCGCTCGCGAGCACGCCGGAATTGTACGGCCCTGCGATGACGATTCCGATCGACTTCTTCGCGCAAAGCGGCAGGAACGCCTCAAGCGCCTCCTGCTCCAGCAGGGTGTATCGGCCCGCGAGCGAGAAGCAGTCGAAGTCGCCGGCTTCGGCAAAGCGTTGGCACCACTCCCACTCGTTCATACCGGCGCCGATCGCCGCGACCGCGCCTTCGCTGCGCAGCTGCTCCAACGCCCGGTAGCCGCCGTTCATCACCTCCTTGAAGCGCTGCTCGGTGGCTTCCTGGCTGCCCTGATTGACCGTGTCGACGTCATGGATGAGCAGGATGTCGATGCGGTGCAGGCCGAGCCGGTGCAGGCTGTGCTCCACCGAGCGCATCACGCCGTCATAGCTGTAGTCGAAATAGGGTTTGAATGGCGGCATGTTTGCAAAGATCGTGTCCTCGATCTCCGCCGGATCGGCGGGCGCCAAGAGCCGTCCGACCTTCGTGCACAGCGCAAACGAGTCGCGCGGGCGCGCGCCGAGGCAGAGTCCCATGCGCCGCTCGCTCAACCCGAATCCGTAGAGAGGTGCGGTGTCGAACAGGCGCATCCCCGCCTCGTAGGCCGCATTCACGGCTTCGTTGGCTTCCTCGCTTGTGAGCGCATTGTAGAGATTGCCGAGGGGAGCGCCGCCGAACCCGAGTTCACTCACCGAAAGGGCCGTGCGCCCAACGCGTCTCGATGCGATCGCCATCTCCACCCTCCTTCGTGTTGTTGTGCGGCGCCCGGAGGCGCGCCCGGGCGACGCACGCGCGCCGAGGGGCTTTGCTTCCGAAAAAAACAGTTTTATATACGATAATCATCTAACGGGAGGTAGGGCCAATTTCCATTTCGCGGGATTCTTGTCGCCGGCGCGGGGGACAAACGCCTGGCTCGGCGGGGGCGTGAACATGAGCATTGCACGATCCGAACCCTGGAACACCCGCTCCTTCCGCCGCCTTCTGATCGACATGCACACGCCCGACTGGGACGAGCGCTTTTTGTCGAAGTACGATCCTCGCGTCGCGCGCGACGCGTGTCGCGACGCCGGCGTCACTGGCGTCATGGTGTACTTCCAGTCCCATCTCGGCCTCTGCTATTGGCCGACGAAGTCTGGGAAGCAACACGCGCAATTCGCGGGACGCGATCTGCTCGCCGAGACGATTCCATTGTTTCAGGAAGCGGCCATTCCGGTCTGCGCGTATTACAGCGTCAACTTCAACAACTGGGCGTATCTAGAGCATCCGGACTGGCGCCTCCAGCCGGCCAACAAGGGCGCCATGGGCATTCTGCCGTTCGCGCGCTATGGCATCGTGTGCCTCAACAACCCGGCCTATCGCGCCTTCGTCGCCGAACAGGCGCGCGAGATCGTCAGCCAGTACGCGATCGACGCCTTCTTCTTCGACATGGTCTGGTGGATGGGCGTCTGCCGGTGTCCGAGCTGCCGGCGCCGCTGCAAGGCCGAGACCGGCGAGGATGTTCCCGAAACGACCAACTGGCTCGACCCGGTCTGGTGCGCGTTCCAGGCCGCCCGCGAACGCTGGGTGACCGAGCTCGCCCATGAGCTCCGCGACGTCGTCCAGAAGATCAGGCCGGAATTGCAAGTCTATCACAATTTCGCGCTCGCGTGCTCCAATTGGTCGCGCGCCATCTCCTTCCGTTCCGCGGCTGCGCACGATTTCCTCGGCGGCGATTTTTACGGCGGGCGCGAGGAGCAGCTTGTCGTGTCGAAGCTGATGCTCAATCTTTCGGAGCGCCAGCCCGTCGAGTTCATGACGACGATCGCGGAGAATCTCATCGAGCATGAGCGCTTGCAGCCGCTCGAGCGCCTGCGGGCGATGGGCTTCGCCGCGGTGGCGGCGGGCTCGGCTTTCCTCCTCATCGCGGCGGTCAATCCGGATGGAACGCTGAACCGCAACATGATCGAGCGCGCCAAGGGCGTTTTCGAGCGCCTGGCGCCCTACGAGCCGCACTTCGGCGGCGAAGCGATCGAGGACGTTGCTGTCTATTACAGTTCCGATTCCAAGATGGACTTCTCCGAGAACGGCAAGCCCATCCGCGACTACGCGCCCTCGAGCGCACCCAACAATCCTCACGGCCGCAGCGTTCAAGGGGCGTGCCGGGCGCTGCAGCGTGCGCACATCCCGTTTGGCGTGATCACGGACAAGCAGCTCGGGACGCTTTCCCGATACAAAGTGATCGTGCTGCCGAACATCGCCCGCATGAATCCTGCGGAGGCTGAGGCGTTTCGCAACTATGTGCAAAAGGGTGGAAAGCTCTACGCCAGCGCCTACACGTCGCTGACGGAGACCTCGGGCAAGCGAAGCGGCGATTTCATGCTGGCCGACGTGTTCGGCTGTCATTTCGCGCACGAGGAGACGGGGCGCATCGTTTATCTGTCCCCCCGCACGCCCGCGCTGAAGAAGGCGATCGCTCCTGATATGCTCGTCAACCACCGCAGCCCGGGCAATGCGCCGTTGAGCGCGGTGCGCCTCGGCGCCGACGCCGAGGGCGCGGCGCTGGCGACGCTGACGCTGCCATACGCCTATCCGCATCACGGCGCGGTGGACGACACGCACTGGGCGGCCATCCACAGCGATCCGCCGTGGGAGGTCACCGACAATCCGAGCGTGGTGTCCAATCGCTTCGGAACCGGCCAGTGCATCTACTCCGCCGCGAGCATCGAGGGGGAAGAGAGTGAAGCGCACGAAGCGTTGTTCGTCGCGCTCGTCCGTTCGCTGCTGGGTAGGCGTGCGACGTTCGAGGTCGATTGCCATCCGGTCGTGTGGGCCAGCGGATTTGAGCAGGCGGACCGCAGCAGGGTCGTGATCAGTCTTTTGAACTACCAGAATGAAGCGCCGTTGATCCCATTGCGCGGCGTTGAGGTGCTTGTGCGGCTCGGCAAGGGGCGCAAATTCACCAAGGCCGTGCGTCTACCCGACATGGTCGAGCTGGACGCGAGCCCAGACGCGCGCGGCGCGGTGAAAATCTCCGTCGGCGAGCTCGCCGATTTCAGCATGATCGCCGTCGGATATGCCTGAGGCGGCGTCGTTGCGCGAGGTTTCGCTCGAAGACAGGTACACCGCGACGAGCGGGCGCATCCTCATTTCCGGCGTGCAGGCGCTGGTGCGACTGCCGTTGATGCAGCGCGCGCGCGACGTTGCAAACGGGCTCGACACGGCTGGCTACATTTCCGGTTATCGCGGCTCTCCGCTGGGCGTCTACGACAGCGAACTGCAGCGCGCCTCGGCGCATCTCAGCCGCGCCGGCGTGCGCTTCAATCCCGGCGTCAACGAGGATCTGGCCGCCACCGCGATCTGGGGATCGCAGCAGGCGCACCTGTTGCAGCCCAAGCAGGATGGCGTATTCGCGATCTGGTACGGCAAAGGCCCCGGGGTCGACAGAAGTCTCGATGCGCTCAAGCACGCCAACCTCGCCGGCGTCTCTCCCCACGGAGGCGTGCTCGCGGCGTTCGGCGACGACCATGGGGCCAAATCGTCGACGCTCGCCTATCAGTCCGAGCCGACGCTGATCGCCGCGTCGATCCCGATCCTCGCGCCGGCGAACGTCGCCGATGTGCTGGAATACGGTTTGCTGGGCTGGGCCATGTCGCGCTACTCGGGACTCTGGGTGGGGCTTAAATGCACCAGCGAAGTCATCGAGAGCACCGCAAGCATCGATCTCGATGCGCTCGAGGCGCTTCAGATCTTGATCCCGGACTCAAGCGACGCGCCCGTACACGTGCACACGCGCTACGAGCCGCTCGATGACGAACGCCGCCAGCTTCGAATGATGCTGCCGCGCGCGATCGCCTTCGCACGCGCCAACAATGTCGACAAAAGGACCCTCGGCGACGGCGCCGCGCCGTTCCGCATCGCCGCCAGCGGGAAGGCCTATGCCGACGTGGCGCAGGCGCTGGCGCTGCTGGGAATCGATGACGCCGGCGCGCGCGATCTGGGCCTGTCGCTGTGGAAGATCGGTCTTTCATGGCCGCTCGACGCGGATAGTTTCGGGGCTTGTGCGGCGGGCGCCGAAGAAGTGCTGGTCGTGGAGGAGAAGCGGCCGATCATCGAGGATCAAGCCGCCAAGCATCTCTATCGTGCAGGGGGAAACGGGCGCCCGCGCCTGATCGGCAAGACGGACGAGACGGGCGCTCCGCTGCTTCCTACGGACGGCGTGTTGGATCCGCGGCTCATCGCGGACGTCATCGCGTCGAGGCTGGAGAGGCGCGGCAAGTCGCCCCCGCGCAGGCTCGCCAACATCGCCAAGCCGCAATCGGGGTCCGCGCCGCTCGATCGGGTTCCCTACTTTTGCTCGGGCTGTCCGCACAACACGTCGACGAAAACTCCCGACGGCTCCCTGGCCATGGCCGGCATCGGCTGCAGCTACATGGCCGTCTGGATGGACCGCAACACCTTGACCTCCACCCAGATGGGCGGCGAAGGCGCCAACTGGATCGGAGCGTCTGCGTTTAGTCGTGTCCCGCACATGTTCCAGAACATGGGAGACGGCACCTATTTCCATTCCGGCCTGCTGGCCGTGCGCGCCGCGGTGGCCGCGAATGTCAGCATGACCTATAAGATTCTTTACAACGACGCCGTCGCCATGACCGGCGGTCAGCGGGTCGATGGGCCCTTGAGCGTCGACACGATCGCGCGTCAAGTCGCCGCCGAGGGCGTGGCCCTCATCGTCGTGGTCACCGACGAGCCGGAGAAATACGCGCGGCCCGGCAGTCTCATGCCCGGCGTTCGCGTGCATCACCGACGCGAGCTTGACGCCGTCCAGCGGCGCCTGCGGCAGAAGCCCGGCGTCAGCGTGCTCATCTACGACCAGGGCTGCGCCGCGGAGAAGAGACGCAAGCGCAAGCGTGGAGAGCTCGCCGACCCGGCCCGCCGCGTCTATATCAACGAGGACGTCTGCGAAGGCTGCGGCGATTGCTCGGTGAAGTCCAATTGCGTGTCCGTGTTGCCGGTGGAGACCGAGTTCGGCCGCAGGCGCGCCATCGATCAGTCCGCGTGCAACAAGGATTTCAGCTGCGTCGAAGGCTTTTGCCCTTCCTTCGTGACGGTGCGCGGCGGCAAGCTGAAGGCGCCTGCGGCCGACGCGTTCGTCTTGAGCGCGCCGCCGCCGCCTGTGCACACCGAAGCCTCCGCGCGCGCCAACATCGTCATCGCCGGCATCGGAGGGACGGGCGTGGTGACTGTTGGCGCGGTTCTGACCATGGCCGCGCACCTTGAAGGCAAGAGCGTCGTCAGCGTGGACATGGCGGGCCTGGCGCAGAAGAACGGGGCCGTCCTCGCGCACATACAGATCGGCGGCGCGGAGGAAGCTCTCGTAGGGCGCGTCGCGCCGGGCGCCTGCGACGTCCTGCTCGGTTGCGATCTGGTCGCGGCCTGCTCCGCAGACGTTCTCGCGGCTGTCAATCCCGGCGTCACGCGCGCCATCGTCAACGCCGATGTTGCGCCCACCGGCGCCTTCCAGGCCGATGGCGACATGAGCTTCGAACCGGCGCCGTTCGAGCGCGTGTTGAGCGATTACGGCGCGGAGGTGCAAGCGCTGAACGCGACAGCGTTGGCCTCGCGCGTTATCGGCGACGCCTTGGCGACCAATTTCATTCTCCTGGGCTACGCGTATCAGCTGGGCCGCTTGCCGGTCTCGGAAACGGCGCTGTTCAAAGCCATCGAGCTGAACCGCGCGGGCGCGGCTGCGAACAAGCGCGCCTTCGCCGTGGGGCGTGCGGCGGCCCACGATCCCGCAGCATGTGAACGTCTCCTGGCGAAGAGCGCCGCGCCTTCGCGCGCGGAACAATCTCTGCAGGAGATCGTCGACCGCCGCGCCGACTGGCTCGCGGCCTATCAGGACGCGCGCTACGCGGGAGAGTATCGCAGCTTCATCGCCTCTATCGCTGCGCGCGAGAGTGGGGCGGTGGGCGGGGACGCGCTTGCGAAGGCGGCGGCGAAGGCGCTCTTCAAGCTGATGGCCTACAAGGATGAGTACGAGGTGGCGCGCCTCTACTCGGATGGAACATTCAAGCGGCGCATGGCCGAAACCTTTGCATCCTACGACACGCTCGAGTTTCATCTCGCGCCGCCGCTTCTCTCAAGCTTGGCGTTGCAGGGCGGCCATCCGCGCAAATGGACGTTCGGGCCGTGGATGCTTGGCTTGTTCGGCGTGCTCGCGCGCTTGAAGGGGCTACGCGGCACGCCGCTCGATGTATTTGGATACTCCGAGGAGCGCCGCCGCGAGCGCGCGCTGATCGGAGAATATCGCGCAGTCGTGGACGAGCTTGCGGCGGGCTTGCGGCGCCGCACTCTGCCGGTGGCTTTGAGGATCGCCGAGTTGCCCAACCAGGTGCGCGGCTATGGCCACGTGAAGGCGGGGAACATGGCGCGTATGGAGGCGAGCCTCGCAAGACTGATGGCGCAGTATCGCGCTGGCGAGGCGACGGACGAGCGGCTCGGCGAAGCGTCCGAGCAGGTCGTTCACGAGAGCTGAGCGCGCGGGTCAGCGCGCTCCGTTGGCCTGGATCAGTTCGAACAGGTGGTGGGTGTCGTTGTATTCCTTGATCAGGCTGAACTTGCCGTTCTCCACCACAAACAGGAAATGATACCGGTTGTTGTACAGTCCGCCATTGGCGTGGCGGCCTCTTGACTCCACTTCCGCCGCGACCCGATCACCCTCCGCCGTCATGGCGTGGATCGTGAACATGACGCCGTTCGGAAACGAGGCCTGAATCTCCTTGAAGAGCGCCATGTACTCGGCTTTTGAGAACGCGCCGGTGACCCTGCGGTCCCCCGCATAGAGGTCTCCCGCAGCCCACCACGAGCCCTGATCGCTCAGGAACGCAAAGGCCTCAAGTCCGTTCCATTTGTTCAGGACGTCGAAGAACTCTCTCACGAGCGCCTTGTTGGCGTCGGGGCCGCCGCTCGCCGCTGGTTGCTGCATGTGGTTCTCCTCATCGTTCAGGAAGGCGTGATCGCGTTTCTAGGACGAAAGTGCGGCCCCCATCGCCGCGCCGATCTCATCGAGGGCGTCTCGTGCGGCGGGCGATACGCCGGTCATGAGAGCGAACCCGTGTATCAAGTCAGGGTAGTGGAGCAGCGTTGCAGGCGCCCCGGCCGCTTCAAGCCGCTCACCATAAGCGACGCCTTGATCGAGAAGCGGGTCGAAGCCCGCCGTGGCGATGATCGCGGGCGCAGGGCTCGAAGGCGTAATCGCCAGGAGCGGAGACGCGCGCGGATCATCGGCGAGGGTGAGATCGCCGAGATAGCTCTGCTCAAAATAGCCGATATCCTCGTCCGTCAGGAAATGGTCGCGCGCAAAGCGGATGCGCGAAGGCGATTGCCAGCAGAGACGGGTGGCGGGATAGATCAAGACCTGCAACCGGGGCGGGGCCGCGGAGGAGGCGAGTGCGTTCGCGGCGGCCGCTGCGATGTTGCCGCCGGCAGATTCCCCCGCGATCGCGATGCGACTGGGATCGAGACCCAGCTCATCCGCGCGCGCGCAGACGTCGCCAAACGCAGCCACCGCGTCGTCGAACGCGGCAGGAAAGCGATGCTCCGGCGCAAGCCGGTAGTCGACCGACACGACAACCCCGTCGGCGTGCGCTGCGAGTCTGCTTGCGACGGGATCGTAGATGTCGGCGTCGCCGATCACCCAGCCTCCGCCATGGAAGAAGACGCAACCGGCCGACCGCGGCCTGCGTCTGGGAACATAGACCTTTGCGGAGAGCTCGCACGCGCCGCCGCGAAGCGTAATCCTGCGCACTTCAGCGATGGCCGGCGCCGGCACCTGAAGCGCCGGTGCGTTTTCGCGAAATCGCGTGCGCGCCTCGGACACGGAAATCTCGTTGAACGGCGCCTGATCGGCCGTCCGAAGCATGTCCAGAAATCCCGCCAGTCCGGGATCGACGAACGCAGCTTCGCTTCCTGCTCGACTGGCATCATCGCCATGCATGGATGCACCCCGCATTGCCGCTCGCTGTTGGGACGCAAAGCGCGATGAAACAAGCGCCTCCCGCACAGACCAAGGCAGCGCAATCTACAAACACGCGCGACGGCCGTCTGTCCCCCAGACAGGTTACAGTGTCGTTGCATGTTCCGTGTTATCGACTTGCGTAACGCAATCCGTCGAACGACGCGACGCGAGTGCGCTCGACAAACGGCCGCACGGCTCATGTTCATGGGCTCGACGGCGTGTGCATGGGCCAGGGACAAGGTCCATTTTTTGGGGGGAGCAGGCGACGATGGCGAAGCGGGATATTCTCTGCAGTGCGTTCACAATGGCCTCATTGTTCTGCGTGGCGACGGGAGGGGCGTTTGCGCAGAGCGATGATCAAGGCGGCGTCGACGAACTCGTGGTCACCGCGCAGAAACGTGAAGAGTCTGCGCAAGACGTTCCGATCGCGATCACCGCGCTGTCGGCTAGGGCCATCGAAGATCAGCAGATGCTGACGATGGAATCCCTGCAAGGGGTCGTGCCGAACCTCTACATGGGCCAGGCACTGTCCGGTAACACGACGCCGAAGATGTTCCTGCGCGGAATCGGCGTGGACAACCAGGTCTTCTCGTTTGACTCGCCCATCGGCCTTTACGTCGACGGCGTCTACCGAGCGCGGACTACGGGTGCGCTCAGCGACTTCTTCGATGTCGAGCGCGTTGAAATGCTGCGCGGCCCGCAGGGCACGCTCTACGGGCGGAATTCGAGCGTCGGCGCCCTGAACATCATCCACCCTGCGCCGCCGCTCGATCGCGCTCGCGTGCGCGCAGAGGTCGCTGTGGGCTCCGTCGAACAGCGGGATGCCCGGCTCTCGGTCGGCGCTCCGCTCGTGGAGGGGCGCGTCGGAGCGGACCTCTCCATCGTGCGTCGCCAGAACGACGGCTGGATGCGCAATGTGACGACCGGCGAGCAGGCGCTCGACGAGGACATCACGGCCCTGCGCGGCGCGCTCCTGTTCAATCTCAACGACAGCGTCAGCCTCACTCTCCGCGGCGACGCGATGTGGGATTTCAGCCAGGGCGCGCAGGCGACGCTCTACAATCCGGGCGTCTTCGGCGACGATCCCGACAACGACCCCTACACCTATGAGGCGTCGCCCGAGAGCGGCAAGGTGAACAAGGTCATTCCGTGGGGCGCCTCCGCGGCCTTGGAAGCCGATATTGGAAGCGCATCGCTGACGTCGATCACCGCCTATCGGCGCCTGACCTTCCGAAACGCCAACGACGTCGATGGCTATGCGGCGTTCAGGACGTTTGAGGTGGATCGCCAGGATCTCAACGAATCGCAATTCTCGCAGGAAGTGTTCCTGACAGGCGATCACATCGGCGGCGCGCCGATCCAATGGACCTCGGGGATCTTCTATTTCCACGAGGACAATGAGTTCTATTGGGGGCTGCGCGTCCTGGACTTCATCCTTGGGCCGCCGGCGACCTCACATTTCGATCAGGAGACAAATTCGGCAGCGATCTATGCGCAGGCCGACTTTCCGGTGAGCGAGCGCCTGACCGGAACGCTCGGTGCGCGCTATACGTGGGAGGAGAAGGATTTCCGCGGCGAGCAATTTTTGCCGAACGGCGGCGGCCTCGATCCCAGTTTCCAGTTCAACGGCGTCGCCTCGACCTATCGAACGACGTGGCACGCGGCGCTCAACTATGAAGTGACCGACGACGCGATCCTGTACATCAATTCCGGCACGGGCTTCCGCAGCGGCGGTTTCAACGGAAACGCCACCACGGTCGCCGACATCACGAGCGGCGCATTCGGCCCGGAAAAGACCTTCATCACCGAGCTTGGCGCGAAGACCGAATGGTTCAGCCGGCGGTTGCGGCTGAATGTCGACTATTACTACGCTGAGTACACCGACATGCAGCAGGCGATCGTTGATGGAAACGGGCAGGTCACCACGAGCAACGCCCAAGCCACGGCGGATGGGATCGAGCTTGAATTGACGGCCGTCCCGGTCGACGGGCTTGAGGTGTTCGGGTCGCTCGGCACGGTGAATTTCGAGTTCGAGGGCTCGCCCTTCGGGCAGCGCGACACGCCGGAGACCGTGGGGCGGCTGGGCGCGATCTACACCTTCGACATAGGCGCGGAGGGAGGCTCGCTGAGCTTTGGCGGCGACGTGAACTATCAGTCGACCTACTTTTTCGACCCAGTCACGCCGGACACCTATGTCGATCCGGTCTATGTGTACGATGCTCACATCACGTACGAAACGTCTGGCGAGAAATGGCGGGTGACGCTTGCCGGGTACAATCTGACCGACGAGTACTATCCGAACCACGCCTTTCACATCGGCCCGACGGGTTCTCCGATCGACTCGCTCGTCGCCCACGTGCAGTTTCCGAACCTGCCGAGGCGGTGGTTGCTGACGCTGGGCTATCGGTACTGACAAGGCGGATGGAGAATGCGTCTCGCTCGCGCGGAGAGACAGTGGGGATGATTTCCGCGCCCTGTCATCTTCCGGCGCTTGTTGCCTTTCGCTATTTCGCCGCGGAATATCGTCAACGGCGCCTGGCGCGGGATTGGCGTCCGCGAAAGGAGAGTGAGAATGGCTGAACCTCAAACGCCAACCGGCGGCGAGCCGCGTGCGCTTCACCGCGCCATGAGCGATCTGCCCTTCGTGACCATCGCCGAGGGCGCGGAGCTGCAATTGCTGCAGGTTGATATCGAGGCGGGTCTCTGGGTGATCCGCACCAGGCTGCAACCCGGGCTCACCTTGAAGCGGCACCGGCACACCGGCGAAGTCTTCGCCTTCACGATCGCCGGCGTCTGGAAGTATCTGGAATATCCCGAGGTGAACCGGCGAGGCTCATACTTGTTCGAGCCGGCCGGGTCGGTGCATACGCTGCACACGCCGAGCGACAACACGGAGACCACCGACGTATGGTTTGCGATCAGAGGCGCCAATCTGGAGCTCGACGCGCAAGGAGCGGTCGAGACCGTGATCGACGCTGGAACCGCGCTGGCGATCTATCGCGAACTGTGCCGGGGCGCCGGCCATCCTGAGCCCGCCGTGATCGGCGCGTGAGCCCCTCGCATGGAAAGGAGCGAGCAATGCAAAGAATTGGTATGGAGATCGGCATTCGCCCCGAGAAGATCGAAGAGTACAAGAAGCTGCACGCGGCCGTCTGGCCCGAAGTGCTGGCGATCCTCAGAAAGCACCACATATCGAACTACAGCATCTTCCTCAAAGGCGAGCGCATGTTCAGCTACTTTGAGTACGATGGAGACGACATCGCCGCCGACATGAAGAACATGGGCAAGGAGCCGAAGATGCAGGAATGGTATGCGCTGTGCAGCCCCTGCCAGGTCCCCCTAGAAACGCGCAAGCCAGGCGAATGGTGGGCCAGCATGGAGCAGGTGTTCTTCATGGAATGACCCCCGCTCTCCCGCGCCCTCACGGGTATGATCGCGTGCAGCGTCGCGAGCAGCGCTCCCTTGCAAGCGGGGCAGGGACGATGGGCGCCTTTCGCGTCCGGGCCTGAGCGAAGGCGCGCGCGGAGGACTTGGTCATGACGGGAAGCGTCGAAGGCAAGGTTGCGATCGTGACCGGGGCGGCGTCTTCGCATGGCATCGGCCATGCGATTGCACGCCTGCTTGTCAAGGAGGGCGCGAGCGTCGTTGTAACCGATATCGACCGCGAAACGGGTCGTGCGGCCGCGGCCGAGATCGGGGCCCATGCGGTATTCATGGAACACGACGTCACGAGCGAAGCCGATTGGCGCAGGGTGATCGGCGTGACCATGGAGCGCTGGGGGCGTCTCGCCATCCTCGTCAACAATGCCGGCGTGACCGGGGGCGGCCAATCCGACGACATCGAGACCCTTCGTCTCGAGGCTTGGCGCGCGGTGCAGGCGGTCAATGTCGAAGGCGTGCTCTTGGGCTGCAAGCACGCGATCGCCGTCATGAGGCAAGGCGGCGGATCCATCGTGAACATCTCGTCGATGGCCGCCCTGGTCGCGACGCCGACTCTGCCCGCCTATGGGGCGAGCAAGGCGGCGGTTCGTCAGATATCGCAGACTGTCGCGCTTCATTGCGCGCGGCGGGACTACCCGATCCGCTGCAACTCGGTGCATCCCGGATTCATCGAGACTGAAATATTGTCTGGAGCATTCCCGGAGTCCGAGCTCGAGCGCATCCGCAAGTCCGTACCCATCGGTCGCCTCGGCGCGCCCGACGACGTCGCCCAGGCGGTGCTCTATCTCGCGAGCGACGCGTCTCGATACGTCACCGGCACACGCCTGATCGTCGATGGCGGATCGACCATGCAATAGGACGGGCAGGTAGGCGTCCCCGACAACCTGTGATTGGCGACAAGCGCAGCGCTACTGTCCCCCAGGGGGGTTACAGGGCGGACACACAGAACATGCTAGAAGTAACGCTAAGTGGTCTGGCCAATAATGCGGCCGGCGCGGGAGAGGACGGCGCCAATCCGATCGAAGGTGCGAGGCGCGGTCTGCATTGGGGCAAGGGCGAGGACGAAGTCGGGACCATGTGGGCTGCAGGGCGGAACACGGCCGGAAAACAGCGTCGATCGCGGGATTGGCGGCGAAGATTGCGCCCTCTCTCCCGATCCGCGGCGCGGGTGCGGGCGCGTCGGAGCGGCCGCGGCCGTCCCACCGACGGCAGCATGACGCAATTCCTTTCGCGAACGAAATTCAATTCCAAATACGAAAAGGCAATGTTGGCCGGGGACCCGGGAGGCGCGGACCCGAGGCGGGGCGTCCTCGCTCAAGAACACGCGTATGTTGGGCGCCGTTCGAGGATCGAACACGTCTGGGAAGAAGAGCCTGCGGTCCCCCGGTGGGGGCGCAACAGCGCTGCGGCCGTCCGTAGAGAGGGCTAGGCGCAGGCCGCGAGACCAAGAGGGAGGAAGAAGTGAAGATGTCGAACGCCAATCGTTTGGTTCTCGGAGTTTCGGCCCTGGCCGCGGCCTTGGGCGCGGCGGGGGCCGCTTACGCGCAGTCGGGTGAAGTCGGCGAAGTCATCGTCACCGCGCAGAAGCGTGCGGAAAGCCTGCAATCGGTGCCGATCGCGGTCACGGCGATCACCGGGTCGGATCTCGACAACAAGCAGATCGTCAATCTCGAGGACATCCGCGATCTCGTCCCCAACCTCTTCATGGAGCAGGCGCTCACCGGCACGACGACGCCGAAGATGTTCATTCGCGGCGTCGGCGTGGACAATCAGGTCTTCTCCTTCGACTCCCCGATCGGGCTCTATTTCGACGATGTCTACATTGCTCGGGTGACCGGCGCGCTTGTCGATCTTTTCGACGTGCAGCAGGTCGAATTCCTGCGCGGCCCGCAGGGAACGCTCTTCGGGCGCAACAGCAGCGCCGGCGCCCTCCGCATCACCACGCGGCTGCCCAACCTCCAAGAATCGGAGGGATCCGCTTCGTTCGCCTACGGCACGGAAAACCAAGTCAACGCCAATGTCGCGTTCAGCGCGCCGCTGGTTGAAGACAAGGTCGGGCTGCGCGCGACGTTCATGTCGCGCAGGAACGACGGCTTCCAGACCGACCAGACCGGGCAGCGGTTCATGGACAACGACATCACCGCCTTCCGCGGTGCGCTCTTGTTCGCGCCGAGCGAAAACGTGGATGTGATCCTGCGCGGCGATTTCATGCTCGATCACAGCACGCCGACGCAGGCCGTGAACTTTCGACTCGACCAGAGCGGCAATGCGCGTCCGGCGCTCCTGATGGAAGGAGATGGACTCTTCGAGTTCGCAAGGACGCCCAGCGCCATCAACCGGAACGAAGTGGAGCCGTGGGGCGTCTCGGCCACAGTCAACGCGCGCCTGACTGATCTGACGCTCAAATCGATCACGGCCTATCGCGGCCTGCTCTACCGCAACGCCGGGGACGTGGACGGAAGGATCGCCGCGCAATCCTTCGAGGTTCAGCAGCAGGATCTCGACGAGACGCAGTTCTCGCAGGAGCTGTTCGTCACGTCGGACCATATCGGCGGCGCGCCCCTGCAATGGACGGCGGGCTTGTATTACATGCACGAGGAGAATGACTTCACATGGGCGCTGCGCGTGTTCTCGCCGCCGTCAACCCAGTTCTTCAGTCAGGATACCGATACGATTGCGGCCTACGCGCAGGGGACCTACCCGGTCACCGAACGGCTGAACCTCACGGGCGGCTTGCGCTACACGTTTGAGGAGAAGGCTCTCACGGCGACGCAGAACCTGGCCAACGGTACGCCCAACGCGGCGTTCCGCTTCGACGACAGCATCGCCGTCTACAGGCTGAATTGGCGCGCCGCGGCGGACTTCGAAGTGACGGAGGGCGTGCTGCTCTATGCGAGCGGCGGCACCGGCTTCCGCAGCGGCGGGTTCAACGGCAGCGCCCGGGACGTCGCTTCGATCTTGAGCGGCAGCTTCGGCCCGGAGACAGTGGAGTCGTACGAGTTTGGCGCGAAGACCGAGCTGTTCGACCGCCATGTGCGTTTCAACATCGACTACTTCACCGCTGACTACAAAGGTCTACAGCAGGCGGTGACGCTTGCCGACGGAACGATCAGTACACGGAACGTCAGCGCCACGGTGGACGGCGTCGAGGCGGAGATGACGTGGGTTCCGACAGAGGAGCTGGAACTCACCGCGACGCTCGGAACCATGAACGACGAAATCGAAAACTCAACGCTGCAGCTCAAAGACACGCCGAGCCTGCAATGGCGTGTGGGGGCGATCTACACGGTCCCGGTGGGGGCGGACGGCGCCTCGCTGAGGTTCGGCGCGGACGTCAGCCATACGGACAGCTACTATAACGGGACGAACAACGAGCCCAACGGCCTTGTCGCGCCTTACGATATCTACAACGCGCAGATCGCTTACACGACGAGCAACGGCAATTGGAGCTTCAAGCTGAGCGGGACGAACTTGGGGGATCACGTCTTTCCGACCCACACTTTCGACCTTGCCGGCGGCGCGGTGTCGAGCGTGCACTTCCCCAGCAATCCCAGGCGGGTCTTGTTCACGATCGGCTATAATTACTGAAATCGGCGATCAGCGCCGAAGAGGAGAAGCGGGCCCGGGCGGGATGAAACACCTGCCCGGGCCTGCGCCTTGTGCGTGCACAGAACCACGTGATGGGAAGGGAATGGCTGCGTGCCCTGGTCATAACGCGGTCAGAGGAGCAATTGCGTAATGAGCGCAGACTCTCAGGGCAAACTGTCACTCACGGCAAAGCTCGGCTGGGCGATCGGTGAGCTCGGCATCGCCGTCTATGTCGGCGTGACCATGCTCTTCTTTCTCTTCTACTTGACCGAGGCGCAAGGTCTGCCCCCGGCATGGGCGGGTCTCGCGCTTCTGCTGCCCCGTTTGCTGGACGCAATCTTCGATCCGTTCATGGGCGCCATTTCGGACCGGACCAGGAGCAAGCTCGGGCGCAGACGTCTTTACGTCCTGGTCGGCAGCATCCTGTACGGCGCGGCCTTCTGCGTCTTCCTGGCGATGCCTGATTTCTCCAGCCAGATGTCCAAGGTGACGTTCGCCGTCATCGCGTACATCGCGGCGAGCTTCGCCTACTCGGTCATGACCGTGCCGTACTCGGCGATGACGGCGGAGATGACGACGGACTACCGGGAGCGCACGGAGCTGGTCGGCTACCGGATGGTGGCTGCGCGCCTGGGAATCATCGGCGCCAGCGTCGCCACGCCCCTCATCTATGCTTCGCAGGCCTCGCTGGCGGACGGCTTCCGGCTCGCGGGCATTGTGCTCGGCGCGTTCATGACCGTAACGGGGCTTGTGACGTTCTTCACGACGCGGGACGCCCCGCGCATCGAGCGGCCGGTTCAGTCGTCCAGCATCTGGAAAGAGCTGCGCGCCCTCACAAGCAATCAGCCCTTCGTTGTGCTCTTTCTCGTGTTTCTCTGCCAGAACATCGCCATCGGCGCGAGCGCGACGACGCTGGTCTATTTCCTGACCTTCGCGATGCGTGCGGACGGCGCGGTCATCGGCCCGCTCCTCACGGTCGCGGGCGTTGCGGCGACCGTGTTCACCCCGCCGTGGGTGCTGGTCAGCAAGCGGATCGGCAAGCGACCAGCCTATTTTCTTTCTCTCGCCATTGCGTGCGTGATGGCGCTGCCGGCCTTCTTCCTGCCGCCGAGCCTGCTGCCGCTTCTCTTCGGCGTCTACCTGCTGAGCGGCATCGGGGATGCGGGCAACCAGCTTCTCTCCAACTCGATGGTGCCCGATACGGTGGAAGTCGACGAACTGAAGACAGGGGAGCGCAGGGAAGGAGCGCTGTTCGGCGCGTGGGCGTTTTGCCTGAAGTGCGGGATGGCCGCGGGCGCGTTCCTGGTCAGCCTCGTGCTCGATCTTTCGGGCTTCACTGGCGGCGGGGCGAGCGAACAATCGGAAGCCGCCTTGCTGGGCATCCGCATTTCGTACTGCATCATCCCGTTCGCCTTGTGGGCCGCGGCCATCGTGCTTCTGCGCTTCTATTCCCTCGATGAGGCTCGCTTCAACGAGGTGAAGGGAGCGATCCAGCGGCGACGCAGCGGCGCTGTACATGCGTGAAGGCGTGTTCGGAGGGAAGATCGGCGACGGCGAAAGTAGGAAGGAGACTGCAATGGGAACGGACACTCGATCGCCAAACGCGGTCATCCACGACGCGACCTTTTCCAAGGTCAGCGTAGATCATGTCGCGGATCCGCACCCTCGATTGGACGCGTTGCGGACGCGGTCCAGCATGGCCAGGGACGAGGCGCTCGGCGAATATGTCGTGACGGGCTACGAGGCGTGCAGGCGCGTGCTTCAGGACGCCCGCCTGCTGCGGGACCGGAAGCGCGCGTCGCCGGGAAGCGCGGCGTCGCGCACATATGACGCGCCTCCCGACGACGTTCCGGAGCGGAAAAACGGCGCCGGCGTCTTCATCTTCATGGACGGCGAAGATCACCGGCGGCTGCGCCGCTTGATCGGCGACCCGCTCCTTGCGCGCGTCAGGACCGGGCGCCCGTTGGTCGAGAAGGTCGTCAGGCGGACATTGAGCGCGTTGCCGACCTCCGGCGCGTTCGATCTCGTCGACGATTATGCGATCCCGATTCCCGTCGGGGTGATCTCAACGCTGCTCGGACTGCCGGAGAAGGACCACGAGCGCGTGCGCGCCTGGTCTGACGAGTTGGTGCTCGGCTTCAATCCGTTCAGGACAAAGGAGGAGGATGCGCGGCGATGGAAGGCGGTGAGGTCGATGCTCGACTATTTCGGCGCCCGCGTGGAGGCGGCGCGGAAACAGAAGACCGAGGACCTCATTTCCGACTGGGTGGCGCTCGAAGAGCAGGGCGCCGGCTTGAGCGAGAGAGAGATCATCGATCATTGCGTCATGATGCTGACGGCGGGGAATCTCTCCACCACGGACCTGATCGCCAACGCGGCGCGCGCCGTCCTGGAGGATCCGGCGCTGCAGGCGCGGGTGCGGGAAGACCCCAACGTACTGAGCGAAGTGATCGAGGAATCCCTGCGTGTGGATCCGCCCGTGACCACCACCGACAGGATCGCGCCCGGCGAAATGAGTGTCGGCGGATGTCCGATGCACGGCGGCGACGTGATGGTGACATCGTTGCTGGCCGCAAACCATGACTCCGGCGTTTATGAGCAGCCCCACGTCTTCAAGATCGACCGGCCGGCCCGGCAGCACCTGGCTTTCGGCGCCGGCGCGCGCATCTGCCTCGGGGCGCCGCTCGCGCGGCTGGAGGCCTCCGTGGCGCTGCGCGAATTGTTCGCGCAACGCCCGGACCTGACGCTGGTCGGCGATGTGTCGCTGCGGCCGGTGTACGGGCATCACGGCCCGAAGAGCCTTCGTGTGGTCGGCTGATTGGGAGGCCGGCGCATCGCGCCGGCGCGGGCGATTCAATCCGCCGCGTCTTCGTCGGCGAGGCGGCCGGCCGCTTCGGCGAGACGTCCGAGCATCTCGCTCAGCTGGGCGATTTCCTCCTTGCCGAACGCGGCGAGCAATCGGCGTTCGTACTCGAGCGCCGTGGGCTCGATGCGACGGTAAAGCGCGCGGCCGCGCTCGCTCAACCGGATGCGCAATGCGCGTCCGTCCCGCGCGTCCTGCCGGCGCGCGACGAGCCTGTTCTCCTCCAGCATTTGGGCGGCGCGGCTCACGGCGACCTTGTCCATCAAGGTCGCGCGAACGAGGTCCTGCTGTGTGGCGTCCTCAACTTCGTGGAGGATGGCGATGAGCCGCCACTCCGGAATCGAGAGCCTGAAGCGCTCGGTATAGGCCGCGGCGATCGCCTTGCTGACGGCGTTCGAGGCGATCGAAAGCCGGTAGGGCAGGAACGTGCTGAGGCGCAGCTTGCTCACGCCGGCCGGACTGTCTGATCGATTCGGCCAAAAATGGACCGACCCTCACGGTTCAGCATCTCGATCTCGACGCGGTCGCCGTACTTGAGGAAGGGCGTCTTCGGCGCTCCGTCCCGGATCGTTTCGACCATCCGCAGCTCGGCGATGCAGGAATAGCCTAGTCCGCCCTCGCTCACCGGGCGGCCGGGCGAGCCGTCTTCGCGGCGGTTCGACACGGTGCCCGACCCCAAGATCGATCCCGCCGCCAGCGGTCGCGTCTTGGCCGCGTGCGCGATGAGCTGACCGAAATCGAACGTCATTTCCAGCCCCGCATTGGGTCTCCCGAACGGCGCGCCGTTGATGCGCGTCAGGATAGGCAAGTGCAGTTTGGCGCCGTCCCACGCCGCGTCCAGCGCGTCTGGCGTCGCCGCCACGGGCGAGAAGGCGGAGGGGGGCTTCGACTGGAAGAATCCGAAGCCTTTGGCAAGTTCGTTCGGGATGAGATTCCTGAGGCTGACATCGTTGACGAGCATCACGAGCTTGATGTGGCCGCGCGCGGCCTCCGGGCTGACGCCCATCGGCACATCGTCGACGATGACCGCGACCTCGGCTTCGCAGTCGCAGCCCCAAGCCTCGTCGGAAAGCGGGATGGGATCGCGCGGGCCAAGAAACGCGTCCGAGCCGCCCTGATACATGAGCGGATCGGTCCAGAAGCTGGCGGGCAGTTCGGCGCCGCGCGCGCGGCGCACCAGTTCGACGTGGTTCACATAGGCCGACCCGTCGGCCCACTGATAGGCTCGCGGCAGAGGCGACAAGGCCTCGCTCTCGTCAAACGGCGTGCGCGGGACCTCGCCGGCCGCCAATCGCTCGGCGAGCGCGCGGAGGGCGGGGGCGGCCGAGCTCCAACCATCCAGCGCGGCCTGGAGCGTCGGCGCGACGGCGGAGGCGTCCGCGCACGATTCGAGATCGTCGGAGACCACGACGAGGCGGCCGTCGCGGCCGTCGCGCAGAGACGCCAGCTTCATGCCGCGCCTAATGCGCCGCGTGCAGCCAGGCGGACTGGTGCGGCGGCCGCTTGGTGCGCGACCATTCCTCCAGCATCTCCCAGGCCACGCTCTTCAGCTGAGCGTATTGCTCCGGCGTTCCGAAGCTCCAAGCGACTTCGAGCCGATGGCCGCTGGGGTCGAAGAAATAGATCGACTTGAACACGCCATGATGGGTCGGCCCCACGACCTCCAGTCCTTCCGATTGCACCCGCTCCTTGATAGCCAAGAGCTCCTCTTCGCTGGCCACGTCGAAGGCGAGGTGTTGCACCCAATCCGGCGTGTTCGGGTCGCGCCCCATGGGGGGACTGCCGAGGATCTCAAAGAAGGCGAGCACGTTGCCGCGTCCTGCGTCGAGGAAGACGTGCATGTAAGGATCGGGCGCGCCCGTGGAAGGCACCTTGTCCTCCGCGATCGCCAGCATGAAGTCCATGCCCAGCACCCGGTTGTAGAACTCGACCGTCTCCTTGGCGTCCTTGCACCGATAGGCCACGTGGTGGACGCCGTTCAGCTTGAACTTGCTCGTCATCACCCCGCCTCCGCCTTGAGGGCGCCGCGCCGGACCTGATCGCGCTCCATGGACTTGAACAGGGCCGTAAAATTGCCCTCGCCGAAGCCCTCGTCGTTCTTCCGCTCGATGAACTCGAAGAACACCGGCCCGATCATGGTCTCGGAGAAGATCTGCAGCAGCAGGCGCCGATCGCCGCCCTCGGTGGAGCCGTCGATCAGGATGCCGCGCTTCTGCAGTTCGCCCAGAGGCTCGCCATGTCCGGGGAGCCGCTCCTCGATCATTTCGTAATAGGTCGCCGGCGGGGGCGTCATGAACGGCGCCCCGAGCTCCTTCAGCTTGTCCCAGGACGCCAGCAAATCGTCGCACCGGAAGGCGACGTGCTGGATGCCCTCGCCGTTGTACTGGCGCAGGAATTCCTGGATCTGACCTTTGCCGCCGGCGCCTTCCTCGTTCAGCGGAATGCGAATCTTGCCGTCGGGCGCGGTCATCGCCCGGGACGTCAGGCCCGTGTATTCGCCCTTGATGTCGAAGTGGCGGATCTCGCGGAAGTTGAAAACGTCCTCGTAGAACTTGGCCCAATGGGCCATGCGGCCCTGATAGACGTTGTGCGTGAGGTGATCGATCTCCTTGAACCCCGCGCCGACGGGATTTCTCTGCGCACCTTCGATCCAGTTGAAATCGATGTCCCAGATGGATCCCCGCTCGCCATAGCGATCGATGAGGTAGATCAGCGAGCCGCCGATGCCGCGGATTGCGGGGAGCTTGAGCTCCATGGGCCCGACAGGAACGTCGACCGGCTCCGCCCCCCGGCTGACGGCGTGCTCATACGCCGCGCGGGCGTTGCGGACGCGCCATCCCATGCCGCAGGCGGAGGGGCCGTGCTCGCGGGCGAAATAGTAGGCGGGTGCGCCCTTCTCATAATTCAGGACGAGGTTGATCCCTCCCTGACGCCAGAGCTCCACGTCCTTCGAGCGGTGCGCGGCGACGCGCGAAAACCCAACGGCCTGCATGGCCGGCTCGAGCACCCCCCGTTTCGGCGCGGCGGCGAATTCGATGAACTCAAACCCGTCTAGCCCAGCGGGATTTTCGAAAAGGTCGGCCATGGTCGCCACCCACATCTAGTTTCATGTGAAACTAGATAGTCACAGATGAAAGCAATTCGCAAGCGGAGTCTGTGTTCTTGCTGGACCGGCGGCCAGGCGCGTCCGTCGCCTGACCCGCGACCTGGCGCGCCGTGCGTTTGCGCGAGGTTGGATGCTACGCTTTAATCACCATTGGCGGTTAGTGGTCCAACAAGCCGCGAGGGAGCCCGCGTGGGTTCAAGCGCCGCCCCAAGTCCTGTTGCGCCGTTCGCTCCTGCACCAACCGCTTCCGGATATTGAGGTGCAGCTCCATTCCCGCGAGCTGATCTCGCCAATTGTGCGAAAGCGAGAGCACGTTTCGTTTCGTTTCGGAGGCGAGGCCGAGGCGCTCGAGCTCGCGGGCGCGGGCCCTGAGCGCGTTGGTCAAATTGGGATCGCCGTTCGGCGCTTCGAGCCTGGAAAGCTTGAGCTTTCCCTCCTCGCCGACCTGGCAGGCGATCAGGGCGTCGAGGCGCGTGGGCCGATGGGCGCGGGTCTCGCGCTCCAGCGCCAGCCGCTCGTCCTCGCGGGCGCGATAGCCCAGCCGCTCGGTAGCGGCGTCGCGGGCGGCGTTGCGGAAGCCGTGCTGGACGTATTCGCGCGGGATGGCGAGGTCGCGCCCGTCGGCACGCCGGCCGCGCAGCACAATGTGGGTGTGCGGATTGTCGGTGTCCCAATGGTCGACCGCGACCCATTCGAGGCGCGAGCGAAGCACGGCCTCGGCGCGGGCCATCACGTCGCGAACATAGGGCTTGAGGTCGCCGAGCTCGGCGCCCTTTTCCGGCGCCAGGATGATGCGGAAATGGCGCCTATCGGCCTTGGCCCACGCGGCGGCGCGCGCGGCGCCGTCCACGCCGTCGCCGGCGGCATCGTAGAAAATCGATCGCTCCGCCGCCTTCTCCCGCGCGATATAGGCGGCGTGGGTGCGCGCGGCCTGTTCGGCGTCGCCTGCCCGTAGCTCGGCTTGGGAAAGCTCGCCGCGCTCTGGCGCCCGCGCCGCAGCCTCGCGGGCGACATAGCGGGTGTGGGCGCGCAGCGCCGCCGAGCCGCCGCCGGCGTGGCTGAAATAGTGGATCTTCACGACCGCACGCTGGCGCGGATCGAAGCCGAAATTCGGGTCGGCGCCGGGCCGACGGAAGCCGAAGCGGCGGGCCACGCCAAGCCGGCCGTCGAGCTTCTTGGAAAGGTGAATGCCGGGGCCGCCGTCCGTCGCACGCTTGCCGCGCTGAACTCTGCCGCGCAGTTCTTCGCCGTCGATCGGCGCGTCGATGCGCATCGCGCGGTGCGCGCGCAACTCAGGCTCGGCGGCGGCGGCGCGCGCGAAATTGGCGGTGCGAAAGAGGCGGTTGAAGCTTGTGTCCGGCACTTGCGCAGCATCTCCGGCAGCGCACGGACACGCACCCCGTCCGCACCCGGCAATGGCGCCACGAACTTCGGATTTTCGCAAGCAGATTCAGTTGATTGGATCGCTCGCGGGGTGTGCTTTATCTTGCCCTAAGCCGCCCCTTTCCACCCGAGTTTTCCGTTCACCCCAACTGCAAGAATCCAAGACGATGGGCTCGTCGCCCGTCGCCTGCTAACGCGCCAACCGAAAGCGTAGCGAGATCGCAGTCGCGGCCAACGCCGACGCGATCACGGTGACGATCAGCGCGGCCTCCTCCATCCCTGCTGATCCAAACACCGCGAACGCAGCCAAGCTTCCGACGAGACCCGCAGCCGCCGCTTCACTGGTCAACCCGAACGGCCGCGCCCATCGGGGGTCAGCCAACCAGTCAAGTGCAAGTCGGGTCAGCACATAGACCGCCGCGGCGACCGTAATCACTGCAACCCAATTGCCTATGGTTCGGTGCGCCAGCCAGCCGAAGGCCGCGCTGACGACGAATGGAAGGGCGCGCCTCGCGAGGGTCGCGAACAGGGCGACGGCCAGCCCGACGAAGAGGATCAGAAGCGCGAACATGGTTCCCGCTCAAGCCTAACGGGGTCACGCGGCGTCGCTGTGGTCAAGGACCGCCGAGCGGGCGCCAGACACCGTCGATGGCGACAAGAGGCGTTGGTCCCCAATAGCGCCCGTCGAAGCTGTCGGGCGTGTCGCCAAGCAGAAAAACCTCGCCGGCGCCAAGCACCCGGCAACCGGACCAGGTCGGCAGCGGGCGCCCGGCGCTGTCGCTCGAAGCGCGTCTGGCGATCTCGACGTCGTCCAAGGTGACGGCCTCGCCAGCGGCGCAGACAGTCTGGCCCGGACCGGCGGCGACGCGCTTGATGAAGCGGTCGGTGCGATCGGCGAAACCCCGCGTCGCAGCATAGGCTGGCGCGGCGTTCACCGCGCGGAGCGTGACGAAGTCCCCCACCGCCGCCGGCGGGCCCGGGGCGCGCACATAAAAGCCGGTCGGCACGCTGGGCGAGGGATTGTAGATGACGAGCGGCGCAGCGTGCTGCGTCGCTAACGCAGCCGCCAACATTCCCAATCCGAGAAGCGCGATGACGCGCGTGCGCCGCCTCATCGTCGCGCCGATGCATGGCTTGCGCCAGGTGCTCAGGCTCGCGGCATTGATGCATCCTCTTCTCCCATCAAGCGAAGCAGATAGTCGGCGGCGGCTTGCGCTTTCGCCGCCGCGGAGAGGAAGGCGGAAGGGTTGTCTGCGAACGCCTCCAGCCAGTGGCGGATATAGCCGGCGTGGTCTTCGATGTGCTCGGCGGGCAGACCGATGACGGCGCCGACGAACGCGCTGCACAATTCAGCTGTCAGCTCTTCGAGCGCATACCCGCGATCGCCGAAGCGCTTGGCGCCGAAGTCGCGGTCGAGCCGGGAGGGGTGCCGCGTCCAATGCCCGAGCTCGTGGGCGAGCGTGGCGTAGAATTGGGTCGGATCGCGGAACGCAGGCTTGGGCGGCATCTGCACATGATCCGTGGACGGTGCATAGAAGGCGCGTGCGCCGCCGAAGCGCACGGCCGCGGGCACGCGCGCGAACCTGGCGGCGAGCGGATCGATCTGGGCCGGCGCGGCGGCGATCGCCGGCGGATCGAAGGCGCCGTCCAGATTCTCGATCTGGTCGCGGTTGAACACAACATAGCCGCGCAGGATGCGGCGCTTGTCGGCGCCCTCGTCTTCGGCGTCGGCGGGCTCGCCCTCGCGCGCGATCTCCTTGTAGAAGACCACGAACGCGCCGCGCTCGCCTTTGCGGACCTGCCCGCCCGCGGCCTGCGCCTGCTTGAAGGTGAACCAATAGGGCGAGGCGAAGCCCGCCTCGGTCGCCGCCGCCCAAAGCGCGACGACATTGACGCCCCTATAGGGGACGCCGTTGGCGCGGCATGGCAGGACGAGCGGGCCGGCGGCCACGGCGTCGTCCCAGGGCTTGATCCAGGGCCGCACGCCGCGCTGCAGCGCTGCCTCGATGGCGCGGGTGACGCGCGCGGCGGCGCTGAGCTTTTCGGGGGTTGATGCGGAAGGCGTTGAGAGCATTGGCGGAACTCCGTTCCGCCGGGGCCGATCCCCGGCGACGGAGCCGCCTCAACGCGACGGCCGGGCGCGGCCCGCACCCGATCCGGCCCGTCGTGCGCGGCGGGGCGGATGGGGCCGGAACGGAGTGGAGGACGGCGCACGCCGTTGCGGGGCGCGCGCGGTCGGCGCGCGGCTCAAAGGCGTCGGGGATCGGGCCTCTCCGGCCGCTCGACTGAACAAAATGAACGGCCGGTTTGGAGAAGGGAGAAGCCTGGAGATAGGCTCGACGCGGCGTGACGGCAGGGGCGTGCTTATGGACGGGGCAAGACAGCGGCGGAGGCAGTGGCGCCCCGTTGTGGGTCTGGGCGCGGCATCGCTCATCTTGTTGGGCGTGGCGTTGTTTCAGACATACGTAGCTCGCAGCACCCTGCACCGCTTCTTCGCCACGCAAGCCTGGGCGCAGAATGAGCAGGGAAATTACGTGAGCGCCGCGCGCTACGCGCTTGCCGGGATGAAACTCGCGCCGGAAAACGCCCATCTCTACTGGGCCGCACTTGCCGGCGCCATGCACGAAGCGGGCGAAAGTTCGCCGCCGCTCATGCACGATGGGGCGGTTGTCGTGGCCGCTTTCTCGCCTGACGGCGCGCGCATTGTCACGGCGAGCAGGGATAACACCGCTAAAGTCTGGGACGCGCGCGATGGGCGTCTCCTCGCCACCTTGAGCGGGCACGGGGACGGTGTCACAAGCGCCGCGTTCTCGCCTGACGGAACGCGCATCGTCACCGCGCACAATAACGGAACCGCCAATGTCTGGGACGCGCGCGATGGGCGGCTTCTCGCCGCCCTAAGGGGGAATGGGTACTATCTCGGAAGCGCTGCGTTCTCGCCTGACGGCGCGCGTATCGTCACCTCGGGCGGCAAAGACACCGCTCATGTTTGGGATGCGCGCGACGGACGCCTCCTCGCCACCTTGAGCGGGCACGGCGACTATGTCGAAAGCGCCGCTTTCTCGCCCGACGGCACGCTCATCGTCACCGCGAGCCGGGACCACACCGCCAAGCTCTGGGACGCGCGCGACGGGCGACTCATCGCGACCCTAAGGGGGCATGAGGACGGGCTCGTGGGCGCCGCCTTCTCGCCTGACGGCGCGCGGATCGTCACCGCGAGCGCCGACAACACGGCTAAGGTCTGGGACGCGCGCGACCGGCGCCTGATCGCCACCTTGAGCGGGCATGGAGGCGCTGTCGCAAGCGCTGTATTCTCGCCCGACGGCGCACACATCGTCACCGCGAGCGACGACGGAACCGCCAGGGTCTGGGATGCGCTTGCGGGGCGTTTCCTCGCCACCTTGAGCGGGGATGAGGGCGCTGAGCCCAGGGAGGAGATGGGTGTCACAAGCGCCGCGTTCTCGATCGACGGCGCGCTCATTGTCACTGCGAGCGCCGACAACACCGCTAAGGTCTGGGACGCGCGCCCGAACATCCCCAATCGCCGCCGCTTAATCGCCACGTTGAGCGGGCATGGGGACGCTGTCACAAGCGCCGCCTTCTCGCCTGACCGCACGGTCATCGTCACGGCGAGCCGGGACCACACCGCCAAACTTTGGGACGCACGCGACGGGCGCCTGATCGCGACCTTGAGCGGGCTACGCTGTCACAAGCGCCGCTTTCGCGCCTGACGGCGCGCGCATTGTTACCGCAAGCTTCGACGCCACCGCCAAGCTTTGGGACGCACGCGCTGGGCGTCTCATCGCCACCTTGAGCGAACGTGAGAAACCGATCCGAAGCTTAGACGGGCTCCGAAGCGTGGCGTTCTCGCCCGATGGCGCGCGGATCGTCACCGTGAGCTCGAACACCAAGGTCTGGGATGCACGCGATGGACGCCTCCTCCTCACGTTGCTCGGGGGAGATATCGCGGCGTTCTCGCCTGACGGCGCGCGCATTGTCACCGGGAGCAGGAGTAACACTGCCAAGGTCTGGGACGCGCGCGATGGACGCTTGATCGCGACTTTGAGCGGGCATGGCGGGGGCGAGTTCGACCGTGTCACGAGCGCTGCGTTCTCGCCCGACGGCGCACGCATCGTCACCGCGAGCATGGACCGCACGTCGAAGGTCTGGGACGCGCGCGACGGGCGCCTCCTCGCCACGTTGAGCGGGCATAGGGACTGGGTTGAAAGCGCTGCGTTCTCGCCCGACGGCGCACGCATCGTCACGGCGAGCCGGGACCGAACCGCTAAGGTCTGGGACGCACGCGACGGGCGCCTGATCGCCACGTTGAGCGGGCAAGAGGGCGCGCGCGAGTATGCCAGTGTTCCAAGCGCCGCGTTCTCGCCCGACGGCGCACGCGTCGTCGTCACCGCGAGTCAAGACAACACCGCCAAAATATGGGACACGCGCCGCCTCACCCAGCCCTGGGAGGCGCTCGCGCGCGATGCATGCCTCAACCTGCTTGGCCCACACGGCCGCCGCTTCAGGCAAGCCGAGATCGAGGCCGATCCGCTGCTCGCCTCTGAATGGAGCGCGGAGCGGGACGTGTGCGAGGGCGTGCGCGGCGTGCCACCAATTGCGGAGCTTCGCGTTGCGGTCGCCGCGGCGGCGCAGACGCGTTAGCTTGAATTATGAACGTTGTGGGCGGGCCCGTCGCCGGGCCCGCCCATCGCGGTTACGCCGCGCTCTCGACATTCTCGCCGGCCGCTGCGGCTTTGCCGCGTCGGCTCGGGCGCGCGGGCTCGGCGTTGTCACGCGGCTTGCCGCGCGCGAGCACTTCCAGATCGCCGAACGGCCCGACGACGAACTCGACCACGTATTTCGTGCGGCCCTTGTCGTCCTCGTAAGAGCCAGGGCGAACCTGACCGACGAGCCGCACGCGCGTGCCCTTCTGAACCGCGGCTTCGACGCGCTCGATCTTGGCCGGCGCGAACACCGCGACGCGATGCCAGTAGGTCTTCTCGGCCCAGTCGCCGTCGTCGCGCTTCCAGCGTTCCGAGGTGGCGACCGAGAGGATGGCGATCTTGCGTCCGCCCTTGATCTCCTTGATCTCGACCGCGCCGACATTGCCGACGATTTCAAACGATGCTCTGTCCATGATCCTTGCTCCGTTCCCGGCGGCGAAGTCCGCCGGGGTCGCGCTCGCGACGCCCTTCACGAAGCGGCCGCTCCGGAAGCGAAGCGGCGCGCGCGCCAGGGGTTGGTGCGGCCTGCAGCCCGCGCGCATGCGAGGGCGAAGCCACGGCCCCTTGCGCCCGCGCGCCCGACGGACGCGAAATGGGCGTCGAGACGAGAGCGCGAACCGCGGTGGGTATTGTCGACGGAACGAGTTGCAGGATGGCGACAGGTTCGGTTGGAGCATCGGCGCGGCGGAGGTTGAGAGACAAGGAGAATGGGCCGCTTCGCCGCAGCCCATCCTCGAAGGGACACTTATTCCGCGGCAATCGCCTGAACGCGCGACGTAGCGGCGGCGCCGACGCGCAGCGGCTCCGGCAGCCAGGCGCTGTTCTTGAACTGCCGCTTCGCGCGCGCAATCAGCTCGGCCTTGGAGGTCCTTTTCGAGCTTGCTGCGATCGAGCGTGGGCTTCTCCTCCTTGATCGCATCGATGAGCACGTCCTTGCGCACGTGGTCGAAATAGCTCTCGGGCGTGGCGGACCACCATTTCGCCATGTCAAGTTCCGCAGCCTCGCAGACAAGCTCGACGCGGAGGCGGGCTTCCGCGCCAAGCGTGTGCGGCCCATGCCGAAGGTCGATGCCCGGCGCAATGGCGACGGCGAGGAGAGAGAAGAGCGTGTCGTGATCAGCGGCGCGCACGAACGACCACAACGCTTCGGCGTCTGACGGCAGACGCGCACGCCACTCGTCAATGAGCTGATCGTGGGCCGCCGCCGCTCTGCTCTCGCATCGCGTGATGGAGCGGGAGACATCCTCGGCCTCGACGGTTAGGCCCAGGCAGGAGACGCCGTCGCACCCGACAAACTGCCCGGCAAGCGTGAACACGACTAGGCGCAACGCTAAGTCTGGTTTCCGCGTGATCTCGGCCCGCAGCGCTAGGGTCTTGTGCGCCATGAGCTCGTCGACCAGCTTCGTGGGCAGACGTGATTCCGGCATGACAGTCGCTGCTGCATCGGCTTCGCCGGCGTCGTCGGGGTTCGCGAGCTTGCGTCGCAACGCCCTGAGCGCCTTCATGTCGTCAGCCTTGACCAGACCGCGCTCGATCTTCGGTGCGCCGTCATGCGAGAGCGTGACGATGGCGCCCGCGAGCGCAACCTCTTGCGGGCTCCAGCTCGACGACGCGAACGCGTCGATCGCGTTCTCAATTCTCGCGATCTCGGCTTCATCCGCGGTCGCGTCCAGCTGCGCGTAGAGGCGATCCTGCTCGGCGGTCTCTTCGGCGGACAGCGCACGGCGTCGTTCGCGCACGCGCTCGGGAAACTGGCTCCAGGCCACGCCGTCGAGCGCGATCTCGATCCAGGCCCAGCCTTCGGCACGAATGTCTTCAGCGATGGGCGCGAGCTTGGCCTCGGCCAAGGTCGTGAGCAAGGCGCGGTCGGTAAGCCAGCGCGTGCTCTCGTCATGCTCCTCCGCGAAAAGGTCGCGGACGACGGCGCCGCCCTCGGCATGATAAGCGTCGATGCCGACGAAGCGGACGAGCTTGTCGGTCTCGGGCACATGAGCCTGCGTGACTTGCGCCTTGAGCCGCTCCGGCGTGTGCGCCCAGTCTGGGCTGTCGAAGAAGGCGGCCTCCTGCGCGGCGTGATCGTCGGTGAAGGCGAGCGCGGCGAGCTGGTCGAGCGTGATCGTGTCCTTGCGCAGCGCCTCGATCAGCCGCGGGCTGACGCGCGCGAGTTTGAGCCGCCGCGCGACATGCATGGGAGAGACGCCGAAGCGCGCGGCGATCGCTTCGGGACCGTCGCCCGCTTCGATGAGCTTGGCGAAGCATTCCAGCTCGTCGACCGGCGCCATGTCCTGGCGCACGACGTTTTCGGCTAGAGAAAGCTCTGCGGCGTTGTCGCCGGTGACAATCCGGCATGGAATCGGCGCATTCTTCTGGATGTCGCCCGCTTTGGCCAGCATGCGTAGGGCGCGGAGGCGCCGGCCGCCGGCGACGACAGCGTATCGGCCTTTACCAGTGTCGCGAACGACGACGGACTGTAGAAGCCCATGGGCCTTGATCGAAGAAGCGAGCTCCGCGATGCCGCCCTTACGGTTGGCGCGGCGCACATTGTCCTCGCTCTCGATCAGCTTCGAGAGCGGTATCATGATGATGTCAGTCATGGCGATTTACTCCATCGCCCGTGCGCGATGAGCCGCGCCGGGGTCGCGCGTTTGCGACCCTCGTGAGCGCTTCGCCCGCGCCAGGGCGCGAGGATCAAGGGCGAAGAGCGCAAGCGTCCCTTGAGCCCCGCGCTCGCGCGGGCCATCAAATCAAAACGCAAACGCGATCCCGCGCGTTGGCTGCGGAGCGCCGTTAATAGAGGTTAAATTCGTGCGTGGCGGGCGAACGGAAATGCTAACGATGTCGCGGCGTCTCGCGAGTTTTCCGCTTACGCCTTTGGGTCGATACGACCACAACTGGGATGATTATTGCTTTGCGTAGGCCAACCAAAGCTTGTCGTCTCAACCCGGGATTGGCTGCTCCTCGCTTGTGATGGGCAAGGCCGCCTTCATGCGAAGCGAGGAAGACATGCGGCTGGGCGCGGCCGTGTTCATTGCCGGATTGATGGCGCTCGGTGCGATGAGCGCCGCGACGCAATTCATCGCGGGCGTGTTCAATCATCAAGCCGCCTTCGGCAACCCACTCTTTATTGTAGGCGATGTGCACGCCTACGCGCCTTGGTCGATCTTTGCCTGGGCAGAGCGCTGGGCGGAAGCCTATCCAAAGCCGTTTGCCGTGGCGCGTCTGATCGTGCTCATCGGCTTCGGTGTCGCTGCGCTCTCCGCGATGCTGATCGCCAAGGGTCCGCGTCTCATGCGGCCATTCGGCAAGAACGCTTGGGCGGGCTTCAAGGACGTGGAGGCCGCGGGCCTCTTCGCCAAGACCGGTACGGTGCTGGGCAAGCTCGACGGCGAGATTCTCACTTTCAACGGCCCGGAACACCAGCTGCTGATCGGCGCCTCGCGCTCCGGTAAGGGCCGTGGCCATGTCGTGCCTACGCTGCTGGCCTGGCCGCATTCGGCGCTGGTGCTCGACGTCAAGGGCGAGCTCGCCGATGGCGATGCACGGCATGCTTTTCCCGGTTGCGCCGGCTTTCGGGAGACGCTCGGGCCAATCCTGCGCTTTGCGCCGACGCGCGCGGATTCTATCGCCTTCAATCCGCTGTTCGAAGTGCGCCTCGGCGACAATGAAGTCCGCGACGTGCAGAACATCGTCGAGATCATCGTCGATCCCGCCGGCGATCGCGCCTCGCATGATTTCTGGGACCGGTCCGCCAAGGCGGTTCTGGTGGGCGTCATCCTGCACGTGCTTTATGAGGAGCCACTCCAGCGCAAGACGCTCGCCGTCGTGCGCGAGAAACTCCGCGACCTTGAGCGCACGGCCGAAGAGATGCGCGCGACGCTGCATCGGCGCAATCCGGCGACCGGCGTTCCCGAAGTGCATCCCGAAGTGCTGCACGCGGCCGAAAGCTTCCTGGCAAGCGAAGAGCGCATGCAGGCCGCGATCAAGGCCACAGCGGAGAGCTTCTTCGGCCTCTTCGCCGATCCGCTCGTAGCGGAGAAGACCGCGACCAGCGATTTTCGCATCGGCGATCTCATGTGCGGGGAGCGCCCGGTGAGCCTCTTCCTGCAACCGCCGCCGTCGGACGCTGCGCGGCTGATGCCGCTGATGCGGCTTGTGCTCAACCAGATCGCGCGCGGGCTGATGGAGAGCCAGACCCACGACGCGCAAGGGCGCGCGAAGCGCCATCCACTCATCTTGGCGCTTGACGAATTCCCGCAGCTCGGACGCATGCCGTTCTTCGAGACGGCGATGGGGGCGATGGCGGGCTATGGGCTCAAGGCCTATCTCGTGTGCCAGAGCCTCAACCACATTATCCGCGCCTATGGCCGCGACAATGTCATTCTCGACAATTGCCACGTGGTCACCGCCTTCGCCGCCGCCGACATGGAGACGGCCAAGATGATCGCCGCGATGGCCGGCGAAGTGTGGGAGTTGCGCGAACAGGAGACGCTGCATCGCCCACGCCCGATTCTCATTCCCGGCAAGGGCTCGACCACATTGCGGGAAGAACGACGTCCGCTGCTGTTGCCGGGCGACGTGCGCACGCTCGGGCGCGAGGAACAGCTTGTGTTCGTCTCGGGCGTCAAACCGATCCGAGCGCAGAAGCTCAAGTTCGATCGTGAAGGCGTCTTCACGGCGCGCCTCCGGCCTGGTGCGCGCACGCGCGTCCGTCTCACCTCGGCGCACGATTGGGAGCATGTCGCGCCGCTCGGGACGCTCGTGACGGACGACCGCGGCGCCATGCGCGTCTCGGGGGCGCAGGGCGAGCTCTTTGGCTCTGAAACGATGACGATCTCGGAGCGCGCGCTCGCCGGCTTCCGCGCGGCGCAGCGCGGAGCGAAGGGCTCGACCCGCTCCCGGGCCACGGGCATCTGAGGGAGGCTTCATGGCGCGCAACGGCATCACCGTCTATCTGCCTCGCGACATCGAAGCCCTGGTGGCGCGCATTGCGCGCGAACAGCATCGCTCCACCTCCAGCGTCATCGCAGAAGCGACCCGCATCGGCCTCAACCGCAAGCCGCCGTCGGCGGAAGACATCCAGGCGCGCGTCAATGGCCGCCTCGAAGCGCGCCTCGACAAGGCGATCCGTGACGGCATGCTGATCAAGGAAGCGCTCTTGCTGTTCGTGCGGGTCTGGCTCGAACATAACCCGCCGGTCGAAGAGCACTTGGAGGAAGCGGCGGCCGCAAGCGCCGAAGCCCGATTCGAACGTTTCCTCGACTATGTTGCGCGCAGCATTGATGGCGGGCGCTCGCTGGCGCTGTTCTCGTCAATGGCGACGGACGAAGGCGCGCTCGCGCATGAGGACGGGCCATGAGCATCGCCACGATTGGACAAGCGCGGCGCCGCTCGGCGCTGGAGCGCGCCTTGGGCGCCGGAATCGCCGAGGCGCTGGCGCGTCCCGATGTCGTGGAGGCGATGATCAACGCCGACGGCGCGCTCTGGCTCGATGTCGTCGGCAAAGGCCTCATCGACACCGGCCTCAAGATTAGCGCCGCCGACCGCGAAGCCGCGATCCGCCTGCTCGCCAATGAAGCCGGCGAAATTGTCGGTGAACGCCAACCGACGCTCGCGACGATCCTGCCGGAGAGCGCCGCGCGCGTGCAGGCTGTGCTGCCGCCCTTGAGCGCGGCGCCTATTCTCACCATCCGCAAGCGTCCGGCGCGCGTGTTCACGCTCGACGATTACGTGCAGGACGGCATCGCCACGGGCGCGCAAGCAGAGCTGTTGCGCCGCGCCATTGTCGAGCGCCGCAACATCGTCGTCGCTGGCGGCACGGGCTCAGGCAAAACCACGCTGATGAACGCGCTCCTGGCCGAGCCGCCGTTTCGCGATGCGCGCGTCGTCATTCTTGAAGACACCGCCGAGCTCGTCACCTCGAGCCCGAACGCGGTGCAGCTCTTAACGCGTCGCGCCGATCCGCCGATCGGCATGCGCGATCTGGTGCAGATGACGCTGCGCTTGCGGCCCGACCGCATCATTGTCGGCGAAGTGCGCGACGGCGCCGCGCTTGAAGTGCTGAAGGCTTGGAACACCGGCCATCCCGGCGGGCTTCTGAGCTTGCACGCCAATTCCGCGGCCGATGCGCTGACGCGGCTTGAAGATCTCTGTCTTGAGACGGCGGCCGCGCCGCCACGCCGCGCGATTTCGGCTGCGATCGATCTCATCGTCTTCATCACGCGCGAAGCAGGCAGGCGAAGGTTAGATGGCGTCGCGCAAGTAAGCAGTGCTGCAAATCGTAACTATATTATTGAAAAAATTAGTTAAAATGCAAATTGTTTGTTGACTTTCAACTTGAGGTATGCACAACTTATGCTGTTAAAGTTGAGTAAAGGGGGCGGGCGCAACAATGAGCGTCAAGAAAATCCAAGTCGTTAGACTTGGCATTACTACAGCCGTTATTCTGGCCGCGTCAGCGGCGCCAGCGCTTGCCGCAGGCTCCGGCATGCCTTGGGAAGGACCGCTCCAGCAAGTGGTGGATTCGATCACCGGGCCGGTGGCGCGCGCCGCGGCCGTGATCGCCATCGTCATCGCCGGCGTTACTATCATCTTCAGCGAGGGCGGCGGCGGGGTGCGCAAGCTCGCCTTCGTAGGGCTCGGCATCGCCATCATGTTCGCGGCGGTGAGCTTCTTCCTCGACTTCTTCGGCTTCGCAGGCGGCGCGCTCATCTAAGCCGCGCCCCGCGACGCACCAAACGAAACGCAACCAAAGAAAGGCCCGCGATGAGCGAGGCGCCTGAAGGATATTGCGCGCCTTTGCGCTTGAGCTTGACCCGCCCGATCCTGTTGGGCGGCGTGCCGCGCGCCTTCGCGATCCTGAACGCCACGATCGCCGCGGCGATCGCGTTCGGATTGCAGCAGCCCTTCATCGGCCTTCCGCTTTGGGCCGTGTGCCAAGGCGCCGCCGCGTGGGCGGCCGCGCGCGATCCCTGGTTCCTCGACACCTGGCCGCGTCACCTCGCGAAGCCCGCCTTCTTGGACGCGTGACGCCCATGCTTGATTTGCGCCCCTATCAACGCCGCGGCCCCCAGCTCAGCGACTATCTGCCCTGGGCGGCGCTCGTTGCGCCCGGCGTCGTGCTCAACAAGGACGGCGCCTTTCAGCGCACGCTCGGATTTCGTGGTCCCGATTTGGATTCGGCGACGCCGTCGGAGCTCATGGGCGCGGCGGCTCGCCTAAACAATGCGCTGCGACGCTTCGGCTCGGGCTGGTGCCTGCATGTGGAAGCGCGCCGCGCGCCGGCGCCTGGCTATCCCGAAAGCGTGTGGCCGGACGCGGTGTCCTGGCTCATTGACGAAGAACGCCGCGCGGTGTTCGAAGCCGCCGGCGCGCGCTTCGAGAGTCGTTATTTCCTCACGCTCGCCTGGCTGCCGCCGGCGGAGCGGCAGGGCAAGCTTGAAAGCCTCTTGTTCGAAGGCGCTGCCGACGCCAATAAGCCGCGGGTTGATTATCGCGCCCATCTCGATCGTTTCCTGCAAGAGACCGATCAATTCCTGGCGCTTGTCGAGCATGTCGCCTGCGAGGCGCGCTGGCTCGACGACGAGCAGACGCTGACCTATTTGCATGATTGCATTTCCGATCGGCCGCACCGCGTCGCCGCGCCGGCCGCGTCGTTTCACCTTGACGCGCTGTTGCCGGATGCGCCGCTTGTGGGCGGTCTCGCGCCGCAACTCGGCAAGCATCATCTCAAGGTCCTTTCGGTGCGCAGCTTCGTCGCCGAGACCGAGCCAGGCCTGCTGGATGCGCTCAACCGCCTGCCGATCTCCTATCGCTGGGTGACGCGCTTTCTGCCGCTCGATCGCGAAGAAGCGTGCCGTGAGCTCGAAAAGATCCGCAAGCGCTGGTTCTCCAAGCGCAAAGGCTTGCTCACGCTGTTGCGCGAAGCGCTTTTCCGCGAAGAGGCCGCGCTGCTCGACAATGACGCAGCCAACCAGACTGAGGACGCCGACCTGGCGTTGCAGGAATTGGGCGCTGATGCCGTCGTCGCCGGCTTCGCCACCCTCACCATCGTCGTGGCGGAGGAGAGCGAGGAAGCCGCCGACGAAGCTGTTCGGCAGATTCAGCAAGTCGCCGACGGCATGGGTTTCGTCACCCAGGTCGAGACCGTCAATGCGGTCGAGGCTTGGCTCGGCGGCCTGCCGGGACAGGCCTACGCCGACGCGCGCCGGCCGATTCTGCTGACACCGAGCTTGGCGCATCTCTTGCCGACAAGCGCGGTGTGGGCGGGCGAAGCGCGCAATGCGCATCTTGATGGCCCGCCGCTGATGATGACGGCGACGGATGGCGCAACCCCGTTCCGGCTCAATCTGCATGTCGGCGACGTCGGGCATACGATGATCGTCGGTCCCACCGGCGCCGGCAAATCGGTGCTGCTCGCAACGCTCGCCGCGCAATGGCTGCGCTATCCGGAGGCGCAGCTCTATCTCTTCGACAAAGGCCGCTCGGCGCGCGCGACCATGCTGGGGCTCAAAGGCGATTTCTTCGATCTGGGCGAAGACGGCGCGCTGGGCCTGCAGCCGCTCGAACGCATTGACGACGGTGCGGAACGGGCCTGGGCGCTCGACTGGATCGCAAGCCTTCTCGTCAACGCTCATGTCGAGGTCACGCCGGAGCTGCGCGCCGAGCTCTGGCGCACCCTTGAGGTGCTGGCGAGCCGGGCGCGCGAAGACCGCACGTTGACACTGTTCGCGGCGCTCGCTCAGAACGCCGACGTGCGCGCCGCACTTGCGCCTTTCACGCAGGCGGGTCCGCATGGGCGGCTCCTCGATCTTGAATCCTCATCGCTTGGCTATTGGCCGGTGCAGGCGTTCGAAATGGACGAACTGATGCGCCGGCCAGCGGCCGCGGCAGCGGTGCTTTCCGTCCTCTTCCATCTGTTGGAACGGCGCTTCGACGGCCGCCCCACGCTCTTGGTGCTCGATGAAGCCTGGCTCTTTTTGAAGGACGCGTTCTTCGCCGCGCAAATCCAGGATTGGCTCAAAACACTGCGCAAGCGCAACGTGGCGGTTGTGTTCGCTAGCCAGGAACTGGCCGACGTGGACGCAAGCCCAATCGCCTCGACCATCATCGAGGCCTGCGCCACGCGCATCTTCCTTCCCAATGACCGCGCCCGCGAGCCGCGCTCGCGCGCTTTCTACGAGGCGCTTGGCCTCAATGGCCGACAGATTGATCTCATCGCCAACGCCACGCCCAAGCGCGACTATTACCTCGCGACGCGCGATGGCAGGCGCTTGTTCGAACTGGGCCTCGGGCCCGCGGCGCTCGCCTTTGTCGCCGCGTCGCGGCCCGAGGACCAAGCGCTCATCGACAAAGTGTTGGCTCAAGCCGGACGCGACGGCTTCGCGTTGGCCTGGCTCGAAGCGCGCGGCCTCATTGACGCTGCCGACGCCGTACGCCGGTTCGAAGCCGCGCAGGCGCCGGACCGATCTAGCGCGCGTGCATCAGACCTCATAGCGGCGGAATGACATGGAGAATCGGATGCGCCGTTCCTTGAAACTGTTGGCGGGCGCCGCGATCGTCGCGCTTGCGTTGAGCGCGCCCGCCCGCGCCGAGATCGTCTACGACCCCACCAATTATGCGCAGAACCTGTTGCAGGCGAAGCGTGCGCTGGAGCAGATTCACAATCAGATCCAGCAGATCGAGCAACAGGCTCGGATGCTGATCCGCAATCCGCTGCAATTGTCGCCGGAGCTTTCCGCCTCGATTCGCGAGGCGCGCGACCTGTTCGAGACCGCGCAAGGCATCGCCTTCGACGTGCGGCAGATCGGCGAGGACATCCGCACGCTCTATCCCGAAACCTGGGACGAGTTCGATCTCGACGCCGTGCTCGCCCGCACCGATCAATGGGCGGCGGAAGACCGCCGCGCTTTGGAGCGGGCGATGCGCGCCGAGGCGCAAGCGGTCGCCTCCGTTGAAGCCGCGCGCGGACGCATCGACCGCGCCATGGCCGCGTCGGCTGGCGCGGAAGGGCAAACGAGCGCCACGCAAGCCGGCAATCAACTCTTGGGCATTCAGGCCTCCCAGCTCGCTGAAATCCAGGCGCTGCTCGCCGCGCAGAGCCGCGCGCTTACGACCGAGCGGCTCGATCGCGCCGCGCGCGAAGCCCGCGCCCGCGAAATCCAGCGCCGCGCTTTTCCGACCGACAATGCGGGCGAGCTGACGCCCGCGCGCTCGGCCTTCTGAGGGAGGCCAGACGCATGGATCCCGCCACCGTCAATTCGTTTCTCGACCAGTTCCTGGCCGTGGCGGATTCCGGATTCGGGCTCATCCGCGGCGATGTGAATTTCGTCTTGAATGCGCTCATCGTGATCTCGATCGCGCTCGCCGGCGCGCAATGGGCGCTCGCCGGCGAAGCGCCGATGGCGCCCTTCTTCCGGAAGGTGTTGTTCGTCGGCTTTTTCGCCTTCCTGATCAACAATTGGGACGCGCTGGCGACGGCGATCAATCAGTCGGGCGCGCTTCTGGGCCTCAAGGCCGGCGGCGGCTCGCTCTCACTCGCCGATCTGCACAATCCGGGCCGCATCGCTCGCATCGGCATGGACTTGTTCGGCCGGACCGTGGCGCTTGCCGAAGGCATGAACATCCTCACCGACTTTATCTCCATCGTCACCATCTTCGCGGCCGGCCTCTTCGCCATGATCGGCTTCTTCGTGCTGGCGCTGCAGATCTTTGTGGCGCTGATCGCTTTCAAATTGGGCACGCTGGCCGCCTTCGTGGCGCTGCCCTGGGGCGTGTTCAACGGCACGTCGTGGGTTGCAGAGCGTCCGCTCGGCTGGGTGGCGGGCTGCGCCATCCGGCTCTTCATCCTGGCGCTGATCGCCTCGGTGTCGCTGACTTTCGTCGCGACGCTGCCGGCGACGCTGACGCTCGACGCAGGCGGGGCGCTCAACGTGCTCCTGTTCGGGCTCACCGTGCTCTCGCTCGCCTGGTTCGGGCCGATGCTGGCGAGCGAAGTGATGCAGGGCCAGCCGCATCTTTCCGGCGCCGACTCGGTGCGCACCGCGGTCGGCGCGGCCGCGACCGGCATCGGCGCGGTGATGACGGCGCGCTACATGGCGTCGAGCACGATCAACGCGGTGCGCGCCATCGGCGGAATGGGGCGCTCGCGCGGCGTTTCCGGCGGCCGTGGCGGCCCTTCAAGCAATGGATTTGGCGGCGGACAGGCGCCGCGCCAGATCAATTATGCCGGGATGCAGCCGCGGCCCGCGCCGCCGCCAAATCCGCCGACCCGCACATGATTAAGGGAAGATGATGGTCACGCCATTTCGATCGCCGGCGAAGAGCTTCGCCGCAGAACCGCCCGACACGCCATACCGGCGCGCGCAACAGGAATGGGACGCGCGCATGGGCTCGGCGGTGCTCTCGGCGCGGTCCTGGCGCCGCATCGCCTTCGCCAGCCTCGCCGTGGCCGGCGTGCTCGGTGCGGCGCTCACGATGGTGGCGCTGCAAAAGCGCACCTTCGTGCATGTCGTCGAGGTCACGCCCGAAGGGCAAGTGATGTCGGTGCGCACCGCGGATGGGCGCTGGACGCCGACCCAGGCGCAGATCGCACACCACCTCGGGCGCTTCGTCCGCCTCGTGCGCACGCTGCCGACGGATGGCGTGGTGCTGCGCGAAAACTGGCTTGAAGCCTACAAGTTCCTGACTCCGCAGGCCGCCGCGCAGCTCACTGAGATCGCGCGTCAGGACGATCCGTTCCTGAGCCTCGGGCGCGTCGGGCGCACAGTGCATGTGCGCTCCATCATCGCGCGCTCCGATCACGCCTGGGAGGTGAGCTGGACCGAACGCGCCACCAACGAGACCGGCTCGGGCGATGCGCAGGTCTATACCGGCGTGTTCACGGTGACGACGCGCCCGCCGCGCAACGCCGATGAGATCGCCGCCAATCCGCTGGGTCTGTTGATCAGCGACTTCTCCTGGAGCCGTGAACGATGAGCGCCCGCATCCTCATGCTTGTCGCTTTGAGCGCGCTCTCGGCCTGCGCCACCGCGGCGTCCATCGCTGAGGCGCCGCCACCGCCGCCGCCGGTAGAAACGCCGCCGCCGGAGATCGCGCCGCCGCCGACGCCAGTGCGACAGGAATGCACGCCGTCGCGCCGCGTGCGTTGTCCGACGCCGATCCAGACCCTGACCGCCGCCAACGGCGCGGCGCGCCAGCGGCCGATGCGCGGCGGCTTCGTGCAGGCGCGCCATGTCTATGATTATGCGCCGGGCGCGATCTATGAGCTTTACACCAGCCCGAGCTTCATCTCGACTATCATGCTTGAGCCAGGCGAAGCCCTAAGCGCCGTCGCCGCCGGCGACACCTCGCGCTGGATGGTGACCGAAACGGAAGGCGAGGCCGATTCCTCGCCGCGCACGGTCGTGCTGGTGAAGCCGCAGACCGTGGGGCTCCGAACCAATATCGTGCTTATCACAGATCGGCGGACGTACATGATCGAGGCGAGCGCTGTCGCCGGTGAGACCTATTCGGCGCAGATCGCCTGGTCCTATCCCGAGACCGCTGGGCAAAATCTCGGCGCGCCTGCAATCAGCCGGCTCAACTTTGATTATCGTGTGCGCACGGTGCGCGGGCGCGCGCCGCGCTGGACGCCGGTGCGCGTGTTCGACGACGGACGGCGCACCTGGATCGAACTCGCCCCCGACGTGATCGCTTCGGAAATGCCGCCGCTCTTCATCGTCACGCCGGAAGGCGCCGAGCTCGTCAATTATCGCGTGCAGGGCCAGCGTTACATGGTCGATCGGGTGTTCGATGTCGCCGAGCTCCGCCTCGGCGTGCGCGCGCCGGTGATCGTGCGCATCGAGCGGCGCGCTGAGAGGGGACGGTCATGAAGCTCGCAAGCGCTGCTGCTGCGCCCCAGGCCGAAGCGCCTGACGTGGCGATTCGCGCCAGGCCGCCGTCGCCGAAGCGGCTTTCACGCAAAGTGCTGCTGGCGGGTACGCTGGGCATTGGCGGCGTCGTTGCGTTCGCGCTGGTGAGCGGCCTCTCCGAACGCCCGGACCGTATCCGCGCCGGCGAAGCCGAGGCCGTCACGGCCGCCGCCGGCCCGCCGGAATCCATTCGCAGCGCATCGGCGCAATACGATGTCGCCGATCTGCCGCGCGCCGAAAGCACGGGCGAACGCGACATGCTGTGGGGCGAGCACGCACCACCGGCGGAAGCCGAACTCGCGCCGCCGGAGGATCAGACTTGGGCGAGCCAGGTGACGCCGGTGCGCGCTGAACGCGGCGAGGCGCCGCCCGATCCGCAAGCGGTCGCGCGCACGTCCCCCATTCTGTTCGGCGAAGCAAGGCGCAGCGACGCTGCGCTGGCCGGCGATGGCATGCACATCGGCGCCGGCGGCGACCGCGCGGCGTTTCTGGCGAGCCAGCGGGGAGAAGGCGACGAGCGTTTGACCTCGTCATTGACGCCGATGCGCTCAGCTTATGAAATTCTTGCCGGCTCTGTGATTCCTGCGGCGCTGGCGACGGAGCTCAATTCCGATCTGCCCGGGCGGGTGATCGCACAAGTGACGGCGCCCGTGTATGACAGCGTCACGGGCGATCATCTCCTGATCCCGCAAGGCGCGCGCCTCATCGGCACGTATGACAGCGCCACCACGCACGGCGATCGCCGGGTCCTCTTGGTATGGAACCGGCTCATCATGCCCAATGGGTACTCGATCAATTTGCAGGGCATGGAGGCGGTCGATCCCGCCGGCGCCGCTGGTCTGCGCGACCGCGTCGACAATCATCTGACAGGCCTTGCCGGCGCCATCGGGCTTTCCGCTATCATCAGCGTCGTCGCCAACGAGGCCGAAGACGACGATCCGGACAGTTTCGGCCAGAGCGTCGGCGATGCGGCCGCTCAGGAAGCGGCCCGCGTCGGCGGGCGCATCGTCGATCGCAATTTGGCCATTCGCCCGACCTTGCGGGTGCGTCCCGGCGCGCCGGTGCGGGTTCTGGTCACGCGCGACATCCGCCTTCGCCCCTACCGAGGATGAGGAGCCATGCCCGAAGACGTTCTGCCGGTCGATTTCGTCGACGAATTGCTAGACCGCGAGCAGGCCTCGGCCTATCTCGCCTCGATCGGCGTGCGCCGTCGCCCCGCGACACTGGCGAAACTGTTCTCCACCCGCTCGGACGGGCCGCCCTGCATCCATGACGGGCGCAAGCCCTTCTATCCCAAGCGCCAGTTGCATGAATGGGGCGTGCGCCAGCTCACGCAATTGCGCCGTAGCTCCAGCGAGCGCCGTCGCGCGATGCGGGAAGAGGAGCTAAAGGGGTTCCTTGAGCGGCCATAAGCGCGCACGGACCTTCGGCATTGCGATCGGCACGGCAGTCCGGTGGGCGCGCCTCGAGCATTCGAAACCAGTGTCGGGAGACTAAATAGGGATGGTCACCTCAGGATGCACTTCCACCTGCGCGTTGACTTCATTGTAGATCGGGACCTCGCCGACGGCTTCAATCGATACTGCAAGTCCGAACGCGACGGGAGTTTCGTCGATGGAGTCATCTCTATCGGGCTTTCGGGCGACTCGAAATTCGAGGGCCTCGCCGGCTGCTATTTGCGCGACACGCTCTCCAACCCAACGTCGATGGAAGGTTGTGCCTCTTTCGGTTTGCTTTCGGTCGCACATGTCCCTGGCGGCCGCGACCCCGAGCGTGTTTAGGCGTTGGCCAGGCGGTTCTTCTACGGTCAATCGTACCGACTTGTACGCGCGACGCCCCGGAAGAACTGGGCTGAACCAGGCAAGTGTGGCGGTGACCGAGTGCGGGATGACTAGGCCTGAGAGAGATACGGGTAGCGGCAAGCGAAACACTGCGGCGTCGTTCTCAGTAACTTCACCGTCGCCCCAAAGAGTAGCCCGACTGTCAATGCAACCGAGGGCCTCCTCGATATCGGCGATACCGAAGCCGAAGAGCCGCATCAGATTTAGCTTCTGCTGTTGGTGTCTCCTCGGGTCGGTGGGGCCAAATACTTCCAAAACGGTCTGCGTTTCGGGCTGAGGCCATCGCGCCCGGTGCGTGAGCAACGCCTTGACCACAAGCGCCTTGCGTTCCCCCGATAGGTCCAAGAAACGGTCGCCATAGGCAAGCTCCAGGGCATCATGGATGAGATGGGCGCCGCGGGCGGCGAGCGCTGCTGCAGCGCTTGACGCGCCGGACCATCCTTGGCGAGTGGCAAACCCAGCGGCGTCAGTGCCGGAACTGCACACTCGCAATCCGCCGAACTGGTTGGCTCTGCTGGGGCGAAGGAGCGCACTCCCCTCTGCCTCGCCAACAGTAACTCTGATGCGGCCGCCGGGTAATAAGATGTCGGGTTTGACGGCGCGCGCGAAGCCGGGGCCAGTGCGTGATACAAGTGATGGAAATCGTCCGTCAGGCAGAGGGTCGTAGCTCGACCCGATGTTCGGTGCCGCGCCGCGCGCATCGTCATGCAGCGCGCCAACGGTAACGGCGTTAATGGCTTCGCCTGGTGCAAGGAGCGTGCGGTTGCGCATGTCGTCCCTTATGGCTTCAAGCACAGCTCTGCTCCGGTCAACACCCTCGGTGGCGGGGAGAGCATCGCTGTCAGAAAAGGCGCGAGCAACAAACGGGTGGACCGCATTTCCAGCGCTTACGACAAAAAGAAGGCCGAGCTCGGCGGCAAGCCAGTCAATGGCGCGAGCCCATGGCGACATTCGCCCAAAGAATGGTCGATGACGATCCCCGAGGGAAACGGCGACGATGATTGCGGTCGGCGCCAGAGCCGGCTGCCCGGCCGTGCCGCGCTTGACGCGCATAACAGATGTGACGAAATCATCGATGAGAATGCGGTCAGCGCGGGCGACCTCGTGATCTGATCCAGGAGCGACGTTGGCTGGGCTGTCGGCATAGAGCAACGGGACGTGTAGAACGCGACGTGTCAGCGGCCCTTGTCCGACATCGAGGTTGCCATTGACGATCAGCGACGCCATTGCCGTTCCATGATCGCGCGGGCCTACGGCGAGTGGCCCAAGGGCCAGCGGATCATCAAGCACTAGCCGACCGCTTAACTGCACATGGTTTTGTTCCGGGACAGCGTCGATGATCGCAAGAATGGGCGCGCGATCTTCTGGCGGGCGGTCGACGCCAGCGTCCTCGACGGCACCATCAGCTGGTTCGTGGCCAGAAGAATCAATAAGGCTTTGAACTCGAATCGAAAAGGCGCTGTTGAGTCCCGCGAGACTGGCGGGCTGACGGCCCGCAATTGCGAGCGCTTCCGCGGCGGGGACTGCAACGAGCAAGGCGTCATACGCAAATCCCTCGTGCCGTGCCACATGCAGTACGCGTCCCCCAGCGGTGTCGATGCTGGTGATCGCCTCTTCTCGCGCGTTGGTGACTTGGGAGCCCGTGCGGAAAATGAGCTCGATCTCGAGCCGGATCTCGGAGCTGGGCTCGTGAGCGGCCATGTCTTGGATGAATTCGACATCAGCTGGGCTCACGCGATCCTGGGGGCCCCAGCGACGCAGATCGTGGAGGCACTCGAACACCTTCGCCCAAGGGGAATGGGTCGGACCAAGAGGCCGGCCCTCATCCCACAGTGTCCATAGCCGAAGCAGCTCTTCCAGCGCACGAGCGTCCGGGAGCACAAGATAGTAGAAACCCTCGAACTCATCGCCCTCATCGTCAGCCAAGTCGGCGATGTCTTCGCCAATCAGCTCGAGCCCCGGCACGGCGGCAATTGCTGCGCCAAAGGTGATCAGCGAGCCGCGTAGTTCGAAAACCAGCAAGCTTTCAGGTGCAAGTGCCGTTGGGTCGTTACGGAGCAGGGTGGCGCTGTCGCCGCGTTCGAGGGCCTCCCGCAGGCGATCGAACCTTGGTCCCAACGTTCTGTGCTGCCGATCCCTCCCGTAGCTTTGGGGTAACGGGATCGAGGGCCTTGCTCCCTTTGTTCGCCTTGCGGGAACGGGCGGATCGAGCCTTAGAAGAGGTTTTGACGGGTCGAATGGCATCGGATTCCGGGCTAACGCGGTCACGCCAAAGGTCTAAGTGGTCTTGAATTATCGCCTCTAGGTTGCGTGCGCCGCCTTGTTCCAAGATTCGTCGGCGCCGCACATCCAAACAGAACTCGCGAGCCTCAGAGAAGCTCAGCGGATAAAGCGCCTCAGCTATCAACGCAGGATCTGTTCGCATTGGCTCTCGCCACTCCGCGAAGGCTGCTCTGAAAAACTCCTGCAGCAGCTCAGGAGTTGGCGCAGGTAAGCTCAGTCGGAGTTGGAAGCGCCGCCAAACTGCGCGGTCAAGCAGTTCCGCATGATTGGTGGCGGCGATGACGACCACATAAGACGGCAGAGTGTCGATCTGCAATAGCAGATTGGAAACGACACGCTTGATTTCACCGGTCTCGTGGGGATCGCCACGTTCCTTGCCCAGTGTGTCGAATTCATCAAAGAAGAGAACACAAGGCGTGGTCCGAACGTAGTCGAAGAGGCGTTTCAGGCGCGTGTTTGTCTCGCCAAGAAGGCTTGCAATGACGGTGTCGTAGCGAACCACGAAGAGTTCGATAGCTAAGCGTTCGGCGATGGCCTCAGCGAGTGTCGTTTTCCCATTCCCGGGTGGGCCAGAAAGGAGGACGCGGTGGCGGGGTTGAACTCCCCCCGCGCGAAGAAGGTCGGCCCGGAGTTGCTCCTCAACCAGGCCGTCGACCTGACGCAACACAGTGTTGGGAAGAGTTAGTTCCTCAAGACGGCGCGACGGGTGAACTTCTAAGATCGCATCGCGGCCGGCCTGTTGCGGAATAGCGAGGCTGGCGCCCCTCCCATTAACGCCCATCGTCGAAGACAGCGCATCCATCAGTCGATCTGCAAGGATGGTGTGTTTTCGTGATCGTTCCTCGGCTGCGATCGCTTCCACCGTTGAACGCAATCGTGCGCGATCACCGGCTACGCCTGCCTGGATCAGGTTGATCAGCAGGTCATTTCTGGCCATGGCCAATGCCCTCGGTCGCTCGAATCAAGCGCAGGTTGTGTATCATCGTAACGTAAATACATGGTGGCATGCGAGTGTGCCCAGCCCGGACAGCGACGCTATTCTTCATCTTCATCAGCTTCCTCACCCGCACTGGGCTCGTCCTTGGCCGCCGCTCGCCCAGCCGGCGTGAACGGCATTCGTGGGGGGTGCAGTGCGCCACATGAGATCGACCTCATCGGGCGTGAGACCGTGGACCTCGTTGACGAGTTCAGAAAGCTGGCGCTCAAGCGCAAAGATCTCTCCACGAGCGCGCCGGGCAGGCTCGATCGTTGCGGCGTGCTCGCGCCTTAGCTCGGCGATATCGGCGGCTGTGACCTTCGTCTTCTTAGGCAGCGAACTCCGAACCGCCGTGACGAAGCCATCGAGATCGAGGCCAGACGCGGATGCAAGTGCACCGACGGGCCTTTTTATACCTCGACCTTGGCGAAGCCAGTCAAGCATGGCTCGTTCGGCCTCACGCACTAGGCGTTGTGCGGCGCTCGCTTGGTTCGACAGATCGGCGGCGCTTGCACGGGCCGCATCATCAAATTGGGGAAGCGGGAGCGCCTCCATTTTGAACGCAACAGGCGTGAGGGCCCCGTCCTTCATGTGAGGGAGATAACGCCAATTGTGCCACAACATAATCGGTGAGTTCAGTGCAACAAGGATTTCGGGCCCATTGGTAGTCAAAAGGAACGTCTTGTTGTTGCCCAGGCGCCCAGCGCGATCGATGGCAAAGTTGGAGTGGTATTGAATTTCCTGATAGACAATTTTGGGCCGTTCAAAGGCGTCGTAGTAGGCGCAGGATCGCATACCCACCAATACCGCCCCCCGGTCCTGACGGTGCCATGGCCCACCCAGTTTGTTCGTCTTCGGATCGACACAGCTTTCAAATCTTCGAGAGGCCGAATGCGTAGCGCTTCCAAGGCAGCGGCTCAGACAGCGCGCGCCATGGCTTCTGCGTCCGCGAAGAGAAGCGCGTCCGGCACCTGCTTACGTCCGCGTACTGAAATCGTCTCTTGGACCTGGATATCCGACCATCCCAGCGCCTCCAGGACGGGGTAGATCAGCCCTTTCTCGGTCTGGGCCTCGTGCCGGGCGCTCACACCGTTGGCCCTCAACCCGGCCTTCGGACCGATCTTGGCGCACCTCACGCTTGGCAGGCAAATTGGTAGCAGGTGGACTTCTAGGAGCTATTGGCGAGTGGTTCTAAATCGTTGTCCGAAGAGATTTGAAGTCCCGACCCCAGACTATTGGCCGTTGACCCGAGGACGGCCCGGCAGGCGACCCTTAGAGCAGTAGGTAACGGGTCCCGAAACGGCCGCCGCGCGCCTCCAGAGGTGGCGGTAAGATGGATTTTCTGCGATCGATCGGAGTTGGTAGCCGGGTGGTAGCGGTGGCTTTGGAGGCGCTTGTCGATCTAGAAAAATTCCTTTAGAATCTGGTGGGTGTACAAGGATTCGAACCTTGGACCCGCTGATTAAGAGTCAGCTGCTCTACCAACTGAGCTATACACCCGCGCGCGCGAAGCGCTTTCGCTCGCGAAGCGTGCGCGAGTCGAAGCGATTAGTTAGCGGCGCCCGCGCCGAAATCAACTCCCGCTGCTTGCGCCGGCTTTTCCGAAGCGACAGGCTGGCGCGCCGGTGTTCGTCCCCCAGAAGGGGCGGCGTCCGCCAAAACTGCGTCCCGGAGGGCGCCTCCCGATGTGGGGCGTTGAAAGGTGGGCCCTGGAAAGGCCGGGGCCCTTATAAGGCAGCCCCCTGGAAACGGGGCTGAGAGCTGCCCCTTGGGGCGTCGGTAGGCGTTGGCCCCAGGCGGCTCGGGCTTGGCCGGCGCCGATGGTTCTGGGGCGAGGGCGGCCTGTATTGGGGGAGCGATGCAGATCTCGAATTTCACCCTGGCGCTGGCCGCCTTCGTCCTCATCCATGTCGGAATTTCCGCAACCGGCCTTCGCGGCCGCCTGGTCGGCGCCCTGGGCGAGCGGGTCTATCGCGGGCTCTTCGCGCTCGCCTCCCTGGCGATCCTGGTCTGGCTGGTGATCGCCTTCGGGCGCATGCGCGCCGATCCCGCCGATCTCCTCAACACTTGGCTCTGGGTTCCTCCGGCCTGGACCCGGCACGCCGCCCAGGCCCTGGCGTTGGCCGCCTTCCTGCTGGTCGTGCCCGGGCTCCTGACCGCCAATCCCACGACCGCCGGTTTCGAGAAGCGCATGGGCGAAGATGCGGCGAAGGGGATCGTGCGCATCACCCGCCATCCCTTCCTCTGGGGCGTCGCGCTTTGGGCCGCCGGACACCTCCTCGCCAATGGCGAGCGCTACGCCGTCATGCTCTTCGGTGCGCTCGGCCTGATGGCGCTTTACGGCGCGCGCTCCATCGATCGGAAGTCCAAAGCGCGGGATCCGGAGGCCTGGTCGAAGTTCTTAACCGTAACTTCCAACATTCCCTTCGCCGCGATTGTGCAGGGGCGAAATAAGCTCGTACTCGGGGAATTATGGTGGAAATTGCTCGTTGCCGTGGTCGTCTATGCTGCAGTTGCGTACGGACACGTGTATCTTGTCGGGGTTTCAGCCGTACCTTAAATCGAAGCTTAAGCTCGGCGCCTTAAGAAGGGCGCGGTCCGCTGTTGTCATGCGGAAGGTTGAGCGCCAAAGGCGCCAAAGGCGAATGATGGCTGTGATGGCCCCCGCTGCACGTGACCAGGCAATTCTCGATGAAGCGCACTTCCGTCACATGACGGGCGACGATGGCGCTTTGCAGGCCGAGATCCTGGCGCTCTTTCGCGCGCAATCCGAATTGTGGTCGCGCCTTCTCATCCCCGACGCGCCGGTGCAGACCTGGGCCGAGGCGGCGCACACCTTGAAAGGGTCGGCGCGCGGCTTGGGCCTTTGGCGCCTGGCCGACGCATGCGAGGAGGCCGAGGAGGCCGCCCGCTCCGGCGCCAAGGAAGGCCCGCCGATCACGGCCGCGCTGCGCCGCGTGCGCATGGAGCTTGAGAACGCGCTGAACGCGCTGCCGGCGGTTGAGCCGCGCGACGCGAACGCCGCGTGAGCGCTTCGGCCGGAACATTCACGCTTCCGGTTGAAATCTGTCCGGGCGACATCGACGAACTGGGCCACGTCAACAATGGCGTCTATCTGCGCTGGGCGCAGGACATCGCCACCGCCCATTGGCGCGCGCGCGCAACGCCCGAGATGCTTGCCCGTTATGTCTGGGTCGTGACGCGCCACGAGATCGATTATCGCGCCCAGCTGGTCGCCGGCGACGTGATCGAGGCGCGCACCTGGGTGGCGCCTGCCCCGCGCGGCGCTTTGTGGACGCGCCACGTCGCGATCTGGAAAGCCGGCGCAGCCAAGCCTGCGGCCGAGCTCAAGAGCGATTGGTGCCTGCTCGATGCATCGACGCGCCGCGTGCTCCGCGTGCCCGCCGATATCCCCGCACGCTTCGTAGAATAGAGCGCTTTCCCTCCCCGTTCACGGGGGTAGGGGCTCTACATCTCCGACGCTGATCAGAACTGCGAATATTGCTGCGCCGAAAGCTTGTCGCGAATTTCGCCGAGCCGCTCGTAGGTGTTGAACGCGAGCAGGAAAAGCTCGCACACGAACCGCCACCAGAGCACGCCGACTGCGGCCGCAAGCGGTCCGATCACGATCGTGAGACCCGATTGCATGGGCGTCGAGGTGATCGAGAACGCCGCGCTGCCGAGCGCGATCATGAGCGCGATCCCGATGAAACCGAGCCCCACATAGTACATGAACTTCACCAGATGCGGCCCGATCATCTTTTCGAAGCCGAGAAAGCGTCCGATCAGCCCTTGCATGGTGCGCCCCGCCATTCTTCGAATCGTTGCGCGAAGGCGTACCGCGACTCCCCAAGAGTCGCCTCGCTTAATTTATCAAATCGAACCTTGGATCACGCCGCGAACAAACCATGTCTCAAACAGGATCGCGCGAATGACTGACTTAAAGTGAGTCAAAGCGTGTAGCCGCCATCGACCACGAGCGCGGCCCCGGTGATCGGCGCAGGATCGGTGAGCAGCATCTCGATCTGCCGCGCGATGTCGTCGGCCGTCGCATAATGCCCGAGCGGCGTGGCCATCGCCGCGAGCCGCGCGAACGCCTCCCGCTCATTGCCGCCCGATTGCCGCACGAGGTCCTGGAACATCGCCACCTGCCGCCACATCGGCGTCTCCACGCCGCCCGGGACGATCGCGTTGACGCGGATCTTGTCCGGCGCCCCTTCCTTCGCGGCGATCTTCGCAAGATGCAGCGCGCCGGCCTTCGATGCGCCGTAGGCCGCTACGCCCGGCTCCGCCTTGATGCCCGAGGCCGAGCTCACCACCACGATGGAGCCGCCCTGCGAATTGGCGCGCATCAGCGGCATCGCGGTCTGCAGCGTGAGGAAGACGCCGTCGAGATTGACCGCGATCACGCGCCGCCAGTCCTCGAAGCTGCACTCCGCGATCGGCGCCGCTTGCGAGATGCCGGCGTTGGCGACCGCGTAGTCGAGGCGTCCGTACTGCGCGTTGATGAAGTCCGCCGCATCGCGCCAGCGATTGGCGTCGGTGACGTCGAACACCATGGTCGATACCCGCTCGGGCGGATCCGTGATCGTGTCGGCAGCCGCCTGCAGCGCCGCCTGGTTGCGGTCGATGAGGATGAGCCCGCCCGTGGCGCGCGCCGCCAGCCGCCGCGCGAGGGCCGCCCCGATGCCCGATCCCGCCCCGGTGATGAGCGCCACCGGGTCGAGCCGGTCGGAGACCGATACGCCTGTGTCCATGTGCCAATCCAAGTCCTTGCCGGCCATACTGCACGGGGAGGGGCGGGCCGCAAAGAAGGCGGCGCGAGCTGGGCGTGGAAATCCTGGGCCATATCCCTCCGTTCGCGCCCGGACTTCCGCCACAAGCCTCGCGGAGGTACGAGAATGTGAGGGGGAGAGCGCCTATGCGATTGGGATTGCTGTTGACCGCCGCGCTGCTGTTGGCCGCTTGCGTGGGCGGCCGCGGGGATCGCGGCCCGCGCATCGATCCGACCCGCGCGCCCGTCTTCCTGAGCCCCAGCGGCGAGCCGATCCATCCCACTGCGGACGAGCCGAACCCATTGCTCGTCTGGTTCCGCGCCGCCGACGCCGACCATGACGGGCGCCTGACCGAGGCCGAGTTCAAGGCTGACGCCGCGCGATTCTTCGCGTTGGTGGACGCCGACCGCGACGGCCTCGCCACCTCGCCGGAGGTCTCGGCCCTGCGCGCCCGCGTGGCCCCCGAGCTCGACGCCATGGCCTTCGGCTGGTCCGGCGGCCGCTCCGACGGACCGATCGGCGGCGAGACGGGCCTCCCTGAGCGCCATGAGCCGCCGCCCCAGGGCGGCGTGAGCGATACGCGCATCACGCGCCCGGCCGGCCCCATCCGCCGCACGCGTCCCACCTCCGCCGCGAGCCTGCTCGGCGAGCGCGAGCCGGTGCTTGCCTCGGACGCGGACTTCAACCGCCGCGTCACCGCCGAGGAATTCGCCGCCGCCGCCGCCGATCGCTTCGCGCGCCTCGACGTCGATCACGACGGCGTCCTCACCGAAGCGGGCCTGCAGGAAATCCTCACCGCGCGCCTCCACGCGCGGCGCTAGCCGCTCGCCGGCAGAGGCGCCTTCCGTCCACTGGAGGGAAGGGTGATCCCACGCAGCGTGACGAAATCCAGGATCGCGGAGTGATTTGCGCCCCTAGCGCCTTGGCTTGACCGGCGCGAGAAATGGCGGTTGCGTGCCATCCACAAAGACAACGTGGGGTGGGGCCATGACATGGACGCCGTTTGAATATTGGAGGCCCGACGGTGAAGAGCGACGGATCCGAATATTCGTCAGCCATCGCCATGGGAAAGACCAAGCGCTCTATGACGAGGTGTTTCGCGCCCTGCGCTCAAACAGCATCGCCGTCCAGGACATCTCGCTCGGAAAAGACCAAGTCATGCGCGGGCCGCGCGGCGGGCGGCTGCCAAAGCTAAAGCTTCAAGCGGAGATCGCCGCGCGCATCTACACCTCGGATGTGCTGGTAGCGCCTAGCAGGCCCGGTGTGACGCGCTCGGATTGGGTGACATGGGAAGTTCAACTCGCGGCGATCGGCTATGGCGTCCCGATCCTCTTCGTTAACGAGCGCAAGCTGCAGCACAAAACCTACCTCGTCACGGAGATCGAGGGGCTCAAACTTTCTCACGCCGTCTGCGATCCTACGGTGCCAGAAATCGTCAGCAGTGTGACAGGGCTCGTGGACGGCAGGCCGCTTTGGACAATGCGTCAGGAAGAGTCCGACGCGACGCTCCGCTTTCGCGGCCCGCCCGAAAGCGCGCGCGTCGAGGTGCTCAAGAAACTGCCGTTCCAGCCAAGGCTCTCGCCCGCGCTCGATCCGCCGCCGGCGCCCAAGCGCGACTTCTTCCGGTTCTTTCGCGAAGCTCGTCCTGAAGTGTGATCAAAATCCGCCGCCCACTTCGGTCGCGCCTACGGCCTTCAGCGCGAAGGCGTAGTCGAACGCGATCTCGCGCAGGAAGTCGAAGCGCCCCGACGCGCCGCCGTGCCCGGCCTCCATGTTGAGCTTCATCAGCACCGGTCGTCCGCTCGTGGAGTTCGCGCGCAGCCGCGCAATCCACTTCGCCGGCTCCCAATAGGTCACGCGCGGATCGGAAAGCCCGCCCGTCGCCAGGATCGCGGGATACGGCTTCGCCGCCACATTGTCGTACGGGCTGTAGGACGCGATGCGATCGTACGCCGCTTCGTCCGTGGTCGGATTGCCCCATTCGGGCCATTCCGGCGGCGTGAGCGGCAAGCTGGGATCGCTCATCGTGTTGAGCACGTCCACGAACGGCACTGCCCCGATCACCCCGGCCCAGAGATCGGGCCGCATGTTCGCTGCCGCGCCCATCAGCATCCCGCCCGCCGATCCGCCATACGCGACGATGTTCCCTGCGCGACAATATCTCTCCCCGATCAGCGTCTCCGCGCATGCGACGAAATCCGTGAACGTGTTGGTCTTCTTCTCGCGCCGCCCGTCGAGGAACCAGCCCCAGCCTTTCTCCGAGCCGCCGCGGATATGCGCGATCGCCCAGATCCAGCCGCGGTCCACCAGCGACAGCCGGCGGATCGAGAAATCCGCCTCCATCGGGATGCCATAGGCGCCGTAGCCGTAGAGCAGCAGCGGCGCCGATCCGTCGAGCGGCGTGCCTTTCCGCATCAGGCACGTGATCGGAACCTCCGCGCCGTCGGGCGCCTTCGCGCTCAGCCGCCGTGTTTCGTATTGCGCCGGGTCGTGCCCGGACGGGATCTCCTGCGTCTTCCGCAACACCCGCGTCCGCGCGCGCATGTCGTAATCGAACCAGCGCCGCGGCGTCGTCGGCGAATTGTAGACGAACCGCATCACTGACGTGTCGAACTCGTACGAGCCATCGACATCGAGATCGAACGCTTCCTCCTCGAACGCGATCGCATGCTCCTCGCCCGTGTCCCGCGCGCGGATCACCATTCGCGGCAGCGCGTTCACGCGTTCCAACCGCACCAGAAAGTCCTTGAAGGCCGAGAGCCCGAGAACGAACCGCCCCGGCTCGTGCCGCGTATGTTCCGCCCAGTGCGCGCGCGACGTCGCGCTTTCCGCGCACTGCATCACCTTGAAGTCGATCGCCCCGTCCGCGTTCGTGCGGATGAGCCACCGGCCGCCCCAATGCGTCACGTCATACCGGAGCGCCGGCTCGCGCGGGGTGAACACGGCCGGCGCAGCTTCCGGCGTGGCCGCCGGAATCACATGCACTTCCGACTGTTCCTGATTGCCGCACGCGATCAGCACGTGCGAGCGGCTCTCGGTCACCCCGACGCCCACGAAGAAGCCTTCGTCCGGCTCCTCATAGATGAGCGTGTCTTCGCCGCCGCGCGCCGGCCGGCGATACACCTTGCACGGCCGCCCGTTGGCGTCGCGGAACGTCCAATAGAGGAACCGCGAGCATGGCGAGAACGCGAAATCCCCCGAGCTCGATGCGATCGGCCCGGGCAGCTCCGCCCCGCTCGCCAGATCCTTCACGCGGATCTCGTAATATTCGCTGCCCTGCTCATCGACCGCGTAGGCGAAGAGCGCATGGTCGGGCGCGTGCGACGCTTCCCCGACATGACAATAATCCTTGCCCATGGCCAGCGCATCGACGTCGAGCAGCACTTCCTCAGCGCCGTCCCCGCCGCGCGCCTGGCGCACATGCTTCGGATGCTGCGCGCCGGTTTCGTACCGCGCATAATACGCCCACGGTCCGTCGGGGGAGGGGACGGTGGAATCGTCCTCCTTGATCCGCCCTTTCATCTCCTGGAAGAGCTTCTCCTGCAGCGCCTCGGTGGAAGCCATCAGCGCAGCGGAATACGCGTTCTCCGCATCGAGGTGCGCGCGGATATCCGCGTTCAGCACCGAGGGATCGCGCATCACCTCCTGCCAGTTCGCATCCTTCAGCCACGCATATTCGTCGATCCGCACACGGCCGAACTGCTCGATGCGCAAGGGCTCGCGCTTCGCGGTAGGCGGCCCAACGACTGCAGCATTCATGTCAGCCTCAACAGGATCGCCGTGGCGTCGTCGCAGCGCTTCCACCGCGGGTGTTTCGCGCCGCCGGAATCGTCCGCCTCGATCGCCCGCAGCTCGCGCCCCAGCTCCTGCAGGCCGCGCTCCAGCGCCGCCTCCACAAGCCCGCCCGCGTCGTATGCGCCGTAGCGATCCACGAGCGCCGAGAACCCATCCGTCGCGATGAGGATGTGCGCGGGCCGCGCGAGCGGGATCGTCCAGAACCTTGCATGCTCCGCACACCGCGGATCGAGCGTGAACACCGCCGCCTCGGGCGTCTCGTTCTGCTTCGCGCGCAGCTCGCGCAGCACCGAGATCGCTTCCGGCGCCCGATAGAGCGCCGCCGATTGCGTCGGCGAGGATTGCGCGATCTTCGCTGCGAACGCGCTCTCCCGGTCCGCCGCGCCGACCGGTCCGCCAGCTTCGTGCGCGCTCGCCGCATCGCGCGCGAAGCAGCGCGAATCCCCCAGATCGATCCCCGCGATCCCGTCCGCGGTCTCCGCAACGAACAGCATCGAGCAGAGCGGCGAGATCCAGCCCGGCGCTCCCGCCGGCAATGGAAACGCCTGCTTCAGCGCGCGGCTCGCCGCCGCCAGCGTCGCCCGCAGCGCCGCTTCCGAATGGTCCCGCACGCCGCTCGTCAAAAACCGGTTGAGCCCTTGCGCGATCCACGCCGCGTCCGACGCCGCCCCTGATGCGGGCTCGTCGTGCAGGTCGGTGGCGCCGTCGATCACCCACGCGGCGCGCACGCCCACGCCGCACGTGTCGTCGTTCTGCTCCCTGCGGTCGCCCGCAAGCGAGATCGTCTCAACGACCGTGAGCATCTCAGCTCTTCGTGGGATAGAGGATGGCGATCGTCTCCGCGACGCAGGCCGGCCGGCTCTCGCCCTCGACCTCCATCGTGAACTCGTTCTTCAGCTGGAAGCCGCCCGCGCGCGGCTCGCAGGCGAGCACCTTCTGCTTCAGCCGGATGCGCGCGCCGACGCGCACCATGTTCGTGAAGCGCACCTTGTCCGAGCCGTAATTCACCCCGTGCCCGACGCCGGTGATCTTCAGGATGTCGCGCGCCATCACCGGGATGAGCGAGAGGGTCAGATAGCCGTGCGCGATCGTGCCGCCCATCTCGCGCTTGGCGCGCTCGACATCGATATGGATCCATTGGTCGTCGCCGGTCGCGCGGGCGAATTCATCGACCCTGTCCTGGCTGATCGTGAGCCATTCCGACGCGCCGATCTCCTGTCCGACCAGGCCCGGCAGGTCGGCCAAAGCGACCTCGCGCATGCTTCGTCCCTCCAAACGCCAAATTCCCGAGCGGATTCGAGTATCGGGGCCCGGTGGCCCTGTCGATCCCCCCATGAAACCGACTTAAATCCCCGCCAGGATTGGGGTGATCGCGAGGAGCCGGGCATGCGCTTTCGAAGGGGCTTGATTGCGGCTGCGGCGTTCTGGGGCCTGCTCGCCGCCGCCGCGTCCGCACAGGAGGAGCAGGAATATCGTCCCGCCGAGGGCCCCGGCCTGGGCGCCGCCGAAGTCCGCGCCGCCATCCTCGGCTACCACCTCTCCGGCGAGGTCGTGGGCGGGGAGGGCGCCTGGAGCGAATGCATCGACCCCGAAGGCCGCACCTGGTGGCGGATGGAGGATTTCGTCAGCCAGGGCCGCGTTGAAGTGAAATCCGACGGCCAGGCCTGCTTCCGCTACAGCCACACCCAATTCCGCCGCGAGGTCTGCTGGACCATGCGCCGAGAAGGATCAGGCGAGGGGGAGCGCCTGCGCTTCGATCTCGTCAACGGGGACAGTCTGCCTCTTGTGGTGACAGCCCGCCGCAAGGTCGCGTCCTGCCCCGGCGACGGGCCGATGGCCTAGCTGGCCTGGGGATTTGCCCCGCCCGCCGACGCTGATTAAGAGCCGGGCCCATGACCCAAAGCCCAGAAGCGCCCGGAACCGAAGAACTCGCCCGGCAATTCGGCCTCGCCAGCGACGAATACCAGAAGATCCTGAAGCTGCTCGGCCGCACGCCGAACGTCACCGAGCTCGGCATCTTCTCCGTCATGTGGAGCGAGCACTGCTCCTACAAATCCTCGCGCGTCCATCTGGCGAAGCTGCCGACGAAGGCGCCGCACGTCATCTACGGTCCCGGCGAGAACGCCGGCGCCATCGACATTGGCGAAGGTCTCGCTTGCATCTTCAAGATGGAGAGCCACAACCATCCGAGCTTCATCGAGCCCTATCAGGGCGCCGCAACCGGCGTCGGCGGCATCCTCCGCGACGTCTTCACCATGGGCGCGCGCCCCATCGCGCTCCTCAACGCATTGCGCTTCGGCGATCCCTCGCATCCGAAAACGCGCCGCCTCGTTGATGGCGTCGTGCGCGGCATCGGCGGCTATGGCAATTGCGTCGGCGTGCCCACCGTCGCCGGCGAGACGAACTTCCACGCCCGCTATAACGGCAACATCCTCGTCAACGCCATGTGCGTCGGCATCGCCCGCAAGGACCGCATCTTCACCAGCGCCGCCAAAGGCGCGAACAATCCGATCGTCTATGTCGGCGCCAAGACCGGCCGCGACGGCATCCACGGCGCCACCATGGCCTCCGCCGAGTTCGACGACAGCGCCGAAGCGCAGCGCCCAACGGTTCAAGTCGGCGATCCCTTCCTCGAGAAGCTGCTCATCGAAGCCTGCCTCGAGCTGATGGAGACCGACGCCATCATCGGCATCCAGGACATGGGCGCCGCCGGCCTCACATCTTCCACCGTCGAGATGGCCTCCAAGGGCGGCGCCGGCGCCGAGCTCGATCTCGATAGCGTGCCCGCGCGCGAGCTCGGCATGACGCCCTACGATTTCATGCTCTCCGAAAGCCAGGAGCGCATGCTCATGACGCTGAAGCCCGGCCGCGAAGCCGACGCCCAGCGCATCTTTCACAAATGGGGCCTCGACGCCGCTGTCATCGGCAAGACCACCGATACCGGCCGCCTCGTTCTGAAATGGCATGGCAAGACCGTCTGCGATCTCCCGCTCGATCCGCTCACGGAGGAAGCCCCGAAATACGAACGCCCGTATATAAAGCGCCCCTCCCCCCTTGCGGGGGAGGGTAGGGAGGGGGGGCGTTCCGACGCCGCCAACGTCTCCGGTGAAGGCGGAGGCGGTTTCGCGCACGACCTTCTCAAGCTCATGTCCTCGCCCGACATGTCCTCCAAGCGCTGGATCTGGGAGCAATACGACCGCCACGTCATGACCGACACGGTCGATGAATCCGCCACCGGCGGCGATGCAGCCGTCGTTCGCCTGCACGGCTCCAACCGCGCGCTCGCCATGACCAGCGACGTCACGCCGCGCTATGTCGAGGCCGACGCCTTCGAAGGCGGCAAGCAGGCGGTCGCCGAAGCCTGGCGCAACATCACGGCAGTTGGCGCGAAGCCCCTCGCCGTCACCGACAACTTGAATTTCGGCAATCCCGAGCGCCCCGAGATCATGGGCCAGCTCGTCGCCGCCATCGAAGGCATGGCCGAAGCCTGCAAGGCGCTCGATTTCCCGGTCATCAGCGGCAATGTCAGCCTCTATAACGAGACCAACGGCCAGGCCATTCTTCCCACGCCCACCATCGGCGGCGTCGGCCTCATGAACGACATCGCCAGGCGCGCCTCCATCGGCGCGATGCAGGAAGGGGACGCGCTCATCCTCGTCGGCGAAACGAAAGGCTGGCTCGGCCAATCCATCTGGCTGCGCGAAGTCAGAGGCGAGGAGAAGGGCGGCCCCCCGCCGGTCGATCTCGCCGCCGAGCGCCGCAACGGCGATTTCGTCCGTTCACTGATCGAGGACGGCATCGTCATCGCCTGCCACGATCTCTCCGACGGCGGCCTCGCCTGCGCCGCCGCCGAGATGGCGCTCTCCGCCGGCGTCGGCGTCGCGCTTTCCTATTCCGGCCAGCTCGAGGACACCGCCTTCCTCTTCGGCGAGGACCAGGCCCGCTACCTCATCGCCGTGTCGCAAGCCAAGGCGGGAGAAGTTTCCCTCCGCGCAAAGAGCGCCGGCGTCCCCATTTCTTTTGTCGGCACGGCCGGCGGCGCCTCCGTCAGCTTCGCTAAAGCCGCCGGCGCCGAATCCATCGCCCTCGCCGACCTGCGCGCAACTTACGAAGGCTGGCTGCCGAACTATATGAACGGCTGACGTAGAGCTGTACGGCGCAAGCTCCTCCCCCGTTCACGGGGGAGGTCCCGAGCGCAGCGAGGGGGAGGGGGCGGGTGAGGGGCCGCGAACGCAAAACCAAAGCCTTCGCGCGCGGCCTTCGCAGCACGATGACCCGCGCCGAAATCCTCCTCTGGACCATCCTCCGTCGCGGCCAACTAGCCGGCGCCCGCTTTCGCCGCCAGCATCCCATCGGGCCCTACATCGCCGACTTTGCCTGCATCTCGGCCAAGCTCGTTATCGAGCTCGATGGCGCGACGCATTGGTCTAGAGAGCAGCAAGCGTACGATGCCCGCCGTACCAAATATCTCGGACGACGCGGCTGGCGCGTCGTGCGCTTTCTAAACAACGACGTGTTCGCTCACAGCGACGGCGTCTGGGATACAATAGCCGCCAACCTTCCCCCTTCGTCACGCGCTGCGCGCGCGACACCTCCCCCGCAAGCGGGGGAGGAGCTTGCCCCGCCGCGGGAGAATTAGATGGATTACGACCTCTTCGTCATCGGCGCCGGTTCCGGCGGCGTCCGCGCCGCGCGCCTCGCCGCGCAGTCCGGCGCGCGCGTCGCCATCGCCGAGGAATACCGTGTCGGCGGCACCTGCGTCGTGCGCGGCTGCATCCCCAAGAAGCTGCTCGTCTACGCCTCCGAATACGGCCGCGCCTTCCAGGACGCGAAGGGCTTCGGCTGGACCGTCGATTGGGCGCGCTTCGACTGGCCGGTCCTGCGCGACAACGTGGAGGCCGAGGTCACCCGTCTCTCCGGCATCTACCGCCAGAACCTTGAGAAGGCCGGCGTCCACATTATCGAAGATCGCGCCGAGCTGGAGGGCCGCGACACCGTCCGCCTCAAGGGCGATCTGCGCGCGCTGAAAGCCGAGCGTATCCTCATCGCCGCCGGCGGGCGCCCGCGCATGCCCGCCTTCAAGGGCGCCGAGCATTGCATCAGCTCCAACGAAGCCTTCCTGCTGGAGCGCCTGCCGGACCGCATCGTGATCCTCGGCGGCGGCTATGTCGCCATCGAGTTCGCCACGATCTTCTCCGGCCTCGGCGTCGAGACCACGCTCGTCTATCGCGGCAATCGCATCCTCCGCGGCTTCGACGACGAGCTGCGCGACTTTGTCGATGCCGAGCTGCGCCGCACCGGCGTTCACATCATCGCCCCCGGCGACGTGAAGGAACTCGCGCGCACCGCGAACGGCTACCTCGTTTCGCTCGCCGACGGCGCCCAGATCGAAACCGGCCTCGTCATGTCCGCCATCGGCCGCGACCCGAACACGAGCGATCTCGGCCTGGAGGCCGCCGGCGTCGCGATCAGCGAGACCAAGGCGATCATGGTCGATGCCTATTCCCGCACCAGCGCGCCGAACATCTCCGCCATCGGCGACATCACCGGCCGTCTGGGCCTCACGCCCGTCGCCATCCGCGAGGCTGTCGCCTATTTCGAGACCGAGTTCTTGAAGCGGCCGACCGCCTTCGATCACTCCGACGTGCCGACCGCCGTGTTCGGCCGCCCGCCGATCGCCGCTGTCGGCCTCACCGAAGCCGCCGCGCGCCAGAAATACGGCGAGGCGGATGTCTACAAGACCAATTTCCGCCCGATGAAGCACATCCTCGCCGGGAACGAGGAGCGCGCCTTCATGAAGCTTGTCGTGCATCCGCGCGACGGCCGCGTGCTTGGCGTCCACCTCGCCGGCCGCGACGCGCCCGAGATCGTGCAGATGGCGGCGGTCGCTGTGAAAGCCGGCCTTACCAAAGCGCAATGGGACGCCACGTGCGCGCTGCATCCTACCGCCGCCGAAGAATTGGTGCTTCTCCGCCAGAAGACCTGAAGCCATAGCGGCGTCAGTCGAAACGATTCCGCAACGAACCTTCAAAACGCCCACTTCTGGCGTAGCGTTTGCGTCGTTTCGGTTTCATGACGCCGGATTAACCGAAAACATACGCTCTCGCGCCGAATTACACCTGCCAGCGGGCGCATTTCGTTCGATAATCGGCGGTTGGTATCCGAGGGGTTTGGTCATGCCTGCGCGGCTTGTCTCGATCATCAACATGAAGGGCGGGGTCGGCAAATCGACCACCGCGGTCTCGCTCGCCGAGACGCTCGCGGTGCATCAGCGCAAGCGCGTGCTGCTGATTGACCTCGATCCGCAGACCAACGCCTCGATCATGCTCGCGGGCCCGGAGAAGTGGAACGAGCTCCGCGAGGCCGAGCGCACGCTCGACTTCTATTTCGAGGCCTATGCGCTCCAGCAGAAGCCCAAGCCCTTCAAGAGCCTGGTCGAAACCCGCGTCTCCGACCTCAAGGGCAAGCCCGATGTCGCGCTCTGCGCCGCCGCGCCCGAATTCCGCATCGTCGAGCGCGACATGATCGAAAGCTTTGTGAAGCGCGGCTTCCACATCGACGCGATCCAGAAATGGATCTGCGAGCGCTTCGCCCAAGGGCTGCGCGGCGTGGTCAACGAGATGGACGTGATCCTGATCGATTGCCCGCCCGGCATCTCGCTGTTCGCCGAGGCCGCGCTCATCGCCGCCGACGCGATCATCGTCCCGACCATCCCGGACTATGTCTCGCGCCTCGGCCTCATCACCTTCCGCCGCCGCGCGCTCCGCCTCATCAATGAGCGCCGCGGCGGCCCCTCGATGCTGTTCGTCGTCGCCACCAAGTACGATGACTCCATGAGCCTGCATCGCTCCGAAGCCGGGCTGCTCAAGGAGAATCTCGGCGAAGCCATGTTCGATGTCCGCATCCCCCAGCACGTGGACATCGCCAAGGCCGCCGAATGGTCTTCCAGCCAACGCACCTTCGAGCAGAAATACGGCGAGATGGCCCCGATCGTGCGGCGTCTTGGCGAGGAATTCCTCTCCAAGATCACCGCCTCGCCGGTCTTGTAGAGCGCGTGATCGTGAAAAGTGGAGACCGGTTTTCCGTGAATCACGCGCTCAAACGGAAAAGCCAATGAGCCTGAACAAGACGCTCCTGCGCCTCTTCCACGAAATTCGCCGCGAGGCGAAGCGCAATCCCGATTTCGCCGACCGCATCGACGCCGTGCTCCGCACGCACGACTCGCGCCGCGACGTCTCCGATGATCTGATCGAGGAGATGGAAGCGCCCGTCGCGGAGGAGGCGCCTGCGCCGGCGGTGTCGCCCAACACCTCGTTCGGCGCGCCTCCGCCGGGCCGCCTCAAGAAGAAGCCCAAGGCCGCGCCGCCGCCGGTGGCGATCAATCCCGTCGGCCTTTTTCAGCGCGAGGGCGCCGACGCCCTGCAATCGGCGCTTTCCGCCTTCGACCAGGCGACGCTCGCCGCCATCGTCGCGGAGCACAATCTCGACCCCTCCGGCGAGACCCGCGGCTTCGACCGCGACGCCCTCGCCGCCCACGTGCTCGCCCAATCCGTCGCCCGCGCCGAGCGCGACCGCAAATTGTTCGACTATTGAGCTTTCTTCCGCGCGTCAGGCCGCCCCCGTGGCGTTCCGTGCGGCATGGGTCTATGCCCACCCGCTGACGCGCCGGAGGATTCGATGTTCGATAAGATCTTGATCGCCAATCGCGGCGAGATCGCCGTCCGCATCATCAAGACGGCGCGCCGGATGGGCATCAAGACCGCCCTTGTCGTCTCCGAGGCCGACCGCGACAGCCTCGCCGCCGACATGGCCGACGAAACGATCCTCATCGGCCCCGCGCCCGCGGCGCAATCCTATCTCCTCGCCGACAAGATCGTGGCAGCGGTGCGCCAATCGGGCGCCCAGGCGGTGCACCCCGGCTTCGGCTTCCTCTCCGAGAACGCCGAATTTGCGGATCGGCTCGCCCGGGAAAAAATCGTCTTCATCGGACCCAATGTGGGCGCCATCCGCGCCATGGGCGACAAGCTCGAATCCAAGCGCGCCGCGGCCGAAGCCGGCGTCTCCACCGTGCCCGGCTTCATGGGCGAGATCGACGGCGTGAAGCACGCCGTCGCTGTCGCCGAGGAGATCGGCTACCCGGTGATGATCAAGGCCTCCGCCGGCGGCGGCGGCAAAGGCATCCGCGTTGCAGAGAACAGGAAAGAGGTGGAGGAGGGCTTCCCCGCCGTGAAAGCCGAAGCGAAAGCCTCCTTCGGCGACGACCGCATCCTCATCGAAAAATTCGTCCGCGCGCCGCGCCACATCGAGATCCAGGTGATGGGCGACAAGCACGGGCACGTCGTGCACCTGAATGAGCGCGAATGCTCCATCCAGCGCCGCAACCAGAAAGTCATCGAAGAGGCGCCGTCGAGCCTCCTCGACGCCGAAACGCGCGCGAAGATGGGCGCCCAGGCGGTCGCGCTCTCCAAGGCCGTCGGCTACGACAGCGCCGGCACGGTCGAGTTTGTCGCCTCCGGCGCCGACAAGAGCTTCTACTTCCTGGAGATGAACACCCGCCTCCAGGTCGAGCACCCGGTCACCGAGATGATCACCGGCCTCGACCTCGTCGAGCTCATGATCCGCGTCGCCAACGGCGAGAAGCTGCCGATCACCCAGAAGGAGGTGAAGATCAACGGCTGGGCGGTCGAAAGCCGCATCTATGCGGAAGATCCCCAGCGCAACTTCCTCCCCTCCATCGGCCGCCTCAAGACCTATCGTCCGCCTGCGGAAGGTCCCGACGGCGACGCCACCGTCCGCAACGACAGCGGCGTCCGCGAAGGCGACGAGATCTCCATCTATTACGATCCGATGATCGCCAAGCTCGTCACCCATGCGCCGAACCGCCTCGCCGCGCTCGACGCGCAGGCCCGCGCCCTTGACGGCTTCCTCATCGACGGCCTGCAGCACAATGTCGGCTTCCTCGGCGCGATGATGCAGGAGCCGGATTTCCGCTCCGGCGATTTCACCACCGCCTTCATCAAGCAGCATTTCCCCGACGGCTTCAAAGGCGCGACGCCGACGCCGGACGACACAGAATTGCTCATCGCCGCCGCCGCCTTCGCGCACGCTTTCGGCGCCGATCGCGCGCGCCGCATCTCCGGCCGCATGGCGGATATCCGCAACGGCGCAGCCTCCGAATGGGTCGTCTCGCTCGGCGGCGCGCACGCGCCGACGCGCGTCACGCTCACGGAAGAGGGGGCGCTCGTCGCCATCGACAAGGGCGCCGCGAAACCCCTCGCCGCCGATTGGCGCCCGGGTCAGCCGCTCATGCGCGGCTCTTATGCCGGCGCGCCCTTCGTGCTGAAGATCAAGCCGACCGGCGAAGGCTTCACCCTGCAGCGTCGCGGCGTCGCCGCCCGCGCGCTCGTCGCCAGCGCCCGCGGCGCGGAATTGCACCGCCGCCTGCCGGAAAAGCAACCAGCCGATACCTCGAAACTCATCGTCTCGCCGATGCCCGGCCTCGTCGTCACCATCGAGACGGCCGTGGGCCGCGAAGTGAAGACCGGCGAAGGCGTCGCCATCGTCGAAGCGATGAAGATGCAGAACATCATCCGCGCCGAACGCGACGGAATCGTCTCGAAAGTCCTCGTCGCCGCCGGCGCCAGCGTCATGGCCGACGAAGTCCTCGTTGAACTAGCCTAGACGTCCGCAAGGTTGGAACGCGGGCCTTCAGGCCCGCATACTTCATTCCGAGCTGGGCTCAGCGCCGCCGCCGCGGCGCCGGCCTCTCGATATGGAACACGCGCTCTGCGTTCTGCTCGAAGATCATCGCCTTCTGCTCCGGCGTGATCGGCGCGCTCTCCAGAAAATCCACCGCCGATTGCGTCGGCTCGTACGGATAATCGATCGCCCACATCACGTGATCGGCGCCGAGCGTCTTGATCGAATACTCCAGCGCCTCGTGGCTTTCAGCGCCGCTCGTCGTGATCGCGAAATTCCGCTTCAGGTATTCGCTCGGCATCAGGCTCAAGCGCACATAGCCGCTCGCATAGGAGCTCGAGAGATACCGCCGGTCGAGCCGCGCCTGCCAGAAATGGATCCCTTCGCCCATGTGCCCGAGCACGATCTTCAGCTTCGGGAACCGATCGAACACGCCGCGGAACAGAAGCCGCAGCGCATGCACGCTCGTCTCCATCCCGAACGCATAGCCCGGCAGGCTCACGCCGCGGAACGGGCCGGCCATCCCGTCCGAGGGATTGCGCGGATGGATATAGATCGGCCGGTCGAGCGCTTCGGCCGCCTCCAGGATCGGCCAGAAGAATTCCTCATCGAGATAGCGATTGTCCGTATGCGAATTGATGATGAAGCCGTTCAGGCGCAGGCGATTGATCGCCCGCTCCATCTCCCGCGCGGCGGCCTGTGGGTTCTGCGGCGCCACCGCCGCGAGGCCTGCGAAGCGCGTCGGATACCGCCGGATCGCCGCCGCCAGCTTGTCGTTGGCGAGCTCCGCCAGCGCCACGGCGCGGTCCGGCGCGAACATCTGCACGCCCGGCGAGGTGAGCGAGAGCACATGCATATCGACGCCCGCGCGGTCCATCTCCGCGATCCGCCCCGCGCCCACATCGAGCAGCGGCGCCACCGCGCGGCGTCCCACTTCAGGCGCGTTGGGACCGTAGATCGCGGTGATCAGCTCCATGTCGAGGTTCGTTCCCCCGCGCGCTGCCACGAGGCCCATTTCCGAGACGATCTCCGGGAAGGAGCATGCTTCCTCCGTCGCGATCCGCAGATAGCTGCGCGCCGCCGGCTGCGCCGCCGCGCTTCCCGCCTGCGCGGCAACGCCAAGCGCTCCGCACGCGGACAGCGCCGAGGCGCCCGCTGCGCCCTTTAGAATTTTACGACGGTCGATCATGCGCCCTCCCTTTTCGTTGGATGCACGCTCTACACCCGTGGCGCGGCGAATGTGAGTCATTGAACGTTGCAGGCGTTCCGGCCTCAGCGAAGCGGCGCCGGAGCGGCGGCGACTGCGCCGAAGACCGCCTCAAACGCCTGCTTGAGCGCCGCGTCCACGTCCGCCATCGATGCATTGACGCCGAGCGCCGCCAGGCTCGTCACGCCATGCGCGGTCACACCGCACGGCACGATGCCGTCATAGTGCGACAAATCCGGCGCGACGTTCAAAGCGATGCCGTGAAACGTCACCCAGCGCCGCACGCGCACGCCGATCGCCGCGATCTTGTCGTCGGTCATCGCAGTGCGCGCCACCCACACGCCCACGCGATCGGGCCGGATGAGGCCCTCCACCCCGAAGCCGGCCAGCGCCGCGATCAGCCAGCGCTCCAGGTCGCCGATATAGCGCTTCACGTCGCGCCCACGCGTCCTGAGGTCGAGCATGAGATAGACCACGCGCTGCCCCGGCCCATGATACGTGAACTGCCCGCCGCGCCCGGTGCGGAAGATCGGCAGCCGCGCCGGCTCCAGAAGATCGCTCTCCTTGGCGCTCACGCCGGCGGTGTAGAGCGGGGGATGTTCCAGAAGCCAAACGAGTTCGCGCGCCCGGCCTTCCGCGATGGCCGCCGCGCGCGCCTCCATCGCCGCCGCGGCCGGCTCGTAAGCGACAAGACCGGGCGAAACGGCCCATTCGATGATCCCGGCGTCGTTCATCGCCTCGCAACGGACTCAAGCAGACACTCCCCTAATATCGGGAGAGGCCGTGTCCACCAAAAGCCAGATCGAAGCCGTGAAGGTCGAGATATCCGTCGTGCTGGGCCGTTCGCGCCTGCCGATGCGTCAGCTGCTGCGCATGGGCCGCGGCGCGGTGATCCCGCTCGACGCGCGTGAATCGGACGAATTGTGGATCCTGGCGAACAACCACCCGATCGCGCGCGGCCAGGTCACGATCGAGAACGACAAGCTTTCCGTGACCGTCACCGACGCCGCCGACGTCCACGAATTCTTCGCCAACGACTAGGGCTGCAGGATGAGGCGCCTTCCTCCCCCGTTCACGGGGGAGGTGGCCGCGAAGCGGCCGGAGGGGGCGGCGCCCGGCGCCAGCCTCCGAAACTTACCGCGAGGGCGGCGATGTCGTGGTCGTGGTGGGGGCCGGCGCGCGCTGCGACTGCGCCGGCGGGCTCTTGCGGCGATGGTCTGAGCGGACCTCGTCCGACGAGCGCGCGATGCCCCGTCCGGCCGCCTCGATATCGCGCCCGAGCCCGTGCACGGTGTTGCAAGCCGCCACGGAAAACGCGCTGAGAGCCAGCGCCAGCGCGGCCAAACTCAATCGGATCATGGTCCCCCTCGAAGACCGGACGCTCTCCCATACCAGGGCGTCCGTCCGCGCTTCTTAGACCATTTCCGCAGGCCCCGCGTGCGTGGTGTGCAGTTGCCGCAGGAGGGCGCCGGAGGGCTGCCCTCCGGCCCGCTTCTCCAGAAGCACGTTACGGCGTGTTCGGATCGCCGTCATTGGTCTCCTCGGCGGTCTCTTCGATCGCCTGGCCGGTTTGCTGGATGTCCTTGCCCGCGCCCTCCACGGTGTTGCAGGCCGAAACCGCGAGCGCGCTGAGCACGAAGCCGAGCGCTGTGAGCTTCTTGGAAAGATTGGTCATGTGGTTCCATCCCAGACTGGCGCCGCGCCTGTCGCGGCCGGGAAGGACAACGCCGGCCTGCGCGCCCGGGTTCCCGGATGACGGGCGTCCCCGGGCTCGCCCGGTCCCAACCGCCCACCCGAACTGCCTTGTGGTCGCCATGCCTTTCTGTTACCCCCGCGCGCTTCATGCGCTCGTGGCGGAATTGGTAGACGCACTAGCTTGAGGTGCTAGCGAGTAACATCGTGGAGGTTCGAGTCCTCTCGAGCGCACCAGCCTGAAAAGTCAGCGGATTTTGAGGCGCCTCGGTCCCGGCGGCGCCGGATGCGGTGCGGCGGCGGCCCCGCCGGCCGCCGACACGCCCCGCCGCCCAGCCGCGCCCCCGCCCTCATCAGCCCCCACGCCTGCGACGGCGGCCGGCGTCCGCCGCGCTCGCCCGCGCGCGTTGCGCATGGTGGTAGCAGGTGCTACTACTTTCGCGGTCGGGAGGGAGCCATGGGTGGTGATCGAAGCGACGCTGCGCACGCAAAGGCCGTGACAGCCGCTCTCTTGTATCTCGACGCCTTCGATGGTCCCGAGCCAGTCTCCTACACGGACAATCCCGCGCGATCGAACTTCACGCTGGCGGAAGCAGAAGTGACGTTCGTGGATCGCCGCCGCGCGAAGGATGCGCCCCGCCTCGAAGCGGAGGGGTACGCGCTCTATGCAAGGCCGAGCGCGGTCTCGGAGCTGCCGTCGCTGGAAGAGATCGAAAACGTCTACCTGCCTGAAACCCGCGCGCTGCTGCAGGAGATCACCGGCGCATCTCGGGTGTTCGTGTTCGCATCCGGCATGCGCTTCAACGAGCGCTCGCCCAATTCCGGCGCGCGGCCGAACTCGCGCCCGGCGCGTCGCGTGCACAGCGACTTCGCCGATGCGGGCGCGCTGCAGGTCGCGATGGACAATTTCGCCGTGGACGGACGATTTCCGCCCGGCCATTTCCGCTGCTACAATGTCTGGCGCGTCCTGTCGCCGCCGCCGCAGGATACCCCGCTCGGCCTTTGCGACATGCGCACCGTCTCTGCACAGGAGCGCTTCGCGACCAAGGGCGTCCTGGAGATTCCGGGAAAGCCGGAGATCACGTACGATTTCTGCCTCTACCGCCCGAGCCCGAAGCATGCCTGGTCCTATTTCTCCGGCATGAATCGCGACGAGGTGCTGGTCTTCCTGGGTTACGATTCGCGCAACCCGAGCCTGCGCGTGCCGCACAGCGCGTTCGACGATCCGACCTGCCCACCGGACGCGCCGCCGCGCGCAAGCATCGAAGTGCGCGCCTGCGCGTTCTTCGATGCATGAGGGCTGCGATAGAGGGAGGAAGTCCACCATGCGGATGCTGAAAGTCTGGCTGGTTGCGCTTGCGCTGGCAGTCTCGTCGGGCGCCTTCGCAAGTAGGACCGCGGCGGCGGAGGAGCCGCCGCAGCCGCTCGGCCGCACGATCGATGTGGGGCGCACCGGCTTCGCTGAGCGCCGCCCCGTCATCACGGGCGCCTGCCCGCAGGCATGTCCGTGGTATGAGCTGGCGTCCTTCCTGAAGGAGGCGATGGCGCCGGAGGGCTATGATTTCGTCATCTGCGAGAATTGCAATCTCGCCGAAGCGCCGCGGCTCGTCGCGCACCGGCGCGTGCCGCCGCCGATCCTGCCGCCGCACGCGCGCCACGGCGTCACCACCCGCTTCGACGCCGTGCCCGACATGGGCGTGACGACGATGCAATTCCTGACGCAGGCGTACGCGGGGACCGGAATCTATTCCAGCGAAGCGCCGATGCGGAACCTGCGGCTCCTCGCCAGGATCGAAGATCCCACCTACCTCCTCATCGCGGTGCGGGCCGATACCGGCGTCACCGATCTCGGCCAGGTGTTGAGCCGTCGCATACCTGTTCGCATCGTCGCCGTCGGCCAGGGCGCGCAGATCGTCCTCGACCATTACGGACTGACGCCGGAAGCCGTCGCGGCCGTTGGCGGAAGCATCGCGACCAATATCCCAGACCGGGAACAGGTGGGCGCCTTCAACGTCCTCATCAGCGACATCGGCAGCGCCGCCAACAATCCCGAATCCGCCTTCTGGGCCGTCGCCGCCGAACGCTCGGATCTGCGGTTCCTCGACGTTCCCGATGCGGTCGCCGCATACCTCATCGCCAATAACGGCTACGAGCGCGTGACGCTTCGCTGGGGCTTCCTGCGCGGCGTCGATCGCAATGTCGCGACGATCGCCCGTTCCGGCGAGGCCTTCTTCGCGCGCGACGACGCGCCGGATGCGGATGTCCGCGCCATCGTCAAGGCGATCGACGAGAAGCGCGCGAACCTGCGCTGGTTCGTTCGGCCGTATTCCTACGAGCCAAGGACCGTGTGGCAGGGCGATGGCGTGCCTCTGCACCCGGCCGCGGCGCGCTATTATCGCCAGCAGGGCTACATGCGGGCGCGTCGCTGAAGCTTGCGCCGGAGACGATCGGAGGGGAGGGCGCGCGATGGCTGGAAGCGAGACGGACGAAGGCCAGGCGCGCGCCGAGGGCGCTGCCCCAGGTGAGCGCAAGACGGGAAAGCTGCGGACGCTGATCGCCGCCGGCATCGGCACCGCGCTTGAAGGCTTCGACATGGTGATCTTCGCCTACATGGCGATGGTGATCGCGAAGGTCTTCTTCCCCGCCTCGCAGACCAACGCGCTGCTGATGACCTTCGCGGTGTTCGGGCTGTCGTTCGTCGCCAGGCCGCTCGGCGCGATGGTGATCGGGGTTTACGGCGACTGGCGCGGGCGCCGTGCAGCCTTGTCGCTGACCCTCGTGCTCATGGGCTTGGGCAGCCTGATGATTGGGCTCATGCCGTCGCACGCATCCATCGGCATTCTTGCGCCGATCGGCATTCTCGCGGCGCGCCTGCTGCAGGGCTTCGCAGCCGGCGCCGAACAGGGCAGCGCGTCGGTGTTCGTGGCCGAGCAGGACGGGCGCCGGCGTTCCGAACGCATCGGCTGGATGCTCGCGGCCTTCGGGTTGACCGGCGTCCTCGCCGCGGGCGCAAGCACGCTGCTTGCGGTCTCTTTCACGCCCACGGCGCTCGAGGAATGGGCGTGGCGGCTGCCCTTCCTGTTCGGCGCCATCGTCGCGCCGATCGGATGGTACATCCGTCGTCGCACCGAAGAGACCGAGGCCTTCAAGACGGCGGAAAAGACCGCGCCGAAATCCGTTCGCGAGATCCTGGGCAAGAATCTCGGACGCATCCTCGTGGTGATGTTCCTCTATTCGCCCGGCGTGGCCATCACCTATCTCATGATCTATCTGCCGAGCCACAGCGTCGCTTCGCTTGGCATGGCGCCCGCCGCCGGCTACGCGGCCGGACTTGCCTCTGGGCTCACGCTCGGCGTCTGCGCGCCGCTCATGGGCCTCATCCGCGACCGCTTCTTGAGCAGCCGCACGCTGTGGCTCTTTTCGACGCTGGCCATCGGGCTCATGGTGTGGCCGCTCTTCGTCTGGCTCGCGGCCGCGCCGAGCCTTGAGCGGCTGGTGGTGCTGCAGATCGCGCTGACCATCGCCAGCGCCGCGCAGACCGTGACGACCACGACGATCGTCAACGACATATTTCCCGTGCGCGGCCGGCTGACCGCCGCCTCGCTCAGCAGCGCAGCCGCGTTCACGCTCTTCGGCGGCTTCGCACCGCTGATCTACAGCGCGCTCACCTCCAGCACGGGCGATCCCGCCGCGCCGAGTTACTACGTGATCCTCACTGTGATCGTCGCGCTGCCGCCGCTCTTCTGGCTGCTGCCGCGCTTTCCCGCGATCGGCGCGCGCGGCTGATCAGGTTTGCGCGCGGAAGGCGCGCGCGATCTCCGCGCCCGTCGTGATCCAGGCGCCCGGTTGCGCCTTCATGTGCGCCAGCGCCCTCGCGATATGCACGCTCCGGTGCGGGGCCCCGCTCAGATACGTGTGCAGCGGAATGCACATCACGCGCGCCTCGCGCCGCGATTCAGCGAGCAACGCATCGAACTGGTCGGTGAGCATCTCGGCGTACTGGCGTCCCGTGAACGCCATCGTCCCGAACGCGGAATAGTCGTTGAGATCGAGCGAGTAGGGCACCGCCACCAACGGATCGCTCGCCGTGCGCACATAATAGGGCTGGTGATGATCGAGCCGGTCGGCGATGTAACGGACGCCGCGCGCGGCCAGCAGATCCGGCGTGGCGTGCGTCTGCGCCAGGCCCGGGCCGAGCCAGCCTTCGGGCCGCTTGCCGCAGAACGCCTCGATCGCATCGAGCGTCGCGTCGATGTCGCCGGCCTCTTCCTGCGGCGGAATGCGATTGAGCGGACGCGACTGATCGACCCCGTGCCCCATGATGTCCCAGCCGCGCACATTGAGCGCCTCCACCACTTCTGGATGGGCCGTGCACATCGCGCCGTTGAGCGCCACGCTGGCCGGGATGCCGAGCGCGTCGTGCATCTCGATGAGCCGCCAGACGCCGACGCGATTGCCGTATTCCCGGAACGTCGAGTTGGGCACGTCCGGCGGCTGCTGCGGCCACGGCATGCCGCCCGGCCCGAGATAGTCGATCGGCCAGCATTCGACATTATGGACGATCCAAACCGCCAGCCCCTTGCCGCCGGGCCAGCTGCGCAAGGGCTTGGTCTCCGGCGACAGCACGCGATCGTCGGCATACTTGCTCAAATCCGCTCTCCTCAGCGCTTGGCTTGTTCCCGCATGTAGGCGAGCGCCGCCTCGGTCGTGGCGACGTGGGCGTACTTCATGTGCAGATCGAAAAGGTTGACCTTGTGCGAGACTGCGCACCGATCCGCCGTGGCTTCGTGCGGAATGACGACGTGGAAATTATGCTGGAAGCCGTCGAGCGCCGTCGCCCGCACGCAGCCGCTGGTCGAGATGCCCGTGACGATGAGCGTATCGACGCCGAGCGCGATGAGCATGGCAGCGAGCGGCGTGCCGAAGAAGGCGCTCGGCTTGCTTCCCTTGCACACGATGGTCTCGCCCGGCGCGGGCGCCAATTCCTCGATGATGACGTCGCCGGGCGGCAGGCCCGGGACATCGAGGCGGCCGTGCTTCCAGAGTCCTTTCTCTGCGTCGGTCGGCTCATGCAGCGGATCGGCGTAGGCCTTGGTGAAGAACACCGGGAGCTTCGCCTCCCGCGCACATTGCAGCAGCTGCGCGTTCGCCTTGACCGCGCCTGCCGAGGCCGGAGCGCAGCCGCTCGGATAGGCCCCGTCCACGAACATCCGCGTCATATCGACGATCAGCAGCGCCGGCGCGCGCCCGGCCCGCATCGGCCCCTCGAGCGGCGCCGGCGGACGCGCGAAGGCGGCCAGATCGGTGGGCGACACGACGTCGCTCCAGGGAAACATGGCGCCTCCGATTTAGTAGCACTTACGACTATATGCCCCAGACGCGGGAAAAGCCAGCCGAATAAAGGTGCAGGCTTGCAGTCGCCGCGCCGCTCTTGCACGCTGGGACAAACCATCGAGGATCGCGTGGCCAGAGTCAGCAAGAGGGCGGGCAAGTCCGCCAAACCGTCCACTGCCTTGCGGCTGGATCACTATCTTCCGTACCGCCTCGGCGTCGCCGCGAGCGACGTGTTCAAGGTCATCGCGCCCTATTACCGGCGCTTGGGCTTGAACATGCCGGAATTGGCCGTGCTTTCGGTGCTGGCCGAAGAAGCGGAGCTGACCCAGCAGACCATCGTCGAGCGCACGGTGATGGAGAAGTTCGCCGTCAGCCGCGCCGCGCGCGCGCTGATCGATCGCGGTCTCGTGCGAACGTCCTCGCACGCGACCGACGGACGCTCCTATTATCTCGCGCTCACCCGCTCCGGCCGCGAGCTCTATGATCGCGTGGCGCCCATGTCGCTCGCGTACGAAGCAAAGCTCGCCGAGATAATGGGCGCCGCCGCGATGGACGATATCAAGCAGGCGCTGCATCACCTGCAGGAGGCTGCGAAGCTCGTCGCCAAGTCGCGGCAGAAGCTTCTGTCTCCCTACGTGGACGCGGGGAAGACGACGACAAGACCCAAATGAGGTGGCCGCATGCGGCCCTTACGCCTGGAGGCTGGAATGCAGTTCATCGCCGAATACAAGATGGGGCCTGACGCGAGCGCCCGCTTGGAGCCGCACAGGGCCGCGCATCTGGACTACCGGATGAAGCTGAAGTCGCTGCGCCTCGCGATGCAGATCCACTCGCCGCAACGGGAGATGATCGGCAGCCTGTTGATCCTCGACGCCGAGACGCTCGCCGAGGCCGAAAGCGTCGCACGGGCCGACCCCTACATCGCCGCCGGCGTCTATGAGAGCGTGACCGTGCGTCCCGGCGAGGTCCGGTTCTGCGACCTCAAGGCCGGACCTCCCGGAACCTGATCAGGGCGCGCGATCGCGGTCGGAAAGGAATGGCCCAGGCGTGAACGAAACGAACGCCGCGCGCCCCAGATTGAGCGATTCCGCCAGCGCCTGCAGCGCTTGCGGAGCCGTGCTGTCGCCCCAGCGTCCGCTCTCGATGCGCGCCTTGACGGTCAGGACCGCCGCTGTCGCTTCCGCCGGCGTGAACCGGCAATGGCCGACTTCCTGCACATAGGCCTGGCGCAGCAATCCGCTCTTGCCCGCCTCGCGCACGCGCGCGGCGTACCAGGTGTCGTATTGCGGCCCCGCGATGTCGCTGATCGGCCGGATGCTCAGCATCGGCACGCGCAAGCGCCCGGAGGCGGTAGCATTCTGCGCAGTCCACGCGATCGCGCCAGGCGCGGCGCTGATGTTCGCCGCTTCGCTCAGTCGCCGCAGGTCCGCCGCGAGATCGAGCCCTGCGCGCGCATAGAGCGCCTCGACTTGCCTGCGCGTCGGCGCCTGCGCCAAGAGGCGCGCATAATCGACCCCGACATTGGAGCTCGTATTGCCGCCCGCCAGACGTTCGATGTCGAAGCGCGAATGGGCGATGAAGGAAAGGTTGCCGCCGGCGGTGACGGCAGGCCAGCCGCCTTCGGGGCGTTGCGCGCCGCCTTCGACGACGGCGCTCTCGATGCCGTTCACGTTGAGCGCGGTCAGATGATTGTATTGCGCGATCTCCTGCGCGTCGAAATCGTCTGCCCCCGGAGGCGCAGCGCCCGGATCGAACCAGGTCGGCATGAGGCCAAAGGCGCCGACGAGTGCGATGCGCGCCCGCCCTTCAGGCGTCTGCTGCGCGCGCATCACGGCCGCTCGCATCTGCGCGACCGTGCGGTTGATCTCGAGCGCGTCCGTGAAGTCGACGAGCTTGATGGTCTCGCCCGGCGCCAGCAGCACCGAAAGCGCATGCGCGCCGTCGAGGTGCGCATTGAAGAGGTTGCGCAATCCGACGCTGAGCGCGCAGCCGGTCACCGCGCCTTGCGTCAGCCCGCCCGCATCCTCCGAGAGCATCGTGTTGACGAGGCCGGGGCCGGAATATCCCACGCTGATCACCGTCCGCGGCGCAACGCGCGTGCGAATGTCGCGCAAAGAGGCGAGCTGATCGTTCGCCCATTCGCGCGGCCGCAAGCCGATGCCCGGACGCGCCGTGAATCGCCCCACCGCGAAGCCGAGAGCCTGAAGCGCCGCGCCGACCTCGCGGTTGGGATTGCCGAACGTGACGAGCACCCCGTTCCAGGTGTCGGGAACCTCGACGCTCCATTTCGCGCCGCCCGCGACCGTCCCTTCATGGGTTTGCGCCCAAGCGGCGCTTGCCCCCAGCAGGGCCGCGCCCATCGCGGCCGCGGCGGCGAAACGCCTGTACACGTTCTTCATGATCCCGCTCCGTCTATAAGGGCCGCTTCAGCGCGCCGGTGTGGAGTTCAAGAGCAGCGACAGCGGCGCGCGGCCATAATAGACGCGCGCTTCGGTTCCGCCGCGCCAGTCGGTCCAGGCCGCGTGCACGAAGCCGTCGTCCGCTTTCGCGGCGGTGATGAAATCTCCGCGTACGGCGTAATCGGCCATGACGCTTTCCGGCGTGCGCGAGCTGGCGCGCGAGAGGCGGACAGGCGCGCCGAAGCCGCGGCCGTCAGCGGACGCGGACGCGTAGATGTCGTACGAACCGTCCTCATGATAGCCGCGCCAGACCAGCGCCAGCGCGCCGTTCGGCGTGTACGCAAGAGCTGGGCGCGACGCGCGCGTCACGCCTGCGCCGCCCTGGACTTCCGTCGCGGTCCAGCGCGCGCCTTCATTGGCCGTCGTGTGCACGACAATCCGCGTCGCATCGTCGGAAAGCACCGCCAGCGCATACGTTCCTGCCGTCTTCGGGCTCGCGACGAAGGTCGGATAGTGAACGAGCATATCGACGCCGCTGATCCGGGTGACGAGCCTTCGGCGCACGGTGACGCCGTCATCGGCGCTGGAGGCGAACACCACGCACAGGCACGCGCCGGTCCGCGGCGTGCGTCCCGCGACATAGGCGTAGGCGAACCTGCCGTGCGCGGCGAGCATGCGTCCGTCCCAGCGCTGCGGCCAGTCCGCGGATCCCCAGGCGCGGATCGGTCCCCATGTTTCGCCGCCGTCGCGCGAGGCGGAATAGAAGCGTTCCGAATGCGCCGCGCCGCCGGGCGGAGCGGGATAGCCGCCCCCGACATAGATCGCGCCGGTGCTGCGATCGACGACGCCGCGCGCGCCGTCCCAGGGCGTGCGCTTGGCGGCGTCCGGGATGGCCGGGTTCTGCGCGAAGCGATCGTAGGAATCGGTCGCCACGACGCTTGCGGTAGCGGACCATGTCGCGCCGAAATCGTGCGACTTGCGGAACGCCGCGCGGCCGAACGCATGGAAGCCTTCCGGCGGATTGAGCGGCGCGCGCGCAACCAGCGTGGCGCCCATATAGAGATCGCCGTTCGCCGCGAAATCGACATAGGGCGCGTTGCATTGCGGGGTGTCGGCCATGCCCCAATCGATCGTCTCGTGGCTGAAGCTCACGCCGCCGTCGCTCGAACGCGACAGATGGCACACCGAGCGCCGCGATCCCGTTTGAGGCTCCGTCGTCATCGCGATCGTGCGCCAGACGATCGCGATGCGTTTGGGATCTGTCGGATCGATGGCGATGTCGGGGACCGAGGCTGCGAGATCGGGGCCGTTGCCGCTCAGATCGACTTCGGCGACGGGTTCACCGGGCCCTTGCGTTCGCGCCGCTGCTGGAGCGCTCCAGGCCAATGCGAGCGCAGCGCCCGCAGCAAGGGCGCCGATGGCGCGCAGCGTCCTTCTATGCCCGCTTCGTCCCATGTGCGCTCCCCCGGGGCTGGCGGCGCTCTGCGGCGCGCGCTCTCTTCGCTCATTGTCTAACAATATGTTCTGCGCAAACAAGGCTTAGTAGAAACGATTGCATTCACGCTCCGTCGATCCGCGCGAAATCGCCGGGCGGTGAAAGCCGCAATCGCCCGGCCCCGCCCGGCGTGCTAAGTCGCATCCCGGAGGCGCTCCCATGAAGACCAAGCCGGCTTTGATCCTCGTCCTGGCCGCTTTGGCGGTCGCCTGCGGCCAGACCGCGCCGCCTGCGCCGCCGCCCGCGCCCGCCGAGGGGCTTTCGGTCCTTCAGGCGAGAGCCGACGAAGCCGGCGCCGTCCGTGTCATCGCGCGCGTGCGCACGCCCGAGAACGCCACGCCCGCGGCGGTCGCCGACGAGCGCGCCGAGGCCCTGGCCGCGCTCCAGTCGGGCGGCGTCGCCACTGCCGCCGCGCTCGGCGAGCGCCCGCTCATCGTCGCGGAAGTCACCCGCGCCCAGCTCGACCAGATGGCCGAGAGCGGCGCCTATGACGTGCTGGTCGAAGATCGTCTGGCGCGCCCCACGCTCGCCGAATCCGCGCGCATCGTCGGCGCGCCGCAAGTCTGGGCGCTCGGCGGTCGCGGGGCGGGGCAGTCGGTGGCGATCCTCGACACCGGCGTCGATGCGCGCCATCCCTTCCTTTCCGGCCGCGTGACCGCCGAAGCATGCTTCTCCTCCACCTCGGCCGTGTCCGGCTCTGAATCGGTGTGCCCCAACGGCCAATCCTCCGAGATCGGCGCGGGCGCCGCCCGCCCGTGCAACGCCGAGGGCTGCACGCACGGCACGCACGTCGCCGGCATCGCCGCCGGTCGCGGCCGCGACTTCTCCGGGATCGCCCCCGACGCCGAGATCGTCGCGGTGCAGGTTTTTTCCCGCTTCGTCGATCGCGCCGGGCGCACGCCTTGCAGCGGTTCCGGCCAGCCGAGCCCGTGCATCGCGTCCTTCACGTCCGATCAGATCCGCGCGCTTGATCACGTGCGCCAGCTCGCCGGCGCGCGCCGCATCGCCGCCGCGAACATGAGCCTCGGCGGCGGCCGCGCCACGACAGCTTGCGATACGGATGTGACCAAGCCCGTGATCGACGAATTGCGCGCCGCGGGCGTGGCCGTCGTCATCGCCTCGGGCAATGACGGCTTCGGCGACGCGGTGAGCTTCCCCGGCTGCATCTCCACGGCCGTGACGGTCGGCGCGACCTCGAAGCTCGACCAGATCGCGCCGTTCTCCAATCGCGGCCCGCAAGTGGATGTGCTTGCGCCGGGCGTCGCGATCAATTCGTCTGTGCCCGGCGGCGGCTTCGCCGCTTACAACGGCACCTCGATGGCGACGCCGCATGTCGCGGGCGCCTTCGCGTTGTTGCGCTCGCTGGTTCCGAACGCGTCGCTCGACGCCATCGAGACCGCGCTCAAATCCACCGGCGTGACCGTGCGGGACCGTCCGCGCATCGCGCTTCTCGCCGCCGCGCAATCCCTGCGCGGCAGCGCTCCAGGCACAACGGAGGTCGCCATGGCCGCCAGCGCCGATCCGATCGACCGCGCCGTCGCCACGTTCGAGAGCATGTCCACCGATCAGCCCGTGCGCATCATCGTCAAGGCCAAGGGAACGCTCGCCAGCGCCGCCTCCGCCGCGACCGCAGCCGCGCGCGCCGCCGGCGCGCAGAACATCCAGGCCATTCCCGGCGGGCTCTTCGTGATGGAGGCGACGCCGAACCAGGCCATTGCCATCGCCCGCTCCGGCGCCGTCGCCGACGTGCAGGTCGATGCCCCGCGCACGACGCAATAACGCCCGCCGCGCGCGCCGTGCGCATTGCGCTTGACGGGGCCGTCGAACCGGCTTCTAGAGCCCACGCTGGCGCTCGCGGCGAGCGGCGGCCTCAAAACTTGAAGCGCGCTTAGGCGCCGGTTGAGACGAGGGGCTCGAACCGACGCCGTTCCTTGCGTGCGGGAGCGGGCGCGATGAGCATGGACGAGGCAAGCCCGCCCGAAGCTGAAGAGGCCGAAGCCGCCAAGCGGGCCGCAGACGATCCCGCCTTCCTGGCGCGCGTGGTGGGCGCCGCCGGCGACCGCGACGGCCCGCTGCTCAGGCAGCTGCTGAAGGATCTCGATCCCGCCGACCTTGCCGACATCGTCGAGCAATTGCCGGGCGAGGCGATGCGCCACGCGCTGAAGCTGATCGGTCCCGAGCTGCCGACCGAATTCCTCGCCAATCTCTCCTGGGAGCGGCGCGAGGAAGCGCTGCAGGTCCTGCCGGCGGATTATATCGGCAAGGCGCTCGGCGAGCTCGACACCGACGACGCCGCCGCCGTCGCCGCCGATGTCGAGCGCGAGAAGCTGGGGGTGGTGCTCGCCGCGGCCTCCGCCGACGTGCGCCACGCGGTCGAGGAGGCGCTTTCCTTCGACGAGGAGACCGCCGGCCGGCTCATGCAGCGCGAATATGTCGCTGCGCCGGAAGGAGCGAGCGTGGGACAGGTGATCGATCGCCTGCGCGCCGATCACGCCGAGCTGCCGGACGTGTTCTTCGAGGTGTACGTCGTCGATCCGCGCATGCGCCCGATTGGCGCGGCGCCGGTCTCCACGCTCTTGCGCGCCACGCGCGACACGCCGCTTTCCGCGATCATGCGCCCGCCCGCGATCCTCATCCGTCCCGAGATGGACCAGGAGGAGGTGGCCCACGCCTTCCAGAAATATCACCTCGCCTCCGCGCCGGTGGTGGACGCCGACGGCAAGCTCACCGGCATGGTCACGGTCGATGACATCGTCGATGTCGTGCAGGAGGAATCGAGCGAGGACATGCTGCGCCTCGCCGGCGTTTCCGATGCGAGCCAGACCGACACCGTCGTGCGTTCGGTGCGCTCGCGCGCGCCATGGCTCGTGGTCAATCTCGGCACCGCGCTGGTGGCGTCCTCGGTCATCTCGTCCTTTTCCGGCTCGATCGAGCAGCTCGTCGCGCTGGCGGTGCTGATGCCGATCGTCGCCTCGATGGGCGGCAACGCCGGCACCCAGGCGGTGACGGTCGCGGTGCGCGCGCTCGCGACGCGCGATCTCAACACCGCGAGCGCACCGCGCTACGTGCTGCGCGAAGCGATGACCGGCATCGCCAACGGCCTTATGTTCGCGGTGCTGCTCGCAGTCGTCGCCGGCCTTTGGTTCAAAAGCGCGGGGCTGGCGCTGGCGATCGGGCTCGCGGTGATCATCAATTTCGGCTGCGCGGGCCTGGCCGGGATCCTCGTGCCGCTCACCCTTCAGCGCATGGGCGCCGACCCGGCGGTGTCCTCCTCCGTCTTCGTCACCTTCATCACCGATTGCGTCGGCTTCCTCGCCTTCCTCGGCCTGGCGACGCTGATCCTGTTGATGTGACGTGAGCAAGCGCCAGTGGCGCCGACGGAAGGGCTTCCGCGGCGGGCGAGGTAAGGGCGCGTTTGACCCCGGATCGCGACTGCGTCGCGTCCGGGGAGCGTCTGATCAGGAAGAGTCGGTGGGGGAGGGCGCCGGCGTCGCGCAGCGATACGTGCGAACAGCCGGCGGGCCCGCGAGGATGCGGGGATGGCCGTTGAAGCCGCGCACGAGGCGCTTGAGGAGCCGCGCGGCGATGGCGTGGGCCGCATCGATCATGTCGCG
>JAEUMQ010000010.1 GCA_016791425.1 Hyphomonadaceae bacterium | reverse complement strand
TGGAGGGGAGAGGGGGCGTTTTGCTTGCGTGCGTTTTGCACTTCATCAACGGACACCGGCGGTGAGGAGGTCGTGCATGTGCACGACGCCGACGGGGACGCCGTTCTCGACGGCGAACAAAGACGTGATCTTCTTCTCGTTCATGAGCGCGACGGCGTCGGCGAGCGGCGCGGATGGGGCGATCGTCTTTGGGTTCGCCGTCATGAGCGAGCGGGCGTCCTTGGTGAAGGAATCGGCGCGGACGCGGCGGCGGATGTCGCCGTCGGTGAAGACGCCGATGAGCTTGCCGTTCTCCACAATCCCGACGCTGCCGATCGTCCCGGCGTCCATGACCTTGAGCATTTCGGGCAGCAACGCGTCGGGGCCGATCAGGGGCAGGTCGGCGCCGGTGCGCATCAGATCGCGCACGTGCTTCAGCATCGCGCCGAGGCGCCCGCCGGGATGGATGGCGCGGAAATGCTCCTTGGTGAAGCCGGCCGCGTCGAGCAAGGCGATGGCGAGCGCATCGCCCAAGGCCATGCACATGGTGGTGGAGGTGGTGGGCGCGGGCGCCGCTTCGCTGGCTTCGCCGCATTCGGGCAGCGCGAGCACGATGTTTGCGGCTTCCGCGAGCGTGCTTTGCGCGCGGAACGTCATGGCGATGAGCGGAATGCGCAGCCGGCGGCAATGCTCGATGAGATCGAGCAGCTCCTGGCTCTCGCCGCCGCGGGACAGCGCGAGCACGCAATCCGACGGCGTGATCATGCCGAGATCGCCGTGGCTGGCTTCCGCAGGGTGAACGAAGATCGCCGGGCGGCCCGTGGAGGCCAAAGTCGCGGCGATCTTGCGCGCGACGTGGCCGGACTTGCCCATGCCGGAAACGATGACGCGCCCAGCTGCGCCCTGCATCGCCCGCACGGCTTCGACGAAGGAAGCCTTGAGCGGACCTTCCAGAGCTGCGGCCAGCGCATCGAGCGCGCGCGCCTCGGAGGCGATGACCTCCTTCGCGGCGGCGATGGCGGAGACGGGGTCGAGGGATTGAAGGGATTGCGGGGCGCCGCTCATGGCGAAGGCGTAGCGCAGCTTGCGGCCGGATAGAAGCCTCAGGCGCTACTGAAGCGGAAGCGGACGGCGCCAAGCAGCGGCCGCGCCATGTCGACCATGCGCATGAGCGGCGCGCGCTCGGTGCGCACGGGGCGAAGGAGCGCGCGGACGGCGCGCGGGCGCGGACGCCGGTCGAGCCGGCGCGCGAGGCGCAGCGCGTAACGCGCGGGATCGAGCACGACGCGCGCCAGCGCTTCAAGGCGCATCCCGAGCGGACGCGAGAGGAGGCACGGGCTCGCCCAGCCGCGACCGCCGCCGCCAGCGTTGCGGTTCTCTTGCAGCACCCGGAAGGAGACGCGCCATTTGGTCGAATCCGGGCTGGAAATGTCCGGACGCGGAAAATAATGGCGGCGGCGCAGGGAGAAGCTGCGGCGCTTGAGCGCGGGGATCTCAGCGGCCTGTGCGAGCAGGAGCAGGCGCGCGAGCCGCTCAGCGGGCCGGAGCCAGAAATTCAGGTCGGCGCGGATGAAGGGCGAGATCAGCCGGTTGCGGACGATGTCCGCTGGGGCGCCGAACATCGAGAAGATGAGGTCGAGGATGTGGCGCAGATAGTCCCAGGCCGCGGCGCGGTTCGGATAAGATCCTTCGGGGACTGGCGGGGCATGCATGGGAGGAGTTTACACCCGTTCCGGGCTCGGTCGGATTCGCCGGCGCCTATCCCCCTATTCTTTGCGCGGCGCGGCGGGGCAGGAACGGGCGCCCGCAGGGCCCGAATCGTTGGCCCAGAAGGGATGCGGGCCTTGAGGGCGGGCGCTCCAAGCCCCGTGACGGCATGCGCTTCCGCGTCGCGCGCGCCGCAGCGCGTCCCCCTCCCCGGCTGGCGCAGGGAAGGGGGCCGGCCTATGTTCCGGGCATGACCTCACCTGCTTCCGTCATCCAGATTCAGCGTCAGGGCGGCCCAGCCCTCGAGATCGGCAACGCCAAGCCGCTCGTCTTCCTCTGCGGCCCCTGCGCCATGGAGAGCCGCGCGCATGCGCTGGAGACGGCCGAGTTCCTCAAGGGCGTGTTCGAGAAAGCCGGCGCGGGCTTCATCTACAAGACGAGCTTCGACAAGGCGAACCGCTCCTCCTTGAAGGGCAAGCGCGGCGCGGGGCTGGAGTATGCCGGGCCGGTGTTCCAGGAGATCCGCGAAAAGCTCGGCGTGCCGGTGGTGACGGACGTGCACACGGCCGAGCAATGCGCGGAGGCGGCGCACTTCGTGGACGTGCTGCAGATCCCGGCCTTCCTTTGCCGGCAGACGGACCTGCTCATCGCGGCGGCCGAGACCGGCAAAGCGATCAATGTGAAGAAAGGCCAGTTCCTGGCGCCCTGGGACATGAAGCACGTGCTCGCCAAGGTGACCGAGAGCGGCAATCCGAACGTGATGGCGTGCGAGCGCGGCGCCTCATTCGGGTACAACACGCTGGTATCGGACATGCGGTCGCTGCCGATCCTGAAGAAGACCGGCGCCCCGGTGGTGTTCGACGCGACGCATTCGGTGCAGCAGCCGGGCGGACGGGGGGAAAGCTCGGGCGGGGAGCGGGAGTTCGTGCCGGTGCTGGCGCGGGCGGCGGTTTCGATCGGCGTCGCCGCCGTCTTCATCGAGAGCCATCCGGACCCGGACAATGCCCCCTCGGACGGGCCGAACATGGTGCCGTTCAAGGATCTGCCGGCGCTGGTGGAGGATCTCGTCGCGTTCGACAAGCTGGCGAAGAAGCGGCCGCTTTAGGCCGCCCGATGGAGCGGAGACGGCTGCCGCTCGTCTATTCCGCAGGTCTCCTCGGGCGCTGCTTCGCAGAAACCGACTTGATGATCAGCTGGTGGCGACCTTGCGAGGGTAGAGGCGTCTTGGCCCGCTTCAGCGCCACCCCCATCAACGCGACGACTTCCGGAAGATCGAGTGTTTCGGCCGATTCAAGGCGAATGTTGCGCACGACGTTGCCGGATCCCCTGAGCAAGCGCTTCGGATCGGGCAGCCCCGCGCCCTGCAGGAAGCAGAGGCTGAGACCCTTTGCCTGAGCAGCGAGCGAGAAGATCGCCTCACCCGCTTTTTCGCTAGGGCCATAACCGATGACGAAGAAATTGTAGTTGTCGTAGACGAGCTCCAACGCCTGCGGCATTCGCTTCCGCATCTTCGCACGCGCCGCGCGAATGCGCTTGGCCATTTCGGGCGTGAACTTGGCGATAAATCCGGCGAGCTGGCGCTCAGGGGTCGGCGCTTTCATCGAAGTCAGCGGCCGCCGAGGAGCTCGTCGCGGGAGCAGGACTTGTCGAAGAGGCCGCGCGTGCGGGTGAGGCCCTGGGAACCGGCATCGCTGTAGAGGTGCACCTGCCAGGTGTTGATGCAGCCGGCGCCTTGGATCGTCCGACGGCAGATCATGTCGGGGGGATCGCCGCGGCGCTCGCGGTTGGGGGCGCAGGAGAACTGGTTCTCGCGCAGATCGGCGGCGGCGGCCTGGAGCGGCACGCCGGCGCCGTAGCGCGCCGCGATGGTCTGGGCGAAGCGGCGGGCGGTCGCGTCCTGGGAGCCGCGGGTCCATTCGCCGAGATCGAGGCGGCCCTCGGCGATGCGGCCGGCGCCGGTCGGGGCGGTCGCGCCGATCGGGCGGGCGGCGCAGGACGCCAGCGCCAGGGCCGCGAATAATACGAGAACGAGCTGTTTCATCGGCCAGTCCCAGCGTTGGGGCCATCAGGGGGCGATCAGGGGTTGGCCCCCAGGCACATCACGTCGAAGCCGGCCACGGGTTCCCGACGGCCGGATTCGAAGACGACGTACCATTCCTTTGCGCAATGGTTCTCCATGATCTCGATCCGGCATTCCACGGCCGCGGACGCGCCGGCGCTGCGGTCGCGGCAGGCAAAGCCGTTGCGCTCGAGATCGGGGCGCGCCTGGGCGGCGCCGGACGTGTAGCGCGTCCGCATTTGACTTTGAAAAGCAGGGCCATAGACGGCCGGATCGGCGCTCTTCCAGCGACCGTAATCGATACCTGCCGGGCCCTGCCCCTCCGGCGGAGCGGTTTGTTCGGAACCGGCCGTTTGACCCGGCGGGGGCGCGGCCTCGCCGCGGTGGGCGGTGAAAGGCGACGCGGCGGCGCCGGTCGGCAAGTCGAGCGTCTGGCGCACGGTTCCGTCCGCGACCTGCGCCGGCCCGCTGCAGGCCGACAGGATAAGTCCCAACGCAATGATCGATCCGCGCATGCCTCTTCCCTCTTACGGCGTCGCCATGTTGCAGCAGAAACCGGCCAAATGCGGCGCCGTGACGGCAGGCAATCCCATCACACTGGCAGCGGTCTACCTGGACGCGTGCGCGTCCGGCGCGGTAGGAACAGACACTGGAGAGGGCGAGGATGTTCGAAAGGCGGATCAGAAGCGCGCTCCTGGTCGATTTCGACAATCTCATCATCAATTACGGCCGCCCGCTCCTTGACCATATCCAGAACTGGGTCCTGTGGATCGAACATGGGCAGTTCGATCATCTGCACCGACGCCGCAAGCTCGTCGCAAAACATGTGTATTGGAACTCCGAGAACGACACGCACCGGCAAGTCTTCCACAAGCATCGGTTCGATATTCATCTGTGCCGCGCGATCCGAAAAGAAAAAGCCTCCAGCGCGGATTTCGACATCACGATAGAGGCCGTGCGGCTGCTCTACAAAAACCCAGAGATCAAAGAATTCATCATCCTGTCGTTCGACACGGACTTCTCCAGCGTCCTATTGCACCTGCAGCTGCAGGGGCGCAGCAGCGTCAGCATGATCGACCGCGAGAAGCTGGACAGCGTTCGCGATACGGCGACCTCGAAATACATGCGCGTCTTGGATCTCAGCATCGAGAAGGAAGAGTTCAGGGCCGCGCTCAACTACGCGCCGTCCAAGAAGAAGCTGCGTCAGGCGCCCGCGGCTCCGGTGAACATTCCGATCGGCGTTGCGCCGCAACCGGCGCCGGCGCCGGCGCAGGCGCAGGCGGCAAAGCCGACGCAGCCGAAATTCGATTACGCCGCCGCGGCCCAGCTGATCGCGCGGACGGCCGAGCAGAACGGGCTCGTCTATATCGGCCGCGAACGCATCCGGAAGCTGATCGGCCACCTGCCCGGCTTCATGACGCCCGCGGGCTGGCCATGGGCGGGCGGCTCCTATCGCAGGGCGCTCAACGAGTTCCAGCGCGTGCACCCGGAGAAGTTCGCGCTGGAGAAGATGCCGAACAATGGCGGCGTCGTGCTCGTCTATCGAGGCCGCCACAAGAACGGCGGGGGCGCCGCCAACACTGGAAACGGCGCCCAGGAACAGCAGCCGCCGGCGGCGTAGAGTATTCTGGTTCATGGGTCCCGGACACGCCGCTGCGCGGCGTTCCGGGAATGGGAGCGTTGCTTGTAACGTCGGCGCGGCTGCGCCCCCTCCGGTCGCTGCGCGACCACCTCCCCCGTGAACGGGGGAGGAAAGAGCGTTGCTCTGCCGTGACGCGGCTTATGCTCGGCGCCAGGTGGAGCCCGACGCGCCGTCCATGACGACGACGCCCCTGGCTTCGAGCTCGGCGCGGATGCGGTCGGCTTCGGCGAAGTCCTTGGCCTTGCGCGCGGCGAGGCGTGCGGCGACAAGCGCGTCGATGGCGTCGGCGTCTTCCACGCCGGCGCGGAACCAGGCGTTGGGAGCCTCAGCGAGCACGCCGAAGAGCTTGCCTGCGGCGAGCAGCTGGCCCTTGGCGCGGGCCATGTCGGCGGGCTTCTTGACGGTGTTGGCCTCGCCGGCGAGCGCGAAGAGCGCGGCGATGGCTTCGGGCGTGTTGAGATCGTCGCAGAGCGCGGCGAGAAAGTCCGTGGGCGGATCGTCGGCGGACGGCGCCACGTCGTTGAGGCGCTGGAGGGCGCCATAGAGACGATCGAGGCTGGCCTTGGATTGGGCGAGCAGATCGTCGTTCCAATCGAGCGGCGCGCGATAGTGCGCGGAGAGGAGCGCCCAGCGCAGCACCTCGCCGGGCCACGTCTTCAGGAGATCATGGACCTTCAGGACGTTGCCGAGGCTCTTGGACATCTTGGTTTCGTCGAGCGTGAGGAAGCCGTTGTGCATCCAGACGCGCGCTAGAGCCCGGCCGTGGGCGGTTTCGGATTGGGCGATCTCGTTCTCGTGGTGCGGGAAGATGAGATCGACGCCGCCGCCATGGATGTCGATCGTGCCTCCGAGCTGGGCTTCGATCATGGCGGAGCACTCGATGTGCCAGCCGGGGCGGCCTTTGCCGAACGGCGCGTCCCAAGCGGGCTCGCCGGGCTTGGCGGCCTTCCAGAGCGCGAAGTCGGACGGGGCGCGCTTGTCGTCCTCCCCTTCCACGCGGGCGCCGGCCTTCATGTCGTCCTGGGCGCGGCCGGAGAGCTTGCCGTAATCTGGATCCGCGGCGACGGAGAAATAAACGCCGGACGGCGCGACATAGGCCGCGCCCTTGGCGAGGAGCGCCTCGATAAGCGCGATCATGTCGGGCACGTGGGCGGTGGCGCGGGGCGCCAGATCGGGTGGCGCGACGCCGAGGGCGGCCATGTCCTCCTCGTAGATGCGCGCGTAACGCTCGGTGATCGCTTCAAGCGATTCCCCGCTGGCGTGCATCTTGGCGATGATCTTGTCGTCGATGTCGGTGAAGTTGCGGGCGAAGACGACGTTGGCCTTTCCGTAGCGCCGTCCAAGCAGTCGGCGCAGCACGTCGAACACCACCGGCGGGCGGGCGTTGCCGATATGGGCGGTGTCGTAAACGGTGGGCCCGCAGACATACATCGTCACCCGGGCGGGGTCGGCGGGCTCGAACCGCGCCTCCTGGCGCGTCAGGGTGTTGTAGAGCGAGATTTCCATATCGCGCGTTTAGCAAATCCGGCTGCGGGGTTGGTCTGGAGCGTGTTACGCTGCGTAGAAGCTCGAGGGAATGGCGCAGCGGGATCGCGGCGCCCATATCCTTTGGAACGCCCTGAGGGTCAAACCGCGGGCGGGCGTTAAGTCCGGGTGCTTCGACGATCCTGTTGGGGACCCTCCCGGCTCGACCTCCGCCCCTCAGATGAGGAATTTGCCATATGGACGGATCGGCGAAGCCGCGGGTGGTCTCCCCGGCGCCCAAGAAAGTGGTGCGGCCAACGCGCGAGAAGGCGATGGAGGCGGTGAAGACGCTGCTCGCCTGGGCCGGGGACGATCCGGCGCGCGAGGGGCTGATCGACACGCCGCGGCGCGTCGCGGACGCGTTCGAGGAATGGTACGGCGGCTACGGGAAGGATCCGGTCGAGGAGCTCTCACGCACGTTCGAGGACATCGAGGGCTATGACGACATCGTCATGCTCAAGAACATCGACGTGGAGAGCCATTGCGAACACCACATGGCGCCGTTCATCGGCTCGGCGTACGTGGCCTACATGCCGACCAAGCGCGTGGTGGGGATCTCGAAGATCGCGCGGGTCGTGGAGATCTATGCGCGGCGGCTGCAGACGCAGGAGACGATGACCGCGCAGATCGCGGATGCGATCAACAATGCTTTGAAGCCCGCGGGCGTGGCGGTGCTGGTGGATGCGGAGCACCAGTGCATGTCGACCCGCGGCGTGCGCCATCACGACGTGACGACGATCACCACGCAATTCACCGGCTTGTTCAAGAGCGATCTCAATCTGCAGAACCGTTTCATGAAGCTGGCGGGATACGGGTGAGGTTGGCGCGCGCCTTCAGGCGCGCCCTTGCCGCCGCTGGAAGAGATGCGGGCCTGGAGGCCCGCGCTCCATACCTGCACCGTCGCGTAACACCCCACCCCCTGCCCCCTCCCCTTAAGGGGAGGGGGAGAGTATGAACTCCCCATGTCCGAGATTGAAACAAGCGCGGCGCTGACGCCGCGGTATGACGCGAACGGATTGATCGCGGCGGTGGCGCAGGACGCGGATACGGGGCAAGTGCTGATGCTTGCGTGGATGAACGCGGAGGCGCTGGCGGCGACGCTTGCAACGAAGCGGGCGACGTATTGGTCGCGGTCGCGGGCCGCGCTCTGGGTGAAGGGCGAGACGAGCGGGCATACGCAAGAGGTGATCGAGGCGCGGATCGATTGCGATCAGGACGCTGTGCTGCTGCGCGTGCGCCAGACCGGGCCGGCGTGCCACACGGGCGCGCAGAGCTGCTTCTATCGGCGGATCGAGGCGGGCGAGCTCGTCAAAACGTGAGCGTGATCGAGGCGAAGCCGAATGCGGCGTCGCCTTCGCCATTGGCGTTCGGGGCGCGCTCTAGGAAGTCGTCCTTGATGAGCGCGGCGAGACCGGTTTCGAGCGTGAGATTGTCGCGCGGGCTGAGCTCAATCGCTGCCTGGAGGAGGTGGCCGGCCGCATCGCCGGAAAGGCCGCTCGCGTCGCGGACGCCCGTGCCGGCGAAGGCGTCGCGCGGCTCGTCGAGCCAGAGCGCGCGCCAGCTTGCGCTGAGTTCGATCCCGTCGCGGGGCTCGGCCTCAAGGCGCAGGCCCGGCGCAATGAGGTTGGCGCGCGCGATCGGGCCGAAGATGCCGGTGGGACCGAAATCGCCGGTGCGCGAGCCGAACAACGGATCGAAGCGATTGTGCTTATCGTCCGTAGGGGAAGCATCGCCGGAAGCGTAGTCGAAAAGGAACGAGAGGCGCGGGGACCAATCATTCCCCCAGCGGTAACCGAGCGTGGCGTGGGCGTAGCCGGCCTCGACATCAAGGCCGTTCAGATCGCCGCGCTGGGCGCCGGCTTCGATCTCGAAATCGAACGCATCGTCGGCGGGCGTGCGCACGATGCGGAAGCCGGGCGTGAGGAGATGGCGGTCGCGGCCAATCCCATTCGGGCCAGGACGGTCGTCGTCGAGGCCGAAGAGGAAGATCTCGCCGCGGGCGCCGAACGGGAGGCCGGGCTTGGAGAAGAAAGCCGCCCAGAAGCGATAGTCGGAGGTTTCCGCATCGTAGGCGATCTCGTTGTCGAGCAGCGAGGGCTTGTCGTCGGGCAGGCGCGTCTGGGGCAGCGTGTAGAAGAGCGTGAGGCCGCCGCGATCATAGCGGGCGCCGGTGAAGCCGTTCGGCGCGTTGCGGAAATTGCTGCGCTCCACGAGGCGGCGGGAGCCCAGGTCCATGGTGAATCGGCCGACCTGGAGCGAGGATTGGCCGAAGCGCCACTTGGCGTAGGCCTGCACGAGCTCGAGCGCGTTGACCTCGCCATTGCCGATCGAGCCGCCGGCGTCGCCGAGATAGGCGCGCGAATCGACCAGCTCGGCGGCGAGCGTGACATCGTCGATGCGGGCCTGGCCGAGAATGTTGGTGCGGACCGAGAAGAGCTGGTCGCCGCCATCGAGGCCGGCGCGGAACTGCCCGCCCAGCGTCTCGTAGCGGGCGCGCACGCCGCCGGTGAGCGAGAATGCGTCCTCCTCCGCGTGCGCGGCGGCGCCGGCGAGCGCGGAAAGAGCCAGAACGCTTCTGAACATCCAACGCATGACGCGCATCAGGCGTTAACCGCTTCTTTCACGACGCGCTCGCGCGGCAATTCGATCCAGGTTTGTTGCGAGAGGCCAATGAGGCGCGCATCGTCGCCGTAGATGGCGGTGGCGGAGAAATGCTTGCGGCCCTCCTGCCCCAGGCGCCAGCCGACAACAACGCAATGCTCGTCGGCGCGGGGACGGGCGCGCACGTGCGCGCGCATGCGGCCAAGCAGAGCGGGCATTGGCTCCTGCAGCGCAAAGTAGCCCGGGCAATCAAGCGCGGCCCAGACGATCTCGGGGAGCGCCAGGCCCGAAGCGTCGCAATCGGCGGACGCAGGCGTCCAGATCGCGGCGACGAGGCTCTTGTCCTCGACCGGGCCGGTGAAGATGCGCAGGCCGTCGCCTTGCGCGCGCTCGGAGCCGCAGACGAAGCATGTCGGGTAGATGTGCGACTTGAAGCCTTGGTAGCGCGCGCTCGCGGCCTCGGCGGCGGCGCGCGAAGGCATCGGCGGGGGATCGAGATCAAGAGTCGCCGACGTTGCGATTGCGATCTCGGTCTCGTTGTGGAGCAGGCGCGCGTCACCATCCGTTCGCTCGATGATAAGCGGCGCATCGAGCGGCGGAGGCGCTTTCAACGTCGCCTCGACAGCGCCATCGCGCGCGCCGGGGAGCGCGCCGGCGAGCAGGCCGCAGACATAGCCGCCGTTGGCGCTGGCCGCAGGACCGCAGAAGCGCGGCGGAATGATCACGGTTTCGATCATGGAAATTTCGCGACGCTCGCAACAGAGGCCGCAAGGGCGCTCATGCGAGAGGGCGCGGCGCACCCCACCCCCTGCCCCCTCCCCTCAAGGGGAGGGGGGCGCCCTATTCCGCCTGCGGAGCAATTCCCCATCGGGCGGGACATGGTCAAGACTTCTGCTTCTCGATGGCGGGCGTGAGCGGACCCAAGGCCGAAGTGGGCGCCGGCTGCACCTGATAGCCGACCGCGCGCGCGACGGTGTAGTCCTTCGAGGCGATGGTGGAGACGGTCATGAACTCGGCGAGCGCGCGGCGGCGATCGAGGGTGAGCTTCAGGTAACCGCGATGGAGCTGGTCGGTCCATTTGACGTTGGAATTGCGCGCCTTGATCAGCTCGCCGACATTGACGCCGCCGGCCTGCAGCACGTCTCCGATTCCGGGCGAGGTGATGGAGGTGGCGCCAAGCTCGACGGCGACGCGCATATTGTCGGCGTTGAGCTCGTTGGCCCAGGCGGCGTGGCTGTCTCCGGTCAGCACGATGACGTTGCCGTTGGCGCGCTTGAAGACGTCGAGCACGCGGGCGCGATCCTTCGGATAGCCGTCCCAGGAATCGAGATCGAAAGGCAGCGGCCAGCGGGTGAATTGCATGAGCTGGCGGGCGCCGGGCTGGGCGGCTTCGGCGGCCTGGACGGCGGCTTGCGGGGCATTGTGCAGATCGGGCGCCCAGAGCGGCGCCATGAGCACCTGATTGCCGACCAGTTGCCAGACGCGGTCGCGCTCGACTGAGCCGGCGAGCTCGCGGGCGAGCCATTGCTCCTGCTCGGTTCCGATCATGCGGCGGTCGAGGGCGTTGCGCGCGGCGTCGAGGCGGCGGCGATCGGGCGCCCATTTGAGGCCGCCCGGTGGATTGGACGGGCTCTCGATCGCGGCCTTCACGCGCGGCCAATCGAACACCGGCTGCAATTGGCCGTTCACCTCCTCGTACGGCACCGGGAGGATGCGCACGTTGGGCGGATAGGAAGCGGCGGGCGAGATGGCGCGCGGGGCCTCGGGATTGGTGAAGTCCCACGGGGTGGAATAGGGCTGCAGGTCGGTCGCGTAATCGAGCGGGCGGGAGCGCGCGGAGAGCCGGGTCTCCAGCATGAGGAGCGTGGCGAGATCGCCGAACTGGAAGGAGCGGCGGAGGCTCTCCCAGGCGCCGCCCTGGGCAGGATCGCGGATCGGCATCCATTCGAAATAGGCCTGCAGCGCGGCGCGCTTGCGGGCGGTCCAATCGCCTTCGCCCTGATTGTGGTTCTGGGCGCCGCCGGACCAGTCGTTGTTGGCGATCTCGTGATCGTCCCAAGCGCAGATCCAAGGGCAGCGCGCGTGCGCGGCCTGCAGCTCCGGCTCGGCTTTGTATTGCGCGTGACGCTGGCGATAATCGTTGAGCGACAGGCATTCGACCTCGGGCTGCGGCAAGCGGCCGAGCGCGACGGCGCGATCGCCGCCGAAGCCTTCGAGACCATATTCGTAGATGTAGTCGCCCAGATGGATGACGAGATCGAGATCCTTCTCGCGGGCGATGGCCTCGTAGGCGTTGAAGAAGCCGTGGCTGAAGCTGGCGCAGGAAGCGACCGCAACGGAGAGCTTTTCCAGCCGGCCGGTGGGGAGCGCCTTGGTCTGGCCGGTGGGGCTTTCCTGGTCGCCGGCGGAGAAGCCGTAGAAATACGCCGCGCCGGGACGCAGGCCCGCGACATCGACCTTCACAGTGTAGTCGCGGCGGGCGTCGGTCTCGAAGACGCCGGTCTGCACCACGTTGGTGAGGTGGCGGTTGCGGGCGACGATCCAGCGCACCGGAACCGTGCCTTCGCGCTCGGGCGTCACGCGGGTCCAGATGACGACGCGGTCGGATTGGGGATCGCCGCTGGCGACGCCGTGGCGGAAGGAGAGGACGCCCATGTAGCGCGGGGCTTCCGGGCGGCGCCCGCAGGCCGCAGCCACGCCAGCAGTGAGCGCAGCGAGCGCGCCCCGTCTTGTCCAGCCTCTAGACGCCATGCTTCCCCTCTTCGCGCGCCTTATAGTCCGCCAAGGCGACCACACGCGAGCTTCGATGCCAATGTCCATAAGCGGCGCTGAATGGAGCGCTCCCCTCCCCTGGAGAGGGGGCGCGGGGCGGGGCGCGCCTTCGCCAATGTCCGATCGGCCGCCGCCCGCTCGCATCACGGCCAACTTTCGATGGATGCGGCTCACCCCACCCCCTACCCCCTCCCCTCCAGGGGAGGGGGCGCGCTCTGCTGCAAAGTCGCGTCTATGAGCGAGGAAGAGGATTTGTCAGAGGACGGAGCGGTGCGGCGGGCGGTCGCGCCGGAGGACGCGGCCGGCGAGCGGGTGGACGCATGGCTGACGCGGACCTGGCCGGAACTTTCGCGCTCGCGGATTCAAGGGCTCATTGGGGCGGGGAAGCTGAGCGCGGACGGCGCGGGCGTCACGCACGCGTCGGAGAAGGTGCGCGCCGGCGCGACCTATGCGCTGGAGCTGCCGGCGCCGGCGCCGGCGGCGCCGCTGCCGGAAGCGATCCGGCTCGATGTGGTGTTCGAGGACGCGCACCTCATCGTCGTCAACAAGGCGGCGGGGATGGCGGCGCATCCCGCGCCCGGATCGATGAAGGGCACGCTGGTCAATGCGCTCCTGGCGCATTGCGCAGGCTCGCTTTCGGGGATTGGCGGGGTGGCGCGGCCGGGGATCGTTCACCGGATCGACAAGGATACGACGGGGCTCGTCGTCGTCGCGAAGGACGATGCGACGCATACGGGGCTCGCCAAGCTCTTCGCGAAACACCGCATTGAGCGGTGCTATTACGCGATCGCGCGCGGAGCGCCGGAGCAGCGCACCGGCACGATCGACACGAGGCTGGCGCGCTCGAACGAGGACCGGCGGAAGTTCGCGGTGGTGCGCGATCCGGCAAGCGAAGCGGGCAAGCGCGCAATCACGCATTATTGGACGATCGAACGGTTCGGGCAGCGCGAGGGCGCGCCGGCCGGCACGCCCGCCGCGTCGTTCCTGGAGTGCCGGCTGGAGACGGGGCGCACGCACCAGATCCGCGCGCACCTTGCCCATCTGGGCGCGCCGCTGATCGGGGATCCGCTCTATGGCAAGCAGCGCGGGCTGAAAGCCAGCGGGCCGCACGCGGAGGAAGCGGACGCGGCGGTGCGGGCGTTTCCGCGCCAGGCGCTGCATGCCGCGACGCTCGGGTTCACGCATCCGATCACCGGGGAGGAATTGCGTTTCGAGGCGGCCCTGCCGGGGGATCTTACAGGGCTTTTGGAGGCCCTGCGCCGCCTATAAGGCGCTTGCAACCGTCCGCATCCGGCAATAGAGACTTCTATCTTTGGTTGCGGGAGGACGGCATGCGGTCAACGGCGATCGGCGTTGCGTGCAGCATCGCTTTGCTCTGGGGCGGCGGCGCCCAGGCGCAGGACTGGAAACAGCCCGCGGTGCTGTCGGCTCAGGATTTTCGAAACGCCGCGGACAACTACCTTCTGCAGAACGCCCACTCCAACCCCTCGTTCAACGGACGCTCGCCCTATCATCTCGCAGGCAGCGCCGTGCGGTGCGAACGCAACGCGGCGACAAACCGCTACAGCTTTTCGGGCACGCCCTACCGGCTCCTGAGCCGTCCGCCGCAGCCGGTGGACGGGAAGCTGATGCGGTCCCAGCTCCTCATACTCACCCAAGGTACGGTCTGAGGCACGCTGGGCGTGGGGGGAAGCACCGTCAACGTGACCACAAGCAACGACAATCTGACCAAGCTCACCATCGACGAGCAGATACGCCTCGTCCTGCCTGATGCGACGCAAGACGAGTACACGCGCACCCTCACGCGCGCCGATGTTCTCATGCTGGCGCGCCAAACCGCATTGACGCCCACAAACTCGATGAAGAGCTGGTGCGTGCTGACCAGCGTCTCGCTGTTCAATGTTCGAACCGAGCGGCTCTTGAAGCGGGAGCACGGAGTCAGCGCGGGCTTCTGGATCATCACCGCCAGCGGTCGATATGCGGAGACGAGCCAGGCAATCATCCCGGAGCCGGTGATCACCTTCGCCATCGAGGAGTTCGATGTCGCGGAAGTCCGCCAGGCCGCAGCAGGGCTGGACCAGGCGCCCCCAAACACGCCGGCGCCGCCAGTTCGCCCCGCCCCGGCGCCTTCCGCAATCGCGCTGGCGGATCGCATCGTATCTGCCCCCGACTACACGCAGGCGCAGCTCGAGGCGGGCGCGGCGGAATCCTTGGCGAGCTACCAGGCGATTCAGCGCCAGGACTTTCAGCGGGCCTTCAACATCGACGCCAACCGAGCACGCGACCTGTTGAACAATTTCGGCGCCTGGGGCGCGAACCTGCCGCAAGACCTGCAACGGCAACCGAGCCTTACACCGCGCTGATCGCGAACTCGCGGCCTGCGACGGCGGCGACACACTCGCAGCGGCGCGTTCGCGTTTCCGACAGATTTGCGAATTTCGTGAACCTTTTGGAAAGAGTCGCCGTTTGCCGGGCGTTAACGACCACGCGGCAGAGTGCACATTGCGCGGACGTGCGTCCGCGCTTTGAGGCCCCTCGCATGCGAACCGGAACGGCTGCATCGCTGGCGCCAACCACGCCCCTCTGGCGGGCGCCGCTGGCGCTCATGGGCGCGCTCGGCATGGCGCTCGGAAGCGCCGGCGACAATGCGTTCCTGGTCGCGCTCTCCGGCGTCGCGCTCGCGGCGGCAGGGCTTATGCATCTCGCGGCCTGGCGGCAAAGCGAAAAGGTCGCACGGCGCGAACGCGAGCGGATGGCGAACATCGACCGGCAGATCGTGGACGTGGTGCGCCGGCACGCCGACATGCTGGAGCGGCGCAGGGCAGCGCTCCAGGGGGCGTGCGACCGGATCGAGATGCGCGGCGCCTGGGATCGGGACATCGCGCACTTCCACAGCGAGTACGTGCACGACCAGATCGCGTCGCTGAAGCGCAGCGAGAGCGACGACGAGATCCTGGCGCGGGTGCAGCTCGCCGCGGACGAAGTGCTAAGCCTGCGGGCGCGGGTGTCGCGCAGCGCGGCTTGAGGGCAAGCGAGGCTAAAGCAACGTAGTTGGCCTTCACCCGATCTGTCGAAAAACGGGATCGGCCTACGCGACCGCGTCCAAGCCCTTGCTCCGGACAAGGTTCAACAGCTTCAGAGAAGCCCCTTGCGGTTTCTTCTCACCGCGCTCCCATTTGCTCACGAGGCTTGTCGTCACGTGAAGATAAGCCGCAAAGACTGCCTGGCTAACGTGTTCGCGCTCGCGAATGGTCTTGATCTGGCTTGGCGTCAGCGGCTCCACCCGGGTCAGACAGCCGGCATCGAAGGCACGCATGGTCGCCTTGTCGATGACGCCGACCTTGGCCAAATCGGCCGCCGCCTCGTGCACTGAGGCGAGCACGTCACTCCTGTAGCGCTTCTTCGCCATCGCTCTCGTCCACTTCCATCCAATCGCCGTTTTGGACCAGCTCGCGCATGTCCTTCGTCGTCACCGCCAAAATCGCCGCGGCGAGCCGCTTGAGCTCCGCCAGCTCCTTCTGCGTGATGTTGCTCTTCGCGTTCTTCGCAAACCCATGCACAAATACCGCCCGATCGCCCGCACGACACTAGGATGGCGCGCCAGCCGCCGGATCGCCCTCCGCCGGGACGCGCGACGCGCTGTTTGAACAGGCCGCCGCCCAGGTCGGCATCGACCGCGCCCTCCTCGATCCTGAGCACCGCCTGGGCGAGAGCCGCGCCGCGGACGCGCTCGCGTCGGGCGAAACGGGCAAAGGCGCGCGTCATCAACTTCAACGTCGGCATGTATATAGCACCTAGTGCTATAGATTGGAAGAGCGGACAATCCTAGCCGAAGCGCTCCCAGGCGGCTTGGCGGGAGATGCCGAGGGCGGCGGCGATCCTGGCCCAGCTGACATCCTTGGCGCGCAGGGCGGCGACGTGGGCCTGGAGACGCTCGCGGGTGTCATCGACGGAGGCGGCGGCCGCTTTCAGGGACGCCAGGAGGTGGCATTCCTCCAGCGCCAACGGGCTCGGGACGCAGTCGGCCTCGCCGCAGGCGCCTTCCAAGGCTTCACGACAGCGCCCGACGCAAGCGTCGCAGATAAAAACCCCTTGTCCGCCAACGAGTTTGCCGACCGCCTCGGCCGGCTTGCGGCAGAACGAGCAATAGGGGGGCGGTCGCATTGTCAGGAGGTGGTTGGCGCCTTGAAAAACGTCAAGGGCGACCTGACATAGGTGAACTCCTCCGAAAGGCATGAAAACGCAGGCCGGTCATGGCCTCGTCGCCGGGGCGCCCAGTTTTGGCCGCCGGAATCGTCCAGGCTCTGCGTTGTTAGAATACCTATCGGAATAGTCAGGAAACCGGGCGGGGCAGCCGGACGAATTGCCTCTAAAGTCAGTGTGGGCCGCATCTCCATCCGGGGAAGCGGGCCCGCCGGGAAGGGGAAGAATGTCTACAGCGCTCACGATCGCGCTCTCGCCGGAGCAGGGCCTGCAGCGGTATCTCCAGGAGATCCGCAAATTCCCCATGCTCCAAAAGGACCAGGAATTCATGCTCGCCAAGCGCTGGCAGGAGCATCAGGACACTTCCGCGGCGCACACGCTCGTCACCAGCCACCTGCGGCTCGTGGCGAAGATCGCCATGGGCTATCGCGGCTATGGGCTGCCGATCGGGGAAGTGATCTCCGAGGGCAATGTCGGGCTCATGCAGGCGGTGAAGAAGTTCGATCCGGATCGGGGTTTCCGCCTGGCGACGTACGCCATGTGGTGGATCCGCGCCGCGATCCAGGAATACATCCTGCGCTCGTGGTCGCTGGTGAAAATGGGCACGACCGCCGCGCAGAAGAAGCTCTTCTTCAATCTGCGGCGCCTCAAGGGCGAGATGGCCGCGCTGGAGGAAGGCGACCTCAAGCCAGACCAGGTGGCGACCATCGCGCACAAGCTGGCGGTGACCGAGGATGAAGTCGTGTCGATGAACCGCCGGCTCTCCGGCGGCGATGCGAGCCTCAATGCGCCGATCGCGTCGGACAGCGAAGCGGAATGGCAGGACTGGCTCGCGGACGACACCGCGGTGAGCCAGGAGACCACGCTGGCGAACTCGGAAGAGTTCTCCGCGCGCATGGGCCTGCTTCAAGACGCGATGTCCGATCTCACCGAGCGTGAGCGGCACATCATCCAGGAGCGGCGGCTCAAGGACGAGCCGGCGACGCTGGAAGACCTCTCGAAGGAATACGGCGTGTCGCGCGAGCGCGTGCGGCAGATCGAGGTGCGCGCGTTCGAGAAGCTGCAGAAGGCGATGAAGCGCGCCGCGGGCGAGCGCGGGCTCGTCGCGGCGGATTAAGCCAACATCTCATGTAATGCATGCGGCCCCGGAGCAATCCGGGGCCGTTTTGCTTTGCGGCGCCGCACGCCATGGAAATGCCGTTGAAGGCGGCGAAGCACGGCGCATGGAGATGACGCGGCGGGCGATGGCGGTTGGTGCGGCGACGGCGGTTGCGACGCCGGCGTTCGCACAGGATGCGTGGCGGGAGCTGGCGCCGGGACTTGCGCTGATGGAAACGCAGACGAACGCGCGGATCGGCGATCGCAAGCTCCATGCATTGAGGATCGATCCGGCGCGGTATGAGTTCACGCTGCTGACAGGACGGCTCACCGGGCAGGCGCCGCAGACGGCGCGCGCATGGGCGGGCGCGCACGGGCTCGTCGCGGCGACGAACGCGGCGATGTTCGGGCCGGACGGCCGGCCGGTGGCGTATGCGAAAGCGAACGGTGAGGTGGTGACGCCGCGCATGACGGCCGATCGCAGCGTGTTCGTGTTTGAGCGCGCCTCCGCGCGGCTCATCGACCGCACGTGCGACACGTTCGATCCGGCCGCGCATCGGAACGCGCTGCAGGGCATGCGCATGATTGCGTGCGATGGGCGCAATGTGTGGGCGCGGCAGGACCGGATGTGGTCCACCGCCGCGCTCGGCGTCGATCGCGACGGGCGCGTGCATTTCGTGCATTCGCGCTCCCCGTTCGCGGTGCATGATTTCATCGAAGTGCTGCGCGCGGCGCCCTTCTCGCTGGCGCGGGCGATGTATCTGGAGGGCGGGCCGGAAGCGACGCTTTATGTGAACGCGGGCGGCGTCACGCTGGAGCGCTATGGCAGCTACGAGACGGGCTTCAACGAGAACGACGACAATGACCGGGCCTGGCCGCTGCCGAACGTGCTCGGCGTCCGGCGACGCGCGGCATGATCTCGCGGCGCGCCCTGCTCGCTGCGCCGGCGTGCGTCGCGCTCGGGGCGGCGGGCCCACCGCGCGTGGATTCCGCGCTTGTCGATCCGTACACGGACGCCGTGGCGCGACGGGCGCCGCGGCGGCAATTGCCGTATATCGCGCTCTATGAACGGTCTGGCTACCGGCTCACCTATGTGGCGGCGCGGCACGATACGGGCGGCGCGACCTTCCGCGCGATCGATGTGGCGTTTCGCAGGACGCCCAACGCGCTCATCGTAGAGGGCTTTCCCTCCGCCTGGGGCGAGAGCCCGGAGCGCGTCGCGACGCTGGTGCGCAATGCGGCGGGCGATCCGAAGGAAGCGGGGATTTATCTGCGCGGCGAGCCGGGGCATGCGCTGGCGCGCGCGGTCGCGGAAGACCTGCCGTTCTGGGGCGGCGAGCCGGAGAGCGCGGAGATCGACCGGGCGCTCGCGGCGCGCGGCTATGCGGCGGGCGACGTCGCGGGCGTCATGATGCTGCAATGGCTGCCGCAGGGGCGGATCGCGGGCGCCTATGCGGACAACAAGGATGCGCGGTTTCGCGGCTTCCTCGATGCGACGGCGGCGCGGATCGCGGCGGACTATTCGATGGGGCTGGTGTTCAGCAGGGAGATCTATGAGCGCTGGCACGAGCGGCAGTTCGGCGTCTCGGTCTATGAGGATGGGGACTATGCCGAGCGGCTCGATCCGGCGCGGCAGGGGCTCGCGGCGGAGATATCGCGCGCGATGACGCTCGTCCGGGATCGGCACATCTTCACCACGATCATGCGGGTGCTGGCGCGGCGCGAGCACACGCTCGTCGTTTATGGCGGGGCGCACCTGGCGACGCAGGCGCGCGCGCTCGCCGCCGCGCTGGGGCCGCCGCGGATTGTTTCGTGAGCGCCCGCGCGTTCGATGGTTGAGCGTCCCCTCACCGGGAGGAGGCAGAGTGAGGGGTTGCAATATCCTCCGCCTACGGCGTTTCTCATTCTTCAGGCTCGAATGGCGAGGGTATCGCCACCCCTCACCCTGCCCTCTCCCCTGAAGGGGAGAGGGTGCGTTTGACTTGGCGAAGGAGAGCCAACTGCTTAGGTTCTGCGCATGTATGGGCATCCGAAGCATCTACTCTCAGAGGAAGAAGCGCGCGCGGCGCTCAAGCGGTTCGACCGGCTGGCGATCCTCGTCACGAACGGCGCGGGCGGGCTGGTGGCGACGCATCTGCCGCTGGTCGTGCAGGGCGAGAAGCTGATCGGGCACGTGGCGCGGGCGAACGCGCATTGGCGCGAGGCGCCGTGCGACGCGCTGGTCATTCTTCCGGGCGCGGAGACCTATGTGTCGCCGAGCTGGTACGAGACCAAGCAGCGCACGGGGCGATCCGTGCCGACGTGGAATTACGAAACGCTGCACGTGAGCGGGCGGCTGACGATCTACGAAGAGCCGGAGCGGCTGCGGGAGAACGTGGCGGCGCTTTCGGCGCGGCACGAGACGGGGCGCAATCCGGAATGGAAGCTGGAGGATGCGCCGGAGGATTATGTGGCGGGGCTGCTGCGGGGGATCGTGGGCGTGGAGATCGCGATCGCGCGCGTGGAGGGGAAACGGAAGCTCAGCCAAGACAAGCCGGAGGCGGATTTCGCGGGCGTGGTCGCGGCGCTGGCGGATTCTGCAGACCCGCGCGACAACGCGGTTGCACAGGCGATGACCTCTGAAGCCTGAGCGCCGCTTGGTTACTTCTAGGAATTCGAACGCGGAGGGTGTCGCAACCCCTCACCCCACCCCCTCTCCCCAAGGGGAGAGGGGCCGCTTGTGCTTCATCCGTAAGCGGATGAACCGTCAGTTGGCGCGGGCGAGCGCCTCGGCGGGGCCGAGCACGGAATTCACCGCGCCCTGCGCCTCCTCGATGGTGACGTTGGAGCCCTGCGCGGACACCATGATGCGGTTGGTGGACATCACCTGATAGTGGGCGGTGCGGGCGCTGGTATCGACCTCCTCGGTCACCATGCGGCCGTTCACCGTCTGCGTGCGCTCATAGCCGGTCGCGGTCTGGCGGCTCGATTGCACGTTCGCCGCTGCGGCGAGCCCGGCGAGCGCGCCGGCGGCGCCGGTGTCGGTGACGGTGAGCGTCAGGCGGCTGTCGCCGCGCGTGTAGATCGCTTCGGCGTTGCCGATGTTGAAGCCGCCCATGCCGCCCGAGCCCGAAGAGGTCTCGGTGCGCGTGAAGCCGCCGGGGAGCGATGCAGGAAGCAGCGCGGAAAGCGCCGCGACGTCGATCGCCTTGCCGCCGCCTTCGACCTGCGCGCCCGCCAAGGCCTGCTCCATCTGCTTGGCGGCCTTCTCCGCTTCGCCGGAATTGATGGTGACGCCGCCCGGGAGCTTGATCGTCACGTCATCGGTCGCGGGCGCCGCTGCGGGGTGGTTGAAGGCGAAGCCGCCGAGGCCGGCGCCGGGAATCGCCATGCGCGCGGCGCCGATCGCCCAGCCGATCACGAGCGCGCCGACGATCCAGATGATGAGGATGGTCGCGAAATAGCCGACGCGCTTGTCAGCCGGCGTGTTCATCAGGCGCGGCAGGCCCATGTAAAGCAGGCCCAGCGAATAGAGCCCAAGGATGCCGAGGATGGCGATCGGCGGGAAGATCGTGAAGACGCCCGCAAGCAGGCTCGCGGTCATGGAATAGGCGGCGAGCTTGTTGGCCTGGCCCTGATCGGCCGTGGAGCCAAACGAGGGCGCCAGCGCATTGATCAGCAGGCCGAGCAGGAAGACGCCGAGCATCGTCAGGCAGACCTGCACGGCGCCGGTGACGACGGCCGACACGATCGGAACCTTCACCGAGATGCCGAACATGCCGTAGCCGAAGATCGACATGCCGATCACGCCGCAGATCGCGGAGAGCGCAGCGAGGGGCAGGATGTAGCCGGTGAGCAGCGACGCGAGCGGCGTATTCTCGCCCTTGATGCGATCCCATTCCGAGCCGGGCTGGAAGAGGATGTTCTTGGCGCGGTCCACGATGCCCGGCGCGCCGCCGCCGGCAGGCTCCACTACCGTCATGTCATCTCCCCTTCGCTTGTTGAATCTCCGTGGGCGGGGAAACTAGGCCCGCACGCGCCGAGGGGGAACCCGAAATCTAAGGGAGCGGGGTTAGAGGCGCCCGATGCCGGTGACGCAAGAGGTCAGCACGCCGAGGACGACCAGCGCGATGAGGCCGGTGACGGCGACGGTCGCGGCGTAGGAGAGCGCGCGATCCTCCGGCGCCTTCATCAGGATCGGCAGACCACGGAAGAGCAGGAACGCCGACACCGCGACGCCGATCAGGCCCACCCACCAGAAGGGCGGCCAAACCGAGAACATGCCCAGCAGAAAGGCCGGAGTCGGCGCAAAGGCGGCGACCTTCATGGCGGCGAGCTCGTTGCGCTCGCCCTCGAAATTCTCGGCGATGGCGCCGATCAGGTAGCCCAGGAAAAAGATGAGGGCCATGAAGACGAGGAAGGTGATCACCGCGCCGACGAAGAGCTGGGCGGGCGTGCCGGTCAGTCCCCGATCGAACGCCAGGCCGCCGACAAGCCCCGCGAGCGGAGGCACCGCCGCCAGCGGCGCGACATAGCCCAGCATGAGGCTTGGGATATTGGTCTCCTCGTCGCGGATCTGGCGCCATTCGGATTTCGGCTCGCGCAGAAGCCCGTAGGCGCGCGAGAGGATGAACTCGGCCTTCTGGCGGGCCTCGCCCTTCGCGGGCCCTGGGGGGCGCGGCGCGCCGGCCGCCGCTTCGGCCTCGTCGGCTTCGTCTTTGTCCAGCGACATGGGCCGGGACCCTATCGCCAAAGGCGGCCAAGCGCCAACCTTCCCTCCCCTCAAAGGTTTGCGACCGCAAAGGTTTGCGAGGGGGGCGGCGGGGCCTATAGAGGCCGGCGGTTTGTCCGGGGGAGGATTCGTGAGCCAGCAGCCCTACGACGTCTTCATCTCCTACGCCCGCGACGACGCGGCGCGCGCGCAGATTGTGCGCGAGCGGCTGGAGGGCTTGGGCCTGCACGTCTTCTTCGACGCCGAAGGCATCGACAGCGGCCAGGAATTTCCCGTCGTCATCGACCGCGCGGTGAAGACCGCGAAGTGCGTGCTCGGGCTTTGGAGCCAGAACGCCTTCGACGGGCGCTGGGTGCGGATCGAGAGCCGCATCGGGCTCGACCAGGGCAAGCTGGTCGCGGCGGTGATCGATGGGACGCGGCCGGAAGACCTGCCGGCGGAATTCTACAACGTGAACATCGAGAACCTTTCCGATTTCCGCGGGCAAGCCGATCACCAGGCGTGGAACCGCGTGCTGCGCGCGATCGGGCGACGCGTGGGGCGCGAACTGGGCGCGCGGCCGGCCGCACGACCGCAGCAGCCGGCATATGGCGGCGCATCGGCGCAGCCGCAGCCGCAGACGCAAGCGCAAGGCGGCGCGCACAACGGGATCATCTGGGCGATCGGCGGGGCGCTGGCTGCGGCGGTGGTGCTGCTGCTCGTGCTGCGCAATTCGGACAATTCGACGCCGGCGGCGCCGCCGACGGCCATTGAATCGGCCGACGGCCAAGCGAGCGGGGGGCTCGCCATTCCCGTTCCGAAACCGGACGATCCCTCCCCCGGCGACAATGCCGCGCGCGAGGCGGCGCGCATCCAGCGCGCGTGCGAGGGCGGCGACATCGCCGCGTGCAGCACCTATGTGCAGCGCTATCCGGGTTCGGACTTTTCGCGCATCGCGGCGCAACGGGCGACGGCCGGGCAGCCGGCGGCCGATGCCGGCGGCGTCGTCTGGCAGCGGGAGGCGCCAGCCCCGGTCGCTGCGGATCTCTCCGGGCGCTGGCAGGGCTATTACCAGCAGGGCGAGAACCGCACGCCGTTCGCCGTGCAGATCGACGGGCGCACGGGCGCGTTCCGCGGGCGGATGGCCGAGACGAACACGTTCGCGGATCCCGCGCGCTTCCCGCAGCTGTTCGCCAATGTCGTCGGACAGACGCGCGCGGACGGCGCGGTGGCGTTCGTGAAGACCTATGACGGCACCGCCGGGCAGAGCCATTCGGTGGAATATCAAGGCAGGATCGACGATGGCGGACAGACGATCAGCGGCACGTGGCGCATACGCGCCGAGAATGGCCAAGAGCTCTCCGGGCCATTCCGCATGCAGCGGCAATAATCCTCCGTACTCGGAGGATGAAGCGCCCCCCTCCCCTTCGAGGGGAGGGGGCAGGGGGTGGGGTGTTTCTCGGCGCTTCTCCTTTGCTTGCAACGCGCTTCACCTATCGCTGGATGCCAAGCGCAGAGGTTCACCCCGCCCCCTGCCCCCTCCCCTCAAGGGGAGGGGGAGAGTCTTGCTTGCAGCGGTCTGCGTATTGGCGGCATGCACGAGCGAGATGAAGGAAGCGCCGACGCCCGTGGCGCACGAGGCGGCGGCGGCGCCGGTCGTGCAGGCGCCGACCTTCGAGAGCCTCAAAGCGCAGCGCAACGAGATGGCGCAGGCGCTGGCGGCGCAGGCCTCGATGTGCGCGGCGCGGTTCGACGCGGCGCATCCGGTGTTCCACGGCTGCTATGACTGGCATTCGGCGGTGCACGGGGTGTGGACGCTGGCGGCCTACGAGAAGCGCACCGGCGATACGCGCCATCGCGCGCAGCTCGACGCGCTGCTCGCGCCGAGCGACCTCGCGGCGGAGCTCGCCGACATTCGCGCGCGGCCGGAATTCGAGATGCCGTATGGGCGCGCCTGGTTCCTCCGGCTGGCGGCGGAGTGGAGGGGACTGGGCGGCGACGCGCGGCTCGATCCGCTGGCGCGGGAGATCGTGCGCTCGTTCCGCGCGGCCTATGCGAAGACCGCGCCCACGCCCTTCATGGAGGAGTACGCAAACGATTCCTGGGCGCTCATCAACATCCTGCATTATGCGCGCGCCACGAACGACCGGCCGCTGCAGGCTTATGTCGTGCAGCAGGTGCGCGCGCACTTCATCGGCGCGGATCAAAGGTGCGACCTGGCGGTGGAGCAGCGCGGCTTTCTCTCCGTGTGCGCGACATGGGCGTGGCTCGTGGCCGAAGCGCTGCCGCGGGAAGAGTTCCGCGCCTGGTACGCGCGCTGGAACCCGGGCCTTGAAACGCTGACGCCAGTGACGAGCTTCAACAACGCGCACGATTACGGGCGGAATTTCTCCCGCGCCTGGGGGCTCCACCAGCTCGCGGAAGCGACGGGGGACCAAAGGCTGGCGGCCTCCTATGCCGCGCACGTGGCGGCGGGCTACACGCCGGCCTCGCAATGGAACGGCGATTACGACCGCGTCGGCCATTGGGTCGCGCAGTTCGGGACGCTGGCCATCGGGCCGCTGTTCGACGCTCCGCCCGCGGACCAATAGAGCTCTTTGCTTGGTCGCGTGATTCACGGGAAAGCGGCTTCCACTTTTCACGATCACGCTCCGGCGCCCCGAATTCCTGGAACCGGCGCGGACGCGCCGGCGTTGTTAAGCCGCTCGTGACCACGTGCGCGCGGCCCCTCCGCGCGCGTTGGCCGCGCGCGCTGGCTTGAGGCGTATCCATGAACTCAATCATCTATCTCGTTGGTCTCATCGTGATCGTGCTCGCGATCCTTTCGTTCCTCGGCATCCGCTAGGAGGACGCAGCATGGCACTGGAACCCAGGCGCGCAGACGCCATTCCCGCCGCGGACGCCGGCATCCTCCCCGCACAAGCGCCGGTCGACTGGTCGGCGATCATCGCCGGCGCGGCGCTGGCGACGGCGATCGCGCTCGTGCTTTTGGGCTTCGGCGCCGCGATGGGGCTTTCGGCGGCCTCGCCTTATGAAGGCGAAGGCATCGACGCGCGGCTCTTCGCGATCGCGGCGGGCCTCTGGCTCGTCTGGGTGCAGCTGGTGAGCTTCGGCGCGGGCGGCTATCTCTCGGCGCGGCTGCGGCGCGTGACGCGACCGACGAGCGAGCACGACGTGGAGATGCGCGACGGCGTGCATGGGCTCCTGGTGTGGGCGATCGGCGTGATCGCGGCGGCGTTCATCGCATTCGCCGGGATTGGCGGCGTGACGAACGCGCCCGAGCGCTCCTTGACCGAAGAGATCGCCTCGGCGGCGAGCGATGTCGTCTCGGAGCGCAGCGAGAACGACATCACGCCGGCGGCGACGCCCGCGGAGGACGCGACCTCCCGGGCTGCCGACGCGGCGGAAGCGACGCCGGCGGAAGAGGATCAGGTCGAAGCGGCGCGGCGCACCGCGATCATCGCGGCGTTCATCACGGCCGCCGCATTGCTGATCGGCGCGGTCGCGGCCTTCTTCGGCGCCGGCAAGGGCGGCGAGCATCGCGACCGCAATCTCGTGCTGCCGCTGTTCGCACGGCTGCGCTGAGGGCTTTGAGCGGAGGCGCGCATCGGGATATAGCCGGCCCATGGCCACGCCCGTCACGATCACGCTTCCGCACAATCTTGGAAAGGCCGAGGCGCGCGCGCGGATCGAGCGCGGGTTCGAGAACATGAAGGGCCAGCTCGCGCAGGCGCAGATCGCGCAGTTCCGGCAGGCGTGGAGCGCCGATCAATTGCAGTTCAGCGCCAGCGCGCTCGGACAGCGGTTTCACGGGCGCATCGATGTGGGCGAACGGGATCTCAAGATCGAAGTGGACCTGCCGGCGCTGCTCGCGGGGTTCGCGGAAAAAGTGCGCGGGAAGCTCAAGGACGCCAGCGTCAAGCTGCTGGAGAAGCCGTAACACGCCTCACGGCGGCTTCACGGCCTGAATGCAGGTCGCGCTGGTGGTGAGATCGGCGCGCGACAGAGCGCTGAAGCGCGGCGCGAGGTGGGCGCGCTTCACCGCGCTCGGCCGCATGACCTTCCAGTCGGTGACGAGGTGGAGGCCGGCGGCCTCGATCGCCTCGACATGGGCGGAATGCGGCGCGCGGTTCGGCACGTAGGAGCGGTTTCCGGTGACGAGGCGCCAGAGCGCGTCCGAATAGGTCCAGTGGCCGTTCCATTCGGCGGCGAAGTTCAGCGCGGTGAACTCCAGCTGATGGGACATGAAGCCGCCGGGCTTGAGCCAAGCAGCCTGCTCGGCGTAAAGGCCGACAAGATCGTCGGCATACAGCATGACTGCCTGCGAGACGATCATATCCACAGCGCCGGCGAGGCCCGAGGAAGCGGCGCCGCCTCCAGGCCACGGCGCGCAATAGGTGAACACGCTCTCATCGAGCGTCTCCAGAGCGCGGCGCAGGCGCGCGACCCGCGCGGGCGCAAGGGACTGCGCCAAGCGTTCAGGCGTGAGCAGATCGTGGGGGAAGGCGTAGTTCTCAAGCAAGGGCTTGATCAGGGGAAACTCGTCCGGCCCAGGAATATTGGCGCGCGCCTCGAAGAGCTCCACGAGACGATCGAAGATCGCCAGATTGCGTTCCGCGCTCGCGGACGCGACGCAGTCGAAAGCATGGTAGCGCTCGGCGCCGCAGAGCAGCGCCGCCAAGCCCACTCCGAACGAATCGCCGGGGCCGAGCTCGGCGATCGTGCTCGGAAGCGACTTGCGGCAGAAGCCGCTGCGGTGCGCAACGACGAGATGGCGCAGCCACACCGAATAGCAATAGCGCGCGTCGTCGCTGCCGCGCGAGCGGCGCTGCACGATCGCGCCGACCGGGGGAAGATGCGTCGCAACGCCCTTCGCAGCGCACACGAACATCAGTGCGCGACGATGGAGGCTGCGAAGGACCCGCGGCGGCGCGACGCGTCCCTCGCGGTGCGTGGGAATGATCCGCGGCGGCCCGACCGCCTCGCGCGGATTCAAGTCGATGCGTTCCTTCTCTCGCGTCAGCTCTCTTGCCATCGTCAGCCCCATTGACGGATGAAACCCGCCTCGAGGATGACCAAGGGGCGCTGCACGGACAAGCCGGAAGTCGGTTATTCCATTTTATCCAGCGCTGAATATTGCGATATAACGCAAGCATAATGTGCGACGGCGGCGGGCACTTCCTCCGTAGGCGGATAGCGCCCGTCACGGGCCGACGATGCAATCATGGCTGCCGCGGCGTTCACCATCGCGCGGGGGCATTGGGACTGCGCGACGGCGTTTGCGCTCCCCTCCGGGGGAGGTCAGGCCCTGAAGGGATCGCGCATGAGGATGACGTCGTCGCGCTCGGGGCTGGTGGAGACGAGCGCGGCGGGGCAGCCGATCAGCTCCTCGATGCGGCGGATGTATTTGATGGCGTTGGCGGGCAGATCGCGCGAGGAGCGCGCGCCCCTGGTGGATTCGCTCCAGCCGGGCAGCGTTTCGTAGACCGGAACGACCGCGGCCTGCTCCTTTGCGCCGGCGGGAAAATAATCCAGCTCGCGGCCGTCGAGCGTGTAGCCGATGCAGAGCTTCACTTCGTTGAAGCCGTCGAGCACATCGAGCTTCGTCAATGCGACGCCGTCGATGCCCGAGAGCGCAACCGATTGGCGAACAAGCACGCTGTCGAACCAGCCGCAGCGGCGCGGGCGGCCGGTGTTGGTGCCGAACTCATTGCCAACCTTGCCGAGGCGCTGGCCGACCTCGTCGAAGAGCTCGGTGGGGAACGGGCCTTCGCCGACGCGCGTAGTGTAGGCCTTCACCAGGCCGAGCACGTAGGAGATGACGCGGGGGCCGAGGCCTGAGCCGGCGGCCGCCTGCCCCGCCACGGTGTTCGACGAGGTGACGAAGGGATAGGTGCCGTGATCGACGTCGAGGAGCGCGCCCTGGGCCCCTTCGAAGAGGATCTTCTTCGATTCACGGCGCACGGCTTCGAGCACGCGCCAGGCGGGCTGCGCGTAAGGCAGAATCTTGGGCGCGATCTCGAGCAGAGATTGCTTGAGGGCGGGAATGTCCGCGTCCGGAAGATCGAGGCCTTTGCGCAGCGGCGCGTGGTGGGCGTTCAGGCGATCGAGCTTCCAGTCGAGCGCGTCGGGATCGGCGAGATCGTCCACGCGAAGCGCGCGGCGGCCGACCTTGTCCTCGTAGGCGGGGCCGATGCCGCGGCCGGTGGTGCCGATCTTGGCGGCGGCGGCGGCCTCGCGGGCGATGTCGAGATCGCGGTGCAGCGGCAGGATGAGGCAGCAATTGTCGGCGAGGACGAGGCGCTCGGGGCTGATCGCGACGCCCTGCCCGCGGAGCTTCTCCATCTCGCCGGCGAGCGCCCAGGGATCGACGACGACGCCGTTGCCGATGATCGAGAGCTTGCCCTGCACGACGCCGGAGGGGAGGAGCGCGAGCTTGTAGGTGGTGTTTCCCACCACGAGCGTGTGGCCGGCATTGTGGCCGCCCTGGAAGCGCACGACCACGTCCGCGCGATGGCAAAGCCAATCGACGATCTTGCCTTTGCCTTCATCGCCCCATTGGGCGCCGACGACGACGACTGCGGACATGACGCTCCTTTGGCGGGCTCCTGATTCCGGGCGGCACTTGGCCCGGTCAGGCATGGCGATGCAAGGCTTTGGGGATGGACGAAGGTAGGAGCGCGTGACTGCGATGGGCCCCGGATCGCCGCGGCGCGGCGTCCGGGGAGCGTCTCAGGGCTGCTCCGTATCTTGCGACGGCGGCGGCGCGGCGAGGCGCTGGGCCTGATCGAGGAGGAAGTCGAGGTAATCGAGCATGGCGGCCTTGCCTTCGGGCTGCGGCTTCATGCCGAGCACGCCGACGATGCCGCGGCGAAGGAATTCCAGGCGCTCCTGCGGAAGGTCGCGGAGCAGGATCGAGACGAGCGCTTCGAGCGCGCTGACACGCTGCTCCAGCGTGACGTCCGGGCGCGTGGGCTGCTGGGGCATGTGCGATCCTTTGGCTGGAGGGGAGGAATCTCCTCCGTAGGCAGACCGTCTCGGCTGGCGACGCGTGCCGAAATTTCCATGCGGCGAGGATCACCCCGCCCCCTACCCCCTCCCCTCAAGGGGAGGGGCGACCCTCCCCAAGCGAAGGCTCCATACCGCGCTTGCGATCACCAGGGCTGGGGATCGAACTTGGCGGGCGGCGGCGCGACCTTCATGTAATGGCCGCCGGCCTGGTCGCCGATCTCGAACAAGAGGCCGAGATTGGCGTCGCTCGAATTGGTCATGCCGCGCAAGCCGCGCATCTCGCCTGCCGTGACGTCGCGTTCGAGCAGCATCTGGGCGTGCTCGGGACGGCGCTCGTTCGCGGGAACGTCCTCGATGCGCGCGTCCATGCGCTGATAGTGCGCGACCGGCGTCGGCGCGAGATAAGGCGCGGTGGGCTGATCCTGCTTCTCGCTGTTGATGTACCAGCGCTGGCCGCTCTCGGAGATCGCCTGCAGATACGCGATCTGCTGCAGCGACACGTCATGGATCATGGTGCGCAAGGCGTTGAGGGTTTGGCCGACGAACGTCTTCTCGCGGTATTTGCGCGCGTTGAGGCGCTCGCGGAGGAAGCCGGTGCCGACGGAGCAGACGTAGAGATTGTTCGCGCCGGGCGCCCAGTTGAAGCCGTAGGCGGGATCGGTCGCGGCGACCAGCAACTCGAAAGCCGGATTGTTGTAGCCGGCGACGCCGCCGTCGATGACGAACGCGTCGATGGTCTTGGCGCGATCCTGCGGAGCCTTCATCGAAAGCATGACGCCGGTGAAGAAGTGCGGCGCGGCGGCGCTCGCCTGGACGATGTCGCGCAGGCGGAAGTGGCGGTTCTCGTCCCAATATCGCCAGCCCGGAGAGTTCACGAGCACCCAGGCGCTGCCGGTGTCGATGCGCTTGCAGTGCACCGCGAGGCCGCATTTGAGATCGCCGGTGTCGAGCGTGCGGGCGCCGAACTCGCCGGCGAGCGCGGTCGCCAACGGGCCGCTCGGGAACATCGCCCGCAGCAGCCCCATGCCCTGGAACCAGAAGCGCTTGAAGACCTTCGGGATCACGGTCTTGTAGAGGGCGGAGACCTCGCCGACGCTCATGCCCAGCGCGAGGCCGGTGGCGATGATCGAGCCGGTGGATGTGCCGCCGATGAGGTCGAAATAGTCGCACAGGCGGTAGTTCGGATTGCCGCTGCGCTGGCGGAGATGGTCCTCCAGGCGGGCGAGCAGGCCGACCGTCAGGAGGCCGCGGACGCCGCCGCCATCGAGCGCCAGCATGCGCTTGGGGCCCGGCCGGGCAAATCGCTCGCGAAGATGCTCCCCCATGATCGTCCCCCAGGGCTTGGCCCTTGGGGACGAGTTTACTCACAGGAGCGCTGGTTTTGCACACCCGTCTTTGGGCGGGTGTGCGCGTTTTGGCGTCAGCCTCCGAAACGGTAGCCGACGCGCATGCCGAGGGAATCGAGGCCCTGGTTACGGCCGCTGCCGAGGATCTGGCCGTGCGAGAGGTGGGAATAGATGAACTCGGTCGACCAGCTTTCGTTGAAATGGTGGGTCAGGCCGAACGTGGTGCGGAAGAGATCCCGCGAGCCCAGGAGGAGATGGTCCTCGTAATAGGCGTCGTAGCGGGGATCGCCGGCGAAATAGGGGTTCTCCAGATCGCCGCTGTGGACGACGTAGCCGACGGAGGGATCGAAGGACCAGTCGCCCGGAAGATCGAAGCTCCAGGCGAGCCCGAAGCCGGCGAAGGAGGTGCGGCCGCGGGTGTTCACCGAGGCCATCACGTAGGGGGTGGGCTCGCCCGTCCAGGCAGGCAGGAAGGAAGGGGAGTCGAAGTCGATCTGGAGCTCGACGTCGGGCCCCTTCTCCTTGTGTGCGTTCTTCGGATCGATGACCTGGATGTTGTGCGCAAGCGCGCCGAAATTGACTTTCGCGACCCCGGCCTCAGCGGGCGAGGCCGCCAGCACCGCGCCGAGCGCTGCGACCCCTGCGGCGATCCGCTTCATGCAAGCCCCCGATATCCCCGAATCATCAACATAAAGAGCATGTAATCAACCGGCGAGTTACTTTTTCACTGCCGGAGATCACGAAGGCGCCAAGCGGAGCGGAGACGCGGGGAGCGGAGGGTCCGGGCGCCTCCGAGCCGCGATCAGAAGCGCAAGGCCCTGGCGTAGCGCACCTGCGGCAGCGCGCGGATGCTGGCCAGGACGTCCTCGGCCACCGTCTGGTCCACGCCGGCGAGCAGCACGGCCTCGCCGCCCTCCTCCGCGCGGCCGAGATTGAAGGTGGCGATGTTGATGCGTGCCTCGCCGAGGATGGTGCCGAGCGCGCCAATGAAGCCGGGCTTATCGATCGAGTTCACGTAGAGCATCGTGTGGTGGAAGGCGGCCTCAAGCGGCATGCCCTTCAGCTCGACGATGCGCGGCTCTCCGGCGATGACGATGCCGGCAAGGCCACGCCAGCCGCCGGCGGTCTGCACGCGGATGCGGATGAGGCTGTCATAGGTGGGCGAGGATTCGCGCTTGCTTTCGGTCAGCGGCGTGCCGCGCTCCTTCAGGAGCGCGGGGGCGGAGACCATGTTCACTTCCGCCAGCATCGGGCGCAGGAGGCCTGCCAGCGCAGCGGCGGTGAGCGGCTTGGTGTTCACGCGCGCGACATCGCCCTCATAGATGATGGCGACGGCTTCAAGGCCCTCCTCGACGATCTGGCCGGCGAAGAGGCCGAGCTGCTCCGCAAGCTTGGCATAGGGGCGCAAGCGCGGCGCTTCTTCCGCCGTGATGTTCGGCATGTTGAGCGCGTTCGTCACCGCGCCGGCGACGAGGAAGTCGCTCATCTGCTCGGCGACCTGGAGCGCGACGTTCTCCTGCGCCTCCATGGTGGCGGCGCCGAGGTGCGGCGTGGCGATGAAGTTCGGCGCGCCGAAGAGCACGTTCTCCTTGGCGGGCTCCACGGTGAAGACGTCGAAGCCGGCGGCGTGAACGTGGCCGCTTTCCAGGAGCGCGCGGAGCGCTGCTTCATCGACGAGGCCGCCGCGGGCGGCGTTGACGAGGATGACGCCCTTCTTGGTCCTGGACAGCGTCTCGGCGGAGAGGATGTTCTTGGTTTTCTCCGTGAGCGGAACATGCAGCGAGATGACGTCGGCGCGGGAGAGCAATGGCTCCAGCTCGACCTTCTCAACGCCGATCTCGATGGCGCGCTCCTCAGACAGGAAGGGATCGTAGGCGATCACCTTCATCCGCAGGCCAATCGCGCGCTCGGCGACGATGGAGCCGATATTGCCGCAGCCGATGAGGCCGAGCGTCTTGGCGAAGAGCTCAACGCCCTTCTTCTCGAAATGGCTCTTCTTCCACTCGCCCTTCTGGGTGGAGACGTCGGCGGCCGGCACCTGGCGCGCGGCGGCGAACATGAGGGCGATGGCGTGCTCGGCGGTGGTGATGGAATTGCCGAAGGGCGTGTTCATCACGACGATGCCGCGCTGGGTGGCGGCGGGGATGTCGATGTTGTCGACGCCGATGCCGGCGCGGCCGATGACCTTGAGATTGGTCGCGGCGGCGATGACGTCCTTATCGGCCTTGGTGGCGGAGCGGACGGCGAGGCCGTCATACTGGCCGATGATGCGCAGGAGCTCGTCCTTCTTGAGGCCGGTGTTCACATCGACATCGACGCCGCGCTGCTTGAAGACGGCGATGGCGGCGGGAGAAAGTTCGTCGCTGATGAGTACGCGAGGCATGGGGTCACCGTTGGAAGATAGCGAATAGTGAGTAGCGAGTAGGGAGTAGGGAGTAGGGATGCCGGGGTCTGCGAGGCGCAGGCCGGCCATCGACCTCGTCCAGTGCGAAGGATCATGGGCGCCAATCCTTGCGATTGAGGCGATAGACGAAGCAGGCGTCGTCGCCGAACGTGCGCGGCTCGACGAAGGTGAAGCCGAGGCGCTCGTAGAAGCGATGCGCGCGCGTGTTCGTCGCCAGCGGATCGATGAGGATGGCGGTCACTTCGGGCGGCGCGAAGCAACGGGCGATGGCCTGACGCATCATGTGCGCGCCGAAGCCCTTGCCGATCATGTCCGGCTCGCCGATCCAGATGTCGATGGCGCGCAGATTCGGTTCGCAATCGCCCCAATAATGCGTCTCCTCGCGCAAGGGATCGATGATCTGGATGAAGCCGATGGGGCGGGAACCTGCTTCGGCGATCAGCCATTCGCGCCAATCGGGGGTCTTGTGGATCTCCTCCGGCCACGCCCAATCATCATCGCCGCCGGCAGCGGCGAGATGCGGGGCGGCGCTCCAGCGCAGCATCCGATCGAGATCGGCCGGCGTCGCGGGACGCAGGCTGACAGATACATCGGGGGCGATGTGCGTCTGCATCGATGAATGGACCGCCGACATCCGTCGGCAGACAACGCGCTGCCGGATCGAAGCCGGCGGTCCAGATCTCAGGCGGCTTTCGCCACGTCGGCGATGAGCGTGTCGAAGGCCCAATCGATCCAGAGCGTCAATGCTTCCAGATCGCTTTTCTCAACCGTGCCGCCGCACCAGACGCGAAGACCCGGAGGCGCCGTGCGATAGGCGGCGGCGTCAAGTGCGACGCCTTCCTTCTCCAGCAGCGCAGCGAGATCCTTGGCGAACGCGGCCTGCTTGTCAGCGGGAAGGCCGAGGACGCGCGGATCGACGATCTTCATGCAGACGCCGGTGTTCGACCATTGCTCGCGCACGCCAGCCAGGTTGGCGATCCAGGGCGTACGATCGATCCAATCGTGCAGCACCTTGGCGTTGGCGTCGGCGCGGGCGTGCAGCGCGGAAAGGCCGCCGATGGAATCGGCCCAGTTGAGCGCGTCGAGATAATCCTCGGTGGCCAGAAGCGAGGGCGTGTTGATGGTCGAGCCCTCGAAGAGCTCGGCGTCGAGCTTGCCCTTCTTGGTCATGCGGAAAATCTTCGGCACCGGCCAGGACGGCGTGTAGCTCTCGAGACGCGCGACGGCGCGCGGGCTCAGGATGATCATGCCGTGCGCGGCCTCGCCGCCCATCACCTTCTGCCAGGAGAAGGTGGTGACGTCGGACTTCGCCCAGTTCACGGGCTGGGCAAAAAGCGCGCTCGTGGCGTCGTTGATGGTGATGCCCTGGCGATCGTCGGCGATCCAGCTCCAGTTCGGGATCTTCACGCCGGCGGCGGTGCCGTTCTGGGTGAAGACGATGTCGGCTTCCTTGCGGGCCTTCTCGACCGGCGGCAGCTCGCCATACGGCGTGACGTAGGTGTTGCAGTCCTTGAGCTTCAGCTGCTCGACCGCGTCGGTGACCCATTCCTCGCCGAAATTCTCCCAGGCGAAGACGTCCACGGGCCGGCCGCCGAGCATCGACCACATGCACATCTCGATGGCGCCTGTGTCGGAGGCGGGAACGATCGCGACCTTGTAGTCGGAGGGGCAACCGCAGAGCGCCTTGGTGCGGTCGATGGCTTCCTGCAGCTTGGCCTTGCCGATCTTGGCGCGATGCGAGCGTCCCAGCGCTGCGCCGGAGAGGTTCTCCACGCGCCAGCCAGGGTGCTTCTTGGTCGGTCCAGAGGAAAAGCGCGGATCAGCCGGCCGCGTCGCCGGTTTCGTCAAAGTCACGAATTGTCTCCTATCCTTGCAGACAGGTCGCCCGCCGTTGGGAGCGAGTGGCCCGGGCCGGAAATGCCGACGTTTGGTTAAAAAAGCAAGGACGGCGGAACGTCTCAGGCCGCTTGGCCGCCCGCTTCGGGCGGGAGCTCAGCCGCTGAAGCGCGCGATGAAGGCGGCGTTCTGGGCGCGGGCTTCGGGTTCGAGGAGGCCCTGTTCGACGGCGACCCCGGCAGCCTGGAGAAGCGCGACGCCCTGCCCCGCCGCGAAGGGATGGGGATCGGCGGCGGCGATGACGACGCGGGCGATTCCGGCGTCGCGGAGGCGCGTGGCGCAACCGGGCGCGCCGGAGGTGCGCCTGGCGCAGGGCTCCAGGGTGACGTAAGCGGTCGCGCCTGGCGCCTGGTCGCCGGCCTGGGCGAGGGCGATTTCCTCCGCATGCGGACGACCGGAGGCTTGGGTGGCGCCCTCGCCGACGATGTTTCCGTCTTTGACAAGCACGCAGCCGACGGACGGGTTCTCGCCGGTGAGGCCGAGCATCGTTGCTGCAAGCTGCAACGCTCTGAGCATGAAGCGCGCGCCCTCCCCTCCAGGGGAGGGGGAGTCATCCTGCAATCGGAGGGAGCTTTTCGGCGCGAGATTCGTCGAGATAGCGCGCCGAGGTGGGGCGGAGGGAAGCGTCGAGGTCGATCAGGAGCGGATTGCCGGTGGGGATTTCGACGCCGACGATGGCGTCGTCGGAGACGCTGAAGATGAGCTTCACGATCGCGCGCAGCGAATTGCCGTGCGCGGCGACGATGAGGTTCTTGCCGGCCTTGAGGTCGGGGGCGATGACACCCTCCCAGCACGGCAGGACGCGGTCGAGCGTGGTCTTGAGGGATTCCGTGCGCGGCAGGTTCGGCACGCCGGCATAGCGGCGGTCGGCGGTGAATTCATAGGGGCCGCCGGGGTCAAGCGGGGGAGGCGGCACGTCATAGGAACGGCGCCAGACCTTCACCTGATCGGGCCCGTGCTTGGCGGCGGTCTCGGCCTTATCGAGGCCGGTGAGCGCGCCGTAATGGCGCTCGTTCAGGCGCCAGTCCTTGCGGACGGGGAGCCAGTTCAAATCGGCGGTCTCCAGCGCCAGGTTGGCGGTGCGGATAGCGCGGGTGAGCACCGAGGTGTGGACCGCGTCGAAGGCCACGCCGGATTCCTTCAACAGGCGGCCGCCCTTCTTCGCCTCGGCCTCGCCCTCAGCGGTGAGATCGACATCGACCCAGCCGGTGAAACGGTTTTCCAGGTTCCAGCGGCTCTGGCCGTGGCGCAGCAGTGCAAGTTTGGGCATGGCGGCGTCTTAGGCAGGTTCGCCGGCGCCGTCGAGGCGGGCATGCATTGATATTTAACGGCGGTTCGACCATGAGAACCGAACTCAATCCGAAAGGCCCCTGATGGGACAGGAAGTCCGCACGTCGCTCGCGGCGAACACGTACGAATTCGAGACCGAGGCCCTGGTGAAGCCGACCGGGTTCCGGGAGTACGACGCGCGCTGGTGGTTCGGAGCGCCGGGCGAGGCGAAGGCGCCGGAACTCAATCTCCTCGGCGTGGAGCGGCTGGGGCTGGCGCTCGGCGTGCTCGCTGCACAGATGGACGTGAAGCAACGGATCGTCGTCGGGCACGATTACCGATCCTATTCGGCCAACATCAAGCACGCGCTGACGCTCGGGCTCATGCAGGGCGGGATGGAAGTGCTCGATATCGGGCTGGCGCTTTCGCCGACGGCCTATTTCGCACAATTCGCGCTCGATGCGCCTTGCGTGGCGATGGTGACGGCCTCGCACAACGAAAACGGCTGGACCGGCGTGAAGATGGGCTTCTCGCCGCCGCTGACGTTCGGGCCCGAGGAGATCGGGCAGCTGAAGGACCTCGTCTATTCGACGGACCTCAAGGGACGCCCGGGGGGCATGCTGACGCATGTGGCCGGCGTGCGCGAGCGCTACATCGCCGACCTCGCCGCGAAGCTCAAACTGAGCCGGCCGATCAAGGTGGTGGCGGCGTGCGGCAACGGCACGGCGAGCGCGTTCGCGCCCGAAGCGCTGCGGCGCGTCGGCGCGGAGGTGGTGGAGCTGCATTGCAAGCTCGACTGGACGTTCCCGAACTACAACGCCAATCCCGAAGATTCCGAAATGCTGCACGACATGGCGAAGGCCGTGAAGGCGTCGGGCGCGGAGCTGGCGCTTGGGTTCGACGGCGACGGGGATCGCTGCGGCGTGGTGGATGACACGGGCGAAGAGATCTTCGCCGACAAGGTGGGGCTGCTGCTCGCGCGCGATCTCTCAACGCAGCACAAGGGCGCGGCGTTCGTGGTGGACGTGAAGTCCACCGGGCTTTTCGCGGTCGACCCGGTCCTGAAGGCGAACGGCGTCAAGGTTGATTATTGGAAGACCGGGCATTCGTACATCAAGCGCCGCACGACGGAACTGAAGGCGCTCGCGGGCTTCGAGAAGAGCGGCCACTTCTTTTTCCGGCCGCCGATCGGCTTCGGCTACGACGACGGCATCGTGGCGGCGATCGCGGTGCTCGGCATGCTCGACCGGGCGGACGGCAAGAAGCTCTCGGAGCTCAGGCGCGGGCTGCCGGTCTCGTACACCTCGCTCACCATGAGCCCGCATTGCGCGGACGAGATCAAATACCAGGTGCTGAAGAGGATCGTGGCGGAATACCAGGCGCTGGCCCGCGAGGGCGGCAAGATCCAGGGCCGCCCGATCCGCGACGTGAACACGGTGAACGGCGCGCGGGTCACGCTGGAGGACGGGAGCTGGGTGCTGGTGCGGGCGTCCTCGAACAAGCCCGAGCTCGTGGTCGTGGTGGAAAGCATGACCAGCGAGGCGGACATGCGCGCCCTCTTCCGGGAGGAAGTGAAACCGAGACTGGCGCGCTATCCCGAAATCGGCAAATACAACCAGGAAATCTAGGGCGCCGGCCCTCGCAGCGACGTCGCGAGGCTTGGCGCCCCCCTCCCCGTCGAGGGGAGGGGGCAGGGGGCGGGGCGTGGCTCCACATTTCAAGAGTTGGCGTGTGTTCAAAATGCGTCGATTGGCGAGGTTGAGGCTCACCCCACCCCCTGCCCCCTCCCCTCGACGGGGAGGGGGGCGGTTTATTCCGCGCACGGATGAGTTAACACGGCCGCGGCTCGGCGCTGTTCATCATGAACGACGCGGAGGACAAGACGGCGTAAGATTTGCGTCAGGGGGGCGACGCCGGGGGACGGCGTATCTTTTGAGGAAGTCCGGAGAGCACTCATGCGCGTGACGATGATCGGCGCTGGTTATGTTGGTCTTGTTTCGGGCGCGTGCTTCGCCGATTTCGGCCACGTCGTCACGTGCGTGGACAAGGACCCAAGCAAAATCGCCAAGCTCAAGGACGGCCGCATGCCGATCTATGAGCCGGGGCTCGAGCAGCTGGTGGCCACCAATGTCCGCGAAGGGCGGCTCTTCTTCACGGAAGACGCCGCGGAAAGCATCCAGGATTCAGACGCCGTGTTCATCGGCGTGGGCACGCCCTCGCGGCGCGGCGACGGGCACGCGGACCTCTCCTATGTCTACGCCGCCGCGGAGGAAATCGCCGACCTGATGGACGGCTATACCGTCGTGGTGACCAAGTCGACCGTTCCGGTCGGCACGGGCGACGAGGTGGAGGCGCGGATGCGCAAGCGGCGCCCGAATGCGGACTTCGCGGTCGTCTCCAACCCGGAATTCCTGCGCGAAGGCGCCGCGATCAGCGACTTCAAGCGCCCGGACCGCGTGGTGGTCGGCACCGAGGACGAGCGCGCGCGCAACGTGATGCGCGAGCTCTATCGCCCGCTCTATCTCAACGAGACGCCGATCCAGTTCACCAGCCGGCGCACGAGCGAATTGATCAAGTACGCGGCCAACGCGTTCCTGGCGGTGAAGATCACGTACATCAACGAGATGGCCGATCTTTGCGAAGCGGTCGGCGCGGACGTGCAGCAGGTTGCGCGCGGGATGGGTCTCGACAACCGCATCGGCGGCAAGTTCCTGCACGCCGGCCCCGGCTATGGCGGCTCGTGCTTCCCGAAGGACACGCTGGCGCTGGTGCGCACCGCGCAAGAGGCGCGCTCGCCCATCCGCCTCGTCGAAACGACGGTGGAGGTCAACGACCGCCGCAAGCGCGACATGTCGCGGAAGATCATCAACGCCATGGGCGGCGACGTGCAGGGCAAGACGATCGCGGTGCTCGGGCTGACGTTCAAGCCGAACACCGACGACATGCGCGATGCGCCGGCGCTCGACATCATCCCCGCGCTGATCGAGGCGGGCGCGCATGTGCGCGCGTTCGACCCGGAAGGGATGCACGAGGCGCGCAAGATGCTGCAGCCGGGCGTGGAATATGCCGAGGGGCCCTATCAGTGCGTCTCCGGGGCCGACGCGATCGCGATCGTCACGGAATGGGACCAGTTCCGCGCGCTCGATCTCGACCGCATGAAGGCGGCGGTGAAGACCCCGCTGATCGTCGATCTCCGCAACATCTATAATCCCGCGGAGATGAAGGCGAAGGGCTTCCGGTACATCTCGATCGGGCGCGGCGAAGCCTAGGCTCCACCCTCCTCACCTCCCCCTTCCAGGGGGAGGAACCCTCGACGCTGCGCCATTTCTTTCCAAGTGCGCTCACCTCTCCAATTCCTCCCCCTGGAAGGGGGAGGTAAGGAGGGAGTGAAACCGATTCAGGAGAGCGCATTGAGCTTCAGAGACATCGAAGCGGCGGCGGCGCGGCTCAAGGGGACGAGCCTCAAGGCGCTGTTCGGCGCGGATGCGCGGCGCGCGGAAGCGTTCACGATCAGAGCGCCCTATCTGACGCTCGACCTATCGCGGCAGCGGATCGATGCAGGCGCGCTCGCGGCGCTGAAGGCGTGGGCGGAGGAGCGCGACGTCGCGGGAGGGCGCGACAGGATGTTCGCGGGCGAGATCGTCAACGCCACGGAGGGACGCGCAGCGCGGCATGTGGCGCTGCGCGGCGATGGCGGGCCGGCGGAGGTCGCCGAAGGACGCGCGCGGATGCGGGCGCTGGCGGAGGCGTTCCACGCAAAGCAGGTGATCGGCGGCGCGGGCGTCGCGCTGGAGAGCATTCTGCATATCGGGATTGGCGGATCGGATCTTGGGCCGCGGCTGGTGTTCGATGCGCTGCGGCCTCTGAAGCGCGCGGAGCTGCGCTTTGCGTCGAACATCGACGGAGCGGATTTCGACGACGCGATCGACGGGCTCGATCCGAAGAAGACACTTGTGATCGTGGTCTCAAAGACGTTCACGACGCTGGAGACGCTGGCCAATGCGAAGGCGGCGCGCGCGTGGATCGAGGCGGCGGTCGGCAAGGAGAACGCGAGCAAGCATTTCGCGGCGGTGAGCGCGGCGCCAGAGCGTGCGAAGGATTGGGCGCCGGCGGAGCGGATCTTTCCGTTCTGGGACTGGGTCGGGGGGCGGTATTCGCTTTGGTCCGCGGTCGGATTGTCGTGCGAGATCGCGCTGAAGGACGAGGCGTTTGGGCGCATGCTTGCGGGCGCGGCGGCGATGGATGCGCATTTCAAGTCCGCGCCGTTCGAGGCGAATGCGCCGATGCTGGCGGCTGCGGTGCAGGCGTGGAACCGTGAAGGGTTAGGGCGGGCGAGTTATGCGCTGGTTCCTTATGCGCGACGGCTGGAGCTGCTGGCGGCGTGGGCGCAGCAGCTGGAAATGGAATCGAACGGCAAGCGCGTCGATCGCGATGGCCGCGTGCTTCCACGCCCCTCCTCCGTGGTGACATGGGGCGCGGCGGGGACGAACGCGCAGCACTCGTTCTTCCAGATGCTGCATCAGGGCGTGGAGGAGATTCCGGTCGAGTTCGTGCTGGTGAAGGACGCGGGCGGGTTCGGGCGCACGCCGCTCTTGGCGAACGCGCTGGCGCAGGCGCAGGCGCTGATGCTCGGGCGCAGCGAAGAGGAGGCGTTCGCGCAGATGCGCGCGGGCGGCATGGATGAAGGGCAGGCGCGGGCGCTGGCGCCTCATCGCGCGTTCCCGGGCGATCGCGCTTCGACGATGGCGGCGCTCGATGATCTGAAGCCGGAGAGCCTCGGGGCGCTGCTGGCGTTCTTCGAGCACCGCACTGTCGCGCAGGCGTTCCTGGCGGGGATCAATCCGTTCGACCAGTTCGGCGTGGAGCTCGGCAAGGAGATGGCGAGCAAGCTCATTCCGGCGCTGGAAGGCGACGCCTCCGTGGACGATGCGGCGACGGCGGCGTGGGTGGCGCGGCTGACGCGCTAATCCTGCGCGTGCGGGAAGACGCCGCCGGCCTTGAGGGCGAGGCGGGCTTCGCGCGCTGCGCGGATCTCCTCGTCGGTCAGGCCGGCGCGGCCGACCCACATGCCCGCCGCGAACGAGATCGCGGAGACCAGGATGATCGAGGCGAAAGCGAAGAACCAGAACATGCCACCTCCTATTCCCGGATTGGCGCGCAGCGCCAAGTCCGGGAGCCATGAACACCTCGCTGAAAAGCGTAACGTGCATCTGCACGTCCGGTGATCATGGGTCCCGGGCCCGCCGCTGCGCGGCGTCCCGGGAATGGGAGCCTCATACTGCGATGTCGCCTTCGACGTAAGCGCTTAGAATTCGACTTCGAGCTCTTCCATGTCGTCGGGCTCGGCAAGCGCGGCGGCGGTCCATTCCTGCAGCAGCGGCCAGGCGGTGATCGTGCGGCAGTACTTGTCGCAATGCTTGTCGAGCACGACGTCGTAGGTGGCGAAGCGGGTGACGACCGGCGCGTACATCGCGTCGGCCATCGTGGGCTGGCCGAAAAGGAACGGGCCGCCATAGGTCTCCAGGCAGTCGCTCCAGATCTGCGCGACGCGCGCGATGTCGGGCTTGGCGCCGGCGAAGACGCGGTAGCCCTTGTGGCGCGCCTTGATGTTCATCGGCATCGAGGAGCGGAGATTGGCGAAGCCGGAATGCATCTCGCCGCACACGCTGCGGCAATGGGCGCGGGCGAGACGATCCGTGGGCAGAAGGCCGGCGCGCGGCTTCAGTTCGGCGAGGTATTCGCCGATGGCGAGCGTGTCCCAGACGCGGACGCCGTCATGCTCAAGGCACGGCACCAGGAAAGACGGCGACAAGAGCAGAAGCTCGGCGCGGGCGGAGGGATCGTCGGGGGGAAGCGTGCGCTCCTCGAAGTCGAGGCCGGCCATGCGGCACATGAGCCAGCCGCGCAGCGACCAGGCGCCGTAATTCTTGCTGGCGATTGTAAGCTGCGCCTTCATTCTGACCACCGCCGCCTAAGTTTTGATCGCTCGGCGGCGGCCTCCCCCTGAAATCTGCACATTGATCGCGGCGACGCGCCGCAAAATGTAGCGTCGGCGCAGGCCAAAATCGTGCTCTACCAAACTTACCAGGCGCAAGCGGATTTTTTGGCGCCGTTCCGCGCCGGCGCGCGGGCGGCGCGCGCGGCGATGGGCTTCGTCAACGGCGAGGCGAGCCATGCGTTGCTGCGCCGGGCGCGGGCGAGCTTCGAGCTGCTGGATCGCTTCGCCCTGACGCACGAGCGGCCGGACTATCGCATCCCTTCCGTGCTTGCGGGAAATGCCGAAGCGCCGATCACGGAGGAAGTCGTGGCGCGGACGCCGTTCGGCGCGCTGCTGCACTTCCACAAGGAGACGTCCGGCAAATCTGGCGCGCCGCAGCCGAAGGTGCTGATCGTGGCGCCGCTCTCGGGGCATTTCGCCACCCTCCTCCGGGAGACGGTGCGCACGATGCTGCCCGATCACGACGTCTACATCACCGACTGGACGAATGCGCGCGACGTGCCGCCGTCGGCGGGGCGGTTCGGGTTCAGCGATTACATCGACCACGTGATCAAGTTCCTGGAATTCCTCGGGCCGGGCGCGCATGCGCTCGCGGTGTGCCAGCCGTGCGTGCAGGTGCTGGCCGCGACCGCGATCATGTCGGCGCAAAAGCATCCGTGCACGCCGCGCTCGATGACGCTGATGGGCGGGCCGATCGATGCGCGGGTGAATCCGTCGCTGGTGAACGCGCTGGCGTTCGATCATGACGTGGACTGGTTCGCGCAGAACCTGATCGCGACGGTGCCGATGCGGTATGCGGGCGCGGGGCGGCGCGTCTATCCGGGCTTCGTGCAGCTCTCGGCGTTCATGAACATGAACATGGCGCGGCACAAGCAAGCGCACCGCACGCTCTATCACCACCTCGCCGACAACGAGCTGGAGAAGGCGCAGGCGATCAAGGATTTCTACGACGAGTATTTCGCCGTGCTCGACCTCACGGCGGAGTTCTATCTGGAAACCGTGGCGTGGGTTTTCCAGGAGGCGCGGCTGGCGAAGGGGGAGCTGACGCATCGCGGCGCGCGGGTGGATTGCGGCGCGATCAAGCGCACGGCGCTGCTGACGGTGGAGGGCGAGCGGGACGATGTGTGCTCGCTCGGGCAGACGCAGGCGGCGCACGAGCTTTGCACGTCGCTGCGGCCGTACCTGAAGCGCCACCACATGCAGACCGGCGTGGGGCATTATGGCGTGTTCAGCGGCCGGCGCTGGCAGACGCAGATCTATCCGATCGTGCGCAACCATATCGAGACGATGGAATAGCTCCCCCACCCGTCGCCTACGGCGACACCCTCCCCGCAAATGGAGGGAGGCTCATTCTGCGACGTCAGCGGATGCAGCGGCGGACGAGTTCGGCATCGAAGCGGGCTGGATCGTCAAGGAGAGCGAAGAATTCATCGAGATAAGAGCGGGCGCGCAGGCGCGCAGCGGCATTCATGTCGGGTGCGGAATCGAGCAGCGCAAGCATCGCAGCCCGGTGCGTGCGGAAGGGCGCGGCGGCGGCGAGAAGTTCGTCCCTGTGGCGGCAGCGGCCGCGGAAGAAGCGCGTGCGCACGCTCTGGACGCGCACCTGAGAGGGGGGAACCGCGTAGGGCGCATCGACGAAACCGGAGAAGTCGAAATCGTACGGCACGGGAACGATGCCGGCGCTTTGGCCTGCGCGTGCGATGAGCTTGATGTTGTGGCAGCAGTCTGCGCCGACCGGACCGTAGCGATAGTCCCAGTCGAGGTTTCCGATCATGTACTGGAAGAGCGCGAGTAGGCTCGTCTGCTGCGGATCGAAGCGCTCGACCGGGATCTCGGCGGAGCCGGCGGATATCTCGCGGCGGCCGTTGCGGCGTGCGACATCGTCGATGTCCTCGATGAGGAAGCCGAAGCGTTCGCCGCCGGCCGCGTCCCTGCCCGCTTCGCGGTACGTGATCGCGACGGGGCGCACCTTGAAGCTGAGCGGCGTGAGGAGTTCGTAGAAGCGGTAGGCGAGATATTCCAGACGCGGCAAGTGCGCGAAGCGCGCCTCGCGACGGCAATGGGTGACGAGCTTCAGCTTGTCCTGGCCTTCGAAGATCGTGCCGGCGACGGCGCCTTCGTCGAAGTCGAGCGTAAGCGGGGGGAAATCGCAGACGCGCGGATCGCGCCGCGACACCCCGCGCGGAGAGATGGCGATCGCGAAGCTCTGCTCGGCGCCGTCGGCGTGGAGGACGAGCGTCGCGGGGCGGGCGATCGTGCTGCGGGGCCCTGCCCTGTCGAGCGCGACGATCGGGCCTTCGATGACCATGGCGAGCGGCGCATCGGATGCGAAGAGCGGCGCTTCGGCCGAGGCAGGCTGGGCCAGGCACCCCAGGATTGCTGGGATAAGCCAAACCAAGGCGAGGCGCGCAAGCGGGCTCATTTCGTCGGGTCGGGCATTGGGGTCGGCTCGCAGACGAGCTGCGGCGGACCGGGTTCGCGCGCAACGGCGACGCAGCCGTTTTCGAGGCGCTCGATTTTCAGCGTCTGGCCATCGATGGTCGGCGCGGGCGGCGGAGCGGGTTTCGCGCAGCCGAGCGCGACAAGCGCGGCGGCGGCCGCCAGCCGCCTCACGCGGCCTGGGCGGCTTCCTTCACCGCGTTGGCGACCTCGCCGACGATATTGCGGACGAGGGTTTCGTCGTCGCCTTCGGCCATGATGCGGACGAGCGGCTCGGTGCCGGAGGGGCGGACGACGATGCGGCCCTTGGAGCCCAGGCGCTTCTTGGCGTCCTCGATGGTCTCCTTGACCTTCTCGTTCTCCAGCGGCTTGCCGCCCTTGTAGCGGACGTTCTCCAGGATCTGGGGGGCCGGCTCGAAGAGGTGGCAGAGCTCGGAGACGGGCTTGCCGGACTGGACCAGGGCCGCCAGCACCTGGAGGGCGGCGATGAGGCCGTCGCCGGTGGTGGAGAAATCGGAGAGGATGATGTGCCCGGACTGCTCGCCGCCGACATTGTAGCCCTTGGCGCGCATGGCCTCGACGACGTAGCGATCTCCCACCTGGGTGCGCTCCAGGGAAAGCCCCTGCCCTTTCAGGTACCGCTCGAGGCCCAGATTGGACATCAGCGTGGCGACGATCCCGGGCTTGGAGAGCGCGCCGGCCTTCTTCCAGGTTCCGGCGATGAGGGCCATGAGCTGGTCGCCATCGACGATGGCGCCCTTCTCGTCCACGATGATCACCCGGTCGGCGTCCCCGTCGAGGCCGATGCCGATGTCGGCGCGGTACTTCAGGACCGCGGCCTTCAAGGCGCGGGGGTCGGTGGAGCCGCAATCGTCGTTGATGTTGAAGCCGTTGGGCTCCACCCCGATCGGGAAGATCTCCGCGCCCAGCTCGTAAAGGGCGGTGGGGGCGACCCGGTAAGCGGCGCCGTTGGCGGCGTCGATGACGATGCGCAGGTCGGAGAGGCGCAGGCCCTTGGCGAGGGTCGCCTTCACGATCTCCACATACCGGGCCTGGGCGTCGTCGATGCGCTGGGCGCGGCCGAGGTCCCGCGGGCCGGCGAGGCCCTTGTCCAGCGGCTCGGCCATCAGGCGCTCGATCTCGGCCTCGTCGGCGTCGGACATCTTGTAGCCATCCGGCCCGAAGAGCTTAATGCCGTTGTCGTGGAATTGGTTATGCGAGGCGGAAATCATCACGCCGAGATCGGCCCGCAGCGAGCGGGTCATCATCGCGACCGCGGGGGTGGGGAGCGGCCCGAACAGGCGCACGTCCATGCCGACGGCGGTGAAGCCGGCCGCCAGCGCCGGCTCGATCATGTAGCCGGAGAGGCGGGTGTCCTTGCCGATGACCACCAGGTGGCGGCGCTCGGACTTGCTCATGAAGCGCTTGCCGGCCGCCAGCCCAACGCGCAGCGCCACCTCCGGGGTCATCGGATGCTGGTTGGCGGTGCCGCGAATGCCGTCCGTGCCGAAATAAGTGCGCTGCGTCATCTCAGGTGGGGGCCGTCAGAAGTTGAAAGACAAAGTGAGGTGCGGGTCTTGCATGCTTAGAGCATACACGATGGCGCGTCGGAAGGGTGAGCCGGGCGCCCCCAAAGATCAGGTTAACATTTAGGGTTAACGACATGTGCGGAATCATTGGGGTTCTCGGCGACGGTGCGGCCGCGCCGCGTCTGGTGGCGGCCCTCAAGCGCCTGGAATATCGCGGCTACGACTCGGCCGGCGTCGCCACCCTGGAAGGGCCGCGGATCGCGCGGCGGCGCGCGGCGGGCAAAATCAAGGCGCTGGAAGCGGAACTCGAGAAGAGCCCGCTCAAGGGCGCAGCGGGCATCGGCCATACGCGCTGGGCGACGCACGGCGCGCCGACCACCGCCAACGCGCACCCGCACGCGACCGACAAGGTCGCGATCGTGCACAACGGCATCATCGAGAATTTCCGCGCGCTCAGGGCGGAGCTCTCCGACAAGGGCCACAAGTTCGAATCGGAAACGGATTCGGAAGTCATCGCGCATCTCATCCACGCCTATCTCGACGACGGCTTCTCCGCGCATGACGCGGCGACGAAGGCCATCGGGCGGCTTGAAGGCGCGTTCGCGGTGGCGTGCCTGTTCTCCGGCCAGGAAGACCTGCTGATCGGGGCCCGCAAGGGCAGCCCGCTCGTGGTCGGCCTCGGAGAAGGCGAAATGTTCCTCGGCTCGGACGCGATCGCGGTCGCGCCGTTCACGCCGCGCGTGGTTTATCTCGACGAAGGCGACCTCGCGGTGCTCAGCCGCACGAGCGTGCAGGTCTATGACGAGAAGGGCCGCAAGGTCGAGCGGCCGGTGAAGGTGTTCTCGGGCGGCGCGGCAAGCGTGGAGAAAGGCAATTATCGCCACTTCATGCAGAAGGAGATCTACGAGCAGCCGGAAACCACCGCCCGCACGATCGCGCGCTATGTGAACGCGTTCGACGAGCGGGTGGAGATGCCGGACCTCGACGGCGTGGACCTCAAGCGCGGCGACAACATCCTGATGATCGCGTGCGGCACGGCGCATTACGCCACGCGGGTCGGCGAATACTGGATGGAGCAGATCGCGCGCTCGGCGGTGGAGACGGATATCGCCTCGGAATTCCGCTATCGCGATCCGGTGCTGCCGAAGAACGGCTTTGCGGTGTTCGTGTCGCAATCGGGCGAGACGGCCGACACGCTCGCGGCGCTCCGCTATTGCAAGCAGAACGCGCTGAAGACCCTTTCGGTGGTGAACGTTCCGGAATCGTCGATCTGGCGGGAGTCGGACGCAGTGGTGCCCACCCTCGCCGGCCCGGAAATCGGCGTGGCCTCCACCAAGGCGTTCACCGCGCAGCTCTGCGCGCTGGCGGCGCTCACCATCGCAACGGCGCGGGCGCGCGGGAGCATCGACGAAGCCGAAGAGCATCGCCTCACCCGCGTGCTCCTGGAAACGCCGCGGCTGATCGCCGAGGCGCTCACGTCCGAGCCAAAGATCGCGGCGGTGGCGCAGGATCTCAGCCACGTGAAGGACGTGCTCTTCCTGGGGCGCGGCGCGCAATATCCGCTGGCGCTGGAAGGCGCGCTGAAGCTGAAGGAAATCTCCTACATCCATGCCGAAGGCTATGCGGCGGGCGAGCTGAAGCACGGGCCGATCGCGCTCATCGAGCAGGACACGCCGGTGATCGTGGTGGCGCCGCACGATGCGCTCCTGGAGAAGACGATCTCCAACATGCAGGAAGTGAAGGCGCGCGGCGGCAAGCTCATCCTCATCTCCGACGAGGCCGGCTGCGCGGCGGCGGGCGATGCGGTGGCGCATTGCATCCACATGCCGGCGTGCGATCCGTTCGTGCAGCCGATCGTGGCGTCGATCGCGGTGCAGCTGCTCGCCTACCACACCGCCTGCGAGAAAGGCACGGACGTCGATCAGCCGCGCAATCTCGCGAAGTCCGTGACGGTGGAGTGAACGTTTTGAGCGGGTTTAGGGCGGGAGTCATCGGCGCCGGCGCGTTCGGCCGGCACCACGCCCGCAAATACGCGGACGATACGCGGGTGAGCTTCGCCGGGGTCTACGATCCCGACGGCGAGAAAGCCGAGATGCTCGCGCAAATGCATCAGGCGACGGCGTTCGAGACGCCGGACGCGCTGATGGCCGCCGTCGATATGGTCACGATCGCCAGCCCGCCGGCGACGCATGCCGCGATGGCGAAGCTGGCGCTGGCGGCGGGCAAGCATGTGCTGGTCGAGAAGCCGCTGGCGGCTTCTGTTGCGGACGGCGAAGAGCTGGTCGCGCTCGCCGACGACAAGGGCGTGGTGCTGGCGTGCGGGCACCAGGAGCGGCTGGTGATCAAAGCGATCGGGCTTTTGGATGCGCCGGAGCGCCCTACCCTCATCGAAAGCGTGCGCAGCGGGCCGTGGACGGGCCGGAGCGCGGACGTTTCGGTGACGCTCGACCTCGTGGTGCACGACATCGATCTGGCGTTGGCGCTGCTCGGGGAGGCGCCGGAGACGGTGCGGGCGCGCGGCCGGCGCGAGCTCGGGCCGGTGGCGGATTCCATCGACGCGGCAGCGCGGTTTCCCTCCGGCGCGCAGGCGCGGTTCTCCTCCAGCCGGGTGGCGGAGAAGCGGGCGCGCACGATGCGGCTCGTCTATCCGTCGGGCACGGTGGAGATTGACTTCGTGGCGCGCACCTTTCGCGACGAAACACCGTTTGGGCTCGATGCGGACTTCCTCCAGAAGCCCGACGCGGCCGACCCGCTGGGGGCGAACGTGCGGCGGTTCGTGGACGCGGTCTCTGGAGAAGCGCCGCGCCCGGTCGTGACCGGGGCGGAGGCGCTGGAGGCGCTGAAGCTCGCGCTCGCCATCGACGCCCAGCTCGCCGCCGCAGAATGAAATTTCCATCCGTCTACAGATTGTTCGCTGACGCCCGAACGTGTTAACCAAGAAAGGATGAAGCGCTGAAGTGAGAACGCTCCCCGGACGTCGCGCAGCGGCGATCCGGGGTCCAAACCAAAGCCGCAACGACTTTCGTCGAGACGGCTGAGCATTGGGCCCCGGCTCTTCGCGTGCTTCGTACGCTCGGCCGGGGAACGTTTCTGACGGAGCGGCTTCAAGGAACGAGAGCCAAACAATGAGCATCGCCTTCATCGACCTCCAGGCGCAGCGGCGCCGCATCGCCGACAAGATCGACGCGGCGGTTTCGCGCGTGATCGCCAGCGGGCAATACATCCTCGGGCCGGAGGTGAAGGCCTTCGAGATCGAGCTGGCGCAGTTCTCCAACGCGCAATTCTGCGTGGCGAACGCCAACGGGACCGACGCGATCGCGCTGCCGCTGATGGCTTGGGGGATCGGGCCGGGCGACGCCGTCTTCTGCCCCGCCTTCACGTTCGCGGCGACGGCGGAAGTCGTTCCGTGGACGGGCGCGACCCCTGTGTTCGTCGATGTGGACCGCAAAACCTACAACATGTCGGCGGAGAGCCTGGAGCTGGCGATCCAGGGCCTCGCGATGGAGGGAAAGCTCATCCCGCGGGCGGTGATCGCGGTCGATCTCTTCGGTCAGCCGGCGGACTATCCGCAGATCCAGGCGGTGTGCCGGCGCCATGGGCTGCGGCTAATCGCGGATTCCGCGCAGGGCTTCGGGTGCACGCTCTTCGGCAAGCATCCGCTCAACTGGGCCGATTGCGCGACGACGAGCTTCTTTCCGGCCAAGCCGCTCGGGTGCTACGGCGACGGCGGCGCGACGCTGACGAATTCTTCGGAAGACGATGCGCTCCTGCGCTCGCTCGCGGTGCATGGCGGGGGCAGCGACAAGTACGACAACGTCCATATCGGGATGAATTCACGGCTCGATGCGATCCAGGCGGCGATCCTACGCGAGAAGCTGGCGATCTTCGCCGACGAGATCCGGCTGCGGAACGATGTGGCGGCGAATTATGCGGCGCTGATCGGGGATGTGGTGCGGACGCCGGAGGTGATCGCCGGCGGCGTCTCGACGTGGGCGCAATACACGATCGAGTGCGAGGATCGCGACGGGCTCGCGGCGCATCTGAAGAATAAGGGCGTGCCGACGGCGATCTATTATCCGAAGCCGCTGCACCAGCAGACGGCATACCGGCGCTTTCCGGTCGGCGCGGGCGGGATGGCGAACACGGAGGCCGCGGCGGCGCGGGTGATCTCGCTGCCGATGCATCCCTATCTCGATGCGGCGACGCAGGATACGATCGCGCGCGCGGTGCGGGAGTTTATCGGGGCGGGCGGCGCGCGGGCGCCGGTGGCGAAGACGGCTTAGGGCGTGTTGTCCCACGTTTGACGGCCACGATTGGGAAATCGTTGAGCTTCGCTTGTGGCCGTGAAGTCATCATCGCTCGTCACAAGAGCGACTCCCGTGGCGACGCCCTGGTCGGGCCAGGGCAAACTTCCCCGAAGAGTGATTTCGCCGTTTGCCGGAACTTGTCCATCCGACGGAAACAATAGCCAGAAGCCGATATTAGCTCCGTCGTCCGCGCGGGCGCCAACGCGAACGGCAGGCACTGGTGACGCAACGAGGTTCTCGTTTCGGATCACGGCCTCAATCCAAGTTTGGCCGTCCCGAAGAGACACCCGCTCTTCGAGCAGCCGCAGCGGCTGCCAATTTCTCGTCGCAACGGGGAGATAATCGCCCTCGCCGCTGAGCATCTCCGCAGCGGTGATGGCGCGCCTCAGCTGTTCGAACCTTGCCTGATCGAGCGAGGGTGCAGCCGCGCTCCGATCCCTAAGCGCCCGGAGATGCTCCCGCCAGCGACGCGCGTCCTCAAGCATGTAGCCGCCGAGGTCGTGCGAGCTGACGCGCCCCTTAGCCATGAGCGCGCCAACCTTCTCGAGGAACGTCAATACCCGAAAAAGCTGAGCCTCTTCCTTTGAGCCAGAGCCCGACATCCCTAGAACGTAGACTCGATGCCGATGGATGCCCCGGCCGCGCTCCCTGAGAACAAGAGCCTCGGCGCCGATGCGGTCCTCGCTCATTTCAATCCACTGCACACCGAGCGTTTCCGCCAACCGTGCCTGGTCAGTCTCGCGCATAACCTCCGCCTGCGCCGTCGCGTTCATTTCCGCGACGTAGGGGGTCGTCGCGTAGACCGTGGCTGCCGGGAGGGCGACGCCGACGAAAACCGCGTGCAGAATCGTGTCGCGCCCGTCGGGCATCGTTTCGGCTCCTAAATTTTTCGACTCGCCACGCGATATTAGTTTAGCACGACAATCGAGCGTCATGTAGGAAGCCATCGCCGCGAGAGATCTATCACCTGCCCTCTCCCCCAAATTGGGGGAGAGGGTTAGAGTACGTGCATGCGGCTGGGGCGCGTGTTTCTCGGATTTTTCGTGTTGTGGCTTCTGCTCGACAGAAGCGCGGCGATGCTCGAGAGCATGCGCGGGGAATGGGGCGTTGCGATTGCGGCGATGGTGGTCATCGCGGCGGTCCTCGTTGAGTTCCTGATCTCGAAGCGGAAGCCGATCGCGGCGTTGAAGGCGCTGGGATTGCGGAAGCCGAACGTTGGCGCATTGATGTGGACGCTGGTGTTGTGCGCGGCGCTGCTGTGCGTGTTTCCGGCCTATTCGATGATGACGGGAGAAGAGATCAGGGTGCGACCCGATGCGGCGGTGCTGGCGCTGGGGATGTTCGCGCAGGGCGGGATTGCGGAAGAGACGGTGTTTCGCGGTTTCCTGTTCCGGCATGTGCGTGAGGGGCGGCCGTTCTGGCGCGCGGCGCTGATCGCGTCCGTTCCGTTCATCGCGGTGCACGCGCTGCTCTTTCTGACGATGGCGTTCCCGGTGGCGCTGATGGCGTTGCTCGTTTCCCTGTCGATCTCGTTTCCGCTGGCGTGGCTCTACGAGCGGAGCGGCAATTCGATCTGGCCGCCGGCGATCTTGCACGCGGTGGTGCAGGGCGCGATCAAGGTGGTGGAGACGGAGAATTTCGCCGCGCTGGCGGCGGCGTGGATGGTTGTGGCGACGCTTGCGCCTTGGGTGCTCTTCTTCCTCAAAGCCGAGCAGCCCCCTCACCCAGTCTCTTGGCCTCTCCCCCCAAAAGGCGGAGAGGGTTAGAGTGCGGCATCAGCGTGGAGGCCTACATGCGCAACGTACTCATAGTCGCGGGATTGTTTGCGCTTCTGTCGGCGGCGCCGGCGTCGGCGCAGGTGAATGCGCGCGTGCCGGACGCCTGCAGCCTGGTGACGGCGCAGGAGGTGCGATCGGCGCTCAATGTGTGGCCGGCGTTCTCGGGCGGCGGCGGCGCCTGCGTTCACGAGACGGCGGAGATGCGGATCGTCGTGCGGGTGGCGCGGGATTCGACGCCGCCGGGCCTGGAGGCGCGCTCGTTCGGGATGGCGGAGCATCCGGGCCCGTACGTGCAGGTGCAGCGGTTCGGCGGGGTGATCTGCTCGCAATCGCGGCCGCCGCCGATGCGGGCGCAGGACGGGGACTACCGGACGATCTGCAGCGTGATGCGGAACAGGCTCGTGGCGGCGGTGGAGGTGACCATGCCGGGGCCGCAGAGGCTCGTGCCGGTGGATCGGGTGCGGCGCCTGGCGGACCTGATGGCGCGGCGGATGATTTGAGTTTCGGTTCGCGCGCCTGGATTTGGAGAACGTCGGCGCTGCCTCCTCGCCCTGCCCTCTCCCAAATTCTTGTTGGGAGCGTGATTCACGGAAAACCGGTTCCCACTTTTCCGATCACGCTCCCTCCAGATTCTTGTTTGGGAGCGTGATTCACGGAAAACCGGTTCCCACTTTTCCGATCACGCTCCCTGCGGCGCGAAGCTTGCGTTCCTCGCCGATTAAGCGAAGGACTGGCTCTTAACCATGACGGACACGTACGAGACCGAATGCGTGGTGATCGGCGCGGGGGCAGTGGGGCTCGCGTGCGCAGCGGAGCTTGCACGGCGCGGGCAAGAGCCGCTGGTGCTGGAGCGTGGGCAAGGCGTCGGGGAAGGCATCTCGTCGCGCAACAGCGAAGTGGTGCACGGGGGGATGTATTATCCGACCGGCTCGCTGAAGCATCTGCTCTGTATCGAGGGCCGGCGACTGCTCTATCCTTATCTCGCGTCGCGCGGCGTCTTTCACCGCAAGTGCGGCAAGTGGATCGTCGCGACGAGCGAGCGGGAAGATTCCGAGATTGCCGCTATTCTCGTGCGCTCGGAAAAGAACGGCGTGGAAGGCATGCGCGCGGTTTCCGGGGCCGAAGCCCGCGCGCTGGAGCCCAATCTCAATTGCACGTCGGCGATCGAATCTCCCGAGACCGGGATCTTCGACAGCCATGGCTACATGCTTGCGCTGGTCGGCGACATCGAAGCGAATGGCGGGCAGGTCGCGTTCGAGACGCCGGTGGTGCGCGCGGAATTGCTGGCGGACGGGCGGTTCATGCTGGAAACCGGCGGCACGGATGGAACGCGGCTCATCTGCCGAACGCTGATCAATTCCGCCGGCCTTCACGCGCACGCGATCGCGCGCGCCTTCCATGGCTATGATTTCGATCATGCGCCGCCGTTCAAGCTGGCGAAGGGCTCCTATTTCGGCTGCGCGGGGAAGCCGGCGTTCTCGCGGCTCATCTATCCGGCGCCGGTGGACGGGGGCTTGGGCGTGCACCTGACGCTCGATCTGGCGGGCCGGATGCGGTTCGGGCCGGACGTGGAATGGCTCGATCATTCCGATCCGGCGCGCGTGGATTACACCGTCGATCCGAAGCGCTCGGAGAAGTTCTACGCCGCGATCCGCAAATACTGGCCGGGGCTGCCGGACGGGGCGCTGACGCCGGACTATTCCGGCTGCCGGCCGAAGCTCTCCGGCTCGGGCGAGCCGGCGGCGGATTTCCGCATCGAGGGACCCGAGGCGCACGGCGTTGCGGGCCTGGTGCATCTCTACGGCATCGAGAGCCCCGGCCTCACCTCCAGCCTGGCGATCGCGCTGCGCGTCGCCGAGGCGGCCTTGAAGCGTTGAGGAGAGCCGTCTTCTTCGATCGCGACGGCACGCTCAATGTGGAGAGCGGCTTCGAATTCCGTAACCTGGCGTGGATGCCGGGCGCGATCGAAGCGGTGCGCAAGGTGAACGATGCAGGATGGCTGGCGATCGTGATCACCAACCAGTCCGGCATCGGGCGCGGGCTTTATGGCGAGGCGGACATGCACGCCTTCCATGCGCGGATGCAGGCCGAGCTCGCCGCGGCGGGCGCGCGCATCGACGGCTTCTATTTCTGTCCGTTCCATCCCGAGGCGGCAGTGGAGCGTTACCGCGCCGCCGACCATCCGGACAGAAAGCCGAATCCGGGGATGATCCTTCGCGCATTAAGCGAATTCGGCATCGATCCGGCCGGGTCTTTACTTATCGGCGACCAGGACCGGGATATTGTCGCGGCAGAGCGCGCGGGTGTGCGCGGCGTGCTTTACCGAGGCGGCGATCTGAGCGAGATCATCGCCCGAGAATTGGCGTGAACGCGCAAGTTTTCCCGCGGCCAGGGTTTTGCATGCGCGAAGGCGTTTGACCCGCGTCGGTCTTTGGCAGTTTCGGAGGGGTTCCATGCATCTCTTGATCACCGGCAACACAGGCTTCATCGGTCCGGTCATGACCCGCATGGCCAAGGAGCGCGGGCACAAGGTGACCGGCCTCGATGTCGGCTATTTCAAGGATTGCATCGTCGATCCGGCGATGGATTGCCCGCCCGACCATCAGATCCTCCGCGACATCCGCGAGGTGAAGGCCGAGGACTTGAAGGGCATCGATGCGATCATCCATCTCGCCGGCCTCTCGAACGACCCGCTGGGCGCGCTCAATCCGCAGCTCACCTACGACATCAATCTCGACAGCACCGTGCGCCTCGGTCAGCTCGCCAAGGACAACGGCGTCCAGCGTTTCGTGTTCGCCTCGTCCTGCTCGATCTACGGCGCCGCGCACGGCTCGGACGCCGCGCTCGATGAAAGCGCGCCGTTCAATCCGGTATCGGCCTACGCGGTCTCGAAGGTGCGGTCGGAAGAAGGGCTTTCGCCGCTGGCGGACAAGGACTTCTGCCCCGTGTTCATGCGCAACGCGACTGCCTATGGCGTCTCGGCGCGCACGCGGATGGACCTCGTAGTGAACAATCTCGCCGGCTGGGCCTACACTGCTGGCGTCATCAAGGTGATGAGCGACGGCACGCCGTGGCGGCCGCTCGTGCACATCGAAGACATCTCGCTCGCGGCGCTCTGCGCGGCGGAAGCGCCCACCGACGTGGTGCACAACCAGGCCTTCAATATCGGCCGCAACGACGCGAACTACCAAGTGATGGATATCGCCAACGCGGTGCACAAGCGCTTCCCCGACGCCAAGCTCGAGATCACCGGCGAGACGGGCGGCGACGCGCGCTCCTACCGCGTGAACTTCGACAAGGCGCTGGGCGGCCTGCCGGGCTTCGCGCCGAAATGGACGGTGGAAATGGGCGCCGACGAGGTGGCCAATTGGCTGCGCTCCAACGGCCTTCGCGACCAGGCGTTCGACGGGCGCCTCTTCATCCGCCTCAAGCAATTGAAGCATCAGATGGAACAAGGACTGCTCGACGGCGACCTGCGCGTTGTGCGCGGCCGCAGCCTCTAAGGCAGCTCCGTCTTTCCGGTACTCAGCTTGGCGGGGGCGCTTCGGGCGCCCCCGTTGGCGTTTCGGGGATCGCCGCTTCCGGGGCCGGCGCGGGCGGCGCGGCGTGCAGCACGCGGATCGAGCGGACCTCCACGCCGCGATTGCCGGAATTGTCCTGCGAGATCGGCCGCAGCGAGAGGCCGCGCACGGGCGCGGCGGCGGCCGCGAATTCGTAGATGATCGTGTCGCTCACGGCCGAGACGTTCTTAGCGGACCATTGCGCGCCCGCGCCGCGCTGAAGGCCGAGCGCGAGCTGGTTGGCGCTCGAGAGCGGCAAAGGCGCGATGGCGACCTCGATGCGGAGCGGGCCCATCCCGATCCAGTCGGTCGCGGCGGGGCTCAGCAATATTTCCGCGCCGCGCTCGCGCTCGCCGACCAGGCCCGCATTCGGGCGGATCGCAACGCGCAGCCCCGTCGGGCGCCAGGAACGGTCGCCGCGCGGGACGAAATACACCGTGTTGGCGGCAACTTGGGGGTGCGCCAGCGCCTCGCCCGCAAAAACCAAAGCGCCGCGGTCCTGCGCGCCGGCGGTCGGCGTGGGGCCAGGATCAGGCAGCAGCGCCGGGCCCAAGCTGGCCAGGATCACCGCCCCGGAAATGAGCGCCATGAGCGGGTAGAAGACGTACCAGCGGAAAATCCACACGATTCTTTTCTTTCCTCGCCCTCGCCGACCGCCCCCGCGCAGAGGATGCCAGCGAGCGCCCGTTGCATCGGCCGGGGCGCCCCATATGCCTTCTCCGGCCGGGGCGGCCAAGTCCGGCGCTCCACAGGAATGTGTGGACGACCGCGGCCTCGCGCGGCGCAAAAGCGGCCGAACGGCGCCCAAAACTGTTCAGGGCGCCCCGGCTGGGGTATGACCTTGCGGCCGAATCTGTCGAACATGCGTCGGGGCAGTCATGAGCGGGGCGATGGGATGACGGAGCTCAAGCGTCCGCCGCTGAATTTCGATCTGGCCGAGGCGCGCGCGTTCTTCCGCGCGCGCTCGGTGCTGGTCACCGGCGGCGGCGGCTCGATCGGTCTGGAGCTTTGCCGGCAACTGGCCGAG
>JAEUMQ010000004.1 GCA_016791425.1 Hyphomonadaceae bacterium | reverse complement strand
TGTCCCCCCCGTTTCTCGTTTTTTGGCGTTGCCTGGCGTTTTTTCCTGAAGCGGCCCCCCCCCCCGGGGGGGGGGGGGGGGCGGGGGGGGGGGCGTTACTCCATCGGCTTGGAGTCCGCTGTGATTCTTCCTGTGGGTTCCGCCGTTCCAGTCGCCTCATCTTGAAGGCGCAGAGGTTCACCCCACCCCCTGCCCCCTCCCCTCGAAAGGGAGGGGAAGAGGCTCGTCCCGCACAGGAACATGATCCGTCCACGGATGAATAGCGGAGGGAAGGTCTGCGCTCATCGCAGACGGACAAAACCACACACGCCCTCTTCATACAACGTTGCCTCATTGCGCCGCCGCCGTCCTCACGCCGAGGATCGGGGCGATGCGCGCCGCAATGCGCCCCACCGGCGGCGCAGCAACCGCGCCGCCCGTGGCGAGGCCGCTGGCGGCCGCCGTGCGGCGCGGCTCGTCGAGCGCAAGCACGACGACATAGCGCGGGTCGGATGCCGGAAATATGGCCGCAAACGAAGAAAGCATGCGATTTTCATCGTAGCCGGCTTCGCCAGGCTTTTCGGCGGTTCCAGTCTTGCCGGCGATCTCCAGGCCCGGAACGTCGGCGCGCCGGCCGGTGCCGCGCTCTACGGCGCCGCGCAGCAGCCGCACGGTCGCGCGCGCGGTCTCGCGGGAGAAGACGCGGGTCTGGGCGACGTTCTCGCCGGGCGCGCGGGCGATGAGGGTCGGGTTCGTGCGCTGGCCGTCATTGGCGAACACGGTGTAGGCGCCGGCGAGCGAGACGACCGACACCGCGAGGCCATGGCCGTAACCAAGGATCGCAACCGACAGCCGATCGGTGCGCATCGGCGCGATCGGCGCGGCGCTTTCGGGCAGCTCGATGCGCGCGGGCTGAAGCAAGCCGAGGCGCTCGAAATAGGCGCGCTGGCGCGCCGGGCCGATGCGCAGCGCCAGCGTCGCGGCGCCTTTGTTGGAGGATTGGGCGATGATGTCGGCGAGCGTGGCGGCGCCTTCGATCGGATGCGGATCCTGGATCGCCCGGCCATCGACGCTCATCGGCGCGGCAAGATCAAACGCCTCCAACGGCGCGACGAGCCGCTCCTGCAGCGCGATGGCGGCGGTGAAGCTCTTCAGCGTGGAGCCCATCTCGAACCGCGAGGCGGCGGCGCGATTGAGCCGCGCGTCAGGGCCGAAGGCGCCCGGCCGGTTCGGATCGAAGGCCGGGTAGGACGCGAGCGCGAGGGTGTCGCCGGTGCGGCCGTCGAGCACGATGGCGGCGGCGCCTTCAGCGTTCACGGCGCGCGCGGCGGCGGCAAGCTCGGCCTCAACCGCGTGCTGTACGCGCACATCGATGGTCAGGCGCAGGGGACCGCGCCGGATGATCCCGTCGAGGCCGCGCTCGATGCCGGCGAGCGGTTTCATGTCGGGATCGGCGAAGCCGAGCACGTGGCCGGCAAGCTCGCCGCCAGGATAGACGCGCCGCTCCTCCTCCACAAAGCCGATGCCGGCGAGGCCGCGTGCGAGCGTCTCGGCGCGCTGGCGGGGCGTGAGGCCGCGGCGGAGATAGACGACCTGGCGGCTTTTCTCGCGCAGGCGGCGCTCGGCTGCGGCGAGGTCGAGGTCAGGGAATTGCGCCTGCAGCGCGCGCGCGGTGGCGGCCGGATCCCACACGCGCGCGGGATGCGCGACGAGGGTGTAGGCGCGCACATTGGTCGCCATCAGCACGCCGTTGCGGTCGGTGATGTCGCCGCGCGCAGCGGGCGCGATCGCCGTCGCAGCGACCGCGCGCGGCGGCGGCGCGGGGTCGCCGCTCACCGCCAGCTGCACGGCGCGCGCAGCGAGAAGCAGAAACGCGGCCATCAGCGCGAACGCGAGATTGCGCACGCGCAGGCGCGCAGGCGCGGCTTCGACCACGCGCTCCTCGCGCGGCGATGGGGCTGCCGCCTCCTGCCTCATGGAGGCCAGCTCATGGCGTTCTCGGCGCAGGCAAGCCGGCGAGATCGCGCTCGGGCCTGACCTGCGCGGGCGGCGCCGGAGGAAGATTCTCGCTGGCGAGCGCTTCGATGTGGGCGGGCGATTCCAGATGCGCGGCCTCGGCGCGCAGCGCGCGCACCTCCGCGCGGGTCTCGGACACCTCGGCGGAAAGGTCCGCGATGCGCGCGCGTGCGGCCTCGGCGTCGGTCTTGGATTTGTAAAGCCCGAAGGCCAGCGCGAGGATCACCAGGATCGCGGCGATGGGAAACCAGTGTCTCATATGGCGGAACTCATCGTTCGAGACTCATACGATCCTGGACCATTCCTCGCTGGCGCGCGGCGCGAGCTCGAACGCAGGCGCTTCGCCCCAGCCGGGCGCGTCGGTGCGCACCGCCCAGCGCAGCGAGGCGGAGCGCGCGCGCGGGTTGGCGGCGACCTCCGCCTCGGACGGCGCGATCGTCTTGCGGTGCTCGAGCCGAAAGCTCGGGGCGCGCGGATCGGGCGCTTCGGGCGCGTGGCGGGAGCCGAGGGCGCTCAAGCCCGCGCGCGCGGCGAGGAAGGTCTTGACCATGCGGTCCTCGAGCGAATGGAACGAGACGACGACAAGCCTTCCCTCGGGTTTCAAAATCCTTTCCGCGGCGGTGAGCGCGCGCGAAAGCTCGCCCAATTCGTCGTTCACCAACATGCGCAGGGCCTGGAACGTCTTGGTGGCGGGATGCGTGCGCGCGCCCTTGCGGCCGCCGACGGCCCGCTCCACCGCCGCGGCGAGCGCGCCGGTGCGGGCGATGGGCGCGGCGGCGCGCTCCTGCACCAGGACGCGGGCGATGCGGCGGGCGTCGTCGTCCTCGCCGTAGAAATGGATGAGATCCGCCAGGGCGGCCTCGGAGAGGCGGTTGACGGCGTCGGCGGCGGATGGGCCGGCGCGGTCCATGCGCATGTCGAGCGGGGCATCCTGCTGGAAGGAGAAGCCGCGTTCGGGCTCGTCGAACTGGAAGGAGGAGACGCCGAGATCAAGGACGATCCCGTTCACCGGCGCGGCGACAAAGCTTTCCATGTCGCCGAAGGCGCCTTCGACCAGCCTGAAGCGGGGCGCGAATTCCTGTTCGAGGGCGCGGCCGCGCGCGATCGCATCAGGATCGCGGTCGATGGCGGTGAGCGTGCACGCCGCGGCCTGGAGAATGGCGCGGGCATAACCGCCGCCGCCGAAGGTGGCGTCGAGATAAGCTTCCCCGTCGCGCGGCGCGAGCGCCGCAAGCGCTTCGGCAAGCATCACTGGCGCATGGCCCCGGGCGGGGCTTGGGGCGTCCATCTGCCCCTCCTGCCCTGTCAATAACGCGATTCTCTGCGCGGGCGGCGCGCCAAGGCGCCCATGAGCAAGTTCGGAACATGCGGCGGATTCGCCTCGGAGGCGAGATTTCGGGCTTTCAAGACAGGCGTATCGGCGCCATGTTTCCACCGTCAGTCGGTGTCGGGCGGCCGCGTGCGTGGGGCTGAGTCACCTCGGTGATTTAGGGACGCATGAGGAAAGTCCGGGCTCCATGCAGGCACGACGGCGGGTAATTCCCGCCGGGGGCTGCGCAAGCGGCCTTCAGGGATAGCGCCACAGAGATTAGTCCGCCGCCCGGGTCGCTGGATTTATCCGGAGATTTGGGAGGCAAGGGTGAAAAGGTGGGGTAAGAGCCCACCGCTGCGACCGCAAGGAAGCAGGCACGGCAAGCCCCGTCGGGAGCAAGACCGAATAGGACCGCGCGCTTCGGGTCACACTGGAGCAGGCCTGTCTGCGGGCCGCGGTCGGGTTGGTCGCGAGAACCGGTCCGCGAGGGCCGGTCCAGAGGAATGGTCGCCGCCCCGCCATGGGAACACTTTGGCGGGGGCACAGAACCCGGCTTATAGACACCGGCTGACACTTGATTTTGTTTGAGAATTCTTGGAGACGGCGCGTGTGCGCCGCCTCCCTCCGTGAAGGGGGGAGGAAAGAGCCCGTCCTGCTAGCGGAGGAGCGCGTGCAGGAGCGCGCGGGTCTTGCCGTCGGCGATCCCGTCGATGCGCTCGGGGCGGAAGCGGCGCTGGAAGGAATCCACGACCGTCTGGGTCATCGGATCGTAGACGCCCGTCTGCGGCAGGCCGTAGCCGAAGGCGGCCAGGTCGCGCTGGAGGGCCGCGACCGCCTCCCCCGTCTGGCCCGGCGAAAGGGTTTCCAGGCCCTCGAAGCTGGCCGCTCGCGGCCAGACCGAGACGCCCTCCTCCGCCAGCCGGCGCCACGGGAATTTCTCGCCGGGATCGTATTTGCGCTCCGGGGCGATGTCGGAATGGCCGACGACGTCCGACGCAGTCAGCTTGTGGCGGGCGAGGATCTCGCGGACGAGATCGATCACCGTCTTGATCTGGACCTCGGGGAAATCGGGCAGGCCGAAATCATGGCCGCCGTTCACGATCTCGATGCCGACCGAGCAATCGTTGAGGCCGACCTTGCCCTTCCAGCTCGACAGGCCGGCGTGCCAGGCGCGCTTATCCTCCGGGACCAGGCGATAGATCGTTCCGTCCTCGGCGACGCAATAATGCGAGCTGGCGCGGCCGAGCCGGGTCTCGGGATCGAGCGCCGGATCCTGCCAGGGGCCGGGATAGCGGCCGGCCATCGGCTCGGGATCGCAGAGGCGCGCCAGCGCAGTCTCGGCGTCCTGCATGCCGGTATAATGCAGCACAACGAACGCGACCGGGCTTTCGCGGGCTTCGTAATTGGGTGAGGGACGCTCGACGATTCTCAAGGTCCGGTAGCTATCACGTGCGCGGGAGCGGCTCCACCGTCCAGCCGTCGGGCGTGCGGCGGGCTTCGAGAACGGGCGCGCCCCGGCGCGGCGGCCGGGCGACGCGCGCGAGCCGCATCGCGACGCTCACGGCCGCCATGAGCGCGCCGACGCAGGTGACCGCGAGGGTCGCAAAGAGCAGCAGGAACATGGCGAAGACGCCGGCGACGGCCATCATGACGGCGCCCATCAGACGCGACATGCCATCCAGAAAAGCCTGCGCCATCGCCTCTCTCCGCCTCGCTCGTCTAAACCCTCCGCCGCATATAGGAGCGGGACGCGGGTTTTCAGGATCGTCGCAGGTTAAAACGCGCCAAGGGGCGATCGAGTTTCACACGCGGGATCAAACTCCGGATTCAGCCGGCTCGGCGAGCTCCTCGCGGATGCGGGCATAAGCGGCGTTGATGGCGGCCGTCTTTTCCTTGGCGATGGCGACGAATTCCTCCGGCGCGCCGCGCTGGGTCATGCGGTCGGGGTGGTTTTCAGCGGCAAGGCGGCGCCAGGCGCGGCGGACATCCTCCATCGCGGCGCCGGGCAGCAAGCCGAGCACTGCGTAGGGATCGTTGATCTCGGGTCCGAGATTGGTCGCGCGAATGCGGCGGAACTCGAGCTCGGAGAAACCGAAATGCTCGGCGACCGTGGCGAGATAGCGCAGCTCGGCCTCGCCTACCCCGCCGTCGGCGGAGGCGATGTGGAAAAGCCCGTCGAGCACATCCTCCAGGAGGCAAGGGCGCGCGCGGTACTTGCGGCCGATCTGGCGGGCGTAGGAATCGAAGCCTGCGACCGTCTGCTTGGCCAGATTGAACACGCGGCGGAACTGCGCCTCCTCGCCGGGGGGCGGACGGAACACCTGCGCGGCGGCGAAGAGCTCGGTCTCGGTGGCTTCGCCGTCGGCCTTGGCCATCTTCGCGGCGAGGCCGATCACGGCGGCCGTGAAGCCCACGTCGCCGGCCTGCGGCGCGCATTCCTGCGTCAGATCCGGAGCATCCGCCTCCGGATCAAAGGCGCGCTGCGCGGCCTCCAGGATTTTCGACCAGACCGACATGAACCGGAATCCCTCAGCCCTGTATTCTCGACTTTTGCCGCGGCGCGGCAAGTGCGCGTGGACTGCACGGGCGATGAATTCTTCGTCAGGGCTCGTGTCGAAGTTATGACGCGCTGCGCCGCTGCGACATTCCTGGACGCCGATTGCCGGATGCGGACAAGTCCGCGACACTCCAGCGTCTGGCGGCGCGGGGTTGGCTTCAATGACGTTCACACCTGACGTTTGGGCGGCGTTCGCGATCTCGGCGATCGCGTCGGGCATCTACGGGGCCGCCTATCTCACCCGGCCGCCGACGCTGGCGCGCGCAGCGGTGAAAACGCTTGCCGTTGGGGCGCTGGCGGTCGGCGCGGCGCGGGCGGGGCTGCATCCGGTCGCCGTGATGGCGCTGACGTTGAGCGCGGTGGGGGACTTCTTCCTCGCGTTCGACAAGGCGTGGACGCTGGCGCTGGGGATCGTCGCGTTCCTGCTGGCGCAGCTCTGCTTCCTCACCGGCTTCACCGTGCTCTGGCTGATCTCAGGCGACCTGTCGCCGATCTGGCCGCGGCACGTTCTGCAGGGCGTGATCGCGATCGTCGCGGTGGGATCGCTGGTGTGGCTGTGGCGCGACCTCAAGGCGATGACGATTCCGGTGATCCTTTATATCGGCGCGATCTCGGCGATGGCCGCGATGGCGGTGATGCTCGACTGGCGCGCATGGCCGATCATGCTCGGCGCGTTCTCGTGGCTCGTTTCGGACGCGGTGCTGGCGGGGGAGCTCTTCAAGCTGCCCGCCGACGCGCCGGTGCGGAAGATCACGACGCCGCTCGTGTGGTGGACCTATTACGGAGCGCAGGCGCTCATCGTGATCGGGATCTTCATGGCGATCCGCGTGATGGCCTGACAGGCGTTGTCGGATTCTCCGGCGCCCGTTCGTCGTTCCGGAAAGGAGATCGCCGATGCCTACCATCACTGCATTCGAACGTTCGCCGGATCGGGGCCGCGGCCTGGCGCGCGACATGCGCGTACGTTGGGCGTTCGAAGAAGTGGGCCAGCCCTACGAGGTGCGGCTGGTGTCGTTCCAGGCGATGAAGGGCGCGCCGCATCGCGCGCGCAACCCGTTCGGGCAGATCCCGACCTATGAGGACGGCGACCTCACGCTCTTCGAGTCCGGCGCGATCGTGCTCCACATCGCGGAGCGCCATGCAGGCCTCTTGCCGGCCGGCGCCGACGCGCGGGCGCGCGCGATCACATGGATGTTCGCGGCGCTCAACACGGTGGAGCCGCCGATCTTCGACCGCTCGCTGGTGAATATCCTCGAGAAGGACGAGCCGTGGTTCGAGAAGCGCCTACAGGCGCTGGACAAGAGCATCCGGACGCGCCTCGGGGATCTTTCGGCGCATCTCGGTGAGGCCGAATGGCTCGACGGCGGCTTCAGCGCGGCAGACCTCCTCATGGTCACCGTGCTGCGTCGGCTGCAGGGATCGGGGCTGCTGGAGGAGTTTCCGAACATCGCGGCGTATGTGGCGCGCGGCGAGGCGCGGCCGGCGTTCAAGCGCGCGTTCGACGCCCAAGCGGCGGTGTTCGCCAACGCCCCGCTAACCGGCTGAACCTAGTCCAGCACCAGGACGATCTTGCCGGAGGCTTTGCGGTCCATCAGCTCGCGGATGGCCTCGCCGCCGCGGGCGAGCGGATAGCGCGCGGAAATGCGCGGCTTGATCTTGCCTTGTTCGTATAATGCGAAGAGTTCGGCGACATTGGCGGCGTGGCCCTTCGGGTCGCGCTGCGTGAACGCGCCCCAGAAGACGCCGACGATCTGGCAATTCTTGAGGAGCGTCAGGTTGAGCGGAATCTTGGGGATGCCGGCGGGGAAGCCGATGACGAGGAAGCGCCCTTCCCAATTCATCGCGCGCAACGCCGGCTCGGCGTAATCGCCGCCGACGGCGTCATAGACGACATCGATTCCGCCGCCGCCGGCCTGCTTAAACGCCTCGGAGAGCGCCTTCTGCTTTTCCTTGTCCAGCTCGCGCGGATAGACGAGGGTCTTGTCGGCGCCGGCGGCTTCGGCGAAGGCGGCCTTGTCGGGGCTGGAGACGCCGGCGATGACCGTCGCGCCCATCGCCTTGCCGAGCTCGATCGCGGCGACGCCGACGCCGCCGGAGGCGCCAAGCACGAGCAGCGTTTCGCCCGGCTTGAGGTTCGCGCGCTGCTTCAGCGCGTATTGCGACGTGCCGTAGGTGAGCAGCAGCGAGGACGCGTCCTCGAAGGTCATGGCGTCGGGAATGGCGAACACGTTGCCGCGCTCGGGCACCGCGACCTCCTCGGCGAAGCCGCCATGGCCCGGAACGGCGAGCACGCGGTCGCCGACCTTGAAGCGCGTCACGCCGGCGCCGACGGCCTTCACGATCCCGCCCACCTCGCCGCCGGGCGCGAACGGGCGCGGCGGCTTGAACTGGTAGAGATCCTGGATCATCAGCGAGTCGGGAAAATTGACGCTCGCAGCCTTCACATCGATGACGAGCTGGCCCTCGCCGGCGACCGGCGCGGGGATTTCCTCCAGGACGAGGCTCTCAGGCGGCCCCGGCGCCTTGCTCAGCAGCGCTTTCATGGTCATCTAGTGCGCGCGACCGAAACACGGCGTCAAGCGTTGAGGCTGGCGTGCGTTCGGACGGAAAACCGCTCCGCACCTTTCCTGAGGGCTGCCCGGCATGACACGACGCGGATTCTGGATGCGGATGGCGGTCGCGGTCGCGATCGATCTGCTCGACTTCACCTATGGCCGCATCCCGATCCTCGGCACGGTCGGGGAAGGCGTGGGCGGGCTCATCAGCTTCGCGCTCTGGGGGCCGATCGGGCTCGTCTATCTCGGCGAGCTCGCCGACGTCACCGAGCAGATCGACGGCTTCATTCCCACAGCATCGCTGCTTGGGCTTTATGTCGGGTGGCGCAACGGCTTTCTCTTCCGTCGCGGCGGCACGGACGTCACGCCCGCGAAGGACGCTAGCCCACAGCCTTGAAGCGCTGCGCCACCTCAAGCCGCTGCTTGTCGGCCAGCAGCTGCATGTGCGCTTCGTGCAGGCCAAGATGGGTCTGGATGCGCGCCTGCAGCATCGGCCATTGCACGGGCTTGGTGACGTAATCGTTGGCGCCGGCGGCGAGGCATTCGCGCGCGACCTCGGCGCCGTGATTGGCCGTCACCATGATGATCGGCAATGCGGCGGCGTCGTAGCGCTGGCGCAGGATCGCGAGGGTCTGCAGGCCGGAGAAGCCCGGCATGGTCATGTCGAGCAGGATGAGGTTCGGAGGATAGAGCGTGACAAGCTCGATCGCGGCGTAGCCGCTGTCGGCCTCCGTCACGCGGAAGCCGGCGCGCTGCACGAGACGGCGCAGGATGCCGCGATTGGTCTCCACGTCATCGACGACGAGAATGCGCGGGGCGTCGGTTCCGGCCGGCGACATGCGGCTGCTCCTCTACTCGCCCACATTTCTAACGCAAGACGACAAACACGCGCTTAAGTCGTTACGTGAATTCGCGTTAGCGTTTCCGACTATTACGGAAGATTAGAACAGTTTACTCATTCGTTTAAGATGGCGTTGACGCCCACTGGGCCATCGTCCCACACGCGCCGAGCAATTCCCGCGGCGCGGACGGCGGCGACCATGCGTGCACGCAAGGCTGAGGATACGAGCGCGCTCGCGCCGCCGGCGTACCGCGTGCTGGTGCTCGGCGAGGCGGGCGCGGCGCGCGGCCTGCTGCGGCAATTGCTGCTGCGGCAGGGAATCCGTGCGTTCCTGTGCGAAACGGGCGAAGGCGCCTTGAACGCGATCGAGCGGACGCATCCGGACCTCGTGCTCTTCGACGTGGCGGGACCGAGCGAAAGCGAGCTCATGGCGCTCAGGCGGATACGCAATTGCTGCGAACCGCCGACGACGCCGCTCATCGTGGTGCTGCCGACGCGCGTGCGCGCCGCGATCGCGCACTGCATCGAGGCGGGCGCGAACGATTTCCTCACCTGGCCGGTGGACTGGATGAGCTGGTGGCCGAGGCTCAGGGCGCATCTCTTCGCGCCGCCGCTTGAGCTTGCCCCCGCGCGCTCGAGCGAGCGGCCGACGAGCGCGGCGCCGGGGCGCCTGGAAGCGGCCGAGCCGGCGCCGCAGCGGGCCTATCGGGGCGAAAGTGAGCGGCCGAGCGGGCGGCGGATCAATCTGCGCGTCTGACGGCGCATGTGGCGTCGCGCGCGCCAGGCGCTATAGACGCGCATGATCTGGTCATTGGCTCTGCACGGCGGCGCGGGCCCGGTTCGTTCGCATGACGGACTGGGGTACGAAAAGGAGGAAGCGCACATGCGCGGCCTCCTGGAGGACGGCGCGGCGATGCTCGGCGCGGGCGCCGCGGCGCTCGACGTGGTGCAGCGGATGGTCGCTGGCTTGGAGGCCTGCGGCTTCCATATCGCCGGCAAGGGATCGGCGCCGAACGCGGCGGGCGAATGGGAATTGGACGCCGCGATCATGGACGGCGCGACGCGCAAGGCGGGCGCAGCAGCGGCGCTGCGCGGGTTCCTCTCCCCGATCGGCGTGGCGCGCGCGGTGATGGAGAAGACGCCGCACGTGCTTCTGGTCGGCGCGGGCGCGGAGGCGTTCGCCGCGGAGCACGGCTTCGCGCGCGTCGATGATCCGTCCACGTATTATACGCCGGCGACGCTCAGGGCCGTGAAGCCCGGGGAGCTCGCGCACGGCACCGTCGGCGCAGTGGCGCGCGATGTTTCCGGGCGCCTGGCGGCGGCGACCTCGACAGGCGGCTTGATCCGCAAGGTCCCGGGGCGCGTCGGGGACACGCCGATCATCGGGGCCGGGACATGGGCCGATCAGCGCTGCGCGGTATCGTGCACCGGACAAGGCGAGCTCTTCATCCGCGCGAACGTGGCGGCGGACGTGTCGGCGCGGATGCTGTATGCGCGGCTTTCTCTGCATGCTGCGGCCGCCGGCGCGCTGGCGGACATGCAGGCGCTGGGCGGAGACGGCGGGCTCATCGCGGTGGATGCGGACGGGAACGTCGCGACGCCGTTCGTGAGCGAAGGCATGAAGCGCGGGATCGCGACGAGCGCGGGCGTGCGCGACGTGCGGACGTTTCGTTGATCGTGCGCAGGCTCCCACCCTATCGAACGCTGCGCTCGTGAGGACGAAAATGCGATTGGCCCTGCTTGCCTCGTTCGTCCATAAGTGGCTGGCGCTGCTGCTTGGGCTCCAGATCGTTTTCTGGGTCGTGAGCGGCCTTTTCTTCACGCTCTTTCCCATTCAGGAGATTCGCAGCGAACATCTGATCCGAAAGGCGACCGCGCAGCCGCTGGAGCTCCGTGCGCTTCCCGCGCCTGCGGCGCTGGCCAACGAAGCCGGCGCAATGCCCGTCCGGATCACCGCCGAGCAGCGCGCCGCCGGCCCAGTCGTCCTGGCCGAGTACGCGGACGGCCCCTCCGCGCTCTTCGACGCCAATTCCCTGGCGCGCCTTTCCCCGATCGGCGCCGAGCAAGCGCGCGAGATTGCGACGCGGCACGTCACGCTCACCTCGGCGCCGACCGCTGTCGTGAAGGTCACCGAGGAGAGCGCCGAGTATCGCGGCGCCTTGCCCGCCTGGCGGGTCCAGTTCAGCGATGGAGGCCTGTCCGTCTATGTCGCAGAGAATACAGGAAGCGTGACTGCGCGGCGCTCCGATCTCTGGCGCTTGTATGACGCGCTGTGGGCGCTCCACATCATGGACTGGCGCAACCACGAGGACTTCAACCACCCGCTGATCGTCATAACCGCCTGGCTGACGCTGCTATCGGTCATCGCCGGCATCGTGCTGATCCCGTACCGAATTGGCTTCTCGCGCAAAGGAAAGGCCTGATGCGGGGATATTTCGGGATTGGGGCGGAGGAGATCTCCAAGCCCATGAATCTCGGTGCGCTGATGCGCACGGCGCACGCGTTCGGGGCGTCGTTCTTCTTCACCATCAACGCCGCGCCGAAGGTGCGCGAAGCGTACAATGCCGATACGTCGCGGGCCTTCGATGCGCTGCCCTATTATCCGTTCAGCGGCGTTGAGGAAATGCGGCTGCCGAAGGGGTGCGCGCTGGTCGGCGTTGAGCTGACGGAGGATGCGGTGGAGCTGCCGCGGTTCAAGCATCCCGCCGCAGCCGCCTATGTGTTCGGGCGCGAGCGCGGCGACCTCTCGGCGGAGATGCAGGCGCGCTGCGACCATATCGTCCGGATACCGACGAAGTTCTGTTTGAACGTGGGGCTGGCGGGTGCGATCGTGATGTACGACCGCCTGATCTCGGTTGGGGGCTATCCGGCGCGGCCGATCATGCCGGGCGGTCCGCCGCCGGAGATGAGCGAAAAGCCGAAGGCGAAGCGCTGATGATCGTTCCCGGCGAAGCGAGAGCCGGGGCCCAATACTGGAGCGTCGCTGAACCTTGGGGCCCGGCTCTCGCGCTGCGCGCTCGGCCGGGGAGCGTTGGAGGCGTGAGCCCGGATCAGATGTCGTAGTCGCGGGCGGTGAGGCGCTGTTGGAGGACGCCCGCCTCATCGTAGAGGTGGATCTGCAGGTCGCGGCCGGCGGCGCCGACGATGGCGAGGTCGTCGGCGCGCTGCACCGCCTCCTCGCGCGCGGCGAAGGAAAAGAGCGTCGCGCCGTCGAGGCGGACGACCCAGCGGCCCGCGTCGAAGCGCACTTCGTAGATCAGCGGCTGCAAGACAACGTCCTTTGGGCGTGCATCCTAGCATCGGAGGGCAAACGCCGCTATCTAGGGGCCATGCCCGTCCTCATCGACGATGCCCAACGCGCGGTCGCCCCGGCGCAGCCTAAGCCGTCGCAGCTCAAGCCATCCCTGGCCGGGCTGACACGCGCCGAGATCACCGCGAAGCTGGTGGAGATCGGGGTGGAGGCGAACAAGGCGCCGATGCGCGCCGAGCAGCTCTGGCGCTGGGTGTATCATCAGGGCGTGCGCGGCTTCGACGAGATGACGAACGTCGCGAAAGAGCTGCGCGCGAAGATGGATGCGGCGTTCACGCTCGAGCGGCCGGAGGTCGTGACCGCGCTCGTCTCGACCGACGGGTCGCGCAAGTGGCTCCTGAAGATGGCCGACGGGGCCCTCGTCGAGACCGTGTTCATTCCCGATGTGGGGCGGGCCGGCGCGCTCTGCGTCTCCTCGCAAGTGGGGTGCACGCTCACCTGCAAGTTCTGCCACACGGGCACGCAAACCCTGGTGCGCAATCTCACCGCCGCGGAGATCGTCGGTCAGGTGATGGTCGCGCGCGACGCGCTCGAAGAATGGGGGAAGGAGGACCGCCGCATCTCGAACATCGTGTTCATGGGCATGGGCGAGCCCTGCTACAATCTCGATGCGGTCGCGGCGGCGATCGACGTGATCGCGGACGGCGACGGGATCTCCATCTCGCGGCGGCGGATCACGGTGAGCACAGCGGGCGTGGCGCCGAAGATCCCTGAGCTCGGCGAGCGCACGGGCGCGATGCTGGCGATCTCGCTGCATGCGACGAACGATGCGCTCCGGGATGTGCTCGTGCCGCTCAACAAGAAATACGATCTTGAGACGCTGTTTGCGGCGATCCGCGCCTATCCGGGGCTTGGGAATGCGCGGCGGGTGACGTTCGAGTACGTGATGCTGAAGGGCGTGAACGACACGCTCGCGGAGGCGAAGGCGCTTGTGAAGCTGCTCAAAGGCGCGCCGGCGAAGATCAATCTCATTCCGTTCAATCCGTGGCCGGGCACGGCGTACGAATGCTCGGACTGGGAGACGATCGAGCGCTTCGCGGCCGTGCTGAACAAAGCCGGCTACGCCTCCCCCATCCGCACGCCGCGCGGGCGCGACATCCTCGCCGCATGCGGGCAGCTGAAGAGCGAAACTGTGAAGGCCCGGGCGAGCGCCCGAGAACGCACTTCGGTGAAGGAAACCGCGTGATCCTGCGCGGGGACGGCGTGGTGTTGCGGCCGCTCGAGGCTTCGGATTCAGCGTCGCTGCATGTCGCGCATGCCGATCCGATGGTGCATCATTTCTGGTCGAGCCCAGCGCATGCGACGCTTGCCGAGACGGAAGCTTATTGCGTCGCGACGATAGCCATGCCCGGCGCGGAAGTGTGGGCGATCACCGAAACAGACTCTTCCGAGAATGGCGGCGAAGCGCGCGGGCGAGTGGCGCTTTTCAAGCTTCGCGACGGCGTCGGGGAGTTCGGGATCGTGATGCGGCGCGACGCGCAGGGAAAGGGGCTGGCGGGGCGCGCGATCGCGCTGCTCGTCGAGCGGGCGTTCGGGAACGGATTTCATCGCCTGTTCGCCGACATCGATCCGGAGAATGTCGCCTCGATCCGCCTGTTCGAACGCGCGGGCTTCACGCGCGAGGCGCATCTCAAGGCGAATTGGGTGACGCATCTCGGCGTGCGCGACACGCTGATCTATGCGCGGCTCAGGCCCGACATCGCGTAGCTATTCGCGGGTTGCGTTCCAATTGAAGAGGAAGTTGCGGTGCTCGGCCCAGGTCTGGCCCTGGACGCGCTCGCCCACCAGGCAGGCAGCCGTGTGGTAAGGCCCGACGCCGTCCGTCGTGCGGAAGCTGACGCAGGTGCGGCCGCGATCGGTCTTCCAGCGGCCGGCTTCGATCGCGGATTCGTAGAACGATCCTGCGACCGCGCCGTCGGGCGCGAGCGTGAGGATCATCGGCTTGGTGTAAGGTTCGGCGGGATCGGTGGAGAGATCGACGATCCATTCGCCGGACATATCCGTGCTCGGCGCGGCGGGCGCCGCCTCGTGTTCGGCAAGCGTGGTGGTTGCGCACGCGGCGAGCAGCAACGTCGCTGAGAGAGTGGCAAATCGCATCGAGCATCCCTTCGCCGGCTTCTACGGCGCGGACCCGATGCGGGATCACCGCAAGAGGCGGATGCACCGGGCTGGTTGCACAAGCTCAACGAAGCCGGCGCGGGAGCGAATCCTGGTACCCTTGGGGCATGATCCAAGCTTATGCACAGCAGCTCGCGCTCGTTCTGGCCGGAATGGCGCTGGGGTGGACCACGCTCTTCTGCTTCGTCGTCGCGCCGGTGTCGTTCAAGGACATGGATTATGGCCGCGCAGACCGGCACGTGCGACGGATCATCAAGGCCGGACACGGCGCGCTGGCCGTGCTCTGCCTGGCGGCCGCCGGCTTCGCGCTCGTTTCGGGAGCGGTCGCCGGAGCGGTGATCGCGGCGATGTGCGCTGCGTTCTACGTGATGTGCCAGTGGGCGCTGGCGCCGCGCGACGATCCGCGGCCGGCCGGCGCGCGCCGGCAGATGAAGGGGCAGCGCGTGGTCGCGTCCCTGCTGACGGCCGGCGGGTTGCCGCTGATGGTCGCGATGGCCGTGCTGACGCGACTCGGCATCTAAGCCCCTCTTCCCCCTCACGGCGGGAGGAGTGTTTGGCGCAGCTGGCAATTCTGCGGGTGATCAGACGAGAGCGGCGCTCTTGTTGCGCTGGGCGATGCCGGCGTTGGCGCGCCCGATGAGCGCGGCGACTTCCTTGTCGCCAAACGCAAGCTGATCGGCGCCGGGAAGCCCAGAGGCCTTCGCCCAATCGCGCATCGCTGGCGCGAGCTCGGCGGGATCGCATTCAGCGAGGCTTTCGGCATCGACAATATCCAGCGCGACGAGCGCCTGGGCTTCGCGCGCCTTCAGTTCCGGCACCGTACACGCGAGCATGGCCTGCGCCTGCCAATCGGCGATGACCGGAGCGGTGATGCGCTTGTAATCGACCAGCACCGCGGCGCCGGCCGGCGACATGGCGAGCAGCTCGGAGACCGTGCGGATGCCGACGGCGTAGAAGCGCTTGGCCGTCTTGGGGCCGATGGAGGGCGCGTCCTCGAGCCGGCTTCCTCCGTACAAGGAGAATTTGAGCGCCCCCGGCTCCGCGGAGGGGCCGCGCAGGGGCTTCATCTTCTTGGTGAGCAGCAACGGCGCGGGCTCATCCTCGGCGGCGGGCGCGCGGGGCGGCTCCGGCTTCGGCTCCTGCCTCGGCTCTGGCCTTGGCGAAGGCGGCGGCGCGGCGGCCGCCGGCGCGGGTGGCGGCGTCGGCGACCCGGCGCCGGGGCTGAAGAAGGGCGACGCAGCCTGCGGAGCCGGCGCGGCCGGTTGGGCCGCAGGAGCTTGCGGCGGCGCGGCCGCCGCCGGAGGCGCGGCCCGCGTCTCGGGCGGTTTCGGATCGGGCGCCCTGGCCGGCGCCTTTGCTTCGGGCGCCTTTGCTTCTGGCGGCTGGGCGCCGTCCTTCTGCTTTGCGCCCCTCTTGGTCTTCGTGCGCTTGGCCTTCGCGTCGTGCGCGGCGCCGATCTCGCGCGGCCATTGCGCATCGAGCGAGGACAGCGGCAGCTTCACCACCTCGGCGGCGTACAATTGGCGCACGGCCGCGTCGTCCTCAGAGAGCGTCGTGCGCACCTTGCCGGTGCGGCGGAACTCCTCGTACTGCGCCTGCAGCAGGGCGCGCTCCTGCACGTCGCCGACGAGCTTCAGCACGCTCTGGATCGGCGTCTCCAGCGACAGGAAGAACGCCTGCAGGCTGCCATCGACGGATGGCGGCTTCACGTTCGCTTCCGCCAGCACGCGATCGAGGATGCGCGCCCACGAGACGATCGCGGCGCCGAGCAGCTTGGCGATCGTTTCGCGGAGCGGATTGTCGAGCCCCTTTTGCGGCTGCTTCACGCCGGTTTCGAAGTCGTAGTGATCGACGACGAACTCGTAGAATTGCGTGGAATGGCGCGCGCCGTTGCGGATCGTCTCGGGCAGCCAGCCTTGGGTTTGCGGGAGGTCGATCTTCGGCCAGCCAAACCCTTCGGCGATGCCGTGCAGCTGATCATAGGATTTGAAATAGCTCCATTCCACTGCGCGGTGGATGACGTTCTCCTCCTCCGTCTGATGCGTGTGGAACGGCTGCAGCACATCGACGCAATAATGGCTCATCACGCCGGCGCACCAGGCGGCCTGCGGCCAATCCTTCGCCTTCAGCGCGCTGGCGAGGCGCTGGCGCCAGGCCTCGGCGGCTTCGCGCGCGCCGCCCCAATCGCCCTCGCGGACGTGCAGGACGTGGTTCTTGAAATCCTTGAACTCGTCGTCCGGCGCTTTGGCGCCCTTCAGGTAGTTCTGGTGGAAATGAAGGAAGAGCATCCGCCATTTCGCGGCGTCGGGGCCTTGCAGGTGCTTGAGCGCGTCGAGCGCGATCTTGTGGTGCGTCGATCGGCAGCGCGTACCGTACACGACCGAAAAGAGCAGCGACATTCGTACCCGCCGGGAATCCCTGTTGGCGACGCTAGCATGGGAGGCGCACGCAACCTAGCGGACAGTTCATGCCGCGGTCAGGAACCGGACGCAGCGGCGGGCGTTGCGCCCATGTCATGATCACGCTGCCGCCGCTGCCCTACGACCTCAACGCGCTTGCGCCTACGATTTCGGCACGGACGCTGGAATTTCATCACGGCAAGCACCACGCCGCCTATGTGAAGAAGACGAACGAGCTCGCCAAGGCCAGGGGACTGGACGGCGCGCGGCTGGAGGAGATCGTCCGCAAGGCGGCCGAGGCGGAGGATCAGGCGCTCTTCAACCAGGCCGCGCAGGCCTGGAACCACGCCTTCTTCTGGGAGAGCATGGCGCCCGCGGGACAAGCCGGCGCGCCGGAGGGGACGCTGCTGGACATGATCGCCCGGTCTTTCGGCGATGTGGAAAGGTTCAAGGCCGCATTCGTGCAAGAAGGCGGCGCGCATTTCGGCTCGGGCTGGATCTGGCTCCTGCTTGATGGCGCGGGCGCGCTCAAGCTGGCGACGACGCACGATGCCGGCAACCCGCTCATGAGCGCGCAGACGTTTCCGCTCTTCACCTGCGATCTCTGGGAGCACGCCTATTATCTCGACCATCAGAACGACCGCCCGGGATTTCTGAAGGCGTGGCTCGACGGGGTGTGCAATTGGCAATTCGCGACGCGGCAGCTCACGCTGGCGCGCGAAGGAAAGAACGGCTGGCGGCATCCCGCGCCGTCGATGGCGCTGGCGGATTAGGTTGGGGCTCCTTCCCTCCCCGCTTGCGGGGAGGGTGTCGCTGAAGCGCGCGTGCGCGAAGCGACGGGTGGGGCGACATTTCTGAGAGCCTCGCGGTTCTCACCCCACCCGTCGCCGACTGCGTCGGCGACACCCTCCCCTATAGGGGAGGGATGCGCCTCTTCTTGCTTGCGTCCTAGAACTTCGCTTCGGGCGCGCCGCCCATCATCTGCGCACGGACGAGCGGGATCGGCGGGCCGCCATACGACAGGAACTGGTCGTGGAAGGCCTTCCACGCCGTGCGGCCGCCGCGGGTCGCGGTCCAATCCTCGCGCAGGCGGCGGATGAGGAGCTTGCCCATCGTGTAGTTGAGATAGGCGGGATCATACGTGCCGCGGGCGGCCTGCTGGCGCGCATTGCCTTCATCCTGGAAGCATTCGCGCTTGAACATCTGGAAGGATTGTTCCTGCGTCATCGTGCCGGAATGCATGCCGATGGCGGAGATGAAGCGGCAATCGCGCAGGAGCGCGTTGGAAAGCTGGCCGATATGGACCTCCGGCCTGCCCTCGCCGAGGCCGGCTTCGTACATCATCTCCTCGGTATAATGCGCCCAGCCCTCGGCGAACGCGTAGCCGACGAACACCTTGCCGAAGGTGAATTGCGAGCGGTTGGCGTGCAGGAAGTTGAGGAAGTGGCCGGGCCACACTTCATGCACCGACGTGAAGAGAAGATCGGGCTCGCCGGGGATGAACGCGGCCTGCACGGCGCGCGACCAGGAGGGATCGGGCGGCGAGATGTAATAGACGGACGGCATGTTCGTCTCGTACGGGCCCGGGATGTCGATATAGGCGGAGTTCTGCCGCGCGAAGGCGGGAGATTCCTCCACCAGCGCTTCCTCCGTACCCGGAATGGAGACGAGGTCGTGCTGCTGGATGAACGCCTTGAGGCCGGCCAGCTGCGCGCGCGCGCCGGCCACCGGGCCGCCTTCGGGCTTGTCGGCGTTCATGCGGTCCATGCAGCGCGCGATGGAGCGGCGCGGGGCGTAGCGCGCGCAGGCTTCGCGGAGCGCCTGCTGATTGCGCGCGAGATCCTCGCGTCCAATGCGCTCGAGCTCGGCGAGCGGGGTATCGACCATCTCGGTATCGCGCAGCATCTGCGCGAAACGGTCGGCGCCGAGCGCGAAACTGCCGGTCGCCGTGGCGCGCTGCCCCTCAAGCCAATCGGCAAGGCCCTGCATCGCGGTCGCCGCCGCTTCGGTCGAGGTCGCAAGCTGACCTTGCAGCGCAGGATCGGCGACGGACGCGAAGGCAGCCTTGCCGTCGCCGCGATAATAATCGGCGAAGCCGGCGAACGTGACCTTGCCGTACTCCAGAAGCGGCAGCGCCAGCGGCGCGCGAAGGTTGGCGCGGATTTGCGCCGCGGCGGTCGGGATCGCGTTGAGGTAGGCGATGTAGGCGCGCAGGCGTACGTCGGCCGGCGCATACGGGCGCGTGGTGTAGAGCGAGGGGCTCAGCGAGTCCGAATAGAAGGCCGGATTGGCGTGCGGCTGATCGGCGACTTCGCTCCAGAAGAGCTCGCCGCGCGCGACCGCAACCAGATAGTCGCGGGCAAACTTCTCTTCGCTCGAAAGGGACGCCGCATCGAAGGCCTGCGCCTCGGCGATGGACGTCTTGAGGAAGTTCTCCGCGGAGTCGAGGCCGGCTTCGCTCCAGTCCGGCAGGCGCCCGTCGAACTCGTGCTTGCCCTGGTTCGCCGCGAACGGGGGATTGGCGCGGAAATAACCGTCGATGAAGCGGGCCTCGAACTGCGCCCAGGTTTGCGGCGCCGGCGCGACGATCTCTGCAGCCGGTTCGCTCGTCGCGCAGCCAGCGGCCATCGCCAGCGTCGCCAAGGCGATTGCGGCCATCAAATTGCGAAGCATGTCTAGACTCCCTCGAGCACACCCATTCTTGCGGCCTCTTTCGGCCGCCCGGGCCTGAAACGCAATAAGCGTTCGCCGCAGACGCCCCCGGGCGCGCGATTTCCCATCATCTGGGCGCGGATCATTGCCGCGCGATGGGGCCTCCGAGGCGGCCGAAGGCGATGGTCAAGCCCTTGTTCATCGTCCAGCCTCATGCCCCTCCCCCAAGGGAAGGCGCTCGTAGGTGCAAAATCGCGGGTAATCCGGCCGCCCGGCGCCGGAAAGCGACCGTTCCGAGAGGCCTGGGCCACGTCTCCTTTACCCTTCTGAAGCATTCTCAAACCTGCGGTCCCTTGAGCTGGCTTGGGCGCCGCGCAGGCCTGGGCATGACGATCAAGGGACTCACCGCGCTGACGATCCTCAACTCGACCTCGTCGACGACGGGGATCGGGTCGGACCTGCTCGCGGCATGGGCCGCGTCGAAGGCGAAGGCGCTCGGCCCGGCGATCGATTCGCGCATCGACCGCAACGCGCCGACCGCGCCGTGGACCGTCGGCTCGACCTTCCCGAAGGACGACGCGCTGGTGAAGGCGGCGCTCGCGGGCGCGCCTTTCTTCGACAAGAAGGCGGCGCAGTTCGCGGACGCAGGCGTGGAGAGCGATTATGCGCGGCTCTTTGCGAGCTATTCGGGCCTCAAGACGCTTGGCGCGATCAGCGCGGAATTGCAGGACGACAAGCTCTCCGGCGCGCGCCGCGAACGGCTGGAGGCGGCGTTCGCGCGCGGCCTGAAAGAGGTCGAGGCGTTCTTCGGCAAGGAGACGTTCGAGAAGATCCGCGTCGCGCTCGGCGATCGGGTGGACACGGTCACCTCGAAGCTCGGCCTCACGCCCTCGTCCGAGGACTACATCACCGGGCAGATCCACAAGGGCTCGCTGTCGGAGACGATCGCGGGCCTCGACCGCAACGCGCAATTCACGATCAAGGTGAAGGGCCTCAGCGGCGCGACGCACAATGTCGCGATCGATCTTTCGCAGATGGGCTCGATGCCGCGCTCGCTCGGCGGCGTCATCTCATTCATCAATTCGAAGCTTTCGGCGGCCGGCGTCGCGACGCGCATCGAGGCGGTGAACCAGGCGCCGAAGACGCAAGTGCTGGTGCTCGGCGGCAAGATCGTCGAGACGCGCTATTCGGGGCCCCCGATCTATGCGCTCAAGGTGGACGTGAAGGCGGGCGAGAGCGTTTCGTTCGAGGCGGCGGCGACGAAGCCGGCGTTCTATGTCACCGGGCAGACTGCGAGCGGAGGGCGCCTCATCAAGCTGGAAGACGCGTTCGGCGCGGGCGGCGAGCCGGTGCTGCTGGATGCGCCGGCGGCGACGGCGGACGCGATCGGCGCCGCGCTTGGATTCATCGGCGCGGGCGAGCCCTACCAAAGCGCGCCGGCGAGCGCCTACGAGAAGCGCACCGGCGTGCTCGCCGACGACAACGGCGTCACCACCGGAGAAAACGCGTTCAAGACGGCCGGGGAAGCGGTGCTGTCGCTGACGCTAACGGACGGGCGCACGGTGAAGGTGACGACCGCGTGGCGCGACGAGGCCAGCGAAGCATGGCGCATCCGCGCCGGGGAAGGAACCGACACGGGGCGGATCGGCGATCTTGCGGAGCGGCTGACGCAGCTGCTGCACGAGCAAGGCGTGGCGGCGGGCGTCGATGTGTGGACCGACGACACGAAGGCGGGCCTTTCCATCTTCACCGGCGATGGCGTGAAGGCGTCGAGCCTCACGATCGGCGACCGCACGATCGCGCTTTCCGATGGGCGCGCTCCCGCCGGCGGGTTCGAGGCGGGCCTGCGGGCAGGCGTGTTCGCGCGGCGGTTCGAGACCGCCGCGGTCGCGACGACGAGCGACATGTTCACCGGCTCGCAGAAGTTCACCTTCCAGACGCTCAACGGGCCGGAGAGTTTCGACATCAATGTCGGGACGACGCCGATGAGCGCCGACGACGTCGCGGACATTCTCAACGGCAAGATCGCGGAGCGCGGCCTGCGGGCGCGCGCGGCGTTCGTGGAGTCCGGCGGCTCGCTCGTGCTGCAGATCGATGCGATGCACGAAGTGACGAGCGTGAGCGCGACGCTCAAGCCGGACGGCGCGAGTGCGGCGACGACGTATGCAGGAACGCTGGTCGCGCCCGGCGCCTGGGCGAGCGGCGGCTTGCCGAATGCGGCGGCGGGCGAGCCGACAGGCGATGCCCGGCGCACGTACAACGCCGTCGGCGGCTCGCCCCTCCTCCTGCCGGGGAACGACGAGGCGCTCGAGATCGCGATCACGATCGCGACGGCGACCGGCGACAAGGTGGTGAATGTCTCGATCTCGGCGGCCGAGCGGCTCAACGATCCGGACCAGGCGCCGGGGCAATTGAGCAGCGCGCTGCAGGCGAAGATCGACGCGGCGCTCAACGCTGCAGGCGTCTATGCGGCGAGCGACAGCCTGAACAGCTTCGTCGTGGCGGAAGGCGCCGGCCAACGGCTCAAGTCGGTCGTGATCAACGGGCAGACGATCGATTATGACGGCGCCGCGCCGGGCGCCGGGGGCGGCGCCTTCGGAGAGCTGCGTTCGTCTTCGTCTGCTTCGCTTGCGGCGACGACGACGGATACGCTTGCATCGCTCACATCGGATCCGAGCGCATCGATCACGTTCCAGACGATCTGGGGCGAGAAGACGATCAGCGCGGCGCTGCAGGGCGGCGACGCACGCGACCTGGAGACGATGGCGCTGCGTCTCAACGAGGCTCTGGCGGCGGAAGGCTATGACCTTTCGGTGGAAGCGGCGAGCGTGGCTGGCGGCGCCGGCCTGCGCTTCGTCACCGGCGCATCGTTCAGCGTCTCCAACGTGAAAACGCTCACGGTCGGCGGCGCGGCGGCGTCCGTGACGCTGGATCCGATCGATGCGGCCTCGCATGGCGACGACCCGGTTGGCGCCGCCGGCGTCGCAGCCCGCGCGGCGCGCGGCGCTTCGGTGCTGCTGAAGACGCCGGGGACCTCGCCCTACGCACTGCCGAACATCAACCCGTCGGGCTGGTTTCCGGGCCGCGTGTTCGACATCGCGCTCGCCGCCGGCGCCAAAGTGCTCGCAACGCGCGCAAGCGCCACCGGCGCGGACGGCTCGGTCTATGTGATCGCCGACATCGGCGCGGGCGACCAACCGGTGAAGGGAACAAGCGATGTCGCGCTGCTGAAGTACGATTCGGCCGGCAAGCTCCTCTATCAGCGCACGCTCGGCGCATCGGAGGCGGCGTCGGGGTTTGCGCTAGCGGTCGCTGGCGACGGACGCGTTGCGGTGGCCGGCGCGGTGGAAGGCGCGCTCGTCGGCGCCGACAAGGGCGGAAAGGATTCCTTCGTCACGACCTATGACGCGGACGGCCGCGAGCTCTGGACGGCGCGACGCGGAGCGGCCGGCGACGACCAGGTGAACGCGCTCGCGTTCGCCGCCGACGGCACGCTCGTCGCCACGGGACGTGTGCAGACGCAGATGGGGCTCGCGGCGTCGGCGGGCGGCGCGGACGGCTATCTACGCCTCTATTCCACGAGCGGCGCCGAGATCCTCACCAAGCAGTTCGGCACGAGCGCCGACGACACGGCCACCGCGCTCACCATCCGCGACGCCGGCGGCGGCGCGATCGAGATCACGACCGGCGGCGTGGAAGGCACGCGGGGCGTGCTCCGGCAATTCACCTATTCGACGGCCGGCGGCCTCGCCGTCGGCGCCGTGCGCGACATCGGCGCGTTCCGCGACGGGGCGAAGATCGCCAGCCTCGCGATCGACAATGGCGCGCTTTATGTCGGCGGCGCGGTCGGCGCCGACAAGCTCACGCTCTCGAGCACCGCGCGCGAAGCGGTCGCGGGCCTGGAAGGCTTCGTGGCGCGCGTCTCGACGAACTTCGGCTCGACTGCGCTCGACCGGGCGACCTATATCGGCTCGACGAAAGACGACGGCGTGTCGGGCGTTGTGATCGCGGACGGGCGCGTCTATGCGGCGGGCAATTCGGCGGCCGCGATCGCCGGCAGCGCGCAGAGCGGCAAGGGCGGCTTCCTGGCGCGGCTCGACGAGGAAGGCGACGTCGAATGGCTGCGCAGCTTCAACACGTCCGGCGCCACGTTCACGCCGACATCGCTCAGCGTGCAGACGAACGGCGCGTCCGCGCTCGACCGGCTCGGGCTGCCGACCGGGGCGATGAAGGCCACGGATTCGACGCTGCTGATCGACCGCTCCTCGCTGCGCGCAGGCGATGAATTCTCCGTCGGGATCAACGGGCGCTTGGCGACGCGGATCGCGATCCGCGCCAACGACACGCTCTCCTCGGTGCTCACGCGCGTGCGGCAGGCGATCGGCGCGGCCGGCGAGGCGCATATCGAGCGCGACAGCAAGGGCGTCGATCGCCTGGTGATCAACGCGCAGCGCGGGCAGAGCGTGAGCATCGCAGGCGGACCCGACGGGAAAAACGCGCTCGCCGGGCTCGGCCTCATCGAAGGGATCGTCGCGCCGAAGCCGACGCCGGACGATCCGGCCAAGAAGGGCGAGCTGCGCGCGTTCGGGCTCGGGCTGCATCCTGATGCGCTCAAGGTCGATACGGCGGCGAACGCAAAGGCGGCGGGCGCGAAGATCTCGGCGGCGCTCTCCATCCTCGGGCAAGCCTACACTGCGCTTGCGAACCCCGGCTCGCTCGACAAGACGGACAAGGAGAAGGCGCGCGAAGCCGCGCTCAAGGCGGCGCCGCCGGCGGAGGTGAGCGCGCAGATCAACGCCTACAAGCTGGCGATCCTGCGGATGGGCGGCAGCATCTGAATCAGCAGAGCCGGCGCGTCAGACGGCGGAGATGGCGTCCTCGATCGCGGCGACGAGCTCTGCTTCATCGCCGTCGCGCGGCAGCGCGAGGATCGGTATGTCGCGCCAGGCGGCGGCGCGGGAGAGCACGCGCATCACGCGCTGACCGGTGACGCTTTCAGCATCGACGATGATCAGCTCGAACCGCTCGCCCGCGTCGTGGCGCGTGAGCGCCGCCTCCGGCTCGCCCTCGAACGTGAGATCGCACGCAGGCAGGCATACCGCGAGGCGTGCGAACGCCCGCCCGACGACCAGAATGCGCGGCGCGTCGGAGAGTTCGGGGAACGCTTCGGGGGCCAGCTCGGGAGTCAGCTCGCGAGCCAGATCAGGCGGCTCGAGCGCGCGCCAAAGCGCGTCGATCTCGACCAGAGCGGCGGCGCGTCCGTTCAATTGCAGGGCGCCGACGGCGCCGGCCCGCTGCAACGGGGCATCGGCGAAGCACTCGGCCGTCTCGATGATCTCGGCGGCGACAAGCGCGACCTCCTCGGCGCCGCGCGCGAAGACAAGCAGCGAAGCGCCGGCCGCCGCCTTCACCGAGGCGCCGCGACTGTCGAGCGTCGGAATGAGGCCGGTGCGCTGCGCAGCCATCCAAACGCCATCGACATCGACGGCCTCCTCCAGCGGCTCGACGCGCGAAATAAGCCACAGCGGCGCGGCCTCGACCGCGCCGCGGGTTCCGCGAAACACCAGCAGCGGCACGCGCCGCGCTTCTTCCTTCGGCGAACGCTCGCTGATTGCGCGCGAGCCGATCGCGGCGGCGAGGCCGCTCACATCCAGCAGGAGCATTGCGTCGCCATCGCTCAGCATGGCGGCGCCGGCGACGACGCGCGAGCGGCGCCCCTCCTCAAGGGTCACCTCCTCGGCGCCGTAGGCTTCCTCGACGAGGATCGCGAACGCGCGATCGCCATCGCGCAGGATGATTGCGCAGCGTTCCTCGTCCGGGCCGGCGTCAAGACGCAACAGGTCGGCGAGACGCGCGAACTTCACCGCCCGGCCGCGCACGCGCAGGGAGACGCGCCCGTCGGGGTGCTGGACGCGCTTCAGCCCGCCGCGCAAAACCTCGACGACGCTCGCCTCGGGCAAAGCGGCGAGGATTCCGGCGCACTGAACGATCAGCGTGCGGACGATCTCGGGCGCAGGCGCCGCGGCCTGACGGAGCGCGGCGAGCTCGCGCTCGGCCTCCGCCTGGGTCTCCTGGGCGACCTGCGCAAGCCGAACGATGGGAAGCGCCTCCTCCGGCGCGATCCTGAACGCCTCGCGCAGCAGCGCGCGGGCGGCCTCGAACTCGGCGGAGATCTCCTGCAGCGATCGTTGCGCTCCGGCTTGCATGTCGCCGTCCTCAAGCGCCCAAACGGCGCCGTTCCCAGCAGCGGCGGGCTGTCGCTCCCGCGGCGCGGATTCCTCGTCGAACGTCGCGCCCATGGCCGCTCCCAATCGGGGCCTCTTCAGACTGGAGACGGGACCGGACGGGGTTAATTCCGCGCTAACCCTCTCGCGCGCGAGGCGAGCCAAGGGTCGTTTCACAGCGCCAACGCCGCCTGCTTGCGCGCGATCGGGCGAGAATCAGCAACCCCAGGAACGAGCGCGATACACCCGAGGCTCTATTGCGAGCGCTTCTCAGAAACATTAGAAGAAGCGGCCCCGCGGCCGATCGGCTTCGGGCGCCTGGGTTCGGGGGGATGTCGATGTCGATGCTGGCGCGGTTGAGGCGGTTCTGGCTCGACGTGCACTTGTGGGCCGGGGTCGGGCTGCTGGTCCCGTTCGTGATCCTCGGCGTCACCGGCAGCCTGCTGGTGTGGCACGACCCGCTTGAGAAGGCGTTCGAGCCGCAACGCTACGCGGTGAGCGCCGGCCCCGCCCTGCCGCTGGCGACGCATCTGACCAACGCGCGCGCGGCCGTCGGCGAGACATTCGTGGTGACGGCTTTGCGGCCGGCGTCGGAAGCGGGCGAGCCGGTGGTCGCGCAGGCGCGCGCCAAGGGACGGCCGGCGGAAGGGCGCAGGCCGGAGACGCGCAGCGTGTGGCTCGATCCGGCGAGCGGACGCGTGCTCGACACAGCGAACCCGCGCGCGTCGGCGTTCGGGGTGATGCATGTGCTGCACGGGTCGCTGATGATCCCCGACATCGGGCGCAAGGTCGTGGGCTGGATGGGCTGGGCGATGCTCGCCTCCTCGCTCACCGGGCTTTGGCTCTGGCAGCCGCGCAACGGCGCGCTGCTGAAAGCGCTGCGGTGGAAGCGCGGACCGCGCACGACGTTCAATCTGCACCATTTCACGGGCTTTTGGCTCGCCATCCCGTTGGCGGTGCTGTCGCTGACGGGCGTCTACATCTCCTTCCCGCAATCGGCGCGCGCCGTGCTCGGGACGTTCGTCGCGCTGCCGGCGGAAGAGCAGCGCGGCGGCGGGAGGGGACCCAATCCGTTCGGCGGACCGCCGCCGCTGGCGCGCACGAATCTCACGATCGACCAGGCGGCGGACGCCGCGTTGGGAGCGGCGCCGGGCGCTATGCTCGTCGCGATCAACCTGCCGACCGGCGGGCGCGGCGATGCGGCGCCGTCCTGGCGCGTACAGGTGCGCCGCGCGGGCGCGGAAACGCCGGTCAATGTGCAGGTGAGCGACGAGACTGGCGAAGCGCGCGTGCAAGGCGAGCGCGGTCCGCCCAACCCGGCGACGCAGGTCGCGCGGCTCATGCGCCGGATCCATGACGGCGTCGATATGGGGCTGCCCTGGCAGATCATCATCTTCCTCGGCGGCTGGGCGCCGGCCGTGCTCGGCTACACCGGCATCTGGATGTGGCTGCGCCGCAGAGCGGCGCGACGGGCCGTGCGGCGGCGGATCGGTGCGGCCGAGGCGGGCGCTGCAGCCGCGTCGCAAGCGGCGGAATAGCGCACCACATCTTTTAATAAGAATCGTTTGCAACTGGGCGACGGGTTGGGCTAAGAACGCGAGGCAATCGCAAGAGGGGCGTGGGAAAACATGAGCCGGGGAACGACAAAGCAGGGGCGCAAGGCAAGGGCGAGGGCCGCGAAAGCGGCGGGCCCGAGGAGCGGATGCTCAGGGTGCGGAGGATGCGCCGCGTCGGGCTGCGCGACTTCGGCGCCGCCGGCCTCGCATGGCGCGGGCGGCATCCGCAGCTTCGCGAAGGCGGCGCTGCAGGTCGCGGCGCTCGGCGTCTCGACGCTGGCGCTCACCACGCAGGTCGCGGGCGCGCAGGAGACGTTCGAAGAGCGCGACTATGCGCAGGTGAGCGAGCGCATCACGGTGACGGGGCAACGGCGCGCGGCGGATTCGCCGAAATACACCGCGCCGCTGATCGACACGCCGCAGACCGTGACGGTCGTGTCGTCGCAGATCATCCAAGAGCAGAGCCTGCTCAACATGCGCGACATCCTTTCCACGCTGCCGGGGATCACGTTCGGCGCGGGCGAAGGCGGCGGCGGCTACGGCGACAGCATCAATCTCAGGGGCTATTCTGCGAACAACGACATCATGGTCGATGGCGTTCGCGACAGCGCCCAGTACACGCGCAGCGACCCGTTCAATCTCGACCAGCTCGAGCTCGTGAGCGGCGCCAATTCCGTCTACAGCGGATCGGGCTCGGTTGGCGGGAGCATCAACCTCGTCACCAAGCGGCCCTCGCTCGACCGCAACGAAACGGTCGTCAATGCCGGCGTCGGCACGGACCAGTACGGCCGCTTGACGGTCGACGCCAACAGGACGCTCGGCGAGAATTCCGGCTTCCGCCTCAATCTCATGGCGCACACGAACGAAGTTCCGGGGCGCGACGTGGAGGCATTCGAGCGCTGGGGGGCGGCCCCGTCGCTGACGCTCGGGCTCGGCGCGGACACGAGCCTCACCCTGCTCTATGTGCACCAGGAAGACGACAACGTCCCGCAATACGGCGTGCCCTATGCGCTCGGGCCGTTCAATAACGGGCCGCTGCCGGGCGTCGATCCGCACGATTATTTCGGCTACAGCAATCTCGACAAACAGGAGATCACGTTCGATTCAGCGACGGCGATCCTGGAGCACCGCTTCAACGACACGTTCTCGCTGCGCAATCTGACGCGCTGGCAGCGGGTGTCACAGCTCTCGATCGTCGATCCGCCGCAAGGCTCCTGGTGCGTGGCCCCCGGCATCGATCCGTGGACCGGCGCGGCGTGCGCTCCTGGGCTGACGACGGGGCGGTACCTGCCGAGCGGGCCGCGCGGGGGCATGCGCGATACGACGAACGAAATCTGGATCAACCAGGCCGACCTCACGGCGAATTTCGCGACGGGGGGGCTCGAACACACGCTGGTGCTCGGCGTCTCGTATTCGGAAGAGACCTACCATCTCGACACCAGCAACGTGCTGCGAAACCCGCGCGGCGTCACGCCCAATCCGACGCTGGCGGTGATGGACATAAGCAATCCCGATCACATCTATCGCGGGCCGCTGAACGCCATCCGCACGGCCTATAACGACAACGAAGTGCCGAATGCGGCGGTCTATGCGTTCGACCGCATCGAGATCGGCGCGCACTGGGAGATCAATGGCGGCGTCCGGTTCGAGCGCAACGAAGGCTCGGGCCAGGGGTTCACGATCGCCGTCCCCTACCCGGTCTCGGGCGACCCGGTCGTGACCGCGGGTCCGATCGCGGAGAACGAGGAGGACCTCTTCTCCTATCGCGCGGGCGTCGTCTACAAGCCGAGCGAGACGTCGAGCCTCTATGTCGTCTACGGCAATTCGAACACGCCGTCGCAATCATCGGTGAACGGCGCATGTGCGATCACCGGCGCGGCGCAGAACTGCAACCTCGAACCGGAAGAAGCGACGATCTACGAGATCGGCGGCAAGTGGGCGGTGCTGGACGACCAGCTCCTGCTCACCGCGGCGATCTTCCGCAACGAGCGCAACCAGTTCCGCGTCGCCTCGGGCGATCCGCTGGTGCCGGTGCAGCAGCTCGACGGGCAGGCGCGCGTCGATGGCGTGGCGCTGGGCGCGGCGGGAAAGTTCACCGAGCAATGGTCGATCTTCGCCAATTATTCCTATCTCGACAGCGAGATCGTGCAGAACATCTCGGACATCGCGATCGGCGGCGGGGCGATCGACTTCCAGGCCGGCGATCCCTTGCCGGCCACGCCGAAGCACTCGGGCAGCATCTGGACCACGTACACGACAGCGGGCGGGATCACGCTCGGCTACGGCGCGACGTATCAGGGCGAGCTCACGTTCGCGCGGCAAAGCGCAGCGCGGCCGCTTTACTACACGCAAGGCTATTGGGTGCACCGGGCGATGGCGAGCTACGAAGTGACGGAAAACCTCGCGGTGCAGCTCAACATCAACAACCTCACGGATGAGGACTATTACGAGCGCATCCGGAACAACCCGACGAACGGGTGGGCGACGCCAGGCGCCGCCCGTTCGGCGGTGCTGAGCCTGGCCTATCGCTTCTGAGCGCACTGCCAGGCCGCACAACGAAGCCCCGTCCGCACGTCTCCTCCCGCGGGCGGGGCTTCCGTTTGCGCGCGTCCGTCGGGATCGAGGCGCCCCCCTCCCCTTGAAGGGGAGGGGGCAGGGGGTGGGGTGTTGCGGCGACGATCACAGTTTGCCTGCGCCGCTCGCGCTTCACGGCGCGCGCACGTATTCTCGATGCTCATGCCGAGCTAACTGAGGACCATACTGCCGAAGATGAGGTTCACCCCACCCCCTGCCCCCTCCCCTCAATGGGGAGGGGGGCGGTCTTCCGGATACGTCCGTGTACGTTCCATCTGGAGGTCGCCCGCATGATGCTGCACATTCCCGAGGTGCTGACGAAGGAGCAGGTCGGCGCCGTCCGTGCACTGATCGATGCGGGACAGTGGGTGGACGGGAACGTCACGTCGGGGCCGCAAGCGGCGCTGGCCAAGCGCAACGCGCAGCTCGCCGAGACCGATCCCAAGGCGCGCGAAGCGAGAGAGGCGGTGCTGGCGGCGCTGGAGCGGTCGCTGCTCTTCGTGGCGGCCGCGCTGCCGCTCAAAGTGTTTCCGCCGCTCTTCAACCGCTATGAGGGCGGGCAGACGTTCGGGAACCATATCGACAATTCCGTGCGGCGAAACCGCGCCGGCGACCTCAACGTGCGAACCGACCTTTCCTGCACGCTCTTCCTCTCGGAGCCGACGGACTATGAAGGCGGCGAGCTCATCGTGGAGGACACGTATGGCGGCCATTCGGTGAAGCTGCCGGCGGGCGACATGATCCTCTATCCGGCGTCGAGCCTGCATCGGGTCGAGCCGGTGACGCGCGGGGCGCGGACGGCGAGCTTCTTCTGGGTGCAGAGCATGGTGCGCGACGACGGCGCGCGCGCCCTCCTCTTCGATCTCGACATCGCGGTGCAGCGCCTGGCCGGCGAGCTCGGGCAAGGGCATGCGCAAGTGGTTGCGCTCACCGGCATCTATCACAACCTGCTGCGCCGCTGGGCGGAGACGTAGCGATCACGGATGAGAACGCTCCCCGGCCGAGCGAAGCGAAGAGCCGGTGTCCAACATGGCGTTCTCCGAGCCGGCGTTATACGTGAACGGCCCTGGACCCCGGATCGCTGCTGCGCAGCGTCCGGGGAGCGTGTTCGAGGTCACACAGTTTTTTGCAGCGTCGTGAATCGCCTTGACGGCGCCACGATCGGCAATCATATACGCCGCTCTCGCGTGCGATGGTCGTGCGCGAGAAACGAGACACGCGATGAAGACCGCAGGTACGTTCATCATGCAGCGCAGCGAACACGGGCTCGTCCCGTGCGCGGATGCGCGCGCGCTTTCTCGTGGAGGCGGAATGGACTGAGGTCCGTTTCGAGCTGTTCGTTTCGAACCCCTCCCGAGCTCAGCTCCGGAGGGGTTTTTGTTTCCGGCCCCACCGGCGCTTCCTTTCCAGGAAACGAAGGAGAGTTTCGACTTCAGGCGGCGAGGCGCGGACAGGCGCCACGCCGTCCTGGACCAGTTTGTCGGTGGTGAAGAGACCGGATCCTTCGCACAAGTCGCTCCATATTGCGGCTCAACCGGCATGCGCAGCGTACCGTGGAGGCGTCCCGGCAGGGATGTCGCGACGCGGGTTCGAGCTTGAGCTTCCTTGAAGTTTAGGGGGCTTCGGCTTTGCGGTGTGCGTGACCGTTCCGCCTCGCCTATTCCCCGACAATCTTTTGAGACCGTTTCTTGTCCGAAAACCGCAAACACTTTTCGGGAAACGGTCCGCTATTGCCGCGCCGGTGGTGAAGAGATCTGTTACTTCGCTGCTAACGAGGAGGATGCGGGTGCAAGTCCCGCCGGGCCCGCCAATTTGCGCAAGCAATGAGGGCCCGTAGCTCAAGGAGAGCGCCAGCTGCAACATTCGCAAGAGTGCTTGCAGCGTCTCAGGTTTCGCCTGTTCCCCGGCTCGGCTTTCAACATCTGACGGTGGTGAAGAGATCGCGTTCTTCGCTAACGACGGAAAGCTGGCGCCACGTTGCGCAGAGCACCTCGATCTCCCGCAAGGGAGGGCTCGCGTCTCGCCCGTTCCCCGTCGGTAAGGATCGGCAAGTTTCGGCGGTGGTGAAGAGATCGCGTTCTTCGCAAGGGCGAAAGCTGGCGCTTCGGCGCAGAGCGCGCCGCCTCCTTCAGTGGAGGGCTCGCGATTTCGATCGTTCCCCGCCGGTCATGGTTTGGCGGTGGTGAAGAGATCGGGTTCTTCGGGACCGCAGAAGCTGGCGCGTCCGCGCGCAGAGCATGCGGGCCTCCGAAAGGAGGGTTCGCGATCTTGGCCGTTCCCCGCCAATCCCGTTTGCGGGGACGCAAGAGAGGTGATGAAGTCGGAAGGCATGAAGGTGGACCATGAAGATCAACAAGCCGAAGCCCGCGCGCACGCATGAGGGCGCCAAGGGCCGCGCGTTCACGCCGGAGCAGGAGCTGCGGCGGGCGCTGATGAACTCGATGCTGTGGGAGGACCAGTTCTACGAGGACGGGGTCTCCATCGCGCAGCGCATGGCCGCGCTCGTGCCCAAGGTGAAGCCGGAGGTCGTGGCCGCGATGGCGATCGAGGCGCGCGAGGACATGAAGCTGCGGCACGCGCCGCTGCTCATCGCGCGGGAGATGGCGCGTCACGAAGACCATCGCGGTCTCGTGGCCGACACGCTCGAGCGCATCATCCAGCGTCCGGACGAGCTGACCGAGTTCCTGGCGATCTATTGGGCCGACGCGCTCGGGCCCATGCAGCAGCGCAAGAAGGCCGCCGTCTCCGCGCAAGCGAAGAAGGGTCTGGCGCGCGCGTTCGCGAAGTTCGACGCCTATCAGCTCGCGAAGTACGACCGCGACGGCGCAGTGCGTCTGCGCGACGTGCTTTTCCTGGTGCACGCCAAGCCGAAGGACGCGAAGCAGGAGAAGGTCTGGAAAGAGCTGATCGACGGGAAACTCTCTTCGCCCGACACCTGGGAAGTCTCGCTCTCCGGCGGCGCCGACAAGAAAGCGACGTTCGAGCGGCTGATCGCGGAGAAGAAGCTTGGCGCGCTCGCGCTGCTGCGGAACCTGCGCGGCATGCTGCATGCTGGCGTGGCGAAGAAGACGATCGGCCAGGCGCTTGAGGACATGAGCACAGAACGTGTGCTGCCCTACCGCTTCATCGCGGCCGCGCAGCACGCGCCCGAGCTCGAGCCGGAGCTGGAGCACGCGATGTTCCGCTCGATCAAGGGCCACGCGAAGCTCAAGGGCAAGACGCGGCTCCTCGTGGACGTGTCAGGCTCGATGGAGGCGCCGCTCTCGATGCGCTCGGAAATGCGCCGGATGGACGCCGCGTGCGGCCTTGCGGTGCTGGCGCGGGAGATCGGCGAGGACGTCGAGATCTACACGTTCTCCAACGACGTGAAGAAAATCCCGCCGCGGCGCGGCTTCGCGCTGCGGGATGCGATCGTAAACTCGCAGCCGCACGGCGGAACCGAGCTTGGGAAAGCCGTGACGCAGGTCGATCAGAAGGGCGTGCGGCTGATCGTCTTCACCGACGAGCAATCGCATGACCGCGTCGATGCGCCGAAGGGCGTAGGGTACATGGTCAACGTGGCCTCGTACCAGCACGGCGTCGGGCATGGATCGTGGCGGCGCGTGGACGGCTTCTCGGAGAAGATCCTCGATTGGATCATCGCCACAGAAGCCGGCTGAGCTTTTGGACGTCTCCGGGCGGCCCGCACGTTTCGCGACGTGCGGGTCGTTTTTGGGACGTCAGCAGAATTGGCGCCCCCTCCCCTTGAGGGGAGGGGATAAAGGGGTGGGGTGTTCCGCGACGCATGCCAGGCTTGGATCGGCGCCCATCACTTCCGATGTCGAGACTCACCCCGCCCCCTACCCCCTCCCCTCAAGGGGAGGGGGCGTTCTTCCGTCTACGGATCGCTTCAGGACTTGCGATAATCCACATCGGCCCAGGTGAGCTCGGACATTTCCTGGCGGCGCGGGCCGGCATAGCCGAAGAGATAGGCGCCGACCTTGCGCATCTGGATCTCCTCGCTGCCCTCGGTGATGCGGTAGCGGCGATGGTGGCGGTAGATGTGCTCGAACGGCTTGTGACGCGAATAGCCGATGCCGCCGTGCACCTGCATGGCGCGGTCGGCGGCTTCGCACGCCAACCGGTTCGCCCAATAATTGCACATGGAGACCTTGTCGGAGAGCGTCTTCTCGACCTCGGGATGAGGCATGCGGTCCATCTCCCACGCCGTCTTGCGGATGAGCTGGCGCAGCATCTCGCATTGGGTGGCGAGCTCGACGAGCGGGAACTGGATGGCCTGATTATCCGCTAACGGACGATCGAACGGCTTGCGGACACGGGCGTATCTGACGCTTTCATTCACGCAATAGGCAGCCGCGCCCAAGGAGCTGGCGGCCTGGCGGATGCGGTTTTCGTGCACGAAGGCCTGGGCGAGCGGAAGCCCGCGATCCCGCGCGCCGAACCGCGCGCTGTCGGGAACCCAGACATTGCTCAGGCTCAAGCGCGGATGGTCCGTCGGCATGTTGAAGGTCCAGAGATATTCCTCGATCACGAGGCCGGGCGCGTCGCGCTCGACGAGGAAGCAGGTGATGCCCGATGCGTCGCCGTCCTTGCCGCTTGTGCGCGCGAAGATCGCGCAATGCGAGGCGTGGTGCATGCCGGTGATCCACATCTTCTCGCCGTCGATGCGCCAGCCGGCGATTCCGTCACGCGTCTCCTCCACCGCGCGCGTCTCCATGTGGGTGGCGTCGGAGCCGTGATGCGGCTCGGTGAGACCGAACGGGATATGGATCGTGCGGCTCAGCAAGCCTGGAATGAAGTGCGCCTTCTGCTCGGGCGTGCCGAAATCGCGGAACATGATGACGAGCGGGTGATTGCCGACGATGGAATGCTCGTTCTGCAGGTCGCTGTGCAGCCCGAGGCCCTTGGCGGCGAGGTGCTCGCGGATGACCGCCATCCAGAGGTTGGAGCCATCCTTGCCGCCGAATTCGCGCGGCATCGCGAAACGGTAATGGCCGGCCGCGTCGGCGCGGCGCTTGGCTTCGGCGAGCAGATCCTCCCAGTCCTGACGCGGCAGGCCGCCCTTCTCCCAATCGGTGCGCGCGTGCTCGCGGCGATGATCGAAGAAGCGGATATTGTCGTTCTCGCGCTCGAGCGGCCTGATCTCGGCGTCGATGAACCGATCGAGCTCGGCGAGATAGGCGACAAGGTCCGTAGGCAGATCGAAATCCAAGTCAGGCCTCCCGTTTCATCTTCAGCGCGAGAGCGAGACCCGCATAGTTCGGCTGATCCACGCGCACCTTCGCGATGGTCGTGCGCCAGAGATAGTCCATCAGGCCGGACGTGGCTTCGCCGATCTCGCCGGCGCGGATGCGTCGCGCCAATTCGGCAGTGAGCGCGCGCTCGTCGCCTTGCTTGCCCAGCAGAGATTCCAGCTCGTCCTTCGTGCTGGTCGGGTCGGCGATCTGGCGCTGGGCGAGATCGACGGCGTTCTGGGCGACACGCTCCTGGAACGCGCGCGCGGCGGCGTTCGGATTGGCGCTCCCTTCGCGCAAAAAGGCCGCGACGGCCGCCATGATGTCTTCCGGCGCGGGATCGTCGTGCATGTCAGGCGTGCTCCTGCATGAGGCGCAGCAGGTCGATCTCGCTTTCGGACGCGCGGCGGGCGATCATCGCGCGCTCGACGGAGCGATCGATTCCGCTGGCGAAAAGCGGCGCCATGCCGGCGCAGATGATTCCCCAACGCAGGCTCGCAAGGATTTCCCACCAGGTCGCGCGGCGTGCATCGACTTGGCCGTACGCTTCGAAGAGGTCCTCGCGCATTCCGACGCCGCCGACGGGTTTTTCGAGCGCGCCGAAGCGCCAGGGCGTCGCGCAGAGCCAGCCCAGGTCCTCCATTGGATCGCCCAGGTGCACGAGCTCCCAATCGAGCACGGCGCGCACGCCTTCGGCGGACACCATCAGATTGCCGAGGCGGAAATCGCCGTGCACGAGCGAGAGCGTCTGCGGTTCGGGAGGCGCGCGATCGCGCAGCCAACGCAGCGCCAGCTCGAAGACGGGGCGGCCGGCGCCGCACGCATCGAGCGCTTCGCGCAGCGCATCGAGCGTGGCGCGCGGACCAAGCCTGCGCAGCGGCGGCAGCGCGCCGACCGGGACGTTGTGGATGGCGGCGAGGATGCGGCCGAGGTCGGCGGCGAGATGCGTGCGCACGTCTGCGAAGGCCGGGTCGCGGATGAGCTTGCGCGCGATCGTTTCGCCCTCGACGAAATCGACGACGAAGCCGAGGCCAAGCCCATCTTCGGGCGACAGGACATGGCGCACGTTCGGGACCGGCACGGCGTGCGCGGCGACGGCGGCGATGACCGCCGCCTCTATAGAGAGCCCCGCGCCGGACTTGCGCTCCAACGTGCCGCCCGGCGCGCGGCGGAGAATGAAGCGCGCATCGCCGAGCCGGAATTCCCACGTCTCCTGGCTTGCGCCGCCGGACAGGCGCGCGAGATCGGAGACGCGGTCGTCGCGCCCGGGCGCGAGCTTCGCGGCCAGCGCGTTCAATCGGGTTGCGTCAAGATCGTCCATCGCGCTCGGATGAGGTGGAGCGTATTGCGTTCTCATGCTTAGCGATCAAAGTGTCGCGGACAAGCCTCATTGCGCCGCCTCGGGAGAACGTCCATTCCGCCGATCCTGCTGCTGACCGGGCAATTGCTGACCGAGGATTTCTGGGCGCCGCTCAAGGCCGCCCTCCCCGGCCGCACCTTCGTGCATCCCGACAACGGCGCAGACGACACGATCGCCGGCATGGCGCGGCGCGCGCTTGCCGCAACGACCGGGCCGTTCTCGATCGTTGCGCACGCGATGGGCGGCTTCACCGCGTTCGAGATCCTGCGCCAGGCGCCGGAGCGCGTGGCGGACGTCGCGCTTCTGGGGACGCTCGCGCCCAACGACACGCCGGTGCAGACCGAGCGGCGGCTCGGCTATGCGCGCCTCGTCGAGGAAGGAAAGTTCGAACAGGTCGTGGAGGAGCGCGTGCCGATCCTGCTGGCGCCGGCGCATCGCTCCGATGCGGCGCTGCTGGCGCAGGTTCGCGCGATGGCGGCGGCGACGGGCGCAGCGCGCTTCCTCAAGCAGCAGGCCGCGATCATGAGCCGCGCGGACAGCCGCCCTCACCTGGCGGCGATCAATGCGCCGACGCTGATCGTGTGGGGGCGCGAGGACGGCATCGTCACGCTGGCGCACCAGGAAGAGATGCGCGACGGCATCGCCGGCGCGCGGCTCCAGATCATCGAGGTATGCGGCCATCTCGGCACACTCGAGCAGCCCGAGCGGACAATCGCCGCTCTCAAGGACTGGCTTACGCGGTGAGACGCTGCGGCGCTGCGGCGCCGATTTCCGTGCGGACGATGTGGGCGCCGTCGGCCGTAGCCTTCAGCTTCGCGAAGGCGACGTCGCGGGAAAGATATTTCATCCCGCAATCCTGGGTGACGATCAGGCGATCGGGCGGGCAGAAGCGGAGCGCCGCGCGGATGCGCTCGGCGACCAGCGCCGCCGGCTCGATCGCGGGGTCGTCGAGATCGATCACGCCGCACATGATCGTCTTGCCGGCGAGATCGGCGAGGACGCCGACATCGAGCCTGGGCTGGGCGGCTTCGATCGAGATGATGTCGATGCGGCTGTCGGCAAGCTCGCCCAGGAAGGCGTAGCCGGCGGGCTTGGCCGCGCCGCGATGCACGTGCGCATAGCCGAAGCAGATGTGCAGCGCCGTCAGGCCCGAGACGCCTTCGAGCGCACGGGCGATGGCTTTGAGCCCATACGCCCGCGCCGCCTCGGGGCGCGCCTGGAGGTAAGGCTCGTCCAGCTGCACGATGTCGATGCCGGTGGCGAACAGCGCCTTCACCTCCTCGTTGACGGCCGCGGCATAGGCGAGCGCGAGGCTCTCTTCGTCCCGGTAGAAATCGTTCTGCGCCTGCTGCGCCATCGTGAAGGGGCCCGGAAGCGTCACCTTGGTGAGGCGGCTCGTGCGTGTGCGCAGAAATTGGGCAGCGGCGACATCGATGGGCGCGCGGCGCGCGATGGGGCCGACGACGCGCGGGACGGCGTTCAGCTTGCCCGTGCGATCCATCGCCTGGCCGGGCGTATCGATGTCGATGCCGTCGAGCGCGTTGGCGAGCCGGTTGGAATAGGATTCGCGGCGCATCTCGCCGTCGCCGACGATGTCCACGCCGGCCAGCTCCTGGTCCGAGATCGCGCCCAGCACCGCGGCGTCCTGCGCGTCGGCGAGCCAGGGTGCGGGGATGCGCCAGAGATCGTGCAGGCGGATGCGCGGCGGCAGCCCCGCGCCCAGGCGATCACGATCGATCAGCCAATCCGGCTGGGGATAGGACCCCACGATCGTCGTGGCGAGCGCCGGGACAAGCTTTCCACCCGCGGAGGCGTTCATCAGCTTCCTTTTAAAGCCCTGCGCGCCGCAAACCGGGTTACGCAAATACAATGCTTAGAATACTATCGATAGGCGGGGGTGGAAGGCGCTGTCAATCGCGGCATGGCCGCCCCCGGGGGCGGAGCAAGGCATGGCCAGGGGAGCACGAAAGCCGGAATTTTACGAGGACCCAACCAACAGCCTCGGCTATCTGGCGCGGCTCACGTTCCGGGCGTTCGGGCGGGCGCTGCAGAAGCGCCTCGCCGCCAAGGGGGTCACGATCGGGCAATGGCGGTTCCTGCGCGTCCTCTGGGTGGAGGACGGGCTCACCCAGCGCGAGCTCAGCCGCCGCGTGGGCCTGCGCGAGCCGACGACGGTGACGGCGCTCAAGGGGCTGGAGAAGGCCGCGCTCGTCGTGCGCGAACAGAGCGAAGAGGATCGCCGGCGCGTGCACGTGCACTTGACCCCGAAGGCGAGGCGCCTGCGCAAGCAGCTGATGCCGCATGTGGCGGAGGTCAACCGCATCGCGCTCAAGGGCATGAGCGAGGACGAGCTGCAGACCGTCAAACGGCTGCTGCTCAAGGCGATCGCCAACCTCGCGGAACACAACGACGACACGATCGACCTGCCGGACGAAACGCCATGAGCAACCGACGCTGGATCCTCAAGCGCCGGCCCGTCGGCGGGTTCAAGGACGGCGATCTGGAATTCGCCGAGGAGGCGATCCCGGCTCCCGGCGAGGGCGAGGCGCTGGTGGAGAACCTCTACCTCTCCATCGATCCCACGCACCGGATCTGGATGACCGACGTGGCGCAATATTCCACGCCCGTGGCGCTCGGCGCGGTGATGCGCGGGTACACGATCGGGCGCGTGCTGGAGAGCAAGAGCGAGACGCTCAAGGCCGGCGACATCGTGTTCGGGCGCGGCGACTGGCAGGAATATTACCGCGCCAAGGCCAAGGCGCTGACGAAGGTCGCGCGGCAGGGCGATCTGCCGCTGCACGTGCATCTGGGGCCGCTCGGAAACACCGGCGCGACGGCCTATTTCGGGCTCCTCGACATCGGCCATCCCAAGCCGGGAGAGACCGTGCTCGTTTCGGCGGCGGCCGGCGCGGTCGGCTCGATCGTGGGGCAGATCGCGAAGATCAAGGGCTGCCGGGCGGTGGGGCTCGCCGGCTCGGAGGCGAAACGGCGCTGGCTCATCGATGAGCTCGGCTATGACGCGGCGCTGAACTATCGCGATGGGAACCTGCTGGAGGCGGTGCGGGCCGCCTGCCCCCACGGGATCGACATCTATTTCGACAATGTCGGCGGGGAGGCGCTCGAAGCGGCGCTGACGCTGGCGAACCTGCATGCGCGGATCGTGATCTGCGGCGCCATCTCGACCTATGACGACATCGTCGAAGCCTCGGGCCCGCGGATGTTCCGCAACGTGCTGATGCAGCGGCTCAGGATCGAGGGCTTCATCGTGTCCGATTACTGGCCGCGGTTTCCCGAGGCGTTCGCTGCGATCGGCGGCTGGATCGACGAAGGGCGCGTGAAGTATCGCATGGATGTGCGCGGGCCGCTGGCGGAGGCGCCGAACGCGCTCAAGGCGCTCTTCTCCGGCGGCAATGACGGCAAGCTCGTGGTGCGCGTGCGCGACGATCAGGCGGACTGAGCGACGGTCTCGCGGAAGGGCTTCAGGCCAATCCAGAGCACGAGCGCCGAGAAGGGCAGCACCACCGCGGCGATGATCGCCAGCGCATAGCGGAGCTCGCCCAAACCGTACTCGGCGAGGCTGGCGACCGCAGTCGGCCCGAGGCCCAAGCCAATCAGGTTGGCGATGAAGAAGTAGATCGCGGTGATCTGGGCGCGGAACTGGTTCGGCGTGATGAGCTGCAGCGCCGAGCCGGCGACGCCGCCATGCATCGAGGAGAGGAGCACCGCCGGCGCGAGGCACGCGAAGGCGAGCGTCGGGGTCGGCATCAGCGGCATCGCGACGAAGAACGGCGCCGATGTCAGCACCGCGATCAGGATCGCGCGCAGATGCGCGTCCTTGCGGCCGCGGCGGAAAAGATGGTCGGCCAGCGCGCCGCCCATGATGAGGCCCCCGGCGCCGCCCAAGGCCATGATGGCGCCGTAGATCATGCCGGCGTCGGCGGGCGCCAGGCCATAGGTGCGCGCGAAGAAGGTCGGGATCCAGGCCATGCCGCCATAGATCACGAAGACGAGCAGTGAGAGCCCGATGAAGTGCGCGCCATAGGCGCCCGGATGGCGCGCGACATGGGCGAACACAGCCCCGAACGGCGAAAGCGCGGCGGAAACGCCGCGGCGCACGGGCTCCTTCACCGTCAGCATCAGGAGCGCGACGAGCAGGCCCGGCAGCCCGACGATGAAGAAGACCAGGCGCCAGGGCGCCGTCTCGCCGATCAAGGGCAGGCGCATCGCCTCGGCGCCGGTCGCCCATTTCACCACCAGCCCGCCGATGACGAGCGCGATGCCGGAGCCGAGCGGCACGCCGATCGAATAGATCGCCATAACACGGCCGAGCTTGTCCTTCGGAAAATAGTCGGCGAGCAGCGAATAGGCCGAGGGCGACAGCGTCGCCTCCCCCACGCCGACGCCGACGCGGGCGAGAAAGAGCGCGAGGAAGTTCGGCGCGAGGCCGCAGGCGGCCGTCGCGACGCTCCAGAACGCGACGCCGATCGTGACAAGCCGGCGGCGATTGCCGCGGTCGGCGAGATAGCCGAGCGGCAGGCCCATCAGCGTGTAGAAGACCGCGAAGGCGAGCCCGAGCAGCAGGCTGAACTGGGTGTCGGAGATGCCGAGATCGGCGCGGATCGGCGCGACCAGCAGGCTCAGGATCATGCGGTCGATGAAGGAGACCGTGTAGGCGATGAGCAGCACGCCCACGACCCACCAGGCATAGCCTTCGCTTGGCCAGGGCTCGTTTTCAGCGGATTCTGCGGGCGTTGCGGCGGCGCTCATCAGCGCACTTCGAAGATCGTGTAGACGACGCCGTCGCGGGTGCGGCGGCCGGCGCCGACGGCGACGATGTGGTTCAGCCAGCCATAGCGCTCGTCGGCGGTCTCGAAGAGCGGATTGATGCGGAAATAATACGCGCTCGGCGGGATCGCATCGATCTTCGCGGGGTCGCGGAAATCGGGCAGGAGCGGCGCGGGAATGTTCAGGCGGCCATTGTACGTGACGTAGATGTCGGCGCCATCATGCGTGCGCCAGAGAGAACGGACATCGATGAGCGTGAGGGCGTTGCCGGCTGCGTCGGCGCCGCCTTCGGACCAGTCGCCGCCGCCGGGGCGCACTACGCCTGTAAGGCGCGCGCCCTCCACCGTGCCGCCGGCCCCGATATAGCTGACCCGCCGATTGCGCCAGGGCGAGCGGCCCAGCTGGATCGGCGCCCCCTCCTCCAGGCGGATGCTCGCGACACACAATGGCGTGAGCTCGAGGCCGGTGAAGTCTGCAGCCATGCCTTGCCTCCCTCGGACCTTAAGCGACCCTAAGTCTGGCCCCGCGCTCCCGGGCACGCCCCCCAGACGGGCCTTAGGGGCCAAGCTTTGAGGGCCGGGCCTTGGGCCAAACTTATTGCACTTCGGCCGCGAAGCACTAGTATCGGGGTAATACTTAGACCCCTATGTAATTTTGCAGAAGGGGCGCCGGCCGCCGATGCGGCGCCGCAACAAGACGATGAGGGCGCGGGCCCGCGCCCAGGGGGAGGAAAGGATGAACAAGGATTTCTTCGGACGCTCCGCGGCGGTCCTCTCGATCGCTATGGCGCTCGGCGCCTCGCCGGCGCTCGCGCAGACCACCGTCGATGACGTCGTCATCACTGCGCAGAAGGTCGAGCAGAACCAGCAGGACGTGCCGATCGCGGTGACCGCGTTCACAGCCGAGCAATTGCGCGTGAACAAGATCGACTCCGTGCTCGACGTGGCCCAGCGCACGCCGGGCTTCGTGTTCAACGACGTCAACCCGGCGGAGCCGAACTTCTACATTCGCGGGATCGGCACCGAGGGGATCAATTCCAACGCCGGTGGCGACGCCTCGGTCGTGATGTTCATCGACGGCGTCTATATGGGGCGCGCGGGCGGCTCAAATCTCGAATTGTTCGACCTTGAGCGTGTGGAAGTTCTGCGCGGCCCGCAGGGCACGCTGTTCGGCAAGAACGTGGTCGGCGGCGCGATCTCGCTGATCAGCCGGCGGCCGGACGCGGATCCCAGCTGGCAGTTCTCCGGCACCGTCGGCAATTACGACCGGGCCGAAGGCACGGTGCGCGTCAACCACGCGATCAACGACACCGTGTTCTGGAACGCGGCGATCTCGGGGCGCAGCCGCGAGGGCTACACCTACAACCAAACCACCGGCAACCACGTGGACGACGAGCACAGCTGGGGCGCGCGCACCTCGCTGCGCTTCCGCCCCAGCGACACGCTCGATGTGGTGCTGACCGCGGACTATTCGCAGCAGGACCAGTTCGGCCAGGTGCGCGACAATGTCTGCGACGTCACCTTCCAGGCCGGAAGCCATTGCGTCGGCGTCAATCCCGACCCGCGCATCTCGAACGCGATCATCGATGGGTTCCTGCGCCGCGAAGTGGCGGGCTTCCTCGCCGACGCCACATGGGAAACCTCGATCGGCACGTTCACGTCGCTGACCGCGCTGCGCTCGGCCGATTTCGACTTCCAGGATCCGTTCTTCTCCAACCCGGTCAATCCGCCGGCGCAGATTGAATCGATCAACCGGAACCTCGAGCAATCCACGCAATTGAGCCAGGAATTCAGGCTCGCGTTCAATGCGTTGGATGACCGGCTCACCGGCGTCGTCGGCGTCTACTTCCTGGCCGAGGACGTGGAGCGCGACGAGCAGCTCGATCAGCGCTTCCCGGCGCCGGCCCAGACCGGCTACGGCTCGTTCCCGCAGGACGTGCGCTCGAAGAGCTACGCCATCTTCGGCCAAGGCACCTACGCGATCACCGATCGGCTCGGGCTCACGCTCGGCGCGCGGATGACGTGGGAGGAAAAGGACGCGCACCTGCAGGGCATCCGCGTGCAGGGCCCCGGCTTCCCGCCGCCGCTTTCGGCCGAGTTCAACGTCAACGCCAGCGCCGACTGGGAGGCGTTCACGCCGCGGGCAGCGCTCGACTGGAAAGTCACCGACGACGTCATGCTCTATGTGAGCGCGGCGCGCGGCTTCAAGAGCGGCGGCTTCCAAGGCACGGCCGGCACCGGCGCCAGCGCGGCGGTTCCGTACAATCCGGAATACGCCTGGTCCTACGAGGCGGGCGCCAAGACCGAGCTCTTCGACCGGCGCCTCCGTCTCAATCTGGCGGCCTTCCGCACCGAGCACACCGATCTGCAGGTCTCGCAGCTCGTGCCGCTCTGCTGCGTCGTCATCGGCAACGCGGCGGAAGCCGAGATCAACGGCGTGGAGGTGGAGTGGGTGCTGCGGCCGTTCGCGGGCCTCGACATCAACGGCTCCTATGCCTGGCTCGATGCGGAGTTCGTCGATTTCGCGACCGGCGCCACGGCCAACTTCACCGGCAACACGCTGCCGCGCTCGCCGGAGAACAAGTACAATCTCGGCGTCCAGTACCGGTTCGATCTGGCCGATGCGGGCTCGATCGTGATGCGTGCTGACTACACGTATCAGACCGAGATCTTCCTCGAGGCGTCGAACACGCCGCTGGAGGTGCAGCCCGACTACGACATGATCGATGCGCGCGTCGCCTATGAGAGCGCGGGCGGCCGGTGGGAGCTCGCGGCGTGGGGCAAGAACCTCACCGACGAGCTCGTGCTGACGCACTCGACCGCGTTCGCGCCCTTCCAGCAGCGGCTCAACATCTACCAGCCGCCGGAGACCTATGGGCTCACGCTCACGGTTCGCAACTGAACGTGATGGGGGGCGCCCCAAGCGCCCCCTCACGGCGCTTTTCCAGCGGGCGGGCTTTGCCTAGATTGGCGGAGCCCGCCCGTTTCTTTTTTGCATGAGGCGCCCGTGCTCGACCTCGACCGTTTGCACAGTCTTGCGGACATCACGCGCATCCACGCCGCCGATCGCGGCGACCATGTCGCGGTCCAGTTCGAAGGACGCACGACCACGTATGGCGCGCTCGACCGGCGCGCCAGCCAGGTCGCGCAGGCGCTGATCGCCGAGGGCGTCGCGCCCGGGGCGCGGGCGGCGACGCTGATGAAGAACAGCGACCTCTTCTACGAGGCGCTGTTCGGCGCCTTGAAGGCGCGCGCATGCCTGGCGCCGATCAATTTCCGGCTGGCGCCGGCGGAAGTCGGCTACATTCTCGCGGACGCCGAGCCCGACGTGCTCTTCGTGGGGAGCGAGTTTCTGGAGACGGCTGCGGCGGCGCTCGCCGGGATGCAGCGGCGGGCACGGATGATCGTGATCGACACAGACGATTATGTCGCCTGGCGCGATGCGGCGCCGGCGGTCGATCCCAAACTGGCCGCGGAACCGAGCGACGACGTGCTGCAGCTCTACACGAGCGGCACGACGGGCATGCCCAAGGGCGTGTGCCTCTCCAACCGCAATTACCGCACGTTCTTCGAGCTCAGCGTCTCGGTGGAAGGGTTCGATTATCGCGCCGAGGAGACCGTGCTCATCGTCATGCCGCTCTTCCATGTCGCGGGGACGAACATCAGCTTCGCCGGGCTCGCGAACGGATCGCGGGTGATCGTCATGAAGGAGTTCAATCCTCCGGCGCTGCTGGCGCTCATCGCGGCGGAGCGGGTGTCGCACGTCTTTCTCGCTCCGGCGATGATCCAGTTCCTGCTGCAGCAGCCGGCGATCGACGACACCGACTTCTCCAGCCTGCGCACGATCGCCTACGGCGCCTCGCCGATCGCGGAGGAAGTGCTGCGGCGCGCGCAGGCGGCGTTCAAGTGCGGCTTCGTGCAATTCTACGGGATGACCGAAACCACCGGCGCGGGCACATACCTGAAGCCCTCCGAGCACGAGGGCAGCGGCAAGCTGCGCTCCTGCGGCAAGGGCTGGGGCGGCATGGAGGTGAAGGTGGTGGACGCCGCGGGCGCGGCGCTGGCGGCGCGCGAGGTCGGCGAGATCCTCATCCGCGGCGGCACGATCATGGAGCGCTATTGGCGCCAGCCGGAAGCGACGGCGAAGGCCGTGACCGACGGCTGGATGCGCACGGGCGACGCCGGCTTTTTCGACGAGGAAGGCTTTCTCTACGTGCACGACCGCGTGAAGGACATGATCGTCACCGGCGGCGAGAACGTCTATCCGGCGGAAGTGGAGAACGCGATCTTCGGCTGCCCGGGCGTGCTCGAAGTGGCGATCATCGGCGTGCCCTCGGCGCAATGGGGCGAGGAAGTGAAGGCGATGATCGTCGCCGATCCGAAGGCGCCGCCGACGAAGGACGCGATCGTGGCGTGGGCGCGCGAGCGGATCGCGGGCTACAAGCTGCCGAAATCAGTCGATTTCATCGAGACGCTGCCGCGCAACGCCTCGGGCAAAGTGCTGCGGCGACAATTGCGCGAGCCGTTCTGGGAAGGCCGCGATCGCGCGGTGGGGTGAGACGCCCTCCCTCCCCTTTCAGGGGAGGGAAAGAGCGCCTCATTCTGCAATGAATGCTAAGCGGCTTGCAGCGCTTCGACGCGCTGGCGCATCGGCTTCAACGCGATGGTGAGCAGGATCACCGCGATCGTGAGCGAGATCGCGACCGTCGTCGCCAATGACTTTCCGACGCCCATCGGGCCGCCAAAGACGTTCTCCGTCATCAGCGCGGTCATCGTCGGCGCCAGCCCCAGGCCGACCAGATTGGCGATGGTGAGATAGACCGCGCCGACCTGTCCGCGCATGCGGTTCGGCGTCAGCGACTGCACTGCCGCGCCCTGCAGACCGCCATACATGCTCGCCACAAAGAGCGCCGCGCCGAAGAGGATCTGCGCCCAGAGCGCGGACGGCGAAAGATAACAGCCGATGAAAAGCGGCGCCTGGATCCATGCGGCCCACAGCGACACGCGCACGGGCGCGTCGGCGCGCCCGGCCTTGGAGAGCCGGTCCGACAGCGCGCCGCCGAAGAGCACTCCGAGCGTGCCCAGCACCGCAAAGCTCAGGCCAAAGAGAACGCCCACCTCGCCCGGCGACATTGCGTGCACGCGCATGAAATAGACCGGCGCCCAGACATTGAAGGCGTAGCCGGCGACGACCATTCCGGTGAGGCCGAAGATGACCGGCGCGAAGACGCGCCAATGGCCGAAGAGATAGGAGATCACCTCGCCGATCTTGGGCGCGGTCGCGCTCGCGCCCGCTTCCAAACGGCGCGGCGGCTCCCTCACGGTGAGCAATACCAGCAGCGCGACGAGCACGCCGGGCGCGCCGACCGCGACGAACGCGAATTGCCAGGGCTTCAATTGCCCCAGCAGCGGCAGCACCGGCGCGTTCGCGGTCGCCCATTCGACGATGAAGCCGCCGAGCAGCAGCGCGAGCCCGCCGCCGATGGTGATGCCGCAGGAGAAGACCGCCATCGCGAACGCGCGGCGGTGCGCGGTGAAATAGTCCGGAATGAGCGAATAGGCAGAGGGCGTCAGCGTCGCCTCGCCGACACCGACCGCCATGCGCGCCAGGAAGAGCTTGAAGAAATTGTTGGCCAGGCCGCACGCCACCGTCGCCACGCTCCAAAGCGCGATGCCGATGGCGATGAGGTTGCGGCGGCCGCGGGTGTCGGCCCAACGGCCGAACGGAAGGCCCAGCAGCGTGTAGAAAGCCGCGAAGGCGAAGCCGGCGAGCAGGCTGATCTCGGTTTCGCTGAGGCCCAGGTCCGCGCGCACCGGATCGATCACCAGCGACAGGATGATGCGATCGATGAACGCGAACATGTAGGCGAGCATGAGCACGCCCACGACATAATAGGCGTAGGGGCCCGAAGGCGGCTCTTTCTCTTGCATTATGGCTCGCTCATTCGCCGCCCGCTTCGCGCGCGGCCATCCGGGCGAAGGCGCGCAGCAGCGTGATCGCGCCTTCATCGGTGCTGATGATCTTCTCGCGGAAGTCGGGACGCTTGTCGCGCGCGATGACCTCCTCGATCTCCTCCAGCGCGACCTTGTCCTCCATGAAGGCCTTGTCGGCGAACATCAGGGATTCCTTGTCCACCGCCGGATCGTCGATCGCCTTGTCGCGGGCGATGGCCCAGAAATAGTGCGTCGTCTTCAGCGTCTCGGGCGTCATGATGTGGACGATGTGGCGGATGTGCGTCTGGGGAGGATCGGAGGAATCGGTCAGGATCGCCTGCCCCAGATGGATGCCCGGGCACGGGATGGCGTGCGCGCTCTCGCGATCGAAGGGCGGCTTGATGCCCGTCGCCTTCACATAGTTCGGCGCCATGCCGACATCGCGGTGCATGACGCCGGAGAACACGACATCGCCCTCGACGCGCACCTTCGGCTTGGCGGCGGCATGCTCGGGGCGGCCGAGGACCTGGCCGTGCAGGAACGGAAAGTGCGAGAGGTCGAGCAGGTTCTCATGCAGGCCGAGATAATTGGCCTTCATGTACATGTAGCCCTTCACGTGGGTCCAACCGGGCTTCGAGCACCAGTCCTGATAGACCATGCGCGATTGATCGGGCTCGGCGGGATCGCCCATCCAGATCCAGACGAGCGGACCATCCTCGATCAGCGGAAAGGGCTGCACCTTGATCGCGCGCGGCGCGGCGGGCAGCGAAGGCACGTGCGCGCACTGGCCGTCGGCGCCGTATTCGAAGCCGTGATAGCCGCAGACGATGCGATCACCGGACACCGTTCCCTTGTGCAGCGGATAGGAGCGGTGCGCGCAGCGGTTCTGCAGCGCGACGGGGGTTCCGTCCTCCTTGCGGTAGAAGACGATATCGCGGTCGAGGATCGTGCGCCGCATCGGGACGCGGGTGATCTCCTCGGAGAAAGCCGCGACGTACCAATAATTGCGGATGAGCGGCGTCTCGCGGCCAGCCATCTCGGAGATGGATTTGGCGCCGACCTTCTCGGGCGGCTCATTCCTGGGGGAAGCATGCACGGTGTCGGCCAAGGCTTTTCTCCGATATGCGTCCCCCTCCCCCAAGGATAGAGCGGGCCCGCTTCAAACAGAAGTCAAACCCGCTCCGGTCCCCACTTTTCCGATCACGCTCCTAGAACGTCTTGGCGACGCGCACGAAGGCCAGCCGGCCGCGCGGATCGTGCACGAAGCGGTCGAAGCCCTGCAGGTCGCCGGAGGCGACGCGCGACACCGGCGGATAGATGTTCGAGAGGTTGATCACGCCGATGGAGAATTCCGCCTCACGCTCCTCGAGGCGCAGCTGGTAGCTCACGTCGAAGGTGGTGAAGGAGGCGAGCTCGTAGATCGTCGCGGGGTTCGCGGCGTTGGTGTAGTCGTCGTAGGACGAGATGTAGTTCACCGTGCCGGTGAAGGTGTGCGGCCCGATCGAATAGGCGCCGATGGCGCTGGCGCGCGTCTTCGGCAGCGAGCGGGCGAAGTTGGCGTAGTTGCGGTTGCCGGAGAGATCGACCTCAACGCCGTTGATGGTGGCGGTGTACTGGTTGAGGTAGGTGCCGCGCACGGTGAGATCGAACGCGCCGGGACCGAGATCCTGCGTCCAGCGGACGCTGCCATCGACGCCGTCGGCCAGAACGTCGTTCTGGTTCACGAAGGAGACGAAGATCTGCGAGATGAGGCCGGTGGGGCTGCCGCCCTGCCTCACGATGCGCGGGTCGCTCGGATTGGCGTTGACGATGCCCTGCGCGTTCTCCTTCACGATCAGGTCGGTGTAGTCGTAGCGCCAATAATCGAGCGAGAATTCGAGGCCCGAGATCGGCGACCACACCACGCCGGCGCCGAGATTGATTGCGGTCTCCGGATCAAGCTCGGAGCCGGGCAGCGTCACGACCTGGTTGAAGTACGGGATCGTGCTTGGATTGCGGGGGTCGGCGATCGCCGTGTTGATCGTGGTGATCGAGGAAATCTGCGACAGCGACGGGGCGCGGAAGCTGGTCCCGGCGTTGGCGCGCAGGACGAGGCCGTCCACCGGCTCCCAGCGCAGCGCCGCCTTCGGATTGAAGGAGCCGCCGACGTCGTTGTCGTACCATTCGTAGCGGGCTTGCACGTTGAGCTCGGCGTTTTCGCCCAGCGGGAACTCAAGCTCGCCGAAGACGGCCGCCGAGGTGCGGTTGACGGAGAGATCCGGGCCGCTGAACAGGAAGACGAAATTGCCGGTCTTCTGGTTCACGTCGCTGGAGAAATCGAGCGTCTCGTAGCGGAACTGGCCGCCGAAAGCGCCGCGGACCTGGCGACCGCCCATCTGCCACAGCGGGCCGGAGAAGATCGCTTCGGCGGAATGGAGCGTGGCGTTGTAGTCGCGCCAGGCCTCGTCGGTGAAATCGTCGATCACGCGCGGATCGTTGGCGAGCGCGGGGTTCACCAGCGACGAGCCGAACGGATTGAAGAACTGGTTGTTGTTCGGGCCGCCGACGCCGTTGATCGCGGCGATGAAGCGGTCCTTCAGCGTGTCGCGGACATGGTCGGCGTGATAGTTCTGCCAGCCGAAGGTGTAGGAGGCGTCATAGCGCCAATCGCCGCCGAGCTCGTTCTCGATGCCGCCGACAAAACGGAACATCGAGGAGCTGCGCGTCTGCTCGTTGATGTCGGAGTTCTGCAGGTTGAGCGGGCGGCCGAAATACGTCACCGGCACGCCGAAGCCGCCATTGGCGACAAGGTTGCCTGGATTGTTCGCCGGAATGGTCGGGAAGGAGAGGTTCGAATAGGACGGGAAGGTGAAGACGCTCAGGCTGTTATGGGCGCCGCCAACCTCGAAATAGACCTTGGTGTCGGCATCGACGTCGATGTTGAGCGCGCCGTACCCGAGCACGCGATCCTCAGGCACGATGATGCCGCTGGTGAAGGCGTCGGAGAGATTGCGGCTGCAGAAGCCGATATTGGTGTTGGCCACGAACCGGGTCGGGATGCCGCCGGCGGCGGCGCAGTTCGGGTCGATGCGCGGCGTGCCCGCGACGCCGAAGGCGCCGGGCATGCCGAGCGCGGAGACGATCTTGTTGGCGGTGTAGGGCCGCTCCTGGGTGCCAAGCTCGGTGCGGTGCAGGCCCTCGACGCCGACGACCAGGTCCCAATTGTCGCCCGACACGCCGCCGAGCAGACCGAGATTGAAATCCTCCTGATTGTCCTCGGTGGTGGTCTGGTAGGAGGCGCGCACCTGGAAGCCGTCAAAGGACTTGCGCATGATGAAGTTGGCGACGCCGGCGACCGCGTCGGAGCCATAGAGCGCCGCGCCGCCGTCCTGCAGAATCTCCATCCGCTCCAGCATGATGAAGGGGATCGAGTTGATGTCGACGAAGCTCGAGCCGTCGTCCAGCGGCACCGGGGAAGTGACCTGGCGGCGGCCGTTGATCAGCGTCAGCGTCGAGGCGACGCCCAGGCCGCGGAGATTGATGTTGGCCATGCCGAGCTGGTAGGGCGCGCCGGTATTGTCCGGGGTGGAGCGCTGACCCGACGCCATCGGTATGTTCTTGAAGAGATAATCCGCCCCGAGGATGCTCTGCTGCTGCAGCTCCTGCGGCCCGATGACCGACACCGGGGTCGGCGTGTCGCGCACGGCGCGCTGCAGGTAGGAGCCGGTGACCACGACGGCCTCGGACTCGGTCGCGTCGCTCTCCTGGGCGTAAGCCTGCGGACAGGCCAGCAGCGCGAGCATCGATGCGCCCGCCATCGCCAGAGCCCCGAACGGCGCGCGCATCAGGCGCCCAAATGACAGAACGCTCATCCGAATTCCCTCCCCGAACTTCGCGCCCCGATTGTTTTTGTAGAGGCCCGATTTTCTGCGATGATGACGCAACCCGGCCGGAAACGTCCAGCCGAAACCATCAACCAAACTGACGTTTTTGACTTCCAATGCTTAGATTAGTAATATTTCTGCAAAGTGTGCCCAAATGAGCACGACAGCGAACACGATCCAGGCCGCCAACGCCGCCCCAAAGCGCGCAAAAAGGGAGACCCCGATGAAGCCCAAGAACACCGAATTCGACATCCGTGGGGTCAACCATCTGGCGCTCGTCTGCCGCGACATGGCCGCCACGGTTCGCTTCTACCGCGACATCCTCGGGATGCCGCTCACCAAGACGATCGATCTGCCGGGCAATCGCGGCCAGCACTTCTTTTTCGACATCGGCAACGGCGATTCCCTCGCCTTCTTCTGGTTCCCGGACGCGCCGCCGGCGAACCCGGGCGCGACGAACCCCAAGGCGTTGCCGACGCGCGGCGACTTCGTGAGCGCGCACGGCTCGATGAACCACATCGCGTTCAACGTGCCGCTGGAAAAGTTCGACGAATATCACGATCGACTGAAGGCCAAGGGCGTGGACGTCACGCGCATCCTCAACCACGACAATTCGCCGACCCAGGTCAGCGACGAGGTCACCGACGACGTGTTCGTGCGCTCGATGTATTTCTTCGATCCGGACGGCATCTGCCTCGAATTCGCGGCCTGGACGAAGGAGCTCGGGCCGGAGGACGTCGCGCACGCGCCGGTGAACGCGGAGGGCGTGCGCGACGAGACGGTGATCAAGCCGTCGGCGCGGGCGCGGGTGAGCGAGCCGGTCTGACGCGGCAGCATCCGTAGCGGCATCATCATAGGGAGACTTGAATGGTCAGGCTTCTGGCGTTCGCCGGCAGCACGCGCGCGGATTCGTACAATCAGCGCCTGCTCGACATCGCGGCGGCGCACGCGCGCGGCGCCGGGGCGGAGGTCACCGCCATCCGGCTCAAGGATTTCGACCTGCCGCTGTTCGACGAGGACCTGGAAGCGCGCGGCTTTCCGCCGAAGGCGGACGAGCTGCGCTCCCTGCTCATCGCGCATGACGGGTTCCTGATCGCGTCGCCGGAATACAATGGCGGCGTGTCGGGCGTGCTGAAGAACGCGATCGACTGGGCGTCGCGACCGCGCGCGGGCGAGGCGCTCCCGGCGCTGGCGGCCTTCCGCGGCAAGGTCGCGGGCCTGATGGCGGCGACGATCACGCCCTACGGAGGCCTGCGCGGCATCCTTCAGCTCAGGGCGATCCTCGGCACAATCCAAACCGTGGCGGCGACCCAGAACGTACTCGTGCCGTTCGCCGACAAGGCGTTCGAAGGGGCCGAGCTCCGCGATCCGATGGCGAAGCAGATGCTCCCGACCCTGGTGGACCGCGTCATCCAGATGGCGGGCGCTTTAGGTCCCAAATCCTGATCCTGCTGTCGTCGAAGCGGGCTTTGGCGGGATCGGCGGCGGAGACAACCAGCATCTCGCCGACGCGGGCGTCGTCCTCGATCAGGCCGATGACGCCTTCGGCGATGTCCTCCGGCTCGAGCGCGACATTGTTGGCGAGCACGGGCCCCATGAAATCGGCGAGCTCGCCGTCGCCGGTGGTCAACAGGATCGGCGTGTTCACAAGGCCCGGCAGCACGGAGTTCACGCGCACGCCGGTAATCGGATGCTGCGCGGCGCAGGCGCTGGAGAAGGAGACCACCGCGGCCTTGGTCGCGCTGTAGAGATAATCGGCGTAGCCGGTGTGGAAGGCGGCGGTGGAGCCGGTGTTCACCACCACGCCGCCGCCCTTCTTGCGCATCTGCTCGATGGCCCATTGCGTGCCGAGGATCACGGCCGTGACGTTGACGGCGATGATCGCATCCAGCTTGGCGCGCGAGGTGTTCGGGAAGAGCTGCTTGCCGACGACCATGCCGGCATTGTTGAGGACGATATCGAGCCCGCCGGCGGCGGCCGCCTCGTCGAACACGGCGTGGAGCTTTTCGGTGTCCTGAACGTCAAGCGCGCGCGGCAGGCCTTCGCAAGCGCCGAGCTCGCGCGCGAGCGCTTCGACGCTCACCGCATCGCGATCCACGAGATAGATGCGCGCAGCGCCTTTCGCCGCCAGCGCCAGCACGGTCGCGCGGCCGATGCCGCTGCCGGCGCCGGTGACGAGCGCGGTCTTGCCGGCGATGTTCATGCGTAGCCCGCGCGCCAGGCGCTGACGACGGCGGAGTCGAAATACTCGTCGAGGCGCGTGATCTGGCCGTTCGAGACCGCGCAGACGATGCAGGCGGGCAGATGCAGCTTGAAGCCGTCGCCGCGCTCGGCCTTCAGCACATGCTGCTGCACGAAGCCGCCGGAGAACACCTGCAGGCGCCGCTCGGTGTATTTCCGGCTCTTGGAGCGGCGCACCATGTTGCGCAGCACCTCGATGTTCTCCTCGCGGGTGTTCTCCAGCTCGTCGGTGTTGTGCCAGATCTTCGCGCCCGGCGCGTAGGTCGCGGCCACGGTATCGACGTCGCCCTGCTCGATCGCGTCGAAGAAACGCGTCGCCATGGCGCGAATGTCGTTTTCGGTGTCGGCCAAGATCTCCTCCTTATGTCGCGCGGCCGCTCTTCAGCATGTTCTCGCCGAAGAGGTTGGACCATTGTTCTTCCGTCAGCTTCACTTTCGATTGCGCGGTCTGGGTCATCCAGTGTCCCTCCGGCAGGCGCGCGCCAGCCTCCACGGCGGGGCGCGCGCCGACGCGCTCGTACCAGCGCTGCAGGTTCGGATAGTCGCCAAGCTCGATGCCGACCGGCTTGATCGCGCGGATCCAGGGCCAGACGGCCATGTCGGCGATGGAATATTCTTCGGCGAGATAGTCCGCTTCGCGCAGGCGTCGATCCAGAACCTCAAGCAGGCGGCGCGATTCATTCATGTAGCGGTTCACCGCATACGGAATGTCTTCGGGGCAATAGCGGATGAAATGGTGCGCCTGCCCATGCATGGGGCCGAGGCCGGACATCTGCCACATCAGCCATTGCATCGCGAGATGGCGGGTGCGCGGACTTGAGCCGAAGAACCTGCCGCTCTTCTCGGCGAGATAGAAGAGCATGGCGCCGCTGTCGAACACGGCCATCGATGGGCCGCCGCCGATCGGATCATGATCGACCAGCGCCGGCAGGCGGCCGTTCGGATTGATCTGCCTGAACTCCGGCTTGAGATGCGTTCCTTCAAGGAGATTGTACTGGATGATTTTGTACGGGAGGGCGGTCTCCTCCAGCATGATCTTCACCTTGTGCCCGTTCGGGGTGACGACATGGTGCAGATCGATCATCGCGATGTTCCGTCGAAGGGCAGCGCATAGCCCTGCATGCGCTGCCGGATGAGCTTCTTGTCGATCTTGCCGGTAGCCCCGAGCGGGATCTCATCGACGAAGACAACGTCGTCCGGCATCCACCATTTGGCGATCTTGCCGTCCAGAAAGTCGATGAAATCGCGCTTTTCGGCGCTCTCGCCCGGCTTCAGCTGCACGAGCAGGATCGGGCGCTCGTCCCATTTTGGATGCGTCACGCCGATGACGGCGCACAGATGCGCCTTGGGATGGCCGACCGCGATGTTCTCAAGATCGATCGAGCTGATCCATTCGCCGCCGGACTTGATCACGTCTTTGGCGCGGTCGGTGATCTGCATGTAGCCGCGCGCGTCGATGGTGGAGACATCGCCGGTGTCGAAGAAGCCCTCCTCGTCGAGCACGTCGCCGCCCTCGCCGCCGAAATAGCCCGAGGCGATCGTCTCGCCCTTGATCTTGAGGCGGCCGAACGTCTTGCCGTCGTGCGGGAGGCGGCGGCCCTCGTCGTCGGTGAGCTTGAGGTCCAGATTGCAGAGCAACCGGCCCTGCTTCAGCTTGAAGGGCACCTGCTGATCGAAGGGCAGCGCGGCGATCTCGGCGGTCGGGTGCGAGACGGTGGCGAGCGGGGATGTCTCCGTCATGCCCCAGCCCTGGATGACATCGACGCCGTATTCGTCATGCAGCGTGCGGATGATGGATTCGGGGCATGCCGCGCCGCCGATGGTGACGCGCTCAAGCTTGCCGAGATTTCCCTTCGTCTCCTTCAGGTGCGCGAGGATCATTTGCCAGACGGTGGGGACCGCGGCGGAATAGGTGACGCCCTCGGAGAGGATGAGCTCGTGCAGCGAGGCGCCGTCGAGCCGCTGGCCGGGGAGCACGAGCTTGGCGCCCACGCATGGCGCGGAATAGACCACGCCCCAGGCGTTGGCATGATACATCGGCACCACGAGCAGCACCGTATCGCGGGCGGAGAGCGCCAGCGCGTCCACCTGCAGCGTCATCAGCGCGTGGATATAGTTCGAGCGGTGGCCGTAGAGGACGCCCTTGGGATTGCCGGTGGTGCCGGAGGTGTAGCAGAGGCCGGCGGCGAGGCGCTCGTCGAAGCCGCCCCACGCGGCTTGCTGCGACTGATCTGCGATCCAGCTCTCATAGTCGCGCGCCGCGAAGGACGTGCGCGGCATGCCCGCTTCATCGCAGAGGAAGATCACATCCCGCACGCTCGGAACTTGCGGCAGCAGCGTTTCCAGGAGCGGCGCGCAGCCGGGGTCGGCGAGGATCATGCGATCCTGCGCATGGTTGGCGATGTACGCGATCTGCTCGGGAAAGAGGCGCGGGTTGAGCGTGTGCAGCACCGCGCCGATGCCGATCGCGCCGTACCACGCCTCCAGATGCCGGGCGCCGTTCCAGGCCAAGGTCGCGACACGCTCGCCTTCGCGGACGCCCATGGCGCGAAGCGCATTGGAGACCTGCTTGGCGCGCGCGTGCGCGCCGGCATAGGTGGTTCGCGAGACGCGGCCGTCGGCGTCGCGGCTGACGATCTCGCGGGCGCCGTGCCAGCGCGCCGCGTGATCGAACAGGCGATCAAGCGTGAGCGGCACATCCTGCATCAGGCCTTGCACGATCGGCTCCCTGCTCTCGCTATCGGTTGCTTATGATTGTTGTCGTTGGATCGTCATCGTTGCGCTTGCGTCCTGACGGGCGGAAGAATATTCGTTCGATATCGAATTGTCTATCGCGAGAACGACAAGCGCACGGGAGGCGCGCCCATGGACGAAACCGACGTCTTTGCAAAGGTGGAAGCGCGTTTTCTCGGCTTCCCTTCCCCGACGGCGCCGCGCATCGGCGCGGGAGCCAATCCGTGCCAGGGATTGTACTGGACGGCGAAGGGCAAGCCGGCGCCAAAGACCGCGTTCATCGCGACGCACTACAATGTCGATTTCACCGAGCACTATATCGCGCCCTATTTCGCGTCGCGCGGCTACGGCTTCCTCGGCTGGAACACGCGCTATCGCGGCGTGGAGGACCAGTTCCTGCTCGAGCAGGCGGTGATCGATATCGGCGTCGGCATGCGCTGGCTGCGCGAGAAGGCCGGCGTCGAGCGCATCGTGATTTTCGGCAATTCCGGCGGCGGCTCGCTGATGGGCGCCTATCAGGCCGAAGCGATCGCGCCGACGCTGCAGAGCGAGCTCTCCGGCGCGGGGCTCGAAGCGCTCGCCTCGCTGCCGAAGGGCGATCTCTACGTCTCGTTCAACGCGCACCAGGGCCGTCCCGAAGTGCTGACCGACTGGATGGACGCGTCGGTGACGGACGAATGGGATCCGCTGGCGACCGATCCCTCGCTCGATCCGTTCGGCGAGGCGAACAAACCGCCCTACTCGCAGGACTTCATCGCGCGCTACCGCACCGCGCAGCGCGCGCGCAACCAGCGCATCACGGATTGGTGCAAGGCCGAGCTGAAGCGCCTCAACGCCGCGAACGTGCCGGACCGCATCTTTCCGATGTTCCGCGTGTGGGGCGACCTCCGCATGATGGACGGAACGATCGATCCCTCAACGCGCGTGACGCCTGGGTGCTATCGCGGACATCCCGCCGTCGCGAACCGCAGCTTCTCCATCGGACGCGCCAACACGTGCAAGACGTGGCTCTCGATGTGGAGCCTGGAGACCTCCAAGTGCCTGGGCGCGCCGCATCTGAAGAAGATCACGCAGCCGGCGCTGGTGGTGCAGGGCACGGGCGACCAGGGCGTCTTCCCCAGCGACGCGCGCGCGATCCACGATGCGCTCGGGGCCAAGGACAAGCGCCTCGAGCTCATTCCCGGCGCACATTATTTCGAGGACACGCGAGAAATTCGCGAGACGGCGGCGTCGCTCGTCTGCGACTGGGTGGCGGCGAAGGCGTAGCGCTCAGGATTTTTGGCGCGGGCGGGGAACGTCCTCGAACGTCATCGGCGGGCCCCATTCGTCGGGGTTGACGGCGTTCAGCTGGGCGACGCGGCGCGGGCCGATGCGGCGGGAGAGCTCCTCGACCATCAGGTCCATCGCGCGCTGCGCGTCGGCCTTCATCTTCGCGCCGAGCGGCGTCAGCGCCACGACCTTCATGCGCCGGTCCTCCGGATCGTCCACGAGGGTGAGCACGCCCTTCTCCACCATCTGCGCCAGCGTGACATGCACGGTCTGGCGGCTGACGCCGAGCCGGCGCGCCATATCGGAAGGCCGCGTCACGCCAAGCGCGAGATTGGCCATCAGCATGGATTGAGGCCGGGTGATCTCGGGCCAATGCTTGGCGCCGAGATAATTCTGCAGGCCCTCGTCGAACCAGTAGAAGCCTTGCAGCAGCGCCACGATGAAATGGCTCGGGATGAGGTTGCGTGACACGTCCATATGCCTTTGCCCATCCACCTTTCGGAGCCAAGCGCCGGCCGGTAAGTGGTCTCGTCAGGCATAAGTCCGAACCAAATCGACCGGAAAATCAAGACCCCGGCGCTGTCGCTCTCCGGAAACGGGACGACTTTCGAGAGTGATCTTCCGCTAGTCCCAAAGGCCCGCCGGCGGCCTCGCCAGCACTCTGGGAAGCGCCTCGACGAGCCATTCGGCCATCGTCGTGCGCGGCCTTCCGGCGAAAATGTCGGCGTCGGGGCTGACGCCGTCGTAGCAACCGCCGCGAATGGCGTTGGCGATCATCGCGAAGATCGGCGCCGCCTCGGCGGGAACGCCGGTCTGGAGAAGCTTTGCAGCCAGCTCGCCGGGCTCGAGCATGACGAGCTTGAGGTCCTTCGCGCCCGCGCCCCGAAGCGCATCGACGATGTCGCTGGCTCTCAGGCCTTGAGGCCCCGTGATGTCGAAGGTCCGGTTCTCGACGTCCCGGGTGAGAAGAGCGCCGGCGTCCGCCTCGGCGGTGTCCGGGCGCGTGATGTGGGAAATCCTGCCATCGGCGCTTCCGGCATAGAAGACGCCGTGATCGACAGCATGGCGCCAATGATGTTCGAGATGCCAGTCAGGCCATTCCCAGTGCCGCAGGATGGTCCACGCGGCGCCGCTCGCCTTCATCGCCTCTTCGGTCCGCCAATGATCGACATGGGCGTCGGCCAGTGTGTCGGCGGCGGCGTTCGGCGCCGAGGTGTAGAAGATGTGCGGCACGCCGGCGTCGACAGCCGCAGCGATCGCCGCCTTGTGCTGTTTGACCCTGATCCCGGCGATGAAAGCCTGCGGCGTTCCGCTGATGAGCAGCATGCGCCGTGCGCCGCGAAAGGCGGAGACGAGCGTCTCGGCCTTGTCGTGGTCAGCTTGACGCACTTCCACGCCGCGCGCGGCGAGCGCGGCAAGCCTTTCCGGCGTCCGCGTCGTCGTGATCAATCGTTCGGGTGGAACGCCGCGCGCGATGAGCGCTTCAAGGATGAGGCGCGCCAGCTTGCCGGCGCCGCCCGTCACGAGGATCGGCAGCAAGGTTGCATCGATCGCCATATCAGCTCTCCCCGAAAGATCCCTGCCCCTTGCCGAGCACATCGGCGCCAGCCGTTCACCGTCGCTCAGAAGACGACCTCGCGGACGCCGCCCTCGACGCTCAGTACGGCGCCGTTGGTCGCCGAGGCATGGTCCGAGCTCAGATAGAGGGCCATGTTGGCCACCTCGCGCCCCTCGGCCAGGCGCTGCAGCAGCGAGGCGGGGCGGTAATGGCGGAAGAAGTCCGCCTCGATCTCCGGCACGCTCTTGCCGGTGTCGGCGGCGATGCGCTGGTGCAGCGCGCTCGTCACGGCCGAGCGCGTCGGGCCGATGATGATCGTGTTCACGGTGACGGCGGTTCCGCGCGTGTATTCGGCGCTGGAGCGGGCGAACACCAGCTCGGCGGCCTTCGAGGCGCCGTAGGCGGCCATGTTCGGCGAAGGGCGCAGCGCCTGCTCGGAATTGTGGAAGAGCACGCGGCCCCAATTCCGCTTCAGCATCTGCGGCAGGTAGTGGCGGGTCAGGCGCACGCCGGCGAGGAAATTGATCTCAAAGAGCTTGAAGAACATCTCGTCAGGCTCTTCCAGCACGCCCTGCAGATTGCCGACCGCGCAATTGTTGATGAGGATGTCGCAATCGGGCTCGGCGGCGACGATCCGCGCGGGGCCTTCGGCGCTGGAGAGCTCGGCGGCGACGCCGCTGAAGCGCCGATCGGGAAATTCCTTGCGCAGCGTGTCCAGCGCGCGCGCCACCGTCGCATCGGAGCGCCCGTTGATCACCACGTCGGCGCCGGCTTCGGCGAAGCCCTGCGCGCAGGCGAAGCCGATCCCGTCGCTCGAGCCGGTGATGACGGCCTTCTTGCCCGTCAGATCGATGATCAACGCCGTCTCCGATCGTTCAATAGATTGCGTCGCGGGTTCCGCCCTCGGCGCTCAGCACGGCGCCGTTCGTCGCGGAGGCGTAGGGAGAGCTCAGGTACACGACGAAATTCGCCACCTCCTCCGCGCGCGCCAGGCGCCGCAGAAGCGATTTCGGCGAGACCATGTCGATGAAGTCGAGCTCGTCCTCTTCGGCCGTGCGCCCCTTGGCCGCCGCGAGCTCGGTCAACACGCTGTCGAGGCTGGCGGAATGGGTGACGCCGATGAGCACGGTGTTGACCGTCACGGCCGTGCCGCGCGTCAGCTCGGCCAGCGATCGCGCCAGATTGATCTGCGCGAACTTGCTGGCGGAATACGCGGTGCCGCCCTGGTACGCCATCACCGGCCGCTGCGCACCGTTGAACACGATGCGCCCGTCGTTGCGCTTCAGCATGCCGCGCAGGTAGGCGCGCGAAAGCCGCAGGCTGGCCATGAAGTTCAGCTCGAACAGCTTGAGATAGATCTCGTCGGTCGCGGCCAGTGCGTCGTCGCGCGCGACGACGCCGACATTGTTGATCAGGATGTCGCATTCGGGAACGGCCGCGATCACCTTGGCGCATCCGGCGGCGTTTCCGAGATCGGCGGCGACGCCGACGATCCCGGCGTTCGGGAATTCCGCCTTGAGGCCGGCGACGACCTTCTCCACCACCTCCGGCTTCCGGCCGTTGATCACGACATTGGCGCGCGCGGCCAGGAGGCCCTTGGCGCATGCGAAGCCGATGCCGTCGGTGGAGCCGCTGATGACGGCCGTCTTTCCGCTCAGGTCGATCTTCAATGGCGTGCTCCCTTGCGCACCAGGCTCTCGCACTCGCTCACGAGAGCGCCGTCGGCGCGCCGTCGAGAAGGATCGTCTTGGTTTCGAGATAGGGCCACAAACCTTCGGGCCCGTTTTCGCGGCCGATGCCGGATTGCTTGAAGCCGCCGAACGGCAGCGTGTAATCCATGCGCATGCCGTTCTGGCCGAAATAGCCGGTGCGCACAGCGCGCGCGACGCGATAGGCGGCGTCCGCGTCATGTGTGAATACCGCGCCGTTCAGCCCGTAATCGCTTTCGTTGGCGATCCGGATCGCATCGGCTTCGTCCTCGCACGGAATGAGGCTGAGCACGGGGCCGAAGATCTCCTCCTGGGCGATGCGGCTCTTGTTGTCGACGTGGGCGAACAAAGTCGGCTGCAGGAAATAGCCGCGGTTGAGATGCGCCGGCCGGCTTCCGCCGGTGACGAGATCGGCGGTGCGGCGCCCCTCCTCGACATAGGATTCCACCCGCTCGAGCTGACGCTTCATGGCCAGCGGCGCCAATTGCGTCGCGGGATCGTCGCTGTAGCCGATGATTGTCTTCTCCATCTCGCCCTTGATCAGCTCGGCCAGCCTGTCATGCGATTTCTTCGGAACGATCGCGCGGCTCAGCATCGCGCACACCTGCCCGCTCAGCACGGTGATGGTGCGCGCCAGCGTCGCGGCGGCCTCCTCGAGCGGAAAATCGTCGCGGATAATCGCGGCGGACTTGCCGCCGAGCTCCAGCGTCACGCGCGCGAGGCGCTGGCCGCAGATGGCGGCGATGCGCTTTCCAGCGGCGGTCGAGCCGGTGAAGCTGACCTTGTCCACGCCGGGGTTCGAAACGAGATGCTCGCTTGCCTCGCGATGGCCGCAGACCACATTGACGACGCCCGCAGGAATGCCGGCCGCTTCGGCCGCTTCGGCCAGGATATAGGCTTCGATCGGGGTTTCCGGCGACGGCTTCATCACGATCGTGCAGCCGCACACGAGCGCGGCCACCAGCTTGGCGGCCATGATCGGGAACGGACCGTTCCAGGGCGCGATGGCGGCGACGACGCCGACCGGCTCGCGCGCGATGATCGCTGCGTTCGCCGTGAGGCTCGGCACGCGCTCGGCGAACGGAAAGTCGTCCATGAGGCCGACCATGTATTCGAAGCTCTTGGTGCCGATCGGCATCAGCATCGGCGCCGCGCTGGCGAGCCCGCCGACCTGCAGCGTCCAGGCGCGCGCAAGCTCGGGCTCGCGGTTGGCGATCTCGCCGGCCATGCGGCGCAGAATCGCCTGCCGCTCCGCCGGCGGCATCTTCGGCCACGGGCCTTCATCGAACGCGCGGCGCGCGGCGGCGACGGCGCGGTCCATGTCGCGCGCATCGGCCTCGACGACCGCGCCGATCACCTGCTCGGTGTTCGGCGAGACGATCTCGATCGACCGCCCGCTCGAGGCCTCCACCCACGCCCCGCAGATGAAGATCTTGTCGGGATGCGCGATCCCCATGCCCGCGCTGGTATTCTGCGAAGCGCTCATCACATCCGCTCACCGATCAGGGGTTGAACGACTTAGTGGCTTGATCCGGGCGGCGGCGGGCCCTTGACGCGGCCCTCTTCGAGCGGGCCGTCCACCATCGTGTGGCCGGCGACGCTGTAGGTCGGGATCGCCTGGCGCACCGCCCAGTGCGCGACGATCTTGCCGCCGGCGACGCGAAACAAATGCATCTGCGAATAGCCGAGCGCGTGTTCCGGCGACGTCGATTTGCCATGCAGCAGCACGAGATTTCCATCGGCGAGGAAACGCGCCTCGCGGAAGGTTTCGCCACGCGCGGCGCAGGCCGCCAGATGCTCGACCAGCGCCGCCTTGCCCTGCCCCAGACGCGGGCTCCATTCGACGAAATCGTCGGCGACGTACCGATCGACCGCCGCGCGAACGCCAGCGGGATCGCTGAGCGCGTCCAGATAGGCGCGCACCGTCGCAAGCGAGGCGGCGCGCTCTGAGGGATCGCCGGACTTGCCGCAGATCGGATCGAAGACGCTGTTTCCGAGCGCAGCGGCTGCGTCATAGTCGGGCCCCTGCCCGCACCAGATCGGCTTTGGATTGCGCGCGCTCGCGGCGATCGGCTCGATCGCGCTCCAATGCTCGGCGAACTTGCCGTCTTCGATGCGCCACATATCGACGAACACGCGCCCGCGATCGTCACGGCTGGTGAAGCAATGCGATTTGAGCGCGACGAGGTTCCCATCGGCCAGGATGTTGTGAACGACGGTGGCGTACTGCGTTTCGGACACGAAAGCGGTCGGATCGGCGGCGCGGCGCGCCTCGAGAAACTCCACGTCGCCCATATTGCCATCGCCGATGTCGGGATCGTGCTGAATGAGATCGGCGCCGAAGTACGTGGCGAACGCCATGAAGGGATCGCGCACCGCGATCAGCAGCCGGGCATAGTCCTCGATGCGCTTGCGTGACGACTCGGTGGCTTCCACCTTCTCCTCCCACATCTCTCGGGCGCGCAGCCGACGCCCGAGTCTTGGGACGCGAGACCGCGCCCCGCCCTCCCGTCGCGAGCCTCATCCAAGGACGATGGTCGCGCGGGAGCGGGAGGATTGCAGTCGCTATCCGTATATCTCTTTGTATAAAAAATTGCATGCGGTTGGCAAGGCGAGCCGGCGTCAGCCGCCAGTCCATTTGCCGCTTGGAACGCGGAAAACCGCCAACCAACGAAGCTGAGAACGCGGCGGCAGGGGCCGGCGTCGCCTCTCGCTCCGCGCGGCGCTTGTCGGCTTCGCCATCGCCTTCTGGCGCCGCCGGCCGCGACGCCACAGCTCTGGGCAGCGCCGCGCGCACGCCAAGCCGCGGGTCATTTGACGGAACGCGACGGGAACGTCTTGCGGCGGCGGCGAGAGAGGGGGTATACGCGTCCTCCCCACGGTCGGGCGCGTAGCTCAGCGGGAGAGCACTACGTTGACATCGTAGGGGTCACAGGTTCGATCCCTGTCGCGCCCACCAGCCTTCGCTCGCTTCGCGAGCTACGGCTAGGCAAGCCAGTCCCAACCTCGATGCGAAGCGAGCGAAGGCTGTCTCGCCGAAGTTCCGCAGGAACGAAGGCGGACTGGCCCCGCCGCTCACGCGTCGGATGCCGCGCCGGAGCTGCCTGAAGGTCTCGCTCTCGCAATACCGCAATCTCGAGCCAACGTGCGGCGCGCGCGCGCCTCGCATCAACGTTTGCGCGACCGCGCCGCAAAGCAGAGCTAAGGTGGCGTTGCGTATCCAGGAGCGCACATGACGACGGATGCTTCGCGACGAGGTCTTCTGACGGCCGCTGCGGCGGCGCCGGCCGCCGCCATCGTCGCGAACGCCGCGCAGGCGGAGGAAGCGGCGCTGCGCATCGCGTTCGTCTTCGAGGCTGTCGTGACCTTGGGCCCGGCGGAGGAAATCGGGCAGACGCCTTACGGCCGGCGCGTGCGCATTCCGATCACCGGAGGCGCCTTCAGCGGCCCGCGGATCCGCGGGCTGGTCGTTCCGGGCGCCATGGATTGGCAATTGGTTCGGCCCGACGGCTACACGATGATCGAGGCGTCCTACATGCTGCGCGCGGACGACGGCGCCCTGATCCACATCCAGAACAAGGGGCTGCTCGGAAAGGGCTATGTCAGAACGACGCCGGTGTTCGAGGCGCCGAACGGCCCGCACGCCTGGCTCAACGAGGCCGTCTTCACCGGGACGATCGGCGCGCCGCCGGAAGGCTCAGGGCCCGCGGTGCGCATCATGATCCACAAGATCCTGTGAAACGAAGCGCTGCGCGCCAGTTCCCTGGACGAGTTCAATCAATGGTAGTATTTCCAAGCCTGGAACCGGGAGAAGAAAAGATGGCCAGCGAGGACGAGAGAAAGGTCGGAGCCGTTTGTGGGTACGCGGCGGGCTTTGGAATCGCCGCCTTAGTGGGAGCGACATGGGCTGTGGCGATACCGCTGGCCGCCGCGGGAATGGCCCTTGGTTGGAAGGCCCCTGGCCTGGGGCGCGCGCTCTGGGGCAGCGTCGAATCGGAACACAAGAAGAGAGACTGACCTCCGCCTCAAGCGGCCATCACGCGCTCGACCTCGGCGACCAGGTCCTTCAGGTGGAAGGGCTTGGACAGCACCTTCGCTTCCTTCGGCGCCTTGTGCGCCTGCGACAAAGCAACGGCGGCGAAGCCGGTGATGAACACGATCTTCATCGCCGGATCGACGTCGGCGCCGCGGCGCGCAAGCTCGATGCCGTCGAGCCCGGGCATCACGATGTCGGTCAACAGAAGATCGTAAACGCCGCGTTCAAGCGCTTCCCACGCCGCATCGCCATCGCCGAACGCATCGACGTCGTGGCCCGCACGGCCCAAATTCATGGCCAGGAAGGACCGAAGCGAATCGTCGTCCTCCGCCAACAATATCCGCGCCATGAACGGCTGCTCCCGTTCGCCGCCTCACGCCCCCCTTGGGGCGGCCCCGCGAACTCGCCCGTAGCTTCTAGCACAGGCGAGGTAAAGAGCTTCCCTCCGCGCTGCAAGCGGCGGCCATCGCCCACAGGAACGAGATACCCTGCGCCGCGGCGTGTTGACCGCGGCCAAGCGGCTTGAGAACACTTGCGAATGGATTTCGCCTCAGAGCCAGCGGCGCAGCTGCCAGCGGTCGCCAGCGAGGCCGGCGGGCCGGCGCCGGAGGACGATCCCCCGTTCCTGCTCATCTCGCCGCTGAAGCGCACCTCGCCGCTCATCTTCGCCTCGCCGCATTCGGGACGGCGCTATCCCAAGGACTTCCTCGCCCAGGCCCGCGTCGGGCTCTCCAGCCTCCGGCGCTCGGAAGACGCCTATGTGGACGAGATCTTCGCCGGGGCGGCCGGCCACGGCGCGCCGATCCTCTCGGCGGCCTACGCCCGCGCCTATGTCGATCTCAACCGCGACCCCGGGGAGCTCGATCCGGACATGTTCGCGGACTACGCCCCCGCCCCGACCGGGGCCGCCAGCGCGCGGGTGCAGGCCGGCCTTGGGGCCATCCCGCGCATCGCCGGAGACGGCCAGGCGATCTATGCGCGCAAGCTGCCGCTGGCCGACGCCGAGCGGCGGATCGCCATCGCGCACCGGCCCTATCACGCGATGCTGCGGGCGCTGATCGAGGAGGCGCGCGCCGCCTTCGGGTGCGCGGTGCTGATCGATTGCCACTCGATGCCGAGTTGCGCGCGCGGCCCCAATGCGCCGGACGTCGTGCTCGGCGACCGCTTCGGGATGTCCTGCCATCCCTCGGTGACCTCGCTGGTGGAGGCGATCCTGCAGCGCCTGGGGTATCGTGTTGCGCGCAACGCCCCGTTCGCGGGCGGGCACACCACCCAGATCCATGGGCGACCCGGGCGGCGCGTGCATGCGCTGCAGATCGAGATCAATCGCGGGCTCTATCTCGACGAAAAGAGCCTGCAGCGGACACAAGGCTTTCTCCGCGTGCGCGCCGACATGGCGCGCCTGGGCGAGGCGCTGGCGATCGCCAAGCTCCACCAAAGCCTGGCGTAAGGCTCGCCCTGGTGTCCCTCCCCTTCTCAGTGGAGGGTGTCCCCGAAGGCGACGGGTGGGGCCCCGTTCGCAACGCGGCGAGGTTCTCACCCCACCCGTCACGGCTTCGCCGTGACACCCTCCCCGTTCCGGGGAGGGACAGGGCGCGGTTCACCTCAACTGCCGCGGCTCGGGCGTTCCGGATTGAAGGCCGGGCCGGCATGCGGCGCGCCACGACGCAGAGGCTTGGCGTCGCGGTTCCGGCGCGCCAAAAGGAGACCGCAAAAAAACGCCCCGGGGGTGAGCCCGGGGCGAAGGTCGATAGGGAGGAAACGCCCGATAGGGGCGGGCGGCGTCGGGAAACGCCGCTGACAGGAAACTTACGCTGCGCTGCACAAAGTACAAGTGGGCTTGCCACAGCCCGATTTGACTAAACGCCCGCTTAATTCCTGTAACCTGCTGATTTAATTATGATAACAGGTCGTTATGAAATTTTGCCGGCGCTCACATGCACCATCGGCGCCCTGCCCGAAGGCGCCTGAAACGGGGGAATGCTTGCGCCTTGCCCTTCGCATGTGCAGAAAACGTCGCGAACCCGCCATCACCGGCCGCCCGGCCGCCCCCGAATCGTCCAAATGACCGCTCCCCGCCTCCGCAACATCGCCATCATCGCGCACGTCGATCACGGGAAAACCACCCTGGTCGATCAGATGCTCGCCCAGGGCGGCGCGTTCCGGGAAAACGAGTCGCACGCCGAGCGGGCGATGGATTCCAATCCCCAGGAGCGCGAGCGCGGCATCACCATCCTCGCCAAGGCGACCTCGATCCTGCTGGAGCAGCAAGACGGCCCGGTGCGGATCAATGTCGTCGATACGCCCGGCCACGCCGATTTCGGCGGCGAGGTGGAGCGCATCCTCTCCATGGTGGACGGCTGCCTGCTGCTGGTGGACGCGGCTGAGGGGGTGATGCCGCAAACCAAGTTCGTGCTCTCCAAGGCGCTCGCGCGCGGCTTGAAGCCGATCGTGGTCCTCAACAAGGTCGATCGGCCGAGCGCCAATCCCGACCAGACGCTCAACGATGTCTTCGAGCTCTTCCTCGCCATCGGCGCTTCGGACGAACAGGCCGATTTCCCGATCGTCTACGCCTCGGGCAAGGAGGGCTGGGCGGTGAGCGATCTTGCGCATCCGCGCGAGAACCTGAAGCCGCTGTTCGAGGCGATCGTGGCGCGCGTGCCCGATCCGGAGCCCGTTGCGCGGCGCAGCGCGCCGTTCACGCTGCTGGCGACGATGCTGGAATCCGATCCCTTCCTCGGGCGCCTGCTCACCGGCCGCGTGGAGAGCGGCGTGGTGAAGCCGGGCGACACGGTGAAATCGCTCACCCGCGAAGGCAAGGAGATCGAGCGCGGGCGCCTGACGAAGGTCCTGGCGTTCCGCGGCCTCAAGCGCGTGCCGGTGGAGAGCGCCGAAGCCGGCGACATCGTCGCCATCGCGGGGCTCACCGACACCACCGTGGCCGACACGATCTGCGCCATCGACGTGGCGAACGCCCTGCCGGCGCAGCCGATCGATCCGCCGACGCTGGCGATCACCGTCTCGATCAACGATTCCCCGCTTGCGGGGCGCGCCGGCGACAAGGTGCAGAGCCGCGTCATCCGCGACCGGCTGCTGCGCGAGGCGGAATCGAATGTCGCGATCCGCGTGCGCGAAGCGGACAACAAGGATTCGTTCGAGGTCGCGGGCCGCGGCGAATTGCAGCTCGGCGTGCTCATCGAAACGATGCGGCGCGAAGGCTTCGAGGTGTCCATCTCGCGGCCGAAAGTGCTGACGCGCGACGAGGACGGCCGAACGCTCGAGCCGATCGAGGAAGCGGTCATCGACGTCGATGACGAATATTCCGGCATCGTCATCGAGAAGCTCAGCCTGCGGAAGGCCGAGCTGCAGGACATGCGCCCTTCCGGCGGCGGCAAGACGCGGCTCACGTTCCATGCGCCCTCGCGCGGGCTCGTCGGCTATCACGGCGAGTTCCTCACCGATACGCGCGGCTCGGGCGTGATGAACCGCATCTTCCATTCCTGGGCCCCGTGGAAAGGCGAGATTCCCGGCCGGCGCAACGGCGCGCTCATCTCCACCGAGGCCGGCAAGGCGATCACCTACGCGCTCTGGTACATCGAGGAGCGCGGCATCCTCTTCGTCTCGACCGGCGATGATCTCTACGAGGGCATGGTGATCGGCGAGAACGCCAAAGGCGATGACCTCGAAGTCAATCCGGTGAAGGAAAAGAAGCTCTCGAACGTCCGTGCGTCGGGCAAGGACGAAGCGATGCGGCTGACGCCGCCGCGGGTGATGACGCTCGAGCAGGCGATCGCGTGGATCGACGACGACGAGCTCGTCGAAGTGACGCCGGCGGCCATCCGTGTACGGAAGACGTATCTCGATCCGCACGAACGCAAGCGCCGCTCGCGCGCCGCGATCGCTTAAGCCCTGCAGGAGGAACGCGCCCTCTCCCCAAAGGGAGAGGGGTATGCTGCGCTGGTCAGTTTGACGGCGGAGCGGCGGCGCCCGGCGGCGGATCGGCCCACGATTTCTGCTTCATCGCCACCGAGGCGGCCCACGGGGCGAGAACCACCGCCACGAAGATCGCGCCCAGCAGCACGCCGAACATGAAGCCCGCGCTGACCGACCGGCTGCGGGCGCGGCGCGCGGCCTCGCGCGGATCAAGCGGCTTGGTTTCGCCTTTCAGGCGCATGATCCAGGAACGGGTTCCCGTGCTTGGCGATTTCGCGGTCGAAAGCCCCATCGACGTCGCCGTCAGGTCGGCCGCCAGAGACCGTCATCGGCGCCGAACTCCGCGCCATAATCCGAGATCAGCGTCGGATCGGGCACCTTGGCCATCCGCACGCCGTCGTCGCTGTTCACGATCCGCCAGAAATCCGGCGCAAGGTCCGGGATCTCCAGCATCTGGTCGGGGCCAAGCTTGGCGTCCTGCAGCGAAGCGACCTGGAAGAGCGTCGGCGTCGCGGCCAATGCCGGCGCAGCGGCCAATGCCGGCGCAGCCGCCGCGGCGCGGCTGACAGGCGCTGCGATCGTCCCGGAAACCCGGCCAGCGGCGGGCGCGGCCGAGGCCAGCGCCATCGGCGGCGCCGCGGACGGGCGCCACATCCCGTCATCCTGCGACGCGTCCGGCATCGCCGGCATGTCGAGCACGACGCGGGTGTCGGGCGCGGCATCCATGCGCGCCTGCGCCTCGGCGAGCGCCAGCTCCACCTGCGCGACCTGCTGGTTGTAGGAGACGTTCTCCAGCTGCGCGACCGACCAGGACGGCGCGTCCGCGTTCGCTTCCAGCGGACGCAGCAGCGGCACGCCAGGAGGCGGCGCGAGATTGTCGGTATCGAGCTTGAGCTGGCCCGCGGCGCTGATCGCGCCGGCGCCCAGCGCGCCCACCAGCGCCACCGAGCTCGCGAACCCCATCATCGCGCCGCCGGCGAAGGCGCGGCTCGACTTGGTGCGCGCGCGGCGCTTCTCCTGCGAGACCTGCGCGGCGGTGCGCTGATTGCGCTCGCGTACGAAAATCTGCTGCGCGCGCAGCGCGACGTTGAAATCCGCCAGGCCGATCGTGGGCGAGATCGAGCGGTAATCGGCGAGCGCCTTCGGCGCGTCCTCGCCGTAGGCGGCGCTCACGAACACCGGGCCGGCATGGCGCGCGGCCGCCTCGGCGAACGAAACGGCCATGTGGCTGGCGGCGGCGCGCGTCGACCAGAAGAGGATCAGCGGCGCCCTCTCGGCGGATTGCGGCAGCGGGAAAGCATCGTCGAAGGCGCACACGACGGGCTGCAGAGCGGCCAATCCCTCGGCAAGACGGTGCGCCGCCGTCTCATCGCCACGTGCATGAAGAATCACCGGCCCAGACACTGTGATTCCCCCTAAAAGCGAGCGGGCGAAGAATACATCGCTCAGGAACTAAAACCAGGGGAAATTCATTAACGAAGCGTTGCGAAACGAGGAAGGCGCGCGAAGCAGCAGAGGGCGCGATTGTCAGTCAACGGCATTGTTTCCACAGGCTTGCGGCGTGCGATCCGTCACCGCGCGGCGGCGCCCAAAAGGTGCACCTTGCCAATTCGTCATGTTCGCCTGGGCGCAGCGCGCGTGTTTGCTGCGCGTTTCGGAGGCGCGGGTTTCGGGGCATGAGAGACGCATGAAACGAATCCTGCCCGCGATCATGTCCGGCGGCTCAGGCGAGCGCCTGTGGCCGGAATCCACCGAGGCCCACCCCAAGCAGTTCCGGGCGCTGGTGGGCAAGCGCACCCTCTTCCAGGAAGCGGCGGCGCGGATGAGCGGACGGCGACAGACCAAGGATCTGGGCGAACTGGAATTCCTGCCGCCGCTGGTGCTCTGCCACGAGCGGCATGCGGAGCTGGCCCTGGCGCAGCTCGCCGAGCTCGGGATCGAGCCGGCCGCGCTCGCGCTCGAGCCGGAGGGGCGCAACACGGCCGCGGTCGGCGCGCTGGCGGCCGCGCTCGGCAGGGAGCTCGCGCCCGACGCGCTGGTGCTGCTCTCCCCGGCCGACCATGTGATCACGAATGTCGCGGCGTTCCACGACACGACCGCGCGCGCGGCCGGCGTCGCAAGCGAGCGGATCGTGACGTTTGGCGTCACGCCGACCCGCGCAGAGACCGGGTACGGCTATATCGAGCGCGGGCAGGCGATCGCAGACGGCGTCTATGCGATCCGGCAATTCCACGAGAAGCCGGAGGCGGACGTCGCCGAGCGCTACGCCGCGAGCGGCGCGCACGACTGGAATTCCGGCATGTTCCTGTTCGATCCGGACGTGCTCCTCGGCGAATTCGCCGCCGCCGCGGAGATCCGCGACGCCACGCTCGCGGCGCTGGCGGGCGCGCAGCGCGAGGGGCGCACGATCCGGCCGCCAGCGGCGCTCTACCGGCAGATCCCGAAGGCGCCGATCGACAAGGCGGTGATGGAGAAGACGGCGAAGGGCGCGGTCGCGCCGGCCGATTTCGGTTGGGCCGATCTTGGATCATGGGCGGAGATCTGGCGGCTCTCGGCGCAGGACGCGGAGGCGAATTGCTTCCAGGGCGATGCGATCGCGCTCGACGCCAGGCGGAACCTGGTGCGCAGCGACGGGCCGCGCGTCGCGCTCGTCGGGGTGGACGACCTCATCGTGGTGGTGTCGGGAGGCACCGTGCTGATCGGACCGCGCGACCGCGCGCAGGACGTGAAGAAGCTCGTAGAGCTCGCGCGCGCCAAAGACGCGGAGCGCTAGCGCCCCTTCGGCGCAGGGACCTCGATATGTGCGCCGAGCTGCTCCAAGCGATCGAAATAACGCACGATCGCCTGGTGGGCCTCCTCAAGCGCGGTCTGGCCGCGCGGATCGGTCAGGTTCGGCGTCATGCGGATGCGGCCTTCGGGATCGACGAAGAGCAAGCCGGCGCGCACCAGCGCGGCCACTTTCCTGCGCACCGTCTCGCGCGCGAGGCCGGTCTTGTCGGCGATCATCAGCCGCGAGATCGCTCCGCGAACCTCTTCCGGCGGCGCGGGCGCCTCGCGGACCTGTTCGCGGAGGACCGGGTCGAGCATGAACGGCCGCATGCACGCATCCGAGACGCAAAGCAGGATCAGCAGCGATTCCATATCCACGCCGGCATAGTGCCGCTTGAGGGCGTGGATCAGGTCCAGAAGCAGTTCGCACGCCGCGAAGTTGATCGAACGCAGATGCGGTGGAATCGGGCCCGACATTCGCTCTGACAGGATCGCGCGCTAGTTCGGCTGGGCGCCGAAGACGGCGCGGGCGAGCTTCCGCGAGGCGACGATCGCCGAGAGAGTCGGGCGGGCCATGAACGCGATCGCGCGCTCGGCGGGCGAACGGGCGGAGCGCTCCATGAAACGGGCGAGCCCATCGATCTGGCGGCGCGCGGCCCGGCTGCGCTCGACCACGAACTGGACGCCGGACGCGGCCGGCTGAAGCAGCACGCGCCCCCCGGCCTCGGCGGCGCGGCGGCAGAGGTCAAGGTCGGCGGCGTCGGCGGCGTAGCCTTCGTCGAAACCGCCCAGGGCTTCGAAATCGGCGCGCGGGATGAGCATCAGCTCCCCCGACACGGCGGCAGCCTCCTGCGGCTCGCCAGCCTCCTTGCGGCGCGGCGCGGCCGACGCGGCGCCGATGCCCATCGCCACGGCCAGGCCGGACCAGGCGGTCAGCGCCCCGCGGCGCGTGGAGCGGCGATCGCGGCCGCGGGTGTCGGTGAGCCGGGCGCCGACGATCCAAGGGGAACGGGCGTCGCCGCCCGCGGCGGCCATGCGTTCCACCGCGCCGCGCTGGAGCACGACGGCGGGGTCCAGAAAGAGAAGCCAGCGGCCGCGGGCGCGGCTGGCGCCGAGGTTGGCGCCCGCCGCCAGCCCCACATCGCCATGGCCCTGCAGCAGGACCACGTCGCGCCGATCCGCTTGCAGCGCGCGCAGCGCCGAGCCGACCGGCCTCGGGTTGCCGTTATCGACGATGATGAGCTCGTCCACCCAGGGTTCGGCCAGCGCGCTGCGGAGACAGAGCTCCAGGGGCTGCCCGGTCGCGCGCGTCACGACCACGGCGGAAACGCGGACCTGCGTCTCGACAGCCTGCGATCGCGCTTTGGATGGATTGGAATCCACGCCCGTTTCTCCGGCGCCCAAGATGAGCAGCGGCGTCGCGCGACTCCCAGGGACAAGCGATTCCGCATCCTGCGCCAGTAAATCGGCTTGCGTCTAGTGCTGGGGGAACGCGGCCCTGCAAATGATCGCGGCAGGGGAACCGGGGCGGCTAACGCGCCGGCTTCTGATCACGTTTCAGATCGGGCGCAAGCGCCTCCTCGGCAAGTCGCGTAAGGGCGTCCTCCAGCGAGACGACTTCCTGGGCGTCGCTGCCCAGGCGGCGCAGAGCGACCGCGCGGTTCTCGGCCTCCTTGCGGCCGACCACCGCGATAACCGGGGTCTTGGCGAGGGAATGCTCGCGGATCTTGTAGCCGATCTTCTCGTTGCGGACGTCGATCTCGGCGCGGAGGCCCGCGGCCTTCATCTTCGCCTGCACCTCGGCCGCGTAATCATCGGCGTCCGAGGTAATCGTGGCGATCACGACCTGCGTGGGCGCCAGCCAGAGTGGGAACGCGCCGGCATAGTTCTCAATGAGAACGCCGATGAAGCGCTCCAGCGATCCGAGGATCGCGCGGTGCAGCATCACCGGCTTATGCTTCTGGCCGTCCTCGCCGACATATTCCGCCTCCAGGCGCTCGGGCAGCACGTAGTCGTTCTGGATCGTGCCGCACGTCCAGATGCGGCCGATGGCGTCCTTGAGCTGGAAGTCGAGCTTCGGCGCATAGAAGGCGCCGTCGCCTTCGGCGATCACCGGCTCGACGCCGGCCTTGCGCGCGGCGTTCAAGAGCTGTGCTTCCGTGCGATCCCAGAACGCGTCCGTGCCGGAGCGCTTCTCGGGGCGCGTGCCGAGGGTGATGTGATCGGAATGCATCCCGAAATCGGCGTGCACGGAATTGGCGAGGCGCACGAACGACGCGACCTCCTCCTCGATCTGATCCTCGCGGCAGAAGATGTGCGCGTCATCCTGCGTGAACGCGCGCACGCGCATGAGGCCGTGCAACGCGCCTGACGGCTCGTAACGGTGGCAGGCGCCGAACTCGGCCATGCGAAGCGGCAGGTCGCGGTAGGATTTTTGGCCGAACTTGAAGATCTGCACGTGACCGGGGCAATTCATCGGCTTCAACGACAGCGTCTCGCCTTCGTCCGTCTCGCAGACGAACATGTTCGGGCGATAATTCTCCCAATGGCCGGACTTTTCCCAGAAGACGCGGTCGAGCACTTGCGGCGTGCGCACCTCGACATAATCCGCGGCGGCCAAGCGACGGCGCATGTATTGCTCGATCGTGCGCCAGAGCGTCAGGCCCTTCTCGTGCCAGAAGACCATGCCCCTGCCCTCTTCCTGCATGTGGAAGAGGTCCATGGCGCGGCCGATCTTGCGGTGGTCGCGCTTCTCGGCCTCCTCGATGCGATGCAGGTAATCGGCGAGCTGCTTCTCGTCGGCCCAGGCCGTGCCGTAGATGCGCTGGAGCTGCTGATTGTTCTGATCGCCGCGCCAATAGGCGCCGGCGAGCTTGGTCAGCTTGAAGGCCTTGCCGAGGCGGCCCGTGCTCGGCAGGTGCGGGCCGCGGCAGAGATCGCCCCATTTGTCGCCGTGGCTGTAGATCGTGATCGGCTCGCCGGGCTTGATCACCTCGTCGATCGTCTCGGCCTTGTAGATCTCGCCGATCGATCTGAAGTGAGCGACCGCCTTCGCCTTCTCCCACACCGTGCGGATGATCGGCAGGTCGGCATCGACGATCTCGCGCATGCGCTTTTCGATCTTCTCGAAATCGTCCGTGCTGAACGGCTCATCGCGCGCGAAATCGTAATAGAAGCCGTCTTCGGTCACCGGGCCGAACGTCACCTGCGTGCCGGGAAAGAGCTCCTGCACGGCTTGCGCCAACACGTGCGCGGCATCGTGGCGGAGGATTTCGAGGCCGTCCTTGGAATCGCGCGGGATGAGCTCGAGCGTCGCGCTCTTCTCCAGCGGGCGCGACAAATCCCAAAGCGCGCCATCGACCTTCGCGGCGACCATCCTCTTGGCCAGCGATTTGGAAATGCCCTCGGCGACGGAGAGCGGCGTTGCGCCCTTCTCCACGTCCTTCTTCGCGCCGTCGGGCAGCGTGATCGTGATGCTCATCAGTCTCTTCTCAATCTTGATCTTTGGCTTGTTGCGGCGGGGCGCGAAAACCACCGCGCCAATCGCCATGGGCCCAGGGCGTCCACCAGCGCGCGGCCGGCCGCTCGCGCGGAACCGGATCGTAGCCGTGCGAGCCGCCGGGCCGGCAGCGGCAGAGCCGCGCGAACGCCATCCAAGCGCCGACCCACGCGCCGTGCCGTCGCACCGCCTCTTCCGCGAAGGCCGAGCAGCTCGGCTCGTGGCGGCAGCGCCCAAGCGCGAACGCGGCCGCGACCGGCGACAGCGCGACGCGATAGAGGCGGACGAGGCCCAGAAGGCCCCAGGCAGGAAGCGATGGCGACGACATGGCGATGCTTGATTTAGGGATCGACGTTCAGGGATCCGACGAGGGACCGCGCCGGCCGCTGCGGCGCGCCTCGTCTCGCGCCGCCGGCCTCAGCTGGTGGTGGTCGTCGTCGAAAATGCGTGGCGGCGAAGCATGGCGAGCCTGATACCAGAGCCCGGACGGGAAATCGACCCGTTCTCTTCCCTTCTTTCGGCGGTTGGCGCACCCATTCCGAGACTGGGGAGGACGATATGAAGAAGGCCCTCATCGCCGCCGCGGCGGCAAGCGCGCTCGCGGGCGGATGCGTCAGCGTCGAGATGAATTCGGGGCCGGCGGGCTCGACCACGCAGGCCACGCGCGCGGTTGTGGCGCCATTCATGGAGATGTTCTGCACGCGAGGGCAGGTCCGCGCCGCGTTCATGCGCTACATGGCGGAGGACTATATCCAGCACAATCCGAACGCGCTCGACGGGCGGGACGCGGCGATCGCGCATCTGGAGGCGTTCGCGGCGGCGAACCCGGAGCGGACCTGCGAGGTCCAACGCCTGATCGTGGACGGGAACCTGGCGGCGGCGCATGTGCGGGCGATGCTGAAGCCGGGGGAGCGGCCGCTCGCGATCGTGGACATTTTCCGGGTCGAGAACGGCAGGATCGCGGAGCATTGGGACGTGGTGCAGCCTACGCCCGAGGCCTCGGCCAATCCGCATCCGATGTTCTGATCTCCCCACGTCCTTGTGACCCGGCCCCCTTTCATTCTCCTTCCCCGCCAGTGGCGACCGCGCCCGGCGTTCGGCTAGAAGAAGCTGGAACACAAGGGGAGGACGACATGAAGAAGCTTCTGGCCGCCGCCGCGGCGGCGCTTTCGCTCGCGGCCTGCGTCAGCATCGAGGCCAACGAAGCCCCGGCGGCCGCCGCGCCATCGCAGACCGAGGTCACGCGCGGCATCGTCACGCCGTTCAGCGACCTCTTCTGCAACCAGGGCAAGGTCCGCGAAGCGTTCATGACCCACGTCGCGCCGGGCTATATCCAGCACAATCCGGTGGCGGCGGACGGGCGCGACACGGCGATCGCCGCGCTCGAAGGGTTCCGCGCCGCGAGCCCGCAAATGACGTGCGAAGTGAAGCGCATTATCGTCGATGGCAATCTCGCGGCTGTGCATTCGCACGTGAAGCCGACGCCGGAGCATCGCGGCTTCGCGGTGGTGGATATTCTGCGCGTCGAGAACGGGATGATCGTCGAGCATTGGGACGTCATCCAGCCGGTGCCGGAAACGTCGCGCAACAACAACACAATGTTCTGATCACGGCGGCGTGCGGCGAAGCAACGCGCTGTTCACGGCAAGATTTTTCGCTGCATCCGCACATTACTGAATGCTTCGCAAGATTGTGTCGCGTCGCTCTGCGACTCCGCCTAGGTGTGCCTGTAGGGAACCGAAGGCGCTAATCAAGTATTGGGGATCCCCGGATACCTTAGCTCGCGAGCTTCCCTATCTGTGGGCTCGACATGACTCATCATAGTACTGACGGCCACGACGCGCGCAATCAAGACAAAGGCCTCGAGGAGAGGCATTCTGCGCTATGGCCAATACTTGGGATTGTCGTCCTCTTCAGTCCTTACCTGCTGGCTATCGGCGGCGTGATCGCTCTTGCGACCGGTGTGCAGCCTTCCTTCAACCAGGTGGCGGCGTACGCGGCGCTGACGGCCGTGGCGTTCGCGGTTTCGACTTTGGTCGGATCGAAGTGAGCGCGATCTTGGCCTTGAGGTTGTTCAGGCGATCCACGATGTGGGATCTGTAGTAGTAGAGGACGAAGCCGATCAGGAAGACGCCGAACCCGACCCAAACGAGATACATCGCGACGATCATCGGATCGAGGATTCGCGCTCCCGGGGGGCATTTGTTGAGGCCGACAAACAGGCCGAAGATGTTGCACAGCCCGCCAAACATCAGAAAGCCGGTGAGGTCGCTGGCACGGCTGATCGGCGCGCTTCGCTCGAACCCCGGCGCGGTCGCAGCAAGAGTCGCTTGCTTCATCCGTATCTCAAGCGTGGTCGGCAACGCTGCCACAGAGATGGCTGCGCCTATGGCCGCGAGGCCGATGAGCTGTTCGGGAGTAAGCACCGGCGGACCACACAGCGCGGTCACATTGCTAAAGAGGCTCCCGCTCGACGCCGGCGCGCCGCTCTCAAAAAATTCTAGTCCCCCCATCGCGACCGCCCCCTAGCCTTTGGCCTCCTGCGCCGGAAGCTCATTCGACGCCGCTCTCTTGGCGTCCTCTTTTCTTTCCTCGGCGTCCGCCTCCAACGCCTTATCGAGGCCTTGGCGCGCCGCTTCCGCAACCTCCAAATTCCCAAAATAGAACGTCGCAGGGCGGCCCGGGAAAATCTGTCCGCTGTCGGAGAATTCCGCGCGCACGTTCGCGCCGTCCACGATGATGCGGTCTTTGATGAGCGCGCGGAGACGCATCGGCGTCACACCGCGCTTTTCGCACCAGGCGCGGAACTTCACCGATGCGGGATCAATCTCGGGCGCGCGATGATATAGCTCGATGGACACACCGTCCGGCACCGCTTCCAGCGCCTTGATCACCGGATCAGAGTCCCAGACAAGGGCGTCGTATTTATCCGAGACGATCGACAAAGACTTGCGGCACAAGCGCAGGAGATAGGCGATGCGAGGCACGCGCTTGTCCAGCGAGCGGTTGTTGAAATAAGGTGCCTTGGCGCTCAGCGCGAACGTCTCGAACAAGAATACGGCGAGCGCGATCGCCGCGACCGTGAAGAGCACTTCCTTCCAGGCGTTGTAGCCGTTGATCGCAACGAGCGCTGCAACCACGAGCGCCGCGAGCAGGACGTACCTGAGCCCCAGGATGATGCGGAGCAACAGGACGACGGCGTCAGCCAGCACGCTCACCTCCCAACTCAGAAAGGGGCGACGTCGCTGCGCCGTCCGCGTCCAGCCACAGCTGTGCTGGATCCGGGGCATGTCTAGGGGAGCGCAATGGGGGTTGCAACCGAAAGATGCCCACCAGCTTGAGTTGCCAGGCGTCCGGATGGCTAAGCAGCCCGCGCCTATTGCGCGTCGGGGCCGCCGAGCAGCAGCGCGCCGGCGGCGCGATAGGCCTCGCGGCTGTGGCGGGGCCGCGGCGCGGCCTGGATCACGCCGCGGCAACGGCGTGCGCGCTCCACCTGCGGGAGCTCATCCGCGCGCGCCCGCTCGATGCGCCAAAGCGTGGAGCATTGCGCGGCGCGGGCGCGTCCGCAGGCGACGGCGTCAGCGCCCCTGGGCGCAGAGCAGGAGAAGCCGGCGGCCTCCAGGTCAGCGCGCAAATCGACGAACGCCGTCGCGGCGGCGTAGCGCGCCGCGACATAAGCAGACGGATCGCGCTCGAACGAGGATAGATCAAAGGCCGGGCGCGGATCGTCGGCCCATGCGGCGGCGCAGAACGCGCCCAAGAACGCCGCCGCGACCACGAGAACCCGTTGCGGCGCACACGCGCCCACCGCCTGCTTCTGCATGCGTTTCCCCACTTCACTCAGGGCCCTTCTTGGGGGGCCTCGTCACGCGACCGCGGCCTTCGCCTCCGCCTCGTCCAGCGCCGCGACGGCGGCGTCGAAGGCGAGCATGGTGGAGGCGTGCCGCGGCGGATAGTTCCGTACACCCTCAAGATGCCGCAGCTCCCAGAACCTGCCAACCGGGGGCGGCGCCCCCTCCTTCAGCATGGCTTTCAGGGCCTCGCGCGCGGCGCGGATCTCCGACGCGCTCGCGCCGACGGCATGCTGGGCGAGCACGGAGGCGGCCGCCTGGCCGAGCGCGCAGGCCTTCGGGTCGATGGCGAACGCGCTCACCGCGCCCTCGCGGAGCTTCAGGTCCACGCGCACCACCGAGCCGCACACCCGGCTCACCTTCGTGGCGGACCCGTCCGGCGCGTCGAGGCGCCCAACGTGCGGGATCTCGGCGGCCAGCTCCAAGACGCGCGGGTGATAGAGATCGTCCATGCGCGGAATATGGCCCCGCGCCAGGCGCTTGGGAACTTTGCGACAAACGGGCGCGGTGCGCGTCGGATAGGCCTTGGCAAGTGACGCGGGTCACGGCACGGCGCATGCCATCCGACCGTTGATGGCCGACGCGCGGGACGCGCCGCCCGGGACTCCTGAATGCCTGCAAAGCGCCCCGGCGCAGCCGACTGGCTCCTCTTCTCTCTCTGCGTGGCTCTCTGGGGCTCGGCCTTCGCGATGGTGCGGGTCGGGCTGCATGACGGCGCGACCCCCTGGCAGATCGTGGCCACCCGGCTCGCGCTCTCCACGACGCTGCTCAATCTCCTGCTGATGTGGCGGCGCGCGCGGGGGCAGGAGCCGCCGCCGACGCGCAACAAGCGCGGCAAGCTCGTCCTGCTCGGCTTCTTCGGCGGCACGGCGCCCTTCGCGCTCTTCGCCTATGCGCAGCTCGGCGCGACGTCCGGGCTCGTGGGGCTCTACAACGCGCTCTCGCCGCTGCTGGTGGCGGCGTTCATCCCGGTCTTCACGCCGGCCGATCACAAGCCGAGCGCCTCGGCGTTTCTCGGGCTGCTGCTCGGCTTTTCCGGCGTCGCGGTGCTCATGGGCCCGGCCGCGCTTGGCGATTTCGCCCACGCGACGCTCGCGGCGCAGGCGGCCGCGACCGCGGGCGCGGTCTGCTACGCGATCAACACGCTCGTGGCGCGCGGCGGCCCGCAGATCTCGCCGCTGGAGGCGGCGGCGGGCTGGACGGCGTGGGGGGCGCTGCTGGCCGCGCCGTTCGCGATCTGGGACACGCTCAACGGCGCGACGCCCGGCCCCGCCGCTTGGCTCGCTATCGTCGGGCTGGCGCTCGGGCCGACGGGCATCGCGAGCATCGCCTTCTTCCAGCTCGTGCGCACGGCCGGACCGGTGTTCGTGACGCAGACGAATTACCTCTTGCCGGTTTGGGCGCTGGCGCTCGGCGCGGTCGCATTCGGCGAGACCATCAGCCCGAACGCGGTCGTGGCGTTCGGGCTCATCGTGGTTGGGCTATTCGTCGCGCAGGAAGGCTGGCGCTATCTGCGCTCCGCTCTGCCAGGTTGAATCCTCGACCGCCGGCTCGGCGGCCTCCGCTTCCTCGTCCTCGTCGCCGATGGCGAGCATGCGCGCGCTCGGCGGCTCGGCGAGGTCCTCGTCCTCTTCTGGAGGTTCGACGATCGCGTGGGTCTCGACCGCGTCGGCGCGGCCAGCCTCCTGCTCGTCGCGGCGGACGAGAAGATCGTCGTTGGCGGCCGTCAGCGGCGGCGGCGCGGGCGGAGAAGGAACGTCCGGCAGCTCGATCGCTTCGGCGTCCTCGAAGATCGGCGCCTGTTCGAGGCCGCGCGCGTGCGGCTGCTTGCGCTTGCGCCTGGCGCGCGGCAGCGGATCGGGCGCGATGGACGGGCGATTGTGCAGGCGCGCGATCGAGGCATCGAGCTCGCCGCGCAGATAGACCGCGACCTGGCCCAGCAGACGCACGCTCGACAGGGTCTGGATCGCGCGCGCATAGCCGCCGCGCTTGGAGGCCTGGTAGCCGATGACGCTGTCATAGTCGAACCGATCGGACCAATAGGGCGCGAGGTCCGCGAAGGCGGCGCCGGAGGCGGGATCCTCCGGCATGCCGACGCCCGGCGCAAAGAAGCGCGAGACGAAATCGTAGGGCTTGCCCTCGTCGGCGGCGGCGGTGACCGTTAGGCAACCCTGGCGCGGCCCGCGCACGAGGCGATCGATGGCGGCGAAGTCCGGCTTCAGCTCGCGGACCGCATCCTCCGTGTCCAGAACAATATTCGCGTACTCGCCGATGAAGGCGTCCTCGACGCGGGGATTGCCGATGGCCTCGACGAGCTCTTCGGGCGCAATCCAGCTCGAGCGCGGCTTGCGCGGCATGTCGAGGGTGAAGCCCTCTTCGGTCTTGCGCACCACGAGCGCGCCGGCCTGGGTGTCGAACACGACGACTTCGAGATCGGCCTCGATCTCGGTCATCAGCACGGCGCCGGCGGCGAGAGTCGCGTGGCCGCACACCGGCACTTCGGCGAGCGGGGTGAACCAGCGCAGCTGGTAATTGCCCTTGAGGCCCGTCGGCGTGAGAAAAGCGGTTTCGGAAAGCCTGTTCTCCGCAGCAATGGCTTGCAGAGCGGCGTCCGGCAGCCAACGCTCGAGCGGGACCACGGCAGCGGGACTGCCGCTGAACACCCGATCGGTGAACGCGTCGACGAACCAGATGCGCATGGCGCACGAAACTCCCACGCTCGCCCGTCAGGCGAACAAAGAAAGTATGGGCGCGGGGGGGTGGAAACGCCAGTCCAGCCGCCCTTTACGCGCATTCAGGGCGCGTCGCGCACCGTTGAGGCATTGAAGGGCCACGCATGACCGAGCGGCTGGGCGCCTCGCCCAAAGCCGGGCGCGTTCAGCATGGCGCGGCGCAAATAGGTCCGGGCCCGGACGATCGCCTCGCGGAGCGGGAGGCCCTCCCCCAGCCCCGCCGCAATGGCCGAGGCGAGCGTGCAGCCGGTGCCATGGGTGGCGCGGGTGTCGATGCGCTCGGCCTCGAACACTTCCAGATTCCCCTGCGTGGCGAGCACGTCGCGGACGATCGCGCCGTCCCCAATGTGGCCGCCCTTCACCAGCACCGCGCGCGCCCCGGCTTCGAGCAGCGCTTCGGCGGCGCGCTTCTGGCCGTCGAGATCGCGCACGGGCAGGCCCGTCAGGCGCTCCGCCTCCGGCGCATTGGGCGTCGCGATCGCCGCGAGAGGAAGAAGCCGGGACTTCACCGCGTCGATCGCGTCCTCGGCCAGGAGCGAGGCGCCGCCTTTCGCGATCATCACCGGATCGAGCACGAGCGGAATTCCCGCGCCGAGCCTGGAATAGCTTTCCGCGACGGTTTCGACGATGTCCGTCGAGCCCAGCATGCCGAGCTTCCACGCGTCGGCGCCGATATCGCTCATCACCGCTTCAATCTGCGCGGCGACAATCTCCGGCGGGATCGGATGCACGCCTGTGACGCCCAGCGTGTTCTGCACGGTGATCGCGGCGATCGCGGTGGTCGCAAAGCCGCCCAGCGCAGTCACCGTCTTGATGTCGGCCTGCACGCCCGCGCCGCCGCCGGAATCGGAGCCGGCGACAATGAGAATGCGCGCCTGCTTCATGCCGCGACCTTGAGGCCGATGATGCCGGCGAGGATGAGCGCGATGCAGCCGAGGCGCAGCGCCGTCGCGGGCTCGTTGAACGCCACGATGCCGATTGTCGCGGCGCCGACCGCGCCGATGCCGGTCCACACCGCATAGGCCGTGCCGACTGGGATCGAGCGCATCGCGACCCACAGGAGCTCGAAGCTGCCGATCATCGCGGCGATGGTGATCGCGGTGATGACGTGATCGTTCTTGAAGGCGTTCTTGAACATCGACGCCCAGACGATCTCCAGCACGCCCGCGCCGATCAGCGCCCACCATTGCGTGCTCATGCGTCGCCGCTCTCGCCGCCCAGCGGCATCCCGGCATAAGCGGCCGAAAACGGCATGCGCACCTCGATGGCGGCGAAATGCGCCTTGGCGCGCGGGCCTTCGAGCGCCGTTTCCTTCCAGCCGCTCTCCTCGCGCGACCAGAGCACGCCCTTGGCCTCGTCCTGGTGCAGATGGAGGATGTGCCGGATCGTGGGGACAAGCCGGTAGGCATCGAGCTTTTCGGTGCGGTCGATCTTCGTGGTGCTCTTCGAATAGATCTCGATCACGACGCTCGGCTCGACCGCGGCGATGTCGTTGGCGCGGAACGGACCGCAATCGACCAGGACATCGGGATACCGAACGTTGCCGTTCGGGATCATGACCTTCGTGTTCATCGTGTAGGGGATGCACCGGCCCCCCGCGAGCCGGCCATGCAGGAAGCTGAAGACGTTGCCCGAGATGCGGTTGTGGGCGTTCGTGCCGCCGACCATGGCGCGCGGGCGGCCGTCGATGAACTCGTTGCGGGTCGGCTGGTCGGCCTCCCAGGCGAGGTATTCCTCCAGCGTCCAGCGGCGGTGCGCGGTGTCGGCCATCGGCGCGATCCTATCACGCCTTCAAGGCGCGCCAAACCCGCAGCGCCTGCACGGTCTCGCGCACGTCGTGCACGCGGACCATGCGCGCGCCGCCTTCCGCGGCGGCCAGCGCGAAGGCGATCGAGCCGCCCAGCCGGTCGCGCGGCAGGGCCGCGGCCGGATCGAGGCGCGCGATGGAGCTCTTGCGCGAGGCGCCGAACAGAAGCGGCCGGCCGGTCTCGGCGGCGATGCGCGGCAGCGCGCGGATGAGCGCGAGATTGTGCTGCAGCGTCTTGCCGAAGCCGATGCCGGGATCGACCCAGATCTCCTTCAGCCCCGCCCTCTCGCACGTCTCGGCGCGCGCCTTCAAGTACGCGATCACCTCGCCGACAACATCCGTGTAAGTTGGATTCTCCTGCATCGTGCGCGGCTCGCCGCGCTTGTGCATGAGGGCGACCGGCGCCTTGAGCTCGGCCGCGGCCTGCAGCGCGCCCGGGGCTTCCAGCGCGCCCACATCGTTCCAGAGGATCGCGCCGGCGGCGAAAGCCGCGCGCGCCACAGCCGGCTTCATGGTGTCGATCGAGATCGGCGCGCCGTGCAGCGCCTCGATCACCGGGACGACGCGCGCGATCTCATCCCGCTCCGACACCGGCGCGGCGCCAGGGCGGGTGGATTCACCGCCGACGTCGAGCATGTCGGCGCCGGCTTCCAGCATCGCGCGGCCGGCCTCGATCGCCCTCTCCAGGCGCACATACCGTCCGCCGTCATAGAAGGAATCCGGCGTGAGGTTGAGCACGCCCATCACGAGCGGTCCGCCCTCAATCTTCGGATCAGGGATCTTCGGCGCAGCCGCGCTCACGCGTATTGCACGAGGGAGAGGAGGTTCAGGTCGGGATCGTGGAACCAGGCGACCTTCGTGCCGTCCGGCGCGGTCCAGATGCCGCGCGCGTCCTGCACGAAGATCGGATAGCGCGCCATCGTCACGCCCTTGGCGACGAGCGCATCGACCGCCTGGTCGATATTATCGACGTTGAAGGCGAGCACCGCATAGGCCGCCGGCGTCACGGCCGGCACGCGCGAGACGCGGATGCGCGCATTCTTGCCGGCGAAAACGGCGGCGAAACCGTCCTCGCCCTGCAGCGTGAGTCCGAGGGTGTCGCCGTAAAAGGCCTTGGCCGCTTCCGGCCGCATCGTGCCGACCATCGCAGTGACTGTCGCGTTCGCGAGCATCTTCGCCTCCAGAATCGCGCGGCTTTTCCCACGCATACCCACATTGGGCAACGCTTGACGCCGTATGGTACTTTGGTACCATAGTACCATGACGACGGTTGAGCGGGTGCAGACGGGCGTACGATTGGAAAAGCGCACGCTCAAGGTGCTGAAGGCGCTCGCGGCCGAGCTTGAGCTCGGCCTCGGGGACCTCATCGAAGGCGTCGTGCTGCACGCGTTCGAAGGCAAGGCGCCGTTCAAGCCGGCGACGCTCGCGAAGATCAAGCAATTGAAGTCGGTCTATGGGCTGACGCTCACGGCCGCCGACAGCCACAAACTGGAGGAGAAATGACGCTGGCGGCGTTCGAGGCCGGCGCGCTCGATCCGGCCACGTTCGATCATCGCGCGCATGTTGAGGTCGCGATCGCGCTCCTGCGCGAGACGGACTTTCTCGACGCGGCGGCGCGCTATCAGCGCGGCATCGAGAAGATCGCGGCGAAAGCCGGCGCGCCGCATAAGGCGAACGTGACCATCACGCTGGCGTTCCTGTCGCTGATCGCCGAGCGCCTGGACGGCGCGGGGGACGTGCTCGCGGCGCATCCGGAGCTCTTGGAGAAGACGCTGCTCACGCGCTGGTACGCGCACGAGCGCCTATGTTCGCCGCTGGCGCGCCGCGTATTGCTGCTTCCGTAGGTCGCTTGGGCGCCCCCTCTCCCCTGAGGGGGGCAGGGGTGAGGAGTTGCGACATCCTCAGCCTACGGAGTTTCGTGATCGAAGAACGCGCGCATCGCGGATGAGGCCACCCCTCACCCTGCCTCTCCCCTGGGTGCGCTTCAGTCTGCAAACGTGGAGGACGCGCCAGTCAGCTCTGCTCGCAAGGCGCTGTTGCAGCGGCGGTTCAGGCCGGCGCGGGATCGGGCCAGGGACGGCCATTGCGGGAATCGTGCACCGGAACGTCGTCCTCGTCCGTCACCGGCAGCGCCGGGGTCGGCGGGCGCGGCGCGGAGGGCTTGTCCTCGGGGCGATTGAGCTTCTCGCCGCGCAGCACGGCGTGGATCTCTTCGCCGGTCAGGGTCTCGTACTCGAGCAGCGCCTTGGCGAGCCGCTCCAGCTCCTCGCGCTTCTCGGAGATGATCCGGCGCGCTTCGGTGTAGCCGCCCTCGGTGAGCCGCTTGATCTCGGCGTCGATCTTGCGCGCGGTCTCTTCCGAGATGTTCTGCTGACGCGAGACGCTCATGCCGAGGAAGACCTCGTCCTGGTTCTCGCCATAGGCGACGACGCCGAGCTCGTCGGAATAGCCCCAGCGCGTGACCATCATGCGCGCGAGGCGCGTGGCCTGATCGATGTCGCTGGCTGCGCCGGAGGTCACCTTGTCCTTGCCGAAGATGATCTCTTCGGCGACGCGGCCGCCCATCAGCACCGCGAGGCGCGAGATCATCTGCTCGTAGCTCATCGAGAGCTTGTCGCGCTCGGGCAACTGCATGACCATGCCGAGCGCGCGGCCGCGCGGAATGATCGTGGCCTTGTGCACGGGATCGGTGGCCGGAACATTGAGCGCGACGAGGGCGTGGCCGCCTTCGTGATAGGCGGTGAGCTTCTTCTCGTCCTCGCTCATGACCATGGAGCGCCGCTCGGCGCCCATCATGACCTTGTCCTTGGCGTCCTCGAACTCGCGGCTCGTCACCATGCGGCGGCCGCGCCGCGCGGCGAGCAGCGCCGCTTCGTTGACGAGGTTCGCCAGATCCGCGCCGGAGAAGCCGGGCGTGCCGCGCGCGATCACGCGCAGGTCCACGTCCTGCGAGACGGGCACGTTGCGGGTGTGCACGCGGAGGATCTTCTCGCGGCCCATGACGTCCGGGTTCGGAACGACGACCTGGCGGTCGAAGCGGCCCGGCCGCAGGAGCGCGGGATCGAGAACGTCGGGGCGGTTGGTGGCGGCGATGAGGATGATGCCCTCGTTCGCCTCGAAGCCGTCCATCTCGACGAGCAATTGGTTCAGCGTCTGCTCGCGCTCGTCGTTGCCGCCGCCGAGTCCCGCGCCGCGATGACGGCCGACCGCGTCGATCTCGTCGATGAAGATGATGCAGGGGGCGTTCTTCTTGGCCTGCTCGAACATGTCGCGCACGCGGGATGCGCCGACGCCGACGAACATCTCGACGAAGTCGGAGCCCGAGATGGTGAAGAACGGCACGTTGGCTTCGCCGGCGATGGCGCGAGCGAGCAGCGTCTTGCCGGTGCCGGGCGGGCCGACCAGCAGCGCGCCTTTCGGAATCTTGCCGCCGAGGCGCTGGAACTTGCCGGGATCCTTCAGGAACTCGACGATCTCGCCGAGCTCTTCCTTGGCTTCGTCGATGCCCGCGACGTCCTCGAACGTGATGCGGCCCTTGGCTTCGGTGAGCAGGCGCGCCTTGGAGCGCCCAAAGCCCATGGCGCCGCGGCCGCCGGACTGCATCTGGCGCATGAAGAAGAACCAGGCGCCGATGAGCAGCAGCATCGGCAGCGTGCCGATCAGGATATCGACCAGCGAGGGGCCGGTGCGCGGGGGCGAGGCCTCGACGCGGACGCCGGACTCGTCGAGCCGCTGGACCAGCGTGCCCATCGTGCCGGCCGGGACAAACGTCACGTAGTCGCGGCCGTCATTGGTCTGGGTGTAGACCGCGTCGCCCTTGGTGGTGGCCTTGCTGACATGGCCGGCCTGCACCTCGTCGAGGAGCTGGCTGTACGGCATCGAGCCGGCGGCCCCGGCGCGGCTAGGCCCCTGGAACGCGGTGAACAGCACCACCAGGACCAGCGCAATCACGCCCCAGATCAGCAGATTTCGGATTTGCATCTCGACCTTTCGCCGCCGCCTCGAACCACGGCGCGCGTCCCATCAGATAGGCGCGGCCGCGCCCGTTAACACCCCATTAGCGCTTATCCTAACACGCGCGGCTCAAAGCGGGGTGAACAAGCGGCAACAGATGCTCAAGATGGGCGGCGAGCAGCCATTCGGCAGCCGCTTGCTCGCTCTGGGCTTCTGCAAGGGAAAAACGGCGCCCGCCCGACGAAAAAACCGGCGCGGTCGGGTCGGGGGGCGCAGCCGCCGGGCCAATCCGCCAGCCGGGGCCCGGCGCGACGATTTCCAGCCGGCCGTCCCAGACCAGAGGCTTCCCCTGCGGCAGGTCGATCCAAATCGCGCGCGCCTCCTTGCCCCTGCCCAGCAGGGCGCCGGGATCGCGCGAGACGGTCGCCTGCCCGCCCCTGGCCCCGACCTTGGCCCCGCCCAAGGTTCCGGTCCCGCGCGCGAGGAGGGCGCGGACCTTTTCGATCGGCGGCTCCGACTCGGCGCCGGCCGCCGCCGCGATGAGCGCCGAAACCGCGCGCGCCGCGCCATCCTGGAGCGGCGCAAGGGCGGCGAGCGGGAACACGGCGCGGCCGCCGTCGAGACGGACATGGGCGGCGATCCAGGCCGCCGCGGCGCGATCGATGGCCTCGGCGCCCTCACGCAAGCGCGCGGCTTCATGCGCCAGGCGCGCGATCTCCGAGGCCGACAGCAGGCGACGTGTGCGGACGCGCTCATACGCATCGTTCTCATTGGAGGGGTCCTCGATCCATTCGGCGCCGCGCGCGCGGAGCCAGCCGCGCAGCTCGGCGCGGCCGACATCGAGCAGCGGGCGCACGAGGCGCAGGCCCCTGCCCTCGGGCCAGACCGGCGCCGGCGCGATCGGCGCCATGCCGGCCAGCAGTCGCGCGTCCTTCGAACGCCGCGCGCGCATGGACACCGTCTCGGCCTGATCGTCGCGGGTGTGCGCGACGGCGATGCGTTGCGCGCCGATCTTGCGGGCGAGACCGCAGAGCGCGACATAGCGGGCGCGGCGCCATGCGGCCTGGCTGCGCTGAACATCTTGCAGGGTGAGGATTCTCGCGCGCACGCCCAGCGCTTCGGCGCGCCCCGCGGCAAGACGCGCCTCCTCATCCGAGCCAGGACGCGCGGCATGATCGACGATGCCGGCGACGATGCGCGCGGTGCCCACCTCCTCGCACAGCAGATGCAGGAGCGCCGTTGAATCGCCGCCGCCGGAAAACGCGACGAGGATCGCCGGCTCGGCGCGCAGCAGATCGGTGAAAGGCGGCGCGATCATCGCCGCCAGCTTAGCATGCTAGCGGCAGCCTAGCGGCAGTTCAGGGCGCGGGCCTGGCTCGCGGCGCTGTCGCGGGTGGCGCGGGCGGCGTTGGGATAGCGCACGGCCACGTCGGCGAAAGCGCGGCAGGCCTGCGGTATCTGGCCCATGCCCTTCAGCGCCACGCCGAGACGCACCATGGCGTCCGGGGCGCGCGGCCCTTGCGGATAGCGGCGCAGGTAATCGACGAAGGAGGTCGCAGCTTCCTGGTTGGCGTCGCGCGCCAAGAGCGCGAAGGCGTACCAATAGCGCGCATCGGCCGCGTTCGGATCATTGCCGAAGCGGGCAACGAAATCGGCAAAGGCCTGTTCGGCCTGGCGGATCTGGCCATTGACCAGCAGCGAGCGGGCGTTGGCGTAGGCGTCGGACGCGGCGGCCGGAAACGCCTGCGCTGCGGGCGGCGTCGGCGGCGCGACCACGGTCGGCGGGGGCGCGCCGCCGGCGAGATCGCGCGCGGGAATGGAGCCGAGCGAGCCTTCCGCGCCGCGCGGCGGCGCTGCCTCAGCGGCGGGCGGGGGCGGCGGGGGCGGGGGCGCAGCGCGATTGCGGGCCGGCGCGGGGGCAGGCGCGGGCGCGCGCTGCGCGGCGGCGAGATCGTTCACCATGCTCTGCAGGCGCGCGTTCTCCTCCTGCTGCTGGCGCAGCTGGAATTGCAGGCGCTCGTTCTCGTCGGTCGCCTGCAGCAGCCGGCGCTGCAGCTCCTCCACGCGGTCCTGCAGGAGGTTCGAGCTGGGCGGCGTGTCGTAGGCCTGCGCGTAGGCGGCAGGCGCCGCAGCCAGGCTGAAAAGCATCGCGGCGCACGCCAGGGCGCGCGCGGTTGAGCGCTGGGTAGATCGCGTCATGGGACGCGATCTACCGCAGGCTTGTTCGGCGAAAATGCGGCCTCCCCCGTCGTTGGGGAATGGCTCAGCTCACGGCGCCGGAGACGATCTGGCTGTGGGCGTTGCGGTTCACCGCCCAGGCCTCTTCGTTCGAGCGCGGATCGAGCGGGCGTTCCTTGCCGTAGGAAACCGTCTCGATGCGGTTGCCGGGGACGCCGAGCGAAGTGAGATAATCGCGGGCGGCCGCGGCGCGGCGCGCGCCGAGCGCGAGGTTGTATTCGCGCGTGCCGCGCTCGTCGCAATTGCCGGCGACCAGGATGCGGACGCTCGGATAGCGGCGCAGCCAAGCGGCCTGGCGTTCCAGGATCTGGCGCGCCTCGGGCGCGAGGTCGGAGCGGTCGTAGCCGAAGAACACCCGCTCGCCGACATTGACGCGGAAGTCCTCCAGGGAGCCGGCCACGGGACCCGACGGGGCTTGCGGCGCGATCGGGGGAGCTTCGGTGGGCGCGGGCAAGGCCGGCGCTTCGCGACGTCCGGCGCAGGCGCTCAAAGCCGTCGCCGCCGCCAAGGCGAGAATGAGCGCGATCCTGGTGCGCATGGGTTGCTCCTTCTTTCTCAAAGGCGACGGAAGTCCGTCCTTGACCGCTTCTGGGCGGAATCGAGCTTATTGATCGTGTTGGCGTCTTTCAACTTGTCAGCACTAATGAGTCCTTAACGACCCCGATTATAAGGCCCGTATCATGGCAAAAGCGGCGACCAGGCGGGGTCGGAGGCGTCGGTCTGGGTCGCCATCTGGCGCAGATTGCGGCCGGTGAGATCGATGGACCAGACGCGAGGACCGGCGCCGGGACTCGCCTCACGGAAGAAAACGATCACGCGGCCGTTCGGCGACCAGGACGGGCCCTCGTCGAGATAGGATTCCGACAGGATCCGCTCGCCAGTGCCGTCGGGGCGCATGACGCCGATGGCGAAGCGGCCGCCGGACTGGCGCGTGAAGGCGATGAGATCGCCGCGCGGGGACCAGACGGGGGTCATGTAGCGCCCTTCCCCGAAGCTGATCCGGCGCACGCCGCCGCCATTGGCGTCCATGACGTAAAGCTGCGGGGTGCCGCCGCGGTCGGAGTTGAAGACGATCCGCGAGCCGTCGGGGGAGTAGGACGGCGAGGTGTCGATCGAGGGATGGTCGGTCAGGCGCGCGCGCTGACGCGTGCGCAGATCCATTCGGTAGATCTCGGAATTGCCGCCCTGGTCGAGGGAAAGCACCACGGCGTTGCCGTCCGGCGCGAAGCGCGGCGCGAACGTCATGCCGGGGAAGTCGCCCAGCACCTCGCGGCGATTGGTCTCCAGATTGAAGAGATAGACGCGCGGGCGGCCGTCCTCATAGGCCATGTAGGTGATGAGCTGCGTGTTCGGCGAGAAGCGCGGCGTGATCGACATGAAACTCGCGCCGGTGAGGTAGAACGGATTGGCGCCGTCCTGATCCATGATCATCAGGCGCTTCACGCGGCGGGTCTTGGGGCCGGATTCCGACACGAACACGATGCGGGTGTCGAAATAGCCCTCCTCGCCGGTGATCTGCTTGTAGACCTGGTCGGCGACGCGATGGGCGATGCGGCGCCAATTGTCCGGCGTCGTTGCGAATTGCAGGCCGAGCACGGATTGCTCGCCCAGCACGTCCCAGAGGCGGAACTCGATGCGCAAGCGGCCGTCGGGCAGCATCGTGGCCTGGCCGACGACCAGCGCCTGCGCGCGCAGCACGCGCCAATCGGCGAAGCGCGGCGGAATGTTCACGTCCGTCAGGCGCTGGATGAAGGCGGCCGGATCGAGCGGGCGGAAAAGCGCGGAGCGCTCCAGATCGGCGCGGATCACGCCGGCGACGTCGCGGCCGATCTGCTGGGCGCGCTCATCGGCGCCGATGAAATCGGGCACCGCGATCGGCATCGGATCGAGGTGGCCTTCGGTGATCGGCACGCGCAGCTCGGCGCGCGCGGGCGGCGACACGGCGAAAACAAGGCAGAGCGCCGCGCACGCGGCGAACATCAAGCGGCACGCCACGCTCCCCGGCCGCAGCGTGCGCCGCACGCGAAGAGCCGGGGTCCAACGCGCCGCTCGGCTACGTCGCGCCAATTGCGGCTTGGGCCCCGGATCGCCGCTGCGCGGCGTCCGGGGAGCGTCGGAGGCGGCGCTCTTCGAAACGCTCATGCGTGGTCCTTTTCTTGACTGGGTCAGCCAGATAATTGGCTGGGATCGAAGGTGAATTCCATGTCGCGCCACACTTCGTAATGATCGGCCGCGACGGGATCGTCGGCGAACGGAAACGGATCGCAGGCGAGCACCGCCCGCAGCGCGGCGTCAGCGGCCGCGCGCATCGGGGGATCGCCGAACGTCGAGGTGGGCGACACGAGCTGGGGTTCTCCATTCAGCCGCCCGCGCGCATCAAGCCGCACCCGCACGGTGACAATAAGGCGTTCCGGATTCGGCAGGTCCGCGGGCGCACGCCAGCAGCGGTTGCGGCGCATGTGGGAGCGCATGAGCGCGATCAGGCGATCATTGAGGGCCGCCGCTTCGGCCTGCCCGAGCCCGGCGCGCGCCCGCGGACGCTCGCCGCGCTCGCCTTCGGTCTGGCGCGGGCGGGCCTTCTGCTTGTCCTTCTGCTTGTCCTGCAAAAGGCTCGTCACATCGGACAGGAAATCGTTCAGCGAAGGCTGCTGAGGACGCGGCGCGGGCGTGGGCTCAGGCGCCGGCTCGGGCGCGGTCTCCTCTTCAGGGGCGGCTTCCTGCACCGCCTGCTCCTCGGGCTCCTGCGAGGCGATCGGCGCCACGCTGGTCTGCGGCGCCAGCGTCACGATCTCGATCGGCACCACGTTGCCGACGTCCATCTTGTTTGCGGCGGACACCGGCCACGAGATCAGCGTCACGAGCACTGCGAGCGCGTGGGCGACGATGGAGACGATCCAGCCGAGGCGCATTCAGGGCCTCAGTTCGGCGCGCCGGGTTCCGGCGCGGCCTTGGCTTTCGCCTTCCCAGGACGGGCGGGCGCGTTCAGCGGATCGGTGACGAGGCCGAGATTGCGGTACCCGGCCGCGCTCAGCGTCGCCATCAATTCGGCGACGCCGCCATAAGGCGCGGTCTCGTCGGCGCGGATGAAGATGCGGCGATCATAGCCCTCCCGGGCGATGGCGCCGAGGCGCGCCAGAAGCTCCGACTTCTCGATCTTGGTTTCCTGCAGATAGACCTCGCCATTGGCCCGGTACGTGACCGTCAGCGGCTCGGTCTCGGGCGCCATCTGCTTGGCCTCGGTGCGCGGCAGATCGACCGGAACGCCGACCGTCAGCAGCGGCGCGGTGACCATGAACACGATGAGCAGCACCAGCATCACGTCCACGAAAGGCGTGACGTTGATCGTCGCCAGCCGGTTCTTGCGGCCGTGCCCGCCGCTCATGCGGCGCCCGGATTTGGAGATCGCCGGCATTACATGCGCTCGCTCAGGCGCCGCGACACGCGCGCGGAGACTTCATCGGCGAAGCCCTCGAGCCGGTCGGCGAAGCGGTCAAGATCGCCGGTGAACTTGTTGTAGAAGATGACCGCCGGAATGGCCGCGACGAGGCCGAGCGCGGTGGCGAAGAGCGCCTCGGCGATGCCCGGCGCAACGATCGCGAGATTGGTCTGCTGCTCGCGCGCGATGTTGGTGAAGGCGTTCATGATGCCCCACACCGTGCCGAAAAGGCCGATGAAGGGGGCCGCGGCGCCGACCGAGGCAAGCACGCCGAAACCCCTGCCCGCGCGTTCGAGCTCGCGCGCGATCTGGGCCTGCATGAGCCGGTCGCAGCGGTCGATCATCATGTTCGCGGCTTCGGCCGAAAGCTGCGCGCCGCGGCGCAGCTCGCGCCACTCGCGCGAGGCGGCCGCGAACACCCGCGCCAGCGCGTCGCGCGGACGGTCGGAATAGCGGTCGTCCAGCTCCTCCAGGGACTGGCCGGACCAGAACACCTTCTCGAACTGACGGGCCTTGCCCTCCAGCTCCCCGAACGACATCCATTTGTCGATCGCCACCGCCCAGCTCCAAAGCGAGGCGATCGCCAGCATCAACATGACCGCCTTCACCACCGGGTCCGCCTCGGCGAACAGGCTCCAGATGGTGATGTCCGCGGCGGCGCGTGTGGTGGATTCCATGGCGATTCCCGTTCCTGCGGCCCCGACGCGCGAGACCGGCCCCCCCGGCGTGAATCATAAACGTGCGATTCGACCCGATTAGGCGGAGGAACTTGTCAAAACATGGACACGGAGGCTCTCGGGCCTTCCGCTCAGGGAAGGTAGGGCGCGACCAGGGCCATGAACCCCGACGGGGGGCGCTTGGGGCGGCCGTCCGGCCAGAGGCAGCAGACCTCCACGCGCGCCGCGGCGATCAGGTCCCCGCCCCGATGGATCTCCTGGGCCATCGTGAGGCGCGCGCCCTGGCGGGCCGCGAAGCGAGAGGAGACCAGGAGCGCGTCGTCGATCCGGGCGGCCTTCACGAACTCGATCTCCAGCCTGCGCGCGGCGAGCACGGTGGGATCGGGGCCGTGCAGCAGCTCGGTGTGGCCGATGCCGGAAAGGCGCAGGAAATCGGAGCGGCCGCGTTCGAAGAAACGCAGATAATTGGCGTGGTAGACGATGCCGGTGAAGTCGGTGTCCTCGAAATAGACCCGCACCGGGAGGAGATGCGTCTTGCCGTCGATGCGGCCCGCGCTCGGTTGGTCCTGCATGGTCAATGCTTCGCCCGGGCGCCGGCGAGGTCGGCCAGGATCGGGCATTCCGGACGCTGATCGCCGCGGCAAGCGCTCGCGAGGCCGCGGAGCGTATCGGCCATCGACCGCATCTCGGCGATGCGGCGGTCGAGATCGGCGATGTGCTGCTCGGCCAGCCGCTTCACTTTCGCCGACGATCGCCCGCGGTCGCGCCAGAGCGACAAGAGCACGCCTGCCTCGTCGAGCGAGAAGCCGAGGTCGCGCGCGCGCCGGATGAATTGCAGAACCGCCACGTCGCGCTCATCATAGTCGCGGTAATTGTTGTCGCGCCGCGCTGCGCGCGGCAGCAGGCCGAGCCCCTCATAGTGCCGGATCATCTTGGCCGAGACCCCCGAGCGCTCCGCAGCCTCCCCTATCCGCATCCGCAAATCTCCCGCTTGACCTTCCCATGATGGGAAGCCGTAGGCCGATGCGCAACATGACCGAGGCCCACACCCACGCCTGCCATGGCCCAGTTCACCACGGGCACGGTCATCGCCCTGCGCCGCCGTCGCCGGCGAGCGGACAGGCGGGCGGCCGGTGGACCTGCCCGATGCACCCGGAGATCGTCCGGGACGGTCCGGGCGCGTGCCCGATCTGCGGCATGGCGCTGGAGCCGATGAACCCGGCGGCCGCGGAAGGGCCGAACCCCGAGCTCGCCGACATGACGCGGCGGTTCTGGATCGGGCTTGCGCTGACGCTGCCCGTGTTCGCGCTGGAGATGGGCGGACACCTGTTCGGCCTTTCGCATCTCATATCCCCGCGCATCTCGAACTGGCTGCAATTCGCACTGGCGACTCCGGTCGTGGTGTGGGCCGGCGCGCCGTTCTTCGCGCGCGGCTGGGCGTCGCTTCAGTCGCGCAATCTCAACATGTTCACGCTCATCGCGATGGGCGTCGGCGTGGCGTTTCTCGCGAGCGTCGCGGCGGTGCTGGCGCCAAGCGCCTTTCCCGCGACCTTCCGCAATTCGGACGGGTCGGTTCCCGTCTATTTCGAAGCGGCGGCCGTCATCACCGTGCTCGTGCTGCTCGGACAGGTGCTGGAACTGCGCGCGCGGGAGCGCACGTCGGGGGCCATTCGCGCCTTGATGGAGCTGGCGCCGCAGACCGCGCGGCGCATCCGCGACGACGGCGCCGACGAAGAAGTGCACATCGGACACATCGGCGTCGGCGATCGGCTGCGCGTGCGGCCGGGCGAGAAGATCCCGGTGGACGGCGCGCTCATCGAAGGGCGCGCGTCGATCGATGAATCGCTCGTCACCGGCGAAGCGATGCCGGTCACGAAAGAGACTGGCGCAAAGCTGATCGCGGGCTCGCTCAACAAGACCGGATCGTTCGTCATGCGCGCCGAGAGAATCGGCGCCGACACGATGCTCGCGCGCATCGTCGATATGGTCGCCCAGGCGCAGCGCTCGCGAGCGCCGATCCAGCGACTCGCGGATCAGGCGTCGGGATGGTTCGTGCCGGCGGTGATCGCGGCGGCGGCGCTGGCGTTCGCTGCGTGGGCGACGCTCGGGCCGGAGCCGCGGCTCGCGCATGCGCTGCTCGCGGCCGTCTCGGTGCTGATCATCGCGTGCCCCTGCGCGCTCGGGCTGGCGACGCCGATCTCGATCATGGTCGGCGTCGGACGCGGGGCGCGCGCGGGCGTGCTCTTCAAGGACGCGCAAGCGCTGGAGCGGTTCGAGAAGATCGACACGCTCGTCGTGGACAAGACCGGCACGCTCACCGAGGGACGCCCCTCCGTGATCGATGTGCGCGCAGCGCATGGTTTCGACGCGAACGAGCTGCTGCGCCTGGCCGCCAGCCTGGAGCGCGGCAGCGAACACCCGCTCGCCGACGCGATCGTGCGCGCCGCGACCGAGCGCGGGCTCACGCTCGGCGAAGCATCGGAATTCGACTCTCCAATCGGCAAGGGCGTATCGGGCAAGGTCGATGGCCGCGCTCTCCGGCTCGGTGGCGCAGGCTTCCTGCGAGCGGCGGGCATCGAAGTCAACGAAACGGACGCGGATGTGGCGCGCAGGGATGGCGCCACCGTCGTGCACATGAGCATCGATGGGCGGCTCGCGGGCTTCTTCGCGATCGCCGACGCGATCAAGCCCTCCGCGCTTGGCGCCGTGCGGGCGCTGCAAAACGAAGGCGTGCGGCTGGTGATGATGACCGGCGACAACCGCGTCACCGCCAATGCCGTCGCGCGCAGCCTCGGCATCGCGGAGGCCGAAGCCGAAGTCAGCCCGGAAGACAAGGCCGCGCTCGTCGCGCGCCTGAAGCAAGAAGGCCGCGTCGTCGGCATGGCCGGCGACGGCGTGAACGACGCGCCCGCGCTCGCCGCGGCCGATGTCGGCGTCGCGATGAGCGCCGGCGCCGACGTCGCGATAGAAAGCGCCGGCGTGACGCTGCTCAGGGGCGATCTCTCGTCGCTCGTGCGGGCGCGGCGGCTCTCGCGCGCGGTGATGCGCAACATCCGGCAGAACCTCTTCTTTGCGTTCGTCTACAACGCGCTCGGCGTGCCGATCGCGGCGGGCGCCCTCTATCCGGCGTTCGGCCTCCTGCTTTCGCCCGCGATCGCGGCGGCGGCGATGGCGCTCTCCTCCGTCAGCGTCATCGCCAACGCGCTCAGGCTCAGGAGCGTCGCGCTTTGATGTTTCCTAAACCCCGTCGTCGTATCGGCTTTAGAATGGAGCCCTTCATGTTCCGCACCTGCACGCTCGCCGCGACGCTGCTGCTCGCCGGCCCCGTCTACGCGCAAGAGCACGCGCATCCGCCCGCGCAAGCGGCTGCGCCTGCCCCGCAGACGCACGATCATGCCCCGGCGCCGCAGCCGGAACAGCCGCCGCAGCAAACGCATGACGGCGATCATCACCCGATGCACGACGGTCAAATGCAGCATGGCCAAATGCAGCATGGCCAAATGCACCACGAGATGCATCAAGGCCCGGACGAGCACGCAGGCCATGACATGGGCGCGACGGGAAGCGCGCTCGGCGCCTATCCGACGGGCCGTGACGCTTCGGGCACGAGCTGGCAGCCGGACGTCGCCGAGCACGGCGGCGTGCACGCGATGGCCGGCGACTGGATGCTCATGGGCCATGTGCTGCTCAACGGCGTCACTGATTGGCAGGACGGGCCGCAGGGGGACGAGAAGACGTTCCTCGCCGGGATGATCATGGGCGCGGCGCGGCGCGATTTCTCGAATGGCGGCGCGCTCAATCTGCGCGCCATGCTGGCGCCCGATCCGCTGATGGGAAAGCGCGGCTATCCCCTCACCTTCGCATCGGGGGAAACGGCGGACGGCGTTGAACCGCTCGTCGATCGTCAGCACCCGCACGATCTCTTCATGGAGCTGTCGGCGTCCTATTCGCATCGCCTGTCGGCGACGGATTCCGTGTTCGTCTATGCCGGACTGCCGGGCGAGCCGGCGTTCGGGCCGCCGGCCTTCATGCACCGCCTCACCGCGATGGATTCGCCGGAAGCGCCGATCACGCACCATTGGCTCGATTCCACGCACATCACCTTCGGCGTGCTGACGGCCGGCTACGTGCACGACAATATGAAGCTGGAAGTCTCGCGTTTCCGCGGCCGCGAGCCGGACGAAGAGCGATACGACATCGAAACCGGCGCGCTCGATTCGACGGCCGTGCGCGCAAGCTGGAACCCGACGCAGAACTGGTCGCTGCAGATCTCCTGGGCCGATGTGACGAGCCCGGAGCAATTGGCGCCGGACGAGGACGAGACGCGCTGGTCGGCGAGCGCGATCTATGCGCGGCCGGTGTTCGACGGGCATTGGGCGATCACCGGCGCGCTCGCGCGCAAGGAACGCAGCGACGGCGTCGATCTCGACGCGTGGCTGGTGGAGGCCGCGCTGAAGCCGAACGACGCATGGACGTTCTTCGGACGCGTCGAGGACATCCAATCCGACGAGCTGGGCGGCGATCATCACGGCCCGGTGGAGGATTTCACCAAGGCCTCGCTCGGGGCGATCCATGATTGGCGCGTGCACGAGAACGCCGCGATCGGATTGGGCGGGCTCGTCTCGTACAATTGGGCGCCGGATGCGCTCAACGCGCGCTATGGCGGCGACCAGCCCGGCGCGATGGCGTTCGTGCGGCTGAAGATCGGTTAGGCCGGGCGCGAAGGAACCTTCACCAGCGCTTCGCCCTCCAGCACGACCGTCTCGCCGACCTTGCACCGGCAGGCGAGCTTGGCGCGATTGCCGCGCTCGGAGAGCTCGGTGACCTCGACGCTCGCCTCGACCACGTCGCCAATGCGCACCGGGGCTTTGAAGTTCAGCGTCTGGGAGATGTAGATCGCGCCAGGGCCCGGCAGGCGCGTGCCGATCACCGCGGAGATGAGGCTCGCGGTATAGAGGCCGTGCGCGATGCGGCCGCCGAACGGGGTCTTGGCGGCGAAGTGCTCGGAGAGGTGGATCGGATTGCGGTCGCCGGAGATCTCGGCGAACCCGACGACGTCGGATGATTTCACTGTCTTGGAATAGGTCTCGGTCAAGCCGACCTGCAGATCCTCGAAATAAAGCGTCTGGAACGGCGGCAGCGTCATCGCCGCCTCCCCTTCCTCCTGCGCCTGCTCCAGCTCGGTCAGCATGCGTTCCCTACCTTTGTCCTTAACCGTGGCGCTGCAAGAGGCGCGCCGCGCACAGAGCTTTCTCCCCGCCCGGAAGGCAAGCGCCGGCCGCAGGCCTTTGGTTGCCGCTCGCGAAACTACGGCCGCCCGCGCCCTGCGCTTGGCGCTTGACATGCAACCTTTTGGTTGCTTATTAAGAGGCCAGATGAGCATGGATCTCGTGTTCAAGGCGCTGGCGGACCCGACCCGCCGGGTGCTGCTCGACCGCCTCTTCAAGCGGAACGGACAGACCTTGAGCGAGCTCTGCGGAGGCTGGGAGATGAGCCGGCAGGCGATCACCAAACATCTGGCGGTTCTGGAGGACGCGAACCTCGTCGCGAGCGTGAAGCGCGGCCGGGAGAAGCTGCACTATCTCAACCCCGTGCCCATCAACGAGATCGGCGAACGCTGGATCGGAAAGTACGAGCGCGGGCGCCTCAAGGCGCTGGCGGACCTGAAGCGCAGTCTGGAGAACGATGATGGGTAGCCGTTTCGTCTATGTGATCTATATCCGCACGACGCCGGAGAAGCTCTGGGACGCGCTCACCAACCCGGAGTTCACGCGGCAGACCTGGGGCGGCACGCACCAGGAAAGCGATTGGACGGAAGGCGCGGCGTGGACGCTCATGTTCGCGGACGGGCGCGCCGCCGACAGCGGCGAGATCCTGGAGATCGACCGGCCGCGGAAGCTCGTGCTCTCCTGGCGCAACGAGTTCAGGCCGGAGCTGCGCGCGGAAGGCCATGCGCGCTGCACCTACGAGATCGAGACCATCGACGGCGGTGTGAAGTTCACGGTGACGCACGAAAGCGACAAGGACGATTCGGAACTCATCAAGGCGGTGTCGAACGGCTGGCCGGCGATCCTCTCCAGCGTGAAGAGCCTCCTGGAGACGGGCGATTCCCTCGCGCACATGCGCCAGAAGCGGGCATAGGCGCGCGATCATGAGCGGCGAAGATCTCATCGTTCCGCCGGACGTCGTCTATGTCACGTACATCAAGACGACGCCGGAAAAGGCGTGGGAGGCGCTCACCAGCGCGGCCTTCTCACGCAAGATGTTCTTCGGGCTCTCGATCGAGGGCGATTGGAAAGTCGGCGGCGGCTGGGCGTTCAAAAGCCCGGACGGCAGCGTGCACGACGAAGGCGAGGTGCTCGAATGCGATCCGCCGCGGAAGCTCAGGCTCTCCTGGCGCGTCCTCTTCTTCGAGGAGGCGCGCAAGCTTTCGCCGGCCTTCATCACCTACGAGATCGAACCGCTCGGCGAGGTGGTGCGGCTGACGATGACGCAGCACCAGCCGAAGCCGATCCCGCGCAAGTTCTATCAAGGCGGCAAGCAGGGCTGGCCGCTCATCCTCTCGATCCTGAAGAGCGTGCTCGAAACCGGCGAGGGCTTCGCCGTCGAGATGAAGCCGCCGGCGTGAACACAAACAAGAAAAGGTGATCCATGAGCAAGCCTGAGTTCGTCTATGTGATCCTGATCGAAGCTCCGAAGGCGAAGGTCTGGGAGGCGCTCACCAAGGGCGAGCACACGCGGCATTTCTGGGGCGGACGCGCCGTGCAGTCGGACTGGAGGCAAGGCGCGCGCGTCGAGTTCCGCATGGACACGGACAATTCGCTGCAGCATTCGGGCGAGGTGCTGGAGATCGATGCGCCGAAGAAGCTGGTGATGACGTTCTATGTCGATAGCATGGAGGCGCCGGAGCCGCCGACGAAGGTCACCTACCTGCTCGACGATTTCCACGGCGCGACGAAGCTCACCGTGATGCACGAAGGCTTCCCGGAGGGCAGCAAGGTGCTGGCGAAGATCTCGGGCGGCTGGCCGACCATCCTCTCCAACATGAAGACCTATCTGGAACAGGGCGCGCCGATGGCGATGTCGAAGGCTTGGCGCGCGGCAAGCAACGCGTAGCCGGGCCGGCGGGCGCGGTGTAGAAGGCGCCCATCACCATAGGAGCGCCCCCCATGGCGAAAGCCGCCAAGAAGGTTCCCGCCAAGAAAGCCGCTGCGAAGAAGGCGCCGGCCAGCCAATCGATCGTCGGGCTCGCGCCCTATCTCACGATCGACGGCGCCGCCAAGGCGATCGCTTTCTATGGCAAGGCGTTCGGCGCGGAGGAAGTGATGCGGATGCCGGGCCAGGACGGCAAGAAGCTCATGCACGCGCACATCCGGATCAATGGCGGCAATGTGCTGATGAGCGACCATTTCGGCGACGCCAAGGCCCCCAAGCCGGTCGGCGTCACGGTGCATCTGCAGGTCGATGACGCGGACAAATGGTGGAACCGCGCCGTGAAGGCCGGCGCAAGGGTGAAGATGCCGATCGCCGATCAGTTCTGGGGCGACCGCTACGGCCAGCTCACCGACCCATTCGGGCATTCCTGGAGCATCGGCGGGCCGGGCAAGAAATAGCGCCCCGGCGATACAACCGCACCCCCCTTATCTCCGCGGCGCGGCCAATCTAGTCTGCGACGCAGATCCGGGGAGGACATGAGAAACACCGACCGGCGGCCGGCGCCGCCCAGCATCCGCGAAATCCGCGACGGCGCCTGGCGCGAGAGCGAGGACGGCGCATGGCGGCCCGGCGCGCCGCATATCCGCAACGCCTGGCATCTCGCCTGCTTCGCGCACGAGCTCGATGCAGGCATCTTGGCGCGCACGCTGCTTGACGAGCCCGTCGTGCTCTTCCGGCGCGGCGACGGGCGCGTCGCGGCGCTGGAGGACCGCTGCCCGCATGTCGGGGCGCCGCTGTCGCGCGGCAAGCTCGTCGGGGCCAACATCCAATGCGGCTATCACGGCCTGGCGTTCGACGCCGATGGGCGCTGCGTGGAGATTCCAGGCCAGGAGATCATCCCGCCGGCCGCGTGCGTGCACGCGTACCCGATCGAGGTGCGCGCCGAGCATGTCTGGATCTGGATGGGCGATCCGCAACTGGCCGCATCGCACGCGGTTCCGGACTTCGGGGGAGACGACGACTTCTTCCGCTGGCCGCGGCATCAGGGCGTGATCCCGATGCGGTGCAATTACAGCCTGATGATCCAGAACCTGATGGACCTCACGCATCTTGCCTACGTGCACGCCGATTCCATCGGCGGCGATGCGGCCGACCACGCGACCGACGAGGTCTCCGTCTCGCGCACGGAAACCGGCATGCGGTTCGTGCGCACAATGCGCAACGTGGCGCCGCCGGGGCGCTATGTCGCGCGCTTCGGAAGCGCCGAACGGCTCGATCGATGGAGCGAGTTCGAGTTCGTGGCGCCGGCCGTGGTGCGGCAGAATTCGGGATGGGGCCGGGTCGGCACGGGCGTGATCGAAGAGCGCGGCGGGGACCTCAAGGACAAGATGCTGCACGCGATCACGCCGTCCACCGCATCGTCGAGCTTCTATTTCTATGACGGCGCGGACGGCGCCGAGCCCGACCCGGCGCGCGCCAAGCAGCGCCTCTCGGTGCTGGACAAGATCATCCAGGAGGACGTCGATATGGTCGAGGCGCAGCAGGCGCGCCTGGAAGGCGTCGATCCGCGCACGCTCATCGCCGTCCGCAGCGACAAGGCGCGGCTTCTGATGATGAAGGAGCTGCAGCGCCGCGTTGAGGCGCAGGCCGGGGACTAGAAGCGGCGCGCCCGGCCCGGACGGCGGCGGCGCGCCGAAAAATAGGGGGACGGGCGCGGGCAAATCCCCGCCCGAAAGCCGCAAATTCCCCATGAAATCAGTAGGCGGACGAAAATCTATCCGACGGGGCCCGAGCCGGCGCTAATCTTGCCTCACCGCGCGCCGACGGGAGGCGATAAGGATCCAAGCTTACGAGGACGCGCGGAACGGTTTGAGCGTGATGGTCGGGAAAGCCGCGAGGCGGACCCGATCGGCCCGGCAAGATGAAGGAAAGCCGGAATCCGGATCCCTCGCATTGGAGCGAGGCCCGCACGCCGACCGGGACCGCCGCAAGGCGCTAAGCGTGTCCAGATTCCCAGAGCCCGCGGCCCGGCTCTCCCATTCCGGCATCGTCAATAAGTCCGGAGGCGGAGGAAAAGAAGGGACGAACCTTCGCAAGTCGCCGCGTTGCGTATCTTGAATGCTCATGGTCCCTGGCTCGCCTCGAACGCTTCATGCGGACGGCCGGTCGCACAGACGAACCGTACGGGGTGCGCGAACGCAAAACCCAATCCGTGGAAACACGGAACCCACTTCCTTGTTGCTAGCTGCGCGTCTCGCGCACCCCGTCCTCCCATTCGCTCAGGAGCGATCACCACGTGATGCGTTCGAACATCGCGCGCAGCCGCGCGCCACGATGCGGATTGACCGTTTCGGCCCAGCCGATGCGCCCGTCGAGATGCGCGCGAAAGTCGGTGTGGCCGTCACGGTTTTCCACGGCGGCGCCGTTTCGAATGCAATTGTGAAGCGTCGCCTTGAGCGCGTCGTAGGCATCCCGCGGCAGGTTGACGTGTTCGTTGACGACGATCCCTGTCACCTCCTGGCGCGCGCCCCTGCGCATGATGTGCGTCTTGGGTCGGTTGAGGACAAAGCCCTCGTCCACGACGATTTCGCCGACGGCACGGAGGAACGTTGGTGAGGCAATGTTCCGTCGACCCGAGAACGCGAGATCATCCGCGTAGCGCGTGTAGTTCGCATCCAGCCGCCGCGCGAGCCCGGCCAGACGCCGATCGAGCCGCCACGCGGCAAGGTTCGCGAGCGTGGGCGAGGTAGGCGCGCCTTGAGGCAGGTGCGGCGCTTCCAGCATCTTGCGCGCGCGCCAGTCGAACTCAGTGTACGGAACATCGGCAAATCCCCAGCTGGGCGCGCGCGTCGTGCACAGGCCCGTCAGCAGTCTTGCGACGGCCCAAGGATATCCGATGCCGCGAAAGGTCGCGTGCACGCGCCTCGCGGCAATGCTCTGAAAGAAGCGCTGCAAGTCGAGCGTGACGACGACCTCCTCGGCGGCGTGGACTTGCGCGCCGTCGATGCAGGAGCGGCCACGCACAAAGCCATAGGCGCGATCACTCGTGGGTACATGGTCGAGTACCTCGCGCAGCAGGCGTCGTTGGATCGCCTTCAGCCGTCGCCGCGGAGCTTCGATGAGGCGCGAGCCGCCCGAACGCTTGCGAACGAGCGCGCACTCGTAGTGGCGAAGCTTCGGAAACGACAAAGCGATGGCCTGACGCTTCGCACAGGCGAACCAATCCAGTTGTTCGACGGAAATCTCCAGCCAATCAGCCAAATCTCGCGGCGTCGCGAGCTTGGGAACGTCCAGTCCAGCGAGGGGCGGCGCGGGCCAGAAGAGCGGCGGCTTCAGGACTACGGGAGGCTTGGGGCCTGCGCGCAGCAGAGGCGCGGCGGCGCGCTCGAAGGCCGGCGATCGCAGAAGCCAACGCACCAATGATGCTGGCGAATGCGGGTAACGATCATAGGCCCGGACGAGCAACGCCGAGATGAGCTTCTTTTGGGATGCCCGCGTCGCGGCGCCGAGAAACCCTTCGCAGCGCGCCAGCAACGCGCGCTCGGTCCACACGCCAGCGACCAACGCAGCGGCCAGGCCCTTGGCAATCGTCGTGCTTGAGGCCATCGACGGACCTTTGCGGGCGAGCGCTCCAACGCGTCTTGTCTGGCGTGATCGAACGTAGGCACAGCCTACCGGGGATCACGCAACGTATGGTCCGAGTTCGATGAGCCCCTGGGGTAGCCCCAGAGATCCCAAGCTTTCGCCGGGAAGCTTGAAGCGCTCGCCGCGGTTGCACCGTAAGGCACGCTGTGAGCGAGTCAATTGCGCGCTATTCGCCGCTGTCGAACAGCGCGCCGGTTTGCGGGACGATCGGCGGCGGCTTCTTGCCGAGGCGCTCATAGGCGCGCGGCGCGGCGCAGCGGCCACGAGGCGTGCGCATCACGAAGCCCTGCTGCATGAGGTAAGGCTCGATCATGTCCTCCACCGCGTCGCGTGCTTCGGAGAGCGCGGCGGCCAGCGTATCGACGCCGACCGGGCCGCCGCCATATGTCTCCACCAACGCGGTGAGATAGCGGCGGTCCAGCAGGTCGAGGCCGTCGGAATCCACTTCGAGGCGCTTCAGCGCGGAATCGGCGAGCTTGGCGTCGATCGTGGCGCCGGCGGCGTCGGAGAAATCGCGCACGCGCCGCAACAGGCGCATCGCCACGCGCGGCGTGCCGCGGGCGCGCTTGGCGATCTCGACGGCGCCCTCCTCCGTGAGCGGCGCATTCAATTTGGCGCCGGCGCGCGCGACGATGCCGGCCAGCTCCTCGGGCGTGTAGAAATCGAGCCGCACGGGAATGCCGAAGCGATCGCGCAGCGGCGTGCCCAGGAGGCCCGCGCGCGTCGTGGCGCCGACCAGCGTGAAGTGCGCGATGTCGATGCGCACGGAGCGCGCGGAGGGGCCTTCGCCGATGATGAGGTCGATGTGGTAATCCTCCATCGCGGGATAGAGGATCTCCTCCACCGCCGGCGCGAGGCGATGGATCTCGTCGATGAAGAGCACGTCGCGCGGCTCCAGATTGGTCAGCAGCGCCGCAAGATCGCCGGCGCGCGCGATCACCGGGCCGGAGGTGGCGCGGAAGCCGACGCCAAGCTCGCGCGCGAGGATCTGCGCGAGCGTCGTCTTGCCGAGGCCGGGCGGACCGAAGAGGAGCGTGTGATCGAGGGCTTCGCCGCGCGCGCGCGCGGCCTCCACGAAGACCTTGAGGTTGGCCTTGGCGGCCTTCTGGCCGGTGAACTCGTCGAAGCCGGTGGGGCGCAGGGCGCGGTCATAGACTTCGCCGGGCTGACGGTCGGCGGTCACGAGACGGGCGGCGGATTCTGCCATGGGGCCTCGATAGCGCGATTCGGTTCATGGATCGTTCGCGCGGGCGCCTGCTGAAAACAGGCGCAGGAAAAATGTCGGGTCGGGTCGGCGGCAAGCGTCCTCAGGGCGACGCGCGGACGCCGCGCGCGAAAGCAAGGAGCCTTACGGATGAAGTACATGTACCTGATCCTCGCCCCCGAGACCGGGAAGCCGCCGCCTGCGCAGCTGATGGAGGCGATCGGCAAGGCCGCGCAGGAAGCCGCCAAGTCGGGCCGGCTCGTCGATATGGGCGGGCTTGCGCCGAGCGCGATGGGCGCGCGCGTGCGGCTCTCCAAGGGCAAGCTCAGCGTCACGGACGGCCCGTTCGCGGAAACCAAGGAAGTGATCGGCGGCTACGCGATCTTCGAGTTCGACACGCGCGAAGCGGCGCTGCAATCGGCGCTCGACTTCATGGAGCTGCACAAGCTGCACGGCGAGGGCTGGGAGGGCGTGTGCGAGATGCGGCCGATGGCGGGTCCGGACGGGCTCTGAATTCACCGCTCCCCGGCCGAGCGAAGCGAGAGCCGGGGCCCAACGCGTCGCTCCCTCAACGTTCGGAGCGCGTCATCGACATGGGCCCCGGATCGCCGCTGCGCGGCGTCCGGGGAGCGGGACGAAGCGACGCGCCATTAACGTCGCGCAAGCCAAAGGCCCGCAATCAGCGTCTTGGCGTCGCTGCACGTCGCGAGGCTCTTGAGGAAATCCTTGCGCGGCATCCAGACGCGCGCGATGTCCTCGCCGTGATCGACGCCGCGGGCGGAAGGATCGACGGCGTCGCGCTTGCGCACCGGCGCGTAATAGATGTGCATGCGCTCGGTGGAGTAGCCGGGGCTCATATAGACCGCCGCGATCTTGACGAGCTTCGGCGCGGCGTAGCCCACCTCCTCCATGAGCTCGCGGCGGATGGCGTCCTCCGGCGTCTCGTTCGGCTCGATCACGCCGGCGGGAATCTCGGTGAGCCAGCCGACCTCGCCGCGATCGTAGGCGGGGAAGCGGAAAAGCTCGACCAGCAGCACACGGTCGCGCTTCACGTCGTGCACCAGCGCGGCGGCGGCGTCGGCGCGGCGCAGGATCTCGCGATCGACGTTCAGCATCATCGGACCATCCGCACGCGGAACGTCGAGCACGCGCTTGGCGACCTTCAGGAAGCCGTTATGCACGATCTCCGTGGAGCGCTCGACGATCGCGGTGCGGGACCAAGGCGGCGATTTCGGCTGGGGCATCCCGGCAGCATCGCATGGCGGCCGGTTCGGCTTCTATCGACTTCCCCAGATCCGGACCTTCCGGATACGGAGCCTTCAGGACCTCACCGGCTCACTTCCTTGAGCGCGGCGCGGATGAGCTCTGGCGTGGGGGCGTCCTCGGCCAAGGCCTTGGACGCGGCCGCCACCGCGCGCGCGGCGGCGCCCTGATCGATGCCGAGATTGACGAGCGCCGACACCGCCTCGCCGCGCGAGCCGTTCGCCGGCGCGGGCGCCGAGACGCGTCCGCCGGTGGAGACGGTGACGCCGCCGAGCGCGAGAAAGCCCTTCGGGCTCCCGCGTCCGGCGAGCTCCTGGGCGATGCGCGCAGCAAGCTTGGGACCAACGCCGTTGGCGCGCGCGAAGGAGGCCTTGTCCTCCAGGGCGATGGCGTCGGCGATCTCGTTCGGGCTCATGACGTCAAGGATCGCCAGCGCGACCTTGGCGCCGACGCCCGGCGCCGATTGCAGATGCACGAACCAGGCGCGCTCCTCCTCGGAGAGGAAGCCGAAGAGCTTCAGGGAATCCTCGCGCAGGTGCGTCTCGATGTGCAGCGTCGCGGCCTCGCCGACGGCCAGCCGCGCCAGCGTGCGCGCGCCGGCGTGGGCGACATAGCCGACGCCGGCGACATCGATCAGCGCGGCCTCCTCGCCGACCGCTGCAACCGTTCCGCGCAGGCGTCCGATCATCCGCGTTCCCCTTTGTGCGGCGCGATGGTCGGCGGATTCGCCAGCCCTGTCCTTGGCGCCTGCGCGAGTTGCGAAAATGGGGTGCGCGGGGCGCGGAATCGCGTGCTAAGCAATTCCCGCGAGCGACTGTGGTTTTTGAGAATAAATCTCATCTGCAAGGGGGAGATATGACCGACGATCCGAAGAAACCACGGCTCAATCGCCGCTCCTTCATGTCGCGCGTCGCAGGCGCCGCGGTTGCGGCGGGCGGCGCGCTCGGCGCGGTGACCGGCACGGCCTTCGCGCAGAACGCCAATCCGACGGGACGCACCGACAGCGATTCCACCGACCGCGCCAATTACGGACGCACCGGCGTCAACGACAATGACAGCGGGCCGAACGCGGATCGCGGCGGCTACGGCCGCAGCGGCGGCGGCGGCGTCACAGACAGCGACACCGGCCCGAACGCCGACGGCGCCGGCCGCGGACGCGGCGGCGGCGTCACCGACAGCGATTCCGGCCCGAACGCGGACGGCGCAGGGCGCGGACGCGGCGGCGGCGTCACCGACAGCGATACGGGCCCCAACGCAGACGGCGCGGGCCGCGGACGCGGCACGGCGCAGCGGCGCGGCTTCACCAGCGGCGTAACGGACAGCGATTCCGGTCCGAACGCGGACCGTTCCGGCAGCGGGCGAGGCCAGTACACCGGCGTGACCGACAGCGACCAGGGCCCCAACCGCGACGCCTCAGGCCGCGGACGCGGGCGCGGCTCGAACTATACCGGCGTCACCGATTCCGACAGCGGCAACCATCGCGACGCGGCCAATTACGGGCGCGGCGGGCGGCGCACGCGGAACACCGGCCTCACCGACGGCGACACCGGACCAACCGCGGACCGCGCAGGCTTCGGCCGCGGCCAGGGCTTCGGGCAGCAGGGCCCCGGCCATACCGGCGTGACGGATTCCGATTCCGGTCCGAACCGCGATCCGGCCGGGTACGGGCGCGGCACATAAGTGACGGACAGGCCAGGCAAGCCGAGCGCGATCGCTCCGTGGGCGGAGGATCCGCTCGGCTACCTCATCGCGCCCTTCGACCAGGGCGAGTTCTTCGCGCGCATCTATGAGCGCGAACATCTCATCGCGCCGCACAACGACGCCGACCGCTACGCCTCGCTCATCTCGCTGGAAGCCATCGACCGGCTGATCGCGGGCGTCGATCTGCGGGAGGGCCAGCTCGACCTCGCCAATGCGGCGCGGCCGGTGCAGAAGAACGCCTATGTCTCCGGCGACGGGCTGATCGACCGCGGCGTGATCGCGCGCCAGTTCCAGACCGGCTCCACGATCATCCTGCAGCAGATGCACCAGCACGATCCGACGCTGGCGCGGTTCTGCCGGGCGCTGGAGCACCGCTTCTCCTGCCATGTGCAGACGAACATCTATGCGACGCCGCCGAACGCGCAGGGCTTTCGCACGCATTACGACAATCACGACGTATTCGTGCTGCAGATCTCGGGCGAGAAGGCGTGGCGGCTCTACGACATGCCGATCGAGGCGCCCTATCGCGGCGAAGGCTTCGATCCGGACGAGAAGAAGGTCGGCGAGCTGCGGCACGAATTCGTGCTCAAGGCCGGCGATTGCGCCTATGTGCCGCGCGGACTCATGCACGACGCGATCGCGTCGGGCGAGCATCCGTCGCTGCACATCACGGTCGGGCTCATCGTGCGCACCTGGGCCGACCTCATGCTGGAGGCGGTTTCGGAGGTGGCGCTGAAGCACCCCGCCTTCCGGCGCGCACTGCCGATCGGACACACGACGCGCGAGTTCGACCGCGCGCAGGCGCGCGGCTATTTCCGCGATCTCGTCGCGACCTTAAGCGCAGAAGCGGCGCCCGACGCCGCGCTCGACCTCATGATCGACGGCTTCATCCGCTCCCGCATTCCCGACACGTCCGGGGCCATTGCGGAAGCGGCGCGTCCGATCGGCGCGGAGGACATGTTCCGTGTGCGCCCCTTCACGCCGTGGCGGCTGGCGGAAGACGGCGACAAGCTGGTGCTCATCGCGCCTGGCGGCGACGTCGATTTCAAGCCGGACGAGCGGGCCGCGGTGGAGCGCGCGCTTGCGGGCGCGGCGTTCAAACTTGCAGATATCGGCGGCGAGGAAGACCTCGTGCGCAAGCTGCACGCGTTCGGGCTCATCACGCGCGCCTGAGCACGCTCACACTTCAAGCGAGCGCGCTCCCCCTCCCTGCTGGAGGGGTGGGGGGGGTGCGATGGGTCCAGCCTTCAGGTTTCCGATCGACGAACACAAACGTTCAAGGTGAGGCCACCCCTCACCCTACCCTCTCCCCTGGAGGGGAGAGGGGCGCATCATCCTGCATCGGCGGCATTCATCCGGATGCGGACGGTACGCTCAGCCGATGTCGCGGCCGCGGGTCTCGGGCAGGACAAAGAGCGCCACGGCGAGCGCCAGCACGATCACGACGACCGGATACCAGAGTCCGGAATAGACGTCGCCGGTCGCGGCCACGATCGCGAACGCGGTGGTCGGGAGGAAGCCGCCGACCCAGCCGACGCCCAGGTGATAGGGAAACGAGAGCGCGGTGTAGCGGATGCGCGCGGGGAAGAGCTCCACCAGCCAGGCCGCGAGCGGCCCGTACGTCATGCCCGTGCACATGATGAAGAACGCGATGATGGCGACGATCGCAGGCGCGTTGATAGCGGCGGGATCGGCCTTCTCGGGGTAGCCGGCAGCGTGCAGCGTGGAGGAAAGCTCGGCGCGGAACGCCGCGATCGCGGGCGCGCGCTCGGCCTCGGCAAGGCGCGCGGGCTCGGGCGCGCGCAACGGCGCGTCTCCGACGTGCACCTCGGCGGTCACGCCGCGGGTGACGGGGCGGCTGATGTAGCTCACGCCCAGTTGCGAGAGCGCCGCCTTCGCCACATCGCACGAGGTCGCGTCGAAGTGGTTGCGGCCGACGGGATCGAACTGGAACGAGCAGGCGCCGGGATCGGCGTGGACGACGACGGGCGTGCGGCCTTGCGCGACCGCAAGCGCAGGATTTGCGGCCGCGGTCAGCGCGTGGAAGCCGGGGAACATCGCGACGAGCCCCAGCACGAGGCCGGTGACGATCACGGCTTTGCGGCCGAGCCGATCGGACAGCCAGCCGAAGAAGAGATAGGTCGGCGCCGCGACGAGCAACGCGGCGATCACGAGCGTCGCCACCGTCGTCTGGTCGAGCTTCAGGACGCGCTCGAGAAAGAACATCGTGTAGAAGTGGCCGCAATAATAGATCACCGTGGAGCCGGCGACGCCGCCGACGAGGACGGCGGCCATCAGCCTGACGTTCTCCCAGCGCCCAAGCGCCTCGGCGAGCGGCGCCTTGGAGAGCGCACGCTCCTCCTTCATGCGCTGGAAGACCGGGCTCTCGGCGAGCTGCAAGCGGATCCAGAGCGACACGACCAGGAGCACGATCGAGCCGATGAACGGCACGCGCCAGCCCCAGGCGTTGAAGGCCTCGGGCGGCATCGACATCCGCGTGGCGAGGATGACCAGGAGCGCGAGCATCAGCCCCACCGTGCCGGTGGCGTTGATGCAGCTGGTTGCGAAGCCGCGCCGGCTCGCGTGCGCATGCTCAGCGACATAGATCGCCGCGCCGCCATACTCGCCGCCGATGGCGAGGCCCTGCAGCACGCGCATCGCCACGAGCAGGATGGGCGCCAGTACGCCGACATCCGCCGCGGTCGGCAGAAGGCCGACGGCGAACGTCGCCACGCCCATGATCGCCATGGTGACGACAAACGCATATTTGCGGCCGACGATGTCGCCGACGCGACCGAACACAAGCGCGCCGAACGGGCGAACCACAAAGCCCGCAGCGAAGGCGCCCAGCGCCAGGATGAAGGCGGTCGCGTCGTTGACGCCGGAGAAGAAATTGTGCGCGATGGCGCTGGCGAGCGCGCCGTAGAGGAAGAAATCGTACCATTCGAAGAGCGTGCCGAGCGAGGCGGCGCCGATCACCGTCGCCTGGCCGGACCTCGCCTTTGCGCCGCCCGCGACCGTATCGGCCATCGGTCACCTCCCGCTTCCAGGCTAAGGGTTGGGGGATTGGAGGGAAACGCGCAAGAACCCCGCCGGCGCCTGTGCATCTCAACTCCCCCACCCCGGCCCCCTCCCCCGCTGGCGCGGGAGAGGGGAGGTCAGCGGGCCTTGCGGGCGATGTAGGCGTCGATGGCCTGCTCCAGGACGGTGAGCGGAACGCCGCCGGTCTCGATGACCGCGTCGTCGAAATCGCGCAGGTCGAAACGGGCGCCCAGGGCGGCGAACGCCTTCTGCCGCAGGCGGAGGATTTCGGTGTGGCCGACCTTGTAGCCGCAGGCCTGGCCCGGCGTGGAGCAATAGCGGTCGATCTCGGATTGCGCGGCGGCGGGGGCGCGGCCGGTGTCCGCGATCAGCGTCTGGGTGGCCTGCTCGCGGCTCCAGCGCTTGGCGTGGAGGCCGGTGTCGACGACGAGGCGCGAAGCGCGGAAGCGCTGCGCCTGCAGATAGCCCAGCCGGCCGAAGGGGTCGTCGGCGTAGAAGCCGAGCTCGTCGGCCAATTGTTCGGCGTAGAGCGCCCAGCCCTCGACATAGGCGTTGAAGGCCATGAGCGAGAAGATGGTCGGGACCTCGCTCGAACGTTCGGCGAGATAGGCGCCTTGCCAGGCGTGACCGGGGATCGTCTCGTGCGCGGTGAGCGTCGGCAGCGTCCAGCGCGGCCAGAGCGCGGTGTCCTTCAAATTGATGTAGTAGATTGCGGGACGCGAGCCGTCGATGGCGGCAAAGTTCATGTAGCCGAGGCCCGCGCCCGCCTCGATCTGCTGCGGCACGCGGCGCACTTCGGCTTCGGCGCGCAGCGGCATGCGCGAGAGCCGCGGCAGCAGCGGCCGCAGGGCGGCGATGCGGCCTTCGCAATAGGCGATGATGCGCGCGCGGCCCTCGTCGGTGTTCGGCTCCAGGAAGCGCGGATCGCGGGTGAGAGCCGACATGCGCTCACCGACCGCGCCTTGCGAGAGCCCCTGCGCGCGCAGGAGCGCATCCATCTGCGCGTCGATGGCGCGGCCCTGTTCGATGCCCATCTGATGCACTTCGTCGGGCGTGAGATTGGTCGAGGTCGAGCCCTTCAAGTGCCAGGCGTAGTATTCTTCGCCGCGCGGGAGGCGCCAGACGCCGGCGTCGTGCACGGCGTGCGCGCGCACGGCCGAGAGCGCCGCGATCTGGCGATCGAGCGCGGGATAGATCTCGCGCTCGACGATGCGCGCGGCCGGCGTTGCGAAATCGCCGGCGATGTTCTTCGCGGCGGCGCGCATGGCGAGCGAGCGCACGATTGAAGTGTCCGCCGCGGGCTGGGTGCGTGCGGCGCGCATCTGCTCGAGCGCGGTGTCGAGGATGAAGTCGGGCGCGATGATTCCGCGGCGCGCATCGGCGGAGACGCGCGCGCTTTCGGCGTCGAGCTGGCGCGCGAAGAGGCGCAGGCGGGCGATGTAGGCGTCGCAATCCTCGCGCGCATCGATCTTGTGATAGGCGTTGAGGAATTCAGGAATGAAGGAGAAGACGCCGTTCTGCTGGTTGACGATGTAGGGCGTGGCGTTCTCGGTCATCGCGGCGGTGAAGGAATTGTCGCCGTAGCCGAACGCGCCGCCTTCAGCGCCAAGCGTGAAGGCGGCGCGCACCGCATTGCAGCGGATGAGGTCAAGGCCGGAGAGCGTTTCGAGCGGAATGGCGTCGAGCCGACGCAGGCGCTCCAGGCAGACGTCGCGGTCGCGCACGGCGGCGGCGGCGGAGCGGTCGGTCAAGGATCGGCGCAGGCGCGCACGCGGGCCGGAATCGAGGCCGAGCAACGTCGCCTGTTCGGGGGTCGCGGCCAGCAAGTCCTCGGTGAAGGCGTCGAACAGCGCCCTGAGGCGCGGATCGGCGACCGCGGCGGCGGAGGCCTCGAACGGAAGGAAGACGCCGGCCGCGCCGGCCGCGAACGCGCGACGTGAAAGCTGCATATGCGGGTCTATAGAGCGGCGCGGCGAAGGCGCAATGCTTACCCGCCGACGCGCCGTCGCAAACCGCCATGCGCGGCGTGGCAGAGCGCAGCCGCGAGCGCGTCGGCGGCGTCGGCGCCGACATCGCCCGCGGTCGGCAGGAGCCGGCGGACCATGAACGCGACCTGGTCCTTGTCGGCGCTCCCTGTGCCGACAAGCGACTTCTTGATCGTGCGCGGGGAATATTCCGCAACGGGAAGCTTGGCGCGGGCGCAGGCCGCGAGGGTCACGCCGCGCGCCTGCCCCAACGCCAGCGCGGCGCGGGCGTTGGAATTGACGAACGTCTCCTCGATGGAAGCCTCGTGCGGACGATGCGTCGCGATGACGGCTTCGATCTCCACCAGCAGCACGGCGAGGCGATCGGCGAGGTCAGCGGAGGTCTTGGGGCGCACCACGCCGTGCGCGACGTGGGAGAGCCGCGATCCCTCGCTCGCGACGAGGCCCCAGCCGCATCGCTGCAGGCCCGGATCGATGCCGAGGATGAGAATGCTAGAGCAAGTTTGCTTCATGCTGAATCAAACTTCCTCTGCGCCCTTTGTTTTGTCGCGTGATTCACGGAAAACCGGTTTCCACTTTATCCGATCACGCTCTAGGCGCGTTCCGGCGTCATCACCATCGCCAGCAATTCCCTGATGCGCCGCTTGGCCTCGGCGATGGAAGCGTGCGTGGTGTCCACTGGACCGCGATGGGTTCTGAGGCGGCCCTCCAGCATGGCGTTCAAGCTGCCGAACTGCGTTTCAAGCTCGGCGGCGGCCCGGCGAATCGTCGGATGCATCGATCACCTCCTCGGCGGGCGTTAAGCGGCGTCGCGTTAAGAATCGTTTACGTCCTGGGAACCTTGTCCGGCGCGATCCGTTTGCCGCCGACATGGCCGCCGCCTCCATCACCCATTTCCGTGAAAGCCTGCGCGTCTGGATGGCGGGACCGGCGGTGTTCCCGACGGCATTCGCGCTCGGATTCCTGGAAAGCTCGATCATCTTCACGCCGGTCGAGCCGCTGATGATCCCGGTGCTCGCGAGCCGGCGCAAAGAGGCCTGGCTCATCGCGGCATGCATGGCGGTCGGCAGCGTCTGCGGCGGCGCGCTGCTCTATTTGTTGGGCGCGCTGCTCTCAGGGCCGGTGATCGAGCCGCTGGTCGCGTGGCTCAACGCGGAGGACGCGTATGCGCGAGCGGCGGAGGAATTGCGCACGCTGAGCTTCTGGCAGCTGGTGCTGGCGACGGGCACGCCGATCCCGTTTCAGCTGGAGGCCGCGGCGGCCGGGGCGATCGGGTATGTGTTCGCGCCTTTTCTCACAGCGATCGTTGTGGCGCGCGGCATCCGCTATTCGGTGCTGACGATCCTCGTGCTTCTCGTCGGCGCGCGCGCCGGCAGGCTTGCTGACAAGTATCAGCTGGAGATCTTCATCGGCGGGCTAGCGCTGTTCGCCGCGCTGGCGATCTATCTCGTGATCGCACGATAGACCCCTTCTCTCCTCCCCTGCACTAAGCCTTGAGCTTGTAGCCGGTCTTGAGCATCCACCAGGAGATGGCGAGGCAGCTCACCAGGAAGAAGGCGATCGCGGCGAGCGAGAAGCCGACATCGACGTCGGCGACGCCGAAGAAAGCCCAGCGGAAGCCGCTGATCAGGTAGAGCACCGGATTGAAGTGCGTCACCTGCTGCCAGAATTCGGGGAGCATGCGGATCGAGTAGAAGGTGCCGCCGAGGAAGGTGAGCGGCGTGATGATCAGCATCGGGACGATCTGCAGCCGCTCGAAGCCGTCAGCCCAGAGGCCGATGACGAAGCCCATGAGGCAGAATGCGATCGCGGTGAGCGCCAGGAACGCGATCATCGCGAAGGGATGCGCGACCTCGTAGGGCACGAAGAAACGCGCCGTGATCAGGATGACGATGCCGATGATCATCGACTTGGTGGCCGCGGCGCCGACATAACCCAAGACGATCTCGAGGCCGGAGACAGGCGCGGAGAGCACCTCGTAGATCGTGCCGGCCCAGCGCGGGAAATAGATGCCGAAGCTCGCGTTCGACACGCTCTCGGTGAGGATGGAGAGCATGATGAGGCCGGGCACGATGAAGGCGCCGTAGGGCACGCCGTCGATCTCGACCATGCGCGAGCCGATCGCGGAGCCGAACACCACGAAATAGAGCGAGGTGGAGAGGACCGGCGAGATGAGGCTCTGGCCGATGGTGCGGAACCAGCGCGACATCTCGAAACGGTAGATCGCGGCGACGCCGTGCACGTTCATGATCGGGCCGGCCATGCTCTGCATGCTCATGGCTCACGCCTTCCCGTTGTGGACGAGGCTCACGAAGATGTCCTCCAGCGAGCTCTGGTCGGTGCGCAGGTCCTTGAAGTCGATGCCCTGCTCGTTCAAGGCGCGCATGAGGCCGGCGATGCCGGTGGCGTCGGCCTGGGTATCGAACGTGTAGATGAGATCGCCGCCGTCGGGCGAGAGCTCGAGCGCGTGGCCTTCCAGCGCGGCGGGAATGGCCGGCAGGGGGTGCTGCAAATGCAGGATGAGCTGCTTCTTGCCGAGCTTGCGCATGAGCGCGCTCTTCTCCTCCACCACGATGAGCTCGCCCTTGGAGATGACGCCGACGCGGTCGGCCATCTCCTCGGCCTCCTCGATGTAATGGGTGGTGAGGATGATGGTGACGCCGGACTCGCGGAGGCCGCGCACCATCTCCCACATGTCGCGGCGGAGCTCGACATCGACGCCGGCGGACGGCTCGTCGAGGAAGAGGATGCGCGGCTCGTGCGAGAGCGCCTTGGCGATCATCACGCGCCGCTTCATGCCGCCGGAGAGGGACATGATCTTGGCGCTCTTCTTCTCCCAGAGCGAAAGATCGCGCAGCACCTTCTCGACATGCTCGTCGTTGCGCGGCTTGCCGAAAAGGCCGCGGCTGAAGCTCACCGTGTTCCAGACGGTCTCGAAGGCGTCGGTGTGCAGCTCCTGCGGCACCAGGCCGATGGTCGCGCGCGCGGCGCGGAAGTCGCGGACGATGTCGTGGCCGTCGGCGGTGATCTGGCCCGAGCTCATGTTGACAATGCCGCAGACGATGTTGATCAGCGTCGTCTTGCCGGCGCCGTTGGGGCCGAGCAGCGCGAAGATCTCGCCCTTGCGGATGTCGAGGTCGATGCTCTTCAGCGCCTGCAGGCCGCCCTTGTAGGTCTTGGTCACGCCGCGGATCTCTATGATCGGCGCGCCTGCCAGCGCGGGCGGCTTCGCCTGCGCCTGCGTCTGGCCCACGGGCGTATCCAACACGTCAGTCAAGGTTTTCGGTCCCCGGCGCCGGCGCGCAATCCGGCTATATGGCGAGCGTCGGGCCAAGCCGCCAGCGGGGCGGCGGAATTTATGTATCGGTGGGGATCGGGACGCGGCCGAAGCGCTCCAGCGAGCGGGCCTTGGCCTTGGCGGCCTCGATCTCGCGATCGCGGGCGGGGGCGTTCGTCTCCAGCGAATCGACCAGCTTGCGCGCGGCCTGCGCCACCTCCTCCACCGCGATGGCGAAGGCGGCTTCGTTGGACTTCGAGGGCGCGGTGAAACCGCTCAGCTTGCGGACGAATTGCAGCGCGGCGGCGCGCACTTCCTCGTCGGACGCGGGCGGCTCGAAATTGAACAGCGTCCTGATGTTGCGGCACATGGCTATTCTTCCACATCCCGCATCCGCAAGGAGACTTGCGGGAGGAGTGCGGGGATCAGCGCCTCGTCCGGCGCGTGTTCGGTCTCGGGCGGATACCTGCCGTCGACGGGATTGGCATAGCGATATGTGGCGAGCGTCTGCGCGTTCACGACCCAATAGTCGCGTACGCCGTGGCGCGCGTAGAGACGCGCCTTGCGGCCGCGATCCTTCTTCAGCGTCTTGTCGGCGACCTCGACAACGAGCAAGGCGTCGATGCCGCGGACCAAGTGCGCCTCCAATGCCCGCGGATAGACGATCAAGTCGGGCAGCGTGTAGTCGCCATCTGGCTCGATATAGAAACTCGGTTCGCTGTCGATCCAGCAGGCGTTTCCAAGCTGTCGAAAGAGCTGGTCCAGGATCCAACGTTTCACCCGCATATGCGGCGGATTGTGCGCCATCATGGCGATGATCTCCCCGTCGATCACCTCGTAGCGGCCCTCGTCGTCGAGGATGCCGGCGTCGAGCATGCGGCGCACGTCCGAGGCGCGGAAGCGCACCCGGTCCTCGGCAGGTTCGGCCTCCGGCGGCGCTTCGCGGAGAGTGGTGTCAGCCATTGCCTGTATCTTAGCACGGATCGCGACGCGCGGACAGGTCAGGCCGAGAGGCGCGCCAGCTCGGCATCGGAGATGTCCTCGTTGGAGAACACGGTCTGCACGTCGTCGAGATCGTCGAGCGCGGTCAGCAGCTTCATCAGCAGCTCGGCATTGTCGCCCTCGACCGCGATGGAGGCCTGGGGACGCCAGATGAACTTTGCCGACGACGCCTCGCCGAAGCGCTTGGCGAGGTTCTGCGCGACATCGTTCAGGGCGGCCATGCCGCACACGATGACATGCGCGTCCTCCTCGACCGCGACATCATCGGCGCCGGCCTCGATCGCCGCCTCCATCATGGCGTCCTCGCTCGCGGCCGCGAGCGGATAGCGCACCTCGCCGATGCGATCCCACATGAAGGAGACGGAATTGGTCTCGCCGAGATTGCCGCCGTGCTTGGCGAAGGCGGCGCGGACATCGCCGGCGGTGCGGTTGCGGTTGTCGGAGAGCGTCTCGACGATGATCCCGATCCCGCCAGGACCGAAGCCTTCGTAGCGGATCTCTTCCAGCGCCTCGCCGCCGACGCCCGCGCCGCGATCCATCGCGCGCTGGATGTTATCCTTCGGCATGGATTGGGCGCGCGCAGCCGCAACGGCCCGGAAGAGGCGCGGATTGGCGTTCGGGTCGGCGCCGCCAAGCCGCACGGCGGCCTGGATCTCGCGGGCGATCTTGGTGAAAGCCGAGGCGCGCTTTTTGTCCTGCGCGCCCTTGCGGTGCATGATGTTGGCGAATTTGGAATGGCCGGCCATGGGTCCTTCCTAGCCGCGCGGCGTCGGGAAAGTCACGCGCAGCGAATGGCTTCGCGCTCGGTGATCACCCAGTCGAGGCCCTGATCGTGGGCGCCGGCGGGGACTTCCGGCATCTCCTGGGCGGCGTAGGCGAGCCCGGCCGCGATCGCGCCGGGCCGAAGCGTCGCGAGGATGCGGTCATAGTGGCCGCCGCCCTGCCCAAGCCGGCGGCCGGCGCGATCGAAGGCCACCAGCGGGGTGAGGATCAGACGCGGGACGATCTCCCTCGCCGAGGCCGGGGGCGCGGGCGCGCCAAACGCGTCCGGCTCCAGGATTTCGCCCGCCCGCCACTGGAGAAAGCGGACCATGCCCGCGCGGGTCTCGACCCGCGGCAGGGCGATCGCGGCCCCATCCTCGGCCAGAGCCGTCAGGAGTGGGCGCGGATCGAGCTCGCTGCCCATCGGCCAATACCCGGCGACGGGCGATAAACCCTTGAGCTCAATTGGAAAACTGGCGACCAGCCCGAGCGCGGCGCCGGGATCAGTGGCGGCCGCGCGCGCCGCCCGCATGCGGCGGCGCACCTCGGTCTTAAGTCGATCCAGGCCCGCGTCGGTCATGGCGCATGCACAAGCAGAGGGCGCGGCGCGCTGTCGAGGCCCGAAATCCAGCCGAGCACGATATTCAAGGGAATCGGGCGGCCCCGCGCGCGCCGTGGCGGCGACTCATCCTCCTCGGAACCCTAGCAAGACTAGGTGGGCGCCGCGGTGCCGAGGCCAGGACCCCGGCAGAGGCAGCTCCCGAGAGAGATGGTACGGTCCCCGGGATGCAAGCCACCTCGCACGCCGCAGAAACCGCCCTGTCGGAAAGGTAGGCGGCTTCGGGCCGCGTCACAAGTTTCCCGGGCGGAAGCTTCGGGGCGCGCCTTGGCGCGCAAGTTTCCCAGGGCAAGCTCGAAGGCGTACTTGCGGTGCGTTCGCGAGCACAGTCTGCGACAGTCAAGCCTCGCAGCCACGGGACGGGCTAACCGCCGCAGGCAGCAGGTTTCTGGTTCATCCTGTCGAGAGCATTGCATGCGTCCGTTTTGTTATGGCCACCAGGCTCTTCGACGATAGCTCGCAGAACCTCCGACGCGCTCGTGACGTGGTTGGTTCCCAGAGCCTCGATTGCGGCGCTCCGAAGCTGGTGGTTCGGGTCGCGCGCGACATCAATCACCGGGGCGCGCCAACTCTCGTCAGGTCGACTTGCCAGCGCATCAACCGCCGATGCGCCCAGCTCCCCGCCTTGCACAAGCAGAGCCCTCAACCCTTCGAGAGCGGCTGCACCGCCGGCGCGTCCGACCGCGGAAACCGCAGCAGTCCGCACCTGCGCGTCGCCGGACGAGTCGTTGGCAAGGGTTAGAAGACGCTGCACAATGGCCGGCGGAGCACCATCGTCCACGGCATTGATCAGAGACCTGCGCGTAACGACAGGAATGCTTGGATTTGCAAGCGCCTCCACAAATTGCGTGGTAGCGGCATCGCTGTTCATCGCGAGGATCGCCCGCGCGGCGTCCCTTGCTTCCGGGGGACGGGATTGCGCCGCTCGCAACAGCTCAGGCACGCTTTCGGGATCCGGCATTTCACCTAGCGATGACATCGCGGCGCTACGCACACTTTGATCCGAACTTGCGAGCAGTGCGCGAACGCGCGGCGCAGCGCCTACGGCCTGGATGCGGCCAAGCGTACGAATTGCGGCGACTTGACGCCCCTTGTCGTTAGCGTCGTCGATCAAAGGAATTACCATAGGAGCCGCATCGGTTACGCGCGCTACTCCCAGGTCCATGAGCGCCGTATTGCGAAGCGGATTGCCTTCAGCAAAGGCGTATTCCTTCAATAATGGTGCAGCCTCCGCCGGAAAATCTTCGGCAAGCCAGTTCAATTCGAGACGTCGACGCCAAAGCGGCGCAGTCTCGTCGCGCACTTCCATGATCAGCTCCGCCGCTGTCCGCGGCGCGACCTTTTGCACGCCTGCTGAGAGACGATCGCCGTAACGTACCTCTGGCGCGGTGAATTCGAACCACACGTGGTGCGGGGGTTCTTCACCGCCGACGCGTCGCATGCTGGGTACGACAACAATGATCGGACCGCGCTGGCGGGGGCCTAGCGGCGCGATAACGTTTTCCTCGAACCGCAGGATGCTGCGCGGCGCCACTTGTCCATAGCCGCCCCCGGGCAAGGGATCGACCTGCGGCGAACTGAACGTTGCGAGGAACAAGCCTAGAAAGCTTCCAAAGCCTCCGCTGCTCTCGCCGACCAGCTCCTGCAAAGCCAAAAACGGAACAATCGCCGTGCCATCGGTCTCCACCTCATAGCCGAACGACGTCGCGTACCGATCCCGAAAGTCTTCGTCCGTCAGTTTCGACCCGGCGCGTTCGCGGAAGACGTAGTGCGACGCAGTCAGGTCGCCCTCAGAACTGGTTTCGATGACGAGCAGGCTCTGGTCCAACTTCCAAGCCGAGGGGGACTGGTTGTCGAATGCAGCTCGAACCTTCCAGGCAGCGGACTTCAGCTTAGAACCCGCCTCGTATTCGAAACGATCCATCTCCACACTGACGGAAGGCGGAGATGGAGGCTGCGGCGAGAGCTGAGAGCAAGACACGACCGCGAGCGCGGTCATGGCTACTGCGAGGGCGTGGCTCCTGGTCTGTGCGATGACCGACATGTTCCCCTCCGCGCAACGCGGGAGAGCCTGTCCGGGCGGACCGCTATCGGGCGGCCCGAACCCGGCGGCGACCCAATGCCGCATCCTAAGCGCGCTTTTCAGCGAAGCACAAGCTGAGGGTTAGGCCGAGGCGCGGTGGCTTCACGGTCCTCGTGGACTTCGAAACGGTTATCACGCTGCAGCAGCGGTGCATTCGGCACGCCGGACTTATATGGATTTTGCGGGCCGGAAGCTGTATCTGGCCACACATTCAAATCAGCGGAGCGAATCATGGCGGTGCGAGCGGCGATCAACGGTTTCGGGCGCATCGGGCGCAATGTTCTGCGCGCGATCGTGGAATCGGGCCGCACCGACATCGAGATCGTGGCGATCAACGATCTGGGGCCGGTGGAGACGAACGCGCACCTCTTGCGCTTCGACAGCGTGCATGGGCGCTTCCCCGGAACCGTGAAGGCCGGCGCCGACACGATCGATGTGGGCCGCGGGCCGATCAAGGTGACCGCGGTGCGGAACCCGGCGGAACTGCCGCACAAGGATCTGGGCGTCGATATCGCGCTTGAATGCACCGGGATCTTCACGGCGCGCGACAAGGCCGCCGCGCACCTGCAGGCCGGCGCCAAGCGCGTGATCGTCTCGGCCCCGGCGGACGGCGCGGACGCGACGATCGTCATGGGCGTCAATCACGAGACGCTGACCAAGGAGCACGTCGTCATCTCCAACGGCTCGTGCACGACCAACGCGCTCGCGCCGGTGGCGAAGGTGATCCATGACGCGATCGGGATCGAGCACGGCCTGATGACGACCATCCATTCGTACACGAACGATCAGCCGACGCTCGACCAGATGCACAAGGATCTCTACCGCGCGCGGGCGGCGGCGCTCAACATGATCCCGACCTCGACGGGCGCGGCGAAGGCGCTGGGGCTCGTCATCCCCGACCTCAAGGGCAAGCTCGACGGCGTCTCGATCCGCGTGCCGACGCCGAACGTGTCGGTGGTCGATCTCAAGTTCCGCGCCAAGCGCGCGACCACGAAGGAAGAGATCAACGCGGCGATCAAGGCGGCGGCGGACGGCCCGCTCAAGGGCGTGCTCGCCTACACCGACGCGCCGAACGTCAGCCACGATTTCAACCACGATCCGCATTCCTCGATCTTCCACATGGATCAGACCAAGGTGCTGGACGGGAATTTCTGCTCGATCCTCTCGTGGTACGACAATGAATGGGGCTTCTCGAACCGGATGAGCGATCTGGCCATCCGCGTCGCGAAGCTGATCTAGAGCTGCGGCAAGCAGGCAGAAGCGCGAGGGGCGGCATGTGTCGCCCCTCTTTTGCAACCGGGTGGGACACATGACGCAAAACGCACTTTACGCGGCTTCCGGGCCGGTCTTCGCTTCGATGCTCAACAATCTTGCGGCGCTGCTCGACAAGGCCGAGGCGCACGCGACCGCGAAGAAGTTCGACGTCGAGGTGCTCTCGCAATCGCGGCTTTCGCCGGACATGTTCCCGCTCACCTTCCAGGTTGGACTCGCGACGGCGTTCGCGAAGAACGCGATGTGCCGGCTCGCCGGGCAGACGCCACCCGATTTCGAGAACACCGACACGACCTTTCCGCTGATGCGCGCGCGGATCCGCAAGACGCTCGACATCGTGCACAACATCACGGAAGCGGATTTCGCCGGCGCCGATACGCGCGAGATCAGCTTCAATGTCGGGCCGGACAAGAAGATCACCTGCAAGGGCGGCGATTATCTCAACCATTTCGCGCTGCCGAACTTCTATTTCCACATGACGGCGGCCTACGCGATCCTGCGGCACAACGGCGTCGATATCGGCAAGCGCGACTTCACCGGCGATCCGGCCCAGCTCGCGAGATAACATGCGACATGATTGGACGCGCGCGGAAGTCCTCGCGCTCGCGGATCGTCCGTTCGCGGACCTGATCTTCGAGGCGCAGCAGGCCTTGCGCGCGCACCATTCGCCGGGCGCGGTGCAGAAATCGCGGCTCCTCAACATCAAGACCGGCGGATGCGCGGAAAATTGCGGCTATTGCAGCCAGTCGGCTTTCGTCGAAACCGGCCTCAAGGCCTCCAAGCTGATGGCGGTGGAGGACGTGCTCGCTGCGGCGGCCCAGGCGAAGGCCGAAGGCGCGGAGCGCTTCTGCATGGGCGCGGCGTGGCGGGAGCTGAAGGATCGCGACCTGCCCGCGATCGCGGCGATGACGCGCGGCGTGAAAGAGCTCGGCCTCGAGACGTGCATGACGCTCGGCATGCTGACGCGCGCGCAGGCCGGCGCGCTCGCCGACGCAGGGCTCGACTATTACAACCACAATCTCGATACGGGGCCGGACTATTATCCGACAGTCGTCAGTACGCGGACCTATCAGGAGCGGCTGGACACGCTCGGCGTCTGCCGGGAAGCGGGCGTCAAGCTCTGCTGCGGCGGCATTCTTGGCATGGGCGAGCGCATAGAGGATCGCGCCGACCTCATCGTCGAGCTCGCGAAACTTCGCCCGCATCCTGAAAGCGTGCCGATCAACCGGCTCGTGCCGATCGAGGGGACGCCGCTTGGGGATGCCGCGCCGATCGACGGGCTGGAGTTCGTGCGCTGGATCGCGGTGGCGCGGATCGTGTTTCCGCGCTCCACCGTGCGGCTCGCGGCGGGACGCGAAGCGATGAGCGAAGAGCTGCAGGCGCTCTGCCTGCTCGCGGGCGCCAATTCCATCTTCATCGGCGAGAGGCTGCTCACCACGCCGAATCCGGGCCAGGCGCGCGACGAGAAGCTGATGGAGAGCATGGGGCTGGCGTCGTGATGCGCTCTGGTGCGCCTCCGCACGCTCGAGATAACCGACGTCGCCGCGAGCTTCGGTCTGCCGGCGCAGCACCCCGCCCCCTGCCCCCTGCCCTCGAGGGGAGGGGGGCGCCCATGTTTGCAACGTTGCGCCCGTGAGTTCGCGCAAACCCAACCTGCTGGCCGCGATCGGCGACCTCGGCTTCGCGATCGGCGCGGGCGCGGTCGGGGCGTTTGGCCTCGGCTGGGAATACCTCATCGGCGTGGTGCTTGCGCATGTCGTCTTCTGGTGGATCTCGCGCCAGTCCAGCCTGCGGGTGACGCCGAAGCCGCAATTGGCGGCGTCGGTCATCGTGTCGGTCGGGATGATCGCGCTCGTGGATGTCGCCGCATTCCTCATCGCCTCCTTGTTCAGGGGATAATCCATGCAGTTCCGCCGCATCGACGACGCCAATGCCCAAGGCTCGATCAAGGGGAAGCGCGCGCTGGTGCGCGTCGATTTCAACGTGCCGATGCAGGACGGCAGGATCACCGACGATACGCGTCTGCGCGCGGCGCTGCCGACGATCGAGGCGCTCAGGAAGCAAGGCGCGAAGGTCGTGCTGCTGGCGCATTTCGGCCGCCCCAAGGGCAAGCGCGATCTCACCCAATCGCTTGGGCCGATCGCGGAGCCGCTTTCAGAGCTCATCGGCGCGCCGGTGAAGTTCGTGTCGGATTGCGTGGGCGAAAGCGCTGCACAGGCGATCGCGTCGGCGCCGGAGGGCGGGGTGATCCTGCTGGAAAACACGCGCTTCCATGCCGGCGAGGAGAAGAACGATCCGGAGCTGGCGAAGCAGATGGCCGCGCTCGGCGATCTTTATGTTAACGACGCGTTCTCCGCGGCGCACCGCGCGCACGCCTCGACCGAGGGCATCGCACGGCTGCTGCCGGCCTATGCCGGGCGCTCGATGCAGGCGGAGCTGGAGCATCTGGACAAAGCGCTCGGCACGCCGGTGCGGCCGGTGCTCGCGGTGGTGGGCGGTGCGAAGGTCTCGACCAAGATCGACCTGCTGCAGAATCTCGTCGGCAAGGTGGACATGCTCGCGGTGGGCGGGGGGATGGCGAACACGTTCCTCTTCGCCAAGGGCCTCGAAGTGGGCAAGTCGCTCTGCGAGCGCGATCTTGCGGATACCGCGCGCGCGATCATGGCGGCGGCGGAGAAGTCGGGGTGCAAGATCCTGCTGCCGGGCGATGTCGTGGTGGCGCAGAAATTCGAGGCGAACGCGCCGCATCAGCACGTGAGGGCCGCGCACGTCGCGGGCGAGGATCTCATCCTCGACGCCGGGCCTGAGAGCGTGCACGCGCTCAACGCGGCGATGGAGAGCGCGAAGACGCTCATCTGGAACGGGCCGCTCGGGGCGTTCGAAACGCCGCCGTTCGAGCGCGCCACGCTCGATGCGGCGCGGCACGCGGCGTCGCTGGCGCAGGCGGGCAAGCTCACGGCAGTGGCCGGCGGCGGCGATACGGTGGCGGCGCTCAACATGGCCGGCGTGACGGAGAAGTTCAGCTTCGTCTCGACCGCGGGGGGCGCGTTCCTGGAGTGGATGGAAGGCAAGGAGCTGCCCGGCGTCGCCGCCCTCGCGGCAAAGTGAGTTCCCCGCGCATACCGAGCAAGGCCGCGCGCAACGAGCGGCGAAAGCTGACCGCGACCTTTTTCAACGGGATCGCGATTGCGGAAGGCGTTCTCGGCGTGGTGCAGCCCATATTTGACCCAAACGTCTATACCGGGCTGACCTCGATCATGGTATCGTTAGCAATTGCTGGTGTAACCCATCTGGCGGCCCGACAATGGCTGCGGAGCTTGGAAGATTGACGGGCATTGATCCGATCTACGTCGCCCTCGCCGCCCTCTCGGCGTTGGCAGCGTTTGCGGGCCTCCTCCAATGGCTGGACGAGCGGCGGTGGAAGCGAGAGCGGGAGGCCGAGGAGGCCGCCGCCAAGCACTCCGCGGAATAGCGTCGGCAGGGCCGGCATTGGCTGCGGAGACAGCCGCGCCCGCCTTGACCGGCCGGGCGCCGATGTTCAAAAACGGCCGCAGAAACGCGAGGCCGAATCCCCATGAATCTCGACGCCCTCAACAAAGTCGCCGAAGCCATGGTCGCGCCGGGGCGCGGCATCCTGGCGGCGGACGAATCCACCTCCACGATCAAGAAGCGGTTCGACGCCATCGGCGTTGAGAACACGGAAGAAAACCGGCGCGACTATCGCGAATTCATGTTCCGCGCCAAGGACGCCATGGCGGCCATTTCCGGCGTGATCCTCTATGACGAGACGATCTGGCAGAACGCCGCGGACGGCACGCCGCTCGTCAAGCTCATCGAACAGGCCGGCTCGATCCCGGGCATCAAGGTCGATGAGGGCACGGAGCCGCTGCACGGCTCGCCGGGCGACGTCATCACCAAGGGCCTCGACGGGCTCTCCAAACGGCTGCCGAAATATTACGAGCAAGGTGCGCGGTTCGCGAAGTGGCGCGCAGTGATCGATATCGGCGCCGGCATTCCCTCGCACAACGCGGTGCACGCGAACGCGCACGCGCTCGCGCGCTATGCGGCGCTCTGCCAGCAATCGCAGATCGTGCCGATCGTGGAGCCGGAAGTGCTGATGGACGGCGATCACGACATCGCGCGCTGCTACGAGGTGACGACCTGGGTGCTCAAGGAGACGTTCCAGGAGCTCTATTACGCCAATGTCGCGCTCGAAGGCATGGTGCTGAAGCCGAACATGGTGATCGCCGGCAAGAAGAGCCCGAAGCAGGCGAGCGTCGATGAGGTCGCGCGCGAAACCATCCGCTGCCTGAAGAATTGCGTGCCGTCGGCGGTGCCGGGCATCGCGTATCTCTCGGGCGGGCAATCGGACGAGGACGCCACCGCGCACCTCTCGCGCATGAACGAGATCGGCGGCTTCCCGTGGAAGATGACCTTCTCCTACGGCCGCGCGCTGCAGGCGGCGCCGCAGAAGGCGTGGAGCGGCAAGAAGGACAATGTGCCGGCCGGGCAAGCCGCGTTCCTGCACCGCGCGAAGATGAACGGCCTCGCCTCGCTCGGCAAGTGGACGCCCGAGCTTGAAAAGAAGGCGGCGTGATGTGATCCGCCGGGCGGCGATCGCGCTTCTGCTGGCGTGCGCGCCGGTTGCGCACGCGCAGGCGCTCGACACCTTCCTATGGCCGCCCGCATTCGAGCGGGCGGAGATCGGCGCGGTGTTCCTCTCGCTCTCCAGCACCGCGCAGTTCCCGCGGATGGAGGCGGGGCCGGAAGCCAATCGCGTGGCGAGCACGAATGGGCTTGCGGTGTTCGATCGCCACGAAGAGGCGTTGCGGCTCGCGCTCGTGGCGCCGCAGGTCGGGGTCAATGTCGCGGCGGTGACGATGGCCCCGCAGGACGTGGAGCATCGCGGCGAAGACGCGGCGCGCTATCTCGACGAGGTGGGCGCCTCGCCGATGGTGCGGGCGATCTATGCCGGCCAGAACAACGCCAATCTGGGCCAGCCGCGCGTGCTGCGGGAAACCTATACGCGCTACGCAAAGACGATCTTCTGCGTCGCCAATTGCCTGCAGCTGTCGCGCGCCGTGGCGCGCACGGGACAGGCGCTCGAATTCGTGGTGTTCGCGGGGCGCGAAGGCGTCACCTTCCGCCGCTTCCTGCTCTACAGGAACGGCGTGCCTGCCGGCGACCATGCCGTCGTCGCGGTCAACGGAAACGGCGAGCGGCGCAGGCTGCGCACGAACGCGCAGGGCCTGGTGGAGCTGCCCGAAGACATGCATGGGCCGGCGCTCCTCACCGCAACGGTGATCAAGCCGCCGGAAGGCGCCGACACACGGTTCAGCAGCGACGTGGCGACGCTCACCTTCATCGCGCCGCCAGCGACGGCTCGAGTCCTGACGACATCGCCGCCGCCTGAGCCCCCGCCGGCGCAGCCGCCGTCGGTCGCAAGCGTCGAGCCTTAAGCGCTACCACGGGCCCCAGCGGTCGCCGATCTCATAGCGCAAGCGCTCTTCCTCGGCGCCGCGCCAGCGCAATTCGCTCTGCTTGGTGCGCAGGTCGTCGTTCACGCGGCGGCGCTCGTCGTTGAGGCTGCGGATCTCCTCGCGCAGACGCCGACGATCGTCATCGGTCGTTGCAACGCGCAATTCCTCTTCCTTGCGCGGGATATCGCGATCGATCTGGTCGCGGCGGTTCTCAAGGCGGTTGTGCTCGGAGCGGGCCGCCTCCAGCGGAACGCGGACCTCGTGCACGCGGCGGCCATCGGCGAACGCGACGGAGAAGAGCTCGTCGAGGTCGGCGGGACAGAAACCGTCATAGTCAGAGCCGGACAGCCCGCGCTGGAAGCCGCGCGGAGGCGTGCAATAGACCCGCAGGCCTTCCTGATGGCCCGCGCGATAAGCGTCGAGATCGGCGGCGAAGCCCTTCTTGGCGCAGCTCTCCTGGCGCGCCGAGAACCGGTTCTGGCCGCTCGCGCCGTCGCCATAGCCGACGCCGCGCCAGTCGGCGACGGCGCATTCCTCGGCGCTCATGGTCTCGCACGATGCGAGCGCGAACGCGCCGAACATGATCAGGCACGCTGCCGCGACGGCGTTGCGCATGGTCCCCCTCCCCGCTTCTCTCCGGTCCGCGGCGGCAATATGTACAATCATGGCCGAGCGCGCACGCCTTTATCTGATCTCACCGCCAGCCTTCGCGCTGGAGGATTTCGCCGCGGAAACCGCCAAGGCGCTTTCTGGAGGCGACGTAGCTTCCTTCCAGCTGCGGATGAAGGGCGCCGAGGACGGCGCGATCCTGCGCGCGGCGGAGCGGCTCATGCCGATCGTGCAGAGCTTCGACGCGGCCTTCATCCTCAACGATCGCCCGGACCTGGCGCGGCGGGCCGGCGCAGACGGCGTGCATGTGGGGCAGACGGACGCGCCCTACGCGGAGGCGCGCAAAATCATGGGCGCGGACGCGATCGTCGGCGTCACCTGCCACAATTCCCGCCACCTCGCGATGGTCGCGGGCGAGGCGGGCGCGGATTACGTGGCGTTCGGGGCTTTCCATCCGACCGACACCAAGGCGGCGCCAACGCGGGCCGAGCCCGAGATCCTGGAATGGTGGCAGGCGAACTTCACGATCGCGTGCGTCGCGATCGGCGGGATCAAGGTGGAGCATGCCGAGGCGCTCGCCCGCGCGGGGGCTGACTTCCTCGCCGTCGCCGGGGGGGTCTGGGCGCATCCGGAGGGGCCGGCCGAGGCCGTCCGGCTCTTCAACGCAGCGCTCGATCGCGCCCACACTGGGTGACAGCGCCGCACTCGACCGCCCGCGGGGCGGCTGGTAGCGGTTCAGGATGAGTTTCCAGGCAAGATTAAGCGCCCCCTCCCCCCCTGCGGGGGAGGGTCGGGAGGGGGGGCGTACCGCTTGCCCCCACGCCCAGCACTTTCTCAATTGCCCCCCGCCCCCTGCCCCCTCCCCGCAAGGGGGAGGGGGAGGCGCATATATTCCGAGGGCGGAGTAATGCCGCAGACATCCGCCCTCCTCACCGTGATGATCGCCGCCGCGCGCAAGGCCGGCCGCGCGCTGGCGCGCGATTTCGGCGAAGTGGAGAATTTGCAGGTCTCCAAGAAGGGGCCCGCCGATTTCGTCAGCGCGGCCGACCTGCGCGCCGAGCAGATCCTCTTCGACGAGCTTTCCAAGGCGCGCCCCGGCTACGGCTTCCTGATGGAGGAGCGCGGCGAAGTTCCGGGTACGGACAAGACCAACCGCTTCATCGTCGATCCGCTCGACGGCACGCTCAACTTCCTGCACGGGCTGCCGCACTTCGCGATCTCGCTGGCGCTCGAGCGCGAGGGGCGGCTCGTCGCGGGCGTCGTCTATGACGTGGCGAAGGACGAGCTCTTCTGGGCCGAGCACGGGCACGGCGCGTACCTGAAGGACCGGCGCCTCCGCGTGGCGGCGCGCAGCGATCTCAAGACCGCGATCATCGCCACCGGCATCCCCTTCCACGGCGCAGGCGATTATCCGCTGTTTGCGGCGGAACTCGAACGGCTGGCGCCCAATGTCGCGGGCGTGCGGCGCTGGGGCGTGGCCTCGCTTGATCTGGCGTATGTCGCGGCAGGCCGCTTCGACGGCTATTGGGAGCGCGGGCTCAAGCCATGGGACATCGCGGCCGGCGCCGTGATCGTACGCGAGGCGGGCGGCTTCGCGCGCGAGCTCGATGGGGGGGATTTCATGCAGACGGGCGCGGTGCTGGCGTCCAACGAGTCGCTCTTCGCGCCGCTGCAGAAAGCGCTGCGCCGACAATGAGCGCCGCGTGAGCGACAAGAAGCTCTCGAAACGGGCGCTGGCGGCGTTCGCGCTGCCGAGCGCGCCGCTCCTGGCGCTGGCGCTGCCGACGATCGTGTTCCTGCCGCCGCATTACGCCGCGCATCTGGGGCTCGATCTCGGCGTGATCTCGGCGATCTTTCTCGCCGCGCGCAGCCTCGACATCATCACCGACCCCCTGCTCGGCGGCTGGCAGGACCGCACGGTGTCGCGGTTCGGGCGGCGACGGCTGTGGCTGCTCCTCTGCACGCCGGTGCTGATGGGGTTCGTGTGGCTCGGGTTCAGCGGGCTCGGGCCTGGCTCGACGCCGCTGCAGGTCGCAGGCGTGACGCTCGGGCTCTATCTGGCGTTCGCTGCGGCGCAGATCGCGCATCTCGGCTGGGCCGGAGAATTGCGCGACGATTATCACGGGCGCACGAACGTGCTCGGCGCGGTGCAGATCGCCGGCGCGATCGGATCGGCGCTCATTCTCCTGTTGCCCGGGATCGTGCGGCAGACCGGCCTCGGCGACGACGCGGCGGCCGTGCGGATCATGGGCTGGTCGATCATCATCGCGCTGCCGATCACGGTCGGCATCGCGCTCTGGGCCGTGCGGGAGCCGGCCGCGACGCCGCAGCCGCCGCTGCACTGGCGGGCCGCATTCGATGCGCTTGGCGCAAACGCCAGCCTGCGCGGCGTGCTCGTGCCCGACTTTCTCGTCGGCGTCGCACAAGGCGTGTCGGGGGGGCTCTTCCTCTTCTACTTCCAGTCCGTGCTCGGGTTCGAGCGCGAGTCGCAGACGCTGCTCTTCCTCTATTTCGTCGGCGGCCTCGTGGGCGTGCCGCTGTGGATGGTGCTGGGGCGAGCGGTGGGGAAACATCGCGCGCTGCAGATCGCGTTCCTGTTCGCGGGCGTGACGACGCCGATCATTCTCTTCCTGCCGCCGGGCGTGTTCATGATCGCGGCGCCGCTGATGCTGGTTGCGGGGCTGCACCAGAGCGCGCCGACGCTGCTGCTGCGCGCGATGATGGCGGACGTGGTGGACGAGGATCGGCTGGCGACCGGGGCGCAGCGCTCGGGGTTGTTCTACGGGCTCTTGCTGACGACGACGAAAGTCGGCCAGGCGCTGGGGCCGCTGAGCTACGCGTTTCTCGGGATGTTCGGATTCCAGGCTGCGCTCGGCGCTGCAAACACGCAATCGGCGCTGCAGGGCCTCACCGGCATGTTCATCGGCGGGCCTGTGCTCATGTACCTGGCGAGCGTCTGGATCCTGCGCTTCTACAAGCTCGACGAGGCGCGCCAGAAAGCGCTGCGCGCCGAGATCGATGCGCGCTCGGCGAGCTGAGCGCGAACCCAATAGTACCAGATCGGCGCCAGCATCAGCGCGTCGCCGATCGCGCGGCGCGCGACGGCGACCTTCTCCGCGAGGTTCTGGAAGAGCGGCTCGAAGCCAAGGCGCGCGAGCCACATCGGCGCAGAGGGACGCCGATCGCAGAGGCGCAGCAGCGCTTCGCCGATGCAAAGCGCGACGCCGGCCGCATCGCCGCGACGCAGCACCATGCGAGCGATGATCTCGGCCTGCGGGGCGCCGGTGCAGATGAAAGTGTAGCGCGCCCGCGCGCGGGCCACGAACGCGGCGGCCTCGGTGAGCGCCACCGTGCTCTCGGCGTAGGATTTGGAGAGCGCCTTCCAGCGCACGTTATTCAGGCGGTAGCGTGCGGCGATGGTGGCGACCATGCCGGCGTCGCCGCCGACGATGCACACCGGCTCATCGGGATCGATCACGCGCGCGAGCAGCGCATCGCAAAGCTCGGTCGCGGAAACCGCGGGCAGCGCCACGCCGGAAGCCGAAGACGCGATCTCGATCGCGCGGCTTTGATTGAGCGTGAGCCAGGAATCGGCATAGAGCCGCGCGCGCGCCGCGGGATCGGCTTCGAGCGCGGCGACGTCCGTCACGTCCGGCATCGCGACATAGGCGAACATGCCGCCGCCAAGCGCGCGCGCCGACACGGCCGAGAGCGCCTGCTCCTGGGTGAGCGGCGAAAACGCCAGCCCGAGGAACTCGGTCGTCAGATGCGCCTGGATGAATCCGTCGTGCGGCATGAGGAGGAAGGTAAAGCAAATTGGCTTCCCGCCCGTTAAGCAGCGACAGATCGATGCAGCGATTTTGATGAATTTTGCGCAAGGGGAAATTCATCCGGGTTCGGAGCATGGTTAGCGCGCGCTTAAGCTTCATCCATCGCGCTTTAACGAACGCAGGAGGAAACGCGCCGGATGCAGCGCCTCGATAAGACTTTGGGAACCTGCCGGTAACTCGCCGTTTATCTCCGCCGCCAACCTTTCGGCAAGGAATGGCGCGTGGGTGAATCCCCGCGCGCCCAGGCAGCCGAAAACGTAAAGACCGTGCAGGGCCGGCGGCGTCAACGAATCGTCGCGGCGACCGTGGCGAAGCGCTGCATATTGTGTTCGCCAGGCGGGCGCGTCTGGCATGAGGCCGACGAGGGGCGCGTGATCAGGCGTCGCGGCGCGCACGCCAACGAAGGAAACCATTCGTTCACCATGGCGATCGTGTTCACCATATTGGCGCGCGTGCGGCGCGAGGCGGGCGAGCGTCGCCACATTCTTCGCGCGCGAGGCTGCGTCGGGCGCCGGCGCTTCGGGGCTGGCGATGCGATCGAAGGTCGCGCCGAACACGACGCCGCCTGAAGCGGGAGCCGCATATCCATCGTCGATGTGCGCCGATGCGAGCGCGATATCGGGCGCGAACTCGAGCTGGCCGCGCGTGAGGCGCACGGGCAGCCAATCGGTTTGCGCAAAGGACGCGAGGCGCGCGCCGCAACAGAGCGCGACGACGGGCGCCTCGATGACGACGCGGCCGTCCGCATCGAACAGGCGCCAGCCGCGCGGCGAGGGCTCGATACGCGACGCCAGCGCATCGATGCGGGGCGTGCGGCGCGTGAGGGCGGCGAGGAGCGCGGCAGGATCAACAACGCCCGCCTTGCGATGGAGAAGCCGGCCCTCCTCCGCGCCGAGCCAATCGGGCGGCAATGGCGGATCCTGCGCAAAATCGGCGAAGGCGGCGGCGGCGACCTTCTCGGACGCGCCGCACGCGGTGTAGAGGCCGAGCTCCTCGTAAAGACGCACGGCCGCAAGAAAGGCGGCGAGGCGCCACTCGGCCTGCACGCCGCGGCCACGGTCGAGCTGCGGCATCACCAGCGCGGCAGGGCTTTTCGATGCAGGTGCATCGACGATCACGCAATCGCGACCGCGGCGTCGGAGCGCATGCGCCAGCGTCGCGCCGGCGACGCCGCCGCCGAGGATGGCGACCTGGCCGTCGGCGGCTTCGTACGGAAAGGGACTCTGCGGTGCAGGCGCAGGCGCGGTCAGGACCGCTTCCAGCCGCTCGCGCTTGGCGGCGAAGCCGGGCTTCTTCTCCACGGCGAAACCGGCGGCGGCCAAATTGCGACGAACGGCGCCGGCGACCGAGTACGTGGCGAGCCGCGCGCCCGGCGCCGAGCACGCCGCGACCCGGCGCAAGAGCGCCTCGCTCCACATGTCGGGATTGCGATCCGGGGCGAAGCCGTCGAGGAACCAGGCGTCGGCGCGACCGGCAAAGCCGCCGAGGATCTTCTCCGCCTCGCCGACCAGCAGCGTCAGCGCGAATTCGTCAGCCAGCCAAATGCGCTGCGGTCCGCGCGTCGATACGGGCCACGCGCGCAGCAGCCGCTCCGCATAGGGCGCAATTTCGGGAAAGGCGGAAAGCGCGCGTGCGGCGCTCGGGGCATCCAGCGGCGCGGCTTCGATCGAGCAAAAGTGCAGGATGGCGCCGGGCGGGCGCGTGGAGGACCAGAGCCGCCATGCTGCAAGTGCGTTCAGGCCGGTTCCAAAGCCGAGCTCGACGATGGTGAAGCTGCGCCGCCCGCGCCAGGCTTCGGGAAGGCCGCAGCCGGCAAGGAAGACCGCTTCCGATTCGGAAAGCCCTCCAGCCCTTGAGAAATAAAGATCGGAGAAGCGTTCAGCGCGCGGCACGGCGCCTTCCCAGGCGAGCGTCGGCGATGGCGGCAAGCGCGTCACACGCGCATCTCGCGCCTGCTGCGATGCAAAAGCAAACGGGGCAAAAGCAAACGGGCCGCCCCAAGGGGCGGCCCGTCGCAACGCATTCGAGACGAGAACCGAACTAGTGCTTCGCCGGCTCGGTCGTCGTCGTGGTCGTGCTGGTCGTCGTCGACGCAGCGGCGTCGGCCGGCGGCGCGGTGGTCGCAGCAGCGTCAGCAGCCGGAGCAACGGCATCAGCCGGGGCCGCGTCGGCAGCGGCCGGCTCGGTCGTCGTGCTGGATTCGGTGGTCGTGGTTTCGGTGGTGGCCGGGGTTTGGCCGCACGCCGCAACGCCAAAGGCGAGAACGGCCGCGACACCCGCCGCCATAGCCAACTTAAGCTTCGTCATGGTTTGTTCCTCGTCCCACGCGTCGAATGACCAACGCGGTCGGACACATAGACAAGGATAACGCCCGCTGGCAAGCACCCGGAGGCTCCGAGTGCTTGCGGATTTGCATAGCGACGCGAGCAAAAAGGGACGCCGGGACGCCCAAATCGACGGCATCAGGCCTCGGAAGCGGCCGCCAGGGCTTCTTCCAGTTGCGCGAAGCTCGGCTGCATCACCGAGGGCACGCTGCCGCGGCCGATCTCCACGGAGACCTGCGCGGCGTTGCCATGCAGGTGGGCCACGAGGACGTCGCGGATGATCTTGTAAAATTGCGAGTCCTGCTCGATCGCGGCGGACATGCGCGAGGCGAACGGACCGGCGATGCAATAGGCGAGGAACACGCCGAGGAACGTGCCGACGAGCGCCTTACCGATCAGCAGGCCCAGCACTTCGGGCGGCTCGTTGATCGCGCCCATGGTCTTCACGATGCCGAGCACGGCGGCCACGATGCCGAGCGCGGGCAGCGCGTCGGCGGTGTTCTGCATCGCGCCGGCCGGCTTCATCGCTTCGTGATGGTGCTTCTCGAGCTGCTTCTCCATCGCGTCCTCGACCTGATGGGGATCGTCGAGGTTCATGGTCATCATGCGCAACGTGTCGCAGATGAAATCCGTCGCGAAATGGTCCTTCTCGATCTTCGGGTACTTGGTGAAGATCGCGCTCTCGTGCGGGCGGTCGATGTGCGCTTCGAGCGCGGCGACGCCCTTGGTCTTCATCAGCTTGGTCAGCGCGAAGAGGAGCGCCAGGAGATCGGAATAATCCTTCTTCCCCCATTTGGGGCCGACCATGACCTTCTGCATGCCGCCGCCGAGGCCCTTCAGCGTGGCCGGGTCGTTGGAGATGATCATCGCGCCGGCGGCCGCGCCGCCGATCATCATCATCTCGAACGGCAACGCCTTGAGGATCACCTCGAAATGGCCGCCCGACAGCATGAAGCCGCCGAACACCATGCCCATGATCACTACGAACCCGATCGCCGGAAACATCGACCCACACCCCTATTGACCTTGGCGAACTGGACCTTGGCCGATTAACCGTGGGCTTCTACGACGCCTACGCTTAATACGCCGTTTCGCAACGAGATATTAAGCATGTTGATCTTGGGCGATTCGATGCTCCCGCCTCCGCCAGGTTCGCTCCGTTTCCCGGATTGGCGCGCGGCGCGAGGTCGGGCCCCCATGAGCGCAGACTATCGCACTATCCTTCACAACGTCGCAGAGACGCCGCGATCACGGGGGCCGAGCGCGCCGCTTCCGCATTCGCCCTTCATCCGGGGAATGGACGCCTCATCCTGCGCCTGCGGCCGCGCGTGAGCCCAGCGCCCGCCTCCCCCCGCGGCATGCACGGCATCCTGTTCGCGGCGCTGCTGATCATCGGCGTCGGCAATTCGATGCTGCAGCCGGTGCTGCCGCCGCTGGCGCGCGAGCTCGGGCTGCCGGACGCGAGCATCGGATTCATCTTCTCGCTCTCGGCGCTCTTCTGGGTCGTCGCGAGCCCGTTCTGGGGGCGGCGCAGCGACCGCGTCGGGCGACGGCCGATCGTCGCGCTCGGGATGGCGGCCTATTGCGTCTCGATGGGGCTCATCGCGCTCGTCGTGGTGGTCGCGCGCGCGGGATGGCTGGCGCCGATCGCGGTGTTCATTGGCCTCATGCTCGCGCGCGCGATCTTCGGTGCGGTGGGCTCGGCCACCGGGCCGGCGGCGCAAGCCTATATCGCGGACCGCTGCGAGCCATCAGAGCTCATCGAGCGGCTGGCCGCGCTCAATGCAGCGTTCGCGCTCGGCGCCGCGGTGGGCCCTGCGCTCTGCGCGCTCATCGCGGGCAAGTTCGGGCTGGTGGTTCCGATCGCGCTCACGGCGGTCGCGGCGGGGATCGCGGCGTGGCTGGTGTGGAAGCAATTGCCGGAGCCGGAGAAGCCGGCGGCGGTGGAGCGCGCCGATTCGGGCGCGGCGCAATGGGCGCTCGCCACCAGCGCGACCTTCCTGCCCTATCTGCTGTTCGGGCTCGGCCTGTCGATCGTCGCGGGCACGCTGCAGCAGACCTTCACGCTCTTCCTCATGGACCGGCTGCATGTCGCGGGCGCGCAGGCGGCCGAACAGGCGGCGGCCGGCTTCATCGCCACGGCCGTGGCGCTGCTGGCGACGCAGATCCTCATCCTGCCGCGGCTCAAGCTCAGGGCCCAGCCGCTGATGCTGATCGGCGTGGGATTGCTGGTGGTCGGGCTCGGGGTGCAGGCGGCGGCGTTCGACCTCACCTGGCTCGTCGCGTGCTGCGTGGTGCAGGGCGTCGGCTTCGGGCTGGCGCGCGCGGGCTTCGCGGGCGGCGCAATGGGCGTGACGGGCGACGATCGCGGCGCGGCGTCGGGGCTCATCGTGTCGGCGAACGGCGCGGGCTTCATCTTCTCGCCGATCACGGGCGGCATGGCCTACGATTTCATCCACCCGCTGGCGCCGCTGGCGATTTGCGGCGTGGTGCTCGCGGCGATGGCCGCGCACGTCTATCTCACGCGCGCGCGGTGACGCTCTCGAAGCGGTCCTGCAAGACCGAGGCGTAGATGCGCGCGGTCTCGTCGGCGACCTCATCCCAGCGATACTTGCGCAGGAAGGTCTCGGCGGCGACGCGATAGGTCTTGGGATCGGCGCGCAGCTTCCCGGCGAGATCGGCGATGTCGCCGACCTTGAAATAGTTCTGCGCCGGCAAGCCAAGATCGGTGCAGGCCTCGATGTCGCTCAAGAGCACGGGGGCGCCCTGCGACACGGCCTCGAGCACGGAGAGCGGCATGCCTTCGTGGTGCGACGAGAGCACGAAGAGCCCGGCATTGCGGTAAAGCGGCCCGAGCGTGGCGTGATCGACGAACCCGGCGAAGATCACGTTCTCGCTGGCCTGCGCCTCGAGCGCGCGGGAATAATCATCGGCGTGATCGGCGCGGCCGACGATCAGCAGCTTCAGATCCGTGTTCGCCTGCTTGAAGGCGGGGATGAGGTCGTGGAAGCCCTTCTCCGGCACAAACCGGCCGACGGCGATGGCGTATTTATCCCGCTCAACGCCGAAGCGGGCGAGGAGCGCAGACGCATCGCGCTCGGCGGTGGGGAATTCGGTGGCGCCGTTGGGGACATGGAAGACCTTGGCCGCGCGGGCGGGGAAGCGGGCGCGCAGCTCCGCGGCCATCGAGGGCGAGACCGCGATGACGGCGTCGGCGAACGTCACGGCGCACCATTCGCCGAAGCGGAGCGCCTTGCGGGCGAAGCCATTCCAGTTCGCGTGCAGATAGTTGCGGCTGTGATGGGTGACGATCACCTGCATCCCGAGCAGCTTGGCGATCGGCGCTATCAGGCCGGGGCCGATGGCCTGAATGTGGACGGCGCGCGCCTTCAGCACGAAGCGCGCATAGAACGCGCTGATCAGGGTATGGACGAAAGCCTCGAAGTATTTGTGCTTGGGGGCCCAGAGCGCGATCACCTCGACGCCCTTGTGGGTGGCGCGGTCGGCCTCGACATAGCCCTTGCGCGCGAGGAGCACGAAGCGGACGGAGGCGTCCCGCGCGGCGAGGCGCGGCAGCAATTGCTCGCAATAATTCTCCGCGCCGCCGAGCACGCGCGGCATGCCGCGGGTTCCCAGGCCGACGACGGTGATCTGCGGTTTCACTTTCTTGCGCGGCCTCCGCCGCGCCTTAACGGGAAGCGACGGCATTGAGGCGGCCTTCATACCAGCGAACGGTGTCGCGGACGATCAGATCGATGTCGGCGCGCTCGGGAGTCCAATCGAGCATCGCGCGGATCCGGGCGCAATCGGCGACGACTTCGGCGAGATCGCCGGGGCGGCGCGGCGCGATCACGACGGGCACCGTGCGGCCCGTCGCGCGCTCCACAGCGCCGATCACGTCGAACACCGAATAGCCGCGGCCATAGCCGCAATTGAGGCGCTCGCGCTTCACGGCGCCGGTGCGCAGGCCCTTCAGCGCCGCGATGTGCGCCTTAGCGAGATCTGACACATGGATGTAGTCGCGGACGCCGGCGCCGTCCTTGGTGGGGTAGTCGGTTCCGAACACGTGGAGCGCGGAGCGCTTGCCGAGCGCGGCTTCGCACGCGACCTGGATGAGATGCGTTGCGTTCGGCGAGCGCTGACCGGTGCGGCCGAGCGGATCGGCGCCGGCGACGTTGAAATAGCGCAACGCCACGAAGTTGAGATCGAGCGCGGCGGCCATGTCCTCGAGGATCCATTCGGTCGCCAGCTTGGAGCGGCCGTAGGGGGAAACCGGAGCGGGCGTATCGGCCTCCGACACCTGACCCTTGCCGGTGTCGCCGTACACAGCGGCGGTGGAGGAGAAGACGATGTTCTTCACGCCCGCCTTCGCGCACGCGGAGAAGAGCGTGCAGGCGTTGAAGGTGTTGTTGCGGTAATACTTCTCCGGCTCGCGCACGGATTCCGGCACAATGAGAGCGGCGGCCAGATGGATGACCGTATCGATGCCGCCGTCCGCGAAGATCCGGTCCAGGAGCGCGGCGTCGCCGGCCGAGCCTTCAATCAGTCGCACGCCGGCGGGGATGTTCTCGCGAAAGCCCGTGGAGAAATCGTCGAGCACGACGATCGGCTCGCCGATCGCCTGCAGCTCGAGCAGGACGTGCGACCCGATATAGCCCGCACCGCCGGTGACCAGAACGCCCATGCGACCCGCCTAATCCCAATCCATGGCCTGTTCCAAGCTCACGGTAAAAGCAAAAGTCGCGCCGGGCGTAATTAACCACCCGGCCCCGACTAGTCGCCGCGGGCGAGCGCGCGGTGGGCGGAGTTCAGCACCTGACCGGTCGCGCGGCCAGTCACGCGGCGGCCGACGCTGCGCTCGAAGGCGCGGATCGCCTGGCGCGTGCGGGCGCCGATCTCGCCGTCGGCGGGGCCGGGACTGAAGCCGAGCCGCTGCAGCGTGCGCTGCAGGTCGCGGATGCCGGCGCGGCCGAGCGGGCCGTTGGGATATTGCCGCGCGGCGGGACGCGGCGCGGCGCGCGGGGCGGAAGCGGACGGGGCCTCCGCGTCCGCATCGCTGGCCGGGGCGGTGGAGGTTTGCGACGCGGTCGCGGCGGTGTCGCCGCGCAACTGGTTCAGGATGCGCATCGTCGGAAAGCCGTCAGCCGGCATGGCGTGGGCCTGCTGGAAGCCGCGCACCGCCGCGCGCGTCCCAGACCCGAACAGACCGTCCGCCTCGCCGGCATAATAGCCGCGCGACTTGAGCAGCGTCTGCAGCTCCAGGATCTCGTCGCGGCTCAGCGAGCCAAGATGGGAGGGCCAGGGCGCGATCAGGCCGGCGCGGCCCTTGAAGCCGCGTGCGAGCAGGCTCACGCCCATCGCATAGCGATCGGAGTTGTTGTAGCGCTTGATGACATTGAAATTCGGATAGAGCAGCAGCGCAGGCCCCTGCGCGCCCGCCGGCAGGAAAAGCTGCGCACTCAGCGCGCTGGTCTCCGGCGTCCAGGCGCCGCCGTCGCGGCGGCGGATGCCGAGCGCCGCCCATTGCGACACGAGGCGGCTGGTGTTCGGATCGGCGAGCGCGTGGTCGAAGCTGTCGGGCAGGCGCACCTCGTCGAACACAGGCTCGCCGCGGCGCCAGCCGCGATCGGCGAGATAATTGCCGATCGAGGCAAGCACATCGCCTTCGTTGTTCCAGATGTCGCGCTTGCCGTCGCCGTCCCAATCGGCAGCGGTGGTCAAGAAGACGTCGGGCATGAATTGCGGCTGCCCCAGCGCGCCGGCCCAGGAGCTCTTCAGCTCGTTCGGGCCAGCATAGCCGCGATCGACCATCTCCATCAGCGCGAGCAGGAAGCCCTCGAACTGGGCGCGGCGGCGGCCTTCATAGGCCAAGGTGGCGAGCGCGCGGGGGGCGTCGTAGGTCAACGCGACGCCGCCGAAATTCGTCTCCATCGCCCAGATGCCGGCGATGATGTCGGCATCGACGCCGTAGCGCTGCTCGATCGCGGCGAAGAGCTGGGCCTGCGCGGCGCGGCGCTGGCGGCCCTCGGCGATGCGGCGCTCGGAGACCGCGCGGGTCACATAATCCCAGACAGGGCTGGTGAATTCCGGCTGACGCTGGTCAGCGTCGATCACGCGCTGGTCAGGGCTGAGGCCCGACAACATCGATTGCACGACGGTGCGCGAGCGCCCTTGCGCCAGCGCGCGCTCGGCGAAGCCGGAGCGCCAGGCGTCGAAATTCCGATCGCCGGAGCTGGTGAATTCGATCTGATCGGCGCACGCGGCCCCGCTCGTCAGAAGAGCAATCGCGGCGATCACTCCCGAAATGAAATTGGTGCGCCCCATGCCAGCCTCTTCACCTTTTCCCTCGCGTCGTCCGGTTGGCCCGGCTCAGCGTCGTTCCTGGTCCATTCCGCCCGGCCGGGAAGGCTAAACCAAGAAGGTGCAGAAAAAGTGAGGCGGTCCCGCGCGGTAACGCAGTCGTTAACGAGCGGCCGCCTGGCGGGCCCGGGCGAGCGCCGCATCGTAGCTCTCGGCCTCGGTCACGCGGGCGAGCACGCCCATCGCGGCGAGCACGGATCGCGCGCGCGGCTGCAGCTCGCAGAGGATCACAGCCGCGCCGTGGCCGGCGCAGCGCTTGAGGAAGCGCTCCAGGGCGGTCACGCCGGATGCATCGACAAGAGGAACGTCGCGGAAGCGAAGGATGAAGGCCTTGGGCGGGGGGATCGCGGCGTCGAGGGCGTCGGAGAGGCGGCTCGCGGCGCCGAAGAAGAGCGGGCCGCGCAGCGTGAACACCTCGACGCCCTTGGGCAGCTCGGCGCGCGCGTCGTACGCCTCGCGGCCATTGGAGAAGTCGTCCTGGTCGCGCTCGATGAGCGAGACGCCCTTCTCCACCGCGCTCGCCTCGGCCATGCGATGCATGAAGATGATCGCGGCAAGCACGACGCCGACTTCGATCGCAACGGTGAGATCGACGAGCACAGTGAGGCCGAAGGTGACGAGGAGCACGGCGCCGTCGCCGCGCGGGCCGGCGAGCAGCGCTCGGAAGCGCTCCTGCTCGCTCATGTTCCAGGCGACGACGACGAGCACCGCGGCGAGCGCGGCCAGCGGCACGTAAGCCATCAGCGATCCGGCGCCCAACATGAAGACGAGCAGGAACGCGGCATGGAACATGCCGGCCGCGGGCGAGCGGGCGCCGGCGCGGATGCTGGTCGCGGTGCGTGCGATGGCGCCGGTGGCGCACAATCCGCCGAACAGGGGCGAGGCGAGGTTGGCGACGCCCTGAGCAACGAGCTCGCAATTGGAGCGATGGCGGCGGCCGGTCATGCCGTCGGCGACCATCGCGGAGAGCAGGCTCTCCACGCCGGCGAGGAACGCGATGGTGAACGCCGAGGGCATGAGCTCCTGCATGCGCGCGAGCGTGATCCCCTGCGGCAGATGCGGCATCGGCAGCGAAGTCGGCACGGAGCCGAAGCGCGAGCCGATCGTCTCGACCGGCAGATGAAGGAGGAGCGCAACGAGCGAGGCGCCGACCACCGCGATCAGAAAACCAGGCAGCTTCGGCGCGAAGCGCTGCACGGCGAGGATCGTTCCGAGCGAGCCCGCGGCGAGCAGCAGGGCCGTCGGCGAGAGGGACGCGCGCGCGTCCCAGAAGGCGGCCAGCTTGTGCAGGAAGTCGGCGGGAACCTCCGTCATCGAGAGGCCGAGAAAATCGCGGACCTGGCTGGCGAAGATGATCATGGCGATGCCGGCGGTGAAGCCGGTGACCACAGGCTCGGGGATGTACTTGATCCATGTGCCGAGGCGCATGAGCCCCGCCGCGATCAGGATCGCGCCGGCCATCATCGTGGCGAGCAGCAGGCCATCGAGGCCGTAGGCGTGGATCACGCCGTAGACGACGACGATGAAGGCGCCGGTCGGGCCGCCGATCTGGAAGCGGGAGCCGCCGAGCGCGGAGATGAGGAAGCCCGCGACGATCGCGGTGACGATGCCGGTCGCCGGGGTCGCGCCCGAGGCGATCGCGATCGCCATCGCCAGCGGCAGCGCGACGATCGCGACGGTGAGGCCGGCGAGCGCGTCGGCGCGCAGGTCTGCGAACCGGTACCCCTCCAGGCCGATCACGGAGATCGATTTGGGGATGAACAGGCGCCAGTCGCCGCCGCGCGACGACGCGGCCGGCTTGGGAGTCGCGTTCATGGGCGCCAGCGTGCCCGATTGCACGCGCCGCGTGAACGGGCCGCAGCGTCGCTACGTATTCCTACTTACGGCCGGTCTCGGCGCTCGGCATTATGGCCGGCGGCGCGCCACGCCGATTTCGGCGTCGGCCCATCTGGCCGCCGGCTCGGGCGGCTGGAAATCCACGGCTGGATCCCGGGCTGGCCCCGAACGCGGCGGCGGCCGGCGCTGTTACCGGCTTCCCACGCTCCCCGATTGACTTGCGCTGGGCTCTCCCCTACTTCCCCCGCTCCGAACAAGACCGGCCCGAAGAACCCGCCATGAAAGTCAAAAGCTCGCTCAAGACGCTGAAGACGCGCCACCGCGCGTGCCGCGTCGTCCGCCGCAAGGGCCGCGTCTACGTCATCAACAAGGTGGACCCGCGCTACAAGGCCAAACAGGGCTAGGGGCCAAGCAGGGCTGAGCTGCGCAGCGCCATGAGCGCCGCGGCCTCGCGGGACCAGGGAATCTCCACTAGATAGGGGCGATGCTTCGGCGCGCCTTCCTCATTCTCGGCTGCCTCGCGGGCCTAGCGGCCTGCGGGCTGGCGGAGCGCGTCCGCACGCCGCACGATCCGGAGCTGGACGCGCTCTTCGCCCAACTCAAGGCCGCGCCCGACGCCGACCACGCCAAGCCGCTGGAGGAGCGGATCTGGGCGCGCTGGGGGCGCTCGGGCTCGCCGACGGTCGATATCCTCCTGGAGCGCGCCTCGGCGGCGGAGAACGCCGGCGACAAGGATCTGGCGGCGGAATTCCTCACTCAGGCGTCCGATCTTGCGCCGGGGTTCGCGGAGCCCTGGAACCGGCGCGCCGTGCTCGCCTATGACGCGCACGACTACACGGGCGCGATCGCGGCGATCGAGGAGACGCTGAAGCGCGAGCCGCGGCATTTCGGGGCGCTGACGGGGCTGGCCCTCATCTACGAAGACCTGGGGCGCAAGCGGCAGGCGCTCATGGCCTATCGCGCCGCGCTGGCTGTGCATCCGCACTTCGCCGAGGCGCTGCGCGGGGTCGCGCGGCTCGCGCCGCAGGTCGAGGGCTCGGACGCGTGATCCTCGCCTGGACGGTCGCGGCCCTCGCGGCGGCGGGCGTCCTTTGGCTGTTCCTCAACGCCCGTTCGTATGTCGCGCGCGCGGAGGCGCGGTGGCCGCCGATCGGGCGGTTCATCGAAGCGGACGGCCTCAAGCTCCATATCGTCGAGCGCGGCGCCGAGGGCGCGCCTGCGCTTCTCTTCCTGCACGGCGCGAACGCGAACGCGCGCGAATTTCTTCCGTTGGCGGAGGAATTGGCTGCAGACCACCGCGTGCTCGTGATCGACCGGCCAGGCTACGGGTACAGCGGCATGCGGCGCGGCGCGCAGAAGATCGCGGCGCAGGCGCAGGTCGCGGCGCGCGCGCTGGAAAGCATCGCGGATGCGCCGGCGATCGTGGTGTGCCACTCGCTCGGCGCGGGCGTCGGTCTGCGGCTTGCACTCGATCATCCGCAGCTCGTGCGCGGGCTCGTGCTCATCGCGCCAGCGAGCCATCCCTATCCAGGCGGCAATGCATGGTGGACGAAGCTGGCGGCGAACCTGATCACGGGGCCGCTGTTCAACCCGATCGTCGCGGCGGTGGGGCCGGCGGCCTCGCGCGGGGCGATCGCCAACACGTTCCATCCCGCGCCGGCGCCGGAGGATTATTACGAGGAAGCGGCGGTTGGGCTGACGTTCCGACCGGCCGCGTTCCGCGCCTGCGCCCGCGAAGTGGCCGCCACCAAGCGCGAATACGCGCTGCAGGCGCCGCGCTATTGCGACATCGACGCGCCGGCGATCGTAATCACCGGCGATGTAGACAGAGTCGTCTCGCCGAAGTTGCATGCGCGCGGGCTGGCGCGCGATCTCACGTCGGTCGAGCTTGTGACGCTGCCCGGCGCGGGGCACATGCCGCACCGCACGCGCCCGGATGCAGTGATCAAGGCCATCGCACGCGTCGCGCACATAGAAGCGGCGCGCTCGGTCCTGTAAACTCGCGTTGATTCTGGCGCCTGCGCCGGCATCGATCGGGGGATTATCCACATGGCTGATTTCGGCGGTGAAGACGTGGTCGCTGCGCCGCAGGCGCTGACGCAAGCGGCGCAGCAGAAGCTCAAGGCGCTCGTCACACGCATCGAAACGCTGGAGCAGGAAAAGGCCGGCATCGCCGCGGACATCAAGGAGATCTACGCCGAGGCCAAGGGCGTGGGCTACGACGTGAAGGTGCTGCGCAAGGTGATCGCGCGCCGCAAACAGGATCCGCGCCAGCGCGCCGAGTTCGAACAGATCATGGATCTCTATCTTCTCGCGCTCGGCGAGATTTAGTCCACAGAGTCTGCTAAATCCCCGGGGCGATGCCCCGAGAGGTCGATCCCAAGCGCACGCGCAAGGCGATGCGGCGGCTGCGGAAGCTGGCCGACGCCAAGAGCGCGGAGACGCCGCCGGAATTCTCCGGCTGGGAAGACGAGTTCATCCAGGAAGTCGGGGCGCGGCTCGAGCGCTACGGGTCGGCGTTCGCGAACCTGACCAAGGGACGCGCCGAGGAGGCGCTCTCCGTGCTGCAGGCGGCGAAGCTCCGGGAGCTTGAAGCAAAGGCCAAAGGCAAAGCGCCGCGCGGCCTGTCGCGGCGGAAGCCGGCGGAGCGGAAGGAGTAGGCTCCGGATTCCTGGGCTCCGGATTCCTGGGCTCCGGATTCCTGGGCTCCAGATTCCTGGGCTCCAGATTCAAAGCGCAAACCAGAATCACCCGATTATATTGCGGAATCTGGCCTCGGGGCTTCCCGCGTTGGCGGCCGCCGAACCTCCGAGACCTCTGAAGGGCCTGGATTTCCAACACAAATCGCCCGCCTGGCGCGGCATGGAGCGGCGCGCCGCTACGCGCGACAAGGGCGCCTAAATTCAAATTAACGTTTGGGTTGCGTTCGCTCCGTCGCACGGAAGCCTTCGGTTCCGAGGGCCTCCTGACAGCGTTTTCCGTGAAAGTTCAGGTAATCCGACTCAATACCGTCCGGATTTTTCCCCTCATTGGGGAGAAATTTGAATTGTCCGTGTGCGACGTTTATTAACAGGCGCCATCCAAACGGGCGATGTGAGGCGCGCCTTCGATCAGTGCTCGCCGCCGCGCTGGGTGCGGGCCTTTACGACCTCCACGAAGCGCTCGGCGGCCGAAACGAGCGGCCGGACGTGAGCGTCGCAGAGCTCATCCATGACGCCATCATCGATACGCTCGATCACCCGGTGCGTGCGCGCCAGATCGCGCGCGAGGCCGAAGGCGTCGCCCATCAGGAGCGTGATGCGCTCAAGGATGGCGCTGAAATCGCCGACCGTGGACTCGCCGGCCGCCATCAGCTGCGCGCGCGCCGCGGCGAGCATCGACATGTAAGCCGCGCAGCCCGCGAGCGGGAAGCGCGCGACATCGAGCATCATGCGCCCGTCTTCGGCGTGCAGCTCGGCCTGCTTGAGAAGGAGCGCGATCGCGCGTTTCGACGGCCGCTCTCCCTTCTGATGCGACGTTGGGAGAGTGGAATGAATATCCGCCATGGCATCGACTATAAACAGATTCGCAAGCGTTTGCGCGCGCGCGAAACATAGTTCCGTGCGCGCAATATTTGGGCGCGCTTTCGCCGCGACGCAGGCCCCATCGTCGAGGCGCGCCGCTTGCCGGAACCGGCCTTCAATCCGAAGCGCTTGGACCCCATCCGCGGATGTCAGCGGGGAACCATCGTTGCGCCGCAGCGGATGAAGCGCGGGCCTTCAGCCCGCTTCTCCTCAGCGCTCGGCGACGAAACGGCTCTCGTCGAGGCCGTACTCGCGCAGCTTGCGATAGAGCGTGGAGCGGCCGATGCCGAGGCGGCGCGCGATCTCGCTCATGTGCCCGGCATAGTGCTCGATGGCGAGCTCGATGAGATCGCGCTCGATCGCTTCGAGCGCGCGCAGATGGCCGCCCTCGTCGAAGATGCGCACCGGCGGCTCGGTCACCAAAGCTTGCGCCTGCTCGATATAGGCGCCCATGCGCTGGGGGCTTTCCACGCCGAGCGTGTCGTTGGCCGGCAGGACGCTCGCGGCCGGCTCGGGGCGAGGGGAATCTTCGGCCTGCGTGTGCTCACGGGGGCCGCAGATCTGCGGAAAGTCTTCCGGCTGCAGCCATTCGCCCTCGCAGAGGATGACGGCGCGGAACACGGAGTTCTCCAGCTGGCGGACGTTGCCCGGCCAATCGAAGGCCTTCAGCATACGGATCGTCTCGGGCGCGCAGCCGCGCACGGAGCGGCCCTCTTCGGCGTTGAAGCGCGAGATGAAGCGCACGATCAGCGCCTCGATGTCCTCGCGGCGCTCGCGCAGCGGCGGCATCTCCACGGGGAAGACGTTCAGGCGATAGAAGAGGTCCTCGCGGAAGCGGCCGTCGGCGACAAGCTTCTGCAGGTCCTTGTTGGTCGCGGAGATGATGCGCGCATCGACTTTGATCGGACGCTTGGCGCCGATCGGATCGACCTCGCCCTCCTGCAGCACGCGCAGCAGCTTCACCTGCATGTCGAGCGGGAGCTCACCGACCTCATCGAGGAAGAGCGTGCCGCCCGAGGCTTCGACGAACTTGCCGGCGTGGTTCTCCACAGCGCCGGTGAAGGAGCCCTTCACGTGCCCGAAGAGGATCGATTCCACGAGGTTTTCCGGGATGGCGCCGCAATTCACCGCGACAAACGGCTTGCCGGCGCGCTCGGAGGCGCCCTGGATCGCGCGGGCCAGCAATTCCTTGCCGACGCCGGATTCGCCGGTGATCAGCACCGGGATGTTGGAGGCGGCCGCGCGCTTGCCCATGCGGACAACCGGCGCCATGACCGGGGCCTGGGCGACCATGTCCTCGAACGAAAGACGGCCGACGGCCTTCTTCTTCAGACGGACGACTTCGGTCTTCAGATTGGAGAGATCGAGCGCGTTGCGGATCGAGACCATGATGCGCTCGGGGCTCGCCGGCTTCACGAAGAAGTCGGAAGCGCCCGCCTGCATCGCCTGCACGACGGTGTCGATGCCGCCAGAGGCGGTGAGCACGATGCAGGGCAGCTCGGGACGGCGCGCGCGAATCTCCTTCAGCGCCTCCTGCCCGCTCATGCCGGGCATGATGAGGTCGAGCATGACGAGATCGACGTCGTCGTGCTTGTCGATGCAATCGACCGCCTCGCGGCCGCCTTCGGCCGTGCGCGTGGAGAAGCCGGCGCGCTCTACCGCAGCCTGCAGCAAGCGCCGTTGCGCGGGATCGTCATCAACGATCAGGATCGTCTTCGCCATCACACCACCACCGTCTTATTTGGTTGCGTCTCTTACGGACGCATTGGGCACCTTAGTGACGAGACGTTCAGGCCGCGTTAAAATGGCACAAATCGCAGCAAATCATTGCACTTGGTGAATACGGCCTTAAATCACCTTCGATGTCGCGACGCTTGGACATGGCGCCCTCCCGCTTACGAGGAGCGGGCATTGGCGGGGGTGATGATGTTTGCATGTGACCGCGAACATTTCGCTTCGTTCTGCTTTCCCCCCACCCGTCATCGCTTGCGAGATGACACCCTCCCCGCAAGGGGGAGGGAGGCTTGTCCTGCGCCGTTCGTCCGTTTACGGATCGTTTGCCATGAGCGATGAGCGGGATCCGGAGCGGGACCGGCTTTCGGCGCGGATCGGGCGGGTGGCGAGCGTCGGAGCGCACATGGGCGGCGCGGCCGCGGCGTTCGCCGCGACGCGGCTCTCCGGCGGCGACGAAGCGCAGATCGCGCGCGCGGTGAAAGAAGCGCTGGGGCGGTCCAAGGGGCCGCTGATGAAGGTGGCGCAGCTTGTCTCGACGCTGCCGGACGTGTTGCCGGAGAGCTATGCGCAGGAATTCCGCAAGCTGCAGGCGCACGCCCCGCCGATGGGGCGGCCGTTCGTGGAACGGCGCATGCGGGCGGAGCTGGGGGCGGACTGGAAGGGGAAGTTCCAATCGTTCGATCTGGACGCCGCCCACGCGGCGTCGCTGGGGCAGGTGCACCGCGCCGTCGCGCATGACGGGCGCGCGCTCGCGTGCAAGCTGCAATATCCCGACATGGCGAGCGCGGTGGAGACCGACATCGGGCAGTTGCGCACCCTGCTCGGGCTCTTCCAGCGCATGGACAACACGATCGATTCCTCCGAGGCGATCGAGGAGGTCACCGCGCGGCTGCGGGAGGAGCTCGATTATGCGCGCGAGCTCAAGGCGATGAAGCTTTTCGCCGCCATGCTGGCCGGCAAGGCGGCGCGCACGCCGGACCCGATCGAGGAGCTCTCCACCAAGCGCCTGCTCACGATGACCTGGCTCGACGGCAAGGGGCTGCTGGCGCAGGTGGATGGTTCACAGGAGATGCGCAACCGGATCGCCGCCCTTCTCTTCGAGGTGTGGTGGACGCCGATGACGCGCTTCGGCGTGATCCATGGCGATCCGCATCTGGGGAATTATTCGTTTACGGACGAAGGCGCGCTCAACCTGATCGATTTCGGTTGCGTGCGGATTTTTCCCGCGAGCTTCGTGGAAGGCGTGGTGCTTCTGCAGCGCTCGCTCAAGAACGACGACCCGGACGGCGTCGCGCACGCGTTCGAGATCTGGGGCTTCAAGAACCTGTCCAACGAGCTCATCGAGACGCTGACGATCTGGGCGCGGTTCATCTATGCGCCGCTGATCGACGACCGCGTGCGCTCGATCGCGGACGGAGTGAAACCGTCGGAGTATGGACGCAGGGAAGTGGGACAAGTGCGCAAGCGCCTGAAGACGCTCGGGCCCGTGCTCGTGCCGCGCGAGTTCGTGTTCATGGATCGCGCTGCGCTCGGGCTGGGGGCCGCGTTCCTGCATCTCAACGCGCAGCTCAATTTTGCGCGCCTGTTCGAGGACTCGATCGCGGATTTCTCCACCGCAGCGCTGGCGGCGCGGCAACAGGACGCGCTTGGCGCGGCGGGGCTCGCCTGAAGGGCGCGGGTGCGGCGAGCCGTTGGTCATTCCTTCGCCACGGAACGATAGTGTACTGACGAGCGTTCCACCCATGCGCAGGGCCTAGAAGGAGATGTCCCATGGACGACCGTAAGAAGGACGATCATGCGAGCCGCCGCGCGGTGACGCTCGGCTTGGGGGCGACGGGCCTGCTCACCCTCCCCGGCCTCGCCTACGCGCAGGAAGACGGCGCCTATTCGGAGCCGGAGGTGATCGGCGCGGCCAATCGCTTCTTCGGCGCCGGCGCGGAAGGCCTCGCCGACGTCGTTCGGCACGTGTTCGCGCAGTTCGGGCGACCGAACGGCTACATCCAGGGCCAGGAAGCCTCCGGCGCCATCGGCGTCGGACTGCGCTATGGCGAGGGGCATCTCTTCTTCCGCCACCGCAGCGCATCGACGCGCGTCTTCTGGCAAGGCCCCTCGATCGGCTTCGATGTCGGCGGCGACGGCGCGAAGTGCTTCACGCTGGTCTATGGCATGCGGCGCACCGACCAGATCTTCCAGCGCTTTCCGGGCGTGGAGGGCTCGGCGTATTATGTCGGCGGCGTCGGGGTGAACTATCAGCGCGCCGACAACATCACGCTGGCGCCCATCCGCTTCGGCGTCGGGTTCCGGCTCGGCGCGAATGTCGGTTACCTCGCCTATTCGCGCAGACGCCGCATCGTTCCGTTCTGAGGGCCGTTCTGAGCGTCGCCGGAGGGGCCGTTCCGACTTGCGCGGGCCGCCCGGGAGGGCGCAAAATGCGCGGCATGTGGAAATGGCTGCTCACCATCGTCGGCGTCGTCGTCGGGCTCATCGTGGTCGCCGCGGCGGCGCTCTACTTCTTCTTTCCGAAACAGGCCGTTCGCGCCGAGATCGAACGGCAGGTTGAGCACGCCACCAAGCGCGACGTCACGATCCGCTCGGTCGATGTCGCGTTCTGGCCGGCGCTGGGCCTCGCGGCCAACGGCGTCTCGCTCTCCAATCCGCAGGGTTTCGGCGCCACGCCGTTCCTTTCGGCGGACCGCATCGTTTTCGCGGTCGCGCTCATTCCGCTCCTCTCCGGCGACATCGAGATCAAGCGGCTCATTCTGGAGAAGCCGGTCCTCACGCTCGCAGTGAAGGAGGACGGCAAGGACAATTGGACCTTCCCGCAGCCGGAAGGCGAGCAGAAGCCGATGCAGGACTTCAGCATCGACGAGTTCCGCGTCAGCGACGGGGCGTTCAGCTTCCAAGGCAAGGACGGCGAGCCGCTCGCGGTCGGCGACATCGATCTTCGCGTGACGCTCGCTTCGCTCGATCAGCCGTCGCAGATCGAGGGTGCGTTCGATTATCGCGGCCGGCGCATCGAGGTGGAAAGCCGGCTCGGACTTCCCCGCGCCCTGCTGGAGGCCGGACAGACGCCGCTGACCGCGCGCATCAAGACGCCGAACTTCGCCAGCACGTTCAACGGCGCGTGGAACGCGGAAACCGGCGCGCTCGAGGGCCGCATCGAGGCGGACGGGCAAAGCCTGCGCGACACGCTCGCATGGGTCGGCGCGCCGCTCGGCGAGGGCCCGGGCTTTCTCGCCTATTCGGTCCGTGCACAGATGATGGCCCGGGGTTCGTATGAATCGGGTTCGCACGAGAACGTCCCGACCACGATCGCGCTGACGCAAGGCGCGTTCGGGCTCGACGCGGTGCGCGCGCAAGGCGATGTCACCGTCACGATGCCGGAAGGCGGGCGGATGAAGGCGGCGGGACGACTGACCATCCCCGAGCTCGACCTCAACACCTACATGCCGCCGCCGCCGCAAGGCGCGCAGGCGGGCGGCGTCAATGCGCAGACGGCGTGGAGCACCGATCCGCTCGACCTTGGGGGGCTCAAGGCCGCGGACGCCGACCTCAATCTCACGCTGGCGCGGCTCAAGTTCCAGCGCATGCAGTTCGCCGATGCGCAGCTGGCGCTGAGGATCGACAATGGCGTGGCCAACGCCCACCTCGCGCGGATGAGCCTCTATGGCGGCTCAGGAACCGCGCGGCTGATCGCCAACGCGAACGGCAACCGCATCCGCAGCGAGATCGATTTCCAAAACATCCAGGCCGAACCGCTGCTCACCGACGCGATCGGCCTCAACAAGATCGCCGGACGCGGGCGACTGCAAGCGACCTTGGAGGGCGCAGGCGCGAGCCAGGCCGCGCTCATGCGCTCGCTCGGCGGCACGGCCGCGTTCACGTTCAATGACGGGCAATGGAAAGGCGTGAACCTGGCGCAGATCGCGCGCACGATCCAGTCAACGATCTCAGGCACGGCGCGCGGCGCGGCGGCGGCGACGGATTTCGCGGAGCTATCCTCCACCTTCCGCGTCGCCAACGGAGCGGCCGTCACGCAAGACCTCAAGCTGCTCAACCCCTATGTGCGGCTCGACGGGCAAGGCATCATCGATATCGGCCAGCAGACGATCGACATGCGCATCGCCCCGCGTGCAGTGAACACGATGGAGGGCCAGGGCGGTCAAGCCAACATCGCCGGGCTCGGCGTGCCGTTCCGCATCGCGGGGCCCTGGACGCGCGTGCAATTCTCGCTGGCGCTCGGGGATGTCGTGCAGAACCAGCTGCGCCAGCAAATGAACAACGTGCTCAGCGGACAGACGAAGGGCGGGATGCTCGGGCAGATCGGCGCCGCGCTCGGCGGACGCCAGCAGCAACAGCCCGCGACCACCGAGGGCGAGCAGCCGCAACAGCAGCAGCAACAACAGCAGCCGCGCATGCCGGACCTCGGCAGCCTCTTCAACCGGCCAAAGCAGAACTGATCCGCGCCGCCGCCGCCGCAAGATTGTCGGGAACACGGCGCACAGTGCGCGCATGAGCCAGATTTCACGCCGCGGCCGCAGCGCTCGTCGCGCCCGTCGCGGCATGCGCCACAGTCCTCGACATCCAGGCCAGCTTCGACTGGAGCTGGCGCAACCATATCGCGGCGGTGCAGGCGCGCGACCTGGACAAGGTGTCGGCGACACTCACATCGGGCGACATGCTCGTGCTCATCCTGCCGGACGGGCGCTACACGACGACAAAGGCGGCGTATCTCGATTTCCATCGCGCCTGGTTCGCCTCCAAGAGCTGGACGATGGACTTCGAGCCGATCTGGCAGAAGCAATCGACGACGATGGGCCAGGTGCTGCTGCGCACGCGCTATCAGGACAGCGGCCCGCCGACGGTCGATACGCGGAGCTACCTCATGCTGACGTTCGAGCGCGAAGCGAGCGACTGGAAGCTCATCGCGGATCAGAACACGCGGTTCCAGGCTTGAGCGCTTTCCGCTGCCCCGACGGGGCAGAGGCTTCAGCGCAACTCCTTGCGGATGACGAGCTTCAGGCCGGACCAGACCGCATCCACGGCGCACACCTTCACATCGACGAAGCCCATGGGGAGGGCGAGCGCGCGGATCGTGTCCTCCGTGATGTCAGTCTCCACCTTTGCGGCCTTCTTCGGCCAGGAGACCCAGACCTGGCCGTCCGGAGCGAGGAGCGTGCGGAGCTTCTTCAGGTCGGCGGCGAGCTTCCTGGCCTCGGTGTGGAACACGTGGGCGGCGGCGAGCCCCTTGGCGGGTTTGTCCGCATAGGCGGGCTTGGCGGCCTTGATCTCGGCCTTCACGCTCGCGGGCATACCGGGGGCCCAGAGGGCGGCGCCCTCTTTCAGCCCCAGCTTCTTGGCGAGCGGCGTCCCGGAATAGCCGGCCGGCATGACCTCTTTCCCCTCCCCCCGGATCCGGGCTCCTTGCGCAGGCGCCCGCTCTCCTTTATCTAGCCCGGCTTCCCTATTCCAAGAGCCCCGCCATGAAGTCCGAAGGCCATCCCGACTATCATTTCATCACGGTCAAGATGACCGACGGGACCACGTTCCAGACCCGCTCGACCTACGGCAAGCCGGGCGAGGAGCTGCACCTGGACATCGATCCAAAGACCCACCCGGCCTGGACCGGCGGCAGCCAGCAGCTCATGGACCGCGGCGGACGCGTCTCGCGCTTCCAGGACAAGTTCGGCGCCTTCATGAAGAAGAAGGGCTGAGGCCCCAGGGAACGGCGCTCACCAGAGCGTCGCTTGCCGGCTGGAAGCCGGCGGTCCAGTCTCCCGCGCCTGGAGACGCCCATGCCCCGCTTCATCATCGAGCCGCACTTCCGCCTGCAGGAATGGGTCGCGGAGGAGAAGGGCTATTTCCGCGACGAAGGGCTCGACTACGAGTTCCGCGAAACCGTCCAGGCAAGCGACGGCAAGATCCACGACACGCCCGACAAGGTCGGCGCCTATCAGGCGCTTGAAGCGGGCCGCAAGGCGGACGTCAGTTGCGCGTGCCACTGGACGGTGAACGTGGCGGCTGCGTCCGGGCACGGGCGGCTTTATCCGCACGCCTATTCGGTGGCGAACGCGGGCGTGTTCGTGGCGGCGGATTCTCCCATCCGCACGCCGGCCGATCTGAAGGACGTTCCGATCTCGGTCGGATTCCAGTCGGGCAGCCATTACGCGACGATCCAGGCGCTCGAAAGCTATCTGGCGGCGGAGGAGATCAATCTCTCGTTCCATGACGGGCTGCTGTTCAAGCGCATGGAGAAGCTGATCGACGGCGAGGTTCCGGCCGCGACGCTCTTCTCTGGCCCCTATTATTTCGCCGAGCAATTGGGCTTCCGGAAGATCATCGACACCACGTTCATGATCGCGACCATGATCCATGGCGATCCGGACCCGGAGGATCTGCGCAAGTATTTCGCGGCGCTGAAGCGCGCGCAACGCGACATAGACCTCAGGCCGGAACGCTATACGCATTATTATGCGCGCGAGTTTCCGCAGCGCCTGCATGCGCGGATGGATACGCGCCGCTGGGGGCCGGGCGAGCGCATCGTGTTCGAGCCCTATTCGGAAGAGACGTTCTTGTCTGCGCGCGACTGGATCGCCACGCATGGCATCTTCGAGGGCGGCGATCTCGGCGCACGCACGTACCAGGACGCGATCTTCGCTTGAGGCCCTCTCCCGGAGAGAGGGTTGGCGCCTTATTCCCGGCCGAAGGCAGCTTCCAGCATGCGGTGCTGTTCGCCCACTTCGTTCGCGGGGCGCAGGATGATCCCGTACATGTCCGCATCGAGCCGGCGCACGCGCTCATAGATCGCCACGCCCTTCGCGGAGAGGCCTTTCAGAGCCTCGGGCAAATCTTCGGCGCCGGCCATCGTCTCGGTCTCGGACGGCTCGCGCGCGGCCAGGCGATATTTCTCGCTGGCGGCGTCCTGCCAGCTCATCTCGCCGTCGCGCGCGGCGCGCTGCACTAGGAGCCAGGACGCGACCTGCATCAGGCGCGTGGTGAGGCGCATGCTCTCGCCCGCATAGGCGAGCGCGCCCAGCCGCGAGAGGCGCTTGGCCGCCGCGCGCCCGGGGCCGTCGAGATAGGTCGCGGTCTCCTCGACCAGCGCCATACCCTCCTTGAAAGTGCGGTCAAACACTTCGGAGCGGGCGAAGTCGAGGACGCGGCGCGCGTCGATCGCGGTCGTGTCGTTCAAGTCGTTCATATCGTCGGGCGACGCTCGCAAGACCTGGGCCGCAGGCTCATCCCACACGGACATTTCCTTCAGAAGGGCATCTTCCTTAACAGCCCGACGTTCTCAAGACGCCGGCGGGCCTGAGAAGAGGGAATCTGCAGCACTGCGCTGCGCCCGCTTCGAAGCTATGGCTTTCTTGCACACCTCGATCTCGGCTTCGAGCGCGACAATCCGCGCCTCCAGCTCGCCGATCGACATGAGCTCAATCGAGACGGGCTTCTTCGGCGCCGGCGCGAAGGGGTCGTCCTCGATCATGGTTAATCCTCCTTGCGACGCCTTCCTGTCTCTCGCCAATCTAGCTTCCGGCGCAGAAGAGTGCGAGAGCGCGCGTACATCGGAGTGAAACCATGCGCGCCATCGCCCACGCCCCAAATGCGCCGCTCAGCATTGTCGAGCTGCCGCAGCCCACGCCCAAGGCGAACGAGATCCTGATCAAAGTGGCTGCCGCGGGCGTCAACCGCCCCGACCTCATCCAGCGCGCGGGCTTCTATCCGCCGCCGCCGGGGGCGCCAGACACGATGGGGCTCGAGGTCGCGGGCGAGGTCGTCGCGGCGGGCGGCGACGTCCAGCGCTGGCGCGCGGGAGACAAGGTGTGCGCCCTCCTCGGCGGCGGCGGCTATGCGGAGTTCGCGCTCGCCGACGCCGGCTCGGCGCTGCCGATCCCGGCGGGGCTCTCGCTCATCGAAGCAGCAGCGCTGCCGGAAACCGTGTTCACCGTGTGGGCCAACGTGTTCGAAAGCGGCGCGCTCAAGCCCGGCGAAACCTTCCTCGTGCACGGCGGCGCGTCCGGCATCGGCACGACCGCGATCCAAATGGCCGCCGCACAGGGAGCGATCGTTTACGCCACCGCGGGCGACGCTGCGAAGGTCGCGCTCTGCGAGAAGCTCGGGGCCAAGCGCGGCATCAATTACAAGGACGAGGATTTCGAGGCCGTGCTCAAGGACGCCGGCGGCGTCGATGTGATCCTCGACATGGTCGGCGGGCCTTATACGCCCAAGAACCTCGCCATCCTCAAGGAGCGCGGGCGGGTGGCGATGATCGCGTTCCTCATGGGCGCCAAGGCGGAGGTGGACCTATCGCTCATCATGCGCAAGCGGCTGACGCTCACCGGCTCGACGCTCCGGAGCCGGAGCATTCAGGAAAAGGCCCGGCTCTCCGGGGAAGTGGAGAAGCATGTCTGGCCGTGGATCGCCGCGGGCAAGGTGAAGCCGGCGGTTGATTCCACCTTCCCGCTCGAGCGCGCGGAGGAAGCGCACGCGCGCATGCAGGCTTCGGCGCATGCGGGCAAGATGGTGCTAACGATGTAAGCGCCGAATCGCACGGCCGCGCCCGGTCTAAAAAGCGGACGCACACGCGATCGTGTGAGATCGAGCCCGTCGGCGGCAGGCAATGGGTTGGCCTCGAGGCTCACGCTGGTATGGTCGCGCCATGCATCATACGCCGATTATCGCCACCATCGCCGCCAGCTTCGTCGTCGCCTTCGTCTTTGGACTGATCGCCAACCGCCTCAAATTCTCGCCGATCGTCGGCTATTTGCTGGCGGGCGTCGTGGTCGGGCCTTTCACGCCAGGGTTCGTGGCCAACGCGGAGGTCGCCGCGGAGCTCGCCGAGATGGGCGTGATCCTGCTCATGTTCGGCGTGGGACTGCATTTTTCCTACAAGGATCTGTTCGCGGTCCGGAACATCGCGATCCCGGGCGCAGTGGCGCAGATCGCGGCGGCGACGATCATGGGCATGATCCTGGCGTGGTCGCTGGGGTGGCCGCTGGCGAGCGGCCTCGTCTTCGGGCTTGCGCTTTCGGTTGCGAGCACGGTCGTGCTGCTGCGCGCGCTCGAAGAGCGCCAGCTGCTGGACACGCGCAGCGGCCATGTCGCGATCGGGTGGCTGATCGTGGAGGACATCGCGATGATTTTCGCGCTCGTCCTGCTGCCGGTCGTCGCAGGGCTCCTGCCCGGCCCGGCGCCAACGGCCGCGGTGGAGGCGCACGCGGCGCCAAGCGCAACCGACGCCGCGGGCGTCGTCTCCTCGCTCGTCCTCACCTTCGGGAAGGTGGCCGCCTTCATCGGCCTCGTCTTCCTCGTCGGCCGGAAGGTCATTCCGTGGTGCCTCGCGCGCGTCGCGGGCGCCGGCTCGCGCGAGCTCTTCACGCTCTGCGTGCTCGCGATCGGCATCGGGATCGCCTATTTCGCAGCCGTCTTCTTCGACGTCTCGTTCGCGCTGGGCGCCTTCTTCGCCGGCATGATCCTCAAGGAATCCGAGCTCAGCCACCGCGCCGCAGACAACACGCTGCCGCTGCGCGACGCGTTCGCGGTGCTGTTCTTCGTGTCGGTCGGCATGCTCTTCAATCCGCGGGTGCTGATCGAGCAGCCGCTGGCGGTGCTCGCCACCCTGCTCATCATCATGGTCGGCAAATCGATCGCGGCGTTCCTCATCGTGAAGGCGTTCCGGTTTCCGACCGACACGGCCGTGCTGATTTCCGCGAGCCTCGCGCAGATCGGCGAATTCTCCTTCATACTGGTGACGCTGGGCCTCAGCCTCGGCCTGCTTCCGGAGGGCGCGCGCGATCTGGTGCTCGCCGGCGCCATTCTCTCGATCACGCTCAATCCGGCGATCTTCGTGATCGCCGACCGGATGCGCGCACAGAGGCTGAGGCAGGAAAGCGACGCGGCGATCGCCGCCGCCAACGATCCGGTCAGCGTCACGGAAAGCGACCACGTCATCGTGGTCGGCTACGGGCGCGTCGGGCGACGCGTCGCGGACTCTCTCTTCGCGCAGGGAATTCCGGCTGTGGTGATCGAAAGCGACATCGACCGCGTCGAGGGCCTGCGGCGCGGCGGGCGGACAGCCATCCTCGGCAACGGCGTGCGCGACGGCGTACTGCACGCCGCCGGCATCGAGCGCGCGCGGCTGCTGCTCGTGGCGGTGCCGAACGGCCTCGAAGCCGGCGAGGTCGTCGCGCACGCGCGGCGGATGAAGGCCGCCCTTCGCATCGTGGCGCGCGCGCACCTCGACGAGGAGGTCGAGCATCTCAGCGCCAACGGCGCCGACCGCGTCATCATGGGCGAGCGGGAGATCGCCTCACAAATGCTCGCCGACGCCGCGGCGGCTTGATCGGCTATTCCTCGAGAGGGGTCTCTGCCGGCGCAGTCGTCTCGCTCGCGGGCCGAAGCGTTGCGCCGCTCGCACGGGCGGCGCGCGCATCGGCGCGGGCCTTCGCGGCGGCGGCCTCGGCGACCACCTGATCGAGCTCGATCTGGGTGCAGAGGCCCAGCGACACGGGATCGACCGGCTTGAGGTTGGAGGAATTCCAGTGCGTGCGCGAACGCACCTGCTCGATCGTCGATTTCGTCGTCCCGATCAGGCGCACGATCTTGGCGTCGGCCACTTCGGGATGGTTGCGCAGGAACCAGGCGATCGCGTCGGGGCGATCCTGCCGGCGGGCGACAGGCGTGTAGCGGGCGCCCTTCTTCTTGGGCTGCGGGATGTCGATGCGCTTGGGGGCGAGCGGCTTCATCCGGTATTTCGGATTGGCCTCGGCCTTGTCGATCTCTTCGCGCGACAGGAACCCGCCAGCGATCGGATCGACGCCGCGGATGCCCTTGGCGACATCCTCGTTGGCGATGCCCTGCACTTCGAGCGGATGGAGCCCGCAGAAATCCGCAACCTGGTCGAAGGCGAGCGAGGTCTGTTCGATGAGCCACACGGCGGTGGCCTTGGGCATCAGGACATTCTGGGTCATCGCGTTCTCCAAACGCCCTCGCCCGGCTTCGAGGCCGGGAAATTCCCATCTGGCTTTCGAAGACGGCTGATCAGCGAGGTGCGCGCTAGTTCAAGCCGGTGGCAGCCATATAGCGGCGCGCCCGGAAAAAGGGAATTGCTGGATTGCGGTCCCATGCCGTTAAAGTGCGGCCCCAATCAAGGTGGGAGGGGCCTCATGATCCGGATCGTCGCCGCGCTCGCGGCGTACGCGCTCTTGGCGGCAGGGCCGCAGGCGGGCGCACAGACCCCGGTCGCGGAGCTGGCCCAGGCGCCGGCGGGCGCGGAAACCTGGTCGATCTCGTCCTCCTCCTCCCGGCACGGCCAATCGACGCGATGGACCACGCCGGACGGGGTGCGCTGGTCGCGCGAGAACATCGTGCTGCGCGGCTTCGTCACCGACATCGACCAGCAGCTCAGGCTCGCCCCGGACGGCGCGCTGCAAGGCCAGATCGTCCGCGGCGTGGTTCCGGAGGGCGACGCGGCCGAGAGCTTCGGGATCGAGAACGGGCGCTACGCCTTCCACAGCCCGGTCGATAGCGGCGCGGATGCGATGCGGCCGGGCCTCTTCTACGCCTCGCTCGGGGGCACGATCGATTCCACCATCGCGTTCGTCGATGCGCTCCGGCGCGCGCCCAACCAGACGCTGGACCTGCTTCCCTCCGGGCAGGCGCGTCTCGAGCGGCTGACCGAAGCGACCGTCTCCAGCGGCGGCCAAACCAAGACGCTCACCGCCTACGCCATCATCGGCTACGACCTCTCGCCGCTGCCGATCTGGTACGATGGCGACCGTTTCTTCGCCTATGTCAGCTGGCTCAGCTATCTGCCGGCCGGCTGGGAAGGCGTGACGCAGCAATTGAGCGACGCGCAGGACGCCGCGCTCGCCACCCGCAGCGCCGCTCTCGTCGATCGGATCGCACGGCGCGCCAGCCAGCCGATCGTGTTCCAGAACGTGCGCGTCTACGACGCGGAAGCGCGCGCCTTCCGCGATGGGCAATCGGTCGTGGTCACGGACGGGCGCATCAGCGCAGTCGGGCCGGCCGCGGCGATCGCGTTGCCGAACCGCGCCGACGTGATCCAGGGCGCAGGGCGCACGCTCGTTCCGGGCCTGTGGGACAGCCACCAGCATTATGGCGACGACGTCACCGGCCCGTTCCTGCTCGCGCAGGGCATCACGAGCGTGCGCGATCCGGGCAATGACGGCGCGGTGATGCTGCCGCGCAAGCGGCGCATCGAGGCGGGCGAGCTGCTCGGCCCGCGCATCGTCGCTTCGCTGCTGATCGACGGGCGCGGCGAGTTCTCGGCGCAGAGCGGCACGATCGTCACAAACCGTCGCGAGGCGATCGCGGCGGTGCGCAAGGCGAAGGCCGACGGCTATATCGGGGTGAAGCTCTACGGGACGCTTTCGCCGTCGCTGGTGGCGCCGATCGCCGCGGAGGCGCGGCGGCAGGGCCTGCGCGTGCACGGACACGTGCCGGCCGGGATGCGGCCGCTGCAGGCGATCCGCGCGGGCTACAACGAGATCACGCACATCAATTGGGTGATCATGCAGGCCGCGCCGGACGACGTGATCCGCGTGTCAAACGGGCTGCAACGCTTCTACGGCCCCGGCCGCTTCGGCGCCGACGTCGATTTCAACGCGCCGGCGATGCGCGCCTACCTCGACGAGATCGCGCGGCGCGGCATCGCGGTCGATCCGACGCTGGTTGCGTTCGAAGGGCTCTACGTGCCGGAGCGCGGCGAGCTCGGCCCGTCCTATGCGGCCTATGTCAGCACGCTGCCGCCGCAATTCGCGCGGGGCCTGCGCGGCGGCGGCATCAAGGCGCTCGACGATCTGCCGCGCGCGCGCATGCGGGCCAGCTTCGCCAAGATGATCGCGCTGACGGGCGAGCTGCATCGCCGCGGCGTGACAATCGTGGCGGGCACCGACGATTACGGCATCGCGCTCATCCATGAGCTTGAGCTTTATGTGTCGGCGGGAATGACGCCGGCGGAAGCGCTGGCGACCGCGACCATCGTTCCGGCCCGGCTCTTCGGGCTCGGCGAGGAGACGGGCTCGATCGCGGTCGGCAAAGCGGCCGATCTCGTGCTCGTCAACGGCGACCCGGGCGCGAACATCAGCGCGCTCCGGCAGGTCGAACTCGTGATGCGCGACGGACGGCTGATGCAGGCGTCGGACCTGCGCGCGGCGGCAGGCATCTCCGGCGCACCGAGGTAAGAGGGATCATGGCCGACGTTTTCATCTCCTACGCCAAGACATCCAAGGCGTTCGTCGCGCGGCTCGCGCAAGCGCTGGAAGCGGACGGCTATGACGTCTGGTGGGACGCGGAACTGCCGCCGCACCGCGCCTATGCCGACGTCATCACCGAGGAAATCGGCAAGGCCAAGGCCGTGGTCGTCGCCTGGTCGGACGCGGCGGCGACGTCGCAATGGGTGCGCGCGGAGGCCGACATGGCGCGCCAGCAATCGAAGCTGGTGCAGACCTCGATCGAGAAAGGATTCATTCCGCCGATCCCGTTCAACCAGATCCAGGTCGCGGAGCTCGCGGGATGGAACGGCGATGCGGCGAACGGCGAATGGGCGAAAGTGCGCATCGCGGTTTCGGACCTGGTGCGCAAAGGGCCTCCCGGGCCGCCGCCGCGGGTGAAGACGCGCGGACCGAACCTCCTGCCGCTCATCGCGCTCGGCCTGCTCATCATCGCCGGGGCCGCGGCCTTCTTCTGGTCGCGCGGCGGCGAGGCGGAGCATGAGACGGCCGAGGCGCCGGCGATCACGGAGCCGGCCCATACTCCCACGACCGGCGGCGCGACAGGCGCCGCCGCCTCGTCGGCGCCAACCGCATGGCCGGCCCTCATGCAGGCAAAGCTCGCCACCGCGCTGATCCTCAATAGGGGCATGGACCCGGCCTGCAACGGCGCGATGATCGATCTGCGGCATGTCGTGACCGTCGCCGAGTGCGACGTCGAATCGGGGGGGACTTATTTTCAGCGTACGGACGGATCGACCTATCCGCTGGTGATGAGCGGACGGCAGGCCCGCGGCGCGATCGCGGTCTATGAATTCGTCGCCGAGGCGCCCGGCGCAAGGCCGCCGCCGCTCGGCGAGCGGACCAGCGACAGGGTTCGTCCCGGCGCCTTCGTGGGCGAGAGGGTCGCCTATGTCCTCGCCGAGCCGTGTTCGCTTCAGGCGCCGCAAGACGGCGTGAGCGCGAACGATTGCATCAGCCCCGGCGGCCTGCCCGGCGCGCCGGTCTACAACGACGAAGGGCGTGTGGTCGGCCTCATGCGCGGCGACGGCAAGGTGCTGCGCATCGAGCGCGTGCGCGCGGATCTGCTCGCGCTCGGCGTCGCGCCCTGATCAGGCGGCCGGGACAGCTTCGCAAACGGCGGCGTTGAGGGCGTCGATCTCGGCGGCGGTGGCGGGGCGGCCGGTGAGGAAGCCCTGGAACTCGTCGCAGCCGGCGCTCATCAGGCGCTTGCGCTGGGCATTCGTCTCCACGCCCTCGGCGATGATCCCGAGATTGAGCGCGCGCGCCAGCTTGACGATCGCAGCCACGACGGCGTCGGCCTCGCTGTCGAGCCCGAGGCTCGCGACGAAGGAACGGTCGATCTTGATCTTGTTGACGGGGAAGCGGCGCAGATAGGAGAGGCTCGAATAGCCGGTGCCGAAATCGTCGAGGGCGAGGGAGAAGCCCATCTGGCGCAGGCGCTGCAGCGCGGCGTGCGTCTCGGGATCATCGCCCAGCAGCACGCCCTCGGTGATCTCGAGCTCGATGCGCATGGGATCGATGCTCGTCTCGCGAACGAGCTCGGCGACGCGCTCGATGAAATCGCGCATGCGCAATTGATGCGCGGAGATGTTGATGCTCATGCGGAGGTTCGGCCAGCGGCGCGAATCCAGGAACGCGCGCCGCATCGCGAACATGCCGAGCTGTTCGATGAGGCCGCACTCCTCCGCCACGGGCACGAACACGGACGGCGAGATGGGCCCGCGTCTCGGATGCGTCCAGCGCGCCAGCGCTTCGAGCCCGGTGACGACGCCCCTGGCGTTGACCTGCGGCTGGTAGGCGAGCTCCAGATCGCCGTTGGCGAGGGCGTCGCGCAGATCCTGCTCCAGCACGCGGCGCGCACGGAGCGCAGCGTCCATCTCCACTTCGAAGAAGCAGAATTGAGCGCGGCCGCGCTCCTTGGCGCGGTAGAGCGCGAGATCGGCCTGGCGCATGGCCTCGGTGGCGTCGGCCTCGGCGCTGGCGACCAGGGTCACGCCGACGGAGCAGGAGAGAAAGGCGCGGCCGGCCGGCAGCTCCACCGCGCCGGAGAGCGTCTCGACGACGCGGCGGGCGAGGATGGCGGCGCTGTGCGCGGTGGCGTCGGTCTGCACGATGGCGAACTCGTCGCCGCCGAGACGGGCGAGCGAATCCGATGCGCGGCAGGTCATCGCCAGGCGCCGCGCGGCTTCGCGGATCAGCTCGTCGCCGCAATGGTGGCCGAGCGTGTCGTTGACCTCCTTGAAGCGGTCGAGATCGAGGCAGAGCACGGCGATCTCGCCGCCGGTGCGGCGGGCGCGCTCCAGCGCGTGCGACAGGCGCTCAGTGAAGTGGAGGCGGTTCGGCAGCCCGGTCAGCGCATCGTGCTGCGCCAGGTGCATGGCGCGCGCCTCGCTGACGATGAGGCTGTGGGCCATGCGGCGGCTGCCGCGGAAGAGGAGGTAGGAGATGGCGACGAGCCCGATCACCACCAGCATGATCGGCACGATCGCCTGACGGAGCATCGCGGCGCCGGGATGCTCAGGCGCCCAGGCGAGCGTGGCGAGGACCTCGCCGCCGCGCGCACGGAGCGCGACATGCGCCTCGCCAGGCCCGGCATCGAACGCGCCGGCGTGCAGGCCAAGATTGCGCAGCAGGAAGCGGCGCTCGAACGCGCGGAGAAAATCGCCGCCAAGTTCGGCGCCGGTGAGGACGATCGGGGCCGTCGCGCCCTTGGGCAAGCGGGAGCCGAAGTCCGGCTGCACGAGAGTGGCGGTGAGAACGAAGAAGCGTCCACCGACGACGGCCACGGCGCTCGATTGAATTGGCGCGGCCACCATTGCGCCGCCCGCGGGGCGCAGCGGCGCGCGCCCGGCCTCGGCGGCGCGCACGTCGGCGATCAGGCCCGCGGCCTGAGCGGCGAAAGGCGCAAAGGCGGCGGAAGCCGACGCTTCGGCGCCGTCGATCATCGCGAAGCGCGGCTGCGCGGCCGCATCGAGCACGAAGGTCGCCGCGAAGCCGCCCGTCTGCCACAGGAACTGGCCGATATTGGCGCGCGCCCAGGCGGGATCGAAGGCGTTGTCGAGATGCGCGACGGCGTCGTCCCAAACCGTTTGCGGCGTCACGGCATGTTCGATCTCGGCGATCCGCCCGGCGACGCCGTTGGCGACGAGACGCTCCTCGCGCGCCTGGGCTTCCATATCGGCGCGTCCCGACAGGGTCAGCAGAAAGAGCATGAGCACCGCCGCGGAGAGGACGCCGACAAGCAACGTCGGTCCCACGAGGCGCAACTGGAGAGTTTCGGATTTCATCGGCGCGCGCGGTTGGCTGGAACTCGTGCGCAAACGTGAAGGAAGGCGCTTAAACCGGCGCTAAAGAACGAAGACAAGAACGCGTTTGCCATAGAGCGGGCGGAAGGATCGCCACAGCTTATGGTTAATGTGAGCGCCCGCGGAACGCGCCCGGCGGCGTGGCCGCGCCGCGTTTCCAGGGTCGAACAATACTAACGTCGTCGCGACAAAGATCGCGTGAGATCAGTGCGCCTGCCGACGGCGGAGCGCTTCGATCTCTTCCTTGATCTTCAGTTTCAGTCGCTTGAGTTCAGTTATGTGGAGCGTATCGGCCGACGGGCGCCTTGATTCCAGTTCGATTTCCAGATCCAGGTCCCGGTGCCGGGCATCGAGTTCGCGAATCCGCGATTCGAGAGCCATGCGACTCCTCCTCTCGTGACCCCGCTTTTGTGGCGCCTTGAGGCGCTCGTGTCTGATCACATCTCGTTACAAGCGAGATGGCAAGTAGCAATGCCTTCACATCGCCGCGCAAGTCGGCGCTCGGGAGCCCGGCTGCGCTTGAAACGGGCGCCGCGCTGTGGCTAGGTCCGGCCATTGCGAAGGGGGCCCCTCCCCCAGGGGCCTCTTTGGGCGTCGGCCATGAGCAACGAAGGCGACGGCGAAAGTTTCGACATCCACGACAGCGAAGAGCGCCGCGCCCTCAAAGTGCGGCTCGTCGAGCTGCGCGAGGAGCATCGCGCCATGGACGCGGCGATCGCCGCCCTGCAGATTCAGGGCGGAGGCGAGGCGCTGCAGGTCGCGCGCCTGAAGAAGCGAAAACTCCAGCTGAAGGACCAGATCCAATGGATCGAGGATCGCCTGATGCCGGACATCATCGCCTGAGCCGGCGTTCGCCGTTCAGGAGCGGCCGATGACAAGGCGTTCCAAGCACGGCGCCCCTCCCTCTTTGCGGGGGAGGGCGGGGGGCGAACAGCTCGGCCCCAATGTTTCTTCCTCTTCCGCCTGCCCCCCACCCCCTACCCCCTCCCCGCAAGGGGGAGGGGGACGGCCCCTTCTGCTCGCTTTGGCGCTTCTGCTGCCCGGAACGGCATTCGCTCAAGAGGAGGATACCACGCCCAAGGGCGTCTTCTCCTTCACCGGCGAGAACGACAGCCTCTCCACCGGGGCGGACCGCAACTATACGAGCGGCATCAAGCTCTCCTATGTCCGGCCGACCGGCGATCTGCCGGGATGGCTCGAGCCGTTCGGGCGGGCGCTCACCGCGATGACCGGGGCGCGACCGGAATTCTGGGGGGCCGGGATCGGCCAGTCGCTGTTCACGCCGGAGGACATCCAGGCCAATCCCGCGCCGCCGGACCAGCACCCGTATGCCGGCTGGCTCTACGCGCAGGCGCTGCTGGCGACGTTCGAGAACCGCGGGCATGGCGCCTTCCCGCGCTATGGCGATCTCTACGAGCTCGAGATCGGAATCGTGGGGCCCTCCGCGCTCGGCGAGCAATCGCAAAAGGGCATCCACCAGCTGATGAACGCACCGATCCCGAACGGGTGGGACAGCCAGCTCCACGACGAGGTCGCGTTCGCGGTCTCCTACGAGCGGCGGTGGTCGACGCTGCGGCTCTCCGCCGATGTCGGGCCCGACGTGCTGGAACTCGCGCTTTCGCCGAATGTCGGCGCCACGCTCGGAACGCTGCGCACCGAAGCGCGCGCGGGCGTGGCGGTGCAGATCGGGCGCGACATCATCAACGATTACGAGATCGGGCCGCCGCGCGTGCGCCCGTCGCTCTCGGGCGCGGGCTATTTCGAGCACAAGGGCTTTTCGTGGAGCCTGTTCGCGGGCGTGCAGGGCCGCGCCGTGGCGCGCGACCTCTTCCTCGACGGCAACACGTTCGAGGACAGCGCGCGCGTGGACAAGAAGCCGTTCGTGCTCGACGGCCAGCTCGGCTTCACGGTGCAGGTCGGGGACGCGCGAATGGCCTACACTTACGTGCTGCGCACCGACGAATTCGACACGCAGGGCGAGATCCAGGATTTCGGCACAGTGGCGCTGCAAGTGCGCTTCTGACGCGGACGTCTGCGCGCTCTCGCACATTACGATTGCTTAAATTAGCGGTCTTGGACGGGCTTTGCCGCAAAGTCGCCCCGAGCTACGATTTTATCGCGGCTCCGGTTCCGCCGCGGCGGGTGTTTTTATCCACAGCCTGGGAAGAGCAGCGTTGAATCCAAACCGCCAGCAGACACGCCCCTGGAGCGGCGTGCGCCCCACCCAGGAAAGTCCCAAGCAGCAGAGCCGCTCCCCCTCTCGCCGACCTCCGATCGGCAAGGCGCGCAAGCGCAAGCACGCGCAGAACCGCACGCCGCTGCAAAGGCTGCAGCGCAAGGTGGCGCAGATCGCGCTCGGCTTCGCGGTGACGGCGGCCGTGCTCTTCGCTTCGCTCGACGTGACGACAGATCTCCGCCAGCCCAGCGTCGATTCGCAATGGATGCGCTCGGCGGGCGCCCGGCCGGTGTGGATGGTCGATCTCGACGGCGACGGCGCCACGGACTTCGCCAACCCGACACGCACGCAGCTGCGCGGCAACGACATCTACGGCTCCGGCAGGTTCCTCGCCGGCCGCGACCACGCGCGGCGCAAGCACATGGGCACGGACTTCACCGCAACGCCGGGGGACCCGGTGCGCGCGCCGATCTCCGGCGTCGTCACGCTGATCGGCGCGGCCTACGGCAACGATCCCTATCTGCGCTTCATCGAAGTCGTCAGCCGCGAGCGGAAGCTCAATGTGCGGCTGTTCTACGTGCAGCCGGGGGTCGCGGTCGGCAAGGAAGTGAAGGCCGGCGACATCATCGGCGCGGCGCAATCGCTCGACCGGCGCTATCCGCTGATCACCAACCACGTGCATGTCGAGATGCGCAACAGCGCCGGACGCTTCCTCGATCCTGCGCTCGTGCTGCCGCCGGCGCGGCCGACGGCGCAGACATTCGCAGCCGCTGTCGCGAAGGCGCCGGCGCGGCGGGCCCGCGCGGCGGCGCAGCGCGCGACCGGCACGCTGCCGGCGGAGGCGGTTACCGCGGCGGCGGCGGTTCCCGGGGCGGCGGCGGCGCAAAGCGCAGAGGTCACGGCCGTGACGGCGCCCCGCGCGGTCGCGCCTGTCGCTGCTTCGGCGGCGTCCGAGGTCGCGGCCCCGTCTGCGCCACAAGCGGCGGGGCAGGCCGAAACCCAAGCGCCGGCCGCCGCGACGCGCGCGCCTGCGCCAATCGCGGCGCCGCGGCCGGCTGTTCGCGAGACGCCCACAGCATAGACTTTCGGCGCATCGCGGGACGCCACGAGGGCGCGGGCCGAACGGTCCGCGCTTTTCGTTTGCGCCGCGCCCCTGCGCTTCCTAGCGCGGGCGCGCCTTTACCTCTTGCGGTTTAATAACCTCTCTGTTATATATCTTGACAGTGATGCAAACGACCGCCGCCGCCCGCCTCGACGCCACCTTCGCCGCGCTCGCCGATCCGACGCGCCGCGCCATCCTCGCGCGGCTCGCTGACGGCGAGGCCTCGGTCGCGGAGCTCGCGAAGCCCTTCGACATGAGCCAGCCGGCGATCTCCAAGCACCTCAAGGTGCTGGAGCGCGCCGGGCTTATCTCCAGCGGACAAGATGCGCAGCGGCGCCCGCGCCGGCTCGAAGCACAGCCGCTGGAGGAAGCCAGCGCGTGGATCGAACGTTATTGCGAGATCTGGGAGCAGAATTACCAGCGGCTCGACGCGCTGCTCGCGGAGCTGCAAGGCCAGCGGAAGAAAGCCACGCGAAAACGAAAGTAAGCGTCGGATCCCCGCTCGCTCATTCGTCCTTTAAGCGGCGGCGCAATCGGCGCCTCAACTCCAAGGGAGATCGCCATGTCAAAAGTCAGCGCATTCCTGTGGTTCGACAAAGAGGCCGAAGAAGCCGCGAACCTCTACGTCTCGATTTTCAGGAACGCGAAGCTGGGCGCGGTCACGCGCTATGGCGCCGAGGGCCCAGGCCCTGCCGGCGGCGTGATGACCGCGCAGCTCGAAATCGACGGGTACAAGTTCACGCTGCTCAATGGCGGCCCGCTCTTCAAGTTCAACGAATCCGTTTCCTTCGTGATCGAATGCGCGGACCAGGACGAGGTCGATCTCTATTGGTCGCGCTTGTCCGAGGGCGGAGCGCCTGGAAACTGCGGCTGGATCAAGGACAAGTTCGGACTCTCCTGGCAGATCACGCCCAAGCGCTTCTACGAACTCGCCAACGATCCCGACAGAGCCAAGGCCGGCCGCGTGTTCGGCGCCATGCTCAAGATGACGAAGATGGACATCGCCGCGCTCGAACGCGCTGCGATGGCGGCCTAAGGAGCACTCATGCAGAACGCACTCAAAGCCGAGGCGCGCGGCGACCGCGAAGTGGTCGTGATGCGCGAATTCAAGGCGCCGCGGCAGCTCGTCTGGGACGCGCACACCAAGCCGGAGCTTGTGAAGCGCTGGATGCTCGGGCCGGACGGCTGGTCGATGCCGGTGTGCGAGATGGATGTGCGCGTCGGCGGGAAATATCGCTGGCGCTGGAAGAGCGACGAGAACGGCCAGGAATTCGGCTTCTTCGGCGAGTTCCGGGAAGTGAACGCGCCGGCGAAGATCGTGCATACGGAATACTTTGATCAAGGCGATCTCGAACAGCAGAACGAGTTTCCGGCAGGGGAGCCGGCGATCATCACGCAGGAATATTCTGAAGCAAACGGCCGCACGCTGCTCACCACCATCATGCTTTTCGCATCCAAGGAGTCGCGCGACGGCGCGGTCGCCACCGGCATGACCGACGGCATGGAGATCGGCTACAAGCGCCTCGACGAGATGTTCGCGAAGTGACGAAACGATATTGCCGGCCAAGGAGAGATTGATGCCGCCCCCCCTCAAGGCCGAAGCGCGCGGCGACCGCGAAGTGGTCGTGACGCGTGAGTTCGATGCGCCGCGACAGCTCGTCTGGGACGCGCACACCAAACCGGAGCTGCTGAAGCGCTGGATGCACGGCTACAACGGCTGGTCGCTGCCGGTGTGCGAGATGGATGTGCGCGTCGGCGGCAAATATCGCTGGCGCTGGAGAAACGACGAGAACGGAAGGGAGTTCGGTTTCTTCGGCGAGTTCCGAGAAGTGAACGCGCCCACGAAGGTCTCGTACACGCAATATTTCGATTCCGGCGACCTCAAGCTGGAGAATGAGTATCCCAGCGAGCCTACGATTATCACCGCTACATATGAGGAAGCCGACGGCCGCACGCAGCTCACCACCGTGATGCTCTACGCCTCCGAGGAAGGGCGCGACGGCGCTGTCGCCACCGGCATGACCGACGGCATGGAGTTCAGCTACAAGCGTCTCGACACCGTGCTTGCGAAATGACGAAGACGATGGGGAGGTTCCGATGATCCGCATCACCAATTTCGCGCGCGGCGCACGGGGCCTGCGCCTCGCCTGGCAATGCGAGGAGATGGGGCTGGCGTACGAGACGGCGTTCGTCGGCTATCCTCCGCCTGCGGAGTATCTAGCGAAGAACCCGCTCGGCAACGTGCCCTTTCTGGAGGACGAGGGCGGCGTGGCGATCAATGAGTCCGCGGCGATCATGCTCTTTCTCGCCAATCGCTACGGGCCGACGCCGCTCTTGCCGAGGGCGCCCGCCCTCAATGCGCGCGTGACGCAACTGACGGTCTATGCCGAAGCGACGTTCGGCGCCGGTGCGAACACGCTGATGGTCGCGCATTTCGGAGCGCCGGACGCGGAGAAGAAGAACTGGTCGGTGCGCATGCAGGAAGAGGCGGCGGAGCGGTCGCTCGCCTATCTCGTCAATGTGCTGGGCGGGGGCGCCTTCCTCGTCGGCGATGATCTCACGCTCGCCGACATCGCCATCGCCACCGGCCTCGGCATGTACAAGGGCGCGCTCGGAAAGGAGCTGCCGCAACAGCTTGTCGATTGGCGCGCCAAGCTGGCGGAACGTCCGGCCTACCAGCGCGCCGCGCAGCGCACACAGGGCTGACGTCGCCCCACCCGTCACGGCTTTGACGTGACACCTCCCCGCAAGCGGGGAGGGAAAGGGCAGCTTCAGTAACGGAGGAACGGCTTCCGCTCGATCTCCCACGCCTCTTCGTCGGGGACGGTGATCGCGTCGAGGTCGGCGGGCTTCGCGGCGCGATCGTCCACCCACTCGCGCAGGAGCGGGCCGCCGTTGATCACGTCGATGGCGAGCTTATCGAGCACGTACTCGTACGGGAAATCGCGCCAGAGCGGATAGTCCGGGTAAAGATTGCGGATCGCCTTGAAGGCCAACGCCTGCACGCGCCAGGGCTTGAACGCGACATGATCGTAGTCCGGGCCCTCGCAATGGATCTGCACGCCGGAGCACAGCTGCTTGGCGTGCTTGTGGAAGGTCGGCTCGAACCAGCAATCGCGCAGCCGGCAGCCTTTGAGCCATTGCGGCGCGAGCGCCTGCATCTCGGCGATCACCTTCCGCGCATCGATGTCCGGCGCGCCGAAAATCTCCAGCGGACGCGTCGTGCCGCGGCCTTCGGAGATCGTGGCGCCCTCCACCATCACCGTGCCGGCATAGGCGCGCGCCATCCAGAGATTGGGCGCGTTCGGGCTCGGGTTCACCCAAGCGCGTTCGTAGAGCGGCCAGCCGAAGCCCGGCCCCTCTTCCGGCATGTAGCCTTCCATCTCGATCAAGCGATAGGCGACGTCGAGCTTGTAGTGCGCGATGAACCAGAGGCCCAATTCGCCGAGCGTGAGGCCGTGGCGCATCGGCATCGGCCCGGCGCCGACGAAGCTCTCCCAGCCGGGCCGGAGGGCGAGGCCTTCGATCGGGCGACCGGCCGGGTTCGGACGATCCAGCACCCAGACTTCCTTGCCGTCCTTCGCGCAGGCTTCGATCACGTAGAGGAGCGTGGTGATGAAGGTGTAGATGCGGCAGCCAAGATCCTGCAGATCGACCAGGAGCACGTCGAACGTGGACATCATCTGCCCGGTCGGCCGGCGGCTTTCTCCGTATAAGGAGAATACCGGAACACCGTGCACCGGATCGGTATAGTCCGGGCTCTCGATCATGTTATCCTGCTTGTCGCCGCGCATGCCGTGCTGGGGGCCGAAGGTCGCGGAGATGCGAATGTCCTTGCAGGCGGCCAGCGCATCGAGCGAATGCGTCAGGTCCTTCGTCACCGAGGCCGGATGCGCCAGCAGCGCCACGCGCTTGCCGGCGAGCGGCGCTCGCAGCGAGGCATCTTCCAGCAAGCGATCGATCCCGAACTTCATGCGTGCTCCAGAGTCAGAACGAAGCCGTCCGTGTGGTGAAAGTCGGCCTTGTCCGGCGCGTGGCGCGCGGCCCAATAGGAAAGCCGCCCCGACGCCTCCTCGATCACAGTGGAGATCGCCATCGGGCCGCCATGCGGCCACGCCAGCGACACGCGCATCTCGTAGCGATCGGCGCGTGTCTCGCAGTCGATGTGGGGCGCGGGGATCTCCACATCGCTCCTGCCGCCGCGATAGCGTGCGAAGCGATAGCCCGCCCAGTGCGACGAGGGCGCGAAATTGAACTCGACATAGGAATTGTCCGGCTCGCGGACGAAGAGCTCGAAGCATGTATGGCGCCAGAGGTCGTCGGCGCGCACCGGCGCAGTGACTTCCGGCAGCGCGAGGTCGGCGATCCTTCCGGTCACGACATAGCGAAGCAGGACATTCGCGCCCGCACGCGCGACCTCCACATCGAGGCGCTCGACCGCGTCGCATGCGTAGTCGGGGTGCAGCTGGAGCGTGGCGCGCATCATAGAGAGCTTAGCCCTGCCCGCTCATACCGCCAACGCTCCCGCGACGCACATCAGCCGCCGATTGCGGCCGCGGCGCGCTTTCGCGCATGCTTCTCCGCGTACATGCTCTCGTCGGCGCGGGCGATGGCGAGCTCGGGATCTTCGGGGCCCGCGAAGGCATGCACCCCGATCGAGGCGCCGACGCGGTGCGACACGCCGGCCACGACGGCCGGCGCGTTCACGATCGCCTCGGCCAGGGACGCCGCCTTGCGCTTGGCCTCGGCCGGAGAGACATGGTTCAGGATAACGCCGAACTCGTCGCCGCCCAGGCGCCCGACCACGTCGCTGTCGCGCACCTGCGCGCAGAGCACGCGGGCGATATGGGTCAGGCAGGCGTCGCCGACGGCATGGCCATAGGCGTCGTTCAAGGCCTTGAAGCCGTCGAGGTCGATATAGAGCACCGCCGATTCGACCCCGTAGCGCTCGGCGTAGGACATGGATTGCTGCAGCGCCCGCAGGAAGGCGCGGCGGTTCACGCAAGGGGTCAGCGGATCATGATCGGCGAGCGCCTCGGCCTCGGCCACACGCTGGGCCATCGCCGCGTTCTCGGCCATCAGCGTCTCGAGCGCGGCGGCGACTTGCGGCGGCAGCTTACGCCGCGCCAGGCCGAATCGCTCCTCAAGCGGGTCGGGGACCGCTTTGGGCTTCTTCGGGCGCTTTGCTGGCAGCACGCACCAGCCAAGACATCCGCCGGTTAAGAAGCGATTAACGTCTGCGGCGGCAGGGCCGCTTGGAGACGCTTTACGGCCGTGCGGCGCTTCTTATAGTGCGCGCTTGGCCGCGCCCGAATCTCCGCCTTCCAAATCGCCCCAGGTCGGGCTCGCCCCTCTCGTCGGACTGGCGATGGGCTCGCGCAACGATCTTGAGACGCTCAAGGTCGCGGTGGAGACGCTCGAGCTGCTGCAGATTCCCTACGAGGCGAAGGTCGTCTCGGCGCACCGAACACCGAAGCGGCTCTACGATTACGCGACGAGCGCCAAGGCGCGCGGCCTCAAGGTGATCATCGCAGCCGCCGGGGGCGCAGCCCATCTGCCCGGCATGATGGCGGCGATGACGCCGCTGCCGGTGCTCGGCGTGCCGGTGAGAAGCGCCGCCCTGAACGGCCTCGACAGCCTGCTCTCCATCGTCCAGATGCCGAAGGGCGTGCCGGTCGGGACGCTGGCGATCGGAGAAGCGGGCGCAGTGAACGCCGCGCTCTTCGCCGCAGCCATCCTCGCGCTTTCCGATGCAGGGATCGCGGAGCGCCTCGAGGCGTATCGCGCCAAGCAGACCGCGGCGGTCGGCGAAGATCCATGACCGGCCAAGGCACGGGGCTCAAACCCGGGGAGGCGCTCGGTATCCTCGGCGGCGGACAGCTCGGCCGGATGCTGGCGATCGCGGCGGCGCAGATCGGGCTCGACGTCCATGTGTACACGGACGAAGCGGACAGCCCGGCGTCGCGGGTCGCGGCGAAGACGATCGTCGGCGCCTATGACGACGAGGCGAAGCTCGCCGCGTTCGCGCGCGAGGCCCGCATCGTCACCAGCGAATTCGAGAACGTGCCGGCGGCCACGGCCGATGCGCTCGTCGCGGCCGGCGCGATCGTGCGGCCCGATCCGCGCGCGCTCGCGGTCGCGCAGGACCGGTTCGACGAGAAGACCTTTCTCAATTCGATGGATGTGCCCACCGTCCCGTTCGCGGCGGTCAATTCCCTCGCGGAACTGGAGGCAGCGCTATCGCGCATCGGAACGCCGGCGATCCTCAAGACGCGACGGCTCGGCTATGACGGCCTTGGTCAGGCGCGCCTGCAAAGCGGCGCCGACGCCGCCGCGGCCTGGGAGAAGATGAGCGGAGCGCCCGCGATCCTGGAGGGCTTCGCGTCCTTCGAGCGCGAGGTGTCGATCATCGCGGCGCGCGGCGCGGACGGCAGCTTCGCGCGCTATGATCTCTGCGAGAACGACCATGCGGGCGGCATCCTCTCGTCCACGCGGCTTCCGGCGCGGGCGAGCCCAGCCGTCTCGGCCGCAGCAGAGAAGGCCGTGCGGCGGGTGATGGAGCATTTCGATTATGTTGGCGTACTGACGATCGAGTTCTTCCTGATGGCCGACGGCGCGCTGATCGCCAACGAGATGGCGCCGAGGGTGCACAATTCCGGGCATTGGACGATCGAGGGCGCGCTGACCTCGCAATTCGAGCAGCATGTGCGCGCAGTCGTCGGCTGGCGGCTCGGACCTGCCGCGCGCATCGCCGATTGCGAGATGACGAACCTGATCGGCGAGGACGCCTCACGCTGGGCCGAGATTGCGTCGGACCCATCCGCGCATCTGCATCTCTACGGCAAGCGCTCGACGCGCGCCGGCCGCAAGATGGGGCACGTCACGCGGCTGAAATTTCCGCCGACATGACGCTCGGCGTTGGAGCGCGCGCCTCTCCTGGAAGGGGCAGAGGCCCGATCGAGCCCACGCTGACGGCGCCCGGCCGCACGCCCCCCCTCCCTCCCCTCCCCCGCAAGGGGGGAAGGGGCGCACCATGAACACGCCGCTGGTGCTCATCCCAGGCCTGCTGTGCGACGAATACATGTGGTCGCCGCAGGCCGAGGCGCTGAGCGCCGCGCGCGACGTGTTCATTCTCGACCTCTCCGAGCACGAGAGCATTCCGGCGATGGCGCGGGCGGCGCTGCATGAGGCGCCTGCCCGGTTCGCGCTGGCGGGCCATTCGTTCGGCGGACGCATCGCGATGGAGATCTGCGCCCAGGCGCCGGGTCGCATCACGCATCTGGCGCTGCTCGACACCGCGGCGCATCCGACCGCGCCGCATGAATACGAGGCGCGCCGCGCGCTCGTGACCTTGGCGCGCGAGCATGGGATGCGCGCGCTGGTCGAGCCGTGGCTGATGCCGATGCTGCACGAGAGCCGCCGCAGGGAGGACGCGCTCGTTCGGCCGCTCATCGCGATGCTCGAGCGTTCCACGCCCGAACGCTTCTCGCGTCAGCAGGAGGCGCTGCTCGCCCGGCCGGACGCGCGCCCTGGGCTTGCGACCATCGCCTGCCCGACGCTGGTCGCGTGCGGCCGCGAAGATGCGTGGAGCCCGGTCGCGCAACACGAGGACATGGCCGCCGTCATTCCGGGCGCGACGCTCGCAGTTATCGAGGTTTGCGGCCACATGAGCACCGTGGAGCGGCCGGCCGAGATCACTGCGCTGCTGCATAAGCTGCTGCTGCGCTGAGCTCTCGCCCGGGACGGAGGCGCCGCTTGCCAGGGTCCCTTCCATCTGCAACCCTGCGGCCATGCCGTCCCGAACAGCCCCGATCGCCTATGCTGGCGCGATGGAAGGACGTCCGCGCTATCACGCGCAGGACCAGTCCAAGGACGTGCTGGCGATCGCGCATGTTTGCTGCACGATCGCCGACGGGCGCCTTGCGCCGCCTTCGCTCGAACGCGAGGGCTTCGAGCTTATCGCGCATGGCTCCGCGGTAAGAGACTTGCGGGACGGGGAGGAAGTCGCGCGCGTGCACGAGCCGGAGATCGCCGCACTCCTCCAAGATCGCACGGGCGCCGATCTCGTGGTCAATACGGGCAAGGGCGTGCTGCGGTTCTCGGAACGCTCGCCGCTATCGGGCCAATTGTTCAATTCGCGCCCCGCCCGCTTCGCGCACATCGATGTGAGCGCGACAACTGCGCGCGCGTTCGCGCTGCGGTCGCTCGGCGGCGACGAGGCGATGTTCGCCCGGTACAGGCGCTTCGCGCTCTACAATGTGTGGCGCACGTTCTCGGCGCCGCCGCAGGATGCGCCGCTCGCGCTCTGCGACGCGGACAGCGTCGCGTCGGAGGATCTCCTGCTCGCCGACGCCGTCTTCGATATGCCGGGGGCGGAATTCTCGTTCGAGGGGCTCGTGGTGCGCGCCAATCCGAAGCATCGGTGGCGTTTCTTTCCGGACATGCATCGCGGCGAAGCGATCGTGTTCAAGACGTTCGATTCTGCGGCCGACCATCCGTGCGCTTGTCCGCACGTCGCGTTCGACGATCCGGAATGCCCCGCCGACGCGGCGCCTCGCGCCAGCATCGAGATGCGCGCGATCGCGTACTTCCGCTGAGACCGCTAGCGGCCGCCGTAACGCATGCGCGCGGCGAAGCCCACCGCGCCTTCAGCGAGGCCGCCAAGCGGCTTTAAGGCGCCCTTGAGGCGCTCGAACTGCATGACGTTGTCGATGCGGGCGTCGAGGAAGGCGCGCGTGGGGGCGCAATCGGGCGTGTCGTCGGCGTGCCAATAGGCATAGGTCGCGCCGAGCACGCCGGACAGGATAGCGCGCTTGGAGTAGAAATTTCCGTCCGTGGACGGATCGCCGAGCGCGCGCCAGATGCGGTCGGCGGTGCGCCACAGGAGCCGCACCGCCTCGCCGGGGCGACGGGCCAGCATCCGCGCCATCGCACGCGCAGCATCCTTGTGCGGCGCCTGCGCCTCAAGCCGCGCGAGCACGGCGGCCTTCACGCGCGCGCGCACTTTCATATCCGAGAGCGCCAAGCTGGAAAGCCGAGCGAGCATCGCGGCGTCGGCGCGATCGGCGGAGGCGTCGGCGAGGTCGAGCTCGGCCTTCGGACAGGCGAGCAGCGCGGCGCCCTCGCTGAGCCCCGCATCGGCGGCCGCGGCAAGGAAAGCCTGCCGCGTCCAGCCCTCGGCGGCCGCTCGCGGCGGAAAGGCTTCAAGCAGCTGCGCGCGGTATCGTTCGGAGGGCGTCATCGGCGCCAGGATACGCCCAACCTAGGCGCCCGAGCAATTGAATGCGAGCAGCGCCCAGACGGCGAGCCAAGCGGCGATGAAGGCCAACGACAAGAGCACATAGCCCCTATCCCGCGGATCCCTGCGCATGGGCCCCCACAACGTCCCTACGCGGAGGATAGCATCCAAACGGCGCCGACGTCTGGCTGCACACGGTACGCAAGCGGTCGCTCAATCGGGAAAGAGGCGATCGAATTCCGCTTCGGCCGCGCCATAGGCGCCGTTGGCGTTGGCGCGCAGCCCGTCGCGATCGCGAATGGTGACCGCGCCGCGGCGCACATCGATGAGGCCGCTCTTCTCCAGCGCATTCAGCGCCACGGTGACGCCCGAGCGGCGCACGCCCAGCATTGCGCCGAGCGATTCATGCGTGAGCGGCAGGATATCGCTCTCGACGCGGTCGCAGGCCATCAGCAGCCAGCGCGCGAGCCGCTCTTCGATCTTGCTGCGGCCGTTGGCGAGCGCGGTCTGCTCCACCTGCAAGGTGAAAACGTGCGCATATCTGAGGAAATGCTGCATCAGGCGCGCGCTCGCCGCACAGGCGTCGCGGAAAGCCGCGGCGCTGGTGCGCAAGCCGGCGCCGGCGATCTGCATGATGACGTCGTGCGGGGCGCGATCGGCGCCGAGGAGAACCGACAGGCCCGTCATCCCGTCGCGACCGACCATGCCAACCTCGATGGAGCGGGCGGCGCCGGAATCGGCGACCACGGAGGCGATGCCGCTTTCCGGGAAGTAGACCTGCTCGACGTTGCGTCGGCGCTGCTCCAGGGCCTTGCGCGGCGCGAGCTCGACACGCTCCAAGCTCAACGCGGCAAGCTCGGCCTCGGGCAACGAGGCCAGCAGCTTGTTCCGTGAGCGGACGGTTTGGATCGGATGGCTCAATTGCTCCTCTTCGGCGGCGGGCGGAAGCGCTCGCTCCCATCGCCGGCCGGCGCCCGGGAATGCCGACGACCCCCATGCAACGCGCGGATGCGCGCCCGGTTCGTGCGTAGACGGAGAAAGCCGCATTCGGGCGCGACCTCCCCGCTTTGCCGGCGCAGGGGCGCCCCAATCGCGCGGCGCGACATGAACACATAGTGAACGCCCGGGCGGCCGGCGGGCGGGTTGAAGTGGACTTTCGGCGCCGGGCTTGCTATTTCGCACTCCGCCGGGGCCCGAAAGAGCCCCGGTTTTCGCTCAATCCGCCCGAACCTCGCGGCCGCAGGCCACACAAGGAGGACTGGTCATCGTTCAGATTTTCGTCCGCGATAACAATGTCGATCAGGCATTGAAGGCGCTCAAAAAGAAGATGCAGCGGGAAGGCACTTTCCGCGAAATGAAGCGTCGCAACCATTACGAGAAGCCGTCCGAACGGCGCGCCCGCGAGCGGGCCGAGGCCGTCCGTCGCGCGCGCAAGCTGGCGCGCAAGCGCGCTCAGCGCGAGGGCCTGCTTCCCCGGAAGTAAGCCCCGGGTTTCAGGGCTGATGAGCGAATCCATGACCCCGCCGGGCTAGCCCGCGCGGGGTTTCGTGTTTCGGATCACCGCTTTGGCATCGATTTACGGGTTCCAGCCCGCGGCCGCCTCTGCCAAAAGCCTTCCTAACGGCAAGAAACGGCAAAGGCCCGCCTGGGGCCGGCGCCTTACAAAAGGGGATCCAGGGTGAAATCACTGCTCAAGTCCGCCGCTTCGCTGATCGTGCTCGGCTTCATCGCCGCGTGCGCCACGACGTCCGCGCCCCCGAGCGCTGCGCCGGCGCCCACGGCGCAGGAGGCGCAGGCCTTCGTGGAGGCGGCCGAACGCGAGCTTGCAACCCAAGGCGAGTTCGAGGCGCACACGGCGTGGGTGTACGCCACCTACATCAACCACGACACCGAATGGCTGCAGCAACGCGCGGACGCGGCCGGCACCGAGATGCGCGTGCGGCTTGCGTCCGGCGCCGCGCGGTTCGCCGACGTCGAGATGCCGGCCGAGGTGCGCCGCAAGCTCAACCTCTTGCGCCTGGCGCTGACGCTGCCCGCGCCGGGGCGCCCCGGCGCCGCCGATGAGCTCGCGCAGATCACCACGCGACTCTCGTCCACCTATTCGACGGGACGCATCTCGGTCGGGGGGCGCGAGTATCGGCTCGACGAACTGGAATCGCTTCTGCGCACCGAGCGCAATCCCGCCCGCATCGCCGAGATCTGGACGAAGTGGCACGCGATCGCGACGCCGATGCGGAACGATTATCCGCGCCTGGTGGAGATCGCCAACGAAGGCGCGCGCGAGCTCGGCTATCCGAACCTCGCCGATTATTGGCTCTCGAACTACGACATGCCGCCGCAGGAGATGTCGCGCGAAGTCGATCGGCTGTGGGGGCAGATGCAGCCCTTCTACGAGCAATTGCACTGCTATGTGCGCGGCAAGCTCAATGCGCGCTACGGCGATGCGGTCCAGCCGGCGACGGGCCCGATCCGGGCGGACCTGCTCGGCAACATGTGGGCGCAGGAATGGGGCAACATCTCCGACATCGTCGGGCCGCCCTCGCGCCGGACCTACGACCTCAGCCGCACGCTGCAGGCCCGCAACACCACGGCCGTCCAGCTGACGGAAATCGGCGAGCGGTTCTACACATCCCTTGGGCTCGCGGAACTGCCGGACACGTTCTGGGAGCGCTCGCAGCTTGTGCACCCGCGCGACCGCGACGTCGTGTGCCACGCCTCGGCGTGGGACCTCGATTCCAAGGACGATCTGCGGATCAAGATGTGCATCAATATCGATGCGGACAATTTCCAGACCGTGCACCACGAGCTGGGGCACAATTATTACCAGCGCGCCTACAAGAACCAGCCGACGCTCTTCCAAGGCGGCGCGCATGACGGCTTCCACGAGGCGATCGGCGATTTCGCGGCGCTCAACGCCACGCCGGAATACCTCGTGCGCATCGGCATGCTGCGGCAGGCGCAATTGCCGAGCGCGGATGCCGACAACGCCCTCCTCATGCGCCAGGCGCTCGACAAGATCGCGTTCCTGCCGTTCGCGCTCTCGATGGAGCAATGGCGCTGGGGCGTGTTCCGCGGCGAGATCACGCCGGCGAACTACAACAGCGCCTGGTGGCAGATCCGCCGGCGCTATCAGGGTGTCGTTCCGCCTACGGAGCGCCCCGCCGACGCGTTCGATCCGGGCGCCAAATACCACATCGCGAACAACGTCTCGTACCTGCGTTACTTCCTGGCGCGCGTGCTGCAATTCCAGTTCTACGAAGCAGCGTGCCGGCAAGCGGGCTGGGAAGGGCCGCTGCATCGCTGCACGGTCTACGGCAACACAGAAGTCGGAGCGCGGCTCAACGCCATGCTGGAGATGGGACAGTCGCGGCCGTGGCCCGATGCGCTCGAGGCGTTCACCGGCACGCGGCAGATGGATGGCTCGTCCATGGTGCACTACTTCCAGCCGCTGATGACGTGGCTCGAAGAGCAGAACCGCGGCAAGCAATGCACGTGGTCGCCGACCTGAACGGGTGAGGCGCTTCCTCCCTCGACCTTGGCGAGGGAGGAAGCGGCCCGCGGCGGGCGTCCTCTCGCCGAAAGTCGAGCGCGCCTCTAGATCCGCAGCATCAGATCCGCCGCGCGGTCGAGCGCGGCAATCTCATCGGATGTGAAGCCCTTCAGCTCTGCGCGCAGCATGGCGAGACGGCGGGCGCGGCCCTCCTCCAGCAAGCGCTTGCCTTTCGCGGTCGCCTCGATGCGCACGGCGCGCGCGTCCTGGCGATCCTTGCGCTTCACAGCGAGGCCCTGCGTCTCCAGATCCGCCACCAGCTTCGACATGGTCGGGGCCGTCACCTGCTCGGCGGCGGCAAGATCCTTCAAGCTCGTAGGCCCGCCGAACACGATCACAGACATCGCCGAGAGCGCTGATGGGCTAATGCCGGCCTCGGCGTCCGCAACGCGCACACGGCGCAGCAGACGGATCGCGCCCGCGTGCAGGCGCTCGGCGACGTCATCGAGGCGCTTAGTCATGCGCGCGCCAATCCGCGAATAGGAGATCTCTTCTGCTCCGCTTCATGCACATCGCGCAGGAGAATCCCAGTCTGCATGCCCAACCATCGCTTGACATAGTTAGTTTGTCAAACTAAATAGATGCGCGAATTGGGAGGCAGAAATGGCCGAGGCGTTGTTCAGCGGCGTCAACCAGATTGCGTTCGCGAGCGTGGACCCAAAGAAGCTCGCGTCCTTCTACACCGAGACGCTCGGGCTCTCCTATCTCTTCGAGACCGGCGGCATGCACTTCCTCGACGCGGGCGGCGGCGTGAGGCTGATGATCGGGCCGTGCTATGGCGGGCGCGAGGTCGGCGGCGGCGACGTGATGGTGTATTTCGAGCCGAAGGAGTGGCGAGATGCGATCGCGAAGCTGGAGGCGGCGGGCGTGGATTTCGTCGATGGCGGCATGGAGCTCATGAAGGAAGCGGGGCGCACGTATGCGCTGCGCGCGTTCAGGGATCCGGAGGGGCATCAGGTGGCGCTGCTCGGCTGGCGCGCGGACTGATGCTGCGGGCCGCGCTCGGCATTCTCGTCGGCGTGCTGGCGGGCATGATCGTCGCCGCGCTCGGCGAAGCGGCCGGGCACGCGATCTTTCCGCCGCCGCGAGGGGTGGGCTTCAGCAATCCCGCGCAGGCGAGCGCGGCGATCGCGCGGCTGCATCCGGGCGCGTTCGCGTCCGTGCTCGTCGCTTGGGGATGCGCGGCGTTCGCCGGCGGGTTGACGGGCGCCTTCATCGCGAGGCGCGGGGCGTGGCCGGCCTATGCCGTCGCGGCGACCATTTTTGCGCTCGCGGCGTGGACGATGACCATGATCGCGGGGCATCCCTGGTGGATGTGGATCGGGGCTGTCGCGTTCATCGGCGGCGGCGGCTATCTTGCCGGTCGATTTTCGAAGGCGTGATCATGGCCCACTGGCTCATCAAGTCCGAACCCGACACCTGGTCCTGGGACCAGCACGTGAAGAAGGGCAAGGCCGATCAATGGACCGGCGTGCGCAACTTCCAGGCGCGCGCGCATCTGGCGGCCATGAAGAAAGGCGACCGCGCGTTCTTCTATCATTCGGGCGACGAGAAAGCTGTGGTGGGCGTCTCGGAAGTGGTGAAGGAGGCCTATGCCGATCCGACCGACGAGACAGGAAAGTTCGTGTGCGTGGATTTCAAGTCGGTGGCGCCGGTCCCGACGCACGTGACGCTCGCCGCGATCAAGGCGGCGCCGGCGCTCAAGGACATGGTGCTGGTGAAGAACTCGCGCCTTTCGGTGCAGCCGGTCACCGACGCGGAATGGAAGCTCGTCAGCAAGATGGGCGGCTACAAGGCCTGAGCGGCTGAAGGGGCGCGCTTCGCTTCATCGTTCCAGAAAGTTCCAGACGTGCGCGTAGAGCCCCTGCTCGACGAGCGTGTTGTGCTCGCCGCCCTCAATGCGCACGAAGCGCTTCGGCTCTTTCGCCAATTCATAGAGCCGTTGGCCTTGGGCGAACGGAATGACGCTGTCGCGGTCGCCGTGCACGATCAGAACCGGCATGTCCACGGCGCCGATCCAGTCGCGCGAGCGGAACTGATCCTGCATCAGCATGCCGACCGGGAGCCACGGATAGCGCAGGCGCGCGACATCGACCGCGGCGGTGTACGGCGCTTCGAGCACGAGTGCGCGCGCGGGCCGCTCGCTCGCCAGCTTCGTCGCGACGCCCGAGCCGAGCGAGAGGCCGTGAATGACGATGTCGCTGGGCGGAACGCCTTCCTGGACCAGCCAATCGTATCCGGCGCGTGCATCCGTATGGAGGCCTGCCTCGGTCGGCTTGCCGGTCGAGCCGGAATAGCCGCGATAATAGACGGCGAGGAACCCGGCGCCGTGCGCGACGATCTCGCGCCAGCGCAGCTCGTTGCCCTCTGGCGCGCCGCCATTGCCGTCAAAGAAGAGGAAGGTGGGCTGGCCAGCTCGCGCGCGCGCATGCCATGCCACCAGCGTCTCGCCGTCGGGCGTGGCGATGCGCACTGCCTCGACGCCCGGCGTGCGCGGCGCGACGACAACCTTATTCGGATAATAGATCATCGCGCGCTGGCACGCCGTCAGCACCGCGAACACGAGCACCAGCAAGCCGAGTGCGGCGATCGCCGGCCAGCGCAGCGCGTTCAGCATTCATCGCCGCCCTTTGCGCGCGTGTAGGCGACGGAGCGCTCGACCAGCTTGCGCAGCACGCCCATATCCACGTCCGCGAGCTTGTTGAGGTAGACGCAGCTCTTGCCGGCCTTGTGCTTGCCGAGCTTCTTCAGAAGCGGCGCGCGCTCGGGAAACTCGGTCGAGAGATAGAGCACGAGATTGGCCTTGCGCGGCGAGAAGCCGACGATCGGCCACGCGCCAGTCTTGCCTTCGTAGCTGCCGAAGCCGACGATCGTGGGGCCGAGCATATAGGGCTTCTCCCCGACGACCTCCTGCATCAGCTTCGCCACGACCTTCGCATCGGCGCGACGCGCGTCGCTCTCGACCGCCGCGATGAATTCCGAAACCGATTCCTTCGTCCGCTTCGTCTTCAGCTCAGCCATCCGCGTTCCCCTCTCCCTTTCGAGCCGGAAAGGGTAAGGTTGAGGCGGACCCGCCGCGCGCGCAAGGGGGCGCCGATGCCGACGATCGCCCAGTTCCAGGGGATCATCATCTACATGTACTGGGCGGAGCATGGCGTCGCGCGCTTGCACGCCATTCGCGGCGACGAGGAAGCCGTGTTCGCGATTGAGACGGGTGACGTCATAGCCGGCGACATGTCGAAGAAGGCAAAGAAAGCCGTCAAGGCGTGGATCGTCCTCCGCCGCGAAGCGCTGATGGAGAATTGGCGACGCGGCCGAAATGGACTACCTTTCGAACGCATCCCAGGCCCAGACCAATGAGCACCGCCCTACCCAAGATCGTTCGCGTGAAGCCGCTCGGCGGCCATCGCCTCGAGATCGCCTTCGCCGACGGCGCGGAAGGCGCCCACGATCTTTCCTGGATCTTCGAGACGCCCGGCCCGATGAACGAGCCGCTCCGCGACCCGGCCTATTTCGCGCGCGTGTTCCTGGAAGTCGGCGCCCTCGTCTGGCCGAACGGCTACGACCTCAGCCCCTGGAATATCCGGAAGCGGATGAAGGACGGAGGCGAACTCCGCACGGCTGCGGTCGCGGCGGAGTAAGGAGGAGCGCGGGTCTTCGGGATCAAGTTGGCGTGTCTGCATACGGCGCGGCGACCACTTGGTGTTCGTCTTCATAGACGACAGAACCAGGCGTTCGGTCGGTTCGGATTTCTTCAACAACCCAGCCGGCCTCTTCGAGCACGTTCTTCAGTTGATGCAGCTTGCTGACGTGCTCGATCGCGCTCGCCTTGATCCAGCTGATCGCCTTCCTCTCAGGCTCGATCCTCCAATCTGGATTCGCCTGTTGGTCTGGATCGCGAAACGGCGCTCGAAGGTTGGCGTCGAACCAAGCGGCGAGATCCTCCGCTCCGCTTCTCGCGGCGTCATCTGGGGTCATGAAATTGACTGCCTGGAAGATTCCGGTTCGCACACCCGAACCGAAGTCCCGGCGCTGCACTACAAACCGAATGAGAACCTCTTTCTTCAAAGCCCCTTCACGATCTCGTCGGTCATCTTCTTGGCGTCGCCGAAGAGCATCATGGTGTTGTCGTGGAAGAAGAGCTCGTTCTCCACGCCGGCGTAGCCCGAACCCATGCCGCGCTTCACAAAGAGCACGGTCTTCGCGCGCTCCACATCCAGGATCGGCATGCCGAAGATCGGCGATTTCGGATCGGTCTTCGCGGCGGGATTGGTCACGTCGTTGGCGCCGATGACGTAGGCGACGTCGGCCTGCGCGAACTCGTTGTTGATGTCCTCAAGCTCGAACACTTCATCGTACGGCACCTGCGCTTCGGCCAAGAGGACGTTCATGTGTCCCGGCATGCGGCCGGCGACGGGATGGATGGCGTATTTCACATCGACGCCCTCGGCCTTCAGCTTGTCGCACATTTCCTTCAGCGAGTGCTGCGCCTGCGCGACCGCCATGCCGTAACCGGGCACAATGATCACCTTGCCGGCGTTCTTCATGATGAAGGCGGCGTCGTCGGCGCTGCCCTGCTTGACCGGACGCGCGGGGCCGCCTGCGCCGACGGCCGCAGCGCCGTCGCCCGTGCCGAAGCCGCCGAGGATCACGGAGATGAAGCTGCGGTTCATGCCCTTGCACATGATGTAGGAGAGGATCGCGCCGGAGGAGCCGACGAGCGCGCCGGTGATAATCAGCGCGACATTCTCCAGCGTGAAGCCGAGCGCGGCGGCGGCCCAACCGGAATAGGAATTGAGCATCGAGACGACGACCGGCATGTCGGCGCCGCCGATCGGGATGATCAGCAGAAGCCCGAACACCAGCGCCGTCACCGTCAGTATCCAGAACAAATTCTTGTCGTGGCCGCCGGTCTGAATCAGCAGCACGACGAGCGCGACCATGCCCACAGCGAGCGCGATATTGATCAGGTGCCGCGCGGGCAGCAGGATCGGCGCGCCGGACATGTTGCCGTTCAGCTTGGCGAACGCGATCACGGAGCCGGAGAACGTGATCGCGCCGATCGCCGTGCCGAGCGAGAGCTCGATCAGGCTCTGCATGCGCACGCCGCCCGCGCCGTCGTCGATGTGAAAGCCCACCGGCGCGTAAAGCGCGGCCGCGGCCACCGCGACCGCCGCCAGGCCGACAAGCGAGTGGAACGCGGCGACGAGTTGCGGCATGGCCGTCATCTTGATGGAGCGGGCGGTGATTGCGCCGATCACGCCGCCGACCAGAACGCCGCCGCCGATGAGCATGAAGGTCTGCTCGTCCGGCGCCACCAGCCAAAGCGTCACGCCGACCGCGATCGCCATGCCGAGCATGCCGAAATTGTTGCCCTGGCGGCTGGTTTCCGGGCTGGAGAGGCCGCGCAGCGCCAGGATGAAGAGCACGCCCGAGACGAGATAAAGCGCGGCCGCAAGGCTCGCGTCGAGTACCGGCATGGTCATCTATTCCCACCCATCGAAAGCGTTATCGCCGAAGATCTAGCGCCGCCAAGCGCTGAAGCGCCGCCAGCCGGAAAAGAGCGCCAAAGCCGGCGCTGCGAAGAAGACGAGCGCGGCGAGCCAGGCCGGCCATGGGTTCGCGGCGCCTGTCGCGCCGAAGAAGGCCAGCACGTTGCCGACCACCGGCACGAAGGCGAGCACGAAGCCGACAATCGAGGACGGCCAGGCGCCCCAGTGCAGCTCGCGCTGGATGAACTCGCTGACGTAATAGATCTGCAGCACCGTGACTGCGAGCCAGGCGAGCGCGATCACGCAGCCGAAGCCGGCGATGCGGCGCACCTCGATGCTGAAGCGGCGCACGTCCTCGCGGGCGCGGGCGCGATCATAAGTGCGGGTCGGCGCCGCGGTTTGGGCGCCGGCGGCCTCACGCAATTCGCGCAGCGCGGTGCGCGCGGCCTGGCGCAATTCGGTTTCGTCGGCGTCGTAGGAATTGCGGTTGGTCTGCTCGGTGGAGAACGCCTCCACGACATAGAAGAGCGTGTCGATCGCCGGCGGAAACGGCTCTACCACCGCGTCGCGCTGCGCGCGCCACGCCTCAAGGAAACGCCGCTCGAACGCCTCGGCGCTCAAGCGGTTCTCCAGGAACGCCTCGAGAAGCGCGATCCATTCCGACTGGCTCATGCGCCGTCCCCGATGGCGCCGGGAGCGCGGATCACTTCTTTTCCTTCTTCTTGTACATCGCCAGCATGCGCTGGGTGACAAGGAACCCGCCGAAGATGTTGACGGCCGCCAAGCCCGCAGCAAACGCGCCCGCGCCCTTGGCGACCCAGCCGCCTGCAGCGCCGGCGTCAGCCGCGGCCGCGATCAGCGCGCCGACCACAATCACTGAGGAGATCGCGTTGGTCACCGACATGAGGGGGGTGTGCAGCGCAGGCGTGACCGACCAGACGACGTAATAGCCGACGAAAATCGCCAGCACGAAAATGGCGAGATAGAAGATGAAGGGATCGACCGCTTCCATGCACGCGCTCCTGCTGTCGTTTCCGGCCGGGAGATAAGCGGCGAACCGGCCCTGAAGCAATGGGCGAGCGCCCAGTTCCTAGGCCGCCGCGCCGCAGCACTTCTTGTATTTCGCGCCCGAGCCGCACGGGCACGGATCGTTCCGCTCCGGCGGCGCGGGCCGCGCGGCCGCCTCGGCCCGGACGGCGCGGCCCATGCGCTTGCGCCGGAAGTGCTCGTGGATGAACACGACGCTCACCGGCAGGAGCTCGGCGGCTTCGGAAAGCACGTCGGCGAGCTCTTCGGGCGCAAGTCCGTCGAGATCCTCGTTCTCCTCGGGCAGAAACATGTAGATCGGCGCCATCGCGCCGTCGCCATCTTCGGAGTGGAGGAATTTCTCCCACACCGGCAAGCGCATTCCGACGCCCACCATGAAGCCGTACGCCCAATCGCTCGCGTCGGGCGCCTCGCCCTCCTCCTCCGGCCGCCACAGGAAAGGCGCGTAGGTCGATGGCTTGTTGCTCAGCTCACGGATGATCTCGTGCTTGCGGGCGATGAGCGCGCCGGTGACTGCGGCGCGCTCCACACCGTCGCGGAAGACCGGGGCCGAGTCGCCCCACATCAGCGCGAGCCATTCCTCGTCCGGGATGTCCTCCGGGCCGATCGCGACCGCGGCGAGCATGCCGTCCATCTCGGAGAGCGAGGCGCAATCGTCCGGCGCGCGCTCAACATAGGCGACCAGCGCGTCGTCGAGCAGTGCGGAATGGCTTTCCTTCATCGCTCAGCTCTTCAGGACCGTCGAGCCGGTGGCTTCGTAGGTCGCTTCGGCGCGCACGATGCGCCCGGCCGCGTCGAGCTGATGATGCTCGGCCGCGCGTTCGCCGCGATGATTGCGATAGATGAGCGTGTGGCCGCGCGCGCCGACGCACACGCTTTCCGGCACGAAGCGGAGATCACGCGCCCGTGCGAGCGCCAGCTCGAGGTAAGCCCGCAGCATCGGCTTGCCGACGATCACACCGCTTTCAACCAGGCCCAGCGCCGCGATACAGGGCGAGGAGAATTCGACGTCGTCGGCGTAGAATTCCATGATCGCGTCGAGGTCGTGGGCGTTCCACGCCGCGTACCAGCGCTCGGCGAACACATCGTCGTTGACGCTCACGCGGCGCTTGCGGGCGCGAAGGATGGATGCACCACCGCGCCGCCCTTGGTCAGCATCGCGCCCTTGACGATCTCGTCGTCCCAAGCCGGCGCATAGGCCTTCGATTCCTTGTCCGTGAGCAGAGGAAGCAGCGCCAGGAGGTTCTTCGCGTAGAGGGCGGAGGAATCCGCCGGCAGGCGCGCAGGCAGGTTCGAGAAACCCATGATCTTCACGCCGCCGATCTCGACGAGCTCATCGGCCTTGGAGAGCGGGCAATTGCCGCCCTGCGCCACGGCGAGATCGACGATCACGGAGCCCGGGCGCATCGAGCGCGCCATCGCCTCGGTCACCAGCACGGGCGCGGGGCGGCCGGGAATGAGGGCCGTGGTGATCACCACGTCCTGCTTGAGGATATGCTCGGCGACCAGCGCCGCCTGCTTGGCCTGGTATTCCGCGCTCATCGGCTTGGCGTAACCTGCGGCGGTCTCGGCGGCCTTGAACTCCTCGTCTTCGACGGCGATGAATTTCGCGCCCAACGAGGCCACCTGCTCCTTCGCCGCCGGGCGCACATCAGTCGCGCTCACGACACCGCCCAAGCGCCGCGCCGTCGCGATCGCCTGCAGCCCGGCGACGCCGGCGCCCATGATGAACACTTTCGCCGGCGCCACCGTGCCTGCCGCCGTCATCATCATCGGGAAGGCGCGGCCATAAAGCTCGGCGGCCTCGATCACGGCGCGATAGCCGGCGAGGTTCGATTGGCTCGAAAGCGCGTCCATAGATTGCGCGCGCGTGATGCGCGGCACGAATTCCATCGCCAGCGCATCGACCTTGGCCTTGGCGTAGCCCTCCACCAGCGCCTTGTCGCCGTAGGGCTCGAGGATCGCGGCAAGTCCCGCGCCCGGCTTCATTGCAGCCAATTCGTCCGTGGTCGGACGACGCACCTTGAAGACGAGGTCGGCGCCCTTAATCGCATCGGCGGCGCCGGCAATCTCGGCGCCCGCGACCTTGTAAAGGTCGTCCGGCGCGCTGGAGGCCAGCCCGGCGCCCGTCTCCACGACGACCGCATGCCCAAGGGCGATGATCTTCTTCACCGTCTCCGGCGTCGCGGCGACGCGGGTCTCCCCCGGCGCGCGCTCCTTCAAGACGGCGATGCGCATCAGCCGACCAGGCCGGCAACCGCCGGCACGATGAGTCCGCCGAGGACGAGGAGCACGATCAGCACGATCTGCGTCGCCCAATAGGACACGCGCAGCTTGAACGCGAGGCCGATCGCCAAGCCGATCGCCACGAAGGCCGCCAAGCCGGCCCACCAGCCCGCGCCGATCGCGAAGGCCAGGGTCAAAAGCGCTACCGCTTGCGCGATCAGGCCCGAGCCCCACACCGACGTCATCAGAAATCCATGGAACATCTGCCGCTGTTCGGTGATGTCCATCCCGCCTTCGCCGCCGCCACCGTGGCCGCTCCCGTGCGCCTGCGCCGCCATCTCGAAACTCCCGTGAACCGAAGCGCCGGCTATAGACCGCGCCGGCCCAACCGGGCAAGGCGAGCCCTGGTCGCAGATGGCTTGGCGGACCGAGGCGCCGCCCCTCCCGACGAGGGCCCTTACCCCCTCCCCCGATGACCCGTCCCTCGGGGGGACCGAGCGCCGCTTTTCATGCGTCGATGATGCGCTCATATGAGCCCAGCGAGGCCGCCCATGACCAAGATCGTCTACGACATCATCCAACACGACGGCGGCTGGGCCTTCCGGCTCGGCCAGACCATCTCAGAGACCTTCCCGACCCACGAGGCGGCGCTCCGGGCGGCGCGGCGGGTGGCGGTCGAGCAGCAGCGGCCCGGCCAGACCACCGGAATCACCTGGGAGGACGGCAACGGCCGATGGCACGAGGAGGTCGTGGAAGGCGAGGACCGGCCGGAGGTCGAAATCCGGGATAAGGGGTAGGCTCACCAGCCGTTGCGACGCAGCTCGCGCGCGTAACGGCGATCTTCGGCAGCGCACTCGCGATCGTGGCGGGTCTGCAGGTTCTCGTACTTCCGATGCGCGGTCTTGCGCCGCTGATCGAGCTCCTCGTAGTTCGGGTCGGCGTCGTAGCGGAAAAAGGCGGCGATCACGCCGACACTCATCAGCGCCAAACTCAAGATGACGTAGAGCCATTTGGCGAGCCCGCTTGCCGCGCTTTGGCCGACAGACGCCACGCCGTAAGAGAGCGCCACGATCAGCGCCGCAAGCACAGCCAGCGCGAGCGCCGTCGCCACCACGCCGAGCGGGCCGGCGCCCAAGCGGCCGAACCGCCGAACGAGCATGCCCGCCCAATGCGCCAGCGCGATCATGAGCATCGCCACGATCGCGGCGCCTAGCGACGCCCGCAGGCCGTTCAAATGCAGCAGGGCCTCCACCGCGGGCTTGGCGACCGCCGTCTGGACGATCGCGAGGAGCGCCAGCAGGGCCCAATAGAAGTACGAGAAAGGCGGCTCCCAATAATCCGGCAGGCGCCCCAGAGCGCCCCGCGCCTCCTCGAAGTCGCTCTCCGCCTCCTCCCAGCGCGCCGATACAGCACTGATCTGGAAAGCGTACCTCGTCTCGATCGCCTCCTTGATGCGCGCATGGTGCGCTTCGGCTGACGCGCGCGTCGCGTGCTGCGTGGGCTGAAGCGAGAGCGGCAGCAGCGACTGAAGGCCAGCGAGCGGCGCGCGCTGGGCGTTGACGGGCTCAAGCATGCAAAGCCTATTCGAAGCTGATGTCGCGGGCGCTGGCGCCGCCGGCGGTGAAGTACGAGGTCCAGAAGTGGCGCAGCCGCAGATCCGCGTCGGCCGAAAGGGGGCGCCGGTCGGAGGAGTGCAGCCGGCCAAAGCCCACGATCTTGACTTTCGCCGCGCGCGTCATCGGCACAAAGCCGTATGTGCGCACGCGCGCGAGCGCAGCATCAGGGCTCATCGCGGCAAAATCGCGCCAAGGCAGGACCTGACTATTTTCGAGCATATCCGAATAGATCACGATGCGCGTGAAGCTCCGCGCGCCAGGCGGATGCTGCGTCGTGCGCGCGATCGTCGCGACGATATCGGAATTGCTCGCCTCGTCCGTATTGCTCATGAGCGGGCGAAGCGCAATCAGCAGGTGGCGGCGAAAGTCGCGCTCGTCGCGCTGGGCGATGACCCCGGCGCAATTGAAGCTATCAACGAGGTTGCGGGCCGGAGGACAGCCGGGCTTGCATTCGTTGAACACGCGCCGCGTCAAGCTGTAGTGGGCGCCGATGGTGGCGATGACGATGCGGTCGCCCGCGCCGAGCGCATCGACGACGGCGCCGGCGCTCTCCACCAGCGTGCGGTGATCGGCCTCGTCGTAGGGCGTCGTACGATCGATCAAGAAAAGCGATGATTGTTGGCCGTAGCGGCAATAATCCGCCCTGTTTTCGGCGCGCGCGCCAGGCGCGGCGCCAAGAGTCAAGGCCGCAGCGAGCGCGACGATCAGTGCTGAGCGCATCTTCGATCCGAGCAAAACGGCTACCATTTGTTACGCTTGATCTCGAACGCGAAGCGACGAGTCTCGGCGGCGACCTTCTCGCCATGAACCTTCTTCAGATTGGCGACCGCGCGCGACGCAGCGACGCGCTCGTCGTGCATTTCCTCGAAGTTCGGATGCGGATCATGCCGCGAGAAGGCGAAAAAGACGCCGATGCCGACGATCGCCAGGTTTATGAAGAGGAAGACCCAGCCTTCGACGCCGAGCGCGATCTTCAATGCGATCACCGCGGCCTCGCCCAGCTGGTTATTGGCGATGAGTGCAGAGAAAGACGGATCCGGCTGTGTGGCGAAGGCAAGGTAGCCCTGCCGGAAAACCGCAATGCCGTAGCAAAGCGACCAGATGAGAGCGATCAGAACCGCCAGCCGCCCCAGCGCGGCCCACACGCCGCCGGTTTGTCCGCAATCATGGCGGAAGCGGACCATCACCATGCCGGTGAAGTGGGCAAGGACGATCAGCGTGACGCCCACGCCGCCGGCCACCGCGAGCGAGGTCAACGCATTCTCCGCGAAGAAGAGCTGGAAGCTCAGGCGGTTGACCGGGATTTCCAGCACCGCGAGGGCGGCGAGGAAGAACCAGTAGAGCCAGGAAAACGGCTCGTGCCAGAACTTTGGAAACCGCTCCAAGTCCGCTCGAAGCAGCTCGTAATTCCCCTCGGCCGTCTCGCTCTCTTGCTCCGCCGTTTCGATGAGAGGCTGGTACTTGTCCTCGATCGTCTTCAACTGAGCTTGGTGGTACTCCTCGGCCTTCTGGCGCGTGTTGCGATTTCGAGCCAGGGCTGCGCCGGGGAACGGAGTCGGCGTGGTCGGGTTGTTCATGGGGCCCCACTACAATTTATAGTAGAGTAACTATGCGTTAACCGACCTCCGATCAACCTCATTACCAAGAGTTCATGTTGCACCGCGGCAGCGCATCCGCGTGCCCAGCCGGCCGGGCTCTGCTATCCCCGTCGCAGCATGACTCCCAGAGACAGAATCCGGAACTTTGCGATCGTGGCGCACATCGACCACGGCAAATCCACGCTCAGCGACCGACTGATCCAGTCCACCGGCGGGCTGCAGGCGCGCGAGATGAAGGAGCAGGTGCTCGATTCCATGGACATCGAGCGCGAGCGCGGCATCACCATCAAGGCGCAGACCGTGCGGCTCGACTACCGCGCCAAGGACGGCCAGGACTACGTCCTCAACCTCATCGATACGCCCGGCCACGTGGATTTCGCCTACGAGGTCTCGCGCTCGCTGGCGGCGTGCGAAGGCGCCCTCCTCATCGTCGACGCCAGCCAGGGCGTTGAGGCGCAAACCCTCGCCAACGTCTATCAGGCGCTCGACAACGATCTCGAGATCGTCCCGGTGCTGAACAAGATCGACCTGCCCGCCGCCGAGCCCGAGCGGGTGAAGACGCAGATCGAGGAAGTGATCGGGCTCGACGCCTCCAACGCCATCTTGGCTTCGGGGAAGACCGGCGAAGGCATCGACGACCTGCTCGAAGCGATCGTCACGCGGCTGCCGGCGCCGCAGACCGGCGACGCGGCTGCGCCCCTGAAGGCGCTGCTGGTGGACGCGTGGTACGATTCCTATCTCGGCGTCGTCGTGCTCTTCCGCGTGCTCGACGGCGTGGTGAAGAAGGGCATGCGCATCAAGCTCATGCAGACCGGCGCCGATTACGGCATCGATACGCTCGGCGTGCTGCGCCCCAAGCGCCAAGACGTCGCCGAGCTCGGGCCGGGCGAGATCGGCGTACTCACCGCCAGCATCAAGGAAGTGGCGGACGCACGGGTCGGCGACACGATTACCGAGTACCGCAAGGAAACCACCGCGGCGCTGCCGGGCTTCAAGCCGGCGCAGCCGGTGGTGTTCTGCGGCCTCTTCCCCACCGACGCGGCGGAGTTCGAGACCCTGCGCGCGGCGATGGCGCGGCTGCGCTTGAACGACGCTAGCTTCAGCTACGAGATGGAGACGTCGGCGGCCCTGGGTTTCGGATTCCGCTGCGGCTTCCTCGGGCTGCTGCACCTGGAGATCATCCAGGAGCGGCTGTCGCGCGAGTTCGATCTCGATCTCATCGCGACGGCGCCGTCGGTGGTCTATCGCGTGCATCAGACCGACGGAACGCACATCGAGCTGCACAATCCGGTCGATCTGCCCGACGTTATGAAGATCAAGGCGATCGAGGAGCCGTGGATTAAGGCGACGATCCTGACGCCGGACGAATATCTGGGCTCCATCCTGAAGCTCTGCCAGGACCGGCGCGGGATCCAGAAAGAGCTTTCCTATGTGGGCTCGCGCGCCATGCTGATCTACGAGCTGCCCTTGAACGAGGTGGTGTTCGATTTCTACGATCGGCTGAAGAGCGTCTCGCGCGGCTACGCCAGCTTCGATTATCAGCTCGCGGATTATCGCGAGGGCGATCTGGTGAAAATGCAGATCCTGGTCAATGACGAGCCGGTCGATGCGCTTTCGATGCTGGTGCACAAGGGCCGCGCGGAAAGCCGCGGGCGCGCGATGTGCGAGAAGCTCAAGGAGCTCATTCCGCAGCACCTCTTCAAGATCCCGATCCAGGCCGCGATCGGCGGACGCATCATCGCGCGCGAGACGATTTCGGCGATGCGCAAGGACGTGACCGCGAAGTGCTATGGCGGGGACGTTTCGCGCAAGCGCAAGCTGCTCGACCGGCAGAAGGAAGGCAAGAAGCGCATGCGCCAGTTCGGGAAGGTCGATATCCCGCAGGAAGCGTTTATCGCGGCGCTGAAGATGGATGGGGATTGATGAACTGGCTCAGGACATCTCCGACGGAAGAGTTCATTTCTTCCCTGGAGTTCGCGGCAAAGTGCAGCGAGACGGTGACGTCGGACGCAGCGAGCTGGCGCTGGCTTGTGTTGAGCTTGCATTTGGCCGCTCAGGGAGCGTTGGTCTGCGCCCTTAAAGGCCACGACACGAGTGGTGTTTCGGCGCTATCGGGACCGTCGGCCAAGCAAACCCAGCGTTGGATAGAAGAACGGATCGGCCCTGCTCCCAATCAGCAACTTGCCTCGTTCCGGGAATTGCTCAGTAGGGCGAGGACAGAGGCGATCCTACCTTATCCCCACACGGTGTCGCTCGGCACGGACGTGATCAATGATGTTCTGCGCCTCACGGAAGTACGTAATCAATTCGCACATTTGGCGGTCGATGGCTGGTCATTGGACTTGAGCGGCTTGCCCCGAATGGTGCTTCACACTGTGGATTTGATCGAACATTTGGCGATCGTCGCTCCAACGTTTGACCACTGGTACGAGGCGGGAGCAGTGGAGCGAATCGCGTCAGCGATAAAGCACATCCGGCACTCGCTCCACATCGTGTCAACGCCCGCAGAGGCTTCGGTTTGAGTGCAGGCGCCGCCCCCTCTGGCACCGCTCCGTCGCTCTGGATCGTCGCCGGAGCGAACGGAGTAGGAAAGACAACTTTCGCCGAGACGGAGATCGCAGCGCTTTCCGGATCGCTGGGCTTTGTAAACTTGGACCTTATTGCGCGCGGCATATCACCGCTCGATCCAAACAAGGAGCAAGTGCGCGCAGCGCGCATCGCCATCGACCTGATGCAGGAATTGATCGCTCGGAGAGAGACGTTCTCCATCGAGACGACACTTGCCGGACGCGGCCACAAAGGTCTGATCCAACGTGCCAAGCGTGTCGGCTACGTCGTCCATCTCTTGTACTTTTTTGTCTCAACTCTCAATGAGGCGCTGAACCGGATTGCGCGTCGGGTCGCCAATGGCGGGCACGACGTGCCGAAGGCCGACGCTACCCGGCGCTTCGAACGAAGCCTGGAGCAGTTCGGGGTCTATGCCGAGCTCTGCGATAGTTGGCGCGTGTACAATACCGACGACCCCATTGCGCGACTCTGCGCCTCGGGTGCGTTCTCGGCCATCGAATACCGGGCTACAGAAGCCGATCTCGCCCTGCCTGAGCCGATTGACCGATGGCTGAAGGCGCGGGCGCCTCAAGCATAAGGAAAGCACTCGCTGCGCGGCAGCCTCATCCCCAGATGCGTCGCCAACGCGCGTATCGCGTCGCCATGCTCCGGGTAGGGATCGCTGTTCGCCGCGCCCACCACGATCACCCGGAAGTGCGGGCCGCCGCCGATCTCCGGGGGGAGCATGGCGGTGGCGAGGCCGGTTCCGTCGTCGGCGCGCAAGGTGAGGAAGCGCGGCATCTTCTTCGCGATGTGCGTCTTCAGGCCGATGTCGCGCTCGATGCCCAACCCGGGCGTGTAGCTCTCGCGCGCCTCGGCGAGCGCGCGCTGGAAATACTTCTCCACGGCGTGGCGCATGAGCGCCGATTCCGCCTCGGCCTCGGCCTCGGTCTCCAGCCGGAACCAGGACTTTCCGCCCGGCGCATCGCACACGAACTTCATGACCCACCCACGATCATCTGGCACGCGAACCTGGCCATGATATCGTGCGCCGCGGCCGACGCTCAAATAGGCGACGCAGCGATTTGGCCCTGGCGCATAAGAGGCGAATAAGATGCGCTCCACGCATGATGCGGCGCACATGTTCGCCTCTGGAGCGTGGCTGCTTCCCCGCCTCGCCTTCGTCGCGCACCGTTAACCTTAACAATGACCCAACTTCACGACCAGGATTTCTACCTTTGGACGCAGGCCCAGGCCGCGGCCCTGCGCGCCGAAGCCCACAAGCTCCGTGAGGGTGTCCGCGAGGGCGCGCGCGCGGAGGGGCTCGATTTCGAGCGCCTCGCGGACGCGGTGGAGAATATCGGCCAGTCCAACCTCTCCGGCCGGCTCGCCGGGGCGCGCGTGATCCTTGAGCTCCTGTTCAAGCTGGCGGCCGGGCGACGGCGCGGAAAATACGGCGGCTGGCGCGCGACGATCATCGTGCGGCGCGCCGAAGTGCGCGCGGGGCTGACCGAGGGCCTGCGCAACCGCATCGCCCAGGAGCTGCCGCGTCTGCACGAGGAGGCGCGGGCGGCGGTGGAGAAGGCGTTCGCGGCCGATGAGCCGGAGGCGCTGCCGATCGACGACACGCTCACCTGGACGCTTCCGGAGATCCTCGGCGAGGACAACGATCCGCTGAGCTGACGCCCAACCGGCGCGGCAAAGGCCGGCGCGGCGCCCGGCGGCGCCTCGGCGCGGACCGCCCATGACAGGCTGACGCAGGGTTTTCCACGCCTCAACACCGTGCAGGGCTCCCCTGCGCGCCCGCCCGCACGCCCGGCAGGCGTTGTGCGGCGCCGCAGGGAAATGGTAGGAACTCCTCTTAACCCCGCTCGGAACCGTCCATGAACTCTTTCGCCGCAGCCGGCTTTTCCATTCCCGAGCTGGCGCCCAGCCTGGCGCGGGCGGTCCCGCCGCAGCTCCTGCAGGCCTTCGTGGACTATCCCGACGTCGTCATGGGCTTCCTGGCGATGGGGCTCTCGGCGGCGCTCGTCGCCGGGTTCTGGCTCATCCGCGGCACTTTCAAGGGCGGCGCGGCCGCCGCAGCAGGCCTGCGGGCCACCGCGCTCAAGCGCGCCAAGGATCACCGGCCGCTCATCCTCATCGCCTATATCGTGGGGGGAAATCCGGGCCTCCGGAACGAGATGCGCAAGGCGATCGAAGAGCATTTCGGGCTCTTCTCGTTCAACGCGGAGGCGGTGGTCGATCTCTTCCCGATCAAGATCCCGACGCTGTCGCCCAAGTCGAACGCGGAAAAGCGGCGGCGCGTGGCGCAGCACGCGGTCGATGTGCTGGAGCGCTCGGCGGCCGACGTCATCATCTGGGGCAAGCTCACGCTGATGGGCAAGCTGGAGCTGCGGATGACCACGGCGCCCGGCTATGGGCGCCTGCCCGAGGTGGACAATGTCCACCTCTCCTGGCGCCAGGGCCGCCCGGCGGAAAACGTGCAGCAGGCGCTCGCCTATGCCTGCGCGCGCCGGGCAAGGCCAATCCTCAACCGGCCGCAGGATTACAAGCCCGAGCGGCTGCAGCCGATCGTGGAGGCGCTCGACCGGCTGGTCGATGATCCGCCCGCCGAGTTCTCGGACGGCGTGATGATGGACATCCTGCACGATTTCGCGTCCGGCTCGCTTTCGCTCGGCGAACGCGGCGGCAACGTGAAGTGGCTGGAGAAGTCGCTCGATGCGCGGCAGCGCTACCTCGACAATGTCGATCGCTCGGTCGATCCGGGCGCCTGGGGCGCCGCGCAACAGGAAATGGGGCGCGCGCTCGCGGCGCTCGGCGAGCGCGAAGGCGCGCGCGACAAGCTGGAGGAAGCCGTCTCGCGGCTGCGCGTCGCGATGGATGCGCTCAGGTCCACCGACAGCCTGCAGCACGCGGAAGTCGCGATGCGGGCGCTGCAGCGCGCGGAGCAGACGCTGATTCAGCGCCGTCGCATCGGTTTGCGCTGGCCGGTCTGAACGCCGTTCAGATCAGCGACAGGACCATCCCGAGGGCCGCGGCGCCCAGCACCAGCGCCAGCACGCCTACCTTGAACCTGAACAGCGCGACGCCCGCGAGAATCCCGAGCAGCGCCGCCGTCCAATTGAACGTAGCGAAGTCCGGCCAGAGCGCGGACAGGCCCGGCGCAAGCGCGACGCGCTCCACGTCCGCGAAGAGCACGTGCGCGGCGAACCACACGGCCAGCTGCGCGATGATGCCGAGCACTGCGGCGGTGATCGCGCTCAGGGCGCCGGCGGCGGAGCGGTTCGAACGCAAACGCTCCGCATACGGAGCGCCGGCCAGGATCCAGACGAAAGACGGCGCGAAGGTGCACCAGCTCGCCATCGCGGCGCCAGCGATCGCGAGAAGCGCACCGCCCTCCTTCCAGCCGGCGAGGAAGCCGACGAACTGATTCACCAGCACGAGCGGGCCCGGCGTCGTCTCGGCGAGGCCCAGCGCGTCGATCATCGCCGCCGTAGAAAGCCAGCTCTGCGTCTCGACTGCGGCCTGCTGCAGGTAGGCCAGCGTGGCGTACGCGCCGCCGAAGGTGACAAGCGCGAGCACGGAAAAGAGCTTCCCGATCTCGGTCAGGACATGGTTCGGGCCGAGGAGAAGGAAGCTGAGCGCCAATGGCGCGAGCCATGCCACGGCACAGAAGAACGCCGACCAGCCCGTGCGGATCGGCCGCCGCTCGCTCGCTTCGGGCGTTGCCTGCGGACGAAGGAAGAATGCGCCGAACAGGGCGGCCGCCAGGATCACGATCGGAAAAGGCGCCTGGAAGACGTAGAGCGCCGCGAAGCTCGCCAGCGCAACCAATGGCGCAACTTTCGGCTTGAAGGCGCGCCTGCCGATGCGGAGCATCGCTTCGATCACCAGCGCCAGGACCGCCGCTTTCACGCCGAGCAGCGCGGCCTGGACCAGCGGCACATGCGCGTTGAGCGCATAGGCCCAGGCCAACGCCAGCACGACGAGCGCACCGGGAAGTACGAAAAGAATGCCGCCGATCAGCGCGCCGCGCAGCCCGAACTTCAGCCAGCCGACATAGGTCGCCAATTGCTGCGCTTCGGGCCCAGGCAGGAGCATGCAGAAATTGAGCGCATGCAGATAGCGCTCCTCATCGATCCATTTCTTCTCCTCCACGAAGATGCGATGCATGAGCGCGATCTGCCCGGCGGGGCCGCCAAAGCCGAGGCAGCCGATCTTGAAGGATGCGCGGGTGAATTCCTGAAGGGTCGGCTCGCTCATTGAGGGTTCCAGCCGTGACGCTCGTCCTTGGCCCCGGTCGCCCAAGCATAGAGCGCGTCATAGACCACGATCCCGTGCTCCAGAAGCTCATGATCGTCGGCGAAGTTCGCGCTCATCCCGAGCGAAATCGCGTGCAGGCCGGCCGCCTCGGGCGCAAGATCGTGGCGATCGATGTCGGCGCCGCGGACGATCGGCGCCAGCACGTCAAGCCCCGGATCGGAGAGACCAAAACGGCGTAGAAACGCATCGAAGCTGCACATCTCGCCGTCGTGCGTGAGCGGCGCGCCGGGGATGTCGAAGGCAACCGCCCGCTCCCTTTGCGCAACCTCAAGGACTTGCGGCGTCGGGACATACAGGATTTGAGCTTCGGGATCGAGGAAACGGCGAATGAGCCACGGACAGGCGATGCGATCGATCTTCGGACGCTCGCGCGTCACCCAGCGCGTCGGGCGCGTGGAACCGAACAGCTCTCCGAGAATGGATTGCGGATGAGAAGTCATCACATCGCTCCTGGCCGCGCAAACGACGCGCGGCGGGGAGCGGGACTTGGACGGACATCCGTCTCACCGGGCGCCCGCATCGGCCCGGCGCGCGGACTATCGTCGCATCGACGCACGAAGGCAAGAGCATGCCAGGAACGAACATGAAGGACGCGCGCGAGAAGATGGTGGCGACGCAGATCGCGCGGCGCGGAATCAAGGATCCGCTCGTGCTTGCGGCAATGCGGGCCGTGCCGCGCGAGCGCTTTGTTCCCGAGCAAGCGGCGCGCGCCTACGAGGATCGCCCGCTTCCGATCGCGGCGGGGCAGACGATCTCGCAGCCCTACATCGTGGCGCTGATGATCGAAGCGGCCGGCGTGAAGCCAGGTTCACGCGTGCTCAATGTCGGATCGGGCTCGGGCTATGCGGCGGCCGTGATGGCGGAGATCGGCGCGCAGGTATTTGCGATCGAACGCCATGCGGAGCTGGCCGACGCCTCCAAGGAGCGCCTTGCGGCGCTCGGCTACCACCGCATCACGGTCCGCCGCGGGGACGGCTCGAAGGGCTGGCCGGAGGAAGCGCCGTTCGATGCGATTATCGTGGACGCGGCGGGCCCCGCGCTTCCGGAGGCCTTGAAACAGGAGCTGGCGATCGGCGGCCGGCTCGTGGCGCCGATCGGAGACGGCTATCAGGAGCTGATCGTCCTCACGCAGAAGAACGAGCGCGATTTCGAGATGCGCTCGCTCGGCGGCGTGCAATTCGTGCCGTTGATCGAGGATTGAGGGTGTGGACGGCAGGACGCGACATTTGCCTCAAGCGGCAAGCTTGTCCGTATCGCTTGGAGCGCGCGGCGGGACTTGCTAGACTTGCAGGACGCATGAAGCCGGAGCGCAACAGCAGGTTTGGGGGCTTTCGCCGATCCATCGCGGCGCTCGCGGCGAGCGGGGCGCTCGCGAGCGGCTGCGGCGAGCTCCAGGACGCCGCTCAGGCCCCCGCGACGCAGGAAGCGAATGGAGCTGCGCCGCGCGAAGGCGTGGGCGGCACGCCGTTCGCGCCGTGGGCCGATACGGGCGCCAGGTCGGAAGCCTTGTCGGCGCTGGCGCCCAATCTCCGGCTCGTCGGCGTTCGGACGGCGCCGGATCCAGCGCGCGGCGGGGCGGTGTTCGTTCTCCCGAGCGGGGAGCAGCGCGCGTTCCGTGTCGGGCAGGAGATCGCGCCCGGCGTGCGGCTCGCCTCGATCGGCGCGGACCATGTGGTGCTCGCGGCGGACAATGCGCAGACGCGCGTTGCGCTGGAGGAGAACACGCCCGGCGCGCCCGCCCTCCTCGCCGCCGCGGCCCCGCCAGCGGAGCCCGGCTTCGTCCTGGCAGGCGTTTCAATACGGGCGGAGGCGCTGGAAGGCGCGCCGGCGGGTTGGCGCGTCTCCGGGCCGGCGCCGCCCTATGCGGCGCGCGCGGGCTTGCGCATGGGCGACCTCATCGTCGCGGTGAACGGCGCGCCGCCAACGCCAAGCGCCATTCCGCCCGACACCTCCACGCAGAAGATCGAGCTTACAGTCGTGCGCGCTTCGGGCGAACGGGTGACGATTGCGCTCGATCCGGCCTCGCGCACCTAACGGGTTCAGCCGAAGCGGACGCCAAGCATCGAGACGGAGGCGAGATCGATGCGGTCGGTGAAGAAGTGCGGGGCTTCGTTTTCGCCGCGCGCGCCCAGAACATAGAGCAGCGGCAAATAGTGCTCCGGCGTGGGGATGGAGAGCGCGGCGTCCTCTCCCTGCGGCGCGGCGAGAAACGCATCATCGTGCGCTTCGAGCGCGGACTTGACCCGATCGTGGAAGCGTTGCGCCCAATCGAATGGCGGGCCGCCTTCACGGCGCATAGCGCGCAGATTGTGCACCACATCGCCAGAGCCCATGATCATCACGCCCTCCGCGCGCAGGACGGCGAGCTTGCGGCCCAGCTCGACGTGGGTCGGCGCATCGGCGCGCGTGTCGATGCTGAGCTGGATGACAGGCACGTCCGCTTCGGGAAAGACATGCTTCAGGACAGACCACGATCCGTGGTCGAGGCCCCATGCCTCATCGAGCGCCGCGCCGGTAAGGGCGGAGACGCGCTCGGCCAGCCAGGGCGCACCCGGCGCCGGGTAGAAGATCTGATAGAGTTCCGGCGGAAAGCCATAGAAATCATGGATCGTGCGCGGCGCCTGCGTCGCGGTGACGGCAAGGGCGGGGACGTACCAGTGCGCGGAGACGCAGAGAATCGCCTTGGGGCGCGGCAGCGATGCGCCAAGCGCGCGCCATTCGTCCGCATACGGACCGCCGAGCGCGTTCGTCGGCGTGCCGTGTCCGAAGAAGACCGCAGGCTGCTTCATGGGATGAGGGCCTCGCGCTCCTTCTTCGGCAACTTTGCGGCGACGAGGCGGTGCGCCTCGGCGAGCCGGGCTTCGATTTCAGCGTCGGGCAAGGCGGCGAGCGTCTCCAGCATCACCCATTTGGCGCGGGCCATATAGGGCGCGGGAACGATTCCCTTCTTCCGGATCAGCATCTCGAAGGCGAGGTCCGAGCACTTGAAGGAGGCGGAGCGCGGCGAGACGCTCTTGCCCGACAGCACGGCGAACATCTTGCCGGGCGCCTTGCCGATCTTGAAGACGCGGTCGTCGCCCCATTGCTCCTTCAGGTAGGCGCCGGGCAGAGCCAGCGCCGCCTTCTCAAATGCGGCCGGCGTCACTTGCCCCTCACGCCGAGACGCCGGTTCCGATCGGGCAGCTCACGCCGGTGCCGCCGAGGCCGCAATAGCCGCCGGGGTTCTTGGCCAGATATTGCTGGTGGTAATCCTCGGCGTAGTAGAAGTCCGGCGCGTCGCGGATTTCGGTGGTGACGGCGCCGAAGCCCTTGGCCTTCAGCGCCGCGTCGTACATCGCCTTGGCCTTCTCGGCGGCGGCCTTCTGGGCAGGCGAGGTCGTGTAGATCGCGGAGCGATATTGCGTGCCGATGTCGCCGCCCTGGCGCATGCCCTGGGTCGGATCGTGGCTCTCGAAAAAGAGCTTCAAAAGCGCCTCGTAGCTTGTTGCCTTCGGATCGAAGACGACGCGCACGATTTCAGTGTGGCCGGTGCGGCCGGAGCAGACCTCCTCGTAGGTCGGGTTCGGGGTCTCGCCGCCGGCATAGCCGACCGCCGTCGTCCAGACACCCGGCGCCTGCCAGAAGGCCCGTTCGGCGCCCCAGAAGCAGCCCAGGCCAAAGTCCGCGATCTCCATACCGGCCGGGAACGGCGGGTGGATCGACTTGCCCGAGACGTGGTGCGTGGCGCTGGTCGGGATCGGGCGGTCACGGCCCGGAAGCGCCTCAGCCTTGGAGGGCAGGGTCATGGGCTTCTGGCGAAACATCTCGCGTCCTTTCGCTGGGCGACCAGATGTAGGGAGCGCTGGTCGCGGCGTCACGTCTACGACGCCGCGCAGAGGTCGGTTACCGCTATTCCGGGGCGACGGTGATCTTCAGGCCGTCGAGCTCCGGCGTGACGCGGATCTGGCAGGAGAGGCGGGATTCATCCCGGGCGTGCTCGGCGAAATCGAGCATCTCCACCTCTTCGGGGCTCTTTGCGCCGGTGAGCGCGGCGAACGCCGGATCGACATAGACGTGGCAGGTCGCGCAGGAGAGAGAGCCGCCGCAGATCGCGAGGACCTCGTCGATCCCGGCATGGCGCAGCGCCTCCATGACCGAGAAGCCTTGCTTCGCCTCGATGACGTGCTCCTTGCCGTCGCGCGTGGTGACCAGAATTTTTGTCATGGCATGCGTCAGATCTTGAACTCGGCGAACGTCTCGGGCGCAAAGAGCTCCTCCACCGCAAGCCTGCGCGGCGAGAGCCCCTGCTCGTGGTGGTAGCGCGCGAACGTCTCCAGGACGGCGCGGTTCGCGTCAAGACCGTAAGGCCACCAATCCTTGCCCATCAACGCGATCGCCTCCTCAACGGCGGCGATCTGCCATGGCAGCATCGTCTTCAGCGAGGCGGAAACGATCAGCTCCTCGTAGGCCAGACGCTGCGCCTCGCGGAAGGCCTTGTAGAGCGCTTGCGCAACCCAGCGGTGTCGGTCGTAGAGGTCGCGGCGGATGGCGACCACGTGCATGATCGGGAAGATCCTGGTCTTCTCGTAATAGGCCTGCTCGACGGCGACGAAGTCCGGAAACAGGCGGCGCACATTGTGCGGCTCGGCATAGAGCGTGCTCGGCGCGCGGGCGGAATAGAGCGCGTCGATCTCACCGTCGGCGATCATGCGGGAGAGCGTTTGGGTGGGGCCGATGGGCGCGAGCCTGATGGACGGGGGAAGGTTGAGCTTCAGCTTCTCTTCGCGGCCGGGCTCTTCTTCGCCGCCGGAGAAATAGCTCACCGCATCGGGTGCGATCCCATACTCGTCGGCGAGGATGCCGCGGATCCAGACCGGCGCCGTCATCTGGAACTCAGGCACGCCGACGCGCTTGCCGGCGAGATCGGCGGGGCTCTGGATGCCGCTCCTGGCGGAAACGAAGATGCAGGAATGCCGGAAGAAGCGCGACGGGAACACTGGCAGCGCGACGAAGGGCCGGTCTTCACGGTGCAGCGTCATGCAATAGGAGGAGAGCGAGAGCTCGGCGACGTCGAACTCGCGATTGCGCAGCATGCGGAAGAAGGTCTCTTCCACGTCGAGGATCTGGACGTTGAGGTCTATGCCGTCCGGGCGCACGCGGCCGTCGGCCAGCGCGGCGATGCGATCATAGCCCCAGCAGGCGAGTGAAAGCTCCAGCTTCGACATCAGCAAGGTCCCGGCAAGGTGATTTCGCGCGCCTCGCGGCTCGAGCGCGCCATGGCTTCGCAGGCAAGGAGGGTGTGGAGCCCCCAAACGCCATCGAACAGCGGATCGGAGCGGCCGCGCACCGCCTGTACAAAAGCGTCGATGGCGGCGAAGCGGCCAGCGATGGGGGGCTGGAGCGCTTGGAAGCGGCGCTCATCATCGGCGTAGATCCAGACGCCGTCAGGCGTGAGGCGAAGGTCGCCGCGCTCGCATTGGACAAGCAAGAAGCCGAAATGTTCGTGATGGGGCGGCGCTTCGAGAGATCTGGCATCCGGGCCGCCAAAGCCACGTCGCTCCTTTGCGTCTAGCTCAGTTTGACGTTGCAGCGCGCGACGTGCGGCGCCGTGCGCGGCGGACTTCGGGAAACCAAGCTCGGAGACGTTCTCCATCAGCTCATCCGCATCATAGTGCGCGTAGCCGGAATAGGTCAGCGTGGCGGCGACGCCGTTCGCAAATGAAATGAACGCGGCATAGGCGCCGGTCGCGGGGCGGGCGCGATCCCAGTCGCCGGCGACCGCGCGGACTGAGGCGATGTCGGCATTGGCGAGCCGGCGGACGATGTCGATATGGTGCGGCGCCTGGCTTACCAGTGCGCCCTCCTCGGCGAGCTCGTTCGGGCGGCGCGGACGGTAGATGAAGTCGGTGGCGTTGAGCGCGGTAATGAAGCGCGGGGCGCCGAAAACGCCGCCCGCAATGATATCCGCGGCGTGTGCGATGGGCGCATCGGAGGCATGGCTCGGGCCGACAACGAGTTTGACGCCCGCGGCTTTGGCGGCATCGATCATCGTCCGGCATTCAGCGGATGACAGCGCCATCGGCTTGTCCACCAGCACGTGCTTGCCGGCGCGCGCGGCAGCGATTGCAAGGGACGCATGCGTTGCGGTGGGCGCGGCGATGTAGACGGCGTTGACGTTAGCGTCCGCGAAAAGCGCGTCGGATTCGGGATAGGCGGCGGCGTTGAACTCCGCGGCAAACGCGGCGCGCGCTTCGGGCCGCAGATCGGCGGCGGCGACGAGGCGGATTTCCGGGTGCGCGCGCAGCGAGGGCGCGGTCAGCACGAAGCCCCGGCCGAGGCCGACAATTCCGAGGTTCAGCGGTGCGCTCATGAGCTCACATCGACGACGACGTTGACCGGGATAATACTACGATATAGAAGTATTCGGCAAGGACGGAGGCGATCCATGACGCCCGAACAGAACGATCTCCTATGCCGCGTCGAAGGCAATGCGCCGATGGGCCTGCTCATGCGCCAACATTGGGCGCCGGCGTGCATGGCCGAGGAAGTCGCTGAGCGGGACGGAGCGCCGCTCAAGGTGCGGCTGTTCGGAGAGAACATCGTCGTCTTCCGGGACACCAAGGGGCGGCTTGGGGCGCTGAAGGAAGCCTGCCCGCATCGCGGCGCGTCGCTTTCGTTCGGGCGCAACGAGGCGTGCGGGCTCCGGTGCCTGTATCACGGCTGGAAGTTCGACGTCGATGGCGCCGTCATGGAGATGGCTTCGGAGCCCGAAGGCGCGACGCTGAAGGGGCGGATCAAGGCGAAAGCCTATCCGGTTCGCGAAGCGGGCGGTTTCGTGTGGGTATGGCTCGGCGAAGGCGCGCCCGCCCGCTTCGAGGCGCCGACCTGGGCGCCGAGCGAAACGACGAAGATCGCGATCGTGAAAATGCACGTGGCGTGCAATTGGGCGCAAGTGCTCGAAGGGTCGATCGATTCGGCGCATTCCTCGAGCCTGCATTCGACCAACATGCCGACCGCGTCGGATGTAAGCGGATCGACCGCGACGGATGCGGCCTGGCTCAGACCCTCCGCCGACAAGTCGCCCAAGCTCGAAGTGCAGAAGACGCCGTTCGGATTCCGCTATGCGGCGATCCGCAAGCCGATCGTGGATCCGGACAAGCAGGATTATGTGCGGATCACGCTCTTCGTCGCTCCGTACACGGTGCATATTCCGCCGAACGACCAGTACAAGCTCTCCCAGATGCTCGTGCCTATCGACGATGTGAACACCATGTTCTACTGGATCGCGTGGCATCCCACGAAAGGCATCGAGCAGGACGAGTGGCGGCGCTTCTGCGCGGCGGAAGTCGGCAAGGACGTGGAGCCGATCACCTACAAGAAGCTCCGCAACCTGGAAAACCATTTCCTGCAGGACCGCGAGGCGATGAAGCGCGGCGATTTCACAGGGATCATCGGCATTCCGTCGCAGGACATGGCGATGTGGGAATCGATGGGCCCGATCGCGGACAGAAGCGAAGACAAGCTCGGCTCCTCGGACAAGGCGATCTTCCAGTTCCGCACGCAGATGCTGCGCGCCGCGCAGGCCGTGGCGGAAGGCGCGCCGGCGATCGGCACGGAAGAGCCGCGCGTGCCTTATGTGGAGCTCGCGTCGTTCGAGGGAATGGCGGCGAAAGGAACGGACTGGCGGACGCTGGCCGTGTCAGAGGCGGAGCTCAGGGCGACGCGCGCGACGGTCAACGCCTGAAGCGGATCATTCGGGCCGCTTGGCCCCTTCCTTTTCGAAGCGAGCCATGTTGTCGGCCATCTGGCTGAGCACGGCGAGGCAGGTCTGCACGCGTTCCTTGGCGATGCCAGCCGTCGCGATGGAATTGATCTCGATCGCGTAAGGCATGAGCTCATCTTCGAGCGCGCGCCCCTTGCGAGTGAGAGAGACGTTGACCTTGCGGCGATCATCCTTGTTGCGGCGCCGTTCGATCAGACCATCGGCCTCCATGCCGGCGAGCATCGTGACGGTCGTGGTCTCCATGACGTTGGTGAGGTCGCTCAGCTCCTTCTGCGTCAGCCCGTCCTGAAGCCAGAGCACGCGCAGATAATACCAGTAGCCGGGCTTCAGGCCGCGCGGCGAGAAAAACAGCGTGAGCAGGCGATCGAAGTGGCGGTATGCCTTGCGCACCTGATGTCCCGGGCTTCGCTCGGGAGGAAGTCTGGTCACTGAGGCCTCGCTTTCGTGACGATGCAGTATCGCATCAGCGCGGCGATTGTGAAGTGCGGGCGTCCAATGCGCGCGTCCAATCAGGGCTGGACGCATCGCTCGGCGTCGCGGAATGTGCCGAGCGGGGGAACGCCATGAGCGAACAGGCGCTGAATGTGGAAGCGGCGGTCGATGGGCAGAAGATCGGCCGCTTCAATTTCGTCCTCCTTTTCTGGTCGTTCCTGGCGATGTTCGCGGACGGGTTCGAGATTTCCGCTCTGGGCCTCGCGGCGCCGCACATCGTGCGCGAGTGGGGCGTGCAGGCCGGCGCGATGGGCCCGATGATGAGCGCGAGCCTGTTCGGCATCCTCATCGGGGCGCCGCTGTTCGGCTTCATCGGCGACCGGTTCGGACGGCGCGCGGCGATCATCTGGAGCTGCGCAATCTTCGGGGCGTTCACGCTCGGCGTCGTTGCGGCGGAGAACGTCGATCAGATCACCTGGCTTCGGTTCGTCACCGGCATCGGCATGGGCGGTCTTCTGCCGAACACGATCGCGCTCAATTCGGAGATGGCGCCGAAACGCGCCCGCGCCCGCATGGTGATCCTGATGTTCATGGGGATCACTGTGGGCGGCGTCATTCCAGGCCTGGCGGCGGCGTGGATCGTCCCGGAGCACGGCTGGAAGGCGCTGTTCTGGATCGGCGGCGCGCTGCCGCTGCTGACGGCGGCCGGCCTTGTCCTGTTCCTTCCGGAATCGGTGAAATATCTCGCACTGCGGCAGGGTCGCAGGAAGGAGCTTGTGCGCACCCTCAGGCGCATGCGGCCGGACCTTGCGATCACCGAAGCGACGGAGATCGCAGCGCCGCATATCCGCGTGGAAGAGAAGGGTCTGACCGGGCCGATCTTCTCCGGCCGGCTGGCGGCGATCACTTTGCTGTTGTGGTGCGCCTTCTCCACGACGCTGATGGCCAACTATTTCCTCAACAGCTGGATGCCGCTGCTGTTCGAAGCGAAGGGGCTGGACACCGAGGCGGCCGCGCTCGTCACGTCGATGTACCATGTCGGGGCGGTGCTCGGCGGGCTGACGATGAGCTTCCTCCTCGATCGCTGGGGCTTTCTCGCGGTGACGGGCATGCTGGCGGCTGCGGCGCCGGCGATGCTGCTGGTGGGGCTTCCGGACGCATCGCCGATCCTGCTCGGCCTGCTGGTCGCGCTCGCTGGTTTCTGCGTGCTCGGCGGACAATTCGGCGACAACGCAGCGGCGGGCCTCATCTATCCGACGGCGTATCGCGCCAAGGGCGTCGGGCTCGCGTTCGGCGCAGGGCGGATCGGATCGATCTTCGGGCCGATGGTCGGAGCGGCGCTCATCGGCGCGCACGCGCCGCTTTCGACGCTGCTCGGCGTCGTGGCCGCAACGCTCGCGGCCGGAGCGCTCTCGACACTGCTGCTGGCGTGGCTTTCGGCGAAGCGCTTCGGGAGCCTGCGGCTCGACGAAACGGAGAAGTCCTGATCAGAGACCGCGGCGCGACAGCGTCTCGAGGACGAGCTCCTCGAAGAGGTGGCGGCGATGCGCGCGCGCGGCGATGAGCGAATCGCGATCCCTGTCGGCCAGGGCCTCGACGAGATCGTGCTTGTTGAGCACGCTGCGCTCGGCGCTGGCGCGCTTGGGAAGCCCGATGAAGCTGCGATAGCGATCCGTGAGCGCCCAGAGGCGCATCGCCTCGCGAACAATGATCTTGTCGTTCGAGAGCTCGAAAATGGCGCGATGGAACTCGCGGTGCCTGCGCCACCACGCAGAGCGATCGCCGGTGTTGAGCATCGTCTCCAGCTCGTGGGCGCGACGGCGCAGATCGGCGACCTCCTCGCGCGTCGGCCAGCGCATGTTGGAGAGCAGCTCAGTCTCCATGAGGCCGCGCAGCAGGAACAATTGGCGCGCCTCGTCGCTCGACAAGGCGGCGACGAAGAAACCGCGATTGGGATCGTGGACGACCATGCCCTCGGCGGACAGCAGCTTCAGCGCCTCGCGCGCCGCCATGCGGCTGGCGTCGAATTGCTCGGCGAGCTCCACCTGGCCAAGGCGCAGACCAGGCGCGAAGCGCCCGGAGGCGACCAGCTCGCGGATCTGATCGGCGATGCGGGCCGGGATGCCCGCCGGCGGCGCCGCGGCTTCGCGCTCGGGCGCGCGCTCTGCCTTCGTCCGGCTCACGTTTCGTGCACCTCCAACAAACCCAACAAGCCATAGGGCCGGTGGATCGGCAAGGTCGTCGGGCCTCAGCGCTTCCTGCGACGGTAGAGGTCCCAGGCAAGCACGACGAGAACGACGACCGTCGCGACCGAATAATGGATTGCGTCATAGCCGCTGATCGAGGCGTCGGGGAGGGTCATGATGGGCCCCTCGCCTTCCCCGCGACGCCGCCGGCGATGTCCGCGGCGACTGAGGGCCGCCAGATCGGACTAGAACCGACGCGGAATCCCAGCATCGGCGCGTAGTATCCGGCATAAGCGGCCAGAAGGAACACGTTGTAAAAGAGCTCGCGCGGGCCGGTGAACAATTGGCGCGGCGCGGCATCGACGAAGGTGTTGAGCCAGAAGATGCTCAGCGTGATCGGGAATTCCATCACGAGCGCCAACGGCACGAAGCGGTTCGAGACAAGGCAGAGGCCGACCGCCACCTCGACGGCCTTGATCACGTCGTAGAGGCCGATGCGGGCGAGCTCGGCGATGAAGACGCCGGCCGGAGAGGCGTCGAGCGGCGGCAAGGGCAGGAATGGGAATTCCAGGAAGTGGTTGAGGCCAGAGACCAGGGAATGGACGCCGAAGGCGACCCGCACCCAGAGGACGACATAGCGCATCAGGCCGTTTTTCCTCCCCGCACGAGCCTCCGAGCCTCCCCCTTCAGCCCCAACGCCAGCCATCATGCACGACGGCGGAGGTAACGCACAATTGTCCGTCAATCGAGGCATACAAAATTGACAAGCCCGCAAAGGCCGGGAAGTCTGGCGGCTCCGAAGCGCTCCGACACAAACAGGGGGCACGGGAATCGGGGAGGCTCGCGATCCCGCGCGTGCGGGGCTTCAAACTGTTCATGGTCGTCGGGACGGGCGCCGCCGCCGCGCGACCTTTTCGTTCAACCCAGCCTTGAGGGCCGCGTCCCCGCGCGGCCCTCAATTTTTCCCAGCGCGTAGAGTTCCCGGAGTTCGAGATGCCTGACGGTTCGAGCGGCGCGATGAAATACGTCATCCTCTGGTTCCGCCTGCTGTTCGGCGCGCATCTCATCTATTCGGCGCTGCGGCACTATCTCGGCTTCGAAGTGCTGAGCCGCGTCGATCATCCGATCGGGGGACCGTTCGTGCGGATCCTGGCCGAGATGGGAATCTACGAGCTGGTGAAATTCACCGAGCTCGTCACCGGGCTCCTGATCTTCTTCGGCCGCTTGGTTCCACTGGCGCTGATCGCGGAGTTTCCGATCACGATCGTGATCTTCATCCTAAATACGTTCATCGTTGCGCAACCGCGCCAGCTTTACAGCGGTCCACAGGAACTCTTCCTCAACACGATCCTAATCGTGTTCTATGGGCGCTATTACATGCCCCTCCTCCGGTTCAACGCGCCGCCAAGACCGATCTGGACGGCGCGCTGGTCCGACACCAAGCTTCCCTGAGGCCCCATGCAAATCCCCGCCTTCATGAGCTTCTGGTACGATGTCGTGCCGCTTAGCGTCGCAACCGTCCTCGTCATTGCCGCGATCATCATCGACCGCGTGCGGGGAAAGCGCTAAGGGAGGTCGCGCTTCCCGGACGCCTGGACTGCGCGCAGCGATTGTGGAAGTATCGCGTGTTGGACAGGGCGTGTAAGCGGGCATGGCGGCAAAGCAAAAAAGGGCGCCTCGGCCTATCGCTCCGCGTCGCCCCATTCCGCGCAAGGGCGCCGAACCGGCGCCGGCGGACGCGATCCCGAATCTCATCGCCGACCGGATTCGCGACCTTATCGCGCGCGGCGCCCTCTCGCCCGGCGTGCACCTGGGACAGATGCAGCTCGCCGAGCAATTCAAGGCGAGCCGCGTGCCGGTCCGGGAGGCCCTCAAGCAGCTCGCGGCCGAGGGACTGCTGCAGCACGACGCCAATCGCGGGTTCTTCGTCGCCATGCTTTCGAGCGATGAAGCGCGTCAACTTTACCGCATGCGGCGCCTGATCGAAACCGAGATCCTGAAGAGCGTCGAATGGCCGACGAAAGAGCAGACCTTGCAGCTCACCGAGATGGTCAACGAGCTCGACGGATTGCTGGCGAGAGGCGAGCGGGCGCAGTGGGATGCGCGCCACCGCGAATTCCACCGCGCCATCTACGATCTGTCGCCGATGAAGGTGCTGGTGAGCGAAGCGATGCGGCTTTGGCGGCTCACCGACCGCTACCGATCGCTGTTCGCCACCCCGCAGCGCGCGGGCGGCGAGAAGGCCACGAAGGACGAACGCCACCTCCTGCGCGCACTGACGCGCTGCGACCGCACGGCGCTGGTCGGCGCCTTCGAGACCGACCGCGCGCGCATGGAGGGCATGCTGCTCAACCTCTTGGGCGCGCGCGGGCTCTGAGAGCAGCACGCTTGCGCGCGGCGGCGCCGTGTGTTCTAGCGGATCGGCAGACACAATCCTGATACACAATTGTCTGAAGGGATGGGGGCGACCATGGGATGGGGCTGGCTGAGCGCGTTTGGGCGGGCCGGGACGGCGGCCGCGCTCGCTTTCTGGGTCTTCGCGTCGCCGGCCGCGGCGCTTGAGACGCGCGTGCAGACGAAATCCGGCGCGATCGAGGGCGAAGCGCGCGCGGACGGCGTCACGGTCTTTCGCGGCATCCCCTACGCGGCTGCGCCGATCGGCCAGCTCCGCTGGCGGGCGCCGCAGCCGCCGGTCGCCTGGCAAGGGGTGCGCCCGGCGCGCGCCTACTCGGCCGATTGCCCGCAGGTGATACGCTCGGGGAGACGCTCGGAATTCATCGGCGACACCGAGCGCGGCGAGAACGAAGACTGCCTGGCGCTCAACATCTGGACCACGGCGCGGGCCGCCGGGGAGCGCCGGCCCGTGATGGTGTGGATCCATGGCGGGGGGTACAATTTCGGCTCCGGCTCGACGCCGGAACTGGACGGCGGAGCGTTCGCGCAAGCGGGCGTGGTGCTGGTGACGATCAATTACCGGCTCGGGATTTTCGGGCTCCTCGCCCACCCCGAGCTAAGCGCGGAGGCGCCGTATCACAGCTCCGGCAATTACGGCACGCTCGACCAGATCGCCGCCCTCGGCTGGATCAAGGAGAACATCGCAGCATTCGGCGGCGACCCGGGGAACGTGACGATCTTCGGGGAATCGGCCGGCAGCGGGGCGGTGAACATCCTGCAGGCCTCGCCGCTGGCGCGCGGGCTCTTCCAGCGCGCGATCGGAGAAAGCACCTCGCAGATGGATTGGGCGGCCGGGTTGCTCGGCGGGCAAACGCGGGAACAGGCCGAACAGCTCGGCGTCGAGATCGGCGCGTCGCTCGGCGCGCGCTCGCTTGCCGAGATGCGTGCGCTGCCGACCGAAGCGATCGTCGCGACCGGCAAGATGCTGTGGCCGCTCGAGCGAGACGGGTATGTGCTGCCGCAAACGGTCTATGAAACGTTCAAGGCGGGAAGGCAGAGCGATGTGCCGACGCTCGTCGGCTGGAACGCTGGGGAAGGGATCAATCTGCGCGTTCCATGGATCAATCCGAGCACGGATGAAGAGCGGGCGGCGTTCGCAGCGCTCTATCAGGGTGCGCCCGAGTGGCAGATGAACACAGACGTCGTCGGGTGGCAGATGCGCAGCTGGGCGGAGCTGCAGGCGCGGACGGGCCGCGCGCGGGCCTATCTCTATCACTGGGAGCAGCAGCCGCCCGCCTCCGAGGTCATGCCGGCTGGGCCGATCCACGCGGCGGAGATCGTCTACGTGTTCCAGAACTTCGACCGCATGCGGCGGGAGTGGACCGAGACCGACCGCCGGATCGGACGGACCATGGCTGAATACTGGATCAATTTCGCCCGCACCGGCGACCCCAACGGGCGCGGCCTGCCGCGCTGGCCGGTCTACAATGCGCGCTCGCCGAAGGTCATGAATTTCGCACCCATGACGGGCTCGGCGCGGGCGCCGCGGGAGGCGGCCTATCAGCTGATCGACGCCTATTTCGCCCGACGGCGGCCGCCAAGCTGAGCGGAAGGCACCGATTTGACTTTTATGACCTAGGACTATAGCATTTTCGGCCTTCCCCCAAGGAGCGATGGATGGCCGCGATCGACCCCCGGACGTTGAGCAGCGAGGAGCGCGAAGCGTTCCACCAAGCGGCTGAAGCCGAGATCACCACGTTCGACTACCAAAAGCCGGTCCCGAACGGGCGGCCGAAGCAGAACACTTGGCTCGTGCGGCGCCCCAACATGCAGGTGGTGATCCAATGCGTGCACGACGGCGGCGAAAACAATCTGCACTACCACACGCATTCGGAGACAACGTGGTTCGTGCTGAAGGGCCGCGCGATCTTCTATGGCGTCGATGACAAAGTGCTTGGCGATCTGACGCCGATGCAGGGCATCGTGATCCCCGGCGGCAGCCGCTACAAGTTCTGCAAGGCCGGCGACGGCGACCTCGAAATCCTGCAGATGGTCGCGGTGATGGAGCCGAGCGAGGAAGAGAAGTCGCAGCGCATCAATGTCGAGCCGCATCGCGAATGGATGGCGGATTCCAAGCACCTGCAGACTTATTAGGAAGCCGCTCGGCAAAAACCCTACAGGGTTTCCGGCCTACCGCGAACATGGCCGCCCTTGCGCGGCAGCGTGACCTCGTACTGGTAGCGATCGGGCGGATAGAAGCCGGTCACGAACTCAATGGGCCGCCCAGCGGCGTCGAAGGCGATGCGCTTGATCTTGAGGATGGGCGAGCCGGCCGACACCTCCAAGCGCTGCGAGAGAAGCATATCCGCCAGAGTCGCGGTCACCTGCTCCTGAACAAGATTGATGCGCACGCCGTGCTTCTCGAACAGCGTGCCCAGCGGATACGTCTCCATCTCCTTCTTGCTCCACAGGCGGCCGATGTCCTCCGGCACATAGGTGAGCACGAAGTTGAAGGGACGGCTTTCGAAGCGCCAGGAGCGCGCCGCGTACTGGACAAGATCGCCCTCGGCGAGCTTCAGCGCTTCGGCGACGGTGCGATTTGCCTTGAGGTAGTTGAACTCATGGACCGTGACGTCGGCCCAGATCTGGCTGGAGACCTTCTCGCCCCCGTCGCGAAGGCCGCCGCCGGGAAAGCCAGGCTCCACCGGCCCGCGCGCGACGATGCCGCGCGCGACGAATTGCACGCGGGTGCCGCGGCCGCGCTCGCGCACGACGAGGCCCTCGCCGGCAAGTTCGTTGAGCGCACGCACGGCGGTGATGCGGGAGACCTGGAACAGCGCTTCGAGGTCACGCTCGCCGGGCAGGTAATCGCCCGGGCCGTACTCGCCATCGAGGATCCGGCTGCGCAGGATGAGATAAATCTGGTGGTAGAGCGGCGAACGGTTCTGGCCGCCGAGCATGTTTGTCGTGTCCGCGGGACGCGCCGGCGCGGGCTGCGACCGCGCACGCTTGCTCACCACCCGTTTCGGCATCTTATCCCATCCGACTCAAGGCTAGCCTTCGGCCTGCCCCTGCGCAAACGCCCACCCGTGCGCCCTTGACGCGCCTTGGTCTAACTTCATAGCATTTCGACCGATGCTCGTGCACCATTCTCTCAGCCAAGGTGAAGCCCGCGCGGCGCTCGAGGCCGGCCTTGCCGCCGCCAGGGCCCGCGGCGTCGTCGTCGCGCTCGCGGTGGGCGACCGCACCGGCGAGATCATCGCGTGCGAGCGCATGGACGGCGCGCCGGCCCGCAACCTAAAGCACGCGTTCCGAAAGGTCTTCACCGCGGCAGAAATGGGCCGTGACACCTCGGTTTTCGGCGACCAATTGCGCCAGCGCGGGGGCGATCTCGTGCAATGGGGCGATCCACGCCTGACGAACCTGCCGGGCGGCTTGGCCGTCATCCGGGATGGGGAAGTTGTCGGCGCGGTGGCGTGCGGGGGCGCGCCCAGCGATGTCGATATCGAGATCGCGCGGGCCATGGCTGCTGCAACAGCCGCCTGAGAACGCGACCGCGCGCCTGCACCGACGGCGCTAGACGCGTTGACAAATGCCATAACAGTATGTGTTTATACTAATAAAAAGCAGACGTGCATCCGCGCGCGCGGAGTGAACGTTGCGCTCCGCTTGAGCGCTTGGGGGGAGAGAACCTTGCCTAAATTCACGATGTTCTGCGCGTTGTCGGCATCGGCGCTCGCGATCGTTCCCGTCGGCGCCGCGTTCGCTCAGACCGAAAGCGCAGCGCCCGCCGCCGAAGAAGACATCGTCGTCACCGGGTCGCGGATTCCGCGGCGCGACTGCACGGCGTTCTCGCCGATGATCGCACGATGAGCACGGAGGAAGGCCTCCCGCGCCGCAGCTTTCTCAAGCTGGCCGGCTCGGGCGCAGCCGCCGCCGGGGTGTCGGCAAGCGTTTCCGGCGCGGCGGTCGCGCAGCAGCAGACGAATCCGGCGCGCGCGCAAGCGCCCGCGCGCGGCTCGCTCGAACAGCACGAGACCGACCCTTCGCCGGCGACCGCGGGCGCGGCGGAGCGGGTCGGCTCTGATTACATGGTCGATGTGATCAAGGCGCTCGACATCGAGTATGTCGCCGCCAATTGCGGCTCGTCGTTCCGAGGTCTGCAGGAATCGATCACGGTCTACGGCAACAACACGGCGCCGGAATTCCTGACCTGCCTGCACGAAGAGGCTTCCGTCGCGATCGCGCACGGATATTCGAAGGTCGAGGGCAAGCCGCTTGCGGTGCTCCTGCACAACAATGTCGGCATCCAGCACGCGTCGATGGCGATCTTCAACGCGTTCGCGGACCGGGCGCCGGTCCTGATGTTCGCGGGCAACACGCTCGACGCCACGACGCGGCGCGGCGGCGCGGAGTGGAACCATAGCGCGACCGACGTCGCCTACATGGTGCGGCCGTTCGTGAAGTGGGACGACCAGCCGGTGTCGCTGGCGCACTTCGCGGAATCGACCGTACGCGCGCACAAGGTGGCGATGACGCCGCCATACGGGCCAACGCTGATCACCGTCGACAAGGAGCTGCAGGAAGACGCCTCGGACCGCGCGCGCGAGCCGCGCAAGCCGGCGCTGCAGCGGGCGAGCTTTCCAGTCGCGGAGCGAGGCGCGATCGAGGCGCTCGCCGATGCGCTCGTCGCGGCGGAAGCGCCAGTGCTGGTCGGCGACCGGGTGGCGCGGACGCAAGCGGGCATGGACAGCCTGGTGACGCTCGCAGAGCTACTGCAGTGCGCGGTGATTTCGCCGGCCGGCACGCGCTTGAGCTTCCCGCAATTGCATCCGCTCAACCAGAGCCTCGATGGGCGCGCGGTTGTGCGGCGCGCGGACCTGGTCGTGGGGCTGGAGACCTCCGACCTATGGTCGACCGTGTACGCTCTGGCGGACCGGCGGCCGTTCGCGGCGCGGCGCGTGGCGCCGGAGAGCGCGAAGATCATGAGCATCGGGGTCACCGATTTCCAGCTGCGCGCGGCGTCGAACGCCTATCAACGCTTCCTGGAGCTCGATCTGGATATCGTCGCGGACGCCGAGGCGAGTCTGCCCTCGCTGATCGAGGCGGTGCGGCGGAAGCTGAGCAGTGGGCGACGCAGCGCGCTCCAGGCGCGCGGGCGACGGCTCGCGGAAGCTAAGCGCGCGCAAATGGATCGGCTGTGGCGCGATGCAGCCTATGCGTGGGACGCAAGTCCGATCAGCACGGCTCGGCTCTCGTACGAGCTCTGGAACGTGATCAAGGACAAGGATTGGTCGCTGGCGCATTCGCCGCGCGGGCTCACCGAATTCTGGGACAAAAAGAAGATCTATCACGACCTCGGGCGCAGCGGCGGCTCCGGCGTCGGGTACGGCGCGCCAGCATCCGTGGGCGCGGCGCTCGCCAACCGCAAGCGCGGGCGGTTCACCGTGACGATCCAGCCGGACGGCGACCTCATGTATTCGCCGGGGGTGTTGTGGACGGCGGCGCACCACCGCATTCCCCTGCTCTCGGTGATGCACAACAACCGCGCCTACCACCAGGAAGTGATGCACCTGCAGCGCATGGCGTGCGAGCACAATCGCGGCATCGATCGCTGCACGATCGGCACGACAATCGACAATCCGAACATCGACTTTGCGATGCTGGCGCGTTCGATGGGCGTGTTTGCCGAGGGACCGATCACCAATCCCGCCGACCTGGGCGCGGCGCTGCGGCGCGCCGTCGCCGTCGTTGAACGAGGCGAGCCTGCGCTCGTCGATGTCGTCTGCCAACCGAGGTGAGCGTGCTTAGAGTCCTTCTTGCGTTCCTGCTTCTGCTGCTTGTGGTCCCTGCGGCGCATGCACAGCCCGCATCGGCGCCACCGGCTGACGCCGCGGCGGGGCAGCGGCTCTTCAACGACATGGGCTGCTGGCAGTGCCATGGCTACCAGGGCCAGGGCGGCGAATCTGGACCGCGGATCGGGCCGCAGCCGCTGCCGTGGCCGGTGTTCGACAATTACGTGCGGGCGCCTTCCGGGACGATGCCGCCTTATCGGGCGAGCGTGCTCGGCGAGGCGGATCTGCGGAAGATCCATGCGTACCTGACCTCGCTGCCGGGACCGAGCCCGAACGCGCCGCGTCCGCGCTAAGCGGTGGGACGCAGTGGGCCGCAATCGGCGACCGCATTCTGTGGTTTGGGATCGCGCGGCGTTTGAGTAGGTTCCCCGCTCAATCAGGGGAGCCAGATGCCCGAAATCGTGATCTACGCCGTCGCCGGACGCAGCCTGGAGCAGAAGCACGGGCTTCTGAAGGACGTGACCGAAGCGGTGGTCAAAAACTTCAATGTCGATCCCGACATCGTCACGGTGCAGATCGTGGAGGCGCCGCCGGAGCTCAAGTCGAAGGGCGGCATTCCCTACAGCGTCCGCATGCCGAACCTGATCGGGAAGAAGTAGCTAGCCTTCCGACGCGGGCTTCGCGCGTTCGCCGCTGACATCGGCGCCGGCGCCCGGCGGCACGCGCGCGAAGTCGAAGAGCGACCCAAGGCCGATCAAGCCGACCACGGCGAAGGCGAGGCTGATCGCGGCGGTCATGTTCTCGCCGCGGCCTATTGCAGCCGCGACGATGCTCGCCGCGAAGGCGATGCTCAGGCCCTGCGTCACCTGCTGGATGGTGGCGGCGAGGCTGCTCGCAGCGCTCATGGCGGACGCGTCCACATCGACATAGGTCACGACATTGAGCGCGGTGAGCTGCAAGGCGCGGAAGAAACCGATCGCCAGCAGCACGATTGCGATCAGCCATGCCGGCGATCCGAACTGAAAAAGGGCCGGGACGAGTCCGAGCAGCGCACAGCCGATCCCGTTGGCGATGAGCAGCTTGCGGAAGCCGAGCGCGCGTACGAAGAGCGGCGCGAACCAGCGCATCAGCAGCGTGCCGATGGCGGTGAGCGCGATAAGGGCCCCGGAAATGAACGCGCTCATGCCCAGGCCGACCTGAAACAGCAGCGCCATCAGGAAAGGCTGGCAGCCGATGGACAGGCGAAAGAAGAATCCGCCGAGGACGCCGGCGCGGAACGTCACGATGCGGACGAGCGTGAAATCGAGGATCGGCTTCGGCGTGAAGCGGGCGTGCAAAGCATAGGCGAGAACGGAGAGCAGAGCGAAGGCGCCCAGCACGGCTTCCAGCATCCCGACGCGGCCTTCGCGACCGACGCGCTCAAGCACGAAAACGCCGGCGGCGAGACCGAACGCGGCAAGGATCGCGCCGCGGCGATCGAGGCGGCCGGGCGCATCTTCCTTCAGGTTCGGCACGAAGCGGCTGACCAACAGGAAGCCGACTAGCCCGATCGGCACATTGAGCCAGAAGGCCCAACGCCAAGAGGCGTAGGTGGCGAGCGCGCCGGCGACGACAGGGCTGATGAGAGGCCCGACGGTGCCGGGGATCGTGAGAAAGGTCAGCCGGCGGACGAGGTCGGCGCGCGGGGTCGTGCGCAGGAGCAAGAGACGCCCGATCGGCATGATGCCGGCGGTGGCCGCGCCCATCGCGGTGCGCACCACCGCGAACTGCCACGGCGCCTGGGCAAACGCGCACAACACCGAGCAAAGCACGAAAGCGGCGATGGACGCCTGGAAAACGCTGCGGGCGCCATATCGATCGGCGAGCCAGCCGCTGACCGGCAGGAAGGCGGCCGCACCCACATAATACGAAGCGATGGCGAGGTTGAGCTCGAGCGGCGAGACGCGCAGCGATTCGGCGGCGGCCGGGAGAATCGTCGTCATCGCCTGGGCGTCGAAGGCCTGCATGAGGAGCGCGGCGCCGATGATCAGCGGCACCAGCGCCTCGGGCTCGTCCTTGCGCGGCTCAGTCACGGACGGCACGCGGACCCCAGCCTCCCCGTCCGCCGGGATAGATCAATTCGCGGGCCCGAAGCTAGAGATCCAGCGTCAGGCGCGGCGACTTGGCGCCGGAGCAGCAGATGAACATCGACTTGTTCGCGGCGCGCTCCTTCTCGGAGAGAATCGCATCGCGGTGGTCCGGCAAGCCGTCCAGGACGCGCGTCTCGCAGGCGCCGCAGATGCCCTCCTCGCAGGAGAAGCCGACATCGACGCCAAGATCGCGCACGGCCTGGAGAATGGTCTGGCCCGGCAGCACGCGGACCTCTTTGCCGGTGCGCGCAAGCTCGACGAGGAAGCCGCCTTCGGTCGCGGCCTCGTGCTTCTGAGTGAAGTACTCGACGTGCACGTGGTCGGGATCGCGGCCGGCCGTCGCGGCCTCGAACGCGGCCAGCATCGGGGCGGGCCCGCAGCAATAGAGATGCGCGTCAGCCGGCGCGGCGCGGACAATCTCGGCGACCGGGAGCAGCGCGCCGCCCTGCTCGGCGTCGAAATGGAAACGGACGCCCGGATGGGCGCCGAGCTGGGCGCGGAACGGCGCTTCCTCGCGGGTGCGCGCGGCGTAATGCAGCGTCCAGGCGCGGCCAAGCGCGTTCAGGCGCTGGATCATGCTCCAGATCGGCGTGATGCCGATGCCGCCGGCGATGAAGACAGTGTTGGCGGCGCTTTCGGCGAGCGGGAAGTTATTGCGTGGGGCTTCGACTTCAAGCTCGTCGCCAACGCGCAATTGCTCGCAAATGTAGGCCGAACCGCCGCGGCTGGCGGGATCGCGCTTGACGCCGACGGCGTATTCGCGCGCCGGCGTCGGCGCAGCCAGCAGCGAGTATTGGCGCATGACGCCATTCGGGAGGTGCAGGCCGATGTGCGCGCCCGGCTCGCCGGGCGGCAACAACCCGCCGCCGACCGGGCGCAAGGTCACCGTTCGGCAGCCGGCGGCGATGTCGCGCACCTCGGACACCGCCATGCGCAGGCGCGGGGAGGCCGCGGGATCGACCGGCAAGGGGGAGGCAAGGACGGCTATGGCATACTCTCCACACCAGCGAATGACATATGTCTATGCCATTTGAGGCCAAAGGTCCAGCGGGCGCCACGCGAAAAACCCTCACGCGCGCGGCCCTTACCCGGCGTCGGCGCGGATCACCAGCGCGGGCGAATATGCTCTGCGAAGGCGACCTGCCACTTGGCGCCGGCGGGGGCAAGGCCATCGAAGGCGCGGACATTCTCCGAGGCGCGAGGATCAGCGCCGGCGGGCGCGTCGCCGCGCTCCACGGCGGCAATGTTCTCCAGGAGCATGCGGCGCATGAGGATGATGGCGCGGTCGGAGGTGCCGAGGAATTCCTTGGAGCGATCGACTATCGGGCCCATGCCTTCCTGCAGCGCGAAGTCCTGGGTGTTGAGGCCCTCGATGCCGGTGTAGGTGCGGGTCTTCTGGACCTGGCGGTCGATCAGATAGTCGTTCGCCAGCGTGCGCTTGAGCCTGAACGTGCCGGGCACGACCTCGTTGGGGCCGCGCCCGCAGAAAGTCTCGAACTCCCGCCAATATTCCGGGGTGATCGGAACGCTCTGATCGAAGCCGCAGGCCCAATTGTAGACGTAGGTCGTCTCGTCGTCGATCGGGACCCAGATGTGCCCATCGAGCTTCGGCACGTCCGCGCGCTCGCCGGTCGTGGGCTTGGTGAAGCCGCCGCGGACCTGCCCGTGCGGAAGCACGAAATGATAGAGGCGCAGATAGACGCTCGCAGCGTCGTAGGTGCGCGTCGAGGTGTACCAATAGCCGTAGTCGGTCGGCTCCACTTCGATGCGGGGGGCGCGATCACGCGTGCGCAGCGCGGAGGTGTCGTCGAGCTTGTTGTTGTGCACGAAAGACGAATGCGCCGTGTCGAGGCCGCCCTCCATCGCCTGCAGATAATTGCAGGCCTCAAAGGTCTTGGAGACGCGCCGATGGGTATCGGGGGCGCGAAGCCATTCATAGTTCGGCGGCGCGGGCTTGAGTTCGGGCGGGCCGAGATAGGCCCAGACGATGCCGCCGCGCTCAACTGTCGGGTAAGCCCTCAGCTTGACCTTCTTCTGCAGCGGGGTGCCGACCGGCTCGGAGGGCATATCGACGCAATTGCCCGCCACGTCGAACTTCCAGCCGTGATAGACGCAGCGGATGCCGCATTCCTCGTTGCGGCCGAAGAAGAGCGGCGCGCGGCGGTGCGGACAGAGCGCATCGACCAGCCCCACCGCGCCGTCAGTGTTGCGGAAGGCGAGCAGGTCTTCCCCCAGCAAGCGCACGCGCAGCGGCGCGCCGTCTTTCTCGGGGAGCTCCGCGGACAGGAGCGCGGGCTGCCAATAGCGGCGCATGAAATTCCCGCACGGCGTCCCGGGTCCCACCCGGACCAGGCGCTCGTTGTCCTGCGCTGACAGCACTAGGCTCTCCCCTCGCCGATGATCGTGGGCCCCCGGCCAAGTGCAGGATCAAGATCGAGACGCGCCCGATCGCGCCAATGAGGCTCGTGCACGGTTGGCCCTCCGCCCATAAATGCTATACTTATATATCCACACGGGCGCGTCAAGGGAATTGGCCCGTCTGGGGCTCCTTGTGTGCTCAGCCGGCGGCGCGACCGCCGGCCGCATTTGCGCGGCGGCCGGCGAACCAGGCATCGAACGAGAAACGACCTGGCCCATGCAGCCAGAGGACCGCGAAGCCGCCAGCGGTCGCGAAATCCTTGGTGAAGGACGCGAGCTCGCCGGGATCGGAGAAGTTCGAGTGGTAGAGCAGCGGCGCCACGATGCAGAAGCCGCCGAGCAGGAACGCCGCCCAGCGCGTCTTGAAACCGAGCAGAATGGCGAGGCCGGAGAGCACCTGGTACGGGATGATGAAGTAGAGCACCTCGCCTGGAATGCCGGCGCGCTCCACATAGGCCATCATCCGTCCCTGGTTGAGGTACTTCGCCACTCCGAAGATCAGGAACGGCGCCGCCAGCAACATCCGGCAGACCAGAAGCAACAGGTTAGCGAACGGCTCGCTCGCCAGGATGGCGCGAACGCCGGCGACTGGATTCATGGCCGATCCCCTCCCCTGGGATCTCAACGCGCCATTCCGGCGCTCCGACTGACATAGCGCCATGGGTTCGGGAGATTCAATGACCGCGCGGGCGGGTCAGCGCCCGCGACGCGGCGCGGGTGAGAAACACCGCCAAAAGGACGAGCGAGCCGATGGCGACGGCCCAGGCGCTGCCGGGGGCAGGCACGCGCGCGCGGCTCTCGCGATAGATCTTCTGGACGGCGGCGAGATCAGGATTGCCGGCGTCCGTGCCCGGACGATAGTAGCGGCCCAGGTCTGCGTAGTCCGGCTCGGCGAAGATGTGGCGCGGATCGGGAGACACGTCGCGGCGCAGGCTTGCGGCGCCCGCGTCCTGATGTTTGGCCCATTCACGGACATAGGTCTCCTGGCCTTCGCGGCTCAGGAGCCAATTGATCCAGAGGCGCGTCGCGTTCGGGTGCGGGGGATGCTTCAGAACGCTGACGCCGCGGGCGGCGAGATAGGCGCCGAACGGCAACGCTCGTACGGTGCGACATCCGCCATAGCGGCGGCATTTGCCGAGATTGTCGCCGCTGCCGCCGATGACGATGGCGTAGTCGCCGCGCAGGGCGCCATCGGTGAGCTGGCGGGTGTTCTCGATGACGACCGGGCGCTGCTCGGTGAGCAGGCGGCGGATGAAGTCGGGTCCCTCCTCGCGATAAAGCGCGGCCATGGAGAAGGCGCCATTGTTGGCGAGGGAGGGATCGCGCAGCGCGATGCGGCCGCGCAGAGCCGGGTCCAGCAGATCGCGCGCGTTGCGAAGCTGGAGGCCGCGCACGACATCGGCGTTCCAGAGCACGGTGGCGTCGAGATTGACCGAGTGCACGAATACGAAGGGACCGCGATCGGAGGTGTATTGGAATTCCGGCGCACGCCAGGCGGCCGGGTCCCGGACTTCGGGCAGGACGAGATAATCCGTGATCGGCTCGAAGCCGCCGGCGGGCAGGACGACATTGTTCATCGCCGCCGTCAGGCCCCACCAACTATCCCAGGCATAGATGCCGTTCTGCTGCTCGGCGACGATGCGGGGAGCGAGGCTCGAGGGATTCTGCACCGTGACGTCCACGCGCAGATCGGGAAAGCGGCGCTGGAAGGCGCGGACGGTCGCCTCGTGTCCTTCGAGGCCATGCACGGCGATGGTGAGCGTGTCGCCGGATGCGGCGCGTGCGAGTTCCTCGATCGTCGCCGCGAGCGCGCGCGAGGGCGCGACCATGCACAGGAGCGCGAGGGCCAGGAGAAGGCGCTTCACGCCTCGGTCTCCAGGCCTTGGCGATCGGCGAGCCAGCGCGCCAGGAGCGCGGAAACGATGGTCAGGCTCATGATCACCACGCCGACGACAGCGGCGGTCTCCAGCTGGCCGGAGTTCAGCAGATTGAGCTGCAGCATCGACAGCGGCTGCGTCGGGCCGACGCCGAGAAACGCCACCGCGCTCACCGCGACGTTGGCGGCCGCGAAGGTCTCCAGGCCGATCACCGCGATCGACGGCGCGATGAGCGGCAGCACGATGCGGCGGAGGACGTAGAGACGCGAACCGCCGCTGGCGAGGCCCGCTTCCTCGAGCTCCGGGCCGATCTGGCGCATGGTCGTCTTCAGGAATTGCACGCCGACCGTCGCGGTGCTGACGAGGACGGCGATCGTCATGCTGGCGATGGTGCCGTAGAGCGCGCGGAATGCGGATGAGCCGGTGAACACCTGCAAGAGGCCAAGGCTCAGCACCACGCCGGGCACAAGCACAGGCGCCCAGGTCAGGAGATCGAGCAGACGCGCCGCGCGGCTGCGCGAGCGCACGACGACATAGGCCATGAGCGTGAAGAGGATCATGCCGCAGAGCGCAGCTGCGATTCCGAGCTGAAGGGTGTTGCCGAGCGCGCGCAGTGCGTCGCCGCGGGTGAGCGCCTCGCGCCAATTGTCGAGCGTCCAGGGATTCGGCATGTCGAAGATGCCGAACATGTGCATGAACGTGCCCATGAGCAACATGCCAAGCGGCGCGAGCGTCATCAGGAAGAGCAGCGCGGCGACAAGAGCGAAGGCAGGCCATTTGGCGCGGCCGAGCGGCTGGCGGCGCGAACGGGCGCGGCCGGTGAGCGAGGCGTGGGCGCGCCGGCGGCCGTACCATTGCTGAATGAGCACGAGCGGCGCGAGCGTGAGGATGAAGAGCACTGAGAGTGCGCTCGACAGCCCCGGCTCGGGTGGTTCGCGCGTCATCGCGCGGTAGATGAAGGTGCTGTAGACGTCGATGCCGGCCGGCGCGCCGAGGATGAGCTCCACCTCGAAAGCCTGCATGGAGCGCACGAGGCCGATGAGGCCAATCGCGAGGATCGCGGGGGCCATCATCGGCAGCACGATCTTCGTAAAGGTGCGCGCGAGGCCGGCGCCGCTGGCGCGCGCGGCGTCCTCCAGGCTGGAATCGAGCGCGCGGAAAGCGGGCACGAGCAGGAACACCTTGAGCGCCAGGGTCGCACCCATGATGTGCACCCAGACGATGCCCCACCAGGAATAAAGGCCGAAGACCGGCGCATCGACGAAGGGAAGCTCAAAGAGCGCGCGATTGACGAGGCCGCTCGAGCCCTGCAGCAGCAGCACCCAGGCGAGCGCGGCGGGCAAGGGCGGCATGAAGAGCGCGATCCAGAATCCGACTTCCAGCGTGCGGCGCCAAGGCAGATCGGTGCGCGCGATAAGCCAGGCGATCATCGCGCCGAGGCTGAGGCCGATGGCCTGGCGCGCGATGCTGAGCGTGGCGGTGTTGAGCAGTGCGTCGCGCATCGCCGGCTCGGCGAAGACCTCGCGCCAATGGCCGAAGCCGAAGGAATAGGAGCGGCCGAGCTCAGCGACATTGAAGCTTGTGGCGACGACGCTGGCGACCGGCGCGACCAGGAAGAAGCCGGCGCCGAGGAGCAGCGCATAAAGCGGCAGCGCTCTCACGCTTCTTCCGCCGGCCAGAGATGGATGGCTTCCGGCGCAAGCTCGAGCCGGATGGTTTGCCCTTCGCGCCAGCCGCCGACGGCCGGCAGAAAGACGTGCGCCGTCTCGCCGGAGGCGAAGGCAAGCTCGGCCTCGTACTGGTCGCCGAGGAAGTGCAGGGCGCGGATGGTTGCGGCAATGGCGTTGCGGGGCGCCCGGCCATCGTCCGCGACAAAGGCGATCCGTTCGGGTCGGACCGCGACCAGCACGCGGGCCCCCGGGGCATGCCCTCCTTGGAGCGCGACGATTGTAGCGCCATCGGCCAGCGCCACGTGGGTCTCGCCCCCGCGGACGGCGTCGACGGCGGCGGCAAGCTTCACCCAACGGCCGAGGAAGTCCCGTACGAAGGGCGTTTGCGGGCGCTCATACAGATCCTGCGGCGCGCCGATCTGCTCGATGCGTCCGGCGCGCATGATGGCGACGCGATCGGAGATCGCCAGGGCCTCGGCCTGATCGTGGGTGACGAACAGGATGGAGAGCCCAAGCTCCCGCTGCAATTGGCGCAGGTCGCGGCGGACCTGATGGCGCAGGTGCGCGTCGAGATTGGAGAACGGCTCGTCGAGCAGCAGGACCTGGGGCTCGTAGACGAGGCTGCGGGCGATGGCGACCCGCTGCTGCTGGCCGCCGGAGAGCTTGCCGCCTGGACGTTCGGCGAAATCCTGCATGCCGACGCGCGCCAGCGACGCGCGCACGCGCGCCTCGATCTCCGGCTCGGCGACCTTCCGTGTGCGGAGTGGAAAGGCGACGTTCTCGAACACGCTGAGGTGCGGCCAGACGGCGTACGACTGGAAGACGATGCCCATGTTGCGACGCTCGGGCGGCGCGAAGATCCGCTCGGCCGGCGCATCGACGGCGACGCCGCCATGCATGATCCGGCCGGCCGAGCTGCGCTCAAGGCCAATCGCCATGCGCAGCGTCGTCGTCTTGCCGCAGCCGGAGGGGCCCAGCAGCGCCAAGATCTCGCCCCTGCGCAGCGCCAGCTCGATCGCATCGACCACGACGGCGCCGTCGAAACGGCGCGTGACCGCTTCGAACCGGAGCACCTCCTCGGCGCCGCCTTCTCCCTCACTGCCGCTCTCCGCCACGGCGCCCGCCCTCATGCTTGCATCGGACCGCGGCCGACCTCATAACGATCTAATGCTATATTCTTTTGGACGCCAAGCGCGGCGCGCGCAATCGCTGACGCCGCCAGGGCCAGCCTCGTGGAGACTGGCGATCGGCTGCGGGGATGGCTACGGTCAGGCGCATCCATGATGCTTTCCGTGCTCGCGCTGGGGCTCCTGATCGGCGCTCGCCACGCCTTCGAACCCGATCACATGGCCGCCGTCTCCAGTCTCGCAGCCGGGCAGACGGGGCTCAAGCGCATCTCGCTGCATGGCGCGACGTGGGGTCTCGGGCACACGATCACGCTCTTCCTGGTGGCCGGCAGCGCCATCCTGCTCAATGTGACGATCAATGACAGGCTGGGCGCGGCGCTCGAAGGCGGCGTCGGGATCATGCTCATGCTGCTCGGCGGGCACGTGCTCTGGCGGTTGTGGTCGGGCCGCATCCACTGGCACGCGCACAGCCATGACGGGCGCAGCCTGCATCTGCACGCGCACAGCCATGCGGGCGAACAAGAGCCGCATGCGACGCTCGATCACGCGCACGCGCACAAGTCCGGCCCGACCTGGCGCACGTTCGCGGTCGGGCTCATGCACGGGATGGCGGGATCGGGCGCACTCGTCGTGCTTACCGCGGCCACGATCGACGAACCGCTCCTCGGCCTCGGCTATATCGTGCTTTTCGGCATCGGCTCGATGCTCGGCATGGCGGCGTTCAGCGCGGCGGTGGCGCTACCATTGACGTTCACCGCGCGGCGGCTGGTTGCCGCGAACACGGCGATCCAGGCGGTGACCGGGATCGCGACGCTGGCGCTGGGCGTGGCGACGGCGGCAGAAGCCGGCGCGGCGCTGCTCGCGTAGCGCGTTGCGCGTCTGCGAAATCCTCGTCGACTTTGCACTTCCGTAGCCTGGCGCGCCACAAGGCCATCGTGGCCCGGATGGCGGGATGGCCGAGGAGCCACCGCCGAGAACGAGAGAAATCAGGCGCGGCGCCTCAGCGGGCTGAGACGATGGCGGAGAGAGAGTCTGATTTTAAAGGCTCCGCCAGCCTTCGCTAGCCTTCAGAATTCCGTGCAAGATCAAATTCTTATTGACCGCACGCCCACCTGACGTTTTTGTCGGCCTTCGCTGTCCTTCGCCGTCAATCGGGCTCCAAAATTGGGTAGGCGATGGGGTAGCAGGTTCGGTCGCGAATATGGGTAGGGCGCGAACGTGCGCAGAACTCGCAATCGTCTCACTGCAGCGATGGTGCGGCAGCTGCGCGAGCCGGGATTGTACCCGGATGGCGGCGGTCTCTTCATGCAGGTGACGACCGGCGTCGACAATACGCCCCGTCGTTCTTGGGTTCTACGCTATCGCGCGCCAAGCGGGCGATCGCGAGAGATGGGCTTGGGATCAGCTCTTGATGTCGCCCTCGTCGACGCCCGCGCTGAAGCGGACGTAGCTCGGAAACAGGTTCGCGAAGGCGTCGATCCTATTGAAGAGCGTAAGCTGAAGCGGGCTCGGGCGGCGACGGACGCCGCGAAAGCAATGACCTTTCGCCAATGCGCGGCGAACTACATCGCGACTCACGAAGCGGGATGGCGCAACGCCAAGCATGCGGCGCAGTGGTCCTCGACGCTTGATGCTTACGCGCACCCGGTATTCGGCGACGCGGCCGTTGCCTCGATCGACGTCGCAATGATCATGAAGGCCCTGGACCCGATCTGGTCGCAGAAAACGGAGACCGCTTCGAGGGTACGCCAGAGGATCGAGGCGATTCTCGATTGGGCCACGGTGCGAGGCTATCGCGTCGGCGATAACCCTGCGCGGTGGAGGGGCCACTTGCAGAAGGCGTTGCCGCCCCGGGCCAGGGTTCAGAAGGTCCGGCATCATCCCGCCCTCCCCTACGCGGAGCTGCCGGCGTTTGTTGCGAGGTTGCGGGCCGTCGGCGGGCTGGCGCCCATTGCGTTCGAGTTTCTAATCCTGACCGCGACCCGCACGAATGAGGCGTTGCGCGCGGAGTGGAACGAGATCGACTTGGACAAGGCCGTGTGGACCATTCCTGGCGAGCGCATGAAAGCGGGACGGGAGCACCGCGTTCCACTCTCCGCACAATCCGTCGAACTGCTCGAACGCCTCAGACTTCTGGGATCGACGAGCTGGGTGTTCCCAGGCAACGGCGATAGCGCGCCCCTTTCGAACATGGCGTGCCTTGCCGTGCTGAAACGGATGAATCGTCGGGGCCTCACAGTTCATGGCTTCCGATCGACCTTCCGCGATTGGACCGCCGAGCAAACGAACTATGCGAGGGAGGTCGCGGAGGCGGCCTTGGCGCATGTGATCGGAGATAAGACTGAGGCCGCTTATAGGCGGGGTGACCTCTTCGAGAAGCGGCGCCTGATGATGGCGGAGTGGGCAGCGTTCTGCCTCGGTGCGCAACGGCCGGCATCCGCCACGGCGCAACCCAAATGAAAAAGCTGCCTTCATTCATGGCGACGGGGAATGACGCCGTAGGTCTACTCGCCAAGGACGCTTTCCCCGAAACGCTCATCGACGACCTCAAGCATGCAATCAAGCAAGAAGCGTTGGAGCACGGCGCCGATCCGGCGGAGCCGCTGATTGTTCGCTTAGCCCACCGGATAGCGTGGCGCGCAGCTGTCTATGCATCGCCGAAGCTGTCCGTGAACCCGGCAAAGAGTAACCAAAGAGCGCTTAAGAGCATGGTGACGGCGCTGCAGAGATTCCAGGAAGCGCGCGCCAAGTTGGATGGTCACACCAATTTGGCACTGGACGACTGGCTCAGGCAGAGTGGTCCGGATGTTCATCGCCCCCGGCTCCTGGACGATGCGGTCCATTTTTGGAGCGAGGGGATCGGCAGCTTTGCAGCAAAATACACGGGCGCGAAGCCCGCGAATGATGCCGCTAACAAATTCTTCTTCGCGTCAGTTCTCGATTGGCGCGAGGGGACCGGGGCTTGGCCGCTGCAGGTCCTGGAGCCCGACGAAAAGGGGGGAACGAAGCCCAAGGCCGAGCTTTATGGCTTGCTGAGGAAGCTTGTGCTGCACGCATCCGCAAACCACAGTGCGAGCCCCAACAAGGAGCTTTTGGACTGCATCTCCGGCAATCGCTTCATCGACGCCATCAAGGCCGCGAAGAAACAGTCGAACGAGGCGGGGGCTATCTAGGCAAGAATTCGCCCAAATAAACACAGTGTGAGCGCCTAAGGACTCGGCCACGTTCGAGGGCGATGGCAGGCGAAAGACTTCCGGCTGACGAAATCGAAGCGCGTGTCCGCGCATTGCTGGGCGGCGCCGAGCCACCGTATGCGTCGACGATCAAGACGCTTAGCGCGTTGCTCGATATCGGTCAGACGACGATCTACGACGCGCTCGCGCGAGGCGAGCTTTCGGGGTTTCGGGTCGGTCGCCGCACACTGGTCAATACGCGCCAGGCGCTGATTTGGCTGGTCTCACACCCGCGTTGGACGCCCGCGTCTCCCGTCGCGCGGCGTCGGACGGGTAAGTGCCCTCAATCAAAATCAGTGAGCCAAGAACAGGCGCTTCAGCGCCCTCCTTAGAAACGAAAACCGCCCGACTGGCAGGTCGGGCGGCTCGTGCGCGATGCGGAAACCCCATTCGATTTCGCCAAATGGAGCACTCATCATGTCTGATGAGCTGGAACAACTCAACCCTCAAATCCCGTTCTTGCCTGAGCCCTCAGGCTCGATCATCGAAAGCGCCGTTGCATACGCGCTTGCCGGATTCGCGGTTCATCCGTGTCGGCCGATTGACAAAACGCCCCTGACGCTTTGGCGCATGGAAGCAACCAACGATCCCGAACGGGCCAGGCAGCTTTTCAGGCAGCTCTCCCCTTCGATGATCGCCATAGCGCTCGCCGGTGGTCATTTCGTTATAGATGGTGACCCTAAGCCCGCAGGATCGATCCCGAAAAAGTACAGTTACCTGCTCTGCGCCTATCCGGAACTGGCGCAAGCGCCAATGGTGTCGACGCCGAGCGGAGGATTTCATCTGCATTGTTGGGCGCCAGCGGGCGTCAAGATTGGGAACCGAGTGAATCTCTTCGGGCCTGACATGCCCGGGATCGATGTCAGGGCAGAAGGCGGATACATCATGGCGCCGCCGAGCCGGAGAAGCGACGGCGGCGAGTACTTGTGGGCGAACCCACATCGACGCCCAGCTCTCGCATCGGCGCGACTGATTGAAGCTCTGATCTCGCGCCCCAAACGGCCAGCTGCTCCTCCGAGCGCTCCGACACCTTTCCTTGGCACGATCTCACGCTATGCACGCGGCGCGCTCGTTGGCGAATTGATGCGCGTCGCATCAGCCCAGCGCGGCGAGCGCAACGCCACGCTGAATACGGCGGCATTCAAGCTTGGAACGCTGATTGGCGCCGGGCTCCTTCCGATGGAGCTGGTCGCGCGTCTCCTCGAACGCGCCTGCGACGACAACGGGTTGGCGCTTGACGACGGTCCCGCAAGCGTAGCCGCGACGATCCAGTCGGGCCTGCGGGCCGGAATGCGCCATCCCCGCAATCTCGGGATCGAAGGGGGCGGTAGTGACTAACCTCAGCCCCAACGTGGCCGCTATGGTCAATGCCGTGCTCGGTGACGCGGCCAACGGTCATGCAACGGCTCCTAGCGAACCGATCCCGCTGCTGCCCCCGAAGAGTGATCCTCTCCCGTATCCGATGGAGGCGCTCGGCGCCATTCTCGGCCCCGCAGCCAAGACGATTGCCGGCGCAGTGCAGTGTCCGCCCGCGATCGCGGCGCATGCCGTCCTCGGCGTGGCCGCTTTGGCGGTGCAAGGGCACTATGATGCAAAGCACCCGATCACCGGTTCGTCGCCCTGTTCCCTCGCGCTCATCACGATCGCCGAGTCAGGCGAGCGCAAGTCGACTGCCGATCGAATGGCGCTACGGTGTGTCGAGGCTTATCAAGCTGAGCTTCAAGAGGAATACACCGCCGCCTGCGGCAAGTGGCGAGCGGCGTGCGAGGCCAAGGCGGAAGCGAGGAAGGCGATCAAGAAGGCGGGGAAATCCAAGAACTTTTCGCAAGTACAGGATGAGCTTTTCGCTCTTGGTGCCGATCCAACGCCACCCATCCGACCCCAGCACATCGTCGGCGATCCAAACATCGAGGGGCTCATCAAATTCTGCCATGATGCTCCGGGGTCGATCTATTGGTCCAACAACGATGCCGGCCAAAGCATCGGCGGCACCGCTCTCTCTGATGACAATAGGCTGAAGTTCACGTCGACATTGTCGAAGTTCTGGGATGGCGATCCGATCGATCGCGTGCGCGGCGGCGATGGCTATCTCCGCCTGACAGGCCGCAGGCTTTCAACGCACTTGATGATGCAGGCTGCGGTGTCGGACCTTCTCCTTGGGGACGCGATCCTGCAGTCCCAGGGGTACCTCGCGCGCGTTCTCGTCAGCAAGCCTGCCACGCTGGCGGGGAAGCGCCTCTATCGGCCGCCGCCGTCCGATCTGCAGGAGAGGCTGGCCCCCTACGAAACCCGCGTCCGCGAATTGCTGCAGCGCAAACCCAAGTGCACGGACAAGCCTAATGAGCTTGTGCCTACTCCCCTTCCCTGGGCTCCGACAGCGGAAGCGGCTTGGCGGGAGATTCACGATAAGGTCGAGAAGGACCTAGCGGACGGGCATCGCTTGGCCGAGCATCGAGCGTTCGGCGCCAAAATCGCCGAGAATATTTTCCGTCTGGCGACGGTGCTGCAAGCCTTCAACAACGAGACCGCAGGCGAGATCACAGAAGCGACCATGCTTCATGCCATCCAGTTGGGCGAGTTCTACCTCGAAGAAGCCTGCCGTATGAGCGGGGATGCTGCGGTATCAGGGGAAATCCGCCTGGCGGAACACGTCCGCCGCCAAATCGTCGATCCTCAAGTATGGCCGGACGAGCACGTGAGCGCACGCGCGATTCAACAATACGGTCCCACTGAGGCGCGCCAGAAGGGTATGCCGAAGGCGATCATTGAAACCCTGGTCGCCCACGGATGGCTAGAACCCACGCCGACACAGGCCACGGTGCGGGGCCATAACTCCAAGGATGCTTATCGCATCAGAGGCCGAACGAGTAGCAAAGTAGCGGAGTAGCGGCGTCAGCTCTGGGCACTTACCAAACGGGGTGAAGGCCGAGTAGCAGAGTAGCAGAGTAGCAGAGTAGCAGATTGTCATTATGCCAACCAGCCCCGCATGTTCTGCCCAGTGCGGGCTAACCATGGGGAGATAATTCAATTAGGATTCTTAGCTACCCTGCTACTTTGCTACTCTGCTGGTTCGATCCGATGAGGATTAAATATTAAGCTAGAGTGCAATCAATTGCACGGCGATGTTGGCGACTGACTTGAGAAACCGGCCAACGCCGTTAGACTGACCTCTAGCGGGTCTGGCCCCCGCTTGGTCAGAAAAGCTAGAACAGCATGCGGGCCTTGTTTTCCACTGCCGCGCCGCGCTCCCATATGAACCACCCGCAGAAGACGCGCCCATGGTTTCGAACCTTGTCGCTGGGCGGGTAAAGATAAAGCCCGCGCGCGAATAGCCAGACTCGGTTTGGGGGCGTGATGGCATGGATGCGCTCCAGCCGCTTCTCGCCATACCAGAAGCTGGCCGGCAGAAGGAGCGCGAGCTTCCGGCGCGCCAGCGTGAGTCCGTGTTGCAAGAAGTGCTCGGCGCTGGAGCGCGGCGGCGCCGTGACGATGTTATCGGCGCCCGTACGGGCCGACAGGAAGTCCACGCTGACCTCGCCGTAGCCGCGATCATTGAGATCGGAGCTGCGCACGGGATGGCCGGTTTCCTCAAGCACCTTCGACATGGCGCCGTCGCCGCAGGCGCATTCCCAGATTTCGCCCTCGAAGATTTCGTTCTCGCTCAGAGCGCGCGTCGCCCAGCCGGGCGTTGCGTAGAAGTCTGGCCCGCTGAAATCGGACGAAGGACCGGCTGAATTGTTCGCACGCATGATGGCGTCGCTCCTAGAAGGAGACTATGCGCTGCGCCGGACGCATACGCCTCAGACGTATCCGAGTCATTTTGACTCGGTGCACGTCCTTCCCGCTCCCAACACCGGCCTGTGCAGGATCGACGCGCCGAAGAAGCGCCGCACTCGGCGGCATCGTGCAAATGATGCGCGTCTCCAAGGACGCCACAGGGCCGTCAGCCGCAGCCCTATGTGTCCCCTATCGCGAGCTCGAAAAGGCCGCCCTTGGCCCGCCAGGACTCACTATGCGCCTGTTCGTGTGGATATGGCGCCAGAGGGCCGCGCCGTCAGACAGCGGCGAGAGGCGTCATCGAGCGCGCGAGCCTGTCGATCGTTGACGCCGACAACCCGGTCTGCTTCGCGATGGTACGATTGCTCTCACGTGCGTCGGCCAGGAGGAGCTGACGTGCGCGGGCAAGGCGATCTTCATAGCCCAGACGCGCCGACCCGTGCCGGCGCGAAGATTTGGCCGCGCGCGTCTGCGGCGCCGCGTTCATCGGAGCCGCTGCCCGTTCCTTCGCTTCCGTCTGCATCTGCCCTGCAGCGTCCGCCGCCTGGTGAGGCGCCCCAAGCGCGGCGCCGAGCGCCAGCACAGCAGCCGCAGCTGTCCGCCCGACCCGGGGCGGGATGCGCGTCACGTTGGCGGCGCGGGCTTCGAGTTCCGACCGCCGAATGGAGTCGAGACGCGCGTCTTCTGCGGCCTCGGCGGCTTCCGCGTCGGCCTTATCCATGGCCCGGCGGCCTTCCACGACCCACGACATCGCCGGCTTCGCGAAGGCGAGGAAGGCCGCCGCCAGCAGCACCTGACGCGGATCGGGAAGTTCACGATGCGCCGTCCCCTGCGTCATGATTTCCCAGCCGAGATGCACGCCGATCACGCTGGCGAAGCAGAAGCCACCGGCGCAGACGAGAGCGGGCAGAAGCGTCGGCCAGTGCCAGTCGCGCCACGTCTTGCCGCGCGTCATGGCATGCATCGCCGCCGCGGCCGCGTTGTTCGCATTCGCGAGTGCTAAGCCCGCGACAGCCGCGAACGCGAAGACGCAGAGCGCGTGAAGCCGCGCATCCCACGGCGACCCCAGCCGCAGGAACATCGCCAGCACACCCGCGACGGTCATGGCGCCGACCGCGATCGTGAGCGCCCAAGCGCAGGAGACGGAGAAGACGTATGATCGGCGTTCTGACACGGCCACCACCCTTTGCTTATCGGTGATGAGGCTGAGTCCTGTCGATTAACGACGCCTTAAGCCGAGTCAGCTGGCTCATCTGCCCAAGCCCCTGGGGCGGAGCCGGGCCTCGCCTCCGGAGCCTTCTCCCCCGGAAGCCTCCGATTTCCCCAAGCCGGCGAGTCCGTGCAATCAATTGCACGCCCTTGGGGAAACTAGACGCTCGACCGGGACGGCGAACGCGCGGTGCCGAGCGCCACGGTAAGGGGCGACGATCGTCGGTGGGTGTGCCCCTTCGCGGCAGGGCTTGGGGACGTCGAAGAGCAAGATCGGGCGTGGGGGCGCGGGGTTCAGTTGCGGAAGGGTCGGGCATCGGCACCAACGATGGGCGCAGTGGAGCTATCCTTTGCTTCCTGGCCGGCGGCGCTTCGCCATCGGGATTGCAGCCGCGGTCTCCACTAGGAACTCTCCCTCATCGGCTCCAAGCGCGCGCAGAAGCTCGATCAGCTGAATGATGTCGAGGCGGCGCTCGCATAACTCGACCTTGGCCACGTAGGACTGTGTGCGGCCCAATCGCTCCGCCACGTCGCGCTGGTTCAGGCCGGCTTCTTTTCGAAGCTCGACGAGACGCGCCACGACGGCCCGATAGCGCGGGTCCCGCAATGAGGCCGCCAAAGCCCGCTCCCAAGTGGACGGTAGGGGGCCCTGTCGGTATGAGGGTTCATGATTGATCCCGAAGAGGGATCGGGGCGGGCATCATGGCGGAAACTCTGGTCCCATGTCGTGCGTGCGAGGTTCCCGTAAGCCGAAGCGCTAGGGCGTGCCCCAAATGCGGCGCGCGAGACCCGGCGCTCCGTTGGTGGCATTCGGTGGTCGGGGCGATCGTTATTCTGTTGCCGCTCAGCATGTGTCTGATGCCAGCTCGACATGAAGCACCCCGGACCACCGCCGCGCCCGTGATCCCTGCGGCCGAGGGGGCCAAGGCACAAGACACTCTCTATCCATGGCCGTTCTATGCTCAATCGATTTGGCTTCATTGTCGGCGCCCGATTGGCCCCAGAAATGGAATGGCCACGGCGACAGGGGCGGATGGACGCGAGTACGCGCTTAACGGCGCTGCAAGGGCTCACTACGCCGATCCCGATCCGATTTGGCGTGATGATCCGACACATGCAGGACCGAAAGTGGATATCGGCGGCGCAATCGATAGGGCGCTGAGCTTGTGTCTGGAGCGCGGCCGCGCTGCCCCGCCAATAAGGGTCTTTCGAGGTTGGGCGACCGGCCGAAATGAAACTGGACGAGGTAACGCCGCGCCCGCTGTCACGGGGCCCGTCAATGCGGTCGCGCCTCCCACTACGGTGGCGCTACCGTCCACGCAGACAATCGACCAAAGCGCCCTATTCATGCGGATCGTCTCGGCCCGAGAGATGGGAGGAGTCGTACGAGGCGATCTTGAGACGAACATTCCTCTGCCGGTCGAGGTCATGGTCGGTGTCGTCCTGCAGGGGCTGGGCGATCACGATCGCTACGTCGGTCACAGTGTTCGGCTGACAATCACCCAGAGCCCTCAGTCCTTTTCTATCCCAACACGAAGCCCGGACGGACCGCTTCCAGCCGGCGCCTATGACGTTGAGGTCGATTTCTATCCGAGATGGGGCGCGCAAAACGGTCCCCCCGTGGCGAAGGCGATCACACGAGAAATCAGTGCACGCCGGGCGATCACCTTGGGAGGCAGCGGCGAGAGCGCGGCCGAGATGAGGTGGCGTCTGGAGGCGCAAGAATGGGTGATGCGTAACGTCTTTCCCGGAAACCCATGGGACGCGAGCGCGCTTGAGCGGCGACTCGGGCCTTCGGAGCGACTCGCCGTTACAAACCGCACTGCGGTGGCGGTCGGCTTCTACTATCCTCGCGCGGACATGACGATCTTCGTGAGCACCGCGCTCAACGAAGTTCTGGCCTGGAGAAAGGGTAGGCGGACCGCGATATAGGTCCGCTATGTCACAGGGCCGCACTCGACACAACAAACCCCTTCCAATCAGGTTTCTGAGAGGGTTCATGGTTGAGCCCGAAAAGGGATTAAGTGGGCTATCGATGGCTGCAGCGCCGTTCACGTGTCGCCGGTGTCGGACAGCAGTGCGCTACGGGGTCAAGACCTGTCCCCGCTGCGGAGTGCACGACCCGAGCTTTCGCTGGTGGTACGTCGGCGCGTTACTCGCCACGATACTGCTCCTGCTTGTTGGGCTCCCCCTGCTTCTCCAGGCCAATAGAGTCCGCTCACCGGAACAGGCATCGGCTCGAAGCTATTCTGCATCGCCGAGCGGCAGCAGCAGCAGTCTGGCGACACCGACCACGCAGGCCGTTCAAGCGCCGTGGTATTCTGGTGGAACGCTACATCGTGTCGATATGACAACCTGGTCGGCCTCGTCGGTCGCCAACCGGATGGCCACGGCTTCCGATTTCGTTTCCCGCGTTCAAGGATTTCGATCGTCCGAAGCATTGCGTTCGGACACAGTGCAGCTCATGTCCTGTATCGACGCATCGTACTCTCCGGCAGTCGGCCATCAAAGCGTCGCCGAAGTCGCCGCTGCGTGCATGATCAATTTCGGTTGGCGGTAGCGCCCTATGGCTTGCCGAAGGTGCTCGAGTCTTCGTGGCGGCCGCGATTGATGAGGGTGGTCTCTGAAAGCGATGCGCCCATCGACCAATATTCGTAGCCGTCATGGTCCCAGTAAATGCGCTTGGCGCGGGCTTTGCCCCAGCGCGCGTGGCGGCCATGATCGCGGAGGAACTGCACGACGTTCTCGAACGGGATCGATCCGTTCCAGTTTTTCCGCAGGGTATATTCATGCGGCCATTGCGGCATGGTCCTCGCGAACTTCCAGTCGTGCGCGAGGAGCTGCGCAGCCACTTCCTCATGCGTGAGCTTAGCGGCCAGCTCGGCGTTGAACTTGTTGTGCGGATCGTTGAGGGGAGGCTCTGGGTTCCTATTTCGCCACATATGCAAATGCTCCGTTTACGGAGCAATTGTAGCCGATCTGACGCGCTTTAGAACGTGAAAATGGCGCCGATCAGTAGGATCGCCGACGTATAGAGAAGCCGCAGAAATTGACTCTTTCGCGCGGGGGACGCTCTGCAGGTATACGGAAGGCGCCGGATGGCGCTTGAAATGGCGAGGAAGGCCCGCTGGGCCTGCTGCGAGCCGAGTGAGATGAGAGACATGGCCTGCAACGCAGAAGCGCGCTTGGTCGTGGAAATCGATTTGAGCGGCGTTCCAGCGGACGCGCAGTCTTGTCAGAACCCTATTAAGTCTTCTTGCGCGAACGCCGCGCCGACCGTGGCGCCTCGAAGACGACCTCATCAGCGGGCTTGTCCTCGCGCAGACCAAGATAGCTCGGATGCCGCAGCACGCCGTCGCTCGTCATCTCGGTATAGGTGATTTCGGCGACCAACTTCGGTTCGATCCAATTCGCGCCGCGCACGGCGGCCCGAGGCGCGTTCACCGGCGGGGCCTTGCGCGCTAGCGGCGCCATTGCTTTGGCGAGGCGCACGAGTTCGGCCTGATCAAAGCCTGTCCCGACCTTGCCGGCGAAACGCAACGCTCCGCCCACCCGCGTGGCCAGAATGATGGAGCGGAAGCTTCGCGCCTTCTCCGAACTCGTCCATCCAACGATGATGAATTCCTGCCGCTGTAGGCACTTCGTCTTCAGCCAGGCAGTCGTTCGCCGGCCGATATAGGTCGCATCGACGTCCTTTGAGACGACGCCTTCCAGCCCCTCGGCGCAGAACCGCTTGAACACGGTGACGCCGCCGCCGCGGATGTGATCCGAATACCGGATCACCGGCGCCTTCTTGGGTAGGATGCGTTCGAGGCGCTGCTTGCGCTCCAATTGGGGAAGCCGCCTCAAGTCCTCGCCGTTAAGTCTCAGGAGATCGAAGGCGTAGAAGACCAAATGCTTGCCGCCGTACTTGAGGGCGCGTTGCAGCGCCTGAAAGTTGGAGCGGCCGTCTGGCCCGAGTATGACGATCTCGCCGTCGAAGAGGGCGTCGTCGACCGGGAGAGCGGCTCCAGCCTCCACCACGCGGGCAAAGCGATCCGACCAGTCGAGGCTCGATCGCGTGAACGCGCGGGCCCGGCCGCCGCCGATCGAGAGCAGGCAACGATACCCGTCATACTTGATCTCGTGCAGCCAACGATCACCGACCGGGACGTCGCTGACCAAGGTCGCCAGCTGCACCGGCTGGACGGATGGCGGCCGGCTATTTGCCTTTCCGGTCGCCGCGATCCCCTTGGCCTTTCTTGGCGACGGTCTTGGCCTTCTTCCGGCGATCGGCGGCGAGCGATCGTCCGACATCGTCGCTTTCCTTGAACGGCCCGGTCTTGGTCCGGCGGACATAGCGCTTGTCGGTTCCCGTATCGATGAGTTCGCGCGGCATGAAAGGCTCCTGCGAAACAAAACGCCGAACAGGTCGTCTGGTTCAGCGGGGGTCGGGTCGCCGCTCGGCGGGGCCCGTTTCGTGTTCTAGGCGAGTTTGTGCAATTGATTGCACGCGTCTGGGGAACGGCTCGACCGGACCCTTACACGCCGAAGCCGTGTGAAAAGCCGGCTGGGCGCCAAACGGCCGGACGCTTGGGCTGGACGATGACTTGCGGAATCGTTCGGCATTCGTTCTGATGGCCGAATGGTCGATCGTACACACGGCATGTGGATCGCTATCCGGCTCGCGGTGTCGCGCCTGCCTTGGCACTTGCTTAGGGGAAGCGAGAAAGGCCCGCGCGACCGGCTTACGCGCGAGGACCGTAACGACACAGCGACGGATCGCATCTTCGAGGCCGTGAAGCGTTACCAGGGCTCGGGGCGACCGCCCAACACGAACGATCCGCCGAGCTATTGCCCTCCCGGTCCGCTCGACCGAAAGACGGATTAGCCACACTAGCTCCCGGGATGATCCACCCAACGCTGCACTCCCCCATGATGTGAGCAGGTGCCGCTCGCGTGCTGACTGTGACTTGCCCATCCGTCTGCGCAAATGGCGGTCACCAGGGGTTCAGGAAGACTGCCGCTGTCCGCGCACTGGGTGACTATCCATCCCGCGAATAGGCCTCCCGCGAGCCACATGAGAAACCGGCCCCCGCTCAATGCGGACCGTCCCGGCGCTTCCGCTCCTTGTCCGCACGATAGAGCCCATAGCCGAACGCCAGCACGGGCAGCGTGAGGAACAACACAAAGCCCAAGAGCCACCAGTCGCGCGTCTGCCCAAGGAAGGCAGCCGCGATCATCGCGACGATGAAGCCGGCGGTCAGCGGTCGGCGTAGTTGGGATGACGGAAGGCGTGGTCTCCTTTAATTCCCGCCGGAGCGCGCTCCACGAGCGCGGAGCAAGTCGCCTATTTGGCGGCCGCCGATGCGGCAAACCGCAATAACGCGATCGTTGTTCGTGACACGTCCAGATCGCCCGCGCGTCGCCACGCAAATCGCGTCACGCCGGAACGCGACGAGCGTCAGCGCCGCCTTCGCTTCGCGGCCGCCTGGCGCATGAAGCTCGGGGGCGTCAAAATCGGCCAGGCGCACCTCGATCCATTCGTCCGGGTTCGTCGTGCGCCCCACGCAGAGGCTATCGCCGTCCCCAACATGGCGAACCTGTCCGCTGAATGTCTCGCCCGCCCGTCGCGGCAAGTCAGCAGTGCACGGATCGGCGTAGGCGACAGCAGGAAGGGCGAGGGCGCAAGAGAGGATCGCGGCTCGGACCAGTAAGGACATCACGGCTGGCTAGCAGCCCCTGCGATGGCGTCAACGGCCTGAAGGGGCTCCACTCGTGACACTGGCGTCAGAAATGATCGACACGCATCATTGGCCCTATGCGGTCATTCTCACGTTCCCTCGGTTGCAGAGCAGTAGCGATCCGTCAAAGTGCAAGCATTTCAGTAGGTAAGCACACCAGTGGAGCGCCGTGAGCGCAAGCGCTCTTTACAATTCACGATACTTGCCACGAATTAGCTCCCGCTGGCGGGGAGCATCCAACATGAGTGCCGAGTTTCGGGCCGCACTAGAGTTCATCGAGCTTGCAGAAAACAGCCGTGATCTCGAGGAGCTGCGCGAGGCGCTTGAACACGTACTTCAAGGCTTCGGGGTTTCCCATTTTACACTGGCGCGCATGCACCGGCCGCGCGATGGCGCCGCTCAATTCACCGTTTCCATCCGAGGCGTGCCCGAAGCGTGGGCCGAGTATTATTGGAGCGAGCGCTTTTTCAACTTCGATTCAGTGGTGCAGCTAAGCTTGCAGCGTCCCTTGGCGTTCAGTTGGACTGACATCGATCGCTCGCGCTTGTCAAAGGCGAGCAAAAATCTCTACGGCGAAGTTCGCGACGCCTTGCACGTTGACGGCGGATTCGTAATCCCGACGCACGACGAAAACGGTCTGACCGGCTTGGTGGCTTTATACCACGAACAACCGGAACTCGCGAAGCAAGCGCGCCAGGCTCTGAAGCTCATTGCCCTATACGGAATAGAGCGCGCGAATGAGCTGTTCTTCGAACAAGGCTCCCCACCAGCGCCAACGCAGTGTCCGCTCTCGCTTCGACAGCGAGAAATTCTAGCCTTCGCTGCAGCGGGAAAGTCCGAAACGGATACAGGCGAGATTCTTGGAATATCGTCAACGACCGTGAGGGAGCACCTGCAGAATTTGCGCGCCACTTTGGCAGTAAGGACGAAGATGCAGGCCGTGGCGATTGCAGTGCACCAAGGTTGGATCAAACCCTGAGGTCAACCCTACACCTATAGGGGTCCCGGGACAGTTTGGCGTCGGCTAGTCGAGTCACCGGTATCATCGGGGACTCACATGATTCACGTCATTTCCGCCGCGAACGCGCAATCATACCAGCCACAACTCGAAGCGATGCATCGACTTCGTTGGAAGGCCTACATCGAAGAGCGAAAGTGGAGTGAACTGCGTGAGATGCAGGCCGAACCCGGCTTCGAACGAGATCAGTATGATGATGCGCGCGCATTCTATTTGCTGCCGCTCGGTGATGACGGTGACGTACTGGGTTCCATGCGGCTGCGATCCACCGTAGACGGATCGCTTCTAGGCGACCGATTCAGACACCTAGTCGATGACGCCGATCGCCTCGAACCCCGGCCAGATGTTTGGGAATTCACCCGAATTCTGCGCGCACCGGAATGCCGCGATCGCGACGGTGCGGTGCGCTTTGCCATGAACTGCGCTCTCATTGAATTCTGCTTATCGCGCGGCATTCGCAGGGTCGTGGCGAGTTGCGACAGCTTCATCTTCCCGACGACGCGGAGGGCTTGGGGACGCAAGGTCGCGCCGCTTGGATTGCCTAAGCCCTATCCCGAGGGCGAAGTGATGGCGCTTGAACTTACGCCGGACGTCGAAGCTCTTTACGCTATGCGTCAGGCGGGCGGCATACGTGAGCCGCAGCTGTATGAGCATCCGGCCGCGTACGCGATCAATCCCATCAGTCTGTGCTGCGCAGCGCGAGGCGCGCGCGCGAGCCTTGCGGAGGCCGCGTGATGGTTGAAACGGCAACCATTGCCTTGCCGCGGGTCCGCCGGAAACATCCAAGTGCCGATGCGGTCGCCCTTTTGCGCGAGTATGGCGCGCTCATCATCGAAGATGCGGCCGACGCATGTCCGCTCCAAACAGCGATCGATGAATTGTCGCCTTGGTTCGATCGCGCCTTTGTCGGCGAAGGCCCGTTCTTCGGCAGGCGAACTAAGCGATTCAGCGGTGTCTTTGCGAAAGCGGCTTCAACCGCGTCGCTTGCCGCTGAGCCTTACGTTCTGTCGATTGTCGAACAGGCGCTAATTGCCGATGACATCGGCGAACCTCGCTGTGAAGCGATCCAGTTGAACCTAACACAAGCAATCGGCATCTGCCCCGGGCAACGTGCCCAGGTGCTCCACCGCGACGAGGTGATGTTTCCGTTTCCCCACGACTACGAAGTCATGGTCAACGTCATGTGGGCGCTTGATCGGTGGACGGAAGACAACGGCGCAACGCGGATTGTGCCACGCAGCCGAGACTGGCCGCGCACACGCCTCGCGCAAGCTCACGAGATATGCACGGCCACCGCACCGCGCGGCGCAGCGATTATCTGGTTGGGTTCGATAATCCATGGCGGAGGCGAAAACCGTACGGAGAGCGTCCGCCATGGCCTTGCGTTCAGCTACACACACGGATGGCTTGGCCAATCCGAACGTCTACTGCTTTCGACTCCCCCGGCTGTTGCGCGGACCTTACCGGAGCGCGTTCAAAGACTGATTGGCTATCAAGTACATCGACCGAACCTGGGATGGGTTGAGGAACGCGACCCGATCGACTGGCTGCACGGCCGCATCGGAGACCTCGCTGCTGCAGAAGACAACTTAACGCCCGCACAAGAGGCGTTGGTTCTGTGGCGGTTGCGCGAAGAAGGGGGAGAATATGCCTGAGACCGCATCTCCCGCGCTCAGCAACGTGGCAATCGCACTCGCCAAGGCGGGCGACCGCATTTGTCCGCTGGTTCAAGCCGCTCTAGCGTCGGCCGGAGCGGAAAAGGATGAGCGCGCGGTTGACGATCTTTTGAACCTATTGCGAGCCGTGGAAGCGATCAGAGCACGCAAGCGGCCACCGTAAGCGACCGGTCATTTCTTGGACGCGAGGTTTTCATCCTGGGAGAAGGTGCGAGCAGTTGCCAAAAGCAGTCTCTTGCCGTCGTCGTTGAGCCGCATGATGATGACGGCAAGGTCCGCTAGAACCGGGTCTTCGAGCATCGCAATGCTCTTCACCCCCATGGCTTCACTGGGCAAGATCGCAATGGGTTGCACCTTCAGCGCTTCGCATATCCGTAGAAGCATGCTCGCTGAAATGCGGTTCACGCCCTTCTCGTATTTCTGAACTTGTTGAAATGTCACTCCTACCGTTGCCGCAAGCATTTCTTGCGCCAAGCCAATTTCAATACGGCGCGCTTTTACGCGACGCCCGATTTCTAGATCGACCGATGTTGCGCGACGCGTGGCTTTTTGCGATCTCTTCGCCTTCGAGACGCCTGTTACCGGGGAGGCCATCTGCATCTTCTGCGCGTAGCTCTCTGCCTGCTGAACCAATCTCGGCGCGAGCTTGCACCAGTCAGGGTTGAATTTTGGTCCATTCGCGTGGATAAATGGGCGTTAGTCATGAGGTGGAGTCGCGACCGAAGTTTTGTGAACGTTCGGCGGCTGAAACCGGCGATGGGCAGCCCCTAGGAAGGTTAGGACCGAGCGGCGGGTTCTGAGCGACGCCGCCGCTGTTGAGTCTTGCTCAGATCGGCGACGCACTTCTGCTGTTGCGACACGGCCATTGCCGCGATTTACCAGGGGGATCGTTGGGCGGAGGCCACCATGACCATCAGCGGACGGCGGAAAGCCGGCAGGGCGCTGATCGCGGCGCTGTCTGCGGTGCTGGCGATCATGGCGCCCAGGGCGACTTCGCAAGCTCAACAACCCTCTGCCGCCGCAGCGGCGCGGCCGGCACCGATCGAACCCCTTTCGGTGCCCCCGGACGTGCGGCCGTGGACGTCGGCCGAAGATCAGCGCGGGCGCCACCTCTTCACGACCGCGCAGGATCTCGAAGAGCATGGCGACTATCGCAGCGCGGAGCCCTTGTGGCGCGAGGCGCTTTCCATCTTCGAGATGACCTGGGGCCCTCGCCATCCCTTCACGGCGCTGGGTGTCGAACAACTGGCAGGAAATCTCCAAAGCCAGGGCCGTTACGCCGACGCCGAGGCGCTGGACCGACGCGCGGTGTCGATCCGCGAGGCGCGCCTTGGCGCGGATCATCCCTTTACGGCGGGGAGCCTTAGCAACCTGGCGGTCAATCTGGACAGCCAGGGCCGCTACGCCGAGGCGGAGCCGCTCCTGCGACGTGCGCTGTCGATCCGAGAGGCACGGCTCGGCGCCGACGATGTCGTGGTCGCGCAGACCTTGAACAACATCGCTGGGAATCTTCAAAGCCAGGGCCGCTACGCAGACGCCGAACCGCTGCTCAGACGCGCACTCTCGATTGAAGAGACTCACCCGAGCGCCGACGACGCGGGCACTGCTGCAATCATCGGCAATCTTGCGCTGGCTTTTCACAACCAAGGGCGCGACGCGGACGCCGAACCGCTATATCGGCGAGCCCTTTCGATGACGGAAGCGCGCTTCGGTGCGACGCATCCCTATGTGGCGCTATATCTAACCAACTTGGCGGTCAGTCTTGAAGCTCAGGGTCGAGGCGCCGACGCCGAGCCGCTGCTGCGGCGCGCCCTAGGGATCAACGAGGAGCGCCTTGGCGCGGCACATCCCGCGACGGCGGCGAGCCTCAACAACCTCGCAGCCAACCTCGAGGGCCAACGACAGCACGCTGCCGCCGAGCCTCTGCTCCGGCGCGCGCTGTCGATCAGCGAAGCGCGTGGCGCAGACCATCCCGACACCGCGCGGCACGTCCACGATCTCGCGGTGAACCTATACCTCCAGACTCGGGACGCCGAGGCCGAAGCTCTCTTTCAGCGGGCCCTGTCGATCCGGATGGCGCGCCTGGGAGCGGACCATCCAGATACAGTCCAGAGCGCAGAAGACCTCGCGTTTGTTGAATTGCAGCAGGCACACTTCGCTCCTGCGTTATCGCACACACGTGCGGCTTTGCGAGCACGGGAAGGTCGTCGCGCCCGCGCCGACGCGTCGCTCGCGGAGGGCGCGCGCGGCCTGGAGCACGGCGACGAGCCAAAACAGGCAAGCGCCTGCCTTGCGCGCCGAAGCGTTTGCGGCGGCGCAGGCGATCCGGGCTTCCTCGTCGGCCGATGCGCTGGCTCAAGGCGCCGCGCGGATCGCGGCCGATCGTGCAGGCGCCGGCGCTGCGGTGGCGACTTGGCGCGGTGCGCTGGACCGCATCGCGGCGATCGACGCACAGATCTCGGAAGCGGCCGGACAGGGCCCCGCCGGAGATGCACGGCGTGCGGCGCTGGGAACCGAGCGCGCCGCGGCGGCTGCGCGGCTTGTGTCAGCAGAGAGCGATTTGGCGGCGCGCTTCCCACGCTACTTCGATCTCCTGAAAGCAACGCCGCTCTCGGTCGCCGATCTGCAAGCGACCACCGGGGACAAGGGGCGCCTGCTCGGCGCCGACGAGGCGCTGATCCTGCTGACGCCCGGCGATGCACGCATGCCCCAAGGCCAACGCAGAGGTCTCGTTTTCGTCGTCACCAAGCAGACCTCAGCATGGGCCGAAATACCGCTGGCGCCGGATGCGCTCGCCGCCGAGATCGCAGCGCTGCACGCGATGCTTGCTAATGACGGCGCCGGCGCAACGGCGGCGCCCGGGCGGCCGGCACCGACGCTGTTCTACGATCGAGCGCGCGCGTTTGCGCTTTACCGGGCGCTGTTCGGCGCCCCGGACATCGTCGCCGCGCTTGCGGGCAAGACGCGCTGGTTGATCGCGCCGCAAGGATCGCTGATGAGCCTGCCGTTCGCGGCGCTGCCGATGCAGACCCCGCCCGGCGGAGCGGCGGGCGACATCGATCCGACCGTGCTGCGCCAAACCGCTTGGCTTGGCGTGGAGCGCACGCTGGCGATCCTGCCGTCGGTGTCGGCGCTGCGGATCCAGCGACTCTATCCTCTCGAGCGCGCCCAGACACAACGCAGTCCGTTCTTCGGGGTCGGAGATCCGGCGTTCGGCGGCGTTGCTGATGCGGAATCGCGCGGCAGGCGGACTGCGGGACTGCTGCCGGCACGCTCCTATTTCCGCGGCGCGGTCGCAGACCCCACCGCGTTCAGCCAATTGCCGCGCCTAGCTAATTCGGCCGGTGAGATTCGCCAGCTTGCCGCAAGTCTCGGAGCTGGTCGCGACTCGTACGTGCTGCAGCTCGAGGCCAGCGAAGCAGAACTGCGCCGCCGCAACGCCGACGGGAGGCTTGGCCGGGCCGAGGTTGTGGCGTTCGCCACCCATGGGCTCGTCGCGGGCGAGTTCCAGAACAGTATCGCCGAGCCCGCGTTGGCGCTGACGCCGCCGGCTGTCGCCGACGCGACGGCGCTCATGTCGGACAACGACGGCTTGCTCACCGCTTCGGAGGCCGCCACCCTGACGCTGTCGGCACGGTTTGTGATCCTGTCGGCGTGCAACACCGCCGCTGGTGGGCGGCCAGATGCGGATGCGCTGTCTGGGCTGGCGCGGGCATTTTTCTACGCTGGCGCACAATCGCTGCTGGTCTCGCACTATCCCGTGTTCGACACCGCCGCCATGCGCCTCACCACGGAGGCTGCGCGTCTGTCGCGTGTAGGAAGCCTGCGCAATCCAGAGGCCATGCGAGCATCGATGCAAGCGCTTCAACAAGACGCATCCGCCGACGCGAGCGGCGAGTCCTTCGCCCACCCTGCCGCCTGGGCGCCGTTCGCGGTGATCGACGCCAACTAGCGAGTCAACTCGATGTCGCCTTTCGGCGAAACCGCGCCGTAACTTGGCGAATGTGATCGACGGCACAATTAGAGTTGGTCATCCATTCGAAGAAAGTGATGAGCGGGCGCGGCTTGGCCCAAAAGCTCCGGAGACAAACATGAGGATCACCGCCATCAAGGCTTATCAGGTCGACTTGGCGCTGAGAGAAGGCCGCTACAGCTGGTCGAACGGCAACTATGTCGAAGTGTTCGACACCACCGTGGTCGAGGTGCAGACCGACGCCGGGATCACCGGCTGGGGCGAATGCTGCCCGCTGGGGTCGGCCTATCTGCCGGCCTATGCGCTGGGGGTGCGCTCGGGGCTGGCCGAAATCGCGCCGAAGGTCATCGGGATGGACCCGCGCGACCTGATGGTGCTGAACCGCCGCATGGACGCGGTGCTGCGCGGGCACCCTTACGTGAAGGCCGCGATCGATGTGGCTTGCTGGGACATCCTCGGCAAGGCGACGGGCCTGCCCTGCTATCAGCTTCTAGGGGGGCGCGAGCAGGACGACATCGGCCTCTACCGCGCCATCTCGCAGATCGAACCCGACGCCATGGCTGCAAATGTCGCTACCTACCGCGCGCAGGGCTATACCAAGTTCCAGCTGAAGGTCGGCGCCGACGCCGACAGCGACATCGTCCGCATCCGGGCCGCCCGCGCGGTGCTGCAACCCAGCGATGTCCTCGTGGCCGACGCCAACACCGGCTGGACGATGCACGAGGCCGCGCGCGTCGTGAACGCGGTGCGCGACGTCGATGTCTATATCGAGCAACCCTCGCCGACCTATGAGGAATGCCTCGCCACGCGCCGCCGCTCGTCGCTGCCCTTCGTGCTGGACGAAGTGATCGGCGGAGTGGGCGACCTCATGCGTGCAATCGCTGACGGCGCGATGGACATCATCAATCTCAAGATCTCCAAGGTCGGCGGTCTGACCAAGGCGCGCCAGATGCGCGACCTGTGCATCAGCGCGGGGCTGCCAATGACCATCGAGGACACCTGGGGCGGTGACATCGTCACCGCCACCATCGCCCATCTGGCGCAATCGACGCCCGCGGAGTTCTGCTTTTCGGCGACCGATTTCAACTCTTACGGCACGAAGGACATTGCAGCCGGGGCGCCCAAACGCTTCAACGGCAACATGCGCGCGTCCGATGCGCCGGGGCTGGGGATCACCCCGATCATGGAGGCTCTCGGCCGCCCGGTGCTGGAGGTCTGAAAAGCACTCGACGTCCGTCATCGATGTCGTCGACGCCAGGCGTTACCAATGACGTCTCTCGGCGATCTCCGGCCTAGGCCAGCGCAGCCGGCTGCACGACCGGTTCGGAGAGCCTCCGCCGCTAGTTGGAATGTGGCGACCCGAGCCGGATTGGCCCGAGACTGCCGTTCACGCACTCCACTGGCAATGCTATCGCTCTCGAAGGAAGCTGACCGCAGCTCAGCGAAGGGGCGACATCCAATGAGCGTGCTTGTCGAGGCCTTCACGGTCATCATGCGCCGCTCGCGACTAG
>JAEUMQ010000018.1 GCA_016791425.1 Hyphomonadaceae bacterium | reverse complement strand
GTACTTCTTCGCCGTCGCCCCGCCCGACTTCGCAAGCACCATCGTGATCGCAGCCGTCAGCGTCGTCTTCCCGTGGTCCACGTGACCGATCGTGCCGATATTGCAGTGCGGCTTGTTCCGCTCGAACTTTTCCTTGGCCATCGTGGCCTCCGTCCTTTTGTGAGTTGCGTTTCAGTGGATCCCGGTCGCTTCGCTGAGCTCGGCGCCGCGGATCGATCTTATCCGTTGAGCTTCGCCAGGACCTCCTGGGCGACCGCCCGGGGCACCTCTTCGTAATGGTCGAATTCCATCACATAGGAGGCGCGGCCCTGGCTGAAAGACCTGAGCGTGTTGACGTAGCCGAACATGTTGGCGAGCGGCACCATCGCATTGATGATGGTGGCGTTGCCGCGCATGTCCTGGCCCTGGATCATCCCGCGCCGTGAATTGAGATCGCCGATCACCGAGCCGACATATTCCTCGGGGCTCGTGACTTCGACCTTCATGATCGGCTCGAGCAGCTTGGGATCGCCCTTCTCCTTCAGCTCCCGGAACGCCGCCTGCGCCGCGATCTGGAAGGTGAGCACGTTGGAATCGACGTCGTGGTACTTGCCGTCGATCAGCGTCGCGGAGAAGTCGATGAGCGGGAACCCGGCCAAAAGGCCGTTCTCCTTGCTCATGTTGAGGCCCTTCTCCACGCCCGGCACGTATTCCTTCGGCACCGCGCCGCCGACGATCGCGTTCTTGAACACGAAGCCGGTTCCCGGCTCGCCCGGGGCGAACTCGATCTTCACTTCGGCGAACTGGCCCGAACCGCCGGTCTGCTTCTTGTGCGTGTAGTTGATCGTCGCCTTCTTGCCGAGCTTCTCGCGGTACGCCACCTGCGGCGCGCCCACATTGGCTTCCACCTTGTAGGTGCGCTTCAGGATATCGACCTTGATGTCGAGATGCAGCTCGCCCATCCCCTTGAGGATGGTCTGGCCGCTTTCCTGGTCGGTCGAGACGCGGAAGGAGGGATCCTCCGCCGCCAGCTTCGCGAGCGCGACGCCGAGCTTTTCCTGGTCGGCCTTCGATTTCGGCTCGATCGCCACTTCGATGACCGGCTCGGGGAATTCCATCCGCTCCAGGATGACCGGCTTCTGCGGATCGCAGAGCGTGTCGCCGGTGCGGACTTCTTTGAGGCCCGCCAGCGCGACGATGTCGCCGGCATAGGCTTCCTTGATGTCCTCGCGGTTGTTGGCGTGCATGAGCAGCATGCGCCCGGCGCGCTCCTTCTTGTCGCGCGTCGAGTTGAGCAGGCCATCGCCCGTGTTCAGGATGCCCGAATAGATCCGGCAGAACGTGATCGTGCCGACGAACGGGTCGTCCATGATCTTGAACGCCAGGAGCGACAGCGGCTCCTTGTCGTCGGACGTGCGGATGATCTCCTTCTCCGGATCGTCCATGTCCACGCCCTTGATGGCGGGACGGTCGATCGGCGAGGGCAGATAATCCACGACCGCGTCGAGCAAGGGCTGCACGCCCTTGTTCTTGAACGCCGAGCCGCACAGCATCGGATACCAGGCCGCCTTCAGCACCGCGAGGCGGATGAGCCGCTTCAGCGTCGCCTTGTCCGGCTCCTGGCCGTCGAGATAGGCGGCCATCACGTCGTCGTCGAGCTCGACGGCGGCCTCCACCAGAGCGGCGCGGTATTCCGACGCCTGCTCCTTCAGATCGTCGGGAATGTCGGCATAATCGAACTTCGCGCCGAGCGCCTCGTCCTTCCAAACGATCGCGCGCATCTCCACGAGGTCGATCACGCCGCGGAAGTTCGATTCCGATCCGATCGGCAGCTGCAGCGGCACCGGGCGCGCGCCGAGCCGCTTCTTGATGTCGGCGACGCAATTGAAGAAGTCGGCGCCGATCTTGTCCATCTTGTTGGCGAAGATGATGCGCGGCACCTTGTACTTGTCGCCCTGGCGCCAGACGGTTTCGGTCTGCGGCTCCACGCCCTGGTTGCCGTCGAGCACGACCACCGCCCCGTCGAGCACGCGCAGCGAGCGCTCCACCTCGATCGTGAAGTCGACGTGGCCGGGCGTGTCGATGATGTTGAGGCGCTTGCCGTTCCAGAACGTCGTCGTCGCCGCCGACGTGATGGTGATGCCGCGCTCCTGCTCCTGCTCCATCCAGTCCATGGTGGCCGCGCCGTCATGGACTTCGCCGATCTTGTGGCTCTTTCCGGAGTAGAAGAGGATGCGTTCCGTGGTCGTGGTTTTGCCGGCGTCGATATGCGCCATGATGCCGAAATTACGGTAGTCCTCGATGGCGTATTGCCGGGGCATTGGGGAATTCTTCCTTTACCAGCGATAATGCGAGAAGGCCCGGTTGGCCTCCGCCATGCGGTGCGTGTCCTCCCGCTTCTTCACCGCGTTGCCGCGATTGTTGGACGCATCGATGAGCTCGCCGGAGAGCCGCTCCTGCATCGTCTTTTCGCTCCGCGCGCGCGCGGCCGCCACCAGCCAGCGGATGGCCAGCGCCTGGCGGCGCTCGGGGCGCACTTCCACCGGCACCTGATAGGTCGCCCCGCCGACCCGGCGGGAGCGCACCTCGATCGCCGGCGCGACATTGGCGAGCGCGTCGTGGAACACTTCCATCGCCGCCCGCTTCATCTTCTTCTCGGCGTTGTCGAGCGCGCCATAGACGATCGTCTCGGCGACCGACTTCTTCCCCTCGTACATGATGTAATTCATGAACTTGGTGAGCACGAGGTCGCCATGGACGGGATCGGGCAGAACCTCGCGGGGCTCGGCGCGGTGACGGCGGGACATTGGTTCGGTTCCTTTTCTTGAGATCGATCCCGGATCGTCGCGGCCGGCGCCGTCCGGATGACCTCACGCGGAGCGTGAGATCATTTCGGCCGCTTGGCGCCGTAGAGCGAGCGGCGTTGCTTGCGGTCCTTGACGCCTTGGGTGTCGAGGACGCCGCGCAGGATGTGGTAGCGCACGCCCGGCAGGTCCTTCACGCGGCCGCCGCGGATGAGCACCACCGAGTGCTCCTGCAGATTGTGCCCTTCGCCGGGGATGTAGCAGACCGCCTCGATGCCCGTGGTCAGACGCACCTTCGCGACCTTGCGAAGCGCCGAGTTCGGCTTCTTCGGGGTCGTGGTGTAGACGCGGGTGCAGACGCCGCGCCTCTGCGGGCAGGCCTTGAGCGCGGGCGCCTTGTTGCGGGCGACGAGCGGCGAGCGCGGCTTGCGGATGAGCTGGTTGACGGTCGGCATGGGCCGATCTGTTCCTTTTCTTCTGCCTAATATCGGCGCTAGGGACGCGCTTTAGGGGCTCTCCGCGAGAGGGCCGTAAGGCGCGCCGGCTGTACGATTCGAAGAGGGCGCGTTTCCACGGTCCGCGGACGGCCGCCCCACGAAAGAGCCGCGGAAAATAGGGAGGCGCCCCTATGCCGTCAAGCCGTTTGGCGCGCGTCCGTCAACCCCTCGTGATCGCCCTGGCGGGGACCCGCGCGATTTCCCACCTCCGACCCTTTGGTCGAGGAGCGAAATCCCCATGCCCCTGCTGATGTGCCCGAACTGCAATGCGTCCATGAACGAGGTGAAACGCAGCGACGTCGCCTTCGACATGTGCCCGACCTGTCGCGGCGTCTGGCTCGACCGCGGCGAGCTGGAGAAGATCATCGACGGCGCCCGCGGCGAGATCCAGGCGCTGGAAGCCGAACGCCAGGAATTCCGCCGCGATCCCAAAGCCTACGAACGCGCCTACGAGCAGCGCCAGCCCCAGCAATATTCCCAGCCCCCGCAGCGCCCGCATGATTCATATGGCGAGCGGGGCGAGTACGGCGAGCAAGGCTACGATCCGCGCCGCCAAGGCGCACATGGCCGCCGCCGCCGCGGCGGCTTCGACCTCCTCGACATCTTCGACTGACGCCCCCCGATCGGAGCGCGGCGCCTTCAAAACGAAAGGGCCGGGGGTGTTCCCCCGGCCCTTTGCATTTCCGAGCCGCTGCAGCGGGATTATTCGGCCGCCTGGTCGATCGCGGCGGCGCGCGGCCGGCTCAGCTCCAGCTTCGCGTCGCGTTCGGCCGCGAGCTTCTGGTAGCGCCTGAGCTGACCGCCGGTGCCCGCCGGGATGAGCCGGCCGACGATGACGTTCTCCTTCAGGCCCTCCAGCGGATCGACCTTGCCGTTCGACGCCGCGTCGGTGAGCACCCGCGTCGTCTCCTGGAACGAAGCCGCCGAGAAGAACGACCGCGTTTGCAAGCTGGCCTTCGTGATGCCGAGCAGCATCGACTGCGCCGTCGCGCCGCGGAGCCCAAGCTCCTTCACGCGCTTGTTCTCGTCTTCCAGGTCGAGCGAATCGACCGCTTCGCCCTTGAGGAACTCGGTGTCGCCGGCGTCCGTGACCTCGACCTTCTGCAACATCTGGCGAACGATCACCTCGATGTGCTTGTCGTTGATCGGCACGCCCTGCAGCCGGTAGACCTTCTGGATCTCCTCCACCAGATAGTTGGCGAGCGCTTCCACGCCCATGATCGAGAGGATGTCCTGCGGGGCGGGATTGCCGTCGAGCAGGTAGTCGCCCTTCTTGATGAAGTCGCCTTCCTGCACCGCCAGGTGCTTGCCCTTCGGGATCATGTACTCCATCGGATCGGCATCGTCCTCCGGCACCAGCCGCAGGCGACGCTTGTTCTTGTAGTCCTTGCCGAACTCCACGCGCCCGTCGATGTCCGCGATGATCGCGTGGTCCTTGGGACGCCGCGCCTCGAAGAGCTCCGCCACGCGCGGCAGACCGCCCGTGATGTCGCGCGTCTTGGCGCCGCCGGTCGCGATCCGCGCCAGATCCTGCCCCGGCGTGACTTCATCGCCTTCCGCGACCGAGAGGATCGCGCCGACCGGAAGCAGGTAGCGCGCGTCCGCTCCGTTCGCGAGCTTCACCGGCTTGTCCTTCTTCTCGTCGATGATGAGCACCGCCGGGTGGAGGTCCGTGCCCTTGGAGCTCGACCGCCAGTCGATGACGGCCTTGGACGAGATGCCGGTCTCTTCGTCGAACTCGTCGCGCGCCGAGACATTATCGACCAGGTCCTGGAAGCGGACCTTGCCCTTCACCTCGGTGAGGATCGGCGTGGAATAGGGATCCCATTCCGCGATGCGTTCCCCGCGCCCGATCTTGGCGCCTTCATCGACCTTGAGCCGCGCGCCGAACGGCAGCTTGAAGCTCTGCCGCTCCTTGCCTTCCGCATCGACGACCGAGACCTGCATGTTGCGCGTCATGACGACGAAATCGCCGCCCGCGCTCTTCACCGTCGCGCGGTTGATGAGCCGCACCGAGCCGTCGTGCGCCGATTCCATCACCGACTGCTCCGCGACCTGCGCGGCGCCGCCGATGTGGAACGTGCGCATCGTGAGCTGCGTGCCCGGCTCGCCGATCGACTGCGCCGCGATGACGCCCACCGCTTCGCCGACATTGACCGAGGAGCCGCGCGCCAGATCGCGCCCGTAGCAATAACCGCAGACGCCCGTGCGGGTTTCGCAGGTGAGCACCGAGCGCACCTTCACCGCCAGCACGCCCGCATGCTCGATCTTCGCGACCAGCTCTTCTTCCAGATACGCCCCGGCCGGCGCCAGGATTTCCCCGGTGCCCGGATCGGCGACCTCGACCGCCGAATGGCGGCCCATGATCCGGTCGCCGAGCGAGACCACGATGTCCGCACCGTCGATCACCGCGCGCATCTCGATGCCGTCGCGGGTGCCGCAATCCTCCTCGGTGATGATGCAATCCTGCGCCACGTCCACCAGACGCCGCGTGAGATAGCCCGAGTTCGCCGTCTTCAGCGCGGTGTCCGCGAGGCCCTTGCGGGCGCCGTGGGTGGAGTTGAAGTATTCAAGGACCGAAAGCCCTTCCTTGAAGTTCGAGATGATCGGCGTCTCGATGATCTCGCCCGAAGGCTTGGCCATCGGCCCGCGCATCCCGGCGAGCTGCTTCATCTGGTTCTTCGAGCCGCGCGCGCCCGAATGCGCCATCATGAAGATGGAATTGAGCTCGCCCGCGTGCGCGAGCTCCGTGCGCGGCTTGGAGGCCTCGTCCATCATCGCGTCGGCGACCTTGTCGGTGCACTTCGACCACGCGTCCACGACCTTGTTGTACTTCTCGCCCTTGGTGATGAGGCCGCCGGCATATTGCTTCTCGTACTCGGCCACCTGCTTGCGGGTGTCCTCCACGAGCTTTTCCTTGGCCTTCGGCACGATCATGTCGCCCATGCCGAACGAGATGCCGGCCTTGCACGCCTCGCGGAAGCCGAGCGCCATGATGCGGTCGGCGAAGATCACCGTCTCCTTCTGCCCGCAATGGCGATACACCTGGTCGATGAGCGCGCCGATCTCCTTCTTGGTCATCAGCGCCTCGACCAGCTTGTGGCTGATCTTCGGGTTCTTCGGCAGGAGCTCAGCGAGCTTCATGCGCCCCGGCGTGGACTCCACCGTGATCTGCTTGAGCTTGCCCTTCTCGTCCATCACCTGCAGACGCGCCTTGATCTTGGCGTGCAGAGAGACGACGCCCGCTTCGAGCGCGGCTTCGATCTCGCCCATGTCCGCGAAGAGCTTGCCCTCGCCCTTCTCGCCGTCCTTGATGATCGAGAGGTAATAGAGCCCGAGCACGATGTCCTGCGACGGCACGATGATCGGCCGGCCGTTCGCGGGGCTGAGGATGTTGTTCGTGCTCATCATCAGCACGCGCGCTTCAAGCTGCGCTTCCAGCGAAAGCGGCACGTGCACGGCCATCTGGTCGCCGTCGAAGTCGGCGTTGAACGCCGCGCAGACGAGCGGGTGCAGCTGGATCGCCTTGCCTTCGATCAGCTTCGGCTCGAACGCCTGGATGCCCAGCCGGTGCAGCGTCGGCGCGCGGTTGAGCAGCACCGGGTGCTCCCGGATGACCTCTTCCAGCACGTCCCAGACTTCGGGACGCTCCTTCTCCACCATGCGCCGCGATTGCTTCACGGTGCCCGAAAGGCCCTTCGCGTCGAGCTTCGAATAGATGAACGGCTTGAAGAGCTCGAGCGCCATCTTCTTCGGCAGGCCGCACTGGTGCAGCTTGAGATCGGGGCCGACCACGATCACCGAACGCCCGGAATAATCCACGCGCTTGCCGAGCAGGTTCTGCCGGAACCGGCCCTGCTTGCCCTTCAGCATGTCGGCGAGCGACTTCAGCGGCCGCTTGTTGGCGCCCGTGATGACCCGGCCGCGCCGGCCGTTGTCGAACAGCGCATCGACCGCCTCCTGCAGCATCCGCTTCTCGTTGCGGATGATGATGTCCGGCGCCCTGAGCTCCATCAGGCGCTTCAGCCGGTTGTTCCGGTTGATGACGCGGCGATAAAGGTCGTTCAGGTCCGAGGTCGCGAAGCGGCCGCCGTCCAGGGGAACCAGCGGACGCAGTTCCGGCGGAATGACCGGCACCACCGTCAGGATCATCCATTCCGGCTTGTTGCCGGACTTGATGAACGCCTCCACGAGCTTCAGGCGCTTGGAGAGCTTCTTCGGCTTCAGCTCGGTCGTCGCTTCCGCGATTTCCTTGCGCAGGAATTCCGCCTCGCGCTCCAGGTCGAGCTGGAGGAGGAGCGTGCGGATGGCTTCCGCGCCGATCTGCGCGGTGAAAGCGTCCTCGCCGAACTCGTCCTGCCGCGCGAGCAGGTCCTCTTCGGTCAGGAGTTCCTTGGCCTTGAGCGTCGTGACGCCCGGCTCCACCACCACGAACTGCTCGAAATAGAGCACGCGCTCGATGTCCTTGAGCGGCATGTCGAGCATGAGCGCAATGCGCGAGGGCAGGCTCTTAAGGAACCAGATGTGCGCCACCGGCGCGGCGAGCTCGATATGGCCCATCCGCTCGCGCCGCACGCGCTGCAGCGTCACCTGCACGCCGCACTTCTCGCAGATGATGTCCTTGTACTTCATCCGCTTGTACTTGCCGCACAGGCACTCGTAGTCCTTGATCGGCCCGAAGATGCGCGCGCAGAAGAGTCCGTCGCGTTCGGGCTTGAACGTGCGGTAATTGATGGTCTCGGGCTTGCGGATTTCGCCATAGGACCACGAGCGGATCTGATCGGGAGACGCGATCGAGATCCGGATGCGGTCGAACACGGGCGCGGGCGGCTGGTTCTGCTGCCCGAACACGTTGGCGATGTCACGATCCATTGCGTTCATGCGCAATATTCCTCTTGTTGTCGTTCCTCACCCCTCGTTCGAGGGAAGAGGCGCTGAGCGAAAGCTTGAGGCGGCCGTCCTCCGCTTCGCTCGGAACCTTTCTCTCGATCGAGGAAGGCAGGCTCGTCTCTATTCGGCGGCCCGGCTCTCCGGCCCGCCCTGCGAAAGATCGACGTTGAGGCCGAGCGACCGCATTTCCTTCACGAGCACGTTGAAGCTTTCCGGGATGCCCGCTTCGAACGCGTCGTCGCCGCGCACGATCGCCTCGTAGACTTTCGTGCGCCCCGCCACGTCGTCGGACTTCACGGTCAGCATTTCCTGCAACGTGTAGGCCGCGCCATAGGCTTCGAGCGCCCACACCTCCATTTCGCCGAAGCGCTGTCCGCCGAACTGGGCCTTGCCGCCGAGCGGCTGCTGGGTGACCAGCGAATAGGGCCCGATCGAGCGCGCGTGGATCTTGTCGTCCACCAGATGGTGCAGCTTCAGCATGTAGATGTAGCCGACCGTCACCGGCCGCGCGAACGGCTCGCCGGTGAGCCCGTCATAGAGCTGCACCTGCCCGGTCTCGCTGAGACCCGCCGCCTTGAGCGCGGAGCGGATGTCCGCGTCCTTCGCGCCGTCGAACACCGGGGTCGCCATCGGCAGCCCCTTCGAGATGTTCTGCGCCAGCTCCTTGATCTCCTCGTCGCCGCTCGGCAGCTCCTGCTCGGGTCCGTAGACCTCCTTGAGCTGCTTCATGAGGCCCTTCTTGTCGCCCTCGCGCTCATAGACTTCGAGCGCGTCGCGCACGCGCCGCCCGAGGCCCGCGCAAGCCCATCCCAGATGCGTCTCCAGGATCTGGCCGACATTCATCCGCGAAGGCACGCCCAGCGGATTGAGCACGATATCGACCTGCGTGCCGTCATCGGTGAACGGCATGTCCTCAACCGGCACGATCTTGGAGATCACGCCCTTGTTGCCGTGCCGTCCGGCCATCTTGTCGCCCGGCTGCAGCTTGCGCTTCACCGCCACGAACACCTTGACGACCTTCATCACGCCCGGCGCGAGCTCGTCGCCGCGCTGCAGCTTATCGACCTTGTCCGCAAAGCGCGTGTCGAGCCGCTTCTTGGCCTCGTCGTACTGCTTCTTCAGGCCCTCGATCTCGGAGATCGCAGAGCTGTCCTCCAGCCCGATCTGCCACCACTGGCCGCGGGAGAATTGCTCCAGCATGCCCTCATCGACCGTGCCCTTCTTGAAGCCCTTCGGCCCGGACACCGCGGTCTTGCCGACCATGATCTCCTTCAGGCGCCCGAAGATGTTGCGCTCCAGGATCGCGAGCTCGTCGTCGCGGTCCTGCGCCAGGCTCTCGATCTCTTCGCGCTCGATCTGCAGCGCGCGCTGGTCCTTGTCGACGCCGTGGCGATTGAACACGCGCACCTCGACGATGGTGCCGTTGACGCCCGGGGGCAGGCGCAAGGACGTGTCGCGCACGTCGGAGGCCTTTTCCCCGAAGATGGCGCGCAGGAGCTTCTCTTCCGGCGTCATCGGGCTCTCGCCCTTCGGCGTCACCTTGCCGACCAGGATGTCGCCTGCTTCCACTTCCGCGCCGATCGCCACGATCCCGGCTTCATCGAGATTGCGCAGCGCTTCTTCGCCGACGTTCGGGATGTCGCGGGTGATTTCCTCAGGGCCGAGCTTGGTGTCGCGCGCCGCGATCTCGAACTCCTCGATATGGATCGAGGTGAACACGTCGTCCTTCACGATGCGCTCGGAGATGAGGATCGAGTCCTCGAAATTGTACCCGTTCCAGGGCGTGAACGCGACGAGCACGTTCCGCCCGAGCGCGAGCTCGCCGAGTTCGGTGGAGGGCCCGTCGGCGATGATGTCGTCCGCCTTCACCAGGTCGCCGACCTTCACGATCGGGCGCTGCGTGATGCAGGTGTTCTGGTTCGAGCGCTGGAACTTCAGGAGGCGATAGATGTCCACGCCCGGCTTGGCCGGGTCGCGCTCCTCGGTCGCGCGCACGACGATCCGCTGGCTGTCCACCTGCTCCACGACGCCGGAGCGGCGCGCGGTGATCGTCGCGCCGCTGTCGCGCGCCACGACGCTCTCCATGCCGGTGCCGACGAGCGGCGCGTCCGCGCGCAGGAGCGGCACGGCCTGACGCTGCATGTTCGAGCCCATCAGCGCGCGGTTGGCGTCGTCGTTCTCCAGGAACGGGATGAGCGCGGCGGCCACCGACACGACCTGCTTCGGCGACACGTCGATGAGGTCGATCTCGTCGCGATGGATGAGCATCGCGTCGCCGTTCTCGCGCGCCTGCACGAGCTCCTCGGCGAGCCGCCCCTTGGAATCCATCGGCACGTTTGCCTGCGCGATCTTGTGCTTGGCCTCTTCCATGGCCGAGAGATAGACGATCTCGTCCATCGGCTTGCCGTCCACGACCTTGCGGTACGGGCTTTCGATGAAGCCGTACTTGTTCACCCGCGCATGCGTCGCGAGCGAATTGATGAGGCCGATGTTCGGGCCTTCCGGCGTCTCGATCGGGCAGATCCGCCCGTAATGCGTCGGGTGCACGTCGCGCACCTCGAAGCCGGCCCGTTCGCGCGTGAGGCCGCCCGGCCCCAGCGCCGAGAGCCGCCGCTTGTGCGTGATCTCGGAGAGCGGGTTGGTCTGGTCCATGAATTGCGAAAGCTGGCTGGAGCCGAAGAACTCCCGCACCGCCGCCGCCGCCGGCTTGGCGTTGATCAGGTCGTGCGGCATCACGGTCTCGATATCGACCGAGCTCATCCGCTCGCGGATCGCCCGCTCCATGCGCAGCAGCCCGACGCGGTATTGGTTCTCCATCAGCTCGCCGACCGAGCGCACCCGGCGATTGCCGAGATTGTCGATGTCATCGACTTCCCCGCGTCCGTCCCGGAGGTCGCAGAGCGTCTTCATGACGAGCAGGATGTCTTCGCGGCGCAGCACTCGGAGCTCGTCCGGCGTGTCCATCCCGAGCCGCATGTTCATCTTCACGCGGCCGACCGCGGAGAGATCGTAGCGCTCCTGGTCGGAGAAGAGCCCGTGGAAGAGCACTTCGGCAGTCTCGATCGTCGGCGGCTCGCCGGGGCGCATCACGCGATAGATGTCGAACAGCGCCTGCTCGCGGTTCTCGTTCTTGTCGAGCACGAGCGTGTTGCGCAGATAAGGCCCGATCGACGTCGGGTCGATCGCGAGCACGGAAATCTCCTTGTGCCCCGCCTCCACCAGCGTCGCCACCAGGTGCTCGGTAAGCGCCTCGCCGGCTTCGGCGAAGATCTCGCCGGTGTCCATGTTGACGATGTCTTCGGCCACGTAGCGCTCGAAAAGGTCTTCCGACGGCACCAGGATATCGACGACGCCGTCCTCGACGAGCTTGGAAGCCTGCCGCGCGGAAATCTTGCGGCCCGCCTCCACCACGACCTTGCCGGTCTTGGCGTCGACGACGTCGTAGTTCGGCTTCTCGCCGCGCCAGCGCTCGGCGCGGAAGCGCGTCGTCCAGCCCTTCGGCGTCCGCGTGTAGGCGATCTTGTCGTAGAAGGCGCCGAGCACCGACTCGTTGTCCATGCCGAGCGCATAGAGCAGCGTCGTCGCCGGCAGCTTCCGCTTCCGGTCGATGCGCACGAAGAGGATGTCCTTCGCGTCGAACTCGAAATCGAGCCACGAGCCGCGATAGGGGATGACCCGCGCCGCGAAGAGCAGCTTGCCCGACGCGTGCGTCTTGCCCTTGTCGTGGTCGAAGAAGACGCCCGGGCTACGGTGCATCTGGGAGACGATCACGCGCTCGGTGCCGTTGACGACGAACGTGCCCTTGTCCGTCATCAGCGGGATGTCGCCGAGATAGACGTCCTGCTCCTTGATGTCCTTCACCGACTTCGCGCCCGTCTCCTCGTCGGATTCGAACACGATGAGGCGCAGCTTCACCTTCAGCGGCGCCGCGTAGGTCATGTCGCGCTGCTGGCATTCCTCGACGTCGAACTTCGGCTCCTCGAACTCGTAGGAGACGTATTCGAGCGTGGCCCGCTCGGAGAAGTCCTTGATCGGGAAGACGCTCTTGAAGACCGCCTCCAGCCCCTCGTCTCTGCGGACGGCCGCGCGCACGTCCTTCTGCAGGAACTGGTCGTAGGAGCTCTTCTGCACCTCGATGAGGTTCGGCATCGTCCCTGCTTCCGGGATCTTGCCGAACGACTTGCGGATGCGCTTCTTGCCGGTGAACGACAGGGCCATTTCGGTTCCTTTGTCTCGTTCCGCCGCGGCGGAACGCGAATGCCATCCCTGGTGCTTCCCAGGCCTGCTTGATTTCCCCCCGGGGGCCCCCGGGGACCGGCAGCCCGAGGGGCCGGCCGGAACGCTTTTTGACCGCTCAGTCGCCTGAACGGCGCCGAGCGCCCAGCGCGCGAACGCGGGCGCCGGCGCTGATCAGGTCAGCGCACGAACAGAAGTCGGCCCGCGCCGAAGCGCGGTCCGAGCGGGTTTGGTGAATTCGCAGGCTATTTCAATTCGACCTTCGCGCCGGCTTTTTCAAGCTGCGCCTTGAACTTTTCTGCATCGGCCTTCGAGACGCCTTCCTTGACCGGCTTGGGCGCGCCCTCGACCAGGTCCTTGGCTTCCTTGAGGCCGAGATTGGTGATCGCGCGGACTTCCTTGATCACCTCGATCTTCTTGTCGCCGGCCGCGGCCAGGACGACGGTGAACTCGGTCTGCTCTTCGGCCGGGGCCGCCGCGGCGCCGCCGCCGCCGGCCGGAGCCGCCGCGACTGCAACCGGCGCAGCCGCCGAGACGCCCCACTTCTCTTCCAGAAGCTTCGCGAGCTCCGCGGCTTCGAGCACCGTCAGGGACGAGAGATCGTCGACGATTTTTTCCAGCTTGGCCATTCCATACTCTCCAACGATTTGAGCTGATGCTTGAGCGATTTCAGTTACTTAAGCGGCTTCTGAGCCCTTGGCGGCGTAAGCCCCGATGACCCGCGCGAGCTGGCCCGCCGGCGCCTGCAGGATGCCCGCGACCTTGGTCGCCGGCGCCTGGATGAGGCCGATGAGCTTTCCGCGCAGCTCGTCGAGCGACGGCAGCGAGGCGAGCGCCTGGACGTCGGCCGGCTTGAGGAGCGTCGCTCCCATGAGCCCGCCGCGGAGCACGAAGCGCTCCTTTTCCTTGGCGTACGCCACCGCAATCTTCGGCGCGGCCACAGGGTCCGCCGAGAACGCGATCGCCGTCGGCCCCTCGAAGAGGTCCGCCGCGATGGCGCCGTCGGAGCCCTCGAGCGCCCGCTTCACGAGCCGGTTCTTCACCACTTTGAGGTTCGCGCCGGCCTTGCGAAGCCGGCCGCGCAGGGTTTCCAGGTCCGCCACGGTGAGGCCCGAATAATGGCTGACCACCACTACGCCCGCCCGGGAGAAGATCCCCCGGATGACCTCGACCGCTTCGGACTTTTGCGCACGATCCATCGCAGTCTCCTCGCTCGGGAATCTCCCAAGCGCTGCAAGGCGTTCGGCCGATCCGGACGCCCCAAGACGCTCCTTGCGAAGCGTGGCGCCCATGCCCCGCGAGCGGGGGAGCCGCGTGCCCAGACCCTGATCGGCCTTGGGAGCGCGGCATGGACGCCGTCTGTCCCAGGGCCGGCCGCTTGAGGAACGCCTGCGCCGCCGTCGCCGGCGAATCAGGAGCCCAAACGTCAGCTCTGTCTCCTGCAGGCTCGCCTCGGCAGGGCTAACACCCTGATTTGCGACGGATTAAGCCGCGCGCGGATCCCTCGGGAGGGAGCCCGAAACGCGGCGCCGGCAATCTTGGACAGGTTTAGCGAGCGTGAACGCGCCCGCCGAGCCGGCGCGTATGCAACGTTTTGTGGGCAAGCGCAAGCGTAACCTTGACGCCGCGCGCGACCGGAGGCCGACAGACCGGGGATTCGCCGCACCGGCGCAAGCGCCGCCGCGCGCGTCGCGCTCTTGGCGGCGCCGACGGGAAATCGCCGCAGAATCGTTATTGAGAAGCGGGGGCGGCTTGCTTGGTCGCGCGCTCCTAACCTAAGGGCTGCCAATGTCCAACGTTCCGCTCCTCGCCCAGGCCGACGCATGGCGGGTCGCCGCCCGCACCGCCTGGCGCAACGTCCGCGGCCGCAAGTTCGAGCCGGAAGTGCGTTTCATCCCCGACATCGTCGCCCGGGGCGATGTGTGCCTGCATGTCGGCGCGAGCGACGGCCGCCACGCCTACGCGATGGTGCGCCACGCCGGCGCAAGAGAGGTTTGGGCCTTCGAGCCCTCCGCCCAATCCTACGCCGTGCTCACCCGCGCGCTTGCCCTCAACGGCCTCGCCGACGCGGTCCACCCGGTCCACGCCGCCATCGGCGCCAGCGACGGCAAGATCACGCTACGCATGCCCCGCAAATCGAACGGACGCATGGGCCGCTCCTTCGCCTTTACCGGTTCTGCAGGAGACACGCTCCGCCCCGACCTCGCGGGCGAAGTGACGGACTGGTTTGAAGAAGAGACCCCGATGCTCTCCCTCGACGCCTTTTGCGCCGGGCGCGGGATCGCCAAGGTCGATTTTTTCCGCATCGATTGCGAAGGCGCCGAAATGGAAGTGCTGAAAGGCGCCGCCGCCATCATCGAGCGCGACAAGCCTTCGATGCTCGTCGAGATCCACCCCCAGCAATTGCGCGCGCACTTCGACAGCTCGGGCGACGCGGTCGTGATCTGGCTCAAGCAGCGCGGCTATGCGCTCTTCGTCGCCGAAGGCGACGGCGTGCGCCGTGTGGACGGGATCGTGGACGACCGCTGGATCGACTATTTCGTCGTGCACCCCAGCCGCGCCGCATCCCTCCCGACCGATCGATTCCGCGGCAGTTTCGCCTGAGCGCGGCCGAACGCCGGCGGGTCAGCGGATCTCGACCACCGCGACCGATTTCGCCGGCAGGACTACTTCGACCGCGCCGTCCTTGACCGCCACATCCGTGAGCGGGATCGGTGCCAGCGGGTCGGGCGCGCCGAAATCCGGACGCGCATCCATCGCATCGGCGGTCATGACGCGCCCCGTCGCGCGGCTGATGCTTTGCCCCGGCGCCCGCACGACGACCCGCGCCGGCTTGTCCGGATCGATGTTCACCAGCGACACGAAGACAGCGCCGTCGGCGCTGCGCGAGGCCGACGCGCTGATCGCCGGGACGCGGACGCCTTCGTATCCGTAATTGGGCGACCGCACCTGCACCGGCGCCAGCCGATTGCCCTGATGCACCTGATAGAGATCGAACACGTGATAGGTCGGCGTGACGATCATCTCGGCGCCGCGGGTGAGGATCATCGCCTGCAGCACGTTGACCATCTGAGCGATGTTGGCCATGCGCACGCGCGCCGCGTGGTTCTGGAAGATGTTGAGCGTCATGCCCGCGATGACGCCGTCGCGCAGGGTATTGGCCTGATAGAGGTTTGACGGCCGACCATCCGCGGCCTGCCACCACGTGCCCCATTCATTCACGGAGAGCGCAATGTGTCGCTCCGGATCGAAGCGGTCCATGATCCGCGAATGCCGCGTGATGATCTCGTCCATGCGGTAAGCGCGTTGAAGCGCCAGCGCCCAGTGCCGCTCGGTGAACCCTACGCCCGGCCCTTTGTCGGCCCAATCGTCGCCCGCCAGCGTGTAATAGTGCAGCGACATCATCTGGATGAGCGGATTGCGATTGATGTAGGCGTGCGGCGTGGGCTTGGCGTGGCGATAGAGCGCGCGCCGAAGCACGGTCTCGGTCCAGTCGTAATCGTCCGAGTTCGCATCCGCGACGACCAGCGTCCCGTACGTGCGCAGCACGGCGTAATACTGCCGATAGACGTCGGCATAATGTGCGGCGGTCATGTTGCCGCCACAGCCCCAGTTCTCGTTGCCGACGCCGATGAACGGAACCTGGTAAGGCGCTTGCCGGCCGTCGCGCGCGCGCGCCTGCCCGGCCGAGGAGTCCGGGGCCGCGGTCATGTATTGCAGCCAGGCTTGCGCCTCGCCTGGACTGCCGCTCGCGACATTGATCGCCAGAAACGGCTTCGCGCCGATCTGCTCGACGAAGTCCATGAATTCATGCGTGCCGAAGGCGTTCGTCTCCGGCTCGTCGCCCCAGGCCGTGTTGACGCTGAGCGGACGCTCGCCGCGCGGCCCGACGCCGTCGCGCCAATGGTAGAGTTCGGCGAAGCACCCGCCGGGCCAGCGCACCAGCGGCGTTCGTATCCGGCGAAGGGCCGCCACCACATCGCTGCGGATGCCGCGCACATTGGGGATCGGCGAATTCTCCCCGACCCAGACGCCTTCATAGACCCCGCGCCCAAGATGCTCGACGAACTGGCCGTAGATGTTTGGGTCGATCGTCGGACTGTCGGGGTCCGCGCGCAGCGTGACCGTCGCCTCGATCCTCTGCGCCTCCGCCGGGCTCGCCAGGCAGCCGAACGCGATCGCTAGCGCCAGCAGATGCGGCTTCATGGGCCCCCCATCCCGCCAGGATCAGGACGTTCCCGGCGCCCCGATTTCACCCTCGGACAGCGGCGGAGCCAAGCGAAATCCCGCAGCACGGGCGCGCGGCGGCGCGCGCCACATAGTCAGAGGAAGCTCTTCACCGCGGGCTCGTTCCACCAATTGTCGTGCCGCCCGTCCGCATAGCGCACCGGCGCGGCCGCCAGTTCCTCATCGCTCGCATCATCGAGCGTGCCGACCTGGATCGAGACAAAATCGCCTCCGAGCGCATCGATATTGCCTTCCGTGAATAGGCGCACCCCGCATGTCGGGCAGAAGAAGTGCGCCCCCATCATGCTGCCGAACTGGTATTTGCTGAGCGCGCCCTTGTCTGTCAGCAGGCGAAACGCGGCCGGCTTCAGCATCGCGCCCCAATTCCGCGTCTTCATGCAGATCGAGCAATTGCAGCGGCCCGTGCCCGCCGCGAGGTCGATGTCCGCCTCGTAGCGCGCCGCGCCGCAATGACAGCTGCCGTGATACGTCTTGAGCGCCATGCATCGGCTCCTCTTGAGGACCTGACTGAGCGAAACCCCATTCCGGCAACCTATCACGCCCTGGCGCCCGCCCGTGATCGCCCTTTGCCATTCTTACCGATAGTAGTAAGAAAGATCGATGCGCATTACCTCCAAAGGCCAGGTGACGATTCCGCAGGATGTCCGCGAGGCGGCCGGCCTCATGCCGGGCACGGACGTCGAGATCGTTATCGAAAGGGGCGCCGTCATTCTCCGCAAGCGGGCGCCCGGCAAACGACCGAGTCGCGGGCGCAAGCTGGTTGAGCGTCTGCGCGGCGCGAGCGATTTCGGCGGTATGAGCGCCGACGAAGTGATCGCGCTGATGCGCGGCCCCCTTGCCGATGCGGACGCCCCGCCGCGCAAGCGGCGGTGATCCCAAAAGATGATCCCAATAGATGATCCTCGTCGATTCCAATGTCCTCATCGACGTCATCAAGGGTGATGTGAAATGGAGCCCCTGGTCGGAAGCGGCGCTTGAAGAAGCCGCCGACCGCGACGAGGTCGCCATCAATCCGATTATCTACGCGGAGATCAGCATCGGCTTCGCACTCGTCGCAGATCTCGATGCGCTCATTGCCGAGACCGGATTACGCCGCCTGCCCTTGCCGTACGCGGCCGGCTTCGTCGCCGGCAAGGCGTTCATGGAATATCGCCGCCGCGGTGGAACGCGCACGTCGCCGCTTCCCGACTTCTACATCGGCGCGCACGCGGCGCTTAGCGGCATGCAGCTGCTCACGCGCGACCGCGCGCGCTTCGCCACATACTTTCCGGCTCTGTCGCTGATCGCGCCTTAGCCGGCGGATTGCTGCGCGGCGTTCGGCTCGATCCGCACGCCCGGCCCCATCGTGGACGAGATCGCCACCTTCCTGATGTAGGTGCCCTTCGCGCCCGTCGGCTTGGCCTTCGCCACCGCGTCCACGAACGCGCGCGCATTGTCGATGAGCGCGGCCTCGGTGAAGGACGCCTTGCCGATGCCGGCATGGATGATCCCGGCTTTCTCGGCGCGGAACTCCACCGCGCCGCCCTTGGAATCCTTCACCGCTTTGGTGACGTCCATGGTGACGGTGCCGACCTTCGGGTTCGGCATGAGGCCGCGGGGCCCCAGCACTTTGCCGAGCCGCCCGACGAGCGCCATCATGTCCGGCGTGGCGATCAGGCGATCGAACTCGATCTTGCCGCCATTGATCGTCTCGAAGAGGTCCTGGTCCCCGACGATGTCGGCGCCGGCCTTCTTGGCTTCTTCCGCCTTCGGACCCTTGGCGAACACCGCGACGCGCGCCGACTTGCCCGTGCCGTGCGGCAGCGAGCACACGCCGCGCACCTGTTGATCGGGATACTTCGGATCGACGCCTAGATTCATCGCGATCTCGACCGTCTCGTCGAACTTCGCGCCGCCTTTGCCTTGCGCGGCGCGCTCCTTGATGAGCTTCACCGCCTCGTCGAGCGAGTGCAGTTTCCGGGAATCGATGCCGGCGTGGCTCTTGGCCATTCTCTTGGTGGGCTTGGGCATCTCTCTACTCCGTCACTTCCAGGCCCATGGACCGGGCGGCGCCCATGATCTGCAGCGTCGCCGCCTCAAGATCATTGGCGTTGAGATCCTTCATCTTCTGCTCGGCGATGGTCCGGCATTGGGCGCGCGTCACCTTGCCGGCGACATCGCGGCCCGGAAGCTTCGAGCCCGAGCCCGGCTTCTTCGCCGTCGGCAGGCCAGCGGCCTTCTTCAGGAAGAACGAAGCCGGCGGCGTCTTGATCTCGAACGTGAAGGACTTGTCCTGGTAGTACGTGATCACCACCGGGCAGGGCATGCCCTTTTCCATGTCCTGCGTGCGGGCGTTGAAGCCCTTGCAGAATTCCATGATGTTGAGGCCGCGTTGACCCAGCGCGGGCCCGATCGGTGGGGAGGGATTGGCAGCGCCTGCAGGAACCTGCAGCTTGATCTGCCCAAGCACTTTCTTCGCCATGTGAGCTCCTCGCTTGGCGCGGACCGATACCTAAACCGGCCCGCCTGAGGGATGCGTGGTGCGGCCGGACCAATTGGCGTTGGCGCCGGCCTCCCACGCGGGAACGGGGCGTATAGAGCCCTCAACCTGGATTGTCACGCCTGAACCGGAGGAGAGCGGCCGGCCGGAAGCCGGCGCTCCAAGCGATCAGCGCATCTTTTCGACTTGGCTGTATTCCAGATCCACCAGCGTTTCGCGGTTGAAGATCATGACAGCGACCTTGAGGCGCCCGCGGCCTTCGTCCACTTCGCTGACCAGGCCCTCGAAGCTCTGGAACGGCCCATCGACCACGCGCACGCGCTCGCCGATCTCGTAGGAGATCACCGGCCGCGGACGCTGCGCGGCAGCTTCCTGCGCCTGGCCGAGGATCCGCTTCACCTCTTTTTCGGACACCGCCTGCGGCTTGTTCTGCGCCCCGAGGAAGCCCGTCACCTTCGGCACGTTCTTCACCAGGTGGTACGCATCGTCGGTCATGCGCATCTTCACCAGCACATAGCCCGGAAAGTGCCGCTGCTCGCGGATGCGCTTCTGGTTGCGGTGCACTTCGACGACCTCCTCGGTCGGCACCTCGATCTGCACGAAGCAGTCCTGCAGGTTCTGACGCTCGGCCTGCTCGCGGATCGTCTCCGCAACCCGCCGCTCGAAATTCGAATAGGCGTGCACGATGTACCAGCGCGCCGGGGGCCCGCCGTCATTGTATTCCTTCTCCGGCGCCTCTTCGACGGCGCCCGCTTCGGCCACGATGTCAGCGCTCATCGCACGAGATCCAGAATGAGTTTAACGACGTGGCCGATCGTCCAGTCGGTGACGAAGAAGAACACCGCCGCGATCAGCACCATGATCAGCACGAGGATGGTCGAGACCGTGACTTCCTGGCGCGTCGCCCAGGTGATCTTCTTGGCCTCGGCGCGCACTTCGCGCCAGAACGTGACCGGCCCCGTGCGCCGCTTTGGCTCAAGCTCGCCGCGATCGGCGGTTTCACTAGTCATGGCAGGTACTTGATCCTTCTTACGTCTGCATCGCGCGCGCCCGGAACGTGGACGCTTTGTGTGCTCTCGGGCGCCGCGGCCCTGGCAGGAGTTGAGGGACTCGAACCCACGACCCTCGGTTTTGGAGACCGATGCTCTACCAGCTGAGCTAAACTCCTAGGCCGGATTCATCCCGTCCGCCGAAACGGCGAGGTGCGCTGCGGCTTTCGGGATGGCCCGCTTATGCCCGAACGCCCCCCGATCGGCAAGTGCGCTCGCCGGAGATGGCGCGGCGTCGGGGAGGACGCCCCTCCCCGAATTCCGTCCGCGGCTCAGTAGGTGAACCGCGCGCCGCACCCGAGCAAGTGGCGGTCCCTGGCGCTGTACTCGCTGCTCCGCGCCTCGCGCGACACCCGCACGCACCAATCATAGTGCGCGTTGAAATCGGCATGCCAGCGTCCATCCGGCCCGATCCGGCACCGCGGCCGGGCCTGCGCCTGTTCGAAATCGCGCACCGCGCCGGTGGCGTATTGCCGGCAGGCGCCGTCGTTCCGCACCGGCTGCTGCGCCGGTCGAGGCGCGGCGGACCCCACGATCGGCGGGTTGCTCCGCTGCTCGAAGCTGGGCCGCGGCGCTGTGGACGCGCCCGCCACGCGGCTCGCCGCGAGCCGGTTGTCCTGCGCGACCTGCGCGCGGGTCTGCGGCGTGACGCACACGACATCGCCGTCGCGCGCTTCGCGCCACACATATCCCGAGAGGCAGTTGGGCGCCGCCCCTGGCGCAACGCGCGCGCCGGCCTGGGCGTTGTCGTTCCATGTCTGCGCGCGCGTTTCCGGCGGCACGCAGACGGTGTCGCCGTCGAACGCCTCGCGCCACACGAACCCGGACTGGCAGCTCGCGGCCGGGCGCGCGATCGGCGGGTTGTCGCGCTGCGCATAGCTCGGCCGCGGCGCCTGGCCGCCCATCTGCGCGCCGACGCTGCCCCCGACGCCGTCGCTGCGTCCCGAGATCCCGGAGATGCAGCAGCCGTTCTGCACTGGGGGCGGCACGGTGTTCTTCAGCCAGCAGCGCGCGGACGCGCTTTGCACGCCCGGCCGCACATAGGTGTACGCGCGGCACTGGCCGTCCTCGTGGCAGGCCTGACGGCAAGCCTCCCAGCCGCCAGTCGCCAGATCGAACGAGGTGTAGTCGCCGCCGGGCCGATCGACATTGTGCGCGACCGGCGCGTCCTGCGCGCTCGCAGGCAAGGCCGTCCCGACTATGAACGTCGACAGCGCAAATGCGATCACGCGGGCAAATCCGAAGCGCGCCATTGGAACCTCCCTGTCGCCTCTTGATGCAGGAGCAGCGGCGATCCTGATGTCTGGCATTCGTCGAGGCCGCCGCGTGTGACGCGCGCCACACTCAGCAGCCGCGCGCGAATACGCCCACGCTCTTGCAGGCCGCGACGAACGCCCGTCCCTGCAAGAGCGCTGGCGCCGAACGCTTATCGAGAGCCGGAGATGCAGCAGCCGTTCTGCACGCCCGCGGGCACAGTGTTCTTCAGCCAGCAGCGCGCCGAAGCGCTCTGCACACCCGGCCGCACATAGGTGAACGCGCGGCATTGATTGTCCTGCTGGCAGGCGTCGCGGCACGCTTGCCAGCCCCCGGCCGCCATGTCGAACGAGGTGTAGTCGCCGCCGGGCCGATCGATATTCTGCGACACCGAGAAGCCGCCCGCGACGCCCATCGCCGCGCCGATATTGGCGCCGATGCTCACCGTGCGGCTCGATGCGAGGCGATTGTCCTCCGCCGCCTGCGCGCGCGTTTCGGGCGGCACGCAAACGAGATCGCCCTGCCGCGCCTCGCGCCACACGAAACCGGATCGGCACGTCGCCGCGCCATAGGCGCCGCCGCCGGGCTGGACGCGCGCCGCCGCGAGCGAATTGTCCTGCGCCGCCTGGGAGCGCGTCGCCGGCGGCACGCAGACATAATCGCCGGCGAAGGCCTCACGCCACACGAACCCTTGCAGGCAGCGCGCTTGAGCCGACGCCGGCGCCGCGAACGCGAGCGCCGCCGCGCAGAACACGCAAGCCAGGAAAACGAAGCGGATCATGGCATCCTCCCTTGTTGGGAGCAGCTTTAGGCCCGCGACCTTTTGTCCACAATCATACAAACGGGTGGTCAGCGCCCGACGACGACCTCGCCGGAGCCCACCACGCGGCGGCTCACCGCGCCCTCCACGCCGCCGACCACGACGTCTCCCGAGCCGGCGACGACCGCGTTAAGCGTCTGCGCCCGACCGGGAAAGACGACATCGCCTGAGCCGGAGACCACGACGGTCAGGTCGTTGATGCGCCCGCCGCCGAGGCTGACATCGCCCGAGCCGCGCACGAACACGCGCACGTCGCCGTCCTCCACGCGCCCGGCCCGCACATCGCCCGAGCCCGCGATCGCCACCGTGAGGCCGTTGCTCACGCTGCCCAGCACGACATCGCCTGAGCCCGCCACCGCGACTTCCGCGCCGCCGACCGCGCCGCCGCGCACATCACCGGACCCGTTGATCGCCAGATTGAGCTGCCGCGACACCGCACCGAACGTGCTGTCCCCGCAGCCGGAAAACGCCAGCCGCGCGGTGCGCATCGGCCCGATCCGCGTTTCCACGCCGCCGCTGACCGAGATCACCGCGTCGAGCGGCGTCCGCACGCGCACGAGCGGCGCATCGCGATAGGACACCCGCCCGTGCCGCTCGACCCGGACATGGCCGCCGTCGCAGCCCTGCACCCGTCCTGCGCCGCCGATGATTTCGACCCGCCGCCCGGACCGTTCGATCCGCGGGGACGGCAGCACCTCGGCGACATTCTCGATCGCCACCGCGACGTCCTCGCGGGACTCCGGCGTCACGATCAGCGTGCCGACCATGTCATGGACCTTGAGCTCGTTCTGCCCGTGAAAGACCGTCCAGGCGATGGTCCGCGGCGGGGCGGGCGGAGCAGGCGGCGTCGGCGGGGTTGGCGGCGTCGGATGAGAGCGCGGAGCAGGCGGCGCCGCCGGCGCGGCCGGGACGCGTGGAACTGGCGGCGGCGCGGGGGGAGTCACGAAC
>JAEUMQ010000005.1 GCA_016791425.1 Hyphomonadaceae bacterium | reverse complement strand
CCCCACCCCCGGCCCCCTCCCCTCGAAGGGGAGGGGGAGAGTTGCATCCTGCGAGCGTTGCGCATGGGTGAGCCAGCAATCACCGCCAACTCCAACCTGCCCGAGCTGACGGTCTCGGAGCTGGCCCAGGCCGTGCGCCGCACGATGGAGCGCGACTTCGACCGCGTGCGCGTGCGCGGCGAGCTGGGGCGCGTGCTCGTGGCGCGCTCTGGCCACCTCTATGTCGATCTGAAGGACGACCAGTCGACGCTCTCGCTCGTGATGTGGCGCTCGAACGTGCAGCAGCTCGCGTTCAAGCCGGAGGAGGGGCTGGAGGTCATCGCCGAGGGCAAGCTCTCGACCTTCCCGGGCCGCTCGCAATACCAGCTCATCGCGGATCGATTGGAGCCCGCGGGCGTCGGCGCGCTCCTGGCGCAGTTGGAGAAGCTCAAGGCGCGCCTCGCCGCCGAAGGCCTCTTCGATCAATCGCGCAAGAAGCCGATCCCGTCGCTGCCGAGCGTGATCGGCGTGGTGACCTCGCCGACCGGCGCGGTCATCCGCGATATTCTTCATCGCATCGAGGATCGCTTTCCGCGCCGCGTGATCCTCTGGCCGGTGCTGGTGCAGGGCGAATACGCGGCGGGCCAGATCGCCGCGGCGATCAAGGGCTTCAACGCATTGCCTGAAGGCGGCCGCGTGCCGCGCCCCGACGTGCTCATCGTCGCGCGCGGCGGCGGCTCGATCGAGGATCTTTGGGCCTTCAACGAGGAGATCGTCGTGCGCGCGGCCGCGGCGAGCGCGATCCCGCTCATCTCCGCCGTTGGGCACGAGACCGACACCACGCTCATCGATTACGCCTCGGATTTGCGCGCGCCGACGCCGACCGCCGCCGCCGAGCGCGCCGTGCCGGTGCGCGCCGAGCTCATCGGGCGCGTGGAGACCCTGGGCGCGCGCTTGTCTACCGGCCTTGTGCGCGGCGTGGAGCTGAAGCGGACGCAACTGCGCGCCGTCGCCGCGCGTCTTCCGCGCCCGGAGCAATTGCTCGGTCCCGCTCAGCAGCGCCTGGATCGCTTCTCGGAGAAGCTCGGCCGCGCGCTCGTGGCCAATGTCCGCGCGGCGCAATCGAAGCTCGATCGCATCGCCGGGCGCCTGCGCCCCGAAGCGCTGACGCTGGATCTCAATCGCAAGTCGGTCGTGCTCAACGAGACCGCCCGGCGTCTCCGCGCCGCCATGGTGCGGTCCTGGAAGGAGAAGCGGGACGCCGTCGCCGCGGCAGGCCGCATCCTGGAGACGCTGTCGCACAAGAGCGTGCTCGCCCGCGGCTTCGCGCTCGTGCAGCGGGCAGACGGCTCTCTCGCGCGCAGCGCCGCCGCGTTGCAGGCCGGCGACCGCGTGAAGCTCACCTTCGCCGATGGCGAGCGCGCCGCCGCCATCGACGGCGAAGCGAAGCCGGCTGAGCGAGGCAAGCCGATCGAGCAAGCGACGTCGCCGGAGCCGCAACCGAAGCTCGTGAAGAAGAACCCGGCGGACCAAGGCTCGCTCTTCTGACCCCCTTCCTCGCTTCCCCCCTTGCAGGGGGAGGAATTGGAAAGGGCTGGACCTCGATCACGCCTCCCCCTGCAGGGGGGAGGTGAGGAGGGGGTCGCGAGCGCCGGCAAACGCGAGTAAAGAAGCGACGATGAACAAATACGATCCCGGCGGCCCCGAGGCGGTGATCCGCTACCAGGACAACGAGTTCACGATCCTGCGTCAGGGGCTCTTCGTCCGCTGCGCCGTCAGCGGCGCGCGCATCCCGCTCGATGAGCTGCGCTATTGGAGCGTCGATCGCCAGGAGGCCTACAAAGGCCCCGAAGAAGCGCTGCAGCGTTGGCGTCAATTGAGCGAGGCTCGCCCATGAGGACGTTTGCGATCGCGGCTTTCGCGCTGGTCGCATGCGCGGCGCCGGAGACCCAAGGCGCGCCGCAAGCGCCGGGTGCGGTCGCCGAGGCGCCTGCCGCCGTCACGCCGACGATCCCGCCGCCGCCGATCCTCGAGCCGACCGTCGCCCCGCCGCTCGCGCGCGAGAACACCTCGACGATTCCCGTGCGCGCGCGCGGAGCGCTGAGCCCGGGCCCCGTTCCCGCTATCGCGACGCCGCTGCCGCTGGAGTGCGCCGGCGCCTTCGCGCAGGGCGGAACCGCGATCTGCCGCACCGTGCCCGGCGCGAGCATCGTTCTGGACGGCCAGGATCGCGGCAAGGCCGACGCCAACGGCTGGTTCGTGGTCGGCTTCGATCGCGACTCGCCCGCGAGCTCGCGCATCGAGGTCATCGCGTCCGAGGGCGTGAACGCGGCGCGCGACTTCACGGTCCTGCCGCGCGAGTTCTCCATCCAGCGCGTCGATGGGCTGCCGCCGCAGACGGTCACGCCGACCGATCCCGCGGTGGTGGCGCGCCTCGCGCGCGATCGCGACACCAAGAACCGCGGCTTTGCTTCGCGCGCGCCGGCCGAAGGCTGGCTCGACGGCTTCATCTGGCCGGTGGAAGGCCGCATCTCCGGCTCGTGGGGCAATCAGCGCGTGCTGAACGGCGAGCCGCGCTCGCCGCATTACGGCGTCGATATCGCCATGCCGGAAGGCACGCCGATTCTGGCGCCCGCCGGCGGCGTGATCGCGCTGGCCGAGCCTGATCTTTATCTCGAGGGCGGCCTGGTGCTCATCGATCACGGGCAGGGCCTCATCTCGATGTACCTGCACATGAGCCGCCTCGACGTGCGCGAAGGCGAGCGCGTGACGCAGGGCCAAGTCATCGGCGCCGTCGGCAAGGCCGGGCGCGCGACCGGCGCGCACCTGTGCTGGCGCATGAAATGGCGCGACCGGAACCTCGATCCTTCGCTCGCGATCCTTGGGCTGGCGCAGGCGCGCGTGCAGCTCGCCGGGGCGACGCCCTAGCCGAGCAGCCCAGCGCTACGCGCATTCATCGAGGATGGGCTCGATCCGATCGTTTCCAGGCGCGGGAAACGGCTGCTTGAACGTGAAGGCCTCGGGCGTGGGGCCGAGCCGCGCGATGAGATCGATCTTCGCTTGCCCCTCCCCGATCGACGGGAGATGGCCCGCCCGAACCCACCAGAGCGCGAGATGGAAATCCATGTGTTCGAACCATTCGCGGCGGCGGCGCATGATCGCGCGATGCTCGCTGTTGCGGTAGGCGAACGACGCGAGGGCGTCGAGGTCGGTCCACACCGACATGTTGATGGCGATCTGCGGGTCTGGATAGGGCGTGAGATCGACGGCGCTGTTTCCCTCGCCCTTGAGCCGCCACACGAAGCCGGGGCTCGCTTCGGCCAGCGCATTGACGGCGTCGAGCGCCGCCATGAAGTCGGCGTTTGCGGCATGCTCCTGAGGCAGGCGGAATCGCGCGATATTGATCTGTGCGAGATGATGGCTGCTCATGCATGCGTCCATAGAGGCCATGCGCGGCTGCGCAAAGCGCCCTATCTTAATGTCCTGAAGGAGACATCATGGCCGACGGACTGACCTCGAACGCCCCTGCCGCGGAGCTGGATTATGCGGCGGCTCAAAGGCTGCTGGCGGACGCCGCGCACCGCGCCGACGACGCCGAGCTCTTCGTCGAGGACAGCCGCTCCGAGAGCTTCCTGTGGGACGACGGGCGCCTGAAGAGCGCCAGCTATGACGCCAGCCAGGGCTTCGGCCTGCGCGTCGTGTCCGGCGAGCGCACCGGCTACAGCCATGCCAGCGTGCTTGAAACCGATGCCGTGGCGCGCGCCGCAGAGGCCGCCGCCAGCGTCAGGAGCGCCCGCGAAGCGACCATCGACGTCGCCCCGCGCCGCGCCAACCGCCGCCTTTATGCCGATGTCGATCCGATCGCGGCGCCGGCCTTCACCGACAAGACCGCGCTGCTGGCCGAGATCGACGCCTATTGCCGCGCCAGGGATCCCTCGGTCGTTCAGGTCTCGGTCTCGCTGGCCGGCTCGCGCCGGGCGGTGACCATCCTGCGGCCGGACGGCGAGCGCTTCGAGGACGCGCGGCCGCTGGTGCGCGTGAACGTCTCGGTCACCGTGGAGCGCGACGGCCGGCGCGAAAGCGGCTCTTCCGGCGCCGGCGGCCGTGAGCCCTACGAGGTGTTCATCGCCCCCGATCGCTGGAAGGCGCTCGCCGACGAAGCCATCCGCATCGCGCGCGTGAACCTCGACGCCGTCTCCGCGCCCGCCGGCGAGATGGACGTCGTTCTCGGCCCGGGATGGCCGGGCGTGCTGCTGCATGAAGCTGTCGGCCATGGCCTCGAGGGCGACTTCAACCGCAAAGGCACGAGCGCCTTCGCCGGCATGCTGGGGCAACGCGTCGCGGCGCCGGGCGTCACCGTCGTCGATGACGGGACGATGGAGAATCGGCGCGGCTCGCTCACCATCGATGATGAAGGAACTCCTACCGGCCGCACGGTCCTCATCGAGGACGGCATCCTCAAGGGCTACCTGCAGGACCGCATGAACGCCCGCCTCATGGGCGTGGCGCCGACCGGCAACGGCCGCCGCGAGAGCTACGCGCACCGCCCCATGCCGCGCATGACCAACACCTTCATGATGGCCGGAGCTCATGACCCCGCCGAGATCCTCGGCTCGCTCAAAAAGGGCGTTTTTGCAGTGAATTTCGGCGGCGGGCAGGTCGACATCACGTCCGGCAAGTTCGTCTTCCAATGCACCGAGGCCTACCTCGTGGAGGAGGGCAGGATCGTCGCGCCGATCAAGGGCGCGACCCTCATCGGCGATGGCCCCTCGGCCCTCACGCGGGTGAAGATGGTCGGCGACGACCTGAAGCTCGACGAAGGCGTCGGCACCTGCGGCAAGGAGGGCCAGAGCGTTCCTGTCGGCGTCGGCCAGCCCACGCTCTACATCACCGGGCTCACCATCGGCGGCGCGTGAGAGTGTGCGTGAGGCGCTGCGAGCGTGTTCGTCGCGCCCGCTACTCGCACAAATGACGTCTGCATGACGACGTGGATGTAGACTTTTTGTGAGTCTCATTGGATATGTTGAGTCGTCACCCACCACCTCGGGGAGGTTGAGCATGGCAATGGCAAAGAAGAAGGCTGCGAAGAGCGCCAAGAAGGCGGCTCCCGCAGCGAAGAAGGCGGCGAAGAAGAAGAAGTAGTCGCCTTCTGAGTTTGAGTTTGAAACGCCGCGGGGCTCACGCTCCGCGGCGTTTCGCTTTTGCGGGCATGCGATCGAACGACGGCGCGCAATGGCCGATCGAAGAAGCCGCGATGTCCGCAGTCTGACGGTCGCGCCTGGCGCATCCAAGGGCCCCCGAGGGCCGCTCATCGGCCTCCCGCAAGCCGCCCCGAAAGCCGTCGCTCCCCCGAAACGGTCCTTGCGCGCTGGACCAGTTAGCGACGAGCTGCGTCGCTTAGGTCAGAATTCCGCCGCGAAGGCTCGCCCTTTGAGGGGCCCAGGAAGATGCATCCGTACATGCCGCGGATCGCATCCTTCTCAAGAAAAGGCGGGGGGAATCCATGCGGCGGGCTTTGTTGGCGGCGGTGGCCATGTTCACCGGCGCAGCGCATGCGCAGGAGGGCGGCGCGGCCGCCGCATCCGGAGCGCTGCCCCGGGTCAATGGCGCCGCGGCCGGCAACGTCGTGTTCGAGGCCGGCTATTTCGCCGGCTTCAACCCGCAGAACGCCTTGGACATGGTCAACCGCGTGCCCGGCTTCACCATCGACGACGGGGACGATCGACGCGGCTTCTCTGGCGCGGTCGGCAACGTTCTGATCGACGGCCGGCGCCCTTCCACCAAGAACGAGGAGCTGGACGATGTCCTCTCCCGCATCCCCGCCGCGCAGGTAGAGCGCATCGAGCTCATTCGCGACGTCGCCTCTCGGTCCGACGCGGCCGGCCAGTCCACTCTCGTCAATGTTGTGCGCACGCCCAGCGCCGGCGCCGGAATCTGGCAGGGCGAGCTCGAATGGCGCAATCACGGGCGCGTCTCGCCCGGCGGCAACGCCTCCTGGACAGGCCGCACCGGCGCCCTCGATTACTCATTCGGCGCCTCGCGCGACCTGGAATATTACCCGATCGAGGGCGAGCGCTTCTATTATGACGGCGCCGGCGCGCTGCTCATTCATCGGCTGGACGAGTCTCCCCGTTCATGGCGCAGGGCCGCCTTCAACGCCGACGCAGCTTTCCCGCTTCTGGGCGGATCGATGCGCGTGAACACCCGCATCGATCGCTGGCATTTCCAGCTCTCGCTCGACCAGGCCGACGAGAACGCCGCCGGCGCGCCGCTTGGAAACACCAAGGATACGGTGAACGAGCGTCGCCAGAACGAGGAGCTGGGCGTCAACTACGATCGCCGCTTTGGCGCCGTCTCGCTCGAGCTCATCGGGCTCGCCACGCGCGGCCGCTACGCCAACAACGAAGCCACCGACATCCGCACCGCCAATCCGCTGCTGATCCAGCAGCAGCGGCGCAACGAGTACCGCGAGACGATCGGACGCGGCACGCTTTCCTGGCAGGCGGCCGAGGCGCTGCGCCTCGATGTCGGCGGCGAGGTCGCTCTCAATTCGCTCGACGCCGGCCAGCGTCTCACGGTCGGCGGCGCGGCCGTGCCGCTGCCTGCGGCCAACGTCCTGGTGGAGGAGAAGCGCGCGGAAGCTTTCGTCACCGCGTCATGGCGCCCCGCGGAACGCTGGACGCTGGAGGCTCAGCTCGCCGGCGAGATGTCCACGCTGACCCAATCCGGCGACACCCAGCTGGAGACCGATCTCTCGTACGCCAAGCCCTCGCTGCAGCTGACGCGTCGCATCGGCGAGCGCAACCAGGTCCGGTTCCGCGTGTATCGCGACGTCGATCAGCTCAATTTCGACGACTTCGTCTCGTTCGCCGGCCTCGCCGACAATCTTGTGAAGGGGGGCAATCCCAATCTCCTGCCCGAGAATTCCTGGCGCGCGGAACTTGCCGGCGATCTGCGCTTCGGCCAGGACGGCGCGCTCGGCGTGCGCGTCTTCCACCACTGGCTGCGCGACGCTTCCGACGTCGTCCCGGTCGGTCCGCCCGGCCAGCGCTTCGATGCGCCCGGCAATATCGGCGACGGCTACCAGCGCGGCGTGCAGGTCACCGCCTCGGTTCCGCTTGGCGCCCTGCTGCCCGGCGCGCGTCTCACGACCGACAGCACCTGGTGGGACACCGAAGTCACCGATCCGGTGACCGCCGCGCCGCGGCGCATCTCGGTCTTTCCCGAGGCCGAAGTGAGGCTCAATTTCCGTCAGGACCTGCCGGCCGCGAAGCTGGCCTGGGGCCTCGAATACTACAAGCAGGAAAGCAACATCACGTACCGCATCAACGAGATCGACCATTACGAGGAGGGGCCGTTCCTCGACTTCTTCATCGAGACGACGGCGATCCCGAAACTCAAGACGCGCTTCTACGCCGCCAACCTGCTCGACAGCCCGTTCACCCGCAAGCGCACGTTCTTCGACGGCGACCGCAACGGCCCGATCGTGCTCACCGAACACCGCTCGCGCACGCGTCGCTGGGGCAGCTTCTTCGGCGTGACGGTCAGCGGCTCGTTCTGAGCCAGTCTCGTCAGCGCGTGGTCTTCAAATATTCCACGACGTTCGGCGCATCGAGCCAGGGGATATCCGTCGCCGGCATCGCGGTGCCGCGGAAATGGCGATTGGGCTCGATGAGGAACGAGAACAGGAGATCGTCGGTCCACACCCCGCGATAGGCGCCCATGACGCGCGAATAGCGGAAATCGGCCGATCCGACGCGGCGTCCGACGACGCCGTTGAGCGGCGGTCCTACCCCGGTCTCTCCGGTCACGCTGTGGCATTGCGAGCAGAGCGCGTTGAACACCGCGCGGCCGCGCACGGGCCCGCTCTGATCGACCTTGCGCTCGCGCGGATCGGAGCCGAGCGAAGCGAGGCCCGTCACGATGAATTCCCGCGGCGCGTCCGCGTGCCGCTCGGCGTTGCGCAGGAAGAGAAGCTTGCTTGAGTCCGTGAGGATCGCGATGCGCCCGTCGCGCAGCGAGACGAGATCGCGCAGACGATCGTCGAACTCGATCGGCTCGGCATAGGCGATGCGGTCGCCTTCCGGGCGCATGTGGAAGAGCGTGCGCGCCTTGAGCGTGCCCATGAGCAAATCGCCCGCCCAGCCCGGAAATTCGCGCGGATCCGGCGTCACGAGGTTGCTGGCCCCGATCGAAGGCGTGAACGAGATCGCCGGCGCGATGAAACGGTCATGCCGCCCAAAGCTTTCCGACACCGGCCAGGGCCGGCGCGGGAATCCGTAATTCACCCCGTAGGTCGCCAGCGGCCAGCCATAATTGCCGCCGTCCACGATGCGGTTCACCTCATCGCCGCCGAGCGGCCCGTGCTCGCTTTCCCAGATCGCGCCGTCGGGCATGACGATGAGGCCCTGCGGATTGCGCAGGCCTGACGCGAAGATGCGCGACCGCCCGGTGGTGAGATCGAGCGCGATGAGCTTGCCGAGGTCCCAGGCCGGATCCTGCGCCGCGCGATGGGTGTCGTTGAAGCCGTCGAACTGGTGGTCGCCGACCGTGACGAGCAGCGTGTGCTGGTCGAGCGGAACCATGCGCCCGCCCGCCTCCGCGCCGACGAACCGCCAGCCATGATCCTTGTACGGAATGCAGCTCGGCCGCGCGACGAACACGCGCTTCCAGTCCGCGCGCGGGATGGCGAGGCCGTCCGCATCCGCGGTGAGCCCGACGCGGCTGATGACGAATTGCAGGCAGTTCTCGCGGACAAAGGCGCTGTGGCTGACATAGAGGTCGTAGCGTCCCGGCGCCGTCTGGCGCGCATAGAGGTCGTAGACCCGGAAATCCTCCATCGCCATCAGCGCATCGTGCGCGAGCGGGCTCGCCTGCAGCGCTTCCATCTGCATCGGGACGCGCACATTGAGAGGCGCGAGCTCGTTGTGGGCGCTGAGGAAGCTGAGCCGGCCGTGCGGCGAGGCGAAAAGAATGTGCCCCTCGATCTCGGCGATGCCGCCGCCGCGCGTCGGCCCCTCGCCGATGCGCACCGCCGCGACCTCGAGCGAATGGAGGTTGGTCTCCATCCTGCGCCATTCCACGACCTGGGTGTCGTGCCCGGCCTTCGTGCGCGCGTTCTGGATCATTTCCTGAAGCCGCCGCTCGGCCTTGAGCGGCACGTCGTTGCGCTCCGCCCAGAGGCCGATCGCTGCGCCGCCGGCCAGCACGGCCCCGGAATAGGCGCCGATGAGGAGGATGGCGCCGAGAATCCAGCGCCGCCGCACGCGCAGGCGCGGCCGCCGCTCGATGCGCGGAAAGCCGAGCTTCGGGAACGAGAGCTTCTTCTTCTCATCGTTCGCCGGGGTCGGCGTCTCGCTCGCCGGCTGTTTTGAGACCTGGCCGCGCACGCACTTCCTTCGGGCGAATCAGCCGAAGGACGGTGGAGAGAGTCTCGTTAAGATTGTCTGGCCGCGGATGATCGCCGCGCGCGCGCTCAACGTCCCGGCGCGCCGCCGCGCCGACCGCCGCGTCCCGGCGTCGTCGGCTGGTCCGCCTCGAACATGGGGTTGGGATCCCACATCCCGCGGAACGGCGCGTCGTTGAGATAGTCCGGCAGCCGCGCCGACACCGCCTTGTCGCCGCTGACCGCGATGATCTGGCGGTCTTTCGGCAGCGCGCGCAGCACGTCCGCGTCGAGATCGCCGATGAGATCGGCGCTTTCCTTGGCCATCAGGTGGTTGGCGACGCCGAAAAGCTGGAAAACGCCGGCGTTATTGAAGATCGTGCGCCAGTCCTTCGGGTAGAGCCGCTGCAATTGCGAGAGGTCCTGGAAGAACGGCCACACCTGCAGGCCGTAGCCGCGCAGCAGCGTCATCGATTGCCGCAACGGGCCGAATTCCCCGAGTTGCGCGCACTCGTCGAGCAGGAAGAGCGTCGAGCGCTTCGGCCGGCGCTTGCGGCCCATGACAGTGAGCATGAGCCCGCCGACCCAGAGCCGCAGCAGCGCCGAATGGCTTTCCAGTTTGTCCGGCGGAATGACGATGTAAATCGTCATCGGGTCGCCGCGCCGCACGGCGTCGAGATTGATCGTGGATTTGCTGAGCGAGCGCAGCGCCGAGTCCGAATTGACCACCTTCAGATAGGATTGCGCCGTGGAGAGGATGCCCGAGCGTGTCTGCTCGGTGATCGGCAGGAAGCTCGAGATGTTCTGCTTGGAGAGGCGGTTGAGAGCGTCGTTTGCCTCGATCAGAGCGGCCAGATTGTAGACCGCGTCGTCGCTCATCAGGATTTCGCGGACCTTGCCGAAATGCCGCTCCCCAGGGGGCGAGGTCTCGGCCACGGCGGCGATCACGCCGGCCATCAGCGACCGGCCCCAATTGTCCCAGAAGGGCTCCTTGTGGAAACCCGCATCGCCCGCGAGCAGGGAGGCGAGCATCTCCGCGTCGGCGTCGAGCAGGGCGCCGGGCCTGTTGAAAAGATCGAACGGGTTGAGCGAGTCCGTCCGCCGCGACACCGCCCCGAACGGGTCGAGCAGGCGCACTTCCTGCCCCATTTCGCGGCGGCGCCGGTGCGTGACGTGCCAGGTTTCCCCCTTCGGGTCGATGACGATGACCGAGCCTTCGAAGCGGAGAAGATTGGGGATAATGACGCCCCGGCCCTTGCCGGCGCCGGTCGGCGCGATGGTCACCAGGTGCCGGTCCTCGCCATAGAGGAGCGGCGCCTCGGTTTCCGACGGCGCCGCCAGGGTCCGGGGAGCGCCAAAGCCGATCGTTTCCTTGGGGACGTCCGCGGCCCGCCAGCCGAGCAGGAGGTCGAGCCCGTCGGCCGAGACGGCGTCGCGCCGTTTGGGCTTAGGGGTTCGGCTTCTTGCCATTGTCGCTTCCTTGCCGCTCCGGCGCGTTTCGGCGTCGGTTCACACTGACGCCGCCGCCTCCCCGATTGGGCAGGGCGACCCCGTCTCAGTCAATGCCCGGCTGCTGATGTCCCCAGCCACACATCACGTGGCCAGACACAACCACATCCCCCCCGCGCCGCCTAGCCGGTGCAAGCGCATGGGCCCCCAGCGCGTCCAAGCGTGTCGCGAGGCGCGAACGGCGCCCCCAGCCGGGCAATGACGCGCTGCGGCAATGCGCTCTATGTGCGAGCCGTCGCTATTCGGCTTGCACCGCTGCCGCTTTGGCTTCCGCATGCGGGTGCGCGAGCTTGTTGAGGAATGGGCTCGCGACGCCAAGCAGCACGCCGATCACGATCGCGCCCCAGCCGATTTGCTGGAACACTTGCACGTAGGTGGCGAGCGCCGCGTGCGGATCGAGCACCTGCCCGCCGATGGTTTGCGCGGCGGTGAGCTTGGAGATTTGCGCCTGCAGCGCCTGCGCGGCCGACGAGGCGAGGAACCATGTCGCCATCATCGTCGACACCACCGCCGCGGGCGCGAGCTTCGTCATCGCCGAAAGCCCCACCGGCGAGAGGAAGAGCTCGCCCGTGGTGTGCAGGAGATAGAGCAGCACCAGGAAGATGAGCGGCACGCGCGCGTTCTCGTCGGCGAAATTTGCGCCCCAGACGAGCACGAGGAAGCCCGCGCCCACCTGTATGAGGCCGAGCGCGAACTTCGCCGGATCGCCCGGATCGCGTTTGCGCTTCTCCAGATACGCCCACATCGCCGCGAAGATCGGCGCGAAGATGAGAATGAAACCGGCGTTGAAGCTCTGCGTCTGGCCCGAGGTGATGGTGAAGAAGCCGTTCGACGGCATCTGCGTGGTCCGCTCGGCGAACTGGTTGAGCGCGCTGCCGGCCAGCTCGAAGAGTGTGAAGAAGACGGTCGAAGCCGCCACCAGCACGAGCGCGAGAATGATCCGCTGCGACTCCACCCACGTGCAGTTGCGGATCATGTAGTAGATGAAATAGCCGACGATCCCGACCGACGCGACTGACAGCGCCGTGTTCACCACCGGCTCGCGCTGCACCAGGAGCCACACGCCGCCGACGCCGAGGATGGCCAGGAGATAGATCAGCCATTCCCGGTTGATCGGCCCGATGAAGCTCTTCTTCAATTCCTCCGGTTTCGGAGGTTCTCCGACGCCGTCCGGCAATTGCTTCGGGCCCGGCAGGAAGAAGAGCAGCCGCTTGCGCATGAACACGATCCAGCCGAACGCCATGCCGATGCCGGCGAGCCCGAAGCCCGCCCACCATCCGACCGTGGCGCCGAGGCCCGCGCACAGCACCGAGGCCCAGAACGCGCCGAGATTGATGCCGTAATAATAGAGCGTGAATCCGCTGTCGCGCCGCGGGTCGCCCTGCGGATAGAGCTGCCCCACGATGGTGGAGATGTTCGGCTTGAGGAAGCCGACGCCCATGATGATGAGCGAAAGCGCCAGATAGAAGATCGAGACATAGAGCGGATCCTGGCCCGTCACGCCGAGCGTGAACGAGTTCGGCGCCAGTTCGCTCGGCAGCGCAGCGTCCGCCGGCAGGCCTTTGATGGCCAGGCCGCCCGCGCTGCTCGGCCCGTATTCATAGCGCTGGCCATCGACCACGATCCAGGTGCGGCGCTGGTCCTGCCGGCCCTCGGCGGCGAACTCGTAGGTTGCGCCCTGATACGTGAGCGTCTGCTGGGCCGGCGGCTGTTCGATCGCCATCGAGAGGTGCCCCGCGACGAGCAGGAGCGCGCCGAACGCGATGGCCTTGCGGGTGCCGAGATACTTGTCCGCGAGGAAGCCTCCGAGCAGCGGCATGAGATAGACGAGCGAGGTGTACGCGCCGTATTGCCCCTGTCCCTGCTGGTCCCCGAACAGGAAGTGCTGCGTCATGTAGGCGAGCAGGATGCCGCGCATGCCGTAATAGGAAAACCGCTCCCACATCTCGGTGAAGAAGAGGATGTGCAGCCCCTTCGGGTGGTTCCGCATCTGCAGGAAGACCGGGATGATCGTGGCGACGGTGATCACGATCCCGACGGCCGTTACGATGTTCCACATGCGCGCCTCCCATCGCGCGGGCGCGCGACGTAATCCCATCGCGCGGGGCGCGAGGTAATCATGACCGGCAGGTAAGCATAGTCTTCCGCCGGGCTTCAAGCGCGCTGAACGGGCGACGGCCCTCCGCAGCGCGCCTCACTGAAAGGTGAAATCGCGCTCGAAGGAGAGGAACCGGAGCCCGGAATCGACGAAGATGGTCTGCCCGGTGACCGCCTCGGCCTCCAGCAGGTAGCGCACCGCGCCGGCGATGTCGGCCGGCGTCGCGCCGTATTTGAGCGGGGTCACCGCCGCGTGCAGCTCTTTGAACCGTTCCTCGCTTTGCCCCGGCGAGGGCAGCACGTAGCCGGGCGCGACCGCGTTCACCCGGATGCGCGGCGCGAGGCCTCGCGCCAGGAGCTCCACCGCGCCGGCGAGCGCGAACTTCGACATCGAGTAGGAGAAATGATCCGGGTATGGCGAGGCGATCTTGAAGTCGAGGAAGTTGACGATCGCGCCGCGCTCGCTCTCCGGCAGCGTCTTCGCGAAGGCGCTCGCGAGCAGTGCGGGCGCGAGCGCGTTGACGTGCATCTGCCGGTCGAACATCGCCGCGTCGATCGCCGCGGGCACATCATGCTCGAACACCGCCGCGCAATTGACCAGCGCGCGAAGGTTTCCGCCGGCCGCGCCGTTCGCAGCTTGCATGATCGCTTCAGGCGCGCCCGAAGCGGTGAGCTCGCCCTGGACGATCGCGCCCGCGCCGCCCGCCGCCGCGATCTCCGCAAGCGCGCTTTCCGCTTCGGCCTGCTCGCTGCGATAGTGCAAGACGACGCCCCAGCCTGCGCGCCCCAGCTCAAGCGCGGTCGCGCGCCCAAGCCGCCGCGCGGCGCCGGTGACCAGCGCCCATTTCATGCCTGGCGGCGCAGCGTGACGGACACGCACCCTTCGCCCTGGAGCACGGATGGTTTCTTGATCGTCGTCTCCGCCGCGACGACCCGCGGGCTGAGCGTGAAGCAGAAGGCGAGGATTTGCGCCGCCAGCGTCTCGATCAGGCGCGCCTCGCCGAGCCCTTCGCGCAGATAATTGATGATCCGGTCGTAATCGATGGTGGAATGAATCCGGTCGTCGTATTTGGCCGGCTCTTCGAGCGTGATCGTCGTGCTGACGATCAGCGTCTGCGCCTCGGTGCGCTCCTCTTCCGAAACCCCGACATGCGCGCGCACGGGCGCGTCCTCCACACGGATGATGAGCGCGCCCGTCACGTCTTGCCGCTCCGTGTGCGGAGGCCCACTCCCTGCGCGAAGAGGGATTGTCGGCTTGTCTCCAGGAGCCTCATGCGCCGGCCCAGATCGGCGGTTTGCGCGCGGCCCATGGCGCGGCCTGCTCCAGCTCGAAGGCGAGTTCGAGGAGTGTGCGATCATCGCCCTTGGCCGCCGAGAAGAGCGCCCCGATCGGCAGATTGTCCGGGCTCATCGCCAGCGGCAGGTTGATCGAGGGCGCGCCCGCGGCGTTGGCGAGCGGCGTGTAGACGGCGTATTCCGTGAGCCGCTGGAACGAGCCCGGATCCGTCGGCGCATAATCTCCGATCCGCGCCGGCGGCTTGGCGAGAGTCGGCGTGAGGAAGACGTCCACGTCTGCGAACATCGAGGCATAGGCGCGCTCCACCGCCCGCAGCGTCGCCACCGCGTTGCCGATCGCGCCAGGCCCCGCGCGCCGGCCGGTCTGCGCCAGGCCAAGCGTCATGGGCTCAAGCAGCGTCTCCAGGTCCGCTCCCGGATGCATCTGCTGCACGCGCGCGGCGAACTCCGCGGCCCCGGCGGCCCAATAGAGCATGAAGGCCTGCGTGAAAGCTGCGCCATCGATCGTCATCTGGGTTTCGCGCACTTGATGGCCGAGCCCGCGGCAGGTTTCCGCGACGCCCTCGATCGCGCGGCGCACGGCCGGATCGGGATCGCGCCCGGTGAGGTCAGGGATGACGAGGCCGATGCGCAGCCGCCGCGCGCTCGGACCGCTGACGAGCCCGATCGGCGGATAGGCCTGGTCGGCGCCGGTGCGCTCCGCGATCGCGAACCAGGCCGCGGTGTCGCGCACGGTGCGCGAGAGGCACCCCACGACCGTGAGCCAGATCGGCTCTTCCTTCTCGGCCGCCGGCAGGGTGCGTCCGCGCGAGGGCTTGAGCCCCACCAGCCCGCAGCAGGAGGCGGGGATGCGGATCGAGCCGCCGCCGTCGCTTGCGTCGGCGACCGGCACGACGCCCGCCGCCACCGCCGCGCCCGAGCCTCCAGAGGAGCCGCCGCTGGAATAGTCCGGATTCCACGGATTGCGCGTCGCCCCGGTGAGGATCGGCTCGGTGACGCAGGTGAGGCCGTATTCCGGCGTCGTGGATTTGCCGATCGGCGTCAGGCCGCCGGCGATCAGCGCATCGACATAGGGCGGCTGGTCCGGCGCGATGTAGGTCGCGAACGCGCGCGAGCCGTACATGAGCTTCTCGCCCCTGAGCGGCCGCACGTCCTTGATCAGCGTCGGCACGCCGGAGAGGGGGCCTGCGCCCAACGCGCCCGCTGCTTGCGCGCGTGCGCGCTCATAGAGCGGCGTGGCGATGAAATTGAGCTGCGGCTGGAGGCGCTCGGCGCGCGCGATGGCCGCCTCGGTTGCGGCGCGCGCGGTTGTCCGTCCGGTGCGGATCGCGTCGGCGAGGCCGACCGCGTCGAGATTGCCCAACACGTCTCCCCGGGGCTCGCCGCTGCGCGCGTGCGTCGGCGCCGGCGCGCTTGCGCATCCGGCCAGTCCGCTCGCTCCGGCTATCCCGACAGCGCCAGTCATGAAGCCTCTACGCGATGTCCGCATCCGCTCCCCCCGTTTGACGCAGATGCTTGCGGCTTGGCGCGCCGCGGCGCAAGCCTGCGCCATGCCGAAAGTGCGCTCTCCAATGCGGCTCGATCAGGCCCTGGTGGCGCGCGGCCTGGCGGCGAGCCGCGCCAAGGCGCAGGCCGCGATCGCTGCGGGCGGCGTGCGTGTGGATGGCGTCGTTGTGGAGAAGGCGGCGGTTCTGGTGGAGGCGGGCGCCCGCAGCGACTAAGCGCCGGCGCATCCGTGGGTATCGCGCGGCGGCGTGAAGCTCGCCCATGCGCACGATGCGTTCGCGGTCGATCCGGCGGGACG
>JAEUMQ010000022.1 GCA_016791425.1 Hyphomonadaceae bacterium | reverse complement strand
GGCCTGCGGGTGCTGCTGGGCGGACGCGCGGATGAAACCACGGTCAAGCAAGCGATCGGCGGCTATCGCTATCTGCACTTCGCGACACATGGGCTGCTGGCGGGCGATCTGGGGCTGCCCGAGCCGGCGATCGCGCTGGCGGCCTCCGCGGAAGACGACGGCTACCTGATGGCGAGCGAAGTGGAGCGGCTGCGGCTCAACGCGGACCTCGCGGTGCTGTCGGCGTGCAATACCGGCGCTGGGCGCATCGTGGCGGGCGAAGGCGTGATCGGGATCGCGCGCGCCTTCCTGAGGGCGGGCGCCCGCTCGACGATGGTCTCGCTCTGGCCGGTGGACGATGAAGGCGCCTCGGTGCTGATGGCGGACTTCTACCGGCGGCTGCGCGCGGGCGGGACGCCGGCGGCCGTGCTGCGGGAAAGCGCGCTCGCGATGCGGGCGCAGGCGCCCTATTCGCATCCGTATTATTGGGCGCCGTTCATCCTCATCGCGCGCTGACGCGTTCGCCAGGCGCCTCGCGGAAACGCGGGAAGGCCTGTACGAAGCAGGCGTGACCAAGAAAGACCTCTCCGGCTTCCGACCCGAGACCAAGCTCGCGCTCGCGGGCCGCGACCATGATCGCTCCGAGGGCGCGGTGAACCCGGCGGTGCATCGGGCCTCGACGCTGATCATCCCGGAAGTCGAGGGGCTCTATGGCGACGCGAAGCGCACCTACGCGCTCGACGGCATGGCGATCCACGAGGCGCTGAAGGAGGCGCTGATCGCGGTGGAGGGCGGCGCGGGCGTCACGCTCTCCTCCTCGGGGCTGATGGCGTGCGTGCTGCCGATCCTCGCCTTCGCGCGCGACAAGGCGGAGGTGCTGATGGTCGATTCCGTGTACGGACCGACGCGGCGGTTCGCTGGCCGCATGCTGAAGCGGCTCGGGATCAAGACGCGCTATTACGATCCGATGATCGGCGCGGGGATCGGCGATCTCATCACCGAGAAGACCTGCGCGGTGTTCATGGAATCGCCCGGCTCGCTGACGTTCGAGGTGCAGGACGTTCCGGCCATCGTCGCGGCGGCGCAGGCGCGCGAGGTTCCCACGATCATCGACAATACGTGGTCGGCGGGGGTCTATTTCAAGCCGTTCGAGCACGGCGTCGATGTGTCGATCCAGGCGCTGACGAAATACCAGGCGGGGCATTCGGACCTGCTCATGGGCGCCACGCTCTCGCGCACGCACGAGACGGCGGAAAAGATCCGCTGGGCGGCGAAGGAGATGGGCGTCGGCACGGGGCCGGACGACGCCTATCTCGCGCTCAGGGGCATGCGCACGATGGCCGCGCGGCTGGCGCAGCAGAGCGCCTCGGCGCTCAGGATCGCCGAATGGCTGAAGGCGCGTCCGGAAGTCGCGCGGGTGCTGCACCCGGCCTTCGCGGACTGTCCCGGGCACGCCAATTGGAAGCGCGATTTCAGCGGCGCGAGCGGGCTTTTCGCCTTCGTGCTCCGGGCTGTGGATGAAAAGGCGGTCACGCGGATGCTGGAAGGCTATTGCGTGATGGCGATGGGATTCTCATGGGGCGGCTTTGAAAGCCTCATCACGCCGTCCGATCTCAGCCTGCAACGAACGGCGGTTCCCTGGCGGGCGGAGGGGCCGCTCATCCGGCTCTCGGTGGGCCTGGAACATCCCGACGACCTCATCGGCGACCTCGAAGCGGGGTTCGGCCGGCTTGCCGGCGCCTAGACCGGCCAGCCCCGTCGCGCCTGAAAACCGCGCAACGCTTTTCGAGAGGCGGTGTTGGGGCGCGTCAAAACGGCGCGGACGGCATGCTGCGGCGCCACAAAGCCGCCGAAGACGTTGCTCATGGACCATGGGCAGGCCCATCTGAAGGGCAGACATAAAATCGGTTCTCTCGCGCCGCCGAAGGGAGGGGGACGGCGCGCGCTGAGGAGGCACGGGATGGCTGCGAACCCGCAATTCGCTCCGCCGCGAATGCTGATGTTCACGCTCTCGGAGCTCAATCCGGAGCTGCGACGCGACCCGCACGCCCTGCTCGACGCGCAACGCGCGCAGGCGATCGCGGAGCGGGATCCAACGATCCCGGCCGTGCTCATCACCGCGTACGAAACCGGGCGCGACATGCTCAGCGATCCCAAGCTCTCGCGGAACTTCGAGCATGCGCCGCCGGAGAATTTCATCATCAACGGCATCCGGCGCGTGAATGCAGCCGTCGAGGCCGAGTTCGGCAAGCACGAGACGATGCTGGTGCTGGAGGACGGCGAACATGCGCGCGTGCGCGGCATCGTCGCCAAGGCGTTCCTGGCGCGCGCGGCGCAGGCGCGACCGCTGATCGAGCGCGTCGTGGATGCGGCGCTCGCGCGGCTGGAGGGACGGGCGGGCTTCGATATCGTCAGCGAGTACGCCTGCCGCATTCCGATCCATGTGCTGGGACCGATCCTCGGATGCGCGGAAGGCGATCTCGATCAGCTCAGGGCCTGGACCGAAGCGGGCCAGAGCGCGTTCGATCCGACCCGCACGGAGGAGGCGTTCGCGAACGCGATCGCCGGGCGGCGCGGCATTCTCGGCTATTTCCGCGACCTCATCGCGGCGCGCCGCGCCGCGCCCGGCGATGATCTCGTCAGCGACCTCATCGCGGCGCAGGGCGAGGGCGCGCCGATCAGCGACAACGAGATCCTGCACAACCTCTTCGCGCTCTTGGTGGCGGGCCATCTCACCACCGCCGACCTCATCGGCAATTGCGTGATGCTGCTCCTTACGCATCCCGAGGCGAGAGCCCGCATCGAAGCGGACCCCGCGCTCATCGCGCCGGCGGTGGACGAGGCGCTGCGGTACGAGCCGCCGATCACGCAGACAGCACGCTTCCCGACATCCGGCGGGGAGATCGCGGGGTGCCCCTACCACAAGGGCGATGCGTTGACGGTGAACCTCATGGCGGCCAACCGCGATCCGGCGGCGTGGGAGAACCCGCACACGTTCGACATCACGCGGCGGCCCAACCCGCATCTCGCGTTCGGCGCCGGCTCACACATGTGCGTCGGCGCGCCGCTGGCGCGGCTGGAAGGCCAGGCCGCGGTGCTCGGGCTCCTCAAGCGCTACCCGAAGCTGCGTCGCGCGGAGGAAGGCGCGCCGCCATGGCGCGCGACGCCGGGCGTGCGCGGGCTCGCGACGTTCGAGGTCGCCGTCGATTAGGGACGACGCAGCGCCACGTCGTAGAGCGCGGTCGGGTGATAGACGAACCAGGCGAAGGGCCAGCTGCGCGCCAGCGCGAACTCCACCACCGCGCGGTGGACGCCGTAGAGCCCGAGCCCCGGATCGATGTGCGCAAAATCGTTGAACACGAGATAGCCGCCGGGCGCCACTTTCGCGGCGGCGGCTTCAATGTCGCGACGCACGCCGGGGTAGGAATGGTCGGCGTCGATATAGATCCAGTCGAAATGATCGTCCGGGAACGACGCAATCGCGACGCTTGACGGCGCCTTGTGCAGGATCGCGCGCGGATCGGCGCGGACGGCGGCATCGATGCGGGAGAAATCCAGATCGATCAGGTGGAGCTCGCGCGGCTCGGCGACCTGCAGGATGCGGCGCGAGAAGGCGCCGGTCTCGACGCCGACCTCGGCGATGCGCCCGCCTTTCGGCAGGCGCAGAAGCAGGTCCTCGCGCGAGGCGCAGACGCGGCACTGCTCCACCAAGCCCTGCGGCAAGGGCGGCGACGGCGCAGGCGCGGTGAAGAGATGGCGCCCAAAGCGCAACACGCGGCGCACGGGGCCGGGCAATCGCTTGCGGATCGCCAGCGACAATCGCGTGAGGACATGCGCCATCGGGCGGTTCTCCCCGCGCCCGCGCCTCTCTGCAAGCCCCGGCGACGCGAGGTGGTCAGGGTGGGCCGGGGACGTGCGAAGCGCTATGGTCGGCCAAAAGGGAGGAGCGCATGATCAGCCATGTGCGCGGCGCGGACACGCCGCCGCTGTTGGAGCTGACGATCGGGGAAGCGCTGAAGCGCGCCGCACGGCTTTGGCCGGACGGCGAAGCGCTCGTCTCGGCGCACCAGGAGGTGCGGCTCAGCTGGAAGGCGCTGGCGGAAAAGGCTGAAGCGCTCGCGGCGGGCTTTCTCGCGCTCGGCTTGCGGCCGGGGGAGCGGGTCGGCATCTGGGCGCCCAATTGCGCTGAGTGGACGCTCACCCAGTTCGCCACCGCGCAGGCCGGCCTCGTGCTCGTGAACATCAATCCGGCCTACCGGCTCGCCGAGCTCGAATACACGCTCAACAAGGTCGAGGTGCGCGCGCTGGTGACGGCGGAGCGATTCAAGACCAGCGATTATGTGGGGATGGTGGAGACGCTCGCGCCCGAGATCGCGACCGCGACGCCGGGCAATATCAGGGCCGCGCGGCTGCCGCATCTGAAGGCCGCGGTGGTGATCGGAGCGGCGCGGCCGGGCTGGGTCGCGTTCGATGCGCTCGCCGGCATGGCCGATGCGGCGGCGCGCGCCGCGCTGGCTTCGATCGAGGCCAAGCTCGACCGCAACGACGCGATCAACATCCAGTTCACCAGCGGCACGACCGGGCTGCCGAAAGGCGCCACGCTCTCGCACCGGAACATCCTCAACAACGCCGCTTTCGTCGGCGCCGCCATGGGGCTCGGCGAAGGCGACCGGCTCTGCATCCCGGTGCCGCTCTATCATTGCTTCGGGATGGTGATGGGCAATCTGGCGTGCTGCGTGCACGGCGCGACGATGATCTATCCCTCCGAAGGCTTCGATCCGCTCGCCACGCTGACGACGCTGGAACGGGAGCGCTGCACGGGGCTGCACGGGGTGCCGACGATGTTCATCGCACAGCTGCAGCACCCGCAGTTCGCGCGCTTCGACCTCTCATCGATGCGCACCGGCATCATGGCCGGCGCCCCCTGCCCGATCGAGGTGATGCGCCAGGTGATCGACAAGATGCACATCCGCGAGATCGGCATCGCCTACGGCATGACCGAGACGAGCCCGGTGAGCTTCCAGACCGCGGTCGATGATCCCGTGGAGCGGCGCGTCGCCACCGTGGGGCGCGTGCAGCCGCACCTGGAGGTGAAGATCGTCGATGCGAACGGCGAGATCGTCCCGCGCGGAACGCCGGGCGAGCTCTGCACAAAGGGCTATTCGGTGATGCTCGGCTATTGGAACGACGAGGCGAAGACCGCCGACTGCATCGACGCGGACGGCTTCATGCATTCGGGCGATCTGGCGACGCTCGATGCGGAGGGCTATTGCAACATCGTCGGGCGCATCAAGGACATGGTCATCCGCGGCGGGGAGAACATCTATCCGCGCGAGGTGGAGGAATTCCTCTTCCGGCACCCCAAGATCGAAGACGTGTCGGTGGTGGGCGTGCCCGACGCGAAATACGGCGAGGAGCTCTGCGCGTGGATCAAGCTGCGCGCCGGCGAGAGCGCCACTCCCGAAGAGATCGCCGTCTTCTGCAAGGATCAGATCGCCCACTGCAAGATTCCGCGGCATATCCGCTTCGTGGACGGCTTCCCGATGACGGTGACCGGCAAGATCCAGAAGTTCGAGATCCGCGCCGCGATGATCGCCGAGCTGGGCCTGGCCGAGGCCAAGACCGCCTAGATCCGGCAATGGTGGAAATTCGCGCCGGAGCCGCTAGTCTCCCGCGACCGAGGAGGGAACCATGATCTCGCTCACCATCAACGGGGCGTCCCACGCGCTCGACGTGGAGGAGGACATGCCGCTCCTGTGGGCGCTGCGGGACGTTCTCAACCTGACGGGCTCGAAATATGGCTGCGGGGTCGGGGCCTGCGGAGCGTGCACGGTCCTCATCAACGGGCAGGCGGTGCGCTCCTGCTCGATGCCGGTGGGCGCTGTGGGCGGCGGCCGGATCGAGACGATCGAATCGCTCAAGCAGGGCGATACGCTCTCCAAGGTGCAGCAGGCCTGGGTGGAGACGCAGGCGCCGCAATGCGGCTATTGCCAGAGCGGCCAGATCATGGCCGCGACCGCCCTGCTCCGCGCCAAGCCGCGTCCCACCGACGCCGACATCGACGCGGCGATGACCAATATCTGCCGTTGCGGCGCCTATGAGCAGATCCGCGCGGCCATCCATCGCGCGGCGGAGGCTTGATCATGGCTGGGTTCAAGGTCTCGCGCCGGCTGGTGCTCTATTCGCTCGGCGGCGTTGCGGCCGCGGGCGGGCTCGCGGTCGGCATCGCGGCGATGCCCTATTCGACGCTGCCGCGGGCGCGCGAGCTCGTCGGCAAGGACGGCGAGAGCGTGCTGCGCACCTGGATTCGTCTGGGGGCGGACGATGCGGTCACCGTCTTCGTCCCGCACGTCGATTTCGGCCAGGGCAGCCAGACCGCGGTCGCGATGATGGTCGCCGAAGAAATGGATGCGGACTGGAAGCACATGCGGGTGGAGGAAGCCCCCGCCGACGCCGCGTTCGCAAACGGCGCGCTCGTCCGCAACTTCCTGCTTGGGAACGTGCACGTCCCGCAAGCCCTCGACGGGCTGGCCAATTTCGGCTCGCGCCGGATGGCGCAGAACATGGGCTTCCAGATCACCGGCGGCTCGAGCGCGGTGCGCGGCACGGGCGCCGTCACCCTGGCGCCGGCGGGCGCGGCGGCGCGCTGGATGCTGCGCAAGGCCGCAGCGCAGGCCTGGGGCGTGCCGCTCGAGGAGGTCGAGACCGAGGCCTCGGTGCTGCATCACCGCGCGAGCAATCGCTCCGCGCGCTATGGCCAGATGGCGGAGGCCGCCGCGCGGCACGATCCGCCGGGCGATCTCAAGCTCAAGGAGCGGGCAGCCTACCGCATCGTCGGCAAGACGACGCCGCGGCTCGATCTGCCGGCGAAGGTCGATGGAACGGCGCACTATCCGCACGATCTCAGGCTCGAGGGCATGCTCTATGCGGCCGCGCGGCAAGCGCCGGTGATCGGCGGCACACTGCTCGATGTCGATCCGGCGCCGGCGATGGCGATGCGCGGCGTGAAGAAGGTGGTGAAGACCGGGGACGCCGTGTTCGTCGTCGCCGACAACACCTGGCGCGCGCGCGTCGCGCTCGATGCGCTGGAGCCGCGCTGGAACGACGGCGCGAACGGGCAGGTCTCCTCCGGCGCGATCATGGAAGCGATGAACCGCGGCGTCGCAGGCGCCGAGTTCAAGACCGACCACGAAGCGGGCGACGCCGAAACCGCCCTCAGCGGGGCGGCGACGAAGGTCGAGGCGCTCTACACAATCCCCTTCCTCGCGCACGCGCCGATGGCGCCGCCGGCGATGGCGGCGCAGATCAAGGATGGGGCGCTCGAGATCTGGTGCGCGGTGCAGAACCCGCTCGGCGCCATGCGCGAAGCGGCCAAGCGCGCGGGCGTCAAGGAAGACAAGGTCCGCTTCCACAACATGCTGATGGGCGGCGGCTTCGGGCGCGGCGGTTTCGCCGATTATGCGATGCACGCGGTCGATGTCGCGAAAGAGACGGACGGGGCGCCGGTGCAGGTGTCGTGGACGCGCGAAGAGGACATGACGCACGATTGGTACCGCCAGGCCTCGGTGGCGAAGCTGGAGGGCGGGCTCGACGCGCAGGGGCGGCTCGTGGCGTTCCGCAATTCGTTCTCGGAGCGGCGCGATTCTGCTGAGGTCTCGGCGCTGCAATACGAGGTGCCGAACCACCTCATCCGCTATGTGAACGGCCTCAATCCGGTGCGCTGGGGCTATTGGCGCAGCGTCGATAACACGCTGCACGGCTTCACGGTGGAATGCTTCATGGACGAGTGCGCGCGCGCCGCCGGCAAGGACCCGGCGGAGTTCCGGCGCGCGCATATTTCCGAGCGGCAGCGCGCCGTGCTCGATCGCGTCGCGGAAATTTCGAACTGGGGATCGGCGCCGCCGGAAGGCCGTGCGCGCGGCATCGCGCTGCGGGAATCCTTCGGCACGGTGGTGGGACAGGTCGCGGAAGTCTCGGTCGGCGACAACGGCCAGGTGCGCGTGCACCATGTCTGGTCGGCGGCCGATGCGGGCCTGGTGGTCAATCCCGGGAATTTCATCTCCCAGATCGAGGGCGGCGTCATCTTCGGGCTGTCGGCGGCGCTTTATGGCGAGATCAGCGTCGAGAACGGGCGCGTGCGCGAACAGAACTTCCCCGATTACGACATGGTCCGCATGGCCGAAGCGCCGCGGCAGACGGTGTCGATCGTGGAGAGCGCATCGCGGATCGGCGGCGGCGGCGAGCCGGGCACGCCGGCGATCGCGGCGGCGGTCGCCAACGGCGTCTTTGCGCTCACCGGCCATCGCGTGCGCGAATTGCCGCTCCGCCATTTCGACCTGCGCTCCGGCGCGAGGCGGGCCAGCGCATAGTTCGCGTTTCGCGCGAAGAGCTGCAAGCGCTGGACACGGGGCTGGGCTCGCCGGTTGCTGGGCCGCAGGCGCGCCGATAGGTTTTGCGCATGGCTGAGGACCCGAGCGCTGCCCAAGGCGGCGCAAGACTGCGCGACCAACTTGCATCGCCCTACGCGCTGACGGCGATCGCGGCGCTCGTTGTATTCGTCATCCTGATCACGGGATCGCCGACCTTCCTCATCTATGACGAGGGCTATTACATGGCCGGCGCCACGATGCTGGCGGGAGGCGCAAGCTTCCGCGAGCTGCTGCTGGCGCCGCTCAACGTGCCGGCGGGGCCGCTCTATTCGGTGACCCACTGGCTCGCCTCGCCGTTCACCGGCCTTGAAGCGCCGGGCGTGCGTTGGGTGAGCTTCGTGCTGCTCGTCGCGACCTGGGGCGCGACGGGGTACGTGCTCGCCGCGCAAAAGCTCGATGCGCCGTGGCGGCGCGCGGCGATGCTGCTTGCGGTTCCGATGCTCTGGGTGACGTCCGGCATGGCGCTCACCGAGGGCCCGGCAATGGCGTTCGTATGTTTCGCGGTCGCGGCCGCGGCATGGGCGATGACGGGGCAGAAGAAAGCGCGCGTGTGGGCGGGCTTTCTTATCGCCGGCTTGTGCTTCGGGCTCGCGGTGCTCGGGCGCCAACCCTATCTGCCGGCGGCGATCGGGTTTCTTTGCATTGCGCTCTTCCGTGCGCGTTTGCGCTGGCCGGCGCTCGCGGCATTCCTCATCGTGCTTGGCGCGACGGCGCCGGTGTTCGCGATTTGGGGTGGGATCTTGCCGCCACGCATGGCGGGCGAAGTGAGCGGCGGGCGGCTTGCGCCATTCAACGGCTTTCTCGCCTTCTGTTATCTCGGCGTGATGTTGGCGATCCTGGCGCCCGACTTCTTCCTCAAGCAATGGCGGGTCGCGCTGCCGGCGGGCATCATCGGGGCGGTCATCGGGCTCATCGTCGGCGGCGTCGGGTTCGAGGTGGCGGCGGGACTGGTCGCGCGGCTGCCGGAGGACTATGCGCCGCTCTTCCAGCGCGTCGCAGCCGGAGCGCTTATGGGGGGAGCGCTGGCTGTGATCGCTGCGTCGGGCGCGCATCTGTGGGCGCGGCGCGACGATCATGCCTTCGTGCTTTGCATGCTTCTGATGCTCGGGCTGACCGCGACCGCGGCGGGGATCGTGCACCAATTTTCGTCTCGCTACGTGCTTGCGACGCTCCCCTTTTCGCTGATCGTGATCCAGCCGTTCTTCCGGGTGTCGCATTGGGCGGCGTTGCGCCTGGCGATCGGCGCGCTCCTGGGGATGGCGTTCCTGTCAAATTATTTTGCGCTCGATCCGTTCACGACGGACTGTACGCACGGTCCCTACGGCGTCTATTGCTCGCGTTGAGCGCCGGTGAAGACCAGATGGCGGTTGCCAAGGAAGGCGAGGATCGTCTGCAGGACGATCGCGATGGCGAAGCCGGCATTGTAGCTCAGGCCGCCAAGATCGGTCCAAACGAACATGATCGCGGCGTTCAGGGCGGCGATGGCGGCGTAGAGCGCGACGAACTTGGCCGCCTCGCGGCCGATGTCGGTTCCGCGCCGGTCCGGGAACACGAAATAGCGGCTGCCAAGGAAGGACGAGGCGATGCCGAACACGGCGCCAATAGCGTTGCTCGCCGCCGCGGAGGGCAGCCCCAGCACACGATAGAGCGTGTAGAAGGCCGTGTAATGCACGGCGGTGGCGACGAGGCCGTTGATCGCAAACCGGATGATCTCGCCGATCTGCGGCTTTGACGGCGCCTTCACCCTCTTAGGCCGGAACCGGCGCGCTGGGCGCGGGCGGGGCAACCTCGACCGCCTTGGCCTCCAGTTCGGCTTCCACGAAGCGGCGATAGTTCGGCGTATTGAGCGATGCTGACTTGATAACGCCTGAGGTTAGCAGAGTGGTAAGCGTCAGCGTGCCCGTCTGCAGCACGATGATGAGCGAAAGGCCGACGACTGTGGTGAGCCAGCCGGGCGTTGCGTAGCCCAGGATTTTGAGCGCGCCGGCGGCGGCGACGACTACCGTCACGACCCCGATGAGCGAGGCGACGAACGTGCCGGTGCGCACCAGGACATCCTCGGAGAACACCATCATGGCGCGGAAGCCGTGCAGCGCGAGCGAGACGAAATTCATCTTGCTCTCGCCTGCATAGCGGCGCTGACGGTCGACCGGGACGCGCGCCACGCGCAGTTTGGAGGCGATCACGGTGGCCGCGACGTGGATCCAGAGCTCGCTCATCGAGACGAGGCGCTTCACCGCCCTGCCCTGGATGGCCATGAAGTTCCCAAAGCCGAGATCGCGCCCCGTCAGCAGGCGGAACATCGGCTTGTAGACGGCGTAGAAGGCCTGGAAGGAGAGCGTCTCGCGGCGGGTCCGGCGCTGGGCGACGGCGATATCAACATTGCCTTCAGCGAGCCGGCGCGTCAGGTCGGCGATGGAGCCCGGGGCGTCCTCGCCGTCGCAATCCATCACCACGACCGTGCGCGAGGGGGCGTTCTCGGCCACGTAGGAGAGCCCGATGGCGATCGCGCTCTGGTGGCCGATATTGCGCACCAGGCGCAGGACCATGCCGTTCAGGCCCGCCTCGGAGATCACCTCAGGCGCCAGCGGCTCCTTGATCGAGCCGTCGTCCACCGCCACGACATAGACGGCCGCCCCGCAGGCGGCGCGCAGATCCGCCAGGAGATGGCGGAATGCGCGCACGTCCTCATAGACCGGCGTGACGATCGTCAGGGGATGGATGGTTTCCAAAGCGGGTCCGGCGAAGGCCTTTTTGCTCCCGCGAACTGAAGCATAGGAGGGGCACGCCCTCAACCGCTTGAGCCTGTCAGGCAATGGTCGGGGCGGCAGGATTTGAACCTACGACATCCAGCTCCCAAAGCTGGCGCTCTACCAGACTGAGCTACGCCCCGATTTTGCGCTCTGGCGCCTCGCTCATACTCAGCGTCGGCCGCCCTGAGAAGACGCAGGGTGAGAAGACGCAGGGTGAGAAGATGGGGGGTGAGAAGATGCGGGATGAGCAGCCGCCGGGTGAGAGGACGGGGCGGCCAGCGCCGCGGCCGGCCAGCGGCGCACCTCGCCGCGATAGGGCGGCATGAGGTTCTCGTGCGGGCCGACGACGACCGCGTCGCCGTTGGGGGCGAAGGCGATGTTGGTGACGTAGCGCATCGGCGTCTCGAGCCAGAAATCCAGCCGGCCGCGGCGGCTGAAGGCGAGCACGCGGCCCTCGCCATAGATCGCTACATAGAGCCGGCCGTCGGGGCCGCGCTCCAGCCCGTCAGGGCCACGCTCGCGGTAAGGGACGGCGCGGCGGCGGAAGGGCGGCGCGCGGAAATCGATCTCGGCGAAGACGTGCGGGGGCCCGAGTTGGCCCTCTCCCAGGATCGGATAACGCAGGACGCGGCCGGCCATGTGCTCGCTCAGATAAAGCGCGTGTTCGGCTCGATCGATGTAGACGCCGTTGGGGTACCAGAGGCCGCGCGCGAGGCGGCGCACGGCGCCGTCGGGGGCAAGATAGACGAGGCTGCCTTCGCGCTCGGCGTCGCGGGAGAACAGTCCGGGATCGGAGAAATAGACGCCGCCCTCGCCGTCCGCGAAGCAATCGTTCGGGTCGAGGAAGGGCGCGCCGGCGCTGTCGGTTTCGATGTCGCGCACATCGCGGCCGCGCGCATCGATGATCACGACCTTGCGGCCGAGATGGCAGAGGATGGCGAAGCCGCCCTCGCCGTAGGGCGCGATCGCGGTCGGGCCGCAATCGTCGCGGCGCCAGAAGACGCGCTTGGCGCCGTAGCCCGGGCCTTCATAAGCCGAGATCTGGTCGCGGCCCATCTCGGCGACAAGCAGCGTCCGGCCGCTGAACAGCGGGCCTTCCGGATAGGACGCGCGGGGATCGATGCTTTCGCTTACGTCGGCGCCGACGCCGCCGGCGGCGAGGAAGACGAGCGCCAGGAGCGCCTTCAGCATCAGGCGGCCACGGAGGCGCGGCGGCGCATGAGGATGAGCGCGGCGCCGCAGGCGATGATCGCGCCGGCGAGCACGAACGTGATCAGCCGGGAGCCGATGATCGGCATGAGGACAAGCGCGGTTCCGAGCGTGCCGACGATGTTGCCGATCGTGGTGATCGAATAGACCGAGCCGGCGACGCGCCCGCCATGGCCGGCGTCGCTTAGGAGGAGACGCACCGCGTAGGGCGAGAAGAAGGAGAGCAGCGTAAAGGGCAGGAACATGATCGCCACCGAGGCGAAGAGCGCGGCGCCGACGCCGTCGCCGATGTGCATCAAGGTCCAGTCGAGCACGGGCGTGGCGAGCGGCGGCACGGCGAGCAGGAAGATCCCGGCGATCAGCACGGCGCCGCCGAGAACCTCCGTACGCGGATGCGAATCGGCGACGCGGCCGCCGATATAATAGCCGGCCATCAGCGAGAGCATCACGGTGGAGATGAGCACCGCCCAGACATCGATGCCGGAGCCGAAATACGGCGTCAGATAGCGGCTGGTGGCCATCTGCACGCCCATCAGCGCGACGCCGAGCACGAAGCCGATGGCGAGGATCGCGCCCTGGACCCAAGCCGACATCAGCGCGTTCCTCCGCTGCGGAGCAGGAGGATCGAGCATCCCCTCCCCTTCGAGGGGAGGGGGGCGGGGTGTGCCGCGACGCACGCAATTGATGCGCCGTGCGCAACGTCAGAACGGTTTGAGCCAGTGTGGATCACTTCGCCTCCCAGCGCAGCTTCGGCGCCAATACTCCGGGTGCGGAGGATCACCCCGCCCCCTGCCCCCTCCCCCCAAGGGAGGGGCGCGCCCTATCCTTCTTTGCCCGCGTGATTCACGGAAAACCGGTTCCCACTTTTCCGATCGCGCGGGCCTAACGTTTCTCGTTGTGGCGTTCGATGGCGCGCAGAGACTCCACAGGCGCGAAATCGTCGGTCAGCACACGCCCGGTCACGCGGCCGGTCGCCGGGCGGCGGCGGGAGAGCATGCCCGGGATCGGGTAGCGCAGATTATAGGCGCTCTGCACGGCCTGAGCGCGTGCGCGCAATTGCTCGGCGGTCTTGGCCGGGCCGTCATAGGCGATCGCGACGACGTTGCCGTCGGCGTTGTAGAGATCAACGTTGGCGAAGACGCTGCGCAGCGTGGCGATGGCGGCGTCATAGAGCATGGCGCTCGATTCGATGTTCTGGGCGCAGGCGCCGCCCGGCTTCAGCTTGCGCTTCACGATCTGGAAGAATTCGCGCGTCAGCAGATGGAACGGGACGAACGTGCCGCGATAGGCGTCGACCATGATGATGTCGTAGGTGTCCGGCGTCTGCCTGAGGAAGAGCCGGCCGTCGCGCGCGACGAGCTGCAGGCGGTTGTCCGGGCGGACGCCGAAATAGCGCTGCGCCAGCTCGATGACGACGGGATCGAGCTCCACGCAGGTGATGCGCGCCTGCTGCATGTGCAGGTGCAGGTAGTTGGCGGTGCGCCCCCCGCCGAGGCCGATCTCGAGGATCGAATTGGCCTGCGCGGGGTAAGCGAGCACGGCGGTCATGTATTGGGTGTAGGCGTAGGGAAGCTCGCGCGGCTCGCGCGGATTATAGAGGCTTTCGGAAAAGAGCCGGCGGTTCACGCCGAACTTCATGCCGATATAGCCGCCCTCGCGGGTGACGTAGATCGTGTTGTAGCGGCTCTCGCGCTGCTCGATGAGCTCGTCGCGCGGAACTTGCGCGACAGCGGGCGTCGCGACGCTCGCAGCAAGGAGCCCCGCGGCGAAAGCCCGCCGGTCGATCTGAGAGGGCATACGATGCTCCGCTTGGGTCCCCGCGCGCGCAATTCACCGGGAAGGCGTGACCAGATCAAGGCGGAGGTCGTCGCAGCGGAGGCGGCTGGCAGGCCCTAGGGGAGTCGAACCCCTCTTTTCAGGTTGAGAACCTGACGTCCTAACCGATAGACGAAGGGCCCAAGCCGGCGAACGCGATATAAGCGCGGCTCGGCCCGACGGCCAATGCCGATGCGTAGATCGCTGGAATTCTTGGGAAACTCCACGCCGCGCTGGCAGGCCCTAGGGGAGTCGAACCCCTCTTTTCAGGTTGAAAACCTGACGTCCTAACCGATAGACGAAGGGCCCGCGTGCGGCGGAACGGGCGATATAAAGGCGCTCGCCCAGCTGGGCAAGCGCTAGCGGTTCTCCGCCAAGTCGCGCTGCGGGACCCCGAGGATGTAGCCCCACACCGGGCCCTCCCGGTGGAGCGCAGCCTGGCATTCGCGCTCTCGCAGCTCGTATTCCCATGGATTGAGCCGGACTTCGACGTTCGGACAGGGATACTCGTACCGCGCGTCGCTCGGCAGGCGCATCGTCGCGAAGAGCACGGCGAGCAGCAACAGGGCGAGGAGCAACCCGCCTGGCGTCAGGCGCGGCTCGGCCCGATCGGGATCGTCCGGCATTCCCACCTACCTCGCGCGGCGTGTTCGCCTGTCGCGCTAGGTGTGCGGCATAGTACAATCCTGAGGGGAAATCCACAGGCGCCGTTCGCGTCCCTACGCAGCGGCGACGTCGATGATCTCGATCTCGGCGCGGGGCTCGGCGAGGAAGGTGTCGCGCTTCACCCGCACCGCCACATGGTAGGCGCCGCGGCCGGAGAGCAGCGCCTCGCCGGTCGCGGTCCCGCCGACGCGGAACGCGACCGCGCGCAGCCGCGCGCCGCGGGCGTCCTCCAGCACGCAGCGGACATGCGCGCCGTCCTGGCCCATGGCGCGGGCATAGCTGACGCGCAGGTCCGGGACGGCGAAGATCGGCTGGGGGTGGCCCTGGCCGTAGGGGCCGATCTGGTCGAGCGCGTCGCAGAGCGCGAGGTCGAAGGCCGGGAGCGCGCCGACCGCATCGATCGAGATCGCGTGCGCCTCGTCGCCGGCGGCGTCGATCTCCGGCTGCAGCTCGGCGCTCAGGAAGTCCTTGAGCGCCTCGACCTTGTCCCACTCGATGGAGAGCCCGGCGGCCATGGCGTGGCCGCCGCCGGCCAGGGTGAGCCCTGCCTTGGTGGCGGCGGCGACCGCGCGGCCGAGATTGACGCCTGGGATCGAACGGCCGGAACCTTTCGCTGGTTCGCCCTCGCCTGCGGCGCCCAACACGATCACGGGTTTGAGCACCTTCTCCTTCAGGCGCCCGGCGACGATGCCGATGAGGCCCGGATGCCATTTGGGCGCGCCGATCACCACCACGGGGCGCGGATCGGCCGCCGCCATGCCTTCGGCTTCGAGCAGGATCTCCGCCTCGCGCTTGCGGCGCTCGGCGTTGAGGTCCTCAAGAAGCGCGGCGATCTCATCGGCCTCGGCGGAATCGTCCGTGGCGAGGAGGCGCGGCGCCAGCGAGGGGTCGCCGATACGGCCGCCGGCATTGATCCGCGGGCCCAGGATGAAGCCGAGATCATAGACGCTCGCGGGCTCGGTGCGGCCGGCGTTCCGCGCCAACGCGGCGAGGCCGGGATTCTTGCCGTTGCGGAGAACCTTCAGGCCCTGCGTGACGATGGCGCGGTTGAAGCCGGTGAGCGGGGCGACGTCGCACACCGTGCCGAGCGCGGCCAGATCGAGCATCTCGCGCAGGTCAGGCAGGTTGTTGGAGCCGATCGAGCCGCGCTTGCGCGCTTCGCGGCTCACGGCAGCGAGCGCCACGAGCACGACGCCGGCGGCGGTCAAATGGCCCTGGCCCGAGCGATCGTCCGGGCGATTGGGATTCACGCATGCGTGCGCCTTCGGCGGGGGCCCGTGCATCAGGTGATGATCAAGCACGACGAGCTTGAGGCCGAGCTCAGCGGCGTGGTTGAGCGGGCCTTCGGCCGCCGCGCCGCAATCGACCGTGATCACCAATTCCGCGCCTTCGGCCTTCAGCGTGTCAAAGGCCTGGTTGGAGGGCCCGTAGCCTTCGGTGAGCCGATCGGGAACATAGACGCGCAGCTCGCGGCCGCGGGCGCGGAAATAGCGCACCAGCTGCGCGGCGGAAGTTCCTCCGTCCACGTCGTAATCGGCGATGACGGCGGTCTTCTGGCCCGAGACGATGGCGTCCTCGATCGCGGTCGCGGCCTTGTCCATGTCCATGAAGGACGAGGGATCGGGGAAGAGATCCTTCAGCGTGGGCTTGAGGAAAAGCGGCGCGTCCTCGCGCGTCACGCCGCGCGCGGCGAGCAGACGCGCGGCGATCTCCGGCAGCCCGTACTTTCTGCGGTGATCCTCGGCGAGGGCGGTATCGGCCTCGCGATGGCGCCAGACGCGGCCCGACAGAGAGCGCGAAACGCCCAGGAACGCGCGCGGCTTCGCATCAGCCTGGGCCTTGTCAGCTTGGGCCTTGTCCGGCGTTTTGTCCGGGGCTTTGTCGGGCGTCGTTGCAGGCGTGGCCACCCTGCAGAGCTAAAGCGATTCGCCGGCGGCGGCGGCGTATCCGTTGCAGAGCCGGAATGATCCGTCTGCGGAGCTTACTCGTCCTGCTTGGGCTTGGCGCCGCGCTTGGGCTTGCCGCGGCCCTTCTCGACGCGATCCTTCAGCAATTGCGAGGGGCGGAACGTGACGACGGTGCGCGGCGTGATCGGCACTTCGCGCCCGGTCTTGGGGTTGCGGCCGACGCGCTCGCTCTTCTTGCGCACGATGAAATTGCCGAAGCGCGAGAGACGCACGGATTCCCCTTTGACCAGGGATTCCTCGATCATCTCGAACACGCGGCCGACCAGCTTCTGGGCATCGTTGCGCTGAATCTTCGCGCGTTCGGCGACCGACTCGGCCAAGTCGGCGCGCGTCACGGTTTTCTGATCTTGCGGTTGAGACGTCGCCATCACCGCCCCCATCCAGATCGCTCCCCAAAGCGGGTGTGCTTGGGAGAAACAGCCTGGAGCCAAGTGTCGGCCCGACCTACCCGTTTTTGGCGTGCACAAGCCAGAACGGACCGGAACAAGGGAAAAGCTAATGGACTCGGCGACTTAGGTCAAACACGAGAATGCCGGTATTTGGCGGATTGCCAAAATTACACGCGCTCACATCCGGATGAGCGCGGCGCCCCAGGCCATGCCGCCGCCCAGCGCCTCCATCAGCACCAGGTCGCCGCGCTTGATCCGGCCGTCGCGGACGGCGCTTTCCAGCGCCAACGGAACCGACGCGGCCGAGGTGTTGCCGTGGCGGGCGATGGTGGAGATCGTCTTGGCCGGATCGAGGTCGAGCTTGCGGCAGACGCCGTCGAGGATCCGCTGGTTGGCCTGGTGGGGGACGAACCAGTCCACGTCCTTGAGGTCGGTCCCGGCCCTGGCGCAGGCCTCCACCATGGCCTCGGAGATGTGCTCGACGGCGCGGCGGAAGACGGCGTTGCCCTGCATGCGCAGGTTGCCGACCGTGCCGGTGGCCGAGGGGCCGCCATCGACATAGAGCAGGTCGTGCAGGCGCCCATCCGTCCGGATGAAGGTGGAGATCACGCCGCGGCCGTCGGCTTCAGCCTCGGGCTGCGCCTCCAGCACCACCGCGCCGGCGCCGTCGCCGAAGAGGACGCAGGTGGCGCGATCCTCCCAGTCGAGGATGCGGGAGAAGGTCTCGGCGCCGATCACCAGCGCGCGCCTGGCCTGGCCGCGGGCGAGGAAATTGTCGGCGGTGGAGAGCGCGAAAACGAAGCCCGCGCAGACCGCCTGGACGTCGAAGGCAGCGCCCCTGGTCATGCCGAGCGCCGATTGGACGCGGGTGGCGGTGGCGGGGAAAGTCAGGTCGGGGGTGGCGGTGGCGAGCACGATGAGATCGATGTCGGCCGGATCTAGCCGGGCGTCGGCCAGGGCGGCCCGGGCGGCGCCTTCGGCGAGGTCGGAGGTCTTCTCCCCGACCGCGGCGATGCGGCGCTCGCGAATGCCGGTGCGCTCGCGGATCCAAGCGTCGCTGGTGTCCACGCGGGCGGCCAGGTCGTCATTGGTCACGATCGTGTCGGGCAGGCGCGCCCCTACCCCGCGCACCACGCTTCTCAATGTCATCAACCAGCGTCCTGCTGTTGCGCGGCGGGCGCCTGGGCGGACCCAAGGCGGGCAAGATTGCTCGCGATTTCCTCGCGATAGTGACTTTGGGCCATGAGGGCGGCGACCTCGATGGCGGCGGCGAAACCCATCGCGTTCGTGCCGCCATGGCTTTTGACCACAAGGCCGTTAAGGCCGAGAAAAACAGCGCCGTTAAAGTTGCTCGGGTCCATGCGCTGGCGGAGCTTCTTGAGCGCGGGATAGGCGATGAGCGCTCCCAGCTTCGCCATCAGGCTGCTGGTCAGCGCCTCGCGGAGCAGGCCCGCGACCAGGCGGGCGGCGCCCTCCCCCGACTTCAGCGCAATGTTTCCCGTGAAGCCGTCGGTGACGATCACGTCGAACGTTCCTTTGGCGATGTCGTCGCCCTCGGCGAAGCCGCGGAAATCCATCTCGACGCCGGCGGCGCGAATCAGCCGGGCGGCGCCCTTGATCTCCTCGTGGCCCTTCTGGTCCTCCGCACCGACATTGAGCAGCGCCACGCTCGGACGGGCCTTGCCGGAGACGGCGCGCTGGAAGGCCTCGCCCATGATGGCGAACTCGACCAGCTGCTGGCCGTCGGCCTCGACATTGGCGCCCACGTCCAGCAGCACGACATAGCCGCCGCTGGCGGCCGGCCAGCGCGCGGCGAGCGCCGGGCGGTGCACGCCCTGGACCATCCGTAGGCGGATCATCGAGATGGCCATCAGCGCGCCGGTGTTGCCGGCCGAGACGATGGCGCGGGCCTGGCCCTCCTCCACCGCGGCGATGGCGTTCCACATGCTGGAGCCGCGGCCCTGGCGCAGCGCCTGGCTGGGCTTCACCTCCATGCCGATGTGCGCCTCGGTGTGGCGCACTTCGCTCACCGCGCGGGCGGCGGCGTTCGCGGTGAGGAGCGGCGCAAGCTTGGCCTCGTCGCCATGCACCAGAAAGGAAAGATGCGGCAGCCGCTGGGCGGCGATCTGCATGCCTTCGATGACGATCTCGGGCGCGTGGTCGCCGCCCATTCCATCGATCGATAAGACCAGCCTCTCGGCCATGAAACGCCCTTACCCCGCCGCTTGCGATCCGCTTGGCGCCCGCGGCGGCGGGCCGGGACCATAGAGGCTCGCCCCACCTTTGCCAAACGTCCTGAAGGCTAGACCGGCGCCGCGCCCCAGGCGTCGAGACGCTCCATGTCCGGAAGCGGCCTTTGCGCCAACGCGGCGGCGGCGGCGAGCGCGTGGTCGGCCAGTGTTGCGGCGTAGGGCGCGTCCGCGGCGGCCAGCACGTTCCGGCCGATCGCTTCGGTCAGGGCGGTTCGGTCGGCGGCGCTGAGGGCGCCGTCATAGACCGGGAGCCGGCCGTAAAAGCCGCCGGCCACCTTGTACATCTTCTTCGGGACCGAGAGGTCGCCGACCCCATCCTCGCGCAGGCCGGCGTCGATATTGGCGAACAGGCGGTCGGTGAAGACCTGGGCGAGCGCAGCGGCGCTCGGCTCGGCCTTGAGCCGCCGCAGCGCCAGGATCGCGTGCAGCTGCAGCACCTCCAGGCGGCCCTGCAGGGTGTCGGGCACGCGGCCCTCGCCGTAGAAGCCGGGCTGGCGGCTCACGCGGACGACCGTGTCGAGCAGCCGGGCGGCGGCGGCCTCCTCCGGCCGTTTCCGGAACCATCCCAGCATCGTCTGCGAACTCCCCTTGCCGCACGCACCGGGCGGTTCTAGCCCCTTTTCGCGCGCATCGCCGCGTTGTCGCCGGATTCAGGCGTTGGATTGCGCAGGAATTGGATTGGCCCCGGCGCCGTTCAACGTCGTGCCGCTTCCCGAAGGCGCCTGCGGTTTCGGACGAGAAGCGGTGGTTTTTGATGGGTAGACCCGATTCACCCGTTTGCGAAGCAATCGGGATCGGGGCTAGCGTCGCGACTCATGAGGTCCAGGGAATGAACGGGAAGCTTCTCATCGGCGTCGCGGTCGCCGCCGCCCTCGCAGCGGCCTGTTCGCCGACGCGGGCCAGCCACGGGTTCATCTCGGAGTCGGAGGAGACGCCGCAGGTGCAGGTCGGGGTGGACACCAAGTCCACTGTGCTCACTCGGCTCGGGACGCCATCGACGACCGCCGCGTTCGACGAGGATTCCTGGTATTACATCTCCTCGGTCGATCAGCGCTTCGGGTTTGGACGCCCCAAGACCGTGGAGCGGGAAGTGCTGGTGGTGCGCTTCGACGCCGCGGACAATGTCTCGGCGGTGGACCGCTTCGGCCTCGATCGCGGGCAGGTGGTCTCCTACAGCGACGATGTCACCCCGACGCGCGGGCGCGAGCTTGGGCTGCTGGAGCAGATCTTCGGCAATATCGGCCGCACGCCGCCGATCCGGACCGGCGAGAACGAGGAAGGCCCGCGGCGCGACCGGCGCTAGGTCCGACACTCCAACACAGAGCGCGCCGCCCTCCCCGCTCGCGGGGCAGATGCGTGCACGGCTGCGCGAAGCGAACGGTCGCGACCCGCGTTTGCGTGGGGGAAGCCGCTCTGGTTGAGCGAAGGCTTGCGTCCTCCCCCGTTTGGAGGAGGACGCTTACGGTTCTTCGGCTCAGGCGCCCGACATGTGCGCCAGCACCGCGAGCAGCAGCAGCGCCACTATGTTGGTGATCTTGATCATCGGGTTCACGGCGGGGCCGGCGGTGTCCTTATAGGGATCGCCGACGGTGTCGCCGGTGACGGCCGCCTTGTGCGCGTCAGAGCCCTTGCCGCCCAGATTGCCCTCTTCGATGTACTTCTTGGCGTTGTCCCAGGCGCCGCCGCCGGAGGTCATCGAGATGGCCACGAAGAGACCGGTCACGATCACGCCGACCAGCAGCGCGCCGAGCGCGGCGAAGCCCTGGCTCACGCCGGCGATGCCCCACACCACGAAGAAGAGCGCGAGCGGCGCTAGCACCGGCAGCAGCGAGGGAACGATCATCTCCTTGATCGCGGCTTGGGTGAGGATATCGACCGCCTTGCCGTAATCGGGCTTGGCCGTGCGTTCCATGATGCCGGGGATTTCCTTGAACTGGCGGCGCACCTCCGCAACGACCGCCTGGGCCGCGCGGCCCACCGCCGTCATCGACATGCCGCCGAACAGGTACGGCAAGAGGCCGCCGATGAAGAGCCCGACGATCACGAACGGATTGGACAGGCTGAAATCGACGCTGACGCCTTCGAAGAAATGATATTGCAGCGCGTGCTCTGAATAATATTGCAGATCCTGGAAATAGGCCGCGAAGAGCACGAGCGCGCCGAGGCCTGCTGAGCCGATCGCATAGCCTTTGGTGACGGCCTTGGTGGTGTTGCCGACCGCGTCGAGCGCGTCGGTGGTGACGCGCACGTCCTTGGGCAGATCGGCCATCTCGGCGATGCCGCCGGCATTGTCCGTGACCGGACCAAATGCATCGAGCGCCACGATGATGCCGGCGACCGCAAGCATGGTGGTGACCGCGATGGCGATGCCGAAGAGGCCGGCGAGCGCGTTGCAGACGACGATGGCGATCACGATCGCCAGCGCCGGCAGCGCGGTCGATTCCATCGACACGGCGAGGCCCTGGATGACGTTGGTGCCGTGGCCGCTGACGGAGGATTGCGCGACGCTCTTCACCGGCCGGAAATCGACGCCGGTATAGTATTCGGTGATCCACACGATCGCGCCGGTGAGCGCGAGGCCGATAATGCCGCAGATCACCAGATCCCAGCCGGTCACCGCAGCGTAGGCGGAGGCGGCGCCGGGATTGGCCAGGATCGGATTATCGAGGCCGTTATTGATGAGATAGACCGAGATCACCAGCCCGACGGCGGAGAAGACGCCGGCGGCGGCGAGGCCCTTGTAGAGCGCGCCCATGATCGAAGGCTTCGGGCCCGCGCCGAGGCGCACGAAGAACGTGCCCAGGATCGAGGCAACGATGGCAGCGCCGCCGATGGCGAGCGGCAGCAGCATCAGGCTCGTCGCTTCAGGCGCGTCGCGGAAAAGGATCGAGGCGAGCACCATCGTGGCGACGGTGGTGACGACATAGGTCTCGAAGAGGTCCGCGGCCATGCCTGCGCAATCGCCGACATTGTCGCCGACATTGTCTGCGATCGTGGCGGGGTTGCGCGGATCATCCTCGGGGATGCCGGCTTCGACCTTGCCGACCATGTCGCCGCCGACGTCGGCGCCCTTGGTGAAGATGCCGCCGCCGAGACGGGCGAAGATCGAGATGAGCGAGGCGCCGAAACCGAGCGCAACGAGGCTATCGACGACGATGCGATCGGTCGGGTGCAGGCCAAGCCATTGCGTCAGCGCGAGGTAATAGACAGCGACGCCGAGCAGCGCGAAGCCGGCCACGAACATGCCGGTGACCGCGCCCGACTTGAACGCCATCTCCAGGCCGCCGGCGAGGCTCTTGGAAGCAGCCTCAGCGGTGCGGACATTGGCCTGCACCGAAACGTTCATGCCGATGAAGCCGGCGGCGCCGGACAGTGCAGCGCCGATGATGTAGCCCACCGGGATCTGCCAGGTCGGCCAAAAGGCGAGCGCCAGCACGACGGCCACGGCCACGCCGACCCCCGCGATCGTGGTGTATTGCCGGTTCAGATAGGCCTTGGCGCCTTCCTGGATCGCGGCGGCGATCTCCTGCATGCGCGCGTTGCCCGGGCTCGCGGCGCGGATCGATTGGGTCTGCAGGAAGCCATAGAGAGCGGCCAAGGCGCCGGAGGCGACGACCAGCCACAGGATCACATCATTGTTCATCGTTCAGTCCGATCCGGAGAAAAGTGCGGCGCGTTCTCAGCGCCCGAGCAGCCGGCGGCCGCTCCCCCAAGCCAAAAGCGGCGCGGACACTGCCAAAAGCAGGTTTTCTACGCAATGGCGCCATGGCGCCACATTTCATCCCGCCGACCGTGAAGCCATCTGCATCGGGCGGGCGGGGCGCACGTCCAGGATATTGAGCCCCCCGACCGCCCGGGCCCCCAGCGCCTCGGCCGCGGCGGCGCGGAAGACGGCCATAGCGCGGGGGCGGTCGAGCTGGTCGTCGCGCGCCGCGTCGGCCAGATCGTTCTGGTGGGCGGCGCGCACCAGAGCGTCGCGGAGGAAGTGGGCGCGCTCCCGGGTGCGCCAGAGATCGACCCCATTGGCGACCTCTACCCGCATGGAAACAAAGAGATAATTGATCAACCTGCCGTGCCGGACGACCGGCACGGCGATGAACGTCATATCCATCGTCCGGGCGGTGTCGGCGGCCTCGGCGGCCGGCTGGGCGCGCGCAACGCCCTGCCCGGAGATCAGCGTCGTCGCGAGGATCGCGGCCGCGACGGCCCGGCGCATGGCTTGTTCGATCATGGCGCGAGCCTCGCCTCGCGAGGTTTCCGAAGCGTTACCCGCATTCCCCAAGGAGGTTAACCGCCGAGCTTGTGGCGGTAGCCGGTCTCGCCGAGCGGCAGCGGCGCGCCGTGCGCATCGACGAGGGCGAGGCCGGCGCCCTTCTCCACCGCGCCGATGCGGCTGACGGCCACGCCTGCCCTGGCGGCGGCGCGGCGGACGGCGGCGCGTCTCTCCGGCTCGGCGGTGAACAGGATCTCGTAATCGTCGCCGCCGGCGAGGAGCCGCTGCTGGCGGGAGGCGTTCTCTGGCACCGCCAGCCAGCGTTGGGCGGCGGCGGAGTGCGGGACGGCGGCGGCTTCGATCCGGATCGCGAGGCCGGAGGCGTCGGCCATGCGGCCGGCGTCGATGAGGAGACCGTCGGAGACGTCCATCGAGGCGCGCGCCAGGCGCGCGACCGCCGCGGCGAAGGCGATCGGCGGCTCGGGAACCCGGTAGCGCGCCGCGAGCGTTTCATGATCACGGGGGCTCAGCGTCTTCAGCTCGCCTTTGAGCGCGCAAAGGCCGAGATAGGCGTCGCCGATCACGCCGGTGACCCAGACATCGTCGCCTGGCTTGGCGTCTTCCCTTGACGGCGCGCGGCGGCGCAGCGGGCGGCCAAGCGCGGTGATGGAGATCGTGAGCGGCCCTGGCGTGGAGGTGGTGTCGCCGCCCATGAGCGCGGAGCGAAAGCGCTTCAGGTCTTCGCCCAGCGCTTCGGCGAAGCCGGCCAATTGCGCGGCGGGCCGTGCGGCGGGCCAGGACAGGTTGAGAAATATCCCGAACGGCAGCGCGCCTTTCGCCGCGAGGTCGGAGACGTTCACGCGCAGCGCTTTCTTCGCCACCGTCCCGATCGGATCGTCGGGGAGGAAGTGGACGCCCTCGACGATCGTGTCTGTGGTGATCGCATGCGGCCCGCGGGTCTGCAGCAGCGCGAGGTCGTCCTTCAGTTTCCGCGCAGCGGGATGCGTCGCCAGCGGCGCGAAGAACCGAGCGATCGTGTCCAGTTCGTCAGCGCTCATTCTGACTGCCGTTTGTTGTACAGCTTCTGCTGCTCAATGGCTCGGCGATCCGCGGCCGCACGGGTAACGCGACCCGCATCGCGCAACAACGGCCAGTTGTTGAACTTGATGAATCCGTCGAGCTTCTCCTCAGCTTCCTGCATGGTGACGAGACGTCCCTGATCGAGTTGTTCTTCAAAGTAATCGAGCAGCATGACGGTGGCGCGGTTCTTCACGCGCGCCTCGGGCTCGGACAGGTAATTATTGGCGACTGTCGCGTCCGCCTGGGTCGGACCGCGCTTCCCGAGATAGTAGGTCAGGCCCATCTGCGGGCTCGTCGCATCGGCCCGCGCTATGATGATTTCCGGCGCGGTGTGGTTCGTGGCCACGTACAGCAGCTTGTTCTCCATGCGGGCGTAAAAGTCCCGCGCGGTCTCGTTCGAACCGTCATAATCCTGGCAGAGCGAAACCATCTTCTTCACTTCGCGATAGGCGTTCTGGGTCGATGCCCGGATCTCGCGGATGATGTCCTTGAACTCATCGGCGATGCTCGGCGCGGCCGGCGCCTTCAGCCGCTCGACATCAATCGCGAAGCCGTACTTGGCGAACCGGACGAGAATGTCGGTGGCCGCCTTGCGGAACAGTGCGCCCTGCCGGGAATTGACGCGGTAGCCGACGTAGAAGGCGACGTCGATCGCGTAGTGATTGGTTTCGTAGGTCTTTTTGTCGGACGCAGTTATCCGGAATTTCCGGATAACTGAATCGTCGATTTCGCCGTCCTGCAGATATTTCTGGACGTGATCATTCACAGTCCGGACATCGACGCCAAACAAGGACGACATCTGCGCCTGGGTCACCCAGAGATCACCGTCCTTGACCCGCACCTCGAGCTTCGGGCCCTTGTCGGTGGCGTAGAAGAGGATAGGCGGAGAGGGATCGCCCTCGCGTTGAACGAGGCGTACCGGGGCTTCCAATGCAGCCGCGGAGAGCCGCTCAAGGGCGGTTTCCGGCGTGTCATTCGATGACTTCTTCTTCGCCATCGGTTCCTCCGCGTGCGCCGCGGCCGCGACTCACGGCTCGATTGTATCAGGCCGCAGGTCCTTGGCGCAGGCGTCGAGCGCGGCGTTGACGAAGCCCGGCTCGGGGCCGTCGAAGAAGGCCTTGGCGATCTCGACGTATTCGTCGATCACGATCGGCGTCGGCGTGCGGGTCTGCTCCAGCTCCACCACGCCGGCGCGCAGGATGGCGCGCGCGACGCTGTCGATGCGCTCCAGCTTCCAACCCTTGAGACGCGCAGCGATGGCGCGGTCCACGGCCTCCTGGCGTTCCACGGCGCCGTCGAGCAGCGTCTTGAAAAGCTCCGGCTCCGGCTCTTCTTCGAACGGGCCGGAATCGCCGCGCGGCAGGCGTCCGGCGCGGAAATCCTCCGCCACCTCGCCGGTGGAGGCGCCTGACACCTCCATCTGATAGAGGCCCTGGACGGCCGCGAGACGCGCCGCGCGCCGACCTGAGCGTTCTTTGGCGGCGCGCTCCCTCATCCGCGCAGCAGATCGCGGCGGAGCGCGACGAGCGCCAGGCACGCGCGCGCGGCTTCGCCGCCCTTGTCGCGGCCGCTAATGTCGGCGCGGGCCTTGGCCTGCGCTTCGTTCTCGACGGTGAGAATGCCGTAGCCGATGGCGATGCCGTCGCGGACGCCGAGGTCCATCAGCGCGCGCGCGCTCTCGCCGCAGACATAGTCGTAATGGCTGGTCTCGCCGCGGATGACGCAGCCCAAGGCGATATAGCCGTCAAACGGGCGGCCGGCCTTGGCGCGCCAGGAGATCGCGGTCGGGATCTCGAAGGCGCCGGGCACGTCGATGATCGCTGCTTCGGCGCCGGCCGCTTCGATCGCGGCCTTTGCGCCCGTCACCAGCTGATCGACTATGTCGCGATAATAATAGGCCGCGACAATCAGGATGCGCGCGCCGGGGACCTTCTGAACGGCGGCCTTGTCGGACGTCTTCATGCGTCTTCGTCCTGCTTGAAATTGCGCCAGCCGACGATGGAGAGCTCATAGCCCTCCAAGCCGACAAGGTGGCGCGGCTGATCGGGCGACAGGAGCACGATCTGGCGCACGCCGAGCTCGCGCAGGATCTGCGCGCCGACGCCGTATTCGCGCAGCATGCGGCGCTGGCGCTCCGGTTCGGGATCATCGATGTCGGCGCCGAGATGGCCGGCCATCCAGTTCGGGTGGCGGTCGCGCAGCAGCACGAGCACGCCGCCGCCCTCCTCGGCCGCGATCTCGCGCAGCGCGCGCTCCAGCAATTGCGCGCGCGGGCCCGCTTCACCCAGATGGTCGTGGCCGATATGGGCGCGATGCATGCGCACGAGCGTGGGGCGGTCGGGGCGCACTTCGCCGCGCACCAAAGCGGCGTATTCGGCGCCGTCGAGATTGTTGCGGAAGACGCAGAGCCGGAAACCTTCGCCGTAGCGGCTCTCGAACGGGCGCTCCAGCACCTTGTCGATCAGATGATCGTGCAGGCGCCGATAGGCGATAAGGTCGGCGATGGTGCCGATCTTGAGGCCGTGCAATTGGGCGAAGCCGACGAGCTCGGGCAGGCGCGCCATGGCGCCGTCCTCGTTCATGATCTCGCAGATCACGGCCGCTGGAATGAGACCGGCGAGACGCGCGATGTCGACCGACGCCTCGGTGTGGCCGGCGCGAACGAGCACGCCGCCGTCCTTGGCTTCGAGCGGAAAGACGTGGCCGGGCGAGACGATGTCGCCGGCGCCCTTGGTGGGGTCGATCGCCACCGCGATGGTGTGGGCGCGGTCGTGCGCGGAGATGCCGGTGGTGACGCCTTCGCGCGCTTCGATGGAGACGGTGAAGGCGGTGCCGAGCTGCGTGCCGTTGCGGCGGCTCATGGGCTCCAGCCCCAGCGCCTGCGTGCGCTCGTGGGTCATCGCGAGGCAGATGAGGCCGCGCCCGTGCTTGGCCATGAAGTTGACCTTGTCGGGCGTGGCGAACTGGGCGGGGATGATGAGGTCGCCCTCGTTCTCGCGGTCCTCGGCGTCGACGAGGATGAACATCCGGCCCTGGCGCGCCTCCTCGATCACTTCCTCGGCCGGGGAAATGTAGCGCTTCAGGTCGTCCAGGATCGGTACGCGCTTGGCGGCCATCAGCTTTCCTTACCGGGCGCACGGTCGCCCAACATCCTGGCCACATAGCGCGCCACGAGGTCGGCTTCCAGATTCACCGGATCGCCTTCCTCAAGGGCGCCCAGAGTGGTGACGCCCGCGGTGTGGGGGATGATCATCACGGAAAAGCGGTCCTGCTCAACCACATTCACGGTCAGCGACACGCCGTCGATGGCGATGGAGCCTTTGGGCGCCAAGTAAGGGAGGAGCGCAGGCGGCGCAGCGAAATCGAGGCGCAGATAGTCGCCCTCGATGCGCTTGGATGCGAGCGCTCCCACACCGTCGATGTGCCCGGCCACCATGTGGCCGCCGAGCTCGTCGCCCATCTTCAGCGCGCGCTCGAGGTTCATCTTCGATCCGACGCGCCACTCCTCCAGCGTCGTCTTGGCCAGCGTCTCGGGCGAGCATTCCACCACGTGCAGCGCGCCGGTCGCCGTCGCGGCGACCTCGACCAGCGTGAGGCAACAGCCGGCGTGCGCCATCGAGGCGCCGATCGCCATGGACGCGGCGTCATAGGGAGAGGCGATGGTGAAGCGCGCCTGGTCGCCCTTCTCCGCGCGCGTCACTTCGCCGATGGCCGTCACGATCCCGGTGAACATCGCCTGAGCCTAAGCCTTGCCGTAGCTTTCCCAAAGATCGGGCCCGATCGGGCGAACCGCAAGCCTCTCGAAGCGCGGCGCATCCTGCAGGGCTTGGAGAAGCAACGCTCCTATGCCCGGCGCGCCCTCCGCGCCAAGGACGATGCTCGCGCGGAACCATTCGATGCGATCGACAAGGCCGGCGCGAAGGAACGAGGCGGCGACGCGGCCGCCGCCTTCGATCAGCACGCTGGCGACGGCGTGGGCCTGCTTCAGATAATCGAGCACGGCCTCGACGCGCGCGGGATCCAGCTCGACGCTGCGGACATGCGGCAGCGGCGGCGGCGGCGTCATTGCGCCGAACACGACCACCGGATGCGCTTGCGCCGTTTGCGCCAGCCTGGATGTCGGCGGCAGACGAAAGCTTGAATCAAGGACGACGCGCAGCGGCTGCTTCGGCGGCGGGGGATCGGTGCGGTCGGTGAGCAGCGGGTCGTCGGCGAGGACCGTCGCGATGCCGACAAGAACGGCGTCGTGCTGCGAACGAAGCTTATGGCCTTCCGCGCGCGCCTCGGCGCTGGTGATCCATTTGCTTTCGCCCGACGCGGTCGCGATGCGGCCGTCGAGGCTGGTGGCGAGCTTCAGGGTGACGCGCGGGCGGATCATGCGGCGTCAGCATAGCAGCACTTTCCGCCCCCTCCCCCTTGCTGGGAGGGGGTGGGGGGTGGGGGGTGATCAGGACAAAGCGCGACGCGGCGCCGAGCTGCACGCGCCCCCTCCCTACCCTCCCCCACTTCGTGGGCTCTTGGGGGGGAGGGGCGCCATATTCCGTATCCGGAGCTTTTCACGAGCCGCTCTTGGGCTTGCCGGCTTCCTCGATGAAGTCGGCGAAGTCGCCGGTGTCGCGGAAATCGCGATAGACGGAGGCGTAGCGCACATAGGCGACCGGGTCAGTGTTGGCGAGCGCCTCCATGACCATCTCGCCGATGCTCTCGGAAGGGATCTCGGTCTCGCCCATGCTCTCCAGGCGACGCACGATGCCGGAGATGAGCTGCTCGACCTTTTCGCCATCGATCGGGCGCTTGCGCAGCGCGATCATCACCGAGCGGGTGAGCTTCTCGCGATCGAACGGCGCGCGCCTGCCCGAACGCTTGATGACGATGAGCTCGCGCAGCTGCACGCGCTCGAACGTCGTGAAGCGCGAACCGCACGCGTCGCACTGGCGGCGGCGGCGGATGCATGCGCCGTCCTCGGTGGGACGGCTGTCCTTCACCTGGGTGTCTTCGTGCTGGCAGAAGGGGCAACGCATCAGGCGCTTCGCGGGGGGATTAGGGGTTCGGGATTAGGGATTAGGGATGGGGTGTGTCGCGCCCCGCTGCAATGGCCCCAATCCCTAATACCCAATACACTCAGCTGTAGATGGGGAACTTACGCGTGAGTTGCTCCACCTTCGCGGCGACGGCGGTTTCGGCGGCGGTGTTGTCGCCGTTCGATTTGGCTAGCGCGTCCAGGACTTCGCAGATGAGGTCGGCGACCTGGCGGAATTCGCCGGGGCCGAAGCCGCGCGTGGTGCAGGCGGGCGAGCCGAGGCGCAGGCCCGAGGTCACCATCGGCTTTTCCGGATCGTAGGGGATCGCGTTCTTGTTGGCGGTGATGAGCGCACGCTCCAGGCTGCCTTCGGCGGCCTTGCCAGTGACGCGCTTGGGGCGGAGGTCGGCAAGCATCAGGTGGGAGTCGGTGCCGCCCGAAACGATATCAACGCCGTTCTCGATCAGGCGCTCGGCCAATGCACGCGCGTTCTCGACGACACGCTTGGCGTAGAGCTTGAAATCGGGATCGAGCGCTTCCTTGAACGCCACCGCCTTGGCCGCGATCACGTGCATCAGCGGACCGCCCTGCAGGCCGGGGAAGACCGCCGAATTGATGCGCTTGCCCATCTCCTCGTCGGTGGAGAGGATCATGCCGCCGCGCGGACCGCGCAGCGTCTTGTGCGTGGTGGTGGTGACGACGTGCGCGTGCGGCAGCGGCGTGGGGTAAAGCCCCGCGGCGATGAGGCCGGCATAGTGCGCCATGTCGACCATGAAATACGCGCCGATCTCGTCGGCGATGGCGCGGAACTTCGCGAAGTCGATGGCGCGCGAATAGGCGCTGGCGCCGGCGATGATCAGCTTCGGGCGCTCGCGGCGCGCGATCTCGGCGACCTCGTCATAATCGATGCGATGGTCGTCCTGGCGCACGCCGTACGCCACCGGGTGAAACCATTTGCCCGACAGGTTCACCGGCGAGCCGTGCGTCAGGTGCCCGCCGCAGGAGAGGTCCATGCCGAGGAATTTGTCGCCTGGCTGCAGGAGCGCGAAGAAGACCGCCTGGTTGGCCTGCGCGCCGGAGTGCGGCTGGACGTTGGCGAAGGCGCAGTCGAAGAGCCGCTTGGCGCGGTCGATGGCGAGGCGCTCAACCTCATCGACATGCTCGCAGCCGCCATAATAGCGCCGGCCCGGATAGCCTTCGGCGTACTTGTTGGTCAGCACCGAGCCCTGCGCGTCCAGCACGGCGCGGGAGACGATGTTCTCCGAGGCGATGAGCTCGATCTGGCGACCCTGCCGCTTGAGCTCGGCATCGAGCGCGTCGGCGACATCCGGATCCGCGCGGCCGACCGACGCTTCAAAAAAGCGATCGCGTTCCGCAGCAGGGCTGGCTTGGTTCATGGAAGGGTCCCTTTTCCGGGAGGCCTTAAAGCACGGGTGGGCGCGCGCTTCTATTGCGCCGCAGCATCACCGCGCGGATTCGAGCGCAAAATCCAGGCTTCGGCCCATTAGAAGCGCTAAACGACCTTGCCCGGCCGAGGCGGCGGACCCGCCCGCCCCTGCTGCGCTCCCAGCAGCCGCTTCAGTTTTCCAAGCGCCAGGGTCTCCAGATCGGCGCGGGCGTGCGGTGGGCCGATGGCGCAGGCTTCGAGCCCGGTCTCGGGATCGAGGGCCGACACCTTCATCACGTCGCCCAGACGGGCGGTCTCGATCAGGATTTCACGGCCTGACATGGCCGGATCATGCCGCGAGTCGGTGGGAGCGCGGGCCTCCAGGCCCCGCATTCTTTGACCTTCGGGGATAATTGCGCGCCTCAAGGCGCGCGCTCCAACCTTCAGGCCGCGAGCTTGACGCCGAACTTGCGCCAGACGGCGTGCATGGCGGTCACCAGCTCGTCCATCAGCGTATCGTCGTGGAAGGGCGAGGGCGTGAAGCGCAGACGCTCGGTCCCGCGCGGCACCGTCGGGTAGTTGATCGGCTGGACGTAGATCCCGTGCTCGTAAAGGAGCGTGTCGGAAATTTCCTTGCAGAGCGCGGCATCCCCCACCAGCACCGGCACGATGTGCGTGGTGGAGCTGTCCATCACGGGCAGGCCGGATTCCCTGAGGAGCTCCTTCAGGCGCGCGGCGCGCTCGGCGAGGCGGTCGCGCATGTGCGGGCACGCCTTCACCAGCCGCACGCTCTCCAGCGCCGCGGCCGCGATCGAGGGCGCCAGCGAAGTGGTGAAGATGAAGCCCGGGGCGCTGGAGCGGATGGCGTCGATGGCGATGGTCGGGCCGGTGACGTAGCCGCCCATCGTGCCGAACGCCTTGGCCAATGTGCCTTCGATGAAGTCGACGCGGTGCATCACGCCGTCGCGCTCGGCGACGCCGCCGCCCTGCGCGCCGTAGAGGCCGACGCCGTGGACCTCGTCCAGGTACGTCATCGCGCCGTATTGCTCGGCGATGTCGCAGATCTGCTCGATCGGGGCGGTGTCGCCGTCCATCGAATAGACGCTCTCGAACGCGATCAGCTTCGGCGCCTCGGGCGGCGCTTCGTTGAGCAGCGCTTCGAGGTGCTGCAGATCGTTGTGGCGGAAGATGCGCTTCTGGCACTTCGCGCGCTTGATGCCCTCGATCATAGAGGCGTGGTTGGACGCGTCGGAGAAGATCCAAAGATCGGGGAAGAGCTTGGCGATGGTGGAGAGCGTCGCGTCGTTCGAGACGTAACCGGAGGTGAAGAGGAGCGCGGCTTCCTTGCCGTGGAGCTGGGCGAGCTCGCGCTCCAGATCGACATGATAGGAGGTCGTGCCGGAGATGTTGCGGGTGCCGCCGGCGCCGGCGCCGACCTTGTCGATCGCCTCGTGCGCGGCGGCGAGCACTTCGGGGCTCTGGCCTTGCCCAAGATAATCGTTCGAGCACCAGACGACGATGTCCTTCTCGCCGCCTTCGGGAAGGCGCAGGCGCGCGCGCGGAAACCGGCCGCGGCTGCGGAGGATGTCGGCGAACACCCGGTAGCGCCCTTCGGCGCGCACCGCGGCGACCGCATCCTCGAAGACCTGCTCGTCTTCCTGCCTCATGCCCTATCTTCTCTTGGTCTGAAGCGGCTTCTCTGGCTTGAGGCGGCTTCGCTGGTTGGGAACGGCGGCGCTAGTTAAGAACGATTCTCAGAGTACTGAGTCCGATCGGCCTCTATATCAGTATTCTTGGACCCTGTGTGAATGAGACCTTATCGCACACAGGATCAATTCTTCTGGAGACGCACGCCTTGAGCAAGGTCAATCAGTTCGGCGCCTTTCCTTCGGTGCGCCCCCGACGGCTGCGGCAGGCTGATTGGGTGCGCCGGCTTGTGCGCGAGACGACGCTCGGCGCCGACGATCTCATCTGGGCGATCGTCGCGCACGATGGAGCGCAACCGCGCGTTCCGGTCCAGGCTATGCCGGGCATAGAGCGGCTCAATGTCGAGGAGGCGGCGAAGGCGGCCGAGGAAGCGCGCGCGCTCGGCATTCCGCTCATCGCCCTCTTCCCGTTCATCGACGGGGCGAAGAAGGACAACCAGGGCTCGGAGGCGACCAATCCGAAGGGCCTTGTCCCTGCCTGCGTGCGCGCCATGAAGGCGGCGGCGCCGGAGGTCGGCGTCATGGTGGATATCGCGCTCGATCCGTTCACGGATCATGGCCATGACGGCGTCCTGAGGGGCGGCGCGATCGTCAATGACGAGAGCGTGGCGCGGCTGGTCGATCAGGCGCTGCTGCTCGCCCAAGCCGGTGCGGACGTGATCGCGCCATCGGACATGATGGACGGGCGCGTCGGCGCCATCCGCATGGCGCTGGAAAAGGCCGGCAAGCAGGACACGCTTATCATGTCCTATGCGGCGAAATACGCGTCCTGCTTCTACGGGCCGTATCGCGAGGCGATCGGCTCGGCGAAGGCGCTCACGGGCGACAAGAAGACCTACCAGATGGATTTCGCGAACACCGACGAGGCGCTCAAGGAATGCGCGCTCGATGTCGCGGAAGGCGCCGACATGCTGATGGTCAAGCCAGGCCTCGCCTATCTCGACATCGTGCGGCGGGTGAAGGACGCGTTCTCGCTGCCGACCTTCGTCTTTCAGGTGTCGGGCGAGTATTCCATGATCAAGGCCGCGGCCGCCGCGGGATGGCTGGAGGAGGATCGCGCGATCGTGGAGACCCTCACCGCCTTCAAGCGCGCCGGCGCCGACGGGATCATCACCTATTTCGCGCCGAGGGCGGCAAGGCTGCTGGCGGCCGCGTGAGTAACGCGCTCGCCCCCGAGGAGCGCTCGCGGCGCGTCCGCATTCGCATCAAGCTCGTCACGGCGATCCTGCTCGCCTACGGGTATGCGCTGCTCGGCGGCGCGCTATGGGAACCCCTTTCGAGCGGCTCGGGTTTCCAGCCGCACCATATCCTGCTTGCCCTGGTTGGGCTGGCAATGCACGGCGCAGCAATCTATATTTCGCCGAAAGGCGAGCCAACATGAGCGGTTACGAACAGGCGATGACCCTTCTGGCGGTTTGCGGCATCCTCACCGCGATCGTCGGGCTCGCGCTCGCGCGCCAAGCTGACAGGCTGGACCGTGAGATCGCAGAGCGCAAAGCAGCGCAGCACCCTGCCGAATAGATCCATGACGGAGGAAAACGTCATCGGCGCGGCGGTGGCGCTCGTCTTCGTGGCGAGCGTCATCGCGTTCCTGGCGCTGTCGCGCAGGAAGCTTGACTAGACCAGATCCCGTTTTGATTTACACAAATCAACACGGATGAATCTGGTCCACACGCTGAATCCAGACCATTTCTCGTCCGAAGACCGCGTAACACTTTGCGGGAAATGGTCTAGGCGGCGCGAACGTCGTTGCGGCGGCGCTTGTGGGCCGCGGTGGTGACGATGCCCGCGCGGCGACAGGGGCCGACATAGCCGGCCGCGTCGATGAACGGGCGCGGATTGGCGAGCACCTTCTTGATCGTGCCGGAGAGCGCAGCGACGGAGGTCGGCTTGCCGATGATCGCGTTGGCGCCGGCGTGTCGGCACTCCTCGGCGATGGCGCGGCTCAGCTTGCTGGTCAGCAGGAAGATCGGCGCGCTGCGGCAAGCGAGCGCGCGGTCGCGGCGCAGGGCGCGGGTCCAGGCGAGCCCGTCGAACGCCGGATCGTCCAGCGTGCAGAAGATGACGTTGGCCGGCGACTGACGCAAACCTTCGAAGGCGGCCTCGCCGTTGGCGAAGGTGCACAGCCTCACCGCGCCGCACGCGCGCAGCAGATCGACCGTGATCTGGGCGCCGTACTTGCCCGGCTCCACGAGGCAGACCGACCAGTCGCGACGTAATTCCACCGGCGCCTCCCCGAACGGCGGACGCTAGTGCAATACTCTTAAGGAAGGCTCTCGGCGCCTTCGTTCAGGCCTTGGAGCGCTCCAGGCGCGCGATCAGGCTCGACGTATCCCAGCGCGCGCCGCCCATCGCCTGCACGTCGGCATAGAATTGATCGACCAGCGCCGCGACCGGCAGCCGGGCGCCGTTGGCGCGCGCCTCCTCCAGCACGAGCCCCAGGTCCTTGCGCATCCAGTCCACCGCGAAGCCGAATTCGAACTTGTTCTCGGTCATCGTCTTCCAGCGGTTTTCCATCTGCCAGGACTGGGCGGCGCCTTTCGAGATCGCCGCGATCACGACCGCCGGATCGATGCCGGCGCACTTGGCGAAGTGCAGTCCCTCGGAGAGCCCCTGCACGACGCCGGCGATGCAGATCTGGTTGACCATCTTGGCGAGCTGGCCGGCGCCGGCGGGGCCGACATGGGTGATCGCCGCGCCATAGGCCTCAAGCACCGGACGCGCGCGCTCGACGTCCTTGGCCTCGCCGCCCAGCATGATCGTCAGCCGGCCGGCCTCGGCGCCCGCCTGCCCGCCCGATACCGGGGCGTCGAGAAAGCCGATCCCGCGCCCAGCGGCCGCCGCGAAGAGCTCGCGCGCGACGGCGGCCGACGCGGTCGTGTGGTCGATGGCCAGCGCGCCCGCCTGCATCGCCGGCAGCGCCGCCTCGAACACTTCGCGGACGTCCTTGTCGGCGCCCACGCAGGCGAGCACGACATCGGCGCCGGCGACCGCCTCGGGGATCGTCGCGCAAGCCTTGCCGCCGTGCTCGGCCGCCCAGGCGCGCGCCTTCTCCGGCGTGCGGTTGAAGACGCGCACCTCGCGGCCCGCCTTCGCCAGATGCCGCGCCATCGGCGCGCCCATCACGCCGAGGCCCAGAAATGCGCATGTCGTCATCGGCAAAACCTGCATTGCAAACGCGATCTTAAGGGCTCGCGTTCACCTTCACGCCCGCGCGCCAGACGTCTTGTGTCTCCCTGGCGCGCGACCGGACCTATACGCATGGCGACCGCAAACCAAGCCCCGATCATCATCAAGAAGATCAAGAAGGGCGGTCATGGCGGACATCATGGCGGCGCGTGGAAGGTGGCGTACGCGGACTTCGTCACCGCGATGATGGCGTTCTTCCTGCTCATGTGGCTGATCAACACCACGAGCCCCGACCAGCGGCGCGGCATCGCCGAATTCTTCGCGCCGGCCGCCGTCTCCAAGGTCACCAGCGGCGCGGGCGGCCTGATGGGCGGCACCTCGTTCGCCCAGGAAGGCACGCGGCATGGCTTCTCCTCGCCGATCGCGCCGCCGTCCGATCCCAATTACACCTCCACGAGCAGCGAGGCGAAGGAGGACGGGGCGGGGCCGCAGACGACGGACGGCTCGGAAAGCCGGGCGCGCGAGCAGCGCGACAGCGCGGCCTTCTCCCGCGCCGAGATCGCGATCCGCCAGGCGATGGCCGACATGCCCGACGTCGCGGAGCTCTCCCGGCAGGTGATCATGGAGGAGACGCCGGAGGGCCTCAGGATCCAGATCATCGACCAGGAAGGCCGCTCGATGTTCGCGCCGGGCTCGGTGGAGCCGAACGATCGCGCGCGGCGCCTGCTCAGCGTGATCGCCGGCTCGCTCGCGCAATTGCCGAACCGCATCACCATCTCGGGCCACACCGATGGCTCGCCGCCGCCGCGCGGAAGCAATTGGGAGCTCTCGGCCGACCGGGCCAATGCGGCGCGGCGGGTTCTGCAGAGCCACGGCATCGGCGGCAGCCGGGTCTATCAGGTCGCGGGACGGGCCGATTCTGAGCCCCTCTTCGCGGACGACCCGACGCTGCCGGGCAATCGCCGCATCGCCATCACGCTGTTGCGGGAAGCCCCGCCGCTGCCGGAGAACACCGGACTCTGAGCTCTTCGCGCGAGCGCGGTCTTGACGAAAGGCCGCCGCGCAATGGACCATCGCCCTTGAAGAGGCCGTTCAGAATGCGCTTCACGTGACACGCCCGTTCCCGACGAAGAACCTCCGGTTCTATCTGACGGCGCCGGCGCCTTGCCCGTATCTGGCCGGGCGGCGCGAGCGGAAGGTGTTCACGAGCCTCGACGGGGTCGATGCGGCCGGCCTCAACGACGCGCTGACGCATGCCGGCTTCCGCCGCTCGCAGAACATCGCGTACCGGCCGGCCTGCGATGCGTGCGACGCATGCGTCTCGGCGCGGGTGCGGGCGGAGGATTTCGACCTCACGCGGCGCTGGCGCAAGGTGCTCGGGCGCAATGCCGATCTTTCCCGCGCGCTGAGGCCCGGAGAAGCCACCGAGGAGCAATTCTGGCTGCTGCGGCGCTACCTGCAGGCGCGCCACACCAATGGCGGCATGGCCGACATGACGCTGGTCGATTACGGCTCGATGGTGGAGGAAAGCGCGGTCCGCACGCACATCGTGGAATACCGCTACACCACCGGGCCGAACGCGGGCGAGCTCGCCGCCGCGGCGCTCGTGGATGTGCTCCGCGACGGGCTTTCCCTCGTCTATTCCTATTTCGATCCGCGCGATCCCAAGCGCAGCCTCGGCGCCTTCACGATCCTCGATCATATCCAGCAGGCGCGCGCGGCCGGCTTCCCGCACGTCTATCTCGGCTATTGGGTCCGCGGCTCGGAGAAGATGGGCTACAAGAGCGACTTCCAGCCGCTCGAATTGCTGGTCGCCGGGCAATGGACGCCGTTCCGCCTGGGCGGCGAGCGGCTCGATCAGCGGCGCGCGCAACCGCGCAAGCCGCGCTGGATCATCGGCGGCAAGCGCTAGATTCCTTCCCTTGGTGGATCGCGTCAGTCGGGATCGCCGGCGGCCTCGCGGGACGCGGCGGCGCGGGCCCAGGCCTCGTCGGCCTCGCGCTCGGCGCGCTCCCAGGCGCGGCGGATCTTCACGCCGCCGGGCTCGCCGCGCGCCATGCAGGCTGGGCAGCCGCAGGGCTTTTGCCCATGCGCGTCGGGCTTGTGGCGCCAGCCGATCACGCCGCGCACCGGCGCGATGCGGGCGATGTCCTTGGGGGGAATGCTCCGACCAAGGATGATCTGGAAGCCGCGCGGATCGGCCTCGGCGCGGATCGCCGCGACGGCCTGGGCCGCGCGCATGGGAACCCAGCCGCGGAAATAGTGGCCGAAGCGCACCGGCTCGTCGTCTGGGATGCGGAAGTACACGCCGATCATCGGCTGGCGGCGCCACTTCATCAGCTCGCGCGTCCATTGATGGGTGAGCGTGTGGCTCTCCAGAACCGGAACGCGTAGAGGTCCCGCTCGCCTTTCGCGCCGAACAGGTTCTCGCCGGTTTTGAGACCGCCGCGCCTGATGCGCGCCTGCAGCTTCGCCGGCGCCAGGTGCACGAGCATCACCATCAGCGAACCTCGACAACAGCGCCGCCGACCAGCGACGGTTCAACGCTGGGCCACGCGCCGTCCATGATCGCCAGCAGCGTCGGGGTGGTCGAGTTGCCCGATCGGAGCCACAGGATGGTCGGACCGGCGCTCACCCGGCTTCGTCGTTCGGCGAAGTCCGGGTCCTTCGTTACGATGATCGCCGCATTTGCTTGGGCGTAGGCCCAGATGTCGGCGTCCTCCGCCTCGCCGAGGCCAAGGAAATAGACATGCGCCGCTTGGTGTCCCTTGCCGATCAACCAATCTACCAGCGCCGGAGGCAGCTGTTGGTCGATCACGAAGTTCATTCTGCCGCGACGACCACGGTGTGGCCCAGCTGCGCAGCCGCGTAGGCGAGGCTCGCCCGGATGTCGTCGGCTTCCAGGTAGGGATAGTCGGCCAAAATCTGTTCCTGCGTGGCGCCTCCGGCGAGCATGTCCAGGATGTCGGACACGCGGATGCGCATCCCCCTGATGCAGGGGCGCCCGCCCATGACCTTGGGATTGAAGGTGATGCGCTCCAACAGGCTCATGTTGGAATGATAGCCCAATTACACGTCGAAATCGAGCCCGAGGGCGGCGTAGCGGGCGCGCTCCTCGCTCCAGTTCTCGCGCAGCTTCACGTGCAGAAAAAGATGCACGCGGCGATCGAGCATCGCTTCGAGCTCCTTGCGCGCCGCCTCGCCGATCGCCTTCACCACCTGGCCCTTGTCGCCGATGGCGATGCGGCGCTGGCTTTCGCGCGCGACGAAGATCGTCTGCTCGATGCGCACCGAGCCGTCCTTCTTCTCCTCCCAGGCTTCGGTCTCGACCGTCGCCTCGTAGGGCACTTCCTCGTGCAGGCGCAGCATGAGCTTCTCGCGCGTCACTTCGGCGGCAAGAACGCGCGAAGGCGCATCGGCGGCCTGGTCGGGGGGAAAGAGCCACGGGCCTTCCGGCGCCTTCGAAGCGAGATGGCTCGCCAGATCCTCCACGCCGGAGCCGGTGAGCGCCGAGATCATGAAGACGTCCGTGTAAAGATCGCCGGCGGTGAAATCCCTCGTCAGCGCCAGCAGCGACTCGCGCGGCACGGCATCGACCTTGTTGAGCGCGAGGATCGCCTTGCGGCCGGCCTCCTGCAGCTTCGCCTCGATGCGCTCGGCATCCTTCTTCAGGTAGGTGGAGCCGGCATCGACCAGATGCACGATGATGTCCGCATCCTCCAGCGACGCAAACGCGGCGCGCACCATGGCGCGGTCGAGACGGCGCTTGGGGGCGAAGACGCCCGGGGTATCGACGAGAATGAGCTGCGCCTGCCCGCGCATCGCGACGCCGCGCAGCGGCGCGCGCGTGGTCTGCGCCTTGTGGGTCACCGGCGCGATCTTCTGCCCCACGAGGCGGTTCACCAGCGTGGACTTGCCGGCGTTGGGCGCCCCGACGATCGCGACGATCGCGCAGCGTGTCGGACCGCCGGGCGTGGGATCAGACATGACGCAGCCGCTTCAGCAGCGCGGTCGCGGCGGCCCGCTCGGCCTCGCGCTTGGCGCCGCCCTCGCCCTTGGCCGGCTTATAGCCGTGCATGTGCGCCTCGACCACGAAGCGCGGCGCGTGCTCGGGGCCCGTGCGCTCCACGAGGACATATTTGAGGTCGCGTTTCTTCGCGGCCGCCAGCTCCTGCAGCGCCGATTTCGGATCGCGCGGCGAGGCCTCCACCACAGCGTCGAAGTCCTCGGCGAAGAAGGTCTCGATGAAAGCGCGCGCGGCCTGCATGCCGCCGTCGAGATAGAGCGCGGCGATCAGGGCCTCGCAGGCGTCGGCGAGGATGGTCTCCTTGTTGCGGCCGCCGCCGCGCTCCTCGGAAGGCGAGAGCGCGAGCGCCGCGCCGAGATCGGCGGCGCGGGCGGCGCGCGCGCAGGCGGTGCGGTTCACCAGGGCGTTGAAGCGCTGCGCGAGCTCGGCCTCGTCGGCTTCGGGGAACGCTTCCCACAAGCGTTCGGCCATGACCAGATTGAGCACGCGATCGCCGAAGAATTCGAGCCGTTCGTTGGAGCGGCGATCCTTCTTTCCTTCCAGCACGCTCGAATGCCGCAGCGCCTCGTGCGCCAGCGCGCGATCCTGGAACACATAGCCCGCGCGCGCCTGGAGGGCGGCGAGCCTGTCGTCGTTCGTATTGTCCGCAGGCTTCTTCGCGCGCGCCAGGGTCAGTTCACCGGCTTCAGGAAGCGCTCGGCGCGGAAGCCGGTCAGCAGCGTCCACGGGCGGAAGATCGAGGTCGTGCCGTCGAAGGAAGCGAACACGAATTGCGCGGGGCCGATGAGATTGTCCTCGGGCACATAGCCGACGAACACGGTGCGGCTGTCCTGGGAATTGTCGCGGTCGTCGCCCATCATGAAGTAATGGCCCATCGGGACCTCGAACACCCGAGTGTTGTCGAGCTCCCAATCGGGATAGCGGTCGAAGGTCACGTAGGTCGCGCCGTTGGGCAGCGTCTCGCGATAGGCGGGGATATCGACGATGCCGCCGTCGGGGTTCTCGAACGGCACCAGACCGAGCGATTCCCGCTTCACCGGCTCGCCATTGATGTGCAGCACGCCGTCGATCATCTGCACGCGGTCGCCGGGCATGCCGATCAGCCGCTTGACGAAATCGCGCGTCTCGCCCTCGGGACGGAAGACCACGATGTCGCCGCGCTCGGGCGGGGTGAAGAAGAGCCGGCCGCGCGGCAGGAAGTGCTCCAGCGGCGCAAACGAAAAGCGCCCATAGCCGAAGGACCATTTGGTCACGACGATATAATCGCCGACCTCGAGGGTCGGCTGCATGGAGCCGGACGGGATGCGGAAGGGCTGGGCGATCACGAAGCGGATCACCATCGCCAGCGCCAGGGCATAGACGATCGTCCGCACGTTCTCCCAGAAGGAGCTAAGGGCGGAGGTGGAGGCGCGGGATTCGGAGGTCGTGCTCATGGCGGCTGTCGCACCCCTTCTGGCGCCCGGGAACCTATCGCCGCCGGTTCCGACGCCGAAACGGAGGCCACCGCGGAAATAACCACGAAGCTCTGCGCGAGGGGGAAGTCGTCGGTCAAGCTCACATGTATCTCAGCCACGCATCCGGGCGGGGTCATGGCGACCAGCCGGGAGGCCGCGCCGCCGGTCAGCGCCATGGTCGGCTGCCCCGAGGAGAGGTTGACCACGCCCATGTCGCGCCAGAACACTCCACGCCGGATCCCGGTCCCTAAAGCCTTGGCGCAAGCCTCTTTCGCGGCAAAGCGTTTCGCGTAGGTGGAGGCCCGGTCGTGCGGGCGGCGCTCGGCGCGGGCGCGCTCGACCTCGGTGAAGACGCGCTGGATGAAGCGCTCGCCGAACCGCGCCAGGGTTTCCTCCACGCGGCGGATGTCGATCAGGTCGGAGCCCACGCCCAGAATTGTCATGTCCGCGCCTCAGCCCTCATCTCTCTGACGGACCTTAAGATTTCGGCGCCGGCGCGCCGCTCCTGGCGGCGTCCATCAGCCGCCGCATCTCGCCGATGGCGCCTGTCAGCCCAACAAAGATCGCCTCGCCGATCAAGAAATGGCCGATATTCAATTCTTTGATTGTGGGAATTGCGGCGATCGGCCCCACGCTCGCATAGGTGATGCCGTGGCCGGCATGGACCTCCAGGCCGCGCCGGTCGGCATCCTCGGCGGCGCGCTGGAGGGCGGCCAGGGCCTCGGCCGCCTTCGCGGCGTCGCCCTCCTCCACCGCCTCGCAGAAGACGCCGGTGTGCAGCTCGATGACCGGGGCGCCCAGCGCCTCGGCCACCGCCACCTGCACGAGCGAGGGGTCGATGAAAAGCGAGACCCGAGCGCCGGCGTCCCGCAGCCGTCGAACGAAGGGGGCGACGGTATTGTGCTGGCCAGCCACGTCGAGGCCGCCCTCGGTGGTGCGCTCCTCGCGGCGCTCGGGCACCAGGCAGCAGGCGTGCGGACGGACATGGAGCGCGATCTCCAGCATCTCCTCCACGCAGGCCATCTCCAGATTGATCGGCAGCTTCACCTCCTCCTTCATGCGGAAGAGGTCCTCCTCGCGGACGTGGCGGCGGTCCTCGCGGACGTGGAGGGTGATGCCGTCTGCGCCGGCGTCGGCGGCAAGCTGGGCGGCGCGGACCGGATCGGGATGGGGGCCGCCGCGCGCGTTCCGGATCGTGGCGACGTGGTCGATGTTGACGCCGAGTCTGATGGCCATAGCTTCGCCTTACCGCGCCGCGCCGCCGTCGTCATGGCCGACGAGGAATTTTCGCCATGACGCGGGACGCGCCGTTCGGCGCCGCAAGTCGATCGAGGACCTCCTGGATAGGAGTGGCGCTCAATCGCGGCGAGGGCGAACGCTAGAAGCTATTGGCGCTGGCGGGCGAGCGCTTCGGCGATGTGCGAGAAGACTTGATCCGCAAGCTGACGTTCGCGCGCGCTGGTGCGCTGGGTGGGGCCGTCGCGCTCGGAATTGACCACGACCTGCGTCGTCCAGGGATCCTCGCGGACGACATTGATGACGCCGACATCGCCCCAAGGCACGCCGCCCATCACCTTCATGAACCGGATCTGATAGCGCTCCGGGGTCTCGTCGGCGCCTTCGACGCTCACATTGAGGCGCTGCACGCTTTCCAGCGCCGCGGCGCGAACGATCTCGTAGCTCGCCGGGAAGCGATGGGTCACGCCTTCGCTGACCGGCGCCTGCGTCGCATCGGACGTGGCGCAGCCGGCGGCCGGGACGGCGGCTGCGAGCGCGACCGCCAAGGCGAACGTGGCGCAACGCATGGGTTCCCTCCCCATTGACGTTGCGGAAGGCTAGCCGGTTTGTCCGCTCATGGACAGCGCGCGCGCGTTAAGAGATCGCAAGACGGCAAAGCTCGCCTCTCACGCTCGCGCCGCGATCAGCCGCCGAGCGTGTCCTTGAAGCGGCCGGAGCGGGAGAAGCCTTTCGGGGCGAGCTTGCCGGCGGACGCCCGCTTGCCGCGATAGTCCGACCATTCCGGCACCGCGCGCACGCGGCCGGCGCTGTCCACCCAGGCGAGGCCCTCGCTCTTTGCGAAGACGACCGCGTCGGAGAGGCCGCCATTGGCGTAGGCCTGCAGCTTCACGCCCTTGCCGCGCGGCATCTCCGGCGCCTCGGAGAGGTCGAAGATGAGGAGCTTGCGGTTGTCGCCGATGACGGCGATGCGATCGCCGATCGCCGGGGTCGCGACGCGCACGAGCGCGCCCGGCGACAGGTTCATCACCTGCTTGCCGGCGCGGCGGGTGGAGACGAGCTCCTCGTCGGAGACAATGAAGCCGTGGCCGTCGTCGCTGGCGATCAGGCGCTTGGCGCCCTCCTCGAAGGCGAACATCGCCACGATCGTGTGCTGCTCCTCCAGCTCGATCATGAGCCGGATCGGCTCGCCGGTTCCGCGGCCGCCCGGAAGCTTGTGCGCATCGAGCGTGAAGGCGCGGCCGTCGGAGGCCATGAAGAGCACCTTGTCGGTGGTTTGGGCGTGCACCGCGAAGGCGGGGTGGTCGCCTTCCTTGAACTTGGTCGTCTCCAGATCATCGACATGTCCCTTCAGGGAGCGGATCCAGCCCTTCTCCGAGAGCACGACGGTGACCGGCTCGCGCACGACGAAGGCCTCGACGCTGATCTCGGCGGACACGTCCGGCGCTTCGGTCAGCTTCGAGCGCCGCTTGCCCCAGGACGTGTTGGGGCCGAAGATCTTCTTTGTCTCTTTGAGCTCGTCGCTGATCTTGCGCCATTGCCGGCGCGTGTCGTTGAGGAGCGCGGCGAGGCCCTTCTGCTCTTCGCGCAGCGCGGCGTCCTCGCGCTTGATCTCCATCTCCTCCAGCTTGCGCAATTGCCGGAGGCGCGTGTTGAGGATGGCTTCGGCCTGCGTCTCGTTGAGCGTGAAGCGCTTGATGAGGACGGGCTTGGGCTCATCCTCGTTGCGGATGATGCGGATCACTTCGTCGAGGTTGAGAAAGACGATGAGCAGCCCGGCGAGCACGTCGAGCCGCGCGGCGATCTTCTCCAGGCGATGCGCGCTGCGGCGCTTCAGGACGTCGCGGCGATGGTCGAGGAAGGCCTTCAGCGCTTCCTTGAGGCCCATCACGCGCGGCGCGCCTTCGGCGTCGAGCACGTTCATGTTGAGCGAGATGCGGTTTTCCAGATCGGTGAGCTTGAACAGGCTCTCCATCATGATCGCTGGCTCGACGGCGCGCGATTTCGGCTCCAGCACCACGCGGATGGTTTCGGCGCTTTCGTCGCGCACGTCCCCCAGGAGCGGCGATTTCTTGGTTTCGACGAGTTCGGCGAGACGCTCGATAAGCTTGGTCTTCTGAACCTGGTACGGGATCTCGGTGACGATCACGCGCCACTGGCCCCGGCCCATCTCCTCCACTTCCCATTTGGCGCGGACGCGGAAGCCCCCGCGGCCGGTCTCGTAGGCTTCGCGGATCGCGGCGGCCGGCTCCACGATCTGGCCGCCGGTGGGAAAGTCCGGACCCGGAACGAGCTTCAGGAGATCGTCTATGCCGCAATCGGGCGCCTCGATCATGTGCAGGCACGCGTCGATCAGCTCGGCGGCGTTGTGCGGGGGTATCGACGTCGCCATGCCGACCGCGATGCCGGCGGCGCCGTTGGCCAACAGATTGGGAAAGGCCGCGGGCAGCACGACAGGCTCGTCGTCCGAGCCGTCGTAATTGGGGCGGAAATCGACCGCGTTCTCGTCGATGCCTTCGAGCAGCGCTTCGGCCGCGCGCGTGAGGCGGCTTTCGGTGTAGCGCATCGCGGCGGGGTTATCGCCGTCGATGTTGCCGAAATTGCCCTGCCCATCGACGAGCGGATAGCGCGAGGAGAAGTCCTGCGCGAGGCGCACGAGCGCGTCATAGATGGCCTGGTCGCCGTGCGGGTGGAACGTGCCCATCACGTCGCCGACGACCTTCGCGCTCTTCTTGAACGCCGCGTCGGGGCCGAGATTGAGGCGGCTCATCGCGTAGAGAACGCGGCGGTGCACGGGCTTCAGGCCGTCGCGCACGTCCGGCAGCGCGCGGCTTGTGATGGTGGAGAGCGCGTAGGCGAGATAGCGCTTCGAAAGCGCCTCGCCGATCGGCTCCTCGATGATCCGCCCGCCGTCGTCGGGCGGGAGGGTGTCGCTTTCGTCCGCCATTCTAGCTCCCTCCTCCCCCTCACCAGGGGAGGTCGATTGCGAAGCAATCGGGAGGGGGTGTGCAGACCCCCTCCTCACCTCCCCCTTTCAGGGGGAGGAATCACCAAACGTCGAGCGTCTATCTCAGAGTCGGCCGGCAAATCCTAAACGCTCGATCAGCCGGCGACGGGCCTCGGGCAGTCCCTCCCCCTTCTGGTCGTAAAGCCGGCGCTCCAGAAAATAGCCGGCCAAGGCCAAAGCGTCGGCGACGTCGCCGGTCTCTATTGCGGCGTCGGAACGAACGAGGAAGGGCGGCAGACGGATGAGCTTGTCGGCGAACGGCGCGCCGGCTTCGGCGCAGGCGGCGCGGCCGCTGCGCGGGCTGACATAGGCCAGATCCTCCGTCGCGCCGGTCAATGCGCAGCGCGCCAGATCCAGCCCATAGCCCATCTCGGCGAGCAGCCCGAGCTCGAAGCGCGCATAGAGCGCCGGCCACACCTCGGCGCCGAGGGCCTCGATGAGCACAAGCAGCGCATCATAGAGCTGTGGATAGGCTTGGCGTTCGGCGCTCGTCCCGCGGATGAGCGCGACGGCCGAGGAAAGGCCGGCGAGCGAGACCGCATCGTCGAAGAGCCGGCTCGCGTGCGGCGTCATGAGCTCCAGCGGCGAGAAGAAGCCCAATTGCTCCGAGAGCCGCGCCTTCCAGCCGGCGCGCACGACGTTGCCGGCCTGCAGCACGGGACGCATCGTCTTGCCGAGCCCGCCATGCACCACGCCGCCATAGCGGCCGTGCCCGCGCGCGAACACTTCGGCGATCGCCTTGGATTCGCCGAAGGGCTTGGCGCCCAACACGATGGCTTCGTCAGCCCATTCCACTTGGCCATTCCATGTCAGCGGACTTCGACGACAGGGTCGGTCTTCAGTTCTTCCTCAACAGCCGCCCAAGCCTTCGCGCGGATTTCGAAAAGTTCAGGCGTCGTCGTGTTGCCGACGCGCACCCAAAGGATTGTCGGGCCGCCGGCTTGAAGGCGGCGCTGTGCGAAATCGGAGTCCTTCGTGACGATTGTTGCGCCATTCGCATCGGCGAACCGCCAGATGTCGCCGTCTCCCGCATCACGCAGTCCGTGCTCGCGGACATGGGTCGCCTCATGCCCCTTGAGCTCAATCCAACGGGCAAGAGCGGGAGGCAATTGCTGATCGACGAGGAACCTCATTCCGCCGCGATGATGACGGGGTGGCTGAGCTGAAGCGCCGCGTAGGCCAAACTCGCGCGGATATCGTCAGCCTCCAAGTCCGGGTAGTCTGCGAGAATCTGCTCGGGCGTGGCGCCGCCGGCCAGCATCTCCAAGACGTCCGTTACGCGAATGCGCATGCGGCGGATGCAGGGACGCCCGCCCATCTTGCCGGGCTCAATGGTGATGCGGTCCAACAGGCTCATTCAGAACATCTACCAGATATCGGCCGACAGCGCACCGAATTCCCACTTTACGGCATCGCCGCTGGACTTCGGTCCGCTCCGCCTCTTAGAGACCCTGATATTGGCGCGGCGAAACAAAACGCCAAAGGGGGAGACATGAAACGCCTGCTCATAATGCTCGCGGCGGCTTGCGCCGGACTTGGCGCGCTCGCGGCCTGCTCCACTCGTCCGGCGACCGCGGCGAAGGCGCCGGCGCCGCAGGCGCGGACCTGCAACGAGATGTTCAATCTCACGCTCGCCCATGCGCGCGTGGACAGCGTGGAGGAGATCGCGCCCGGCTGGGACCTGCCGCCCTCGCCGTTCAACGTCTTCTCGCCGACCAAGAAGGTCGATGCCGCGTTCTGCCGCGTGCGGCTCACGGTCGAGAGCGAGATCAAGGTCGAGGTGTGGCTGCCGCCCAGCTGGAACGGGCGCCAGCTCGGGGTCGGCAATGGCGGCTTCTCCGGCGCGTTCGACTATCCTGCGATGGCGCGCAACGTCGCGCAGGGCTTCGCCGTCTCGGCCACCGACACCGGGCACGAGACGCCAACCAACGTGTTCGACGTCTCGTGGATGCCGGGACATCGCGACCGCATCGAGAACTTCGCGCACCGCGCGCATCATCTGCTGGCGCAGACGGCGCGCGAGGTGATCACGGCGCGCTACGCGAACGCCCCGCATCATGCCTATTTCAGCGGCTGCTCCTCCGGCGGCTGGCAAGGCATGACCGAGGCGCAGCGCTATCCGGGCGATTATGACGGCGTCCTCGCGGGCGCCCCGGCGTTCAATTGGGTGAGGCTGCTCGCCAACGGCGTGCTCGGACAGCAGTACACGTTGCAGCATCCGGGCGCCGCGCTTTCAGTGGAAGACGACCGACTGGTGCAGAGCGCGGCGGTCGCTGCGTGCGACATGAATGACGGCGTCCGCGACGGCCTCATCGAGAACCCGCGCGCGTGCCGGTTTGATCCGGCGCGCCTGCAATGCCGCGGCGCCAAGCGCGCCGATTGCCTGACGCGGGCGCAAGTGCAGCGCGTGCGCGACTCGTTCGGCCTGCGGACGAGCCCCGGCGGCCAGAAGCTCTATCCCGGCCCGAGCTGGGGATCGGCGCCGAACATCGATTGGACCGGGCGCCCGGGCATCACGCAGGGCGAAGATACGTTTGCGCATCTGGCCATGCGCGAGCGGCCGACATGGTCCTACGCGACGTTCGATGCCGACCGCGATCTGCCCGCGATGCAAGCCGACATGGGAGCGACGTTCGCCTCGTTCGATCCCAATCTCACAGCGTTCCGCGATCGCGGCGGCAAGCTCATCGTCTATCACGGCTGGAACGACAACCTGCTGTCGCCGGAGAACACGCTCGATTATTACGCGCAGGCGGAGGCGACGATGGGCGCGGACGTGCGCTCCTTCGCGCGGCTCTTCATGGTTCCGGGCATGGAGCATTGCGCCGGCGGGCCGGGCCCCTGGATGTTCGACGGCCTTTCCGCGCTCGTCGCCTGGGTGGAGCAAGGCGAGGCGCCGGCGCACCTCATCGCGGCGCATCCCGGGCCCAGCGGCGCGCCCGACCGCACGCGACCGCTCTGCCCCTGGCCGCAGATTGCCCGCTATCGCGGCGAAGGCGCCAGCGACGAGGCCGCCAATTTCAGCTGCGCCGCGCAGTAAGCGCGGCCTCAGCGCGGGTAGAGGACGCCGTTGTTGGCGAGCGCGGGCGTGTAGCGGCGCGCGTGGTCGCGCTCCACCACGGGCACGCCGCCGGCGATCGGCGAGGAGGGCTCGCTGCCCGGTTCGCTCGAGATGACGCAGATCGCCACCGGGCCGGCCTCGTCGAAACCGATCAGCGGCGCGCCGGAGAAATAAGCCGTGGTCGGCGCGCGGAAGCGGCAGCGCCCCTCCTCCAGCCGCGAGGCCTGCATTTCCAGCGCGCCTTCCGCGACGCAGCCCTTGATGCGCACGCGATTGTCGAACCCGCCCATGAAGCCCGTGCCGAAGGAGCAGACGGGCCAGATGTTGAAGCGGCCCAGGTCCTCGGTCACGCCCTGATAGGTGCGCAGCGCGATCGCGGCGACGAGCGCGCGCGAAGCGGCGCCGGCGGGCGTGGCGTCGAAGGTCAGGTCGAAATAGCCGAGATCGGCGCCGTCATGCGGCTCGGAGCTCCAGTAATCGGCATCGCCGCGGTCGAGGCTGGCGGCGGTCACGCCGGGATCGGCAAAGCGCGGCGTTGAGAGCCGCACGCCGTCGAGCGCCACGCCGTCGCCGACATGCACCGTACAATCGCGCTCCAACGCGAGGCTCGCGCCGCGCCGCTGGGCGCGGATGTGCGCAAAGGTGATCACATGCCCCGCGCTCGCGAGCCGGAAGCCGCGCGGAAGGCGCACGAGATGGAAGCCCGGGATCGCCTCCTGGCGCAGGCCGCCGCGCGTCGCCGCCGCGCAGCGCAGCTCGGCAAGCGCGGCGCAGCCGGCGACCTCGACCGCTTCGGCCGGATCGGAGGCGCGGATCGCGCGCGGTGTGGAGAGCAAATCCTCGCGCGTTCGCTTCGGCGCGCAATCGCTCCAGATCTGACGGAACGCCGGCGCGTCGGCCGGCACGCCGGCGCGAAGCTGATCGCGAAAGAAGTGGATGCGTTCGACGGGCCGGACATCGCGCAGTTTGGCTTCGGCCGCCTGCAGGAGCTCAGTCGGGATGCGCTGCTGTTGCGGCTCGCTCGCGTGCGCCGGCGCGGCGGCCAGGAGAATACCAAGGACGAGAGCGCGAACCGATCCTGGCGTCCTGAGCAGCCCTGCTGCTCGTCGCCGGTACGCCAGCCAGCCCAGACTGAAGCGCGCACGCATGGCTCTTACCTGGCTGTAATGTGCGCGAGTCGTCCTGTGTTCGCAAACGCAAAACGCCGTAACATTGCGGATTAACTGAAGATTTACCCGTTGTTTACGCCCTGTTTACGCAGGCGCGAAGCTGGGGCCAGTCGGCCTGGCGCCACGCGAGGCGCGGGCCGGAGCGGTCGAATAAGTTGTCGATGGGCAAAGCGCGCGCTGGGCGAACTCGCGGGCGCTAGCCGCGGACGCGCTCCACGTCGCGCACGGCGCGGGAGGCGCGCATGGCCGCCAGGATGTTCGCCAGATGCTTGGCGTCGGCGACTTCGACGTCGAAGACGATGTCGAAGAAGTCCTCGCTGCGGCGCTTGGTGCGGATGTTGAGGATGTCGCCCTGGTTCTCGGCGATGATCATGCAGAGGTTGGCCAGGACGCCGCGGGAATTCTCCACGGTCGCCTCGATGCGCCCCACGGCCAGCGCGTGATCGAGCGCGGCCTCGGTCCAGCCGAGATCGATCCAGTGCTGGTCGTCCTCAAGCGCGGCAAGCGTCTCGCAATCGATCGTGTGGATGACGACGCCCTTGCCCGGGATGTGCACACCGACGATGCGATCTCCGGGAATGGGCGTGCAGCATTCGCCGAAATGCAGCGCCACGCCGGGCGTCAGCCCCGAGCCGCGCACATAGAGGCGCGCCTTCTTCTCCTCGATCGGGCGGCGCTCCTCGTCCTTCTTGATGCGCTCGGCGAGCCCGGGAAACGCCGCAGCCGCCACCAGAGCGGCCTTCAGCGAGCCCTCGCCGACGGAGATGAAGAGATCATCCTCGCTCAGCTCGTTGAAGCGCTTGGCGACATCCTTGAGCGCGGTGTCGGAGAGATCGTGCCCGTAGCGATGCAGCGCGTGCGAGACGAGCTCGCGCCCAAGCTTCAGGAATTCCTCGCGCCGCTGCAGGCGCTCCAGGCGGCGCTGATGCGATTTCGCGCGGCCGGTCTTGGTGAGGCTCTCCCAGCCCGGCACCGGCGCAGGACGGCCCGACACTTCAATCTCGACGACGTCGCCGTTGCGCAATTGCGTGCGCAACGGCCGCTCCTCGCCGTTGATCCTGGCCCCGACGCACATGTCGCCGACATCGGAGTGCACAGCGTATGCAAAATCGAGCGGGGTGGCGCCCTGCGGAAGGTCGATCAGCATTCCCTTCGGCGTGAAGGTGAAGACGTGGTCGTGATAAAGGTCGAGCTTGGTGTGCTCCAGGTATTCGGCCGAGCCGCCGCCGTGCTCGGCGATCTCCAAGAGCGAGCGCACGGCCTCGCGCGGATCGATGCCGGTGGAGGCGGCGCCCTCCGCGTCGAAGCCGTAGGCGCTGTTCTTGTAGCGCCAGTGCGCGGCGACGCCGACCTCGGCGAGCTCGTCCATTTCCGCCGTGCGGATCTGGATCTCCACGCGCACGTTCCCCGGGCCGATCACGATGGTGTGGATCGAGCGGTAGCCGTTCGGCTTGGGGTTGGAGATGTAGTCCTCCAGCGCCTCGGGCACGCAGCGCCAGGTCTGATGCACAAGGCCGAGCGCGCGGTAGCATTCGTCCGGGCTCGGCACGATCACGCGGAAGGCGTAGATGTCGGCGAGATCGGAAAATTGCACGCTCTTGCGCTGCAGCTTGCGCCAGATCGAGTAAGGCTGCTTCTCGCGGCCGAACACGCGCGCCTCGACGCCGGCGGCGGCGAACACGTCGATGATCTTCTGGATGATGAGCGAGACATTGGCGCCCTTGTCGGCGCGCAGCGTTTCCAGGCGCGCGAGGATCGCGGTCTCGGCGTCGGGGAAGGCCTCGTGGAAGGAAAGCGTCTCCAGCTCGCGCGCCATCCGCTCCATGCCGATCCGGCGGGCGAGCGGGGCGTAGATGTCGAGCGTCTCCAGGGCGATGCGGCGGCGCTTCTCCGGCTTGGGGATGTGGTGAAGCGTGCGCATGTTGTGCAGGCGGTCCGCGAGCTTCACCAGGAGGACGCGCACGTCCTTGGAGATGGCCAGGATGAAGCGCTGCAGGTTGGCGGCCTGCTTGTCCTGCTCGGCGGTGGTTTCCAGAAGCGAGAGCTTGGTGACGCCTTCGACCAGCTCGGCGATCGGCTCGCCAAATTTCTGCGCGATCTCCTCGCGGGTGGCGGCGGTGTCCTCGATCGTGTCGTGCAGCAGGCCTGCGACGATCGTCTGGGTGTCGAGCTTGTACTCGGTGAGGATGCCCGCGACCTGGATCGGGTGGGCGAAGAAGGGGTCGCCGGAATAGCGCTGCTGGCTGCCGTGGGCGGCGGTGGCGAAGACGTAGGCGCGGTTGATCAGGTTCTCGTCGGCGTTCCGGTCATAGGCGCGGACGCGCTCCACCAGCTCGAACTGGCGCAGATATTTCGCGCGCGGCGGCGCGGCCGGGGCGACCGCGCCATTGCCGTTCGGGCTGTTGGTGTTGGCGGCGAGGCCGCCCGCCTCCGGCGCGGCGCCGGCGGCAGGAACCGGCTCCCGGGCCGCCTGGGGGGCGGCGGCTGGATGAGCGCCGCCTTCCATCGAGATCAGTACCGCTCGTCGCGCTGGGCCTCGGCCTCGGCCTGCAGGGCGCGCAGAACCTCGTCCTCGCTCGTCTCGACCGGCGCGGCGAGGGCCAGGGCGTCCTGCTCGTCCTCGACACGGGCGGCGGGCTGGAAGTCCTGGTATTGCAGCACGAGGCTGTCGCGAACCTCGTCGGGCTCGAGCGCCCCGTCAGCGATCTCGCGCAGCGCCACGACCGGGTCCTTATCGCGGTCGCGCTCGACCAGCGCCTGGGCGCCGGACGCGATGGAGCGGGCGCGATGCGCCGCGAGCAGCACCAGCGAGAACCGGTTGGGGACCTTCTCGACGCAATCTTCGACGGTGACGCGGGCCAATGGGTGTCCTTCAGGATGCGTTCGGCCCTCTCGCGGGGCGAACAAATTTCGGGGCGAACGCTCAAGATAATCAACAGCGACCGGCGAGGCAATCGCCCGACAGGCGAATCACCCCTCCAGGATGTTAACAGGCCCGAGGCGAAACGGCGCGGCGGCGTCCTTCAGGCCCGCAAGAAGTTCCGGGGCGGTCCTTCCAAGGAGCGGGTGGCGCCAATCGGGCGCGATCTCCGCCAAAGGCGCGAGGACGAAGGCGCGCTCGTGCGCGCGCGGATGGGGCAGCACCGGGTCCGGCGCGGCGCGGACGATGTCGCGCCCGCCGGCGTCGTGTTGGGCGATGAGATCCAGGTCCAGGGTGCGGGCCGCCCAACGCTCTGGTCCACGGACGCGGCCGAACCGGCGCTCCGCCTCCAGCAGCAGCGCGAGCACTTCCTCCGGCGAGCGGCCGCCGGTCGCCATCTCGGCCACGGCGTTGACGAAATCGGGCTGCCGCGCGCCTTCACCCGGTTTCGGGGGCGGCCAGGCGGGGCTGGTCCAGGCGCTCGACACCGCGCGCGGCTTGAGGCCCGCCTCCGCCAACGCCGCCAGCGCCGCGGCGAGAAGATCGGCGCCGGCGAGCGCGCCGTGCGGCAGATTGCTCCCCAGCGCGATGAACGCGTGTGTGGCGCGCAACGCTGCTTTGTCGCTAGAAGGAGCCATTCTTTAGATCGATTTCCGAAAGGTCCATGCGATGGCCAATCTGCTCGACCGGCTCATCCACGAGAACGAACGGGTGGCGCTCTTCATCGACGGCGCCAATCTCTATTCGGCCGCGCGCGGCGTGCAGTTCGACATCGACTACAAGAAGCTCCTGGAGGAGTTTCGCAAGCGCGGACGGCTCATCCGCGCCTATTATTACACCGCGCTCCTGGAAGATCAGGATTTCTCGCCCATCCGGCCGCTGGTCGATTGGCTCGATTACAACGGCTATACGCTCGTGACGAAGCCGGCGCGCGAATACACCGACGCGCAGGGGCGCCGGCGCATCAAAGGCGACATGGACGTCGAGATCGCGGTGGACATGATGGAGGCGGCGCACTTCGCCGACCATGTGTTCCTGTTCTCCGGCGACGGGGATTTTCTCGCGCTCGTGGAGGCGCTGCAGCGCAAGGGCGTGCGCGTCTCGGTCATCTCCACCATCCGCTCCAACCCGCCGATGGCGTCGGACGATCTTCGCCGCCAGGCGGACAATTTCATCGATCTGACGGAGCTCGCGCAGGTCATCGGACGGCCGCCGCGCGAGCGTCCGCCGGCCGAGCGCCCGCCCGCGGAGCGCTACGAGGACGAAGAAGAGGACGTCTGATGGCGCCGTCCAAGGCCGGCGTTCCCGCCGAGGCGCCGAAGCATTGCCCGCTCTGTCCGCGGCTCGTGGCCTATCGCCAGGCCAATGCGCGCGCGACGCCCGAGGGCTTCAACGGCGCGGTGCCGTCGTTCGGCGATCCGCACGCGGAGCTTCTCGTCGTCGGGCTCGCGCCCGGGCGCGGCGGGGCCAACACGACAGGGCGCCCGTTCACGCGCGATTATGCCGGCGAGCTGCTCTATGGGACGCTGAAGAAATACGGCTTCGCGACCGGCGAATACCGCGCCGATCCGAATGACGGGCTCACGCTGGTGCGTGCGATGATCACCAACGCGGTGCGCTGCGCGCCGCCGGAGAACAAGCCGACGCCGGCGGAGATCGCCGCGTGCCGGCCCTTTCTCGACGCGCGGATGACCGCCCTGCCCCGTTTGCGCGTGCTCATCGCGCTCGGCTCGATCGCCCATGAAAGCGTGCTGCGCGCGCACGGCCTCAAACCCACTGCGCACAAGTTCGGGCATGGCGCGGAAGCGCCCTTGCCCAACGGCCACACGCTCCTCTCCTCGTACCATTGCTCGCGCTACAACACCCAGACCAAGCGCCTCACCGCGGAAATGTTCGAGGCCGTCTTCGCGCGCGCCGCCGCGCTGCTCAGCTGAGGCTCAGCCCTTCTCGCGCATGAGGCGGGCCTGGTCGCGCTTCCATTCGCGGTCCTTCGTGGCCTCGCGCTTGTCGTGCGCCTTCTTGCCCTTGGCGAGCGCGATCTCGAGCTTGGCGATGCCGCGGTCGTTGAAATAGAGCCGCAGCGGCACGAGCGTGCGCCCTTCGCGCTCCACTGCGCCCACCAGCCTGGTCAGCTGGCGCCTTTTCACCAGGAGCTTCCGCGGCCGGCGCGGCTCGTGATTGAAGCTCGCGGCGGGCGCATATTCGGGAATGTGCGCGTTGATCAGGTAGAGCTCGCCCTTGTCGGCGCTCGCATAGCTCTCGGCGATGTTGGCGCGCCCGTTGCGGAGCGACTTCACCTCGGTGCCGAGGAGCATGATGCCGGCCTCGTAGGTCTCCTCAATGAAGTAATCGAACCGCGCACGACGGTTCTCGGCGATGAGCTTGCGTTCCGGCATCTAGCGCTCTGCCTGGCAAGAAGAGGCGCCCCCCTCCCCTTCGAGGGGAGGCGGCAGGGGGCGGGGTGAACCGCCGCGCGGGAAAGCTGCGTCGCACACCCGCGCCTTCTCTTGGAACGCTGTGTGAACGCAGAGAACGTCCGGAGGCGG
>JAEUMQ010000023.1 GCA_016791425.1 Hyphomonadaceae bacterium | reverse complement strand
CGCGGACTTCTTCGCAGCTTTCTGGGCGGTCTTCTTCGCCGGCGCCTTCTTTGCGGCGGCCTCGCCGGTGCCCTTCGCAGCCTTCTTCGCCGGCCGCTTCTTCTTCCCGCCGCCGGCCGCCGCGCGCGCCGCGAGCAGGGGCAGCGCTTGGTCGAACGTGAGCTCTTCCGGCTTGATCTCTCTCGGAATGGTGGCGTTCACCTCGCCATCGGTGACGTAAGGCCCGTACCGCCCCGGCATCACCTTCACCATTTTCTCCGTGATCGGAGAATTGCCGAGCTCCTTGATCGGCTCCGTCGGCGTGCGTCCGCGGCCGAACCGTCCGCCGCCTTTTGCCTTTTCGTCGAGCAGCGCCACGGCGCGGTTCATCTGAATCTCGAACACGTCCTCGACGGATTGCAGGTTCACGTAGGTGCGGCCCTTCTGCAGATAGGGGCCATAGCGGCCGATCCCGGCGAGGATCATCTCTGCATCGCCCGGATGCGGGCCGACTTCGCGCGGCAAGGCGAGCAGGGAAAGCGCGCGCGCCAGATCGATCGATTCCGGATCCCAGCCCTTCGGGAGCGACGCGCGCTTCGGCTTCTCGCCGTTCGCCATCTCGACATAGGGGCCGAAGCGGCCGTTTTTCAAAAGCACGTCCGCGCCGGCGTCGTTCTTGCCGAGCGTCTTGTCTTGAACGACGCCTCCGCCGTTCTCGTCCGCCGGCGCCAGCGGCCGCGTGAATCTGCACGGCGGATCGCCATTATAGTTCGAGCAGCCGATGAATGCGCCGAACTTGCCGAGGCGCAGCGAGAGCTTGCCCACGCCGCACGACGGGCACGAGCGCGGGTCGCTGCCGTCTTCGCGCGGTGGAAAGATGTGCGGGCCGAGCGCTTCGTTGAGCGCATCAAGCACGTTGGTGATCCGCAGCTCGCCGATATCCGCGACCGCGACGGAAAAATCCTTCCAGAAGTCGCGCAAGAAGTCTTTCCACTTTAGTTCGCCTGCCGACACCTCGTCGAGCTTCTCTTCGAGATCGGCGGTGAAATCGTACTCGACGTAACGACGGAAGAAGTTCTCCAGGAACGCCGTGACGATGCGGCCGCGATCATCCGGGATGAAGCGGTTCTTCTCCATGTTCACGTAATTGCGTTCGCGCAGCTTCTCCAGGATCGCCGCGTACGTGGACGGGCGTCCGATGCCGAGCTCTTCGAGCTTCTTGACGAGGCTGGCTTCCGAATAGCGCGGCGGCGGCTCGGTGAAGTGCTGATCCGCCTTCGGATCGCGCACCTTCACGTTTTCGCCTTGCGTCATCGCGGGGAGGCGGCGGTTCTCGTCGCCTTCCTCTTCGTCGTCGCGGCCTTCGCGATAAAGCTTGAGGAAGCCGTCGAAGAGCAGCACCTGGCCGGTCGCGCGCAATTCCGCCGTGCCGGTCGGCTCGGTGAATTCCACGGTCGTTTGTTCGAGCGACGCGGATTCCATCTGCGAGGCGACAGCGCGCTTCCAGATGAGATCGTAGAGCTTCGCCAGATCGCCATCGAGCCGGAACGTCCCGGGGCGGCGCGAGGGATCGGTCGGCCGGATCGCTTCGTGCGCTTCCTGGGCGTTCTTGGCTTTGCTCGTGTAGCGGCGCGGCGCTGCGGGGCGGTAATTGTCGCCGAATTCGCCGCCGATCACGCGGCGGATGTCGCCGATGGCGCCTTCGTCCATCTGCACGCCGTCGGTCCGCATATAAGTAATGAGCCCGGCGGTCTCGCCGCCGATATCGACGCCTTCATAGAGCCGCTGCGCCGCCTGCATGGTGCGCGAGGCCGCGAAACCGAGCTTGCGCGCCGCTTCCTGCTGCAGCGTGGAGGTCGTGAACGGCGGCGGCGGATTGCGCCGCACGGGCTTGGCTTCGACGCTCGCCACGGTGAACTTGCCGTTGCGCACCGCTTCGAGCGCGCGGTCGGCCGTGCCCTTGTCGCCGATGTCGAGCCGCTTCAGCTTCTTGCCTTCGAAGCCGGAGAGCCGCGCGAGCGCCAGATCGCCGCGCGGCGTCTCCACGTTCGTCTCCACGCTCCAATATTCCTGCGGCCGGAACCGCTCGATCTCCATCTCGCGTTCGGTGATGAGCCGGAGCGCGACCGACTGGACGCGGCCCGCCGAGCGCGCGCCCGGCAGCTTGCGCCACAGCACCGGCGAGAGCGTGAACCCGACGAGGTAATCGAGGGCGCGGCGCGCGAGATACGCATCGACGAGCTCCATATCGATCTCGCGCGGCGCCGCCATGGCCGCCTTCACCGCTTCCTTGGTGATGGCGTTGAACGTGACGCGCTCCACGTCCTTGCCCTTGAGCGCCTTCTTGCCCTCCAGCGCCTGCAGCACGTGCCAGGAGATGGCCTCGCCCTCCCGGTCGGGGTCGGTCGCGAGGATGAGCTTGTCGTCGCTCTTAAGCGCCTCCGCGATGTCCTTGACCCGCTTGGCGCCGCCCGCGTCCATCTCCCAATCGAGCGCGAAATCCTCGTCCGGACGGACCGACCCATCCTTGCTGGGGAGATCGCGGACATGCCCGTACGACGCCAGGACCGTGTAGCCGGGCCCCAGGTACCTATTGATTGTCTTGGCTTTTGCGGGCGACTCAACGACGACGACAGCCATGGGCCTCTTGCCGACTCCCATTGTGCGAAGGGGCCGGAACCTGGGGAGGGCGGGGGCTCCTGTCAACGGAAGAGGGCGCCCCGCCTCCCGCGGGCGGCCGATTATGGGGCTTCACGCAAAGCGCGAATAAATCTAATAATCGCGTTATGGTTGCAAAGAAAACTCGCGCGCCGGTGGTCCCCGCGCCGCCGCTTCCCCCCACGCCCGCGGAAGCGCTCACCTACATTTATCTCACCGTCCAGGAACTCGAGGGGCTGGCGAGCCTGACCCGCGACGAGGTGCTGACCGAGCTCCTGCGGGCGGTGCGCAACCGCGCGGGCCGGTCGCTGCAGCCGAAAGAGTCAGTCCGGCGCCTGAAACGCCGCCCGGGCGAAGGCGGCGAAGCCGCCGGCCAGTGACGCGGCGCGCCCGGCCAGCTCCAGCTCCATCAGCGCGGCGGCGGTTTGCGCCGCGCTGAGCCCTGCGTGGCGCGCGAGTTCGTTCAGGTGCACCGGCGTCGGCGACAGGAGGGCGAACACCCGCGCGACATCCGCCGCGCTCACATCGGCCTCCTCCTCGACGCGCGAGAAGAGCGGGCCTGGCGCATGCGCGCGCGGCGCGGCGCCCAGGTGCGCGGCGACGTCGTGCGCGTCCTCAATGAGCGTGGCGCCGCCCTTGATGAGCGCGTTGGCGCCGCGCGCCCGCGGGTCGAGCGGCGAGCCCGGCGCGGCCATCACCTCTCGGCCTTGTTCTGCTGCGGCCCGCGCGGTGATGAGCGAGCCAGAGCGCAGCGCCGCCTCGATGACGACGATGCCGAGCGAAAGACCCGAGATGACGTGGTTGCGGCGCGGGAAGTCGCGCGCCCGCGCCACGGTCCCGAGCGGCGCTTCGCTGACCACGAGGCCTTGCTCCGCGATCGCGTCGTGCAGCGCGCGGTTCTGCGGCGGGTAGGGATTGTCGAGCCCGCCTGCCAGCACGCCGATCGTGCCAGTCTTGAGGCTGGCGCGGTGTGCGGACGCATCGATCCCGCGCGCGAGCCCAGAGACGATGACGTAGCCCATTTCCCCGAGGTCGCGGGCAAGCGCCTCAGCAAGGTGGAGGCCGGCCGCGGACGCCTCTCGCGCGCCCACGAGCGCGATCGTCCGCTCATGCGCGAGCTTGATCCGCCCACGGAGGGAAATGAGCGGCGGCGGCGGATCGACCTCTTTCAGCAGCGGCGGATAGTCGGGCTCGCAGGCGGCGGCGAAGCGCGCGCCCATGGCCGCGAGCGCCTCCATCTCCGCCTCGATCGCGGACGCGGGCGGCGGCGCGATGTGCCGCGGCAATCGTTCGATCGCTTCGGCCGCGTTTTTGTAGCGCGCGATGAGTCGCTGGAACGTCACCGGTCCGATGCGCGGCGTGCGCGCGAGGCGCGCCCACGCGATCATCTCGCTCGTGGCGAGCGGCCTCACGCTTCTTTCTTCTTTGCGCCGATGCGCGGCTCCTCGCCCTTGAGGAGGCGCGTGATGTTGGGTGCGTGGCGCCAATAGATGAGCGCGGCGAGCAGCGCGCAGAATCCGACCGCCCATGGGCCAGCGTTGAGGAGATACGCCGCGATCGGAGCAACCAGCGCCGCGACGAGCGCGCCGAGCGAAGAGATGCGGAAGAGCGCCGCGGTGAGGAGCCAGCCGAGGCCCGCCGCGATCCCGACCGGCCAGGCGCCCGCGAAGAGCACGCCGAAGAAGGTCGCCACGCCCTTGCCGCCCTTGAAGCCGAGCCACACCGGAAAGCAATGCCCGAGGAAGGCCGCGCCGCCCGCGGCGAAGCCGGCTTCCGGGCCCCAAAACGCCCGCGCGATGAGGAGCGCGGCGCCGGCCTTTCCCGCGTCGAGCAGCAGCGTTGCGAGCGCCAGGTCCTTGCGCCCCGTGCGCAGGACGTTGGTCGCGCCGATATTGCCTGAACCGATCGCGCGGATGTCCCCAAGGCCGGCCAGACGCGTGAGCACGAGCCCGAACGGAATGGACCCCAGGAGGTAGCCGCCGACGGCCGCGAGTAGGTATTGCATGCGCGAGGCAATATCGCGCCCCCCGCGCGGGCGCATCCCCCTTATTTACCGACGGGCTCCGGCCGCCTATGTGTGCGCGGCCTGAGTATGCGCGAAAGGGGAGACGACGATGAGGTGGAGCAATCTTGTTCGCGCGGCGGTGCTGGGCCTTGGGCTGACCGCGCTCGCCGGCTGCGGGATCAATTCCATACCGGCCCAGGACGAACAGGTGAAGGCCGCTTGGGGCGAGGTGCAGAACCAGTATCAGCGCCGCGCCGACCTTATTCCGAACCTCGTCTCCACCGTGCAGGGCTACGCCAACCAGGAGCGCGATGTTCTGGTCGCCGTGACCGAAGCGCGGGCGAGCGCCACCCAGGTGCAGGTCGATGCCTCGACCATCACCGACCCCGAGCAGTTCGCGCGCTTCCAGGCTGCGCAGAACGAATTGTCCGGCGTGCTCGGTCGCCTGCTCGCGATCACCGAGAATTACCCGCAGCTGCAATCGAACCAGAACTTCCTTGCGCTGCAGAGCCAGCTTGAGGGCACCGAGAACCGCATCTCCATTGCGCGGCGCGACTACAACGAGGCGGTCCGCGTCTACAACACGAGCCTGCGCACGTTCCCGACAGCGATCTGGGCCTCCACGATTCATTCCTGGGCGCGCCCCGCGCAGAGCTTCTCCGCGACGCCCGGCGCCGAGCGCGTCCCAGAAGTGAAGTTCGACCGTCCCGCGGACGCGCCGAAACAGTGACCTCCGCAGCGATGCTCCGTGAGCGGAGTAAGGCGCTCCCCCTCCCCTCGAAGGGGAGGGGGAGCGCCTTTGCTGCTTTCGCTGCGGCGTTATTGGCGCTCTTCGCGGCAGCGGCGTTCGCAGCCCCGACGTTTCCGCCGCTCAACGGCCGACGCGTCGTGGACGAAGCCAATGTGCTCTCGCCGCAGGCCGAGACGCTGCTCACCAACCGCCTCGCGGCGCTGGAGGCGAACTCCCAGCGCCAGCTCGTCGTGGTGACGGTCCCCTCGCTGCAGGGCTACGAGATCGAGGATTACGGCTATCAGCTTGGGCGCGCCTGGGGCATCGGCCGCGCGGCGCAGGACGACGGCGTTCTGCTCGTCGTGGCGCCGAACGACCGGAGCGTGCGCATCGAAGTGGGGTACGGGCTTGAAGGCGTTCTCACCGACGCGCTTTCGAGCGTGATCCTCAATGCGCGCGTCCTGCCGAAATTCAAGGCCGGCGATATCGAGGGCGGCGTCATCGACGGCGCCGACGCCCTCATCGAGCAATTGTCCCTGCCGCCCGAGGAGGCCGCGCGGCGTCTGGCCGCCGCGAGCGAACGGCCGCCGGAGATCGATGTCGAGGCGATCATCTTCACGATCTTCCTCATCCTCTGGTTCCTCTCGGTGTTCACCAACGTCTTCGGGCGCCGGCGCCGGCGCAATTCGCCGTGGTATTCAGGCCCGGTGATCACCTCGGGCGGCGGACGCCGCAGCAGCGGCGGCGGCGGTTTCAGCGGCGGCGGATTTTCCGGCGGCGGAGGCTCTTTCGGCGGGGGAGGCGCGTCGGGCCGATGGTAAGTTTGCCGAGGGCTCTTACCGACCAGGACCGCGCTGCGATCAATGCGGCGATCCGCGAGGCCGAGACAAGGACCGCGGGCGAGATCTTCTGCGTGGTGGCGCCGGAATCCTCCGCCTACAGAGAAATTCCCCTCGCCGCCGGCGCGTTGGCGGCCTTGCTGGTCCCGTCGCTGCTGTTGCTGGCCGGGATTGGCCCTTGGTTCCTGCAAGGCTGGCTCTTCGAGAGCTGGACGGCTGCGCACATCGCGTCGGCCGAGGCGCTCGCGATGTCGACGGCCGCCTTCATGCTGGCCGCCCAGGCGATCCTCTTCGTGCTCGTGGCGCTGATCGCGGGCATTCCCGCCGTGCGCCGCGCGATCACCCCCACGGCCCTGAAGCGCACCCGCGTCCGTCAGCGCGCGCTGGAGCAATTCCTCGCCAAGGACCTGCACCGCACCAAGGCGCAGACCGGCGTGCTGATCTTCGTTTCCCTCGGTGAGCACATGGCCGAGCTGATGGCCGATGAGGGCGTGCGCGGACGGATCCCGCCCGAAGCCTGGGCCGGCCCGATGCGGGCGCTGGTGGAGAATGTGCGCAAGGAGGGCCTGCGCGGCGCGCTGGCGGCGTCGATTGCCCAAGTGGGCGCGCTGCTCGCCGAGCATGTCCCGGCTGGCGCGGTAAATGAGAACGAGCTGCCCGACGCCGTGGCCGAGCTGCCGCGCTTCTAGGCCGGCACACGCACCGGTTGCCGGCGACATGCGCCCCCGCTAGGTTGCCGAGAGCGGGGGCCCCATGCACGCACCGAAGCAGAAGCCGGCGATCTTCCGCATGCGCATGTTTGCGGCGGCGGCCGTCGCGCTTGCCTGGGCCTCGCCCGCGTTCGCGCAGGACAACCCGGTGGTCGCGCACTATCGGGTCTATCGCGCCGCGCTCGAGCGCAACGATCTCGCCGCGGCGGAGACCGCGGCGGATGCGGCGCTGCAGGCCTCGGTCGTGCGTGACGGGCAGGGCGGACGCACCGGGATCCTCGCAATCAACCTCGCCAAGGTCCGCTTGTCGCGCGGCAAGGCCGCGGAGGCCTACGCGCCGGCGCTGCAGGCGTTCAATATTTCCGCCGCAGATCCGGGCGTCGGCGTGGACGCGCTGCTTGCCCGGCTCGTGCTTGGCCGTTCCGAGCTGACGGATGCGCGGTGGCGGGAGGGGCGCGACCGCCTCCGGCCAGCGATCGAGGCGGCGGAGGCGCGTCCGGACATGGCCGCCGAGGGTTACACCGCCGCGGCCGAGCTTGGCCGGTGGCTGAACGCTCATGAAGCCTATCAGGAAGCGATCACCGCCTGGACGGCCGCAGGACGCCTTGTCGAGAGTGCGGAAGGCGACAAGGTCTATGCCCTGGCCGAAGCGCGCCTGAACGAAGGCGTTGCGCGGTTCCTGCGCGCGACGGCGGCCCGCAACCATGAGCGCCGCCGGCCCAACGACACGCGCATCTTCTTCGACATGTCGGGCGAATTCGAAATCGCCCGCGCCCGCTTCGCGGAGACGCAGACTCTATTGCGCGAGGCGGCGCACACCCAAGGCGAGGGCCTCGGCCTGAGCTTGTCGCAACAGATGTACGCCGCCGCGCGCGCCTGGAGCGGCGCGCTGTGGGCGTACGCGGAGGGCGAGGAAAGCCGCTTTCGCCCGGACGAACCGCTGGAGGACACGGGCTATGCCTGCGCCGTGAGCCTCGATCCGACGCCGCGGCCGGATTTTCCTCCAGGCGCGCTGAGCGCGACCTCTGTCGGCGCCGTTGTCCTCCGCGTCCTGACGAACGAGCGCGACGAGGTCGTTGATATCCGCGTCGCCGCGGCGGTGCCTTCGCGCTGGTTCAAGGAGGCGGTGGAGCGCGTCGCCTCGCAATGGCGCCTGACGCGCACCTGCCCGGGGCAGAATGTCAGCTTCACGTCGATCCGCTTCTACTTCCGCTCCTGAAACGGACCGTTGTCGCGCGCGCTAGCAGGCGCTTCTGGCGGCTGCCAGCGCAGCATCTGCATCGCGGCCTTGAAAAGTGTGCGCTCTCGCGCCAAGTGCAACGTCGAAGCGTAACTTCGCACACGCGCAACGCATGGAGGATGACCGCCTAGCCCCAAAAGCCGTCTGTCGCTGAATGCAATGAGGAGGTGGTCATGCTCGCTTCATCCCTTGGTTTCACGCGTCATGCCGAGGCGCGGTGTCAGCAGCGCAGCATTCCCAGGCGGCTGGTGGAATTGGTGGTCGCGCACGCGAACCGGCGGGTATTCGTCGGCGACGGCGTGCAGGCGGCGATGATCACGCGCAAGCGTCTGCAGACCTCGCGCGTACCGCAGCTGAAGGCCGAACGCGATCGGCTCGACGGGCTCATGGTGCTGTTCGATCCACAGGACGGCACGATCGTAACGGCGATGTGGGCGGATGGCGCGGCCGCGCGGCGTTATCGCGCGCGTTCCTGAGAGCTGGGCGCGGTTCGCTATCCGCTGACCGCGTAGATGCGCCATTCTCCGGGCACGCCCTTAAGCGCGTGCTCGCCGCGGTCCTCGAAGCACATGTCCGCGCCGACCATGAGATCCTTCACCGTGCGCGAGGCCAGGATCTCGCCGGCGTTCGCCAGGTCGGCGACACGCGCGCCGATATTGAGCGCGATGCCCGAAGGCACGCCGGCGCGCAGCTCGCACTCGCCGGTGTGCACCCCGGCGCGGATGGTGAGATCATAGGGCGAGAGCGCCTGCTGGATCGCCATCGCCGCGCGGATGCCGCGCCCGGGACTGTCGAAGGCGGCGAGGACGCCGTCTCCGGTCGTGTTGATCTTCGCGCCCTGGAAACGGCGGAGCTCGGAAGCGACGATGGCGTCATGCTGGGCGATGAGCGAGCCCCAGCGTTTGTCGCCGAGATCGTAGGCGCGCTGCGTCGAGTTCACGATGTCGGTGCAGAGGATGGTGACGAGCGCGGACTCCGGCTTGAACGCGGGCCGGGCGCCGGTGATGAATTCCTGCACTTCTCCGGCCACATCGTCGACTTCGCCCGCCCAGTGCAGATGGTCCTCGCCTTCGAGCAGCTTGAAGCGCGCGTCGGGGATGCGCTTGGCGACGTATTCGCCCTCCGCCAACGAGATGTCGGTGTCGCCCCGCCGGTGCAGCACGAGCGACGGGGTGCGGATCGTGGGCAGCAGGCAGCGAATGTCGATCTGCGTGTTGAGGCGCGAAAGCTCGATGGCGGCCCCGGGGCTCGCCGCGATGCGCTCCAGACGCCCGCACCAGGCGAGGAACGCCTGGTCGCCCTTGCGCGAGGGCGCGCCGCTCATGAAATCGGTGCCGTCGCCCCAGTTCTCGGCGAGGGAGCGCCAATAGGCCGTGCGCTGCTCGATCGACTGCCCCCAGGGATAATCAGGCGCCGCCATGCGGGTGGCGAAGGCGCCGAAAAGGATGAGGTGCGTGGTGCGCTGCGGATGCGCCGCCGCGAACATGGCCGCCATGGAGCCGCCGTCGCAGCAGCCGAAGAGGGCGGCCTTCTCGGTGTCGGTCGCATCGAGGACGGCGCGGATGTCGTCCATGCGCTCATCGAGCGTGGGCGCCCCGACATTGCGGTCCGACGCGCCGGTTCCACGCTTGTCGAACAGGATCACGCGCGCGAATTGCGCGAGCGCTTCGAGGAAACGGACTTGCCCAGGCTCTTCCCACGCCAGATCGACGTGCGTGATCCAGGGCTGCGCGAGCACCAGCGTCGGCGCGCCCGCGGCCGGCTCCCGGCCGAAGGCCTGATAGGCGATATTGACCGTTCCCGACTGGGCGTAGCGGGTCCTGGGAACCTGCATTGCGCGCCTCCGCTTCGCCAACATGGGAACGCCGCCGCCAAGCCGCGAGGCGCGGCGCGTCGGGCGCGTGACCGAAGTCACCTTAGCACGATTTCGCCTGCGGAACCCGCCGCTGCGTCTCGGCGTTGAGGCCTTGGAAGGCGCGAAACATGAACCGATACCAGATCGAATTTATCGACCGCGAAGGCCGCGTCCTGCTTTCCCGCTCAGGCACGCTGCGCGAATTGGACGCGATCGGGCGGCGCATGAGCGCGCAGGACGACGTCGCCGTTTTCATCCGTCGTCTCGCCGCTGGGGCTCGGCCTGTGTTGGGGCGCAGCCGGTAGGGCCCGCTCGGAAACTCATCGCTTATTCGTTCGGCAGCCCGCGAAACGCTCGACGTCTAATATTTGCGACGCGTCAGCCGCGTTGGTGGAAGGCGCCGAATGTCGCGCTGAATCAATGCGTCGGCGGAGCGCCTGTCTCGCGCGGCGCAGCCGTCTTTGTCGAATATCGCTGACTTGATTGAGGAATCTCCAAGCGCGCGAAAGTCTTCGCGCGCAACGCACACAAGCCTAGTGTCCCGCCGCCGAGACGATGAGAGGCGCGCTCGGCGCCCCATGCGCGTCGCGGCGTTCAGGGAGGGCGCTATGAAATGCTTCGCTTGCTGGCGGCCGATGCGCGTGCTCGCGATCTTCGCTGCGGCGTTTGCCTGCTTGATGCTCACATCCGTCGCGGAGGCCAAATCCCAAACTGCGCCGAAGCAATCCGTGCGCGCGATGCAAGGCGTGGCGGAGGGCGATCCCGCGGCCGTGGCGGGGACGTATCGCCGCGTCGTGCGCGCGGCGCGCCGCGTGTGCGGCGCTGCAGGTGCAACGCTGCAGGAGCGCGCCTATGCGCGCGCCTGCGTCGCCGAGGCCGTGGATCGCGCCGTGGCGGAGCAGCCGCATGAAACGTTGCGCGTCTACCGCGCCGCGCTCGACACGCAGGAGCGCTATGCGGTCGGCGCGTGGTCGCGCCGCCTCGCGGTCGCCGAAGCAGCGCTCGGGCGGACGGCTGAGCGCCGCGCCCTCTACGAAGCGCCGGCGCGCGTGATGCTGACCGGCGGCGGTCCCGCGCTTGTTGTGCGGCTCGATCCTTTGCCGACCGAGGATCCCGCGATGCGCGAGGCCATGTACCGGCGCCTGGCCGTCGCCGTGGCGCGCGTGTGCGGGGCCTCCTCCTTCGGCCGCGTGACGCTGCATGACCGGTACGTCCAGGGAAGCTGCGTGACGGCCACGATGAACCGCGCCCTTGCCGAGCCGAAGCTCGCCGCGCTGGCGATGAAATAGGATCAGGCCGGATACACTGCCTCGCCGGCGACGAAGGTGCGCAGCACGCGGCCCTGCAGGAGCTTGCCGTCGAACGGCGAGTTCTTGGACTTCGAGAGGAATTTCTCCGAGTCCAGACGATAGGGAGCGTCGAGATCGACCAGGATGAGATCGGCCGGCGCGCCTTTGGTCAGGCGTCCCTGCGCCAGCCCGAGCGCCCGCGCCGGGTTGAGCGTCATGGCGCGGACGAGATCGACGAGCCTCACGCCGCCGGAATGATGCAGCGTGAGCGCCGCCGGCAGCAGCGTCTCGAGCGCCGCGGCGCCGGGCGCGGCTTCGTCGAACGGCAGGCGCTTGTCTTCTGCCGGGCGCGGATCATGTCCTGAGACGATGATGTCGATGAGGCCGGAGGCGATCGCCGCGCCCAGCGCCAGACGATCCTCTTCGCGCCGAAGCGGCGGCGAAAGCTTGGCGTAGGTGCGGTACGACTCCACGTCGAACTCGTTGAGCGCGAGATGGTGCACGCTCACCGAAGCGATCGCGTTGACGCCGCGATCCTTCGCGCGCCGCAGCGCCTCAAGCGTGCGTGCAGACGAGATCATGTCGAGCAGCAGGCGAGCGCCGGTGAGCTCGGCCAGCATGAGGTCGCGCTCGGCCATGATCGTCTCGGCGGCGTCGGGAATGCCGGGAAGGCCGAGCCGCGTGGCGAGCTCTCCCTCGTTCATCACGCCGCCCTGCGCGAGGAACGGATCCTCCGGCCGGTGCGCGACGAGCGCGTCGAACGCGGTGGAATAGGCGAGTGCGCGGCGCATGACGCGGGAATCCACCACCGCGCGGTCGCCGTTGGAGAACATGACCGCGCCGGCCTCCTTGAGAAGGCCCATCTCGGTCATCGCCTGGCCTTCAAGGCCGCGCGTGAGCGCCGCCATCGGATAGATGCGCGCCTTGGAGCGATCCGGCGCCCGCCGCAGCACGAAATCGACCAGGCTGGCGTCGTCGATGATCGGATGCGTGTTGGGATTCATCACGAGCGTGGTGACGCCGCCTGCGAGTGCGGCTCGGCCTGCGGATTTGAACGTCTCGCGATGCTCCGCGCCCGGTTCGCCGATGCCGACGCGCATGTCGATGAGGCCGGGCAGGACTGCCTTGCCGTCCGCGTCGATGATCTCGGCGTCGGCCGGCGGCTTCAGCTTGCCGACCTCGCGGATCGTCTCGTCGAACAGGATCGCGCCGGGTGCGTCCGTGTGCGACGCAGGATCCACGATGCGCGCGTTGGTGATGCAGACGGGTTTCATGCGGGGAGGCGGCTCAATCGCGGTCTTTCTTCGACGCCAGCGAAATCGTGGTTGAGAAGGCGAGCCCGATGATCAGCGGGACCCAGATCGGCAGGCTGCCGAGCTTCGGCGCGTCCAGCGCCGCCGCGAGGTGATCGTCCACGCACCACCATAGGAGAAAGAGCCACATGCGATGCTCCCGTCATTCGCCGCTCTCGTTCGCGCCGTGCTCGGCGAGCGCCACCAGAACGGCCATGCGGAGCGCCACGCCCATCTTCACCTGCCGCTCGATGAGCGAGATGCGCGCATCGTCGGCGATGGCGCTGTCGATCTCGACGCCGCGATTCATCGGGCCTGGGTGCATGACGAACGCGCCCGGCTTGGCGTGGCGCAGCTTTTCTTCGTCGAGCCCGTAGAACCAGAAGAACTCCCGCGCCGACGGGATGAACCCGCCCTGCATGCGCTCGCGCTGCAGGCGGAGCATCATCACCACATCGGCGCCGGCGAGCCCTTCCTTCATGTCGTGGTGCACCGAAGCGCCCCAGCGTGCGGAGGAGGCGGGCAGCAGCGTCGGCGGGCCGACAAGGCGCACCTCGGCGCCGAGCATGGTGAGCAGGAGCGCGTTCGAGCGCGCCACGCGCGAGTGCATGACATCGCCGCAGATCGCGATGCGCACGCCCTCGATGCGGCCGATCTCGCGGCGGATGGTGAGCGCGTCCAGGAGCGCCTGCGTAGGGTGCTCGTGCTGCCCGTCGCCTGCGTTGATCACCGAGCAGGAGACCTTGCGCGCCAGCAGCTCCGCCGCGCCGCTCGATCCATGCCGCACGACCAGAAGATCGGGGCTCATCGCATTGAGCGTAGCGGCCGTGTCGATGAGCGTTTCGCCCTTGGTCACGGACGAAGAGGAGGCCGACATGTTCACCACGTCCGCGCCCAAACGCTTCCCGGCGAGCTCGAACGAGGACTGAGTCCGCGTCGAGGGCTCGAAAAACAAGTTGATAAGTGTCCGGCCCTTTAACGCGTCGAGCTTCTTCACGCGCTGCTCCGCAAGCGGCGTGAACGCCTCCGCGCGGTCGAGCAGAAATTCGATGTCGGACCGAGACAAGTCCGAGATGGCAAGCAGATGCCGATGCGGGAAGCGGCGCGGCGGGTCGTGTCTGGGAATCTTGCCGGAGGGCGCAGCCATGCGCGCTTGTTAAGCCCCTGGGCGGAACTGCGGCAAGCGCCGGCGCGGATTCTTTAACAATGCCTTGATTTGGCCCGCGACTCCCTCTTGTACTCATTTTGTTCTTATGGTGAATGGTGGGTTAACTAAGAGCGGACGGCTGACAGGCCCCAAGCGCGGATCAACAGCCCGGGAAGCGCCGGGACGCACAAGGCCAGTCAGGGGCGGGGGCCCGGGACGGGAAAGTCCGAGGAGAGTTTGAGATGAGAAATCGTGATCTGCCCCCCCTGAAGCCGATCGGGTTCGCCATGGCGGCCGTCGTCGCCGGCCTCGCGCCCGCCGCCGAGGCGCAAGCCGCGCCGCGTGCGCGCGTTGAGCCCACGCGGATGGCCGAGCCTGCCCGTGCGCTGGCGCAAGCTGCGCCGGAGGTGGTTGCGCCGATGACCTCGGCGCCGGTGGCGGTGCTGTCGTCGCCCTCCGAATGGGCGCAGGGCGAATTGTTCGGCGGCGGGCTTAGCTCTCCTCGCAGGTGAGCACGATGACGCCCGCCAGAGCGCCGACCCATGCGGCGATCAGCGCAAGGCGAATGAGCGCCTCGGCAAGGCCGCTCGCGGCCGCGATCTGCGGCGCCGCCCAGCCGAGCAGCACGGGAAATCCGGCCGCAAAAACCACGATCACGGCCGCGCCTTCCCATGTGCGCGGCCCGATGCCGAAGCCGACGAGTTTGCGTCCGAACCAGCCTTTGGTGCGCATGGCCGCCCCGCGACGGGACGCCGTGAGGTTATCACGGTCGGCGTTAGCGCGTGAGCGCAATCGCGATGGGCATGGTGATGAAGGAGAGGAGCGTGGTCGCCGTGACGATGCCCGCCATCAGCCGCGCGTCCCCGCCCATCTCGCGCGCGAGCGTGTAGGAGGCCGCCGCGGTCGAGGTGGCGCCGATGCCGCCGCAGACTGCCGCGGTGCGCGCATCGAGCCCGAACGCAAGCGCCGATGCGTAGAGGACGGCGGGGCCCGCGACGAGCTTGAGCGCACACGATGTCGCGACATAGGTCCAGCCGCGCCGGAGCGGCCCGAAATCGAGCCCCGCGCCGATGCACACCAGCGCCAGCGGCAGCGCCGCCGCGCCGAGCGTCTTCAGCGCATCGCTGGCGACTCCGAGATCGCCGAAGCCCCACAGAGTCCTAGCGAGATTGAACGCCAGCCCCGCCGCGCATGAGAGCACGAGCGGGTTGCCCGCGATCTGCGCGGCGAGGGCGCGCGTGGAGACGATCCGCTCCTTGCCCCAGCGCGCCAGCACGCCGACGCAAATGATGTTGACCATCAGCACCAGCGGCCCGAAGGCGAGCGCGATGAGCTCGCGTCCGCCCGCGCCGTAGAGACGGTCCCCTGCTGCGAGAATGACGAAGCCGTTCCAGCGCGCCGCGCCTTGGAAGACGCTTGTGAACGCCGGGCCGTCCTTGCGGAAGAGGAGCCGCGTGGAAAGCGCGATCCCGGCCATCGCCAGAAAGCCCGCGATGCAGGCGGTCAGAAACGGGCCGGCATTGTGCGCGTGGAGGTCTGCGCCGGCCGTGGTGGAGAAGAGAAAGGCCGGATAGGGGACGAAATAGCCGAACCGGTTGACCGCGCCCCATGTCTCTTCCGGGAAGATGCGCGCCGCGCGCGCCGCGAAGCCGAGCGCGATGATGATGAAGATCGGCGCCAGCGCCTGGAAGATATCAGGCATGGACGCTCCGGACACGGACCGTTGCGGGAAGAAGCGTCCCCCTCCCCTCGAGGGGAGGGGGCAGGGGGTGGGGTGTGCCGCGGTTCTCTGCAATTGGCCGTGTTTGGGTCCGCGAATTGTCAGCGGACGGAGGTTCCCTGATAGGGGAGGGGCGTGCGCTCCTCCTGCCGACGCTCATGGAAGCGCGCGTTCTTGCAGGGCGTCGAGCGCGCCTTGCAGCATGTAGCCGGCCGCGACCTTGTCGACGACTTCCCCGCGCCGGCGGCGTGAGGCGTCCGCGTCGATTAGCGTGCGCGTCGCCGCCGACGTCGAAAGGCGCTCGTCCCAGAGCAGGAGCGGAACGTCGCGTATGCCGAGCAAATTGCGTGCGAAGGCCCGCGCCGATTGCGCGGCAGGCCCGGCCGTCCCGTCCATGTTGAGCGGTAGGCCGATCACGAACCCGACGCAGGCGCGCGCATCGTAGAGGGCGAAGATGCGCGCCGCATCCTCCGAGAACCTCGTCCGCGCGATCACGTCGAACGGCGAGGCGATGAGCCGCGTCGCATCGCTGACCGCCACGCCGATGCGCTTGCTCCCCGGATCGAGGCCGAGGAGCGCGCCCGCCGGCAGCGCGGCGGCGAAGGGGGAGATGTCGAGAAGCGGCAAACGCGGCGATCTCGCGCGCGAGCGGCCCCCGCGTCAATTGCGGGGAAGGGCCGGCGCAGGCTATGCGGGCGCGTGATACCGCTCCCCGACCAGATCGCGCTGGCGCTTTTCGCGCTTGCCTGGATCTTCTACGCGCCGGCGCTGAAGCTGGCCGCCGGCGGCCGCGGCATCAACGCCGACATGGTCGCGATCCGCACCGGCTGGATGCGCGCCATGGCGGGGCGCGAGAACCGCTTCCTCGACGCCAATCTGCTTGGCCACCTGCTGAACTCGGCGAGCTTCTTCGCCTCCACCAGCATGCTGATGATCGCCGCGGTGGTGGGCGCGCTCTTTTCCGGGGACGCCGCCTGGCGCTCAGTCTCGAGCCTTGAGCTCATGCCGCATTCGACGCGGTTCCTGTTCGACCTGAAGCTGGCCCTGGTCACCGTCGCGCTGACCCGCGGCCTGCTCGATTTCATCTGGGCCATTCGCCAGATGAATTATTGCCTGGCCATCGTCGGCGCCATGCCGGGGCCGCCGGCCGGGGCGGGGCCGGACGCCGAGAGGGCGGCGGCGGAGGCCGACAAGTACGCGCTTGCCGCCTCTGAGGTGCTCGGTCCGGCGCTGTCGAACTTCAATTCCGGCGTGCGGGGCTATTATTTCGCCCTGGCGGCGGCCGCGTGGCTCTTCGGAGCTTGGGCCTGCATGGCCGCGACCGCCGGCGCGGTTGCGCTCCTGATGGTGCGCCAGGTGATGTCGCCGGCGGCGAAGGGCGTGCGCCGGATCCGCGATCTGGTCCGCGAGCAACGGCCCCCAGCTTGAAAGCGGCGCCCGGCGCTGCTAGCGCAAGGGCCTCCATGGCGATCGATGAGAACACCGTGCGCAAGGTGGCGCGTTTGGCGCGCATCGCGCTCCCCGAGGCGCGCGTGAAGCCGATGGTGAGTGAGCTGAACGGCATCCTCGCCTGGATCGAGCAGCTCAACGAGGTTGATGTCGAGGGCGTCGAGCCGATGACGAGCGCGGTGCCCGACGCCAAGCTGCCGATGCGCGAGGACAAGGTCACCGACGGCAACGATCCCGCGAAGGTGCTGGCCAACGCCCCCAAGGCCGAGGACGGGTTTTTCGTGGTGCCGAAGGTGGTGGAGTGAGCGCTCGCAGGAAGGAGCGCCCAGCTCCCCCTGGATGGGGGAGCTGCAGAGCGCGCAGGGCGCCTCAGCTAGCGGCGTCGCAGCAGCGACAGGGGAAAGCGCCCCACGCTTCCCGTCCGTGCAGTCCCTGAGTTCCGATCATGACCGAATTGACATCCCTGACCCTGGCCGCCGCGCTCGACGGCCTCGCCAAGAAGGAATTCTCCTCAGCTGAGATCACTGACGCCTTCCTGAAGGCGATCGCGGCGGCGAACCCGAAACTGAACGCCTATGTCGTCGTGACCGAGAAGAAGGCGCGCGCGATGGCGAAGGCCTCCGACGCCCGCCGCGCCAAGCCCAAGGCGAAGCTGGGCGCGCTCGAAGGCGCGCCCCTCGGGATCAAGGACCTCTTCTGCACCGAGGGCGTGCGCACCACGGCGTGCTCGAACATCCTCGGGGAGTTCACGCCGACCTACGAGAGCACGGTCACCGCCAACCTCTGGAATGCCGGCGCTGTGATGCTCGGCAAGCTCAACATGGACGAGTTCGCGATGGGCTCGTCGAACGAGACGAGCCGGTTCGGCCCGGTGGTGAATCCGTGGCGGCGCGGCAATGCAGACGACCGGCTCACCCCCGGCGGTTCCTCCGGCGGCTCAGCCTCCGCGACCGCCGCCGACCTCTGCCTTGCCGCCACCGCCACCGACACCGGCGGCTCGATCCGCCAGCCCGCGGCCTTCACCGGCACGGTCGGCATGAAGCCGACCTATGGCCGCTGCTCGCGTTGGGGGATTGTCGCGTTCGCCTCCTCGCTCGACCAGGCGGGGCCGATCGCCAAGACCGTGGAGGACGCCGCGATCATGCTCCAAAGCATGTCCGGCCATGACCCGAAGGATTCCACCTCCCTGCCGGCCAAGGTCCCGGATTTCCGCAAGGCGTGCGCGCGGGGCGTGAAGGGCCTGACCATCGGCGTGCCGAGGGAATACCGCGCCGACGGCATGGCGCCTGAAATCGAGGCATTGTGGGAAAAAGGCGTCGAGTGGCTGAAGGCGGCGGGCGCCAAGGTGAAGCCGATCTCGCTGCCGCACACGAAATACGCGCTGCCCTGCTATTATATTGTCGCGCCGGCGGAGGCGTCCTCGAACCTCGCGCGGTATGACGGCATGCGCTACGGCGCCCGCGTGACGGGCAAGGACCTGCTGGACTCCTACGAGAAGACCCGCGCCTCCGGCTTCGGCGAGGAGGTGCAAAGACGCATCGTCATTGGCGCCTATGTGCTTTCCGCCGGCTATTACGATGCGTATTATCTCCGGGCGCAGAAGGTGCGGCGGCGCATCGCGGACGATTTCCGCGCGGCGTTCGCGGACGTGGATGCGGTGCTGACGCCGGCGACGCCATCGGCGGCGTTCGCCTTAGGGGAGAAGGGCGGCGACCCCGTTGAGATGTATCTGAATGACATTTTCACCGTGACCGCCAATCTAGCGGGGCTGCCCGGCATTTCGGTGCCGGCTGCGACGGACGCGCGAGGCCTTCCCCTGGGGCTTCAGGTCATTGGCCGCGCGCTCGATGAAGAGACGGTGTTCGCCGTAGGAGCGGCGTTGGAACAGGCGGCGGCCTTCAAGGCCCGCCCCCAAGCTTGGTGGAGCTAGGACATGCATGAGCTTTTGGAGCGCCTGGGCCGGGGCGACATGCGCATCCTGGAGATGTGTGCGCAAGCGAGCCGGGACTGGCGGGAATTCCTCGACGAGTTGCGCGGCGCCGATGTCGGCACGCTCGGCGCCCGTCTCGGCTTCTTCCAACGCAATTTCGAGAAGATCTTCGAGTCGAAGACGCTCGGCCAGACGATGATGCCCTGGACGGCTTTCGTCACGCTCTACGACACACAATCGGGCTGGACCGACAACCAGCCGCGCGCGCTGGAGCTGGTGCAGGCCTTCGCGCGCTCGAATTGCTCGAATGAAGTGAAGTCCGAGGCGCGAAGCGCGGCGATCTCGTACGAGCTCGATCAGCACCCGGATTATCCGCGCGGCTTGTAGCTTCGAAGGTAGCGCTTCCCGGTCGGTCCTGCTGCGCAACGAAACAAGGCGAAGCGCTCGACTCGCGCTAGGCCCTGCGCATGAAGAAACCGCATTATGAACGCCGTTCGCGCGGCGAGATCGACCGCAACTTCCTGTTCGGCGACATCTTCATCAAGACCGGCGGCGCGACCGCGCTGGTGATCGGGGCGATCGCGCTCTACACCCCGTTCACGTTCGCCGACGCCCTCGCCGAGCAGATGTACGGTTATCTGGGCGTGATGGGGGCGTTCGGCGCAGCCGGGGCTGCGTTGTTCTTCTATGGCCGGCATTTGCGCGCCGCGGCGACGCATTGGGACCTCGATCAGGACTGAGCCGCCTCTGAAACAAGCGGGTTGACGCGCGGGGCGGATGGGCCGAAGGCATCGCGGGTCAACCGGGTCTGAGGAGGCCGCCCCCGTGAATCCCGAGGAACGCGCGAAGCTGCAGACCTACCTCCGCGAGCGGCTCGGCTCGAAGGACCTCGAGATCCGCCAGCGGCCGCGCAAGACCGATAGCGCCGAGGTCTACATCAAGGACGAGTTCATCGGCGTGATCTCGCGCGACGACGAGGAGGGCGAGCTCTCCTGGCACCTGACCGTGTCGATCCTGGAGATCGATCTGGAAGGCGACGGCGAGGACTGAGCCGTCTCAGACGAGCGGGTCGTCGTCTTCATCGAGGAGTTCGCCGAGCCGGTCGAGCTGCCGCTCGAAATGCGTGCGGCGCTGCTTGATCCATTGCTCCAGCGTCGAAAGGCCGGCCGCTTCGAGCCGCGCCGTGCGAACGCGACCGATCTTCTCGGTGCGGACAAGTCCGCTCTCTTCCAGCACCGCCAGATGCTGCGCCACCGCCGTGAGCGTCACCCCGAGTGGGCCAGCGAGCGCAGAAACGGAGTGCGGGCGTTCCGACAGGCGCTCCACCATCGCACGACGCGTGGGATCGCCGAGCGCGTGAAAGACGCGCTCGGGTCTGAGCTTCGCGCGCGGCATTACCCGAGCTGCGCCGCGAGCTTTTCGAAGAGTTGGCGCCAGCCGTGCTCGCGCATTTGCGGCCCGTCGGCGCCCTCGAAGAATGCGCCCTGGTGCGTGCAGAGAAGATCCGTGCCTGCATCGCTGCCCAGCAGCTCGATCGTGACGAGCGTGGCGGAGAACGGCTTGCCGTTCATCGCCATCGTCTGCGCGAAGACGATGCGGCGGTCGGCCGTGATCTCCTGGTAATAGAGCTCGTTGGCGATCGACGCCCCGGCGATCGGCGTGCCCGCCTTCATGCGATAGACCAACCGTTCAAAGCCGCCGGCGCGAAAATCCTGCTCGAACGAGACGAGATCGTGAGCGGGGCCCTCGCCGAACCAGCGCCGCTTCTGGTCCGCGCTCGCGAACGCCTGAAAGACGCGTTCGGGCGGCTTCGGATAGGCGCGCTCGACGACGAACGTGTTGTGGACGGTGTTCGGCTCCATGCGCGGCCTCCATTGCTGAAGCCGATACTTCAGCATCGATGCGCCATTGTCAAGCCGGGACTTCAGTATCCCGCCGGTGCAAGCATCAGCGCTTCCGCCCGCCCCAAGAAGGGGCGGGCGCGCCGGTCAGAAAGATCAGCCTACGGATGAAAGGTCAGAGCACGCCGAGCATGGAGGCCACCAGCGGGTGACGCACGATGTCGGTGTCGCAGAGGCGGCACACCGCGACCTTGCCGGGAAGCGCTTCGAGCTTCGCCGCGACGTCTGAGAGGCCGGAGAGCTCAGGCAGAAGGTCGGTCTGCGCAGGGTCGCCGGTGACCACCATCTTCGAGTGCCAGCCGAGCCGCGTGAGCAGCATCTTGATCTGGCCGTAAGTGCAGTTCTGCGCCTCGTCGATCACCACGAACGCGTTGTTGAGCGTGCGGCCGCGCATGAAGCCGATCGGCGCGATCTCGATGAGGCCCTCGGCTATCAGCGCCTTCAGCCGCTTCGGCGAAAGCCGATCCTGCAGCGCGTCATAGAGCGGCCGCAGATAGGGCGCGAGCTTGTCTTCCATCGCCCCCGGCAGGAAGCCGATGCTTTCGCCCGCTTCGACCGCGGGCCGCGAGAGCACGATGCGTCCGACCGCGCCCGATTCCAGCGCTTCGACCGCCTTGGTGATCGCGAGATAGGTTTTGCCCGTGCCGGCTGGGCCGAGCGCCAGCACCAGCGAATGCGCGTCGATCGCGCTCAACAACGCTTGCTGACCCTCGCTTTTCGCGCGCACGTTCTTGATGAAGCTCTGTTCCCGATCGCGATCCGGCGACCAATTGTCGTCCACCACTTGCAGCTTGCGCTGCGGGGATTGCGCATTGCGCGCATTGTCGCGCGCGGGCCGCCGGGTTGAGCGCTTGGTCATCGCGAACTCCCTTCTGGGTCGGAGAAACAAAAACGCCGCCGGCGTGTGCCGGCGGCGGATTCATCAGCGGTACGGAGGACGCCGCTCGAAGCTGCTGCTGATCTCGGGGCGAAAGGCGCCCCGACCATGCGCCAAGCGGTCACGCCGCCTCCTTCGCGACGGCTCCGAAGCCCGGAGCCGAGTGTCTTGACTGGGACCGAAGCCCGATCTCAAAGCATTACGCCAGAGACGCGTTAACGACGCGTTGCTCCCGAAATGAAGGTTCCATGAAATGCGAAAGTCTCCGACATGACCGTCTATGCCTTGGCCGACGCCGATCTCGAGGTCGAAGAGGACGGCGCCTTCTGGGTGGCGCCGACGGCCGTTGTGATCGGCCGTGTCGTGCTGAAGAAGAATGCATCGGTGTGGTGGGGCGCCGTTCTGCGCGGCGACAATGATCCGATCGTGATCGGCGAGAACTCCAACGTGCAGGACGGCGCGGTGCTGCACACGGACATGGGCGCGCCGCTGACGATTGGCGCGAACGTCACGATCGGGCACCAAGCCATGCTGCATGGCTGCACCGTGGCCGACAATGCGCTGATCGGCATCAAGGCGACGGTGCTCAATCACTCGGTGATTCCAAGCTATTGCCTGGTGGGCGCGGCCGCTCTGGTGACGGAGAACAAGCGCTTTCCCGAAGGCTTCCTGATCACCGGCGCGCCCGCGCGTGCGATCAAGGAAGTGAGCGAGGCGCAGCGCTCGCTCTTTGCGCTGAGCGCGATGCACTATGTCGAGAATTGGAAGCGCTACGTCCGCGATTTGCGCGTCAGCTCGAGGAACTGAACGCTTTCCCTCCGCCCCCGCAAGCGGAAGACGTCGGAGTCAGGGCGCGTACTTCGTGGTGTCGATCGGCGCGTTCCAGATCTCGCGGATCGCGACATCGACGCCCGGCCCCATGTTGAACCATGCGAGGCGGTCGCGCGTGGCGTCGATCACGACGAAGCGGTCGCCGCGCTCCAGCGTTTGCGAAAGCGTATTGCGAATGACACCCGCGCTGAACGGTGAGCGCACGAGCCAGAAGCCCGGCGCGAGTTCCGCGACGCGGCCCATCCGCTCGATCGCCGCCAGAAACGCGTTCCAGGCGCCGGAATGGATTTCGGCGGAGATGAAGAGGTTGGCGACCTTGGCGGCGGGACCGGTCTCGGCATTGCCGTTGGCCGCGTCTGGGCGCGCCTGTGTGAGCGCATCGGAGAGCGCGCCTTCGCGCCGCGCTTCGAACCACGGGCCCATGCGGTCGCGTGCGACGAGGGTGTTCATGCGCACGCGCCCTTCGCCGACGAAGGCGCGGACCTGCTTGACCGAATAGGGGCCGTACGCGCTGCCGCGCACCTGGATCCACCATTCTTCGCGGGCGCTCTGCGTCGCGGGCTGCACCATTGCCTCCGAAGCGCGCGCCTTGGCCAGCGGCGCGCCTTTAGGGTCGTTAACCTTATGGGCCACGTCGGCAAACGAACCGTTAGTGTCGGTTTTGTCCGAAAAGAACACAGGACTGCGCGGCATGCTTCATCGCCTCGTTAACACGAGGTGAGCGAAGCAAGCCCGGGGCCAATATGGCTAGCGCGCCGTTTACTCTGAAGAGGTGTCGCGCAGCATGGGTTCGCGCGGCGCCAAGGACGTGAAATCGATGGCGAAGCCGCCTTCGATCAGCCGCGAGACGCGCCCGTCGATCGCGCCGACGCGCACCCATGATCCGATGCGCGGGGCCGGCTGCGGGGTGCGCACCGTGACGCCGGCGAGTGAGAAGTCGATCGCTTCCCCTACGATGGTTCCGCCGCCATCGATCTCGATCTCCACTTCTCCGCGCCCCTCAGCGCGCGGCGCCGGCGGCGCGTCCTCCTGCGTGAGCTTGAGCGCGTCCTTGCTGACGAGCCAGGTGAGCCGCTCGGCGAGCTTTTCCTTCTTGTGGGTGGAGGCGTCGAACACGATGGCGTATTCGCGGTCGCCGCAGACGCGCACGATGCGCCCGGACACCCGGCCGATCTCGTCGAGATAGAGCACGACCCGCGAATGCTGCGGCAGATTGGCCGGCGAGGCGATCCGCACGTCGCCCGGCGAGACGTCTTCGGTTCGGCAGTCGCTTTCGCGGCCGCTCTCGTCCATCAGCCGCCCCCCGACGACGAGCCGGAGGCGGCGGAAGCGGCGCCGCTCCTGCGGCGTGGCGCGGAGGCTTTGGTAGCGCTGGAGGGCGCTCGAGAGGGGAATCGCAGCGTTCGCCGACATAGTGCGCACGCTGACGCTGGTTCGGTGAAGAAAGCCTAACCGGGGCTCAGGCGTTGGAGACGACAAGCCGCACCGGGCGCGGCAGCTTCGCCTTCGGCGGATGCAGCGATCCGAGCCGCAGGCGCGCGATCGAGCGCCCGCCCCAGAAGGCTTCACCCCCGAGCGGCTGGAAGAGGCCCAGATAGCGCTCCGCTTGCGAGGGGATCGGCGCAAGCGGCGTGAGCAGGACCTCCGCCCCGAGCCGGTCGCCCGTCTCGGCCTCGGCCGCGACGCGCAGGATCCCCGGCTCACCGGCGCCGGCGCACGCTGCGAGGAAGGCGTTGAGGAGCGCGAGGTCGCCCTTAAGCCAGAGGTCGGCGAAGTCGGTTTCCTTCAGGTCGCGGCCGAACAGGGCGATGAGCTCCTGCCCGAAGCTGCGGATGGAGAGGCGCCCCCATCCCTCCTTGGCGGGAATATGCTCCAGCACGAAGAGCCGCTCCACGACTGCGTCGGCGCCGCCCGCGTGCGGCGGGGACGGGCCGCCCGCCAGCGCGCGGCCATACTGCAGCAGCGCCCGTGTGTCGGGGTGAAACGTCTCTTCGCCCATCATTGTCTGGGGTTCCCGCCTGTTCTTCCGCCCGCTCACGCACAGATCGCGCCACTGCGGGTGGGCCGAGCCGCCGCCGCCGTCGCGGGGCGCGGGCCAGTTCGGGACAAAACCTGGGCGAAACGAGCCGGCAGAGTTCTTGCTTGAGGGGAAGCGTTCAACCTCCTCCCAATTCCTCGCCCCCGCGCCATCCCTGCCGCGGGGGCGATTTTTTTTTGGTCGCCCCGTCTTCGGCGCGCGGAAAGGGGGGAGAATTCCCCGCGGCCTTCTGTTACATCGGCAACAAGTAGCCGGGCTGTTGGGAGGGCATGATGGCGACCATTCCGAAGAAACTGCACCAACCGATCATGGCGGCTTTCCCGCAGACCCCCTGTTTGGTGGCGACAGTGCTGCCCAACGGCTACGCCCAGGTGACCCCGCGCGGCAGCGTGCAGGCGTTCGACGACGACCATCTTTCGATCTGGGAGCGGGGCCGCGGATCGACCAACGCCAACCTGCACGACGGCTCGAAGGTGACCGTGTACCTGCACAATTGGGGCCTGAAGGAATCGGGCGTGCTCCCCATTGGCGGCCTGGTGCGCTTCTACGGGATCGCCTCGATCCACAAGTCCGGCCAATTCTATGACGAGGTCTGGCGCCGGCTGATCGATCCGGAAAAGAATTCCGACCCGGAGAAGAAGGGGTTCGCCGTGCTCGTCCGCGTGGAGCGCACCGAGGACCTTCTGGGCAACCTCGTCACGGATTAGGCGGGCCCCCGGGCGGTGACGGGCGGACGCGAACCGCCTAAATAGCCCTTATGACGACCGAACTAGACGTGCGCTCGGCCCGCAAGGACCAGCTGATTGACGGCGCGAAGGGCGCCTGGGAAGTGATCATCGGCCTCGAGGTGCACGCCCAGGTCACCTCGCAGGCGAAGCTCTTTTCGGGCGCCTCGGCCGCCTATGGCGGCGCGCCGAACGCGCATGTGAGCCTCGTGGATGCCGCGATGCCGGGCATGCTGCCGGTGATCAACAAATACTGCGTCGAGCAGGCGATCCGCACGGGCCTTGGTCTCAACGCGCAGATCAACACCTTCTCGCGCTTCGACCGGAAGAACTATTTCTATCCCGATCTGCCGGCCGGATATCAGATCTCCCAGTTCAAGGAGCCGATCGTCGGGGAGGGCGAAGTCGAGATCGAGGTCGACGAGGCGCCGGTGACGATCCGCATCGAGCGGCTGCACCTGGAGCAGGACGCGGGCAAGTCGATCCATGATCTCTCGCCCTCCGAGACGTTCGTCGATCTCAATCGCGCCGGCGTCGCGCTGATGGAGATCGTCTCGCGCCCGGACATGCGCTCGGCGAAAGAGGCCGGCGCCTATTTCAACAAGCTTCGCGCGATCGTCCGCGCGCTCGGCACTTGCGACGGCAACATGGAGGAAGGCTCCATGCGCGCCGACGTGAACGTCTCGGTGCGCCGCGCCGGCACCAAGGAATGGGGCACGCGCTGCGAGATCAAGAACGTCAACTCGGTGCGCTTCATGGCCCAAGCCATCGAATTCGAGGCGCGCCGCCAGATCGATATCCTGGAGGAGGGCGGCAAGATCGATCAGGAGACGCGGCTCTTCGACGCCAATACCGGCGAGACGCGCACGATGCGCTCGAAGGAAGACGCGCACGATTACCGCTACTTCCCCGATCCCGATCTGCTGCCGCTGGAGATCGAGCAGAAATGGATCGACGAGATCCGCGCGTCGCTGCCGGAGCTGCCGGACGCGAAGAAGCGCCGCTTCATGGAGAGCTACGGGCTTACCGCCTATGACGCCGGCGTGCTGTCGGGCGATTCAGAATCCGCGGCGTATTTCGAGACCGTTGCGAAGGGCCGCGACGCCAAGCTCGCCGCGAACTGGGTGACGCAGGAATTGTTCGGTGCGCTCAACAAGGCCGGGCTTGAGCTCTCCGCCTCGCCCGTGAAGGCCGAGCAATTGGGCGCACTCCTGGGGCTCATCCAGGAGAGCGTGATCAACGGCAAGATCGCCAAGGACGTCTTCGCCAAGATGTTCGAGACGGGGGATGATCCTGCCGCGATCGTAGAGCGCGAAGGCCTGAAGCAGGTCACCGACACCGGCGCCATTGAAAAGGCGATCGACGATCTCCTCGCCGCGAACCCCGACAAGGTCGAGGACGTGAAGAAGAACCCGAAAGCCTTCGGCTGGTGGGTCGGTCAGGCGATGAAGGCGACCGGCGGCAAGGCCAACCCGCAGATCGTCAATCAGATCCTCAAGGCGAAGCTCGGGGTTTAGCGAGCTAGACGCGGCGCAGCCCGGCGCGTCGCATGGCGCGCGCCGGCAAGCTCCTGACCAGATGGAATAGCGCCGCGCGCCGGAGGAGCGTCAGGAACGCTGCGCTGGCGCTCTTGTTGAGGAAGAGTCCTCGGTCGGTCCAGAACTCGGCGACCAGATCGCGCGCGGAGCGCCCCAACTTTGGAACCGCGTCACGTTGTATGCTAAACCAGGGCGTTTGGGTCGCATGCGAAACGGCAATCGCTTCCGCACACGCTTCGGCGGTCGCGCGGCCGCGCCAAATCGCAGCACTCGCGCTCTCATCTTCGCAATAGAGCTGATCGAAGCGCCCTTGGCTGCGAACGAAAGCGCCGTAGAGAAAGAACTCAGTAAGCCCCCGCGCGACAACAACCCGCTCGTAGGGCGTCCCTTCCCGCTTGCTAACCCAAGCGATAAGCTCGCGCACCGTCGCGGTGTCGAAAGCGAACGGAGGCGTTGTGGCTGAGAACCGCTCCAAGCTCGGCTCCTTGGCCATCCCGAAATAGTCAAGCGCCCGTTCCAGGTGGCGCCGAAGGGAGTGCCCCGAATAGCTGTGGACGCCCATCTTCATGCGCCCGTCGTGCGTTTGAAAACACTCGCGTGTGAGCGGCCGGACCAAGTGGTTCTTCGCGTCGAGGACGATGTAGCGCTCGGTCTGGACGATTTCCGCGACCTTGATCTTGAGAACCTGCTGACGCCACCAGCCGTCCACCCCGCGCAGTGTCCCCAGCGAGCTTCGATCCACGAACTGAACCTTCGGGGCGAGCGCCCCATACGCCTCAAGGAGGCGCTCGCGGTGGGAGGCGGGCGTCACGCGCGCACTATTGTCAACGACCAGGATCGTGGAGAAAAGCTCGGGGGAGCAATAGCGCCGGAGGGAACGGGCCTGCAGCTCCAAGGCGTGCACGTCCCCCTCAAACACGACCGTGGCAAGCGAGTATTGGGTCAAGGTGCAGCTAGATAGCGCGCGGCTTAGAAGTCGGCGAGCAGGAACGCCCCCTCGACGCCTCGCGCGCCTTCGTTCAAGACCATGGGGCAAGGAGCCCTGACGGAATGCTCACGCGCGCGAACATCATGGAGGCGATCCGCTTCTGGGAGGTCGCACGGCTGCCGTACAATCTGCTCCTGGCGCTCATCGTGCTCATCGGAGCATTCGCCACCGGCGAACGGTGGGAGCAATGGCTCGCCATGGCGCCGACGCTGCTGTTCTTGGCGGTGGCCGCCAACCTGGCCTATTGCGCGGCCTATCCTATCGATCTGGCGATCCAGTTGGCGGCGCGATCTGACGCCCGGCGGCTGTTGCGCTTCGGCTTGTGGGGCGTCGGCGCGATCTTCGCAGCGCTCATAGCCGTGGCGATGCTTTACGGAATGTTCGGATTTACCGCCGCCGCCGACGCGTTCGACTAGCGCGGCTCAGGCGTAGCGGCGGAACGCACGCTCGAGCTTGTGCTGCATCCCGTGCACCGGCGTCGCCTCCGGCAGGTCGGCGACGGCCGCGAGCGCCGGAGCGGGCATCGAGTCCATGCCGGCCGACAGGAACGCCTCCATCGCGCGATTATAGCGGGTGATGATCTCGTCGGCGCCGGGAGAAACAGCTCTCAGCATCACACAGAACCAAAGATAAGCCAGCATTGCAGAGCTCCCCCGGCGCCTGGACGCTCACAATGCAGCCAACTTGGTTTCCAAGAAGTTGCCGTGCACGAAGCGGTGAGAGATCTGAATGACGACGCAACCAACGCGAACCGCCCCGGAATCCCTTCCGGGGCGGCGCGTGCCGGGTTGGTTGGCGCTTAGTAGCGGCCGTAGCCGTCAAGCATGCTGCCGAGGATGATGCCGGTCGCGATGCCGACCAGCAGGTAACCGCCGCGATCGTCGCGGACCCAATGGTAGCCGCGCGGCGGATACCTGAGGCCGTAGCGGTCATAGTCGCGCACGACAATATAGCGGGACCGGTAGTAACCCGGGAGGCGGTCGCCGCGGCGCCAGTCGCGATAGTCTGCGCGGAAGCCTGGCCGCCCGTAATAGGCGGACGGGGGCGGGCCGTAGTTCCAGCGGTTCTGGTAGTAATAGCCGTTGTAGCGGCGATCATCCCAGCGATCGTGCCGATAGCCTTCGCGGTAGCCGCGACGATAATCGCGCCGATCATCCCGGCGGTCATAGCGATCGCCGCGATCCCAATCGCCGCGCCGGTCCCCTTCGCGATAGCCTTGGCGGTAGTCGCGCGGATCCGCCGAGGCGCTCGTTGCCGCGAGCGGGCTCAGCACGGTCATCGCGGCCGCGGCGGCGATAACAAGCTTCTTCATGAGCAGGCTCCTTGATCCTGTCCCGCCGAACCAACGGTCGGCGGCGGGAGATAGCTCCCTCGTCGCCCGGACGATGGCGCCCCGCGGCTGAACTCAGCCTGAACGGGTCGTTCAGATGGGTTTCCGTCGCAGAAACTTGTTCACGAACGTGCGAGGCCGCTTAACGCCGGTACAGAATTTCTAACGCGCCGTGCGATGGCGCACGCCCTTCGCTCGCGCCATCTTGGTCGAAGGAGCCGCACCATGACCCACCCCATCGAACTCTATTTCTGGCCTACGCCGAATGGGCTCAAGATCTCCATCGCGCTGGAGGAGATGGCGCTGCCCTACGCGTTGAAGCCGGTGAACATCTCCGCGGGCGACCAGTTCAAGCCGGACTTTCTGAAGATCAGCCCGAACAACCGCATGCCGGCGATCATCGATCCAGAGGGGCCGGGCGGCGCGCCGATCTCGGTCTTCGAGTCGGGCGCCATCCTGCAATATCTAGGGCGCAAGACGGGCAAGTTCTATCCCGGTGATGAACGCCAGCGCGTCGCGGTCGAGGAATGGCTTTTCTGGCAAATGGCCAATCTCGGCCCCGCGACCGGCCAGCGCGGCCACTTTTCGGTCTACGCACCGAAATTCGTCGAGGATCCCGCCCAGCTGGCATATGCGCAGAAGCGTTTCGCCAACGAGGTTGACCGTCTCTATGGCGTGCTCGATCGCCGCCTTGCCGACAATGCTTTCCTTGCCGGTGAATATTCCATTGCGGACATGGCTTCCTGGCCGTGGGTGAACGGTGCGGTAAGGCTTGCGGGCCCTGAGAGCGTGGCCGCATTCCCGCACCTCCGCGCATGGCTGGAGCGCGTGGGCGCCCGTCCGGCGGTGCAGAAGGGCGCGGCCGTCGGCGCCGAGCTGCGCCGTGCCATCCCGGACATGAACAAGGATGAGCTTAACAGCACGGTGAAGAACTTGTTCGGCCAGACGGCGCAATCGATCGCCGACGCGGCGCGCGCCAACGCGAATTAATCGACGCGCATCGAAACAATGGCCGCGCCGAAAGCATCCGCATGCGGATTATCCGTGTGCGCCTGTTCCGGCTTAACCCTATTTCAAAATAGCCGCGCCATATTTCCGCCATGCAGGCAATTGCGCCGGCATGGTGGGGCGGGGCGGATGAACGCATAACGCGCGCCCTCCCGCTTTTGCACGAGGGGAGTACGCGACAATGGCGTTCACAGATTCCGAGATCCAGGAGGCGCATGGCGCCGCCATGCAGCCCGAAGCCTGCCCCACCGATCTCTACAAGCTCGGCCTCATCTATTCGACCGGCCAGACCGGCGAAGTGGACCTGGTGCGCGCGCACATGTGGTTCAACCTCGCGGCGATGCGCGGCTCTGAAGCGGCGAAGGAGTGCCGCCGCGAGCTCGCCGACCAGATGACCCAGAACCAGATCGCCGACGCCCAGCGCGCCGCGCGCGAGTGGCTCTCCCGCCGTCACTGAGCGCAGCGACAGGTGTGAGCGCCCGCGTCTTTGTGTCTTTATCCTATGGTTGCTTCTGCTGTTGCGCGGCGGCGGCCGCCTCGCGCACCTGCGTGGTGGCGGCGCATCCCGCGAAGCCGACGACGATCATCATGGCGAACGCCGCAAACACACTGTTCGACATTGTCATTCCCTCGCTAGGATTGCTTCTTCGTGAGCAAGAAGCGTGCGAGGGGAGTAACGTCCCGTTGTCCTATTCTTGATCCGCGAGAATGATATCGGCGGCTTCCCCGACCGGCAGGATGTCCACCTTGAGCTCGCACGCGCGCCGCAGCAGCGCGCCGAGCACGCCGGTCGGCGTGCCTGAGCCTGCCGAGGAGTCGATCGCCAGATCCTGCATGTGCACGATCATCCACGCGCCCGTGCGCGCGGCCTTGTCGAGCATGAGCACGAGCGGCTCCATGTTGTCCCAGCCCCCGACGGGGAAGGACTTGAGCTGAGCCATGTCCACCCGGCCGCTGTTCAACCCCGGTGTCTGGCCGCGGCCGGCCACGAAATCTTCCGGCAGATCGCGCTTCAGGCGCCCGCTGGGCTCGCCGAACGGGAACGCGATCGAGCGCATCGGCTTCTGCGCGCCCGCGAGCGCGAGCTCGATGGCGTTACGGCCGCATTCCTCGAGTACTTCGTTGGCTGGCGCCTTCATGCAGTCGAGGAAGGAATAGGTGTGGCAGCCGATCTCATGGCCGGCCGCTTCAAGACGCTTGGCGTCTTCCGCCGTGAACGAGGGGCCGTCGGCGGCGGCGCCCATGAGCCCGCACGCGGCGTAGAAGGTGCCGCGCGCATAGAACCGCTCGAGCGAAGCTGCGCCGGTGGTGGCCGCCGATCGGGTGAACCCGTCGAACGTGACTGAGAGGATGGCTCGCTCCAGATCGACATGGGCGGGCCTGGCGCAGCTTGCGCGCACCAGGCCGCGACCGATCTTGTCGCCGAGATGGGTGTCGTTGGTTCTCATGTCGCGCTCCTCAACGCGTGCACTGCTTGTCGCCCAGGAGGGCGGGAACCGTGCGCATCATGATCCAGAGGTCGAGCCAGACCGATGCGTTGTGGATGTATTCCAGATCGAGGCGGACGCGCTCGCGAACGGCTTCGGGGGATTCGATCGGCCCGCGCGAGCCGTTCACCTGCGCCCAGCCGGTGAGGCCCGGACGCACGCGGTGGCGGTGCGCGTATTCGTGCGTGACCCGGTCGAGCGGGGTGTCGCCGGCCGCGCGCATGTTGATCGCGTGCGGGCGCGGGCCGACGAGCGACATGTCGCCCTTGAGGACGTTGAAGAGCTGCGGCAGCTCATCGAGGCTGGTGGCGCGCAGGAACCCGCCGATGCGCGTGATGCGCGGGTCCTTGTGCTTCGTCTGCGCGAGCACGCCTTGCTGGGTCGCCTTCGGCTCATGCCGCATCGTGCGGAACTTGAACACCTTGATGACGCGGTTGTTGAGGCCGTGGCGCGATTGCATGAAGAGCACGGGCCCGCGGCTGTCGAGCTTGATCGCGATGGCGATGAGCGTCATCAGCGGCATGAATGCGCAGAGCATGAGCGCGCCCATCGCGACGTCGAACGCGCGCTTGGCCAGCGAGAGGCCGGGTTGAACATAGCCGCCGGAGATGCAGGCGATGGAGGCCGCTGCGTCGAGGCGGCGGTCCATGTTGTTGCCCTGCGGCTTGACGTCGATGGCCAGATCGACGCGCTGCGGCAGTGAGCGCAGGCGATGCACGATGTCGCGCGCCCGCGCATCGCCGCCGGCGTCGAACGCCACGATGATGCGATCGACGTCCGGGAGCCGCTCCCAGCTCATGAGATCGTTGACGTTGCCGGCGACAGGCACGCTCTCCACGCGCGCGGGCGCGCGGCGGATGCGGTCATCGACGACCGCGACGACGCGCAGCGATCCGTTGATGCGCGCGCGCGTGATGAGCCGGCTGGCGGCCGCGGTGGCGCCGACGATGATGGCGGTTTCCGCGTTGGCGCCGGCGCGCTCGGCGCGGCCGATCAGCCAGAAGGCGCCTGCGTGCGCGAGCGTCATCGCGAGCGCGGTGACCGGCAGGATGACCGCAAGCGCGATGGCCGAGCGGTCGTCCGGCGCAAAGAAGGCGGAGGCGGCGAGGCCGGCGAGGGCGCCGAGCGCCAGACCGCCAAGCGCGCGCTCGGCATGCTTGAGGCCCGCGCCCGGGGCGTAGGCTTGCACGAGCCACAGCCCGACCTTGAGGAGCAGGAGCACCCAGGCGAGCGAGATCGCCGCGCCGAGCTTCAGGTCCTGCACCGGCAGGGCGTAGGAAAACTGTGCCGCCGCTGCGAAAGCGACGGCGAGCAGGGTCCAGTCGATCCCGGCGAGCAGCCGGGAGGTCAGGACCGGCGGGATCCCGCCCTTGGTCGGGGCGAACTCCGGAAAGGCGCGGGTGCGGCGCGCCTGCGCCTGGGTCTCAGGCTGCGGCGCCAGCGGACGCACGAGCGTCCGCCAACGAAAAGCTCCCTCCTGGCGCCCCGTTTTGGCGCCGGATGACGTCGCGCCGGCTGCTTGGCCCATCTCTCGCCCCGTATCGGTGGTCGTTCCGGGGCTGCTCGCGCAAGGGGCGTGCCGAAGGCGCGCCGGGCAGAACGCGTCGGCGTTGACGATGAACGGGATTTACCGCGCCGGCGTGGGAGCGGGGGCCCCGTAGGGCGGTTCCGGGGCCTCCTATATAGTAGTGTGGCTTGATCGGATGGCCCGGCCGGGGTTAAGCCAATCGGAGCTGGAGACGTGGCCGAGTGGCTGAAGGCGGCGCCTTGCTAAGGCGTTATACCTTAACCGGGTATCCAGGGTTCGAATCCCTGCGTCTCCGCCAGCGCCCGCCGCGACGCAGCTTTCCATGGAACAGCAGACGCACGGGTCCCCTGGGATCACGCGGCCGTGAGGCGAGATATTGCCGCGGTCGTGCGGGATGAACCTGCTAAGAAGACGGCCTCCGCCTCGATCAACCTTCATAAGGAGGCCGGAAACAAAGGGAGGCCGGGAGCTTGGCGATGGGCGGCGACATACGGAAGCTGGCCACGATCGTCGCTGTGGATGCGGTCGGCTTTTCGCGCCAAAGCGAACGGGACGAGACCCTCGCCATTCGCGAAATCTCTGCACTTCGCCAGCGGGTTAGCGATGGCGCCGCGACGCATGGCGGGCGCGTCTTCAACACTGCCGGCGACGGCTTCATGCTGGAATTCCCCTCTGCCTCAGGCGCGCTCGCCTTCAGCGAGGCGCTCCTCGCCGAGACCCGAATCCCACTTCGCATCGGCCTTCACCTCGGCGAGGTGCACGAAGCCCCGGGCGGAGACCTGCTTGGGCGCGGCGTGAATGTCGCTGCGCGTCTGCGCGAACTCGCCGACCCCGGCGAGTTCCGCCTTTCCAGGGAGGTCGTCCGCGCTCTGCCCGCGCCGGGCGGCGTCCGTTTCACCTCACGCGGAACCATCAAGCTCGACAAGATGGACGAGCGCGTCGAGATGTTCGCGCTCGCGGCGCCATGGGGCGGAAAGGCGCTTCGTTGGCCCAAGCGCGCGGCGCTTTGGGCGGCCGGACTGGTGATCGTCGCACTGGTCGGCGTCGCGGCGCTTGCGCCGGCGCTTCTGCGTCAATCTCGCGCCGAGCGCGTTGCCGTGCTCGAATTCTCCACCCCTGGAGATGCGTCGCTTCAGCCGTTCGCCGACGGGCTCGCCGGGCAGATCGTCTCCGTCATGAGCGTGAACAATCTCCAGGCCATCGCGAACGCCGATCGGCAGGCGTTCCGCGGCCCCGAGATGAAAGCCGCCGCGCGCCGCATCGGGGCCGCCTTCGTGCTCGATGGATCGGTGAGAAGAGATCGCGAGGACCTCCTCGTCAGCATGCACGTCATCGATGCGCGGGTGAACGTCACGCTCTGGTCGAATGAATACCGCCGCGCGGCCGCCGAAAGCACGAGCCTGCAGGAGCAGGTCGCTGCGCATGTCGCCGACGTACTGCGGTGCGCCCTCGTCTCGCGCCGCCCCAGCGAAGGCGAGATCGATGCACAGACCCTGTCGATCTTCCTGCGCGCCTGCGATCGCGTGCAGCGCTTCGACCGCGGCCCTGACGAAATGTACGAGGCTGCCCGTCAGGTTACCGAGCGCGCTCCTGCCTTCTCGCGCGGCTGGTCCATGTTGGCGATGGCGAGCGCGCTCGCGAGCCGCAATATCCCGCCTGATCGCGCGGCGCCGCTGCGCGAAGAAGCGCGCGCCGCCGCAGAACGGGCGCGCCGTCTGGACAGTCGCAACGCCGAGACCGATCTCGCGCTTTCGCTGCTGCTGCCTTGGGACGATCGCAAGGGGCGCCAGGAGCTCATATCCCGCGCGCTCGCCAATGATCCCACGTCGGCCGAGGCGAATTACTTTCAGGGCAGTCTGCTCGCCGAGCTGGGGCGGATGTCGGACGCGCTGGGCTTCATGCGCCGCGCGATCGCCCTCGACCCGCTTTCGCCGAGCTATTGGAGCGGTGTCGTGCCGGTCCTTTCCGCGACCGGGAATATGTCCGAGGCCGTCGAGCTGCGCGAACGGCTTTCGCGGGTTTGGCCGAATTCCCCCTCCGCCTGGTTCAACCGCTTCAACAATGCGGCCCTCAATGAGGCGCCGGAGCAGGCGCTGGCGCTCCTCGACTCGCCTGGAGCGCCGGTGCGGATGGAGACGCCCATGCGCGACGCTTGGCGCCGCTATCTTCTCGCGCGCAACAGCGGCCAGCGCGCGCAGCTTCGCGCGGCGGTGGAGAATATCGCCAGTCTGGCGAGAGCCGGACAGTTCGACATGCCTCGCGCGATATCCGCGGCCTCTCGGGTCGATGAGCGCGACATCGCCTTCGCTCTGGCCGATGCGTTCTTTGAGCGCCTTCGCTCGCCGGTGGCGCAACCTGTGTTCGGCGCCAGCCACTTCTTCCTGTTTCTTGGGCCCGGCCGGGCGATGATGCACGATGTCCGGTTCATGGCGCTGGCAAAGAAGATTGGGCTCGTGGACTATTGGTCCGAAACCGGAGAATGGCCGGACTTTTGCGTTGACCCGCTCTTGCCGTATAATTGTCAGGCTGAGGCTGCGCGTGCCAACTAGCGGCAGGGGAGTGGGGGCGGCGCATGAAGACCTGGGTTGCAGCAGCGGGTGTGCTCCTGTTGGTTGCGCCTGCCTCCGCGCAGGAGCCTGAGGCGCCTGTCGCCGGTCTTCCCGAGATTGTGATCACCGCCCAGCGCGAGCGGGAAAACTTGCAGCGCGCCCCGGCTGCCGTGACAGTCCTCTCCGGCGATCTCTTGCGCGACGCGGGCGTATCCAAGCCGCAGGAGCTCACCCATCTGGCGCCGGCGCTGCAATCGGCTTCGATCACCGCGCCCTATTCGGTCTTCTATCTGCGCGGCGTCGGCAACTTCAACGGCAACGCGCTCTCCGATGCGGCGGTCGCATTCAATTTCAATGGCGTCTTCGTCGGTCGCGCATCCTCCACCACCGGCTTCTTCTACGATCTGGAGCGCATTGAGATCCTCAAGGGACCGCAAGGCACGCTCTATGGCCGCAACGCTACCGGCGGCGCCGTCAACGTGCTGCCGCGACGCCCCGAACTCGGCGACTGGAGCGGCGAGCTCGCCGCCGCCTATGGCGAGCACGAATCCCTGCGCGTCGAGGGTGCGCTCAATATTCCGTTGGGCGACGTCGCTGCGCTCCGCGCCGCGGGCGTGCGCGTGCGCCATGACGGTTACATGGCCGACGGGACCGACGACCAGGACGATTGGGCGACCCGACTGTCCTTCCAGCTAGAGCCCAACGACGACCTTGCGATCAGCATCGTCACCGACTATTTCGACCAGGGCGGCCGCGGGCCCGGCTCGATGCCGATTGGTCTGGATCCGGACAATCGCTTCGGGATTTCCTCGCCGCAGAGTGCGGCCTTCTATGCCGCGCAGCGCCACGCGCTCGCAGGCCGCAACTTCAATCCCATCCCCCCGACTCAATTCCTGGACAATCAGTTCTGGGGCGTGAGCGCGACAGTCGATTGGCGCACGCCCATCGGCGCCTTCACCTTCATCCCCGCCTATCGCGAGAGCCGCCTTGACCTCGTCGGAACCGCGACCGGCATGACGCTCACCATTCAGGAAGAGGACCGCCAGACGAGCTTTGAGGCGCGACTTGCTTCCGATCCCGAGCGCAAGCTGCGCTACCTCGTCGGCGCCTATTATTTCGACGAGACGAACGAGGTGCCGCTTTTCGCCGTGAACAGCCAGTACAATATGTCCATCCAGCAGCCGCGTTCAGGCGTGGAGAGCGCCGCGATCTTCGGCCGCGTGACCTATGCATTCACGGATGTCCTCCGCGCGACCGTCGGCGCGCGCTACACGGAGGAGGAGAAGTTCTTTCAGGGCTCGTTTCAGAGCTTCAATCGCGTCTGCCCGCCGGTGCCCACCGGGCGCTGCCCCAATGCGCTGCGCTTCCCGGCAAGCCAGCTCACGCCGCCGCTGCAGTTTGCGCCGGGCGCGCTCGACGCGATCCCGTTCTTCAATCCCGCCGACGGCTCGCTCACGGTCGGCTTTCGCATCCTGCCCGACGAGACCGCCAACTTCTCGCGCACGACGTGGCGCGCCGCGCTCGACTGGGAGGCGGCGCCGCAAAGCCTGCTCTTCGCCAGCTACGAGACTGGCTTCAAATCGGGCGGCTTCTTCTTTTCCAACGATTCACAGGTCTTCCGTCCCGAGCGCCTGGAGGCGTTCACGCTGGGATCGAAGAACCGCTTCCTCGACGATCGCCTGCAGGTGAATCTCGAAGCCTTCCATTGGCGCTACGAGGATCAGCAGGTGAGCCACATCACGCTCGATTCCCGCGGCGTGACGAACCTGCGCACGAACAATGTCGGCCAAGCCTCTATCCAGGGCGTCGAGGTCGAGCTGCAGGTCATTCCGCGGCACAACACGCTGCTCAGCCTCGACGCGCAATATCTCGACGCGACCTATGACGAATACGCCTACGTCACGCCCTTGAGCTCAGGCCCGCCGCTCTCCGGCTGCGCGGTCGCGCCCGGCGCTGCGGGTTTCCGCGTCGATTGCGCGGGCAAGCGCGCGCCCTATGCGCCTGAATGGACGCTCAACCTCGCCGCCGAGCAGACAATTCCCATCGGCGCGAAGGGCGCCGTGGTCGCCGAGGCCCGCGCGCACTATCAATCGCGGATGCTGACCGGGCTCGATTTCACGCCCCTGGAATATCAAGGCGCCTATTGGTCGATCGACGCCGCGCTCACCTGGACGCCGGCCGACGATCGTTATTTCCTCAGCGCGTTCGCCAGCAATCTCACCGACGAGACCGTGATCGCCAACACCTTTCAGCCGCCGTTCGGCTCATTCCAGGTCGGCACGCTTCGCCCGCCGCGCACGCTTGGCCTGCGCCTGGGCGCGCACTTCTAGCGACTTGTCTACGATCTCCGGCTTCCCGGAGGCACGTCAGCGCTGCGGGGCTGTCGCGCGCAACTTGGCGGCCATCGCGCATTCCGTCATGACCGTGAAATAGCGCTGCACGCTCTCGCGTCCGACGATGAAGGGATGGTCCTCGCCAAGCTGGCGTGCCGCGGGGATGAGCCGCGCCCTGGTGTAGGCGCCGTCGAACTCGCTGTGATTGGAAAGCATGACGGTCGCGTTGGCGTCCGCGGCTGCCCGTGCGATGCGCCGCTGCGATGCGATGTATTCGTCCCAGCGCGCCGGGTCGGCGCCGAAGCCGCGCATGATGGTGCCGCCGGAATAGGCCGCCATCAGCGTGGCGCTCCCGTTCTTGACCGGGAAGACATAGGACAGAGTCCCCGGCGTATGGCCTGGCGTGGGAACGATGCGGACGGTCGTGTCGCCAAGCGTCAGGTTCATGCCGTCGCGTCCGACGGAGATATCGCGCCGAGGCACGCCGCCCGGCGCGTCGGCCGGCCGTCGCAGGGTGTCCTCCCAATCGGGTGCGCCCATCACGATCCTGGCGCCGTAACGGCTCTGCAGCGTCGCTGCGCCTTGGTCATGGTCGCCGTGCGCATGACTGATGAGGACGTACTTGATGTCGCGCGGATTGAGCCCGAGCGTGAGGAGGCCGCTCACGATCTCAGGATCGGTGGCCCAGTGGAAATTGGTGTCGATGATGATGAGCCCCTCGCTGGTTTGGAGGGCCCAGGACGAATGCTGGCGCGTGCCGAGCCAGTAGAGGTTGTCGAACACCTTGAGCGGCGGCGCGTACCAGCCCGCCGGATCGGGCGCGACCGCCGGCGTGGGCGGAGGAAAGTTCGGCGGCAAAGGCGTGGCCGGAAGACACAGATTGACGAACGTGTTGCGCCAATCGAGGCCCGCGGCGACCTTGGCTGTTTCAATGTGCGCGTCGATCCGGCTGGCGGTCGTCTGAGCGACCGCGGGCGAAGCCAGGAGCAGGCTCGGCAAGATGCAGAGCGCCTTCAAGAACCTTCTCACGTTTCCCTCCCCAGCGACGCGACCGCATGCGCAACGGAGCGGAGCCCTAGCTCCGCCCCCTTCGCAATCCGCGCTCAGAACTTCTTGCTGATCATGAACGAAAGCTCTCGCCCAAGCGCAGACGCCTCTTTCGGATCGAAGAGGACCGCCGGCGAGGTATTGTTGAGAACCAGCGGGGGATCGGTGTCGAGCAGATTCTGGACGCCGAAGGTGAATCGGATGTCGCTCAGTCCGCCGCCAAGATCGGAATCGGTCTCGTAGCTGAGCGTCAGGTCCACTGTCGTCAGCGACTCCACCTGCAGATACTGCGCGGGCGCAGCTGGCGGGATGTATTTGCGGTTGATGTCGTAGCCGGTCTGGTAGTTCACGAACACCGTTCCGGAGAAGCCGCCGACTTCGGCGCCGAACTGCGCGCGGCCCGAGAACGTCATGGGGCCAGTGAACATTCCCGCAAGGTCCTCCGACGGCGCGCCAGGCACCGGGGCCAAGTCGAACGTCTGCACCCATGTCGCCACGCCGCCGACATGCCACGAGCCCCAATCAGTCTCGCGCGTGTACGAAGCGGTGAAATCGACGCCGGACGTCTCGATGATGCCGGTGTTGTTGCGGCGGCCGTCGATGATGGCCAAGACCTGAAGCGGATCGGCCGCTGCCCCGGAGGGCGCGCGCCCCACAACCGAGGAATATTGGGTATAGGCGCCGGGAATGACCGGAACCGGGACCGCGGTATTGGATAGGGACGCGAGCAATTGGTCGAACAAGGCGGTGCTGATCGTCGCGTTGGTCCAGAAGCGCGGGTTCTTGATGACGAACGCGGAATAGACCGGATCGTTGAGCCCGACGGCCGGCCCCACGTCGTAGGCCTGGGTGCCGACGCGGTTCTCGTACCTGACCTGATACCAGTTGAAGCCAAGCTCGAGGCCCGGCGCAAAGCTCTCCGGCCGCCAATCCATTCCGAGCGAATACGTGCGCGCAGTTTCCGGCACGAGCACGGTGTTGCCGCCGATCGGCGCGGCGATCGACACCGTGCCGGTGGGGCCCGTGTAGCCCGGGGCAGTGATCGAAGAGCCGGCGAGCGTGCGCCCTTGCAGGCCGACTGTGTTGGCCGGATTGAGGTCGCCGATGCTCGGCGCGTGGAACGATGTCCCGGTGCTGCCGTGGATGGTCACCTCCTCGACGGGCGCCCAATTGAAGCCGAACTTCGGATTGGAGGTCTCGCCGACGTCGCTATAGTCCTCAAACCGTCCGGCGACGGTGAGCTCGAGGCTGTGCACGAGCGGAACGCCGTTGTCCGCTCCGACCAGCGGCAGATAGAGTTCTCCGTACGCGGACGTGACCTTTCGGATCGGGCTCTTCGCGACCGTGAACACGGGCGTCCCGGCAGCCGTCTGATCGTTGCGGTTCACGATGTTCTCGAAGGCGTCGCGATAGTACTCGGCGCCGACCGCGAGACGCACCGGGCCGCCAGGCAGGCTCAGGAACGAGAACGGGCCGCTCAGGTTCGTGGAGTACATCGTCCGTTCGAAATTGTGCCCATTGTTGTTGTAGGCGCCGACATAATCGAGCGTCCCCTGGTTGTTGCAGGACACGCCCCCGCAGAACGGGTTGAACGCCGGAAGGCCCGGCACCGAGCTGCCGGTGGCGGTGCCGTTGCCGGCCAGCGCCGCATTGAGGCGGGAGGTGTTGATGACGAAATTGTTGGAGCGCGCCGAAGAGCCGCCCATCGAAACATAGGCCTCGGCTTTCCATTCCTCCGGAAGCTCGAACCGCAATCCGGCGGTGACATTGAACATGCGTTCGTAGCCCTCGCGCAGCGGCGGATAATCAGCGGCGTAATTGTAGGTGACGGCCGCCGAGGTCCCGCTGCAAACCACCGCCTGCGGATTGGGGCCTGCGTTGAGCGGGTTGCAGGGACTGTACGGGTTCGTGTGCGGCACCGTCATGGACGTGCCGCCGCGCGGCAGCCGGAACCAGTAGTCGCGATTGGAATAGACGCCGTCCGCGAAAAGCTCGACGCCGCTCCACAAATCCTGCTCGAAATTGGCGACGTAGCTTTGCACATCGGCGCGCGGCATCGCGTCCGCGCCGAACCATTGGCTCGTATAGTTTCGCGTGCCAGCAGTTCCGAGCTCGGCGAAGGTGAGCGCGTTCGTGTTGCTGGCCGGGATCGGGAAGACCCGGCCGCCGATCGTGACGTTCCCCGGGAAGCCTTGGTCCGGCGGCGCCGCTCCGCCATACGGACGGAAATCGTCGTTGTAGAATTCCGGCCTCGCCGAGGCCGGGAGGTTGTCGCGATGGGCGTGCTCGCCCGCGATCATGATGCCGCCGGTGTCCCAGGTGTGGCCGAACACCGCGCTGTAGCGATAGTTCTCGACGTCGTCGTAATAGCCGTACCGCGCTGAAGCCTCGAAGCCGTCGAACGGCTTGCGCATGATGTAGTTGATCACGCCGGCGACGGCGTCCGAGCCGTAGATCGCCGAGGCGCCGTCGGCGACGACCTCCACGCGCTGCAAGGCGATGACCGGAATTGCTTCGGAATCGAACACGTTGAGGTTCGGACTCATCGGCGGCATGCGGTGATTGTTGACGAGGCTCAGCGTCGAGGCGGCCCCGAAGCCGCGAATGTCGGGCGAATTGGCGAACGTGACGTTGAGCGCCGAACCGCCGAGGTTCGGGCCGCCCTGGCGTCCTTCCGAATTGTAGGAAGCAATCTGCGGCACCTTGAAGAGGAGATCCGTCGTATTGCTGACGCCTGCCTGCTGAACGTCTTCGCGTCCCACGCTGATGACCGACGAGCCGACGGCGGCGACGCCTTGGATGCGTGTGCCCGTGACAACAAGCTCTTGCTCAGGTTCCGACGTCTGCGCGAGCGCGCCGTTGGCCAGCCCGAGCGCAAGCAATGACGTCGTTCCCGCCAGCGTGAATGCTGTGCGCAATCCGCGCGCGAAATCGTAGGTCAGCTTGTTCATTTCCTCCCCCTTTTATTTCTTTGTTTGGTGCAGCAATCGGCGACGCGCCAATCGTGCTTTCGCCGATGGCGCGAGGGGCCGACTACGCCCGATTGTGGTCACCTGACACCCAAACAATTGACATGTCAACTTCTTGTGAATTGAATGGGACCAAGAGCGAGAGCGCCGCGCGCCGAATCCTGGCGGCGATATCTCGGCGATCGGGAGGCAATGAGATGATCCGAACTTTGGCTGCGCTTGCAGCCGCATTCTGTTTGTGGACGCAGGGCGGCGCCGCGTTCGCGTGCGACCGCGCGTGCCTTGTGGGCGTTGCGAACACATACCTTGCCGCGCTCGCCGCACGTGATCCCACGCGCGCGCCCATCGCGTCGGACGCCAAGTTCACAGAGAACGCTGCCCGCATTCGGGTGGGCGAAGGATTGTGGTACGGCGCCGGGCCCAGTCGGTGGGATCTGGCGATCATGGCGGCCGATCCGCTGAACCGCCAAGTGGGCTTTCTCGGCGCCATCGCCGAGAACGACGTTCCGGTGATCCTAATTCTTCGTCTGAAGGTCGAAGACGGCAGGATCACCGAGATCGAACATCGCGTGGAACGTTATCTGCCGCCGCGTGCGATCGCCGCCTTGACCACGGCCGAAATCTTCAAGCGCCCCGTGCCGCGCAGGGAGCGCGTTTCCAGGTCGGAAATGGTGCGCATTGCCGACGCCTATTTTAATGCTTTGGAGCAGGGGGACGGCTCGATCGCGCCCTTTAGTCCCAATTGTGAGCGCTACGAGAGCGCCGAGCGGACCAGCAATGCGCCGATGCCGGAAGAGCGCCTTGCGCGCATGAGCGAACATGATCGGACCTTCTGGACAGCCTATCGCGCAATGGGCTGCGCCGACCAGATCAGCACCAATGCGCTCCGCCACATCAACGCGCTCGACCCGAGACGAATTCTGATCGTGGACGAAGAGGCGAGCATGGTCTTCTCGTTTCCGACTTTCGTGCATAGGGGCGACATTCAGACCGTTGAGATCAGGAACGTTCCGGGCGTCACGTCCCTGAATTTTCCGACCCCGCCCAGCGATACCCATGCCGGCGAGATATTCCGCATCCGGAGGGGACAGATTGAAGGCGTGCAGGTGTCCGGCGCGCGCGTGCCTTACGGAACGAAGACCGGCTGGGAGTAAGCGCGGCCGTTCGGCGTTCCGCCGCGGGAATTTGCTTGGGGGAGATATGACATGAAGTACGCGATACTCGTCGCGCGACTCATCTTCGGCGTTTGGTTCATCATGAGCGGTCTACGCGGGATCTCTCCCGACATGCCGATGGGGCACAATGAAATTCCGCGCGAGCTTCTCGGGGCGCTCGTCACGAGCAATGTGATCTGGGTCGTGAAGGCCATCGAGTTCGTCGTCGGGGTCTCAATGCTCCTGAACCTCTATGTGCCGCTCGCGCTGATCGTGGGCTATCCGGTCACTCTGATGGTCGCCTATGTGTGCCTCTATCTGGAGTTTCCGAACACGCGGCCGTTGATCGGCGGCAGCCTGACGCTGGCGGTGCACTCGTTCCTGCTGCTCGCCTATTTCGACTGCTACAAGTCCTTCCTGGTGATGCGGGCCAAACCAGGCGGGCCGATGCATCACGCAGGCTGAAACCGCGGCGCAGCGCCGGCCGAGGGGCGCCGCGCCTAGCGCATGTCGGCCAGCAGCGACCTGATCTCGACCAGAGCGAAGGACACGGAGCTGTCGGCGACGCCGAACGGCATGAAAAGCCGGTCGCCATGCTTCATGGCCCCGCAGGTGTAGACGACGTTCGGGACGTAGCCTTCGCGGTTCTCGTTGAGCGGCGACAGCAGCGGCTCTGCGAGGCGCCCCAGGACCTTCGTCGGGTCGCGCTTGTCGAGGAGCGCAGCGCCGATGGCGTATTTCCGCATCGCGCCCACGCCATGCGTCAGCACGAGCCAGCCTTCGTCGAGTTCGATCGGCGAGCCGCAATTGCCGATCTGCACCAGCTCCCACGGAAATGTGGGCGCCAGGATGCGGACGCCGCCGTCCCACCGTCGCAGATCGTCGGACTGCATGAAGAAGATGCTCTCGCCGTCCTGACGCCCGATCATCGCGTAAGCGCCGTCGATACGCCTGGGGAAGAGGGCCATGCCTTTATGGCGCGCCGCTTCGCCCTCCATCGTTTCAAGGGAGAAAGTGGTGAAGTCGCGGGTCGTGAAGAGTTCGGAGCGCACCTCGGCGCCGGAATAAGCCGTGTACGTCCCGTAATAGACTTCCTCGCCCTCGTCATCGAACCGCACGAGCCGCAGGTCCTCCAGGCCGTTTCGCTGCGCGCGGGTGAAAGGAAAGATGACGAGCCCCGAGATCGGCACGGTCGGAGGCCGCCGCGCGATGACCGCACGGTCGGCGCCGCCGTCCTCGCTTTCCGCGGCGATCGTCAGATCGGGCAGGGGCCAGAGATTGAGCTCGCCGTCCGCCTTCAAGATCCCTTCGCGAAACGCGATGGATGAGATGTGCCCCTCGCCAACCGTGCGCACCGAGAGGATGAAGCGCTGGTCTCCTTCCATCAAGCCGGATTGGTCCGTGTGCGGCACGATCGAAGGGTTCATGATTGCGGCCGCCGCGTAGGAATACTCGTGGCAGAAGAAGGCGCCGATGAGCAGCCGTTTGTCCTCGCTGAGCGCCTCGCCGATGCCGAGCTCTCTTGCGAGGCGCTCGAACCGCGTTCGGTGCACCAGCCTCGACTGCCAATGCCGGGTCGCGAAATCCGCGTCGACGGCCGCCAGCTCGCGTGCGGCTTCCGCATCGCTCATCGCCCGGACCGCCTCGATGATGCGATGCGCGCGCCCCGCCTGCGTGGGGTTCAGGTCGCGAGGCTCCGGCGCGAGATGAAACGGACGGATCACGACGCGCGAGGGCGTCGCGAGCAGTCGGAGGTCATACGTCCGCAATAGTCCCATTCAGTCCCGCCCAGTTGCTCGCTCGCGCCGCGGGCGCGCTCAGTACCGCGCCGGCGCGTCGCTGGCGGGAAACGATTCATCAGACGCCTGATCGACCACGTCCCATCGCCGCGGCGGGCATTGCATGTTCTCCGGGCCGGCGTCTCGCACGCTCGGCTCGGCCCGGTGTCGGCGGCGCCGCCTTCGCGTCGCGATCGCCGTCGCCGTGAGCGTCAGCGTGATCGAGCCGATCGCCACCCAAGCCAGCCGCTTGGCGGGCCGGGGCGAGGAAGACGCGCGCATGGAACTCTCCCGCAAATGGCGACTTGAAGAGGCAACGCATCGCCCGCGACTAGGTTGCATGCTTTGCCGGGTCCTCGGCTGCTACAGCCAATATCGCTCGGCCCCGTAATAGTCGTAGCTGAGATCGCGAAACGCGCGCCCGTCGTCCCGGGTGAGCATGTCCATCGTGTCTGCCGGCGCCGCCTTCAATTGATCTTGCGTCAGGTCGATCAGGTAGCTGTCCTCGGATTCGTCGTAGTCGAGGATCGACCAGGGCACGGGGTGGAACTTCTCCCCGAGCCCTGCAACGCCGCCGAAGCCTATGATCGCGAACATGATGGTGTTCGAGAGCTTGTCGAGGACGACATCCTCGACCTTGCCGATCTTCTTGCCGTCCGCATCGCACACGGAGGCGCCGATCACCTTCTTGGCGCGGATTGCCTGAGTATGTCCCGTTGCGGTGGCCATCGAAGCTCTCCTGTTCGGCTCCTCAACGAAGTTTGCCTCAATGGGTTCCGACCGTCTCCGCCATTTAAGGGTTCGGCTGGAGAATTCCTGCGCGCTGCGTGAATGCCCGCCCGGACGGAACCGCGATGCTCGCTGCGGCATTGACGTTTGAGCACCCGCAAGCAGGCGAGGGGCCGCAATCAGGCGCGGGCCCGAGGGATAGGCGATATCATGTTTCAGGAAGGCGGCGCGCCGCGCAGACCACTTGCCGTGGGCGCTGAGAGTACGATGGCCAGAGGCAAACGCATCGCGCTTGTCGGGACTTTTCCGCCGCGACGCTGCGGCATCGCAACTTTCACGCGGGACCTGGGCGTCGCGCTCGCCGCAGGCAACCCGGCCGCCTGCTGCGAAGTTGTAGCGCTTAGCGACACGTTCGGGGTGTACGACTATCCGGACGCCGTTGCCGAAGAGATCGCGCAGGATTCTCTCCAGGCCTATGTGGAGGCGGCGCGGCGCCTCCGCGCTCGCGGCGTCGACCTGGTTTGCGTCCAGCATGAGTTCGGCATCTTCGGCGGTGCGGCGGGGGCGCACCTGCTTGCGTTCTTGGACGAGTTGCGCTGTCCGGTCGTCACGACCCTGCACACCGTTCTGGAGCACCCGAACCCCGATCAGCGGCGGGTGATGGACCGGCTGATCGCGCGTTCGGCGCGCCTGGTGGTGATGTCGCCCAAGGGGCGCGACATCCTGCAGCGCGCGTTCTGCGCGCCGCCCCGCAAGATCGCGGTCATCCCGCACGGCGCGCCGGATCGGGCCTTCACGCCGGCGGCGCACATGAAGGCGCGCTGCGGCTTGGATGGTCGCGAGGTGGTGCTCACCTCGGGCCTCTTGTCCCCGAACAAGGGCGTGGAAACCATGATCCGCGCTCTGCCTCGCGTCGTCGCCGCTCGGCCGAACGCTCTCTATCTTTTGCTTGGCGCGACTCACCCGCATCTTCTGGCGCGCGACGGGGAGAGCTATCGCGAAAGTCTGCAAGCGCTCGCCGCCAGCCTTGGCGTGGCGGACAATGTGCGCTTCGTGAACGCCTATGTCGGCGTCGATGAACTGGTAGACTACCTGATCGCCGCGGACGTCTACGTCACGCCCTACCTGAGCGAAGCCCAGATCACGTCGGGCACGCTCGCCTATGCGCTGGCGCTCGGCAAGCCGATCGTATCGACGCCCTATTGGCATGCGGAGGAATTGTTGCGAGATGGCGTGGGCGTGCTGACGCCGTTCAGCGACGCTGCCGCGCTGGGCGAGGCAGTCGTCGCCCTTCTGGATGACCATGGCGCGCGTGAGGCGCTGGGCCGCCGGGCGTACGCCAAGGGAAGAAGGACGGTCTGGAGCGCGGTAGGCGACGCATATTGGCGCCTGTTCGATCAGGTCCGCGACGAGATGCGTCCGGAAGTCCGGGCGCCGGCGCGGCGTTTTTCCGCGCCCTCGCCGCCGACGCGCGCGATCGAACGCATGACCGATCATTGCGGCATGTTCCAGCATGCGCGCTTCGCCGCGCCTGACCGCAATCACGGCTATTGCCTCGATGACAACGCGCGAGCGCTCATTCTCACTCAGCACGCGCCGGGGCCGGTCCTTGATCGCTTCGCATGGGTGTACGCGGCGTTCATTGAGCATGCCTGGAACCCGGACGCGGGCCGTTTCCGCAATTTCATGAGCTACGATCGGCGCTGGCTGGAAGATGTCGGCTCGGAGGATTCCTGCGGCCGCGGCTTGTGGGCGCTCGGCGAGACCGCGTTCACGGCCAAGGACGAGGATCTCAAGCGCTGGGCGCTTCACCTGGTTGAGCGCGCAGCCCCGCACTTGACGGCGCTGCGGGCGCCGCGGGCCAAGGCGTTCGCGATGCTCGGCTTGAGCAGGCTCCTCGCCATGGGCGATACGCGCTGGCGGGACTTTCTGCACGCCGCCGCGCAGTCGCTTTGCGAAGGACATGCGAGTGCGCGGCGGCCAGACTGGGATTGGATTGAGCCTTGGCTGGCCTACGACAATGCGCGCTTGCCTCAAGCCTTGTTGCGGGCGGGCCAGGCCCTCGGCGACGGTGAGCTTGTCGATTGCGGGTTTAGGTCATTGCGATGGCTCACGCGGGTGCAGACTGCGCCGAGCGGCTGCTTCCGGCCGGTGGGCTCGCGCGAACTCGGGTGCGCCTATGCGCAGCCCGTGCAATTCGATCAGCAACCGCTTGAGGCGGTCGCGACGATCGACGCCTGCGCCGCCGCTTACGATGTCAGCGGCGATCGCACATGGCGGGACGAGATGGACCGCGCGTTTGGCTGGTATCTCGGCGAGAACGACCTTGGCGTCTGTCTCATGACCGAGGACGGCGGCTGCTATGACGGCCTCGGACCAGAGGGCCCCAATCTCAACCAGGGCGCCGAATCCATCCTGGCGTTCCAGCTGGCGTCCGCTGCTGTGGCTGCGCGCGAGCGCCGCGACAAGGCGGCAAACGGCAGGCTGCCCCGCCGCGAAACCGCTCATGCGCGCGGGATTGAGCGATTGGCGCCTCGGATCGTCGCGCCCTCGCCCTGAGCGCCAGGAGGCGCTGACAACCCGCCGCATGGAGGGCGGCTTTCAAGCCGTGGCGAACACGCTATGTAGCCGTGATGGCCCGCGACCTCGTGCAGTTGAAAGGCATCCGCCTGAGCCTTGGCGGCGCGCCGCTTTTCACGGGCGTGGACCTCGCGCTCGTCCGCAGAGAGCGCGCGTGTCTGGTCGGTCTCAACGGCGCCGGCAAATCGACGCTGATGCGCGTCATCGAAGGCGCGTTGGAGCCTGATAAAGGCGAGGTCGCGTTTGCAGGCGGAGCGCGGACCGGCCTCGTGCCGCAGGAACCGAGTCTCGCCGGGTTCGCCACGCTGCGCGCTTATTGCGAGGCGCCGTTCGGCGACGCGTCCCCGACGCCCCGCCACGCCGCCGAAGCGCAATTGCAATCCTACGCCCTCGATCCCGATCGCTCGCCGGAGGGCCTGTCGGGCGGCGAGATCCGACGCGCCGCGCTCGCGCGCGCTTTCGCCGCCGACCCTGACGTCCTGCTCCTCGACGAACCGACCAACCACCTCGACATCGCCGCGATCGAGGACTTGGAAAAGCGCTTGGCGCGGTTCTCCGGCGCGAGCCTCATCATCAGTCACGACCGCCGCTTCCTCGAGCGCATCTCCACAGGCTGCTTCTGGCTGCGCAACGGCGCCGTGATGAAGCTTGCACGCCCATATGGCGCGTTCGAGGAATGGGCCGAAGGCGTCGAGGCGTCCGAAGCGAAGGCTTTGGCCAAGCTCGAGACGCAGCTTGCAGCAGAGGAGCATTGGCTCTTGCGCGGCGTCACAGCGCGCCGCTCGCGCAATGAGGGGCGCCGCCGCAAGCTTGAGGCGATGCGCTTAGAGCGGCGTCAACGCAAAGGCTTGGCGACGCAGGCGCGCGCAGAGCTGGCCGCCGACAAGGGCGGCGATTCCGGACGCCTGGTGATCGAGGCGAAGGGGATCTCGCAATCCTTTGCTGGCCCCGAAGGGGAGCGCGCGATCATCCGCGACTTCTCCCTCAAGATCATGCGCGGCGATCGGATCGGCATCGTCGGCCCAAACGGCGCGGGCAAATCGACGTTGCTCGATATCCTGCTCAAGCGCCGCGAGCCCTCCGCCGGTTCGGTTCGCCTGGGAACGAATCTCGAGATCGCCTATGTCGATCAGCTGCGCTCGGGCCTGATGCCGGACGCGACGATTTGGGACACCCTCTGCCCGCTTGGCGGCGATCAGGTGATGGTGCGCGGCCGCCCGCGCCACGTCGCGGCCTACGCCAAGAGCTTTCTGTTCCGGCCCGAACAATTGCGCCAGCCGACGCACGCGCTATCTGGCGGCGAGCGCAATCGGCTTTGCCTTGCGGTGGCGCTCGCCCGCACTGCGAACCTGCTCGTGCTCGACGAACCGACCAACGACCTCGACATGGAGACACTCGACGGATTGGAGGAGATGCTCGCGACCTATGAGGGCACGGTGCTGATCGTCAGCCACGACCGCGCCTTTCTCGACGGCGTCACGACGCAGGTCGTTGGCGCGCTGGGGAATGGAATCTGGGTCGAGACCACCGGCGGCTACTCCGACTTCGAGCGCGAGCATGGCGGCTTTCGCGAGCGCACGCCCGCGCCGCCGCGCGAAAAGGCCGCGCCTGCGCCTGAGGCGCCGCGGGTCCAGCGCAAGCTCTCCTACAAGGATGAGCGCCGATTGGCCGACCTCGAGGCTCGGGTGCCGGCGCTTGAGGGCGAGATCGCCTCGCTGGAAGCGAAGCTGGCGGATGGCGCCTTCTTCGCCCAGGACGCCAAGGCGTTCGCCGCCGCCGCTGCGCGTCTGGAGGCGGCGCGCGCCGAGCGGGATGCCGCCGAGACCGAATGGCTGCAATTGGAAGAACGTCGCAGCGCGCTTGCCGGGTAGCGTCCCGGCTAGCGCTACGCGATTTCTTCCTCGTTCATCGCGTTCGCCGCGTCGGCCAGGCGCAGCAGCATGTTCTGCAGCGCCGCGACCTCGGCCTTGCCGAAGCGGTCCAGCAGACGCTGCTCGTATTCAAGCGCGGTCGGCGCGATGCGGGCGTAGAGCGCCTCGCCCTGAACGCTCAGGCGCAGTCGCCGGGCGCGTCCGTCTTCGGCGTCGGCGCGCCGCTCGACGAGCCGGCGCGCTTCGAGCGAATGCGCGGCCCGGCTCACCGCCACCTTGTCCATGAGCGTGGCGCGCACGAGATCCTGTTGCGTGCCCTCGCCGATCTCGTACAGCACAGCGATCAACCGCCATTCCGGGATCGAGAGATCGAAGCGTTCCGCATAGGCCGCCGCGATCGCCTTGCTCACTGCGTTGGCGGCGATCGAGAGCCGATAGGGCATGAAGGCCTGCAGGCGCAGCTGTCGACTCATCGTGCTTCGGCTTACGGCTTCTTTGCGGCTGCGTGCGCTGCGCGCGCCTTCTCGTGCAGCCACGCGGCATGCTGCGGCGCCTTCTTGGTACGGCTCCATTCCTCGAGCATGAGCGGCGCAACGCGGCGGAGCTCGTCGAGTTCGGCCTGCGTGCCCGTGTCCGCCGTGAGCTCGAGCCGGTGCCCGTTCGGATCGAAGAAGTAGATCGACTGGAAGACGCCGTGATCGGTGGGGCCCAGTACGTCCAGCCCCATCGCCTCGGCCCGCGCCTTGGCGGTTATGAGCGCGCCGATGCTCTCCACCTTGAAGGCGATATGCTGCACCCAGGCGGGCGTGTTCTCGTCGCGCCCCATCTCCTTCTGCTCGGGCAGCTCGAAGAAGGCGATCACGTTGCCGCCGCCGGCGTCGAGGAACACATGCATGTAGGGATCGTAGGCGCCGGTGGAGGGCACATGGTCCTCTGCGAAGGCGGTGGTGAAGTCCATGCCGAGCACGTCGCGATAGAAAGCCACCGTTTGCGCCGCATCCTTGCATCGATACGCGACATGGTGGATGCCGCTCGTGAGCGGCTTCGCAGGAGCGGGCTGGCTCATGACGCCGCCTTCAGCACGCCGCGGCGGATCTGGTCGAGCTCGATGGACTCGAACAAGGCTTTGAAATTGCCTTCGCCGAAGCCTTCATTGCCCTTGCGTTGGATGAATTCGAAGAAGATGGGGCCGAAGGCGTCCTTTGAGAATATCTGAAGCAGCAATCCGTCGCCTGGGCCGCCGTCGATCAGGATGCGCCGCTTCTTGAGCTCGTCGAGCGGTTCCCCGTGCCCGGGCAGCCGCGCATCGACAAGATCGTAATAGGTGTCGATCGTGTCCTGCAGCTCCACGCCGCGCGCGCGCAGCTTGTCAACCGAGGCGTAGAGATTGTCCGAGGCGAGAGCGATGTGCTGGATTCCTTCGCCTTGGTATCGCTGTAGGAATTCCTCGATCTGATCGACCTTGCCTTCCGCGCCCTTGCTCTCGTTGAGGGGGATGCGAATCTTGCCGCAAGGGCTGGTCATCGCCTTTGAGAAGAGGCCCGTCACCTGTCCTTCGATGTCGAAATGCCGGATCTCGCGGAAATTGAAGATGCGCTCGTAATAATCCGCCCACCTGGCCATGTTCCCGCGTTGCACATTGTGCGTGAGATGGTCGATGTGGCTGAGGCCCGCCGAATTTGCCTCCGCCTGCACGCCGTCGATAGGACGGAAATCGACGTCGTAGATCGTCTGCGCGCCGTAGCGATCGACCAGATAGAGATAGGCGCCTCCGATCCCCTCAATGCAGGGGATGTCGAGCTCCATGGGCCCGATCGGCATATCGACCGGCTTGGCCCCGCGCCGGATCGCCTCCTCGAATGCGTGGCGCGCGTCCTTCACGCGGAAAGCCATGGCGTTGGCGCTCGGCCCATGCACGCCGCGGAAATCCGCCGGCTGGCCGGCGGGCTCCAGGTTGAGCAGGAAATTGATGTCGCCCTGCTTGTAGCGGAGCACGTTCTTGGAGCGGTGCTGCGCCACCGCGGTAAAGCCCATCGCCTCGAACCGGCGCTGCATTTCGGCCGGCGCCGGCCCGGTGAACTCGACGAACTCGAAGCCGTCGGTGCCGATGGGATTCTCGAACAGATCGGACATGAGCGACCCTTGATGGCTCGGGGAGATAGTTACACAAGAAACTATATACCGAGCCGGGCCTGACTCGGCAAGTCGCGTGCGCCTCCTGCGATCGCGAATGCGACGGAAGCGGCGATCTTACGCACTACATTTGTATCGATGCAGACGCACCGATCGGCGTCCTGATTTCCCCCGCCGCTTGCGCCCCTGGACCCAAAAGATGTGTTCGGGCCAACACATTGTCAGACCTTTTGATCATCCAACAGATTATTCAATCTTGCTGGAGGGCGCGGATGCGGGCTAGCCTCAGCGCAATCGCCGGTTCGGGATTCCCGGCTGGGTATAGACCTTTTGCGCTGGGGCGGCTCCGGAACCTATCCGGTGGGCGCCTTTTTCCCACGCGCCGATTCGGGAGGGGACTAAATGTTGGGTAGCAACGACCGCGCGAGCGTGGCCAAGCGGAGCATGGCTTCCGTTTGCGGCGTATCGTTCTTTTCTTTGATGCTGGCCGCCAACGGCGCGGCCTTTGCGCAGGACGCGTCTGAAGAGCTGGTCGTCACCGGCACGCGCGTGGTGGGCATCAATCCGGTCGGCTCCGCGGTCCTCGATGTCGGTCAGGCAGAGCTCCAGAAGAACGGCAACTCGAGCACGGCCGACCTGCTCCGGCAGATCCCGCAGGTGCTCTCGTTCGGCGGCAACGAGGGCCGGCTCGGCGGCTCGGGCTTCCAGGGCGACGTCGTCAACGTCAGCTTCGCCAACGGCGTCAATCTGCGCGGCATCGGCACCGCCGCCACGCTGAGCCTGGTGAACAACCACCGCCTGCCCGCCACCGGCGCGAACAGCGATACATTCGAGCCGGACACGATCCCCTCGATCGCGATCCAACGCATCGAAATCGTGGCGGACGGCGCTTCGGCCATCTACGGCTCGGACGCGGTCAGCGGCGTGGTGAACTATATCATGCGCCAGCCGTTCGACGGCGCCGAGATCGGCGGCCGCGTCGGCTATGCGAACGGCGGACGCCTGGACTGGAAGACCTCCGCGATCTTCGGCACGACCTGGGATTCCGGCGGCATCATGCTTGCCGCGGAACGCATCCATCGTGACAGCCTGCCGGCCTCGGATCGGCCTGAACTCTACAACGACAATTTCTCGGCGGTCGGCGGCGGCAACCTTCCGCTCTTCGCGGCGCCCGGCAACATCGTGACGTCGGTCGGTACGTTCGGCATTCCGCGCGGCCAGGCGGCGAGCTTGCAGCTTGGCGAACTCCTCTCCACGCCCAACCGCCAGTCGGTCTGGGTCGGCGCTGACGCGCTGCCGGAAACAGATTCCGACAGCATCGTCGCACGCTTCAATCAGGAGCTCTTCCAAGGCGTCGAGCTCTATGGCGACGTCGTGTATTACAAGCGCCAGTTCTCGATCCGGCAGAACCCGACGACGCAGACGATCACGGTTCCGCACACCAACCCGTTCAGCCCCTGCAACGCCGCCAACGCGCCCACGACGAACCCCTACGGGATCACCTGCACGGGCACGTCGCTGACGGTGAATTACAGCCTGCTCTATGATCTGGGGCCGCAGATCCGCTCCGGCTACGAGGACATCCTCAGCGGCACCCTCGGCGCGCGCATCGACCTGCCCTACGAGTGGAAGGCGGACGTCTATTACATGACGGGCGACGCCTCCAACAGCGTGCTGACCACCAACAGCGGCCTGCTCGCAGCCCGCGCGACGCAGCTTCTCGCTGGGCCGCTGGGGGCGATCCCGGCCTTCAATCCGTTCTGCGACGGCTCGGCGAACTGCAACAGCCCGGTGACGATGGAATACCTCCGGGCGTTCGGCTCGACGAACTACACCTTCGATCGGATCCTTTACTCGGGAAGCGTGAGCGGCCCGCTGTTCGATCTCCCGGGCGGCAAGGTTCGTGCGGCGATCGGCGCCGAGCACTACGAAGACGATTTCGTCAACTTCAATATCAACAACGCCACCGGCGCCTACCTCCCGCAGCCGCCGACGCCCAATGCGCGAGACGTCGATGCGTCGTTCGTCGAGGTCTACATTCCGATCTTCGGCGAAGGAAACGCGGTTCCCGGCATCCAGAAGCTCGAGCTTTCGCTCGCGCAACGCTGGGAGGAGTACTCGGACTTCGGCAAGACCGACAATCCGAAGATCGGCCTGACCTGGGTCCCCGTCGAGGGGCTCGAGTTCCACGGCAGCTACGGCACGTCGTTCCACGCCCCAGTGCTGGCGGCGAACACGCCCTCGGCGCAGGCCGGCGTGTGGACGAGCGCGGTCAACACGGTGCAGACCGCCGCCCTCGTTTCGCAAGGGTTCCTGGGAACGAGCCCGACCTACATCCCGACGGGCGTCATCGGCGGCAACGGCAAGCTGGGGCCGGAAGAGGCGGAGACCTATTCGATCGGCGTCGAATACGAGCCGTCCTTCGTCTCGGGCCTGCGCCTGTCGCTCAACTATTACAACGTCGTTTACGAGAACGTCATCACGCGCGCGGCTTCGGACGCGGGCGCCACGACCGCGCTGACCAATCCCGCTTTCGCCGGGTTCGTCTATCGCAACCCGACGTTCTGGACCCAAGGGCTGACGATCAGCCAATCGGACTACAACGCGCTGCTTGCGGCGCTGGTGAACAACACCGCCATGCCTGGCTTCGCGGCGGGGCAGTACGACGTGGTCAATAGGCTCATCCTCGGGCCCTCGCCGACACCTGCCACGTCCATCGCGATCATCGACATGCGGCGGGTCAATTCCGGCGCGATCGAGACCGACGGGCTGGACTTTACGGCGTCGTACGATTTCGAGACCTCTCTCGCGCAATGGAGGGTTGGCGTCGTCGGCCAGTACGTGCTGACCTACGACCAGCAATTGGTGCAGGGCGGCCCGGTCGATGACCTGCGCAACGCCTATTCGGGCCCGCTCGGACTGCAGTTCCGCGCCGAGTTGAGCGCCGACTTCGGGCAATGGGAGAGCTCGCTCTTCCTGAACTACCAGAGCAGCTACGACGTGGCCCGCCGCTGGATCCCGACCGGCGCGTCGGCCGAGTACGAAGAAGTGGACGCCTTCACCTCGTTCGATGCGAGCCTGACCTACCGGACCGCCGAAGGCGCCCCCGGTCCGCTGCAGGACATCGTCGTCACCTTGTCGATGCAGAACGTCTTCGACGAGACGCCGCCGCTCATGCTGAACAGCTCCGGCGCCGGCATCATGTACGACTCAAGCCGCAACGGCCCGGCCGGCCGCGTCACCGCGCTGACGTTCCGCAAGGCCTTCTGAGGGGGCGGGGGAGAAGGGCGGCCCATCCGATCGGACGGGCCGCCCGTTTCCAAGCGGCGTCAGTAGCGATCGGAATAGTTGCCCTTCGTCACGTCGTGGCTGTAAGCCTCTTCGGTGTACGCCAGCATCGTGGCGTCCCACGCATCGTATTCGGCCTTCATGCGCGCGAAGATCGCCGCCTCGTGGTCTTTGCGGTCCGCCCGCTCGCGCTGGTCTTCCGCGAGATTGAAGAGGTGCTCGAAACCGCGGATCTTCAGGTACTTCCAGTCTCCGTCGCGAAAGGCCCGCTGCTCGTTGGCCTTGAAGCGCCAGAAGAGCTTGCGCGGCTTGGCCGGCGCGCCTGTCAGTTCAGCGATGAGGTTCGCGCCGTCCGACGGATAGGCCGGGTCCGGAGCGCCGCCGGCGGCCGCAAGCAGCGTCGGCATCCAATCCATTGAGGTGATGACCTGCTCGCAGCGCTGGCCGCGCGCGATGCGGCCAGGCCACCGCACGATCGCCGGCACGCGGATGCCGCCCTCCAGCAACTCCCCCTTGACCCCCACGAACGGCCAGACGTCCGAGAAGCGCTCTCCGCCATTGTCGCTCGTGAACACGACGATCGTGTTGTTGCGCGCGCCGCCGCGCTCGATCGCTTCGAGCACGCGCCCGATATTGCGGTCGAGGCTGCGCACCATCTCCGCATAGACCTTGAGCGATCCCCCGTCCTGATGGTTGAGGTCGGTCAATTGCTGCGAGACGGCCTGGTCGCCGGGGCCCTCCCATGGCCAGTGCGGCGCCGTGAAGTGGAGGCTGAGGAAGTACGGCTCTGTCCCGCCGCCTTCGATCCACTGGATGGCGCGGTCGGTGAAGAGGTCGGTCAGGTATCCTTCATCGCGCGCCGGCGCGTCCTGGTCAATCAGCGTGGCGTTGGCGCGCATGGCGCCTTCGCCCAGCGCGTTGTCCGGAGCGTGACGGAAATAGTCGGTGCCGCCTCCGTACAGGCCGTAGAAGCGGTCATAGCCGTTGCGCAGCGGGCCGAAATGGGGTGGCGAGCCGATGTGCCACTTGCCGATGAGCGCCGTGCGGTAGCCGAGGCGTTTGAGCTGCGAGGGCAGGGTGGGATGCTCGGGCGGAATCCCATGATCGCCGCGTATGCCTGGCTCGCCAAGGCCGATCGTCAGCCGATACTGGTAGCGTCCTGTGGCGAGCGCCACGCGTGTCGGCGCGCACACGGCCGAATTCGCGTAGCCGTTCGTGAGTTGCAGCCCATCCGCGGCCAGGCCGTCGAGCACGGGCGTGGAATAGTCCGTGCGCCCGTAGCAGCTGAGATCGGCGTAGCCGAGATCGTCGGCCATGATGAAGAGGATGTTCGGCGGTCCGCCGGGCGCCGCGGCGGTGGTGGCGCATCCTTGCGCGAACGGCGCGACGATCCCTGCCGCCGCAGCGTTCCGCGCGACCTGCCTTCTGCTCCACTTGCGCATGCGTCCTCCCGTCATTCTTGTGATGGGCTAACGCTATTGTAGGCAAACTCGATTGGCAACGCTTCGGCGCGTCCGCCTTCAGTGGGCGAGCAGCAGGTGCGGGCCTCCTTCCGCATTGACGAGCGCGCGCGTCGTGCCGCCGAGCACAAGTTCGAAGACCCGCGGACGTCCATAGGCGCCGGCGACGAGCAGACTTGCTTCCGCGGCCATGGCGGCGTCGAGCAGCGAAGCGGCCACATCGCCCCCGCGCACGGCGCTCGTCTTCGCGTTGGCGACGCCGTGCAGCGCAAGATAGGCCTGGAGATCGTCCGGCTCGACGATGCTCGCGATCCCCTCCGCGTCGTCGGCGTTAGTGAGGATGCGCACGCTCCGCGCGCGCTGCAGGATCGGCATTGCGGCGCGCACCGCTCGGCCGGCCTGTGCGCTGCCGTCCCACGCGATGGCCGCCGTGTCGCTCTTCCATGGACCGCCCTTGACGAGAAGCACACTGGCGCGCGCCTGCAGTAGCGTCTCCGCGAAGAGATCGGCGAGCAGCGCCGCGCGCCGCGCCGCATGTGCGCCGAAGACGACCAGATCGCTCAGCGCCACCGCCGCCGCGACGGTCGCCGCCGGCGACAGCGAGCGCGGCTCAACTCGAATCTCGGACGCCAAGTCGGCTTCCTCCGAAGCCTGGCGCGCCATGCGCTCGAGCCGCGCCTGCGCATCACGTTCCGAGGCGCGGATACGCTCCATGATGCCCTCGTCGATGCCGCGCTGCATTGCTGCGCCGTAATAGACGAGGTCCGCGGCGGGGTCGGGAAAGGCCGGCGCGACGCGCGTTTCCGCGCCGCTCTCCCTGGCGAGCCCAGCCGCGACGTTGAGAACATGCGCGTCCTCGTCGGAACCGGAAGCAACAGCAAGGATCGACTTGTGGCTCATCGCGAGGCCTCCCTCGCTTCAGGCTAGCCAGGCCGCGCGCGAGCCGTTTTGATCGGCGTCAATCGCCCCGCGCTCAGGGGAGGCTTCCTTCCAGATGCCGCTCGAGTTGCTTGGCGCTGTCATGGATGAAGTCTTTCGCGATCGTCTGGCGCAGGCGTTGCGCGGCGGCGCTCCCCAATAGGTCACGCAGAATGCCGAGCGCCCGCGGTGGAGCGCACACGATGAGCGCGTCGAACGCGCCCGACTCCGCCGATGCGTTGATCAATTGCGCGACGCCGCGCAGGAAATGCGTCTCGCTTGCCGTGCGGGGCGATGTACGCGGCTCAATGCTGTGCCGCGCAGGCGTCGCGCTTTCCTGCGCGCGCGGCAGCCGGTCGCGTGGTTGCGCCGGCGGGGTCGCGCGCATCGCGATATCGGTCTTTTCGGTGAGGTCCGCGCCCGGCCGCAGGCGTTCGAAGAAGCGCGCCGCGCCGCCGTCGGCCGTGACGATCCAGGTCAGGGGTGCTGTCATCGCAAGCTCCTTGGCTGGTCGTGTACGGTCTCGTCTTGATCTGGCGCAAGCCGCACGGCGCCGGGCCGCTGACGGACTTGAGAATTGTTATACGAAGTTGTAGTTGAAAGAAGCTAACACTCGGGCCGGCGGAGGTCGGCGCAAAAAGACCAGGGAGGAGGGCTTCGTGAGAGAGATGACCCACGCCGCCGGCGACGCCATGCGCGTAGCGGCCGAGGACTTCTTCAGGCTGCTCTATGTCGAGCACAATTTCCCGAAGGCGATCCGCGACCATACCGGCCCCGGCTTCGTGGAGCACAATTCCGAGCTCCCCAACGACCCGGAGGATCAGGTCAAATGGTTCGCTGAGCGCACCGCCGCCGCGCCGGACGCCTACGCGCCGGAAAGCGAATGGCAGACGCGTTTCGTGCACAAGTTCATCGTCGGCGACTATCTCGTCGTGCACTATTTCATGTCCGTGGGCCCTGAAGACCGCGGCCGTATGTTCGCCGATTTTTGGCGCTTCCAGGGCGGCAAGATCGTCGAGCATTGGGACGTGCTGCAGCCGGTTCCCGAAACGACGCGCAGCGGCAATCCGATGTGGTGATCCATTGTCGATCTCCTCGATCTTGCGGCCGGTTTGAAACAAAGACGAAGGCATTTACGCGATGGCGGACGCTGCGAAGACTTGGCTGATCACCGGCTGCACCAGCGGCTTTGGCCGCGCATTGGCTGAGCGCGCGCTGGCGCGCGGCGACCGCGTCGCGGTCACCGCACTCGACGAGACGACCGTGGCGGATTTCAGCGCGCGCTATCCTGAGCGTGCGCTGATACTGAAGCTGGACGTGACGAAACCCGACGAGGTTCGCGCCGGCCTCGACCGCGCGTTCGCTGCGTTCGGCCGGCTCGACGTGCTGGTGAACAATGCCGGCTTCGCCATCCAGACCTCGATCGAGGACGCCGACGACGCGCTCGTCCGGCGCATGTTCGAGGTCAACACCTTTGGCGCGATCGACGTCACCCGCGCGGCATTGCCGCGTATGCGCGCGCAGGGCGCGGGGCACATCGTCAACTTCTCCTCCGTCGGCGGGCGCACCTCGGGCCCGCTCGTCTCGCTCTATTGCGCAAGCAAGTTCGCGGTGGAGGGGTTCTCGTTGGGCCTCGCCGCGGAGGTTGCCCCGTTCGGCCTCAAGGTCACCGTGATCGAGCCGGGCGCCTACGCCACCAATTTCGGCGCTTCCGTCATCCGCCCGGCCCCGAGCGAGGCTTATCGGCCCGCCGCCGAGGCGATGAAGGCAATGCTGGGAACGCTCAAGGAGCACGATCCCGCCTGGGCCGCGCGCGTCATCGCCGAGGTGGTCGATGCGCCGAACCCGCCGCTGCAGATGATCATCGGCGAAGACGCTTATGTGATCATCGAAGACTTCAACGCGCGCCAACGCCGCGAGATGGAGGAATGGCGCGCGCTCTCCTGCGCCGCCTCTCGTCCGTGAAGGGGGGGGCAGCTTTACAAAGGAAGCGTCCGCGTCTAACCAACGCGTGCTCTCGGGGAGTAGCCGTTCGCAGTCCCAGCGAAGCGCGCGTCAACAGACTTGGTCCTTGGTGACCATGGCGCGCGCGGCGGAGTTGAGGCCTCAAAGGGGCCGGCTCCGGATTGGCGAGACCGACGATGCGACGCCTTCGGCCGTTTTGGGCGCGCGGAGGCGACGTGTCGTCGTGCTCAACGCCGCGCCCTGGATTGCTCTATGCTCGAGACCATCGGAATCTCCACCGCCATCGTCGCCATCGCCGAGATTGGCGACAAGACGCAGCTGCTCGCCCTCGTGCTCGCCGCGCGCTTCCGCAAGCCCGTCCCCATCATCCTCGGCATCCTTGTTGCGACCTTGCTCAACCACGCCGCCGCGGCCGCGCTGGGCTACCTCGTGGCGCAATGGCTTTCCGGGACCGTGTTTCAAAGCATCGTCGGGGTCGCTTTCATCGCGATGGCGGCCTGGGCGCTCGTGCCGGACAAGGACGATGAGGGCGCCGCGAACCGGTCGATGGGCGGCGTCTTCCTCACCACGCTCGTCGCCTTCTTCCTGGTCGAGATCGGCGATAAGACCCAGATCGCCACCTCGCTGCTCGCCGCGCGCTTCAACGACATCGTGCTGGTCGCCATTGGCACCACGCTCGGCATGATGCTGGCCAATGTGCCTGCCGTCCTCGTCGGGGAGGCTACGGTGAAGGTTGTGCCGCTCCGCTATGTGCGCATGGCCGCCGCCGCGATCTTCGCGATCATCGGCGTCTGGGTGTTGATCGCTGCGCTCACCTGAGGCTCAGCGCGAGCTCTTGCAGAGCTTCTTCACGGCGGGCGCAAGCGGCCGTTCGGAAGCGGCATAGTCAGCCCACGCCTTGCTCTTCCCAAGGAGCGCCGGCGCCGTCTTCAACGTGAAGCGCATCGGGTCGAGCCCGGCGCGCACCTGCGCCCAGGTAAGCGGCATCGAAACCGGCGCGCCGGCGCGCGCGCGGGGCGAGAGCGGCGCGACCGCGGTCGCCGTGCGGTCGTTGCGCAGATAATCGAGGAAGACTCTGCCGACGCGCAGCGTCTTCGCCATGTTGACGACGTAGCGATCGGGTGAATCCGCTGCCATCTGCACGCACAGCTCGCGCGTGAAGGCCTTCGCCTCGTCCCAGCCAGGGCGCGCGCGCACATCCTTGAGCGGCGTCACGACATGCAGGCCCTTGCCGCCCGAGGTCTTGCAGAATGCCGCGAGGCCGACGGCCTCAAGGCGTTCGCGAACCTCCTTCGCCGCATCGACCACGCGCGCGAACGCGACGTCCGGGCCCGGATCGAGATCGAACACCAGGCGGCCCGGAGCCTCAGGCTCGCCCGGCCGGCAGTTCCAGGGATGCAGCTCGATCGCGCCGATCTGGGCTGCCGCGATGAGCGCCTCGACCGTGTTGAACGCGATGTAGGGTTTGGCCTCGCCGGCGACCTGCACCTCGACGATGTGCGCCGATGCCCCCTTCATCTTATGACGCTGAAAGAAGCGCTCGCCCTCGACGCCGTCCGGCGCGCGCAGGATCGAGCAGGGGCGATTGGCGACATGGGGCAGCATCCACGCGGCCTGTGCTTCGAAATAGAGGGCGAGATCCCGCTTCGTCAGCGGCGGGGCGGGCCAGAGCAGCTTCTCCGGATGCGTCACCGCGACGCCGTGCACGTCGTCTTTCATGCGCGCGCCGCCTTGGTGATGAACGGCCGAGGCTTTCGCCCTTCACCAGCGGCGATCTGCGCCATGCTGCGGCCTGACGCGACCGAGACGTCCTCATCGAGCACGTCCTTGCCCGCGCCTGCGTATTCGTCGCGATGCTTGATGAGCAGCCAATTGGATCGCTTCTCGCATGGGCGTTTCTTCATCCGCACCAGGACGAATCCGCCCCTGAGCTTCTTGCCTTCAAGGATGAACTTGAGCTCGCCGGCCCTGAGCGCCTGTTTCGGATCACCCTCGGGGCGCCACCGGCCGCGGTCCCAGAGCAGCACCGTCCCCCCGCCGTACGCTCCTTCCGGGATCGTACCCTCGAAATCGCCGTACGCGAGCGGGTGATCCTCGACCTCCACCGCGAGGCGCTTCTCGCGCGGATCAAGCGATGGTCCCTTCGTCACCGCCCAGGATTTGAGCACGCCGTCGAGCTCGAGCCGGAAGTCGTAGTGCAACCGCGTGGCGTCGTGCTTTTGAACCACGAAACGGAGCGACTTGGCCGGCGCGGGCGAGCGTGCGCCGCTCGGCTCGGCGGTTCTCGTAAAGTCGCGCTTGGCGCGATAGGCCTTGAGCTTGGCAGGCATGCGCAATTCAACGCCCGGCAGGGCCGATAGTTACATACCTCATTCGCCGCCCCGACGCAGCATTGCAGATACCGCCGCCCGCCGTGCTAGATCGTGTCATGGGCGAGCAGGCCGCCACCGTTCACGTCATCGACGACGACGCCGCGCTTCGGGCGGCGCTCGACAGCCTCTTCCGGTCTACGGGGCTGGCCACGCGCCTCTTTGGCTCCACGACCGAATTCCTCGCCGCGCCGCGCGCTGAGGGGGCCGGTTGCCTGGTCGTGGACATACGCCTCCCCGGGTTGAGCGGGCTCGATTTCCAGGAGCAGCTCGCGGGTCTCGGCGTGTCTCTTCCCGTCGTGCTGATGACGGGCCATGGGGATATCCCAATGTCCGTGCGAGGCATGAAGGCGGGCGCGGTGGACTTTCTCACCAAGCCCTTCCGCGACCAGGACATGCTGGACGCCGTGGCCGCCGCAATCGCGCGCGACCGTGACCGGCGCGCGGCGGAGGGTCGGCTCGACGCCCTGCGCGCCCGCTACGCGACGCTCTCGCCGCGCGAGCGCCAGGTGATGGCGTTGGTGGCGGCCGGCAAGATGAACAAGCAGATCGCCGGAGACCTCTCGCTCTCCGAGATCACCGTGAAGATCCATCGCGGCGCCGCCATGCGGAAGATGGAGGCCCGCTCCCTCGCGGAACTGGTGCGGATGTCCGAGGCGCTCGGGGCCTAAGGAACTCCCCTTAAGACTTGCGTATAATTTCGGCAGGCCGACGCGCATGGGATGCTTGTCGGTGTGGAACCCCTGATCGCCATCATCGACGACGATGAATCCCTGCGGACCGCGCTGACGGGGCTGGTGCGCTCGCTCGGCTATCGAGCGCAGGCCTATCCCGACGCGGAGGCCTTCCTCGCCGCCCCCCACACCCAGGCCATCGCTTGCATCGTCACCGATATCCACATGCCCGGGCTGAGCGGCATTGATTTGAGGCATCGCTTGGCCGCCGAGGGCGTCGTTGCGCCGGTCATCATGATCACCGGGCGCAGCGAGCCCGGCCTCGAGGCGCGCGTCTTGGCGTCCGGCGCCTGCTGCCTCCTGCGCAAGCCCTTCGATGCAGGCGCGCTCGATGCCTGCATCAAGCGGGCGGTCGCGCGCCCCGGCTGACCGGAGCGGCGAAGCCGCTTGCCACGCACGCAGCTCTGGGGATTTGTTCTTCGGCCGGGGAACCCGCCGGGAGGTCCATGGACGCCGTCCTTTTAGGCCGTGCGAAGCGCATTGCCGCCGTCTGGGCGCTTGGGGCGATCGGGCTTTCCGGCGCGGCCTGGGCGTGCCTCGCGCTCGGCCTGCATTTCGCCGCCGCGGCTTTCGTCTTCCTGGTCGCGGTGATCTGCCTGGCGCTGCTCGACGGGCTGCGCTCCTCTCTGGCCTTCGTCGCGGCCGCGGCCCTTTGCCTGCTTTATTTCTTCATTCCGCCGTATCGCAGCTTCGCGGCTGCCGCCAAGGAGGACATGGCCGCTCTCGCAGCGTTCGTGCTCGCCTCGGGGCTCATCGTCGCACTGGTCCACCGCCTGCGATCGCTGACCGACGCCCATCGTGAGCAGGCGCGCATGCTCGCGCAGGCCGAGGCCGCCTACCTTGCCGAGGCCCAGCGCCTCTCCGGCGCAGGCAGCTTCGGCTGGAACCTCGACAAGAACGAGTTCGTCTGGTCCGACGAATGCGCCCGCATATTCGAGGCCAAGCAGGGGCCCCGTCCCGGGATCGATTTCATCGCCGGGCGCATCCACCCCGATGACGCCGGGGCCTTCCAGGCGCTTGTCACAAAAACTCGCGCTGAACGCGCGCCATTCGAGTTCGAGACGCGGTTGCTCCTCCCCGGCGACAAGGTCAAGCACGTGCATGTCGTCGCGCGCCCGCTTCCGGATGCGCCGGCGCAATTCGTCGGCGCGCTGATGGACGTCACCGATCGCAAAGCGGCCGCCGACGCGCTCCGCCGGAGCGAATACCGCTATCGCAATCTCTTCCAGGCCATGGCCGCCTCGTTCTGGGAACTCGATTTCTCCGGGGTCGGCAAGATCGTCGGCAAGGTGCGCGCCGCCGGCGTGAAGGACCTCGTCGCGCACTTCGCCGCCCATCCCGATCTCGTCCGCGAGATGATGCGCGAAACCCGCGTGCTCGACGTGAACGACGAGACCGTGTCGCTCTTCTTCGGCGGCGATCGGGGGAAAGTGACTGGAAGCGTCGAACCATTCTGGCCCGAGGCGAGCAATCACGTTTACGCCGCAAGCGTCGTCGCCGCGATCACCCGCAAGCCGAGTTACGCCGCCGAGTGTCGCCTCAAGACGCTCGACGGGCGCGAGATCGACGCGCTCTTCACGGCCTGTTTCGCGCCCGAGACGGTCGCGGCCGGCAAGCTCCTGATCGGGGTCATTGATGTGACCGAGCGCGTCCGCGCCCAGGCGGCGCTGGAGCGCGTTCGCGCCGAGTTCGCCCATGCGGCGCGCGTCTCCATGCTGGGAGAGCTCACGGCGTCCATCGCTCACGAAGTCAATCAGCCGCTTGCCGCCATCGCCGCCAACGCCGCCGCAGGCCAGCGCTGGCTGGACCGCCCTGAGCCGGACCTCGTCGAAGTTCGCGCCGTCATTGACCGGATCATCGCCGACGGCGCCCGCGCCGGCGCAATCATCGCCCGCGTGCGCGCCATGGCGACCCAGAAGCCGCCCGAGCACGGGCCGCTCGAAATCAATGTAGCCATCGGCGAAGCGTTGTCCTTCCTGCGCCACGAATTGCAGACCCACGGCGTCGAGGCCGTCGCCGAACTGGCGCCGGAGCTGCCGCGCGTGCGCGCGGACCGCACACAGATCCATCAGGTTGTCGTCAACCTCGTCGTCAACGCGATGCAGGCGATGGCTGCGGCGCCCGCGCCCCGTCGCATCCGCGTCTCGAGCGTTCGCGCTGGCGACGGAGTCGAGATCGCAGTGGAGGATTCCGGTCCGGGCATTTCCGCCGCGCACAAGGCGCGGCTGTTCGAGAGCTTCTTCACCACCAAGCCCGGCGGCATGGGCATGGGGCTGCCGATCTGTCGCTCCATTGTGGAAGCCCATGGCGGACGCATCGACGTGCAGGACCGGCCCGAGGGCGGCGCCCGTTTTCGCGTCACGTTGCCCATCGCGCAACGCGACGCTCATACCTGAGTATGAGGCCGCGAGCCTTACGTAGAATTGGTTGGCGCTGCGGTAGGGCGCATGGTTTCGGTCATCGAGGACGGAGGCTCCCATGACCAAGACGATCATGCTCATTCACGGCGCCTGGCTCAATTCAAAGGGCTGGGAGAATTGGAAGGCGCGTTACGAGGCGAAGGGCTTCACGGTGCACACGCCGGACTGGCCGCATGACGAGGGTGAGCCCGCCGACCTGCGCGCCAACCCGCGCAAGATCCTCGCCAAGGTTGGCCCCAAGCAGATCGTCGCAAGCCTGGAGGAAAAGATCCGCGCGCTTCCCGAGGCGCCGATCCTGATCGGCCACTCCGCCGGCGGCGTCTGGACGCAATATCTGCTGCAGCGCGGCCTGGGCGCCGCGGGCGTTGCGATCGACCCCGCGCCGGCGCCGGGCGTGCCGCTGGGCTTCAACGCCGCGATGTCGGCGGGCTTCGTGCTCTTCGATCCCTTGGCCTACGGCAAGGTGATCCAGATGAGCCGGAAGTTCTTCAAGACGCGCTTCGCCCAGGCGCTGCCCGAAGAGATGAAGGACGATCACTATGATCGTTACATCGTGCCGACGGCCGGCAAGGTCTATTGGGACGGCATCCTCGCGCCCGAGAAGCTGGTCTGGAAGAACCCGAAGCGTCCGCCGCTCCTGCTTATCGCCGGCGGCCGCGATCTTATCGCCGACGCCTCTATGACGAAGGCGAACTACAAGGCGCAGAAGAAGGCGCCGTCGCTGACCGAGTTCAAGCTCTATCCGGATCGCTCGCATTGGACGTGCGCCGAGCCGGGCTGGGAAGAGGTCGCCGACTTCGCGCTCGACTGGGCGTTGAAGAACAAGAGCAACGGCAACGTCACGCCGATCGGCCGCGCCGCCTGAAGGGCATGGGGCACATCAAGAAGGAGACTGTCATGCCCTACGTAACGACGAAGGACGGCGCCCAAATCTACTACACCGATCTTGGTAAGGGCCCGCCCGTCCTCTTCTCGCACGGCTGGCCGCTCGCCGGCGACGATTGGGAGCGCCAGATGCTCTTCCTCGGCGAGCGCGGCTATCGCGTCATCGCGCACGATCGCCGCTCCCACGGGCGCTCGTCCCAGACCTGGGACGGCAACCACATGGATCGATATGCGGACGATTTGGCCGAGGTGATGGCGCGCCTCGACCTGAAGGACGCTGTGCTCATCGGCCATTCCACTGGCGGGGGAGAGATCGCGCATTATATGGGCCGCCACGGAACCGGCCGGGTGAAGAAGGCCGTGCTCTTGGGCGCCGTGCCGCCGCTGATGGTCAAGACGGAGAAGAATCCGGGCGGTCTGCCGCTCGACGTCTTCGACGGCATCCGCAAGGGCGCGCGCGAGGATCGCGCGCAATTCTATTACGACCTCACGATTCCGTTCTACGGCTACAATCGTCCCGGCGCGAAGATCTCGGAGGGCGTGCGCGACAGCTTCCGCCGCTTGGGCATGATGGGCGGCCTCAAAGGCCAGCTCGACTGCATCCACGAATTCTCGGAAGTCGATTACACGGCGGATCTGAAGAAGATCGACATACCCGTGCTTGTCGCGCACGGCGATGACGACCAGATCGTGCCCATCGGGGCCTCGGCGCTGATGAGCGCGAAGATCCTCAAGAACGCGACGCTCAAGGTTTACAAGGGCGGTTGCCACGGCTTCGCCGCCACCAATGCCGACGAGCTCAACGCCGATCTCCTCGCCTTCATCGAAGGCCAGGCGATCGCCGCCGCTGCTTAGGGACACGAGGGCGGGCGATGCGTGTGCGCCATCTCAATTGCGGCACGCATTGCCCGCTCGGCGGCTCGTTCTATGACGGCGCGAGCAAAGGCTTCCTCGCCGACATCTGCACGCATTGCCTGCTGATCGAGACTGATCGCGGCCTCGTTCTTATCGACACGGGCTACGGCTTGCAGGACGTGCGCGCGCCGCACGCGCGTCTGCCCTGGCTTTGGCCTGCGATTCTCAACATCCGTCTGTGCGAGGAAGACACCGCGCTGCGCCAGATCGAGGCGCTCGGCTTCGCGGCGGCGGATGTGCGCCACATCGTGCTTACCCATCTCGACTTCGACCATGCCGGCGGCCTCGAGGACTTCCCGCTCGCACGCGTCCACGTACTCGCGCGCGAACGCGAAGCCGCCGAGGCGAAACGGCGCGGCTTCGTGGCGAACCAGCGATATCGGCCCAAGCAATGGGACGATGTGCGCGATTGGCGCGTCTATGAACCTGACGGTGAGGGCTGGATGGGCTTCGGCGCGGTGCGCGCCCTCGACGGCCTGCCCCCGGAAATCCTCATGCTGCCGCTCGCGGGGCACACGCTCGGGCATGCCGGCGTAGCGATCGGGGCGGCCGATGGATGGCTCCTCCATGCCGGCGACGCCTACCTCCATTCCGCCCAGATGTTGGATCACCCCCACATGCCCCCGGGCCTCGCCGTCTACCAGCACATCATGGACGCTGACCGTGCGGCGCGCCGAAAGAATGTCGCCCGCTTGGCGGCCCTGAAGCGCGAGCGCCCCGACGTGACGATCTTCTGCTCCCACGACAGCGCCGAACTTGCCGCGCTGCAGCAGAAAGAAAGGGCGATATCGAAGCCCGCCCCCGCGTGACAGCCCGGCCCAGGGCCGATACCCTCCGGCCATGAGCTCCGCGGCCGCGCGACAGACCCGCCGCTTCGCCCGCAAGCGCGAAGAGATTCTGGACGCGGCCGCGCGCCTCTTCAACACCAAGAGCCTGAAGGGAACCACGCTCGCCGACGTCGCCCAGAGCGTGGACCTCATCACCACCAGCCTCACCTATTATTATCGCCGCAAGGAAGACTTGGCGGCCGCATGCTATGATCAGACTCTCGCCGCCATCGGCGCCGTCGCGGACGAGGCCGCCGCGCAGGCCGCACCCGAGGCGCGCGTGCGCGCGTTCTGCGATCGCTACTTCGCCATGCTGTCGGATATCGCACGCGGCGAGCGTCCCGAGCTCGTGAACTTCTATGAGCTGCGCGCGTTCGCAGGTCCTCAGCGCGAACCCTTGTTCAATTGCTATGTTGATCTTTTCAAACGCATGCGCCGGATCGTCCGCGACGATGCGCGCCTATCCCGCCAGCAGGTGAACGCGCGTACGCATCTCTTCTTCTCGGTGATACTCTGGGCGCGCACCTGGGTGCGCCAGTACGAGGACGAGGATTACGCGCGCGTTGGCGCGCGTCTCGCCGATCTCCTCCTGCACGGGCTGGGCGACAAGACTGCGTTCGCGCCGCGCCTCCTGGGCGTCGCGGGCCAGGGCGCGGCGTCGGTATCTGAGCCTGGGCCGGATGCGTTCCTTCATGCCGCCACCCTGCTCATCAACGAGCAGGGCTATCATGGCGCGTCGGTGGAGAAGATTTCTGCGCGCCTCAACGTGACCAAAGGCTCGTTCTACCATCACCTCGAGGCCAAGGACGATCTCGTCGCGGAATGTTTCGAGCGCAGCTTCGCCGCCATCCGCCGAACCCAGCACGCCGCGATGGCGCTCGATGCGTCGGGCTGGACCAGGCTGTCCGCCGCCGTCGCCGAGCTCGTGCTCTTTCAATTGAGTGAGGAGGGGCCGCTTCTGCATTACATGGCGCTCGCCGCCGCGCCCGATTCCATGCGCGAGGGCCTCGCCGCCAACATGCAGCGGCTCACCAATCGCTTCGCTGGAATGATCGCAGACGGCGTCGCAGACGGCTCGGTGCGTCCGGTCGATCCTGCGATCGCTGCTCAGGTCGTCAACGGCATGGTCAACGCCGCGGCAGATCTCGCGCGCTGGGCGCCTGGCGCGACATTGGCGAATGCGGTTGATCTCTACGCCCGTCCGCTCTTCGCCGGCCTGCTCGAACCGTGAAGCGGCGCGTCAGGCAAACACCCTGAGCAGGCCGCGTTGTGGGAAGACCAGATGCAGCTGGTGCCCAGCCTGCAGCGCGGTTTCGTCCCGTTGGGCGCCGAGCACCGCCGTCGCCGAGAGATGCGTCGCCAGGGTTTTCGTCTCGACGCGTATCTTCAGCTTGGCGCCGGAAAGCACGTCCTGGCGCGAGAACTCGAACGCCTCGTTCTTGCGCCCGATCTTCTGGTTCTTGGCCCCGATCGGCCGCACCCCGCGCGGGAGCTTGATCGTCTCCACATGCACGTGATGCAGTGGGTGCGCCTTGAGCGCGAGCGGCCGCGTGCGCCCGTGCGCCTGGGCTGTCGGCAGAAGCGCCGTCGCGTGGCAGATGAGCGCGCGATACTCCCGTCCGCCCTCCGGCGTCGCCCCCCATGGATTGACCAGCTTCAGCCGGTTCTTGAGCGTGATCTTGTTGGAATCGGTGTCGTCGCTGATCTCCAGCGGCTCGGCCTGCTCCACCTCTCCGTGCTCTTCGCAGGAGAGCCGACGCAGCTCGCGTTCGATCCCTGCCGCGCCGATCGAGGCGATCCACCGCCGCAGGCCTTCCGCCTCGCCGCCGGTCGCGGTGCTGCAATAGTGGAAGAGAACCGGCTTATCGACGCCTGCGCTCATGTCGTGCAGGGTCTCCGAACGGTCGCCGATGAGCGCGTCGGGCAACGGCGGAATAAGCTCGAGATTGCGCGTGTCGGCGCGCGCCACGAGGGTCGCCATTGCGTGCGGGCGCCAGCGCCGCGTCAGCGGACCTGCCTGGCCCGTCACCGTGGCGTCGATCCAGCGCGCCTCTCCGTCGATCTTGGCCTTGACGATGACGTGGTCGAACGCGTTCGGCGCCGGGGCGTCCGTCAGCGGCCCGCGCGGGCGCTGGGCGCACACGAGCGCGACATGGGCGTCGTGGCCGAGCTTGCGCAGGATCGCGGCGAGCAGCAGCGCCTTGTCCTTGCAGTCGCCGTACCGTCGTTGGACGATGAGCGCCGGCGCGCGCGGCCGATATCCGCCCTCGCCGAAATTCGTCGCGACATAGCGGATGCGGTCCTGCACGTAGGCAATCGCGGCAAGCGTGGGGTTTGGCTGCCCCTTGCATGACGCCGTAAGCTCGCCAATCGTCGCATCCTCGGGATCGGTCGCGTAGAGATCGGCCGCCCAGCGCGCGACTTCGGCCCAGGAGCCGAACCCGTTGAACGTCCAGACCGAGGCCTGGTCGTCATATTCTGGTGGAACAAACGCCTCGAACTCGTGACGCGGCGCCTTGAAGCGGTCGAACACGAGCTCAACGACGCCGTCCTTCTCTGTGCGGTTCGGCTTGACCTTCGGTCCTTTGGCGTGGATCTCCAGCTTGAGATCCGCTGCGTGCAGGACGCGTGCATGATGACGACCGAGCGGCGTCTTGAATGTGAAGCCGATGGGCGCGACTACGCGCCCGCCGAACACCGGATTTTGGCCGGCAATAGTGTAGGAATAGTCGAGGCTGTCGAGCGGCTCCAGGCCGCGCACCTGGATCACGAGCGAATAATCGCCGCGATAGATCCGCGCGTGCATGTCGCGTTCGGTACGCATGAAATCGAGGTCGGCGTCGCCGAGGGCGTCGATGGCGCGCCCCTCGCGGATGATCGTGACGCCGTGCAGGAAGAGCGTCTCATAGCTCGGATTGAACGTGATGCGGATTTCCGAAAGCCAATCGACGCCGACCTCATTGTCCGCACGCTGAACAAAATGGAAGTAGCGCTCGCTCTTGTCGGAAAGCCGATATTGCTCGTCGCGGAGCAGCCAGGAGACCGCGCTTTCCGCCTCGGCGTCGTGCGGCGCTTCGATATGCTTGATCCAGGCGGGGGCCGGGCCTTGCACGAAGCGGGCCCAGGCGTCCTGCGGCGGGACCGGCGTCTCGCTCGATGAATTGTCCGCCATCGTCTCCCCTGGCGTCGTTCCCCGAGTTCCGTGCGGGTTTGTGGAACGGAAGCGGCCCTCGACGCCAACCCCACCAGCCGTCTAACGGCTTTGTCACGAGGGCGCAAATCGCGGCGGCGCCTCAGGCGCTGAACCGCTCGATCCGGAACGGCGAAATATCCACCGGAGGGGGAGCCTCCGTGGCCAGGGCGGCGACGAGCTCGCTCGTCACCGCTGCGAGCGTGAGGCCGAGATGCTGATGCCCGAAGGCGTAGAGCACGCGCGAATCGGCGGCTCGTCCGATCGCGGGCAGATAATCAGGCAGCGTAGGCCGCGGTCCGACCCAGCGCGACGGCTGCGGGTCGAACGAGATGCCTAGTTCTTGGACATGCCGTTCGAGCGTGGCCCATTTCCGCGGATCGCCCGGCGCGTCCGGAGATCCGAATTCGAGGAAGCTGGTCGCGCGCAGGCCGGTTGCGAACCGCACGAGGACGAGAGCGCGCTCTTCGAACACCGTAGCCGGCAGATTGTCAGACCATCCGTGATGCGCGCTTTCGATCGAATAGCCGCGTTCGCCGATCAGCGGCGCTTCATGGCCGAGCTGCCGCATCAGGGGCGCTGACCAGGCGCCCGCCGCGACGAGCGCAGCGTCCGCCTCCAGCACTCTGCCGCCTTCCAATGTGGCGCGCGGTCCATCGAGGCGAACGACACGGCCCGGCGCGCTCTCGCCGCCGCGTTGTTGGAACGCCGCCAGGATCGCATCGCGCGCGCCCTGCGGCGATCCCACCTGGCCCGTCCCGGAAAAGAGGATGCCGCCGGCGGGCGCGCGCCCGATCGCTTGGGCATAGGCAGCGAGGTCGTCATCGCGCATGTCGCGGAACCGCGCCGAGCCGGTCGGCGTCCCCTCCCACGCGGCGCGCCCGGCCTCCGCCGCGCGCGGCGACATCCAGACCACCGCGTGCCCATCCGCCTGCACCAGGTCTGGGACGCCTGCGAGCGCCGCGATCCTCTGCCATGCGGGCAGCGCCTCCGCGAGGAGCGCGGCCAGCGCCGCGCGTCCGCGCTCGAACCGCGCCCGCTCGCACGCCGCAAGGTATCGCATCGACCAGGGCAGCCAGCGGCCCACGTCGCTCAGCCGGAAGTCAAGCGCGCCCCCGAACGCGAAGAGCCGCCCGGCCGCGCCCGAGACGTTCTTCCAGGACGCCCACGGCTCCACCTGTTCCGTCGCGATGCACCCCGCGTTTCCAAACGACGCCGACCGCCGCGGGTCGCCCGGGTCCACGAGCGTCGTGGCAATCCCGGCCGCCTGCAACCGCAGCGCGGACGCCGCCCCCACGAGCCCGCCTCCGATCACCAGGACCGATTTCATGACAGCGCCGACGTCATCGCTTTTGCCCGCCCGATTTGGATCGGCTACGAAACCCTCAAATCGAGGAGCCTCCATGCCCGTTACCCAGAATGGCGTTTCTTGGCGCGGCGTCTTTCCCGCCGCCACCACGCAATTCGCCGCCGATTTGTCTGTGGACATCCCCGCGACGCAAGGCGTCATCGAGGCGCTGGTGAAGGATGGGGTGCACGGCCTCATCCTCATGGGCACGGTGGGGGAGAACAATTCCCTGGAACCGGAGGAGAAACGCACTGTCCTGCGCGCCGCGGTCGAGACGGTGAAGGGCCGCGTCCCGGTCGTCGCCGGCGTCTCGGAGCTCACGACGCCGCGCGCCGCCGCCTTCGCGCGCGACGCTGAGAAGATCGGCGCCGATGGGCTCATGGTGCTGCCGGCGATGGTCTACGTGCCGACCGAGGCCGAGCTTGTGGCTCACTTCCGCACGGTTGCGGAAAGCACCGGCCTGCCGATCATGCTCTACAACAATCCCCCGGCTTATCGCGTCGAGATCAGCTTCGCGGCGCTGAAGGAATTGTCTGACCTGAAAAGCATCGCCGCGGTCAAGGAGAGCGCCCCCGACACGCGCCGCTTCACCGATCTCTTCAACGCCTTCGGCGATCGCTTCACGGTCTTCGCGGGCCTCGACGATGTCGCGCTCGAAGGCTTGCTCCTCGGCGCCGCCGGCTGGGTGTCGGGCCTGACAAACGTCTTCCCGAAGGAATCCCTCGCGCTCTACGAGGCCGCGAAAAAGGGCGATCTTGAAACCGCGCGCGCGATCTATCGCTGGTTCATGCCGCTCCTGCATCTCGACGCCGGCCACGACCTCGTTCAATGCATCAAGCTCGCCGAACAGGTCCTCGGCCGTGGCTCCGAGCGCGTTCGCGCGCCGCGCCACCCGCTCACCGGCGCCCGCCGTGCGGAGGTCATCGCGATGGTCGAGGCCGCCGCCGCGGCGCGCGAGAAGCTCCGCGCGGCCTGAACGAAAAGACCATGAGATCGACGTTCTTCTGCATCGACGGCCACACCGCGGGCAATCCCGTGCGGCTCGTCGTGGGCGGCGCGCCTGTTTTGAGCGGCGCCACCATGGCTGAGCGCCGGCAGGATTTCATCGCGCGCTACGACTGGGTCCGCACGGGCCTCATGTTCGAGCCGCGCGGCCACGACATGATGAGCGGCGGCTTCCTCTATCCGCCAACGAGCCCGGACGCCGACATCGGCATCCTCTTCATCGAGACGAGCGGATGCCTGCCCATGTGCGGCCATGGCTCGATTGGCATGATCACCTTCGGACTGGAGAACGGTCTCATCCGCCCCAAGGCGCCGGGCAAGGCGATTATCGACGTGCCCGCCGGACGCATCGAGGCTGATTGTGTGGAGGAGGGCGGCCGCGTCCGCTCTGTCCGCCTGCGCAACGTCGCATCCTACGTCGCGGCCGAGGGCGTGCGCATCGACGTGCCGGACTTCGGCCCGCTCTCCATCGACATCGCCTATGGCGGCAATTTCTACGCCATCATCGAGCCGCAAGGCGCCTATCGTAGCCTGGACGAAATGGGCGCCGCCCGTATCGTGACGCTCTCGCCGATCATCCGCCGCCTCGTCCGCGAGGCTATTGAGCCGGTGCATCCGCTCGATCCTACCATCCGCGGCGTCAGCCACGTCCTTTGGGCCGACAAACCCAAGAGCAACGACGCCGATGGCCGTAACGCGGTCTTCTACGGCGAGCGCGCCATCGATCGCTCTCCGTGCGGTACCGGCACGTCCGCGCGCCTCGCCCACCTGGCGCATAAGGGGCGCCTCAAGGTCGGCGACCGCTTCGTGCACGAGAGCTATATCTGCAGCCGCTTCATTGGCCGCGTCGAAGCCGCGACAAAGGTCGGCGACTATCCCGCGGTCATTCCCTCGATCGAAGGCTCGGCGATCGCCACCGGCTTCAACACGATCTGGATCGACGACGAAGACGCCTTCGCCAAGGGCTTCACCGTCGTCTGAGCCGCCTGAGGGCCCTTTGATACCCTTTGCGACGCGTCCGGCGCGGCGCTAATGGGAGAGCCAACCAAGGGAGGAAGAGATGGCCGTCGTCACTGTCCTTGAGGCGCCTGGCGTCACTCAGGCGCAATACGATCGCTGCGTCGAGATCATCAGTAAGGGCAAGGGCCTGAAGTCCCTCGCCGACTGGCCGGTCCCCGGCATTCTCATGCACTCCGCGAGCGTGACCCCGACCGGCCTCCGCGTCGTCGATGTTTGGGAATCCGAGGCGGCCTTTCAGGCGTTCGGCGCGGTGCTCGGTCCGGCGCTGAAGGAAGTCAATTTCCCGGATGTCGCCCCGCAGGTCACCCCGGCCTACAAGTTCATCAAGGCCTAGACGCCGGCGAACGGCTCGTCGATCGAGTGCGATGGTTCGGTGAACCAGCGCGGACCCGCCTTCGTCATGTAGAAATGATCTTCCAGACGGATGCCGAACTCGCCGGGAATGACGACCATCGGCTCGTTCGAGAAGCACATGCCCGCCGCGAGCGGCGTCTTGTCGCCGCGCACGAGATTGGGCGCCTCGTGCACGTCAAGGCCGATGCCGTGGCCCGTGCGGTGCGGCAGCCCCGGCAATCGATAGTCCGGCCCCAGTCCAGCCCGCAAGAGCACGTCGCGCGCCGCCGCATCAACGACCTCGCACGGGCGACCGATTTTCGCCGCCGCGAACGCCGCCGCCTGTGCTTCCTTCTCCAGAGCCCACACCTCGCGCACGCGCTTCGAGGGTTTACCAAACACGTATGTGCGCGTGATGTCCGAATTGTACCCATCGAAGCTGCAGCCGGTGTCGATCAGGATGACATCGCCGCTCTTCAGCGCTCGGTCGCCTTCGCCGCCATGCGGCAGGCAGGTATCCTCGCCAAACGAGACGATGCAGAACGTGTTGCCGCCGTCGGATCCCGCCGCACGATGCTGCGCGTCGATGAAGCGCCGCACCTCCGACGTCTTCACGCCGCTTTTCATGCATTCCCACGCGCGCTTGTGCACCTGCAGCGTCACCGCCTTCGCGTGCTTCATGAGTGCGAGCTCGGCCGGCGACTTCACGCGCCGCAGCACGTTGATCATCGGCCCCGCATCGACGAGCCGCCGATCCGCGAACTCCCGCCGCAGCGCGACATAGAAGAAGAGCTGCATCAGATCGTCGAGCCCGAGCTTCGCTGTCTTCGGCAAACGCTTTGCAACGAGCTTCGCCGGGCTCTCTTCCTCTTCCCAGGTGTGGATCTCGCCCGGGATCGAGACGAGTTCCGACACCTTCTCCAATTCGAAGCGCGGGCAGATATAGTCGATGCCCCCGCCCGCATGCACCAGCGCGCCGGTGAAGCGCTCGGACGGATGCCACACGATGCCGGTGAAGTAGCGCAGGCTGGATGTCGGCCCGAGCAGAACGGCGTCCACGCCCGCTTCGCCCATCAGCTCACGCAGGCGATCCAGCCGCGCGTTCCGCTCCGCCTTGCCGATCCGCCTCGGGGCTTCTTTCATGCGACGGCCTCCTTCGCCGCTTTCGCCAGCGCGGTGATCTTTGCCCAATCCTTTGCAGCGATGGCGTCGCGCGGAGTCATCCATGAGCCGCCGACGCACACGACGTTGGGTAGATTGAGATAGTCGCGCGCATTGCCTGCATCGACGCCGCCGGTCGGGCAGAAGCGGACCCCGGGAAACGGGCCTGCGAACGCCTTCACCGATTTGGCGCCGCCGGCCGCTTCGGCTGGGAAGAACTTCAGAAGACTAAGGCCCACGTCGCGCGCGCGCATGATCTCCGTCGCCGTCGCGACCCCGGGGAGGAAAGGCAGCCTCGCATCCGCAGCCGCGCGAGCCAGCCTACCGCGGAAACCCGGGCTGATGAGGAATTGCGCGCCCGCCTCGCTCGCGCTTTCCACATCCGCGGCTGAAAGCACCGTGCCGGCCCCGACAATTGCGCCGTCGACCTTCGCGATCTTTTCCAGCGCCGCGAGCGATGCGGGCGTGCGCAAGGTCACCTCGAGTACGTTGAGCCCCCCCGCCATCAACGCCTTCGCCATCGGGACGGCGTCGTCGGCGTCGTCGAGCGTGACGAGCGGAATGATCTTGGCGGCGGCGAAGGCCTCTTCAAGCTTGAGCATGGATCATCCTTGCGAGCGCGGCCGCGGGATCAGTGCTGCGCTCGGCTTCGATCATGGCAGTGTACGCCTGCGAGACCGCGTCGCGGAAGGGCGGCGCTGCCGCGAGCGCTTCCGGAAAGACTGCGCGGAAGGAGAGGAAACGCGCGACATCTGCTTCAGCGTCGATCATCCCAGCCGCGAGCTCCGCGAGCGCCGACGCCAGCGGATCGGCGATCTTCGTCCCCGAGCGCGTGCTGCGCACCACAAAGCGCATCCACGCCGCCATCGTGAGCGCATGCCGTGCGATGGTCGCCCCCCCCCGCAATCGGTCGGCGATCACCGAAAGCACCCGGATTGGCAACTTCTGCGACCCGTCCATAGCGATCTGCTTCAATTCGTGGCGGATGGCCGGATTGTGGAAGCGCTTCAGGATCGCCTCTGAATAGTCGGCAAGGTCGCGCCCCGGCGTGGGGTGCAGCGTGGCGCGCGCATCGGCCATGATCCCTCGGGCGAAGTCGGCGAGCCAAGGCGCGCGCATCGCCTGCGCCACGGTCTCGCAGCCCGCTGCGAGACCGACATAGGCGAGGCTTGAGTGCGCCCCGTTGAGCAGCCGGAGCTTTGCATCTGCGAACGGCGCCACGTCCGGCGCGACGAGCGCGCCCGCTGCGGCCCAGTCCGGCCCCCCGCCCGCATGCGCCTCGATTACCCAATCGGTGAACGCCTCCCGCTGCACAGGCTCTGCGTCACGCACGCCGAGCGCCGCCTCCACCGTCCGCCGCACGGAATCGTCCGTCGCCGGCGTGATGGAATCCACCATCGTGTTCGGGCATTCGAGCGTGTCCTCGAGCCAGGACGCCAGATCGACATCGGTTTCGCGCGCCAGGCTTACGAGCGCGGCCTTGAGCTTCGCGCCATTGCCGGAAAGGTTGTCGCAGGAAATGATTGTGTACGGCCGAAGGCCAGCTGCGCGCCGAGCGCGCAGTCCCGCCACGATCCATCCGAGTGCGGAAGAGGGCGTCTCCGGGGATGCGATGTCGGCCGCGACGTCCCGATGCGCAAGATCGAGCCCGCCGTCCGCGGCGAGGCAATAGCCCGCCTCGGTCACCGTCAGCGTCACGACCTCAGTCTGCGCCGCCGCGAGGCGCGCCTTGAGGACGGCGCCGTCCTCGCGCCCGTAAAGCACCTCCCGCAATGCTCCGATGACGCGAACCGCCGGCTCTTCGTCCAGGATGGAGAGCGCGAACAATCCATCCTGGGGCTTGAGCGCATCCCGCACGCGCACGCTCTTCAACGACACTCCCGAGACGCCCCAGCGGGGGTCGCGCGCCAGCAAGCGGTCCAGATAGTCGAGCTGATGCGCGCGGTGGAACGCCCCTGGCCCGAAATGCACCACGCCGATTGCGACGGCCGCCGGATCGTAGGAGGGCCGTGCCGTGATGGAGGCGAGGGACTTCAGGGAAAGCGTGGTCAAGAAACTTGCCCGGCGATGCAAAAACGCACAATGATGCGCCCGGTGTCAACGCCAACCCCGCGCGAAAATCAAGTGATCAAGCCTTCCCGGACGAGTGCGCTTAAATCGGCCGAGCCCGGCCTGAAGCGGCGCCCGACCATCAACGATATCGCGCGCCTGGCGAACGTCTCGAAGAAGACGGTGTCGCGCGTCCTCAACAACTCGCCCTTTGTACGCGAGGAGACCCGCCGCCACATCAGCGCGATCATGAACGAGATGGGCTACGTGCCCGATCCCCAGGCGCGTGGTCTCGCCTTCCGGCGCTCGTTCCTGATCGGCATGATCTATGACAACCCCAACGCCCAGTTCGTCGTCGGGATGCAGCAGGGCGTGCTCGACGGCCTGCGCGGCGCCGGCTACGAGCTCGTGCTGCATCCCTGCAACCGCCTGAGCAAGACCCTCATCGAGGAGGTGATGGGTTTTGTGGAGCGCCAGAAGCTCTATGGCGTCGTGCTTCTGCCGCCCGTGTGCGAGAACGACAGGCTCACCCAGATGCTGGAGGAGCGCGGCTGCCATTATGTGCGCGTCGCCTCGGCTTTGCTCGACGCTCCTTCAAGGCTGGTGCTGTCCACCGACCGCGCTGTCGCCGCCGACGCCGCGCGCCACCTGGCCGATCTCGGCCACACCCGCATCGCCATGATCGCGGGCCCGCCGGGCTATCGCTCGCGCAAGGAGCGGCGCGACGGCTTTGTCGATGGCTTGCGCTCGCGTGGGCTCGATCTGGCGCCGGATTATGTCGTGGACGGCGCCTATACCTACGAATCCGGCGTCGAGGGCGCCCGCGCGCTGCTTTCCCGCAAACCGCGGCCGACAGCGATTTTCGCCAGCAACGACGAGATGGCCGCTGGCGTCTATCAGGTCGCGCGCGAGATGCAGCTCGCCATTCCGCGCGATCTTTCGATCGTTGGCTTCGATGACACGCCGATGTCCGCGCGCCTCGCCCCCCCGCTGACCACGGTCCGCTGGCCGATCGCGGAGATGGGCCGCGCCGCCGCCGAGAAGCTCTTGGCCGCGGAGGCGGGAGGCGACGAGCCGTCGAGCGCGAGGCCCTTTCCAGCTCACCTGGTGGAGCGCGAATCCACCGCCCCACCGCCCCGGGCGTGAGGCGCTGAAACCCGCTTGATTTCGGTATTGTCACCGGTTACCTAAAATCGGAGTTCGTATGGCGAAACCGCTCAAGCTGGCCGAAGATCGGCTCCTTCCGGCCGAGCCGCGCGTGCGCGAGATCGCGCGGGCGCTCTATGCGGGCGTCAAGGATCTGCCGATCGTGAGCCCCCATGGGCACACCGATCCGGCCTGGTTTGCCGGAAATGAACCGTTCGCCAACGCGACGGACCTGCTCCTGGCGCCCGATCACTACCTCTTCCGCATGCTCTATTCGCAGGGGCTGCCGCTCGAGAAGCTCGGCGTTTCCTCCCGTCAGGGCCCTTCGAAGGCCAACCCGCGTGAGGCGTGGCGCATCCTGGCGCGCAATTTCCATCTCTTCCGCGGCACACCGTCATATATGTGGCTCAACCACGTGTTCGCCGAGCTGTTCGGCTTCGACGTGCGTTTGGACGAGACGACGGCCGATTTCTATTTCGACACGATCGGCGAAAAGCTCGCCACCGACGCCTTCCGCCCGCGCGCGCTCTTCGATCGGTTCCGCATCGACTGCCTCGCCACCACCGAGGGGCCGTCCGACACGCTGGAACACCACAAGACGATCCGTGCGTCGGGCTGGCAAGGCAATGTCGTCACCGCCTATCGCCCCGACGCCGTCATCGACGCCGAGCACGAGGACTTCGCCGCCTCCATACAGCGCTTCGCGGAGCTCACCGGCGAAAACATCTATTCCTGGTCCGGCTACCTCGCCGCGCACCGCGCGCGCCGGTCCTTCTTCATCTCGATGGGCGCGACATCCTCCGATCACGGCCACCCGAACGCCGAAACGCTCGATCTTTCGGATATCGCCGCAGAGAAGCTCTTCTCCAAGATCGTCTCGGGCGCCTTCGCGCCGGTGGAGGCGCAGGAATTCCGCGCCCAGATGCTCACCGAGATGGCCAAGATGAGCCTCGACGACGGGCTCGTCATGCAGCTGCATCCGGGCTCGTTCAGGAACCACAATCGTTGGCTCCACGGCGCGTTCGGCCGCGACAAGGGCGCCGACATTCCTACGCAAACCGATTATGTGCGGGCGCTGAAGCCGTTCCTCGATCGCTTCGGCAACGAGACGCGCCTTTCGCTCATTCTCTTCACGCTCGATGAAACCGCCTATGCGCGCGAGCTGGCGCCGCTCGCGGGGCATTATCCGATCCTGAAGCTCGGCCCCGCCTGGTGGTTCCACGACAGCCCCGAAGGCATGCGCCGCTTTCGCGAGCAGACCACCGAAACGGCCGGCTTCTACAACACCGTCGGCTTCAACGACGATACTCGCGCCTTCCTCTCCATCCCCGCGCGCCACGACATGGCGCGCCGCGTCGATTGCGGCTTCCTCGCGCGCCTGGTCGCCGAGCACCGCATGGAAGAGGACGAGGCATGCGAGGTCGCGATGGATCTCGCCCACAACCTCGTGAAGCGGGCCTACAAGCTGGATCAACCCGCGGCCAAGGCCGCATGACGTTCGACAGTTGGAGCGCGGGCCTCCAGGCCCACTCTCTACGCAACATCAGCACAATGCGCGCCTGGAAGCGCGCGCTCCAAGTCTGAGAGGGAGGCGCTATGTACAAGAAGACCTACCAGGCGACGCATCCCGACATGATGGAGGGCGCCGACAACGAGCGCTTGCGCGACCGGTACCTCGTGCAGAACCTGTTCGCGGCCGATAGCGTCAACCTCTGCTATTCCCACAACGAACGGTTCGCGATCGGCGGCGCCGCGCCGGTCTCTAAGACGCTCGAATTCCCGCGGCAAACCGAGCCCAAATCAGCCGAGGGCAAGCCTTTCCTGGAGCGCCGCGAAGCCGGCATCGTCAATGTCGGCGGCGGGGAAGGGCGCCTCATCGTCGACGGCGAAAGCTACGACATGAAGCCGCGCGACGGCCTCTATGCCCCGATGGGCGCTGAGGTCACGTTCGAGTCCAAGGACAAGGCCAACCCGGCGCGCTTCTACATCGCATCCACGCCGGCCCATACGCGCTTCGAGACCCGCAAGATATCGATCGATCAGGCCACGCCCTTGGAGCGCGGCGCGCTGGAAACCTCCAACGAGCGCACGATCTACCAATACATCGTCCCCGGCGTCTGCCGCTCGGCGCAATTGCTCCTGGGGCTGACCATCCTGAAGACGGGCAGCGTCTGGAACACGATGCCGCCGCATCTCCATGATCGCCGCAGCGAGATCTATTTCTATTTCGGCTTGAAGGATGACGGGCGCGTCTTTCACTTCATGGGCGAGCCAGAGAAGATGCGTCACATCGTGGTGGCGAACGAGGAGGCGGTCATCTCGCCGCCCTGGTCGGTCCATATGGGCGCCGGCGTCGCCGACTACGCTTTCATTTGGGCGATGGGCGGCGAGAACCTCGACTACACCGACATGAACGTCCTCGACATCTGCCAGCTGAAATAGGCGGTGCGTCGAAGAAAGTGCGCACCCTCTCCGCTGACAGGAGAGGGTAGGGTGAAGGGTGGCGACACCCTCCATGTTTCAGCAGGCACGGAACTTCTCCGTTATGAACTCCCTCTTCTCCCTTGAAGGCGAAGCCGCACTCGTCACCGGCGCCGACCGCGGCCTTGGCCAAGCCATTGCAGTCGCGCTCGCCTCCGCCGGAGCCGATATTGCAGCCGTGGGCCGCTCCAGGCCCTACGACACCAAGGCCAAGGTCGAAGCCCATGGCCGGAAATTCCTCTGGGTCGAGGCCGACCTCTCCACCACCGAACCGATCCCGCGCATTCTCCGGGACGCGGAGAGCGCGTTCGGCGCGGTTTCCATTCTCGTCAACAATGCCGGGATCATTCGTCGCGCCGACGCGATCGACTTTTCCGAAGCGGATTGGGACGCCGTCCTCGACACCAATCTGAAGTCGCTCTTCTTTCTCACGCAGGCGGTCGCCAAACCCATGCTTGGGCGCGGCCGCGGCAAGATCATCCACGTCGCCTCGATGACGTCCTTCCAGGGCGGGATCCGCATAGCCTCGTACACTGCGGCGAAGAGCGGCGTGGCCGGCCTCACGCGGCTCCTGGCTAACGAATGGGCCGCCAAGGGCGTGAACGTGAACGCCATCGCGCCGGGCTACTTCGCCACCGACAACACCGCCGCGCTGCGCGCCGACGAGATGCGCAACCGGGACATCCTCGCGCGCATTCCAGCGATGCGCTGGGGCGAACCGGACGACCTCGCAGGTGCAGCAATCTTCCTCGCTTCTCGCGCGAGCGATTACGTGCACGGCGCGATTTTGCCGATCGATGGCGGCTGGCTCGCACGCTGAAACGCTCGCGCGACGCGGCAAGTGCGCCTTCCTCGCAACACTCGCTCCGTATCCGCTGCCTCGCTTGGAGGCTTTTTCTTGTCATCCCGGACAGCTTCGCTAAGGTGTCGGGGCGCCACCGGTGTCATCCAGAGGTCGTCTGCTTTGGTGACACCGGTGTCAAAACAAGTGCATCAGCACGAAGGCGCGAGGACGCGAAGTCTGGCAGGGGCGCGCTGACGCGGCTGCGCCGCCGAACCGAGTCGGGAGGGAAGTATGGCGCGGAAAGAAGTCTCCAACGCACGCGTGGGGTTGTTCGGGATATCGCTGGCGGCCTTCGCGGCGGCGACGGCGGCTGGGGCCGCCCCTGCGCTGGGGCAGGAAGCATCTGAGGCGCAGGAAACCGAGATTGTCGTCACCGGCTTCCGCAATTCATTGGCCGCGGCGATAGACCTGAAGCGCGCAGCCACCGGCGCGGTCGATGCGATCGTCGCCGAAGACATCGCCGACTTCCCCGACCTCAACCTCTCTGAAGCCATCCAGCGCATTCCTGGCGTGGCGCTTGCGCGCGATGCGGGCGAGGGCCGCCAGATTTCCGTGCGAGGCCTTGGCCCCCAATTCACCCGTGTACGGATCAACGGCATGGAGGCCCTCTCCACCGCCGGCGGCACCGACGCGGCCGGCGGCACCAATCGCGGCCGCGCCTTCGACTTCAACGTCTTCGCCGCCGATCTCTTCAACAACATCACCGTCCGCAAGACGGCTTCGGCCGAAACCGAGGAGGGCTCTCTCGGCGCCACCGTTGATCTGCGCACCGGCCGTCCATTCGATTATGACGGCTTCACCTTCGCGCTCAACGGGCAGGCGAGCTACAACGACCTCTCCGAGGAGACGAGCCCGCGCGGGGCCGGCCTCATATCGCAGCGTTGGGACACTCCCGCGGGCCAGTTCGGCGCGTTGCTTTCGGTGGCCTACACCAAGCGCAAGCTCATCGAGGAGGGCGTGAGCACCGTCCGCTGGGCGACCGGGAACGCTTTCGCGCCGGGTTTTGACGCGGTCAATAACGCCCAGGGCCTCCCAACCACGGCAAATCCCGCCGCCGCGGCCGTGAATGCGGCCTACCACCCGCGCATTCCGCGCTTCGATCTTTACACCCAGGAGCAGGAGCGCCTCGGCGCCACCTTGGCGCTGCAATGGCGCCCGACCGACCGCACCGAGATGAATTTTGATGTGCTCTATGCGCGCTTCTCCGGCACGCGCGAGGAGCAATTCCTGGAGGTTCCGTCCTTCTCCACAGGCGGGGCCTGCACGGCCGCGACGCTGCCGAATACGTGCGGCATCGCCGACACCAACGTGCTCAATCCGGTGATCGAGAACAACACGCTCATCGCCGCAACGTTCAACGACATCGACCTCCGCGCCGAAGATCGGTTCGACGAGCTCGAGACCACCTTCACCCAATATTCCTTCGACATCACGCAGGACATCACCAGCCGCCTGCGCGCTCATATCCTCTTGGGCACATCCGAATCCGAGCACGACAACCCGGTCCAGACCACCCTGCTGTTCGACCAGTTCAACGTCGATGGCTACGCCTACGATTACCGCACGCGCGTGCCGCTCATCACCTACGGCAACGCCGATCTGACGAGCCCGACGGCATGGCGCCTGACCCAGATCCGCCTGCGCCCGCAGAACGCGGTCAACACCTACGAGACGATGCAGGGCAACCTGCACTTCGAGGCGGCGGATTGGCTCAATGTCTCAGGCGGCGTTGACTGGAAGCACTATACCTTCGAGACGAGCGAGCTTCGCCGCTCCAACGGCACGACCGCCAACCAGGAGGCGGTCATCCCCGCGAACGTCGCGGCCGCCGCGGTCTCCAGCTATTCCAGCCTGCTCAATTTCAGCGGCAAGGGGCTTGGCATGCCGGCCGGCAACGCCACCGCCTGGCTCGTTCCCGATATCCAGGCTGCCGCCGCGCTCTTCAGTCTTTACGACACGAACGTGTTCCGCATGGGGCCGGAGCCGTCGCTCAACAACAACCGCGCCGTCGAGGAGACCGACGTCGGCGCCTGGGTGCAGGCCGATTGGGATCTCGACATCGCCGGACGGCCGTTCCGCGGCAATATCGGCGTGCGCAAGGTTGAAACGAGCCAGGAGGTGACGGGTGTGTCCTTCATTTCCGGCGCCGCGCGCACGATCGTGGTCTCGCGCGACTATGATGACACGCTTCCGGCGTTGAACATGGTCTACGAGCCGCTGGACAATTTCCTGATCCGGCTTGGCGCGGCGAAGACGATGTCGCGTCCCGATCTCGGCAACTTGACGCCCGGCGTGACGGTGAACACCGCGGGGAACTCGCGCACGGTGACGGCGGGCAATCCGAACCTCGATCCGTTCCGCGCGAACGCCTACGACCTCTCCTTCGAATGGTATCCGGCCGAGGGCGCGATCCTCTCGCTCGCTCTCTTCCGCAAGGACATTCAGAGTTTCGTTCAGACCCTCACGTCCCAATCGACCTTCGGCAACAATCCATTCGGGCTGCCGAACAGCGTCGTGGAGGCCGCTTGCGGCATCGGCACGGCCAACCCCGTCTCGAACTGCGACGCGACCAACACGCAATGGACCTTCACCGCCCCGGTGAACACCGACGGCGGCAAGGTCGAGGGCTGGGAGGTCAACTATCAGCAGCGCCTCGACTTCCTGCCTGGCCTGCTCTCCAATCTCGGTCTCCTGCTCAACTACACTTACGTGAAGTCCGAGCAGGATTACGTGAACGCCGCGGGCGCCGTCGTCGCGACCAACGACATCAACGGCCTCTCGCGCAACGCCTATAACGCGACCGTCTATTACGAGGACGATCGCATCTCTGCCCGCGTCTCGGCGGCCTATCGCGACAAGTATCTGACCCGCGTCCCCGGGCAGGAGGCCGGCACCGCCTTCGACGGCACCAACGACACGTTCAACGTGGACGCCTCGTTCGCCTACACGCTGAACGATAATTGGAAGCTCACGTTCGAGGGCATCAACCTGACAGACGAGTTCCAGGATCAGTTCAACGACGCCGCCAACCGCGTGTCCTTCTATCACCATAGCGGGCGCGAGTTTCTGTTCGGCTTCCGCTTCTCACACTGAGGCGCGTCTCCTCGGTCTCCTTGGGGCGTCGCGATCCGCGGCGCCCCATTTTGTTGGAATGCATCGCACGCGCCTTGCCGGGAGCGCCGGGCGGGGAGGGGGGCGCGGGGGCGCGCCGCCGGGTTCGAAGGAAGCGCCGCAATGCGCCTGACTAACACAAACGCTGTCCTCGGAGCGTAGAGTGCTTACCACGCGCAGGACCTTGCTCGCCGCCGCTGCAGGCTTTGCGCTGCCTGCGCATGCCGAGACGATCGACGCGCGCGTCGGCGGCGCAGAGGCGACCCATCCGACGCTCGCGGCCGCGATCGCCAGCGCTCCAGGCGATCGGCCCTTCTGCATCCTGCTCTCCGGCCGCGTGCGCGAGAAGGTGATCATCGACCGTCCCCTCATCGAGCTCGTCGGGGATGGGCCGGGCGCGACGCTCAGCTACGACGCTGCCGCCGGCATGCGCGCGCCCGATGGCGAGCCCTGGGGCACATGGCGCTGCGCCACTCTCATCGTCCGCGCGCCCGATTTCTCCGCCCGCGACCTGACAATCGAGAACGCTTTCGACTACCTCGCCGACCTCGTTTCGCCGCGCTTCGAGCGCATCGGCTCGAACGGCGCACAGGCGATCGCGCTTATGCTCGACGAGGCCGCTGACCGCACGCGCCTGCGGAACGTCGAGATCACCGGGCACCAGGATACGCTCTTCGCCAATTCCGGCCGCGCACTCTTCGAGGAATGCAGGATTTCCGGCAGCGTGGACTTCATCTTCGGCGCCGGCGCGGCATGGTTCGAGAGCTGCGAGCTGCGTTCGCGCTATCGCCCGCTGATGCAGCGCAATCACGGCTGGGTCGCGGTTCCCTCGACCGCTCGCGCTGACGCATACGGCCTCGTCTTCCATCGTTGCCGCCTCACGAGAGAGGCGCAGGTCCCGCCTGCCTCCGTCGCGCTCGGCCGGCCCTGGCGTCCGGCACGGCAATTCGCCGATGGCCGCTACGGCGATCCTGACGCGCTCGGCATGGCTGCGTTTTTGCGTTGCTGGATGGACGACCACATCTCAGCCGACGGCTGGGACGAAATGGGCTACCCGAACCGCGGCGGCGGGCGCGTCTTCCTGCAGCCGGCCGAAGCGCGCCTGGGCGAGTACCGCAGCGAAGGCCCCGGCGCCTTCGTCAATCGCCGCCGCCCCCAGCTTCCGCGCCCAATCGTGCGCGCTTCCGTGCTGCGGGACTGGCGCCCCGCCTGAAACAGTGAGAAATGGACCGGATGATCGTTTGCTTCGGCGAGATTTTGCTGCGCCTTGCCGCGCCGGGCGCGGAATTCCTGCTGCAGACGCCGCGCTTCGACGCCGCGGTCGCCGGCGCCGAAGCGAATGTCGCGGTCTCGCTGGCTTGTTTGGGAACGCCGTCCCGCATGGTGAGCGTTCTGCCGGATAACGCGCTCGGCCGCGCCGCGCGCGACGAATTGCGTCGCTACGGGGTCGAGACCGGCGCAATGAGCTTTTCGAGCATCGGCCGCATGGGGATCTACTTCCTCACGCCGCCGGCGGGTCTGCGCGCGGCCGAAGTGCTCTACGATCGCGCCGACAGCGCCTTCGTTCGCGCGGACTTCACCGCGATCCGATGGGAAGAGGCGCTCCACGACGCAACCCGCCTGCATGTTTCCGGCGTCACAGCCGCGCTCACCCAAGCGACGGCTGCCGCGACGCTGAAGGCAGTGGAAGCCGCGCGCGCCCTCGGGCTTGCTGTTTCGCTCGATTGCAACCACCGGGCCAAGCTTTGGGCCGCACGCGGCGGCGACGGCCCGGGCGACATGAAGCGGCTCATGAGCCTCGCCCACTGCCTTTTCGCCGACCGCCGCGACCTGGCCTTCGCGCTCGGTCAGACGTTCACGGACGATCGCGCCGCCGCGAAGGCGGCCTTCGCCGCCTTTCCCGACCTCGAGCTCATGGCCCACACCTCGCGCTCGCAGGAGTGCGCTGACGCGGCTGAGCTGTCCGCGACGCTGCATGCGCGCGGCGGCGTCGAGCATCGTGCGCCTGCTCTGCGCCTTTCCGGGATCGTCGATCGCATCGGCGCTGGCGACGCGTTCGCTGCGGGCCTTCTGCACGCTCTGGACGCCGGCCGCGAGCCCGAGGCCGCGATCAAGTTCGCGCTCGCCGCCTGTGCGCTCAAGCACTTCACGCCTGGCGACTTCAATCTCGCGCGGGAAGTCGACGTCGATGCCGTGCTGAACGGCGAGGGTATGGGCGTCCGCCGCTGACAATGGTTTACGCGTCGTAACCCCAGCGCTGAACGCGATCTTAAAGGCCGCGTCGTATGATCCAGGGATGCGCGTGGACGGCGCCCTTGTCGCTTCGGTGAGCCGAAAGCTGTTCGACGCGGTTGATCGCAACCGCGACGGCGCCGCGACCTTCGACGAGATGCGCGGCTCCGGCGTGCTGCGCAAGCTCGGCGTCGCCCGCACCGAAGCGGAGGAGAAGTCCGCCTTCAAGAGCGCCGACGTCAATGGCGACGATCGCCTGTCTTCGGCCGAATCCAACGCCTATTTCACGGGGGTTCTCGCCAATTCCCCCCAAGCGCTCGCCGCCGCGATCATGATCGTGATGCAGACGGAGGCTAAGGAGCGCTCGCTCGAGGAGCTCTCCGCCAAGGTCGAGGTTGAGAAAACCCCTCCGAAGGAAGCCGACGACGACGACGAGGCCCGCCTCGCGGATCGGAAGGCCGAGAGCAATCCGATGCTGGTCGGCGAAGCCGCCGAAGCAGCCCTCCGTGAGCTCGCCCACGAATTCGCCAGCGACGCCGAAGCGACGCGGCAAGCGCTCGATGTGCGCCAGGCCGCGGCCTACGCCGAGACGCAGGCGCGCACCCAGGCTGCGCTCACAAGCGCTGCAACGTCCCTCACGGCCTAGTCGAGCTTGGCCGGCTCGTATTTCGGCGTGATCACGTGGATGATCGCCAGCGCGAGCAGATACGCGGTTCCGGCCACGAGAAAGATCGACTGGTAGCCGCCGATCCGCTCAAGCTCTCGCCCCACATAATTGGAGAAGAGCATCCCCCCCACGCCGCCGAGCGCGCCGCCGATCCCGATCACCGTGCCCACCGCTGAGCGCGGGAAGACGTCCCCCGGAAGCGTATAGAGGTTGGCCGAGAAGCCTTGGTGCGCCGCCGTCGCGATCCCGATGATCAGCACCGCCACCCACACATTCGATGTCTGCGCCGCGAAGAACACCGGCAGCGCCATGCAGGCGCAAATGAACATCGCCGTCTTCCGCGCCGCGTTCAGGCTCATGCCGCGATGCATGAGCGTCGAGGAGAGCCAACCCCCGCCGACCGAACCGATATCGCTGATGAGATAAATCGCCACCAGCGGCAGCCCGAACTGCTTGATGTTCATGTTGTACGTGCGTGCGAGGAAATCCGGCAACCAGAAGAGGAACATCCACCAAACCGGATCGATCAGGAATTTACCGATCGCGTACGCCCACGTCTCCTTGCGCGCCGCCACCTTGAGCCAAGGGACCTTCGCCATCTGGTCCGGCGGATCGCTCCGGATGAAGGCGAGTTCGGGGGCGCCGACGAACTTGCTTTTGTCTGGGTGCGCATAGAGCAGCCACCACGCCGGCAGCCATAGCAGCGTCGCCGCGCCCACGATGACGAAGCTCGCCTCCCAGCCCAGGCCCATACCGAAGATCTGCACGCCCCCGACATCCCAAAGGAGCCCCTGCGCAACGATCAGCGGCACCACGAGCGGCGTCACGATCGCGCCGATATTCGTGCCCGCGTTGAAGATGCCTGTGGCGAGCGCGCGCTCCTTCTTCGGGAACCAGTCCGTCACCGCCTTGATGCCGCCGGGAAAGCCGCCGGCTTCACCCACGCCAAGCGCAATGCGCACCAGCGCGAACTGGATCATGTTCCGGGCGCCCGCATGCGCGATGTGCGCCAGCGTCCAGAGCGTGAAAGCCGCCGCGAAGCCCCATTTGGCGCCGATGCGATCTATGATCCGTCCCCAGATGAGATACGCGGCCGCGTAGGCGCCCTGGAAATAGATCACGAGATTGGCGTAGTCGGTTTCAGACCATCCGAATTGCGGCTGCAGATAGTCCGGCTTGAGGACGCCGATCATCTGGCGATCGACATAATTGATGACGAGCGCGGCGAAGAGCAGCCCGCACACGACCCAGCGATAATTGCCGATCTTGATCTTTGCCGGCGCGTCCGTCGCGGGCGCCGCGCTCTGCGCGTCAGTGGTCATGCCTCTCCCCATCCTGAGCCGCTTTTGCGGTCTTCTGCTAACGCTAACACGCCCCTTGGACGGGGCAATCTCAGCCGACGACCGCGGAGCGCGCGCTCGTGAGCCGCGGCGAGGCGCGCTCGGCGCGCACGCAGACGCTGCCGAGCGCGCCGAAATCCGCGCGCGCCGTCTCGCCCAGATTGATGAGATGCACGCCCGTCGTCGCGCCGGTCGAGATCCAGTCGCCGGCCTTGAGCGGCCGCCCGCGCTTCGCGCAGTTCGAGAGGATGAACGCGAGCGCTGCGAGCGGGCCGCCCGGCAGGCTCGCGGCGGAACCCTCACCGACCGTTTGCTCGTTGATCGACATCCGTGCGGAGAGGTCGCGCCAAGCGCGCTTGCCCCAGTCCGGGATGCGCGGCCCGATCACGAGCCCGAAATTGTTGCCGAAATCCGCGACCGTCACGGCCGGCCCCAGATCGTTGATCGATGCAAGTGGGCTCGAAGCGATCTCGATGGCGATGTGCGCGGCGCCAACCAGCGCAGCGGCGTCCTCCTCAGCCCACTCGGTTCGCGCCGGCGGCGCATCCGCCTTCAGCAGGACCGCGAACTCGGCCTCCACCGCCGCGAAGCCGCCCTCGAACACTGGCGCCGCCGCGATCACGTCGCTTTCCACGAACCGCAAGTTTTCCCGGAAGATCGGCCCTGCGATCCGCGCCTCGCCAAACGTTGCGCGCTGCGCTGGTTGCACCAGCCCGATTTTCCAGCCCGCCACATCGCCGGGCCAGAGCGGAATGGCCGCGTCCTGGATGGCGTACGCCTCGGCGAGCGTGCGAGGCGGCTTGCCCGGAAAGGCGCCCAGCGGCCCCGCGTGCAGGCGCGCATCGACGAAAGCCGCCGCGATTGCCGAGAAATCCGTGCTGGCCAAAGAAGACCCCTTTCGTCCCGGCGCGTCGGGCGCCCGCTGCGGCGCGGGTGGGACGAGCGCGGGCCCGCGCTGACATTCGCCGCGCGGAGCGATTGCATGCTAGGGGAAACCGGTGTCAATTTCAATCCGCGCGACGACCCGCGCTGGGCGCGCACGCCGGAAGGTTGAACACTGCCTGGAGGACCGGGGATGGATTGGGCAGGGCGCCGCTCGGCGCGGGGATTTCTGCTGAGGGCGTTGGCCGCCCTCATGTTCTCCTTGGCGCCGCTTGCCGCCAGCGCTCAAACCACGCCCGCCGGGTCCGAACTGGCGTTCCCTGGCGCTGAGGGGTGGGGCGCGGCGACGCCCGGGGGCCGCGGCGGCCAGATCATCCGCGTGACCAGCTTGGCCAATGCAGGCCCCGGCACCTTCCGGGCCGCGATCGAGACGCGCGGTCCGCGGATCATCGTGTTTGAGGTCGCCGGCGTGATCGACCTCAACCGGCAGACAATCCGCATCGCTGAGCCCTTCGTCACTGTCGCCGGGCAGACCGCGCCTTCGCCCGGCGTCACCTTGATCCAGGGCGGCATGGACATCGCCACCCACGACGTGATCCTGCAGCACATTCGCATTCGTCCGGGCTCAGCAGGCGCTGCGGTGTTGAGCGGCTGGGACGAGGATTCCATCTCCGGGCAGGCGGGCTCGCGCTTCATCGTCGATCATTGCACGCTGACCTGGGGCACCGATGAGAACCTCTCCGCCTCCGGTCCGCGCTTCACCGGAACCACGCCCGATCAATGGCGCGCCGGCACGAGCCACGACATCACCTTCTCGCACAACCTCATCGCCGAGGGGCTCGCGCGTTCAACGCATTCGAAGGGCGAGCACTCGAAAGGCTCGCTCATCCACGACAATGTCAGCAACATCCTGATCTATGGAAATCTCTACGCCCACAATTACGAACGTAACCCGCTCTTCAAAGGCGGCGTGCGCGGCGCCATCGTCAACAACCTCATCTATGATCCTGGGCCGCGCGCCATCCACTACAATCTGATGGCTGAGGAATGGGGCGATCAGCCGTTCCAGCAAGGCTGGATGAGCGTCGTCGGCAACGTCTTGCGCGCCGGCCCCTCCACGCCCGAACAGCATCTCGCCTTCATGATGATCGGCGGCTACGGCGACGTGCTCTATCACGCGCGCGACAATATCGCGGTTGATCAGATCGGCCGGCCGCTGCCCATGCTCGGGCGCTACACCGCCGCGCCCGCGCGCATCATCGAGAGCGCCCGCGCGCCGATCTGGCCGCAAGGCCTCATCGCGCGTCCCGCCAGCGAAGTGCAGCGCTGGGTGCTCGCCAACGTCGGCGCCCGTCCGTGGGACCGCGACGCCCACGACGTGCGCGTTATCGCCGACGTCGCCGAGGGCCGCGGCAAGATCATCGACAGCGAAGCGGAGGTCGGCGGCTACCCTGTCGTCCAGGAGCGCCGCCGCCCATTCAACGCCGCCGATTGGGACCTGAGAACCATGGCGCCGCTCCGGCCCGACGTCCTCGACACCGGGGCCCGCGCCCGCGGCACTTGACCGCGCATTTCCGAATTCCCTTGACGAAACAGTAACCGCCGACCATGTAGCGCGATGTCAGCGACCGCTCGGCTCGTCCGGGCGTGGTCCATCTGGGACGCCACCATCGACGTTCGGCTTTGAGCGCAATGACTTGCCCCAAGAGTTAACGGGGACATATCCAGCTCGCCGCCTTTCTTCGCCGTCGCATCGTTCCGAATTTTTCATGGCCGCCGCGAACGCGCGCGCGGCCGAAAGGCTTAGTGTGACTTCCACCTTTTCCGACCTCGGCGTTGCCGCGCCGATCCTCAAGGCGCTTGCCGCCGAGGGCTATGCAGAGCCGACCCCGATTCAGTTGCAGGCGATCCCGCTGGTGCTGAGCGGCCGCGATCTCATCGCGCTCGCGCAGACCGGCACCGGCAAGACGGCCGCCTTCGCGCTGCCGATCCTCCATCGCCTCGCCGCGACACGAAAGCACGCCGGCGCCCGCGCCTGCCGCGCTCTCGTGCTGGCGCCGACGCGCGAGCTTGCCGCGCAGATCGCCGACAGCTTCCGCGCCTACGGGCGGTTCCTGGGGCTTTCGACCGCTGTCGTGTTCGGCGGCGCTTCGATGTTCAAGCAGAAGGAAGCCCTTCATCGCGGCGTCGATATTCTCGTCGCGACGCCCGGACGCCTGCTCGATCATGTGAGCCAGCGCACGCTGACCCTCGATAAGGTCGAGATTCTCGTCCTCGACGAGGCCGACCACATGCTCGACATGGGCTTCATCCATGACTTGCGCCGGATCACGAAGATTCTCCCGCAGAATCGTCAATCGCTGCTCTTCTCGGCGACCATGCCGGCGCCCATCGCCGAACTCGCGCAGCAATTCCTGCTGGAGCCGGAGCGTGTCGCGGTGGCGCCCCCGTCCACCACAGCCGAGCGCGTCGAGCACTTCGTCGTGCACGTCGATGGCGCCAAGAAACAGGATCTCCTGCACGCTCTCCTGAAAGACAAGGCCATCGAGCGCGCGCTTGTCTTCACCCGCACCAAGCATGGCGCCGATCGGGTCGTGCAGAAGCTCGTCTCCGCCGGTTTTGGGGCCGAGGCGATCCACGGCAACAAGAGCCAGGGCCAGCGCACCCGCGCGCTCGACGCCTTCAAGAAGGGCCGGGCGCGCATCCTCGTCGCCACCGAGATCGCCGCGCGCGGCATCGACGTCGATGGCGTGAGCCATGTGCTCAATTTCGACCTGCCCAACGTGCCGGAGCAATACGTCCATCGCATCGGCCGCACCGCGCGCGCCGGCGCCAGCGGACGCGCGATCTCCTTCTGCGCGCCGGACGAGCGGGCCTATCTGCGCGATATCGAGCGGCTCACCCGCCAGGCGATTCCGGTGATCGAGACCGATCTTTCCCTGCGCACGCCTACTGCCTCCGACAAGATGCAGAAGCCGACACGCGGCCGCGCCCAGCAGCAGCAGCGCAAGCCCTATGGGGACAAGCAGCACCGCGACAAGCCGGCCCCGGAGCATCGCCCCGTGCGACGTCCCGACGGCGAGCACCGCGATCGCAAGGGCGGCGCGGTCTGGTCGAACCACGCACCGCAACGCGACGCGCGGGCCTCTAGGCCGCCGTCCCGAAAAGCCGGCCGATCGCCGCGGTAATCGCCATCGCGACAGCGCCCCAGAACAGGACGCGCACGACGCCCTTCGTGGTGTCGGCGCCGCCGGCGCGCGCGCCGAGCACGCCGAGCAGCGCGAGGAAGACGAGCGATGCGATCGACACGCTCCACCCCAGGCTCGCGAGCGGCGCAATGAGCACGACCGCGAGCGGCAGGATGGCGCCGCTGGCGAACGACGCCGCCGATGCGCCGGCCGCCAGCAGCGGTCGCGCCGCGTTGGTCTCGGTGATGTCGAGCTCGTCGCGTGCGTGCGCCTTGAGCGCGTCCTTCGCCATCAATTGCTCCGCCACCTCGCGCCCCAACGCTGGGGAGAGCCCGCGCGCGACATAGATCTGCGTCAGCTCCTCGCGCTCGAAGCCGGGATCGTCCTTGAGCTCTTGCGCCTCGCGCCTGAGGTCTGCCGCCTCCGCGTCTGCCTGCGAGCTGACCGAGACGTATTCGCCCGCCGCCATCGACATGGCGCCCGCGACCAGCGTCGCGACGCCAGCGATGACGATGTTCTCCTTGCTCGCCTGCGCAGCCGCGACGCCCACGATCAGGCTCGCGGTGGAGACGATCCCGTCATTCGCGCCGAGCACCGCCGCGCGCAGCCAGCCGATCCGCTGCACGACGTGCCGTTCCCGGTGGACTTTCAGTCGCGCCATTTCTTCCTTACCCCATGAGAGCCGCGAGCTCCTTCACCAGCCGCACCGCGACATGCGCCGTGAGCAGGTTCATGTCCTTCTCTGGATTGAGCTCGACGATATCCGCTCCAACCGGCGCAGTCGGCAGCTTCTTCAGGATGGAGAGAACCTCGCGCGTCGAAAGCCCGCCCGGCTCAGGATGCGATACGCCCGGCGCGTAGGCCGGATCGAGACCGTCGAGATCTATCGACACGTAGAGTGGGGCCGACAAGCGTGCGAACGGGACCGCCTCGATTTCGTCCGCGCCGAGAATGATCACGCCGTGCGCGCGCCCGAAATCCAGATGCTCCGGCCGCGCGGCGCGAATGCCGACCTGCACGAGTGTTCCGATCAGCCCTTCCTCGATTGCGCGCCGAAAGGGACAGGCGTGCGAATAGCGGTCGCCGCAGAGCTCGTCATAAAGATCCGTATGCGCATCGATGTGCAGCACGTTCATGCGCCCATGCGCGGCGTGCATCGCGCGCAGGATCGGCAGCGTGATCGAATGGTCGCCCCCGAGGCTGAGCGGCTTCATTCCGGCCTTCAGCGCCTGCGCAACATGCGTCGCGATCGCGTCGCGCGCCGCCGCGGCATCCTCCGGCAGATCTGGAAACGCACGTGCGCCGACGATATCGCTCAGGCCGACGCCGGAGATCGAATAATCATTCGAGATGTCGCTTCCAAGCAACGCTTTGATGATGGACGGCCCCAATGCGGCCCCACGCGCATGCGAAGAGGATGCGTCCCAAGCGAAGCCGAGGAGGGAAACGGTCATACCGGCGATTTAACCACAGGAACGCGGTTAATTGCACGGAATTAAGCTCGTCCGTTTCCGTTTGGTTTGCGGTTCCCGTCGAGAATCGCGGATTGGGACGTGCAGCATCCGGACCGGATTCGTTGAACATTTTGAGAGGTCGAGACGTGCAAAGATCAGCCATCATCGCCATCGCGGGCGGCGCCGTGTTCGTCGCTGCCTTGCTCGCGGTCGTGTTCTTCGCCACTGGCGGCGGCGCGTCGGCGTCCAAGAGCGTGCCCGCGCCTGCCGCCGATCTTCGCGCAACGACGCAGGTGGATTCAGTCACCAGCGCCGAAGCCAATGCCTGGGCCGAAGCCCGCGCGGAAGACACCGCCTCCGCTTACCGCGTGTATCTCGCGGCCTATCCAGATGGCGCCTTCGCCGAAGAAGCGCGCACCGCGGAAGATCGCCTCGCTGCGGCCGCGCCCGCCGCGAAGGCCAAGGCGCGTGTCGCCCCGGCGCCTGCGCCCGCGCGGCAGCCCGCGCATTACGCCGAAGCGCCGCGCGAGCCGCTCGTCATCCGCGACATCGCTGGGGAGTGCCGCCGGTACGTCGATGCGACGCTGCCGCAGCCGAGCCGCGTTGGGCGCACGGTCGGCGGTGCGGCCGGCGGGTGCGCGGTCGGCCTGCTCGCCGGCGGCGATGATGGACGCAATTGCGCGATCGGCGCGATCGCCGGCGGCGCAACGGGCGCCATCACCGCGGAGAACCGAGAACGCCGTCGCCGTCAGGAAGTGGACGCCTGCATCGCCGGCGGCGGCCCGCCCGGCTGATAGCAACGCGCGCCAGGAAGAGGCGCGCTTCCCCTCCCCCGCGCCAGCGGGGGAGGGGCTCAAGGGGAGGGGGGAGTTGTTTGGCGGCGCGCGTTGCTCAACGCGCTTCCGCACTCAGCATCCAGCACGCCGCATCGAAGCGCACGGCGGCGCCCTTCACGTACGGATCGAACGCCGCGCGCACGCCCTCGCCGACGCGCCGCCTCGTCGTATCATCGGCCCTCTCCAGATAGACGCCCAGCGGCCCGACCCGCGTCAGATATTGCTCGAGGTCCTGCGCCGGAAATCCGCAGGTAAGATCGAGCGGCCTGATCTCGATGGCGCCCCAGCCGCTGTCCTTCAGGAGCGCCGCCGTCCGCGTCTTGTCCGCCAGCGCGAACGGCCCCGGACCAGGCCCCTCCAGCTGGCGCTGCGGCATGTCCGGTAGCAGCGATGCGGCCGCCCGCTCGGCCGTCGTCAGAAACAAATTCTCCTCTGCGCTGCGCCACACCACGAACCGCAGCGCCGCGCCGTGGCGCGCCGCGCGCCGCAGATTGGCGAACGCCGCAGCCGTATCGTCGAAGAACATCACACCGAACCGCGACATGAGCGCATCAAACGAGCCCGCGTCGAACGCATTCGTCTGCGCATCGGCGCACACAAACGTCGCGCGAGCTCCCGCCGCGCGCGTGCGCGCCAGCGCCAGCATCGGCTCGGAAATATCGACGCCCACCGCATCGCCGCCGGTCGCCCGCGCCGCCGCGATCGTCGTCGCGCCCGTGCCGCACCCGATGTCAAGCACGCGCCCCGGCCTCAGCGCCGAGATATCCGCGATCAGCACGTCGGCCATCGGCTGCAGCATCTGGTCGAGCAGCGCCTGCGCCTCCACCCAGGCATTGCCCGCAGGTCCATTCCACAGCGTCTTCTGATCAGGGGGCGTTTGCATTCTCAGGTCCTCGTGCTTGCTTTCTAGGCTTCGAGGACGCATCGTGCCACTTCAAGTGCACTTGAGGTCAAGCGTGCCCGCGCTCGATATTGCAGAAGTGGCGCGCCGCTCCGGCGAGCCGGCCTCCACCCTCCGCTTCTACGAAGAGAAAGGGCTCATCGCTTCGGTGGGCCGACGCGGCTTGCGCCGCCTCTTCGAGCCTTCCGTGCTGGAACGCCTGGCGCTCATCGCCCTCGGGCGCGCCGCCGGCTTCTCGCTTCAAGAGATAGCGCGCATGTTCGCCGCCGACGGGCGCGTCCGCATCGATCGCGCGATGCTCAGGTCCAAGGCCGAGGAGCTCGACAAGACCATCCGTAAGCTGAGCGTGTTGCGGGAAGGGCTCCGCCACGCCGCCGCGTGTCCCGCTCCAAGTCACATGGAATGCCCGAAGTTCCGGCGCATCGTGCGCGCCGCGTCCACCCACGCCAAACGCAGACGCTAAAGACTGCTCGCCGTCAGCGACGCGTTCGCTTGCACCAGCGCCTCGTAGTCCTTCGCCTGCGCCAGCACCCATTCGATGAAGCGCCGCGCCGGCCGCGATCGCGCGCGCCCGGGCGGATGCGCGATCCAGTACGCGAACTCGATCGGCGTTGTCATCGCGAACGGCGCCACGAGCCGGCCGGTGTCGAGATCGGCTTGCGCCAAGGCGCGCTTCGCAAGCACCACCCCGCGCCCGCTGATCGCCGCTTCCAGCGCGAGGTTGGACTGGTTGAAGCGCGGGCCCCGCGAGGCGTCCACGTTCGTCACGCCCGCCGCCTTGAGCCACATCGCCCAGTCCGGGCAGCTCTCGTCGTTCAGGCTGGAATCGTCGTGGATGAGCGTGAACTTGGCGAGGTCCGCAGGCGATCCGACCTCATCCGCGATCCGGTGGGCGCACACCGGCGTCACCTCTTCGCGCAGCAGCAACGTCGCCTCCATGCCCGGCCATCTGCCCGCGCCGTAGCGGATCGCCAGATCGACGCCCTCGGCTTCGAAATTCGCCAGCCCCATCGAGGCGTGGATCTGCACGTCGATGTCGGGGAACTCCGCGTTGAAGTCGCCGAGCCGCGGCGCCAGCCATTTCGCCGCGAAGGAGGGCGCCACCGACACGGTGAGCCGCCCCCCGCGCTCCGGGCCGGTGAGCCGCTTTGCGCCTTCCTCCAGCCGGTCGAAGCCCTCCCTGAGCGCCGGCAGCGCCGCGGCGGCTGCGTCGGAAAGCACCAGTCCCCGCGGGGTGCGCGACATGAGAGGCCGCCCCAGATATTCCTCCAGCGCCTTCACGCTTTGGCTGACGGCGCCTGGCGTCACGCCAAGCTCATCCGCGGCGCCGGTGATCGAGAGGTGCCTTGCGACGGCTTCGAACGCTCGAAGCGCGTTGAGGGGCGGGAGTCGGCGAGCCATGGTGCATATTTAGCGGAGCTATCGCCGCGCGGAAGGCCTGCTGAAGCTTGAGCAGGCTCATTAAGTCGCACTAAAGGGTGGGGCAGAGGATTTCGCTGGCGAGTGGGACGAGGAGCGGCGACTTGAGCGGGCAAGGAGATACCCGAATGGATGGCGCTGGCGCTCTGCCGCCCTTGCCGGTCCGCGTCGATGGCGCGGTTCCGGGTCAAAAGCATGAAACCGATGTCGCGATCGTCGGGGCTGGGCCGGTCGGGCTCTTCGCCGTGTTCGAACTCGGGCTGCTTGACCTAAAATCCCACCTCATCGACGTGCTCGACCGCCCCGGCGGCCAGTGCGCCGAGCTCTATCCTGAGAAGCCCATCTACGACATTCCCGGCCTGCCCATCGTCACGGGGCAGGGGCTCACCGACCGGCTCCTGGAGCAGATCAAGCCCTTCCACCCAACCTTCCATCTCCAGCAGATGGCTGAGAAGCTGGAGCGCCTGCCCGACGGCCGTTTCAAGCTCACCACGGACCAGGGCACGGAGATCACCGCCCACGTCCTCGTCATCGCCGCCGGCGGCGGCTCTTTTGTGCCCCGCAAGCCGAAGCTGGAAGGCCTCGACGCTTTCGAGGGAACAAGCGTCTTCTATTCCGTCCGCAAGATGGAAGCCTTCCGCGACAAGCGCATCGTCATCGCCGGCGGCGGCGACAGCGCGCTCGATTGGACACTCGCCCTGCAGCCTGTCGCGAAGGAAGTGACGCTCGTCCACCGCCGCGACGATTTCCGCGCCGCGCCGCACTCGGTTGCGCAGATGCGCAAGCTCGTCGCCGAAGGCAAGGTGCGGCTCGAAATCGCCGATCTGAAGGGCCTTTCCGGCGACGCGCCGAACCTCCGCGCCGTGAATTTGGAATCGAAAGCGAAGGGCGCCTACGAACTCGAATGCGACAACGTGCTCGCGTTCTACGGCCTCACCATGAAGCTCGGCCCGGTCGCCGAGTTCGGCCTCAATCTCCACGAGAACCTCATCCCCGTGGACACCGAGAAGTTCCAGACGAGCGAACCTGGCATCTTCGCCATCGGCGATATCAACACCTATCCCGGCAAGCTGAAGCTCATCCTCTCAGGCTTCCACGAAGGCGCCCTGATGGCCCAGGCCGCGTTCAGGATCGCGCGCCCGGGCGAGCGCCTCGTGTTTCTCTACACCACCTCTTCCTCCGACCTGCAGAAGAAGCTCGGCGTCGCATAGACGGCCATCGAGAGGCCTTTCCTTATTTCGCCAGGAGCGAGAAAAGGAAGGTCCAGGGGATCGAAATGCAGGTCCAGCAGAGCATCCTCCAAGCCATCGGCGACACCCCGCTGCTGCGCCTCAAGCGCGCCAGCGAAGAGACCGGCTGCGAGATCCTCGGCAAATGCGAGTTCCTCAATCCCGGCCAGTCCGTGAAGGACCGCGCCGCGCTTGCCATCGTGAAGGACGCCGAAGCGAAAGGAACGCTCCGCCCCGGCGGCGTGATCGTCGAAGGCACGGCTGGCAACACCGGCATCGGCCTCGCGCTCATCGGCGCGGCGAAGGGCTACAAGGTCATCGTCGTGATGCCGCGCACGCAAAGCCAGGAAAAGAAGGACGCCGTCATCGCGCTCGGCGCTGAACTCGTCGAAGTAGATGCCGTGCCGGCCTCGAGCCCCGATCACTATCCGAAGGTCGCCAAGCGCATCGCGGAGCAGAAGGCGAAGACCGAGCCGAACGGCGCCATCTGGGCCAACCAGTTCGACAATGTCGCCAACCGCCAGGGTCACATCGACACCACCGGCCCCGAGATCTGGACGCAGACCAACGGCAAGGTCGATGGCTTCATCTGCTCCGTCGGCTCCGGCGGCACGCTCGGCGGCGTGTCGCTCGCCTTGAAGGAGCGCAACAAGAACATCGCCATCGGCATCGCCGACCCCGGCGGCGCCGCGCTCTTCAATTGGTACGACCACGGAGAATTGAAAGCCGAGGGGACGTCCATTACCGAAGGCATCGGCCAGGGCCGCGTCACCGCAAACCTCGAAGGCGTCACCGTCGATGAGGCTTTCCGCGTCGAGGACAAGGACTGGCTCCCTGTCCTCTACCGCCTCGTGCAGGAGGAGGGGATCTGCGTCGGCGGCTCATCTGCGCTCAACGTCCTGGGCGCTGTTTATCTCGCCAGGAAGCTCGGCCCCGGCAAGACGATCGTCACCATCCTCGCCGATTACGGCAACCGCTACATGAGCCGGCTCTTCAACCCCGACTTTCTGCGCTCCAAGAACCTCCCCACGCCGCCCTGGCTCGCCTAACGTTCCTGCCATCGGACGGACTTACCCTACAAACGAAGTCGAGATTAGCGCTGCTTGAGCCCCCTTCATCAAAACGGGCGGGCCGCCGAGCGCCAGTCTCACTACGTTCTGCTCAGGTTCCCTGGCTCCCATGCAATCATTCCCGGCTTTCTTCCCGCTCGACGGGCGACGCGTCGCGATCATTGGCGAGGGCTGGCAGGCCGACGCCAAGGCGCGCCTCTTCGACCCTGCGCCCGCTATGGTCACGCGGTTTTCTGCGCCGCCGAAAGCAGAGGAGCTTAAAGGTTTTGCACTCGCCTTCGTGGCCACTGAGGATGCCGGCGAGCGCCTGGCCGCGGTTGAAGCTGCGCGCGTCGCAGGCGTGCCGGTGAACGTCGTCGATCAGCCGGCGCTCTCCGATTTCTACACGCCCGCCATCATCGACCGCGGCGAGCTCGTCGTCGGGGTCTCCACCTCGGGCGCGGCGCCCACGCTGGCCCGCGACCTGCGCACCCGCATCGAAGCGATCATCCCCTCAGCCTACGCGACCCTGGCCGGCTTCGCACGCTCCATCCGCGCCCGCGTCCTTGCCAGCCGCGGCGATTTCGAAAGCCGCCGCCGCGCCTGGGAGGAAATCCTCCGCGGCGGCGCGGGCGAGCGCGCGCTCGCCGGCGATCTCGACGGGGCGCAGGCGCTCGCCGATCGCGTCCTCGCAAACGAGACCGTTGCCGCGGGCGTCGTCCACCTCGTTGGCGCCGGCCCCGGCGATCCGGACCTTCTGACGCTGCGTGCGCTGCGCCTGCTTTCTGATGCCGACATTGTCTTCCACGATCGCCTCGTCGATCCGCGCATCCTCGACATGATCCGGCGCGACGCCGAGCGCGTGTTCGTCGGCAAGGCCAAGGGCGACCATGCCGTCCCGCAGCGCGACATCGAGGCGCTGATGATCGCGGAAGCTAGGAAAGGCCGCCGCGTCGTGCGCCTGAAGGGCGGCGATCCCTTCATCTTCGGCCGCGGCGGCGAAGAGCTCGAGGCGCTGCGCGCGGCGGGCGTCGAAGCGCATGTCGTGCCTGGAATCACCGCCGCGCTCGGCTGCGCCGCCGAGGCCGGCGTCCCGCTCACCCACCGCGACCACGCGCAAGCGGTCACCTTCGTCACCGGTCACGCAAAGCACGGCGACGAGCCCGATCTCGATTGGAACGCGCTCGCGCGCGAGAAGCACACCCTCGTCGTCTACATGGGCGTCGAGACCGCGCCGAAAGTCGCCGCCCGCCTGATCGAGGCCGGCCGCGCTGCGAGCACGCCCGCGCTCGTGATCGAGAACGGAACGACGCCGCGCGTGAAGCGCGTCCAAGGCACGTTGGCGACGCTCGCCGCGCGCATCGTGGAAGAGGGCGTCTCCGGCCCCGCCATCCTGATCATCGGCGAAGTCGCCGCTTTAGCGGAGGTCGCAACCCGCCTCGAGGAGGCGGCGGCGTGATGATCCTCACCGCGCACGATCTCAAGAGCGGCGAAGTCGTCTATTGGTCCGCAGACGGACAATGGGTCCCCGCGTTGCGCGACGCCGTGCGCCTGGAGGACGAGCCGGCCAAGGCGCAGCTCAAGCTCGCCGAAGCCTCCGAGACCGTCGTCGTCCACCCGTATCTCGTGCCCATCGACGCCAACGGCGCGCCGATCCCGCGCGAGAAAGTGCGCGAAGGCATCCGCGCCAAGGGCCCGACCATCCACCCCGCATTTGGAAAACAAGCCGAAGGTGACGCATGAGCGGCGCCTACACCTTCTACGGCGACAAGAAGAGCGGCAATTGCCTCAAGGTCCTCTGGACCGCGCAGGCGCTGAACGTCCCGTTCAGATGGATCGACATCGACGTTCTGAAGAGCGAGACGCGCACGGAGGAATTCCTTCGCCTCAACCCCGCGGGCCAGGTGCCGCTTGCGATCCTGCCGGACGGCCGCGCGCTCGCCCAATCGAACGCGATCATCCTGCATCTCGCCGAAGGCTCCGATCTCGTCCCCGGCGATCCCTATGCCCGTGCGAAAATGTTCGAATGGCTCTTCTGGGAGCAATACAGCCACGAGCCGGCCATTGCCGTGCGCCGCTTCAAGAAAATCTATCTGGGCCAGCCGGACGACGAGATCGACCCGGCGCTGCTGCAGAAGGGCCGTCGCGCACTCGGGGTGATGGAACTGGCGCTGCTGGGCCGCGATTATCTCGCCGGCGACTCGCTTTCCGTGGCCGATATCTCGCTCGTCGCCTACACGCGCCTTGCGCACGAGGGCGGCTTCGATCTCACCGAATTTCCCCAAGTGCTGCATTGGGTCGGCCGCGTCGAGCGCGCGCTTGGCCTCGAGCCTGCTCGCGAGGCGGCCTGATGTATCGTTACGATGAATTCGATGCGGCTATTGTCGCAGAGCGTGTCGCGGAATTCCGCGGCCAGGTCGAGCGGCGCCTCAAGGGCGAACTCACCGAAGACCAGTTCAAGCCCCTGCGGCTGATGAACGGGCTTTACCTGCAGCTCCACGCCTACATGCTGCGCATCGCGGTCCCTTACGGCACGCTCTCCTCCCGACAGCTCCATCGCCTCGCCCGCATCGCACGCGACTACGACAAGGATTACGGCCACTTCACCACGCGCCAGAACATCCAGTTCAACTGGATCAAGCTGCCCGACGTGCCAAAAATCCTGGAGGAACTGGCCGAGGTCGAGATGCACTGCATCCAGACGTCCGGCAACTGCATCCGCAACGTCACCGCCGATCACTTCGCCGCCGCCGCGGCCGATGAGACCGACGATCCACGCATCTGGTCCGAGATCATTCGCCAGTGGTCGACGTTCCACCCGGAATTCTCCTTCCTGCCGCGCAAGTTCAAGATCGCTGTCACCGGCGCCGACGAGGACCGCGCCGCGGTTCAGGTGCACGATATCGGTCTGCACCTGAAGAAGGACGCAAGCGGGCGCCCTGTGTTCACCGTCTTCGTCGGCGGCGGGCAGGGGCGCACGCCGCACGTCGGGCCCGCCATCCGCACCGACCTTCCGACGGACGATCTGCTCTCGTATCTCGACGCGATCCTGCGCGTGTACAACCGCCACGGCCGCCGCGACAATCTCTACAAGTCGCGGATCAAGATCCTCGTCTCCGCGCTCGGCGCTGCCGAATTCGCCCGCCAGGTCGAAGAGGAATGGGCGCTCACAAAGCACGAGCGGATCAACTTGCCGCCTCAGGAAGAGGCGCGCATCCGCGCCTATTTCCAGGCGCCGGCATTCAGGAAGCTCCCGAAGCTGAGCCGCGCCTTCGAGAAGGCCAAGGCCGAGAACAAGGCCTTCGCACGCTGGGCCTCAACCAATGTGCGTGCCCACAAGATCCCCGGCTACGCCATCGCCACCATCAGCCTGAAGCCGATCGGCGCCGCGCCAGGCGATGCAAGCTCAGCGCAGATGGACGTGTCCGCGGAGCTGGCGAGGCTCTATTCCTTCGACGAGATTCGCGTCAGTCACGAGCAGAACCTCGTCCTGCCACATGTCGAGCAGGACAGGCTTTTCGAGGTGTGGACCAAGCTCGCCGAGCACGATCTCGCCACGCCGAACGCCGGGCTGGTCTCCGACATAATTTCCTGCCCGGGACTCGATTATTGTGACCTCGCCAACGCCCGCGCGATCCCGATCGCGCAGGGCATCTCCGAGCGCTTCGCCGATCTCGAGCGCCAACACCAGATCGGCGAGTTGAAGATCAAGATCTCCGGCTGCATCAACGCTTGCGGCCACCACCATGTCGGCCATATCGGCATCCTGGGCGTCGATAAGCACGGCGAGGAATTCTACCAGATTCTGCTCGGCGGCCGCGCCGACGAGAACTGCCGCCTCGGCAAGATCACCGGCAAGGGCCTGCCCGGCGAAGCGGTGCCCGCCGCCATCGAGCGCGTCGTCGCGAAATATCTGTCGCTCCGCAAGGACGAGAGCGAGCGCTTCATCGACGCCTTCGAGCGACTGGGCGCCGCGCCCTTCGAAGAGGCGCTCTATTCCGCCCCCCAGGGCCTCGCCGCATGAGCACGAGTCCAAGCAGCACCTTGGTCGATCGCGACGGCGCCGTGCGGAACGATCCATGGCTTTTCCTGAGCGATGAGCCGATCCCGTCTGCCGGCGACATCGTCGTGCCGCTCGCGCGCGCCGAGGAAGCCGCAAGGCTAAATCGCAGGGGCCGCCTGGGCGTCCGCGTCGCGCCGGCCGATCAGGTCGAGGCGCTGCAGCCGATCCTGAAGAAAGTCGCGCTCGTGGCGGTCGACTTCCCCGCGTTCCGCGACGGCCGCGGCTTTTCCAGCGCACGCCTTCTTCGCGATCGGTTCGACTTCAAGGGCGAGCTGCGCGCCACCGGCGCCGTGCTCGAGGATCAGATCTTCTATCTCATCCGTTGCGGCTTCGATTCCTTCGAGGTCGCCACTCCGCATGCGGAAGCAGCTGTCGCCAGCGCCGCGCGCACGTACTCGCTTGCCTATCAGGCCGCGAGCGACGCGCGCGAGCCGGTGTTCCGCCGCCGCCTCGCGCAAAGGACTGACCAATGAGCGCTGCCGCCGCTGTCGAACCGCGCGATGTCTCGCGCGCCGCCGCGCTCGCCGCCGAGCTGGAGGGCGCCCATCCGCTCGAAGTGCTGCGCACCGCCGTCGAGCGTGAGTTCCCCGGAACCCTTGCGCTCGTCTCGTCCTTCGGCGCCGAATCCGCCACCCTCCTGCATATGGTCGCGCGCGTCGATCGCCGCCTGCCGGTGATCTTCATCGACACCGACAAGCACTTCCCGCAGACGCTCGATTATCGCGACGCGCTCGTTTCGCGCTTGAAGCTGACTGACGTCCGCATCGTGAAGCCGGAGCCGAACGAACTCGCCAAGGAAGATCCGAAGGGCGATCTGTGGCGCGCCGATCCCGATGCGTGCTGCACCATCCGCAAGGTGCGCCCCAACGAACGCGCGCTCAAGGAATTCGAGGCCTGGATTTCCGGCCGCAAGCGCCACCATGGCGGCGTGCGCGCGCATCTGCCCGTGGTCGAGCACGATGGCGGCCGCTTCAAGATCAATCCGCTCGTGGCGTGGACGCCGAAGGAGATCAAGGCCTACATGAAGACCTACGATCTTCCCGCCCATCCGTTGGTGGCGCAGGGCTTTCCCTCGATCGGCTGCTGGCCGTGTACCTCGCCGACCGAAGGCACCGACGCGCGTGCTGGTCGATGGGCCGGATCGGGCAAGACCGAGTGCGGCATCCATCGTGCGGCGCCGCCGCTGCGTCGGCAGGCTTTCTGAATATCCATAAACTGGCGTATGATGGCGGGGGCCTGGGGAAGCGCGCGCGATGACATGGTTAACATCTAGGACGCGCCCTCGTTTCTCGAGGGACATCGGGCGGACGGTATTGCATGCCGTTTGATCCCCAGTTTGTCGTCGATTTCATCGCTCAGATCGCCATTTTTCTTCTCATCGGGTTCCTCGCCCAGATGATCGATGGCGCCTTGGGCATGGCCTATGGCGTCATCTCTTCCACGTCACTCCTGTCGATCGGCATCCCGCCGGCGCAGGCCTCGATGATGATCCACGTCGCCGAATGCGTGACGACGGCCGCCTCCGGCGCCTCGCACATCGCGCACAAGAACGTGGATTGGCCGCTCTTCTGGCGGCTGGCGCCGGCCGGAATTGTCGGTGGCGTGCTCGGCGCCTACGTGATCACCGGCTTTGATCAGACGCTGGTGAAGACCATCGTCGTCGCCTATCTCGCGATCCTCGGCGTGCTCATCTTCAAGCGCGCATTCCGCGAGCCCCCGGAGCGTCCCCCGCAATTGAAGAACGCCATTCCGCTTGGCTTCACCGCCGGCTTCCTCGACGCTTCCGGCGGCGGCGGCTGGGGACCGGTCGCGGCCTCGACCTTGATGGGGCGCGGGCACACGCCGCGCTACGTCATTGGCACCGTCAACACTTCTGAGTTCTTCATCACCGCGGCGATCTCCGCAGCGTTCGTGTTCGCGGTCTTCACCGGCCGCTTGAACGTCGCCGGCGGCGTCGAGCAATTGCTCGCGCCGCTCGCGGGTCTCCTCATCGGCGGCGTGCTCGCCGCGCCGCTCGCGGGGCGCGTGACGAAGGTCGTGCCCGCGCGCGTGCTCTTCGGCGCCGTCGGCCTACTCGTCGTGGCCTTGTCCGTCTGGCAGGGCATCGCACTTTGGCCGGCGCTTTTGGCCGATCCGCTCACGGCGCGTCTCACCGCGCTCCTGGTTTCCTAGGCCTAATAATCCTTCCGCCAACGGACGGATGCCCGCTGATCGCCATCCGACGTGAAGCTCGTCACCAGCGACAGGCGCGGCCTTACGCGCCATTCGACGCGCGTGCCCGGCTCGCCGAGCCCGGAGCGTGAAAGCTCCAGATAGACGTCTCGCGTCAGATAGCGTCCGCCTGTCACCAGCAGCCCGTCGCCGTCTTCGCGGACATCGAGCCGATCAAGTCCGATCGCCGCACGCGCCATGCCCGCGATATCGAACGCCGCCGCGCCGGTGAGCGCGCCGAGGCTTGCCGCGAGCTGCGCGCCTTCGAGCGGCGAAAGCTCCTCCGCGTTCCGCCCGAACAGGATCTGCGGAAGAATTTCGTCTTCCGGCAGCGCAGGCTCGCTGGACAGCGTGATGTCCGGATCCATCAGATCGCCGGCGACGGCGATGCGCGCGGTGAGATCGGGCGATACGCGCTCCGCGAGGAGGTCGATGATGGAATTCTCCACCGCGCCTGCAAGCCTGATCGTGCCGCGGGAAAGATCAAAGCGTTGGCCCGCGAGATTGAACTCGCCGCGCACCAGGCGCGCTTCCCCGTAGAGCAGGGGGACTGCGCTCGTGCCGCGCAGCCGCGCGTCGAGCGACCATTCCGCCTCCAACCCGCGCCCGCGCGTGAACACGCGCCCCGGAGCGGTAAGCGTCAGGTCGAGCGCGGCGACAGGTCCCGCTGCGCGCGGCCGCTCGCGCGGCGCCTCGTCCAACGGACGGTTGACCTCCACGACGTCGATCACCGGCATCACCGACTCCGCGCGCGTCGCCAAAGTCAGTTGCGCGCGATCGAGCCGGAGCGCGCCGGATAGTTTCGGCCCCTCTCGCGCCCATTCGAAGGCGATGTCTCCGGTCGCGGTCGCCTCCACATCCTCATTGTCGATAATCCGAAGGCCGCGCAGCTTGAGGTCCATGCGCCCGTCCGCCATGCCGCGCGCGGCGCCCTCGCCGGTGAGCCGCCCGTCGCCCTCGTCTCGGGCCGCAACCGTGAAGCGCGAGGCGCCGCTCTCCACGAACTCCATGCGTGCGTTCACCTCTCGGAGCACGACCCCGGAGCGCTTGTCCTCGAACCGTCCGTTCGCGAGCGAAAGATCGCCCGCGCCGGTGATCGTGGTTGACGTGAAGCGGATGCTTCCATCGCCGGACACGGTACCGGAGAGGTTCTGGTCGAGACCTCCCACGAGCCCGAAGAGCGCATCCGCCGGTCCGTTCGCGCGCCAATCCGCACGCCCCTCGCCGCCCGCCGCGAGTGCGATGCGCACCGGCAGCGCGCGCGTTTCCACCGGTGCGGAGCCCTCGATCCGCGCGTCGAGCCCATCCGTCGAGCGGGCGGTGAGCGACCCGGTGATCCGGGTCGGTTGCAATTGTCCGTCCACGCGCACATCAAGTGGGCTGCGCATGCGCGCTGGAAGCCGCGCGTCGTCGATGGAAAGCTGCGCTGCGCCTGTCAGGCCTTCGCCCGCCGAGGCGAGCTCCACGTTTCCCGAGAGCGTGCCCTCCGCGCGCCGTCCGATCACCGCCGCGAGCGGCGCGAGCGCCGCACGATCAAACCGCGCGCTGGCCGTGAACCGGCGCCGGTCGCCGCGCCACATGAAATCCGCCGCCCCGCCGCCCGAAGTCACCGACGCGTTCGCATCGAGCCCGTCCGGCGTGAACGCGAACCGCGCCGGCGCCCGCGTCGCCAGCGCTGCGCCGTTGATCCGCCCCTGCGCCTCGACAGTCGCGACGGTCAGGTCGTCCTCGCTTGCAAGCCCGCCGGTGAGCGAAAGCGTCATCTGGGACGTGCCGGTTGCTCCGCGCATCTCGCCGCGCATCGCAAGGGCGCCCACTGGCCCTGTGAGGGAATACGTCGCGTGCGCGATGCGCATTTCGCCGATCTGCGCCTGACTGGTCTCGGCCTCCACGTCGAGCCGCGGCGCCTGGTCCGCGGCGACGGGCGTCATCCGTGCCGTCCCGTTGATTGTGCCTGATGCGTCGCGGCCGAAATGCGAGAGCGGCGCGGCGAACCGCACGTCCATCATCGGTCCCGCGTCCGCGAAGCCGACCATGCCGCGTGCATCCGCGCCGAGAGTGCTCGCCGTGAACTCGTCGAGCGCAAGCATTTCATCGCGGTCGCGCAGGATCGCGTGGGCTTGCGCCGCTCCACCCCAGAACGAGCCTTGTGCGCTCGCTTCGCCCGCCCCAGCAGCGAAGTCGTACGAGATGTCGAGCGTCGGCCGCTCGAATTGCGCGCCGGCGAGATCGAAACGCTGCAGATGCGCGCGCGCCGCGATGCGCGGTCGCTCCCGCGCGCCGGTGAGCGTGCCCGTGGCGTCCGCCGCGCCGACCAGCGCGGCGGCGCCGACGCGCAGGGGCCCGCGCACGGATGCCTCCCAGCGCATGTCGAGCGCATCGGCCCAAATCCCCGTCGCGCCGGCGCGCAATTGCGCGCCTTCCACCGTGACGCGGTTGATGCGCATGCCTTCCTCGACGAAGTCGCTTTCCAGCGAAGCCTGTGGCGTGCGCCCGAACATCTGCGCCACGAGCGGCGTGCGCGCCGTGAAGCCCGCCGCATCGCCGCCGACGCTCAGCCGCCAGGGCTGATCCGCCTCATGCACGACGCGCCACGCGCCGTTCGCCGTTCCGCCGATCGCGCCCGACGCTGCTGCAAGACGCATCACGCGCCATTCGCCTTTGAGCTCGCCCGTCTGGTTGCCGACCGAGCCAGCCACGTCGAGCCGCAAAGCCTCGCCGTCGAGCGAGCCCGCGCGCACATGCAGCACTTCCGTCTGTCGATCATATGAGACGCGCCCCGCCAGGCGCGCATTGCGCGTCAGCCCTTCGGTGATGTCGTCGGCATCGACCGTGAGCGCGAGGTTCGGCGCCACATCCACCTTGCGTGCGCTCCAGTCGATGGTGAGCGGCCCCGCGCCCGATACGCGCGCGCCCGCGATCCCGACCTGCTGCGCCTCTCCTTGCCCGACGAGCTTCCAGTCGCCCTTGTCGCCGAACGTCCACGCCCCGGACACTGCGACGCCGCCGCGTTGCAGGAGTTCAAGCCAAGGGAAGAGCCGGCGAATGTCGCCTGTGGCCACGCGGCCCTGCACCGGCCCGCGCACGCGCCAGTCGCGGTTAAGCCGCCCTTGCATGCGCACATTGAGATTGTCCGCCGTTGCTGCGAACCGGAAGGCCTTGTCGTTCCCGGCGCCGTCCGCGCTGCCGCTCACCGTGAGCTGCGGCCCGATGCGCGAGGTGATGTCGGCGAACGCTTCCGACGCCGACGGCGTCAACGTCAGCGTTCCCTCTGTTTTTTCCGGTGTCCAGTTCGCCGCGCCGCGCGCGAACGCGGCGTCTCCGATCGTGGCGTCGATCAGCGCTGAGCCGCGTCGCCCGTCACCGTCCGCGCTGGCGTCGAGCCGCACCGCGCTTTCGCCGCTGTCGAGGAAATGCGCGAAGAGCCCGCCCGCTTCGCCTCGCAGCGCCACGCGTGCAAGCTCGCCGCGCGCCACGTTGAAACGCAGCGACAGGCGATCCGTTTCCTCTCCGAGGCTCGCGACATTGAGCGCCAGGCGATCGACCTCGCCGTCCTTCATCTCCAGGAAGCCGTCAAGCTCAAGCGCCGCAGCGCGCCCCGTCACCGCTTCGGCCACTTCGATGGACCGCGCACGCATCGAGGCGATGTCGGCGTCGAGATGCACAGCGCCCTCGGGCCGCGGCGCGGCAAGCTTCGGACTGCGCAGGATCTCGATCTCGGCGACGTCGATCTTCTCAATATCGACGCGCGCGAACACGAGCGCCAGCGGCGCCCAATTCACACGGACATCGCGCGCTTCCGCCCACACGCCGTGCTCGTCCGAGAGCGTGAGGCGGCGCGCGTGCATGTTCGCAAGACCGCCGCTCAGGCCCTCCACATGCAGGGCGCCGAGCCGCCACACCTGTCGTCCCTCCGCAAGCGACGAGACGAGCGCTGGCGCTCCAGGCCCGAGCGACCAGCCGAGCACGCCGGCCGTCACCGCGCCGGCGCCGAGCGCGGCCGCGAGCCGCCAATGCTTGAAGCCGGGAGGGTTGGGCGCTTCTTCGCTCAAAACGCCTGCCCGATCGAGAGATAGAATGCGATGCTGTCGTCCGTAGGCCGCGGATTGAGCGGGGCGGCGATGTCGAAACGCAGCGGAGCGAAGCCGAGATCATAGCGTACGCCGATCCCTGCGCCCCATTTGAGATCCGCCGCCTGATCCAGCGAATTGAACGCCGCGCCACCGTCCAGGAACGCCGCCACGCCGAATTGCCGGCCAATGCGCGCGCGCGCTTCGCCCGAAACCTCTACAAGCCCGCGTCCGCCCGGCGGCTGGGTGCTGCGATCGACGTCTTCCGGAAAGATCGTGTTGTAGGCATATCCACGCACCGATCCTCCGCCGCCCGCGTAGAAGAGGCGGTCGAGCGGCAGGTTCTGTCCCTGGCCTCCGATCGGCGTCACCCAACCGCCCTTCGCACGCGCCGCGAACGTCAGACGCGGCGCGAAGTCCGGTGTCTCGAAGATCCGCGCCTCCGCCGTGGAGCGCACAAACGGCACGGTGGCGTCGCCGAACGACACTGCCGGCTCGACGCGTCCTTCAAGCCGATGCCCCTTGCGCGCGTCGAGCCTGGAATCGGTCGTCTCCGCGCGCAGGTCCCCAAAACTTGAAAGGATGTACGCGTTCTCGACGCCCGCGGCGCCGCTGTAGAAGTCAGCCGAGCCCGACAATCCATAAGACAGCGCAAAGCGCCGCCGCGGCTGCGCGTCGATTGACCATGCCGCGCTCACCGCGTCGCGGTCATAAGGGCCTGCATCCTCGCGGATCGCCTGCACGGTGTAGTGCACCGTCCGATCGATGCCGCCGCCGTGCGGATAAGCAAGCTCGCCGCGCAGGCTTTGCTGCTGTTCCGAGATCGTCGTCCCGAGCGTGAGCGTCTCCGCGCGTCGGCTGGCGTTGCGCCTTGTCCATTCCGCATCGCCGCCCGCGCCGTCCGCGCTCGAATAGCCGACGCCGAGCTCGATCGTGCGCGGCGGCAACCGCTCCAGCGTGAGCACAACGTCGCGATTTCCATCTGCGTTCGGCGTTTCCTCCAGTCGCGCGCTCGCCGAAGCGAAAACGCCTGTCGAGGTCGCGTTGCGCCGCAATTGTATCAGCTTGTCCGGCGTGTATTGCTCGCCGGGCGTCCAGGGCGCCATCGACTGCGCCAAGTCCGGCCTGATTGTGCGCTCCGGCGCCACGCGCACTGCGCCGAGCCGCGCGCGCTCCCCGGTCACAAAGCGAAAAGTGGCGGTTGCGCGATTGGTCGCGTGATCGACGACGACCTCACGCTTGGCAACCCGCGCATCCGCAAACCCCGCTTCCTTGAGCGCGGTCAGCGCCGCCGCTTCGGCCGCCAGCACGTCCGCCGCACGCGCCGCAGCATCAGCGCGCACCGCGCCAAGCCCATTCTGCGCCGCCGCGGTCACGGCGAGGTCCGGCGCCGCGCCTTCGAAGTCGAGCTTCGGCGCCGCGAAGCGGAAGAGCGGGCCCGCATCCACCACGATCCATGCGCTGGGCGTTGCGTCCGCGCCGGGCGTTACCTGGGAGGAATAATATCCCTCCGAGCGCAGGAATGCGCTCGCGCGCGCGGCGGCCTCTTCCGCGATCCGCTCCGCCTCGAACTGCGATTGCGGCTCGTCCCGCTCCGGCAGCACCACCTCGATCCGGTGGGCCAGCTCCCGCTCGGCTTCACGCACCTCCACCGGGCTCTCCGCGGCGGCCGTCGCGGCGAGGTTCGCCGTCAGCGCGGCGAGAAGGGCGGAGAGGGCGAGGGGACGCGCCATGGAAGCGAACGACGAGGGCTCGGGGGATTCGGAACGGCCCGTCCAGGTTCGCGGCTGGGTGCTTAACGGGTCATCAAGACTTCAAGGCAGTTCAGGGACCATTCACGGCGCTTTGGGGCTTGCTAATAACTGACCGGTCATTTATATAATACCAATGGCCGTTGGGAAATCAACTGTGAGGCGAACCTGGCGCCGTCGCGCCGAGGCGCGGCCGGACGAGATCCTGACCGCCGCATTGGACGAATTCATCGCGTGCGGCTTCGACGCCGCGCGCATGGAGGACATCGCGGCCCGCGCCGGCGTCACAAAAGGCGCGATCTACCTCTATTTCGAGGGCAAGGAGGCGCTGCTTCGCGCGCTCATCGAGCGCGAGGTGGCCCCGTTCGCTGAGCGCCTGGAGGCCGCCGCCGACGCCGGCCTCGCGGATCCCGCCGGCACGCTCCGCCAGCTTGCCCAGATCATCAACGTGGTGATCGGCCAGTCGCGCATCTTCGCGATCCCGATCCTGGTGGTTTCGATCTCCAACCGCTTTCCCGATCTTGCGCAGCATTATCGCGAGCGGGTGGTGGCGCGCGGCCGCGCGGCGCTGGAGCGTCTCATCCGCCGTGGGGTCGAACTCGGCCAGTTCCGTTCTGTCGATCCTGCCGCCGCCGCCCGCGCTATGATGGGCCCGATCATGTTCGAGATGATATGGACCCATGCCTTGAAGGGCCCAGGCGGGCGCGATGGGGCCTGGCTGGCGAACCATTTCGACATTCTCCTCAACGGCATCTCACGACAGGAAGACCCATGAGACGGCTCCCGATCCTGGCGCTTGCGCTTCTGGCCGCCGCGTGCGGCGCCAAGCAGGAGACGTTGCAGGGCTACGCCGAGGCCGACTATGTCTATGTCTCTCCCCAGGATCCTGGACTCATCCGTACGCTGAGCGTCCGCGAGGGCGACGAGGTGGCGTCCGGCGCCGCGCTCTTCACCCTCAATCCTGAGCGCGCGCGCGCCAATTACGAGGCCGCTCAGGCTATGAGCCAGGCCGATAGCGCCCGCGCGCTTGCTCAGGCCGTCGTCGCCGCCCGCGCCGAGGCCCGCCTCGCCGATCTCACGCTCGCGCGCACCCGATCGCTCTACGAGCAGAACTTCATCTCCCGAGCGCGCCTCGATCAGGATCGCGCCGCCGCCGACGCGGCGCACGCCGAATTGCGCCGCGTCCAGACGGAGCAGTCGAACGCCTCGCGCGAGAACCGCGCGCAGGACGCCCAGGCCGCGCTCGCCCGCACGCAGCTCACCGATCGCGCCATCGCCGCGCCCGTCGCCGCACGCGTCGAGCGCATCTACCGTCGTCCTGGCGAATATGTGACCCCCGGCGCGCCGGTGCTTGCGCTTTTGCCGCCAGCCAACATGAAGCTGCGCTTCTTCGTTCCCCAGGCGCTCCTCTCGCGGTTCGCGCCGGGCAGGGAGATCGACGTCTCCTGCGACGGCTGCCCCGAGGGCCTGAAGGCGCGCGTCTCCTTCGTCGCGACCGAGCCGCAATTCACCCCGCCGGTCATCTACTCCACCGAGGAGCGCGGCAAGCTCGTCTTCCTCGTCGAGGCGCGCCCCGCCGCGCCCGCGGCGCTGCGCCCGGGCCAACCACTCGACATTCGCGTGCCGCAATGACGTTGAACGGCGGAAGCAAGAACGGCGAACTCGTCATCGACGTTCGCGGGCTGACGAAGCGCTTCGGCGATCTTGTCGCCGTCGATGATCTCGAGCTCAAGGTTCCGCGCGGCGCGATCTACGGCTTTCTCGGTCCCAACGGCTCGGGCAAGACGACTTCAATCCGCATGGTCTGCGGGCTTCTGAAGCCTGACGCGGGCGAGGGCAGGGTGCTGGGCTACGACGTCCTCTCCCAATCGAGCGAGATCAAGGAGCGCGTCGGATACATGACGCAGAAATTCTCGCTCTACGAAGACCTCTCCATCCGCGAGAACCTTGAGTTCATTGCCCGCATCTACGAGCTTGGCGACGCCGACGGACGCGTCGATCGCGCGCTTGAAAATCTCGGCCTGGTTGAGCGCCAGACGCAGATCTCCGGCAAGCTGTCCGGCGGCTGGAAGCAGCGCCTCGCGCTCGCTTGCTGCATGATCCACGAGCCAGACCTGCTGTTGCTCGACGAGCCCACTGCCGGCGTCGATCCCAAAGCCCGCCGCGATTTCTGGGATCGCATCCGCCGCTTCGCGGCCGAAGGTGTCACCACACTCGTCTCCACCCATTACATGGACGAAGCGGTGCAGTGCGATTCCATCGCTTACATCGCTTACGGCAAGAAGCTGCTGGACGCGCGCACCGCCGACATCCCTGCGATGATCGGGCTGCACGCCTGGAGCATCGAGGGCCCCGATCTCGCCCGCGCCGCCGATCTGCTCGAGCAAGAGCCGGGCGTCGAGCTCGTCGCGCGCTTCGGCACGGCGATCCACGCCTGCGGCAAGGATCGCGCCGCGCTCGCCGCAGCAGTGCAGAGAGTCTCTGCCAGGGAAAGCCTGCACGCCGAGGAAGTCGAGGCTGGCTTCGAGGAGATATTCATCCAGCTCACGGCCGGCCGCGAGAACGAACAATTCACCGCCGGTCAGGCTACAGCCGGGAAGGCGCGCGCATGAACCTTTTCGAGCTCTCCTGGAGGCGTGTGAAGGCGATCTTCCTGAAGGAGCTGGTGCAGATGCGCCGCGACCGGCTCACCTTCGCGATCATGGTCATGATGCCGGTGATGCAGCTTGTCCTGTTCGGCTACGCGATCAACACTGATCCTCGCCATCTGCCGGCCGCCGTGGAGCTGCGCGAGGATGGCCCGATGACCAGGAGCTTCCTCGCCTCGCTCAAGGCCTCCTCCTATGTTGATATTGTCGCTGTCGCCAGGAACGAGGAGGAAGGCGAGCGCCTGCTGCGCTCCGGCAAGGCGAGCTTCCTCATCGTCGTGCCGGAAGGCTTCGAGCGCCGCCTCGTGCGCCAGGAGCGTCCGCAGCTGCTCCTGGCTGCCGACGCCTCCGATCCGGTCGCCGCCGGCGGTGTGGTGAGCGCCGTGAGCGAGATCGCGCGCCGCGCCTTCGCGCCGGATTTCGAGGGCCCGCTCTCGTACTTGTCCGCCTCGCCGGCGCCGTACGACATCGTGGTCCACCGTCGCTACAATCCCACCGGCGAAACGGCGGTGAACATCGTGCCCGGATTGCTCGGCGTGATCCTCACCATGACGATGGTGATGATCACCTCCATCGCGCTCACGCGGGAGATCGAGCGCGGCACCATGGAGATGCTGCTCTCCACCCCGGTGCGCCCGATCGAGGTGATGATCGGCAAGACCACGCCCTACGTGCTCGTCGGCGCCGTGCAGACCATCATCGTCCTCTGCGCCGCCGCCTTCCTCTTCCGGATACCATTCACCGGCTCATGGCTGGCGTTCCTGGCTGGCATCTCCGCCTTCATCGCCGCAAACCTGATGCTGGGCTACCTCATATCGACAGTGGCGCGCACTCAGATGCAGGCGATGCAGCTCACGTTCTTCGTCTTCCTGCCCTCAATCCTGCTCTCCGGGTTCATGTTTCCCTTCCGCGCGATGCCGGCCTGGGCGCAGGCGCTGGGCGAAGCTTTGCCGATCACGCATTTCCTTCGCGTTATCAGGGAAGTGATGTTGAAGGAGGCGGGCCTGGCCGACGTTTGGGGCGATCTGTGGCCGCTCCTCATCATCCTCGTCGCACTCGCGAGCCTCGCGCTTGCCCGCTTCCGCAGAACGCTCGATTGATCGTGCCGACGCGGCAACGTTTTCGTTCCTGATCAAGCAAGTTCGGCTCGTTGCGCCCCCGGAGTGCGGCGCGCGCGCAACAGTTGATTGTAAGTCGCCTCACCATTGGCGCTTGCCGTTCCGCGACCGCTGGAATCTGGTATTGTTCACATATCAGGGACGCTTATACGGCTCGTGCCGAACACGCGTGTCGAGCCGAACGCCCCGGCGGGGAGGCCGACATGAGTGACGAGAAGATTGCGTTCAAGCCGAAGTTTTGGCTGTTTTCGGCTGTATCGGCGGCCGTCGGTTTCGCCGGTGTCGCCTACGCGCAACAGCCGCCTGCCACAGTCGGCGACGTCGTCGTCACCGCCCAGCGGCGCGCGCAGAGCGTCCAGGACGTTCCCATCGCCGTCTCCGCGTTCACCGCCGAAACGTTGCGCGAGCGGCAGGTTTCCGACGTCGCCTCGCTCTCCAACCTGACGCCGAACGTCACGCTGGACGCCACCACGCCGTTTTCGGGCTCCACCTCCGTGCTGGCTGCCTCCATCCGCGGCATCGGCCAGAACGACTTTGCGTTCAACTTCGATCCGGGCGTCGGGATTTATGTCGATGGCGTCTATCTTGCGCGCAGCGTCGGCGCCAACACAGATCTGCTCGATGTGGAGCGGATCGAGGTCTTGAAGGGGCCGCAAGGCACCCTGTTCGGCCGCAACGCCATCGGCGGCGCGATATCCATTGTTACGCGCGATCCGGCCCCCGAATTCGGCTACACCGCTGATATCACCACAGGCAGCTTCAATCGGTTCGACGTGCGCGGCACGGTGGATTTGCCGCTCGATCCGTCCTTCCGCATGTCGGTGTCTTTCTCGTCCAAGCAGCGCGACGGCTATGTCGAGCGGATCGCGCTGCCGCAAGCGCTCATCGCGCCCGGTATTCCCGATTGCGTCGCCGCGCCTGCCGCGTGCAGCTACATCGTCGATGACCTCACCAAGTTCCCGCAGGCCGGCTACGCCTCCGACAACCGCGAGGGCGGCCAGGGCGAGTTCAACATCCGCACCAAATTCTTGTGGGAAGCGACGCCGACCTTCACCGCGCGTCTCGCACTCGACTATACCAATGTGGATCAGCAGGCTGCTGCGAACACGCTCCTCTCGGCGACCAACACGACAAATCCCGCGCTTGGCCTTCCCGCCACGCCGCCGGCGACCAATTTCGGCTCGATCTACAACGCCTGCATTTCGACAGCTAATCCGGCCACGGTCAATTTCGTCTTCTTCCCCGTGCCGGGCGTGCAGAATCTCGGCACGGTGTGCGGCTTCCGCGGGACCGTTCCGGGAACCGTCCCCGTCGATGATCGCTACTTCCCCTTCTACATTCCGCTGCCCTTCGCCGGCGCGAACGTCGATGGCAACCCGTCGAACAATCGCCTGCCTTGGGACGGTCGCTATGTCACAGGCGACATCGACAAGTCCTACGCCACGGGCAACAATTTCTCCCGGCTCACCCAATGGGGCGGCGCCCTCACGCTCGACTGGCGGCTCGCCGACAATCTGGCGCTGAAATCGATCAGCTCCTTCCGACGGCTTAGCTGGAGCGCAGGGATGGACCTCGACGGTTCGCCGCTGCGCGGCCTCGAGATTTCGCTCAACATGCACCAGGAGCAGATCTCGCAGGAATTCCAGCTCAACGGCCAGCTCTGGGACGATCGCCTCGATTACGTTCTCGGCGCCTATTACTTCCAGGAAGAGGGCGACCTGCACGACATGGTCATCTTCCGTGACGGCCTCCTGATGATCGACGGGCCGAACGATCTGAAGACGACGGCGTGGGCGGTGTTCGCCCATTCCAACATCCGCCTCACCGAGCAGCTCGGGTTGACCCTCGGCGTCCGCTACACCGAGGAGAACAAGGAGTTTCAGGGCTTCCAGGCCGACACCAACGGCTTCAACTATAAGCTCACGGGCTGCTATCCGCCCGGCCTCGTGCTCGCGCCGAACTTCACCTGCGTGCAGGCGGCGGGCTTTCCAGACCCGACCGATCCGCTGCGCTTCTTCCCGCCCGGCGTCGATGAGCGAAGCTTCACCGACACCTCGCCGCGCATAGGCCTGGAATACCACATTACCGACGATCACATGCTCTATGCGTCCTACGCCAAGGGTTTCAAGTCCGGCAGCTGGACCACGCGGCTCTCCGCGCCGCTGCCTCCCGGCGATCCCAAGCGCATCTTCAATCCGGAGGAGGCGACGAGCTACGAGATCGGCCTCAAGTCGCAATACTTCGACAATGCCCTCAGGATCAACAGCGCCGCGTTCTTCACCGACTACCAGGACATTCAGCTGCAGCAATTCGAGGCGATCTCGCCGACGTTCCGCAACGCCGGCGATGCCGAGATTTATGGCGGCGAGGTCGAGCTGCAGGCCGTGCTGGGCAACGGCTTCTCGCTCGCCGGCGCGCTCGGCTACATGCACGCCGAATATACGCGCGTAGCGGCGGGCGTGAATGTCGGCGGCGAGTTGCCGAAGACCCCGGAATGGTCGCTGAACCTGGCGCCGCAATACGAGATGGGCCTCAATGGAGGCGCCGCACTCATCTTCGGCGCCGATTACACCTACCGCTCCGAAGTGTTCAACGACACGGAGAACAATCCGGAGAACTCGCGCCCCGCCCTGAACATGATCAACGTCTCGGCGACCTACCGTTCACCCGACGAGCGTTGGGAGATCGGTATTGGCGGCACGAACGTCACGGACGAGCGCTATGTCGTGAACGGCGTCATCCAGCCCGCCAACGGCATCAATTACGGCACCTACAATCCGCCCGCGCAATGGTTCGCGCGCCTGCGTATCCACAACTGATGCGCTGACAAGCGCAGAGATCCCTCGCTCCGCCGCCGGCGCCTGCCGGCGGCGGCTTTGTATGGCGCGTCCGGCGCTCTGGGTTCAGCGAGCGGCGTTTCTACCGAGCACGAGATCGGCGCCCTTTTCCCCGATCATCACCGCGCTGGCGTTGGTGTTGGCGCCTGGCACGGTCGGCATGATCGAGGCATCCACAACGCGCAAACCCTCCAACCCGCGCACCCGCAATTGCGGATCAACCACCGCCTCGGGCCCAGCGCCCATTGCGCACGTCCCGACCGGATGCTGCGTTACGCCTGCATGCTCACGGATGAACGCATCGAGCGCGGCGTCGCTGTCCGCCTCGGCGCCGGGCAAGATCTCGCGCCCGGTCAGCTCGCCCTGGGGCGCGGTCCGATAGATATGCCGCGCCGCGCGTATGCCTTCGCGCGCCGTCGCGCGATCGGCTTCGTTGTCAAAGATGTTGAGCTGAATCCGCACCGGTGCGCGTGGATCGTCTGACGCGAGCCGCACATGCCCGCGCGCGTGCGGATGCAGCACGACCGCATCCGCCATCAGCCTATGCTCCTGCCTGTCGTTGACGAACGGCGCCCACAGTTTCGCGTCGAGCCTGATCGGCGCGCTCATCAGCTGCACATCCGGCTGCGCCAGCTCCGGCCGCGTGCGGATCACGATATTGCAGCTCGATATCTGGCTGGCGAACGCGCCATCCCCGAACATCGCCCAACGCGCCACCGAGAGCGCGGCCCGGTCGATCCGCAGCTCCCTGATGAACGTCACCGGCTTGGCCGCTGCGAATACGACCGGCACGCGCGCATGCTCGGAAAGATTGCTTCCCACGCCTGGCAAATCCAGGCGCACATCGATCCCGTGCTCGCGCAGATGCGCGGCGGGCCCAATGCCCGACAGCATCAGCAATTGCGGCGAATTGTACGCTCCGCCTGCCAGGATCACTTCGCGCTCGGCCCGCAGGATACGGGCGCCGCCGCCATCTTCGGCGATCTCCACGCCCACCGCGCGGCCCTTTTCGATCGCAACCCGCAGCGTCGTCGTGTTCGCAAGCAGCGAGAGGTTGGCCCGTTTGAGCGCCGGATAGAGATACGCGCGCGCCGCCGAGTGCCGCCGCCCGCGCGCATCGACATTGATCTCTCCGAGCGCAAAGCCTTCGCCATCCTTGTCGAGGTCGCTTGTCGCGGAGTATCCAGCCGCTGCCGCCGATCGCATCAGCGGCTCGTGCAGCAGACGCTTGCCGTCGATCGCCCGCACCGAGAGCGGTCCCTCGCCGCCGTGCACATCGTTTGAGCCGCGCCAGCTGCGCTCCGAGCGGATGAAATAGGGGAGCACGTCGGCATGGCTCCAGCCCGTGCACCCCATCTGCGCCCAGGTGTCGTAGTCGAGCGGATGTCCGCGCATATGGATCATGCCGTTGATGCTCGACGAGCCGCCGAGCACGCGCCCGCGCGGCAGGAAAAGCCGGCGCCCGTTGAGCGACGGCTCCGGTTCGCTCCAATAGGTCCAGCGCAGCTTCGGATTCCTGAGCGCGAACAAGAATCCCATCGGCATGCGCACGAAAGGGTGCGTATCGCGTCCGCCCGCCTCGATGATCAGCACGCGGATCGATGGATCTGCGCTGAGCCGGCATGCCAGCACGCACCCCGCCGATCCCGCTCCCACAATGATGTAATCGTACGTCTCAGTCATATGCTCGCGAGGTCCTCGGCGCGGTCGTTTTGCGGAGAGAGGCGCTCCCCCACCCCTCGCGGGGAGGGGGCAGGGGGCGGGGCGTTGCTCGGCATCTCCAATCCCACGCAGCAACAATCGCGCAGAACTTCACGAAGACGTCCCCCGTTGCGGACCGCAGGGCGGCCCCTTCAGGGCGCCCTCACTACCCGCATCTTGAGCCGTATGGAAGGAAACCTTAAAAGGGAGCGAACCTTGGCTGCGCGCCGCAGCGCGCGGCAATGCCGGAGAAGCATGTGAGCGCTATCTACTCGCCCGAACGCCTGGCCGCACTCAAGGAGGAGTTGAAGCGCGCGCCGTTGCCACTCTTCATCGGCGGAGATTTTGTGACAGCCCAGTCCGGCGAGACGTTCGCGGTGGAGGACCCCGCCACCGGCATCGAGATCGCCCGCGCCTCCGCTGGCGCCGCCGCTGAGATCGACCGCGCCGTGGCTGCCGCGCGCGCCGCGTTCGAGGGACCGTGGGGCCGCATGAAGCCGGCCTCTCGCGCCCGCCTCATCCTGAAGCTCGCCGACGCGATCGAGGCGGCGGCCGAGGACTTTGCGCTTCTCGAGACGCTCGACGTCGGCAAGCCCATCCGCTTTGTGAAGATGATGGACGTGCCCGGCGCCGCTGAAACGCTGCGCTACGCCGCCGGCTGGGCCACCAAGCTCGCAGGCGAGACGCTGGAGCTCTCCAGCCCGGGCGACACGCACGCCTTCACCGTGCGCGAGCCTGTGGGCGTGGTTGGCCAGATCGTGCCTTGGAATTTCCCCCTGGTGATGACCGCCGCCAAGCTCGGGCCCGCGCTCGCCGCCGGCTGCACGATCGTTCTCAAGCCTGCCGAACAGACGCCGCTCTCCGCCGCCAAGCTCGCGCGCCTCATCGCCGATGTGGGCTTCCCCGAGGGCGTGGTGAACATTGTCCTCGGCTTGGGGGAGACGGCCGGGCGCGCGCTCGTCGCCCATCCCGGCGTCGATAAGATCGCCTTTACCGGCTCCACTTCGGTGGGCAAGGAGATCGTTCGGACCGCTGCCGGCGATCTGAAGCGCGTTACGCTGGAACTCGGCGGCAAGTCGCCGACCATTGTCTTCGCCGACGCCGATTTGGACCGCGCCATCCCCTCCGCCGCGATGGGCATCTTCTTCAACACCGGCCAGGTCTGCGCCGCGGGCTCGCGGCTCTTCGTGGAGCGCTCGGCCTTCGACCGCGTGGTGGAAGGGGTCGTCGCTCAGGGGAGGAAGCTCAAGATCGGCGCCGGTCTGGCGCCGGACTCCGATCTCGGTCCGGTCGTGTCCAAGGTCCAGCTCGACCGCGTCCTCGGCTACATAGAGGGCGGCCGCGAGGAGGGCGCCGAGATCGTCTCCGGCGGCCGCCGCGTCGGCGAGCAGGGCTATTTCGTTGAGCCCACGGTGATCACCGACGCCAAGCCCGGCGCACGCATCATGCGCGAGGAGATCTTCGGCCCCGTGGTCTGTGCAACGCCCTTCGACGGCGCCGATCTCGCCGCAATTGCGGCTTTGGCCAATGACACCGTCTACGGCCTCTCCGCCAGCGTCTGGACGAGGGACGTGGCCCGCGCCCTGAAGCTCGCGCGCCTGATCAAATCCGGGGGTGTACGGATCAACGGACCGGGCGGCGTCGATCCGGCGCTGCCGCTCGGCGGCTTCAAGCAATCCGGCTGGGGCCGCGAGAACGGGCGATCCGGCGTCGAGATGTACACGGAACTGAAGTCAGTGGTCGTCGGCCTTTAGCTACGCCTGTAGTGTCGCGATGATGCAATAAGTGAGGGGCAGGGGATGCGGGGCAGCGCGAAGAAACGTCCGATCGAAGAGATCGATGAAGCCTGGGAGACGCCGACGCGCTCGCGGCGCTCCATCGGCACGCTCTATCTCATTTCCTACGCCTTCCACGCCTCCCGCACGCGCTTGGAGAAGGCGCTGCGGAAGTACGGCCTTACCGGCATCCAGTACACGATCCTCGACATTCTCTCGCATCAGGCCGGCCAGTCGAGCGCACAGCTCTCGCGCCGTTTCATCGTCACCCCGCAGACCATGGGCGAAATGGTCGCCGGGCTGGAGCGGCGCGGCGTCATCAAACGCGTCGCCAATCCGAAGAACCGTCGCGTGCTGCAGACCTTCCTCACCGCCGAAGGGGAGCGCCTGCTGCGCCAAGCGGCCAAGGACGTGGCCCGCATCGAGGCTCAGATGTTCAAGGACCTCGACGCCGCGAGCCTGCGCCGCCTGCGCGAAATCCTCTTCCGGCTCAACGCCCAGATGCGCGCTCAGATCGACAGCGAGAACTGACGCCGCGGCCGCCGTCGCCGTGGACATATTGCCTATATTATTATAGCATTCCTCGGCGATGTGAGGACCGCCGCGAGGGAAGCCGCGGCCGCAAAGCCGGTGCGGCGCAGCTGAGCCGGACACAGCGAGGGAGGCGTCGATCAAACGCACACGTTTCGCGGCCCTGGCCGCGCTGTTCGCTTGCGCCGCGCCCGCCTCGGGCCTCGCGCAGGCGCCCACCCGCCCCGCCGCTGACTTTGCGCGCGTGACCGACGCCGTACTGGCCAATCCGGATCCGGCCGATTGGCTGATGGTCAGTCGCACGTTTGACCAGCAGCGCTTCAGCCCGCTGGATCAGATCAACGGCGCCAACGTCGCGCAGCTGCACCTCGCCTGGAGCCGCGGCCTCCCGCCCGGCGTGCAGGAATCAACCCCGATTGTTTATCGCGGCGTGATGTATCTCTACGCGCCGGGCGGCTCGATTCAGGCGCTCGACGCTACGAATGGCGACCTCCTCTGGCGGTACGACCGCACCTATCCCGCGAGCGTCGTGCGCCTGGAAGCGCGCCCCAAGAACCTCGGCATCTACGAGGACATGATCTATTTCGCCGCGCCCGACGGCTTCCTCGTCGCCCTCGACGCGCGCACCGGCGAGGTTCGCTGGGAAGTCAAGGTTGACGAGGGCGGCCAGCGCGCCGGCGGCATGCTCGTCGCCGATGGCAAGATCATCACCAATCGCACATGCGATGTGAACGTGCGCGCCGGCTGCTTCATCGCGGCGAACGATGCGCGCACGGGGCGGCTCGTCTGGAAAGTCTACACCACCGCCGCCCCTGGCGAGCCCGGCGGCGACACCTGGGCCGGCATGCCCGTCGAGCAGCGCGTCGCCAGTCCCTGGGGCCAGCCCGGCTCGTACGATCCCGCCCGCCGGCTCACCTTCTGGGGCGTCGCCAATCCCAATCCGTACACGCGCATGATGCGCCATGGCGCCGCCGACCGCGTCTCCGATTTCGCGCCGGCCGATCTCTACAGCAATTCCACCCTCGCGCTCGACGTCCGCACCGGGCGCCTGCGCTGGTATTACCAGGAGCTGCCCGGCGACGACTGGGACGCCGACCACAATCACGAGCGCGTTCTCGTCCGCACGCGCGTCACCCCTGATCCGCGCCATGTCAAATGGATCAGCCCCAATCTCCCGCGCGGCGAGCGCGACATCGTGCTCACCACCGCCGAAGGCGGCGGCATGTGGGCGCTCGACCGCGCGAGCGGCCGGTTCCTCTGGGCCCGTCCGTTTCCGTTCGACGATCCGAACCTGAACATGAACCACATCGACGTCCGCACGGGCCGCACGCGCGTCAATCCGGAGAAGCTCTTCCGCAAGGACGGCGACCACGTCATCAGCTGCTATCACAACACCCGCACGATGGCGCAGACTTCGTACAATCCGCGCAACAACGCCCTCTACGTGCCGTTTCAGGACCAATGCCTGTCCATGACCGCCGACGTCGATAGCCCGACAGGCTTCGGCCCGCGCTTTCCCATCATGCGCCCCGGCGCCGACCCCGCGAAGTTCATGAACATCGCCCGGATCGACGCTGCGACCGGCGAGATGCGCATCATCTTTTCCCAGCCCTACGGCGCCACCGGTTCACTGCTCACCACTGCCGGCGGCCTCGTCTTCTTCGGCGACATGAATCGCCGCCTGCGCGCCCTCGACGCCGAGACCGGCGAAGTGCTGTGGCAATCCATCGTCGGCGGCATGGTGATGCTGAGCACGATCAGCTACGCGGTGGACGGCAGGCAATACGTGATGGTGTTCACCGGCACGGGCGTCTCGATGACGCGCAACATCTTGTCGATCACCGGCGACGCGATGCCGCCGCCGGCGCAGGATAGCGCCGTCTATGTCTTCGCTCTGCCCTGAGGCGGTCGGGGGGGCGCGCCTTTCTTCCGCCCCGCGGCGCGCGCATGGTCCGCCCATGGCGAATCTGGCCCCCGAGATCCGGATCCCGCGTCCGCCGCGCCGCTTTCGAAGCGATGTTCCCGCGCGCCGCCGGAAGCCGCGCCCGCGCCTCGTCGCATTCTGTGCGGTTCTGCTTCTTGCCGCTCTCGCGCTGCTGAACCTCGGCGTCGATCGTCTGCAGCGCGAACTCGCCGCCCGCGCCCCGACGACGCTCGCGCAGCGTACGCTGCCATTCATTGTTCCGGTGCGCGGCGTCCAGATCGCCAATCTGCGCGACACCTGGGGCGAAGCTCGCGCTGGCGGGCGTACGCATCGCGGCATCGACATTGCGGCCCTCCGTGGGACCCCGGTGCTGGCGGCGGTGGACGGAACGGTGACACGCTTCGAACAAACGCCCCGCGGCGGGATCGCGATCTATCAGCGCGACGCCGCCGGGCGCCACGCGTTCTTCTACGCGCACCTCGATCGCCGGGCGCCGACGCTCGCTGAGGGCGCAGACGTGAAGAAAGGCGACGTGCTTGGCTATGTCGGCGCGACCGGCAACGCGAGCGCGCCGCATCTCCATTTCGAGATTCACCGCCTGTCGCCCGGCGCGCAGCGCGGCGTGGCGGTCAATCCCTATCCGTATCTCCTCGATGGCCGCCCCCCGTCGGTCTAGCGGTCATGCGCCTTCGCGTAGGCGTTGATCCAGTCCACGGTGCGCTCGAAGCCCCCAAAGGGATAGAAGTGCAGCCGCACCGGCCCGTACTCGGTCGCCAGGCCCGCTTCCGCGAACTCGTTCATCAACGCGTCCGGCCCCGCGCTGCCGATCAGGTTCGTGAGCGATATCCCGTACTTCGACATCACCGACGCGGATGCGCCCACCCCGCAACGCGCCGCGAAGCGCAGCAAGGTCTTCACCCCCGCCGGCCCCGGCACGCCGATGCGCACCGGCATATCGAACCCGCGCCCGCGCAGCTCCTTGAGCCACGCAAGGAACGGCGCGGTGTCGAACCCGAATTGCGTCACGATCAGCGTCGCCATGCCGCGCGCGGTGATGTCCTCGTGCTTGGCCTTGAGCCATTGCCAGCATTCCGCCTGGCTCATTGCGGGATGCCCTTCAGGATGTCCCGCGATGCCGACGGCCCGGATCCCGCTGCGCTCGAACACGCCCGTCTGCAGCAGCGACAGTGCGTCCGCGAATGGGCCTGCCGGCTGCGGCGGGTCGCCGGCTACCAGGAAGACCCGCTTCACACCGGCCTCCGCGACGCTGCGCGCTAGCGCGCCCTCAAGCTCCGCAAGGCTCGCGATCCGTCGCGCCGAGAGATGCGGCATCGGCTCGAAGCCGAGCTGCCGGACCTCGACCGCCGCCGCCACACGATCCTCCATCGACTCGTTGGGCAGGAACGTGATGGCGATCGGCGTCTCCGTCGCGATCTTGGAGGCCGCCGCTCGGAGCACCGGCCGGTCCTTCGCGATCATCTCGAGCGAATAGCCTTCCGTGATGCTGCTGGGCGCGCGCGCCCAGTTCGGATGAATAGCTGGTATCTCCATTACCATCTCCCGCGCCGCTAGGCCGGCGCCGCGCGATGTGCTCATATCCGCGCGCGCAGCATATCGTTCGCGCCGCAAGCAAGCACGCAATCTATGGCGCTGCAATCCGAACCGAAGCGGGGACGTTCGATGCTCAAATGGCTGATCGCCGCGTTGGGATTGGTCCTATCGGCGCCGCGGGCCCATGCGGATGCCGCGGCCGAATTCCGCGCGATCGTCGCCGACTACGACGCCTTCGCCCGCGCCGCCGATCCCATCCGCGCCGCCTCGCGCGGCGATGCGGCGGCGGCGCGCCTGTGGCCGGACAATTCTCCGGCGGCCGTCGCAGCGCGTGCTGCGGCGCTGCGCGCCCTGTCCGCCCGGTTGGATGCAGTGGGCGGGCTCCCAGCGGCCGAGGCGATGGAGCGCGCGATCCTCGTCTATCGTCTGCAGGACGCCAGCGACGGCGCCGCCTTCGATGAGGAGCGCGTCCCCTTCATCAGCGGAGAGGGCTTCTTCGCCAACCCGGATTACGCCGCCACGCTCACTGTGTTGCGCTCGCGCGCCGACGCCGAAGCCTGGCTCGCGCGCCTCGAGGCCATCCCGGCTTATTACGAGCGCGAAACCGCCAACATGCGCCGTGCGATCGGGACGCGGTTCACCCAGCCCGCGCTTGTCGTGCGGAACACCATTCGCGGCGTACGAGCCCAGGCCGCGATTCCTTCCGAGGAAAGCCCGCTCATGGCGCCCCTGGGGCGCCTGCCGGACGCGATCCCGGAAACGGAGCGCCGCGCGCTGCGGGCAAGGGGCGCCGAGATCTACCACACACGGATCGTGCCGGCGCTCGCCGCGCTCGGCGACTTCCTGGAGCGCGACTATCTCCCCGCCGCGCGCCCGCGTCTCGGCGTGCGCAGCCTCCCCGGCGGCGCCCGCTATTATGAATACCTCGTGCGCAAGCACACCACGACGCGCCTCACCCCGGCGCAGGTCCATGCCCTTGGCGTCGCCGAAGTTGCGCGCGTCCGCAGCGAGATGGAGGCCGTGATCCGCGAGAGCAATTTCAGCGGCAGCTTCGCCGAGTTCATCGCCTTCCTGCGCAGCGATCCGCAATTCTATCCTCGCGACGCGGTCGAGCTGGAGCGCATCACCAGCGAGGTCGCCAACCGCGCCAATCTGGCGCTGCCGCGCTACTTCGCCGTTCTGCCGCGCAACACATACGGGATTACCTTCATCCCGAGCGCTCTCGAGACCGGCTCGGCCGGCTATTGGCCCGGAAACCTTGCGCAGGGCGCGCCTGGCCAGGTGCTGTTGCGCCGCACGACCGCCGAGCGTCGCTCGCTCTACGATCTGCCCGCCTGGGTGCTGCACGAGGGATCGCCCGGCCACCATACCCAGATCGCGCTTGCGGAGGAGATCGAAGGCTTGCCCGATTATCGCCGCAGCGACGACATCACCGCCTTCGTCGAAGGCTGGGCTCTTTACGCGGAACGTCTCGGCGAGGAGATGGGTATCTACCGCACGCCCTATGAGCGCTTCGGGCGCCTCTCGATGGAGATGTGGCGCGCCTGTCGCCTTGTAATCGACACCGGCGTGCATTGGATGGGCTGGAGCCGCGAGAGGGCGGTCGCGTGCCTGCGCGACAATTCCGCGCTGACGCAAAGCGAGATCGAGCGCGAGGTGGATCGCTACATCGGCTGGCCTGGGCAAGCCCTCGCCTACAAGGTGGGCGAGATCGAGATTCGAGACCTGCGCGCCCGGGCCGAGCGCACGCTTGGGGCCTGCTTCGATCTGCGCGCTTTCCACGATGCGCTTCTGAGCGCCGGCGCCCTGCCGATGGCGGTGCTCCGTACGCGGATGGAGGGCTGGACCGCCACGCGGGCCTGCCCAGCCGCAAGCTGAAGCTACCCCGCCTGCGACGAGCGCAACGGCGCCTCGAAGAACCGTCCTGCAAACGTCTCCGGCGTCATCGGCCTGCCGAACAGGTAGCCTTGTCCGTCGGTGCAGCCCATCCGCGTCAAGCGCGCCGCCTGGTGCGGCGTCTCGATGCCCTCGGCGATGACATCGATCTCGAAGCGCTTCCCGAGATAGAGCACCGCGCCGATCACCGCTTCGTCCTCGCGCGAGGTGCACATCGTGCGGACGAAGCTCTGGTCGATCTTGAGCCGGCTGATCGGAAAGCGCTTGAGCAGGCTCAAGGACGCGTAGCCCGTTCCGTAATCGTCGAACGCCACACCCACCCCTTGCTCGCGCAGCCGCACGAGCGGCGCGATCGTCGCGTCGTCGTCATCGATGAGGATGGTCTCGGTGATCTCGAGCTCAAGCGCCGTCGGCGGCAGGCCGCTTTTCGCCAGCACCACTTCTACGTCCGTCGCGAGATCGTCTGCGCGGAATTGCGCGCCGAAGAGATTGACGCCGATCCTGAAATCCTCGCTCGCGCCCTGGCGCCTCCAGCGCGCGGTCTGTCGGCACGCGGTCTCCAGCACCCAATTGCCGACCGTCGCTGCGAGCAAGCCGCCTTCGATGGCGTGCAGGAATGCGCCCGGGCTAAGGAGCCCGCGCTCCGGATGCTGCCAGCGCAGCAGCGCTTCGGCGCCCACGAGGGCGCCGTCCTGCAGCCGGATCTGCGGCTGGTAGTGCAGCACCAGCTCCCTGTTGTCGATCGCGCGGCGGATTTCCGCATCATGCTGCCGACGGGCGATCGCAGCCTGCCGCATCGCCGGCGCGAACACGCGCCGCGCGCCTCCGCCCTCCGCCTTTGCCTGCGCAAGCGCCAGATTGGCGTTTGCAATGGTCTCCTCGACCTCTTCGCCATGCCCGGGAGTGATTGCGATCCCAGCCGAAGCGATCACATGCACGTCGTGTCCGTCGATGGAGAAGGGGCGCATGAGCGCGTTGACCGCGTGCTCCGCGGCCGTCGCCGCGCGCAGCGGATCGCCCACCTCGTGCAGCATAAGCGCGAACACATGCCCGGAAAGACGCGCCACGGTGTCGAACGGCCGCACGCTGCCGGTCAGCCGTTGGGCCGCCAACTTCACCAACGCGTCTCCAACGCCTTTGCCGAGCGTGTCGTTGACGGCGCCGAGATCGTCCAGCGACACCATGATCACGCTCGCTGGCCTCTTGGCCGCGGTCGCCTCGCTGAGCCGCTTCACCAGCACGCTGCGGTTTGGCAGCGAGGTCAGCGCGTCATGATGCGCCAGCCGGAAGAGTTCCGCCTCCGCGCGGCGCCGATCGGATATGTCGCGTATGATCGCGCCATAACTCGGCGCGCCGTCCTCCATCCAGACTGAGAGCGAGAACTCGGTCGGGAACACGGTCCCGTCCTTTCGCTGCGCGAAGAACTCCGTCGTTTTGCCCACCATTTCGGACGGCTCGCCAGCCGCCGAGCGCTTGAGATCCTCGTAGAGCCTGGTCCTGATGTGCTCGGGCACGATCGCCGCCACGTCCTGACCGAGCATCTCCTCTTCGCTCATGCCGAACATCTGCGCCGCCGCGCGATTCCAGACCGTGACCTTCCGCGCAGCGTCCGCGCACACGACCGCGTCGGGTGAATTCTGCGCGATGCTCTCGAACCGAGCCTGGCTGGCGCGCCGCGCCGTCTCCAGGCGGCGGAGCTCCAGCTTGTCGAGCACGAGCCCCGCAAGCTCCTGCAATTGCGCCAGATCGGGCGCCGAGAGGCCGGAGCGCGCGCGCGTGTCGATGATGCAGAACGCGCCGAGCCCGTGGCCGCCGGGCGAGATGAGCGGGACCCCGGCATAGAACCGGAATTGCGTGTCTCCCGTCACGAGAGGATTGTCGTGGAAGCGCGGATCGAGCGTCGCGTCGGCGACGACAAGCGGCTCTTCATGCGTGATCGCATGCGCGCAGAAGGAGATATCGCGCCGCGCCAGCTCGGGATCGAGGTCGGTCGCGATGCCCGTTGCGGCCGCGAGGAACACATGCTCGCGGTCGATGAGGTTCACCACCGCCATCGGCACGTCGAACATCCGCGCCGCCAGCGCGACGATCGGATCGAGCGAGGGATCCCCTGCGCCCTCGAAGCCGTATTCAGCGAGCGCCAGCAGCCTCGCTTCTTCGTCGGGCAAGAGCCGCGGCGGACGCATGGCGCACCCCAGTATAAGATCGAAATAAGAGTCCTGAAATTTACAGAGCGGGCCTAAGGAACGGTGAAGGCCCCATCGCGCGTTAAGGTCGGCTTAAGCGGGCGGCGACCGGGCCGCTCCTGACCTCGCGCGGCGTCCAAGCGCCATCTCCTTGACGGATCAATGATCTTCGCCTCTCCATGTCGATGGGAGGCGGATTTCATGGACGAGAGCCTGGCGGTGAAGCTGGAGCACATCTTCGACGTGCGCGTGGATTTCGGCCATGACCGCACGATGTGGGACATCCCCGGCGGCTGGAAGCAGGGGTATACGCCCGCGATCGGCGGAACCATCTCCGGGCCACGCCTCAAGGGCAAGGTCGTGCCTCACAGCGGCGCCGATTACGCGCTCATCCGCGCCGACGGCGTCATCGAGCTGAACGCGCACTATCTCCTGCAGGCGGACGATGGCGCGCTCATATACATCAATAATCGCGGCTATCTCGTCCCCGCGACCTTCGGTTCGGCCGCGGCGAAGAAGGCGCCCGCGAAGAAAGCGTCCGCAAAGACCGCCAAGAGCGCCTCCACCGGGCAGCCCGCTCAGCCGCGCTATTTCCGCTTCACGCCGACCTTTCGGGCGCCGGCAGGCAAGCACGACTGGCTCGGTCGCACGGTGATCGTCGGCGCCGGCGAGCGCCGCTCCAACCCCGACCACTCGCTCTTCCGCTATTACGCCGTCGGCTGATCTTCGCGAGCGAAAGAAAGGGCGCGCCCGTCTCCGGACGCGCCCAGAAGGCAGCGGGAGCGCCGCCCGAGACGGCGCGTTCCGCTGTTCAGAATCTACGGCCCAGCGTGACGTACCACTCGCGCGGCGCGCCCGGCTGGCCTTCTGCGGTCGGCTGTCCGAACGCGGTCAGGTCAAACTTGTTGAGGAAGTAGGTCTCGTCGGCGAGGTTGGTCGCCCCGACCGCCAGGCTCCACTTGTCTTCCGGGCTCCGCCATTCGATGCGCGCATTGAGCAGTTCGTAAGCAGCCGAGCAGCTCGCTTGGCGGTTGGCCGTCGTCGTAAAGATCGTGCCGGTGCAGATCTCCGTCTGCCCGTAAAGGTCGAGCCGCGGCGTGAGCGAGGCGCCGCTCTCCATCTCGATCGTGTAGGACGCCGACACCGCCCAATTCTGTTCCGGCACGTAGACCGGACGGTCGCTGACGACGGTTGCGTTGCCCTGGATGTCGGGGGAGTCCCACTTGATCCGCCCATAGACGCCGGAGAACACCAGCCCATCGACGGGCTCCCAGGTGAGCTCGGCTTCGAAGCCTTGAACTTCGCCGGGGCTGTTCTGGTAGAACGTGCGCGACGTGGTCGTGAGGCAGGTATTGCCCAGGCTGTCCGTCACCGCTCCCGGCGTCCCCGGTGCGACCGGATTGAGATAGACCGGCGGTCCCGGCGGCTGGTTGATGACGATGCATTCCGTGCCGCCGACCGGGATGATGCGGGTCTCCCAGTCCGTATAGAACCCGGCGAGGTTGGTGCGCAGCCGGCCGCCGAACCAGTCGGCCTTCACGCCCAGTTCGTAGGCCTTGGACGATTCCGCCTCGACTGCCGCGACCTGGGTCCATTGGAACGGGCGGGGATTGTAGCTGCCCGGCCGGTACCCCGTCGCGATGCTGCCATAGACGAGGAAGTCGTCGGAGACCTGATAGTCGAGACCGATGCGCCAGTCGGTGCTTTCGCCTTGCACCACGACGTTCGGATTGCGCACCCGGGTGTTGTTGAAATCGACAAGCTTCTCGTCTTCCGAATAGCGGGCGCCGGCGGTGAGCGAGAGCTGCTCTGTGATGTCCCATACGGTATGCACGAACACCGACTTGTTCTCGTTCTCGTGCGAGTTGTGGGCGTTGACGAACGGCCGGCTCGGATCCGTGAACGGAACGCCATCGACGACGAAGCTCAGGAACGGGATGCTGACGATCTGGTCGTTGACGGACTCGCCATTGTAGTAGAACCCGCCGAGTGTCCAATCGACGCGATCCGCGATCCGGCCGCTGAGGCGCGCCTCTGCGGTGTAGTAATTGATGTTCTGTACGCCGTTGACCGTCTGCACGTTGAGCGGCGAGCCGTCGGCGTCCGTGACGAGGGTGGACCTGATGTCCGCGTAGGCGAAGATGAACGCCGCCGCCACCGCGTCGGTGATCTCCCAGTCGGCCCGCGCCGTCGCGCTGACGGACTCGAACTCGTTCTCCGGCTTCATCGAGAGCCCGCTGCGCGGATCGCTGTAGGTCGCGTAGGTGACGAACGGGTTGGGTGGAATGAACCGTGCGTCGTAGGGCGGGAGCTGCGGCGCGGGCGGGGGATTGAACACGCTGCCGCCATAAGCCGCGCCGGCGCCCGCATTGATCGCGACGATCGCGTCGGCCTTGGGCTCGGAGATCTCCTTCTGGTAGTCCGCACTGAAGGTGAAGTTGAGGCTCGGATCTGCCTGCCAGCTGAGGATGCCGCGCGTGCCGTAATAATCCGAGCCGCCTTGCGTGCCGACTTTGCACCCGATCGCCTGATTGACCGGTTGCCGCGGCAGCGCGCCGGAGAGGCCCGGCGCCGCGCAGGTGAAGTCGATGACGTCTTGGAAGCCCTCGCGCGTGTTCGCCGCCCCGGTGATGCGCGCCGCGACATTGTCCGCGATCGCGAAATCGTACGAGGCGCGCAGATCGATGCGGTCGAACTCGCCGACCGTGGCCGAGATGCTTCCCGTGTCGTCGCCTTGCGGCTTCTTGCTGATGTAACGGATGGCGCCGCCGATCGCGCCGCGGCCGAACAATGTGCCCTGCGGCCCGCGCAGCACCTCGACGCGTTCAAGGTCCATAAGCTGGATCTGCGACCCGAGCGTGAAGGGGTGGTACATGTCATCGAGATAGATCGCGACGCCGGGCTCGAAGGCGAAGTCGAAATCATTCTGGCCGATGCCGCGGATGAAGGCGGTCATGGTGTTGCCGAACGCCGCCTGTGCAGGGCGGAAGGACGCGTTCGGCACGGTGTAACCGAGCTCCGCCGCCTCGGTGAACCCGCGCTGCTCTATTTGCTCCGCCGTGATCGCGGTGATCGCAATGGGGGTCTCCTGGAGGGCCTGTGCTCGGAACTGCGCGGTGACCACGATCTCGCCGATCCGGGACTCCTCTTGCGATTGCGACTGCGCCGCAGCTGAGGGCGCCAACGCAACCCAGGCCGCCGCCGCGCCGAGTGACAGCGCGCAAAGCGAGGAATTCCCGATAAGGCTCTTCTTGAGCCCGATATGCGACGCCATGTTTTCCCCCTGATCGATGTCCCGAATTCGATGTCCCGAAGTGCTTTCTTTGTGGCCTCGAAGCTCGCGCGCGAGTCCGGCGGCAGTCACCTTTCCGTTCGCTTGTTCTTGCGTCTCACTTCCCGACGAACTGAAACCTTGCAGAATGCGAAGCATCCTCCTTGCGTGGTCCAAATGTCGGACAAATTCATCCGCTTCCGGGCGCATGAATGAAAGGGTCCCATACAAAGGGTCCCATATATAAATCGCCCCGACAAGCGAGGGGTATTCAGCGTGTCCGCAATTCCCCAGCCCGTGGCGGGCGCGCAACATTTTGCAGTTGCGAGATGTTCTCGCTCATGCACGCGGATGTGGGTTGTGCTGATTGTAAAACGCCAAACAAAAGGGCCCCCGCGACCGTGCGCGGAGGCCCGATTTGCACTGCGGCGGCAGCGTTTTAGAAGTTGCGTCTGACCGTGATCGCCCACTCGCGCGGCCGCCCCGGCTGGCCTTTCACCAGGCCCGCGGCGCCGGAGAGATCGTACTTCGTCAGGAAGTAATATTCATCGAAGAGGTTCGTGCCTTCGAGCGACACCGTGATGTCCTCCGCCGCGTTGCGCCAGGTGAGTCGCGCATTGGCCAGCGTATAGGCGTCGATCTCGTTGAGCGGTCCGTTGAGCGAATTGGTGAACATCTCATCCTGGAACGACGCATCGATCCGCGGCGTCAGGCTGCCTGATTGGCCGAGGTCGATCACGTACTGGACGCCCGCGCTGGCCTTCCACTCCGGCGTATAGACCTGAGTGGAGTTGGCGGGCAGGCCGGTGAGCGCGTTGAGGCGCGTGTACTCGAAATCGAGCCAGCTCAGCGCGCCGTCCACGGTGAGCCCGTCGATGATCTCGCCCACGAACTCGGCCTCCACGCCCCAAACCTCCGCATCGCCGGCGTTCTGCGGCAGCGCACACGGACCGGGACCGCCGAATTGCGGGCATGAGAGGAGCAGCAATTGGATGTCGGTGTAGTCGTTGAAGAACGCCGCCATGTTGAATGTTGCGCGATCCTCAAGCACGCTCGACTTGAAACCCACCTCGTAGGCCGTGACGGTCTCGGGGCTGAAGGGCTGCACCTGCGCCGGTGCGAACGGCCGCGGACCGATGCCGCCGCCTTTGAAGCCGGTGGCGATCGTCGCATAGGTGAGGAACGACGGCGTCCAGCGATAATCGGCACTGAGACGGTAGTCCGTTTGGTTGCCGGAATAATAGCCGGTGAAACCGTCGATCGCCGCGAGGAAAGGATTGGGCGAGCCGTCGCGATTGCGCCGGTAGAAGGTGTAGTCCTTGTTCTCTTCAGTGTAGCGCACGCCGCCCGTGACGTTGAGGTCAAAATAGGACCACGTCGCCGTGCCGAAGAGCGCCCAGGTGTCCGCATTCACCGGGTCATCGCCGATGAACTGCAGCGGAATGCCCGCATAACGGATGTCCTGGTACGTGAAGTATGTCGTTTTCTGATCGGAATAATATCCGCCCAGCGTGTAATCGATCCGGTCGCCGACCTCTCCGTTGAGGCGGATCTCCTGACTCCAGAACGTGTGGTCGAGCCGGTTCTGCCCGAATCCGAGATTGGCCGGCGAGAGATCGTCGTCAGCGCTGAAGGTGCTCTCATAGTCGCGATAGGCCGAGATCGAGGTAAGGGTCAGCGTATCGGTGATGTCCACAATGAGGTGCGCCGAGGCGCCGCCGCCCTCGAACACATGCTCGTCCGTGGCGGCCGTGGCGTTGAGCGGATAGCCGGTGAACGGGAAGCCCTGCCAGGCGCCGCCGGCCTGCGCGAACGCTGCGAAATTGCAGAACTCGCCGCAGATGAACCGCGAGTCGAACGGAACGCCGGGCGCTGGGTTCGTCTCGGGATTGTTGAAATTGGCGGCGAGCAGGACTTCGCCTGGGGCGGTGCGCTTGTCGCGCGTGTAATCGGCGCTGAGCGTCAGGTCGAAGGTGTCGCTCGGCGCGAACCGCAGCATGCCGCGAACGGCGCTGTACCCGGTCTCGCCGTGCTCGCCGAACTTGCAGTCAACGCTTGCCAGCTGCGCCGGGATGCCGCTGGCTGGGACGACGCAACCGTAATCATAGCGCCCTACGTAGCCGTCTTGTTGCTTTGTGACGCCGGAGATGCGTGCGAACACCGTGTCGGTGATCGCGAAATCGGCGCTGCCGCGGAACCCGATCCGGTTGCGCGAGCCATAGACGCCCTCCACGAAGCCGGCGCCCTGGCCGGTGGGTTGGCTCGACACCAGCCGGATCGCGCCGCCGATCGAGTTGCGACCCGTAAGCGTGCCCTGCGGACCGCGCAGCACTTCCACACGCTCAAGGTCCAGGAGATCGAGAATCGATCCGGTGATGGTCGGCAGATAGACGTCATCGACATAGATACCGACGCCGGGCTCCACCGCCGGATTGAAGTCGAATTGCCCGACGCCGCGGATCGAGGCGCCCAGCGAAGGTCCGAACGACGCGCTCGACGGCACAAGCGTCACATTGGGCGCCTGCGCCGCGATTTCAGAAAGGCTGGTTTGGCTCCGCGCCTCCAGCATTTCCGCGCCGATCGCTGTGATCGAAAGGGGCGTATCCTGCAGCCGCTGCTCGCGGAATTGCGCCGTGACGACGATCTCGTCAGTCTCGACTTGCGCCGCGGCCGGCAGCGCGCTTGCGCCGAGCGCGCCCGCCGCGCCGAGCGAGACCGCCGCCGCGGAGCTGAAGGTTTTCGAAAGCCTGAATCGAGACATGCATATCCCCCACGATGGTGCTCACGGTGGGTATGCATGCAGTGATTTAGTTTGCTATTCGTTTATATCATTCGCGAGTCGAGCGACGACCGCCCCGTATGCTTTTAAGCCGCTCCAGACCACGAAAGCGGCAATCGGGCCAACCACAAACGCGACCGTCGCCATCGACAGGTTGAGCTGCGATTCCCGCCCGAACACATAATCGGTGAGCAGCGCCACGATCGTTGGGCCGAGCCCAAACCCGATCACGTTGAAGATGAAGAGCCAGATGAGCGTGACCTGCCCGCGCATGCGGTTGGGCGTGATGATCTGCAGCGCCGCGTTCTGCGGCCCGAGCACCCAGTTCTGCACGAACGATTGCGCACAGAAGAGCCCGATCGCGAGCGTGGCGTTGGGCATGAGCGGCTGCAGGCCTGCGATCGGGAAGAGGAAGAGCGAGGACCAGAAGACGACGCGCAGATTGGCGTCGTGCATGCCCTGCTTCGTCCAGCGCTCGGCGAGCCACGCCCCGAACATCGCCCCCAGCGGCGCCACGCAGAACCAAACAGTTCCTGCGGTGAGGCCGTACTGCACCGGTGTCCAGCCGAAGGTGCGGTTGTAGAATGCGAACGACCAGGCGATGAGTCCGTAGGACATCACTGTCTTGAGCGCGAGCCCGATGAACATCGGCCCGTAGGTCGCCCATTCCTTGCCGATCTGCCCGAACACGTCCGAAAGCGGCGGCGCCTTCGTCGCGCCAACGACCCGGCCCGCGCCATCGCGCCGTTTGGGTTCCGGCACCGTGAGCATGAGCGCCGCGACGATCAGGCCCGGCAGGCCGACCAGCAGCAGCGTCTTCTGCCACGCCGCGAGCGGCCCATAGCCTGGCAAGACCCAATCGGGGGCCTGCGCCACCCACGCCACCACCGCCCCGCCGATGATGAGCGCGAGCCCGTTGCCGGTCATGAAACCGAAGTTCAGCACCGCGATCGCCCGCGGAAGCTTGTCGCGCGGGAAATAGTCCGCGAGCATCGAGAACGTCGCGGGCCCCGTGCACGCCTCCCCGACGCCCACGCCGACGCGCAACGCGAAGAGCTGACCGAAATTGCGCGCAAGGCCGCAGAGCGCCGTCATGCTCGCCCACAGCATCACGCCGATGCCGATGATCGTGCGCCGGCTGGTGGAATCCACCAGCCGCGCGATCGGCAACCCGAAGATCGCGTAGAACACCACGAACGCGAAGCCGTTCACGATGCTCCATTGCGTGTCGGAGAGCGCAAGGTCGCGCTTGATGTCGGTGACGAGGAGATTGAGGATGCCGCGGTCGAGGAAATTCACCAGCAGCGTCAGCGAGAGGACGAACACCGCATACCAGGCCGCCGCCGGCTTGGGCCAAGCGTGCGCGTCTTCCTTCGCCGCCTCAAGCCCCTGAGGCGCGCCGCCCTGCGCCGTGTCCGTCACGCGTTCCCTCTTTACCGGAACCTTAGCACCTTTCCGCGCTCCGTCTCGCTCTCGGTGCGAATGCAAAGCCGACGCAGCAAGAACTCGACGCGGCCTGCATGGCTAGGGACGCCCATAGATGCGGCTGGCGGCGCCCCACAGCACGTCGCGCTGTGCGGCGGCGGGCAGCGGCGCGGTCGCCGCGAGCGCGGCGGCGACCATGTCCCGGTAGGGCGCCTTCGACTGCCCGACATCGCTTCCCCACATGACCCGCTCGGGCCCGAAGACGCCGACCACCCGGCCGACGATGTGCGAGAGCGCGACGCCCGCCGCCTGCGCCCTTTGGGCATTTATGCTGGAGAACATGATTGAGACGTTCGCGCAGTCGCCGACCGCCTTGAGCAGGTCGTCCACGTCTTCCGAATCCGGGGGAAGGTTGGAGAGGTGGTCGAGCACGATGGGCGTCTCCGCATAGCGCCGCGCGAGCTTGAGCGTCTCGCTCAAGCCGGCCTCGCGGTTCCACGCATAGAAGTGCACGCGCATGCTCGCGCCGGCGTCCCGCGCCGCATCCCAGGCCGCGAGCGCGGCGGGTGATGCAAGCCAATCGAGCCCGCACTCCTGCGAGGGCGCGGTCAACCGTACTCCGATCGCACCTCGGACGCCGACCCAATTGCGGACCGCGGCCGCGACGTCCTCGGCTAATGGGTTCACAAGCACGAGAGCGCAGAACCGCTCCGGACTGGCCGCTGCGGCATCCAGCACGTACCTGTTGTCGATTCCGTAGACGTGCGCACGCTGGACGACGACCGCACGCTCCACGCCGCAGGCGTCCATCTCATCGAGCAGGCGCTCGGCGGTGATCGGATCCCGAAGCACGCTTTCATCGACCACGCCGCCGAGCGGGGCGTAGGGATAGCGCTCCCGATCGTTCGAGATCAGGTGCGCGTGGACATCGAAGATGCGGAGGCCCGCTGGCTGGGTCATCGAGGCTCCGTCATTTCCGCGATGATGGCGCGCGCGCGCAGCTCCACCGCTTCGGCGCGGACAAGCTTCGAAAGCTCGATCGCGCAGGCCAGAACCGTCTCGGTGGCCCGTTTTGCGAAACCCTCGTCAAGCTCGCCCGCAACGCCGTAGGTGCAGAGCGCGCCATAAGGAACGCCATCGGGGGCGCGCAGCGGCGCGGAGAGGATCCAGCCGCTCGTCACATCGACGCCGCGGCTGAGGCAATAGCCTTGCGCGCGAATCTCCGCGAGCTGCGGCGCCCGATCGCTCAGCTCCAGGCGGTCGAGGAGGGCGGCGCGTGGCGCGTCGGCCAAGTGGGCGACGATCGCCATGGCCGTCGCGCCCGATCGGAGCGAGCGCGGCGTCGCATATCGGGCTTGCTCGCGCGCGATCTCCTCGGCGTCGCCATGCCCCGGAAACCGTTCGACGACCGCGTGCGCGCCGGGAACCAAGAGGTGCAGCGTCGCCGGCCAGCCGGAGGCCGCGCTCATGCGCTCGAGAAACGGCAGCGCCCGCCCCCGCAGATCCGCAAGGTCCCGCAGGAACGGCGAAGTCGCCCGCGCCGTCGCGCGGATGCGTTCGGGCCAGAACGGCCAGTGCTCGAGGATTTCATCCCCGATGCCTTCCGCCGTGGCGGCGCTGATCCGCTCGGCGCTCTCGCCGAGCTCTTCCGCCAGTTCGCTTGCGCTCCCGCCCGCGACCCTGCGCTCCAGGACATGGAGGATCTTCTCGATCAGCGCCGCAGAAGTCGCGCTCAAAGCTTGAACAGCCGCGCCGCGTTGCCGTTGAGGATCGCGTCGCGTTGCGCTGCAGGCAGCGCGCTCGCGCGCGCGATCACGCCTTCCATGTCGCCGATGCGGAACGGGAAGTCCGAGCCATAGATGATCCGGTCCGCCCCGACCTGCTCCACGAAGAAGCGCATGGTCGCCTCGTCATAGACAAGCGCATCGAACCACAGCCGCCGCAGATAGGCGCTGGGAATCTGTTGGCTGCTCGGCGTACGCACGGCCCTGTCCTGACGCCAGCGTTGATCGAGCCTGCCGATGATGTAGGGCAGCGTTCCCCCGCCATGGGCTGCGACCAGCTCCAGCCGCGGAAACGCGTCCAGAAAGCCCGACAGCATCATCCGCGCGAAGCAGAGGCTTGTCTCGTTCGTCATGCCGACGGTGTTGCCGAGATTGTAGCCCTCCAGATCCTCCGGATTGCGTGGGCTGGTGGGATGCACGAACACCGGCATCTCCATCGCCTCGATCTCGCGCCAGATCGGACGGTAATCCTCATGCGTCAACGGCCGCCCGCGGATGTTCGTCAGGGTGCAGACGCCGGTGGCGCCCATGGTTTTGGCCTGACGCAGCACGGCGATCGCGTCTTCCGGATAGTCCCATGGCAGCGACGCGAACCAGCGGATGCGTGTGGGATGTTGCTGCTGTGCTTCGGCATAACCCGCGTTGATCGCTTCGGCCGACCTGCGGCTGATCGCGCGCGAACCCCAATAGACATTGGGCGCGGTGAGACTGATGATGCCGATATCGACGCCGCCGCGATCCATGCCGGCGATGCGCAAGTCCCAATCGAGCATCGTTGGGCTCAGGCGAAGGATCACGTCTCCCTTGTAGCGGATGCCCTCGTAGCGCTCGTTGGCGTCCGGGGGCGCGATAGAGACGAGCGGATCGTCGCTGGCGCGCAGCGCCTCGACATATCCGGTTGTGAACATGTGCGTGTGCACGTCGATCACTCGCGGCCGCGTCGTCGCCGCCCCCGGACTGCTCTGCGCGGTGGCGCAGGCGCCGAGCGCCGTGAGCGCGCCCGCGCCGAGCAGCGCTCTGCGGTCGATGGTCATGTGTCCTCCCCGGGTTGGCGCTTCCGCGCTCTCTCAGCGTCGCCTCTGCAGACTATCACATCAAGGTGTGGTTTGAACCGCGCCCAGCAAAATTAGTTGCTTTGTCAAGGATCACGTCCTAGCCTTTGGGAGCAGGGGAGGCGACATCCCCGAGAGGGAGGAGCGTTCATGGGCAGGCCCGCAGGTCCGCTCGCGCGGGCGTTTGCGCTCGTCGCGGCGATGATGATGTTCGGCGGCTGCGCGAGCATGGGCGGAAAGACCGCCGAGGCCCCCCGTTCCAACATTCTCCTCATCCTCGCGGACGATCTCGGTTATTCCGACATCGGCCCGTTCGGCAGCGAGATCAGGACGCCGAACATCGACGCGCTCGCGCGCGAAGGTCGTCTGCTCACGTCCTTCTACGCGACCTCGATGCCGTCGTCGCGCGCGGAGGTGATGACCGGCAGCGACCACCACCTCGCCGGTATGGGCTCGATGTATACGGGCTGGGGCGCGCAGGCGCGCACGCCGTATTATCTGAAGGAGCTCAATCCAACCACGGTTACCGCGGCCGAGCTGCTGCGCGACGCGGGCTATCACACGTACATGATCGGCACCTGGCATCTCGGCGAGACCGAGGCGCAAAATCCACACGCACGCGGGTTTGAGTATTCGCATGCGCTCCTGCCGGCGGCCGGGACCTATTGGGCGCCGCCCGCGGTGCTGCCTGAAGGCGCACACCAGGCGCCGATCTACAGCGAGAACGGCCAGCGCATCCCCGCGCCGGAGGAGTACATCACGGACTTCTGGACCGACTGGCTCATCTCGAACATCACGCAGCGGGCCTCCGACGGGCGTCCCTTCTTCGCCTACGCAGCCTATACTTCGCCGCACTTCCCCTTGCAGGTCACAGACGCGTTCATCGATCGCTATCGCGGCGTCTATGACGGCGGGTTCGATGCGCTGCGGCAACGGCGCATCGCGCGTCAACGTGAGCTCGGCATCATCCCGCAGGACATGACGCCAGCTATCCCTGCGCCGGTCTCAACGAGGCTGCCGCTCTGGTCGCAATTGACCCCTGCGCAGCGCGCGCGGGAATCCCGCCGTGCGGAAATCTACGCGGCGATGATCGAGAATTTCGACTGGAACATTGGCCGCTTGATTGCAGCCCTGAAGGCCAGCGGCCAGTACGACAACACCTTGATCGTCTTCACCTCCGGTAACGGCGCCGCGCAGGGCTATCCCGAACGCGAAGTGGAGGACAATCGCTTCGAGAACATGGGTCGGAAAGGCTCCTGGATCTATTACACCGAGCGCTGGGCCGAAGCGAGCAACGCGCCGTTCGCCTCCTGGAAAGCCAAGCCGATGGAAGGCGGGATCTCGGTGCCGACCATCGTACGCCTGCCCGGCCAAACCACGGCCGCGCCCACCAGCGATGCGATCTCCACGCTCCGCGATCTGCTGCCGACGTTCGCGGAGATCGCAGGCGCCGAGCTGCCGAACGGGACCTACAAGGGCCGCGCCGTGCAGCCGATCACCGGCCGCTCCATGCTGCCCTTCCTGCGCGGCCAGGCGTCCTCGATCCATCCCGCCGACGCAGTGTTTGCCGACGAGAATTCCGGCGAAGCCTATGTCCGCCAGGGCGAATGGAAGGCGGTTCTGATGAGCGACTCGCACACCAATCCGTTCGAGCGGGGCGAGCCGGACAATCTGGAGCACCTCACTGCGCTGCGCGCCGGCGACTTCGCGCGCGCCGCACAGATCCGCGAGCGGCAATTCCCGGCCCGCTGGCGCCTCTACAACATGCGCACGGATCGCGGCGAGACGCGCGATGTCGCCGCCGAGCATCCCGACGTGCTCGCCCGCCTGCGGACACTCTACGAGGAGTACCGCAACACGCACGGCGTGGTGGACCCGTGAGCATGCGCCGGCGCGCGTTTCTCGCTCAGGCGAGCGCCGCCAGCCTGCTCGCGGCGTGCGCGGCGCCGTCGCGCTTGCCTGCGCTCGCCGCTGGAACGCGCCCGAACATCCTCGTCATCATGGCCGACGATCTCGGCTATTCCGACCTCGGGACGATGGGCGGTGAAATCCCGACGCCGCACCTCGACGCCCTCGCGGGCGAGGGGCGCGTCCTGACGGCGATGTACGCGAGCCCGCTGCCGATCTCGCGCGGCACGCTGCTGACCGGCGCGGACCACCATATTATCGGCTACGGCTCGATGGGGCCGCCAGCGGGCAGGCAAGTCGGCAAGCCTGGCTACGAGCGGCGGTTGAACGACCGTGCACGGACCATCGCGACCCTGCTGCGCGGCAGCGGCTACCGCACCTACATGGCCGGCGTGTGGGGGCTCGGGGCGGCGCCGGAGGCGGATCCGAGCGCGCGGGGCTTTGAGCAATCCTTCGCACTGATCGAGGCGGCGGCGGATTATTTTCCAATCGAGGCTGAACGCCTGCGGCTGGAGACCATGACGTACCGGCAAAACGGCGCGCAGGTCGCGCAGCCGGACCGGTATGTGACGGACGTCTACACCGATCGGATGATCGGTTTCATCGACGCCAACGCATCCGATCTCGCGCCGTTCTTCGCCTACCTGCCTTATTCCGCGCCGCACTTTCCGCTGCAGGCGCATCCCGACTTCATCGACCGCTTCAAGGGCGCGTACGACGCCGGCTACGACGCCATCCGCCTTGCCCGCATCGCGCGCCAGCGCGCGTCGGGCGTCATCGCGGCGGACTTCAAGCCCGCACAACCCGTGCCGGAATCCGACGGTTTCAAGAGCTGGGCGAGCCTGACCCCGGAAGAGCGGCGTATCGAGGCGCGCCGCATGGAGGTCTATGCCGCCATGGTGGCGAACCTCGACTGGAACATCGGACGCCTTATCGCCTACCTCAAGCGCATCGGCCGTTACGACAACACGTTCATCCTCTTCGCCTCGGGCAACGGCGCCGCCAGCGCCTGGTCGACGCGGCGCCTGCCTGAAAACGTCGATAACAGTCTGGCGAATATGGGCCGCCGCCACTCCTGGATATCCTACACCGAACGCTGGGCCGAAGTGTCGAACGCGCCGCTGTCGATGTGGAAGACGCGGATGACGGAGGGCGGCATCTCTGTGCCAACGATCGTGCGGCTTCCGCGCGGCGCGGGCGTGCACGAACCGATACGCGCGCCGGCGACGTTCGCCGACGTCGCCCCAACGCTGCTGGAGCTGGCGGGTTTGCCGCGCCCGCAGAACGACGGCGCCGCGCCGCTCGAAGGCGTCTCGCTCCTCCCGTTGCTTGAGGGTCGTGCAACGCGCGCCCATTCCGAGGACGCCGTGTTTGCGGACGAGATGAACGGCGAAGCTTTTGTTCGCCGCGGGCGGTGGAAGGCGTCGCTTCTGGCGACCGCCGATCCTGGCGACGCGCTCCGCGCGGAGGAGATCGCCGCGCTGGCGCGAGGCGATCTGGTTCGCTCGTCCGAAGTTCGGGCGCGCTTCCCGCGGGTCTGGCATCTTTTCGACATCGAGGGCGATCGCGGCGAAACGACGGACGTGTCGGCGGCCCACCCGGACATCCTTGCTGCGCTGCGGGCGGACTTTTCCGCCTACCGTGAGCGCGTCGGCGTCGTCGATCCCTGAGCGGACGGGTTCTAGGCGAAGCGCCAGGAAAACAGCGTCGGCTCCGCTGCGCCGCGGCCGTCGTGCATCTGCGACTGCACGAGCTTCAGCCCCGCCGCGCGCGCGCAATCCTGCAGCACGATGAAGTCCGAATGCGTTGTCATTCCTTCCAGCCGCATTGGCCGCTGCCGGAGTGTCGGCGCGAGTGCGCGCCACACTGCGAGTGCGTCGGGCTGCACGTCGCATGCCCCGACGCCTTGACGGATGCGCTCGGCCGCGAACCGCCGCGCCGCGACGTGCCGGCGGTCATAAAGCACGATGGCCGACGGCGCGGTCGCCGCTAACGCGCCCGCCGGGAGGAGCGCCGTCGCGCTCGCGAGAAAGAGGCGGCGGTTCACTGGCGCGCGCGCTGCAGATACTGCGCGATCGCTTCAAGATCTGCGTCCGGCAGCTCGACGCGCGTGAGCGGCGGCATGTCCCGAAGCCCGTTCCGCACCACATGTCGGACATAGGCAGGCGGCAGGTCGTTGCGCTGCGCCAGCACCGACCGCTCGGCGCCGACCCGGCGCTCCAGCATGACCGTGCCGAAGCCCCCCGCATCGTGGCAGATGCCGCATTGCCGCTCGTAGAGGGCCGCGCTGTCCGCCGCAGCGGGGGCCGCCGCCTCTTCGGCGCACGCGATCTGCGAGAAGGCGAGCGTCGCAGCGGCCGCCGCGGCGATCATGATCAAGCGTCGTTGGCTCATCGCCTGGTCTCCGGATAAGCGCGCGGCCAGATTCCCTGCTTGCCGGGCGCGATGATTCCTCTGGGGTCGAGCGCGTTTTTCACCTTCTCGTTGAGCCGCCGCAGCGCCCCCTCGTTGAAGTCGAAGCTCTGCGCCACCCGATCCATGAAACTGAGATGCGTACGATACTCGCCATAGCCCGCTGCCGCCGCATCTTCGATCAGCGCGGCGAAGAGCGCGCGCGCCCGCGCCTTCATGGCCGCATCGTCACGGTTGAAGATGATGCCGCTTGTGAAGATGAGCGCGCGCTCGCCGAGCGTGAAGCCGCCATAATAGTCAAAGCCGTGCTCGGAGAAACGCGCGCGCACGCGGGCGAGATGCGCCGTGGCGAGCGCGCCGTCTGCCGGCAGGACCGGGGAGAACGTGCTGTGCGCGCCCTGGCCGCCCATCCAGTTGGCCAGCCGCAGACCCGACACGCTGGGTATCGCCGCGCCGGAAGCGGCCAGCGGCTCGCCGCTGCGCCAGACTTGCTCCTCGAACTCGATGCGCGTGCGCTTGGCGAACGCGTCGCGCACCACGCGCGCCTTGGCCGCGTTCACCTGCTCGGGGCCGAAGAAACGCATCCGCACCGACCACCAGCCGATCCCGAGCGTATCAATCATGCGCTGGACCTCGGCGTCGGGCATCGCGCCTTCGCCCTGGTGCCATTGCTGCCGCTGCGATCGCACCGCCGCGTCGCGCAGATAATTGCCGATCCCGGCCGGTTGGCTGATCACGCCTTGCAGACGCAAAGGCCGCAGCGCGTCGATCGCCCAGCCGGCGTCCTCCGCCCGCGGCAGCTTCATCCGCAGGCTCAAGGACGCTTCCGGCGCCGGCATGAGCCAGAGCCCCATTTTCGTGACTACGCCGAAATTGGACTGCGTGAACGCGAAATCCCAGGACGGCCCATAGCCGTGCTTGAACGCGGCCCAGGTGTCGCTGTTGCTCATCGCGCCCATGCCCGTGCGCACCAGGTCGCCATCGGGCAGCACCACCTCCAGGCCGCAGATGCGTTCCGCATGCTCCCCGAGCGGCGCGCCGTTGCCGCGATCGAGCGCGTTGCCGACCACGCTGCCCCAGGTCTGTCCCGGCGCCGACATCCAGAGCTGGATGCGCTCGCGCTGCAGGTGATCGAAGAGATCGTAGAAACCGACGCCGGGCTCCACGATGCAATAGCCGAACTTCTCGTTCACATCGAGAATGCGGTTCATGCGTCCCAGATCCAGGACGACCGTCCCAGCCATCCGAGGCGCCGCGCCGCCATAGCCGAGATTCTTGCCCCGTGAGATCGGCCAGAGCGGAATGCGGTGCTCGTTCGCGAGCCGGACCAGTGCGCGCACCTGCTCGACATCGCCCGGCGCCACGGCGCCAGAGGGAATATGCTGATCGACCGCATCGAAGGCGTAGAGGTCCTCGTAGGTGCGCCGATCCTCTTCAGACCGCAGCGCCCATTGCTCCCCCACCACGCGCGTAAAGGCCGCGAATGCGCGCTCGAGCGCGGCGGCGGAAACGCCCGGCGGAGTTTGGCGCTGGCTCAAGTCCTGACCCTCCCGATCCCGCCGCCGCGCGCTCTCCGGCGCCGTCCACCCGGAATTACTTGACATATCAACATATCGGCGGCATCCTTGTCAAAGCGCTGAAAAGCGCCGCGAAGCCGGCGAAGATGCGGCCGCACGAGGGAGGATGATCGCCCGTGGCGCGTGCGTCCACGGGGCAGCTCCCTTCAATGTCGAAAAAGCGCTGCGTCAAGCGGCGCTGAGGGGGGCGAGCCGGGTGGAAGAATCACTCAATCAATTCTTCGGGCTCGACATGCGCAGCGTGATCACGGTGCGCGACGTGGGCTGGGCCCTGTTTGGGCTCGGGGCGGTCGCAGTCTTTTGGCAGATTGACAAGCGCAAGGGCGCGGAGGCCGTCGCGCGCCGCGGTGCGCTCGGCTATTTCGTGATCTGGCTGCAATACTTCTTCGGCATCCACGCGCTCTTCTCCGGCGCCAACTACTTCCTCAATCCCGAGCGGCAAATGGTCCTGACGCACGAGCTGACGGGCCCGTTCCAGGCCGCGCTCGACGCGCTGGGCCTGTTTGCGGTGGTCAAGGTGATCGAGACCGTGGTCGGCTTGTGCCTCATCCTCAACATCTTCGTGCCGCTCGCCGCGATCTTCGAGATGCCGGTCAGCGTCGTGATCTTTTATTTGAGCGTTATCGTCGATCCCGACCAGCGCTCGATCTGGACCGGCTCCAAGGAGCTGATCATCAATGTCGTGCTGCTGCTGGCCTATTTTGGGTACTTCCGGCCGATCTTCCGGCTGAAGCTCGAATGGCGGCCCATCTGGCGCAAGTTCGGCGCGGAATAGGGGAGCGGCGCGATGCAATCGGAAGTCACCGGACCGATGAAGTACGTCATCTTGTGGTTTCGCCTCCTGTTCGGGGCGCACCTCATCTATTCCGGCATGCGGCATTTTCTCGGCTTTGAGGTGCTGAGCGGCGTCACCCACCCGGTGGGCGGGCCGTTCGTGCGGATCATCGCCGAGATGGGCATCTACCAGCTCGTCAAGCTCATCGAGCTCATCACCGGGATCATGCTCTTCTGCGGGCTCTTCGTTCCGCTCGTGCTCGTGATCGAGTTCCCGATCTCGGTCGTGATCTTCATCCTGAACTTCTTCATCGTCGCCCAGCCGCGCCAGCTCTTCAGCGGCCCTCAGGAGATCGTTCTCAACGGGATACTCCTGGCCTTCTACGGGCGCTATTACATGCCGTTGCTGAACCCCCTCTCGCCGCCCAGGCCGATCTGGAAGGCGAAGTGGTCTGATACGAAACTGCCGTAAGCGAGAACGCCGAGACATGCAGATCCCTGCCTTCATGAGCTTCTGGTACGATGTCGTCCCGCTGAGCGTGGCGACGGTCGTCGTTGCCATCGTGATCATCGTCGATCGCGTGCGGCGCAAAACATGACCCGTGCGCCGCGGGAGCCTCCGGCGAGACGCGCCAAGCCTGCGAAGTCGCCGCGAGCGGCTCGCAAGAACACGCCTCGGACCGACGCTCGTCAGCCGCGAATGCTCATGGATCGCACGACCTTCATCCCGCTCCTGCTGAACTACGTGGCCAACAAGGCCTCGCGCGGCGCATCGAAGGTCTATCTCGATCTCTTCGGGATCGGCATCAATGAGTGGCGCATCCTGTCGATCCTCGCGCATGACGACACATCCACCGCCAACGTCATCACCGAGTTGATCGATCTCGACGGCGCCGCCGCCAGCCGCAACATCGCCTCGCTCGAGCGGGCAGGGTATCTGCGCCGCCTGGTCGATGCGAACGACGGGCGGCGCCTGATCCTTAAGCTGACGCCCAAAGGCGCCGCGCTCCACGGTCAGGTCCTCGCCGTCGCGCTCAAGCTGCAGGAACGGCTGATCCGCGGCCTCTCCGAGGAGGAGGTGACGGTGCTGCGCCGTCTCCTGACATTGCTCCGGAGCAACGCCGCCACCATCAGCGAGTTCGACTACGCCGCGCTTGTCCCCGCCGCGCCGCGCAAGGGCCCCAAGGTTTCTTCAGGAGATTGATGCCGCCCATGAGCCGCGCCAACGAGAACATCCGCGCCGACCATGTGGGCAGCCTTCTGCGTCCCCCGGAGCTGCTGGCGGCGCGCGCGCAGGCCTCTGAAGGAGCGCTTCCCGCAGCGAAGCTGCGCGAGATCGAGGACAAGGCCATCCTTGATATCCTCCGCATGCAGCAGGATAGCGGCATCCAGGTGTTCAGCGACGGGGAATACCGCCGTTCCGGCTGGTACGGCGGCTTCTGCGATGTCGTGCAGGGCTTCGTCCCCTATGAGCGGACGATGCCAGCGATCTGGAAAGGCGACAGCTCGAAGGTCGCTGCCGCGGACTTCAGCAAGTCGGGCTCATTCGCGGTTGGCGCCCGGCTCCAGCTGGACGGCCGCTTCACCGGGGCGGAGGCCGCCTTCCTGGTCAAGCACGCGCCGCTTCCGTTCAAGGTCACGTTGCCGAGCCCCGCTTCCTATCAGCAATTCTTCGAGCCCGGGTTTTCCGATCGGGCGTACAATAGCCCCGACGAGATGCTCGGCGACATCGTCGAGATCTGCAAACGCGAGGTCGCGGCGCTGGTTGAGGATGGCGTCCCCTACATCCAAATCGACTCGCTGCGTTACGGCGACGTGATCGATGCCGGGCGCCGCGCGCGCTGGGAGGCGCGCGGCGTCAAGCCGATGGACATCGTGGCCCAGACTTTGGCCGCCGACAACGCGGTGCTCGCCATGGCCAAGAGCCGCGGAATTGTTCGCGCCATGCACATCTGCCGGGGCAATTACCGTAGCGCCTGGGCCGGGGAGGGCGGCTACGAGCCGGTCGCCGAGAAGATGCTGGGCGAGCTCGACGTCGATCGCTTCCTTCTGGAGTTCGACGACGCCCGCTCCGGCGGGTTCGAGCCTTTGCGGTTCGTGCCGCGCGGCAAGATCGTCGTTCTCGGGCTGGTCACGACCAAGACCGGCGCCCTGGAAAGCGTGGACGAACTGCGCCGCCGTGTGGACGAGGCGGCGAAATACCTGCCGCTCGAGCAGCTGGCGATCGGAACCCAATGTGGGTTCGCGTCGAGCGACCTCGGAAATCTGCTGTCGATGGACGATCAGCGCCGCAAGCTCGAGCTGATCGCGACCGTCGCCCGGTCGATCTGGAGCTGACCCCGCGGCGGCCGCGCACTGCTTGGTGCGGCGAAAAAGTTACACGGAGACGCAAAGATGGCGATAGACAAATATTAGGCAAGATTGACCAACAATCCGGCCGCTCGCGGGTTTAGACTAGCCCGAAGGGCGGCGACCCAAAGCGGCATCCGACCAGCAAAGATCGGGGAGGGCGAAAATGTCTGGAATGAACTCAGAGCGTGGATCAAAGGCGTTTGGACGGCTGAGCGTGTCGCTTCTCGCGACGGCGGCCTGGGCGGCCGGGGCCGTCGGCGCAGCGTTTGCTCAAGCGCCGGCTGCGGAGGAGAGCGAGGCGGTGGTCGTCACCGGTACGCTGATCCGCGGCATCGCGCCGGTGGGCGCGCCTGTGGTGAGCTTGAGCGCCGAGAAGATCGAGGAGACGGGGCTGCTCGACACCGCGTCCGTTCTGAAGACGGTGCCGGCGATTTCCTATCTCGGCATTTCCGAATCGACGACCGGCACGACCGCCAACGGCAACGGCACGAACACCACGTTCGGCACTGGCGTGAACATCCACGGCCTCGGCCAGCAGGCGACGCTGACGCTCATCAACGGGCATCGCGGCGCGCCGGGCGGCCAGTTCGGCAACTATTTCGAGCCCTCCAACGTCCCCACGATCGCGCTCGGCGGCGTCGAGGTGCTGACCGACGGCGCCTCGGCGATCTACGGCTCCGACGCCATGGCCGGCGTGGTCAACCTCATCCTGCGTCGCGGCTTCGAGGGCTTCGAGTTCCGTGGCTCCTACGGCCTCGCGGACGAATACGAAGCGACCGATTTCAGCGCCGTCGTCGGCTCGACCTGGGACACCGGGCATTTCATGCTCGCGGGCCAGCGTTACTACCATTCCAACGTCATCGCGGCCGATCGGTCCGACCTCTTCATCTCCGACGGCCCGAGCGTGTTCCCCGGCAGCGGCGCGCTGCCGCGCGGCTATACGAACTTCTCGCCGAACGCCAACATCCGCACCGGAACTGGCGCAGGGACGACGTATTACGCGTGCGCACCCGGCGCCACGACCGCGGCGCAATGTCCGCAAAATCAGCAGAACATTGTCGGCCAATGGTGGAATTCGACCGCGCTGCCGAAGACGACGCGCGAGGCTTTCGTGCTCGATTTCGACCAGGAAGTGGGCGAGGGCATCAAGCTTTACGGCATGGGCTTCCATTCGCTGCGGCGGTGGGAAGGCTTTGGGCACGTCTCCGGCGCGACAACTGGCGTGAACTCCACGCTGACCGTGACGAACGCCAATCCGAACTTCATCACCGGCATCCCCGGCGTGACGACCTCCGAGACGGTCCTCGTTTCGCAGCTTGCCAATCTGGGCCCGCTGCTCTTCATCGGCCGCGAAACGTCCTGGCTCGGCGTGGTCGGCGCGACGTTCGAACTGCCGGGCGACTGGCAGCTTGACGTGAACGCCCAGCGTTCCGCCAACCGCGTGGCGCGCATCCGCTACAACAATTTGCAGACCTGCGGCATGACCGGCGGCGCGACCTGCCTCATTCCCACCGGTGAAATCACCGGCGGCGCGCTCGCGCAGACCAATCGCGCCTTCGCCTTCAACCCGTTTGGATCGCAGAACGCCTATGTCGAGCGGCGCATTCGCGCCTCGGACCTGCAACAGGGCTTCTACGACTCCGACATCTTCACCGCGAAGTTTGACGGTCCGCTGTTTGAGCTTCCGGGCGGCGCCGTGCGCGCGGCGGTCGGCTTCGAGTACCGCGAAGATACCGAAGGCCAGCGCAACACGACCGAGAGCACCGCGGCGCTCTACGGCCAATACGTCATCATCGCGACGGACAAGAGCATGAATGTGAAGTCGGCCTTTGCCGAAGTCGTGTTTCCGCTCGCGGCGAATGCGCCCTTTGCGCACCGGCTCGATCTGTCGATCGCGGGGCGCTACTCGGACTACGACATCCTCGATGAGGCGACCACCAATCCGAAAATCGGCATAACCTGGGATCCCATCGCGGACCTCAGCCTCTCGGCGTCGTACAGCACCTCGTTCCGGGTCAACCTCGCATCGACCGATCCGAACAACGCGCCGCTGCTGCGGATCCGCGCCATCAGCGATTACCGGGGCACGGGAGGCTCGGCGAACGCAATCCAGCGCGGCGGCGGCAACCCCGACCTCACGCCCGAGGAGTCCGAGACCTACACGATCGGCGCCAATTGGCGACCGAGCGCGCTCGACGGCTTCGAGCTGAGCGCCAGCTATTTCGACGTCACCTATGAGGGCATCATCGACACGCCCGGCGCCGCGGTGCTCAATGCGATCACGGCGGGCTCCGAGGCGATCTATGGCGCCTTCATCCAGCGCCGTCCGTCAACCCTGACGCCGGGCGCCGACGACACGGCGTGGAATGCGCTTGTCGCCTCGCTCATTGCCAACCCGCTCTTCACCGGCGCGGTGGTGAACCCGGTGAACGTCATCGTCGATGCGCGTAGTCAGAACGCCGGCGTGGTCGAGACGAGCGGGATTGACCTGCGCGTCGCGCAAAGCTGGGACACCGAGATCGGCGAGATCGACGCCTCGCTCGCCGGCAGCTACTTCATCGGCTACAAGCGCTCGCTCACGCCGACCGGCGTGCTGGTGTCGCGCGTTGGGCAGATCGACTTCCCGCAGCGCTACCGTCTGCGCGGCGAGGTGGGTTGGCGGAACGACAACCTCTCCGCCAGGCTGTTCGCCAACTACACGCCGGAATACTCCAACACCTACGTCACGCCCGCGGCGAACGTCGAATCTTACCTGACGTTCGATCTGGGGCTCGCCTACGAGACCGGCGACAAGATGAGCAGCGAGCTGCTGCATGACATCCGCTTCGGCGTGAACGTGCAGAACCTGTTCGACGAGTCCCCGCCTTATGTCGCGGAGTTCGACCAGAACTTCGACTCCTCGATCACGAGCATGCTGGGCCGCGTCGTTACGTTCCAGCTGTCGAAGGCCTTCTGAAGCAAAGCGCATGATCAATCCAAGCATGCGCATCGGGCGCCGCACCCTTCTGGGTGCGGCGCTCGGGGCTTTCGCTGGCGGCGAGGCCTTCGCGAGTTCGCCCTTGCCGCGCGACATCACCATCGCGCTCGTCGGCGACATGATCTATCTGCGGCCGTCGCTGGCCATTCTGCAGCAGGATTCCGCTCCCTTGCTGGAGATCCTGCGCAAGGCCGACGTGACGTTCGGCAATTTCGAGACGAACTCCTTCGCCTGGACGCCGGCGTTCCGCTCGCGCCCGGGCGGGCCCGCGGGGCCGGTGGTCCTCACCACGCCCGAGGCCACGCACGAGCTGCGAACCATGGGCTTCGACCTCGTCAGCCACGCCAACAACCACGCTCCCGACTGGGGCCTCGACGGCATCCGCGCGACGCACGCCACGCTGGCGCGTGAGGGCTTCGCCTTCGCCGGCAGCGGCGAGAACCTCGCCGCCGCGCGCGCGCCTGCCTTCGTAACGGCGCGCGGCGCCCGCGTCGCGCTCATCGCCGCCACCACGAGCCTCGCGGAAGGAACCGAAGCGACCGATACGCGCGCAGGCGCCTACGCGCTCAAAGTGCGTGACGGCGTGCTCGACGCGGCCGATTCTGCAGGCGCCCTCGCTGCGATCGAAGCCGCCAAGCGCGACAACGCCTTCGTGATTTTCTCGTTGCACACCCATCAGCCCGGGCCGGAATTCTCTACGCCGCCTGCCTTTCAGACCGCGTTTGCGCGCGCCGTCATCGATGCGGGTGCCGATATCTTCGCCGCGCACGGGCCACACGAGCTTCGCGGCGTGGAGATCTATCGCGGCAAGCCGATCTTCTATTCGCTGGGCAATTTCTCCATCCAGCTGCCGCCGCCGGAGCTCAATCCCGAGCCGCTCGTGCTGCCGCCCGGCTCGATCTTCACCCGCCGCGCTTTCTTCGAAAGCATGATCGCGGTCGTGCGCTTCAGGCGCGGGCGTCCGGCGGACGTGCGCCTCCACCCGTTCGAGCTGCGCTCCACCAATGAGCTCGCCACCCATTGTCTGCCGCAGCCTGTTTCGCCTGAGGCCGGGCGCGTCATTCTCGACCGCGTCAGCGGTCTTTCCGCGCCCTTCGGCGCCCGGATCATTCAGCGCCGCGGCGCCGGCCTTGTCCGTGAGGATCGTTCATGATGCGAGCATGCAGAGCCTTTGCCCTTCTTGCGGGCGTGCTGACGCTTGCCGCCGCGTGCGCCACGACGGGCCAAAGCGGCGACCGCACGGGGGCGCCGCCGCTGGCGCTTGAGAAGATGGGCTATCTCTATGTCGGCGGCCAATCGATCGAGCGCGACGGCGGGCGCATGTACGTCGATACGATGTTCGCCGAATACTACATTCCGGCGCGCAAGACGCAGCCTTATCCGATCATCATGGTGCATGGCGGCACCAGCACCGGCGGCACCTATCTCGGCACCCCCGATGATCGCCAGGGCTGGGCGGAGTTCTTCCTCCGCCGCGGCTACGCGGTCTATCTCGTCGATCAACCGGCGCGTGGGCGTTCGGCATATGATCCGGCCACTGACGGTCCGCTGGAGCGCGGCCCTCCCTCCGGCACCGAGCAGAGCTTCACCGCGCCGGCGAAGTACAATCTTTGGCCGCAGGCTCACCTGCACAACCAGTTCCCCGGCACCGGCCAGCCCGGCGATGCGCCGTATGAAACGCTGCGCCGGGCCCAGCAGCCTTCGATCGCCGGCGGCGTGCGAATGGACACCATCAACCGCGACGCCTTGGCCGCGCTGCTCGACCGCATCGGGCCGGCGATCATCCTGACGCACTCGCGCTCCGGACCGTTCGGGTTCCTCGCCGCCGACGCGCGTCCCGGCCTAGTGAAGGGCATTGTTTCGGTGGAGCCGAACGGGCCTCCCTTCCGCAACAATGCGGGCGGGAACTCCAGAAACGCGCCGCCCTCCGCGTCGGAGCGCGACTGGGGCATCACCTACGAGCGCATGACATTCGATCCCCCGGTCAACGATCCCGCCGAGCTCGCGCCCGTGCAGCAGGCGCCGGAAGGGCCCGACCTGCTCGGCTGCTGGGTGGCCACCGGTCCGCAGCGGACATTGCCGCACCTCGTAGGCGTGCCGATCATGATCATGGCGTCGGAAGCGGGCTATCACGCGCAATACGATCACTGCACGTCGCACTTCCTCACTCAGTTCGGCGTCGCCAACGAGCTGGTGCGCCTCGGCGAGCACGGCCAGCACGGCAACGGCCATCTCCTCTTCATGGAGAAGAACAATCTGGAGATCGCCGCGCTGATTGACGAGTGGCTCCGCCGGAACGTGCGCTGATGCTGCGGGGATTGGTGCGGCTTGCGGCGCTGGGCTGCGCCCTGGCGTTGGCGACCGCCTGCGCCGGTCAGGGCGGCGCACATCCCCTGGCGCTCGAGAAGATGGGCTATCTCTATGTCGGCGGCGACTCCATAGAGCGCGACGGCGGCCGTATGTACGTCGATGCGATGTTCACGGAATACTTCATTCCGGCCCATTGCACCCAGCCCTATCCGATCGTGCTCGTGCATGGCGGCACTAGCACCGGCGCGACCTATCTCGGCACGCCGGACGACCGTCAGGGATGGGCCGAGTTCTTCCTGCGCCACGGTTATGCGGTCTATGTCATCGATCAGCCGACGCGCGGCCGCTCAGCCTACGATCCCGCGACCGACGGCCCGCTTCTGCGCGCGCGCGAGGCCAGCACCCTGCAGATGTTCACCGCGCCCGCGAAGTTCAATCTCTGGCCGCAGGCGCGCCTGCATACGCAATTTCCCGGCACGGGCGAGCCCGGCGATCCGGCCTATGAAAACTTCCGCATGGCGCAGCAGGGGTCGATCGACGGCGGCGTCCGCATGGATACGATCAATCGCGACGCGCTCACAGCGTTGCTCGATCGCATCGGCCCCGCGATCATCCTGACGCATTCGCGCGCCGGACCGTTCGGCTGGCTGGCCGCGGATGCGCGTCCCGGTCTGGTGAAAGGGATCATTGCGGTCGAGCCCAACGGGCCGCCCTTTCACCACCCCGAAGGCCCGATGTCAGCGAACCGCCCGCCCGGCGCCGCAGAACGGCCGTGGGGCATCACCTATGAGCGCATGACCTTTGCGCCGACCGTGAACGACCCTGCTGAATTGGCGCCCGTGCAACAGCCTTCCCAAGGGCCCGATCTTCAGGGCTGCTGGGTCGCGAGCGGCCCGGCGCGCACCTTGCCCAATCTCGTCGGCGTGCCGATCATGATCATCTCGTCCGAGGCCGGCTTCCACGCCCAGTACACGCAATGCATGTCGCAATTCCTCACCCAGTTCGGCGTCGCGAACGAGCTGGTGCGCCTTGAGGAGCATGGGCTCCCCGGCAACGGCCACCTGCTGCTGATCGAGAAGAACAATCTAGAGATCGCGGCGCTGATCGATGCTTGGCTGCGCCGCAACGTGCATTGACTCAGCCGGCCGCCTCGGACGCCCGCGCCGCGTCGCGCTCATAGAACCGTGCTGCCGCCCAGAACGAGAAGCCCGCGAGGATCGCGGTGACGGCCATGATGAGCAGCGAGTAGCGGATCGCCTGCGGGCCGAAGACCGGATCGAGGCGATCGTTGAAATAGCCCACGAAGAGGGGCCCCAACGCTTGCCCAAGCAGCCCGGCGCAAAGCACCAGCAGCGAGGTCGCCAACGCGCGCATGCGCGGCTTGGCGACGTTCAGCGTCACCGCGAAGATCGGCGCCTGGTGCAGCAGCGTGAGGAAGCTGGTGAGCGCGAAGCCGGTCATCCACGCCAGCGTCGTGTCGCCGAGCAGGAAGAGCATCTCCGCGGGGCCCAGGAGCAGGCACGCGAATGCCGGCACCCTTAGCCGCCAGCGCGCGTCCAGCCTTCCCAGGCGATCGGCGAGCAGGCCCCCCGCGAGCACGCCCAGGCCGCCAATGATTCCGCGCATCGGTCCGATCGAGGCGGCGATCTCCGTCAGCGAAAGGCCATGCACGCGGCTGAGGAACGAGGGCGTCCAGGCGCCCGCCGCGAAGATGTTGGCGCCCATGAATGTCGCGCCCATGAGCATGAGCATATAAGCGCGTGAGCCCGCGAGGAACCGCGAGGCCGCCGCGATGGACGGCGCCGCCTCTTCCGCGCGCCCGCTTCCCCCGCGCGCGGGCTCCTTCACGGTGAGCCAGAACACCAGCGCGAGCGCGACGCCGGGCGCTCCCGCCGCCACGAACATCGCGCGCCAGCCATGCGCATCCCCGATCAGCCCGAGCAGGGGAAAGAAGCCGATCGATGCGATCGAGAAGGCGAGCCCGAAGATCGCTAGCGCCAGCGGCCGCTGATCCTTGCCGAAGACGTCGCCGATGAGCGCGTTCGACGGCGGCATGCAGGCCGCCTCGCCTGCGCCCATGAAGAGCCGCGCCAATGCAAGCTGCCAGATGTTGCCGACGAACCCGGTGACCAGCGTCATCAGGCTCCAGAACGCAAAGCCGATGGCGATGATGTTGCGCCGGCTCCAGCGGTCCGCGAGCCACGCGATCGGAACGCCGAGCAGCGAATAGATAGCCACGAAGGCGAGCCCCGACACGAGCCCGAGCGCGGTGTCCGACACCTGCATCTCCGCCTTCAGCATCGGCAGTGCGAGGCCGAGGATCGAGCGGTCGAGATAGTTGAAGCTCGAGATGAGCGTGAGGAAGGCGAGCGTGTAGACGGTGTAGGGCCGCCAGCTTCCCTTCGCGTCCGCCTGCGCAGCCGATGAGGGCCCGGCGCTCGCGCCGACGCTCAAATGGGCCGCTCCCCGATCACCGTCGTACGGATGAGATGGCGCCGCTCGCCGCTGAAATCGTGCACGCCCCGATGCAGCAGGAAGCGGTTGTCCCAGACGAGCACTGTGTCGCGCTTCCATTTCACGCGGCACTGGTAGTGCATCTGCTGCGCCAGCGATTGCAGATAGTCCAGCAGCGCCCGGCTTTCAGCCTCGCTCCATCCCACGAACCGCTTGAAGTATGCGCTGGTCACGAAGAGCGCCTTGCGGCCCGTGCGCGGATGGCGCCGCACGGCGGGATGGATGTTCTCCATGTCCTCCTCGCGGAAGCTGTGCCCCTCGCGTAGGCGCAGCCGCTTTTCCTCCGGCAGCTTTTCGTTTTTCGCCCAGATGTCCTTGCCCGAATAGACCACCTTGAGCCCATCGAGCAGCTTCTTCAGCCCCTCCGAGAGATCCTCATAGACGAGATACGCGTTGGAAAACGCGGTGTCGCCGCCCGCGAGCGGAACCGCGAGCGCCCGCATCACGACGCAGAGCGGCGGCCGCTCCAGGAACGGGCTGTCGGTGTGGAAGTGCTCGAAGCTTGGAACGACGTTCTTCGTCTCGTGCGCTTCGCGGCGCACCTCCTGCATGTCCCGGTGCCCGTCATAGAGCGGCGCCTGCGGCAGTTCGGTGATCTCCCCGAAGCATCGCGAGAACGCCTTGTGCTGCTCCGGCGTGAGGTCCTGGTCGCGGAAGACGATGACGAGGAAGTGCTCGAACGCGAGCATGATCTCCGCCAGCGTCTCCGCGTCGAGCGGCCGCTTGAGATCGACGCCGGAAATCTCGCACCCGCAGGCGCCGGTGATCGGCTCTACGCCGATACGCCGGAATGTCGGCATTGGCAGGCCCGCCACGATGACCGGCGGGACCGCATCCGTCTTCGGCGCCAGGGACAAGCGCTCCTCCTCACTATAAGGCTTCCTGATACCACGCTCTCCCGGCGCCTGTCCCGCGGGGCTAGAAATTCCGCCGCACGCTCACGGCCCAGCGCCGCGGCGGCGCTGGCAGCGCCTGGACCGTCTGGGAGGAGCCGCGATTGTCGAACAGGCCGAGATAATAGAGCTCGTCGGTGAGGTTCGTCCCCTCCAGGGCGAGCTGCCAGTCCCCGTCCGCGGCGCGCCACGTCAGCCGGCCGTTCAGCAGCGAATAGTCCGGGATCTGCGAGAAGGGCGAATTGCTCGGCGTGGTGAAGTACGAATCCTGGTAGCTCCAGTCGAGCCGTGGCGTCAGCGTGCCGCGATCCCCGACATTGATGTCGTACTCCACGCCGATGGCGTACTTGAGCTCCGGCGCGAACGGCGCCGTGCTCGCCAGCGAGATGCCCGCGCTCGCCGCGTTGGGGGCGATGGTGGTGTATTCGAAGTCGAGCGTGCTCACCGAAGCGTCGATCGAGAGCCCATCGACCGGCCTGAGCACGGCCTCCAGTTCGTAGCCTTGGACCTCCGCTTCCCCCGCATTGATCGGCAGGAAGCACGGCGTCGCTGGCCCGCCGGTGAACGGGCAGTTCGTGGTCGCGAAGAGGATGTCCTCGTACTTGTTGAAGAACGCCGACGCATTGAGTCGCAGCCGACGGTCGAAGAAGTCGGTCTTGGCGCCGATCTCGTACGCGCTCACCTGTTCGGGATTGTGCGGCAGGGCCTGCGCGACGAAGAATGGACGCGGATTGATGCCGCCGCCGCGGTGCCCGGTGGAGAACTGGGCATACGCCATGACATTGTCGGTCAGCCGGTATTGCACGGCGGCGCGATAGTCCATGTAGCTGCCGGAATACGTGCTGGAGAGCCCGTTCAAGCCGCGCACCGCCGCCGGCGCCAGGCCGTTGTTCGGGGGGCCGCTGCCGGGAATGCCCAGGCGCCCGTAGGTGAAGGTCTTTTCCGAGTCCGTGTACCGCGCCCCGACGATGACATCGAGCGCATCGGTGATGTGCCAATCGAAATTGGCGAACGCGGCGGTCGTGGTCGCCGGGATGTCGTCGTTCTCGATGAATTGCAGGGTCCGCAGATCGACCCGGGCGCCATAATGGCTGCGCTGATCGAGATAGAATCCGCCGATCGTGAAGTCGAGCGCGTCGGCGAACAGCGCCCCGCTCAAGCGCAGCTCTTGCGTCCATTGCCGGTGCCACACGGCGTTGTAGAGCGTCGTGGAGCCGATCGGGGAGCTGTCCTCATCGACGCCCCAATCTCCTTCGTAGTAGCGGAACGCGGTGATCGAGGTGAGCTTGAGCTTGTCGGTGATCGCGAAGTCGATCGTGTTTGAGACGCCCCACGAATCCACCTGGTAGATCGCCGGAATGGCGTAGGGCGCCGAACCGTCGATCGGCGCCGGATTGGTGTAGGTCGAGTACGTGATGTACGGGCTTTGGCTGAACGTGTCGTCCGCCCATTGCGAGCCGAACAGCGAGTAGGAGATGAACGGCGAGCCCGCCGCAGTCCCCAGCGAGACGCCATTGATCGAGGTGTTTGCGGCCGGCGTTGCGCCCGCGGCCGTCGTCGAGCCGACATACATCAGCGTGAAGGGCGAGCCCTCCGAATCATCGTTCGTGAAGTCGGCGGCGAGGTTCATCTCCAGCCGCGTCGTCGGCGTCCAGCGCAGCGCGCCGCGGATCGCGGTATAGGACTTCCCGCCCTCCGTCCCGAGCTCGCAATTCTCCGAGATGATCGCGGACTTCACCGGCGAACCCGGATGGGTGCACCCGTAATCGTAGCGTGTCACGTATCCGTCGCTTGCGTGCGAGACGCCGGCGATGCGCGCGAAGAGATCGGGCGCCAGCGTGAACTCTGCCGCGGCGCGCACTTCGGTCCGGTCGTAGCTTCCATACGTGCCCTGCACGTAGCCCCCGCCCTCGCCGTCGGGCTTGCGCGAATAGAGCTTGATGGCGCCGCCGATCGAGTTCTGCCCCGCGAGCGTGCCTTGCGGCCCGCGCAGCACCTCCACCCGTTCAAGGTCGAGCAGGTCGAACACCGAACCTGTGAGCGTCGAGTAATAGACGTCATCGACATACATGCCGACGCCGGGTTCCAGCGCGAAGTTGAAATCATGCTGGCCGACGCCGCGGATGTGCGCCTGCAGCGAGGGGCCGAATGCGGCTGAGCCTGGTGTGAGGCGCACGTTCGGCGCCTGGTTGGCGACATCCACGATGCTCGTCTGGCTGCGCGCCTCTAGCATTTCGGCGGTGACGGCCGTGATCGAGAGCGGCGTGTCCTGGATGTTCTGCTCGCGGAACTGCGCGGTGACGACGACGTCCTCGACGGCCGCGGTTTCCTGTGCTGCGGCCGGCCCCGCGAAGAGCCCAAGGGCGCCGAGCGCCAGGGCGCCGCTGGTCAGAAAGAGCGCGTCGCGCCGCCCACGATCACCGCCCGCTGCAGGTGCGTTCATGACTTCCTCCCCCGAGCCTTCTTGTTGAGGCAGGACTTGAGGCTTACATCGATGACTGATGTTTTCAAGCAAATCCAACAATACTTGAATTAAGTCGCAAGATGACAAGTCAAAAATCAGATCAGTAAATAACAATAATGAAATACGATTTCCATTTTAACGAACAACGCAGCATTGCAGCCCGCGAGCCGCCGGCGGCGCCGCGCGATCTGCTTGGCGATGTTTGGGGAACGGAGGGAAGCCGGCGCTAGGTTCCCGGGAACCCGAACACATCGGAGAGCTGCGCAGCGCTTTCGATAACCGACGAGGTTAGGCGCTCCTGATCGGCGGGCTTGAAGCGTGACGCGGGCATCGTCACGCCGAGCGAGCCGAGGACCCTGCGGTCGGGACCGAACACCGGCGCCGCGACGCCGGCGAGATTGAGCTGGGCGCGGTCCTCGTAAACCGCGCAGCGCCGCTGACGAATGCGCTGCAGCTCCTCGCGCATCTTGACCCGCGACGGCGCCGGGCGCCCGCTCAGCGGACCGATCTCGGCCTTGGCGAGCGCCGCATCGATCTCGTCGGCGGGGAGGAAAGCCAGGATGGAACGGCCGAGCGATCCCCACACGAGCGGAATCTCTGAAAGCGGCTCCAGCACGAATTGCAGCGGGTGCGGCGTGCGCACGGTATCGACGACAAGCGCGGTTTTGTTGCCGGGCTTGTAGAGGCAGAAGGAGCAGGTCTCCTGCCAGCGCTTCCAGAGATCCTCCAGCGTCGGGCGCGCGCGCTGCACATAGTCGAACTTGCGCAGCATGAGCGACGAGAGCCGGAAGAACTCCCGTCCCGGCCTATAGGCGTCGTTCGGAGCGCGCTCCAGGAGATCGGCATCGATCAGGATTTGCAGCAGGCGGTGGACTGTGCTTGCCGGGAGCTTCAACCTGCCCGCGAGCGCCTTGAGCGGCGCATCGCCCTCAGCCTCCGCCACGGCTTGCATGAGCCTGACGAGGCGCGCTCCGGCGCCGCCCGCGCCGGGTCTCGCTTTCGAGGGATTCAGTGTGGGGGGCATGTCGCGCGACTGTGCTTGGGTTGCATGCGCGCGGCAACAACGGCGCGGGCCCGACGCGAACAGATTGGCGCGTCGGGGGAGAGCGCTGCCAACGCTCTGGGCGATCGGCGAACTGGCCCGGAAGCTCGCCCTGAGCCCCATTGCCACCCCCATGGACGCTCAGTAATGTCGCCCTTTCCCAAGGGTTCCGTCGCGCGACGGGATGGCAGGGAGGGGAAGCTCATGATCGCTCGTTGGACCATCGCCGGGTTCGTCCTTTGGCTCGCCATTACGCTCTCGTTTCGCTTCGTCGGGGAGCGCTTCTTCCAGGACGGCTTCGGCGGCGTTTCCTGGCTTTTCATGACCGCGCCGATCGTCATGTTCGCGCTGACCTACCTTCTCTTGAAGCTGCTCAAGGTCGATCCTTCGGACCGGGCTGAGGCCGCCTCGATCTTCGCGGTCCCGGGCTTGCTGATCGGTATCTACGAGATCAACAGCTTCCACGCGGTGTTTCCCAATCTGAGCCCTGCGCTCGGCAAGGAATTCGCGGCCCTCATGTTCGCCTGCTACGCGGGCGTGATCATTTCGGGGATCGTGTCCTCCCGCCTGCAGCAATTGGAAAAGACCCCCTGAGGTCGTCGCGGGCGGAGCGCAGTGCAGGCGCAAGGCTGACAGCGCGCGCGGCGTCCCGCGTGTAGGGGACGTGTTGAAGAAGCGCTGAACGTCCCGGTGCGGACGTTGCAGCGAGGTTGGGGCGTATGGAGGCGGTGCTAGACACACAAGGGCTTCAAGCCGTCGGCTGGCGTGGCTTTCTCGACTTCAACCAGCTCTTCTCGTCCTTCGTCGCGCTTTCGTTGGCCATCGCGCTCGGCGCACTCATCGCCTTCCACCCGACCACCCGGCGGACGGTGGACACGCGCGAGGAAGCCGAGCTGCCCAAGGTGCATGTGATGTACGCCCTGGTTGGGGCGGTCGTCGGCGGCATGGTGCTGGAATACGGCATCGTGGTCGGGTTCGTGGTCTTCGGCCTGGGCGGGCTGATGCGGTTCCGGACCGACACCGCCTCCACCCGCGACACCGGGCGGCTGATCATCGTCACCCTGGTCGGGCTGATCTGCGGGCTGAACCTGCCCCATTTCGCGGTGCTCTCCACGATCTTCGCGTGGGTCCTCATCTACGTGTTCGACGGCCATCCCGTGTGCTCCCTTGAGGTGCACGAGGTGCCCGGCGGACGCGTCAAGAGCGCGGCGGAGGCCTATCGCGCAGGCCTTACCGCGCTCGGCTGCACGATCATCAGCGAGAACAAGTCCTTCACCAAGCATCGCATCGACTATGTCATCCGCGCGCCCCGCAACAGCTCGCAGGTCGGGCTCAACGCCGCCCTTCAGGAGCATGTGCCGCTCGACCTGCGCGGCGAGATCGATTGGGAGGTGGAGTGAGCATTGGAGCCGCTCGCGCGCCGTCCCGCCCAGCTTCAGCGTTTGTGGAACGCCCGGCCGTGGCGCGGGCGCGCAGGCGGATGGATCGCGGCCCTGCTGGCGGGCAGACGGCCGAAGGCGGCGGACATGGCTGACGCCGCCGCGCCTTCCGCGCTCGGCGGCCCATCCGAGCCTCCGCCGACCAGCGCCAGGCGTCGCCGCTCCAAGGAGAAGGCGATCACCAGCCGCGGACGCACGATCCGCGTCTTCGCGTTCCGCACTGCGGTGCTGGCGTGGGTGGCCCTCATCGTGTTCTGGGGCTTCTACGCCGTCGATCACTACGTGCAGGTGCGCGCGCTCGGAGTGGCCGAGTTCGCAGGACCCTTCGAGCGCTATTTCTCCTTCGACCCGCATGGCCTCTCCGACGCGATTTCCTCGCTTGCCGGGGTCAACGCGGCGGTGTTCGGCATCGTCATCACCGTCGTCAACATCATCGTGCAATTGTCGGCGGACCGTTACACCGGCGTGGCGCGCATGTTCGTGCAGGATCGCGTCAACGTCCTGGTGGCGGTGTACTACGTGGTGGCGTGCGTGGTTGGCGTGTGGGTGTCTTCCTCGCTGCGATCCGAATACGTCCCCAGCATCACCCTCGCGGCGATGCTCTCCTTGACGACAGGCGGCCTCGTGATGATGGCGCCTTATTTTGGGTACGTGTTCTGGTTCCTCGAGCCGCAGAACATCATCGACCGCATCTGCCATGACGCCGTCACCCGCGTAACGAGCGGCGCCCTCAAGGCCGACGAGAAGAATTGCTTCGCCGCGCAGGCCGACGCGCTCTTCGCCCTCGAAGAGCTGACCGACATCACCAACAACTCCATCTCAGGCAAGGACAAGATCATCGCCAGCGCCGCCGTTCACGCGCTCAAGGACCTTGCGATCGCGTATCTCGAGGTGAAGCCGCAGGCGAGCAGGGCATGGTTCTCCATCGGCCCGAACATCCGCCAGAATCCGGACTTCGTCGCGATGGACGCGGAATCGATCTCGAACCTCGAAACCGGCCGCACCTGGTTCGAGTGGAAGGTGATGCGCCAGTACCTGAGCATCTACAACGAGGCGCTCCAGTCGATGCGCGACATCAACTACGTCATCGCCATCGACACCCGCTATATCGGCGAAGCCGCCTCCAAGGCCAACGACCGCCAGCTCATAGGGCTCGTCTTCCGCTTCCTGAATTCGTATATCCGCGCCACCTTGAACGCCAAGGACATCCGCACCGCCTACAACGTCTTCAACCAGTACCGGAAGCTTGTCGAAGCGATGCTGGCGCACGGCGATCACCGCGCCGCGGCCGATGGCGTCAGGCACATGAAGTATTATGGCCTGGTGAGTCTGGAGATGAACCTCAGCTTCGTCACCGAGACCGTGGCCTATGATCTCTCGATGCTGGCCCAGCTTGCCAACGAGCTTGGCTCGCCGGCCGAAGGCGACATCCTGAACGCCTTTCTGGAGCTCGACGGGCCTCCCTTCGTGCGGACGAACGACAAGGCGCTGCTGGGCGTCCGCAAGGCGCAGGTGAAGCTGGCCGCTTATTATCTCGCGAGCGGGCAGGAGAGCCGCGCCCGATCGATCGCCGAGGACATGCGCGCCGAGCCGCTTGAGCGCCTTCTGGCGATCTACCGGCAGCTTGAAGCGGTGGAGAACAAGGAATTCTGGGAGATCATCGATCGCGGCCAGAACTTCGAATACATGTCGCCGGATCAGCGCGCCTGCCTCGGGACTTTCTTCGGTTGGCTGAACGTCAAGAGCCCGCAGGGCGAACCCGGCCGCGCCTGACCCAATCCGCTTGTCACGTCACGATTTGAGCCGCTTGGCTCAGCGCGGCGTACGCAACCGGGGCGAACACGGCCATGGCGGCGATCAGGGTGTAGAACTTGGTCATCGGGGGCTCCATTTCTTGGTCTTGCTTCGGTCCCCAATAGCTATGTGGTTCCCCTCCGAAGCGCCGTGACCCGGGTCACCCTGGGAGGCGGGGAGGGAGGGCGGCGATCAGTTCAGCATCGCGCCCGGCGCCCAATTGCCATGCAGCCCGAAGCGCAGCCGCACGCCGAGTTTGGCCGCCCCGATCGGTCCCTCCGCGATCCGCTCCGCGTCGAACACCAAGAGGTCGCTCACCCGCTCGTCGAGCCGGTTGCACACCTGCACGATATAGCCTTCGCCCTCGGCCGCGTTCGCCCGTTTCGGCACGAAGCAAGGCTCCTGCAGCGTCGAGGTAGGTCCGCACCACCAGCTTTGCGTCCGTCCCGTCGCGTGGTCGTAATGCGCGAGCGTGTTCATGATCAGCCCCGCGCCAGAGCGTCCGCCCGGCGCCTCGAACGGCTTCGACATGTCCATCACGAGCATGTAGCCGTGCCGGTAAGACTGCGTCGCGTAGCGGTCGTCGATGCGCGGAAACTCCCCGAAGAGATCGCAAAGCGTGGTCTGCGATTCGAAGCTGTCGGAATTGGAATTCATATCGACCGTCCAGCGCGTCAGCCGCGAATGCGCCTCCTGCATGTTGAACGGCGCCCCGTGCACGTCCGGAAAAAACGGGAACATGTTGTTCTTCGCCTGCGGCGTGTCGAAATGGATCTTTGTGCCGACATTGTGCGCGTTCATCACATGGCTGGCGAAGCAATTCCCGGTCTTGAACCAGCGCACGTCGCGCCCCTCGCCGTCGCGCGGCAGGATGCCGAGATAGACCTCCTTCGTGGTGTCGAACCCGAAATGCGGCAGCCCCGCCTCGAGCCGCTCCCATGAGCCGATCGAGGGCACGACATGGAAGACCGCGTAGTCGCGCGTCACGCCGAAATCATGCATCATGCAATAATAGGGCAGCTCGAACCACGTTTCGCGCGTGACCTCGCCTTTGGCGTTAAGCGTGTAATAGGCCATGTCCTTGGTGAGCAGGCCCTTCGCGGCGTAGCCGAAGGCGACCATCTCGCCGGTTTCCGGGTCGATCTTTGGGTGCGCGGTGAAGGTCTGGCTCTTCATCTTGCCGCCGAAATCCGTGTAGCCCTTCGACTCCAGTGTGTTGAGGTCCATCACCACTGGCGGGCTGTCCTCCTTGAGCGCGAAGAGCTTGCCTGCGAACGGGAAGGCGTTCGTGTTCGCCGTGCCGCGGATCTTGCCCTTGACCGCGGGATCGTCCGTCAGCGGATTTCGATAGGCGCCGAAGAGCGCCTTACCGGCGGCGCGTTCGAGCTTGAACTTGTCGGTCTGGACCCATCGATGCTTGAAGTGCACGCGCCCGCCTTTGAAGCGGAACATCGAGACCGCGCCGTCGCCGTTGAAGGCGATGTCCTCGCCGAGCAGCGGGGGATATTGCGGGTCCGGCTGCACCCGGTAGAAAGCGCCGTCCAGGTCTTCGGGGATATCGCCCTCGGTTTCCACATCGGCGATATCCGCCTCGAACCGCGCGGGTTGGTTGAAGCCGGTGAACGAGGGCGAGTCCGGAAATTTGAGCATGCCGCGTCTCTCGCAAAGGTCGCTTGATCTCAGTGCTCCTTACTTTCTATGTGCGTCTGACTGAAGGCAAGGGAGAAGGGCCGACGTGCGCGAATTTGACTACGTGATCGTGGGCGCCGGCGCCGCCGGCGCGGTGATCGCCGCGCGGCTGACGGAGGATCCCGCAATCAGGGTGCTGCTCCTGGAGGCGGGCCCCACGGACCATCACATCCTTCTGCGCATGCCTCTGGGCGCGCATTCCTCGCGCTATCCCGACACGCTCTGGAAGTATGAGACCGAGCCCGAACCCGGCATCGGCGGGCGCCGGCTTTCCATTCCGCGAGGGAAGGTGCTGGGCGGCTCCTCCACGGTGAACGCGATGCTCTATTCGCGCGGCCATCCGCGCGACTATGACCAATGGCGCCAGATGGGCTGCGATGGCTGGGGCTTCGCCGACGTTCTCCCTTATTTCAAGCGCTCCGAGCGGAGCTGGCGCGGCGAAAGCCTCTATCATGGCGGCGGCGGCGAGCTTCGCGTGAGCGCGATCCCGTCGCGCTGGAACTATCATCGGGAGGTGATGGCGGCGGTCAGGACCCTCGGCCTTCCGACCACGGAGGATCATCACGGCGAGAACCCCGAAGGCTTCGGCTTCGGCGAGACCACCACCGGGCGTGGCCGCCGTTCCTCCTCTTCACGCGCATTCCTGCACCCGATTATGCATCGCAGGAACCTCACGATCGTCACCGAGGCGCTGGCGACCCACATCCTGTTTGAAGCCAAGCGCGCGGTTGGCGTCGAGTACGAGAGACGGGGAAGAAGCGACGTCGCGCGCGCGAGCGAGGTGATCCTTGCAGGCGGAACCTACAATTCCCCCCAACTCCTCATGCTCTCCGGGATCGGTCCCGCGGAGGAGCTACGCGCGCACGGCATTCCGCTGGTGGCCGATGCTCCAAATCTTGGCGGCAATCTTTCCGAGCATTGTTCGATCTTCCTCGCCTGCGATGCGACGGACTCGCTCATCTCGCAGCTGCGCTTCGACAAGGTCGCGATCTCGCTCGCCGCCTGGTGGGTGTTGCGCTCCGGCGCCTTTGCGCACCAGGCCACCAGCGCGCATGCGCTCCTGCGCACCCGCCCTGAGCTGGAACGCCCCGACGTGCAGCTCTTCTACAATCCCGCGCGGGTGGATTCCCGCCCATGGTTCCCGCTTCTCGCGCCGCGTCTGCCGCACGAGATCAGCTGCCTCGTCGTCCTGTTGCACCCGCAATCCCGCGGCAGGCTCACGCTGCGTTCATCCGATCCGCGTGATCCCCCACGCATTCTCCTCAACGTTCTGCAGGAGCGCGGGGACGTTGAGACGCTGATCGCCGGCATCCGCCTCGCGCGGGGCCCATTCCAGACGCCGCCGCTTTCGGATCTCATCATCCGCGAGCGTATGCCGGGCCCCCTGGCGCAATCCGACGCCGAGCTCGAGGCCTATATTCGCGCCAACCTTGTCGTGTCTCACCATCCGGTCGGAACCTGCGCGATGGGCCCGGACGCGTCCTCCGTCGTCGATCCGCAGCTCCGGGTTCGCGGCGTGGAGGCCTTGCGCGTGTGCGACGCGTCCATCATGCCGACGGTTCCGGGCGGCAACACCAACGCGCCCTCAACCATGATCGGCGAGAAGGCCGCCGACCTCATCCGTGGGCGGACTTTGGCGCCGGCGCCGGTCTAAGTAGAGGCGACATGCAGAGGCAGGTCCTGACGTCCGTTCTCGTAGCCGCCGCGCTCTTCGTTGGGGCCGCGTGTGCGCGCGCGGAATCCATCAATCCGCCGACGAAATCGCAGATCAGCCCGGCCATGACGACGCGCGAGCGCGCCAATCTCGACTTCGTGCTCGAATGGTGGCGCATCGTGCTTCAGGGCGGGCGCCTGGACCGCGCGCCGCGCTACCAGGCCGAAGATTACATTCAGCACACGCCCAATGTGCCGACCGGGCGCGCCGCCTTCATCGACTTCGCGCGCAATGTCCTGCGTCGCGAACCAGCGCCCACGATCCCGGCCTGGCTCGATCCCGCGCCCGTCTTCGCCGGCGCCAAGGGCGATTTCGTGTTCTTGATCTTCGAGCGTGAGACCGCCGATCCGAACGATCCAGCGCGAACATATCGCTACAATTCCTTCGAGATGCTGCGCATCGAGCGTGGCAAGATCCAGGAGCATTGGGACAGCTACAAGCGCGTGCCCTGGCCGCCAGGGTCTCCGCCGCTGCCGCCCGCTTGGCGCAATGCCGGCGATCGGCTGCTGGAGATTGTGCGCGCCGTCGAGCAGCCTGCCTCGCAGGCGGCGAGGGGCGATACGGGCCGATTGTCCGCGATCGAGGTGGAGAATCTCGCGACTGTCACGACCTTCCTGAAGGACGCGCACCAGTACGGCCATCTGGATCTGGCCGCGGGTGTGCTCGATCCAGCCTATATCGAGCACAATCCACGCGCGCCGCAGGGACGCGACGCATACTTCGCGCATTTGCGTGCGACCGCCCGCGCCGCGCCGCGAGAGATCGCGCCGCACTGGCCCGATCCGCCCAGCCTGACATTGGTGAGCGGGCCATATGTTTGGATGATGTGGGACCGCGTCGGGAACGATCCGCTCGATCAGACGCGGCAATATTCGTGGAGCCATTTCGACGTCTTCCGGGTCGAGAACGGCCTCATCAAGGAGCATTGGACCGAGATCACGCTCGGTCCCGAATGAATCTGGCGCGCTCAGTTTACGTTGCGCTGCGCCTGGCCCCAGAATTTCGCGCGGATGGCCTTCTTGTCGAACTTGTTGTTCGGGGTTTTCGGGATGTCCTCCCAGAACTCCACCGACTTCGGCGCCTTCACGCCGCCTAACTTCGCGCGGCAATGCGCGATCACTTCCTCCGCTCCGACATTGGCGCCCTCGCTCTTCACCACCACCGCCTTGATCGCCTCGCCCCAGCGCTCGTCGGGCACACCGACCACGGCCGCTTCGCGCACGGAGGCCATCTCCATCAACACGCCTTCCACCTCGGCGGAAAAGACATTGTAGCCGCCCGTGATGATCATGTCTTTCTTGCGATCGACGATATAGACGTAGCCATCCGCGTCTCGGTAACCGACATCGCCCGTATGGTGCCAGCCATTGCGATGCGCCTCTTCCGTCGCTTCCGGCTTCTCGAAATATTCCCGGCTGACGAGCGACCCGCGCACGCAGATCTCGCCCGGCTCGCCTTCCTTCACCGGGTTGCCCTCGTCGTCGAGGATCGCCATGCGCACGCTCGCCGTCGGCTTGCCGCAGCTGGCAAGCCGCTCGGGCCGATCGCCCCTCGCCGCCGCCGCGACGTCCGCCGCCGGGAGCCACGTCATGATCATCGGCGCCTCGACCTGCCCGTAGCATTGGCAGAGCGCCGGCCCGAACACCTCCACCGCCTGTTTCAGCTTCGCCGGCGAAACCGGCGAGCCGACAAGCAGCATGACCTTGAGCGAAGAATAATCGTGCGTCCGTACCCCTGGATGATCGAGCAGCGAATAGAGTGCGGTCGGCGGCACATAGATGTGCGTCACCTTGTGCCGTTCGATGTTGCGCAGAACCTGTCCGGCGTGAAAGCCAGACATGATCACGTTCGTGGCGCCAAAGGACGACGCGGCCAACGACACCGGGCCCGCCGCATGCGTCAGCGGCGCGGTGGTCAGGCAAACCGGATCCTTCACGCCGCCCTCGCTCCAGAGCGTGTGTGCGGTCTGCTGCATCGCGCCCCAGCCGACATTGTTGACGATCACGCCTTTCGCCGGCCCCGTCGTGCCGCCGGTCGGGAAGATGCCGACCACCTCGTTGAGATTGCCGAAGCAATCGACTTTCTCCGCGAACTTCTTCCTGGCGCCGATCTTGACCCAATCCTCGAACAGGGGATCGCCGAGATCGCCGCGGTCAAGGCAGATCGTGCGTTTGAGCGAAGGTACGCGCGCCTTCAGCTCCTTCACGTCCTCCGCCACGCTCGAATGATAGAAGAGCCATTGGACGCGCACATAATTCATGTAGGCGACGTTCGCCTCGATCGCGTTGCGCGCATTCACCGGGATCCAGATCTGGCTCGCGCGCCAGACCGAGAGCAGGCAGATGAGCACTTCGGCGTGGTTCGGTGCGAAGATCGCTACCGGCTCCTGGCGCTTGAGCCCGTCCGCCCGCATCGCCGCCGCGACGCGGAAAGTGAGATCGCGCACCTCGCGGAACGTGAAATGCTTCTCGCCTTCAACGATTGCGAGCCGCTCCGGGTCGATGTCCGCGCCCTTGTCGAAATAATCGATCGCTCTCATGCCAATCCTTAACCCCGATGGGCCCTAACCCCAGCGCGAGCGCTCGGCGCCCGGCGCGAAACTCTCGTCCGGCGCGTTCGAGCGCGCGTATCTGAGTGCGGCCTGCACCGATGGCCGTTCGCGCATGCGTGCGAGCCAGGCGTTGGTGTACGGCGCGCCTTCGAACTGGTCCGGCGCCGTCTTCGGCAGGGAGAGCGAAGCGCCGAGCAGGGTGAAATCAGCAAGGCTCACGCTTTCTCCCACGAGATACGCGCCCTTTGCCAGCGCGTCCTCGGTGCGGCGGAGCATCACCGCGATCTTGCGCCTGGCCTCCGCAATCTCGTCTATGGCGTAGCCCCGCTGCGCGGTGCGCCACGCGTCCTGCCGCTCCTGCCCAGGCAGCGTTTCGATGGCCTTATCCTTGAGTTTCGCGGTCGCGTATTTCGCGCAGCCGAGCGTGTTCGTCGCGGGATACAATTCTTCCCCGATCCAGCGCGCCCACACATTGATGCGCCATTGGCTTTCCGCGTCCGCAGGCCTGAGTGGCGTTTGCGCGAAGGCGTCGTCGAGATAGAGATTGATGAAATAGGAATCCGTCAGCGCCGCGCCGCTTTCGGTTGCCAGAACCGGCCCCTCGATCTCGAGGTTGGACACGACTTCCATTTCCGCCGCGAAGGCCATTTCTTGCGACGAGAGTTTCCGCCACATCTCGCCCGCCAGGAAATCGACATAGCGGCTCTCGAACGGAATGTTCTTCTCGTGTAGCGCGGCCAGCACTTCGAGCGAGCCCGCGTTCGGCTCCCAATGATAGAGCGTCGGCATCACGTACGCTCCAGGAACTTCACGCGCTCGCCCATCCGCGGCACGCGCGCCAGCGCCCAGCATTTCCTGGTCGCCGGCCGCTCATAGATCTTGCGCAGCCATTCCATGATAGCAGGGGTCTTTTCGTCGTTGCAGACATCGGGCTGCGCGAGCGGCAGCGCATAGGCGAGATTGAAGCCGTTCGCATCCCCGAGCGAATAGGTCGCGCCCGCGATCCAGGCGCGCGCGCCGAGCGCCGCTTCGAGCTTGCCGATTCCGTCCCGGAGCCGGCGAGTCGATTCCGCGAGCTCCTCCTTCGAGAACGTGTTGTAGATCGCCTTCGACCAGGCGACGCGGCGCTCCTTCATCGGGATGCGCTCGATCGCGGCCTTGAGCTCTTCGGGATCGCGCGCGCGCACCGAGGGCCCCACGAACACCGACCAGCCGAGCATGGAAGCGGACTTGGCGAGATACTGGTCGAACCACTTCATCCACCATCGCATCCGCCAGCGCTCGATCGGGTCCACAGGCGTGAGCGAGGGGCCCTCAAACGCCGCGTCCACATATTCCATGATCGCCGTGCTCTCGGTGAACACCTTTCCGTCGTGCACGAGCGCCGGGATCGTGCCCAGCGGATTGATCGCGAGGTAATCGGGCTTGTGCTGATCGAAATTGAGAAGGTCGAGATAATGGCTCTCGAACGCCACGCCTTTCTCCATGAGCGCCAGCATCGGCTTGCCGGAATTGGCGTTGGGCTCCCAATGATAGAGCTTCAGCACGTCAAGCCTCCCGAAGGGCTCATTGTGTGCGGCAGCGTGGCCCTTGCGCCCCACCGCCTGCGAACGATTCTACGCTCCCGCGCGAAAGTCACCAGCCCCCGCCGCTGGGGCCCACCGCCACATCGACCAGCATCGGCCCCTTCGATTTGAGCGCCGTCTTGAGCGCGTTTTCAAGCTTCTCCGGCTGCGTGACGCGCACCGCTTCGCAGCCTTGTCCTCTCGCCAGGGCGCAAAAATCGAGCCCCGGCAGGTCCACGCCGACCGGCGGCGTTTGCAGCATCACCCCGAAGATCATGAGCGCTTCGTAGGCCTGGTTGTTGACGATCACGATCGTGAGCGGCAGCGCGTGCTGCACCGCCGTCCAGAGCGCCTGGATCACATAGAGCGCCGAGCCGTCTCCGATGACGGCGATCGTGCGCCTGGTAGGATCCGCGAGCGAAGCGCCGACGGCGGCAGGCAAACCGTAGCCAAGCCCCCCGCTCGCGGTGGTGAGAAAGCCGCCTTGCCGCTCGATGGGCAGATGCGCCTGCATCGCCGGGCGCGAGGAGGGCGCTTCCTCCACGATGAGACTGTCGCGCGGCCGCACCCGCTGCAGCGTCTGCATCAGGAACTCCACCGGAATCGGCTCGCGTCCTTTGACGTCCGCCGTCTTGCGCAGCGCCGCGCCCAATTTGCGCGGCGGCGGCGCCCCGATCAGCAGCGCCCGAAGCGCGGCGCCGACATCGCCGACGATCGCGTAGCCTTCCGGGCTGCGCGCCGCCACGTGCGGATCACAGGTGAGCTGAATGAGCTCCGCGCCCGGCGGCAGGAACGCGCCCACCGCGTCGGCGTGGTAGGTGAAGGCCGGCGCGCCCGCCACGAGCACGAGATCGTGCCCCTGCAGCGGCTTCGAGACGAGGTCGCGGCGCGGTCCCAGGAAGCCCGCGAACAGCGGGTGTGTCTCGGGAAAGCTGGCGCGATGGCTTCGCGGCGCCTCCCAGACCGGCGCGCCGAAGCGCTCCGCAAGAGCGACCATCGCGTCCCACGCCTGCGCCTCGTCCACTTCCGAGCCGGCGATGAACACCGGCTTCTTCGCGCCCAGCAGCGCATCGAGCGCCGCCGCGATCGCGGCCGCATCCGGCGCCGGCGGCGCGATCCGCGGTCGCGCTTCGAACGGCGCGGCGGGCGCATCCCAATCGTCCATCGGCACGCTGACCAGCGTGGGCCCGCGCGGCGCCTGCATCGCGACGTGATAGGCCCGCGCGATCGCCAGCGGAACGTCCGCCGCGCGCGCGGGCTCCACCGCCCATTTCACGAACGGCCGCGGAAATTCCGCAGGTTGCTCCGCGCCGAGGAAAGGATCGAGCGGCAGCAGCGCGCGCGCCTGCTGGCCCGCGATGATCACCAGCGGCGAATGGTTGCGGTAGGCGGTGAAGATGTTGCCGAGCCCGTGCCCGACCCCGGCCGAGGAATGCAGGTTTACCACGCCTGCATTTCCCGTGACGCAGGCGAACCCGTCCGCCATCGCCACCGCGCAAGTTTCGTTGAGCCCGAGCACGTAGCGGAAATCCGATGGCCAGCCGCGGAACATCGGCAGCTCTGTCGATCCCGGATTCCCGAACACGGTCGTGACGCCCATCTCGCGCAGGAAACGGAGCGTCGCTTCGCGCACGGTGAGCGAAGTCTCGGACGCGCCGGTGCGCGCCCTTTTCGCCCGTGCGCTGACAGGACGCCGCCCGCTCAGCGCTTGGCCGCCGCTTTGAGCCGCCGCTTGTCCTTCACCCCGGCCGTGGGAACTTTGGAGTTGCGGTAGTCGCGCGGCGCAAGTCCGTAATGGTCCTTGAACACGCGCGCGAAATGCGTGGCGTTGTTGAAGCCCCAGCCGAACGCCACTTCGGTGATCGTGCGGCGTCGCCAGAGTTCGTCGGCGAGCTGCCTGCCGCACTCCTCAAGCCGCCGGCGCAGGATGTAGTTCGAGACCGTCTCGCCTTCGCTGGCGAAGATGATGTGCAGATACCGGGGCGAGATTCCGAACGCCGCTGCGACGCTGCGCGCGGTGAGCTCCGGATCGCGTAGGTTCGCTTCGATATGACGCCTTATGCGCACGCGCCGGGCAAGCGCGGTGGCCGATTCCGCGACCCGCATGCCCGCCGTGTCGATCCATGAGGTGGCGAACACGTCCAGCAGCGAGGCGCCGATCCGCGCCCCGACTTCCGGCGGCAGGCCGTTCTGCGCGTTTTGCCAGACGCTGCGCAGCATGAGCGAGGTGGTTTGCGAAAGTCCGCGCTCTCCGGAAAGCTTCACGCCGAGCACGTCGTCCACGCACGGCAGGCGCCGGCGAATTTCTTCGGGCGGTATGATGAGCACCAGCGTCGAACAGGGCGAAGCGTAGGAGAGCGAATAGGGTTCCGCCGAGTCGGTCAGCACGAGGTCGCCCTCGTTGAGCACGGCTTCCTTGCCGTCCTGCGCGACCGTGAGGGCGCCCTCGATCTGGGTGTGCAGGAAATAGTGCTGGCTCCGCTCGCGCGCAATGTGGCGGGCCGAGCGGTGCACCTGGGCGGGCTGCGAGGTGACATTGGCGATGCCGAAGGGGCCGAGCGTCGTCCAGCGCACCTCCGCTTCGAAGTCGTCGGGGTGCACGGCCTTGGTTTCCATCGCGGAGAACACCTCCGCGACGAGGCCGTTCCAGTACGCGACCTTCGCGTGGCGGGGTGCTTCGCTCGTCCCACGACTGAGCACGGCCGGTTCCAAAGGGCCTCCCTTGTTTCCCCCAAGATTACCGGGGATTGCGCCGGCAGGCAAACGCCCCGAAGCGCTCGCTGGAGCCCCCAGGACAGGCCCGGACGCGCGCCGCCGATCTAAGTGTTCCTGATATCGCCCGGGGCGCCCTTCGTCGAGGGGCCCGCGGGGGCCCTTTCCGCGCAAGCCAGGGGCAAAGGAAAAGCGCGGACCCGCCGGGGCCCGCGCTTCCTTTGTTCCGAACGCGAAGGATCAGTGGTGCGCAGGGGCCGGCGAGGAGGCCGAGCGCTTCGCGACATTGATGATCTTGGACTGGGCGAACTCTTCCAGGCCTTCGCGCCCCATTTCCGTGCCGTGGCCCGATTGCTTGGCGCCGCCGAACGGCATGTCGGGCGGCAGGTCGAGATGCTTGTTCACCCAGACCACGCCGCTCTCGATCTTGCGCGCCACGTCCATGGCGCGGTTGTAGTCGTTCGACCAGACTGTGCCGCCGAGGCCGTAATCGGTGTCGTTGGCGCGGCGCACCGCGTCTTCCACGTCGGTGTAGCGGAGCACCGGCAGCACCGGCCCGAACTGCTCTTCCCGGACGAGCTTGGCGTCGTCGGCGATGTCGCGCACGATGGTGGGCGGAATGAAATAGCCCTTGCGGCTCGGCTTCTCGCCGCCGGCGATGATCTTACCGTCCTTGCGGGCCGATTCGATGTAGCCGAGCACCTTCTCGTACTGCGTCTTGTTCTGGATCGGGCCCATTTGCGTGCCCTGCTTCATGCCGTCATCGACGATGGCCTCGTTGGCGCACTTCGCCAGCTCCTCGCACATCGCGTCATATTGCGACTCGTGCACGTAAAGCCGCTTGATCGCCAGGCACACCTGGCCCGAATTCATCGTGGCGCCGGCGAACACCTGCGGCGCGACGGCCTTCGGATCGACATCGTCGAGCACGATCGCCGCGTCGTTGCCGCCCAGCTCGAGCGTGAGCCGCTTCAAGGTGGACGAGACGCTCTCCATCACCTTCTTGCCGGTGGCGGTGGATCCGGTGAACGCGACCTTCGCCACGTCCGGATGCGCCGTGAGCGCGCCCCCGAGATCGTTGCCGTCGCAGATGACGTTGACGACGCCGGCCGGGAACACCTGCGCCGCGATCTCCGCCACGATGAGCGAGGTGAGCGGCGTGGTCGGCGCAGGCTTGGCGACGATCGTGTTGCCGGCCACGAGCGCCGGCGGCAGCTTCAGCATCAGCAGCAGAACCGGGAAGTTCCACGGCGTGATCGCCGCCACGACGCCGAGCGGCATGAATTGCTGCACGATCTTCTCGTCGTCGGTTTCCCGCAGGACCTTGTCGGAGAGTTCGAGGCTGGCGAAATAGCGCGTCATGCCGATCGCGCCGGCAACTTCGCCCATCGCGTGCGGCAGCGGCTTGCCTTGTTCCTCGGTGAGCTGGCGGGCGATCTCCTCATGGCGCGCCTGCATGCCGTCGGCGAACGCGTTCAGGAGCCGCTGACGTTCCGCGACGGAGGTCTTTGACCAGGAGGCGAAGGCCGCCTTGGCCGCCGCGACCGCCTCATTGAGCTGCTTGAGGTCGGCCCGCGGGCACTTGGCGATGACCTCTTCGGTGGCGGGGTTGATGACGTCGAGAGTCGAGGCGCCCGCTACGAGCTTGCCGCCGATCAGGAGCTTGAAGTCTTTCATTGTGGTCCGGTCCCTATGCTGGCCGAGGAGGCTGAATTTGCGTTGAGGGCGCCCAGGGGAAGGCGCGCGCATTCTAAGGTCCGCTTCCATGCCCGCAAGGGCCAGAACGCGCGTTTGCGTGAAGATGGAAGCGCGTTCACACCAGGATCTTGCGGGCCGCGTCGATCGTCTTCTGGTCGCGCTCTCCCATATCGTCCGGTTTCGGGACGGCCATGCCGCGGATGACGGCCGGACGCGCGCGGATCGCCTCGATCCAGCGCTTCAGGCTGTCGAGGCCGTCGATGGAAACGCCGGACCAGTCGTGGCCGCGGGCCCAGGGCCAGGTGGCCATGTCGGCGATCGAGTATTCCTTGCCGGCGAGGTACTCCACCTTGCTCAGGCGCCGGTCGAGCACTTCCAGCAGCCGGCGCACCTCGCGCTGGTAGCGGTCGATGGCGTAGGGGATTTTCTCCGGCGCGTAGCGGTAGAAGACATTCGCCTGGCCCATCATCGGGCCGATGCCGCCCATCTGGAACATGAGCCATTGGGTGACGATGGATTTGCCCTTTCGCGTGCGCGGCATGAACGTCTTGGTCTTCTCCGCGAGGTAGAGCAGGATCGCGCCGGACTCGAACACCGCGAAATTGTTCGCCTCGCTATCGACGATCGTCGGGATGCGTCCGTTCGGATTGAGCTTCAGGTACCAGTCGGCCTTCTGCTCCTGCTTGGAGAGGCGGAGATGGTGCACCTCGTAGGGCAGCTCCATCTCTTCGAGCGCGATGGACACTTTCCAGCCGTTCGGCGTTTCCGAGGTGTAGAGATCGATCATCCGTCCGTCCTTCGCGCGATCATTGCGGCGCTGCGGCGCCGGCTCGTTTGTCCTCGTTGGCCTGCCAGATGAGATAGGCGTGGACCGCGTCGGTGTCGGTCTGCGGCAAGGCATCGGCGAAGGATGCCATGCCGTTGGACGCCAGCTGCCCTTCGCGCACGATGCCGTTCCAGAGCGCCGCGTCATTGAGGGCTGCGGAGTACCGCAGGTCGGGCAGGAGGCCGCTCGTCACCGCTGCGTCCCCGTGGCAGACGCCGCAATATTGTGCATAGCGCTGGCGTCCGAGCGCCACGACTTGCGGCCGCGCGGTGGAGGGCGGCGGATTGAGCGTGCGCGCCGCTACCGGCGGCGGCGCCGGCAGCGTCGCGTTGCCGTCGAGCGCGAAGACGAGCAGGCGCGAGACGTTCGGCAGGCCCCCGCCCTTGCGTCCGATCTCGCCCGGCGGCAGCGCGAACGTGCCGCCCGATCCGACCAGTTGCGCGACGTATTGCGTCCCGCCGACGTCGTAGGTCATCGGCGCGGCGATGATGCCTGTGTGCGCCTGCATCGACCACACCTTCCGGCCGTTGTCGGCGCGATAGGCGGCGAACTCGCCCGCCGCTGTGCCCTGGAAGACGAGCCCGCCCGCCGTGGTGAGCGTACCGCCATTGCCCGGTCCGTCGCGTGCGACGCGCCAGGCTTCGGTTTGCGTCGCCGGGTTCCACGCGATGAGCGCGCCTTGCGTGTTCGCCATCGCGCCGGCCCGCACCGCCGGATCGCGCGGCATCGCGCCGGCCGCGAAATCGACGCCCGTGTTGAACGCCTGGCGGCGCTCCGTGAACGTCCGCTCCGGGATGTACGGGAACGCCGTGAGATTGACCGGGATGTAGACCAGTCCGGTCGCAGGGTTGAACGACATCGGCTGCCAATTATGCGCCCCGCCGGGCCCCGGCGTCGCCACGAAGGGAACGCCGGTCTGCGCGAAACGCGCGGCCGGAACGACGTTTGGGCGTCCCGTCTGCGGATCGAGCCCCGTGGCCCAGTTCACCGGCACGTAGTTCTTGCCCTGGATGAACGCGCCCGTGGCCGCGTCGAGCACATAGAAATAGCCGTTCTTCGGCGCGTGCATGATGACGCGCCGCTCCTGGCCGCTGATGTTCAGCGTCGCGACCATGATGTGCTGCGTGGCGGTGTAGTCCCAGGTCTCGCCGGGCGTTTCCTGGAAGTGCCAGACGTATTCGCCCGTCTCCGGCTTGAGCGCGACGATGGACGAGAGGAAGAGATCGTCGCTGTCGCCGGGGCTGCGAAGCTGCTTGTTCCACGGCGCGCCGTTGCCGACGCCGATATAAAGAAGATCGAGCGTCGGATCGTAGGCCATGGAATCCCACACCGTGCCGCCGCCGCCCGTCTCCCGCCACGCGCCTTGCGGGCTCCACGAGGCAAGCATGCGGTCGCGTTGCGAGTCCGAAGCGGCGTTGTCGGGCCCGTTCGGATTGGGCGTGGTGTAGAAGCGCCATTTGAGCGTTCCGTCATTGGCGTCGTAGGCGCTGACATAGCCCCGGACGCCCAGCTCGGCGCCGCCATTGCCGATGATCACGAGTCCTTTGACGATCCGCGGCGCTCCGGTGATCGTGTAGGGCTTCGAAGTATCGACGGTCTGCGTCTCCCAGACTTTCGTTCCGTCGCGCGCGTCGATCGCGATGAGCCGCCCGTCGAGCGCCCCCACATAGACGCGCCCGTTCCACACCGCGACGCCGCGATTGACCACGTCGCAGCACGCATGCACGCCCCACGCCCGATTGACCTGCGGGTCGAACGACCAGAGCTCGCGCCCAGTGCGCGCGTCGTAGGCCTTCACCATGCTCCAGGCGGTGGAGACGTAGAGCGCGCCATCGACCATGATCGGCGTGGCTTCCTGGCCGCGCGCGGTGTCGAGGTCGGCGAACCAGGCAAGCCCGAGCCGGCTCACGGTGTCGGAATTGATGCGGGAAAGCGGGCTGAAGCGCTGCTCGTCATAGGTGCGCCCGTAGCTCATCCATTGGCCAGGCTCGCTCTCCGCACCCGCCAGCCGCGCGGCATCGACCTTGGCCGGGCCGCTTCGGCCGCAGGCCGCCAAACCCAGGGGGGCCGCCAGGCAAAGCGCGAGCGCCGCCATCCGCATCCAACGCATGTCTTTCCTCCCCGAGATCTTTGTGCGTTCCTCTGGCGCCGCAGAGGGTCTTCGGCAAGGCGTCCGTGGCGCTCCACCCAGCGCGAACAAAAATGAGCCCTGCGACTGGGGAGCAGAATGAGGCGCCCCCGTCGAGGGGAGGAGGTGGGGGCGGGGTGAACCTTGTCGGCCGAATTTGGCTCGGGCGATTTCGCGGATGTCGAACGCAGAACCGGCGCCCGCCTCCCTCCTCTCGGAGGTGAGGAGAGATTCATCCGTCCACGGATAAGCTCGCGGCGAAGCCCTCAAGCGGTGTGCAGGTCGCGCCTGAGGGTGAAGGAGGCGATGAGGAAGTGCAGCGCCGCCCACGGGAAGGCGAGCACCATGACGCTGAACGCAGTGCGCATGCCGGCCGCCGAGGCGCTCGCGCAATTGGCCTGGAAGAGCTCCGACGCGCCTGCAGGCGCGCGCCCGCCGGGACAGGCCGCGGCGAAGCCTTCGCCGAACGATTGCGTCGCGAAATGATCCGAGAGGATGCCGACCAGCGTCGGCCCCAGGCCCACGCCGAAGATTGCGAACACGAGCCCCACGAGCGCCGCCGCCGAAGCGCGCGCGCGCGGCGGCGCGAGGTTCTGCACGATGCCGAGCAGCGGCCCGTAATGGCTGATGAGCGCGATGGCGCCGCCGAAGATGAAGGCCAGCGCCGGCAAGAGCTCGGCTTGCTGGAAGCCCAAATAATAGAGCGGCGCCGCGAGCGCGAGGCCGATCGCAGGCCCCCACGCCGACCAGCGCCGGTCGTGTCTTGCGAGGCGATCCGTGCCGAGCCCGCCGATCAGCAGCCCAATCGCAAGCGATGCGGAACTGACGAGCCCGAACCACAGCGCCGCGCTGCGGATGTCGAGCGCATGCACGCGCCCCAGGAACGGCGCGAGGAAATGGCCGATCGCGTTCATGCCGAGACCCGCCGCTGCGCCGCCGATGACGACGTGCACGAATGTCGGCTTGGCCATGAGCGCCGCCAACACACGCGACATCGGCGGCGGCGGTTCGGAGGCGAGGACGCCGTCGGCGAGCCCGCGCTGCGGCTCCTTGAGCAGGAGAAAGACGATGAGTCCGAGCAAGAGCCCCGGCGCGCCGAGCGCGAAGAAGGCGATGCGCCAGCCGTGCTCGCCGGCGATGAGCCCGCCGCCGACCGCCCCGACGAGCGCGCCGAGCGGCGAGCCGAGCGCGATGATCGCCAGCGCGCTGGCGCGGCGGTCGCTTCCGAAATGGTCCGACACGAGCGAAGAGCTCGGCGGTGAGAAGCCCGCCTCGCCGATGCCGACGCCGATGCGGGCGAGCATCATGTGCCAGAAGTTCATCGCCAGGCCGCAGGCCGCCGTCATGCCCGACCACACCGTGACAGCGACCGCGATGATGCCGACCCGGCTGCCGCGCTCCGCGAGCCGCCCGATGGGAATGCCGGCGACGGCGTAAAGCAGCGCGAAGGAAAAGCCCTGAAGAAGCCCGAGCTGCGTGTCGGTCAGCAGCAGGTCCTGCTTCACCGCCTGCCCCAGCGCCGAGAAGATCGCGCGGTCGGCGAAATTGAACGTGTTGACGAGCAGCATCACCGCGAGGAAGCGGGCGCGGTAGCCGCCGGAGAGGAGATCGCTCACCTCGACACGCTTAGGTCGCCGCAGGCTTGCGCTCAAGCGTCGCTTGCGTCTTCGGCAGCACGATGGTGATGAGCGCGCCCAGGAGCGCGATCGCGCCCAATGTGAGGAAGGCGGCGCCGGCTGCACCGTTGTTCGCCTCGCGGATGCGCCCGATGAGGTCGGGCCCGAAATGCCCGCCCAGGTTTCCGATCGAGTTGATCCAGGCGATGCCGGCTGCGGCGGCTGTTCCGGTGAGGAAGGCCGTTGGCAAGGACCAGAACGTCACGACAGCGGAGAGCGAGCCCACGGTGACGAGCGTCAGCGCGACGATCGACAGGATCGGATCGTGGCTCCAAGGCATGAGGAGGCCGAAGCCGGCCATGGCGACCAGGAGCCCGCCCGCGACATGCCAGCGCCGCTCGCCCGTGCGATCCGAATGCTTGCTCCACAGCACCATCGCGACCGCCGCGATGCCCCATGGAATGACGGTGATGAGCCCGACGCGCAGGAAGTCGCCGCGCGGGATGCCGAGCTCCTGGACGATCGTCGGCATCCAGAAATTCACCGCATAGAACGAGCCCGCGATGCAGAAATAGACGAGCGCGAGCGCCCAGACCCGGAAATCGGCGAACGCATCGAGGAACGAGTGGCGCCGGCCGAGCGCGTGCTTGCCCGCTTCATCGGCTTCAAGGGCCGCCGCGAGGCGGACCTTTTCCTCTTCCGCGAGCCAGCGCGCCGAGCGCGGCCCATCGGGCAGAACCGCGAAGATCACCACGCCCATCACGATCGACGGCAGCGCCTCCAGCAGGAAGAGCCATTGCCAGCCGCGCCAGGCGCCCACGCCGTCGAAATACTGCATGATCGCGCCGGAGATCGGCGCCCCGAGCACGTTGGAGGCGGCGATCGCGCTCATGAACCAGCCGACCATCTGCGCCCGCCGCGCGGCTGGGAACCAATAGGTGAGATAGAGGATGACGCCCGGGAAGAACCCAGCCTCTGCCGCGCCGAGCAGAAAACGGAGGAAGTAGAATGTGAATTCGGGGTCGGTCAGGCCGAAGCTCTGCGCCAGCCCGCCCCATCGGATGTCGCCGGTGAACATGAAGCCCGCCGAGATGAGGCCCCAGGTGACCATGATGCGCGCGATCCAGACCCGCGCGCCGATCTTCTGCAGCACGAGGTTCGAGGGCACCTCGAAGATGAAATAGCCGATGAAGAAGACGCCCGCGCCGAAGCCGTAGACGGCGTCGGAGAGCGCCAGGTCGGGCGCCATCTGCAGCTTGGCGAATCCGACATTCACCCGGTCGAGGAAGCAGGCGATGTAGCAGATGAAGAGGAGCGGGATGAGCCGCCGCACGACTTTGCTGTAGAGGGCCCCCTCTGCAAGGGCGTCCTCCCCTGTGGCGCGCTCCGCCATTGTCCCTCCCGGCGCTTCGTCCCTCGCGCTCTGGCGGCGCTGCCCGCTTTCGTCAGACAATTTCGCGGCCCCGTCAATCCGCCCCTCGTCCTTCAGTCGGCGAGGTCTCCGGCCGGCGCGCAAATGGGGGAGGGCCGCGCATCCCCAATCGTCTTCGCGCCCATCAGCTCTTGGCGAGCAGCCGCCCGATCACCGCCAGGATGATGAGCCCCGCGGCCGGATAGATCACCCAGACGGTTCCCGACCAGCTGAGCAGGTTGATGCCGGCAAGGATCCCGATGATCACCGCGATGCGGGCGTAGGCGAGATGGAACCATCCCCCGGAGAAGAGCGGGGCGGCGCGGAACGCGAGATAGCCGGCCATGCCGAGGATCGGCCATTGCGCCCAGAAGCTGTCGCCGGTCGCCAAATCGATGCCGATGAACGCCAGAGCGATCACGCCCAAGAATTGCGCGCGGCGGATGAGCTTGGCCCTGAGGTCAGGTGGCGGCGCCGCAGCCGCGCGCGCCGGCCGCGCGTCGCGCTTGGCGCGGGGAGCTTCCCCCGCCTCGGTGGACGCGACGCCATAGACTGCGACGCTCTCCTCGAAATTCTTTGGCTTGCGCTCGCCCAGATACTCGAACCCGACCGACAGTTTCTTCGCGACCTGGTCGTAAACCTGCCGCGAGATGAGAATGCCGCCTGGCGCCGCCATCGTCTGCAGCCGCGCGGCGAGATTGACGCCTTCCCCGAGCAGATCGTCGCCATCGATCATCACGTCGCCGAGATGCACGCCGATCCGGAAGCGCAACGCGCCCGCCGCCGCTCCCGCGCCGAGCTCGCGCTGCACTTCGATCGCGCATTGCACGGCTTCCACCACGGAGGGGAATTCAGCGATGAGCCCATCCCCGGCCGTGTTGGCGATCCGCCCGTGATGGCGCTGGATGAACTTGGTGAAGACGTCGCGCGCGGCCTTGAGCTCGCCGAGCGCGCGCACCTCGTCCGCCTCCATCGCGCGGCTATAGCCGTCGGCGTCCGCCGCAAGGATGGTCGTGAGCTTTCGTCTGACTTCGGACATCGCCCCGCCCGGTGAACCCGCGGGGCACCTTACATGAATCGCCGCCGCCGCCGATAGGGCGCGTCCCTCACCCCGGCGCGTGGCTCGCCATGAGGTCGCGCCCCTTGGCTGCGTCGGCGAATTGCGCCGTGAACGCCAGGTACTCGGCCGTTTCCACCGGCGTCATCAGCTCGACCAGGAAGCGGTTCTCCACCCAGAGCTCGATGACGCCGAAATCGCCGCCGCGCGCGAGCCGCTGGCAGCGCCAGCCTTCCCGTGCAGCGACCGCCGCGATGGTCTCGGCGTCCGCCGCGACGGACAGCGCGAAATGCACCGCGCTATAGGGCGTGCCGGCGCGCGCCTGCTGGAAGCGGGCTTCTTCCCGCGGATCGAGCACGGTGTCGGCCGGATGCACCTCGACGCCGGTGCCGTGCGCGTCGCGCGCGATGGCCATGTAGGCCCCCGGGTTGGGCGGAAACGGAATGACGAAGCCGCCCATGATCTCGGCGAGCGCATCCGCGACGCGCTTGGGCTCGGCGGCGGCGAAGGAAAGATGGCGGATCATGGATATCTCCCTGGGGACTGGCCCCGAAACGGATTGACCGGAGGCCTTCGATTGTGGCCTTTACAGTATGTCAAGTAGCCGCGAGTTGACAGCATGTCAAGTCCAGCGCCGTCCGATACCAGAGCCCGCATCCTGGAGGCGGCCGTCAAGCTCATGAGCGCGCACGTCGCCGATGCGAGTCTGGGACGGATCGCGCAGGAGGCCGGCGTGTCGCGCCAGGCCGTCTATCTGCATTTCAAGGATCGCGCCGACCTCTACCTCGCGCTCGTCCGCTACGTGGACGAGACGCGCAACCTCGCCCCCGCCATCCGCGCCATCGAGGAGGCGCCGGACGGCGAAGCCGCGCTCGCCGCGGCGGTCGAGTCCCAGATCAAGATGAACCCGGCCGTCTATCCGATCGCGTCTGCGATGGACGCAGTGCGCAGGCAGGATCCCGAGATCGACCGCGCCTGGCAGGACAGATTGGCGGATCGGCGCCGCGGCGCGCGCGCGATCGCAGGAAGACTTGAGGCGGAAGGGCGCCTGCGCGCCGGCCTCGATGTCGAGACCGCCGCCGATCTCATCTGGTCGATGCTGTCGCTGCGCGTATGGGAGGACCTTGTGATCGGCCGCAGATGGAGCGCCAGGCGCTATCGCGAGCACATCGGCGAAGCGCTCCGTCGCGCGCTTCTGAAGCAGCGGCCGGGCGCCGCCAAGCCCTGATTAGAACAGAAGGAAATACGGCCCTTGACCGCCCAAAGATTCGATGATAGTCGAAGGATCGAATGAATAGTCCGGATGCCCTCGCCGCGCTGTCGGCGCTCGCCCACGAGCACCGGCTCGCCGTGTTCCGCCTGCTGGTCCAGGCTGGCTCGGAGGGCATGGCCGCGGGCGAGATCGCCGAGGCGATGGGCATGGCGCCGTCCTCGTTGTCGTTCCATCTCGCGCATCTCAATCGCGCGGGGCTGATCGCCCAGCAGCGCGAGAGCCGGTCGCTGATCTATTCGGCGGACTTCGCGCGGATGAACGCGCTGCTCGGCTTTCTGACCGAGAATTGCTGCGCCGGTCGCGCCTGCGCGCCTGTCGCCAAACCTGCACAAGCCAAGAGGAGAAAAGCATGAAGCGCATGCATGTTCATGTCGGCGTCGACAATGTCGATCGCTCGATCGCGTTCTATTCGACGCTGTTCGCTGCCGAGCCCACGGTCCGCAAGCCGGATTATGCCAAATGGATGCTCGAGGATCCGCGTGTGAACTTCGCCATCTCCACGCGCGCCGACGGCGGCGGCGTGCGCCATCTCGGCATCCAGGTTGAGAGCGCCGAGGAGCTCAAGGAAGTGTACGCCCGCTTGGAGGCCGCCGACGCGCCCGTTCTGGAGGAGGGGCAAACCACATGCTGTTACGCCAAATCCGAAAAGTCGTGGATAGCCGATCCGCAAGGCGTCGTCTGGGAGACGTTCCACACCACGGGCGAGGCCACTCAGTACGGCGGCAATCCCGCGCTGGAGAGCCTGGCCAGTCCGGGCGCCGGGACGATCGCGGCGAACACCGCCTGCTGCGGCTGAATATGTCCGGCGCATCGTGCGCTGCGTGCGCGCTGGACGCGGCGCCGAGAAGGCTTTGTCGCGCGAACTTTACGCAATCGGCTCGGGTCTTCGGCCGAAGCATCACGTCGATCTTGTCGCGCGTGGTGCTCTGATCGCGACGCGCTGCAAGACAAGCGCCTCCTCCACCTCAAGGGGCGGGCGTTCGTCGCAAGACCTCGCGCCGTTCGTTTCTCACACCGTGATCACCACCTTGCCGAAGAGCGCAGGCGAGAGCGCGTATTCCCACGCCGCGCGTGCTTCATCGAAGCCGAACGTCTTGCCGATCACCGGCTTGATGCCGTTGGCGTCGATCGCGCGGTTGAGATCCGTCGCCATAGCGGCGCTGCCGACGAAGATCCCGCGCATGTTTCCGCCCTTGAGCATGAGCGCGTGCGGGCCGGTGTCGCCTTGATGGCCGGCGAGCACGCCGATGAGGTTGATTTCGCCCGACATCGCCAGCGCCTTGAAGGATTGCGCCAGCGTCCCGGCGCCGCCGAGCTCGACGACATGGTCCGCCCCGCGCCCGCCGGTGAGTTCGAGCACGCCGTCGGCCCAGTCCGGCCGCGTGCGATAGTTTACGCCGCCGAATGCGCCGATCGCCTTCGCGCGTGCGATCTTCTCGTCGGAGGACGAAGTGACGACGACGCGCGCGCCCATCGCGCTCGCGATCTGGACGGCGAGCATGGCGACGCCGCCCGTGCCGATCGCGAGCACGACATCTCCCGGCAGCAGCCGCTTGCCGGACGCCAGCGCGTGCCATGCGGTTACGCCCGCGCACGGCAGGCATGCGGCCTCCTCGTAGGAGAGCGTCGATGCGATCGGCACGACGCCGTCCTCGTCGAGCGCGACGTATTCCGCGAGCATGCCGTCGAGCGGCGAGCCGAGCGCCGGCGCGCGCCGCGGCGGTCCGTCGATCCAGGTCTGGAAGAACGTGCCGGCCACGCGGTCGCCGACCTGAAAACGCGTCACCGCCGGCCCGATCGCAACGACTTCGCCCGCGCCGTCGGAGAGCGGGATCGTGTTGCGCTGCACTGAGCCGCCGAAATAATTTCCGGTAACCACCGCCTGGTCGCGGTAATTGAGCGAGCATGCGCGCACGCGAACGAGCACCTCGCGGGCGCTCGGCCTTGGATCGGGCCGCTCGGCGCGCTTGAGGCCTTCGAGGCTCGTGGAGCCGGCGGCGATTTCATAGCAGCGCATGGCGTTTCCTCCTTCGCCCGGCTTAGTCGAACGCCCGCGGCGGTCTAGCCTGAACGCGCACGGATAATGCGCGGCGAGCGCAGGGTTAAGGACGCGGGCTGCAACGCACCGCAAAGTTGTATTGTCTGAGCGTCGTTAGCGGGGCGGCAAGATTATTGAGCTAGTATTGGGCCTACTAGGTTCGCAGGGAGGCGAGCGTGCCCCAGGCCGCGCCGAGCCATGACTTTTGCGGAGCGGTGCGGGGGCGCCTGAATTCCTATGCGTGGCGCGGAATCATGGCGTTCGTCTACGCGGCGGCGGCTGCGCTGATCATCGGAAAGCTTTGGCTTCCGGTGGGTTGGCTCGTGACGCTCGTCGCGCTGATGAGCCTTGACCGTCTCTTGTGCGAGCGTTTCCTCGCCGATCCCGCCCGCGCGCGGCGACTGCACCTACAGCATATCCTGCCTGCGCTCTGGATCGTGTGCGTGGCGGTGTTCGTCGCCTTGGCGCTGATCGCGGCGTTCACCGGCGGCGCGGAAGGCAAGGTGCTGGCCGTTCTGATGGCCGGCGCCTCGCTCATCTCGATCATGATCTATCTCTTCCAGGCGCAGGCGCACATGATCGCTGCGGCGGTTCCCTGCACGCTGTGCCTCTTGGCGGTGCCGTTCATTCCGACCTCCGCGGCCGCCCCTTCGCCCGTCCTGGGCGGCGTGGGGCTGATGCTCGGCATCTTGGGCTTCCTTGGCTACATGGCGCGCTCCGCGCGCGGCGCCGCAGCGATGCTGGCGCGCCTCACCGAGGCGAACGCCGCAGCCGAGGAGCGCCGCGCCGAAGCCGTTGAGCGCCAGAACGAGGCGGAGACCGCGAACCACGCCAAGACCGAGTTCATCGCCAATATGAGCCATGAGCTCAGAACGCCCCTGAACGCGGTGATCGGCTATTCGGAAATTCTGCACGAGGACCTCGCCGCGCAGAGCGAGCAGCGCATGGCCCTCGATGCCGTGCGCATCCAGCGCGCTGCACGTCATCTTCTCGGGCTCATCGAGCAGGTGCTCGACTTCTCCAAGATCGACGCCGGCAAGATGCACGCCGACCTCGCGCCCGCCGACCTGCCGGAGATCCTGGGCGCCGCGGTCGCGGCGGTGCGGCGCGGGGCGGAGGCCAAGGGCGTCGCGCTCACCACCGACTTCGCCGATCTGCCGCGCGAGATCGTCACCGACGCTCCGAAGCTGCGCCAATGCCTCGACGCGCTTCTGTCCAACGCGTGCAAGTTCACCGAGAGCGGCGCCATCGACGTCTGCGGACGCACGCTCAATTCGAACGGCGACTGGGTGGAGATCTCGGTCAGCGACACCGGCATCGGCATTGCGCCGGAGATGCGGGCGCGCCTTTTCGCGCCGTTCGGACAGGCGGACGCCTCCTCCACGCGCCGGTTCGGCGGCTTGGGGCTCGGCCTGGCGCTCGTGCGCAAAACGGTCGAGCTGCTCGGCGGCAGCGTGATGTTGGCGAGCGAGCCGGGCGCCGGCTCCACCTTCACAATCCGGCTGCCCGCGCGAACGCGCATCAACGCCGTGCTGGCGGCCGCCTGAAGCCTCGCCTATAAGGCGGGCATGACGCCGATCGCCACCGAACGCATGGATCACGTCTCGCTCGCGACGCTGGACCTCGCCGCCTCGCTCGCCTTCTACAAGGACATGCTGGGCTTCCGCATCATCGATCGCCCGCCGCTCGATTTTGACGGCGCCTGGCTGGCGAAGGACGGCTTCACGATCCACCTCATCGTGCCGAAGGAGGGCGTGGAGCGCGCCACCCCCGCATCGGCCGCGAACCCGTATCTCTCGCACGTCGCGTTCCGCGTGCCGGATGTGGATGGGACGCGCAGGGCGCTGGAGGAGCGCGGGCTTCGCTTCGTGGAGCAGGCCGGCCGCGTGCATCAGATCTGGACGCTCGATCCCGGCGGCAACATGATTGAGTTCATCCGCGCGCCGTCGTAATGATCGGCGGCCGGTTGGGGCCGGCTGGTGGGGGACATCATGAGACAGTACGTTTTCGCCGCCTTTGCGGCAGCTCTTGCTGCTTGCGCGCCTTCCGCGCCCACCGGCGCGAAGTCCGAGGCCGCGTCATCGACATGTCCTGACGACGGCGCGCGCCTCGCGGTCACCGGAATCTGCGTCGGGCGCGCATCCAACTATTACGATGCCGACGTGCTCGCGCGCTCGCAGGCGCTGGAAGGCCCCGCAGCAGGCTGTTCCTGGACGTTCAACGAGACCGCGATCGCCGACGGCTCCGAAGCCATCCTCTATCGCGCCATGACCTGCAATGGCGTGACGACGAAGCTCGCCTATGCCGGCGGCGCGCACAGCGCGTCGCTCAGCTACGAGGCCTCCGCGCTCGCCGGCGCCGCCGTCGCCGGGCAGGAGCGTGTGCGCATCTTCGTCTCCGATCCGGCCGATCCTCAGAAAGTGATCCGTGATCTGATCGAGGCGGCCCCCGCGGCCGAGCGCGCGAAGTGCGAAGTGCAGCCCGCCAACATCGAAGGCTGGCCGCGCGACGCGCTGGTGATCGGCTACAAGGCCGCCGACGCCGCGCGTCTGCCAAAGAACGAGCCGAACGCCGTCTGCGGGGAGTTCGGCCTCGACGAGGATCAGATGAAGTATTGGCTCGTGCGCCAGGGTTTCGCCTACTTCTTCGCGCTCGGCCAGGACGGGCTCGATTTCGACCCCAACACGTTCCTGCTCTTCCGCCGCGGCGCGGACGGGACCTGGGCGCCGGCGGAATAGCCGTCCTGCGGCGCGGGGCGATCTCACTCCTCAAACACGAAGAAGCCGACCGGCACGAAATAGACGCGCAGCAGCTTGCAGCCATTGGCGACTTGGGCCGCATATGTCCAAGTCGCCGCCGTTTCGCTGACTGCACGCTCGAAGTCTTGGTCCCCGATCGCGGAGGCGATTTCCGTTCCGATCTGCGCGCCGGCCTCATCGAAGCGAAGCGCGACGACGACGGCGGCGATCTGGCCTTCAGTGGCTTGCGGACGCGGATATCGCAGCCGCTCGCCTGCGACGCGGCGCACGACGCACGTCGGAACGCCGTCGATGCTCGCCGGATTAGCGCCAAACGGCAGCGCAGGAATGCTCCTGTCGCCGCTCACGCGGCGCGAACCGTCGGACACGACTTTCGAGTTTGTGATCTGCTCCCAGCCGAGTATGTCCGCGTAGAGCCTGTGCACTGCGGTGACGGTTCCGTCGCTTGGCATGAACGCAAACGGCCGCACGAGCGCATGCGCCTCAATCAGCCGCTCCTGGACATTGCGCGCCATCATATTGGACATGACCGGTTCGCGCGTCAGTGATTGCAGGGCAATTGCGATGGCTTCGTAGGTGAGCGCACGGCCGCGTGCATAGCTTGCATCGAACGGCGCGCCGCGCGCGGATTCCGCGGCGTACGCCCAGGCGCGGCGCGCGACGATATAGTTGCGCGCGCCGGTGGCCCACATCCCTAGCTGGTCGGCGGCGTCGTAGCGGTCGCCCAAGAGTGGCTCGCGCCCTGCGGTGCGCCCAAGTGTGTCGGCGAGGAAATCCGCTGCCGCGAAACCTTCGAGCGACAGGCGCACGCGCCCCCAAATGAGAGAGGCCATGTCCGGATCGATTCCGGCGCTGGCGTCTGAGCGCGCGATCTCATAGGCGCGCTGCGCAGGCGCGCTTGCTGCTTGCGTTCGCCCGAGTTGAAGCCGGACGCGCGCGAGATTGAGCGCCAGGACGCCAGTACGGCCGCCGGCAGCGTCACTTTGCTCGGATGCTTCGAGCGCGAAGGCTGCTGCGCCCTCCGCTGCGACAAGGTCGCCGCGCGCGATCGCTTCTCTGTACTGGCGGAAATGGAGGACGACGGGCGAGGGAGCTTGGCCGGACGCTGCGCTCCCTGCGAGCAAAGTTAATGCTACGACCGCGAATGCATACTTGCGCATCGTCCACCCCGCTTTTCCCTGCGCTGGCGATGCCTGCCTGTCAACCCAAGGGCGAGGGGCTAGAGGTGCTGCAAGAGCTCGTCGAGACGGTCGAGCACGAGGTGCGCGGTTTGCGCTTGCGGCATGGCGTCCCACTCCGCGCGTGACGTGACGCCGGTGGAGACGCCGATTGAGAATGCGCCCGCTTCGCGCGCCATGAGATTCTCCAGCCGTGCATCATCGCCGACCACGGCGATGTCGCTGAGCGGCAATTGCAGCTTGTCGGCGACGAAGCTCATGGCGGCTTGCGACGGCTTTCCGAGCACGATCGGCGGCGTGTTCGTGAGGCTTTCCACGGCCGCTGCGATCGCGCGCGAATAGCCGATGCTCTTGCCGGCCTTCGTGGCGAAGAAGGGCACGTTGGACGCGACGGTGAAGGCCGCGCCTGCCCAGATCGCGTTGGCGGCGGCCTCGATGTCGCGCATGACGCAATCGGGATGCCAGCCGACATAAACCGCATCGATCTTGTCGCAAACGTCGCCGGGGACGAACGTCTGGATGCCGAGCGCCCGCAACGGCTCGCCGACGCCGGGCGTGCCGAGCACCAGCACGCGCTCGGCGCCTGACGTCTTCAGCCAATCGGCCGCGACGGTGGAGGGCGTGTGCATCTGCGCGTCGGCGATCGGCAGGCCGACTTGGCGCAGCTTCGCCGCGATGTGCGCCGGCGGGCTTGCGCTGCCGTTCGTGAGGATGAGGAACGGCGCGCCGCGATCATCGAGCGCCTCCAGCGTCTCGATGGCGCCGGGCAGCACGTCGTATGCGCCGGCCCCCATGCGGTCCCCGAGAACAAGGGTCCCGTCGAGATCGAACATGAAGCCTCTGACGTGCTTCACGCGGCGCTCCTGCGGAGCGAGAGCTTGAAGTTGGGGCGCTCGATGTCGATGTGCGCGGCGTCCGATTGCGTGGCTTGCCGCAATGCTTCGATCGCCGCGCGCGACGCGGGCTCATAACGCCGTGGCGCGGGGCCGGCGGCGAGCATCGCATCGACCTGTCCCTCGGGCATTGTGGCGCGCAGCAGGAATTCCTCGTCGGATATGCCCTTCTTGAAGCGCTTCCGAAGCTCTTCCGGCGGAAGCGGCCCGGCCTCCGCTTCGATCTCCTTGGCGCGCGGCAGCGCGCGGATCCGGTCCATGATGTTCCCATCGATCGGGATGTTCGGGCGCCCGAAGCGCCCGAGCGCATAGCGGATGAGCTCGTCCGGAACCGTCGCATAGCGCTCATGGCCGGTGACGTTGATCACGGCCTGGCCAAGCAGGATCTGCGAGAAGGGCGTCATTACGATCGGCCAGCCGAGCTCCTCGCGCACGCGGCCGAGCTCTTCGATCACGGCTTGCTCGATGCCGTCGAGGCGCGATTCCGCCAGATGCCGGCGCATGGTGGAGACCATGCCGCCCGGCAGCTGGTGGCGCATATAGGCGGCGTCGAAGCCGGCCGGCTTGCCTTCGGGCAGTCCTTCCGCGCGCGCCAGCGCTGTGAAATAGCCGCCGATCTCCCGGACCGCCTCCGCATCGACATCGACGTCGTGCCCAAGCGCGCAAAGATTGGCGAGCACGCGTTCTGCCGGCGGGTTCGAGGTCCCGTCCGCGGCCGCGCCGGATGCGCATTGCAGCGCCGCCACGCCAAGCTCCGCTGCTTCGGCATAGGCGAGGTCCCCGAGCCCGATCGTGCAATGGCAATGCATCTCGAGCGGCTTGCCCTTCAATTCACGTTGCGCCGTTTCAACGAGCGCGCGCGCACGCTTCGGCGTCAGCAGCCCGCCGGGATCCTTGACATAGACGATGTCCACGTCGGGGCATGCCGCGAGCTTGGCGGCGCGCTCGGCATAGAACGCATCGTCATGAATCGGACTGATCGAGTAGACGAGCGCGCAGACGACGATCTCCGCGCCGCCGGCCTTCGCCATGCGCGCGCATTCGATCATGGCGTCGGCGTCGGTCATCGGATCGGCCATGCAGAAGCGGCGGATGCCGTTCCGCGCGAGCGTCTTGAACGCGAGCGCCATGAAATCCGGGTGCGCGGATTCCCAGGAGATGAAGCGGAACCCGGTGCCCATGAATTGCAGCGGCGTCGTCTTGCAGATCTCCGCCATGAGCCGGATGCGCTCCCACGGATCCTCCTTCTTGTAGCGCACCGCGACGCCCATGTGCGTGGAGGTCGTGAAGTCGATGGCGCGGAAGCCGGCGCGCTCCATGACGGGCGCGATGGTGAGCGTCTTTGCGGTGTCGAGGCCGAGCGCGCCCCACAGCGATTGGTTGCCGTCGCGCAGCGACGTCTCGACGAACTGCAGCGTGCTCATGAAAGCGCCCCCTCCCCCCTTGCGGGGGAGGGGTAGGGGAGGGGGGGCGTGAAGCTCGACTCTGTCGGTGAAGAACAAGGATGCAGGCTGGGGGAACGCGCTCCAACCTTGCGAGCGCCCATGCGTCGGGACGCCCCCCACCCCTTGCTCCCTCCCCGCAAGGGGGAGGGGGATGCAAATTGGAGCCGTCTCATGTGATCCGCACTCGGATGAGGGGTTGGCCGTATTCGACGGCGACGCCGTTCTGCGCGAAGATCTCCACGACCTCGCCAGCACTGCCCGCGTGCACGGAGTTCATCAGCTTCATCACCTCGATGATGCCCACGACGCTGCCTTTCTCCACGCGGTCGCCGACCTTCACGAACGGATCCGCACCTGGCTTCGGGGCCGAATAGAAGACGCCGAGAAAGGGCGCAGTCACGTCGAGGAATCCGGCGGGCGCCGAAGCAGGCGCCGCGCGCGCGGCTTTGATCGGGTTCTTCGGCGCAGCATCGACCGAGACGGGCGGCGCCCCGCCATTGACGTGCTCGACCCCGCCCGCGCCGCGCCGCAGCGTGAGCTTGGCGCCCTTCATCTCCAGCACTAGCTCGTCGAAGCTCGACGCCTCCATGAGCTTGATGATCTCTCTCAGCTCGTCCGGATTCATGCCTCGCTCCGGGGGGCGCCGCCGAACACGCGCATGAGATGCCCGAGCGGATTGTCGAGCGCGGCCGCGACGGGCCTGGCTTCCTTGTTCGACCAGATTGTCTCCGGGCGCGCCTGCAGGATCGCGATCTTTCCCTGCCGATCGATCGCCCATTCGATGTCCTGCGGGCGGCCATAATGGCGCTCGATGCGAAGGCCGTATTCTCGCAGCGTGGCGAGTTCTTCGTCGCTTACCGCCGGCGCATTGCGGCGATCCGCCGGAACCTCTGCGGTGCGCACCCCGCCGGCCGGATCGGGAAGATGCTCGATCGTCTTGTCGGAGATCTCCCGCTGTGTGATCTCGCCCTTGATCTTTCCAATGACGAAGCGGTCGGGCGTCACTTCGCCGCCGACGACGGAGGAGCCCAGGCCCCAGCTCGCCTCGATGGCGATGACGGAGCGGTCCCCCGTCAGCGGGCTCCGGGTGAACATCACGCCGGCGCTGCGCGCATCGACCATGCGCTGCACGACGACGGCCATCGCCACCTCGCCCTCGTTCATGCCGTGGCGGCGTCGATAGGCGAGCGCCGGCGTCGAATAGAGGCTCGCCCAGCAGCGCCGCACCGCCGCCAGCGTCTCCTTCGCGCCGAGCACCCAGAGATAAGTGTCCTGCAGACCCGCGAAAGACGCGTCCGCGGAATCCTCGTTGGTGGCCGAAGAGCGCACCGCGACGGGCGCGCCGTCCGCTGCGAGCCTGGCATACGCTTCCGCGATGGCGGCCTCGGCGCCGGCCATGTCGGCGCTCTCGATGCGCGCGCGCAGGGCGTCCGAGCACTGAGCGATGCCGGCGGCGTCGTTTGCGTCGAGCGCGGCCGCGCTTGCGCGTACCTCCTTGACCATCGGCCCAAGGAAGCGCTCGAACGCCTCGGTGCGCACGACGAAGCCGGCGGGAACTTCCACGCCCGCTTGCGTGAGTTCCCCCAGGCTTCCGCCCTTGCCGCCGACGGCGGGGCGGTCCTGCAAGCTGATGTCTGCAAACCAAGAGATCATCTCGGCGCCCCCTCCCCCCTTGCGGGGGAGGGGTAGGGGAGGGGGGGCGTGCAGCTTGGCGAAGGCGAAGAAAGATGCGGGCTGAAAGCCCGCGCTTCAGTCTTGCGAGCGTTGCGGCGTCGGGACGCCCCCCACCCCCTACCCCCTGCCCGCAAGGGGGAGGGGGGTGTTCTTCCGGACCCGGAGCAGATCACAGATAGAGCTCCGGATTGAGCGGGATGCCGTGCTCTTTGCAAAAGGTCTCGTAGTGGTTGATGAACCACCAGACATCGAGCGTCTCGATGAAGCCGCCCTTGTCGTCGTAGAACTCGATCGGCCCGTGCAGCCAGCCGAACAGCTTCACGCCGTTCGGATGGTCGGTGACGAGCGTGTGGATGAGGCCGGGCGTCTCGTAGATGAAGTCGCCGGGGTTCGCGACCCAATCGTATTCCAGATAGCGCGCCGAGCCTTCCAGGCACACCATCACCACCGTGCCGCGATGCTTGTGCGTGCCGATGACGCCCTTCTCCTTGATCCAGAGGACATTGGAGAAGGTGTTGGAGCGCGTGTCGAAATGCAGGTGCCGGATCGCGGCGTTCGGCCCGAACGGGACCCACGGCGACTCCTTCTCCGTCGGCCCGACGAACTTGCCGGCGACGCCGTGCTTCATGATCACCGGCGCGTAGGGCTCCGGCACGTTGACGATCTCGTAGGCGCTCGAAAGCCGATCGCCGACCGTATCTGCGGCCATATTCGTTCCTCCGCCTACTGAAGAATAGTGACGACGCCGCGCCCGCCATCGACGCGCACGCGCTGGCCGTCCTTGATGCGCTGCGTCGCCACCGCGGTGCCGACGACGGCCGGCAGCCCGTATTCGCGCGCGACGATGGCCGCATGGCTCATCGAGCCGCCGATATCGGAGACCGCTGCGCTGATCTTGTCGAAGATCGGCGCCCAGCTGGGATTGGTGATCTGGCAGACGAGGATGTCGCCCTGCCGAAGCCGCGCGATCTCCTCCACGCTTTTCACCACCCGCGCCGTGCCTTCAACGACGCCCGGCGACGCCGCGAAGCCGCGGATTTCGCCGGTGTCCCCGGCGCTGTCGGCGGCGAGCCAATTGTTGAGATTGTCGCGCGTGATCCCCCAGAGCATGACGATGGCCGGATCGTCGATCACGTCAGGCACCGGCCCGAGCGCGGGCGGCATCGTGACTTTAGCCCATTCCGCGACCGCCGCACGCCTCTGCGCCACGATCGGCGGCCATAGGTCGGGCCCGCGCGGGGGCGAGCCGTTCGACCACGACGTCATGAGGTCGATAAGCGCCTGCTCCACCTCGAAGCGGTTGAGCTGGAAGACGTCTTCGGCGTTCGGGAAGAAGCCGTGCCGCGCGAGGAGGGCGCCGAACTCGCGCACCTTGTTGAAGAAGAGCGTCGTGTACCAATGCTCGCAATAGAATTTGTGCTCTTCGACGTATGGGAAGACGCGGTGCGAGAGCCCGATCATCTGGTCGAATGCGGCGCGTTCCTCGTCGCTTGAAAGAAGATCGCGCGTCGCGCGGATGACGTGCTCGCGCTCCTGTTTCAGTTCCGCGATCGGGCGCTCCAGCCTGTCGCCGGCGCGCACCTTGGCGCAATAGCCCGGCAGCGCCGAGAACGGGATCGTGAGGTCATCGTTCCAGGACCGATGATAATGGTAGAAGCCGTCGCCGGCCCCGATCTGGAACCACGGATTGCGCGCGGTCTCGAACGAAGCGAGCCAGGCTCTGCCTGAATCGCCCATTTGCTCGAGAGACGTGAGAATGTCGGCGGGCTTGGCGCCTTCGACGAATTTGCCGTCCACGCCCAGCTCGACCGCGCGACGCGCGAGGCCCCGCAGCTCGTCGTCCGGCCGGAACATTTCCCCTTCCATGCCCGCGACCATCGTCGCGATGGTCTGGTCGGCCATTTCCGGGAACGCCTTCTTGCAGAAATCGAAGAAGACGAGATAGGCGCCGTACCCCAGGAGCAGGAACTCGAAATGGTGGTGCCACATGCGGAAATAGCCTTCGAGCGTCTTCTGCCAGACCTCGAGGACGTAATGGTTCTGCGCCACGCCGCGGCCCGCATGCACGGCGGCGAGGTCTTCGTACTTCGGCAGCGTCGGCAGCACGAGCTGGTCGGCGTCCTTGATGAGTTGCGCCATCTTCTCGCGCCATTGCGCGTAGAGCTTCTCCCAGTTCTCGTAATAGTAAAACGCGCGCTGCTGGAACTCGGCCGTGCGCTCCGCGATCTCGTCGGGGTCCGTCACAGCGACCCCGCCGATATAAACGCGGCCGTTGAGGATGCGATAATCGATGCCCTTGGTGGTCGGCAGCGTATGCACGCGCGTGTTTGAGGCGCCGAGCGCGCAATAGGCGGCTTCCGCCGTCACCATGTCGAACGCCGACATCGGCTCCGGGAAGTGCATGGAATTGTAGAACCAGAAACGCGCGTCGTCGCCTGGCGCGAACTGCATGTAATAGGGGTAGGCCGCCTGCGCCGCTTCGGTTCCTGGAACCGCCTTGAGCGAGCTCGGGCTTGGGAAACCGCGCGCTTCGCCCGTGATCGCGTGGCCTGAATCCGCCATGACCCGTCTCCGTATCTCTGGGCGCCTTTTGTCAGGCGCCCTTAGATCGGATTGGAGGGATGCGCACGCGTCAGGTCAAGAGCGCTTGCATGGGGTGGCGCGCGAAACCCTCGGGTGTTAGCGATCATGCTAGCGTGAGCTTGCTAGCGTCAGTCGCCGCCGCGCTTGAAGAAGCCGAGCCCGCCGACGGCGAGCGCGGCGACCGCGGCGGCCGGGACGAGCGCGGTGAGCACGGTTGCGGCGCTGGCGCCGGCGCCCAGCAGCATGCCGGCGGCCATCGGCCCGATGATCGATCCGACCCGCCCCATCCCGGCCGCGGCGCCGGAGCCGGTGCCGCGCACGATCTCGGGATAATAGGAGGCCGCCACCCCGAGGAAGGCGTATTGCGCGCCCATGAGCGTCACCCCGACGAGCGCGGAGAAGACGAGCACCATCGTGAAGTCGGTCGCGTGTCCGAGCCCCCAGAGGACGCCGATCAGCGCGACGAGCGCGAGCGAGAGCGGCCAGCGGAACCCGAACCGGTCCGCGAGTTGCCCGATGACGAGCGCGCCGATGACGCTGGCGAAATTGAACGCCATCGAGGCTTGCGGCGCGACCGAGCGGTCGAAGCCCTTATCGACGACCAGCGTCGGCAGCCAATTGAGGATGATGTAGAGCACGATGTAGGTCGGCAGGAGTGCGATCCAGATCAGCAGGGTCGGCGCCGCGCGGCCTTGCCCAAAGAGCGCTGTGAAGACGCCCGTCTTGGCCGAATCGGCGCGTTCGGCGCGCGTGTGCGTCTCCTTCATCAGGAACGTGATGAGGAGCGCGACGACGAGCGGCAGCAGGCCGCCGACCATGAACACCAGCCGCCAGTCGAAATCGGCCGGCAGGTTGGAGGTGAGCAGCGCCGCGAGGCCGCCCCCGAGCGGCATGCCGCAGAACATCATCGTGGCGGTCGATGCGCGTTTGTCGGGTGAGCTGATCTCGGCGGAGATCGCCATCAGCCCCGGCAGCGCCGCGCCAAAGCCGACGCCGGTGAGGAGCCGCGCGGCGAACAGCGTCTCGAAGCTCGTGACGAAGATGGTCGCGAAGGTGAACACGCCGAACGTGATCACCGAGGCGATGAAGATCGGCTTGCGGCCGAACCGGTCCATGAGCCAGCCGCCGACCGCTGCGCCCGCAACGATGCCGATGTTCGAGATCGAGAACACGAAGCCCATCTGTTCGGGATGCAGCCCGAGTTCGGGCGCGATCTTCGGGGCGGTAACGCCGAGCGCCTGGATGTCGTAGCCCTCAAGCACCGCCACCGCGAAGCAGAGCGCGATGGTGAGCGCCGCGCCGGCCGCCCGGCCGCTCTTCGTCTCTGCTGTTCCCTCGGACATGAATCCCCCCCGATGTCGCCCTTGTCGCTTCTCAGAGCCGCGCCGCTTCTTAGACCCGTCTCGCCGCCGGGCCAAACCGGCGCCGGCCGAGAGGGGCGCGTCGGGCCCGCCGAGCATCGCGGCGGCTGGCTCAATTGGCTAGACCGGTCGGGAATGACACACCCCGATCATCCAGGCGCTCACCGAGTCGTCATCGTCGGCGCCGGCTTTGGCGGGCTGGAGACCGCCCAAGGATTACGGGGCGTGGCCCTTCGGGGCGCGCCGGTCGAGATCACGCTGATCGATCGGCGCAACCACCATCTCTTCCAGCCGCTGCTCTACCAGGTCGCGACCGCCGCCCTGGCGCCCTCCGAGATCGCTTGGCCGGTGCGCCACCTGATGCGCGGCCGCGACGATGTCACGACGCTTCTGGGCGAGGTGGTCGGCGTCGATGCCGCCGCCAAGCAGGTGCGCCTCAGGGATGGCGAGCTCATCCCGTACGACACGCTGGTGGTCGCCACCGGCGCGCGCCACGCCTATTTCGGCCACGACGATTGGGCGCCGTTCGCGCCGGGCTTGAAGATGCTGGAAGACGCGGTGGCCGTGCGCGGCCGCATCCTCATGGCTTTCGAGGAGGCCGAGCGCGAGCCTGATCCCGCGAAACGCGCGGCGCTGCTCACCTTCGTGGTGATCGGCGCGGGGCCCACGGGCGTGGAGCTCGCCGGCACCATCGCCGAGATCGCGCACAAGAGCCTGAAGGGCGAGTTCCGTCGCATCGACACCACGCAGGCCCGCGTAGTGCTCGTCGAGGCCGGCGACCGCGTCCTGCCGGCGTTCGAGCGCAAGCTCTCGGATTATGCGCTGCGCGCGCTGGAGCGCCTCGGCGTTGAAGTGGAGCTTGGCCGCGCGGTGTCGGCGTGCGGCCCCGACGGTGTGACGTTCGGATCGACCACATTGCCGGCGAAGGTGATCATCTGGGCCGCCGGCGTGCAGGCCTCGCCCGCCGCGGCTTGGCTTGGCGCCGCCGCCGACAAGGCTGGACGCGTGAAGCTGGCGCCCGACCTCACCATCGCCGGCCAGCCGGACGTGTTCGTGATCGGCGACACCGCGACACTCGACGCCTGGGAGGGCAGGCCCGTGCCGGGCATTGCGCCGGCGGCCAAGCAGCAGGGCAAGCATGTCGCCGACACAATCCGCCGGAGGCTCGCCGGCGATCGCACGCCCCGCGCGTTCCGCTATCGCCATGACGGCAGTCTCGCCACGATCGGCAAGCGCGCGGCGGTGGTGGATCTCGGCGCCCTCCAGCTGACGGGCTGGCCCGCCTGGTGGGTGTGGGGGCTCGTCCACATCTATTTCCTGATCGGTTTGCGGAACCGGCTCGCCGTCGCGCTCAATTGGCTCTGGGTCTATGCGAGCGGCGATCGCGGCGCGCGCCTGATAACGCGGGTGGAGGACGCCCTCTGATCGGCGGCCTCGTGACGCCCCTTTGATCACCGACTACACTGCGCGGATGGATCGGGACTTCATTCTCGGCGAGGTTCGAAGAACGGCCATCGCCAATGGCGGGGCCCCTCTTGGCAGGCTTCGGCTAGAGACCGAGAGCGGCATCAAGGAGCATCACTGGCGCAAGTTCTGGGCGCGCTACAGCGAGCTCGTGCGCGAGGCCGGCTTGGAGCCAAACACCACGACCGAGGCCTTCTCAGAGGACGAGTTGTGCCGTTTTATCGCCAACATGGCGCGTACGCTAAACAGATTCCCCGCGCATGCGGATATCCGCGTCATGAAGACGAACGATCCTGACTTTCCCAACCATCGGGTGTTCGATCGTCGTCTCGGCAGCAAGCCCGAGAAGATTGCGAAAGTCGCCGTGTTTTGCCGGGCGAATGCGGGTTACGAAGATGTGCTCGCAATGTGCGAAGCGACGACAATCGAGGCCCTCAAGAAGTCAGTAGCGCCGGTCAAGTCGGACGCAGCACGTGACGGCCATGTCTACATGCTGAGGGCGGGACGCTTCTATAAGATCGGTTTCAGCGTTCACGCAGGCGCACGAGAGCGGCAGATTGCGCTCCAGCTTCCGGAGGCCGCCTCTACCGTCCATATCATCGTAACCGACGACCCGCCCGGCATCGAAGCTTACTGGCATCGTCGTTTTGCGGAGAAGCGCAAGAACGGGGAGTGGTTCCAGCTCACCCGCGGAGACGTAGCGGCGTTCAGACGACGCAAGTTCATGTGAAGGCGCATTATGAGCCTGCTGGAGTACAAAGGTTACCTCGGGACCGCCGAGCTGAGCCAGGCCGACAAGGTCTTTCACGGCAAGCTCGCCTATATCCGCGACCTCGTGACCTATGAGAGCGACACGGCGGCAGGCTTGATGCGCGCTTTCAAGGAAGCGGTGGATGACTACCTGTCCGATTGCCGCAACGAGAGCCGGGAGCCGGACCGGCCCCTCAAAGGCCAGTTCAATGTCCGCGTCCGTCCTGAGTTGCACCACGCATATGCCAAGCTGGCTGAGGAACGTGGAGTGTCTTTGAACGAGGTCGTGACCGAAATGCTCGAGGCGGCTCTCGAAGAACGCCGCTGAGCGGGGTAGGCGAAGAGGCGCACGATGGCGTGATTCAATCGTCCAGGTCGATCTTGAAGCCCTGATCCTTGGCGCCGGCGCGATGCAGCTTTGCGCGCTCCTCGTCCGTGAGCTCCATCGTGTCCGCGACCAGATCGAGCCAGTCCGCCGACGGCTTGCGCTCCCCGCGCACGACCTGATTGAGATAGGGCTGCGAGGAGCCGGCCGCCTTCGCCACGGAATATTGGGAACGCCCTTTCGCCTGTAGCAGCCGCGAAAGGGCTTTGCCCGTTTCCGTAGGCGGACCTTTTTTAGAGCTCGACGTCATGGGACGGCGGAGGCGCTTGGCTGCGGTCGAAGCGGTCCTTCGCCGCCAGCTTTTGCATGGCCGAATAGCCCGTGCTCTTCGCGCGGCCGCGGCGGAAGCTTTGCGCGTTCTCCGCGCTGGCCGCGAACGCCGCGCGCGTCGCGTCGCGATCGTTGTGGTCGTAGCTCATCGTGTGCTCGGCGGAGAGGCCCATGCGCTGGCTCTGCAGATAGGCGTCGATTCCTGCGCCCATGAAATTGAATTGCCAGCCCAGCGCCATCTTTTCCTTGATGAGCGTGGTCAGCGCCTCCCAGGTATGCTCGCGCGAGGAATTCTCTTCCCCGTCCGTCTGGATGCAGATCACGATCTTCGGCGCGGCCGAATAGTCCGCGACCTTCTTCTCCACCGCCTTGATCGTCTTGTAGGCGGCGTCGATCAGCGGCGTGCCGCCGCGCGGCTGGTAGGTATCGTGCGTGAGCCCGGCGACGACCGCGATCGGCGCGTTCTTCCACGTCGTCTCGATTCCGACGGTGTCGAATTGGATGAGCGAGAAGCAGATGCCGTCGGCGTCGGCCTTGAGGCCCGCGACATAGGCGTTGAAGGCTTCGATCGTGGCGTCCTTGCACGCGCTCATCGAGCCCGAGCGGTCGAGCACGAACGTGACGATGGTCTGTTCCTGGGTCTTGTCTATCATCGGCGTAATCCGGCGCGCCCTATTGCGCACGGGATATATATTGCTGATGGGATATAGGGCAAGGGGGCCTGGTCTAAGATCGTGCAAACTGCAGCAGCGGCCCGATATCGTGCGCGTCGGCCGCCTTGAGCGCCGCCACATAGGCGCGTCGGGTTCCGGCCGCTTCCACGATGCTCGCGCTGCCCCAGGAGAAGCGCGGACGCTCAAGCGAAACCGCGAGCAGGTCGGCGGCCAGGCGCGCGTGGCGCCCGTTGCCGTTCGGAAACGGATGGATGAAGACCAGCCGGTGATGGAAGCGCACGGCGATCTCGTCAGGCGGAAACGTGCCATTGGCGACCCAGAATCGCACGTCGTCCAGCAGCGTGCGCAATTCGATGCCGATCTTGTAGGCCGCGACGCCGATATTGCGCTCGCTCGCGCGCGTGGCGCCCGCCCAGCGCCAGACGCGCCCGAACATCCGCTTGTGCAAGCCAAGCAGGAAATCCTGGTCGAGCACGTCGCGGTTCCGGCCGAACGCCCAGATGTCGGCGTCGGCGATGCCGATCTGCTCCGCTTCGTTCAGCTGCGCGCGCGACATGATGTAGGTCGGGATGAGCTCGGCGCGCTCGTCCGGCGTCAGCGGCGTGGCCGCATCGTCGTCGGCGTCGAACAGCGGGTCGCTCATTCGCTTTCTTCCCAGAGCCGGCTCGCGCGGCCCTCCAGGAAGGATTGCGTGAGTCGCGCGCGTTCGGACGCGAGCGCGTCCTCGCGCAGCGCTTGGTCCTCCAGCCGCATCGTGTGGTGGATGCGGGCGAGGTAGGCGTCGGCGAGCGCCCGGGCGCGCTCCTGCACGGCGTCCTCCAGGCTGGCCTTGGGGACAAGCGCGTAGACCAGCCGGCAATCGAGCGCCTCGGCCGCCAGGCGGAGCGTCTTGAGCGAGACCGTTTCGGCCTCTTCGCCCTTTTCCAGCGCGATGATGGTTGGCTGGGAAAGGCCCATGCGCGCGGCGAGCTGGCGGCTGGTCATGCCGAGCGCGTCGCGGATCGCCCGCACCCAGCCGCGCGGCGGGCGCGCCTGGTCCGCCGCCGCTCGGAAGGGCGCGAGGGCCTGGTCAAGATGTCTGCGGGCCAGCGTCTCGGGCGTAAGGCGATTGATCATAATCTATCCGTTTCTGACAAACAGATAGGTTATAGCAAATCAATAATCAACAAATTGATAGCATATACATGATCAAAAAGATGGTGCCGTTGGGGAGGATTGAACTCCCGACCTCAGCCTTACCAAGGATGCGCTCTACCACTGAGCTACAACGGCCCTCTCCAGGGCGTATCGCCTGGAGGAGCGGGGGCGTATAGCCCCGCATCCCAGGAAAATCCATGCCGCAGGAAGATAAACCGAAAGGCCAACCCAATCCGGCCTCCGACCGCGAGGCCAGACGCGCGGCGGCGCTGCGCGAAAACCTGAAGCGGCGGAAGCAAAAGCCGCCCGAGCCGGCCGCGGATAATGATCTTCCCGACAAGGACGCTTCGGCCGCCGGCCTTGCGCCTTGCCTTGCGCGCCCGCAGGGCTCCATAGAGAGCGCCAACCAATAGGGTAGGCTTGAGCGCCTTCCAGGACTTTAGATGGACCGCATTACGATCGTCGGGGGCGTCCCCCTCAAGGGCGCGATCCCGATTTCAGGGGCGAAGAATTCCGCGCTGAAGCTGATGGCCGCCTCGCTCCTGAGCGCCGAGCCCTTGACGCTGGAGAACGTCCCCCAGCTCGCCGACACGCGCTTCATGGCGCAGCTCCTCGCGTCGCTCGGGGTGACGGTGGAATGGCCGCGTCTGTCGTCTACCGCCTACCTTGAGGCGAAGGAGATCGCCTCCACGATCGCGCCCTATGATCAGGTGCGGAAGATGCGCGCCTCGTTCAACGTGCTGGGGCCGCTTCTGGCGCGTGCGGGCCACGCGACGGTGTCGCTGCCTGGCGGCTGCGCGATCGGCGCACGCCCGGTGGATCTGCACCTGAAGGCGTTCGAGGCGATGGGCGCCGATATCCTGATCGAGGCGGGCTACGTGAAGGCCGCCGCGCTGCGCGGCCTGAAGGGCGCGACGATTGCGTTTCCGTTCGTGTCGGTCGGCGCCACCGAACACGCGATGCTGGCTGCGGTGCTGGCGCACGGCGACACCGAGCTCAGGAATTGCGCGAAGGAGCCGGAGATCGCCGATCTCGCGGCCTGCCTCAACGCGATGGGCGCGAAGGTCTCCGGCGCCGGAACCGACATCATCCAGATCCAGGGCGTCTCCTCGCTCAAGGCCGCCCGCCATGCGGTCATGCCGGACCGCATCGAGGCCGGCACCTACGCGATCGCCGCCGCGGCCGCGACCGGCGACGTGCTCCTCAAAGGCGCGCAATACGAGCACATCGCCGCGCTGATGGAGAAGCTGAAGCTGGCTGGCGTCGAGAGCGAGACGAGCCCGGAGGGCGTCCGCGTCAGGCGCGCCGACGCCGCCCTCGCGCCGGTGGATATCGACACCGATCCCTATCCCGGCTTCCCGACCGACCTGCAGGCGCAATTCATGGCGCTCATGTGCCGCGCCGACGGCGTCTCCACGATCAAGGAGACGATCTTCGAGAACCGCTTCATGCATGCGCCGGAGCTGACGCGTCTCGGCGCGAATATCTCCGTGCACGGATCTGAGGCCGTGGTGACCGGCGTGAAGGCGCTGGTCGGCGCGCCGGTGATGGCCACCGATCTGCGCGCCTCGGTGAGCCTCGTCATCGCCGGCCTGATGGCCGAGGGCGAGACGACCGTGAACCGCGTCTATCACCTCGACCGCGGCTTCGAGCGCCTGGTGGAGAAGCTCGCCGCGTGCGGCGCGCAAGTGGCTCGGCTGGGCGAGTGATGGCCGCGGGCCTGAAGCTCATCGCGGAGGACGCCGAGGACCTCGAGATCATCTCGGCGGCCGCGCAGGACGCCCTCGTGCGCGTGCAGGATCTTTCCTTCGATGCAAAGGCGCGGCGCTTTACGCTGGTGCTGCGCCGTTTTCGCTGGGAGACGGCCGCGAACGGCCCGCCCTATGAGCGCGTGAATTCCGCGCTTTCCTTCCACGGCGTGCTCGCCGTGAAGACGCGCAAGCTGCGCCGCGACGCCCCCGAGGCGCTCGCCGCCGTGCTCTCGGTGATGTTCATGCCTGGGGAGGAGGCGCCCGCCGGCGCCGCGCGCATCGTGCTCGCCGGCGGCGGTGAGATCTCCCTCGATCTTGAATGCGTCGATGCGAGCCTGATCGACGTCGGCGCGCCCTGGCGCACGCCGCGCCGACCGGAACACGAAGGCGGACAGGCCTGATGGCCCGGATCATGCGCGCCTCCGAGCCGGGTTTCGCAGACGCTTATCGCACGCTCATCGCCGAGCGCGGCGCGCGTATGGATGCGGCCGAGGCCGCCGCCGCACACACGATCGCAGCGGTGCGCAAGAACGGCGTGGACGCCGTGCTGAGCCTCACCGAGCAATTCGACGGCCTGAAATTGACGCGCGAGGACCTTGTCGTCAGCGCCGCGCAGCGCAAACGCGCGCGCGCTCAATGCCCGCCCGATCTGATCAAGGCGCTGGAGCAGGCGGCCGAGCGCATCCTTGCCTTTCATGAGCGCGAGCGCCCCAAAGCGGAAAGCTGGACCGATGCGCAAGGCCTGACGCTCGGCTTTCGCTGGACGCCGGTGGATCGCGCCGGCCTCTACGCGCCAGGCGGCCTGGCGGCGTATCCGAGCTCCGTGCTGATGAACGCGCTGCCGGCGAAAGCGGCCGGCATCGGTGCGGTCGCGATGGCGACGCCGCCGGGAAAGCTGACCGAAAATCCCGCGATCCTCGCCGCGGCGGATATCGCCGGCGTTGAGGAGATCTGGGCGATCGGCGGCGCCCAGGCGATCGCCGCGCTGGCTTACGGGGCGGGCGATCTCAAACCCTGCGACGTTGTCGTCGGCCCGGGCAACGCCTACGTCGCGGCCGCGAAGAAGCTCGTCTATGGCGATGTCGGCATCGATGGCGTCGCGGGTCCCTCCGAAGTGTTCATCCTCGCCGATGGCTCGGCGCCGCCGCCATGGATCGCGGCCGACCTGATGGCCCAGGCCGAGCACGACGCGGACGCTCAATCGGTGCTCTTCACCACGGACGAATCTTACGCGCACGCCGTGGCGAACGAAGTGGAGCGTATGATCGCCGCCGGCGAAGCTGGCCCGAGCGCGCGCGCGTCCTGGGATCGCCACGGCGCGATCGTGATCGTGAGCACGCTCGATGAAGCCGCGCCGCTATCGGACCTTGCCGCGCCTGAGCACGTCCAGATCGCAGCGGCGGACGCCGCTAGGCTCGCCGCGCTTGTGCGCCATGCCGGCGCGATTTTCCTGGGGGCGCATGCGCCGGAAGCCTTGGGCGACTACGTCGCGGGGCCCAGCCACGTCCTGCCGACCGGGCGGCGCGCGCGCTTCTCGTCGGGCGTCTCCACCCGGACCTTCATGAAGCGCACGACCTTGATCGGCGCCGGCGCCGAAGCGTTGTCGCAGATCGGTCCGCACGCCGCGCGCATCGCCGACGCCGAAGGCCTGCCCGCGCACGCGCGCTCGATCCGCGTGCGGCTCGGCTTATGAAGGCCCGGCCATGAGCGCCGAGCGCAACAGGCTCGTCAACATCGTGATCGACGAGGGCTCCCTCGCCGCAGCCACCGCCGACGCCGAGCACGAGCGGCGCGTGGCGATCTTCGATCTCCTGGAAGGCAACGTCTTCGCGCTCGCCGAATGCGATGAGGGCCCCTACGCGCTCACGCTCTCGGTGGTGGACGCCAAGCTCGTTCTCTCCGTACGCGGAGAGAACGGCGCCGAGGACCGCGCGATCATCCTGTCGCTGACGCCGTTCCGGAAGGTGATCAAGGACTATTTCCTCGTCTGCGATTCCTACCACACCGCGATCCGGTCCGCGACGCCTTCGCAGATCGAGGCGATCGATATGGGCCGCCGCAGCCTGCACAACGAAGGCTCCGATTTGTTGACCCAGCGCCTCGCCGGCAAGGTGAGCCTCGATCACGACACCGCCCGGCGCCTCTTCACGCTCATCTGCGCCCTGCATGTGCGCACATGATCGGCCCGGTCCGCGGCGCCGGCGAGGAGGGGACCGCCCCGCCCGCATCGGTCCTGTTCGTGTGCTCGCAAAATGTGCTGCGCTCGCCGGTGGCCGCCGAGCTGATGCGCCGCCGTTTCGGGCGCCTGGTCTATGTGGAGAGCGCGGGCGTCGCCGCCGGCGCCGAGGTGGACGCCTTCGCCGTCGCCGCGATGGAGGAACTGGGCTGCGACATCTCCCGTCATCGCCCCAAGACCATCGACGCGCTGGAGGACATGAGCTTCGACCTGATTGTCACGCTCACGCCCCAAGCGCACCACCGGGCGCTGGAGCTGACGCGGACGCTTGCCGTGGAGGTCGAATACTGGCCCACGCAGGACCCCTCCCTGGCCCAAGGCTCGCGCGAGCAGCGCCTGGAGGAGTACCGCGCCCTCCGGGACGCGCTCGACGCGCGATTGGCGCGGCGTTTCGCTCGCCCATCGACGGGCTAACCCCCGGGGCCTATAAGGCCCCGGCTTTTTAACGAAAGAGCTGGGCCTATAAGGCCCCGGCTTTTTGACGAGAGAGCGGGGCCCCGTGGGGCCCCGGCCTTTGACGAGAGGATGAATGGCCAAAGAGGATATTCTGGAGTTCGCCGGGACGGTGACGGAACTGTTGCCGAACGCGACCTTCCGCGTTCGGCTGGAGAACGACCACGAGATCATCGCCCACACGGCCGGCAAGATGCGCAAGAACCGCATCCGCGTGCTCGCCGGCGACAAGGTGCTCGTGGAAATGACGCCCTACGATCTGACCAAGGGCCGGATCACCTATCGCTTCAAATAGGAGTTGGGGATGGCCCCCCATGAACGCTTTCAGGGGCGTTCGATCGTCGTGACGGGCGCCTCGACCGGGATCGGGCGGGCCTGCGTCGCAAGCGCGATCGGCGGCGGCGCCCATGTCTTCGCCACGGTGCGCTCCCAAGCCGATGCGGCGGGCCTTTCGCAGGAATTTTCTGCGGCCGTCACGCCGCTCATCATGGACGTGACGGACGCCGCCGCGGTGGCGGACGCTGCCGCGCAGGTGCGCGAGGCGCTGGGCGGGCGCGCCTTGGCCGGGCTGGTGAACAATGCGGGCGTCGTGGTGGCCGGTCCTGTGGAGTTGCTCCCCGCGGAGGATCTGCGCCGTCAGTTCGACATCAATCTCTTCGGCGTGCACGAAGTCACGCGCGCGTTCCTTCCCTTGTTGAAGGGCGAACAGCCCGGCCGGATCGTGATGATCTCCTCGATCGGCGCCAAGGACGCGCAGGTCTTCTCCGCCGGGTATGCGGCCTCCAAGGCCGCGCTCGAAAAGTACGCCCAGAGCCTGCGCCGCGAGATGATGCTTTACGGCATCAAGGTGATCATCGTCGCGCCGGGCTCGGTGAAGACGCCGATCTGGGACAAAGCGATCAAGACCGATCCGGCGCGCTACGCCGGCACGCCCTATGAGCGTGCCGCCGAGCGCATGCGCGCGCTGATACCGCGCATCGAGGCGATGGGCCTGCCCGCAGCCAGGATAGGGGAGACTGTCTGGCGCATGCTGACGATGGCGCATCCGCCCCAGAAGGTGATGCGCATCGCGGGCCTGACCGGGTGGGCTCAGCTCAACCTCCCGCCCGAATGGATCGACCGCGCGATCGCCAACGCCCTTGAGCTGAAGCCGCAAAGCCGGCCGCAGCGGTGAGCGCGCGGCTCATCCTCGCAAGCGCGAGCCCGCGGCGGCTCGCGCTCCTGGAGCAGATCGGCGTCAAGCCCGATGAAATCGTCGCGCCGAATGTCGATGAAACGCCGAAGAAGGACGAGCTGCCGCGCGAACTGGCCGAGCGCTTGGCGCGGCTGAAGGCCGAAGCGGCGCGCGCCGATGGCGCGATCGCGCTCGGCGCCGACACCGTCGTCGCCTGCGGCCGACGCATTCTTCCAAAGGCCGAGAAGGAAGATGAAGCCCGCATGTGCCTGGAGCTGCTGTCCGGCCGCGCGCATCGCGTGATGACGGGCGTTGCGCTGGCGCGGCCAGGCCTTGCGACCATGTTCCGGCTCGTGGAGA
>JAEUMQ010000013.1 GCA_016791425.1 Hyphomonadaceae bacterium | reverse complement strand
GACGGCGGATTTCTTTCCGTTCCCGATGGATTTTCTCGGGCGCGCGGCGACGCGGATCATCAATGAAGTGCGCGGCGTCAATCGCGTGGTGTACGACGTGACGAGCAAGCCGCCCGGGACGATCGAGTGGGAATGATTCAGGGCCCTTCCGAGCGTTTCGCCGCTTATCGGAAATTCAAACCAAAGCACTGAAAACCCACAAAATTCCGATCATGATCTATCGCCACCGTTCGCCGAGCAGCGTGACGGTGTGACGGAGCGCGTGACGGTATCGTCGCAAACGGTGATTTCCACCTGGCGGCCATACCGTCAGGCCGTTTCCCGCCATTTCCGCACGTTTTGAGCAAATTAGACTGCAAAACCAAGCGGATAGGCGCGTTCTGACGGTATTTTGGCCTGACGGTATTTTGGGCCAATTTTCGAGCCTCTCCGCCTCCAATGGAGCGGAAAAATGCTGACCGACACAGCTCTCAAGAGCCTGAAAGCAAAGGAAAAGACGTACAAGGTCGCGGACCGTGACGGTATGTACGTCGAAGTCAAAAAGAACACCGGCACCGTCGTCTTCCGTCTCGACTATCGCCTGCATGGTCGGCGGGAGACGGTCACGCTTGGCCAATACGGGCGAGATGGCATCTCGCTCGCCGAGGCCCGCGAGCGCTGCATTGAAGCGCGGAAGGCCGTCAAAGCCGGGCAATCGCCAGCGCAGGAGAAGCAGCGCGAAAAGCGCAGGCTCGCCGATGCGCACAATTTCGGTGAGTTCGCGGAAGCCTACTTCCGGGAGTCCAAAATGGCGGAGTCGACGCGGGCGATGCGCCGGCACGTTTATGACCGCGATATTGCGCCTGCTTGGAAGAAGCGCCTTCTCGTCGAGATCAGGCCCGAGGACTTGCGTGGGCTATGCAAGAAAGTGAAGGACCGCGGCGCGCCGGCGACAGCCATTCACGTGCGCGACATCGTCAAGCAGATATTCGGCTTTGCCATCCTCCATGGCGAGAAGCTTGAAAACCCCGCGGACGCTGTCGGCCCATCTTCAATAGCGACCTTTGAAGTCCGCGACCGCGCCTTGTCCCCGAGTGAGATCAGAATCGCCTTCCGCTTGATCGAGCGTGTCGCGACGCTGCCGACGATCCGCCTCGGCTTGAGGCTCATCCTGCTGACCATGGTGCGCAAAAGCGAATTGCAGGACGCAACCTGGGACGAAGTCGACTTCGAGAACGCCGTGTGGTCGATCCCAAAGGAGCGAATGAAACGGTCCAAACCCCATAATGTGTACCTGTCACAGCAGGCTATCGATATCCTGATTGCGCTCAAGACCTGCTCGGGCAATTCGCGGTATCTGCTGCCGTCTCGCTATGACGCCGATGAGCCGATGTCGCGGGCAACCTTCAACCGCGTGACATCGGCGATCGTGGAACTAGCGAAGAAGGATGAGCTGCCGCTCGGGCATTTCACGGTGCACGATCTCCGGCGCACTGGCTCAACGCTACTCAACGAGGTCGGATACAACAGCGACTGGATCGAGAAATGCCTGGCCCACGAAGATGGGCGCTCTTCTCGCGGCGTATACAACAAGGCCGAATACGAGCCGCAACGCCGCCATATGCTCCAACAATGGAGCAATATGGTCGATGCCTGGATCAAGGGTGACAAATACGCGCCTGTCTTGCTGCCGCCGGCGCTGGAAATATCGGCGCACGATCCACGAGCCTAGACCCTTACAGGCCGAACCTTGCGTTGACGCACATCCGGGTGAGGCGGGCTAATAGCGCCCGCCTCACGCCGGCGCTCCGCGAGCCAGGCGTTGACTTCGCCAAGATCCCACACTGGACAGCGGGGTGTCAGGTAGAAGCGTTTCGGGAATTCACCGCGCTGTTCCATCTCATAGATCGTCGTGTCGGCGAGAGGCACAATCTGACGTAATTGCGGGCGGCGAACGACAGGTTTGGCTTCGACGATTTCGACAGGCATGGCTGCAAGCATGATCGGTCTCCTTGATAGAGACGATGATGCTTGCGTCGGCCATCGGGGCGGGAATCGCGCTGGAAATGGCGGGAAACGGTGTGCTCGCTCTGTTGGAGAGGCGCGAGCCCAGCATTCCCTTGATTTGGCGATGATGGATTGGACTGGGAAGGTCTGATTTATAAAGCTTTTTGAGTGGCTGTGTGCACTATGTGTGCAGCCCTCGGCAAAGCTCCCCCTCAGCGGTTATCGATGTGTGCACTCGGCGTGATGCGAGAAGTGAGTGATGAGCAGTGATCATGAGGGCGGGCGCGCGCTCATGCGGCAGTAAGCTCGCCGACGATCGTACACTCGGCGTTAGGCCCGTCCGCGCAGAGAGATGAGCACCGACCCGCCAAGCCAGCCAAGGCGCGCTCCAAGGCATCTATTTCGCGGCGCCGGGCCTGCACGATACCCAGTTGAGCGGCGGCAATGTCTCGCACATCGAGACAGGTGTGTGCGCCGCTCATCGCGTTCAGCAAATCGCGTATCGACTCGACGCCAAATTCCATGCTGCGCAGTCGGCGGATGAGACGCAAACGCTCGATGTCGGGCCGCGTAAACTCGCGCCGACCGGCGGCGCTGCGAGCCGCTTTGGCGATCAAACCGATCTCTTCGTAATACCGGATGGTCGCGACCGAGCAGCCGCTGCGGCGCGCCGCTTCCCCAATGCTAAACCCTAACGCCATCGCTTGCTCCTCAAGTGGCTTGAGCATTTAGCACCTCGCTGCGTATTCGCGGAGGTGTTGATGAACAGAAAGCTCGCGGTCGGTCTCGGACTCGCTTGTGTGGCGTGCTGTGCGCCTTTGATCGTTCCCTTGCTCGGCGCAGCCAGCCTAAGTGGGCTGGGCGGTCGATTGGCAGGGCTGGACTGGTTGGAAGTCCTGTGTGCTGCTGTGTTGGCGGCGGCGCTGGCGGGCATCATCGTTTTGGTGGTCCGCCAACGACGGGCCAGGGCAAACGGTCCCTATTGCGACGTGAAGGAGTAGGCGTGGCGACCTGGTTGCTAGCATTCGTTGGCGCGGCGATTGCTGAGATCGCAGGCTGCTTTGCCTTCTGGGCTTGGCTCAGGCTCGGGAAGTCAGTGTTCTGGGTCATACCCGGGATGGCGTCGTTGGCGATCTTCGCCTTCCTCCTGACCCTGGTCGATGTGGAGCACGCCGGGCGCAGCTACGCGGCCTATGGCGGCGTCTACATCGTCGCCGCCATCTTGTGGCTCTGGCTGGCGGAAGGCGTAAAGCCGGATGGTTGGGACACGATCGGCGCTGTGATTTGCATCGCTGGCGCCGCGGTTATCCTGTTTGGACCACGGGCGAATGCGTAGCGTCGAGGCTGTGCCAATGCCCCTGGGCGGTCGGATACGAGTCCTGCGTACTGCATGATGGTCCCCGTTTGATTCCGTTAGTCCGTCGGCGGTCCGGTAAGCGTGGTCGCTGCGCCAACGAGAATGAGCGCGCCCGCGAAAAGGAGGGCGTCGAAGCTCAATGTCGTGGTGAGCGCGCGGCGTCCGCTCGTTGGCGTTTCGCGCAGCTTTCGCGTCACAACCTGCTTGTTGTAGGCGCCTAGCCCAAGGGCCGCGCCAGCGACGACAAGTTTCGCGGTCAGCAATTGTCCGTAAGAGCTGGTGAGCAGTGCGGAGATACTTCCCGCCAGCAGAACGGCCAGCCAAAGGCCAAGTGCGAACAAGACCGGGATGCTGAAAAGCGCGAGGCGCGAAAAGCGTTCCGTGCGCGCCAGGACATTTGCGTCGGACAGCGATGCGCCCGGCCAAAGCGTTACCGGCGCCGCGATCCAGAATGCGGCGATGAGCACATGCAGTCCGGCCGCCCAGGGCGCTAGTCCCGGCGGCTCAAGCGCTTGCGTGTGTCCCGTCAGCGCAAAGCCGGACGCAAGCGCCACCGAAGCGAGCCCCGCAAAGGCTCCCCGCTGAAACAGCCACGCAACGAAGAGAAGGCCGGCGCCAATCGCAAACGCCACGGAACTTGGCGCCAGCGTCGGCCATGTCCATGCCAGCGTGGCGGGATCGAAGATGCTGCCCAGCGAGCCGCCGAGCTGTACGTTGGCGATGAGCAGGCGAGATATCGCGAATACCAGCGCCGCGCCGCCAAGCAGTGCGGCCAAACGCAAGCAACGAGTGCGTTCTGCACGTTCAACGATGTTCATGCTCGCATGAAGGCCAAGGCCCGCAGCGAGCAGGGCCGATGCATAGAGGCCAAGCTTGACCGCAAGCAGCCATGGCGCAAGCGGATCGGCTTCCATCAGCCGGAAATCGTGAAATGGACGGCGCCGGGCATGGCGTGCCCGTCATGGGCGATGGTGCGCCAGGCGAGCGTATAGGCCCCAGGTGTAAGTGCTGGCAGCGGGATTGCGAACGAAGAGGTCATTTGGCGTGGGGGCGTGTAGTTGAGCGCCACGACGCATCCGGTGGAATCGGTCAATGTGATGTTGGCGAGTCCGGTGGCGCCGGAGAACACAATCGTGAAGGTCGCCGGCGCTCTCGCGAGGGTGGCGTTTTCGGCAATGTTGGTTTCGCGAACCGTGGTGTGGGCAAGCGCGGGCGTTGCGAGCGTCACGAGTGCGGCGGCTGCAATCGCCATAACGAGACGTTTCATCTGTCTCTCCTGATCAAGAACCGCTTAGTGAACCATGTACCGGACCCGGCCGGTCATGGTGTGATTGTCCGCGCCGCTGGCGGTCCACGCGATCGTGTAATTGCCCGGCGTGAGGCGGGGCAGGATGGCGGAAACGGTGGTCCCGCCAGTCGCGCCTGCGAGATCAACGGACAATGGATCGCCGCCTCGCGGCGTAATGACGAGGCTCGTCAGCCGCATCGCGTGCTGGAACGTGGCGCTGAAGCGTTCAGGCGCTGCGCCCATCGCGCCGTCCGCCGGTGTGGTTTGCACGGCGGAAGCTTCACCATGTGAACCATGGTCGTGCGCCTGGGCAAAAGCGAGCGGCGCCTGCGAGGCTAGCGTCAAAACGACGGCAAGAACGAGAAGTGCTTTACGCATGAAATTTCTCCTGTGTGCTAAAACAAGGCGCGCACGCCGAGCACGACGCGCGTCGCATCGGCATCGTCGCCGTTCGCCTTGATGAGATCGCGGGTGTCGCCGACTGCGCTGCTCCACTCGACGCCGACATAGGGCGCGAAGCTTCGGGTGATTTCGTAACGAAGCCGCGCGCCTGCCAAGACGTCCGTGACGCCCGCGCCAGTCGCGAATTCAGGTATCTCTTCCGCGGACAGAGACACTTCAGCGCGCGGCTGCAGGATGAGGCGCTGCGTCAGCCGCAGATCATACTCGGCTTGCGCCCGCGCTGTGAGTTCGCCTTCGTTTGAGACGAAGAGCGCGCCGTCGATCTCGAACCAATAGGGCGCGAGGCCCTGCACGCCGAGCACAAGGTCGGTGCGGTCGCCTTCCGGACGATAGGTTTGACGCAACCCGCCCTGCAGATCGAAATAGGGCGTGATCGCGCGGCTATAGAGCAGTTGAAGCTCGGCGTGTTCGACATCGCCGTCGAACGCGCCTTCGCCTTCCGACTTCCACCAGAAGCGGTTGATGTCGCCGCCATACCGGCCTTGAACATCCCAAGCGTAGCCTTCATCGCCGTCGTCGAATGTTGTTTCCAGACGATCGATGATCACGGCATGGGTGATGACCTCGCCATTTTCGATCCGCAATTGCTCTCTCGATCGCGCCATGACGGCTCGGTCGAAATAGAGGTCGGCGGCGTTCGCCGGGCCGCCGTCGACCATTGCGGAAGGGGCAGGGCTTGGCGACGCCTCCATCACATGTCCGGCGTGCGGATCGGGAGCTTGACCCGGGGTCGCTTGAGCCGGAGGCGGCTGCCCATGCGCGGAATGATCCTGCGCGGCGGCGGGCGCGATGGTGAGCAGGATCGGCGCGAGTGCTGTGGCGAAGACTCTCACGATGCGGCCCCATCAAGTGGACGCACCGTCACAACATTGAACATGCCAGCATGCATGTGCATGAGCATGTGGCAGTGAAAGGCCCAGTCGCCTGGGTTGTCTGCGGTGAGATCGAACGAGACGCGACCGCCCGGCGCGACATTGACCGTGTGCTTCAACGGTTGATGGCCTGGATGGCCGTTCACGAGTTCAAAGAAGTGGCCGTGCAGGTGAATGGGATGCGACATCATGGTGTCGTTGATCAAAGTCACGCGCACCCGTTCGTTGCGTGCAAAGCGGATCGGCTCCACCAATTCGCTAAAGCGGCGCCCGTCGAAGCCCCACATGAAGCGTTCCATGTTGCCGGTGAGGTGAATCTGCATCGTGCGCGAAGGTGCGCGCGTGTCGCGATTGGGGTTGAGCGCAACGAGATCGGTGTAAACGAGAACGCGGTGATCGACGGTCTCAAGCCCTGTCGGTCGCTCGGACAGACGATTTTCCGGCATTGGCGAGATGGATTGAACACCAACACCGACGGCCATGTTGGGCGGCGCAAGCGAAGTGTCGCGCATGTTCATGCCGCCGCCGCCATGATCCATGGCGCCATGATCCATGCCGCCCATGCCCGCCATCGAGCCCATATCCATGCCCATGTCGCGCATTGTGAGGTTGGGAATTTCGCGCAGCGGCGGGACTTCCGCACTCATCCCGAGACGCGGCGCGAGCGTGGCGCGCCCCATGCCAGAGCGGTCCATCGCTTCGGCGACGATGGTGAAAGCGCGATCTTCGGTCGGCTGCACGATCACGTCATAGGTCTCGGCGATCGAGATCTGGAATTCGTCGGTCTCGACCGGGCGCACGTTTTCGCCATCGGCCTGCACGATCGTCATCGGCAGACCGGGGATGCGGACATTGAAGATCGTCATCGCCGCCGCGTTGATGATCCGCAGACGCACCCGTTCTCCAGGACGGAAGAGACCGGTCCAATTTTCCGAAGGGCCGTGACCGTTGACGAGATAGGTGTAGGTCGAGGCGCTCACATCGAGGATGTCGCGCGGGTCCATGCGCATACCTGCCCACATGCGCCGTTCCTCGGCGCTCATGCGATCCTCACCGGAAAGCAATCCTGCGACCGTTGTCCGCTGGCGATTGAAATAGCCTGGACTGGCTTTCAGGCGGCGCAGGATTTCGTGCGGATGCAGGAAGCTCCAGTCAGATAGGATAAGAACATGCTCTCGATCATAGGCGACAGGATCGGGCGTCGCCGGATCGATGATAATGGGGCCATAATGGCCCATCGCTTCCTGCAAGCCCGAGTGGCTGTGATACCAATAGGTGCCGGCCTGCCGGACCGGGAATTCGTAGACAAACGTCTCGCGTGGACGAATCCCGGGGAAGCTTACGCCCGGCACGCCGTCCATCTGGAATGGAAGCAAGATGCCGTGCCAGTGGATGGAGGTGTCCTCATCCAGCGTGTTGGTGACGGAAAGGCGCGCCGTCTGACCTTCTCGAAGACGCAGGAGCGGCGCCGGTAGAGTCCCGTTGACAGTGACGGCGTGCCCCGTCCGCCCGCCGACGCTGAAAGGCGTGTGACCCACACTGAGCGCGATGTTGGCGCCCGAGAGCGTAGGCAGCGCGGGTGCGATGCCGGTCGAGTCGCTTTGCGCCCATGCAGGCAGCAAGGATGACAGGCTGGCGAGACCCACGCCGCCCGCAGCCTTCAACAATGTTCGGCGGTCCAGCTTCAAACGCCCATCTCCTCAGTGTTGCGTGAAGACCCTGCACTTTCCCATCGTGGGAAGGTCAAGAGGCATGGCGGGTGAGCGCTGGGAACGGCGCTCATGGATGAATACGCGCGCGCCGGCCCTATCCCTCATTTTCGGCGGGCGGCAGGCCGAGCGCCGCGGCGAGTTGCGCGCGGGCGCGGTAAACGCGCATCTCCACGGCCTTGGGCGAAATGTTGAGAATGTGCGCCGCGTCCTTGTGCGAAAGCCCCTCGAACTGTGTCAGCAGGAGGGGTTCCTTCAGGCCTGCCGGGAGACTCGCGATCTGGCGGTCAAGATCGGCAAGACGGCGCTCCTGTTCGGGGTCTCCGCTCGATTCGGGAGCGGCGATAGCGTGGGCGTTGCTATCGATCGGCGCGGCGGCGAAGAAGAAGCTGCGCACCAAACGGCGCCGGCTCCAATCGCGGCATTTGTTCAGTGCGATGCGCCGCAGCCAGGTGCGCATCGACCTTCTTGAATCGAATGTCGGCAACGCTGACCAAGCGGCTGTAAACGTCTCCTGGAGCAAATCGTAGGCTTCGTCCGCATCGCCGACATAGTGCCGGATAAAGCGATAAATAGCTTCCTTGTGGCGCCGCATGAGTTCGGTGAAAGCGTTGCTGTCGCCAGCGATCACTGCGGCCGCAAGCGCTGCGTCGTCCCGCGCGCCAGGCGGGCTTGTCATTGTTGCTCAGCGGTCAGCGCCGACACGACGGTGTTGTCGAAGACCTGCATCTGGTCGGGCGTCAGCACTTCGCGCATGGCGAAGACGTGCCGGATGGTTTCGGTCTGCAATTGACCCATCGCGTGATGGAAGCGCTCCACGGCGCTGGTGACGCGCACACCGTAGCCATGTTCTTCACGGATAGCGGAAGCGAGTTCCGCATTGGCGGCCCGCATTTCCAATTCGAGCGCGCGCTTCCGGACAGCGAAGTCCGCCTCCAGGCTCTCGATCCGCCGTGTCTGGTCGGGCGTCAGATGGAGTTCGTTGTGAATGACTTCATGCAGAGAAGGCTGGCGGTGCGCGCGATCAAAGACGATTTTGCCTATCCCGACGCCCGCAAAGCCGGCCGCAAGCGCGACTAGCGCGGTGATGAGAAGGCCGCGCAAACGAGGCGTCACTGGCCGCCCTCAAGCAGCGTGGAAGGCGCAAGCGAGGAATGGATCGCAAAAGGCGAGCTTTCCTCTGATTGGGCGGCGGCGACGCCGCTGGCGAAAGCGCCGGTCGTCAGCATCACGGCCGCCAGCGCCGCGCGCCAGCCCCAGACGGCGCCGTGCGGCGGGCGCGCGCCGTCAATCCGCGCCCAGACCGTGGGCTCAAGTTGGTCCAGACGGCGATCGGTGGTCGCGGCGCCGAGGCGGGTCAGAAGCTGTCCAAGATGGTCGGTCATGCGCGATCCATGTGGTTGTCGCTCTAGTTACGCACGGAGCTGAACATTCCCTCAAGACTGTTCGGCGAGGGCTTTTGCGGGGGCGTGCGTAACTTGGATAGGCAGACAATGGAGCGCCGGACGGATGCACGGGGTTATGGATCGGCTCGCCAGCCGGCGCGGCCTTCTCCGTGGTGCGGGTTTGGGCGTGTTGGTCTTTGCGGCTTCTTGCGCGGCGGCGGAGCCGGTGCAGGCGCTCGTCGTCCATCGTGATCCGGGCTGCGGCTGTTGCCATGCCTGGGTGGCGCACATGCAGCAGTCGGCCCGGTTTGAAGCGTCGGTGCGTGATGAAGCCGATATGCCAGCCCTGAAGCGTCGTCTCGGCGTTCCACCAGATCTGTTCTCCTGCCACACCGCAGAAATCGCGGGATTTGTCATTGAGGGACATGTACCCGCAGCGGATGTGCAACGCCTCCTGCGCGAGCGACCGCAAGGTGTTGTGGGTTTGGCGACACCCGGCATGCCGCTTGGCTCGCCGGGCATGGAGCAAGCCGGCGGCGGCAGCGAGGCGTTCGACGTCATTGCGTTTCGCGCCGATGGTTCGCGCGAACTTTTTGCACACCACGCTGCTCGTGCTTGAGCGAAATCAAATCGCATTCTCACTCAAGCTCGCAGCATGAACAGTGCGGACTGGAGCCTGACGATGCCCGATAGTGCAAGTCGACGCGCTGGATTGTTTCACTTCGCCGCGACCGGAGCAGCGTCGGCCGCCGTGCTCTATGCTTTGTGCTGGGCGGGCGCGGCGCTTGGTTGGAGCGCGGCTTCGCACCTCTATCTTAGTTTGTTCTCGACGGAGCCGGCGACATCCTGGACCGCGCTGCTTCAGGGCGTCTGTTTGTCTATTGGATTTGGCGCCGTTGCGGGCGCTCTCATCGCCGCCTTTGGGAACCTGTTCGGATTTCTCGCGCCGCGTTGATGGCGCAATCAAGGAGCCTGCCATGCGTATCGCTCACGCGATTCTATTACCTCTTTTACTCCTCGGCGGCTGTGCGACGGCCGGCGCGGGACCGCACGCGCACGGCGCAGACGGTCAGGCGATGCAGAATTGTCCAATGATGTCTGCGCCCGCCGACGGAGAGCAGCGGCAGGGCGCCATGATGGGTGATCACCCGGGGCAGGCGGCCGGCCAGGGCCAGATGATGCAAGGCCAAATGATGCGAGGGATGCATCAAGGCGACATGAGCAATTGTCCGATGGCTCAGGGCGCTTCTCCATCTCCGCCGCGGGCGACGCCTGCCGATCCGCATCAGCATTGAGGGAAGTATCCGCATGGCCGCACAAAATCTCGGGCGGGGATTTCTGATCATGCTGGCGACCGCCATTGCAGCGGGCGGCGCGTTCTACATTTTGCGGGAGCATTGGGCGCACGCGCTGGGATTGGCGCCTTATCTCCTGTTTCTCGCCTGTCCGCTCATGCATCTCTTCATGCATCGCGGTCACAAGAGCCATGACACGAAGGCTCAGGACTAGCGCCGGCAGGACACCGCGCGCCGCCGCTAATGCTTCTTGCCGCGTCGCGCCGTCGGTGGCGCTGCGAGATCGTCCAGAATCGGGCAGTCGGAGCGGTCATCGCCGTGGCAATGCTGGGAAAGATCACGCAGCGTGCGCAGCACGGCGCGCATCTCCTTAATGCGCCGCTCAAGGTCTGCGATATGCGCCTCGGCAAGGCGCTTCACCTCGCGCGAAGGGCGCTTGCGGTCACGCCACAAGGCGAGCAGTGCGCCGACTTCCTCCAGCGAAAAGCCGAGATCGCGCGTGCGGCGTATGAATTGAAGGATGGACACGTCATCGGCGCCGTAGTCGCGATAGCCGTTGTCGCGGCGCGCGGCAGGACGAAGCAGGGTTATGCTCTCATAATAACGGATCATCTTGGCGGACACGCCGGAGCGTTCCGAGGCTTCGCTGATGTTCATGAGCTTGTTTTCTCGCCGAACTTTTCCGTCTTGACCTTCCTATTGTGGGAAGGTGCACGCTGCGTTTCAAGTCAAATCAGGAGCGCGGCGTGGTCCGCGTCAGGCCCATGAACGAACACGATCATCACCACGACCATTCCACGCATTCAGAGCCCAAGCGCGACCCGGTGTGCGGCATGGTTCCTAAACCCGACACGCCGCATCGCCTGACGCATCAAGGTGAAGAAGTCTTGTTCTGCAGCGCTAGCTGCAAAAGCAAATTCGAGGCCGATCCGGCCAAATACGCCAAGCCGGCTCAGGATCATTCGTGCTGTTCTGCGGGCGCGCATGGCGCACATGGACATGCGCACGCTTCGCCGTCACCCGCTGATGTGCCTGTCGGCGTCAAATGGACATGTCCGATGCACCCCGAAATCGTGCGCGACGGACCCGGTTCGTGCCCGATCTGCGGCATGGCGTTGGAGCCGATGACGCCGAGCGCCGATACCGGGCCTAATCCAGAGCTTGTCGATATGCGCCGGCGTTTCATCATCGGTGCGGTCGTTGCTGCGCCTGTGCTTATTCTAGAAATGGGCCGCCATCTTTTCGGCATCGATCGCATCGTATCGCCGATGCTCAATCCATGGCTCCAGTTTCTACTGGCGACGCCTATCGTGTTGTGGGGCGGTTGGCCGTTCTTTGAGCGCGGCTATCAATCGCTTCAAACCCGCCATCTCAATATGTTCACGCTGATCGCGCTCGGTACGGGCGTTGCGTGGATCTACAGCGTTGTCGCGCTCCTGGCGCCGAGCGCGTTTCCTCCTCAGTTCCGAGACGCGCACGGCATGGTCTCGGTCTATTTCGAGGCGGCTGCGGTGATTACAGTGCTCGTCCTGCTTGGGCAGGTGCTTGAATTGCAGGCCCGCGAGCGCACCAGCGGCGCCATTCGCGCTTTACTCGATCTCGCGCCCAAAACGGCGCGGCGCATTACCGATAGCGGTGACGAGGAGGTCTCGCTCGACGCCATTCAGGTGGGCGACCGCCTGCGCGTGCGGCCCGGTGAAAAGACGCCTGTGGACGGCGTCGTGCTGGATGGGCGCTCGACGCTTGATGAATCCATGGTGACGGGCGAATCCATGCCGGTGACGCGCGGCGAGGGCGAGAAGGTCATCGGCGGCACGCTCAATCAGACCGGCGCGCTCGTCATCGAAGCGCAACGTGTTGGACGCGACACCATGTTGTCCCAGATCGTGCAAATGGTCGCCGATGCGCAGCGCTCGCGCGCACCGATCCAGCGTATGGCCGACGCGGTGTCGGGGTGGTTTGTCCCGACCGTGATCGGCGTCGCGATCCTCGCCTTCATCGGCTGGGCGCTGGTTGGACCAGAGCCGCGTTTCGCCTATGGGCTGATCGCCGCTGTGTCGGTGCTCATCATCGCGTGCCCATGTGCGCTTGGACTAGCTACGCCGATGTCGATCATGGCTGGGGTCGGACGCGGCGCACGCGCAGGTGTCCTGATCAAGAGCGCCGAAGCCTTAGAGCATTTTGAGAAGGTCGATACGCTCGTTCTCGACAAGACCGGCACGCTCACCGAAGGCAAGCCTGCATTGGTCGCCGTCCAGACCGAAGGCATGGATGAGCCCGAAGTGCTGCGCCTTGCCGCGAGCCTCGAAAACCGCAGCGAGCATCCCTTGGCGCTGGCCATTGTGGCCGCGGCAAATGCGCGAAGCATTGCGCTCGTCGAGCCGAGCGATTTCGATTCCCCGACCGGCAAAGGCGTTATCGGCGTCGTCGAAGGTAAGCGTCTCGTGCTCGGCGCCGAACGCTATCTTTCAGAGCTGAATATCGATGCGGCACCCCTTCATATCGCCGCTGAGACCATGCGCGCCGATGGCGCGACGGCGATCTATGTTGCTGTCGACGGAGTGGTGCGCGGCGTCCTCGGCATAGCGGACCCGGTCAAGGCCAGCACGCCGGCCGCGCTTGCAGCGCTGCGGGGGCAGGGCGTGAAGCTCGTCATGCTGACCGGCGACAATCGCACGACGGCGGAAGCGGTGGCGCGCAAGCTCGGGCTCGATGAGGTCGAGGCCGAAGTCCTTCCACAGGACAAATCGCAGATCGTTACAAAGCTCAAGGCGCAGGGCCGCGTCGTTGCAATGGCGGGCGACGGCGTGAATGACGCGCCTGCACTGGCGGCCGCCGATGTCGGGATTGCGATGGGCACCGGCACGGATGTCGCGATGGAGAGCGCGGGCGTCACGCTGTTGAAGGGCGATCTCGGCGGCATCGTGCGCGCGCGGGCGATCTCGAAGGCGACGATGAACAACATCCGGCAGAACCTGTTCTTCGCCTTCGCCTATAATGTCGCCGGCATTCCGATCGCTGCGGGCGTCCTTTATCCGCTCGCCGGCGATCTGCTGTCGCCGATGATCGCGGCGGCGGCGATGGCGCTGTCATCTGTTTCGGTGATCGCGAACGCGCTGCGCCTCAACTCGGTTAAGGTCTGACGCCGGATACGGGGGGGCGGCCTTTGGGGCGCCCCCCCCCCCGTCATGTTGAAGCGGCTCCAGCATTATCTTTGCGCGAGATCATCATTGATGAAGGCGCGAACCGACTCAACGAACCACGCGCGCTGATCGAGATGGAGATAGTGGCCGCCGTCCTCTGCAACGAGTTGACGGGCGCCAGGATAGCGCGCCGTGAGATCGCGTTGCGCAGTCGACCACAGCCGGTCAAAGGCGCTTGGGTTTTCAGACAATGGTCGAGACAGGACCAGCACTGGTTTTCCGTGCGCGGTGCGAATTCGCTCGACTTCGCCTACTGTCATCGGCAGCGAGGCCAATTCGGCGCGACCGCCCGCCGGCAAGGTCCACGCCATGGATGCAGGCAGCGTGCAAGACGTGACGCCAGCGTCCTCGCAGCGGTGGGTGAAGTCCGCGGGCCGCGATTCCTCTAGGACGACGCCAGCAATTTGATCTGGGTGCTGAGCGGCGAAGTATTCCGCGTAAAGTCCGCCCAGCGAGTGGCCGATCAACACATAGGGGCCGCGGGCGCCGGATTGATCCAACACTGCGGACAACTCCCGCTCGGCAGCCTCCGCGTCGCGCGGCCCTGTGGTCGGGGCGCTGCCGCCATAACCGGGCCGATCGTAGAGGATCACGGTTGCTGTTGCCGCGAGTTCGGGGGCGACATCGTCGAAGGTGGCCATGCCATCGCCCAAGCCTGAAATCATCACGATCGTCGGTTCGCCTGCGCCGAGCATCCGATAGGCAATGCGATGACCGTCGAATTCGGCGAACCGCATGTCGCGCGGCGCGGTTGCGCATGATGGCGCGGCGAGCAACAGGGTTAGGGCCAAGGTCATGCGGCCCCCCACTCGCGCTGCATGAGCGAAGGACGCGGCAATGGGGGCGAGGGGGTGTAATTGGCGCGAACTCATCGGGGACCTCACTGGTTTCGGACCTGGTGAGCGCTTGTCTCATCCGTCGCTCGGTGTGCGCTTGAACGTAACAGCTGCCTGATTCTTTTAGAGCGGCGCGAGAAGGGGCCTCGGCCTCCTTGTTTATCGTGCCCCGCGCGCCCGACTGCTGTAGGATGGACTGATGGAAACTATCGCAACCGGCCGCATCGCCGTCTGGGAAGGCGGCAGTCTCTGGGTGTTCGACGTGCCGGGCGCCCCCGACGCGCCCAGCCGCACCGAGATGCATGCGCACCATGCGTTTCAGCTTACGTTTTCACTCGGGGGAAGCTTCACCTTTAGCGTTGAGAATAGCGCCGTGCCGGGGCCATTCGCCATCGTGGCGCCAGATACCCTCCATGCTTTCGAGGCGCGCGGATTGGTCTCGCATCTGTTTGTCGAACCGGAAAGTCGCGCAGGTCGCACGCTAGAACAGTTGATGCAGGGGCGGCCGGCCACGACCATGACCGCTGCGCAGGTGCAAGATTCACCCGATCTCATCCTCGCGGCGTTTCATAGTGCGCAGGATCCAAGAAGCACGTTGCGCGAAGCAGGAATGAAGATCACGGATCGTATCGCGGGTCATGCCCGCGTGGCCGAACCCGACCGTCGCGTGCGCCAGATCATCAAATGGGCGAACGAAAACATGGATCAGTCTCTCGGTATCGACGAGGCCGCACGAAGCGTCGGCTTATCGACAAGCCGGGCAAGCCACCTGTTTGTCGAGGAAACGGGTCTGCCGTTTCGCACCTACGTGCTCTGGCTGCGCTTGGTGCGCGCCGTCGATGCCCGCGTTGCGGGCGGAACACTGACAGACGCCGCACAGGAGGCGGGCTTTTCCGATTCCGCGCACCTGAGCCGCACATTCAAGCGCATGTTCGGATTGCCCGCCGTGGCGTTGGAAATGTTGTAGCCGTTTCGTTCAAGCCGCTCGCCGCTCCGGGGCTTAGGTAGGGCGTGTCCTCACGGACCACCCAATGACCAACCTCATGGAGACGAAAATGAGCAACGCCCAAACTTCTCGCGTGAATACGCCCAAAGCCGGCGGCTGTGCGTGCGGCCCCACCTGCCGTTGCGGTGACAAATGCCGCTGCAAGAAGAGTTCTCGCGGTCCGGACTGCCGTTGCGCGTGAAGGCTGTGGCCCGAACTTTTCCGATGAGAGAAGTTCGGGCTGGCCGCCACTTGGTCTTTCCAGAACCCGATGTCGAGAGCGAATGATCATGGAATACCTTGTTGGAATTGTTCTCGGGCTGGGCGTTTGCGGACTCGGCACGGTCGCCGGCCTTGAGCGAGACCGGGCCTTCTATCCGGTCATGATGATCGTGATCGCGTCTTACTATGCTTTGTTCGCAATCATCGGCGGAGACCGGCATGCGCTTCCGGTCGAAATCGCGATTTCAATGGTCTTCGTGTGCCTAGCGGTGATCGGTTTCAGAACCAGTCTGTGGATCGTTGCAGCTGCCATTCTTGGCCATGCCGGTCTCGATCTGGTGCACAGCGATGTGGTGGCGAATGCAGGCGTTCCAGCCTGGTGGCCGATGTTCTGCGCCAGCATTGACGCTTTCGCAGCATTCTATCTCGCATGGCGGCTGCTTTCGAGGCGTGTCGAGGAGCTCAATCGCCTAACGTTCGGCAACCGCATCCGCGCTTATGTCGAAATCGAGTTGGAAGCCGCGCGAGCAGCAGAGCGCGCTGGCGAGCCGTTGGCAGCTTTTAGTCATCTCGAGCGCGCGCACGTCTTGGGTCAAAGATCGACCGCACAACATGTTCGCGTGCACTGGCTGATGCTGGCCTGGGGGCTACGACACCACAAGCTCCGTGAAATTGTTGGCCAGATCACGCGGCTAGTCGGGGCCGCGGCTGTGACCTGGGTTGGGCTTATCCCTCAAGGAAACACCGGGGGCGCGAATGTGAGCGCGTTCAAGTCGATGCCGATCCCCAACGATCTCGCCGATCTCATCGATGTCGCGCGCTTGCCGCGGCAATGGCTCAACTGAGGACATGCCATGCTAGCCGCCACTTACCGTCGCTACGGCCCCCCTGACGTTTTGAAGATCGAAGAGGTGGCGAGGCCCACGCTCAAGGCCGATGAAGTCTTGGTTCGTGTCTGCGCCAGCAGCGTGACGTCCGGCGATGTACGCATGCGCGCTTTCACCGGGGCCGGCATTTTCTGGCTGCCGATGCGGTTATTGTTTGGCGTGCTGCGCCCGCGCAGTCCCGTTGCGGGTATGGAATTTGCCGGAACCATCGCGGAAGTCGGCCGGAGCGTGACAGCATTTCGCGTGGGTGACGCCGTGTTCGGCATGAGGATTGGCGGCGCCAATGCGGAATTGCTTGCGGCTCGCGAGTCGGTCGCGATCGCCGCCAAGCCAGATGGTTTGACGTTTGAACAGGCGGCCGTCGTGCCGTTCGGGGCTCTGTCGGCCTTGGAGTTCTTGCGGGACTCTGTGCGGATCAAGCCCGGACAGAAGATACTCATCCACGGCGCCAGCGGCGCGGTGGGCGTGTTTGCAGTGCAGCTGGCCAAACATTTTGGCGCTCACGTCACTAGCGTTTGCAGTGCGGCAAATGCGGAGCTCGTCACTTCGCTCGGCGCTGATCAGGTGATTGACTATTCCAAGAACGATTTCACCCAAGGTCCAATTGTCTACGATGCGATTCTAGACACGGTCGGAGGCACGTCGTTCTCGCGCGCCAAGCGGGTGCTGACGCCATACGGGCGCCACGTCTTCGTCGTGCAAACGCTAACGCAACTTTTGCAGGCGCTCTGGACCTCGATGCGCCGCGGCAAACGCGTCATCGTCGGGTTTTCCGGTGGAGAGTCTAAAGACGACCTCTTGTTGATCAAGGGCCTGATCGAAACGGGCCGGATCAGACCGGTGATAGATCGGACGTACAAGCTTCGGGAGATTGTTGACGCCCACCGCTTCGTTGACACGGGGCGAAAGCGGGGCGGCGTCGCGGTCTCAATCAGCGATGCGCCCTAATTGTCGGGTCTCAGGCTGAGCGTTGTCTGTAGCAGTGTCATTCACGCGTCGAGCGTCAAGCTGACCTAGTTCTTGCTTAGGAGAGAGAGTTGGAAGAGCTACTGGGACTCGGGGCCAAGGTTGGCGTCGTTGGAATTGGCGCGACGCTGATTTTGGATTTTTGGTCGCTTTTCCTGAAGGCGGCCTTTGGCGTGCCTTCCCCGAACTACAAGATGGTGGGCCGCTGGATCGGCTACTTTACACGCGGTCGCTTCGTGCATCGGGCCGTCGCCGACGCGCCCCGTATTGGCGGTGAACATCTCATTGGGTGGAGCGCGCACTACGGCATTGGAATCCTGTACGCCGGCCTCCTCGTCGCATTCGCCGGCGCGGATTGGTTGAATACTCCAACCGTACTTCCTGCCATGCTCGTCGGGATCATGACCGTCGCGGCGCCATTCCTAATGATGCAGCCGGCAATGGGCGCGGGTTTCGCGTCGTCAAAGGCAGAGAGACCGAACATTGCTCGGATGCGGAGTTTGGCCGCTCACGCGGCATTCGGTTTTGGGCTATATCTTGCGGCCGTCATCGTGAGGTCTGTCACATAGATGTCCGCAGAGTTTCGTAATGTGCGCCGCTATAGCGCGTAACATTGACGCAACGCTCTCGGCCCCCTTGATCATGCACGCGGCTGTGGCGGCAAGGAGAAGCTGGGCTGGATTGAAAGCGTCGGAACGGCCGGCAAGATCGGAGTTGAGCGTCAACGAGACTTCTTTTGTCTCAGCAGTGCTGCCAGGGGTGTTGCGTTCATTGTGTATGTCTTGTTTTCACCTCGGGGCAGGAAACGGAGGCGTGCTCAAAGGTTCGCAATGACCTTTTGAAGCCTATCGCGTACTGCTCCCGCAGTCTCCGCAAGTGCTGGGTTCTCGACGGCTTGCATGGACGCCACCGGATCAATTGCGGCGATCTCGACTTTGCCGGGCGCTTCTTGCCGCACGATGACGTTGCAGGGCAACATGGTCCCGATCTTGGGCTCCGCCAGCAAGGCGCGGTGCGCGAATTGCGGATTGCAGGCGCCAAGGATGAGGTAGGGGGCCAGGTCGGCGCCCACTTTGGCTTTCAGCGTCGCGGCGACATCGATTTCACTGAGAACACCGAAGCCCTCGGCTGAAAGCGCCGCCTTCGTGCGCGCCACAGCCTCTACAAACGGGGCGTCGACCGTGCGCGCAAAATAATAGGTCATCCGAGACATCCCACGACGACTGGTTCAATGCGGGGCGGCATTAGCGCAGGACCTGCACCTCGCTTACCCGGTACACCAAGGGTTCGTCCGCGGTGTCTTTCACGGTGATGTATTCGCCGCTGATGAATTTGTGACTGTCGAGCTTGAATATGGGTTCGTCGTCTTCACTCGCTGCGCGATCGTAATCGAAAAACCAATTGTTTCCCCGTCGCGCGAGACGCCCGAGGCGCACCGAGCCGTCCGAGGAAAAAGCTCTCACGCTGCATTCGTCTTTATGGGCGCGCCACGCGTCCTCGTCGAGCAATCCGGTGTCAGAGAGCGGCGCCACGAGCGTGTACCCGTGGCTGTCGTCGCCTTCGGCTATACCGGCATCTGGATTGCGCGCCAGGCGCAGCACGATTCTACTCAGCGACATGTATTCCCCTCCCTATGGGCGAAGATCAGATCAACTTACCCAAAGAGGCCGATCGGCGGAAGACGACCTTGATCTTGCGCAATGGGCTAACGTGGGCGCCATTGCAAACTATGGACGCGGAGGGCGGCATGAGCGCCAGACTGCATTTCTTTGGCGCCGCGGGCTGCGTGACCGGCGCGTGCGCGCTGATCGAGACCGATCATGCCAAAGTGCTGGTCGATTGCGGGCTCTTCCAGGGGCCAAAAACGCTCAAAGCGCTCAATTATGAGCGCTTTCCTTTCAGCCCCGAGGCGATCGCCGCGGTTCTGCTCACGCATGCCCATATCGACCATAGCGGTCTCATCCCTAAGCTGGCGTTGCAGGGCTTCAATGGACCCATCTACGCGACCGCGGGCACGATCGAGCTTTGCCGGGTGATGCTGCCGGACGCCGGCGCCATTCAGGAGATGGAGGTGGAGGCTCTTAACCGCCGCAACCAGCGACGCGGCGGTGAAGCGGTTACGCCGATCTACACCAAGGCCGACGCTGAAGAGGCGATGAGGCTGTTTCGTTCAACGCCCTTGAAAGCTTGGCGGGAGATTGCGCCCGGCGTGCGGGCGCAATGGTGGAACGCCGGCCACATCCTCGGCGCGGCGTCGATTGAAATCGAACTGAGCGAAGGCGGGACAACGCAGCGTCTTTGCTTTTCAGGCGATATCGGCCCCGGCGGCCGCGAATACGCCGACGATCCTGAAGGTCCGATGGGCGTCGATCATCTTATCGTCGAGAGCACTTATGGCGATGTCGAGCGCCGCATGGTCGGGCAGGTCGAGCGCCGCAAGACGTTGGCGGAGGAGATGCGCGCCGCGCATGCCGCCGGCGGGCCATTGCTTATCCCCGCCTTCGCTGTCGAGCGCACCCAGGAATTGATCGTCGATCTGCTCGAACTCATGGAAGCCAATGAGGCCCCGCCGGGGCAGATCTTTCTAGACTCGCCGCTCGCGATCCGCGCCAGCGAGGTCTTCCTGGAGCATGGCCGACTTGATGACGGCGACCATCCGTTCGCCCGGCTGCGTCAATCGCGCTGGCTGCAATACACCGAAAGCGTCGGGGAGAGCCGCGCCATCGAGCGCTTCAAAGGATGGCATGTGATCATCGCCGCCAGCGGCATGTGCGATGCAGGCCGGGTGCGTCATCATTTAAGGCGGCTCTTATGGCGGGAAGAAGCCACCGTTCTCATCGTCGGATTTCAGGCGATCGGCACGCTGGGACGTCTGTTGCAGGAGGGGCGTCAGCGCGTGCGCATCCAGGGCGACGAGATCAAGGTCCGCGCTCGCGTGCGATCGCTTGATGTCTATTCCGGCCATGCCGATGCAAATGGTCTGGTGAATTGGGTGAAAGCGCGCGGGCCGATTGGCGGTTCAATCTTCCTCGCCCATGGCGAGCCGCAAAACCTCACCGGCTTGAAGCGGCGCTTGATTGCGGCGGACGCCGTCGACGGGAAAATCCTGGTCGCAGAGCTCGATCAGAGTTACCGGCTGCGCGCCGCGCAGACCGGCGAACCCGAGCGCGGCGCAGCGCCGCGCCTTGAGCCCAAGAACGTCTCGCGCCTCGATTGGCATAATGCGCGGGCGGAGTTTCTCTCGGCTCTGCAGGAGAAACTCGAAGAGGCCGCCGACGACGCGACGCGCGAAGCGATTTTACATGACCTCAAAGAGCGACTTTAGCTCGGCCGATCGGCGCTGCGCGCCGCCGGCGCGACGCGAACGCGATCCCCGTCCGCAAGTGAAGCGCCCGGAAACAGGATCACGCGATCGCCGGCGTCCAGGCCTTCGACAACCACGCGGTAGTGGTCGTCACCGACGTCCACGCGCACGGGCCGCAGCCGCGCGCGGCCTCGTTCGATACGGAACACGGCCCAACCTTGTCCCTCGCGCACCAGGGCGTCGGTCGGAACGCGCAGGGCGTCCGGCACTTCGTTGACGATGATCCGCGCGTCGAGACGGAAGCCGTGTCCCAAGGGAGGCCCCGAAGCTGGATCGGCGAGGCGCAGTATCACATTGACGCGCTGCTCCTCGACGCCGAGCGCGGAGGTCTTCGTATGGGCGTAAGGTTCGACACGCGCGACGCGCGCTTCGATCGCCTGGTCTCCGCCCCATCCCTCCAGGCTGGCGCGCGCGCCAGCCTGAATAAGGGTGGCGTCCTGGCTCAGAAACTCGGCGACGACTTCTAGATCCGCCGGGTCGCCGATTTCGATCAGCGGCGCGCCGACGGCAACCACGCCCTCGCTTTCTTGCAGGATACGCAAGACCCGTCCGCTGACAGGACTCCGTACGGGCGTAGCGGCATGGGCGCGTGCGCCGCCGCGTCCCGCTGCTGTCCGCGCGCGCTGCACGTCCGCGCGGCGGGCGACGACATTGGCGCGCGCTGCTCTGAGCGCCGCGTTGGCGCTATCGAGCGCCGCATTGGAGGCGAAGCCTCTTTCGGCAAGACGGGCGATACGCTGCTGGTCACGCTGGGCGAGCTCGGCGCTCGCCTCTGCAGCAGCGAGGGACGCCTGCGCTGCGGCTATAGCCGAGTCCGCTTCGGCGGCAGTCCGTGCGTCCAGCAAAGCCGGGTCGGCCGGTGAAATGGTCGCCACGATTGCGCCGCGCGCAACGGCGTCGCCGGGATGCAGCGCAATGCGCTGCAATTCGCCGCCGACGGGCGCTGCGACAACGAACACGTCGTGGATGCGTGTCCGTCCTTCATCGACAATCGTGCGTCTCACTTCGCCGCGATCGATAAGCGCCGCTTCCACATTTGTGGGACGCGGCAGCGCAAGCCAGATCAGTAGGACGGCCAAGAGCACGCCTGCCGAGAGCCAGAGCCATTGCGCCGCAGATAGTTTTGGCATGCGAAGATTGCTCATGGCTCAATCCCTGGCCTTCAGAACACCCACCATGTCGAGGCGATCTATTCCGAGGCGAACGACGAATGCGGCGGCGGCGACGCAGGCAAGCGTGAAGGCGATCGCGAAGGCGTAACCGCCTGGATCGAAGGTGAATGAGAAGCTGTACATGTCCGTTTGAAAGAGGCGCATGAGCCAAATCCCGAGCAGCGTGCCCAAGGCGCAGCCAAGGGGAACTGCGAGCAGAGCCAGAACGAATAGCTCTCCGACGAGAACATAGGAGACCTCGCCGCGCGAAAACCCCAACACGCGCAAGGTTGCAAGGTCGCGTTCCTGTTCAGCCATGGTCACGCGCGCGGCTGAAAACGCGACACCGCCCGCCATGATCGCGGCGAAGGCGATGTAGAGATAGTTCATAACGCCGACCCCCTCATCGAACGTGCGGCGCATCGATTGCTCGGCTTGCCGGAGAAAACTGGCGCCGGCGAGCGCGGGCGTTTCTTTGATCACAGCATTGAAGGCGCCGTAGCGCGCGGGATCGAGGGCAAGGTGCGCGCCGGATATACGGTCAGGTTCACGAAAGAGCCGCCCCAGATCGTCAATGTTCATATAGGCGGATGAGCCGACCATGGGATCGACGATACTGGAGACGCGGATGCGCGCCTCTATGCGCCGCCCTGAGACCTGTTCAATCTCGATCGCGTCGCCTGGACTCGCCTCCAAGCGCTCAGCGAGCGCGCGCGCCAGAGCAATACCCGCGGGAGGCGGCTCAACGGCGGCGCCGTACCTGCCGATGAGGCGGCTGAGGCGCGCATTGAACGGCAGTCCAAAAACCGCTTCACGGACTTCATGCCGGCCATGGCGTAAGATGACATCGTCGGCGCGGAATGGTTCGGCATAGATCACGCCGGGCAAGCGTGTGACGGCATGCATGACGGCAATCTCCCGCGGCGCCGCGAATGACAAAGTGACGTCTTGTCGATTTGCGACCGAGAAATGCACGTTCAGCAATTGGGTCATGACGGCAGGAAAGGCTCCGGAGACCACCAGGAGGGCCATGGCCAGTGCGATGCCGATCACGGTGGTGGCGGCGCGGCGTGGAAAACGCTGGATTCGGCGCAGGATGATGCGTGATTTGGCGTCGAGATAGACGGCAAGAGCGGACGATACGCCCGAGGCGCGCGCGTAATTGGCGGGACGCGGCGGGGCGAGCGCTTCGGCAGGCGCGAGGCGTACTGCCCGCCACACCGAGAAAATCGCGCCGATGCTGACCGCGCAAATGGCTGCGGCCCATGCACCGGCGAAGGTGGCCGCATCGGCCGAGAAGTCCAGCGATGGGAAGTGATAATAGTCTCGATAGATGTCGGCGACCGCGCGTCCGAGGATAATGCCGGCGATGGAGGCGAGCATGGCGCCGGCGGCGGCGAACAGGAGCGCGCTTTTGGCGTAGTGCCAGGCAACCGCAATGTCGGCGTAGCCGAATGCCTTGAGCAGGCCGATATTTGAGCGTTCGGTGGCGATGACGCGCCCTAGCGCGATATTCACCAGGAAAGCGGCGATCAGAAGAAAGAACGCAGGCAGGAAGATCGCCATGGTCGTCAGTTGCTTCATTTCCTCTGATAGGAAGCGATCCGACATCATGCGGTCGCGACCATATGCGCCGCTGGAGCCGTAGGCGCGCAAGGCCTCGTCAATAGCGGCGCTGACACGGCGGCTGTCGGCGCCGGGCGCGAGCCGAAAGATCGCTTCGTTGAACGTGCCGCTCATGTCAAAGGCGCGCGCGAGCGCTGTGCGTCCCATCCAGATCACGCCAAATCGCTCAGGCTGCGGGAAGAGTTCGCCGGGCGCCGAGACAAAGACGAATTCCGGCGCGTTGGCGATGCCGACGATAGTAAGGATGTGTCGCCGCCCGTGAATGGTCGCGGCGAGGCGCGCGCCGATCTCAAGACCAAGCGCATTGGCGAATGCTTCACTGACCACGGCCTCTTCAGCCTTCGCCGGATCGGGCCATCGGCCGCGCACCATAGCGAGATCGTTGATGCGCGGGCGTCCGTCCAAAGGCAACGAAACAAGCCGCGCGGAAGCCGGCTCAACAATCTGCGGCGCATCGAGCAGCGCATAGCCTCCAATGCGCGTCTCGATGGCTGCAACGTCGGGGATGCGTTGCAGATCCGCCGCGACACGATCGGGGGCGCGAACGAGGTCGGCCGCCAAATCCATCATCTGATAGGCGGCGTAATAGTCGGCGCGCGTCCGCTCCAGCGAGGCGCGCATGCCGACCGACATGATGTAGACGGAAAGCCCGCAACCCAGAACCAGCGCGACGGCCGCAGCATGGATGCGCATGCGCCACACATCGCGCAAGAGCTTGCGGTCGAGGGGGTGGAAGCGGGCTTTCACCATTTGAGTTCCGATGGAGGAACGCGCGCTGCATTGGTCTCGATGACGCGAATGCGCCCGTCGGCAAAGTGAATGACGCGTTCGCCGAGGCGCGCGACGTCCGCATTGTGCGTGACGATCAGCGTCGTCGAGCGATAGCGCTTGTTGATTTCGACAAGGGCTTCCAGCACGCGCACGCCCGTCTTGAGATCGAGAGCGCCTGTGGGTTCATCGCACAGCAAAACCGCGGGACGCTTTGCGATGGCGCGGGCGACGGCGACGCGTTGTTGTTCGCCGCCCGAAAGCTGCGCAGGAAAATGATCCATGCGATCGGCCAAGCCAACGAGGTCCAGCGCCTCTTCCGCGCTCAAGGGATCTTCGGCGATTTCGCGGACGAGGTCGACGTTTTCCCGTGCGGTCAGACTGGGGATGAGATTGTAGAACTGAAAAATGAAGCCGACATGGCGGCGGCGAAAGTGCGTGAGCGCCCGATCGTTCATGGCGACGAGCGATGCGTCATGGAATCGAACTTCGCCTGAACTGGCGCGGTCAAGTCCGCCGAGGATGTTGAGCAATGTCGATTTGCCCGATCCTGACGGGCCAAGCAGAACGATCAATTCGCCCTCGGCGATCTTCAAATCGACATCGCGCAGTGCATGAACTGCGGTGGGGCCGTCGCCATAGGTTTTTGAGAGCGCCGCGGTCTGAAATGCCGGGAGCGGCGCCGCAGACGTGACTTGCGTCATGGCGGCGCCTCGCTGCGAAGCGCGTCCGCCAGGAGCGGCGCCAGCGCGATGGCGTTGGTGGGATGTCTCACAGAATCCGTCGAGGCGATTGATGTCGCGCCGGCGGCGCGGAGCTTGTCTGCGGCAGCTTCGTCAAACAGCGCGTGCGTGACGCACACGATAATTTCACGCGCGCCGGCGTTCTTCAGCATGCTCGTGGCCTTGATCAGCGTGCCGCCGCTCGAACAAATGTCGTCCACAAGCGCGACAGAGCGGCCTGCGAAGTCTTCGGGGCTTTGCAGCGTCAGGCGCACGTCGGCGTCGCCGCGTCGCGTCTTAGAAAAGAGCCGGTAAGGCGTGCCCAAGGATGAGGCCGCCTGACGTACCCAGGGTTCGGATTCCACGTCCGGCCCAAGGATGAAGTCGACACTGGGGTGATTGCGCTCGAGCCACCCCGCGACGGCGAGCGCAGCGGTCAGGTTTGTCGCCGCGGTCTGCGGAAACACGCTCTCGATCGACGGCGTTCGGTGAAGGTGGGCGTCGACCGTTACGATCCGGTCAAACCGGGCGCCCAGAAGGTCGCCGATCACAGCTTGAGAGTTCGGCTGACCGGGGGCGAAGACAGTGTCTTGGCGCAGATAACACAGGTAGGGGGCGACGAGTATGAGGCGCTTGGCGCCGGCGCGGCGCCAAGCATCGCACGCCAGTAGCAAAGGTATCAGTTTATCATTGGGTCGCGCGAGCGAACGATAGACAATGGTGGTCGCCGCCGCCTTGGGAATGGTTGGCAGCACCTCGCCGTCAGGAAAGGTGTGAACATCGACGATGCGAACACCGATCCCAAGCGCTTCCGCGAGCGCACGGGCCGACGCCGCCTCATCGGCAAACGCGTGCAGGAGGACGCTCGTCTGATTCATGTTAAGTGAAATCCGGATTCAGCGTCGGCTGCGCTTGCGGCATAGTCAAAATCCGCACGTTCCACGCCGTGGATGCGATAGAGCGGCTCGCCAGCGCGCACATTGTCGCCCTTGCGTTTCAGGATATCGATGCCTGCGCCCGGGTCGGTCGGTGCGCCCGCAAGTCGCGCAATGCGGGCGATGCGCAGGCAATCGACGCCATCGATCCAGCCATCCTTTTTGGCGGCGACTTCATGCACGAGAGAACCGATCGCATTGGAGATCGGAGACGGTCCTTGTGCCTCGGCGATTTGCTCCATCTTTTTCAAAGCAGCGCCGCTTCCGAGGAGTTCGCGCGCGCGCGCTTCGCCCTGACCGCCTCTGACTTCGGGATCGAGTTCAAGCAGACGGCCTGAAAGTTTGACGGCTTTGTCGGTTAGCTCCGGGGGCGCGTCGCTTGCGCTTCGCAACACGGCCAAGACGTCGCGCATTTCGAGCGCCGGACCGATGCCGCGCCCAATTGGCTGCGAGCCATCCGTCATTATGACATCGATGTGCAATCCCAGCCGCGAGCCCACGAACTCGAAGAGCTTGCGGAGACGCAGGGCGGCGCGCGTGTCGCGCACTTTGGCGGTCGGCCCGACTGGGACATCGATGATAAGGCTGGTGGAGCCAGCGGCGAGCTTCTTGGACAGGATCGACGCGACCATCTGATCGGGCGTGTCGATGGACAGCGGCCGTTCGACCGAGATCAGCACATCGTCCGCAGGCGAGAGGTCCACGCGTCCGCCCCACACCACGCAGCCGCCGCACTCTTCGACGACCGCGCGCATTTCCTGTTCGTCCAGGTCGACGCGCGCGAGCACTTCCATCGTGTCGGCCGTGCCGGACGGCGAGGTGATGGCGCGCGAAGAGGTTTTGGGAAAGAGGAGCCCATGCGCTGCGACGATCGGGGCGACGATCAGCGATGTGCGGTTTCCCGGGACGCCGCCGATGCAATGCTTGTCGACAACGAGTCGATTGTCCCACTGAAGGCGCTTGCCGGCGCGCGCCATCGCGTCCGTGAGCGCCAAGGTCTCATCGGCGGTCATGAAGCTGGCGCAGGCGACGAGAAAGGCGGCGATTTCCATGTCGGACCAGCGATGGTCGACAAGATCATGCACGACGTCGGTCAGCTGCGCAGGCGTCAGTGTGTCGCCGCGTATCTTATCAAAGATTGCAGAAGTCGCCGAAGGCGGCGGCGCGGATGCGACATTGGCGAGCGCGCCTGCTGGCGCACCCAGACGGCGAAACGCAGGCTGGGTCAGCCCCACTTCATCGGGGGCTACGAGAAGCGGATCCTCGGCGATGATGACGGTTGCCAGCAATCGTTCGCTGCCCCTTGTAATCTCAACCTTGCGCGACCCCTTCAGGCGCTCAGGGCGCAACGCATGGCAATCGCGCGAAAGGATCAGTACGTTTTCGCGAAAGGTGTTTATGGCGATCGGCTTGATTTTTAGGTGCACGGGCGAGGCTCGAACGGGTTTCATGCTAAGGGACGATTGGGGGCTTGGTCTGACTTGTTGGCCGCGCTGGTGCTGCGGATGCGCGCCAGCACGGCTTCGCCGGCGCGGAGCCATGCGCCGCTCACGAGCGCGACCATGACAGACACTAGGACAAGCGAGAGATCGGGCGCAGCCACCCTGAAGATAGACGCAAGCGGCGGCACGGCGAATACGCTCGCCAAAAGCAACAGAAGCGCGCCGGCGATGGACCAGAACACGCGTCGATGTGGCGCCAAAACGCGGCCGTCATTGGCCATGGCGTCGGCGAGCGCCAGGACGAGGTTGGCCAGTACGAGAGCGATAAAGGCGCCGCCCCGTGCAACGGGCTCGGTCGCCTGCTGCAGAAGGACGGCGTAGAGGCCAAAAACCCCGATCAGGACGCCCAAACCTTGGGTGAAGGACTTTGCGAGTTGGTGCGGTCCGAACAATGCTTCTTTTCGCGGCCGCGGCGGTTTTTGCATGGCGGCGCGTTCGCTCGGCTCGCCTTCGAACACCAATGCGCAGATTGGATCGATGGCGAGTTCAAGCAAGACAACATGCATGGGAAACAAGAGTGGCGGCATGCCGAAGAGAATTGGCGCCAATGCAAGCCCGGCAATGGGCACATGGATCGCCGTGATGTAGGTGAGGGCGCGCCGCAGATTGGTGAAAATGCGTCGTCCTAGGCGTACCCCGCCGACGATGGAAGCGAAGCTGTCATCTGAGAGGACAAGATCGGCAGCTTCGCGCGCCACGTCGGTGCCGCGCTTGCCCATGGCGATGCCGATATGCGCGGCTTCAAGGGCAGGTGCATCATTGACGCCATCGCCTGTCATGGCGACGATCTCGTCATTGGCCTTGAGGGCCTCTACGATCATCAATTTCTGTTCCGGCGCGATCCGCGCAAACACGCGCGCATGACGCAGGGTGGCGCCAAGTTCGGTCGGCGATTGCCGCGCGATCTCAGCGCCCAGAACCACGCCGGCTGTAACCTCGATCCCGGCGCTCCTGGCGATTGCCAGCGCGGTTGCCGGGTGATCGCCGGTGATCATGATGACCTTCAAGCCCGCCGATCGCGCTTCCTGGATCGCGGCTGTCGCATCGGCCCGGAGCGGGTCGAGGAAGCCAATGAGGCCACGGAACTCAAACCGCACATCCTCCGGCTTGTCGGGGAGGGCGCCGACCTGCCGGCGCGAAGCGATGCCAAGCACGCGTAGGCCTTCGTTCGCGAAATCGTGCAGGGCCGCGCCGAGGCGGGTCATCTCTTCGGGCGGCAAACGGCATAATTGGAAAATGGCTTCCGGTGCGCCTTTCGCAGCGGCGACCCTTTCCTCACCTTCGCTGCGCCAAACCTGCACAACAGCCATCATTTCAGGGCGAAGCGGCCAGGCGCGCTCCATCTGCATCACGCGCTCGGCGTCTGGCGCAATGGCGCAAATGGCTCTGTCCATTGGATCGACCGGGCGCGTCGCCGATGCGAGAGCCGCGACTTCAAGCGCATCGCGCGCCGGCCCGTGTTCAAGAGCGCCGTCGCGAACAATGATGTCTTCAGCGCCGGTCCAAATGCGGGCGACGCGCATTTGGTTTTCGGTGAGCGTGCCGGTTTTGTCGACGCACAAAACAGTTGCGCCGCCAAGCGCCTCAATGACGGCGCTGCGGCGAACCAGGACGCGGTGCGAGGCAAGCCGCCATGCGCCGAGCGCCATGAAGACCGCCAGCACCATTGGAAATTCTTCCGGGATGAGAGCGATCGCCACGGTGACCCCGGCGAGTGCGCCGGCGACCCAGTCATCGCGCAGCAGGCCATAGGCAAGGGCGATAATCCCGCAAAACACCAGGGCGAGAACGCCCAATAGTGTGACGAGGCGTCCTGCCGCTTGCTGTAGCGGCGTGGCTTCCTGACCGATTTGTGCGAGCGATGCGCTGATCTGCCCAAGGGCGGAATGCGGACCCGTGCGCGTGACCCGAATGATCCCTTGTCCGGCGACGCTCAGCGTTCCGGAGAACACATAGGGGCTCGATACCGCGCCGGGGCGGGCGTCCTCGGTCATTACGTCTTCGGCGGCAATGCGTTTGGAAACGGGGGCGGATTCACCCGTGAGTGTGGATTCGTCCACGCTCAGCACGCTGCCCCCAATCAATACGCCGTCCGCCGGTATGCGCTCTCCCTCGCCGACAAGCAGAAGGTCTTCAGGCACAAGCTCGCGCGCCGGAATCTGTATGTCCTGTCCATCCCGAATAACGCGGGCGTGCGGCTGCGATAGCTCCCGAAGGGCGGCAAGGGCGCGCTCGCTGCGCGCCTCTTGGAAAATCACCAGCCCGATCGAGGCCAACGCGCCGCCAAAAAGGAACAGGCCTTCGCCAAGATCGCCGAGCACCATGTAGAGCATTGCTGCGCCGAGCAGGAGCAGGAACATCGGCTCGCGCATCGTCTCGGCGATGATCTCGATAAGGCCGCGGCCGCTCGTTTGTGGCAGTTCATTGGGGCCGACATCGCGCAGACGGCGTGCGGCCTCTGCTTGCGAAAGTCCATTGAAGTGCATGCTCGGCATGGGCGGCGAGACTCACGAAGCGATAGCCTTGATCGGCAGGCGCGATTTGAGCGCGTCTCAGCCCTTCCGGGAAGTCGTCGTCACGCGTGACGCCAGCGATTTCTAACCCAGTCGGCGACGCTTTGGGTTGATTTGGCGCAAGGCCTGCGTCGGCGGCCCGAATAGGCTAGGATGGGTTTGTCTGTGACCTTGGCGCGCGCGGACCCGATGCGGCCTTGGCGTCGCTGGCCCTGGAGGAAGTCATGTATCGCATCATGCATTTGACGCTCAGGCCACATCCTGCGCCGACATCCAACAGCGCCATGGACTATGCGTGCCGTGCGGCGCTGTTTTTCGACTCCAAGCTGAACGTCACGAGCCCCCGCTTGAAGGTGCGCACGCCGACCCACGTCATAGCGGGAGGCATCTTGGCAGGGTTGGCGCGTGAGTTTGAACAAAGCGCCGCCGAGAAGTCGCTGGCGCTTGAGCGCTATGTTGAGACCAAGGCCAAAGAGATCGGCATTGACGTCAACATCGTGCAATTGCCGGAGACTTGGCCGTCTTCGGCGGAAGACATGACTTGGCGCGGCCGGACAAGCGATCTGTGCCTTCTCGGGCTGCCGCAAGCCGGCATCGAGGATCGGTTGGATGTAGAGGAGTGGCTGTTCGGTCTTGGACGGCCATGCCTGCTCTATCCCGAGGCCAGCAATGACCCCTTCAAGTTGGACTCTGTGGTCATCTCCTGGGATTTCAGCAAATCAGCGGCGCGCGCCGTGGGAGACGCGCTTCCTATCCTCAAAGCGGCGCAGAAAGTGCATGTCATGACTGTGCAAGGCGAAAAGAAAATTCCCGTCGAGGACATCAAGTCTCCCATCCTCGATTTGCTCGCGGCGCATGGCGTGAAAGCGGACTATTCAGTAACGCAATTAGGGGCGCAGTCGATTGGGCGCACCATTCTCGACGAGGCTCATAATCGTCGCGCGGACATGCTCGTCATGGGCGCCTATGGCCATTCACGGCTCAAGGAATTCGTCCTCGGCGGCGCCACGAAAGAAATGTTGAACTCCGCGCGCATGCCGTTGTTCATGTCGCATTAGGCGCAAGGCGCGAGGAGACCCTGTTGTGGTTGCATCGGACGCTTACGAGAAATGGCGCTCCGGTTATGGTGTGATCCAGCACACGCCGGAAACGTGCGACCGAGTTCAATCCCTTGTGAGTCGCGTGGCGAAGACGGGCGCCAGGCAGGAGCGAGAGAGCTATGCGCTTCTATCGGCGGCGGATCGCCTGACGAGCGCGGTGATGTGGGTTGTGGCTCACATGACCTACGCGAAGGAAGTCGACCTTTCCGGCGCCGATCTTCCGGCAACCGCCTTCAAGAAAGCGCCAGAAGGTCACACGGGCGGATCGCTGAATGTGGCGCCAGCCTATGTGGGTTATCTGGCGGCCAATGTCATGAGCGCGGAGACAAGGGCGTGGATCCTCGGTCAAGGTCATTGCGTGGCGGCGATCGAGGCCGCGAACGCGCTCGTCGGCAATCTCTCTGCGCAGCAGGCCGCACGTTATGGCGCGGATGAGGCGGGACTGTCGCGCCTGTGCGCGGACTTTTACAATTACGAGATCGACGCCGCCGGACGGCCTGCTGCGCCGCTTGGCAGTCACGTGAATGCGCACACCGCGGGAGGAATAGCGGAGGGCGGCTATCTGGGGTTTGCTGAAGTTCAGTATGTGCACATGCCGCTGCCTGGCGAGAGCCTCGTTGCAATTTTGAGCGACGGGGCGTTCGAGGAGCAGCGGGGCGGCGACTGGGCCGAGCGGTGGTGGCGCGCGGAAGATTGCGGGCTTGTCGCGCCGATGATGATCTTGAATGGCCGCCGTATCGAACAACGCACCGAGATCGTGCAGGACGGCGGCGTTGCGTGGCTCAGCCGCTATCTCGATGTGAACGGCTTCGATCCGATCACGATCGATGGGCGCGATCCGGCCGCCTTCGTCTGGGCGATTCTGGAATCAGAGCGCCGTTTGCAGGAGGCTTCTGCGGCGATCCACGCCGGAAGGGCGGTCTATCCTGTAAGACTGCCGTACACGATCGCGCAGACTGAGAAGGGTTACGGTTTTCCCGGCGCCGGGACCAATCGCGCGCACAATCTGCCGCTGGAAGGCTCGCTGCGAGACGATGCAGCTGCGCGGCACTCGTTCAATGAAGCCGCAAAGCACCTATTCGTTAGCGGGGACGAGTTGGCCTCGGCCAAAGCCGTGTTCGATGTGCATGGCGCGCAACGGCGCACGAAGGAGCGTGACCATGCGCTCGCCACGCGGCGCCCTGAGGCGCCGGTCCTGCCGCCGGCGCCCCGCCTTGAGGTTGGCGGATCGGTGTCGCCGATGGCGGCGATGGATTCCTGGGTGGTTGCGCTGGCGCGCGAAAACCCCACGCTTCGGTTTCGCGTCGGCAATCCCGACGAACTGAAAAGCAATCAAATGGGCGGCGTGCTGAGCGCGTTGCAGCATCGCGTGAACCGCCCCGAGGAACAGGCGCCTGAATCGGTTCAAGGCGCGGTGATCACCGCCCTCAATGAGGAAGCGGTGATTGGGGCGGCGCTTGGCAATAAGGGCGGCCTCAACCTCGCCGTCAGCTATGAGGCGTTTGCTGTAAAGATGCTGGGCGCCTTGCGTCAGGACATCATTTTTGCGCGCCAGCAGGTCGAAGCGGGGCGCCCGCCGCAATGGATCGGGATTCCGGTGATTGCGACCTCGCATACCTGGGAGAACGGAAAGAACCAGCAATCGCACCAGGATCCGACCATCGGCGAGGCGCTGCTGGGTGAGATGTCCGATGTGTCGCGCGTGATGTTTCCGGTGGACGGTGCGAGCGCAGTGGAGTGCCTCCGGCGCGTGTATGCGGATCGCGGCGTCGTCGCTTGCATCGTTGCCGCCAAGCGCGCCGTGCCTGTCATGTTTGACAGCGCTGGCGCCGCTCTCGCGCTTGATCATGGTGCAGCCCACGTTGAGCACGTGGAGAATGCGCGGCTGCAATTGATCGCCATCGGCGCCTACCAGCTGATGCAGGCGCAGCGAGCGGCGGCGAGGTTGCGGGAACGGGGATTGAGTGTGTTGACGACATGCATCCTGGAGCCAGGCCGGTTGCGGTCGCCGCGCGATGAATTCGAGGCGCGTGTGACGCTGTCGGATAGTCAGCTCCGTTCCTTGTTTCCCCCCTCGCTGCCGCGTGTGCTTGTCAGTCATACGCGCCCCGAAATCATGACAGGTCTTCTGCGACGAATCGACGAAGGCCCTACGAAACTGGCCGCGCACGGCTATCTCAGCCGGGGCGGTACGCTCGACGCGATGGGGATGTTGTTTGCGAACCGCTGTACCTGGGCGCATCTTCTTCATTCGGCGGCGGGACTGATCGATGTTCCGATTGCCGAACTGTTGAGCGTTGCCGAGGAGGCGGCCGTGACGGGGCGCGGTGATCCTGCCGCGCTCTGGTAGCGCCATGAATGAGTGGCTCCTTGCGCTCAATGTCGGCTCCTCCAGCGTAAAGTTCGCTGCCTTCCCGCGCGTGCCGGGCGACGCGATTCTGAGGGGAACGATAGCCAACGTCGAGGGTGAAGCGCGGCTGACGGTTCGCCATACTGGCAAGGCGGTCTCTGAGGAGCGCTGTGGGGCGCGCGTTTCCGATTTGCACTCTGCTATTGGTCATGCGCTGGATGTGACGTTCGCGTGCATCGACCAGTCGATGTTGGCCGCAATCGGCCATCGTATCGTTCATGGCGGCGCCGAATTCACCAGACCAACCCTTCTGAACGCCGAGGTGATCGAAGCGCTTCGACGCCTTGAATGTCTGGCGCCATTGCATCAGCCGGCGAGTCTTGCCGCTATTGATCTTGTCACGCGCCGCGCGTCTCATGTGCGCCAGTTCGGATGTTTCGATACGGCTTTTCACGCTGCACAGCCCGATCTTAATCAGGTGTTCGCGCTCTCTGGGGATTTGGCGAAGCGTGGTGTGCGGCGCTACGGATTTCACGGCTTGTCTTATGAGCACGTCGCAGAGGTCCTGCGATCGCGCTATGGCGGCGGCGGACGTGCCGTGGCGGCCCATCTCGGCGCCGGCGCAAGTCTCTGCGCCATGAAGGACGGCGTCAGCGTCGCCACCACGATGGGGATGACGCCGCTGGGCGGCGTCCCGATGGCGACGCGGCCAGGCGATCTGGATCCTGGCGTGGTCCTCTATCTCATGGAAGAACTCGCCATGAGCGGCCCCGAAATACGTGAGCTGCTCTATCGGCAATCCGGCCTTTTGGGTCTGTCGTCTGAAAGCGGCGACATGCAGCGCCTCTTGGCGAGCAAAAGTCCGCAAGCCGCGCGGGCGGTCGCGTTCTTTGTCGAGGCGGTTCAGCGCGAAATAGCGGCGCTTGCAGCCGCACTCGGCGGCATCGACACCTTGGTGTTCACGGCCGGTATTGGAGAGAATGCGCCCACCATTCGGGAGCGGATCTGTGAGGCGTGCGCCTGGTTCGGCGTGCGGATCGATCGCGCGCGGAATGACGCCGGCGCCGATGAAATACATCGAGCGGACAGTTCAATCCGCGTCGTCGTGGCGGCGGCCGATGAAGAAGCTGTGATCAGCAGCCAGTTGCGGACGGCATTGGCGATGTGACGAAGGCAGGTCTAGACGACCGCACCGAAGAGACCGCCTATGCCCGCAGTGATGGCCATGGCGATTGCGCCCCAGAAAGTCACCCGCACCACGGCTGTGAACATGTTTGCGCCACCGGAGCGGGCGCCGACCGCGCCGAGGAGGGCGAGAAATAGAAGCGATGCGACGGAGACCGTGAGCGTCAGCGTTTCAACCTGCGCGATGAGCACAATGAGGAGCGGCGCGGAGGCGCCGACTGCGAATGTGGCTGCCGATGTCAGAGCCGCCTGACTGGGACGCGCTGCGGTCACGTCCGAGATATGCAATTCGTCGCGCGCGTGCACCTTGAGAGCATCATGAGCGGACAATTGCATCGCTACCTGGCGCGCGAGATCGGGCTCAAGTCCGTGATCAACATAGATCCTGGTGAGCTCCTCCAGTTCGAAGGCCGGATCGTTGCGCAACTCCTTCGTCTCGCGCGCGAGATCGGCTTTCTCTGTGTCCGATTGCGAACTCACGGAGACATATTCGCCGGCGGCCATCGACATGGCGCCGGCAACCAAGCCGGCGACGCCGGCTAGCAAGATATCTCCGCGCGTAGCGGATGCCGCGGCGACGCCGACGATGAGGCTCGCGGTGGAGACAATGCCGTCATTGGCGCCGAGGACGGCCGCACGCAGCCATCCGATGCGTTCGACGGCGTGGCGCTCGGTGTGGATACGCAGGCGGCTCATAGGCGTATGCCTTCAAAGTCGAGGACAAGTTCGCGGCAACTTTCATCAACGCGCAACGCGCCGCCGTGCGCCATCATGATGCGCGCGACGATAGCGAGACCGAGGCCAGCGCCGGACGGACTGGCGTGATCGGCGCGCATGCCGCGCTTCGAGAGTTCAGCAAGACGCTGAGGTGAGAGTCCAGGGCCTTCATCGCGAACCCTCAGGCGCGCACCTGGTCCCGCAATGATGGTGACCGTCCCAGCCTCGGGCGTGATGCGCAGGGCGTTTTCGACCAGATTGCGCAGCGCCGCGGTGACAGCTTCCCAATGACCGGAAAAAGCCGTCGCGCCCGCATCCTCAAAAGCAAGGTGACGACCGGCCTTAAGCGCGATGGGCGCGAGCGCGCCGGCAAGATCGGTCGCGATGATCTTCGGATCGATGGTTTCTCTAGGTGTTTCGGCGGCTGTTTGCGCGTCCAGACGGGCAAGCAGGAGCAATTGGTCAACGAGTCGGCTCAAAGCGGCGACGTCGTCCCGCAAAGCCGTCGCCATTTCGCCGGGGAATTTTTCGAGTTCGAGCGATAGGATGGTGAGCGGGGTCTTCAGTTCGTGCGCGGCATCGGCGGCGAACGCTTCCTGCGCCTCAGCGGTCGCGTCCAGGCGGCCAAGCAAGCGATTTATAGCGGCCGCGAAGGGTTGGGCTTCGGACGGAAGGGCGTCTTGGTCGATACGAAAGCCGCGCGGCGCTGTCTGCGCGGCTCTGTCGACATCGATCGCAGCCTCGCTCAAGGGGCGCAGCCCGGTCCGTATGACCATCGCGCCAGCGATCGCCACGAGGCCGAGCAGAATGATAAGGGGCGCCACCACATGATCGGCGACTTCATGCGCCAACTGCGCAGCAGTGAGCGGCGGATCCGAACCGACGACGTACTCGAGCGCGACCATCCCAAGCAGGGCGAGAGCGCCCAGCACCGCCACAAGGCCGAGGCCGACGGCTAGCCTGGCGCCCAGTGAACCTGATCTCACGATCGGTCCTCCAGCAGATAGCCCACGCCGCGGATGGTGTGCAGAGCGCCGGTGACGCCAGCCTCGTCGAGATGTTTACGCAGCCGCGACACGATTGCCTCCACGGCATTCGGCGTGACTTCGGCATCGAAGGAATAGAGCGCGGTTTCGATGGCGTCCTTCGAGACGACCGAACCTGCGCGGCGCAGCAGCACTTCCAAAAGGTCCAACTCGCGCCGCGATATTTCCAATGCAGCGCCATCCACCGTTGCGCGCCGGGCGGCGACATCCAAGGAAATTGGCCCTGCTGCGAGGATTGGCGCCGCTCGTGGTCCAGGGCGGCGCAAAAGCGCGCGCAGGCGCGCCGCAACTTCGTCGGCGGCGAAAGGTTTGGTCAGGTAGTCATCGACTCCGGCGTCTAAGCCGGCGACGCGCTCCGCCAAAGTCCCGCGCGCAGTGAGCGCCAGGACAGGCGGCAGCGGGGCGCTGCGGCGGCGGTCAAGCCAATGCAGGCCGTCGCCATCGGGCAATCCAAGATCAAGAACGATTGCATCGTAGGAAGCGACCGCTATCGCTTCGTCCGCGGCTGCCAAAGTCGGCGCGCAGTCGCTGGCGAAGCCATGCTTCGCCAGTGCTTCTGCGAGCAACGCGGAGAGCCGCGCGGTGTCTTCGACGATCAGGATGCGCATAGGAGCGCATCGGGACGGCGGCGCATAAACGCTCCTTGCTTTGGTTGGCGTGGCGGCAACGCCAAACGATATCATAGCTAGGCGCTATCATTTTAGACTTTGCGTCTGATCAGTCCTCATCGCGTTCGATCTCTCCGCGTTCGCCATGCTCGCTTTCTCCACGCTCGCCAGACTCCGCCGCCGCGTGGGGCGCGAATGCCTGGGGGTCTACGCGTGTGGCGCCGAAAGCTGCTGCGCCGACGGCAATGGCGGCGACGGGCACTGCCAGCCGGGCAGGCGGGGCGGCATCATGTGCATCAGGATAGCGGTCAGCGTGCTTCTTGCCCGTCACCATGGCCAGAAGGAGATTGTCCTTGGCCAGGTGCGACATGAGCAGCACCGCCGCCACGTGTACGCCCACCAGGGCAAGCAAGCTGTAGGCGATGACTTCGTGGGCGTCTTCACCCCCGGAAACCCCGGTCGCAATGGTTGCGGCAGTCAGCGCGAGCAAGGCCAGGACCGCCAGGGCGCCGAGAGGGTTGTGCCCGATGGACGGCGTCGCCTTGCCCGAAAGCAGATGACGAATGTGCGGACCGATTTGCGACGGGCGGATGAAGTTGGCGAACCGCGCGTGCTCGCCGCCGACGAAGCCCCAGACCAGCCGGAAAGCGATCAGGAGCGCCGCAAACCATCCGATCGGAATGTGCCAAGCCGAAAAAGCGCTTTCTTCCTCGGACGAAAGAAATGCGAGCGCAATTGCGACAACAAGGAGCCAGTGAAACAGGCGCACCCCTGGGTCCCATACGCGGATCAAGTGGGGTTTCGGACGCAAAGTGTCGGGCATGACCATCTCCATTTGGAATTGATCTACGGTCATTGTCTGACCGCAACCTGACGCCTTATGGGCTTTCGCCTTGGTCGTTTCTCTGAGGTTCGGCGTCGTGGCGTGCGCTTGCCAACAGCCCTGTGTTCGGCCCGCGCCGGAGGCGCAGGGCTCGCCAATGACCAAGGACAAAGCCCTGCGTCCCGACACCTTCAGGGGGCCATCGCGCGAAAGGCGGCGTCAGGGTGGAAAGCGAAGCGTGCCTTGACGCCGCCGAGCACGATGGCAGGCGCCCCGTTCAAGCTGGACGTGGCCGTATCAGCTCCGCCGCAAGCGCCCATGCAAACCTCGAAAGGAAAGCGGCGGCGACGCCGGCATAGAGCGGCGCCAATGGATCGGCCAATTGTAACGACGCCGTCCAATGCATTCCGGCGACGGCGCAGAACAGGCACACCAACCAGACAGGTTTGATCGAGAAAGCGACCCAGACGAGAAGGAGGACGAAAAGCAAGATCAGGAGCCGACGCCTTGAAAGTAAGAACGGGCGCTCACGTCTTGTCTGGTCGGCTGATGCACATTGGCCAGCCGCCGGTCCCGCCGGGAGTGAATCGCAATGTCCCGCCGGACGCAAGCGCTAACGGTCGGGCCCGAGCCGCAGCGAGCGCGAGAGCTTCAAAGTCTGATCGAGCTTCTTCTGCAGATCCTGCGTGCGCGCCCGCATCAGCGATTTGCGGATGTCGAGATGGAGCTCCATCGCCTTCAAGGCGTCGCGCCAGCCGGGCTCGAACTGGAAGATGTTGCGCTCGACTTCCACCGCCAGCCCCATCCGCTTCAGCTCCTGCGCCCGCGTCTTGAGCGCGTTCTCCATTTCCGGCGAACGGTCCGGCGCCTGCAGCCGCGCCAGTCGCACCCGGCGTTCCTCATCGAGTTGCCCGGCGATCATCCCGTCGAGCCGCGAAGGCCCGTGCACGAGCGCCTCGCGCTCCAACGCACGCCGGGCGTCGCCGCGGTCGCGCTGGCCCAGGCGCGCGGTCGCCGCATCGCGCGCCGCCGAGCGAAAGCCGTGGCTCACGAACTCGCGCGGGATGACGAGGTCGCGCCCGTCCGGCGTGCGGCCCCGCAGGATGATGTGGGTGTGCGGATTGTCCGTGTCCCAATGATCGACCGCGATCCATTCGAGGCGCATACCCAGCGCCTGTTCGGCGCGCGCCATGACATCGCGGGTATAGGTCTGAAGCTCGCGCATGCGCGCGCCGTTCTCGGCCGAAAGGATGAGCCGGAAATGGCGGCGGTCCTCCCGCGCCCATTGGGCGGCGCGCCCGGCGCCGTCCACGCCGGTTTCAAGGGCGTCGTAGAATACTGAAAGCGTGCGCTCCTTTTCGCGTGGCCGCTCGCGTTTGTCGGCGCCGTCGCGCCCCGGCTCGGTCTCGTGCTGCTGCTCTTGCGCAAGACCGCGCGCCCGCACCGCCGCATCGCGCGCCACGTAGCGGACATGCGCCCGAAGCGCGCCGGCGCCCGCGCCGCCATGGCTGAAGTAATGCACCTTCACCACGGCGCGCTGACGCGGATCATAGGCGAAGCCAGAGCGCTTGCCGGTGCCTTTTCCGAACTTGCTCGATCGCCCCAGCCGCGCCTGCAATTGGCTGGAGAGCGCGCTCTTCGGAGAACCGCCCGCAACCTTCTTCGCGCGTCCCTCGTGACGGCCTTTGAGACTCTCCGCATCAAGGGAGCGCGCAAAGCGAAGCGGCGCGCCCGGCGCGAAGACTTCCCCGCGTGAGGCGTCGCGCAGGAGCTTGGAGAAGCGGAAGGAGGGGCTTTGGTGATGGGTTTGCATGGGGCAAGTGCGCGCAAGGTGGAGACACCCTGCGATCATCGCCGACACCCCGCGCAAAAACCAACGCAGACAAGCGTTTGGCGATGAGAGTGGGGCGCTCTTTATCTAGCCTTACACCCTACTTCCTTTCTGAGAGCCTCAATTCCCAACGAAAATGCGCAAGGTCCACCCCACAAGTGGGGCGCGCTCAGTTCGGGAAAATCAAAGCGGACGCCAGACGCCTTCGATAACGTCTTCACGCACGACGCCGAAATAGCGGCTGTCAAAACTGTCCGGCGTATCGCCCATCAGGAACACCTCGCCGTCATGCAGAACATGGCAGCCCTCCCATGTCGGCAGAGTTCGTCCGGCGCTGTCACGCATCTGCCTGGCGTAGGCGATTTCACCCACGGCGACGTTCTCGCCTTCGGCGCAGACGCGCACGCCAGCGCGCGCCGCGACGCGCTTGATGAAGCGGTCGCCGTCATCGGTGAAATGCCGCAGCGATGCATAGGCGCCCGCCACGTCCGCAGCGCGGACCGTGACGAAAGCGCCCTCGCGCACTGGCGCCTGGCTCCGCACATAGAAGCCCGTCGGCACGGACGGCGTGGCGTTGAACAGCACCAGGTCGCCGCGATGCAGCTCGCTGACTGCGATCATCGCGACGGCGACGGCGCCAAAGGCAAGCGTGATGATCTGGATGCGGTTCATCAGGCGGGAGGTTCAGCACAGGGCGTTGCAGCTTCAAGCGCTCACGCCTCTCGCGGTCTCCCTTCGCCAAAAGGGGCGGGCGGGCGGGGTCTTGCGACAGGGATGGAAGCCGGATGGCCGAGACCCGCGGAGCGAGGCTCGGTGGCGGAGCCACGACAGCCCGGCCGGAGGCGGAGCCGCCGGGTCGCCCAGGCCCTGATGCTTATCCACAGGTTGCTGGTCCGGCGGGACCAGATCGACCGCAAGCGACCCAAGGCGCCCGCGCAGGGTGGGCGGGTGGGGTTAGCGCTAGAACATATGTATTCGATTGAAACGAACAGGAAAGAATATATATGTTATGTCCCACGCGAAGCTATAGCACATATGCGTTCTGTCGTTTCCCCCGTGGGCCTGGCCCGCAAGCAGCTTGAACGGCGTCTGGCGCCACTGCGCAAGGCCTCTGAGTTCGCGCGTCCGGCGCGCGGCTGGATCAAGGCTGTCCGGGAAGCCCTGGGCATGACCGCGACCCAACTCGGCGCCCGGATTGGCGTCACCCAGTCCCGGATCGCCCGGATCGAGAAGGACGAGGCCGAGGACGCTGTCACCCTCGCGACGCTCCGGCGCGTGGCGGAAGGGCTCGATTGCACCCTGGTCTATGCGCTGGTGCCGAACCGGCCGCTGGACGAGATCATGGCCGAACGCGCCCGCGCGGCGGCCGACGCCCAGCTCAAACGCACGCATCATTCCATGCGGCTGGAGAACCAGGCGCTCGATAAGCATGACCTCGAAGCTGAGCGCGAACGCCTAGCCATGGAAATCCTCGCCGGCGATCCACGCCGGCTGTGGGACGCCCCATGAGCGATCCGCTCTTCGACGGCGATGACGAAGCCAATACGCCGCTGGCGCCAGAGGAGCGTGATGGGCTCATTCCGAGCTACATCACGCTCCGGCGCGAACTGAACGAGGCCGAGCAGGTCAATATCGACAAGGGCGACCGCTGGGCCTTCAACCCGCGCGCCCGTCACGACGTGCTCACCGAGGACTTCATCAAAGCGCTGCACAAGCGCATGTATGGCGATGTCTGGCGCTGGGCCGGAGACTTCCGGACCACCGCGCGCAATATCGGCGTCGACGCGTGGAAGATCGGCCCCGATCTCCGCACGTTGCTCGACGACGCCAAATACTGGATCGAGCACCAAACCTACGCGGCCGACCAAATTGCGATCCGCTTCCATCACCGGCTGGTGGCGATCCACCCGTTTCCCAATGGCAATGGCCGCTGTTCACGCCTAGCCGCCGATCTCCTTATCCAGAAGCTCGGCCAACCCCGCTTCACCTGGGGCAGCGCCAATCTCGTCGCCATCGCCGAAACCCGCCGCGCCTATGTCGCCGCGCTGCAGGCCGCTGATCGTGGAGATATCTATCCCTTGTTGAAGTTTGCGCGCAGCTGAGGCGATGGTGGCGGATGACCAAGCGCCGCCGCTATTTCTTCCATAGTTTTCCGCGTCCGCAGCAAGGCGAGACGCGGCAAGCTCACCATGAGCGCGCGCTGAAAATACTCGCCTTCATGATTGAGACGGGCTTGGTCCTGGCCCCTGAAGTTGTCAGTTGGGACACGAGCGGTCTCGGTCATAAAGCGCAGACACTTGACCTATTGCAGCGGCGCGCCTGCTTCACTGAACTGTCGAGAGGTGAGCTTCGGCCGCACATGGCGACGTTCGGGCCGATCTCGCTTCGGTTCGACATCGCGGGGCTCCGCAGCGTGGGGCTCATGCCCGTGCAGTATGCGCCTCAGGCTGTGGGGCAGAGTTTGTTCTCGCAGATCAGTTTGTTCATGGCCAATTCGGCCTGGCACACTCGGGAAGTGCTGCAGCGCCTCCAAGAAATGAAGCAGATTGTTGATCCCGCGTGGGTTCAACAGACGTATGGCAAGCCACTCGATCCGAATTGCGAGCTGACGCTGAATAACACGGATGACGCCGGCAACGTTGTCGCGGGATATAAAGTGCCGGCTTCGACGATCAATGACCTGATGAAGCACATCGGATTCGGCAATATTCCGTTCGATCACAGCGTGGGCATGCTCGACCTGTTTCTCAGCACGCTCTATCCAACCGACAACACGCATACGAGCGAGTTACTCGGCTACTATCGGCAAAGGGAATGGCGCCTGATCGCTGGCGATATGGCGTTGAACGGTCGCCCCCTGGGGCGAGGCCTTAACGCAGCCGAGACGGCTCGTTTGCGCGCGATAAATCCACATTTCTGGGGTCGCGACTTGACCTTCAAAGAGCAAACAAGTCCGCGTTACGCACTCGCGCAAGTTTACGACCCAGCGGAGAATTGGAGCTTCTTCAATCTGGTGCAGGAGGTCATCGCTCCCAAGGACCTGGCCGAACAGATAAAGCCTATGCTGGAAAAGACCTCGGCACGTCTCTCAACGCGTCGCAATATTGGATGAGGTTTGCGTTAGGGCGTATCCGGCTCGGGCTTCGGAGGTGCACCGCGAACGATCTCGGGGAGAGCGTCTATGATGCGTAGCAATTGTCGCTGCGCGCTCGCGACGACTCCGTCGCGTTCTACAGCGCTGGGCAGAATGATCGGAACGCTGACCAGCCGCTGTTGCTCCCAATATTGAATGCCTGCGGCATGCAGCGCTTGTTTGATCGCCGGTGATGGCGTCGTGCGCTTCCAAGAATCCCCCGAAATATCGAGCCATAGCGGCGATTGGCCAAATGCCGACCAATTATTTGCGTTGAAGGCGAGGAACGCGCCGTTGCCCTTGAGGTACAGATAGCGGCCTGCATAGCCCCAACCCGCGGTGGCTCTGAGCCCTGAGACATCCGCCAGACCAAGTCGAACTAGCGCGTCCGTGAGATCGTTGGAGAGCGCTTCGAATTGGACGACGCGCCGTCCCAAAGAAGAGGTCAGTTCTTCGGACGAAAGCGGTAGGAACGCGTCAGTGTCCATGTGCTCACAAAGCGCTTGCAGTTGACGCACGTCGGCGGCGGTCTCGGCTTCAGCGGCCGCCGCTGCTTCCTGCTCCAGTAGCAGGAGAAGCGAGCGCCAGCTGACAGCAGCCACGATGTGATCACCGGTGACGATGGTGAATGCACCGTCGTTCTTCGCGCCCGTCGGCACCTGTCGTTCAGCAATGCGGCGCGTGAGTTCATGCCACAGCGACGTCAAACGCGCCTCGGGCGCGACGAACAGCAACACGCCAGGGCGGCGCATTGCGGCGAGATAGCCATTGGGCTGCGCTTCTGTTAGCCCCGCCCAGAACTTCACTTCGATCAGCAGCGATCGATTTCCGTCAGCATCGAGCCCGCACAGATCAGGGCGAGAGAGATCTTCATGGCTTGACTGCGTTTCAAATCGTTCGAGCGCGAGGTCCTTGCCCGCAATGGTTTGCACGATACGGTTCAAGCCGGTCCTGACGGGCGCCGAACGCTGTAGGATGTAAGCCAGCGCTTCCGTGGCCAGATTCTCTGGGTGGTTGGAGAAGCGCAGAGCCAAGTGCGACAAGACGGCCATGTTTAGCGCTCCATTTGAAAATCGTTGCGCCGCGGCTCAGGTCAGGTTTCTGGTGCGCTGCGGTGTTGGCGCATGGGTTATAGAAGCGCTTTTTCCAGCACGCTTTTTCGCTCACGCCAATCGGGCATCACCGTGGTCATGAGGGCTTGCCAGTCTCTCCCATGACCCCAGTACGCCGCGTGCGCCAATTCGTGCGCGATCACATAGTCCAGGAGCCGGGTCGAAACCTGAATAAGTTCGACGTTGAGCACCAAATTCCCGCGCTTCGTATAGCTGCCCCACCGGCTGGTCATCCTGCGGGTGATCAAGTTCGGCGGTTCCGGCAAATGACGTCCAAACAGTTTGTGCTGGGCGGCCAGTCGTCGCCGGAAATGCGTCTGCGCTTTGTTCGCATACCAGCGCCAAAGCAGATCGGCGCGTTCACTCCGTGATTTCTCTCCCAACGTCTCCATAACCAGTCGCGATTGCGTGACGGTCACGGCGTTGCGCAGTGACTCTCTGACATGAAGGCGCAGGGGGCGGCCGAGGTACTTGTGTGTTTCGCCGGAAATGTAGCTCCGGGGCGGGGTGCGTGGCTTCCACAAGGAAAAATCGTGCTGTTGCGCATCGATCCAACCGGCTCTTCGTCTCACGCGCTCAGCGATCTCGGCATCGGTCGCGCGCGCGGGCACGCGCACCATGACGCTGGAGTCCGGCGCAACAGTGATCCTCAGCGTGTTTCGGTCTTCTTTGGCGACAGCGAACTTGATCGTCTTACGTCCCCAGGCGATGGCCATTTCCCTCATCGCGCCAGCCGCACCCGCGCGGAGGCCAGGATGTCTGAGACCATAGCGTCCATGATCTCAGCGCTGAGCCAATCGCCGTCCGTCGGCTTGAGCTCGTCGAAGAAATAATCGTCGAGCTCGTTGCGGATCACATTTTCAGCCTCGGGATCGTGCTGCCAGCCGACTATGGCATGGCGTTGTATGACGCCGAGTGCAGCCATTGATACTTTAGCCGCCAGCTTAGAGCGATCGGGACGCACGCTGGCGATATGCTTGCGCGCAATTCCCCAGAAGGCGATGGCGTGCCCGTTGCCTTTGAGCGCTGGCGGTACGGGGTCCGTATCGTCCTCACGAGCGTCCACCTTGTCGCGCAATTCGACGACGCGGGCGAGGTAGCTCTTCTCGTCCAGCCGCTTGTCCTTGAACGCGTCGATCACCTGACGGATCAGCGTTGAGAACTTCTCATAGAAGACAGGGTCTTCGTCCCATTTCTCCTGAATCGATCGCGAGAGGCGGTGTGCGATCTCGTCCGCGATCGATCCTTCGCTGCGCCTACCTTCCTTGCGTGCGGCGCGGATGGCATCGTCGTCAAAAATGTTAATGGGATCGACGACGCGTGTGATTTCGTGCGCTGTCACGTGCTGGTTCAGCAAATCCCGAATACGCTTTTCGTAATCGCTGAAGTCGACGGCCTCGCCATATCGAACGCGAACGTGCTGGCGAAGGGCAAGGAAACGGAGGCGATCGGAGCGCCAACGCTCCAAATCAGACTTGCGAGCACGTTCGACAAAATCGCGCGACACCGTCGCGACTTCATAGGCCCGCGAGAAGGCGCTGAGCCGCTTGTAGAATTCCTCACGGAGAGATGCGTCCGACAATTCGCGCGCATAGGCTTCTTCGTCAAAGGCGTTGGCGACGCCGGTGAAGAGGTCGAGAAGGGCGGCATGTTTGTCGGGGAGGGCGTCAGCCTGCTCGGCAATGGCTGCGAGCGAGCCAGCCACGTCTCCCGGCTCAAATCCTTGCAGCTGGTCGTAGAACCCGAGGGCGTCGCTGAGGTTCTGAAGGACGCCGGAATAGTCGATGATGTAGCCAAACGGCTTCTCTGGCGCGCCCTCCTGATCGAACACGCGATTGACGCGGGCGATGGCCTGCAACAGGTCGTGCTCGCGTAAGGGGCGCGCCAGGTAGAGGACGGCGTTCCTCTTAACGTCGAAGCCTGTAAGCAGCTTGGAGACGACGATCAGGATGTCGGGATCTTCAGGTCCCTTGAAGCGCTCGATGATCTGCCGGTTGTACTCTTCTTCCGACTTGTAGAGCGCCATCATGCGCGCCCAGAATTTCTTCACCTCGTCGGAGGATTCTTCGAGAAGGTCATTTTCATGCTCTCGCGTGTCAGGCGCCGAGATGATGACCTCGCAAGAGATCTTGCCGAAGCCGTCGATCAATTGCTTCAGCAGCACGGCGTCCTTCTTGCTCGGCGCCACAAGCTGGCCCTTGAGGCCCTTGTCCTTGAAGTTCTCCGCGAAGTGCTCACTCACATCGAAGGCGATGCATTTGAGCCGAGCGGTCACGCCGAGCATCTCGCGCGGACGGCTCATCTTCTTTTTGAGGTCGGCGATCTGTTTGTCGGTTAGGCCCCGGGTGACGCGCTCAAACCAGGAATCGATCGCCTTGTCGTCGACATCCTCCTCGACGTGCCGGCCCTCATAGAGCAGCGGAACGACGGCGCCGTCGGCGACGGCGTCCCGCATGGAATAGGCAGGCTGAACCAGGTCGCCAAACTTGAGGAAGGTGTTGCGCTCCCGTTTGGCGATCGGCGTGCCGGTGAAACCAACGAAGCAAGCCTGGGGAAAAACGGCGCGCATCTTCTCGTGCAGGCTGTCCATATCGCCATACTGTGAGCGGTGGCTCTCATCGACGAGCACGAACACGTTCGGATCGGAGTCGGCGACCTTGCGCTTGTTCAGCAGCGCCTGGAATTTGTTGATCACGGTGGTGATGACCGGCGCGCGTTTCTCGACGAGTTCGAGCAAGTGTTCGCCTGTGCGCGCGCGTTCTGGCTCAAGGCCGGTGGCGCGAAAGGTCTTGGCGATCTGGTCGTCAAGGTCGGTGCGGTCCGTGACGAGTACGATGCGCGCATTGGGCACCGCAGAGGCGAGCGCCTTCGCCAGCATGACCATGGTCAGAGATTTGCCGGAGCCCTGCGTGTGCCAGATCACGCCGCCTTTGCGCCGTCCCTTGTCATCACGCTGTTCGACCCGCTCCATTAGGCGGCGGACGGCGAAGAATTGTTGGAACCGCGCGATCTTCTTTTCCGGCCCGTCGAACAGGGTGAAGCGGCGCGCGAGATCGAGGATGCGCTCTGGGCGGCAAAGGCTGACAAGCGCCTCGTCGAGCGGCGTGATCATCCGGGCGCCGGCTTCCATCAGCCCTTTGTGCCTTGCGGCTTGCTGGCCAAAATCATCGTAGATTGCGGCCAGCTCAATCGGGTCGGTCTGCCGATTGAGCAATTCGCCGCGCCAGCTCTCGCCGTCTTCCAGTTCCTTCCACGTACTCCAGAACTTCGCGGGCGTCCCGACCGTGCCATAGAGCGGCTTGTGGTTGTTGGCGGCGATCAGCAATTGCGTGGTGAAGAAGAGCGTCGGGCAACCGAAATCCGGCTTCTGGTTGCGCAATTGCTGACTTACGCCCTGAAGCGCATCGACGCGGGCGTTCTTCACCTCGATCACGGACCATGGGATGCCGTTCACGAACAGCACGATGTCGGCGCGGATGGTTTCGCCGCCGTCCCATGACACGGAGAATTCCGAGGTCATGGCGAAGTCGTTGGCGCGCCAGTCGCTCCAGTCGATGTAATTGAGTTTCCAGCTCCGGGTGACGCCGTCGACGGTCTGTTGCGGATCGACGCCGAGGTGCAGCAGATCGGTCAGCTGCTCATTTGTGGCGAGGAGGCCGTCGAAGCGCACGTCCGTAAGGCGCCGCACGGCGTCCTGGATATTGGCTTCAGAGAACGCAAAGGACCGCTCACCGCGCTGGATGCGGTTCATGCGGGCGAGATGCTGAGCAAGCAGCTCGTCGAGAATGGCGCGCGAGCGGCGTCGTCCGCGAAGACGATCCGCGTCAGCGCGGCTGATGTAACGCCAGCCCAGCGCAGAGAGCGTCTGCAGCGCCTGCAATTGCGCCGAGCCGGCCTCTGACAGCGCGAAGGCGGGGGAGAGGGCCTCGCTCATGATGCCGGAAACAGGTTGAGCGACCGGCGAAGCGTCGCGATCAATTGCTCGATGAACTCAGAAGGCTTCTCCGCCTCCCACAAGACCGTGGTCAGGTGGTTGGTGTCGAAATGGGTTTTCGCTGCCTCGAACTTGGCGCGTTCACAAATGTAGAGGACGGGCTTGCCCAATCCCTCCGCGTAGCCGGCCTCCCAATAGGCGCCGGAGTTCTCGTGCGTCAGATCGACCAGGACGAACGCAGCATCACGGATCTTCTCGCGCATCAGATTGTCAATGATGCCAGCCTTGGCCGCGTCCCGCATATCGATCAGGTCATGGGAGATGTGCTCCTTGATTGCTGGCTTGACGTGATCGCGTAGAAAGGGGTCGAGGACAGCATCGCCGAACTTGAGAGCGATGAAACCATAGAGTCCCGCGAAGCGTCCGCGCTTTTCGGATTCGTATTGAGCCCAGCCGGACAGCGTAAGGTCCACATCCTGCATGTGGGTGTAGGCGCCGATTGCCTTCGACACCATGGCGGTGATCAGGCCACGAGCGATCACTTCTTCAGTGACTTTATGAGCTGCGCGCGGTGTCGCTGCGCCGATCCTGGCGTAGAACTCTGCGCCGAGCCGGGGGATTGGCAAAGCGGTGACGGCGATCTGGTCGCCAATCCAACGGATGATGTTGATGGCCTGCTCGGAGGGCGTAGGTAGGCGCGCCGTTGGCAGGTAGTCGTCAAACCAGGTTGTCGCCATGAAGAACGGCTTCTGGTGCTCGTCCCAGCTGCGGCGCAGGACGTGGCTGATGGCAGCGCGTTTCGGGCGGGGAAAAGTCGAGTCGTCCTTATGTGAAAGCACTGCTTGCAGTGAGCGCGTCACGATGAACTGACCGCAAATCTCGCAGGTGAACCAGTCGCCGTCTCCATGAGGCATCGATGTGCAAGCGCCGCCATGTTCGTTGCGACAAATCGGGCATTGCATAGCTGTGCTCATGCGGCGGCCTCCGAACTTTTCCCAGTAATCGGAAGTCGACGCATTCCATTGAGCAGCTCTTGAGCGAACTGACGCCGTTGCGCGGACAGTCGCTCTAACGCCGCTTCGCGCAAAGCAATGCCGCGCTCCAACAGCGTCATTATGGTCGAAATCCTTAACTGCTCTTGTAGCGGGGGAAGCGGAATGCTTTCCTCTAGTACAATATCTCGGGATAGGTTGGGCTGACCCGACCCTTGAACCTTTCGCATCAGTGCTGGCACGCGAGACCGAAGCGCGAGACGCAAGAATTCGCCGCTCAATCGAGCATCATTTGGTACCAGCGCAAGCACCGCTTGGTTTGTCGCGGCATCGATGTCCAAGGCCGCAATTGCACCCGCCGTCGCACCGTACATCGCGACTAACGTACTACCGGCGGGAACCATTCGCGCAGCGCTGCTTTCCAAGGCGGCCTTAGAAATGTGCTCTTCTGTCGACGTGATCCGACCGCCGACCACTTCGCCGGATTTTACCCAAGGGATGTCACCATCGAAGAAATCGGCATTTGATCTTGATGGGGTGCCGCCGGCGAACGCGTCGACGATATCATTCAGCCGCACAGTGGCGAGTGTTGAGGCACCGATAAGTCTGCGAAGCATGAGCCGCGCACGTTGGCGCTCTGCATCTAAGATCGTCTCTGTCCGACGAATGGCGATGTCCCATACTGACAGGCACTCCACGATCCGCTCTTGCTCGTGGATCGGCGGCAACGCGATTTCCCACTTCAGCCAGTCGTTTAACCTAAACACCAGCTTTTCGACGTGAACTCCTATGCTGGAATGAAAGGAAATTTGCTGGAAGTAGATCGAGTGGGACAATGCGCTCAGATATGGCAAATGAATAGGACCGCAAGGCTCCAGCACTGTGTATTCGCCAGAGACGATTGAGCCGTGCAACTCGTTCGGGACAAGCCCAACGCCACCGTGCGAAATCTGACGGTTTGAAAGTATGAAGTCTCCAGTGTGCACCTCATACTGATCCTTCACCTTGATATTGCGGCCGAGGAGCCGCTCGCGTGCCACGATGCCGCCGCGGCTCCGCTTGGCCGTAACGAGCTGATACGTCTGGTCGTCTTTCAGATCGACGGGCCGATAGATTGGGCGCAAGAGTTCGCCTAATGCTGCACGCGCCCACCCCCGTGGCGTGGGACCTAACCGAGGGATTCCGGCCTGAACGCTCGGTGGATATGCGGACGCGGATTTGACGTCAGTCGCGGACATCGACGCCAAGCTCCTTGAGGTACTTGTTCATCTGCACGCGGCTCTCCGCGAGCTGGCGGTCTAGATCCTCAATCTCGCGCTGCACGGCCTGGATATCGATCTCCGGCTCTGGCTCGAATGTATCGACATAACGCGGGATGTTGAGATTGAAGCCGTTGGATTCGATCTCCTCCAGCGTCGCCTTGTGGCTGTAGCGCTCCTCCTCGATGCGGCCTGCATAGATGCGCATGACGTGGGCGATGTCTTCTTCGCGCAGACGGTTCTGCTTCTTGCCGGCTTCGAATTCGCGGCTCGCATCGATGAACAGCACGTCGCGCTCATGCGCGCGTGCGCCACCGCTCTCGCGAGACCGATCGAACACCATGATGCACACAGGGATGCCGGTAGATGGGAAGAGCTGTGCGGGTAGACCGACAACGGCGTCCAGCACATTGTCGCGCACCAGGCTCTCGCGGATTTGCCCTTCCGAGCCGCCGCGGAACAGCACGCCGTGCGGGGCCACGACCGCAACACGCCCCGTTCCTGGCCGTGCAATCGAGATCATGTGCAGGATGAAAGCGTAATCGCCCCGGCTCTTGGGCGGGATGCCGCGCACGAAGCGCCGGTGACGGTCGCTCGCTGCTTCCTCCGCGCCCCATTTGTCGAGACTGAACGGCGGATTGGCGACGACGATGTCGAAGCGCATCAGATGATCGCCTTCGAGCAGCGTCGGGTTGGTGAGCGTATCGCACCATTCGATGCGCGCGCTGTCCTGGCCGTGCAGGAACATGTTCATGCGCGCGAGCGCGCGGGTCTGGCCGTTCGCTTCCTGGCCATAGAGGCGATAGTCCTTGCCATGCACTTCTTCGCCGGCGCGCAGCAGCAGGGAGCCTGACCCGCATGCCGGATCGCAGATGCGATCGCCTGCCTTCGGCCCAGCCAGCTTCGCCAACAGCTCCGAGACTTTGCGCGGCGTGAAGAATTCGCCGGCCTTTTTGCCTGCGTCGCTGGCGAACTGCTCAATCAGATAGATGTATGCTTCGCCGATAATGTCCTCGCCGACATTGCGAAGGTCGATCTCCGCGAAATCCTGGAGCAGGTTCTTGAGGCGGCGGTTGCGGTCTTTCGTCTGTCCGAGATTGGCTTCGGAATTAAAGTCGATGTTGCGGAATACGCCATTGAGTTTCGGCTCGTTGGCCTGTTCGACCTGTTCGAGCACGATGTTGATCAGCTCGCCAATATTGTCGCGCGTGCGCCGTTCGAATAGCTGATCGAACGAGCCAAGGAAGCGGTCGATTTCCTTTCCGTCCTTGTCGGTAAGCACGACCTCGGGAAGCTTGAAACGCTCGCGATCGAGACGGCGCCGGATGCGTTCAAGATCGCCTTTGAATTCGACGCGATATTGCTCCGCGTGGGCGTTCCAAACGTCGCTGATGTATTTGAGGAAGAGCGCCGCGAGGACGTAGTCCTTATACATCGTCGCATCGACCGTGCCGCGGAACGTGTCACAGGCCTTCCAAACGGCGGCGTTGATGTCTTCCGGTGTGGCGATCTTCATGTCGGTCCTCAGGACGCTTGTATGAGCTGATTCAGGAGTTGGTCACGCCAGCGCCGCTCGGCTTCGAGGCGACGTTCCAGAAGCGCGGCGCGGCGATCGAGCAGGAGGGCGAGCGCGCCGATCTGGCGCTGGCGCTCAAGCGGCGGCAGCTCGATTTCAAGCTCGTCCAGCGCCTTCTTGGATATGCGCGGCAACAACGTGCCGCCCGTTGGCTCGCGAAGCGCCGATTGCGCCTTCGGCGACCGAAGAAAGGCTAGCACGTAGCCCGCGTCCGCCATCTGAGGCCTTGCCCGAATGAGGTAGATGTCAGCGGTGGGGAAGGCGCCCCAGATGTCCTCGTCCGCCACCGCCACGGGCGCCGGATCGCCTCGCGCCGCAAGCAAGACATCTCCCCGCTGGATCGGGCTTGCCCGGTCCACGGCCGGAGCGGGGCCGGCCACCAGCGACCGGCGCCCGGGTCTCAGGTCCTTGATCTGAACGAAGCGCGCGTCGCCGCCCGTCCGAGAGCTCGGCGCGGACCCCATTGTCAATTCGGCGATATCGGCGAGTCTAGCCTGCATGGAGCCAAACTTACGGTCGACTCCAAAAAATGCAATATGAGAGAGGCTCGTATTGCAATTGTGTGGGCGTGACATTACTCTTTATAGGCGAATCAGAGCGGGTTCGTGCCGCCTTCAGGTTGTCTACGGCGGCTCTGGGTTAGGACCAGTGGGCGATGGCTCGCGAGATCGATCTGTCAGACGACAACGTCCGGAACGAATTTCAGGACAAGCTCGCCCGGGCGGTTCAATCCTCTCATCTGAACTTCTTGATTGGCGCCGGCGCGTCTTATCCGGCGATCCAAGTCGCCGGTTCCGTTGAGGCGGAAATCAAGGAACTGATTGAACAGGAAAAGCTGCAAGCAGCGCGCGCCAAGACCTTCAGTTTCCTGCGTCAATTCCACCAACCGATGAAGCAGCTCTTGTCCGGTTCGCCCTCGGCGGATGTAGCGGCAACACTCAAAAGCTATTGCGCTTTCATAGGCGCTGTCGACGCCGTGCTGGCCGAACGCAAGACGAGATTGTTTCCACGTCAGGCGACCGTATTCACAACGAATTATGATCTATTCGTTGAACGTGCTGCTGAGGATTGTCCTTCGATCATTCTCAATGATGGTTTCGCGCGCACGGGCAGCGTGCTGGGGCGTTATCTTTTCCGACCTGAGAACCTCTTCGACGCCGTCCATCGGGCTGGCAATCGCTACGACTACACGGCCGAGATGCCCAGTATCAATCTGGTGAAGCTCCACGGCTCGATGTCCTGGGCGAGGAGCGAAGATAAAGTCGTCCATCAGGTCACGACGTTCGAGAGTTTCGAAGGCGTTAATCCGGCAGACGGTGCAGCGATCGACGCGTTGCTCAACGAGATCGCGATCGTCCTGCCGACCCAGGACAAGTTCAAGCATACCATCTTGGACAGAACGCATTACGACCTCTTGCGGATCTATGCGAATACGCTTGAGCGTGAGAGCGTGTTGCTGGTTGCGTTCGGGTTTTCCTTCCGCGATGAACATATCCTAGAAATCACGACGCGAGCGCTCAGGAATCCGACGCTGCTGCTTGTCGTATGGTGCTATGACCCGGCAGACTTGCCGGCGCTCCGCGCGATGTTCGCGAGCTATCACAACGTCTCCATCCTCACGCCCAAGAAGAAGGGCGAGCTGACATTCGAGACACTGAGCAGCCAATGGCTCGGACTTGCACCTTCGCTGGGTTCGGCGAATGGCCGCTGACAAGCTCGCAAGGGACGTTGTCCTCCGCGTCGGCGAGGTGGTGGAGGTCTCGGGACAACGCGTCACCATTCGCGTCGACCGGCATAAAAACTCATCCGATCTCTTGTTCGATGGCGACGTTCTCCGCAACGTCTCGGTCGATAGCTATGTCGAGATACGTAAAGGCTTCTATCGCCTCATCGGCCGTGTCACTGGTGAGAAGCTGGACGAGTTCATCGGGCGCGACTCCTCTGGCGGCGTCGAGCCGACGGACAAGAACCGTCGATTTCTCTATGTGAGCCTTTCCGGGTTTATCGGGCGCACTGGCAAGTTCGAGGGTGGTCTTCGTGAGCTCCCGCTCATTGGGAACGAAGTCTATCTTGTCACCAAGGAGACGGTGGAGGCTATCCATGACCTTGTTGGCGCCGGGCGGACGTCTGTCAGTTTCGCCGTCACCGACAATGAAGGATTCGAGATCGCCTTTCCGGTCGATGGGCTGTTCAACAGTCATGTGGCGATTTTTGGTAACACGGGGAGCGGCAAATCCAACACGCTCGCGCGCATGTACGCCGAGTTCGTGGAGGTAATGACGACGCGGAACGCCAAGTCTTTTCGCGAGAACGTGCGGATCGTATTGATCGACTTCAACGGGGAATACGTTCGGCCGAATTGCATCACGCAACATAAGACGGTCTACGAGCTGTCGACACGGAAGCAGAAGGACAGGCTGCCGCTGCCGAACGACGCCTTGCTCGATATCGAGATGCTCTCGATTCTGGTCGATGCAACTGAGAAGACCCAGAAGCCGTTTCTCAAGAGGGCCATCGACTACTACCGGCAGATATTTGCGCCGGGAAAAACGGACTCGCTTGAGCATTTCAAAAACATGCTTCGGAAGCAGGTCATGTTCGCGCTGGCGATGACCGACAAGGAGCGCGCGGACAATGTGCTTACTTATCTACGCGCCATCCTGCCCAAGGTAGATGAGGCGGGGCAGGAAGTCGATGTGCGTTCGGACATCGATTGGCACAACAGCCTTTCCTACTGGTACATGCGGCCAAGCACGGCGAGCAATCTTCAGACCAACGAGGTTCTGAGGCAGGATACGCAACTCTATAAGCGCGTCGACGCCTACACATTCGCGGATGACACGATCGCGCGCCTTATCGACTTTGTTTATCTTCAGCTCGTTCGTGACATCATTACAAATGGCGCCCAGAACGAACATATCGCGCCAGTTGTTCACCGCCTGGAAGGCAAGCGGAAGGATATTGCCAGGATATTCGACACAAGCGACGCAGCCGAGTTTTGGGCGTCCAACGTGGTCGTTGTCAGTCTCGACGGCGTCAATATTGAAATGAAGAAGGCGGTCCCACTCTTGTTGGCGAAGCGTCTCTATGACGATCACAAGCAGCACCGTGACGACAAGGCGATGATCATAATCGTCGATGAGGCCCACAACATCCTGTCGACGGCGTCAGCGAGAGAGGATGAAGGCTGGAAGGACTATCGATTGGAGACGTTCGAGGAAATCATCAAGGAAGGCAGAAAGTTCGGCGTATTCCTGACGATTTCTAGCCAGCGGCCGAATGACATTTCACCGACCATCACGTCACAGGCCCACAATTACTTTATCCATCGTCTCGTAAATCGGCGCGACCTGGAAACCATCTCAAGCGCTGTCTCCTATATCGACGAGGTAACAGAGCGCTCGATCCCAACATTGCCGACAGGAACGTGCATATTTAGCGGGGTCGCCGGTCAAATGCCGTTGAAGCTGCGCGTGCGGCCTTTGTCCGACGAGGCGCGTCCGCGGAGCGAAACGGTTAGGTTTGATGATCTCGTTGAGACGCGTCAATGAAAGCTTGGCGCCAGCTAGCGACATTTATGTCCACAGCCGTGACGAGTAGCGGCGCGTCGCGGGCATGTTGATGACCGGTACTTCGACTGGCGCGCTGTATATTTCACTATTGAGCCACGCGATTTCGCCAGCGGCGTCGTCGGTCAGAATCCACCAGGCCTTCTGACGTCCGATGTCGCCAGGGTCCCAACGATAACCCCGCTGCTTGAGGGCGGCGCGAGCCTCGTAAGCAGTGTTTTCTGCGCGCAGAGCCTTCAAGGGACGCCGGGCGCATTGAAGTAGGGCTTGCATAGTGACGCGTTTGGAGATCGGGAGGGCGCTGTGGAGCAGGAACGCCCCGGCTAGAGCATCGCCAAGTGCGCGATGGGCGTCGTAGAACCAGCCCATGCGCATCAAAATGTAGTCGAGCTTGCCGCTGCTCAGTCCCTCGTCGCGCCACTCGATATCGTTGAGTGAGCAAGCCCAGTTCATGCGCTCGAAGATTTGCCAGTGTTTCTCGACCATCGGTCGATCAAAGCCGGCATTGTGAGCGATAATGAGCTGTGCCGAAGAAACGAGACGCTCGACGCGGTTGGCGTCAACTGTCTTGCCTGCGACATCCGCATCTGTGATGCCGTGGACTTTGGCGCTCTCGACTGGAATCGGAATGGATGGCTGGCGTAGCCCGGAATAGGCCTCATCCTCAAGAACTCGCACGATGACGCCGCTGTCGCGCTCGTACTCAAATGGGAGCAGAGCCAGTTCGATGACTTCGTCCGTGTCATGGTTGAGGCCAGTGGTTTCTGTGTCGACAAACAACGCGCGCCGAATGTCGCCGCTCGTCGCGGTCAAGTTCCAATCGGCGGCATCTGGAATGCGCTTCAGGATGCGGTGATTTGGGCTAGCGGCGAGCGCACGTTCAGCATTGAGGATGTCCATTTGTTATGTTTAGCACGCCAAGGCGCCAGGGATCGACGCCCGCAGGGCCGCGACGCGCTCATCTAGGTGCCACCAGCGCGGCGCGGTCGCGCAGCGACGAGAGCCCGGCACGCGCAACGCGCGGGCGGCGCCCAACTCACGGCCGCTTCTCAAATCCTCTTCCTCTCAGCTTGGCTCCATATTTCTTCCGCCTTTCATACTGAGACAGCGTCGTTCCATTGAGCCGCTTCATCTTGGCGATAGCTTTCACGTCCCGAAGCGTCTTCACCTTGTGACAGGACCTGCACATGAGTTGATCCGGCTTGCCAGGATAGATTGCATTGGGCGTTGAATGCTCGGCAATTAGACCTTCGGTCGCCTTGCAGCCACGCACACAGCATGTACCGCGTTGGCGTTTGAGCAGCGCGTCGTATTCACGCGCCGTCAGATAGAGGCGAGCCATGATGCGCTCCCGAAGAAAAGGAGAAGCTGGCGCCGCCGAAGCGACGCCAGCGATCTGGACTCACGCCGCCTCAGCGGTTTCGGCCATGCCCTTGGAGCGGACATGGCCTTCGCCCGGATCGACGGCGATGAAGACCTTGCCGGTCCACTTGCCGGACGCCTTGTCCTTCCAGCGGTCGTGACGGAGCTGGCCGGAAACATCGGCTATGACGCCGGCGCGCATCGCTTTGGCGGAGGCTGCCGCTTTCGGGCAGTTGATCTCGACGGTGAAGCGGTCGGCGCGTTCGCCACTTGGCGCTTCGATCCAGAGCGAGACGATTTCGATCGAGCCATTGCGCACTTCGATGGTGCGGATCTTGGGGGCGTCGACGAGTTTGCCGATGAGGGTGACGCGGTTGGTCATGAGAAGAACTCCGATGGCGTTCCCGGCTGATCCCGGGGCCGCGGGGCTCGCCCGCGACGGCGCTTAAAGCGCCCGGCCATTGAGGCGGGACGGGCAAGGTGAAAATGGTGGGGCCCGCGTTCGCGCGGCACGCGCGGACCGATAGCCCGCGCGAGCGGGGCGGGGAGACGATTTTCTCCTTGCGCGGCGCGCCGGCCGGGCGGTCATGGCGACGGCGTGGGCGAGCTTTGCGGCGGCTGATCTGTGGAAGCGCTCAGGGTTCGGTTCGTGCAGGCGCCGGCCTTGTCCAGAAGCCAGTCGACGGCCGTTTGAGCTTGCGCCGCCGCAGACAGAAAAGCGCGCTTGTCGTCCTTTAGGAGCTTCATCCAGTGGCCGACATAGGAAGCGTGATCGCTGAGATGATCTGGCGGCAGTCCCAAATGCGCGCCCAGAATTGACGCGCCGATCTCGGCGACCAATTCTTCCGCCGCTAGCGCGTGGGTGCTGAAGCGCTTGGACATATCGCGGTCGACGCGATGTGCGGCGCCGGTGGCGTGCACCGCTTCATGGTTCAATGTCGCTGCATAATGGGCTGCGGAATCGAACGCCGCTAAGGGCGGCATGCCGATGACATCTTTCGACGGAATGTAGCACGCGATGTCCTGGGTCAGGATGCGCTTGATGTCGAGCTTGGCGAACCAGGCTTCATGCGCCGCAATCGGCAAAATGTCCGCTTCTACACGCGCCGGAAAATAGCGCTCCGGCAAGCCTTCGATTTGCTCGGCGTTGAACGCCGTAAAGAACTTGAGGAAACGAAAGCTGTCTTCAACCCTTTCGCCGGCGCCGTTGTCGCGCGTCTTCTTGGCCTGGCCATAATAGACCACAAGCTCGCCGCGTTCGCCCTTGCGCACATGCGCGCCGAGCTGATTGGCTTGGCGGAGCGTGAGCCAATAGGGAGACGAATAGCCCCTCGCCACAGCCGCGCTCCACAACATGATGATGTTCACGCCGCGATAATTTTCGCCGGTGGCGCGGCGCGGAAGTGCAAGGCCGGTGCGTGCGCCGTCCCACGGCTTGCGCCAGGGCATGACGCCGCGCTCCAGTTCGGTGAGGATCTTCGTGGTGATCTCAAGCGCGATGTCGCGGCGTTGGCTGTCGAGCTTTGTATGAATGGTCATGAGCAGATGCTCCAAAATGACAGCGCCGCCGGTGTTGCCGGCGGCGCGTGAAAGGGACTGGTGATGCTGGCTTAGGCGGCGTCAGCTTGGACGATCGCTGCGTGACCTGTGGACGTGACCGCGAACACCCCGCTTCGTGGCGGCGTGATCAGCACATCAGGAAGCCAATCCTTGAGTTGGCGTTGCGCGACGCGGGCGAGGTCGGCGCGCTTCATCTTTGTCAGCGCTGCAAGCTTTGGCTTGCGGGCCTTCTCGGAGAGCTTCGCCATCGCCGGGGCGGCGCTGATGGCGTCAACGGTGTAGGCCTTGGGCGCCTTTTCCCAGAACTCGGTGGACGCCTCCCAATACCTGCTCATGTCCAGATCGAGCGCGGATGCGAGTTCATCGGCGGTCGCTTGCGTTCGGTCCGCCGCTGGCGATCCGCCATCATGGGTGACATCGAGCGCCTCGGCGACGAACAGCGCGAGCAATGCGATCAGCGTTTCCGGCGTCTCGCTGGCGAGACTGTAAAGGTGCGCATCGCCGTGGGAGCTGGCCGCTTCGGCTCGCGCGCGTTCGAAGCGGTCATCGTCATCGAAGCCAACCGGACTCACCGCGACCGCCAGTCCCGGCACTTCGCAACGTGAGGCGCTGCGGCGAATGAAAGTCAGAACGGCCAGAGCCAGGGCGACGTGCGGATTGGCGGATAGCTCAGCGCGAAGCGCGCGGGTGCGCGCGGATGTAAGTCGTTCGACCAGCGATTTGGGCAGCATGGACGGCTTCTCGCGTTCGCCGTCCGCGGGTGCTGCGGCGTCGGCATCGTTGTCCGAGCTTGCGGTCGCCGTCTGCACTTTGCGGATCGCCTTGAGGTCTGCGCGTTTGATAAGGCCGCGGGTAACGACGAGTTCGCCGTTGCGGTCGATCGTGATGACCGCGCCGGCGTGCGCCATTTCCGCCTGGTCCCAGACTTGGAACGACGCTCGCAGGGCTTCAAGCCGCGCTTCGGCGGCGTCGCGCGTGGTCCATAAGGCCTCGTTGTCCGCGTCGGTTTCGAGTGCGTTGTCCAACGCCTCGATTTCGGCTTCGAGGTTGGCGATCGCTTGGCGCTCGTCCCTTGTAAGGGGGCGTGTACGCGGACGAACACGCTCGCTCGCGCATCCCTCGATCTGGCCGTGGTGCAATTGCGCCTCGACCCAGCTCCAGCTTTCGCCGGCCAAGGTTTCGCGCATCTCCTCGATGCGCTCGGCGGCGAGGCGTTGAAGAAGTTCGCCGTCTTCAAGGAACGCCACCTCGTCCTCGAAGAGGTCGCGGACGATCCGTCCGCCGGCGCGTTCATACGCCTCCAGCCCGACAAAGCGCGCCAGTCGGTCGGTGGCCGGAAGCCTGCCGCCAGAGAGCGCATTGCGCACACTTGCCGGATGGCTGATGGGCTTCGGCAGTTGCTTGAACAAGCGCTCCTGGGCGCCGTGGTCGTCGGTCAGGCAGAAGGCGCGCGCCACGTCCAGGGTGAGTTCGCCCTTGCGATAGGCCGCGCGGATTTTCGAAGAGAGACGCCCCAGAGCGAGGCGCTGTTCAACGTGGCGGACATTTGCACCGAAGCGTTCGGCGATGGACTCGATGCTCATGCCGTCGTCGGCGAGGCGTGCAAACGCCTCCATCTCGTCCATCGCGTTCATGGCGACCCGCTGGACGTTTTCCGCGAGCGACGCTTCCGCGCCAAGCGCCGGTTCGACGATAGTGCACGGCGCCACGAAGTCGCGCGGCAGGCGGCCTTGCTTGATGAGGAGCCGCAGCGCCGCAAGCCGTCGTGCGCCCGCGACCACTGCGTATCGGCCATCGTCCACGCGCACGACGGAGAGGTTCTGCAATAGGCCATGCGCGGCGATGGACGCCGCAAGCGTTTCGATGTCCGCTCGCTTGTCTGTGCGTCGGACATTATCGTCATGCACGACAAGTTTGCTGACCGGCACGGCGCAGGCGCGCTGGGTCTCCGTGTTCGCATCGAGAATTTCGGTTGTCATGGGATCGCTCCAGAAGGTGGGCGGCGGACGTTTCGGGCCGCCGGGGTCGCGCGTTGCGACCTCTTTCCTCCTGGCCCGCGCCTGAAGCCGGCCGGGTCGAGGGCTTTAGAGCGGAGCGTCCCTCGACGCGGGCGGCTGCGCGGGCGATGTGCGCTGGTCGCGGCGCGTGGCCCCGGCTGATTCGGGTCAGGCCTCAGCAGCGAGCGGGTGGTCGGGGCGCAAGACTCAACCGAAAGTGGGCCCCTGGGGACGTGATGATGACGCGCGCGCTGACCGAACAATTGGGCAGGGTAGAAGCGTGACCGGGCGGCGGTCGCAGACACCGCCGCTGTACGCGCCGAACGGAGCGCGTCTCGATCCCATTGACCTCGCGCTTCTTCGCCGACTGAAGACCGACGCACGCATTCAAAATCAAGAGCTCGCGCGCGAGGTGGGCCTCTCGCCAAGTGGCTGCTTGCAACGTGTGCGGAGGTTGGAGGAGGCGGGGGTAATCCGCGCCTATGTCGCTGTGGCGGAGGAGGGCGTGTTTGCATCGTGGTCGGTGCTTTGGATCAAAGTAAAATTGCGCGGCCGCGCGCAGAAACGCCGGAGCGAATTCGAATCTGCCCTTGCCGATGCGAGCGAAGTGATCGAGGCGCACGAAGTTGCGGGTCGTTTCGACTATCTGCTCAAGGCAGCCTTGCCGTCTGTGGCTGCGTGGGGCGCGCTGCGCGCGCGTCTCGATCCGGAAGACCTCTTCATCAAGTCGGTCGATGTGCTTGTTGGTGTGCGCACCGCCAAGGCGAAGAGTTTGCACCCGTTGCTTTCTTCAGGCGAAGGCAAGTAGCGCTCATGAAAGGCGCCGACAGCGCTCAACGTGTCGCATCAATGTTAACTTGAGCGCGGCGATCAAGTGTGCAATTCACCGGACGCGCTAATTCCACCTTACAAGCAGGGTGTTGATCGCATCTGCGCGCAGGCGCCGCAGTTGATGCGGTGAATGCGCAATCGAGTCAGCGATACCGAATCCACTGCGCGCACTCGCTGCCTATTGTGAATCCGCTGCGCAAATACATGACGATAGCGGTGCGCAACCCATGCACGCATTGCGCGCATCAAGTTCAAGCTGCCGCGATTTCCCCGTGACCTCTCGCTGAGGCGCAGGAATGGGCCTGCGTGACAAAAAGGCGGCGGGATATGCGGCGCTTAGCGGTCGCATTGCTGTGTTCGGCGCTCATTGCGCTCACCGGGCTCGGGTTCGCCACGGGCTTCATCGCCGACGTATTTGCGCACCAGCCTGGTCTAGGCGCACCCTTCCTCAGTATCGGCGGCGAACCGATCTATGCGCCCTGGGCTATCTTTGCCTGGACCAGCTTGCACGCGGAGACGTTTCCTAAGCCCTTCGCGGTCGCGCGCCTTATCGTCTTCGCAGCGCTCGTTACGGCGCTGCTCCCGATCTTCGTCGTCGGCCGCGGCAAGGCTGGCGTGAAGCCCTTCGGGGCCAAGGCGTGGGGCGATGCGGCCGATGCAAAGGCAGCGGGGCTTCTTGCGGATACTGGTACGGTGCTGGGCAAGCTCGGCCGCGACATTCTCTGCTTCGCCGGCGCCGAACATCAATTGCTGATTGGCGCGTCGCGTTCCGGCAAAGGACGCGGTCATGTCGTGCCGACGTTGCTGGCGTGGCCGCATTCGGCGTTGGTGCTCGACGTGAAGGGCGAGCTGGCCGATGGCGATCCGGGCCACGGCTTTCCTGGCACGTCCGGCTTTCGCGCGACATTGGGGCCAGTGCTGCGGTTTGCGCCGACACGCATGGATTCCGCCTCCTTCAATCCGCTGTTCGAGGTGCGCAAGGGCGCCAACGAGATCCGAGACGTTCAGAACATCGTTGAAATACTCGTCGATCCCCACGGCGATGGCCGCAACCAGGATTTCTGGGATCGGTCGGCGAAGGGAATTCTCGTCGGCGTCATCCTTCATGTAATCTACGCCGAGCCCGAGGCGCGAAAGACGCTTGCTGTCGTGCGCGAGAAGCTCCGCGACCTCGATGCAACCGCCTTGGCGATGAAGTCGACGCTGCATCGCTTGAGCCCGACATCGGGTAAGCCGGAAGTGCATCCCGAAGTTCTGCACGCCGCGGAATCCTTCCTTGCCGGGGAAGATCGTCTCAAGGCCGGCGTGAAGGCGACAGCGGAGAGTTTCTTCGGCCTGTTCGCGGATGAGATTGTGGCGCGAAACACGGCCACCTCGGACTTCCGCATTGGCGATCTCATGTGCGCCGACCGGCCCGTTACGCTCTATCTGCAGCCGCCGCCGTCGGATGCGATCCGTTTGACGCCGCTCCTGCGACTACTGGTCAATCAGATCGCGCGCGCTCTGATGGAGGACCAGAGCGCGGATGCGCTCGGCCGGGCCAAGAAGCATCGCCTCATCCTCGTCCTGGATGAATTCCCGATGCTGGGGCGCATGCCGTTCTTCGAGACCATGATGGGCGCGATGGCGGGCTATGGCCTCAAGGCGTTCTTGGTGACGCAGAGTCTTAACCACCTGACCAAGGCGTATGGCCGCGACAATGTCATTCTCGACAATTGTCACATCGTCACGTCTTTCGCCGCCGCAGACACCGAGACCGCCAAGCGCATTGCCGAAATGGCGGGAGAGGTGTGGGAGCTGCGCGAAAGCGAGACACTTAAGCGTCCGCGTCCGCTGCTCTGGGCGCACGGATCGACGACTATTCGCGAAGAGCGACGAGCGCTTCTTCTGCCCGGCGATGTGCGCGCGCTGCCGCGCGACGAACAGCTCATCTTCGTGGCGGGTTCGAAGCCTCTGCGAACCAAGAAGTTAAAGTTCGACCGGGAGGCGGTGTTCGCTGAGCGCCTTACGGCGCCGGTGAAAGGCAATCCAAAGCTCACCGTAACGCATGACTGGTCGAACGTGCGTGCGCTTGGCGCCCTACCGCCGCCCGCAAGAAAGCCGCGCGCGAAGCCAGTTCTTGCAACTGCGCGGGCGCCGCAGCCCGATCTTTTCGCCAAGGGTGCGGCATCGATTTCACAGCTGGCCCTCGCCGGGTTCGTGGATGAGACGGGGGCGCCGCTTCCTCATCCGTCGCAAAGCGCCATCGTTGACCAGGCACACGTCGGCGATGAGCGCGCCGCAAAGTCGACGAGGCTTTAGAGTCATGGCGCGCGGAGGCATCACCGTCTATCTGCCGCGCGATCTCGAAACGCGCATCCGTCGGATAGCGCGCGATCAGCACCGTTCGGAATCGAGTGTCGTGGCCGAGGCGGTCAAGGCGCGCTTTGAACGTGGCGAGGGCGCCGGCAGGGACGAGAGCGCGGATCGCCGGATCAGCCGTTTTGATCTCCGCCTCGATAAGGCGATCGGCGAGAGCCTGATCATCAAGGAGATCCTGCTGCTGTTTGTGCGGGTGTGGCTCGAACACAATCCTCCGATCGATGAGGAGATGGAGGAGAGCGCCGCTGCTAGTGCTGAAGCGCGCTTCGAGCGCTTCCTTGATTTCGTCACGCAAGCGCTTGGGCCAGGCAAATCACTTGGCGCCGCCTCGTCGCTTTCCGGCAGAGAGCAGGCGACGGATATCGTCAATGGCGAGGTGAATGCATGACCGCGCCATTGGCCTCGATTGGCCTCTCTGTCGGCGCCGCGCGCCGCCGCTCCGCTCTGGCGCGGGCCCTGGGTTCGGTGATCGCCGAGGCTTTGGAGGCGCCAGATGTCGTCGAAGCGATGGTCAACGCGGATGGAAGGGTTTGGCTGGACCGCATCGGCTCAGGTCTCGCGCCGACGGCGCATGTGCTCTCGCCGCAGGACCGCGAAGCAGCCATCAGGCTGATTGCGCATGAGGCCGGCGAAACGGTCGGTGAGCATCGGCCCGCGCTGCAGACGATCCTTCCCGACAGCGCGGCGCGCATCCAGGCGCTGCTTCCACCGCTCGTCGAGGCGCCGATCCTCGCGATCCGCAAACGGCCCGCGACGATCTTCACTCTGGCGGATTATGTGCGTGACGGGATCGCCACGGCTGAACAGATAAAGCGGATTGGCGACGCACTGCGCGAGAAGCGCAACATCGTCGTCGCGGGCGGTACGGGCTCGGGCAAGACGACGCTGCTGAATGCGCTCCTGGCCGAGCCTGCGTTCCACGACGCGCGAGTCGTGATCCTTGAAGATACGGCTGAACTGCAATGCGCCAGTCCGAACGCCGTGCAGCTTTTAGCGAAACGCACTGAACCGCCCGTCACCATGCGCGATCTCGTGCAAATGACACTGCGCCTGCGTCCCGACCGTATCGTCGTCGGCGAAGTGCGCGATGGCGCAGCGCTCGAAGTGCTCAAGGCATGGAATACAGGTCATCCAGGCGGGCTACTGACGGTCCATGCGAATTCCGCCGCCGATGCCCTTTCGCGCCTGGAAGACCTCTGCATGGAAGCGCGTGCGAGCCCGCCCAAGCGCCTGATCGCGCAGGCGGTCGACATCGTGGTGTTCATCGCCAGGCGCGAAGGCGGTCGCGTCATAACAGAAATTCTTGAACCCGCAGCAAGCGAAGGGGCGTCGCATGAATAGCAAGCAATTGGTCAGGGTGGGCGCGACGGCGCTGGCGCTGTTGGCTTTAGCCGCACCGGCCTATGCGGCTGGTTCCGGCATGCCGTGGGAAGGTCCACTCGAACAGATTGTCGATTCCATCACTGGGCCGGTGGCGCGCGCCGCCGCTGTCATCGCGATCGTGATCGCTGGCGTCACCATCATCTTCTCGGAGGGCGGAGGCGGGGTGCGCAAGCTGGCGTTTGTCGGGCTCGGCATCGCCATCATGTTCGCGGCGGTCTCGTTCTTTCTCGACTTCTTCGGTTTCGCGGGCGGCGCGGTGATCTGATGAGCGCCGATCTCGAACCAGAAGGCTATCGCATTCCACTGAGGACATCACTCACGCGCCCGATCCTGATGGGCGGCGTGCCGCGGGCATTTGCAATTCTCAACGCGACCGTGGGCGCGGCGATCGGGTTCGGTCTACAACAGCCGTTCATTGCGTTTCCTCTCTGGGCGCTGCTGCAGGGCGCGGCGGCGTGGGCGGCAGCGCGCGATCCCTGGTTCCTCGACACCTGGCCGCGCCATCTCGCTAAGCCTTCATATCTGGGAGCCTGAGAGATGCTCGATCTCAGGCCCTATCGCGAAAACGGCGCAAAGCTGTCGGACTATCTGCCGTGGGCCGCGCTCATCGCGCCTGGCATCGTCCTCAACAAGGACGGCGCGTTCCAGCGCACGGCGACGTTCCGCGGGCCTGATCTGGATTCATCGACGCCGGCCGAATTGATGGGCGTGAGCGCGCGGCTCAACAATGCGCTGCGCCGCTTCGGGTCGGGATGGTGTTTGCATGTAGAAGCGCGCCGTGCGCCGGCGCCGGGTTATCCCGATAGTGCGTGGCCCGATGCGCTCTCTTGGTTGATCGATGAAGAGCGGCGCGCCGTGTTTGAGGCGGCGGGCGCTCGGTTCGAAAGTCATTACTTCTTCACGCTCACCTGGCTGCCGCCCGCCGAACGCCAGACAAAGATGGAAGGCTTCCTGTTTGAGGGCGGCGGCGACGCGGGCGTTCAAGTAGATTATTGCCATCACCTGGAGCGCTACGGGCAGGAAACCGACTCCTTGATGGCGCTTCTGGAGACGTTCTGTCCCGAGGCGCGCTGGCTCAGCGATGAGGAGACGCTGACCTATCTGCACGATTGCGTCTCCGATCGTCCACATCGGGTGGCCAAGCCGCACACGCCCTTTCATCTGGATGCGCTCCTCTGCGATGCGCCGCTTCTGGGCGGTCTCTCACCCAAGCTCGGCGAGCAGCATCTCAAAGTTATCTCAGTGCGAAGCTTCGTCACCGAGACCGAGCCCGGTCTTCTCGATGCGCTCAATCGCCTGCCGCTCTCCTATCGTTGGGTGAGCCGTTTCATTCCGCTCGATCGCGAGGACGCCCGCCGCGAAATGGAGCGCATCCGCAAGCGCTGGTTTTCCAAACGTAAGGGTCTCCTCACGCTGTTGCGCGAAGCGCTCTTCCGTGAAGAGGCGCTGCTGGTGGACAATGACGCCGCCAACCAGGCCGAAGACGCCGACCACGCTCTGCAGGAATTGGGCGCCGATGCGGTGAGCGCCGGATTTGCAACGCTCACCATTATTGTCGCCGACGCGGTTGAGGAGGCGGCGAATGAATCCGTCCGCCAAATCCAGCAGGTTACGGACGGCCTTGGGTTCGTGACCCAGGTGGAGAGCGTTAACGCGGTGGAAGCATGGCTCGGGTCTTTGCCCGGTCAGGCTTATGCCGACGCACGCCGTCCGGTGCTGTTGAGTCCAAGCCTTGCGCATCTCCTGCCGTTGAGCGCGATCTGGGCGGGCCCGGAACGCAACGCGCATTTGAATGGATCGCCGCTCATGTTGACGGCGACTGATGGCGCAACGCCGTTTCGGCTCGATCTGCATGTCGGCGATGTCGGTCACACCATGATTGTCGGCCCGACCGGCAGCGGCAAATCCGTATTGCTCGCGACGCTGGCGGCGCAGTGGCTGCGCTATCCCGGCGCGCAGCTTTATCTCTTCGACAAGGGCCGCTCCGCTCGCGCGACCATCCTTGGCCTCAAGGGCGATTTCTTCGATCTCGGTGAAGAGGGCGCGCTCGGCTTGCAGCCGTTGGAGTGTCTAGAGGCCATCGAAGATAGAGCGTGGTCGCTCGATTGGCTGGCGGGACTCATCGCGGCGGCCAATGTCAGCGTGACGCCAGAACTTCGCGCCGAACTCTGGCGGGTGGTCGAACTCCTTGCCGAGCGCCCGCGCGAGGATCGCACATTAACGCTCGTGGCCGCGCTGGTGCAGGATGCAAGTGCGCGCGCCGCCTTGCAGCCCTTCACGCAAGCCGGCCCGTTCGGGCGTCTTGTCGATCACGACGCCTCGACGCTCACGCATGGCGCCGTGCAGGCCTTTGAGATGGACGAGCTGCTGCGCCAGAAGCAGGCGGCCGGGGCCGTTCTCGGCGCGCTCTTTCATGCGCTCGAACGTCGGTTTGACGGGCGTCCGACCATGCTGGTCCTCGATGAGGCGTGGCTCTTCCTGAAGGACGCCTTCTTCGCAAACCAGATCCAGGATTGGTTGAAGACCCTGCGCAAACGCAATGTGGCGGTGGTGTTCGCAAGCCAGGAACTGGCCGATGTCGAGCAATCGCCGATCGCCTCAACAATTATCGAAGCCTGCGCGACGCGCATCTTTCTGCCGAACGATCGCGCGCGTGAACCGCACTCTCAGGACTTCTACCGTGCGCTTGGCCTGAACGCGCGCCAGATCGAGCTTATCGCCAGCGCCACGCCGAAGCGTGACTATTACCTGGTCAGCCGCGACGGACGGCGTCTGTTCGAGTTGGGCCTTGGGCCCGCTGCGCTTGCATTTGTTGGCGCATCCCGGCCGGAAGACCACGCCTTGATGGACCGAGTTCTCACCGAACACGGGCGGGAAGGCTTCGCAGCGGCTTGGCTGGAATTGCGCGGTCATCGCGACGCCGCCGAAGCGGTTCGGCGCTTCGAGGCGCATGCGTCCGCCAGCAAAACGAAATCAACCAGGCAAGTCGCCGTCGCAGCGGAATAGGAGGCGAGCATGAAACGGAAATGGACGACACGGATTGCAGCACTGGCTCTCGCTCTGAGCGTCGGCATGCAACCCGCGCCGCCAGCGTCGGCGCAAATCCCGGTGATCGACCCGTCCAACCTGGCGCAATCGATCATGCAGGTCACGCATATGGTGGAGCAGATCCGCAATCAGGTGCGCCAGATCGAGCAGGCGACCGCCATGCTGCGGCAAAATCCACTTCAACTCTCGCCGGAGATTTCGCAATCCATCGGGGAGGCGCGCTCGTTGTTTGAAAGCGTGCAAGGCATCGCTTTCGAGGCCAACCAACTCGGCCAAGAGCTGCGCACACTCTATCCCGACACCTGGGAAGACTACGACCTTGAGCGTGTGCTGGGTCAATCAGACCTTTGGATGCGGGAGAGCAGGGCAAGCCTGCAACGCGCGATGGAGGCCGAAGCCCGCGCCGCTGAGCGCATCCAGCAGACGCGCGGGCGCATTGACCGGGCGATGCAATCGTCCAGCGCCGCCGAAGGACAGACCGGCGCCATTCAGGCGTCGAACCAGCTCCTCGGGATTCAGGCCAGTCAATTGGCGGAAATCCACGCGCTGCTCATCGCCCAGGGCCGCGCGCTCGAAACCGACCGCATGGAGCGTCTCGCGCGCGAGCAACGCGCAACAGAAATCCAGCGCCGCGCCTTTCCGACCGAGCGCAGTGGCGATCTGACGCCCGCGCGCACGGCATTCTGAGGGAGCGCGCAAAGCCATGGAGCCCGCACAGGTCAATTCCTTCCTCGACCAGTTTCTGGTCATGGCCTCCAACGGCTTTGGTCTGATCCAGGGCGATGTGACCTATGTGCTCAACGCGCTGATCGTCATTTCGATCGTACTGGCCGGCGTACAATGGGCGCTGATGCAGGAAGCGCCGCTCGCGCCCTTCTTCCGTAAGGTGCTCTTCATCGGATTCTTCGCCTTCTTGATCAACAATTGGGAGACGCTCGCCACGGCGATCAATCAGTCGGGCGCGCTTCTGGGGTTACGCGCCGGCGGTTCGTCCATGACGCTCGCCGATCTGCACAATCCCGGCCGCGTCGCCAGCATCGGAACAGAATTGTTCGGCCGCACTGTCGCGCTTGGCGAAGGCATGAACATCATTACCGACTTCGTGCCGCTGATCACGATCTATGTCGCAGCCTTCTTCGTGATGCTGGGCTTCTTCTTGTTGGCGCTCCAGCTCTTCGTGGTGCTGATCGCGTTCAAGCTGGGCAGTCTCGCTGCGTTTATCGCGTTGCCGTGGGGCGTGTTCAACGGCACGGCCTGGATCGCGGAGCGGCCATTGGGATGGGTGGTCGGCTCGGCCGTGCGTCTCTTCGTGCTCGGTTTCGTCGCGTCGATCTCGATCACCTTCGTCAACGCGTTGCCGGCGACGCTCACACTCGATGCGGGCGGCGCACTCAACGTGCTGCTGTTCGGTTTGACGGTGATGGCGCTCGCCTGGTTTGGGCCGGTGCTGGCGAGTGAAGTGGTACAGGGCCAGCCCCATCTCTCCGGCGCCGATGCGTTTCGCGCTGGCCTTGGCGCGACAGTCATTGGCGGCGCCTCGGTCGCGGGTGGCGTGATGGCGACCCGCATGGCGATTGGTGGCGCGCGTCTCATCGGACGCGCCGGCGGCTCCATCGGGCGATCCATGTCCAAACGTGGCGGAGGCGGCGGGGGCGGCGGCGCGCGTTTCGCGATCGACTATGCCGGCATGCAGCCGAAGCCAGCAACGCCGCCTGCGCCATCATCTGGGGGAAGCAATCCATGAAGACGCCATTCACGGCGCCCGCGCAATCCTATGCGGGAGAAGAAAGCGACACGCCCTACAAACGTGCGCGGCAGGAATGGGACCGGCGCATGGGCGCGGCCGTCATCTCGGCGCGCGCCTGGCGCATGATGGCAATTGCGGGTCTCGTTCTCTCGGCCGGGCTCGCGCTCGCGCTGACTATCGTTGCTTTGCAGCAGCGCACGTTCGTCCATGTCGTCGAGGTGAGTCCGGAGGGTCAGGTGATGAACGTCCGCGCCGCCAGCGGCGACTGGCGGCCAACCGAGGCACAGACGGCTTATCATCTCGGACGGTTTGTGCGGCTTGTTCGCGGTCTTCCTACGGACGGCGTTGTGCTGCGCGAGAATTGGCTGGAAGCGTACAAATTCCTGACTCCGCAAGCGGCGGCCCAACTGACGGAGATTGCGCGCCAGGACGATCCGTTTCTCAGCCTCGGCCGTGTCGGGCGCACGGTGCATATCCGCTCGATTATCCAGCGCTCGGATCATTCCTGGGAAGTGTCGTGGATCGAGCGCGAAACCAACGCGACGGGCTCGCCCGACGGACAGGCTTATTCGGGAGTCTTCACCGTCACAACGAGGCGACCACGAACTGCGGACGAGATCGCCAACAACCCTCTCGGGCTTTTGATTTCCGACTTTTCCTGGAGCCGTGTGCGATGAAGGCCGCTTCGATCCTATTCGTCAGCACTCTGGCGGCAGCGGCGTTCAGCACTGTGCCCGCGGCTGTTGCACAAGAGGCGCAAAGCCAGTGTCCGGCGATCAACGCCGCAGCGCCGCCTGCTTTGTCGTCGCGTCGCGCCCGCACGTCGGTGGAAACCCTGGCCGCCGCCAATGTCGCGGCGCGCCAGCGCCCGGATGCGCGAAGCTTCGCGCAAGCGCGCCAGATCTACACCTATGCATCTGGCGCTATTTATGAACTCTACACCAACCCCAACTTCATCTCGACGATCCTGCTTGAGCCGGGTGAGACGCTGAACGACATCGCCGCCGGCGACACCTCACGCTGGATGGTGACGGAAGCGCAGGCGGAGGCGGAGGTAGATGGGCGCACAATCGTTCTTGTGAAGCCACAAGCCGCCAATTTGCGCACCAACATTGTGCTGGTGACGAGCCGGCGCACCTACACCATCGAGGCGGTTGCGCAATCGGGACAAGCCTATTCAGCGGAAGTCGCCTGGTGCTATCCCGAGACGGCGGTCGTGAGCGCTGCGGTCAGCGAACTCAATTTCGAGTATCGGATTCGCACCACGCGCGGCCGGCGTCCGGTGTGGCTGCCGACGCGTGTGTTTGACGATGGGCGGCGGACCTGGATTGAGATGCCGCCGCAAGCCTCCGCGACCGACCTTCCGCCGCTCTTTGTCATCACCGGCGAAGGCGTCGAACTGGTGAACTATCGGCTGCAGGGCGATCGCTATGTTGTGGATCGCGTTTTCGATGTTGCGGAGCTGCGGCTCGGAACCCGTTCGCCGGTCATCGTGCGGATGGAGCGCGAAGGCCGTGAGGCGTCGCCGATGCGGCGGATCGGGAGGCCCTGATGAGCACACTTGCATCGGCGCCGCAAACGCCTGGTCCCGATCTTTCCATTCGCGCGCCTCGCCCAAGTCCCCGCCGCTTGTCACGCAAGGTGTTGCTGGCCGGCGCCATCGCCGCGGCGTCCGTTGTGACTCTCGCGCTATTCTACGGACTGAGCGAAAGACCGCGCCGCAATGTGGCGGAGACCGACGCGGTCGCTGCAGCTGGTGGTCCGCCGGAATCCATTCGCAATGCCTCAAGCCAGTATGAGGCGACGGATCTGCCGGAGGGCCGTCTCGATCCGCCGCAAGATATTGTCTGGGGCGATCATCCACCGCCGCAAGCCGCGGAGCTGGCGCCGCCGCAAGACGCAAGCTGGCGCGCGGGCGGCGGCGCATCTGGTCCCGCACCGTCTGCGCCTGATCCGCAAACGGTCGCGCGTAAGTCGGCGATCATGTTTGCCGGACGCGATCAGGCGCGGGGCGCATCGCGCGAAGATGATGGGCGGCTCGACTCGCAGCTCGTGCCGCCACGCTCGCGCTATGAGTTGATTTCCGGCTCCGTCATTCCAGCGGCGTTGGTGACGGCGCTCAATTCCGATCTGCCCGGCGCCGTCATCGCGCAAGTCACCTCGAATGTTTATGATAGCGTCAGCGGTCAGTACCTGCTGATCCCGCAGGGCGCGCGGCTGATCGGCGAATACCGGTCTGCGCCATCCTACGGCGACCGTCGTCTGCTTCTCGTGTGGAACAGGCTGATCTTTCCAAACGGCTGGTCGATCAGCTTGCGTGGCATGCAGGGGACCGATCCGTCCGGTGCGTCCGGCCTGCGCGATCAAACAGACAATCATCTCGGACGCCTGGCGGGCGCCGTTGGGCTATCGGCGATCGTGAGCGTTGTGGCTGACAACGCACAAAATGATGACGAAGGCAGTCTCGGGCAAAGCGTCGGCGATGCTGCGGCGGCGGAGGCCGCGCGCACGGGTGGCCGGATCATCGATCGCGAACTACAGGTGCGCCCCACCTTGCGCGTGCGCGCCGGCGCTTCGGTACGCGTGCTTGTCACCCGAGACATTCAGTTGAGGCCATATCGAAGCCAATGAAGTTTCCCAAAGATCTGGTGCCCCAGAAGGTGATCGCTGAAGACCTTTGCGTGAGCTTGGTCACGCTCTGGCGCGCTCGCCAGTGCGGAATTCCTGGGTTTCCGGAGCCAGTAATTTTTCGAAACATGGTGTTTTGGCGCAAGAACGATCTCGAGCAACTCGAAGACGCGCTTCTGAAATTTGAAGGTCGCAGCAAGTTTGAAGAGCGCCGCGTCCGATCTCGGCGAATCGCGAGTTTGGTGAAGGCGCAACCGCAATCGAAACGCCCAAAGCGCCCCCGTCGCACCGATGAGCGCCAGCGAGACCTCTTTTAGCCCTATGCTCCGTGTTCGATCTCCGCCCGAGTAGGGCGAGAGGTCGAAGAGAGAAAAGACGCGCTCCGCGTCCCGACCCCTTCGGTCCGCCATCGCGCGCAAGCCGGCGTCCAGGGCGAAGAGCCGAAGGCGTCCCTTGACGCCGGCGAGCACGATGGCTTTGAGCCGACACTAAACCTGGCAATCAGCTGCCCATATGAGAACCGTCGCAATCGGCTAGCAATCGTGCTATCGTCAATAACGCTTCAGAAAAACGCAAATTGCTTAGCCGGCTGCGATGAATAAGCGGGGTCGCGACGTAAGCATTTTCCTTTAACAGCGCGCTTGACGGCGTCCCCTCAAATGTCGCTAGCTCACCGAGCGAAGGCGAAAGCTGGCGCTAGATTGATAGAGAATTGAGTGGGAGTGATGCGGGGCGGGGTCAGGCCACGCGGCGGCGCATGGCGAGCAGGACGAGCAGGAAGAACGGGCCGCCGATCGCGGAAAGCGCGACGCCAAGCTTGATTTCGGCCGCCGATGGGGTTGCGCGCACGAGAATGTCGGCGAGAAGAACGAGGGCGGCGCCGCCGAAGGCGCTCGGGGCGAGGAGGCGGCCGGGTTCTCCGCTGGTCAGCGGGCGCAGAAGGTGCGGCGCGATGAGGCCCACGAAGCCGAGCACGCCGGTGACGGCGACGCAGGCGCCGACGGCGAGGCCAAGGCCGGCAGCGAGGATGGCCTGAGTGCGCCGGAGATTTGTGCCGAGCGAGACAGCGCTCGCTTCACCGAGCGACAGGGCGTCGAGCGCGCGCCGCAAGCTGAAGAGAAGCGCTGCGCCAGCGGCGATGAAAGGCAGAGCGAGGCGCACATCGTCATAGGAGCGATCGGTGAGCGAGCCCATCAGCCAATCGATGATCTCCTGGGTGGCCCACGGATTGGGCGCCAGGCTGAGCGCGAGCGCGACGGCGGCGCCGGCGACCGATTGCAGCACGATGCCGGTCAGCAGGAACGTGATCGCGCTGCCGCTCAGGCCGGAGAGCGCCATGAGGATGAGGACGCCGAGGATGGCGCCGGTGATCGCGGCGACCGGCAAGAGCCATGGGGTCGCTGCGGCCAGCCCGAAATAGAGCGTCAGCACGGCGCCGAGGGCGGCCATCGCCGATACGCCGAGCACGCCAGGATCGGCGAGCGGATTGCGGGTGTAGCCCTGCATGGCCGCGCCTGCGAGGCCGAGCGCGCCGCCGACCAGGATCGCCAGGATTGCGCGCGGCGCGCGAAGTTCGAAGATGATCGCCCAACGCGGATCGTCATGGTCGATCCAGGCCGAGAGCGGCGTCGCGGCCTTGCCGACCATCAGCGAGAGCGCGGCGAGCACGATCGGCGCGGCGATCAGGACGGGCCAGACCCATGCGCGTTTCATCGTCCGGCCCAGAATGCATCGCGCGCCGCGGCCAGCACGCGCGTGGTCTGCAGGAGCACAGGGCCGCCGCAATAGAGACAGGCGGCAGGAAAGTCCGCGCGACGCATGCGCGGCGCGATGCTGGCGAGGGCGGGATGGGAAAGCATGCGCTCGGCGGAGGTGGGGGCGCCAGGCGCTGCGCTTCCCGCGAGGAGGAGCTCGGGCGGATCGGCGATAAGCAGCTCGAGAGGCGCGTTGCCCCATTGATGCACGCCATAGCGCGCCGCGACGTTGTCGAAGCCGATGCGCCGCATCAATTCGTCGGCGAGCGTGCCTTCGCCGGCGACGAGGCCGCGCGCCTGGAAGACAAGCGCCTTGATGGGGCGTCGCGTTGCGCCGCGTTCGGCTTCGGCGAGGCGCGCGCGAATGCGTTCGATCAGCGTTGCGGCGTTTTGCTGGCGACCGACGCGGCGCGCGACGTCGGCGATCTGGGCGATGCTCGCTTCAACGCTGTCGGGTACGCCATAGGTCGCGACCTCGACGCCCAGGCGGGCAAGGGCCTGACGCGTGGCTAGCCCCGAATGATGACTGGCGAGAACGAGGCTGGGGCGGAGGGCGACGATCTCCTCGGCGCTCTCGTAAGTGAAGGGAAGCGTGCGGGCGATATCGGCAATCGTCGAGGCGCCGGGCTCGCGCGCATAATGGCTGAGCGCTGCGATCTGGCTGCGGTCGGCGACGTGCACGAGGATCGTGTCGAGACACGGATTGAGCGAGACGACGCGGATCGGGGTTGCGTGCGCGGCGCCGGCGGGGACGCAGGCGGCGATCGCGCCGAGGGCGGTTGCACGGCGCGTCAGCATCGCGGCGCGCCGTTGTGCATCAGGAAGGCCGGCATTGGTCCGCCATCGTCACGGACCGCGGAAGGCCTCGCGCCCACGCGCAAGGGAAGCGCTTCTGCGAGCGCAGCCGTCGCCGAGGGGCCCCGCCCGGCGACGCACGATGCGAGGACGGCAGGTCTCCTGGCTCGCGGATCGAGCGCACTTTAGGCCGACCTTCCCAGAGCTGCGCTCCAGCGCCTCTCCAGTGGCTTTCGGCTTCGTGCTCTCCGCTTACAGTTGCGGGGGCAGCTGCGGACTTGGCGTGCGCCTGGATGGCTTGCGCCGCACCGCATTCCCTTTTGCCCTTCCGGAGAAGGGACCGTCGCGCGCGAAGGTGTCGATCTTGCCACAGCTTGTCAACGCGGCGGCGAGGGCATGCGAACGCTCTTGCGCTGCTGCAAACACCCCTGCTAAGCGGGCCGCCGGAAGCGAGCCTCGGCTTGCTTCCGATATCGCGCCGGCGCCCGCGAGGGCTCTACGGGAACGCAGTGCGGAGCGAGGCTCCTATTCTGCGGCTGTCCCTGCAACTGTGAGCGGCGAGCGCGATGCGCACGTGGTCCGCGTCTGTCTTCACGGCAGGCCGGATTGCAGTCACTGGGCTCAATGAGCCTGGGAAGGCCGCGCATCGCGTGAGGACCCGCAAGCCAGGAGACCGGTCGGCGCGTGTCGCTCTTGCTTGGGTCCAGGGGATGGTCCAGGCGCGGGAACCCGTCTGAGCGACGAACGCAGCGGAGGGCTGCATCGGCTGGCCGGCAGGCGCTTCGGGCGTCCGTCCGCCGGTATGCCGACCTGGGCGCCGCGCCATCGGCGTGGCCTTGGGAAGCCTTCCCGTTGAAGTCGTTGCGACGCCGACGGGGGAATCCATGAGTGAGCACCTTTCGAGCGCGGCGTTGGCGTTGGCCCTCGCCGCTGCGCCGTCTTTCGCGTTCGCGCAGGAGGAAGGCGAGATCATCGTCACCGCCACGCGCGCGGGCGCGGGGCTGTCGCGGGACACGCTTGGGCTCTCAGCGACGGCGATCGGGGCCGAGAGCGTGGAGACGCGCCAGACGCGCGTCATATCGGACCTTCTGCGCGACGTGCCGGGCGTCGCGGTGAGCCGCGCGGGAGCGGTGGGAGGCCTCACGCAAGTGCGCATGCGCGGCGCTGAAGGCAACCACACGCTCGTTCTCATCGACGGCATGGAGGCCGCCGATCCTTATTTCGGGGAGTTCGAGTTCGCGACGCTGATCGCGGACGATGTCTCGCGCATTGAAGTCCTGCGCGGGCCGCAGAGCGCGCTTTACGGCTCCGACGCGATCGGCGGCGTGATCCACTATATCACAGCAAGCGGCGCGGAGGCGCCCGGCGTGCGCGGGCGCCTTGAGGTCGGCTCGTTCAATTCATGGGACGCCGCGTTTCGCGTCGCGGATGTGGCGGGGCCGGTCGATTTCGCGGTGAGCGTCGGCTACCAGAAGACGGATGGGACGCCCACGTCGCGGTTCGGCGTGCGCGAGCTGGGCGCCGAAAACAGCGTGCTTTCAGGACGCTTCGTGTTCGACATCGCGGAGAATTTCCGCATCCGCGCGATCGGGCGCTACGCCTACACCGAGGCGCAGTCCAACGACCAGGACTTCAACTGGCCGCCGGGCGCGACTTATGGGTTCGTCATCGACAGCGACGATTATTACCAGAACGAGGCCGCCTACGGCCTCTTGAGCGGAGAGTTCGAGCTGCTCGACGGGCGCTGGTGGAATGTGCTCAGCCTGCAGGGCGTCGATGCGAGCCGAGAGGGATTCTCCGATGCCGCGCGCGCTTCGGGCTCCGAAGGCGGGCGGCTCAAGGGTTCCTATGCGAGCTCGCTGCGTTTCGGCGACGACGATCTTGTGCAAACGCTAACCGGCGCGCTCGACTTCGAGCGCGAGACGTTCCGGACGACGTCGCCGTTCACGCCGGCGGAATTCGCGTCGGAGCGGCGGATCGAGAACACCGGCTATGTTGCGCAATATCAGCTTGTCGCGCAGGGCCGGCTCGGGATCGGGGCCGCGTACCGCTTCGATGCGAACGATCGCTTCGACGATGCGGACACCTATCAGGTGAACGCGAGCTATCTCTTCGGAAGCGGGACGCGGGTGCATGCGGCCGCGGGCTCGGGGATCAAGAATCCGGGGTATTCGGAGCTTTATGGCTTTGTCGGCGCGACTTATGTGGGCAACCCGAACCTGACGCCGGAGAAATCCGACGGATGGGAGGCGGGCGTGGAGCAGCGCTTCTGGGACGGCCGGGGGCGGATCGACGTGACCTATTTCAGCGCCGCGCTCGAGGACGAGATCACGCTCGATTGTTCGGCCTACCCGCTCTGCACGCCGATCAATCTGGGGACCGAATCCGAGCGCGAAGGCGTGGAGGTGAGCGCGGAGGCGTCGCTGGGCGAGCAATGGCGGCTCTCGGCTTCCTACACCTATCTCGACGCGACCCAGGACGGCGCGGAGGAAGTGCGACGGCCGCCGCGCATCGGGAGCGTCAATCTTGCGTGGCGTTCGCTTTCCGACCGGTTCGGCGCGTTTGCGACCGTGCGCTATAACGGCAAGATGCTGGACAACAATTTCACGCTGAGCGGGCCTTATCCGATCGAGCTGCCCGCCTTCACGCTGGTGAATGTCGGCGGCGACGTGCGGCTCACGGAAAAGCTTGATCTCTATGGGCGGGTCGAAAATGCTCTCGATGAGACCTATGAGGAGATTTACACCACGCGAGCGCCGGGGCGTGCGGTTTATGTCGGGCTGCGCGCGGGCTTCTGATCGCGTGAGGTAAGGCGGCATGGCGATACTGGAAGCGAGCGGCGTCAGCGTTCTGCGCGGCGGCAAGGCGATCGTCGATGATGTCTCGGCGTCCTGGTCGGCGCCGGGCCTGGTCGGGGTCATCGGTCCTAATGGCGCGGGCAAGTCCACATTGCTGCTTGCGCTTGCGGGTCTCTTGAGGCCGGAGAAGGGCGCGGTGGCGCTGGATGGTGCGCCGGTGCTCGGCATGGATCGGCGCGCGCTTGCGAAGCGGCGCGGCTACCTGCCGCAGAACGCGCGCTGCGAGTGGCCGATCAGCGTCGAGCGCGTCGTGGCGCTCGGCCTGACGCCGATCCTTCCGGCGTTCGGCGATCTGCCGGCCTCGGAGAAGTCCCGCGTCGGCGAGATGTTGGCGCTCTGCGACCTTGCGGCAAAGCGCGAGCAATCCGTGACGACGCTTTCGGGCGGCGAGCTTGCGCGCGCCATGCTCGCCCGGGCGATGGTCGGCGATCCGGAGCTGCTGATCGCGGATGAACCGATCGCCGGGCTCGACCCAAAGCATGCGCTCGACGCGATGCATCGGCTTCGCGACGCGGCGGCGCGCGGACGGCTGGTCATCGTGGCGCTGCATGATCTCTCTTTGGCGGCGCGTTATGCCGATCGGATCTTGGCGCTGAAGGGCGGCCGGGCGGTTGCCGACGGGCCGACGGGGGAGGTCTTTACCCCGGGGCTGCTCAAGGAGCTGTTCGAGATCGATGCGCGGATCGAGCGGGATGAAGCGGGGCTTTGCGTTCGCTTCGTGGATGCGGCCTGAGTGCGGGCATTGTAGACGGCGCCTCATCCGCCGGCGTATCGACCTCCTGGTCCGAGGTTCAAGGGGGGCGAAGCATGCGTGGGATGCTGGCGGCCGGCGCGATGGCGCTTGCGGTTATGGGATGCGCGACGAAAGCAGTTGAGAGCGCGGCGCCGGAGACGGGCGCGTGGCGGTCCATGGGCGATGTGCTGGCGCAATCGCCGGCGTCCGACTGGCGGGCGCTCGATCCGGAGAACACGCTCTATCTGGAGCTCACGCGCGGCCGGGTGATCATCGAACTCGCGCCAGCGTTCGCGCCGTTGCACGCGGCGAATATCAAGGCGCTGGCGCGCGAGGGATATTTCGACGGCGCCGCGGTGGTGCGCGTGCAGGACAATTACGTTGCGCAATGGGCGCGTCCCGAGGAGAGCCGGCGCCAGATCCGCGCGGGGCGCGCGACGCTGCCGGCGGAATTTGATCGCGGCGCAGCGCGAGCGCCGTTCAGGCCGCTGGCCGATCCGGATTCCTATGCGGATGAGGTGGGCTTCTCGGATGGATTTCCCGCTGCGCGCGGAGGCGGGCGGATCTGGCTCGCGCATTGCTACGGCATGGTTGGCGCGGGCCGAGACAACGGGGCTGACAGCGGCGGCGGCGCGGAGCTCTACGCCGTGATCGGACACGCGCCGCGGCATCTGGACCGCAACGTGACGCTGGTCGGGCGCATCGTGCAGGGCGTGGAATTGCTCTCGGCGCTGCCGCGCGGAACGGGCGATCTGGGGTTCTACGTCAGCGCGGCGGAGCGTACGCCGATCCGGACCATGCGGGTCGCCGCCGATGTTCCGGAGGCGGAGCGCGTCGAACTGGAGACGCTGCGGACAGACAGCGCATCGTTTCGGGCGCTGGTGGAGTCGCGGCGGTTCCGGCGTGAGGAATGGTTCGCGAGCCCGACGGGGCGGATCAATCTCTGCAATGTGCCTCTTCCAGTGCGGGCAAGGAACGGCTGAGCGCGCGACTCGGTGCGTGCGCCGCCGTCCGCTCGGTGCGCTCGGGCTGGTCTCGCGGATGTGCTCGGCTGCGCGAAGCATGAGGACATTGCGCGGGTAATTCGAGGTATTCGAGCGCGAAATTCGAACAATTTGTGCTGCGCGCTATTGTTTGCGGAGGCGAGCAAGCAAGTCGGGCGGCGGATCGAGCAAAGCTACACTCGATTAACCGATGGAAGTCTTCCATGGCGACCTTCTCGCGCGAAGGAGGTGTCGCCGTGTCACGCTTTGGTCTGCAAACCGCGTTGAAATCTTCCACGGCGGCGGCGCATGTCGACGCCCACGCATCGGCGGAGGGCGTCGCGGCGCGGGGAGAATCCGGAGCTGCGTTCGAGAACGCGCTCACGGCGATGATGTTGGTGGATCGCGACGGCGCGGTGCAGACGGTGAACGATGCGGGGCGGAGGCTCTTGCAGGAGCGAGCGGGAGACTTTCGCATCTTGTGGCCGGCGCTTGATCTCAATGCGATCGAGGCGGCGCGGATCGATCTCTTCCCCAATGCGCCCGGGCGCTTCCGTCAAATGCTGGCGGATGCGCAGCGGCAAGTTCAGCGTGTGGAGGTGGATGTCGGGGCGCTGCGCATCTCCGTCACCCTGAGCGGCTGGGCGGATGGGGAGCGAGGGCCGGCGCGGACGCTGCTGCAATGGGAGGACACCACGACGAGCCGCTTGAATGCGGGGATGGTCTCGGCGCTGCAGCGTTCCCAGGCGGTGATCGAGTTCTCGTTGGACGGGCGGATCCTCAACGCGAATGGCAATTTCTGCCAGGCGCTCGGATATTCGCTGGAGGAAATCCGCGGCCAGCATCATTCGATGTTCGTGGAGCCGGCGTATCGGAGCAGCGGCGAATACCGCGCGTTCTGGGAGAAGCTCGGGCGCGGGGAGTTCGACGCGGGCAAGTATTTGCGCGTCGGCAAGGGTGGGCGGCAGATCTGGATCCAGGCGACCTACAATCCCGTGCTCGATGGGGCGGGCAAGCCGTTCATGGTGGTGAAGTTCGCGAACGACATCACGGAGCAGGAGAACGCCGCGCGCGCCGCCTTGTTCAAGAGCGCCGCCTTCGAGCAATCCTCGGTCGCGATGATGATGATCGACCGCGACTTCAAGGTGACGTTCCTCAATGACGCGACGAAAAGGCTGTTGCGCGACAACGCGACGGCCTTCCGCACGATCTGGCCGACGTTCGATCCGGACAGGATCCTCGGCGCCTGCATCGACATCTTCCACAAGAATCCGGCGCATCAGCGGCAAATGCTGTCGGACGCCTCGCGGCTTCCCTACCGCACGGACATCAGCGTGGGAGATCTCAAGTTTGCGCTTTCGGTCGGAGCCGTATTCGACGCCAACCGGAATTATGTCGGCAACACGCTCGAATGGGACAACGTGACCGAGACGCGGATGAACGCGGGCATGCTCGCCGCGCTCAAGCGGTCGCAGGCGATCATCGAGTTTGCGCTGGATGGACGGATCATCTCGGCGAACGAGAATTTCCTGCAGGCGATGGGTTATTCGCTCGCCGAGATCCAGGGCAAGCACCATTCCATGTTCGTCGATCCGGCGGAGGCGGCGACGGCGGGATATCGGGCGTTCTGGGAGAAGCTCGGGCGCGGGGAGTTCGATGCGGGGCAATACAAGCGCGTCGCCAAGGGCGGGCGCGTGATCTATATCCAGGCGTCGTATAATCCAATCCTCGACGGCAACGGCAGGCCGTTCAAGGTGGTGAAGTTCGCGGCCGACGTCACCGAGCAGATGCAGATCGCTTTCCGGGTGAAGGAGATCGCGGACATCGTCGCGTCGGCGTCGACCGAGATGCGGGCGACGGCGGAATCGATGGCGCGCACGGCGGAGGACACCACCCGGCGGGCGTCGGAGGTGGCGTCGGCGGCGCATTTGGCGTCCTCCAACGTGCAGACGGTGTCGGCGGCGGGCGAGGAGCTCTCTGCGTCGATCTCGGAGATCGCGCGGCAGGTGGCCGAATCGAACACCGTCACGCAGCGCGCGGTGAGCGAGGCGGATCGCACCAGCATTTCGGTGCAAAGCCTGGCGGATGCCGCGCAGAAGATCGGCAACGTCGTCACGCTGATCAACAATATCGCGGGGCAGACGAAGCTGCTGGCGCTCAACGCGACGATCGAGGCGGCGCGCGCGGGCGAGGCGGGCAAAGGCTTCGCGGTCGTGGCGTCTGAAGTGAAGAGCCTGAGCGACCAGACCGCGAAGGCGACCGAGGAGATCTCCTCGCAGGTGGCGGCGATGCAGGCGGCGACATCGACGTCCGTGGGCGCGATCAACGGCATTGCGGAGACGATCCGGCAGGTGGCGCAGATCGCCACCGCCATCGCTGGCGCCGTGGAGGAGCAATCGACCGCGACACGGGAGATCGCCGTCAACGTGTCGCAAGCGGCGGACGGCACTCAGCAGGTGTCGGGCAGCATCGAGGGCGTCAGCGAGGCGGCGCGGCAGAGCAGTGCTGCGAGCGCGGACCTGCTGCAGGCGTCGGCGGAGCTGTCGCGGCAGGGCGAGGAATTGCGCACGACCATCGAGCGGTTCCTCAACCGATGATCCGAGGCCGGCGACGGGTGTGATGCATGGAGCGCGAAGCGACGATCGGCGTGCTGGTGGTGGAGGATTCGGCGGTGATCCGCGGCCTCATCACCCGCGGGATCGAGAGCGATCCGGCGATCCGCGTCGTCGGCAGCGCGGGGGACGGTCTGGCGGCGCTGGCGCTCTTGGAGACGCTGGCGCCGCAGATCGTGCTGCTCGATGTGGAGATGCCGGTGATGGACGGCTTGGCGGCGCTGCCGAGGATCCTGGCGAAGCGGCCGGGCGCAGCGGTGATCATGGCTTCGGCGCTTACGCACCGGCATGCGGCGATGAGCCTGAAGGCGCTACAGCTCGGTGCTGCGGACTATGTGCGCAAGCCGGACGCGGGCGAAGGACCGGCGGCGCGCGCGGCGTTCTTCGAGGAACTCAAGCTCAAGATCAAGACGCTGGCCGGCGCAAAGGCGAAACGGCCGGTCGAGCAGCCTCGTGCACGGCCCGCGGCGCCAACGCCCGTCTCCTATAGCGCGCTGGCGATCGGCAGCTCGACCGGCGGACCGCCGGCGCTCGTGAAGGTGTTCGCGCGCGCGCGTGGCGGGCTCAAAGCGCCGGTGTTCGTCACGCAGCACATGCCCGCGACCTTCACGGCGCTCCTGGCCGAGCAACTAGGCCAAGTCGCGGGGGTGCAGGCGTGCGAAGGCGCCGAGGGGCAGATCGTGCAGCCGGCGACGATCTATGTGGCGCCGGGCGGGCGGCACATGTTGGCGGAGAGGAGCGCTGAGGGCGTCGTGATCCGGCTGTCGGATGCGCCGCCGGAGCATTTCTGCAAGCCGGCGGTGGACCCCATGCTGCGCAGCCTTGCGAAGGTCTATGGCGCGGGGCTGCTGGGGGTGGTTTTGACCGGCATGGGGCGCGATGGCGCCGATGGATGCATCGCGGTTGCGGAGGCGGGCGGTCGTTTCATCACCCAGGATGAGGCCACGAGCGTCGTTTACGGTATGCCGCAGGCGGCTTACCGGACCGGCCGCGCGCTCGCGCAATTGCCGTTGGAGGAGATCGGCGGCTTCCTCTTCAACGCGGCGGGGAGGCGGCTTTGATCTCGAGCGTGGATTTCCTTTCGCTGCAGAAGCTGCTGCTTGAACGCAGCGGCATGGCGCTGACCAGCGACAAGCTCTATCTGGTCGCGAGCCGCCTTGCACCCGTGGCGCAGAAGCTCGGGCTGAAGAGCGTGATCGAGCTCATGGCGGCGCTGCGCGAGCGGCCGCGCGAGGAGATGATCAACGCGGTGATCGAGGCGATGGTCACGCATGAATCCCTGTTCTTCCGGGACGAGCGGCCGTTTGAACACCTGACGCATGTGGTCATCCCGGATATCCTCTCGCACCGGCTCGGGATGCGCCCGATCCGGATATGGAGCGCGGCGTGCTCGAGCGGGCAGGAGGCCTATTCGATCGCGATGCTGATCCATGAACGCTTTCCGGGCATGCAGTTCGAGATCCTGGGCACGGACATTTCCGCGCCGATCGTGGCGAAGGCGCGCGCGGGCGTCTATTCGGCGTTCGAGGTGAAGCGCGGGCTGACGCCGGAACGGCTCGGCCGCTTCTTCCGGATCGTGGATGCGCAGACCTACGCGATCAGCGACACGCTGCGGCGCATGGTCCGCTTCGAGACGCACAATCTGCTACAGAGCGCGCTCAGGTTCGGGTTCTTCGATGTCGTCTTCTGCCGCAACGTTCTTATCTATTTCGACGCGCCGACGAAGATGCGGGTGCTGGAGCTGATCGCGCGGCAGATGGATCCAGACGGCTGGCTCTTCCTGGGCAGCGCGGACACGGTGGTCGGCGTGACGGACAAGTTCGTCGGCGCGGGCCAGGAGCGCGGGGTGTACCGGCCGGCGTTCAGCACTTCGAAGGTGGCGTAGACCGGCGCCTGCGGCGCGCCGGCTGAGCCATTGATGCGCTGGACGCTATGCGACGCGCTCGAACTTGCGCGTTTCGATGCGCAGCACGGCCTGGGTGTCGAGCACGAGCAGGAGCGTGCTCTCGCGCCGGTAGAGCCCCTGGCAGAGCCCGCTCCATTCGCGCGAGAGCGTGATCGGGTTGGGCTCGTAGTCCTTGGCCGAGACGGTGAGCACGTCGCCGACTTCATCGACGATGAAGGCGTAGGGCTCGCCGGCGGCTTCGGAGTCGACGATCACGCACTTGCTGGGGAGGGCCGGGTCGCGCGGGGGAAGCCCCAGGCGCATGCGCAGGTCGATCGCGGTGACGATGCGGCCGCGCAGATTGATCGAGCCGCGGATCTCCGCGGGAGCGAGGGGCACTGGATAGGTCGCGGGAGAATCGAGCACGTCGCGGACCTTGAGCACAGGCACGCCGAAATGGGCGTCCGCAACGCTCATGGTGACGAGGTCGATATCGGCGGAGGAAGGGGCGGTGGTCATGCGGCGTGCTTGTCCTGGAGGGCGGCGACGGCGTTCAGGACGTCGTCGCGGTCGAAGCGGCAGGCGATGCGCGCGAAGCCTTCGGTGTCGCGCTGACGGACCGCGAGGGGATCGTCATAAAGACCGATGACCGGCGCGGTGAGGCTGTCGAGCATGTTGCGCTCGCCGAGCGCGGCGTCGGTGAAGATGAGGTCGAAGGGCCCATCGGTCTCGGCGAGCGCGGCGGCGCTGGCGGCGTCGCTGGTCATCATCACCTGGAAGCCGGCCATGGCCAGGAGCGGGGCGATGAGGTTGCGTTGGAAGGGGCTCGCATCAACGATGAGCGCGCGTTTCACCAAGGGCGCGGCGTCCGCCCGGGGGGCCGCGTCGGCGGCGGCCATGCGCCAGTAATAGGCGAGGTCGATCACGTCGGTGACCGCGTCGGCGACGACGAGGCTGCCGAGCACGCCAGGACGATCGGCATGGAATTCCTGCACGAGCGGCGCCTCGACGATATCGACGATTTCATCGACGACGAGGCCGATGGCGCGCTCCTCGTTGTCGAAGACAATGACGGGCTTGGTTTCCGATGGGGCGCCGAAGGAGACCCCGCCGCCCAGATCGACGAGCGGCATGAGGCGGCCGCGGTATTGCAGCACGGGCTTGTCGTTGGCGTATTCCACCTGGCTTAGGCGCACGTCTTCGATCCGGGAGACGAGTTGCAGGGGCGTCGCTTTGGGGGCGTGCGAGCCGCCGCGCACGACGAGCAATTGGGTGCGCTCGGCGGCGCGGACGGCGCCGCGGGAGGCGGTCTCCTGCTGCTCGGCGTCGATGGAGCCCAGGCTGCTGGCGATGCCTTTGGGATCGAGGATCATGATCACCGCGCCGTCGCCGAGGATGGTCGCGCCGGAATAGTACGGGATCGAGCGCAGGATGCTCGCGGCGGGCTTCACTACGATCTCCTCGGTGTCGAACACGCGATCGACGATGATGCCGAAACTGAAGGCGCCCAGGCTGGTGACGAGGATGCTCTGCTCCTCGTTCTCGCGCTTGGGCATGCCCATAAGCTCCTGCAACGAGATCAGCGGGAGGAGCCGATCGCGCAGGCGCAGGACCGGCGCGCCGTTGATGTCTTCAAGAGCGCGCCGCGAGCCGCCGCCGACGCCGACCAGCTCGACGACGGCCGATTGCGGCATGGCGAAGCGCTCCCCGCAGCAATCGACGATCAGGGCGGAGACGATGGTGAGGGTGAGCGGAATCCGGATGGTGAAGCGCGTGCCCTTGCCTTCGGTGGAGGACAGCTCCACTGCGCCGCCGATCTTCTCGATGTTCGTGCGCACCACGTCCATGCCGACGCCGCGTCCGGAGATGCCGGACACGGCTTCGGCGGTGGAAAACCCGGGATGAAAGATGAGCTGGTGGATCTTGGCGTCGGAAAGGCTTTCGGCTTCGACCGGCGTTATGAGACCGCGCGTCAGCGCCTTGGCGCGCAGCTTCGCGGCCTGCAGGCCGCGGCCGTCGTCCGCCACCTCGATCACGATCTGGCTGCCCTCGTGGCGGGCCGAGAGCATGATGCGGCCCATTTCCGGCTTGCCGGCCTTGGCGCGCTCACCGGGGGATTCAAGGCCATGATCGGCGGCGTTGCGGATCATGTGGGTGAGCGGGTCCTTGATCATCTCCAGGACCTGGCGATCGAGCTCGGTCTCGGCGCCGTGGGTGACCACCTCGATGCGCTTGTTGAGCTCGACGGCAAGATCGCGCGCAAGCCGCGGCAGCTTGGCCCAGGCGGCGCTGATCGGCTGCATGCGCGTGGTCATCACGCTTTCCTGCAGCTCGGTGGTGACATGGTTCAGTCTTTGCAGCGGCGCCGCGAACGGGCTGTCGGGCTGCGAGCGCAGCGTCTGGATGAGCTGGTTCCTGATAAGGACAAGCTCGCTCGCAACGTTCATCAGCTGCTCGAGGGCCTCCACATTGACGCGGATCGACTGGGCGGCGACGCCCGACGCGGCATGGTCGGATGATCTGGCGACGAGTGAAGGGTCCGCAGAGGGTTTTGGATCGGCGGCGCCAAGAAGGGCGGCGAGGTCTGCGATCGTCGCCGGCGCGGCGCCAAGCTCGGCCAGGGCCTCGCCAAGGCAGGTCATGAAACTCGCGACCTCGACGGGCTCGGATAATTCGAACTGCGAGAGCGTTCGCGCCAGAGACAGATTCGCCTCGCCTTCGCATGCGGCCCATACCGCATCACGCAGCGCCGCGTGCAGCGGCTCCTCGGGGGCGCCATTGAAGCGGACGCCTTCGGAACGCGCCTTGATGCGGGCAAGCGCGAGCTCCACGCCGCAATCGATGGTGGAGAGCCCGCCGATGCGCGACGCGAGCGGCTCGGCGGACGCGGGCTCGGCCTTCGGCGATTGCTGCGCGATCGCGCGCAAGCGGGCGACGAGCGGCTTGTCGTCGCCGGCCGGTTCGGCGCCGTTGGCTTCCAGTTCGCCCAGCAGCGCCTTGATGACATCGACGGCTTCGAGGACGGCCGAAACGCTTTCCTGGGTGGGCGAAATCGCTCCATCGCGAAACTGGCCGAGGATGTCTTCGGCCGCATGCGCGACGGCGGCAAGACGCTGCAGGCCGAGGAAGCCGCACGTTCCTTTGATCGTGTGCATGACGCGGAAGATCTCGGAGAGGAGCTCAGGATCTCCGGGCGCGTCCTCCAGACGCACGAGCGAGCGATCCAGCGCATCCATGCTTTCGGCGGCTTCGGCCAGAAAGTCGCGAACGACATCGTCCATGCGCGCGTCCTCTTCGGTTTCGCGCGAGCTTCGGAAGCCTGCGCTTAAGAGCGAGTAAATTCAGATAATTCGCACTTAGGTTGCGGTTAAGTTTTGGATGTGAGCCTCCGCGCCACATCCGAATATCGGCGCAGAATGCGGAGAGGGGAATGAGCGTCAGTCGAGACCTTTCGATACTCATCGTCGATGATTATCGCACGATGCTGAAAATCATCCGCGGGCTGCTGGAGCAGCTTGGCTTTCGCAATGTCGATGAAGCGACGGACGGGCAGGCGGCTTACGAGATGATCGGGACGAAGGCGTATGATCTGGTCATCTCGGACTGGAACATGCAGCCGATGACCGGGCTCGACCTCTTGAAGAAGGTGCGCTGCGACGCGCGCACGGCAAAGCTGCCGTTCATCATGGTGACGGCGGAGGCGAAGGCCGAGAACGTCATCGCAGCGCGGCAGGCGGGGGTGAACAATTACATCATCAAGCCGTTCACGCAGGCGGTGCTGAAGCAGAAGATGGCGGCGGTGCTGGGAGAGATCTGATGGATGGGTTGAAAGATGATGCGCGGCGCGCGGAGCGTGACGTGCTGCTCACGTATGTGCGGATGGCGCGCGGTGCGCTGTGCGAGCTCAGCCCTTCGGACATTCGCGCGCGGAAGCTGCCGTCGGCGATGAACCAGATCGGGCTCATCGTGGAGACGACGGAATCGGCTGCCAATCAGATCATGGATCAGGTGAGCGAGATTCTGGCGCTGCCGGGGGACATTTCACCGGGCGCCTATCGCGAAGCGGTGGAGGCGAGGTGCATGTCGCTCATGGAGGCGTGCGCGTTCCAGGACCTCACCGGGCAGCGCAGCACGAAGGTCATCGAGACGCTGCTGCACATCGAGCACAAGCTCGGCAAGCTGGCGCATCTCCTCGGGGACGAGGGCGATGCGCCGCCGGAAGAGCCGGAGGCCGATGTGCTGCTCAACGGTCCGGCCATGCCGGGCGAGGGCGTCGATCAGGATGAGATCGACAGGATGTTCGGGTAGCGGGCGCCTCAGCGGCTGCGGACGAAATCCAGGAACTCGGCGCGGGTGCGCGGGTCGTCGCGCACGTCGCCGAGCAAGGTGCTGGTGGTGAGCTGGGAGCCTGGCGTGTTGACGCCGCGCGTGGTCATGCAGCTGTGCGAGGACTTGATCACCACGCCGACGCCCTTCGGGTGCAGCACGTCCTGCACGGCGTGGGCGATGTCAGAGGTGAGCTTCTCCTGAATCTGCAGGCGGCGCGCGAAGGCGTTGACGACGCGCGCCAGCTTGGAGATGCCGACTACGCGGCTCTGCGGCAGGTAGCCGACGTGTGCGACGCCGGTGAAGGGCAGCATGTGGTGTTCGCAGAAGCTCACCACGGGGATGTCGGTGAGGACGACGAGCTCGTCATAGCCGCCGACCTCCTCGAAGGTGCGCTGCAGATAGTCGCGCGGATCGCTCTCATAGCCGGCGAAGAGCTCGCGGTAGGCGCGCGTCACGCGGGCAGGGGTGTCCTGGAGGCCTTCGCGGTCAGGATCGTCGCCGGCCCAGGCGATCAGGGTTCGCACGGCGGCCTCCGCTTCGGCCGCCGTCACGCCGGCCTTGGGCTTCTTCGCCATCGCTTGCCTCCGGAAATCTCGCGCTCTCGCCTTGGCCCAGGGCGTTGGGGTATGTCCAGCCCCGCCGCCGGAGAGAACGCATATGGACGCCCACCGCCCCCCGCCGCTCGCCGGTCGCCGCGTGCTTGATCTCTCGCGCGTGCTCGCGGGACCGTGGTGCACGATGGTCCTCGCCGATCTCGGCGCCGAGGTGATCAAGGTCGAGAACCCCAAGGGAGGGGACGACACGCGCCATTGGGGGCCGCCCTATGCGGGCGGCGAGGCGGCTTATTATCTCTGCGCGAACCGCAACAAGAAGAGCGTGGCGATCGATCTTTCGACGGCCGACGGGCAGGGGCTGGTGCGTGATCTCGCGGCGCGCAGCGACGTGCTCGTTGAGAATTACAAGCTCGGGGGCTTGGACAAGTTTGGGCTCGGTTATGCATCGATCGCGGCGATCAATCCGGCCATCGTCTATTGTTCGATATCCGGGTACGGACGATCCTCGCCGCGCGCGGAGCTTCCGGGATACGATTACGTGATCCAGGCCGAGGGCGGGCTCATGGCGATCACGGGCGAGACCGACGGTGCGCCGATGAAGGTCGGTGTCGCAGTGGCGGATCTTTTTACCGGTATGGCGGCGGCGCAGGCGATCCTCGCAGCGCTCCTGGCGCGCGACCGCGACGGCGTCGGCCAGCATATCGACATGGCGCTCTATGATTGCCAACTTGCGATGCTCGCGAATGTGGGAAGCGCGCACCTCGTCTCGGGCGCGGAGCCGAAGCGTTACGGGAACGGGCATCCGAACATCGTGCCTTATGACATGTTCGATACGGTCGATGGCGGCGTGGTGATCGCGGTAGGCAACGATCGGCAATTCACGTCGCTCTGTACGCTGATGAAGCGGCCGGAACTCGCCGTGGATGCCCGTTATGCGACGAACGCGCGGCGGGTGGAGAACCGCGCGGAGCTGCTGGGACTCTTGCGGCCGCTCGTGGCGAAGGAGACAACGGCGTTCTGGCTGGCGGGGCTTGGGGCGGCGGGCATTCCGGGCGGGGCGGTGCGCAAGGTCGGTCAGGCGCTGGCCGCGCCGGAGACGCATGCGCGGGACATGGTGCGCACGGTTTCGCATCCGACGGCGGGGGAGGTGTCGCTCATCGGTTCCCCGCTCAAGCTTTCGCAGACGCCGACCGCGACCGCGCAGGCGCCGCCGCTGCTTGGCGCCGATACCGATGCGGTGCTCGGGGGGCTGCTCGGGCTTGAAGCCGAGCGGCTCGCGCAGCTTCGCAGCGGAGGCGCGATCAGGTAGCGGCTATTTTCTTGCCGGTGAGCTCGGCGCGAACAATCTTCGCGCCATCGACCATCGCCTTCATCTTCGCGAACGAGATTTCGCGCGTCATGTATTTGAAGCCGCAATCGGGCGCGACGATGATGCGTTCCGGCGGCACATCGGCGAAGGCGCGGCGGATGCGGTCGGCGACGACCTCCGGTGTTTCGATCGCATCGAGGGAGAGATCGAGCACGCCGAGGATGATGGTCTTGCCCGGCAGGTCCTTGAGCACGGACGTGTCGAGATTCGATTGCGCGGTCTCGATCGAGATCTGGCCGATGGGCGATGCTTTGAGTTGGGTGAGAAAGGAATAGCCGGACGGGCGCTCATGGATGATATGGGCGTAGCCGAAGCAGATGTGGACCGCGGTGGTGCCCTGCACGCCCTCGAGCGCGCGGTTGAGCGCGGATAGCCCATATTCCATCGCCGGTTTCGGGCGCGCCTGCATGTAGGGTTCGTCGATCTGAACCACATCGGCGCCGGCGGCGAAGAGATCCTTGATTTCGGCGTTCACAGCGTCGGCATAGTCGTTCGCCATTTCCGCCTCGGAGGCGTAGAAGGCGTTCTGCGCCTGCTGCGACATCGTGAAGGGACCGGGCACGGTGATCTTGATCTGGCGGTCGGTGTTGGCGCGCAGGAATTGGACATCGCGCACCTGCACGGCGTGCTTGCGGCGGATCCTGCCGGTGACGAGCGGCACGGGATTGGGATGGCCGGAGCGGTCGAGCGCTTCGCCGACCTTCTCCATGTCTACGCCTTCAAGGGCGTTGGCGAAGCGATTGGAATAGGACTCGCGGCGCATCTCGCCGTCGGTGACGATGTCGATCCCCGCGCGTTCCTGGTCGCGGATGGCGATGAGCGTGGCGTCGTCCTGGGCCTGTTCCAGATATTCCGGCGCGACGCGCCAGAGCTGCTGCATGCGCACGCGCGGGGGGAAACGTCCCTTCAGGTTCTCGCGGTCAATCAGCCAATCGGGCTGTGGGTAGGAGCCGACAAGGCTCGTCGGTAGAAGCACGGGCGTTCCTCCCACAAGGCGCCGTCTGCATATCCCGGCGCACAGGTTTGACGCCGGACCTTAGTGCGCCGCTCGCTCGTCGCGCAACGCCAGAAGAAAGCGCGCGGGGATCGCGCCCACCTCGGAGGTGCGAGCGCGGTTCGCCGATGATCGGTGGTTGATCGCGGCGTGCGCATCGGTTTTATGAGGCGCCAGAAACAACAATGTGGGGGATGTCCGATGGCGAACAGGACCTGGAAGCTCTTCACAGCCTTGGCGTGCGTGAGCGCTCTTGGCGCGTGCGCGACCAAAGCCGTGGAGAGCGCGGCAGAGATCACTGAGATCGCGATTCCGGGTGCTGGGGTTTACCCGGAGAGCATCACGTCGAGCGCGAACGGGGACATCTTCATCGGCTCGGCGGGTACGGGGGCGATCTTGCGCGCACGGCCGGGCGAGACGGCGGCTTCGGTGTGGCTCACGCCCGGGCAGACGGGCATGGTCTCGATGCTCGGCGTGTTCGCGGACGATGCGCGCAACCGGCTCCTGGTGTGCGCCCGGCCCGTGCGCGGAACCACTGGGCCGGAGGCGGATGCACGCTCGGCGCTGAAGGTGTTTGCGCTCGACACCGGGGCCCTCGTGGCGAGCTATCCCTTTCCAGGCGGCGCGGCGGGGGTGTGCAACGATATCGGGGTCGATGCGCATGGCGGCGCGTTCGTGACCGAAACCGTGGCTGGGAAAATCTTCCGGTTGGCGCCGGGCGCCGGCGCGCTTGAGCTGTGGAGCGAGGATGCGCGGTTCGCGGGCGCGGACGGCATCGCCGTGGGCGCCGACGGCGCGGTGGTGTTCAATACGGTGACCACAGGGAAGCTCTTCCGCATCGCGGTCGGCGCCGACGGCAAGGCGGGCGCGGTGACAGAATTGCGTCCATCGATCGCGCCGCTCGACCGGCCGGACGGCATGCGCGCCATTGCGGGGGGAAGGTTCGTGCAGGCCGAAGGCGGCGCGGCGGGCCGCGTGACGGAGTTCAGCATCGTCGGCGATGAAGCGCGCATGCGCGTGCTCGGCGGGGTTCCCGGATCGGCGACGGTGACGCTGGCGCGCGGGCGCGTGTGGTCGGTCGATGCGAAGCTGCGCTACCTCTTCGATCCGACGCTGGCGGGGCAGGATCCGGGCGCGTTCAGCCTCTATTCGCTGCCGCTGGAGTGATTGCTCCGTCTAGGGATGAAGCGCGCGGCGAAGCGCGTCGATGCGGTCGCGGTTGGCGTTGCGCGCGATCACCGCGTCGGCGCGCTGGAAGCCGTGGAAGGCGCCGGGATAGATGTGCAGCTCCACGGGCACGCCGGCGCGCGTGAGGCGGCGGGCGTAGTCGAGGTTTTCCTCCAGGAAGAGATCGAGCGCGCCGCAGGCGATGAAGGTCGGGGGGAGATTTGTCAGGTCGGTCGCGCGCGCGGCGGCCGCGTAGGGAGAGACGTTGTCCGCGCCCATTGCGGGGCCGAGCAGGCTCATCCAGCCGAACGCGTTGGAGCCGGGATTCCAGATGAACTCGCCCGCGTAGGGATGGGGATCGGGGTGCGCGCAGGTGCGGTCATCGATCATCGGATAGATGAGGTGCTGGAAGGCGAAGCGATATTCGCCCCGGTCGCGCGCCATGAGCGCGAGCGCGGCGGCGAGGCCGCCGCCGGCGCTTTCGCCCATCACGCCGATGCGCGTTCGATCAATGCCGAGATCGGCGGCGTTGGCGAAGAGCCAGGCGAGTGCGGCGTAGCAATCCTCGATCGGGCCAGGATACGGCGTCTCCGGCGCGAGGCGATAATCGACCGAGAGAATGAGGCTGTCGGTTTCGGCCGCGATGGCGCGGCAGTGCGGCGCGAATTGAGCCGCCGTTCCGGCGACATAGCCGCCGCCGTGCATATGGAGGATGGCCGGCAGCGGCGCGGCTGCGTTGCGCGGCCGCGCAATCACCAGGCCGACATCGGGCGCGCCGTTGAGGCCGGGCGTGGAGCGCGTGAAGATCTCGACCTTCTCGACATGGGCGGGATCCTCCTCGAACGGAAAGATGCGCGCGCGCATGGCGGGCAATGTCTCCGGGCTCATGGTCACCGGCGGCATCGCGTCGAGCAGGGGCAGCAATTGCGGATCGACGAGGCGTCTGGTCGTCAAGGCATGCTCTCCGGGGCGTTCGCTTGGCTGATCTAGCAGGCGCCCGCGAGCCGGGCCATGATCAGGCATGGCCAAGGACGTTGTGCTCTACGGGATCAAGAACTGCGACACGATGAAGAAGGCGCGCGCCTGGCTCGACGCGCATGGGGTCGGCTACCGCTTCCACGACTATAAGGGCGAGGGGATCGACCGCGCTTCGCTTGAGCGGTGGGCCAAGGCCGTCGGGTGGGAGACCCTGCTCAATCGCGCGGGAACGACGTTCCGGAAGCTGCCGGAGGACGTGCGCGAGAAGGTCGATGAGAAGCAGGCGACGGCGCTCATGCTGGAGCAGCCCTCGATGATCAAGCGGCCGGTGCTCGATCTGGGGGGCGGAAAGCTCATCGTGGGGTTCCGGCCGGAGACCTATGCCAAGGCGCTCGGATAGGGAGCTGAAGCGGCCGTAATGCCGGGCGCATCCGAACGGGGGCCTCCCCGCATCCTTTGAGGCAAGATAGGGGCGAAGGGCCCCACCGGCGATGGAGAAACAAATGACCGGCGTGGAAGTCCTCGTTCCCCTGTTTTTCTTTGTGTTTTTGGGGGCAGTGATCATCGTCCCGATTTGGCTCAAGGAGCGCACGCGGCAATCGGCGCACAAGCTCATCTCGCAAGCCATTGAAAAGGGCGAGAAGATCGACCCGGAGCTGATCGCGAGCCTGTCCGATCCCAAGCCCAAGCGGCCCGACCGGGCGCGCAGCACCCTCGGGAGCGCGGTGATCATGCTGGCGCTCTCGATCGCCCTGACCGCCTCGGCCTTCTTCACAGGCGATTTCGATCCGACCGGGCATTCCTGGGGCGGCCAGATGACCGGCGCGGCGATCCTGGGCGCCCTTGGCGTCGCCTTCCTGATCCTGGCGATCGTGGATTATTCCTCGAAGCCGAAGAACAGCGCCGTTGCGCCCGGAAACTCGAACGAGGCGTGAGCTTGAATCGTGCGGGGAGGGCTTGTCGATCCGGCGTCCTCGACGGAGGCAGCCCTCATCCTCGCCGCTCAGGCGCGAGACCAGCGAGCCTTCGGCGAGCTGGTCAAACGCCGGCAAGGGTGGGCAAGGGCGCTCCTGCGGAGGATGTGCCGGGACGACGCGGAAGCAGATGATCTGGCCCAGGAGGCGTTCGTGAAGGCGTGGGACCGACTTGGCGATCTGGAGACCCCGGCGGCGTTCGCCGGCTGGTTTCGCCGGGTGGCGGTCACGACCTTCCTGATGGCCAAGCGCAAGCAGAAGGCGAATTTCGAATCGCTCGACGATGCGGCGGAGATCGCGTCGGAGGACTCAGCCCCGGATCGGGTCGCGGGGGCAAAGATCGACCTGCAGAGGGCCTTGGCGCGGCTCAGCGACGGAGAGCGCCTCTGCGTCTCGTTGAACCACGGAGAAGGCCTCTCCCATGCTGAAATCGTGGACTTGACGGGACTTCCACTGGGCACGGTGAAGTCCCATGTCCAACGAGGCATGGAGAAGCTTCGGAGATTGTTGACGCCGCAGGCGGCATGATGGCTGAATGGAAGACGGCCAAGGCTTGTGGTAAGTTATTGGGAAATGGCCATGACCGAGTTTGACACGCACCTGAAGGCAGCCTTCGCGGAGATCGAGGATCCCGCGGACGACGGCTTTGCGGCCGGGGTCAGCCAGAAGGTCTCGCGCCGGGAGAGCCGGGCGAAGGCGGTTGGCCTGATCCGGGTCGGAGCGTTCGCGATGGCCGGAGGCGCCCTGGCGCTGGCGGTGATCTCGATCGCCCAGGCGGTCGGGCCCGGCATGGTGGCGCAATTCGGCCTCGATATGACGACGGCCTATGGCGAGGTCTCCAAGGGCGCAGCGACGGCGGCGTCGCTGCAGGCAGCGCTGGGCGGCATGCTCACACCCATCCTGCTGGCGGCGGCGGCCGGGATCGGCGGCTTGGCGGCGACGCGGGCGGCCTCGGAATAGCTTTGGGGGAGCGTGCTGGCGGCGGAGCACCCGCTGGGCTAATCCCTCTTCATGTCCAAGCATGAGAATTCGCGCCGTCTCGCCGCGCCGGACATTCGCGCGCGCAAAGGCGGGGAAAAGATCGTGGTCCTGACGGCGTACTCGGCGCCGATGGCCGCGTTGCTCGATCCCCATTGCGACGTGCTGCTGGTCGGCGATTCCGTGGGGCAGGTGATCCACGGCCTGCCGAACACCGTCGGCGTGACGCTCGAGATGATGATCCTGCATGGGCAGGCGGTCATGCGCGGCGCCAAGCGCGCGATGGTGGTCGTGGACATGCCGTTCGGCAGCTACGAGGGCGGCGTGGAAGCCGCTTATCTCAACGCGGCGCGCGTGATGAAGGAAACGCTCTGCCAGGCGGTGAAGGTGGAGAGCGGGCCCGCGGTTGGGGAGACGATCCGCTATCTCGTCGAGCGCGGCATTCCGGTGATGGGGCATGTGGGGCTCCGGCCGCAGGCGGTGAACGTGGACGGCGGCTTCAAAGCCAAGGGGCGCACCCAGAGCGAGCGCGAGCGCGTGCTTGCGGAGGCCAGGACGGCGGAGGAGGCCGGAGCGTTCGCGATCGTGGTCGAGGGCGTGGCGGAGAAGCTGGCCGAGGAGATCACAGCGACGTTGTCGGTCCCGACGATTGGGATTGGGGCGTCGAAGTTCTGCGATGGCCAAGTGCTGGTCACCGACGACATGCTTGGGCTTTTCGACTGGACGCCGAAATTCGTGCGCCGGTACGCCGACCTGAAACGGGTGGTGGACGAGGCGGCCGCCGCGTTCGCCGCGGACGTCCGCGCCGGGAGCTTCCCGGGGGCGGCGGAAACCTATGTGCTTGGGCCCAAGGCCGCCGCTTCGGGCGGGGGTGGGGCGCCTTCGCGCGTTGCCGGCGACAGCGAGCGCAGCTAGACCGCTTTTCCGCTGTCAGGGCTTTTCCGCTGTCTGGGCGCCCGGGCGCGCGAGGAACCACCACGTGACCGACCTTTTTCAGGAAGTCGAGGAAGAGGTCCGGCAGGATCGCCTCAAGCGCATCTGGCAACAATTCGGTGGGCTGATCATTGGGCTCGCCGTCATCGTGCTCGCCGGGGTCGGCGGGTGGCGGCTTTATCAGGCCTGGAGCGCCGATCAGGCGCGCAACCATTCGGTGGATTTCGTCCACGCCCAGACCCTCCTGCATGAGGGCAAGGCCGCGGAGGCCGCCGAGGCCTTCGCCGCGCTGCGCGGCAAGGGGCCGCAGATCTATCGCCAGCTCGCGCTCATGGAGGCCGGCGCGGCCAAGGCCGGCCAGGGCGACCTGCCTGGCGCGATCGCGGATTTCGACGCCGCGGCAGCCGCCGCCAAGGACCCGATCGTGCGCGACATGGCCCGCCTGCGGGCGGCCTATGTGGTTGCGGAGACGCAGGATCTGGCGGCCGTGCAGGCGCGGCTCGCGCCGATCATCGAGGCTGGCGGGGCGATCTCGTACCCGGCGCGCGAGCTCCTGGGCGTGAAGGCGTGGGACGCGGGGCAGTTCGATCTGGCGCGGCAGACGTTCCAGAGCCTCAGCGACGCCTTTCAAACGCCCGACTCGGTCCGGCAACGTGCCCAGCTGGCGCTTTCGGTGCTGGGGCCGGGGGCGGCGGCAAGCGCTCCAGCGCCAGCCGGCGAGAAGCAGAAGCAGGCCGCGCCGCCGGCGCCCAGGCCTGTTGGGGGAGAGACGAAATGACGACTTCACGGACGATCGCGGTGCTGCTGGCCGCCGCGGCGTTGGCTGGCTGCGGCACGGTGGGGCGCGCGGCGGATTCCGTGTGGCCGTTTAACGGCGGCGGCGACGACGCCCCCGCGGCGCCGGAAGAAGGCCGGATCTCGATTCTCACCTTCGAGCAGCAGCTCGCTCCCGATCCTGACCTGCAGGCTCGCGCGATCGTGGTGCCCGCCCCGGCGCCTTCGGGCGATTGGAGCCAGCCTGGCGGCAACTCGGCCAACGCGCCGATCAATGTCACCGGCCCCTCGAACTTCGAGAACCGGGGCGGCTTTTCGGTCGGCGCCGGGTCGAGCGACCGGGTCAGGATCGCGGCTTCGCCGGTCATCCAGGACGGCAAGCTCTACTTCCTCGACGCCGAGCACGTCGTGCGCGCGGTCGATGCGCGGAGCGGGCGGACGCTGTGGTCGCAGCGGATGCGCCCCGAGGAAGGCCGCGACCGTCGCGCCATGGGCGGGGGCGTCGCGGCCGGCGACGGCCGCATCTACGTGACGAGCGGGTTTGGCTTTGCGGCGGCGCTCAACGCGCAGAGCGGCGATGAAGTGTGGCGGACGCGGACGAATGCGCCGTTCCACGCGGCGCCGACGTTCGCGGGCGGCAAGGTCTATGCGGTCACCAACGACAGCGAACTGGTGGCGATGGATGCGGCGACAGGCCAGATACAATGGACGCACCAGGCGATCGCGGAGCCGGCGCGCATTCTCGCGGCGTCGAGCCCGGCGGTGTCCGGCGACACGGTGATCGCGCCCTTCGCGTCCGGGGAAGTCGTCGCGCTCTTGGCGGCGAACGGGCGCCGGCTTTGGGTGGATGCGCTGACGCGGGCGGGGCGGCTGACGTCGCTTTCGGCGATCAATGACGTGGCCGGGCGGCCGGCGGTGGACAATGGCGTCGTGTATGCGGCCAGCCATTCGGGGATTCTCGCCGCGATCGATCTGCGCACGGGGCAACGTCTGTGGGCGCGCACGTTCGCGTCCACCCAGACGCCTTGGATCGCGGGCGACGTGCTCTATGCGGTGACGGTCGATGGCGAGCTCACTGCGCTCGATAAGACCAGCGGCAAGGTCTATTGGGTGCGCCAGCTGCCGCGCTTCGAGGACTCGGATGACCGCAAGGGGCGCATCTCCTGGACCGGGCCGATCATGGTCGCGGGCCGGCTCATCCTGGGCAATTCGCTCGGCCAGGCGACGGCCGTGAGCCCGGTCAATGGCGAGATCGTCGAGACGCGCAAAGTCGGCGATCCGATCTACATTTCGCCGGTGGCGGCCGACGATGCGATCTATTTCGTCGGCGACAACGCCAGAGTGGTGGCGTTGAGATAGTTGTCGCCCTGCGCCCGATAGGCGCATAAAGCGGCCATGCAGAACCAAGCGCTCTCACCGAACGGCGATGGGGCGAGCGCGCACAAGCGGCGAGCGACGCTCTCGCCGGCGCGTGCGCTCTAGCGATGGCGATCAAGCTCGCGATCGTCGGGCGGCCGAATGTCGGGAAATCGACGCTCTTCAACCGGCTCGCAGGCCGGAAGCTGGCGATCGTCGATGACCTGCCGGGCGTGACGCGCGACCGACGCGAGGGGGAAGGCCGGCTGGGCGATCTGGATCTCGAGCTGATCGACACCGCCGGCTTCGAGGATGTGCGCGATGAATCGCTCGCCGCGCGGATGCGGGCGCAGACCGAGGCGGCGATGGAAGACGCCGACGTGCTTCTCTTCATGGTCGATGCGCGCGACGGCGTGACGCCGATCGACCGGACGTTCGCGGACATCATGCGGCGTTCCGGAAAGCCCGTCGTGCTAGCGGCGAACAAGGCCGAGGGGCGGGCGGGCGAAGCGGGCGCCATCGAGGCGTACGAACTGGGCCTGGGAGATCCGGTGGCGATCTCGGCCGAGCACGGCGAAGGCATGGGCGATCTCTACGCGGCGATCGCGAAGGCCATGCCGGGCGTCGCGAGCGAAGAGGTGGAGACGCCGGGCGACAAGCCGATCAAGCTGGCGATCATCGGACGGCCGAATGCGGGAAAGTCCACGCTGGTGAATGCTCTGCTCGGCGCGGAGCGGATGCTGACGGGGCCGGAGGCGGGCATCACGCGGGATTCCATTTCGGTTGATTGGGAATATCGCGGGCGGGCGGTGCGGCTGATCGATACGGCGGGCGTGCGGCGGAAGGCGCGGGTGGAAGGAAAGCTGGAGAAGCTTTCGGTCGCCGACACGCTGCGGGCCATCCGCTTCGCGGACGTGTGCGTGTTGGTGATGGACGCGGACGAGGCGTTCGAGAACCAGGATCTGGCGCTCGGCGACCTCGTGATCCGGGAAGGCCGCGCGCTCGTCTTCGCGCTCGCCAAATGGGACAAGGTGGAGGCGAAGCCGGAGCGGCTGAAAGAGCTCAAGGAGCTCGCGCACGACAGCCTGCCGCAGGCGCGCGGCGCGCCGCTGGTGACGCTATCGGCGATCGCGGGGGTCGGCCTCGCCAAGCTCATGGAGAGCGTGTTCGCGGCCTATGACGATTGGAACGCGCGGGTGAAGACGCCCGATCTCAATCGCTGGCTGGAGCACATGATCTCGCGGCATCCGCCGCCGGCCGTGCGCGGTAAGCGGATCAAGCCGCGCTACATGGCGCAGATCAAGGCGCGACCGCCGACATTCGTCTTGATCTCCTCGCGCGCGGATCAATTGCCGGAGGCGTACAAGCGCTACCTCGTGAACGGGTTGCGCGAGGCGTTCGGGCTGCAGAAGGTCCCGATCCGCCTGCATGTGCGGGCAAGCAAAAATCCGTTTGCGGAAGGTGAGGGCTGAATTCAGCCGGGGGAGACGATCTCGCCATTCCTCTCGCACGATGGCTGCAGCAGCGCGACGATGTGCGGAGCGATGTCGTCCGGGTGCGGAAGGGTTTCGGGATCCTCGCCCGGGAAGGCTTTGGCGCGCATCGCGGTGCGCACCGGGCCGGGCGAGAAGAGGTTCGCGCGGACGGGGGTGATGGCGCACTCGGCGGCGTAGGTCCGGACGAGGACTTCCAGCGCCGCCTTGCTCGAGGAATAGGGCCCCCAATAGGCCGGCGCGAATTGCGCCGCGCCGGAGGTGAGGAAGACGGCGCGGCCCGCGTCGCTCGCGCGCAGCAGCGGGTGGAATGAGCGGATCAGGCGGTGGTTGGCGTGGACGTTGACCGCGAGCACTTCGGCCATGACGCCGGGCGTCGCCTGATGCACGGGCGTGAGAGGACCCAAGACCGCGGCGTTGCCGACGAGGCCGTCCAGGCGGCCCCAGCGCTCGAAGAGCGCGGCGCCGAGGCGGTCGATGCCGCCCCCGTCCTTCAGATCGAGCGGAACGAGCGTGGCGGCGCCGCCTTCGCTGCGGATCTCGTCGTCCAGCTCCTCTAGTGCGCGCTGGGCGCGGCCGGCGGCGATGACATGCCAGCCCTCGCGGGCGAGGAGCTTCGCGGTCGCGCGGCCGATGCCGCGCGAGGCGCCGGTGACGAGGACTGTCCTGCTCATGCGCCGCTCATTTGGCGGAGGATTCCACCAGAAGCGAGAGCTGAAAATCCTTGGCGGCGCGATCGGCGTTGTGATCGACGAGCGGCGTGGGGTAGTCGCCGGTGAAGCAATGATCGGTGTACTGAGGATGCGCGGCGTTGCGCTTCTCCTCGCCCATCGCCCAGTAAAGCCCTTCGACCGAGAGGAAGCCGAGGCTATCGACGCCGAGCTGCTTCTTCATTTCCTTCGATGTCAGCTGCGCGGCCATCAGCTGGTCCTTGTCCGGCATGTCGATGCCGTAGAAGTCCGGGTGCTTGATGGGAGGGGATGCGCTGCGGAAATGGATCTCGGCGGCGCCGGCGTCGCGGACCATCTGGACGATCTTGCGCGAGGTGGTGCCGCGGACGATCGAGTCATCGACGAGGACGACGCGCTTGCCCTTGAGGATGTCGCGGTTGGCGGAATGCTTCAGGCGCACGCCGAAAGCGCGGATTTCCTGCTTCGGCTGGATGAAGGTGCGTCCGACATAGTGGTTGCGGATGATGCCGAGCTCGTAGGGGATGCCGCTCGCCTGGGCGTAGCCGAGCGCGGCAGGCACGCCGGAATCCGGGACGGGCACGATGACGTCGGCGGCGGTCTTGGTCTCCATCGCGAGGCGCATGCCCATGCGCTTGCGCACCTCGTAAACGGAGCGGCCTTCGACGATGGAATCGGGGCGCGAGAAATAGACGAACTCGAACACGCACGGGCGCGCGGGCACGCGCGGGAAGGGGAAGTAGCTTTCCAGCTCGGCCTTGCCGTTCTTGCCCATCGAGATGACGACGACCTCGCCGTTCTCGACCGGGCGGACGAAGCGGGCGCCGATGATGTCGAGCGCGCAGGTTTCCGAGGCGAGGATGTAGGCGCCGTCGCGTTCGCCGATGACGAGGGGGCGGATGCCGATCGGGTCGCGGGCGCCGATGAGCTTCTTGTTGGTCAGGCAGACGAGGGCGTAGGCGCCTTGGACCTGCATGAGCGCGTCGATGAAACGATCGACGATCTTGGTGCGGCGCGAGCGGGCGATGAGCTGCAGCACGCATTCAGTGTCGGAGGTGGACTGGAAGATGGCGCCGTTGCGGACGAGATCGTCCCGGAGCGCGCGAGCGTTGGTGAACTGGCCGTTGTGGCCGACCGCGCAGCCGCCGGAGGAGAGATCAGCGAAGAGCGGCTGGACGTTGCGAAGGATATTGGCGCCCTGAGTGGCGTAGCGGGTGTGGCCGATGGCGGCCTTGCCGGGCAGGCGGGTCTGCAGCTCCTCGCCCTTGCCGTCGCCGAAATTGTCGCCGACCAGGCCGAGGTGGCGCTCCACATGGAAGCGGGCGCCGTCGAAGGTGACGATGCCGCAGCCCTCCTGGCCGCGATGCTGGAGGGCGTGAAGGCCGAGGGCGGTGAAGACCGAGGCGTCGTCCGCGCCGATGATCCCGAAGAGGCCGCACTTTTCGCGCGGGCGACCGTCGTCCGCGCAGGACTCGTCGTCCGGATCGGGGGAGGCGAACCGGTCCGAGGGCTGCGCGGCGATCATGGCGCTATCCTTTGGCGGGCTATTGGCCCTTCGTTTGCCCCTTGGCGTCGCCAGGAGGCGGGGCGGCGGGCGCGGGCGCGCCCTCCAGAGGCGCCGGAGCCGGATCGGTCGCGGCAGGCTGGACCGAATCACGGTGGCGTCGCTTCTCAATGTAGTCGCTCGCGCGCTCTTTCGCCTGCGGCAAAAGCCGCTCCAGGCCGATCGCGACCGCTTCAAACATCGGATAGGTGCGGGCGTTGGTGATCGCGGAGGGGATGGTGGCGTGCTGAACGACGCCGCGATCGTCCGTCGTCTGGCGCATCAGAAGCACGAAGAGCGCAACGACCAGCACCCCGCGGACCACGCCGAAGATCGCGCCGCCCAGGCGGTCGAAGCCGCCGACGACGTCGGCTGAATCATGGGCCTGCTTGGCGACCATGGACGTGATCACCGTGACGATGACGAAGACCGCCAGGAAGATGAAGAGGCCGGCGGCCAGGGCCGCGAGCGAGCCCCGCAGGCTGGTGAATTGCTCGACGATCGGGCGGACATGCTCGGCCAGGTAGATCGCGGCGATCGCCGCGCCGATGAAGGCGACGATCGAAAACACCTCCCGGATGAGGCCGCGCGCAAACGCCATGACCCCCGAGAACGCCAGAATTACGATTGCAGCCCCGTCAAACCAGGTCAGCCCTAAGCCTTCCATCGCCCGTCCCTCCCCTCATTGGACGGCGCGAGAAGCGCCGCCAGATCGCCTATTCTGGCAATCTCACGAATGCGCACGGCGTTGCTCCCCTTGCCCGATTGGGGTGGGGCGAGCGCCGCCTTGAAGCCTAGTTTGGACGCCTCTTTGAGGCGCAGGTCGGTGCGGCCGGCCGGGCGTATCTCCCCGCTGAGGGCCACTTCGCCGAACGCGACGCAGTCCTTCGGAAGGGGTTCGTCCGCCAGCGCTGAGATCAAGGCCGCCGCCACCGCAAGGTCCGCCGCCGGCTCGGTTATCCGCAGGCCGCCGGCTACCGAGAGGTACACGTCCCGTCCCCCGAAGCCAAGTCCGCAGCGTGTCTCCAGGACCGCCAGGATCATGGCGAGCCGGGAGGAATCCCAGCCCACGACCGCCCGGCGGGCGGCGCCGTACTGGGCGGGCGCGGCGAGCGCCTGGATCTCGACCAGGACGGGCCGGGACCCCTCGACGCCGGCGAAGACGGCCGCGCCGCTCGCCCGCTCGCCGGAGGCGTTGAGGAAGAGGGCCGAGGGGTTCGGGGTTTCCTGGAGGCCCGCCTCGACCATCTCGAAGACGCCGATCTCGTCGGTGGGGCCGAAGCGGTTTTTTACGGCGCGGAGGATGCGGAAAGGCATGCCCCGCTCGCCCTCGAAATAGATCACGGCGTCCACGAGGTGCTCGACCACGCGCGGGCCGGCGATCTGGCCGTCCTTGGTGACGTGCCCGACGAGCAGCATCGCGGCGCCTGATCGTTTCGCAAAGCGCACGAGCTCGTGCGCGCAGGCGCGGACCTGCGCGACGGTGCCGGGCGCGGCGTCGATGCCGTCGGCCCAGACGGTCTGGATGGAATCCACGATGACGAGATCGGGCTTCAGCGACTTCAGGCCGTCGAGGATTTTGCGCAGGTCTGTTTCGGCGGCGAGACGGACGGGCGCGTCGGCGACGCCGAGGCGTCGTGCGCGCGATTGGATCTGCGCTTCGGCCTCTTCGCCGGTGACGTAGGCCACGACGCCGCCCGCCTTGGCGACGCCGGCGGCGGCTTGGAGGAGGAGCGTTGATTTGCCAATGCCTGGATCGCCGCCGACCAGAAGAGCCGAAGCCGGAACAAGGCCGCCGCCGCAGACGCGGTCGAGCTCGGAGATGCCAGTGGAGAGGCGCGGCTGCGGCTCGGCCTCGCCGGCCAGATCGACGAAGGCGACGGCCTTGGATTTCTGCTTCGGCGCCGCCATCGCGCCGGGGACGACGGCGCGCACGGTCTCTTCGACAAGCGTGTTCCACTCGCCGCACGCGTCGCACTTGCCGGTCCATTTGGGATGGATCGCGCCGCAGGCCTGGCAGGTGAACACTGTGTCGGGCTTGGCCATTCTGGCTCCGGAGCGAATCCGCCGCCTGGAGCTTAGTACGGCGAGGGGCTATGACGAATGGCTGAGATCGCCGGAGCAAACATGGCCGCCGTCGCTGCTTCGAGAGTGCGATCGCCGCGCGGGGCTCTTGCGGCTCTGGCGCTGTTGCTTGGGGTGCTGGGCGCGATCGGCGCGTTGGCGTTCGGACAGGGGGCGGAAACAATCATCCACGCCGCGCTCGGCGTGACCTTCGTGCTCTTTGCCTCCTGCGTGTTCGATTTCCGGCTGCCGGTTTGGATCAATCTTCTCGCGTGCGCGGCGGCGGGCGGGCTGGCGGCGATCTTTCTGTTGCAGGGGCTGCATGATCTGGCGCCGTCCGAACCCTTGCGGCGCGTGGCTTTCGATGTTCTCGGGCAGCGCGTGGAAAAGTATCTCGGCTGGGCGTTCCTGGCGTGGTGCGTCTGCATGCTTGCGATCGACAGCGTCGGGGGCTGGGCGAAGGCGCTCGGGGCGGTGGTTCTCGTGACGATTCTCGGCGTGGAGATCTATAGCGAAACGATGGTCAGTCTGGGTCGCGAAGCGCCGGGCGCCCTGAAGCTTCTCTATCTGCCGCTCTTTGTGTGGCTGCTGTTGGAAAGCATCGGGCGTCGGGGCGAGCGATAGAGGATGCGCGTGCGAACCATAAGCCCGAGCGAGATCGTGCAGGCGCAGCTCGACGCCTATAACGCGCGGGACGTGGAGCTTCTGTTGAGCTTCTACGCCGACGATTGCGCGTTCATGGATCTGGCGGGCAATGTCACACTCGGCGACCGCGCAGCGGTGCGCGCGCTCTTCGGCAAGACATTCGCACAGCATCCGCAGAACCGCGCGTGGTCGGCGAACCGGTTCAGCGTGGGAAATATCGTCGTCGATCACGAGATCATCGAGCGTGAGCCGGGCGGCGAACGCATCGAGTCGGCGGCGATCTATGTCGTCAAGGACGGCAAGATCGCGCGGCTGCTCATGGGCAGGCCGGATTGATGTTGGCGTTGCGAACCCTATTTCGCGGCTTTCCGGGAAGGCGATCTCGCGGGCGGCTTCGTTGATAGGCCCGCTGCCCTCCGCAGGCTGGCGTTCATGGCTGATTGCCACCCCGGTCCCTGGGCTTTGAAGGCGCGCACAACGTCCGGATCCAAGCGCAAGCTGACGGCCTGCTTCGTGCTCCCCTGCTTGGGGCGACCGCGCAGGGGCTGACCAGCCTTGTTCAAGGTCGCCCGTTTGAAGAACGCCTTGGCGAGCGGGGGAGCCTCGTCCGCATCAATCCAGGGGGCCTTCTTCGGCGAGTCGCCGCCAGTAGTTTTCTTGCTCTTCGCCATCTGCTGCTCTCACTGAGATGACCCGACGGGTTTCAGCATCCACCGGTGTCCAAACGATAACCACGACCTTGTTCCGGAGTGCGCCGACCGTGATCCAACGTTCTTCGCCGTAGTCGAGCCGTGCATCGATCTCGTCCAGCGTGTATCCTTGGAAGACCTTGGCGGCATCCTCGAACTTCAACTTCCGTTCCTTGAGCGTCCTGTCGCGCTTTCGGCGATCAAACGTGATCCGGAACATCTATTTATTGTATATACATAAAGAGGCGAGAGCAAGGGGTCAGCCGCTGTTGCGGAGGCCCGCGGCGATGCCGTTGATCGTGAGATGGATGCCCTCGCGCACGAGCGGATTGCGGTCGCCGGCGCGGTGGCGGCGGATGAGTTCGACCTGCAGATGGTTCAGGGGTTCGATGTACGGAGCGCGGGCGCGGATGAAGGCGGCGAGCTCGACATTGTTCTGCAGCAGCTCGGTCTCCTCGGATATCGCAAGAACGGCGTCGATGGTGCGGCGCCATTCGGCGGCGATGATCGCGAAGATGCGGTCGCCGAGCGCGCGGTCGGCGACCAGGTTCGCGTAGCGGCGCGCGATGTCCAGATCGCCCTTGGCGAGGACCATCTCCATGTTGGCGAGCGTGGCGCGAAAGAAGGGCCAGCCTTGGAGCATGTCGCGCAGTTCCGAGAGATCGGCCTTGTTGGCTTCAAAGGCGCTGCCGAAGCCGAACCAGCCGGGCAGCATGGCGCGCACCTGCGACCATGAGAACACCCAAGGGATCGCGCGCAACGCCTTGATCGAGCGCTCGCCCGTGCGCGATGCGGGGCGCGAGCCGATATTGAGCTCGGCGATCTCGCGCACCGGCGTGGCTTCGTAGAAGAAATCCAGAAAGCCGGGATCCTCGTAGACGAGCGCGCGATAGGCGGCCATTGAGGCGTTCGCCATTCTGGAGAGCAAGGGCGCGTGCGCGCCGTGGTCGGCGCCGTTGGCCTTGCCGAGCGAGGCCATGAGCACGCCCCCGACAAGGCTCTCCAGGCTTTGGCGCGCGCTCGATGGATTGGCGTATTTGTTGGCCGCGACTTCGCCCTGCTCGGTGACGCGGATGCGGCCGCCGACGCTGCCCTTGGGCTGGGAGAGCAGCGCCTGGAAGGCGGAGCCGCCGCCGCGTCCGACGGTGCCGCCGCGGCCGTGAAAGAGCTGCAGGGGCAGCCCGATCTCCTTCGAGACGTCGATCAACGCCTTGGTGGCTTCGTGCAACTCCCAGGTGGAGGTGAGGTAGGAGCCGTCTTTGCTGGAGTCGGAATAACCGATCATGATCTCGAGGAAGCCGCGCGACTTCAGCGCCTCGCGCGCGACGGGGATGGCGAGGAGCTTGCGCATCGTGGCGGCGGCGGCGCGCAGGTCGGCGACGGTCTCAAAGAGCGGCACAGGAAAGACCGATGCGCTCGGGGGATCGCCGGGCGTGAAGAGGCCGAACTCCTTCAGCAGGAGGAAAGTCTCGAGGAGGTCGCTGACCGTTCCGGTGTTGGAGATGACATAAGCGACGATCGTATCGGGGCCGTATTTGCGCCGCGCGCGCGCGGCGGCGGCGATGACTTCGCACTCGCTGCGGGTTTCATCGCGATAGGTCGCAAACGGGGAACGCAGCAGGCGCGGGTGAGTGAGCTCCTCGGCGAGGAGATCGCAGCGGGCCTGCTCATCGAGCGCAAGGTAGTCTTCGCAGGCGCCGGCGCCGGCGAGCAGGTCGGCGACGACGCGCTCGTGCACGTTGGAATTCTGGCGCATGTCGAGCGTGGCGAGGTGGAAGCCGAAGCAATCGACTGCGCGGATGAGCGTCGGCAAAGGCCCTGTGCGGAAAACATCGCCCTGCTTCGCGATGAGGGAGTCGAGGATGATCTGCAGGTCGCGGCGGAATTCGGCCGGCGAGGCGTAAGGGGCCGCTTCCAGGCGCGAAGGGCGCGGGGCGGGCTGGCCGACGAGCGACTGATAGGTTTCGCCGAGGCGCGCATAAATGCCGGAAAGCGCGCGGCGATAGGGCTCGTCGGCGCGGTGCTCGGAGACGTCGCCTGATTTGACCGCAAGGCGGTCGAGATTGGTGGTGGCGCCGGCGAGGCTCTGGGCGAGGGAGAGGTTGGCGCCAAGCTCGTGCACGGCGTTCAGGTAGAAGCCGAGCGCTTCGCGCGCGTGGCGTTGCAGCGCAGTGCGCATGATGTTGGCGGTGACATAGGGGTTGCCGTCGCGGTCTCCGCCGACCCAAGAGCCCATGCGCAGGAAGCTCGGCAGCTCCGCGGCGCCGGGAACGAGCGTCTCCAGGCGATCATAGAGCGCCGGGATCTCGCGCAGCAGCGACAGATTGAAGAGCGAGACGGCGTTCTCGATCTCATCGACGACGTGAAGGCGCACCGGCCGCAGCAGGCGTGTGCGCCAGAAGATGGTGAGCTCGCGCATGAGCGCGGCGCGGTCGAGAGCATCGTCCTTGCGGTCGAGGCGGGCGAGCAGATCGGCGACGGCGTTGACGCGGTCGAGCACGCTTTTGCGGCGGACTTCGGTGGGGTGGGCGGTGATGACCGGCGCGATCCGCCCCTGTTTCAGCAGGTCGAGGATCTTCTTCGGAGCGGTCTTTTCCCGGCGCAGGGATTCGAAGGCCTGACCGAGGCGGTCGGCGTCTGGGTCGAGGCGCTTCTGCTGGACGTGGTCCTCGGCGATATTTTGCAGCTGCAGGAAGGTGGCGAAGCTGGCGACGACGCGGACGGCCTCGGCGAGCGAGAGGGCGCTGAGACGAGCTTCCAGCAGCTCGGCCCCGGCGCCGGCGCGGTGGAAGGCGACGGAAGCCGTGCGCACGCCTTCGATGGTGTCGAGGAGGGGTTTGCCGTCCTGCGCCTCGATGACGGCGCCGAAGGCGTCGCCCAAGAGACGGATCGACGCGCGCAGGTCGTGTTCCAGCGATTGGGTGGGCGCGGCTTTGGCGGATGGACGGCGCGCAGCGGCCAAGGGCTTCTCCTTCTGGACGCCAACGCATAGCAAAGCGATCCGCTGTGCGGAATGAAGCGTGGGGCGGATTGCGTCCGGTGATTGGAAACGAGGCGCCCGCCTCCGGCCCGTTGAGGCAGGCTTGTCTCAATGAGACAAGGCGACGGCGCCCGTTGTTCAGCACCGGGGGTTCATCCGAGTCCGGAACGGATGTCTCTCCTGGAGGCCGGAGAGGCGCGCCAATTTCAGCGGAAGAGGGAGCGCAAATAATCCTTGCCGATTCCGACCTTCTCGTAGTGCGCCTCGCAGAGGGCGATATAATCATGCACGTCGAAATAGCCGGTGGAATTGCCCTGCTCGTCGATCCAGATGAGCGGGCCCTGCACGACGAAGAAGATCCTCGTCCAGTCCTTGCCGCAATCGTACGTGACGAGCGTGTGGCTCTCGCCCGGGGTCTCGTAGACGAAGTCGCCGGCCTTGGCCGTCCAATTGTGCTCGAGATAGGCCCACTTTCCGGAGATGGTGTAGGCGAAGACTTCGTGGGGGTGATAGTGCCGGGAGACGAGCGCGGGGCCCTTCGACATCAGCACGTCGCACCACTTGTTGGCTTGCGGCGATATGAAGAGCGGGCGCGTGAAGATGGTGTCGTTGAACGGGACGTAATAGCGCTCGTCCGCGGTGGCGGCGCCGGCCACGAAATGCTCAGGCAGCGCGTGCGGCTTGAAGACCTGGGCGATGGGCGGAAGGTCTTTCCAGAATTCGGTGGTCGCTCGCTCCGCCATGGACGCCTCCCTTGTCGGGCGCGATGACCATAGACCCATCGGGGGCTTTGCTGAAGGGGCTCCAGCGCCGTTCACGCCGGCGTGGAATGAGGCTATAAGCCGGCCCGCACAAAGACGGGGCGGGGATGAGCGCGACAGAGGCGGCGGAAACGCCAAAGCACCATGCGGCGACGCCGCGCGAGAAACTGGTGATCGCCGCGTCGTCGGCGGGCACCGTCTTCGAATGGTACGATTTCTACCTTTATGGCTCGCTGGCGGCGGTGATCTCGGCGCGCTTCTTCTCCGGCGTGCCGGAGACGACCGGTTTCGTCTTCGCCCTCGCGGCGTTCGCAGCGGGCTTTGCCGTGCGGCCGTTCGGGGCGCTGGTGTTCGGGCGCGTGGGCGATGTGGTCGGGCGGAAGAACGCGTTCCTGGTGACCATGGGGATCATGGGGCTCTCCACGTTCCTCGTCGGCGTGCTGCCGAGCTATGCAGAGATCGGCGTGGCGGCGCCGATCATCCTGGTGCTGCTGCGGCTGCTGCAGGGGTTGGCGCTCGGCGGCGAATACGGCGGCGCGGCGACCTATGTCGCGGAACATGCGCCCAATGCGCGGCGCGGGCTTTACACCTCGTTCATCCAGACGACGGCGACGGTCGGCCTCTTCCTCTCGCTCATTGTCATCCTCGTCACGCGCTCATCGATGCCGGCGGAGGATTTCGCGGCGTGGGGATGGCGGATCCCGTTCCTCTTGTCGATCGTGCTTCTGGGCGTGTCGCTCTGGATCCGGCTGAAGCTCGAGGAGAGCCCGGTCTTCCAGAAGATGAAGGCGGAAGGTCAGACATCGAAGGCGCCGCTGGCTGAATCGTTCGCCAAGCCCGCCAATTTGCGGCTTGTGCTCATCGCGCTCTTCGGCGCCGTCGCCGGGCAGGCGGTTGTCTGGTACACGGGGCAGTTCTACGCGCTCTTCTTCCTGGAGCGCGTGGCGAAGGTGGAGTCCGTCACCGCCAACGTTCTCATCGCCGTCGCGCTCGCGATCGGGACGCCGTTCTTCATCGTGTTTGGATGGCTTTCGGACAAGATCGGACGGAAGAAGGTGATCCTGGCGGGCTGTACGCTTGCAGCGCTTACCTATTTCCCGCTCTTCCATGCGCTGACCGGTGCGGTGAACCCAGCGCTGGCGGAGGCGCAGCGCAGCGCGCCGGTGACCGTGCTCGCCGATCCAGCCGCGTGCTCGGTGCAGTTCGATCCGGTTGGGAAGCAGAAGTTCGATCGCCGCTCCTGCGACATTGCGAAATCGTTCCTGGCGCGCGCCGGCGTGAGCTACGCGAATGCGCCGGTTCCTGTGTCGGCCGTGGCGCGGGTGCGGATCGGCGAGACGCTGATCGTTGCGCCCGACGCACGGAACATGAGCGCGGAGGAGCGCGCGGCGGCGATCAAGGCCTTCGAGGATACGGCGCGCGCCGCGCTGACGGCGCATGGATACCCGGCGGCGGCAGATCCTGCGGCGATCAACAAGCCGCTGACGATCGCGATCCTGGCGCTGCTTGTGCTCTATGTGACGATGGTCTACGGGCCGATCGCGGCGATGCTGGTGGAGCTTTTCCCGGCGCGCATCCGCTACACGTCGATGTCGCTCCCCTATCATATCGGGAACGGATGGTTCGGCGGGTTCCTGCCGACGACGGCGTTCGCGATCGTTGCCGCCAGCGGCAACATCTATGCCGGGCTCTGGTATCCGGTGATCGTCGCGGGCGCGACCGCGGTGATCGGGCTCCTGCTGCTGCCGGAGACGAGCAAGCGGGATATCGACGCTTAGACGACGGCTTGGATCGGGCCGTCAGCGCTGCCGCGGACGAATTGATCGACGTAGGCGTTGCCGCTCGCATCGACGTCGCGCGCGGGGCCGCGCCAGATGATCTTGCCCTGATAGATCATGGCGATCTCGTCGGCGATCTTGCGGGCGCTGGCCATGTCGTGGGTGATCGAGACGGCGGCGGAGCCGAGCTCCTTCACCATCTCGACGATGAGATCGTTGATCGCGTCGGCGGTGATGGGATCGAGACCGGTGGTGGGCTCGTCGAAGAAGATGAGCTTGGGGGCGCCGATGATCGCGCGGGCGAGCGCGGCGCGCTTCTGCATGCCGCCAGACAATTCGACCGGTCGCAGGTTGGCGAAATCGGGCGCCAAGCGGACCTTGCGCATGACTTCGACGGCGCGCTCGCGGGCTTCTTTTCGGGGCACGCTGTCGGCGTAGAGCAGGCGGAAGGCGACGTTTTCCCAGATGGTGAGCGAGTCGAAGAGCGCGCCGCCCTGGAAGAGCATGCCGATCTTCCGCACCGCCCGCTCGCGACCGACGCGATCGAGGGCGAGAAAGTCCTCGCCGTCGATGCGCACGCTCCCCGCGTCGGGTCGCATGATGCCGATTGCGGATTTGATCGTGACGGATTTGCCGACGCCGGAGCCGCCGATGATCACGAGCGACTTGCCTGGCGCCACATCGAGCGTGAGCCCGTCGAGCACCTTGCGGCGGTTCAGGGTCTTTTCAAGACCGGCGAGCTCGAGCATGGCGGTCATTCGACGTAGAGCGCCGTGATGAGATAGTTCGAAGCGAGGATGAGCACGGCGGAGGCGACGACGGCGTTGGTCGCTGCGCGTCCGACGCCCAGGGCGCCGCCGGAGGAATTGTAGCCCTGGTAGGCGCCGACGGCGGCGATGATGAAGCCGAACGCGGCGGCCTTGATGAGGCCAAGGATCACGTCGGCGTTTTCCACGAAGTTGAACGTGTTGCGGATATAGATCGCGCCATTGAAGTCGAGCGAGCGCGTCGCGACGAGGTAGCCGCCCATCACGCCAATGATGTCGGCGACGATGACGAGCAGCGGCAGGCAGAGCGTCGCGGCGATGACGCGTGGGGCCACGAGGAACCGGAACGGGTCGGTGGAGAGCGTCGTCATCGCGTCGATCTGTTCGGTGACGCGCATGGTGCCCATTTCCGCGGCGATGCCGGCGCTGACGCGGCCGGCGAGCATGAGGCCGGCGAGCACCGGGCCAAGCTCGCGCGTGATGCCGAGCACGACGATGTTCGGGACGAAGCTCTCGGCGTTGAAGCGGGCGCCGCCGACGAAGATGTTGAGGGCGAGCGCGGCGCCGATAAAGACGGCCGTCAGCCCGACGACCGGCAGCGAGAAATAGCCGATCTGGAGAGCCTGGCGCCAGATCTGCGACAGGTAGAAGGGCGGCGAAAAGCAAGCCGCGACGGCGCGGCCTGCGAAGAGCGCGAAGCGTCCCGCCTCGCGCAACGTGGCGAGCGTCGCGCGGCCGATCTGCTGAAAGGGAGTCACGCCTGGTTTTTCCGCACGGTCCCGGCGAAGGTCGTGAGAATCTCATAGGGCAGCGTGCCTGCCGCCCTCGCGACCTCTTCGATCGGCGCGCCCTCGCCCAGAAACTCCACTTCGTCCCCCGCTTTCAGGTCCGGCGCGGCCGTCGCGTCGAGGATCACCAGATCCATCGACACCCGCCCGAGCAGCGGCAGTCGTGCACCGCCAGAGACGCCATAGCCGGACCCTGTGAAGCTGCGCAAGAAGCCGTCGGCGTAGCCGAGGGCCACCGTAGCGGCGCGCATCGGCTTGTCCGCGCGCTTGGTCGCGCCATAGCCGAAGGATTCGCCAGCGGGAACGTCGCGCATCTGAAGGACTGGCGCGGTGATGGTTGTGGCGGCAGCGAGGGGCGGATTGCCGTCGTCCATGCCGGCCCAGCCGTAGAGGCCGATGCCGGGGCGGATCATGTCGAAGAGATAATCCTCGCCGAGTTGCGCGCCGGCGCTGGCGGCGAGCGAGAGTTTGGCGCCGGGGAACGCATGTGAGGCTGTCACGAAGGCGGCGCGTTGGCGGGCGTTCATTTCGTGGCCGCGCGTGGAGGCGCAGGCGAGGTGGCTCATCACGAGCTTCGGTTTGGGAAGAAGCAAGCCGGCTTCCACGACATCGTCTGGGGAAATGCCCAGACGGTTCATTCCGGTGTCAATGTGGAGCGCCGCGGGCCCGGCGTCGCCCCACAAGGCGATCTGCGCGAGGCTGTTGAGCACCGGCATGAGCTCCTCCTGCTGCAGGAGGCGCACCTCGTCGGGCGCGGCGCCGTTCAGCACGTAGATGTTAGGCGCGGCGCCGACCACGTCGCGGACGCGTGCGCCTTCAACCGCCGTGGCAACGAAGAAGCTGCGGCAGCCCGCGCTTAGGAGGGCCGCGGCGGCTGCGTCGGCGCCAAGGCCATAGGCGTCCGCCTTGACCACGCCGGCGCAGTCGGCCTTGCCGGCGGCGCGCGCGAACCAGCGCCAATTGGCGGCGATGGCGTCCGGGTTGACGGTGAGACGTGCGAGGCGTGCGCCCATGCGACCTGTTTGGCGGCGCCCGGACCGGAGGTCCAGGCCGTTTCCCGAGAAGTGCTGCGCGGTTTTCGGTCGAGAAACGGCCAGAATTTTTGAGTGCCGACCCGATTCAGATCGGGTCGGGGCCGCCTATTCGTCGATCGGCAGCGGGCCGCCGGGGCGGGCGGCGAGATTGCCGAAGCGGGTGTAGCGGCTGTCGAAGAAGAGCTTCACCTTGCCGATGGGGCCGTGGCGCTGCTTGCCGATGATCACCTCGGCCTGGTTGCGGACCTCGTCCACCGTGCGCTGCCAGGCGAAGTGCTCGTCGGTGCCGGCGCGCGGTTCGGCGCGCTCAAGATAATAGCTCTCGCGGAAGACAAAGAGCACGGCGTCGGCGTCCTGCTCGATGGAGCCGGATTCGCGAAGGTCGGAGAGCTGCGGGCGTTTGTCGTCGCGGGTTTCGACCGCGCGCGAGAGCTGGGAGAGCGCGATGACGGGGACGGAGAGATCCTTGGCGAGGGCTTTCAGGCCCTGGGTGATCTCGCTCACTTCCTGGACGCGGCCGTCGCCCTTGCGCGACGCCGATGTGACGAGCTGGAGATAGTCCACGACGATCATGTCGAGGCCCGTTGTACGCTGCAGGCGGCGTGCGCGGGCCTGCAATTGCGCGATGTTGATGGCGCCGGTCTCGTCGATGTGCAGCGGCAGCGCCTGCAGCTCGATGGATGCCTCGTGCAGGCGCTCGTACTCGGCCTTGGTGATCTTGCCGCGGCGGATGCGGTCGCTCTCGATTGCGGCGTAGTCTGAGAGCAGGCGGGTTGCGAGCTGTTCGGCCGACATTTCGAGGGAGAAGAACGCGACGACGCCGCCCTTGTTGGTCTGGTTCTCAAAATCGCCGCTGCGCAAGGCTTTCGAGCGTGCGAGCGCGATGTTGAAAGCCATGTTGGTGGCGAGCGCGGTCTTGCCCATCGAGGGGCGGCCGGCAAGGATGATCAGGTCCGAGCCGTGCAAGCCGCCGAGCATGCGGTCGAGATCGTCGAAGCCGGTGGCGAGACCGGAGACGTCGGATTTGCTTTCATACGCCGCCGCCGCGGTTTCGATCGAGGTGGCGAGCGCGTTGGCGAAGGGCGAGAAGCCTTTGCTCGCGCCGCCGCTCTCGGCGAGCGTGAAGAGCGTGCGCTCGCTTTCTTCGATGATGTCTTCGGCGTCGGCGCCGTCGGGTGGATTTTCAGCGAGCGTGGAGATTTCCTGGCCGACGCGGATGAGCTCGCGACGCAGCGAAAGGTCGTAGATGCGCTCGGCGTATTCCTGCGCGTGCACGGAGAGCCGCGCGGCGCTTTCCAGGAGCGTCAGCAGGTAGGCGGCGCCGCCGATCTCGGCGAGACCGCCGTCCTTCACGAAATGATCGCGGAGCGTGACGCCGTCGGCGAGGCGGCCCTGCGCTATGAGCTTCGCGCAGGTGGCGAAAAGGCGCCCATGGACAGGATCGTAGAAGTGCGTGTCACGGAGCTTGTCCGTGATGCGGTTCATGTTCTCGTTGTCGAAGAGGATCGCGCCCAGCAGCGCCTGCTCAGCCTGCAGATTGTGCGGCGGGGCGGCGGGCGTGGCCAAGGCGCCAGGCAGGGCGGCGGGAAGCGCGGACATCGTTTCGATCTCGCGCTCAGAGTCTTAACGACCCGTATACCGGCCCGCGGAGCCAGCAGGATCAAGAGAGGCGCCGACAAGCGGCGGGTTTGCACTGGTGATTCGGGCCTTCTGATTCGGTCTCCGTCCGCAGGTTGACGGAGCCGTTGGGCGGTTGGAGCGCGGGCCTCCGGGCCCACATTCCGACCGCCTAACAATGCGCGCCTGAAGGCGCGCGGTCCCAAACTTCGAGGATCAGCGGGTCCACAGATAGCGGGGGACGCGCCGCTTGTAGGCGCGGTAGTCGGCGCCGAAGAGACCCTCGAGATATCGTTCCTCGCGCAGGACGACGCCGAAATGTATCGTCAGTACGAGCAGCACGAGCGTCGCGAAGCACCAGTCGGAGGCAAGCGCCACGCCGAGCGCCGCCAGGATGAGGAAGAAGCCGAGATACATCGGGTTGCGGGTGTGGGTGTAAACGCCCTCGACGACGAGCGCGGTCGTCGGAACCCACGGGGCGCGTGCGGTCTTGGCGCGGCCGAACCGTCCGGACGCGGAAAGAAGCAAATAGGCGCTGGCGAGCAACAGGATGGCGGCGACCGTGTAGCGCGCCGGCTGCGGGAACCGCGCGATGAAGCCGAGGGGCCAGAGCCGGTCGAGGCCGAGGCCCAGAAGAAGCGCTCCGACCAGGAGGAGCGGCGGCGGCGCGATGACGCCGGCGGTTGCAGGCTTGGGAGCGTCGGTCATGGCGCGGTTCTTAGCACGGCGCCGCTTCTTTCGCGCGTGTAACCGAGGGCGGGGGTCTGCGTCGTCGGCTGGCGGGCCCGTGGCCGCGGGGCTAGGTTCGCGCCATGCTGACGCCGGATTATCAGCCCTTCGCGCTGCTGGGGGCGGCGCTCGTCATCTTCTTCTTCAGCACACGCTCGTTGCCGCTGGGAATGCGGGTGCTGGCGTGGCTGGTGGGCGCGGGGCTCACGATCGCGGCCTGGTTCGGCGGACCGATGGTGCCGACGGACTTCGGCGATCTTGTTGGCCTTCTGGGGGATATGGCGCGGCGGGGGCGCGAGAGTGCGATCGCTGAGGCGTTTGGGCGCAACCTCGCGACTGCTCCGCAATCGCTCAACGCCACCTTCGACATCGTCCTGCTGGCGGTGGCGGGGCTCGGACTGCTCTCGCTCTTCGGGTTCGCGCCGCGGCGGGACGATGGGGAGCGGAGCGAACGGCCGCTTCTGGTCGGGCTTTTCGGCATGGTGCTGGGCGCCATTCTGTCGCTCGCGGCGGCATCCGCGCTGGGGTTCTTCCCGACGCGCACCGCCTATTTCGCGCGCGGCGAGGACGTGGCGGTGGTGAGCGGCGACATGCTGCGGATGGGCGATGTGACGCTGCAATTGGCGGGCATCGACGCCCCGGAATTCTATCCGCAGCGGGAGAGCGCGCGCGATCCGCGGACGCAGACCTGCCTGCAGGCGGAAGGCGGGGAAAGCGCATGCGGTGAAGCGGCGATGAAAGCGGTGGCGGAACTGGTGCAGGGCGGCATGGTGTTCTGCACGCGGCTGCTGGCGGCGAGCGCGCCCGTGCTCGTGCAGTGCCGGGTTCGCAAGGGCGGCGCGACGTTCGATCTCGCCGCACGCACGGCGTCGCTTGGATTTGCGGCGGCGTCGGAAGATGCGGCGCCGGATTATGCGCGCGAGATCAGCGCAGCTGAGAGCGCCGGGCGCGGCTTCTGGAGCGCGTGCAGCCTGTCGCCCGCGGCGTGGCGCAACCCGCGTTTGCGCGAGGCTTTCCGCGCTCGGAAATTCGAGGAGATCGCGGCGGCGGATTTCGTCGGGCGGGAGCGGTGCCCGGCTTCCGCGACGCCGCCTCCGCCTCCCCCAGCGCCGGAGCCGCCGGCGCCAAGACGCAGGCGCGCGGACTGACTGGGATCAGGCCCAGGAGGGCGCGCGGTCGCGCTTCCATTTGATGGAGCAGCCCATGCTCGGCGCCTGGTCGGCGGCGGGCGCGCGTCCGGCGATGAGCGCATCCGTTGCGGCGCGCAGATCGGCGCCGGTCACGGCGAGGGAATTGCCGGGCGTCGCCGCATCGAAACGGCCGCGATAGGCGAGCGTGAGATCGCGATCGAAGAGGAAGAAGTCGGGCGTGCAGATCGCCTCGTAGGCCAAGGCCGTTTCCTGGCTCTCGTCATAGAGATACGGGAAGGTGAAGCCGTGGCCCACGGCGAACTCCGCCATCTTCTCGGGGCCGTCCTCGGGATGGCTCTCCACGTCGTTCGGGCTGATCGCGACGATCTTCACGCCCTTGCCCGCATAATCGCGCGCGTAGGCGGCAAGGCCGGCGGCAATGTGCTTCACGAACGGGCAATGGTTGCAGATGAACGCAACGAGCAGCGCCTGGCCGCCCTTGAAGTCCTCGAGCGCCCAGCGCCTGCCGGCCGGATCGGGAAGCGAGAAGTCAGGCGCGGAGGCGCCGAGCTCCGTCATACGGGAGTGACGCAACGCCATGCCGGCCTCCTGACTTCGTTCGCCTACGGACTATGGTCAGGGCCGATCGCCGCGCGCGGCGGCCTCGGCGGCCGCGGTCTCGGCGAGCGCCTGGGCGTGCTCGTCGGCGGCGGCGCGGTCGGCCTCCAGCGCCGAGGCGATGACGTTCTCGCCCTTGGCCTGGCGCTCGGCCTCGTCGGCGGAGCGGGCGACGTTGACCGTCACGTTCACCGAGACTTCGGCATGCAGGCGCACGCGGACCTGATGCAGGCCGATGGTCTTGATCGGCTTGTCGAGGACCACGGCCTGGCGGGCCACGTTGGAATTCTTTTCGGCGATCGCGTCGGCGATGTCGCGGGCGGAAACCGAGCCGTAGAGCTGGCCCGCCTCGCCCGCCTGGCGGATGAGGATGTAGGACGAGCCGTCGATCTTCTCGCCGGACTTTGACGCGCTGGCGCGGGCTTCGGCGTTTTTCGCCTCGATCTCGGCGCGGCGCGCCTCGAAAAGCTTGCGGTTGGCGTCGGTGGCGCGCAGCGCCTTTTTCTGCGGCAGCAGGAAGTTGCGCGCGAAGCCGGGGCGCACCCGCACTTCATCGCCGATGATGCCGAGATTCTCGACGCGTTCGAGCAGGATGACTTGCATGGGCGCGCCTCCTACTGAACGGCGTAAGGCAGGAGCGCGAGGTAACGCGCGCGCTTGATGGCGACGGCGAGCTCACGCTGCTTCTTCGCCGACACCGCGGTGATGCGCGACGGCACGATCTTGCCCTTCTCGGAAATGAAGCGCTGGAGCAGCTTCACGTCCTTGTAGTCGATCTTCGGGGCGTTGGCGCCGGAGAACGGGCACACTTTCCGCCGACGTCCGAACGGACGGCGGGCGGGAATGTTGGCGATGTTGACCTTCTGGTTCATGGCTTAATCCTCATCGCCGCCGGTTTCGCCCTCGGGGGCGCCGTCTTCGCGGCCCTCGCGGCGGGCGCGGCGGCGCTCATCGCGGTCGCGGCGGGCGAGCACGGGGCTCGGCTCGGTCTCGAGTTCCTCGACGCGGATGGTGAGATACCGCAGCACGTCTTCGTTGATGCGGTGCCGGCGCTCCAGCTCGTGGATCGCGGCGGCGGGCGCGTCGATGTTGATGAGCGCGTAATGGCCCTTGCGGTTCTTGCGAATGCGGTGGGTCAGGTTGCGCAGGCCCCAATACTCAGACTTCTCCACCCGGCCGCCCAGTTCCTGGAGGGTGTGGGTGACGTCTTCGATGAGGGCGTCGACCTGTTGCGGCGAGATGTCCTGCCGCGTGATCAGCACGTGTTCGTAGAAAGCCATGATCCTCTTCCGTTGGGACCCGCGGCGCGCGGCTCGGAGGAAGGACCGGGCCGGACGATGGATCCTGGGCGCAAAGGATTGCCCCGGGACCGCAGGTCGCGAAGGGCGGGAAAATACGGATCGGCGGCGGGAAAGCAAGCGCGAACCTTGCCGGGGGCGGGCCCTTTGGCTACGCCCCGCCCCATGAGCATCGCATTTATCTTTCCCGGGCAGGGCAGCCAGGCGCCAGGCATGGGCAAGGCGCTCCATGACGCGTTCGGGGCGGCGCGCGAGGTATTCCAGGAGATCGACGAGGCGCTCGGGGAGAAGCTTTCGAAGCTCATCTTCGAGGGGCCGGAGGCGGATCTCACGCTGACCGCGAACACGCAGCCGGCGCTCTTTGCGGTGAGCCTCGCGGCGATGCGGGCGCTGGAGCGAGAGTTTTCCGTGGGCGTCGGCAAGGCCGCTTTCGTGGCGGGGCATTCGCTCGGGGAATATTCCGCTCTGGCGGCGGCCGGGGCGCTTTCGGTGTCCGATGCGGCCAAGCTGCTGCGCATCCGCGGCAACGCCATGCAGGCGGCGGTTCCGGTTGGCGAGGGCGCGATGGCGGCGCTGATCGGGAAGGTCGATGTGGCGACCGCGGAGGCGATCGCGCACGAAGGCTCGGCGGCCGGCGTGGTCGTGGTCGCCAATGACAACAATGTCGGCAACGTCGTGATCTCGGGCGCGAAGGCGGGCGTGGATGCGGCCATCGCGGCGGCGAAGGCGAAGGGGGTGCGCGCCATTCCGCTTTCGGTCTCGGCGCCCTTCCATTCGCCGCTGATGCAGCCGGCTGCGGACGCGATGGCGGCGGCGCTCGACAAGGCGACAATCGCGCCGCTCGCGGTTCCGCTGGTGGCGAACATCACGGCGCGGCCGACCGGCGAGCCGGCGAGCATCCGACGTCTGCTGGTGGAGCAGGTCACCGGGCGGGTGCGGTGGCGCGAAAGCGTGGAATGGATGGCGGGCGAAGGGCAGGTGGCGCGCTTCGTTGAAGTGGGCGCGGGCAAGCAGCTTTCGGGGATGGTGAAGCGCAATGCGCCGGATGCCGAAGCCCTCGCGCTCAACGAGCCGGCGGATCTTGAAGCGTTCGCGAAGAGCGTTTGAGCGTGCGCGTCCTGCTCATGGGATTGGCGTTCCTCGCCGCGACGAGCCTTGCGCGCGCCGATGAGACATCGGATGGGCGGGCGCTCGCCGCGCGCTTCATGGCCGTATCGGACGTCGCCGAGCAGCTTCGCGCCGGCGCCCGCGCGAGCCTGGAGAACACGATCGCGCGGCGCCTGCCGGACGCCAGCGAGGCTGAGCGGGCGGCGATGGCGGGCCAGGTTGCGGGGATCCTGACGCCGATCCTCGATCGGCGGATGCCGGCGATCCTGGAGGCCGTCAACACGGCGCTCGCCGCCGAGTTCAGCGCCGGGGAGCTCCAGCAGCTCATCGACATGCAGGGCGTGTTGCAGAGGCCGGACGTCGCCAGAGCCGTCGCGGCGGCGCAGCGCGCCAGGACGGATGGCGCGCGTATCCAGGCGCTCGCCGCGATCCCTTCGGCGGATTTCGAGCGCGTGCTCCTGTTCCTGGGCTCGCCCATGGCGCGGCGCGTGGAGGCGACGCTGCGTACGGTCGCGCAAGGGCTGTCGCGTGACATGGCCGGCGAGGCGCTCACGGCGCTGGCGCGGGCCTGTGCGCCGGAGACGGGAGGCGCGCCGCGGTGGTGTCATGCGATGCCGGCGCAATGAGCGCGCAGGGCGAGGGCTGCCGCTATGGGACTTACCCGGATGGGCAGGGGCGCTCGAAGCTGAGGCCGCTCCGGCTTGGCGCGGCGCGCAACTGGGAGACGGTCGTCACGCTTGCCGCCGTGGCGGCCGGGGAATAAGCCCTGCCGCTTGCGAGGAATACATGTTCGACCTTTCAGGTAAGACCGCGCTCGTCACGGGCGCATCGGGCGCGATCGGCGGCGCCATTGCGCAGGCGCTCGACGGGGCGGGGGCGCGCGTCGCGCTCTCCGGCACCCGGGTTGAGGCGCTCGAAGCAGCCAAGGCGGGGCTCAAGCACGATCCGGTCGTCCTACCCTGCTCGCTCTCGGACGCGGCGGCGGTGGACGCCCTCGTGGGGCAGGCCGAGGGAGCGCTCGGGGGGCGCCTCGACATCCTGGTGTCGAACGCGGGGATGACCAAGGACGGCCTCCTCCTGCGGATGAAGGACGAGGACTGGGACGCGGTGCTGCGGGTAAATCTCGACGCCTATTTCCGGCTGTCGCGGGCGGCGTTGAAGAACATGATGCGCAATCGCTGGGGGCGTATCATCGGCATCACCTCGGTCGTGGCGGCGACCGGCAATCCGGGCCAGACGAATTATTCGGCCTCCAAGGCCGGGATGATCGGATTCTCCAAGGCGCTGGCGGCCGAGGTCGCGTCGCGCAACGTCACGGTCAATTGCGTCGCGCCCGGCTTCATCCGCTCGGCGATGACCGATGTGCTCAGCGACGCCCAGAAAAGCGCCATGCTTGGGCGCATACCTGCCGGCCGGCTCGGCGAAGGCGACGATGTGGCGGCCGCGACGCTCTATCTCGCCAGCGAGGAAGCGGGCTATGTCACCGGCCACACGTTGCACGTGAACGGCGGGATGGCCATGATGTAGTCCGGCTTCGGCTCTTTGGGGGAGATCCCAATTCCGGCTTGGGCGTGGCCTTCTAGCCACGCACGGTCAGATGTGTTAGGCGACCGGCCAGTGTCCAATTCTTGGCCGCGCCTTGATTTTTGGGCCCGGGCCCGGCGCGAACCAACAAGAACCGACCAGTACCTGAGGATATGTGAGGCAATTCATGTCGGACGTCTTTGAGCAGGTGAAAGAAATCGTCGTGAAGCACCTGGAGGCGCCGCCGGAGAAGGTGACCGACAAGGCGAGCTTCATCGACGATCTGGGCGCGGACAGCCTCGACAATGTCGAGCTCGTGATGGCGTTCGAGGAGAAGTTCGGAATCGAGATTCCCGACGACGCCGCCGAGCACATCCAAACCGTCGGCGACGCGGTCAAGTTCATCACCGACAAGCTCGCCGAAAAGCGCTAGCGCGCGGCCCAGATGACGCGTCGGGTTGTCGTCACCGGGATCGGTCTCATCTCGCCGCTGGGGTTCGGACGTGAAGTCACCTGGCGGCGCCTGATCGAAGGCAAATCGGGCGCGGGGCCGATCACGCATTTCAAGGTCGATGATCTGCCTTGCCGGATCGCGTGCCATGTACCGCGCGTCGATGGGCGAGGCGGAGGCGCGCCCGGCCAGGAAGGGGTCTTCGACCCCGACCTCACGATGTCGCCCAAAGAGCAACGTCGGGTCGATGAGTTCATCCTCTACGCGATGGCGGCCGCCGATGAGGCGGTGGCCGACAGCGGCTGGGCGCCGAAGACCGTGGAGGAGCGGGAACGCACCGGCGTGCTCATCGGCGCGGGCATCGGCGGGCTCGACAGCATCGCGCAGACCGCGATCACCCTCCATACCGAGGGGCCGCGGCGGGTGAGCCCATTCTTCATCCCAGGCGCGCTCATCAATCTCGCCAGCGGGCAGGTTTCGATCCGGCACGGATTCCGCGGGCCGAACCATGCGGTGGTCACAGCATGCGCCACCGGCGCGCATGCGATCGGCGATGCGGCGCGCTTCATTCGTTACGGCGACGCCGACGTCATGGTCGCGGGCGGCGCGGAAGGTGCAATCTGCCGCATCGGCATGGCCGGGTTCGCCGCTTCGCGCGCGCTTTCCACGCATTTCAACGATGCGCCGCAAAAGGGCTCCAGGCCCTATGACAAGCAGCGTGACGGGTTCGTCATGGGCGAGGGCGCGGGCGTGGTCATCCTGGAGGAGTACAAGCACGCCAAGGCGCGCGGCGCGAAGATCTACGCCGAGGTGAAAGGCTACGGGCTGTCGGGCGACGCCTATCATGTGACGGCCCCTGCCGAGGACGGCGACGGGGCCTATCGCGCCATGAAGGGAGCTTTAGCGGACGCGGGCTTGGCGCCGAAGGATATCGATTATATCAACGCTCACGGGACCTCTACGCCGCTGGGGGACGAGATAGAACTTAAGGCGGTAGAGCGGGTGTTCGGGAACGCTTCTGGCGATCTTTCCATGTCGTCGACCAAGTCGGCGATCGGGCATCTCCTCGGGGCGGCGGGGGCCGTGGAGGCGATCTTTTGCATTCTGGCGATCAGGGATGGGGTGGTCCCTCCTACTCTCAATCTGGACGATCCTTCGGTCGATACCGTGATCGATTTGACGCCGCATACGGCGAAGAAGCGTACGGTTCAGATAGCGATGTCGAACTCCTTCGGTTTCGGCGGGACGAACGCGGCAATCATTCTAACCGCGGCGGAGTGATGGCCGCCGCGCGTCGTGCTCGACGCGGGGGATTCTGGTCGCGCTTCAACGCGCTCATGTCGCTCGCGCTCACGGCGGGCGCCCTTCTGCTGGCGACGGCGCTCTACGTGGTCTTCGAAGCCAACCGCGCTGGTCCGTCTACGGAGGAAAAGGTCGTTGTGGTCCCGCGCGGGGCCGGGATCAACGCGATCGGCCGGCTGCTGGAGGCGGAAGGACAGATCCGCAATCCGCTCATCTTCCGGGTCGCGACCTACGCCTATTCCCAGCAGCGGGTGCTCAAGGCCGGCGAATATTCGATCCCAGCGCACGCCTCGCCGCGCGCGATCATCGACATGCTGGCGAGCGGCAGTGCGCTCGCGCATTCGATCACGGTCGCCGAAGGGCTCACCAGCTCCGCGATCGTCGAGATCCTGGCGCGCTCCGACCTGCTGACGGGAGATGTGCCGGAGGTTCCGCCGGAGGGTTCGATCCTGCCGGAGACGTACAATGTCGAACGCGGGGCGGATCGATCCGAGGTGTTGCGGCGCATGATGGAGGCGCGGAGCCAGGCGCTCCAGGACGCCTGGGCGCGGCGCGCCAACGGATTGCCGGTGCGCACGCCAGAAGAGGCCGTGATCCTTGCCTCGATCGTGGAGAAAGAGACCGGGATCGCGGCGGAGCGTCCGCGCGTGGCGTCGGTGTTCGTGAACCGGCTGAAGCGCGGGATGCGGCTGGAGAGCGACCCGACCATCATCTACGGGGTGTGCCGGCAGCATCCGGAGCGATGCGTGAACGGCAGGCTCGTGAACGAGACTACAGGCCTGCAGCGTGGCATTCGCCAGAGCGAGATCGCGCTCAACACCGGCTACAACACCTATCAGATACCGGCCCTTCCCCCGACGCCGATCGCCAATCCGGGCCGCGCCTCGATCGAAGCGACCCTCAATCCGGCGCACACGAACGACATCTTCTTCGTCGCCGACGGGACGGGGGGGCATGTCTTCGCGACCAATGTCCGGGACCACAATGCGAACGTGGCGCGCTGGCGGCAGGTCGAGCGCGAGGCGGCTGCGGCGGCGTCGAACCGCTAGAGAATCGCGCCGTCCGGGACAGAAAGCTCCCAGTCGCCTATTCATCTGCGATTCTGGAGCATCACATGGCGATATCGGGCATGACCGGGTTCGCGCGCGCCGATGGCGAGGCCGCAGGCGAACGGGGCGGCATCCGCTGGGCCTGGGAAGCGCGCAGCGTCAACAGCCGCGGACTCGACCTGAAGCTCAGGCTCCCGTCCGGCTTCGAGGGGCTGGAGACGGTCGCGCGCGAGGCGGCGGGCAAACGCTTCAAGCGCGGCGCGATCCAGATTTCCCTGGCGCTGAAACAGGAAGCGGCTGTCGCGGCCGCCCCGACGCTGAATGTGGATCAGGTCGAGGCGCTGATTGCGGCGGGACGGCCGTTCGTGGAATCCGGCCGCGTCGGTGCGCCGAGCTGGGACGGGCTCCTGCTCGTCCGCGGCGTGCTCGCGATCGAGGAGCAGGCCCCGGAGGCGCTCATCGGCCTCATCGGCGATGCGCTCGCGGCCACGCTCAACACCGTGCTCGACGGGCTTGCGGCGGCGCGTGGACAGGAGGGACGCGCGCTCGGGGAAGTCCTGGGGGGCCTCGTCTCGCGGATCGAGGCGCTGACGGCGGAGGCCAAGGCGATCGCGGCGGCTGGGCCTGCGGCGACCCAGGAGCGCATCAAGCTCCGGCTCGCGGCGCTGGCGCCTGAGGTGCAGCTCGACCCGCAGCGCCTGGCGCAGGAGGCGGCGCTCGTTGCGCTCAAGGGCGACGTGCAGGAGGAGCTCGACCGGCTCGCGGCGCACGCGGCGGAGGCGCGCTCGCTGCTGAAGCAGAAAGAGCCGGCGGGGCGGCGGCTGGATTTCCTGGCGCAGGAATTTGCGCGCGAGGCCAACACGCTGTGCTCGAAATCGCAGGATCTGGCCCTGACCCGGCTCGGGCTCGATCTGAAGACCGCGATCGATCAGGTGCGGGAGCAGGCGGCCAATGTCGAGTGACGAGCAAAGGCGCGGGCTGATGCTTGCGCTGTCGAGCCCCTCGGGCGCAGGCAAGTCGACGCTCGCGAAGATGCTCGTGCAGCGCGACGCGGCGATCGCGCTTTCCATCTCCGCCACGACGCGGGCGCCGCGACCCGCCGAGCGCGAAGGGCGCGAATATCATTTCATGGCGCGCGAAGAGTTCGAGGCGATGGCCTCGCGCGGCGAGTTCCTGGAATGGGCGCTCGTGTTCGACAATTTCTACGGCACGCCGCGCGCGCCGGTGGAGGCGGCGCTCGCGGCCGGGCGCGATGTTCTCTTCGACGTCGATTGGCAGGGCGCGCGCGCGCTGCGGGCGGCGGCGCCGAGCGACGTCGTGGGCGTGTTCATCCTGCCGCCGTCGCATGGCGAGCTCGAGCGGCGCCTGCGGGCGCGGGCGGAGGATTCCGAAGAAGTCATCCAGCGGCGCATGGCGCGCTCGGCCGGCGAGATCGCGCATTGGGAGGAGTACGATTACGTGCTGGTCAATCGCGACGTGGAGGCCACGCATGCTGCGCTCGTCGCGATCCTTGCTGCGGAGCGGCTCAAGCGTGGACGCCAGAGCTGGCTGCCCGCTTTTGTGGAGGGGCTGCTGAAAGACGGGGGCTGAGCATGCGGTTCAGATTGCGCATCAAGTCCGCCAGGCATCGCGAGGAAGCGGTAAAGCTCAGCGCCGTCCTCTTCAACGGCGTAGTGATTGCTTGTTTCATTGGAGCCTCGTTTGGCCCTCTTTTGAACAACGGCCTGCAATGGGGTTGGGGCAGCCTTGGCCTGGTGTTGGCCGCGGTCTTGTTTCATGCCCTGGCGCAGACCATTCTCCATCTGGGCTTTGCGGACGAGGTGCAGCCGTGACGGACCCGTGGCTCTCAGTGGTGATCGGCTTGGGCGCGGTGGTGGCGACGGGGTTTTTCGGGCTCTGGTTCGTCGGCTTCTTCGCGAAAGACCGCCCCCGGCATTTGCCGCCAGCGGAGTGATCAGCTTCCGCGGCAGGCGGTGAAGCTGTGGCCGGGGCTCAGCCAGTTCGCCGCGGCCCCGCGGCCGCGCAGCGTGTAGCGACCGTTGGTGTAGTTCGGCGCTTCGGGCGTGCCGGCGTTCGGCAGAACCACCGAGACGCCGCCCACGATGGCGATGCGTGCTTCGTCGCCCACAAAATCGGCCATGAGCTGCGTGCCGTCCGAGCAGGAATAGGCGATCGGACCGTTCAGCGGCAGCGGCGCCTTGTAGGGCGTCTTGCAGGCGGACAACGCGATGGCCAAGCCGATGGCGAGAAGCGTGAAGCGCAGCATGGTCTCCCCCGTTCAGGCGCTGGACGATTGCGCCTTTCGCCAGGCCTCCGCAAGCGCGCGGAAGCCGGCTATGTCGATCTCCTCGGCGCGCGCGGTCGGGGTGAGCCCGGCCGCGGCGAGCAGGGTCTCGGGCGTTGGGGTCAGGGAGCGGAGCGCGGAGCGGAGCATCTTGCGGCGTTGGCCGAAGGCGGCGGCGGAGACGCGCTCCAGCGCCTCGATGTCGGGGAAGGCGTCGGCGCGATGATCGAGCCGCACGACGGCGGAATCGACCTTCGGCGGCGGGGTGAAGGCGCGCGCGGGGAGCTTCATCGCGCGCTCGACCTTGCGGAGAGCCTGGGCGAGCACCGAGAGCCGTCCGTAGGCTGATGAGCCGCGCGTCGCGACGATGCGGTCAGCCACTTCGGCCTGGAACATGAGCACGAGCGGATCGAGGCCTGGCCCGGCCTTCAGCCATTTGACCAGCAGCGGCGTGGCGACATTGTAAGGCAGGTTCGCCACGATTGCGGCCTTCGGCGCCAGGGACGCCTCGTCGATGTCGAGCGCATCGGCATGCACGACGCGCAAGCGATCGTTCGTCCACGGACGAAGCTCTTCGAGGATCGGCAGGAAGCGTGCGTCGCGCTCGATGACGTAGAGGGGATCGGCGCCCGCTTCCAGGAGCGCGCGCGTCAAGCCGCCGGGGCCTGGGCCGATCTCGATGACAGGCTTGCCTGCGATATCCCCGGCTGCGCGCGCGATGCGGCGGGTGATGTTGAGATCGAGCAGGAAGTGCTGACCGAGGCCCTTGTCGGCCCACAATCCCTCGCGCTCCAGCAGCGCGCGGATCGGCGGCGGCTCATCCACCGCGCCGCTCATCCCTTGCGTCGTGCGGCCATGTCGCGCGCCATCTGCAATGCGGCGATGAAACTTTCGGGGCGCGCGAGCCCCTTGCCCGCGATGTCAAAGCCCGTGCCGTGATCGGGCGAGGTGCGCACGATCGGGAGGCCGAGCGTGACGTTCACCGCGCCCCAGAAATCGAGCGTCTTCACCGGGATGAGGCCCTGATCGTGATACATCGCGATCGCGACGTCGTAGCCGGCGCGCGCCTCGGCGTGGAACAGCGTGTCGGCAGGGCGCGCGTCGGCGACGTCGATGCCCTCGGCGCGCAGCTCGCCGGCGGCCGGATTGATGATCTCCAGCTCCTCGCGTCCGAGCGAGCCGCCCTCGCCGGCGTGCGGATTGAGCCCGGCCAGCGCGATGCGCGGCGCGGCGAGGCCGAAGTCGCTGCGCATCGCCTCGTGCACGACGCGCACGGTGCGGATCAGAAGCTCCGTGGACAGATGGTCGATGGCTTCGGCCAGGGAGATGTGGATGGTGGCGAGGGCGACGCGAAGCCCCTCGCCGGCGAGCAGCATCACCGGCCCGCGGGTGCGCTCGTAGGGCAACGCTTCGCAGAGGTGGGCGACGAACTCGGTGTGTCCCGGGAACGGAAAGCCGGCCTGGTAGAGCGGCGCCTTGGCGATCGGCAGCGTGACGATCGCGGAAGCAGCGCCGCTGGCGGCGGCGGCGGTCGCGACCGCTATGGATTCGATGATGGCGTGCGCGTTGACCGGATCGGGTTCGCCGGGCGTTTCCTCCATCGCGAGCGGGACATGCAGCACGGGAAGCGCGTCGGGGGCGGTGTCGGCCACCTGCGCGGCGGCGCCAACCTTGCGCAAGGGCAGATCGAGACCGATGCGCCGCGCGGCGCGAGCGGCGGCGTTGGCGTCGCCGACCAGGAAGAAGCGCGGCGCTCCCGGCTGTACACTTTGGGCGGCGAAGGCGCGGGCCGCGATCTCGAGGCCCACGCCCGCCGGATCACCCATCGAGACGGCGATGGGTTTGTGCGCCATCTATTGATTGCGCGTGATGATGGTGGCTTCGCGCCGGAGGTTGCGGAGATAGCGCTGCGACAGCATCGCCAGCTCCTGCTCGAAGAGCCGGTTCTCGATCTCGTCGCGCGTCGGCATGCCGGCGGCGGCGGTCTCGCGGTTGCAGACGACCATGAGCGAGGCCTGGTTGTCGGTGATCGCGATCGCCGTGGTCTGGCCCGGGCTGACGCCGCTGATCTGGGCGCGGATGACGTCGGAGAGATCGCCCTCGGCGACCGAGCCGAGATCGGCGATTTCCACGCCGGTGACGCCGGACGTGGCGTTCTGCAGATTGTCGCAGGAACTGATGCGGCGGCGCGCGCGGTCGAGCGCGGAGCGACTCGCGGCGGGCGCGGTGATCTGGCGCAACGAAACGCGATTGATGCTCTCGGCGGCGGCGCCAGTGCGCTTGTCGCGCAGCGCGACGATGTAGACGCCCTCAGCAACGCGGAATGGCGTGGAGACCTGGCCCTGCTGCAGGCGATCGAGGGCGGCCTGCACTTCGGGACGGACTTCGCCTTCGGCGAACCAGCCAAGGTCGCCGCCTGCGGCGGAGCTGGGCGCGGCGGAGAATTGCCGTGCGACGAGCGGGAACGGCGCGCCGCGCTGCATCTCCTGCAGCAGGCGCATGGCGACCTGCTCGGCTTCGGCGAATTCAGCGTCGGTGTCGGCGGGGAGGAATATCTCCGAGGCTTGGTATTGCGTGCGCGTGGCGTTGGAGGCGATGCGGGCCAGGGTATCTCGGATCTGCAGGTCCGAGATGCGCACGCGCGAGGCGTAGCGGCCGTTGATCAGGCGGCGCCAGGCGGTGTCGGCCTCGATCTGTGCACGGAGCGTCGAAGGATTGATGCCGGCCGAGGTGAGCTGGCCGGTGAACTGAGTGGGCGTCATGTTGTTCTGGCGCGCGATCTCGGCGATCGAGCGATCGATCGCGTCGGGCGTGATGCGGATGTCGAACTGGCGGGCCTCCTGCAATTGCAGGCGCTCATCGACGAGGTCGCGCATGGCTTGGCTGCGCGCGCGCTGCTGATTGTCGCCGGAGGGCTCGATGCCGGAAGAAGCCAGCAAGAGGAGCGAGCGCTGGCGCACGTCGTAGGTGGAGATGACGTCGTCATTGACGACGGCTGCGACGCCCTCGGAAAGTTGCGCGGGGGCGGCCGCGGCCGCTTGCGTCGCCTGCTGTTGCGTCGCCTGCGCCGCAGCGCCGGCCGGCGGGCGCGGCTGCGCCCATCCCGGCGCCGTCATCGCCGCCGCCACAACGGCGACGAGCGCCCAAACCTTGAAACCCCGCATACGAACCTCCGACGGCGAGAGCTGCAACCCCTCCCTCAGCCGCCGCCTCCAAACATCCCGAGCGACGTCAGCCCGAGGCGAATCTGGAAGCCCTCGTCCGGTCCCAGCCTCCGGTCGAACGTTTCGGAGCGGGTGTAGGAGAATTCGAGGAAGGTGCAGTCGTCGCGATAAATGGCGCGCCAGTCCTGGCTCAGATTTATGTCCGAATCGAGATCGCGGCGCACCCCATAGTGCAGCTCCCAGCCGCGGATCAATTGGGCGCCGACACTTGCATAGATTTCGCTCGACGGGCCGTCCGGGGAGGCCGCCTGGTCGATGGTGTAGTAGCGGGCGTTGGCGGAGAAGCGGCCGAGCGCGGCCCGGAGAGTTGCTTCCAGCCGATTGATATCAAAAGATTCTTCTTCGATCCGGGTGCGCACCTGGGCGCCGAAGCTGGGGCCCAGGTCGACCTCGGCGGCGGCCAGATAGTCGGAGGCCGTGCCGTCGAGATTGCTGCGCTCGTCGAACAGGGGCTCGGCCTCGCCGCGCCAACGGCGGCCGAACATGAAGCTCGCGCTCCTCCCCTCCCGATCGCGGGCAGTGGCGCGGACGCCGGCGGCGACTCGGCCGCCGGGCTCCCAGAGGTCGTAATTGGGGGCCGCGTTGGGGCGGAAGAGATTCGATTCGTTCAGGTCGAACGCGACGCTGTCCTCGTTGACGATCCGGGCATCGTTCTCGCCGGCGGCGACCGCAGCCATGATCACGGGCTCGACCAGCAGATCGACGCGCTCGCCGGGCCGCATCAGCGGCCACGATACCTCGGCGCCGGCGAGGCCGACGCTGCGGGTGAAGGTTTCTGCGTCGTCGGTGTTCGCCGAGGCGAAGCGGTAGCCGTCGATGCGGCCCTCTGCGAACGGACTGACCACCAGGCCCGGGCCGACGATCTTGTCCGTGCGCCAGGAGGCGCCGACGGTCAGGCGTGCGGAGTCGGTGGAGTCGGATCGTTCAAGGACCGCCGTAGAGGCCTTCAGACGAACTTGGCCTTCCAGAAGCGGCTCGGTGAAGACCCGCTCGATCTCGCCGAACGGCAAGATCAGCGGCAGCACCGCGTCGTCGTCGAATTCGCGAAGTCCCTGGAAGGAGAGGAAGTTGACGGTCGCGAAGGAATGGGTGTCCTGGCCCTGGACGTAGAGCTGGGAGAGCAGCCGGGTTTGGTCCCCGAGGAAGGGGCCGCGGCGATCGCCGATATCCTCGATCGAATAGCGCTTGAGGTAGAGGTCGTCCGAGGTGCGTTCGACGCCGAAGCCCCAGAGCCAGTAATCGTCGATCTGAAACTGGCCGGACCCGAAGATGTGGCCGCGGAAGGATTCCTCGCCGAAGCGCTCGCCGTTGCCGTCGAAGTCCGCCTCGTTGGTGAAGGATGTCTGGAAGCCCAGATAGCCCGAATAGAAACGCTTGCGATATTCCAGATAGCCGAGCGGATTGACCTTCTCGTTGATCTGCAGCGCGGCGGTCAGATCCTGATAGGGCGAGATCGCCCAATAATAGGGCTGGCCCCAGTTCGCCCCCAGGCGGCGGTTGCGGCCAAGGTCGGGGGTGAGAAAGCCGGATGTGCGTCCCGAGGACGGATCGGGATGCGAGAACCACGGCAGATAGAGGACCGGCAGGCCGGCGGCTTCGAAGACGGCGCCGTGATAGGTGATCTGGCGCCGGTCCGGATCCTGGATCGCGCGGCGCGCGCGCAGCGCCCAGGTTGGCGGCCGCGAGCCGTCCTCGCAGATCGGGCAACTGGTGTAGATGATCCGCCCGAGCTCGCTCTTGTCGTCTTCGCGCCGGACGACCGTGCGCGCCGCCAGGCGGCCGGTGCCGCCCAGGCGGGCCTGCAGGTCGGTGGCGACGGAAATGCCGAGATTCTCATCGACCTCGACCTCGTCGGCGTAGCGAACCGTCCCGTCGCGATCGACGAGCTGGACGTTGCCGCGGGCGTGGATCGTGCCGGCGTTGAGATCGTACTCCACGTGGTCGGCGCGCAGCGTGCGCCCCTCGTGGCGCGCTTCGACATTGCCTTCGGCGAAGACGACGCGGTTGTCGTCGCGTGCGCCGACATTGTCGGCCTCGAGAACCACTGTCTGGCCGGCTGCTTCGGCGGGCCCCGCCGATTCAGGGCCGGCGGTCGGCTCTGGCGGGGCGGCTTCGGTCTGGGCGGTCTGGGCTTGGGCGGGGCTGGAGGCGATCAGAATCGCGGCAAGCGCCGCGCCGCATAGAAACGGCGCTCGCTCGGCGGACCGATCCGGCTCCCCGCGCACCATTAGGCCCTCTTTGCGACTCCCCACGCTCCACCTAACCTTGCGCGCGCGGCGTCGTCCAGCGTCCGGCGCGGGAAAGGTTAACGGCTTACGCAGCACATTGCAGAAGCGTCATCCATCTTCGAGGAAAGCGACGATGGCGAGCGCGGTGAACACCCCGGTCAGTGGCGCAGACCAGGCCGCGATCACGGGCGGCACAGCGCGGGTCGCGGCGAAGGCCGCGGCCAGCTGCGACAGGAAAAACAACAGCAATCCCAAGCCGACGCCGGCGGCGCCCCAGCGGGCGAGGTCGCCCAGGCGCTGCAGGCGCAGGGAGAAGACGGCCCCAAGGCCGGCCATCGCCGCCAGCATGATCGGGTAGGCGAGCAAGGATTGCCAGCGGACCTCATAGCCGACCGGCGCCAGCCCCGCCTGCTCGGCTTCGCGGATCACGGCCGGGAGCGACCAGAAGGACAGGCTGTCGGGATCGACAAAGCGCTCCAGAAGCTCGCTGGGGTGCAGGTGGGTGGGGATGGCGAGGTGGGCCTGTCCGATGGGGCGCTCGCCCGGCACCGCTTCGGTGACGTCCGAGAGCTGCCAGAAGCCCGGCCTCAAGTCGGCGCGCGCGGCCTTGATGCGGCGCGCGAACCGCAGCGCATTGCCGCGCTCCTCGAAGAAGATGAACGTCGCCTCTTCCAGGCGCGCGCCGTTCTGGGTGACCCGCTCGCCGTGAATGACGATCTGCCCCTGCGGATCGCCCTGCCGCAGCCAGACGCCGTTCTCCAGCGTGGCCTGCTGGTTCTGTGATTCGATGGCTGCGCGCTGGGTCTCATAGATCTTGTAGAGGTAGGTGCCGAGCGGGTTGATGGCGGTCACGACCAGAAGGCCGAGGGTCGCGGCCCACACCGTGCACGGGGCCAAGAACCGCCAGGCCGAGACGCCGGAGGCGCGCAGCGCGACGAGTTGGCTTGAGCGATTGAGCCGCACCATCGAGATCATCGCGCCGGCAAGCACGACGAAGGGCAGCGTCTGTTCCATCAGCAGCGGCGCGCGCAGCGCCATAAGCTGTATAGCGGCGAGGAGCGGAAAATCCTGCCGCATGTGTTCGACGATATCGATGAGGCAGGTGGTGGCCGCCACCGCGCCGAACGCGATCAGGAAGCCACTGACCGCTTGCGAGGCCAGATAAAGGCCAATGCCGCTGAACAGGAACCGCATGATGCTATCCTAAGCGGGCAACGGCGCGAGGGTGTCGCGGTCGCGCCATTGCTTTGACGGTTTTCGAGGATGCGCGGTCACCAGCATCCAGCCGGCGATCAGCGAGACGGAGATGGGCAGCGCGTATTGCAGCGGATTGAGCATCGGATTGTCCGCGCTCGCGGCTTGCAGCGCCAGCGCACACAGGCGCACGAGCAGCGCCGTCACTGCCGCCATTGCAAGGCGCTGGCCGTAGCCGCGGCGGCTGAAATCGCCGCCCAGCAATCCGGCGAGCGCGATGAGCGCGAGGGCCGGATTGAGCAAAGGCGCGGCTAATCGATAATGGCCTTCGGCGAGCAGCCGGTTGGCCCAGGTCTGATCGAAGAAGTGCGTCATGTCCGGTTTGAAGAGCTCGAACAGGTAGCGGTCCGAAGGCTTCAGGTAGAATTCGTCGGGCGCGGAGAAGAAGTCCCCCAGCTGCAGCGTGTACTGATCGAAATCGAGCACCTCGACGCCGCCGTCGGCGTTCTGGCGCTGGATCTGGCCGTCGCGCATATCGACGGCGGGCTTGCTGTTCAGCGTGATCACGGCGCCGCGCCGGGCGGTGTAGGTGAGCGGACGGCGCGGGCGATCGTCATGGACGAGCATGTCCCGCATCTCGCCGTCCGGGCCGCGCTCGCGCGCGTAGAGCGTCAGGCCCTCCGCGGGGAAGGTGAATGCGCCCTCGCGCACAAGCGCCGAGGCGATGTCGGCGCGCACGGCGTACACAGTGCGGCGCATCTCGCGGTAGGACGCGGGCTGGATCAGCACGACCACGGTGAGGTGCACGACCATGCAGGCGATGGCGAGGCGCAGGATCGGCTTGGCGAGGCGCGCATAGGACACCCCTGCGGCGTAGGCGACGGCCGTCTCGCTCTCCGTGTGCATGCGGTTCATCGCGTAGGCGACCGCGAAGAAGAGCGCCAAAGGCAGAATGAGTGAGATGAGCTGCGGCAGAGTGAGGATCGTCACCCAGGCGAAGGCGAGGCCCGAGCTCTGGTTGGTGGCGATCATCGAGAGCTTGTCGAGACCTTGGGTGAGGATCGCGACCGCAGCCAGGGCCGCAATGACCCCGCAAAGCGGGCCCAGGGTCTGGCGGAAGATGTATTTCTCCAGCGTATTCATGCGCGCGCCCGCCGTTTTCCACTGGAGGCTTTTCCACTGGGCGTCGCGGTCGAGTGTCGGTTGGGCGGTCCCTTGGGCATCCCCACAGGCGTTCCTTCAAGCATGGGCCGCTCGCGCCTTTCCAAGCGCGGCGGCGTTGGGTTACCACGTCGCTAGCATTGTGGCCGCTTCGGTTGAAGCGGCGGCGTCAGGCCCTTGTCTCGGGGCTCGCGCCCCTTCGGAGGCTCTATGGACATTCGCTTCGCAACGGAAGCCACGGGTGATTCTGCGGTTCTGATGGCGTGCGAGGGGCCGACGCTCCTCGATGCCGGGAAGGCGCTCGACGAAAAGGCGCAGGGCGCGGTCACGCGCGCCATGGCCGCGGCGCGGTTCAATGGCGGGGCCGGTCAGGTTGTGGAAATACTGGCGCCGGGCGGGCTCGACTTCTCGCGCGTGCTCGTGATCGGGCTCGGCAATCTGGAGCGGGCCGATGCGCTGGCGTGCGAGCGGTGGGGCGCGCAGGCGACGCGGCGGACGATCGCGTCAGGCGCCCAACAGCTCGCATTGCTGATCGATGCGCTGCCGAACGCGGGGGCCGCGGACGCGGCCGCGCGCGCAGCGATCGGCGCGCGGCTCGGCAGCTACCGGTTCGATTCCTACCGCACGCGTTTGAAGCCCGAGCAGCGGCCGTCGCTCAAGGAGATTCATGTCGTCGTGCAGGGGCCGGCGGCGGCGAAGTCGCGCTACGAGAAGGATTCCTCGGTCGCCGATGCGGTCTATTTCGCGCGCGACCTGGTGAGCGAGCCGGCGAACGTTCTTTATCCGGAGGAATTCGCCAAGCGGCTCAAGAAGCTCGAGAGCCTTGGCCTCGAAGTGACGATCCTCGGCGAGAAGGAAATGGCCGATCTCGGGATGAACGCCATTCTCGGCGTCGGCAAAGGCAGCGTGCGCGAGACGCAGCTCGTGGTGATGAACTGGAAGGGCGCGCGCACGAAGGGCGCGCAGCCGATCGCGCTCGTCGGCAAGGGCGTCACGTTCGACACTGGCGGCATCTCGATCAAGCCTGCCGGCGGCATGGACGAGATGAAGGGCGACATGGGCGGCGCCGCGGCCGTCGCGGGCGCGATGATGGCGATCGCGGCGCGCAAGGCGAAGGCCAACGTCGTCGGCATCGTCGGGCTCGTGGAGAACATGCCGGACGGCGAAGCGCAGCGTCCGGGAGATATCGTCACCTCCGCGTCCGGACAGACGATCGAAGTGCTCAACACCGACGCGGAAGGCCGGCTCGTGCTCGCCGATGCGCTCTGGTACGCGCAGGAGAAGCACAATCCCGCGGCGATCGTGGATCTCGCGACGCTCACGGGCGCGGTGATCGTGGCGCTCGGCAACGAGTATGCCGGGCTCTATTCCAACGACGACGATTTCGCCGCGTCCGTGCAGGCGGCGGGAACGCACGAGGGCGAACTCGTGTGGCGCATGCCGCTCGCCCCGGCCTATGACAAGATGATCGACAGTCCGAACGCGGACATGAAGAACATCGCCGGCAAGCCCGTCGCGGGCTCGGTGATCGGCGCGCAATTCCTCAAGCGATTTATCAAGGAAGGCACGCCCTGGGCGCACCTCGACATCGCCGGCACGGCGTGGAAGTCCGCGCCGGGCGAGGACCCCGTCTCCCCTGCCTGGGCTACGGGTTGGGGCGTGCGGGTCTTGAACCGCCTCGTCGCGCAGAAATTCGAAGATTGAAGCACTGGATCGAAGTCGACGTGGGCGTGCCGCCGCCCGATGACGAGCATCGGGTGCGGAACTTCATCGAGGATGTTTGGCTTCACGCACACAAAGCGGGGTGGGTGGCGAACCTCGATTTTCTGGGGCTCAGGTCGAGCGAGATGTGGCGGTTCGGTTTCGAGGTGGCGGCTCGGCAATCAAGGAACGCGCTCGATATGATCGAAGGCCGGGTCAGGCATCACATGATGGAGAACGTGGCGATGGTTCGCCACGTGAAGCGGCGCAAAGCGGATGGCTGAGCTCTGGTTCTACCATCTTGAGAAGACCGAGCTGGAGAAGGCGCTGCCGCCGCTGCTCGACAAATGCCTGCAGCGCGGCTGGCGGGCGATCGTGCGCGGCGGTCAGAAGGAGCGGCTCGAAGCGCTCGACGATCTCTTGTGGACCTGGCGGGACGACAGTTTCGTGCCGCATGGCGTCGATGACCGTAACGCCGCGAAGCAGCCGGTGCTGCTGACTGAGAAGGATGGCAACCCAAACGGGGCCAAGGCGCTCTTTCTGATCGACGGCGCTCCGCCTGGCGACATCGCGGCGTTCGAGCGCGCGTGTCTGCTCTTCGACGGGCGCGACGAAGCCGCCTTGGAAAAGGCGCGGGCGCATTGGAAGCAAGCCAAGGAGGCGGGGGTGGACGCCTCATATTGGCGCGAGAACGCGCGCGGGGCCTGGGAAAAGCAGGCTTGAGGAGACCAGGCATGAAATGGCTCGCCCTCCTGATCCTCGCCGCAGCCTTCGGGTGCGCGCCGGTCCCGTCTGCGATTCCGGAAGCTCCCACCGCACCCGCGGAGACGCCGTCGCCGCCCGCGCAGCAGGGCGAGGACACCTGCGGCATGGCGCAGCACCAGAGCCTCATAGGCAAGCGCGAGAGCGAGATCGACCGCGCCGCGCTGCCGCCCGGCGCGCGGATCATTTGTCCGCAATGCATGGTTACGCAGGATTTCCGGCCCAACCGGCTCAATCTCTTCACCAGCACCGAGGGGCGGGTCGCCTCGATGCGTTGCTTCTGAGATTTCCGGCGCGGACATTTTTGCCGGCCCGTTCTTGGCCCCGCCGCATGGGGCAGCTATAGAGCGCGCTCCCAATCGCATTTTCTCGCAGGAGCGCCTGTCTTGGCCGTGGAACGCACGCTTTCGATTCTGAAACCCGACGCCACGGCGCGCAACCTGACCGGCCAGATCAATGCCGTGATCGAAGGCGCGGGGCTGCGCATCGTCGCGCAAAAGCGCCTCAAGTTGTCGCAGGCGCAGGCCGAGGGGTTCTATGCGGTCCATAAGGAGCGGCCATTCTTCAAGGATCTCGTGACGTTCATGACGTCCGGCCCAGTCGTCGTGCAGGCGCTGGAAGGCGAGAACGCGGTGGCGAAGTATCGCGACGTGATGGGCGCGACCAATCCGGCCAACGCAGCGGAAGGCACGATCCGCAAGCAGTTCGCCGAGAGCATCGAGGCCAATTCGGTGCACGGGTCCGACAGCCTGGAGAATGCGAAGATCGAGATCGCGTATTTCTTCAAGCCCGACGAGATCGTCGGCTAAGTCCAGGCGCTGAGCAGCGGCTTCTCAAGCAAGGCGGCTTCGCCCTTGGCGAAGGCCGCAAGCGCGCGCGGATAGAGCAGATGCTCGGCGTCGAGTAGGCGCGCCGCGAGCAGCTCGGGGGTGTCGTCCCTCAGCACCGGAATGGCGGCCTGGCCGATGATCGGGCCGGCGTCCAAGGCTTCCGTAACAACGTGCACCGTGCAGCCATGCAGCTTCACGCCGGCGGCGAGGGCGCGCTCGTGGGTGTCGCGGCCGGGAAACGACGGCAGCAGCGACGGGTGGATGTTCAGCACGCGGCCGCTCCAGGCGGTCACGAACCAGGGCGAAAGCACACGCATGAAGCCGGCGAGCGCAACGAGGTCGCAGCCCTGCAGCGCGGCATCGAGCTCGCGCTCGAAGGCTTCGCGAGGCTTGCCTTGGTGCGGGATCGTCAGCGCGTCGATGCCGGCGGCGCGGGCGCGCTCCAGGCCAAGAGCGCCTTCGACGTTCGAGATCACACGGACGATGCGATAGGCGCCGGGCGCGTCCTGCGCATCGAGGAGAGCCTGCAGGTTCGAGCCGCGGCCCGAGATGAGCACGCCAACGGACTTCATGCCGGCTTCATTTGGCGACGACGGCGCCGATGCGGCCTACGCTCTCGCCCGCCGCGGCGAGCGAGCGCTCGATCTCGTCGGCGTGCTCCGGCGCCACGATCGCGATCATGCCGATCCCGCAATTGAAGGTGAGGCGCATGTCCGCGTCGGAGACGCTCCCCTTCTCCTGCAGCCAGCCGAAAACGGGTGGAGGGGTCCAGCTGTTCCAGTCGAATTCGGGTCGGAGATGTTCTGGAAGCGCGCGCGGGGGGTTTTCGATCAGGCCGCCGCCAGTGATGTGGGCGAGCCCCTTGATCCCATCGAGCAATGGCAGGAGCGCCTCGACATAGATGCGGGTGGGCGTGAGCAGGGCCTCCCCCAGGCTGTTGCCGGGCGCGAAGGGGGCGGGGGCGTCCCAAGGCAGGCCCGTATCGGCGGCGATGCGGCGAACCAGGGAGAAGCCATTGGAATGAACGCCGCTCGATCCCAGGCCGAGGATCACGTCACCGGGCCGCATCGCGTCCATTTTCGGCAGCAGCGTCCCGCGCTCGGCGGCGCCCAGGGCGAAGCCGGCGAGGTCGAAGTCTCCGGGGGCGTAGAGGCCGGGCATCTCCGCCGTCTCGCCGCCGGCGAGGGCGCAGCCGGCCCGCCGGCAGCCGTCGGCGATGCCCTTGACGATCTCGGCGGCGGCCGCCGCGTCGAGCTTGCCGGTGGCGAAATAGTCAAGAAACAGAAGGGGCTTCGCACCTTGGGCCAACAGATCGTTCACGCACATGGCGACGAGGTCGATCCCGATCGTGTCCCGCTTGCCGGTCTCGATCGCGAGCTTGAGCTTGGTGCCCACCCCGTCCGTGGTGGCGAGAACAATAGGGTCCTTGAAGCCGGCGGACTTCAGGTCAAGGGCCGCGGCGAAACCGCCCAGGGCGGCCTCCGCCCCCGGCCGGGCCGTGGCCTTGGCCAGCGGCTTGATGAGATCGACCAGGCGTGCGCCCTCGGCGATGTTCACGCCGGCGCGGGAATAGGCGTCCGTCATATGGCCATATTGCTCGGTGATAGGGCGCCGGGCTTTGCATGTCGGGCGGGCGTGTTATTACCCCCCGCCCGACCCTGAGGGATTCCAAACATGAAAGCGTTCGCCGGAATCGCCGGTTTCCTCATCGCGGCTTTGTGCGCGCTGGCGCCTGCGCCGGCAAGCGCCCAGGGCCAGGGCGCGTCCCAGGGGCGCGGCAGCAATGTCTATGCGGTCACCGGCGTCCGGGTGGACGCCACCGCCGACAATGCGGCGGCGGCCCAGACACAGGCTTTCGCGGCAGGACAGGCGGTCGCGCTCGATCGGCTCATCCGGCGGCTCACGCTGCCGGACGATTTGGCGCGTCTGGGGGCCCCGAGGCCCGATCCGGCCACGGTCGAGCGGATGGTGCAGTCGATCGACGTGCAGGAGGAGCGCCGCTCGGGAACGCGTTATGTCGGCCGGATCGGCGTGCGGTTCCAGCCGGCCGCGGTGCAGTCGCTGCTGCGCGGGGCGGGTTTCTCCATCGTGGATTCGCGTGGGCCGCCGGTGCTCATCGTGCCGCTCTGGACGAACGTGACCCAGGAGGCCGCCGACGCCTGGCGAGGGGCCTGGGAAAATGGCGGGTACGGCGAGGAACTCGTGCCGCTCTATGTCGCGCCGCGTTCGCTGGTAGGCGCTCCGGACTGGGGGGCGGCGCAGGCCGTCGCCCAGCCGCTTGGGGCGCCGAGCGCAATCTATCTCGATCTGCGCGTCGAGGGCGGGACTGTCAGTGCGCGCATCGCCGAGGTCGGCCAGGGCGCGCCGGGTCAGGATCGCGGCGTTGTGCAGGCGCGGCTTGGGCAGGGGCCGGAGGGTCTCGCGGCCGGGATGCAGTCGCTTGCAGACCAGGTGAGCGAGCGCCTGCAGAACGAGTGGAAAGTCCGCATGGCCACCAATTCGGGCCAGCGGGCGCGGGTGTCGGCCTCGGCGCTCTTCAACAACCAGGCCGAATGGCAGCGCATCAAGAGCGGGCTGGAGCGGGCGGCCTCTTCGCTCATCTCCGAGATCCGGATCGAAGCGGTGGCCCGCGAGGGCGCGCTCGTCTCCTTCTCGTTTGTCGGCAGCCGTCAGCAATTGGGCGCGGACCTGACGCGCTATGGCATCCAGGTGCAGGAAACCCAGGCCGGGCCGGTGCTGAGGTCCGTGCCGTTGCCCTAGCCTGATGGTCGAGCAGGCCCGCCTCTTTGCGTTCCAGATGGGCGAGCGCTCGCCCGAGACCCTGGTCGTCACACGGGCCAATCAAGCGGCGGCGGAGCTGCTGCAGGGATGGCGGACCTGGCCGGGCGGCGCGATGGCGCTGACCGGGCCGGCTGGATCGGGCAAGACGCACCTCGCCAACGCCTGGGCGGCGGACGCCGGCGCCAGGCCTTTCGATGTCCGCACGGCGCCGGAGGCGGCCGCGGGCGCCTTTGCAGAGGCGCAGGGGCGGCTCGTGCTCGACGATAGCGATCGCGCGCCGGACGACCTGACGCTGGTCCGCCTGCTCGACCTGGCGCGCTGGAGCGGGGGGGCGGTGTTGCTTGTCGGCGAGGATGACCCGGCGCGCTGGCCCTGTGCGACGCCCGATCTCGTCTCCCGGCTGAAGGCGCTTCCCGCGGCGCGGCTGCTGGAGCCCGACGATGCGCTCTTAACGCTCATTTTACGGCGCTTGTGCCGCGAACGCTTCATAGAATTATCGGATAAAGCCGCCCTCTACTTGGCCTCCCGGATGCAACGCACCTTCGCTTTCGCCCACGCCCTCGCCGGCGAGCTCGACCGCTCGGTGGTCCGCGCCGCGCGTCCGGTGGCGCTGCCGCAGGCGCGCGAGGCGCTCGCCCGGGTAGAGGCGTCGCTGGGGAAAGCGGAATGAGCCGCCGGCGCAGGTCCGTGCGGCTGCCGGCGCAGGCGGCCGAGGCGATGACGTCGCCGGCGCGTTTCCTCAACCGCGAGCTCTCGTGGCTGGCGTTCAACACGCGCGTGCTCGAGGAGGCCGAGAACGCGCGCCATCCCCTCTTCGAGCGGCTGCGCTTCCTTTCGATATCGGCGAGCAATCTCGACGAGTTCTTCATGGTGCGGGTGGCGGGCCTTCGAGAGCTTCGCGAGGCGCGCGTCACCACACGCAGCGACGACGGGCTCCTGCCGGAAGAGCAGCTCGCGCAGATCAAGGTCGCGGCCGAGCAATTGATGGCGGCGCAGCAGGCTTGCTGGCGCGCGCTGCGCAAAGAGCTGCGCGAGGCGGGCATCGCGGTGCTGGATCCGAAGGAGCTTTCCAAGCCCGAGCGCGACCTGATGCGGCGGCGCTTCATGGACGAGGTCTTTCCGCTGCTGACGCCGCTGGCGGTCGATCCGGCGCATCCGTTCCCGTTCATCCCGAACCAGGGCTTCGTCATCGCGCTCAGCCTGCGGCGGCGGGAGGATGGGCAGACGCTCAACGCGCTCATCCCGGTGCCGAGCCAGGTGCGCCGCTTCTTCGAGATGCCGCGCGGCGCCGACGGCGAGCGGCGCCTGCTGGCGATCGAGCACGCGATCGTGCTCTTCCTCGACGAGCTCTATCCCGATTACGAGCTGGAGCAGAAGGGCGCGTTCCGCATCGTGCGCGACAGCGATGTGGAAATCGCGGAAGAAGCCGAAGACCTCATGCGCAAGGCCAAGGACCTGGTGCGCGGCTTCACCACGATCCTGAAGCAGCGGCGCATGGGCGAGGTCGTGCGGCTGAAGTTCGAGGCGGGGATCCCGGACAACCTGAAGCGGTTCATCACCGAGAACCTCAAGGCCGATCCGCGCGACGTCTACACGGTTGATGGCATGCTCGGGCTGGTGGAGCTTTCCCAGATCATCGCCGACGACCGGCCCGAGCTCCTGTTCGTGCCCTACGAGCCGCGCTTCCCGGAGCGCATCCGCGAACACGGCGGGGATTGCTTCGCGGCGATCCAGGCGAAGGACATTCTCGTCCACCACCCGTTCGAGTCCTTCCGGGCGGTGGTGGATTTCCTCACCCAGGCGGCGAACGATCCGGCCGTCGTCTCGATCAAGCAGACGCTCTATCGCACCTCGAAGGATTCCCCGATCGTTGCGGCGCTCGTCTCGGCCGCGGAGCAGGGCAAGAACGTCACCGCCGTCGTCGAGATCAAGGCGCGCTTCGACGAGGAGAACAATATCGAGTGGGCGCGCAACCTGGAGCGCGTCGGCGCCAACGTCGTCTATGGCTTCATCGAGTACAAGACGCACGCGAAGGTGAGCGTGGTGGTGCGCCGCGAAGGCGAAACCTTGCGCACCTACACGCATTTCGGGACCGGCAACTACCACCCGCAGACGGCGCGGATCTACACCGACCTGTCGCTCTTCACCGACGATCCCGCGCTGGGGCGCGATGCGACGCGGCTCTTCAATTTCGTCACCGGTTATGCGCGCCCGGCGGACCTGGAGCGGATCGCCATCTCTCCGATCACGCTGCGGCCCACGCTGCTCAGGCTCATCCAGGACGAGATCGATCACGCCAAGGCGGGGCGGCCCGCGACGATCTGGGCGAAGCTCAATTCGCTCGTCGATCCGATCATCATCGACGCGCTCTACCGCGCGAGCCAGGCGGGCGTGCGCATCGAGCTCATCGTGCGCGGCATCTGCTGTCTCAGGCCCGGAGCGCCTGGGCTCTCGGAGAACATCTCGGTGAAGTCGATCGTCGGACGGTTCCTGGAGCATTCGCGCATCGTCTGCTTCGGCGCAGGCGAGCGCTTGCCGCACCCCAAGGCCAAGGTGTTCGTTTCGTCTGCGGACTGGATGCAGCGCAATCTCGACCGGCGGGTGGAAGCGCTTTGTCCGATTGACAATCCGACCGTCCACACGCAGGTCCTTGACCAGATCATGGTCGCAAACCTGAACGACGAGGCGCAGAGCTGGCAGATGGACGCGCAAGGCGTCTATAGCCGCGTCGCGCCCGTCGATCCGGAGAAGCCCTTCTCCGCGCACGTCTACTTCATGAAGAACCCGTCCCTCTCCGGGCGTGGGCGCGCGCTTTCCGGCGACGCTCCGCAGGCGCTGAGCCGTGTCGGACCGAGGACGAGCTGAGACCGCGACCCTGACGCCCCGGCGCCAGCAATCCGCCCCCGCGCGGGACGTCGCAGTGATCGACATCGGGTCCAATTCGGTCCGTCTGGTGATCTATCGCATCGACGGGCGCGCGATGATTCCGGCGCTCAACGAGAAGGTCATGCCGGCGCTGGGGCGCGAGCTGATGACCACCGGCTCGCTGCCGCAGGACGGCGCGAGCGACGCGATCGGCGCGCTGAAGCGCTTCGCTGCGATCATCGCGGCGCGCGAGATCGAGCGGGTGGATGTCGTGGCCACGGCGGCGGTGCGCGCCGCGCGCGACGGCGATGCGTTCGTCGCGCGCGTGCGCGCCGAGACCGGCTTTGAAGTGCGGATCATCCCGGGAGAAGAAGAGGCGCGCCTCTCGGCGCTCGGCGTGCTGGCGGGCGCGCCCGACGCGCATGGGATCGTCGGGGACCTGGGCGGGGCTTCGCTTGAGCTCATCGAGATCAGGGCGAAGGGGCCGGGGCGCGGCGAGAGCTTTCCGCTCGGGCCGTTCGCGCTGCTGCACGCCTCGTACGACCGCGAGCGCGTGGTTCCGCGCATCGACGCGGTGCTCGCACGCGCGGACATGCTCCCGAATGTCGGAGGCGACTTTTACGCGGTCGGCGGCGCGTGGCGGGCGCTCGCGCGCATTCACATGGGCATCCACGACTACCCGCTGCCGACGCTGCACCATCTGGAGATGCGGCGGCGCGAGGTCTTGGATACCGCGGCGCTGGTGCAGCAGATGTCGCGCCGGCAATTGGAGAAGATGGACGAGGCGGCCGCGCGGCGCGCGGATTCGATGCCGTTCGCGGCGGCCGTGCTCGAGCGGGTGATGCTGCGCGGCGGCTTCGACCGGGTGATCATCTCCTCGTACGGCCTGCGCGAGGGCGTGCTCTATGAGCAGATCCCGGCCTCCACGCGCGCGCTGCATCCGCTCATCGCTTCGGCCGAGGCGTTCGGCGAACGCGGTTTCGGCGGGCGTGCGTTCGGACGCGCGCTCGGCGCCTGGATCGAGCCGCTGTTCGCGGAGCGAAGTGAAGTGTTCGGGCGCACGCGCGACCCACTCCTGCGCGGCGCCGCGTCCAGGCTGGCGGACATTTCCGGCATGCTGCATCCGGATCAGCGCAAGGACCTTTCCTTCGAGCTGGCGCTGCTGGCGCCGATCGTGGGGCTCTCGCATCCGGAGCGCGCTTTCCTGGCCGCCTCGGTGCATCATCGTTACACCAAGCGCGAGCCGATGCACCCATCGTTCAAGCGGCTGCTGAACGAAGAGGCGCGCCAAGGCGCGTTCGCTCTGGGCGCCGCGCTCAGGCTTGGCGCAGACGTCTCGGCGCGCTCCGAAGCTCTGTTGGCGAAGTTCCGCATCGAGATGCGCGACGGAACGCTGGCGCTGGCGCCTGCGCCGGACGCGACGGGCCTTGTGAGCGATCAGGCGCGCAAGCGGCTCGAGACGCTGGGCGCCGCGCTCGGCGCGCCGATCCGGGTCATTGATTGACCTCTTGCACGGTCACGTGGCCGTTCTTCAGCAAGAGGCCAAGCTTGCCCTGCTTCAGCTTGAGCGCGGCCTCGCCGAACAGCTTGCGGCGCCAGCCTTTCAGGGCCGGAACGTCGGCGTTGTCGTCGGCGGCGATCGCCTCGATATCGGCGGCGTTGGCGATCAGGCGCGGCGCGACCTGGTGGCGCTCGGCTTCGCATCGCAGCAGTACCTTGAGCAGCTCCACCGTCGGTCCGCGGCCTGCGGGCAGAGGGGCGGGACGCTCCACCTGGATCGGCGCGCGTTGGTTGGCGGCGGCCTCTTCCAGGGCCTGGACGATCTCCGGGCCGTGGCGTGAATTGCCGAAACCTTTGGGCACCGCGCGCAGCCGCTCCATCGCGGCGACGCTCTTGGGGCGCTGCTCGGCGAGCTCCTGCAGCGCATCGTCCTTCAGGATGCGCGCGCGCGGTACGTTGCGTTCCTGCGCGCGTTTCTCGCGCCACGCCGCGACCGCGCGCAGCGCGGCGACATAATCGGCGTTCCATTTGCGCAGCTTCAAGCGGCGCCAGGCGTTCTCGGGGTTGGTGTCGTAGGCGTCCGGGTCGAGCAGCGCGGCCTTCTCTTCCGAGATCCATTCCTCGCGGCCGTCCTTGGCCAGGCGCTCGCGCAGAGCGGGATAGAGATCGCGCAGGTGCGTCACGTCGGCGAGCGCGTAGGCGAGCTGGGCCTCGCTCAAGGGGCGGCGGCTCCAGTCGGTGAAGCGGTGCGACTTGTCGATCTTCCGCTTCAGCAGCGCCTCCACCAGCGCGTCATAGGCGATGGAATCGCCCAGCCCGCAGGCCATCGCGGCGATCTGCACGTCGAACACGGGCGCCGGCAGCTGACCCATCAGGTTGAGGAAGATCTCCAGGTCCTGGCGGGCGGCGTGAAACACCTTGGTGACGGAGGGCAGGGCCAGCACGTCGAGGAAGGGCTTGAGGTCGAGCTCGGCGGAGAGCGGGTCGATGATCGCCTCGACCCCGGGCGCGGCCACCTGGATGAGGCAGAGCTTCGGCCAATAGGTCGTCTCGCGGAGGAACTCGGTGTCCACCGCGGCATAGGGCGCCTTGGCCAAGTCCTTCGAGAGCGCGGCGAGCGCGCTGGTGTCTTTGATCAGCTGCATCGGTTTTTGGGGGGCGGGCGGGGACGACCCCCGCCGCATCCGCCCGGAAATGGGGGCTTGAGGCTCCGGCGGTCAAGCAAAGAGGGCGGTTGACAGGGGAAAAATCAAAGGGCGCTCTCCGGACCCCACGATTGGAGCCTCGAATGCACCGCTACCGGTCCCACAGATGCGGCGAATTGCGCCCCGCGCACGACGGGGAGGCCGTTCGCGTGGCCGGCTGGGTGCACCGCAAGCGAGACCATGGCGGGCTGCTCTTCGTCGATCTCAGGGACCATTACGGGGTCGTGCAGGTGGTCGCCCTTCCTGGATCGGAGGCGTTCAAGTCCTTCGAGCGGCTCCGCGCCGAGAGCGTGGTCGTGGTGGACGGCAAAGTGGTGAAGCGCACGGCCGAGACCGTGAACGCGCAGCTGCCGACCGGCGCGATCGAGGTGCGGGCCGAATCTGTGGAAATCATCAGCGAGGCGGCCGAGCTGCCGGTGCCGGTGTTCGGCGAGCCGGATTACCCGGAGGACCTTCGCCTCACCTACCGCTATCTCGACCTCAGGCGTGAGACGCTGCATGCGAACATCGTCCTGCGCTCCGGCGTCGTTGCGTCGCTCCGGCGGCGGATGATCGAGCAGGGCTTCACCGAGTTCCAGACGCCGATCCTGACCGCCTCCTCGCCGGAAGGCGCGCGCGACTTCCTGGTGCCGTCGCGGCTGCAGCCGGGGAAGTTCTACGCGCTGCCGCAGGCGCCGCAGCAATTCAAGCAATTGCTCATGGTCGCGGGCTTCGACCGCTATTTCCAGATCGCGCCCTGCTTCCGCGACGAGGACGCGCGCGCGGATCGCAGCCCGGGCGAGTTCTATCAGCTCGACGTGGAGATGAGCTTCGTCACGCAGGAGGACGTGTTCGCCGCGATCGAGCCGGTGATGCAGGGCGTGTTCGAGGAATTCGCGAACGGACGCGCGGTCACGCCGGCGCCCTTTCCGCGCATCGCCTATCGCGAGAGCATGTTGAAATACGGCTCCGACAAGCCCGATTTGCGCAATCCGCTGGAAATCGTGGACGTCAGCGACGTGTTCGGCGACGAGGCGGTCACGTTCAAGGCGTTCAAGGGCAAGGTCGTGCGCGCGATCCCGGCGCCAGGCGCGGCGAGCCAGCCGCGCTCGTTCTTCGACAAGCTGAATGAATGGGCGCGCAAGGACATGCAGGCGCCGGGCCTTGGCTACATCACGTTCGAGGGCCCAGAAAACGTTCCTGAAGGCAAAGGTCCGATCGCGAAATTCGTGCCGCCCGCGCAGCTGAAGAAGCTGATGAAGGCGGCCGGCGTGAAGGCGGGCGACGCGCTCTTCTTCTCCGCCGGAACGGAAGGCGAAGCGGCGAAGCTTGCGGGCGCGGCGCGCACGAAGCTCGGCGAAGAGCTTGGGCTCATCAAGGAAGGCGCGTTCAAGTTCTGCTGGATCGTGGACTTTCCGATGTTCGAGTGGAACGAGGACGAGAAGAAGGTCGATTTCTCGCATAATCCGTTCTCGATGCCGCAAGGGGGCTTGGAAGCGCTGGAGAAGCAGGAGCCTCTCACCATCAACGCCTATCAGTACGACATCGTCTGCAACGGTGTGGAGCTCTCTTCAGGCGCGATCCGGAACCATCGGCCGGACATCATGCTCAAGGCCTTCGCGATCGCGGGCTATGGCCCTGAAGTCGTTGAATCCAAGTTCGGCGGGATGCTCAACGCGTTCCGCTTTGGCGCGCCGCCGCACGGCGGGCTCGCGCCGGGCGTCGATCGCATCGTGATGCTGCTCGCGGGTGTCGAAAACCTCCGCGAAGTCATCGCGTTCCCGCTCAATCAGCAGGGCCAGGACCTGATGATGCAGGCGCCGAGCGAGGTCTCGCTGAAACAACTCCGCGAGTTGCACATCCGCCTCGTCGAGCCGCCGAAGAAATCAGAGTAGGGCGATCTTCCTTCTCCCGCGTTAGCGCGGAAGGGGATGGGGGAGTTGGGAAGCTCCGTGTGCGGAACACGACGCATTGCCGCTTCCCCCCATTCCGCCACCACTAACCCCTCCCCCGCTGGCGAGGGAGAAGGGGGATCAAAGGATCAAACGCCCTTCGCCGCGGCGCCCTTCCAGGAGCAGGCTTCGCACGCGAACGCGCCGGGCGCGTCGGCGGGAACGAGCGTGAAGTGCCCGCACGAGGGGCAGGCGTCGCCGGCATAGGCCGGGCCTTCGGAGGTCTTCGCTTCGCGCGGCGGCGCTGCGCTCTTCGGGCGCGGCGTGAGCATCACCAGATTATCCGGCGACTTGCCGCGCGCGAAGCCGCGCGAGATGAGCTGTGCTGCTGCTTCGGTCTCGACCGCGCGACGCGTGAGGCCTTCACCGCGGGATTCAAAGGGATCGATCTGCGCGAGGTCGCGGCGGTTCAGGTACGACACCGCGAGCTCGCGGAAGAGATAGTCGAGGATCGAGGTCGCGTGGCGGATGGAATCGTTGCCGCGCACTTCCCCGGCCGGCTCGAAGCGCGTGAAGAGGAACGCATCGACGAATTCCTCCAGCGGCACGCCGTATTGCAGGCCGATGGAAACGGCGATGGCGAAATTGTTCATCAGCGAGCGGAAGGCGGCGCCTTCCTTGTGCATGTCGATGAAGATCTCGCCCAATTGGCCGTCATCGTATTCGCCGGTGTGCAGATAGACCTTGTGGCCGCCGATCGACGCCTTCTGGATGTAGCCTTTGCGACGGTCGGGCAAGCGGCGCCGCTCGGCTTCGCGCGCGATGATGTGCTCGCGGACGCCTCTGTCTGGTCTGGGCGATTCAGGCGTCGCCTCTTCCTGCGCAGCAGCTTCGTGCAGCGGCGCCAGGGCGAGCGGTGGGGAAGCCGGCGGCTTGAGGCAGGCGAGCGTCACGCCGGCGGCGTGGGCGCGCGCGATCTCATCGTCCGCGCCCGCGGCCAGAGGAAGCTCGAGCGTCATCGGTCCGAAGGCGAAGGGGGACACCGCTTCGGCCATCTGCAGGCGCGGCTCGGCGCCGATGTCGTCGGCGGGCGCGAACACGAGGCGATGCTCCGGCGACAGTCCCGGCGCGCCCTCGAGCGAGCCGCGGCCCATGGCGAAGGCTTCAGCCGCTTCGATCTCGCCTTCGGAGAAGCCGAGCGTGGCGAGAAGATCGCCGCGCTTGCCGGCCGCGACGTCCGGCGGAAGGCCGAGCTCGCGCTCGCAGATGTCGGCGCCGATGACGAGGGGATGCACCGCATCGCGCAGGCGCAGGGCCTCGCTGGCGGCGGCTTCGATGGCGGCGAGGGCGGGATCGGTGAGGCCGCGGCGGCGGAGCGCCTCCAGGCTTACGCCGGGCGCGCCGTCCAGGGTGCGACGCCCTTCGACGTGCTTGCGGATGACCTCGATATTGGTGAGGCCGAGCGCGGCGGCGCCGAGCGCGGCGTCCTCGTAAAGCGTGCGGCCGAAGCTGCCGTCGCTGCGCGTCCCGAAGCCGCAGGGCGCGCGCGCGGGAGACAGCCCGGAGGCGGAGGCGTCAAGACGGCGCGCGGCGCTCTCCTCTTCGGCAAGCGAGACGAGCGCCAGGTTGCGCAGCGCTTTCGGGCGCAGGCTGCGCCACATGTCGCGGGCGCGAGCGGCGACGGGCGCGAAACGCGCCGGCGCCGCGAGCGTTTCGGCGGCTTCGCGCGCGCGCTTCAGCTTCGCATCGGCGAGGCGTTTGCCTGCATCCCAGCCGCGCGGGCTGCCATGCGTGTCGGCGAGGCTGGCGCTTTCGCTCACCGCGGCGCCCGCGACCAGCGCGACGAGGGCGCGGGCGGCGGCGCGCCCTTCCTCGGAATCGTAGGCGATGCCAGCGCGCATGAGCGTGCTGGCGAGCCCGACGAGGCGGATGGCGATCGGGCGCCGCTCGGTGACGCCGGCGGATATTTTCGGGTCGGCGGCGCCGGCCACATCGAGCGCGGAATCGAGCGCGCGCACCAGCACGCGCGCGGCTGCTTCAAGCGCGTTCACATCGATCGCGTCGTCGGCAACGAAGGCCTGCAGCGCCAGTGCGCCGCCGGCCGAAGCCTGATCTTCAGATCCCGCGATTGCGCCGGACGGATCGGCGGCAAGCGTCGATGGCGCCCGGTAGAGGCCGGCGGCGCCTGCGATGGCGAGGCTGCGGCGCGCGGGGGCGACCTCCATGGCGGCGGCATAGACGCCGCGCACGGCTGCGCCTTGCAGGGCCGCACGCAGATCATCGTCCGGCGCGCCTGTCACGCGCGCGGCGTGCGCCTTGCGCGTCACTGGCGCGGCTTCGGCGTTCAAGCCGTTGCGCACCGCTTCGATCGCGAGCTCCGTGAGGGCGCCGTCCAGCGCGCGGGCGCCGGCCGACAGCGCCGCACTCATCCGTGTACGGGCGATTTCGGCGGCGAGCAGCGCGGGTTCTTCGGCGTGGACCATGATCGCCGGGCCCGCTTCGCGGCCGGTCATGCGGCCTGCGGCTTCAAGGGCGTCGAGGGCGGCGGGGCTCGGGCTCCCCACGATGGCGAGGGTCCCTCCCGCACAGAGCGCGCGCTGGGCGGATTCAAGGGCCGGCCATTCAGGCTCCCCTCGCGCCGGCCAGCGCATCAGGCTTGCGCAGAAGGCCCCGCGTGCGGTGGCCGGATCGAAGGCGATCCGGCGCGCTAGAATGAGCTTCGCGAGAAGCTCGGCGTCGTCCCCCCGGACGAATCGGTTGGCGAGCGCGTCGATGCCGACTTTCAGGCTCGTTCGGCCGTCGGTCTCCACCGCCAGCCCCTCCGCCAAGGCTTGGAGGATCTGGGTGTCGCTCCAGGCGGCGGGGGCCTCAACCAAGACTGGGTCGGCGTCCTCGTCGGCTTCGACCTGACGCTCGATCCATCCCGTGTTCGGGGCCATGTGCATTGATGCGCTCCGCAGCTTGTTTCGGTTCCAACATCTAGGGGGTTTCTAAAGTGTTAACGGCTATATATTGTACGGTGGACGGATCGGGAGCGGCTTTGGGCGCCCTGGACGCCGCGTCGGCTTTGGCGCCATAAGGGCGCGCCCGCGATTTTGCGGGTCTTGCCCGCCCGTCGGCCCGCCCAGGTTTCGCCTTTGCTCAAGCGCATCTTCACTTGGTGGAACGGCGCCACGATCGGCGCCTTCTTCGACATCGGCCGACGGGGCGCGCTTGTGGGCGAGGATGAGCAGGGCAATCGCTATTATGAAGAGCGCCGACCCTCGCTCGACGGGCGCAAGCGCCGCTACGTCATCTATAAAGGGCTCGCGGAAGCCTCCCGCGTGCCGCCCGATTGGCACGGCTGGATGCATCACATGATCGACGAGCCGCCGACCGTCGCGCCGCTGCCTCGGCGGCGCTGGGAGCAGGCGCATCGACCGAACCTCACCGGGACTGCGTTCGCGTATCGGCCGCCTGGTTCGCTTTGGCGCGGCGGCGAGCGTGCGCCAGCGACGGGCGATTACGAATCCTGGAAGCCGGAATGAACCTCAAGGAACAGACCGCCGAGACCATCCTCGGCGCCCTCGTCGCGTTGGTTGCGATCGGCTTCTTCGCGTTCGCCTCGGCGCAGTCCGGGAGGAACGACACGCGCGGGGGCTATGATCTGACCGCGCGGTTCCAGCGCGTGGACGGGATCGCGGTGGGCTCGGATGTGCGCGTCTCGGGCGTCAAGGTCGGCGCGGTGAAGTCGATCGCGCTCGACCCCGCGACCTACATGGCCAAGCTCACGCTCACCATCGATCGCGGCGTGGAGGTGCTCGATCAATCGACCGCGCGGGTGCAGTCGAACGGCCTCTTGGGCGACGCGTACGTCTCCATCGAGCCGGCCGGCGTGGATCCGCTGGCGGCGGGCGCGGAGATCGCCAACACGCAAGGCGCGATCGATCTGCTCACGGTGCTCGCCTCGGCGATGTCCTCGATGGGAAGCCAGAAGGAGAAGCAGGAGTGATGCGGGCGCTTTGGGCCGCCGTCGCGGCGCTCTTTCTCTTTGCCGGTCCGGCCGCCGCCGAAACGGCTGTGCTGCGCGGGCTCGACAAGGTCACCGGACATGCGCGCGATTTCACCGCGCCGGTCGGTCGCGCGGTTCGGTTCGGAACGCTGGAGATCATCGCGCGCTCCTGCTCGAAGCGACCGGCGGAAGAGACGCCGGAAGTCACGATCTACGTGCAGGTGTTCGACCATCCGCCTGGCCGCACCAAGGGCGAGCAGACGCCGCGCACGGAAGTGTTCGCCGGTTGGCTCTTCGCATCCAGCCCCGGCATCTCGGCGCTCGAGCATCCCGTCTATGACGTCTGGGCGATCGATTGCAGGGCCTGAGCCCCGCTCACATCCTGCATCCTTAGGAAGTCCGCGCGGCGCGCGAGCGCGTGCGCGAGCAGCACGTGGAAATCGCGGCGTGCGACCGCGACAGCGCCGAACTGCTCCAGATGGCCGGTGAGGAATTGCGCGTCGAGGAGCGCGAAGCCGCCGACGATCAGCCGCGCCACAAGGTGCACCAGCGCGACCTTGCTGGCGTCGCGTGCGCGGGAGAACATGCTTTCGCCGAAGAAGGCGCCGCCGACGGCCACCCCATAGAGGCCGCCCAGGAGCGCGCCGTCCTGCCGCGCGCGGACCTCCAGGCTGTGGGCATGGCCGCGGGCGTGGAGCTCGTCATAGAGGCTGCGGATCGTGGGGTTGATCCAGGTGTCCTGGCGGCCCGGCTGCGGCGCGGCGCAGGCATCGATCACCCCGAGAAAGTCCTCGTCGATCGCGATCCTGTAGGCATCGCTGCGCACGGTGCGCGCAAGCCGGCGCGGAACATGAAAAGCGTCAAGCGGCAGGATCGCGCGCGCCTCGGGATCGACGACGAAGAAATCCGCGTCGTCGCGCGATTCCGCCATCGGAAAGACGCCGCGCCGATAACAGCGCAGAAGGTCGTCGGCGGTGAACCGCTTCATGCCTGAAAGTCTGGCGCCTTGGGGGCCCGGATGGAAGTTATGGAACCTATCCCAAGGTTTGATTTCATCCGGCGGGTCGAGCGCGTAAGCTCCGCCCATGGATGACGGCGAACTCCCACCCTCACGCGAAACGCTCGTGCACCAGCTCTACGAGGCCGCCGAGCTCGAGCACACGCTCATGTGCACCTACCTCTATGCGGCCTTCTCGCTCAAGGAAGGCGTGGAGGAAGGGCTCTCCCCCGCCGAGGCGGAGGCCGTCGCGCGATGGAAGCGCGCGATCCTCAAGGTGGCGATCGACGAGATGGGGCACCTGGCGGCGGTGTGGAACATCACCGCCGCGCTGGGCGCCTCGCCGCGCTTCGGGCGGTCGAACTTTCCGCTCGATGCGGGAACGCTGCCGGCCGGCATCGTCGTCAAGCTGGGTCCCTTCAACGCCGACGTGCTGCAGCACTTCATTCATCTGGAGCGCCCCTCCACGTCGGAGGAGCCGGAAGGCGCGGGCTTCGAGGGCTTCTACGGCGTCGAGTACAAGCGCGGCGGGATGGGGCGCACGCTCACGCCGATGGGCGTGAATTACAGGACGGTCGGGGATTTCTACGAGCGCCTGGGCAATGGCCTCAAGGCCTTCGTCGCCGCGATCGGCGAGGGCGCGGTGTTCAACGGCGATCCCCGCTTGCAGCTCTCGCAGGACGAGGTTCCGCTGCGCGGCGCGAGGCCGGTGCTCTGCCTGAAGACCGCGCTCCAGGCGTTCGACGCGATCGTCGCCGAAGGCGAGGGCGCGCCGGCGGAATCGAAGACGTCGCACTTCCAGCGCTTCATCGAGGTGCGCGAGGAATACAACGCGATCAAGGCCGCCAATCCGGATTTCGTTCCGGCGTATCCGGCGGCGTGCAATCCGGTGCTGCGGCGGCCGCCCAAGCCGGAAGGCCGCGTGTGGCTGGAGAACGAAGAAGCGATCGCCACGGTCGATCTCGGCAACGCCTGCTACGGCGTGATGATGCGGATGCTCGCATATGCCTACGGGCTCAAGAGTCCGAGCCCGGAGAAAGCGCTCGTGGTCGATCTTGCCATTGAGCTCATGCGCGCGGGGGCGCTCTATGGCGCGCGGGCGGCGCGGCTGCCGGCGGGGCCGTCGAACCCCGACTGTCATGCGGGGCTCTCGTTCACGGCGCTGCGCGATTCCGCGCCGTGGCCGCATGGGACGGCTGCGTGGAAGTTCTTCATCGAGCGGCTGAACGAGCTGAAGGAAGCGGGCGATGCGCTGGCGAAGTGCGGCGACAAGCGCGTCCTCGATGCTGCGCGCATGCTCGATGCGTTGACCGCGCGCGCGGCGAAGCAATGGGAGAGTGCGGCCCCGACGCCGGAGCCCGCGTCGATCGGCAAGACAACGCTCATCTTGAAGGTTCCGCCGGCGCCGCCGAGCGTGAAAAAGAACGGCATGGAGATCATCGAAGGCGAGAAGCTGACGATCCTCTATGAAGGCAAGAAATGCATCCACACGCGCCATTGCGTGACGGAGGCGCCGGGCGTCTTCCTCGCCAACGTGGAGGGCGACTGGATCTATCCAGACCAGATGGACGTGGAGGAGCTGGCGAGCATCGCGCGCGAGTGCGCGTCGGGCGCGATCCGCTACAGGCGCAATGACGGGCAGCCGGAAGAGGCCGCGCCGCTCGTCAACATGGTTCGCACGCGCGAGGCGGGGCCTTATGCGTTCCGCGCCGAGATCAGGCTCGACGGCGAGCCGATCGGGTTTCGCGCGACGCTCTGCCGGTGTGGCGCCTCGAAGAACAAACCGTTCTGCGACGGCTCGCATCACGACATCCATTTCGACGCGTCCGGCGAGCCGGAGACAGGCGACAGGACCGCGATGCTGCCGGTGCGCAACGGCCCTTTGGACATCAATCCGCTGACGGATGGGCCGCTCCAAGTGCGCGGCAATCTGGAGATCATGGCCGGCGGCGGGCGCATGGTGGCGCGGGTGACAAGCGCGCGGCTCTGCCGATGCGGCGGCAGCGCGACGAAGCCTTATTGCGACGGGACGCACGCGCGCATTGGCTTCAAGTCGAGCTGATCGGCGCCGAGGCCGCTATTTGCGCCGAAGCGTCACGTCTCCGAAGAGCGCGTCCTGGCCGTTTTCCGAACCGACCATTCGCCAGGTCCAGGCGTCTTCGGCGCGGCGGTAGGCGAACGTGTTGGTGAAGATGAGTGCGCCCTGGCCGTCGCGGAACTCAAGCGCGATGGAATCCCCCGTCAGCGGCGCCCTGCACGTCACGTCGCCGGAGGCGACCTCCGTGTTGTCGAACCAGAAGCAGACATAATGATCCTTCAGCCAGCCGATCAGGACGATCGCTTCGTAGGCGGGCTTGCCGCTGGCGTCGCGCTCCCGGGAGACCTCGGTGATGCGCACATAGCTTTCCTGCAGCACCCAATCGGCCTCGACGTCGTGGACGGTGTTCTGGCCGGCGATCTGGCCGGTGAGGGTCCACCGCCCCGTCATCTTGCCCAGGAGGTCGGGCGCGGGGGCGCTTGGTGCAGGCGCCGCGCTGCTGGGGCTTTCCTGCGCGGGGGCTGTCGCGAGCGTCTGCGTGCAGGCGCTCAGGAAGACGAGGGCAAGGGTTGCGAGCGTTTGGCGAAGCAAGCGGCGCTCCTGTTCAGCGCCCGGCGACTGTATCCCGGGGTTTGTTTTCGCCCAAGGGCGCGCGTTTGCGAACGCCTCAGGCGTCGCCCTTCAGGTACGCTTCCAGCCAGTTGATGTGGTACTCGCCGTTCAGCACATCCGGCTCGGTGACGAGGCGCTGGAAGAGCGGGATCGTGGTCTCGATGCCGCCGACGACCGTCTCGCCAAGCGCGCGGCGGAGGCGCATCATGCATTCGTTGCGGTCGCGCCCGTGCACGATGAGCTTGCCGATCAGCGAGTCGTAATAGGGCGGGATCTTGTAGCCGGCATAGATCGCGCTATCGAGCCGTACGCCCAAGCCGCCCGGGGAATGGAAGCTGGTGATCGCGCCTGGCGAGGGTGCGAACGTCTTGGGGTTCTCCGCGTTGATGCGGCATTCGATCGAATGGCCGGAGAGCTCGACATCTTCCTGCGTGAACGGCAGCGGCTCGCCGTGCGCGATGCGGATCTGCTCGCGAACGAGATCGAGGCCGGTGATCATCTCGGTGACGGGATGCTCCACCTGCAGGCGGGTGTTCATCTCGATGAAGTAGAACTCGCCGTTCTCGTAGAGATATTCGACCGTGCCAAGGCCGAGATAGCCGAGCTTGGCGATGGCGTCGGCGGTGGTCTTGCCGATCTTCATGCGCTCGGCTGCGTTGAGCGCTGGCGAGGGCGCCTCCTCCAGCACCTTCTGGTGACGGCGCTGGAGTGAGCAATCGCGTTCGCCCAGGTGCACGACATTGCCGTGGCTGTCGGCGATGATCTGGATCTCGATGTGGCGGGGGCGTTCCAGGAAGCGCTCAAGATAGACGCTCTCGTCGCCGAACGCAGCGCGGGCTTCGGCGCGAGCGGCGGCGAGGGCGTCGGCCAGTTCTTCCGGCTGGCGCACGAGCTTCATGCCGCGTCCGCCGCCGCCGGCCGCAGCCTTCACCAGCAGCGGATAGCCCACCGCCTTGGCGACCTTCTTGGCCTCCGCGTCGGTGGAGACGCCGCCGTCGGAGCCCGGCACAACGGGAATGCCTGCCTTCTGCACGGCCTTCTTGGCGGCGATCTTGTCGCCCATCAGCTTGATGTGATCGGCCTTGGGGCCGATGAACGTCATCTTATGCTGTTCGACGATCTCGGCGAACTTGGCGTTCTCCGAGAGGAAGCCGTAGCCGGGATGGATGGCGTCGGCCTTGGTGATCTCGGCCGCGGTGATGATCGCGGGGATGTTCAGATAGGATTTCGCCGCCGGCGGAGGACCGATGCACACGCTCTCGTCGGCGAGGCGCACGTGCATGGCGTCTGCGTCGGCGGTGGAGTGCACCGCCACCGTGGAGATGCCCATCTCCTTGCAGGCGCGGTGGATGCGCAGCGCGATCTCGCCGCGATTGGCGATCAGGACCTTATCGAACATCGTTTTGGCGCGCCGGCGCCGCGACGCCAAGCTTCCCTGCTGAGGCGCGCCGGTCGCCGGAACCGGCCTTCAAGCCAGCGCGCGCTCCCGGCGCGGGCGGCGCGTTCGTTCTGCGTACGGAGAATGGCGCGATCATTCGATGATCGCGAGGGCTTCGCCGAACTCGACCGGCTGCTTGTTGGCGACGAGGATCTTCTTCACCTTGCCGGCGCGGGGGGCCGGGATCGGATTGAACGTCTTCATCGCCTCCACGACCATGAGGGTCTGGCCTTCGACGACGGCGTCGCCTTCCTTGACGAACTCGGGCGCGTCTTCGGCGGGCGCCAGATAGATCGTGCCGACCATCGGAGACGTGAGGGCGCCGGGGTGGTTGCGGTCCTCGGCGGGGGCCGCGACGGCGGGCGCGGGCGCCGGGCCGGCTTGAAGAACGGGCGCCGGCGCGGGCGCGAAGGCTTGGACCGGCGCCACGGCGGCCATCCGCGCCAGGCGCAGTTTGAGGTCTCCGAGCTCCAGCTCGATTTCGGTGAGGCCGTCTTCGCGAAGGATCTTCGCCAGCTCACGCACGATGGCGGGATCGAGTGCCTTCTTCTCGCTCATCTTGGTCCCGTTGCCGCTGCTCACGATACGGCGCCTTCAAGCCGAAGAGCGGCCGCAATTGCAAGGGCGTAGCTCTCGGCGCCGAAGCCCATGACGACGCCCTTGGCCACTCCCGCGACATGCGAATGATGGCGGAAAGGCTCCCGCGCGGCGATGTTGGACAAGTGGACCTCGATCAATGGAACTGGAAGGGCGCTGACCGCGTCGCGCAGCGCGATGGACGTGTGGGCGTAGGCGCCAGGATTGAGGATGATTGCGGCCGCCTTCTCTCGGGCTTCATGGAGCCAGTCGATCAGCACGCCCTCGTGGTTGGTCTGGCGAAAGTCGATCGCGCGCGCGCCGGCCGCGCGCTCGCAAACCGCCTTGACGTCGGCGAGGGTGGCGCGGCCGTAAATCTCCGGCTCCCTTACACCCAGCAGGTTCAGGTTGGGGCCGTTGAGGATGAAGAGCGGCTTGTCTCGGTCGGGCATGGGCCGGAGAGGTGCAGGGGTGGAAATGAAACGGGAACGAAGCGCGGCAGAACGTTGCGTGACCTGCCGGGCGGCCTTATGTCGGCGGCGATAGGAAGGCCGATGCGCGTGCTGGTCAATGGCGAAGTTCGCGAAGCGCCGCAAGGCTTAAGCCTTGCGGGGGCGCTGGCGCGTTGGGAGATCGATTCGCGCAAGGTGGCGGTCGAACTCAACCGGGCCATCGTCCCGCGCTCGACGTTCGGCGACCGGACGCTGGCGGACGGGGACGAACTGGAGATCGTCCAGTTCGTGGGGGGCGGGTGATGGATGGCTCGCACGCGAGCGCCGACGCGCCGCTGACCATCGCTGGGCGGATGTTTTCCTCGCGTCTGATCATCGGGACGGGGAAATACAGGTCCTATGCTGAGAACGCCGCGGCGCTCGAGGCGAGCGGCGCGGAGATGGTCACCGTCGCGATCCGTCGCGTCAATCTCTCTGATCCCAAGCAAGAGCGCCTCGTCGATTTCATCGATCCGAAGTCCACCACGTATCTGCCGAACACCGCAGGCTGTTTCACCGGCGAGGAGGCGGTGCGAACGCTGCGGCTCGCGCGCGAGGCGGGCGGCTGGACGCTCGTCAAGCTCGAAGTGCTGGCCGACCAGAAGACGCTCTACCCGGACATGGAAGAGACGCTGAAGGCCGCCAAGCTGCTCATCGCCGAGGGCTTCGAGGTGATGGTCTATTGCAGCGACGATCCGGTCTATGCGCGGAAGTTGGAGGACATCGGCTGCGTGGCGATCATGCCGCTCGGCTCGCTCATCGGCTCCGGGCTCGGGGTGCAGAACCCGGTCAATATTCGCCTGATCGTGGAGCAGGCGCGCGTGCCGGTGATCGTGGACGCCGGCGTCGGCACCGCCTCGGACGCCGCGATCGCAATGGAGCTTGGCTGCGACGGCGTCCTGATGAACACCGCTATCGCCGAAGCGAAGGATCCCATCCGCATGGCGCGGGCGATGAAGCATGCGGTGATCGCGGGGCGCGAAGCCTATCTCGCGGGGCGGATGGGCAAGAAGCGCTACGCCGATCCCTCCTCGCCGCTTGCCGGCCTCATCTGATGGCCGATCTGCGGCTCTATGCGATCATCAGCCGTGAAGCGCTGAAGGCCGCTGGGGGTGTGCGCGGCAAGATGATGGCGCAGGCCGGCCACGCCTTTCTGCACGCCTATTGGGACGCCGAGGCGCGCTTTCCCGATCGCGCGCGCGCCTATCGCCAAGGACGTGCGAAGAAGATCGTGCTCGCCGCGGAGAGCGCCGCGGAGCTGGAGGCGATGGCTGCGAAGATCGAGGGCTTCGGCGTCGCGCTGGTGAAGGATGCGGCGCTCACCGTGTTCCCCGAACCGACGATCACGGCGCTCGGGATCGGTCCGATCGACGCCGACGAAGCGCCCGATTGGCTCGCGCAATTGCCTGTGCTGGTGTGAGCGTCAAGGCGTCGGGGGGTCAGGGCGCGGGGGAGACTTCGAGGATCTCGATGAGGTTTCCCGAAGGATCCTCCACCAGGATCTGGCGGCTGCCCATTCCGGTGACAATGTCGGTGCGTAGTGGGACGCGCGCCTGACGCAGGCGGGCGAACACTTCGTCCAGTCGCTCAACGACAATCTGGAAGCGGTTCCAGCCGCCAGGCGCGGGCGTCCTTCCGGCGATGTCGGGACGGCCAGCGCCGCCGATGCCCGGCTGGTTGAGCATCAGGCGCAGATCGCCGCGCGACAGAACTGCGAAGCCGCCGGGGTGAAAGTCAAGCTTGAAGCCAAGATGCTCGACGTAGAAAGGGATCGCTTCCTCGACATTGTTGACGATGTAGCGGACGGAGACTTGGGTCATGGAGCGGGCCTCAGCGTTGCGCTTGCGGCGCGGGGCGGATGGCGTTCTGGAAGTCGCGGTTCATCTGTTCGGGGTTCGAGAAGCCCTTGATCCAGACGCCGTTGATCAGGAACGCCGGCGTGCCCTGCACGCTCGCTTCGGACGCCAGCTCGTAATTGCGCGAGAGGATATCCTCGATCGCGGGGTCGGCCATGTCGCGACGCATGCGCGCGACGTCGATGCCGTTCTGGCGCGCGAGCATGTCGATGGCGCCGGAATCAAGGTCGCCGCGATGGCTCATGAGGGCGCGGTGGAACGGCAGATACTTGTTCTGCTTGATCGAGGCGATGGCGGCGCGCGAAGCCTCGGCAGATTGCGCGGTCAGGATCGGAAGCTCGCGGAAGACGAAGCGGATCTCGGGATGGGCGCGCATGGTGTCCATCACCCAGGACAAAGCCTCCACGCAATGCGGGCAGCGATAGTCGAAAAACTCGACCACGGTGACCGACGCGTTGGCGGGGCCGACGGCGAAGGAACGCGGATCGGTTTCCAACTCGCGGCGGCGCGCGGCCTCCTTGCGCGCGGCGAGCGCGTCCAGCGCCTCTTCCAGGACCGAGGGATCGCGCGTCAGGTAATCGCGCACGACGGCGCGAATGTCCTGTTGCTGTTCGGCGTTGAAGTTCTTGGCGTCGATCGGCTCGCTTGGCGGCGGCGCGGGCGTCGCGGCGGCGATGCGCTCGGCGGGGGCTTGGGCGCCCTGACCGCACGCGGAGACGAAAAGACACGCGAGCGCGGCGAGCGCGGCGGCGAAACGGTGCATGAGATCGTCCTCTCTTGCGGTCAGCCGCCGCTGCGCTGGCGGCCGCGTTCATCAGGCATGGCGTTCTGGACGGAAGCCACGATGTCGGAGGCGCGCTGCCAGGAGGCGGTGCCTTGCGGCAACGTGCGGCGCGCACGTTCGGCGAAGGAGAGTGCGCGGCCCATGTCGCCCACCGCATAGGCCATCTCGGCGGAGGCGAGGCGCGCCAGGCCCTCTTCGCCGCGCAGGTCGTGCGCGCTCGCCAGCTCGCGCCAGCCGAAGGCGTTGTCGGGCTCTTCCTGCACCGCTTGCTGCAACAGGGCGATCGCTTCGTCGGAGCCGGCGCGGCCGCGCGCCTGCAGGATCGCGCGGGCGAGATTGATCTGCAGCAGCGCCTCGTGGGGGCGCAGCTCCACGGAGCGGCGGTGATAGGGAATGCTCTCGGCGGTGCGGCCGTTCTCGAACAGGATCTGGCCGGCCAGCTCCTGGAAGAAGGGATTAGAGGGATCTTCAGCGATGAGGCTGTTGATCGCGGCCGTGGCGCGCGGAAGATCGGGCACCTTCGCCTGGGCGCCGCAGCCGCAATAGGCGATAGCGCGAGCGTAGCGCGCGGGTTGGGAATTATCCGAAGGCGGATAGATCTGCAGGGTGCGGGCGAGCGGCTCGATGAAGCCGGTGAGCTTGGCCTGCATGAACTGGAAGCGGCGGATGTTATCGGGGGTATCGACGGCGCCGTAATGGTCGGAGTGCTCCACCCGCTGGCGCAGCGCCTCGATCCGGTCGGACGTGAAGGGGTGGGTGACCATGTAGGCCGGCACGCGCCGCACGGCGAATTCGTTCGGACGGAACTCGCGATTGAAGAACTCGATCAGGCCCTTGCCGGTCTGGCCGCTGGCTTCGAGATATTGCGCGCCGGCCTGGTCGGCGGCGCTTTCCTGAACTTGCGTGTGGCGCACGAAGCTCGCCTGCGCGAATTGCGGCGCGCCGCCGATGAGCGCTGCGCCCGCGTCCGGCGCGCCGGCCGCGATCGCGAGAATTCCCAGCCCGATCGAGATCATCGCCGGGCGCATGGCGTAGCTCATGGCCTCGCGGTTGCGCGCCAGGTGGCCGCCGGCGATGTGGCCCGTCTCGTGGGCCAGGACGCCGATGATCTCGTTGGGGTTCTTGGCGCGGAGTATGAGGCCGGTGTGGACGAAGATCTTCTGGCCGTTGGTGACGAAGGCGTTGATCGAGGGATCGCCGATCAGCACGAGCTGGATCTCGTCGGGGGTGAGGCCGGCGGCAACGATGCCCGGACGCGCATAGATCCGCAGCGTCTCTTCGATCTCGACGTCGCGGATGATCGAGGGCTGCTGTTGCGCCAAAGCGGGACCAGCTAGCGCGAAAAGGGAAACGGCCGCAGCGATGCCGGTTGCGATGCTTGTGATGAGGGCACGGATCGCTCGCATGGACCCTCCAAAGTCCCGATGAACAGTGCGGCATGCATCGTCCGCGCCAGCCTTGAAGCGGGGCTTTGCGGCGCGAAGATGGCCCTCTTCTAGCGCTTCCCTGAGCTTCGCGAAACGCCGCGCAGCGGCGCTTGGCCAGCGATCACCAGGGGGTGATCATCGGGGAGCGATCAGGCCTTCTTTCCCCATCGGCTGAAGCGCGAGAAGAATTTTTCGCGCCGCTCCTGGTCCGGCTCGTAGGCGATGTCGGCCACAGGCTGGGGCGCGTCATCGACTTCCGCCGCCGGCGGGGGTGCGAAGGGCGCTTCGAACGCGGTCGGGGCGGCCTCCGCGCGAAGGGCGGCGGCGTCGCTGGCCTGCTCGATCGCTTCGAGGATGGGCTGGGTGCTCTGGGCGGCGATGACGACGGGTTCGGCGGGCGCGGCCTCCTCGAAATCGTCGGCGCCGTTCACGCCGTCGTCGATGTCGGCGTTCAGGGCTTCGGCGAATTCCGCCGGCGAGAGATCGACGGCCGGCGCGCCGTCGGCGCCGCGTCCGCGGCCGCGACGGCGCCGGCGCCGGCGACGGCCTCCGCCCGGGGCCGCTTCGCCCTCGGCAGGCTCCGCGATTGCTTCGTGCGGCGCGGCGTCTTCGGCGACGGCGGCCTGCGGCTGGCTCTCATCCTCAGATCCCTCGCGGCGGCGACCGCCGCGACGGCCGCGACGGCGGCGGCGGCGGTGGTCGCCGTCGGCGCCGCTCTCGCCGTTCGCTTCCCGGCGCGGACCGGAGCGCGTTCCCGCCGCGGAGGCTTCCTCGCCGTCCTCGGGCTCCTCGGCGTCGCCTTCGACGTCGACCTCGTCTTCGATCGCGGCGTCGGCGGCTTCGCGGCGCGCGCGGGCGCGCTCGTCCTCGGCGGGCGCCGGCGCTTCCTCGGGCGGACGCGCGCCGAGGGAGACGATCTCATAATCAGGCGGCAGCAGGGTCTCGGACGCTGCAAGGCGCAGGCGCACGTCGCGGTTCTGCTCCATCGCGGCCAACACGGCGCGCTTCTCATTGAGGATGTAGAGCGCGACCTGGGCGGGCGCGCGCGCCTCGAGGCGCTCGCCGCCGTGCTGGGCGGCGGCCTCGTCCAAGGCGCGCAACAGGGCGAGGGCGGAGGATTCCACCGAGCGCACGCGCCCGACGCCGGCGCATTGCGGGCAGATGTGGGAGGATCCTTCGAGCACGCCAGTGCGGCGGCGCTGGCGGGAGAGCTCAAGTAATCCGAAGCCGGAAATCTTGCCCATCTGCACGCGCGCCCGATCGAAGCGCAGGCAATCGCGCATGCGCTTTTCCACCGTGCGGTCGTTCTTGCTCTCCTCCATGTCGATGAAGTCGAGCACGATGAGCCCGGCGAGATCGCGCAGGCGCATCTGGCGGGCGGCCTCGTCGGCCGCCTCCATGTTGGTGCGCAGCGCGGTCTGTTCGATGTTGCGCTCGCGCGTGGCGCGGCCGGAGTTCACGTCGATGGCGACGAGCGCTTCGGTCTGGTTGATGACGATGTAGCCGCCGCTCTTCAGCTGCACGACGGGCGAATAGATCGATTCCAGCTGCTTCTCGACGCCGTGCCTGGTGAAGATCGGCGTCGGCTCGCGCCACAGATGCACGCGCTTGGCGTGACTGGGCATCAGCATGCGGATGAAGTCCTTCGCCTCCTTGTATGCGCTTTCGCCATCGACGTGGATCTCATCGACGTCCTTGCCGTAAAGGTCGCGGATGGCGCGCTTCACAAGGGAGGATTCCTCATAGATGAGCGCGGGGGCGATCGAGCGCAGCGTGGCGTCGCGGATGTTCTCCCAGGCGCGCGTCAGATATTCGTAGTCGCGCTTGATCTCGGTCTTGGTGCGTTTGGCGCCGGCGGTGCGGATGATGAGCCCCATGCCCTGGGGCACCTCGAGCTCGTTGGCGACCTTCTTGAGGCGTTTGCGGTCAGGCGCGCTCGTGATCTTGCGCGAGATGCCGCCGCCGCGGCCGGTGTTCGGCATCAGCACGCAATAGCGGCCGGCGAGCGAGAGGTAGGTGGTGAGCGCGGCGCCCTTGTTGCCGCGCTCTTCCTTGACGACCTGCACCAGCATGATCTGGCGGCGACGGATGACCTCCTGGATGCGGTAACGGCGCACGAGGATTTGGCGGCGGCGCTCTTCGGCCGCGTCGTCGTCGTCCTCGTCCGCCGCGGCGGCTTCGGCCTCGGCCGCCGGGGGCGCAGCTTCGATGTCGGCGACTTCGCCCTCCGCCGCGTCGCCTTCCTCCGGTTCGGGAGCAGCTTCGACGTCGTCATTGTCGCTGTCGTCGTGTTGTGCGGCGCGGCCGGAGACGGCTTCGAACTCGGCTTTCAGCGCTTCGCGGTCGGCGACCGGGATCTGGTAATAGTCCGGGTGGATCTCGGTGAAGGCGAGGAAGCCATGGCGGTTGCCGCCGTATTCCACGAACGCCGCCTGCAGCGACGGCTCAACGCGCGTCACCTTGGCGAGATAGATATTTCCGCGAAGCTGCTTTTTGGACTGGGTCTCGAAATCGAAATCGTCAACGCGGCCGCCGTCCAGGACGACCACGCGGGTCTCCTCGGGGTGGGCTGCGTCGATAAGCATTTTCTTGTTGGCCATAATGGGCTCCGTGGGCGCGAGCCGGCGGGGCCTGATGCGCGTCCCCGAATGGGGTTTGGCGCGGGCCCTGGAGGCTGCGGCAATGGGGGGCTGGCCGAGCCGCGGCAAAAGTCGCCCGGGGCGGCGCCGAAGGCGACTCCTGTGGGCGAACGATTGCAGAGCGGCGCATGCCTTACTCCGGGAGAGGCCGCTGGTGGGCGGCGGATGAGGTCCTGGGCGCGGACGGGCGGCGGGGGCCGAAAACAGCGCGTTATGAGCGCCAGCGGCGTCTTCCGTGCGGGTCCACGCTAACAGGGGCGGCTCGCGCGCGCCGTCCGCCCTGACTTTGCGAGACGTGGGCGTGGGGCGCGTCGGCCGATTGGGGCCACCTTAGACCGAAGTCGGCGGCGAAGGGAAGCGCCCGGTTAAGCTGGCGTCAAACACCGCTGAAGGGTGGTTAAGCCGACCGCGTCTTTACGTAACCATAAGATAAATAAACCAATTCTATAAATCGGATGGCAAATTCGAGGGGTTAGAGATGACGGCGCAAGAATGCTGTCGTCCCGCCCATTCCGGCCGGCGCCCTTCTTAGGGAGCCTGGCGCTCGCGCTCACGCTGCTTGGCGCGCCCATGGCCGGCGCGGACGGACCGGGCGCGCGGGTAAGCGAGGTGCGTGCAGAGGGTGGACATACCCGGGTCGCGGTGACGGTCGCGCCCGGCGCACGGCCGCGGACCTTTTTCCTCGCGGGGCCCGACCGGTTTGTCGTCGATATCCCGAACGCGCGTTGGGACGGCCTGCAGGGGCAGGGACGCGGCGCGGGCGTCGCGCACCGCTACCGGTTCGCCAACCGTCCCGATGGGGCGGCGCGGCTGGTGCTCGATCTCTCCGGCCCAGCGCGCCTGGTCGCAGCGCGGGCCGAGCAGGGCGGCGGCCGGCTCGTGTTCGAGCTGGCATCGACGGCGGCGGCCGAGGCGCCGGCTGCGCCTGCGGTCCGGCCAGTGCAGCTCACCGCGCCTGAGCCCGCGCCCGCTCCTGCCGCGCCCCCGAGCCGCGCAAGCGGCGGGCGCCGCGTGGTCGTGGTGGACGCTGGGCATGGCGGACGCGACCCCGGCGCGATCAGCCATGGCGGCACACGGGAGAAGGACGTCAATCTCGCCGCCGCGCTCAAGCTCCGGGACGCGCTGGAGGCGCGCGGCTACGAGGTGGCGCTCACCCGCGAGGGGGACGCCTTCATCGAGCTCGCCGACCGGGTCCGGTTCGCGCGCGAGCGCGGCGCGGAGCTCTTCGTCTCGCTGCATGCCGATTCGGCGCCGGGCTCCTCGGCCAAGGGCGCGGCGGTCTATATGCTCTCGCAAAGCGGCGAGCAGCGCTCGCGGCGGCTGATGGACGGGCAGGACTGGCGCGTCGATGTGGGCGCCCCGGCGACGGGGGGTGTGGAAAACATTCTGCTCGATCTCACGCAGCGGGAAACCACCAGCCGGTCGGCGGAGTTCGCGCGTCTGGTTCTTGACGCGTTCGCTGCGGCGGGCGCGCCGATTTTGCACCGGACGCCCCGCAATGCCGGGTTTTTCGTGCTCCTTGCCCCGGACGTGCCGGCGGTGCTTGTGGAAATGGGGTTCCTGACCCAGGCGCAGGATGAGGCCCGCCTTATCGACCCGGCGGCCCAGGCCCGCTTGACCGAGGCGCTCGCGGACGCGGTGGATGCGCATTTCGCGCGGCCGCGCTTGATGGCCGGGTCTTGAACAAAGTGCGCGTTCCTGTGGCTTTCAGGTCGCGAAACGTCATATTGACGCCGCAACACCAACGGACGCAGCGGGCATGTTCCGAGACATCGAAATAGGGCCGAGGCAGATCATCCTCGGCGTCGCCATGCTTGCGGGTCTGGCGGTGTTGGGCGTGGTCGGTTTCCTGTTCGCGGCGCTGCGAACGGTGCCGGATTACGGCGCACTCAGGGAATACAAGCCGCCGATCACGACGCGGGTGCACGCCGGCGACGGCGCGCTGGTGGCGGAGTTCGCCAACGAGCACCGCATGTTCGTTCCGATCTCGGCGATCCCCGAGCGGCTGCAGCACGCCTTCGTCGCGGCGGAGGACCAGAACTTCTACCACCATAGCGGCGTGGACGCCCGCGGCGTGGCGCGCGCGATGATGACGAACGTCGTCAATGTCGTCACCGGCAAGCGCCTGCAGGGCGCCTCCACGATCACGCAGCAGGTCGCGGGCAACATGCTCACCGGCCGCGAGCGCAGCCTCTATCGCAAGATCCGCGAAGCGTTCCTCGCCACGCGCATCGAGCAGGCGCTGGACAAGAACCGCATCCTCGAACTCTATCTCAACGAGATCTATCTCGGGCGGCGCGCCTATGGCGTGGCTTCCGCGGCGCTGAATTATTTCGACAAGTCGCTCGACGAACTCACGATCAGCGAGATGGCGTTCCTGGCGGCGCTGCCGAAGGCGCCGTCGAACTACGATCCGGTGCAACGCCGCGAGGCGGCGATCACGCGGCGGAATTACGTGCTCGGCCGCATGGCCGAAGACGGCTACATCACGCGCGAGGAAGAGCAGGCCGCGCGCGCGGAGCCGCTCACAGCGCGCAACAGGCTCGCGGGCGAGACCTACATCGCCTCTTCGCAATTCGTGGAGGAAGTGCGCCGTCGCGCGCTCGAGCAGTTCGGCGAGAAGGAACTCTACGAAGAAGGCTTCTCCATCCGGACAACGCTCGATACGCGGCTGCAGCTCGTCGCGGTGCGGGCGCTGCGGCGCGGCCTCGAACAATACGACCGGCGGCACAATTATCGCGGGCCGATCGATCAGGGCGACGCCAACGGCGATGTGCAGGCGCAATTGCGCAATGCGCGCGCGGCGCCGGCGCTCACCGGATGGCATCGGGCGATGGTCACCGCCACGCAAGGGAGCGTGCGGTTCACCACCGAGGCCGGCGCGACCGGGCGGCTGACGAGCGAAGATGCGCAGTGGGCCGCGTCCGGCGCGCGGGGCAGCCGGGAGCGGGCGCTGCGCGCCGGCTCGATCATCTATGTGCTGCCCGGCGACGGCGGGCGCTTCGCGCTCAAGCAGACGCCGCAAGTTCAGGGCGCGCTCGTGGCGCTCGATCCGCACACCGGCCGCGTGCTGGCGATGGTCGGCGGCTATGACTTCACCAACGCCGGGTACAATCGCGCGACGCAGGCGCTCAGGCAGCCGGGCTCGGCGTTCAAGCCGATCGTCTATGCCGCGGCGCTCGATTTCGGCGTCACGCCGGCGACGCTCATCGAAGACGGACCTCTCTCGATCGAAGCGGGCGACGGCTCGATGTGGTCGCCGGAGAATTACACGCGCGAATTCTACGGGCCGACGACGCTCCGGCGCGGCCTCGAGCAATCGCGCAACGCGATGACGGCGCGCGTCGCCTACGAGATGGGCGTGGAGCGCGTCGCGCAATACGGGGAGCGGCTCGGCGTCTTCGCCAAGCCCGCGCAGGCGGTGTTCGCGCTCGCGCTCGGATCGGGGGAAACATCGCCGCTCAGGCTCACCACCGCCTACGCGCAATTCGTGAACGGCGGTAAGAAGGTGAGCCCGGTGCTCATCGACCGGGTGCAGAACCGCGACGGCACGACGGTCTATCATGCAGACCAGCGGCCGTGCGAAGGCTGCCGCGGGCCCTTCCGCGGCCGCGGCTCGGCGCCGCAATTGCCCGATACGCGCGAACAAGTGCTCGATCCGATCACGGCCTACCAGATCGTGTCGATGAGCGAAGGCGTCGTGCAGCGCGGCACAGCCACGGTGGTGGCGAGCCTCAACCGGCCGCTCGGCGGCAAGACCGGCACCACCAACGATTACCGCGACGCGTGGTTCGTCGGCTATTCGCCGGACCTGGTGGCCGGCGTGTGGGTGGGCTTCGACCAGCCGCGCGACATGGGCGAGGGCGAGACCGGCGGGCGCATCTCGGCGCCGATCTTCCGCGACTTCATGGAGGGCGCGCTGCGCGGGGAGCCGGCCACGCCGTTCCGGATTCCCGCCGGCGTGCGGCTCGTGCGCATCGACGCGATGACCGGGCTTCTGCCCGGCCCCAACACCACCTCGACGATCATGGAGGCGTTCAAGCCCGGCACCGAGCCGACGGAGAACGCGGTCTCCTCGCCCTTCATCTTCGGCGGCACCGAGCCGATCGATCCGCGCGTCTTCCGCGGCTTGAGCGAGGGCATCCAGGCGGCCGACGAGCGGGTCGCGGCCTCCGCGCAGCAGCAGCAACGCGAGCAGGGGCCGGAAGAGGCGCTGAGCGGGCTCTATTGAGCGGCCGCGGCGATGGCGCCGCCCAAGGATATTGTTCTTAAGCGGGATATCGGCGTCTGGGGCGCGGCGATCATCTCGATCAACGGGATCGTCGGCGCCGGCATCTTCGCGTTGCCGCAGGCGGTCTATGAGGGCGCGGGCGATTTCTCGCCGTACCTCTTCCCGATCTTCGGGCTGTTGTTCGTCAGCCTCGCGTTCGTGTTCTTCGAATTAGCGAGCCGCTTCGATGCGGCAGGCGGTCCGGTGGTCTACGCCAACGCCGCTTTCGGGCCGCTCGCCGGCTTCCAGACCGGCTGGCTCGCCTATCTCGCGCGCGTCGGATCGATCGCAGCGAACACCAACGCCTTCCTGACTTATCTTGCGGTGTTCGCGGCCGGCGTCGATCAAGGCGCGACGCGGATGGCGCTCATCGTCCTGGCTTTCGTGCTTCTGGTCGGCGCCAATGTCGCCGGCGTGAAGCTGACCGTCGGCGCGCTGACGGTCGGCACGGTCATCAAGATCGCGCCGCTTGCAATTCTAGCGATATGGGGCGTCGCCGCGCATCTTGACGCGCTGCCCTCCCCCGCTGCGTTGCCGAGCTTCGAGGCGGTGGGCGGTGTCGGGCTCCTTATCATCTATGCGTTCACCGGCTTTGAGAACGCCACGCTGACAGCCGGCGAAACCAAGGACGCGAAACGCTCCGTGCCCGGATCGCTGCTGGCGGCGATCGCCGGCATGGGGCTGCTCTATTTTCTGTTGCAGCTCGCCTATGTCGCCACGATGCAGGGCGAGAGGCCGGAGGGGGCGCCGCTGGAAGCGGCGGCCCGAGCGCTCGGCGGTCCGAGCGCGGCTGCGGCGATCACCATCGCGGCGATCGTCTCGATCGGGGCCAATCTTCTCGCCGCCACGCTCGCGGTGCCGCGGCTTTCGTTCGCGCTCGCCGAACAGAAGTTGCTGCCGGCCTGGTTCGGGCAGGTGAGCGCGCGCTTTGGGACGCCGGCGAACTCGATCCTGGCGCTTGGACTGATCGCGGGGGCGCTGGCGCTCTCCGGCGGCTTTGTCTGGCTCGCGATCATCAGCGCGCTGGCGCGGGTGTCGGTCTACGCCATTTCTATTGGCGCGCTCTGGAAGCTGCGCGGGATCGGCAAGACGGCGATCGGTCTGGTCTCGCCGTTCGCGGCGGCTGCGCTCTGCATGTGGGCGGCGGCGCAGGCCAAGCCGGACGCCTGGCTTTTCCTTGCCGGTTTTGTCGTCTTCGGCTGGGCGCTTTACGGGCTGGGCCGCTGGCGCCGCGGCGAAACTGCCCATATCTAACGCGCTCACATTTCGAGAGAGGATTCCCATGCGCCCGGACATTCAAGCGCTCGCCGACAAGATCGAGACCAGCGTCTCCCTGCTGCGGAGGCGTCTTTGACTGGGATCGCGCCATCCGCAGGCTCGATGAGCTGAACGCACGGACCGAGGATCCCGCCTTCTGGAACGACTCGCAGAAGGCGCAAGCCCTCATGCGCGAGCGCAACAAGCTGGCGCGCGGCGTGGAGGCGATCGAGACGCTCACCAAGGAGCGCGCCGAAGCGCTGGAGCTCGCCGAGCTCGCGGATATAGAAGGCGACACATCGCTCCTCGACGAAGTGAAGAAGTCGCTCGACGCGACCGAGCAGCGCGCGTCCAAGGCCGAGCTCGAAGCGCTGCTCTCGGGCGAAGCGGACGGCAACGATTGTTACGTGGAAATCAATTCCGGCGCCGGGGGCACGGAAAGCCAGGACTGGGCGTCGATGCTGTTGCGCATGTATGCGCGCTGGGCGAACGCGCACGGGTATGCGGTGGAGGAACTCGAGCATCAGGACGGCGACACCGCCGGCATCAAGTCCGCGACGCTGCTGATCAAGGGCGAGAACGCCTATGGCTGGCTCAAGACCGAGGCGGGCGTGCATCGGCTGGTGCGCATCTCGCCGTTCGATTCAAATGCGCGGCGTCATACGAGCTTCGCCTCGGCGTGGGTCTATCCGGTGGTCGATGAAACCATCAATATCGAGATCAATTGGAACGATGTGCGCGTCGATACGTACCGCGCCTCCGGCGCAGGCGGACAGCACATCAACAAGACCGACAGCGCCGTGCGGATGACGCATATGCCGAGCGGCATTGTGGTGGCCTGCCAATCGGAGCGGAGTCAGCACAAGAACCGCGCGACCGCGGAGAACATGCTTCGCGCACGGCTCTACGAGGCCGAGCTGCAGAAGCGCGAAGCGGCCGCGCAGGCGCTGGAGGACACCAAGACCGAGATCGGTTGGGGGCGGCAGATCCGCTCCTATGTGCTGCAGCCCTATCAGATGGTCAAAGACCTGCGCACGGGCGTCGAGACCTCCGACACGCAGGGCGTGCTCGACGGCGACCTCGACGAGTTCATGGCTGCCTCGCTCGCCGCCCGCGTCGGCGGCGAGACGAAGGACATCGCGGATATCGACTAGGCGTTAGGCCCGTTCACGGCGAGGGCGGCGCGGAGGCCGGCGGCGGCGGGCCGCCGTGCGTGTAGTCATAATAGGGACCGGTGGGCGGCGGCGTCGGCGCGGGCGGCAGCGCCGTCGGCATGGCGACGCCCGGATCGCCGGGCAGCTGGCGAATGTATTGGTAGAGCGCGCGCAGATCGGCGTGATTGTACTGATGCAGGAGGTACCAGGGCATCGGCGGCCGGTAGCGCGCGGTGGATACCGTCTCGACCCATTGATCCTCGTCCATCGAAGCGGCGACCAGACGCAGATTGCTGGGGTAGGTCGTGCCCCAGGGGCCGTAATGGCCGATGGGGCTGCCCTTCAGCCACTCGGCCTCGGGCGTTTCGCCATTGCTGTCAGGATAGTAGGCCGTGTGGCAGTCGTTGCAGCCGCCGACGAGGGCGATGTAGCGGCCGGTCGCGACTGCGTCGCCGCCGACGACGTGCGGCGCGGCGTCGGCCGCGGGACGCGCGGCTGGCGCGCACGCCGCAAGCAGGAGCGCTATCGATGCCGCAAGCCGCTTCATGAATTTCCCCCCTTTTGACCGGCGCAAGGAAGCACAGGCCGGGTGCCGCTTTAAGAGGGAAAGTTAAGGGCGGGAGAGGAACGGTCTCGCCGGCGCCGGCTCGGCCAAAAGAAAAGGGCCGGCGTCGCCGCCGGCCCAGTCGAACTTAAACCCAAACCCAGACCAACTTGGCCAGACCGACGGGCCGAACAGCCAAATGGCCAAACACTCAAAGATGGCTAACCAGACGTACCCGTCACGAGAGACGGGCCAGGTTCTCCGAAGACTGATCCTGATCCGACTCCAAACGGTGACGATGATGAGAGGGAGTCTGAACCTGAACGGTCAATGCTTGATGAATTTCCGCCGAGGTTCTGATCGCGAAGCGGATCCTGCAGGTACTTGCACTGCCCCTCGAACACCGCGCCCATCTCCACCGAAAGGCTCTGGTGGACGATGTCGCCCAGCACATGGGCGTTGCGCGCCAGCTGGACCTTGCGGGCCCGGAGCGAGCCCTCGACCCGGCCGTTCACCAGCACCGCCTCGGAGATGATGTTGCCCTTGACCATGCCGGTGTCGCCGATGGTCAACGAGCCGCCGCGGATATCGCCGTCGATCTCGCCGTCGATCTGGACCTCGGCGCCGTCCGCCTCGAGCGAGCCGATGATGCGCACGCCATTGGCAATGATCGACGTCATCGCGCGAGAGGGAGGGGCCCGCCTCGCGCCGCCCAGGTCCGGCGACGCCGACGGCGGAAGATCCGGCCCTTTACCCTTGCTCGTGAACATGTCGACCAGCCCTCAGGAAATTAATGGGATCCACAGCGCGGCCGCGGAACCAGACCTCATAGTGCAGGTGCGTGCCTGTGCTGCGCCCGGTCGAGCCCATCGAGCCGATGCGCTGACCGATCGCGACTCGCTCGCCGCGGCTCACCTGAATATCGCGCAAATGGCCATAACGAGTCTTGAATCCATGGCCGTGGTCGATTTCCACCACATAGCCGTAGCCGGACTTGACGCCGGCATAGGCAACCACGCCCGGCGAAGTGGCGACGACCGGCGCGCGCTCGAAGGCGGTGAGGTCGAGGCCGGCATGGAAGGCCGGGCGGCCGGTGAAGGGATCGACGCGAGGGCCGTAGCCCGAGGTCTCGCGGTAGGCGTCGACTGCAACCGGCTGGGCGAGGGGGGTGGCGTCGGCCACCGCCTGCAGGCGGCGGGATTCCGCGACGCGGGCCGCGACCTGGCTGACCCGGTGGGCGAAGGCGGTGTCCATGCCGCTTTCGCGGAGATACTGGATGAGGTCCTGCGGGACGAGCGGGCCGCCCACGGCCGCACCATCGTCCCCCTCGGCGCCGGTCAGGCGGGAGACGGAGACGCCCGTCAGCCGCAGCACGCCGCGCATCTGCTCGCTGCGCTCGACGACGTTGTCCTCGAGCTCTGCAAGAGCTGTGGATTGATCGGTCTCCAGGGCGTCCACGCGGGCGCGGAAGCCGACGGTCTGCACCAAAGTCGGCTCGGCGGTGGCGAGGGCGCGGGAGACGCGCGGCTCGGCCTCATCGATCGAGGCGCGCATCAGCAGGCGCGCGCCATCGCGCTCGATCGGGCGAGCGCCCGACGTCAGGTTGGAGCCGCCGGCCATTTCCAGCAGGCTGCGGAGAACTTCGTGGCGGCGCTCGAACTCGCTGGTGACGCGCTCGAAGGCCTGGGTGCGCTCGGTCAGCTGGGCCTGGGCCGCCTGCGACTGGGCCCGCGCCTCGGTGAGCCAACGCTGGTATTTCGCTTCGAGGCGATCGACCTCGGTGCTTTGGCTGGAGGCGTGGAAATTATCGATGACCGTGTTCGCGGTGGCGTAGACGCACCAGCCGGCGACGCCTACGGCACCCAGCGCCATCAGGGCCTGCTTGGAAGGGGAAAGAGATACGTATCGAACGGTCCCGCCGCTGCGATGGTATATCTGACGCTCAGGGAATACGCGGTCGAAAAACGCCCTCGCCCGCAGTCCGAACTCGCTCATGTCCGTCACCGCCCGCCTGACGACCAGTTAAAACCGCCGACCAGTTGAAAACTGCCCCACCCAGGCGCATTCCAACCTGAAACGGCTCTATTTGCAACAGCGCCGTATGTCCATTTACAGGATTTTCAGTTCATGGCTCAGTCCGCCTGCGAGAGACGGGCCATTAGACTTGATGAGTGGTTAAGTGGACGTTTTGAAATGAGACGAGGTCTCAACGTTCCTTAACCTTGGCCAGCACGTCCTCGGCGTGGCCCTTAACCTTCACCTTCCGCCAGATATGCTTGAGACGACCGTCGGCGCCTACCAGGAACGTCGCCCGCTCGACGCCCATGTATTTGCGGCCGTACATGCTTTTCTCGACCCAGACGCCGTAACGCTCGATCGTTTGGCGCTCGGGATCGGAGGCCAATTGCACCTTGAGCCCATATTTGGCCGCGAACTTGTCATGTGAAGAGACGGCGTCAGGCGAGACGCCTACAATTGCGGCGCCGGCGGCCTTAAATTTCGCCGCCATTTCAGTGAAGTCTAACGCTTCCTGGGTACAACCGCTCGTGTCGTCCTTCGGATAGAAGTAGACGACGAGCGGCTTCCCCTTGAAGCTCTTCAAGCTGACGCGTGCGCCCCCGGCCGTCGGCAAATCAAAATCGGGGGCGGGGTCTCCGGGTTTGAGCGCTGCTCCCATCGAGCCGGATCCTTTCAACCTGCGCGGCGAGCGGCCGGCGCGGCCGAGCTTCCGAGCGCCAGGGCTGGAGATTGCCACCGATGTCGAGGAGACGCCACGCCGGCGCGTCTTCAATTTCGACGGCCTGAGGGCGCTGCAGAAGAAGGGCGTCTTCCGCAGCTCCACCTTCGTCTTCATCGAGGTGGTGGCGACCCTGGTGGCCGTCGCGCTCTGCGGCGTGGCGATGACCTGGTGGGTGCTCAGCCAGGGACCGGTCGAGGTGCCGGCCATCCGCGAGGCGGTGGCCAGCGAGCTTTCCAGCGCGCGGGAGGGCCGGCCGGTGGCTATCGACCGGGTCGAGCTCGCTTGGACGGCGCAGCGCGGCCTGGAGCTCCGCGCCGCCGACGTGGTGCTCAAGGACCGCTCGGGGGCGGCGCTCTCAACCAGTCGCGAGGTGTCGATCGGGATCTCGCCCCGGCACCTGCTGATCGGGCAGATCCGGCTCACGCGGGCCAATTTCACTGGCGGCGACATGACCGTCGAGCGGCGCAGGGATGGGGCGGTGGCGCTGGCGTTCGGACCGCCTGGCTCGGAGGCGGATCTCCTGCTGCCGGCGCCGGCCTCCGACGAAACGATCATGCAGCGGGTCAACCGGGTGCTCGATTCGATGGCGCGGGCGTTGCGCCCGGTCGGCCCTGGCGGGCGCCTGTGGCTGCTGTCGGTCAGCGACGCCCACCTCGTCGTCCACGACGAGGCCAGCGGCGCGCGCTGGAGCGCGGACCAGGCCTCGTTCGAGCTGCGGCGCGACAGGAACGTCCTCTCGCTGCGCGCGCAGGCGCGGCTCGAGGGCCCGCGGGGCCCCGCGCCCGCGGCGATCGCGCTCACCACCGACACCGCCTTCAGCGGCGCGCGCGTGCATTTCACCGCGACCGGCGTGCGGCCGAGCGCGATCCTCTCGCCGGCGGCGCTCGGCATCTTCGCCAATCTCAACTCGCCGATGAATGCGGCGCTGGACATCGGCCTCGACCGCCGGCGCGGCGTCACGCGTTTCGAGGGGGAGGTCGCGCTGGGCCGCGGCGGCGCGCAGATGGAAGGCGGGCGCTTCAGCATCGACGGGGGGCAATTGCACGGGCGGTACGATCCGGCGAGCGATGTGCTCACGATCGACCGCATCGCGCTTGCCGGAGCGAAGAACCGGATCGGCGGGCGCATCGAACTCAGGAACGCGTCAGCGCTCGTCCACGATGAGGGCGGCGCGCCGGCGACCTTCACCGCGGCGCTGCCGTCGGTCGTGCTCGACGTGCCCGGCGTCTTCCCCGAAGCGGCCTCGCTCAGCAACGTCATGGTGGAGGGACGCTACGACACGGCCGCGCGCACGCTCGACTTCTCGCGCATCCAGACGCGCATCGGCGAAGCGCAGCTGAATGCGACCGGGCGCATCTATTGGGCGGCGGCGACAAACGGCGCGGTGCATCCCGGCGCCGCGCTCGAGGGGCGGATCACCGGCCGCTTGCAGGCGCGCGACATCGTGCGGCTCTGGCCGCTGGGGACGCTCGCACAGACGCGCGCCTATCTCGGCGAAAGCGTCGAAGGCGGCGTCCTCACCGACGTGTCGCTGCATCTCGACATCAAGCCCGACGACGTCGCAGCGGGGGTGCTGCGAGACGAGGCGATGCGCATCGCCTGGAATTTCAACGATGCGCGCTTCCGCTACATCAACACGATGTCGCCGCTCGTGGGCGCGCGCGGCAACGCAGTGCTGCAGGGCAACCGGCTCGATATCGCCGTCGCGGACGGCTTCGTCGAGGGATTGCGCATCGCGGACGGCAAGATCGAGCTACCGCAGTTCATTCCACGAGGCGCGATCGCGACGATCTCAGCGCGCGCGACGGGCGATGCGCGCGGCGCGGTGAAACTGCTCACCCAGGCGCCGCTCAGTCTCGGCGACAGTCTGCCGATGCAGCCGGACACGGTGGTCGGGCGCAGCGTCATTGCGCTCACGATCCAACGGCCCATGCGCCCGGACGTCACGGCTCAGGACATCAAGTTCAACGTGGCCGGACAGTTCGAAGGCGTCGGCGGGCTGGAGCGCCAGCGGCGCGTCACGTTCGCCGATGGGCGGCTCAATGTCCGCGGCGACGAGCGCGCCGTGACGATCAGCGGCCCGCTGCGCGTCGGGGCGTCGACGACGCATCTGGAATGGGTGGAGACGCTCACGCAGGGCGCGCGTACGCCTTCGCGCTATTCCATCGCCGGCGATTTCGACGCCGCCGACCTCACGCGGCTCGGCTATCCGATCGGGCAGGTCGCGAGCGGGCGCGTCGGGGTGACGGTCCGCGGCGCGGGGCGGGGCTATCAGGTCGATAGCGCGCAGGTGCAGCTCGAGATGCGCAACGCCATCGTCGCGCTGCCATGGCGGGTGTGGACCAAGCCCGTCGGGCAGCCAGGTTCGGCGCGCTTCAATGTGGCGCGGGCCGCGGACGGCGGCCTTGTGATCTCCAACATCGACCTCAGGGGACCGGGGCTCGCCGCCCAGCAGGGCGAAGCGCGCATCTCACGCAGGGACGAGTTCGTGAGCGCGGTCTTCCCGCGCTTCGTCATCGCCAACCGCTCCGATGCGCGGCTGCGGGTGGATCGCTCCGGGGACGGATCGTTGAGCGTCGATGTCACCGGCGCGTTCCTCGACGCGACGCCCTGGATGGAGGACGATGGCGGCGCCGCCGATCGGCGCGCAGCGGCAGCCGCGACGCCGGGAGCGCCAGCGCCGCAGCGCTCCACGGTGCGGGCGCAGGCGCGGGTGGAGCGGCTCGGCATGCGCGGGGGCGCGGCGCTGTCGCGCGCGCAGGTCAACCTGGCGGTGATCAACGATGCGCTCGTCTCGCTCTCGGCGGAAGGCACGGACTCGTCGAACGGCGCCTTCACCATGAGCCTCGGGCCGCGGCCGAACGATCCGCAGAGCCGCATTCTCGTCAATGCGCCGGACGCCGGCTTCGCGGTGCTCGCGCTCACCGGCGCGGACAATGTGCGCGGGGGGACGGGGAGAGCGGAAGGGACCTGGACGCCGGGGCCGCCGGCGCGCGCGCAGTTCGTGGTGAAGCTCAAGGATTTCCGCGCCGTGCGCGTGCCGGCGATGACGCGGCTCTTGTCGTCGGTGGCGTCGCTCCGGGGCATGGGCGAGATGCTCGGCAGCGACGGCATCTCGTTCAGCGAGTTGGAAGCGCCCGCGACGATGGCTGGCGGCGTGGTCACGATCGGCGAGGCGCGGATGGTCGGGCCCACGCTCGGGCTTACCGCCACGGGCAGCTACGACATGCGCCGCGACAATCTCGACATCGACGGCGTGGCGGCCCCCTCGTACGGGCTCAATTCGGTGCTCGGCAACGTGCCGGTGCTCGGCGACCTCTTCGTCTCGCGCGAGGGCGAGGGGATGTTCGGCATCACCTATTCTATGAACGGTCCGCTGGCGAACGCGCGGGTGGGCGTCAATCCGCTGTCGGCGTTCACGCCCGGTATCTTCCGGCGCATCTTCGAGCCGACCTCGCGCAATCCCGCGCCGCGGCCAGCCCCGCGCGGCGCAACGAGCCCGCGCGGCGCGCCCGGCGCTCCGCGCGCGCCTGCGGCCCCACCTGCGCCGGCGCCGGAAGCCGCGAACTGATTGCGATTATCCGCTGAGGTGGTGATCAGCCGGCGCGCAGAAGCGCGTGCTTCTTCTTGCCCAGCGAAAGCTTCACCGCGCCATCGACGAGATCGGCGGCGCTGAGCGCGGCGTTTTCGTCCGTGACCGGCGCATCGTTCACGCGCAGCGCTCCGGCCGCGATGTGGCGCTTGGCTTCGCCGCGCGAGGCGACAAGCCCGGCGCGCTCGAAGGCGGCGGAGATGCGCATTCCCTCGATCTCCGCTGCGGAGACCGTCACGCTCGGCAGGCCCTCGGCGCGCACGCCCTGCTCGAATGTCTTGCGCGCGGCTTCGGCGGCTTCTTCGGCGGCCTGCGGGCCGTGCAGCATCGCGGTGGCGGCGGTGGCGAGCGCCTTCTTGGCGTCGTTGATCTCGGCGCCCTCCAGCGCTTCGAGCCTGGCGATCTCAGCCGGCGGAATGTCCGTGAAGAGCTTGAGGAAGCGGCCGACGTCGGCGTCCTCGGTGTTGCGCCAGAACTGCCAGTAATCGAACGGACTGAGCAGGTCTGGATTGAGCCACACCGCGCCTTGCGCGGTCTTGCCCATCTTGGCGCCGGAAGAGGTGGTGATGAGCGGCGTCGTCAGCCCGAAGAGCTCGACGCCGTCCATGCGCCGGCCAAGCTCGACCCCATTGACGATGTTGCCCCATTGGTCGGAACCGCCCATCTGCAGCACGCACTTGTAGCGGCGGTTGAGCTCGACGAAATCGTAGCCCTGCAGCACCATATAATTGAACTCGATGAAGGAGAGCGGCTGCTCGCGCTCCAGGCGTAGCTTCACCGAATCCATCGTCAGCATGCGGTTGACGGAGAAGTGCTTGCCGACATCGCGCAGGAAATCGATGTAGTTGAGCTTCAGGAGCCACTCGGAATTATCGACCATGATCGCGTCGGCGGGGCCATCGCCGAAGGCGAGGAACTTCTCGAACACGCGCAGAATCGAGACCTTGTTCGCTTCGATCTCCTCGCTGGTGAGGATCTTGCGCGTCTCGTCGCGGCCGGAGGGATCGCCTACGCGGGTGGTGCCCCCGCCCATCAGCACGATGGGCTTGCCGCCGGCCTGCTGGAGACGGCGCAGCATCATGATCTGCACCAGCGAGCCGACGTGCAGCGAGGAAGCGGTCAGGTCGAAGCCGATATAGCCGACCGGCGCGCCCGGCCTGGCTTTCGGATCTTGGGCGAGCGCGTCCAGCGCTTCCATATCGGTGCACTGGTGGAGGAAGCCGCGATCGAGGATCGCGCGGAGGAAGGCTGACTTCGTCATCGGGCGCCGCGTTCATTGCGCGTACGCCGGGCGATGCGCCGCGACCTTGGTTTTGCTGACATGCTGGGCTCCCGGATGTTCCCGGAGACCATCTCAATGGGGAGATACGCCGCCGGTGGTTGCGGCAACAGATAAGGCCGCTCTCTTTAGGAGAGCGGATAATAGAAGAGGTGCGGCAGTTGAATGCGCGACATGGCCGCTAGCTATGGTTAGCTCGCCGCCTGCCGTCAAGGATCAGAGCCTCAGCGTCAGGACGTCAGGGATCAAAGTCCTCAGCGCGTTGGGCCGCTGGTCGGCTTGACGCCCATCTTGGCGGTGACCTGACGCAGGCCCTCCAGCACCGCGGCCCGGATCTGGGCGTCGCCGTTCACTTCCGGGCGGCGGAGGGACTTCATCGCCTCCACGTGAACGCGGATGGCGCGGAGATCCAGGCTCTCGCTGTCGGCGCGCGCGGCGGTGAGGTCGCAGAGGCTGCGGCCGGCGGCGCTGAGCTCGGCGAGCCCGAAGGCGCCGGCCTCGTTCAGCACTTCGTTGGCGAGCGCATAGACCTTGCGGATGGTCTCGGCGTCGCCAGAGAAGCCGACCGAGCGCGTGAACGCCTCGATCGCCGCGATCTTCTCGTCCAGCACGGCCATGTAATCGGCGCGCAGGGTCTCCACGTTCTCGGTCGCGTGCTGGAGCGCCTCGGCGATGGTCACCCCGCCGCGGGTCTGGACGGCGGCTGCGAGCTGGTTCGCTGGGCGGTGCGTGCGGACGACGGGTTTCATGCGGCGTTTTCCTCTGCCTGGACCGGCGCGCTGGCCGGGTCGTTTTCGCGGCGGCCCTTCACGTTCTTCGGGGGGCCGTCCGACTTGAAGCGGCGATCGGGGCCGACATAGTCGCCGACCTCGACATAGGGACGCTTATCGCGCGCCACCCAAAGGATGCGGTCGAGCAGCGTCTTGGGCGGATAGGGTTTGGCGACGACGAAGTTCGCGCCGGTATCGCGCGCCAGCTTCACCGAGGCCGGCGTCGAATGGCCGAGCGACAGGATGATCGGCACGAAGCGATTCTGGTTCTGGTCGGCGCGGCGCAGCCAACGGAGGAATTCCTGGCCCTTGCCGTCATCGAAGCCGGGGTCGGCGATGATGAGGTTGAGCGGAAAGCGGCTGGCGATCGCCGTGGCTTCGCCCACCGTCTTGGGTACATGGATTTCGCGAATGCCGAAGCCGCGCAGAATCTGAGCGAGGATCTTCATCCCGTAAGCGCTCTGCTCGAGCGCCAGGACGGACACCTTCTCTAGGTTGAGCCACGATTGCTCGGACATAAGCGGTCCAGAACGCCCCCAGGCGTGAACCGTAGAGTCGCAACGTTAATTTCTAATTTTACGAGCCGGTCTGAATCCGCTCGCGGCCCCGGTTTCTCGAACGAAAACGGAGGTCCCGCCTATTTGCGGCCGCGGCCGCGCTCGGGCTTGGCCGGCGGCTCGGCCTGTGGCCGCAGGCGGCGCTCCAGATAGGCGCGGGCGTGCTGCTCCACTTCGGCGAGGTGATCCTTGGACTTGTCGGAATAGTCGCGGAAGAAATGGTCGGCCCCGTCGATCGCGGCGCTATCGACCTTGATATTCTTCTGCGTGCGGATGCGGGCGATCACCCGCTCCATGTCCTGAGCGGTCGTGACGCCGTCGCGGTTGCCATAGACGATGAGGCCGGACGCCGGGCAGGGCGCGAGAAAGCTCAGATCGTAATGGTTGGCGGGAGGGGCCGCCGCGATGAAGCCGTCGATCTCCGGGCGGCGCATCAGGAGCTGCAGCCCGATCCAGGCCCCGAACGAGAAGCCGCCCACCCAGCATTGCTCGGCGTTGGGGTTCAGCGATTGGAGATAATCCAGCGCCGAAGCGGCGTCGGAGAGCTCGCCCATGCCGTTGTCGAAGACGCCCTGGGAGCGGCCGATGCCGCGGAAATTGAAGCGCATCACCGCGAAGTCGAAATCGCAGAAGAGCTTGTAGAGCTGGACGGTCACCCGGTCCTGCATGGAGCCGCCGGCGCGGGGATGGCCGTGCAGGATAAGGGCGATGGGGGCCCCTTCCCGCTTGGGCTCCATGTAGCGGCCTTCGGCGCGGCCGGCGGGTCCGGGGAAGATCACCTCAGCCAACCCACGCCTCCTTCGTTCGTAATTCTTGACTGAAATAGTGGGGCATCTTAGCTCTGAGCTACCGATGAAAAGAGGGCCGCCCCGAAGCGGGCGCGGCTTCTAGCACGAATTTGGGGCGTGGCGAGCGGAATGGAACGATGCGGTTAACCTCGAAGGGCCGGTATGCGGTCATGGCGATGGCGGATCTGGCCGCGAACGGCGGCTCGCGGCGGGCGGTTCCGCTGCAAGACATCGCCGAGCGGCAGCAGATTTCGCTCTCCTACCTCGAACAGCTCTTCGCGCGGCTGCGGCGGGCGGGGCTGGTCACCGGGATGCGGGGGCCGGGCGGCGGTTATCGCCTGGCGCGGACGGCCGCGGACATGGCGGTGGCGGACATCGTCGATGCGGTCAACGAGCCGATCAAGGCCACGCGCTGCAAGGAGGGCTCCAACAAGGGCTGCCTCGGCAATGAAGGGCGCTGCATCGCACACGACCTCTGGGAGGAGCTCGGGCGGCATATCCACGGGTTCCTCTCGTCGGTTTCCCTGGAAGACGTGATCGAGCGGCGGGTCGGCGACGGCGATCGGGCGCGCGTCGCGGCCGAGTAAGCAAGCCCCTGCAGTCATTCGACCTGGCGGAACGATGATCTATTGCGACCACAATGCGGGTTCTCCCTGCCGGCCGGAAGCGGCCGAGGCGGCGCTGCGCGTGCTCGCGACGGGCGGCAATCCTTCCTCCATTCATGTCGCGGGCAGGCGCGCACGCGCCGCGATGGAGGACGCGCGCGAAGCGGTCGCAGGCGCGACCGGCGCGCGGGCGGAGAATGTCGTCTTCACGTCGGGCGCGACAGAGGCGCTGCATCTGGCGCTCGAGGCCTCGCGCGGCGAGGCGCGCAGTCTCGTTCTTTCCGCCATCGAGCATGACGCGCTTTTCGCGCAGGCGCCGAACGTGTGGCCGGATGCGCGGATCGCGCCGGCGACGGGCGATGGATTGATCGATCTTGCCGCCCTGGCGCGACTGCTGGATGCGGCGGCCAAGCCCGCGCTCGTCGCGATCATGCTGGTGAACAACGAGACGGGCCTCATTCAGCCGATTTCCGATGTGTCGCGATTGGTGCGCGAAGCGGGCGGCATGCTGCTTGTGGATGCGGCGCAGGCTCTGGGGCGCGTCGAGGTGGATATCGCGTCGCTCGATGCGACCTATGTTGCGCTCTCCAGCCATAAGATCGGCGGGCCGCCGGGCGCGGGGGCGCTGGCGCTGGCGCCGGGCGCGCCGTTCGCAGCCACGCGCGGCGGCGGCGGACAGGAGCGCGGACGCCGTCCGGGCACGGAGAATGTGCCCGCGATCGCCGGGTTCGGCGTTGCCGCGACCATCGCCGCGACCTCGTGGAAGGACGAGAGCGCCCGTCTGGCGGCGCTGCGCGATCGCTTCGAGCGCGAGGCGGATGTGTCGGTGATCGCGCAAGACGCACCGCGTGTGGGGAACACCAGCCTCTTCACCCTGGCGGGCGTGAAGGCGTCCGCGGCGGTGATCGCGCTCGATCTTGCGGGCGTGTGCGTCAGCGCAGGCGCGGCGTGTTCGTCGGGCAAGGTGAAGAAGAGCCGTGTGCTCGAAGCGATGGGTCTGCCCAGCGAGGTCCAGGAAGGGGGCGTGCGCGCGAGCTTCGGTTGGAACTCCACCGAGGCGGACGTCGGCGCCCTCGTTGCGGCGGTGCGTGTGCTTGCGCGGCGCAAGGCGGAGGCGGCGTAATGGCGGCTGTCCGCGAAACGGTCGAAGCGGCGCGCAAGCTCGAAGCGGAGAAGTACTCCGCCGGTTTCGTGACCGATATCGAAATGGAGCGCGCTCCGGTCGGGCTCAGCGAAGAGACCGTGCGCTTCATCTCGGCGAAGAAGCAAGAGCCGGCCTGGATGCTCGAATGGCGCCTCGGCGCCTTCCAGCGCTGGCTCGCGATGCGCGAGCCCAATTGGGCCAAGGTGCATCACCCGCCGATCGATTATCAGGGCGCGACGTATTACGCCGCGCCGAAGAACGCGCCGAAATACAAGTCGATCGAGGAGGTCGATCCGGAGATCCTGGAGACCTACAAGAAGCTCGGCATTCCGCTGCGCGAACAGGAAGTGCTGCTGGGCGTGGAAGGCGCGCCGAAGGTGGCGGTGGACGCGGTGTTCGACAGCGTCTCGGTGGTGACGACGTTCAAGGAGGAGCTCGCCAAGGCCGGGGTCATCTTCTGCTCGATGAGCGAGGCGGTGCGCGAGCATCCCGAGCTGGTGCGGGAATATCTCGGCTCGGTCGTGCCGGTGACGGACAATTTCTTCGCCACGCTCAACAGCGCGGTCTTCTCCGACGGCTCGTTCGTCTATGTGCCGCCGGGCGTGCGCTGTCCGATGGAGCTTTCCACCTATTTCCGGATGAACGCCCAGGGCGCGGGGCAATTCGAGCGTACGCTCATCATTGCCGACAAGGGCGCCTACGTCTCCTATCTCGAAGGCTGCACCGCGCCGATGCGCGACGAGAACCAGCTCCACGCGGCCGTGGTGGAGCTGGTCGCGCTCGACGATGCGGAGATCAAATATTCCACCGTGCAGAATTGGTGGCCGGGGGATGCCGAAGGCAAGGGCGGCGTCTACAATTTCGTCACCAAGCGCGGCGATTGCCGCGGCGCGCGCTCGCACATCTCGTGGACGCAGGTGGAGACCGGGTCGGCGATCACCTGGAAGTACCCCAGCTGCATCCTGCGCGGCGACGACAGCCAGGGCGAGTTCTATTCCATCGCCGTCACGAACGGGCGCCAGCAGGCCGACACCGGCACCAAGATGATCCATTTGGGTAAGAACACGCGCTCGCGGATCATCTCGAAAGGCATCTCGGCGGGGAATTCCTCGAACACGTATCGCGGCCTTGTGAGCGCACACGCGAAAGCCACCGGCGCGCGCAATTTCACGCAATGCGATTCACTCCTCATCGGCCATGAATGCGCTGCACACACCGTGCCTTATGTCGAGGCGCGCAATTCCTCCTGCCAGTTCGAGCACGAAGCGACGACGACGCGGCTCTCGGAGGATCAGCTCTTCTATCTGCGTCAGCGCGGCATTCCTGAAGAAGCCGCCGTTGCGCTGCTTGTGAACGGGTTCGCCAAGGAAGTGCTGCAGAAGCTGCCGATGGAGTTCGCCGTCGAAGCCCAGAAGCTGCTCGAAGTGTCGCTCGAAGGGAGCGTCGGATGATCGGCGCGACGCCATGGTACAAGCTCGGTAGAGACGTGAAGGTCGTCCATTGGGCGGGCTGGCCTGCGCTGATCGCGCCGGTGCTCTGGGTCCCGATCTTTATCGGTCTCTCCGGTCTCGGCCTCTTTCGAGATGTTCCTTTGTGGGTCGATCGCGCGCTGCTGGCGGCGGCGATGGGGGGCTCCTACATCGCGCTCCTGCTCCTCAAAGGGAGGGCGTGACCTATGAAAGAGATCTGGTTCGCGCGCCGGTTCCCGGTCGGCAATCCGCGCAGCTCCATGGCGCCGGTGCATTGGAAGGGCTGGATGATGTTCGGCGTGTTCGTCGCGGCGATGGCGATCGGCGCGCTCGGCTTCGCGCTTTCGGCCGTCAGCGGGCAATTCCTGTGGGGTGTGATCGTGTTCCTGGCGCTGACGGCGATGGGCGCAGGGATGCTCATGCTTGCGGTCGTGACGCATGGCGACACCGAGAAGACAGTGGACGAGTATCGGAAAGCGAATGCTTGAGCTGAAGGACTTTCGCGTCTCGGTCGGCGGCGCCGAGATCATCAAGGGCGTGAACCTCATCGCGCCCTCGGGCGAGGTGCACGCCATCATGGGCCCGAACGGATCGGGCAAGTCGACGCTCTCGTATGCGCTCGCCGGCCGCGAGGGTTACGAGGCGAGCGGGGTCGCGAAGCTCGACGGCCAGGACCTGCTCGCGCTCGCGCCTGAAGAGCGCGCGCACAAGGGCCTCTTCCTCTCGTTCCAATATCCTGTCGAATTGGCCGGCGTGCCGGCGCTCACATTCCTGAAGGCCGCCTTCAACGCGCAGCGCAAGGGCCGCGGCGAGAAGGAGATGGCGGCGCCGGAATTCCTGAAGCTGGTGCGCTCCAAGGCCGAGGCGCTGAAGATGCCGCAGGAGATGCTGAAGCGCGGGCTCAATGCGGGCTTCTCGGGCGGCGAGAAGAAGCGCATGGAGGCGCTGCAGCTTTCGCTCTTCCAACCGAAACTGGCGATCCTCGACGAGACCGATTCCGGGCTCGACATCGATGCGTTGAAGATTGTGGCTGATGCGGTGAACGCCACGCGCGCGCCCGACCGCACGATGCTCGTCATTACGCACTATCAGCGGCTCCTGGACTTCATCAAACCCGACCGCGTGCATGTGCTTGCGAGGGGGCGCATTGCGGCGTCAGGCGGGCCGGAGCTGGCGCTTGAGCTCGAGCGCAGCGGCTACGACCGCTATCTGGAGGCGGCGTGAGTCTCGCGCTTCCCTCCCGGCGCGATGAAGCGTGGAAATATTCCGACCTCGCGCGTGCGCTCTCCGGGCATGACCTTTCCTCGGTCGCGCCTGCGCGGGGCGGCAGCGTCATCGCGTCGATGGCGCGCGCATTCGCGGAGGAGGAGCGCGTGCTGACGATCGCCAGCCGCGACGGCGTGCATGCGGTGGAGCACAGCCTCTCGCACGAAGCGCGCGGCGCGGTGACCCGCATCCATGTGCCTGCATTGCAGGCCGGCATGGTGGTCGAAACCATCTATGGCCATCTCAATTTGGCGGCGGGCTTGAGCGAGATCCGGATCGAGGAAGGCGGGGCGCTGACACGCATCGTCATCCAGCAGGATGCGCAGAAGGCTGTGTCCGCGGAGGAGATCGCCCAGGTCGCGCTCAACGAGGCGCGTGTGTCGGTCGCGGCGGGCGGGACGTTTCGGCAGTTCGTGATCGCGGAGGGCGCGAAGCTGGCGCGGATCGAGACGCATGTGGCGCTGGACGGCGAGGGCGGTGAAGTGGAGCTCAACGGCGTCTATATGGTGCGCGAGGGGCGGCACGCGGATTTGACTTCGACCGTGACGCACCAGGCGGCGAATGCGCGGACGAAGCAGCTTATCAAGGGCGTGGCGCGCAAGGGCGGGCGCGGCGTCTTCCAGGGACGCATCGTGGTGCCGCGCGGCGCGCAAGGCACGGACGCGCGGCAGTATCATCGGGCGATCCTCCTGGAGGACGGCGCGGAGATCGATGCCAAGCCGGAGCTTGAGATCTACGCCGACGATGTCTCGTGCGCGCACGGCAACGCGATCGGCGCGCTCGATGCGGATCAGCTTTTTTATGCGCGCGCGCGCGGCATTCCCGAAGCGGAGGCGCGCGCGCTGCTGATCGAGGCGTTCCTCATCGAGGCGATTCCGGAGGATCTTCCGCAGAGGGATGATTTGATCACGCGCGTTCAACGTTGGTTGCAGACATGAGCATCGCCAATCTCGCGCCCCCTCCCCCCTTGCGGGGGAGGGTCGGGAGGGGGGGCGATCCGCTTGCCGCTACGCCGCGCGTTATTCTCGAGGCCCCCCACCCCAGCCGCTGCGCGGCCGACCCTCCCCGAAAGGGGGAGGGTGGGAGCTTCACATGAACGCTCGAATGTTAAATCGGCCGTTCGATGTCGCCGCCGTGCGTGCGCAATTCCCGATCCTGCAAAGGAAGGTGAACGGCAAGCCGCTCGTTTATCTTGACAGCGCCGCCTCGGCGCAGAAGCCGATCGTCGTGCTTGAGGCGATGGGCGGGGCGATGCTCGGCTCTTACGCCAATGTGCACCGGGGCGTGCACGCGCTCGCGAACGAGACGACGCAGGCCTACGAGGATGCGCGCGCGGCGATGGGGCGCTTCCTCAATGCGCCGAGCGACACGATCGTGTTCACAAAGTCTGGAACACAGGCGACCAACATCGTCGCGAACGGGATCGAGCTGCAGCCGGGCGACGAGATCATCGTCTCGGTGATGGAGCATCATTCCAACATCGTGCCGTGGCACATCCAGCGCGAGCGGCGCGGCGCGGTGATCAAGTGGCTCGACATCGATGAAGACGGGCGTGTCGATATCCAAGCGCTGGCGCGGCTCATCACGCGCAGGACAAAGATGGTCGCAATCACGCATTGCTCCAACGTCTTGGGCGCGCGGACGCCGGCGGCGGAGATCGTGAGAGCCGCGCATGAGCGCGGCGTGCAAGTGCTGATGGATGGATGCCAGGCGGCGGTGCATGGACCGGTCGATGTGACCGCGCTCGGCGTCGATTTCTACGCCTGCACCGGCCACAAGCTCTACGGTCCGACCGGCATCGGCGTGCTCTATGGGAAGGATCTCGGCCCGCTTCGGCCGTTCGAAGGCGGCGGCGAGATGATCGACATCGTCGAGCAGGACCGCGTCACCTACAATGATCCGCCGCATCGGTTCGAGGCCGGCACGCCGCCGATCCTGGAGGCGATCGGCCTCCACGCCGCGATCGAGTGGATGGCAAGCCATGATCGCGCCGCCGCGGCGGCGCACGAGGACGCGCTGCGGGATGCGGCGATGGAGGGTCTGCGCGGGCTCAATTGGGTGAAGCTGCACGGCGCGGCGCCCGACAAGGCCGCGATCGTGGCCTTCTCGGTGGAGGGCGCGCATCCGCACGACGTGGCGCAATTGCTCGATCAGCAGGGCGTGGCGGTGCGGGCGGGGCACCATTGCGCGCAGCCGCTGATGAAGCGGCTTGGGGTGACGGCCACTGCGCGCGCCAGTTTCGCCCTATATAATACGCTGGAGGAGGTCGATTTGTTCATCGAAGCGCTCAAGAAGGCGCGGAAGCTGCTGGTGTAATGATGGACGGCGCGAGCGCACCCCCGACGGTTTCTGCGATCCCGCAGGACGAACTGGATCGGATCACCGACGATCTCATCGCGGAGATCAAGACGGTCTACGACCCGGAGATTCCGGTCGATATCTATGAGCTCGGGCTCATCTACAAGGTCGATATCAACGACGATCGCCACGTCGATATCGACATGACGCTGACGGCGCCGGGGTGTCCGGTCGCCGGGGAGATGCCTGGCTGGGTGGAGGAGGCCGCGCGCCGGGTGAAGGGGGTCAATTCGGCGAAGGTGAACCTCGTCTTCGATCCGCCATGGACGCCAGCGAGAATGAGCGACGAGGCGAAGCTCGAACTGAACATGCTCTAGAGGTTTTTGATGGCCCGCCCGAGACCGAAAGTCGTGACCCTGACGGACGCCGCCGCGGAGCGCGTGCGCGAGATCATGAGCGCGCCCGGCGGCAAGCCCTATCTCCGGGTCGGGGTGAAGAACGGCGGCTGTGCGGGCATGGAATACGTGCTGGAGTACGCCGACGCGCCCGATCCGCTCGACGAGATCGTGGAGGACCAAGGCGTGCGCATTCTCGTGGGCGCCACGTCGATCCTCTTCCTGCTCGGATCGCAGATCGATCACGAGACGAGCCGGCTCTCCTCGAAGTTCGTGTTCCGCAACCCGAACGAGACGGACGCATGCGGCTGCGGGGAGAGCGTCACCATCGCGCCCGCCAAAGCAGAGCCTGCGTGAGCGGCTTCTCAGACTTTGTGTCGGAGCTTCTTGCGGGGCTTGGCCCGGAGTTTGGCCCGATCCGCGTGAAGCGCATGTTCGGCGGGGCGGGGGTCTATGTCGGCGAGCTGCCGATGTTCGGGCTCATCGCGGACGACGTCCTCTACCTCAAGATCGACGAGGCGCTGAAAGCGGAACTGGCCAGGGCCGGCAGCGGGCCGTTCGTCTGGACGCCTGCTCGGGGACCGAAGGCGGGCGAGGCGATTGACCTTGGCTATTGGCGCCTGCCGGAGGAGGCGCTCGAGGAGCCCGAGCTTGCGTGTTTGTGGGCGCGCAAAGCGATCGGAGTCGCGGTGGCGAAGGCGCTCAAGAGGAAGAAGCAGAAGCGCGAAGAGTGAGCCCAGCGACTTCATGATCAGCAGCATGGCGCCTTGCCAGACCGGCGCGCGCTTTCCGCGCCGGATCGTCCGGATACGCCCCACTTTCCCCAGGCGAACGGTAGCCGATCCACTCGCCTTGTCAAAGAGCCATGTCCGCTTGCGCACTCAGGCGCCCGTGAAGCGGGCAGGCCGCTTCTGCAGGAAGGCGCTTACGCCTTCGATAAAGTCGGCGGTGCGGCCAGCCTCGCGTTGGGCCTGGCGCTCGGCGTCGAGCTGCGCGCGCCATTCCGCCTCCAGGCCGTCCCAGGCGAGCTTGCGGATGAGGGCGAGGGATTTGGGCCCTTGCGCCAATTCCTTCGCCATCGCGGCGGCGGCGGGGAGAAGATCGGCGTCCGCAACGCAGCGATTGATGAGGCCCCATTCGAGCGCCTTCGGCGCCAGCAGCTTCTCGCCCAGGAGCATCATTTCCATTGCGCGGGCGCGGCCGATCATGCGCGGCAGGAGCCACGTGGATCCGCCGTCGGGGACGAGGCCGATGCGGCGGAAGGCCTGCAGGAAATAGGCGCTGTCGGCGGCGAGGATGATGTCGCCCATGAGCGCCAGCGAGCAGCCGATGCCGGCGGCGGCGCCGTTCACGGCGGTGACGAGCGGGACGGGCAGATCGCGCACGGTCTGCAGCAGCGGATGATAGACAAGATCGAGGGCGGCGCCGACGTCGAGCTCTCCGGCGGACGTGTCGATGCGGCTCGGGGAGAGATTGGCGCCGGAGGAGAAGCCGCGCCCGGCGCCGGTCAGGACGATGGCCCGGGCTTCGCCGGCGACCCTTCCCAACGTCTCGCGGAGCTCTTCGGCCATGTCGGGCCCGAGCGCGTTCATCGTCTCGGGATGATTGAGCGTGACGGTGGCGACGCCGTCGGCGAGGGCGGTGAGGAGCTTGGACATGCCGCCCTTCTAGTGCGCCGCGCCCGCGACCAAAAGATCACGCAACGTTACCTGATCGCGTGATCGGCGAGGACTTCGGTCGATTACGCCACGTTGGCGGCGACGGCGGCGTCGGTGGTCACCTGGTTCCGGCCGTTGCGCTTGGAGGCGTAGAGGCAGGTGTCGGCGCGGTCGAGCAGCGTCTCGGGACGGTCGCCGGGCTGCATGCGGGCGATGCCGATAGAGATCGTCAGCTGGCCGAGATCCTCGTTGGTGGAGCGGCGGCGCAGCCGCTTGGACTGAATGCCCATGCGCAGCGCCTCGGCGATCGAGCGGGCCGCGTTCAGGCCCGTCCGCGGCATGATGACGGCGAATTCCTCGCCGCCATAGCGCGCGACGAGATGATCGGGCAGCGCGTGCTGGTTCAGCGAGGAGGCGATGAACCGCAGGATCTGGTCGCCGGTCTGGTGGCCCCAGGTATCGTTGAAACCTTTGAAATGATCGATGTCGCACAGGAAGAGGCACAATTCCGTGCGGTTCGAGCGCGCTTCGGAAAAGCGCATGCGGAGCGTCTCGTCGAACATGCGGCGATTGGCGAGGCCGGTGAGGCCGTCGGTGAGGGATTCGGCGCGCACCGAGGCGAGGCTGGCGCGCAGACCTTCGATCTCGCGGGTGGATTTCTGCAGCTGATCAGTGAGCCCGCGATTGTGCGCGGCCATGTCGAGCGTGGCGGCGGCAAGGCTCGAGATGACTTCCTTCAGGCGGTCGGAATCGATGCCCTTTTCAAGCCGGATGGCGGCGGTTTCCAGGGTCTTGCCGTAATTGTCCGACTTCTCCTGCACGCCCTGCATCACGGAGAGAACCGCGCCGAGGTCGCGGGCGATCTTCTCGCTGGCGGAGACGACCTGCGCGGACACGCGCGCATTGGCGAAGAAACGCTCGTGCAGCTCGGCGTTCACTTCCCTGGTGAAGTCGGCGCCGGAGGAGATGCGCGATTCGATCGCGTCCTTCAGGTCCTTGTTCAGCGACAGGCGGTAGGAAAGCCAAACCTCGTAATTCTCCGCCGTCGGGGGAACCGCGCGTGCGCCCATGAGATCGACGGTCTCGTGGGCTAGCGCCAATCCGGAATCGCTGAGCATCGCGGCGTCGATCGAGGTCAAGGGTGCGTCCGATTCAAATAATGCAACGGAGTCGGACGGTACGGGCGCAGACGTGGACGAGTGGTAAATGCGCCGGGGTCGGCGCCGCGGCGCCGGTCGATGATACAGGCGCGCGCGCGCAATCAGCGGCGCTCAAGCCACGACTTCAGGCCCCGCTGTCAGCAAGGGCGCAGAAGCATCGTTGCGATGTGCAAAAGATTGGCGGCGGCGTCAGGCGAGGACGCCAAGTTACGGCGCCCCAAGGCGGGTACGCTCAGCTGGTGTCGCGGAAGCGGACGCGGGCGACCTCGGCCAGCGGGAAGATCGGCTTGAGCGCGTGATAGAGCGGGGCGGCGTTGGGGCGCAGCGGGCGGAAGAGCCGCTTGGCGCGCGCCCGCTTGAGGCTGTTGCGGTCGAGGCGGCGGGCGAGGCGCTGCGCATACGGCGCAGGATTCAGCGCGACGCGGATAAGCGCTTCGAAACGTGCGGCGAGCGGCACGGGATCGGAGGGCAGGTCGGCGTAGAGGTACGGACGCTTTATCGGGGCGCGGCGGCGGGCTGCGGATCGGCCGATCGCGGGCTGCGCGCAGAACGCGACGCGCCAGGCGGTGGAGTCTTCCGGGACCTCGCGCAGGATGCGCTGCCGCGTCTGGCGCGGCCGCGGCGATCTCACGGCGCCCTTGAGGGCAGGAAGGCGCGCCGCTTCGGCCAGCAGCAGAAGGCGCGCCATGCGCTCAAGCGGCGCCAGGAAGCTGAGGATGTCGTCGCGCAGGCGCATCGGGATGGTGAGGGGCGCTGCAATCTGGGAGGGGTCGCCGAACACGGCGCCCATGCATTTGAGGAGGTAACGGAGGCAGATCCAGGCTTCAGACAAACTCATGCGCGCAGCTTAGCACGGGCTTGGGGTCGGTCGGATAAGTTCGCCGCGGTCCCCGCTTTCTGGCGCCCCGAGAACGTGACAAAGCGCCAGCGTCGCGGCGCAGGGAGGGCCAGAAATGGCCGCTAAATCAGAGCGCGCGGCTCCAGCCCAAGTCTTCGAAGCGGAGACGGCGCGGCGATGGGCGCGGCGACTTATCCTGCGAATCCAGCCGCGCGATCCCTCCGTATTCGGAAGGTTTGGGCGCGCGTCCGCCGCCGCGGGCAGAGCCGCCGCGCGGAGATCAGTTCTTGGGCTTGGGGGCGCGGAGGAAGGCGGGGAGATCGTCGCCGAAGCCGGTGACTTCCGGCGCCGCGCGTTCGGGGCGGTCGCGGCGTTCGCCGGAACGATCGGGACGGTCTGCGCCGCGGCGGCGATCGCGTCCGCGATCATGTCCGCGGCCCTGGCCCTGGCCTGCGCTGTGCTCCCGCGCGGGACGGTCCGAGCGCGGGGGACGCTCCTCGCTGCGCGCCTGCTGCGGGGGGCGTTCGGCGCGTTCGGGAGTTTCCGAACGCTCGGCAGGCTGGGCGATCGGATCGAAACCGGCGGTCGGGCGGCTGGCGTCGCGCTTCTTGTAGCGGGACTTGTCGCGGCGGCCTTCGCCCTCGCCATCATGGCGATGGCGGCGCTGTTCGCGCAGCTCGTCGGCGCGGCGGCCGCGGCCGCCGGAATCGCGGGCGTCGCCGATGGCGGCGGTGGGTACGCCCTCGACATCGGCTTTGGCGATCGGCTTGCCGGTGAGCTTCTCGATGGCGTCGAGGGATTTGCGGTCGCCGGGGGAGACGAGCGTGAAGCTCTGGCCCTTGAGGCCGGCGCGGCCGGTGCGGCCGATGCGGTGGACGTAATCGTCGGCGTGGCGGGGCGGCTCGTAATTGAAGACGTGGCTGACGGCCGGGATGTCGAGGCCGCGGGCCGCCACGTCGCTGGCGATGAGGAATTGCAGCGTCCCGGTCTTGAAGCGCTCAAGCGTGGCGGTGCGGGTGCGCTGATCGAGATCGCCGTGGATGGGGGCGGCGTTGAAGCCGTGGCGGCGCAGGGATTCGGCGACCACATCCACGTCCGTCTTCCGGTTGCAGAAGATGATGCCGTTCTTGACGTCGTCGCCCTTCATAATGGCGCGGAGCGCGGCGCGGCGTGTGCGCGGATCGCTGCCGGGGATCTCCACGATGCGCTGGTCGATCGTTTCGGCGGTGGTGGCGGGCTTGGCGGCCTCGATGCGCACGGGGTTGGAGAGGAATTGGTCCGTCAGGCGGCGGATTTCGCCGGGCATGGTGGCGGAGAAGAACAGCGTCTGGCGGGTGAAGGGCGTCAGCTTGAAGATGCGCTCGATGTCCGGGATGAAGCCCATGTCGAGCATGCGGTCGGCCTCATCGACGACCATGACCTGCACGCCGGAGAGCAATAGTTTGCCGCGTTCGAAATGATCGAGCAGGCGTCCGGGCGTGGCGATGAGCACATCGACGCCCTGGGAGAGGAGCGCGTCCTGGTCTCCGAAGGAGACGCCGCCGATGAGCAGGGCCTTCGTGAGGCGATGGTTCTTGCCGTATTTGTCGAAGCTTTCCGCGACCTGGGCGGCGAGTTCGCGCGTGGGCTCCAGGATGAGCGTGCGCGGCATGCGCGCCTTGGTGCGGCCCGCCGCGAGGATGTCGATCATCGGGAGGGTGAAGGAGGCGGTTTTCCCGGTGCCGGTCTGGGCGATGCCGAGCACGTCGCGGCCCTGCAGCACGATCGGGATGGCCTTGGCCTGGATCGGCGTTGGGGTGGTGTAGCCGGAGGCCTCGATGGCGTCGAGCAACGGCTGGGAGAGGCCGAGGTCGGAGAAGCGAACGGGGGCTTCGGGTTGCGCTTCCGGTTGGGGAGCGGCTTGAGCGTCGTCAGACGCAGCATTTTCGAGCATTCAGGAAGGTTCTTTCTTGCGCGGCAGCCTCGCCCATCGGGAGGCGTTGTCGCTTCGGTTGGCGCCTGGGCCGCAGCGCTTCCGGATGAAGCGAGGGCCCCTGATCGTCAGATCGGGCGAAAGGGCGCACGCCCTCTCGGCGCGCACAACGGACCAGCCGGACTTGGGGGAGCTTGACGCTAAAGTCAAGTTTGCTCGTCTGCCTGGATTGTCGCGGGAAGCGTGGCAGAGAAGTGTTGCGTGAGAATGAAACGGAGGCGCGGATGCGCAAGGCGATTTTGGCGGCGGCGATGCTGGCGGTCCTGGGGGCGTGCGGGCAGCAGCCCGGGGCGGGCGGGAAGGCCGGCGCGGCGGCCGGGGCTGCAGCGCCGCCGGCGAACGCCGAGGCTGCCATCACGGCGTGGGCGCGCGGGCTGCACGGGACGAGCCTGATCGAGCCGGTGGCGATCTTCTATGGCGACTTCAGCGGCGATGGGGCGGTCGATGCGCTGGCGTGGGCGGATTACGAGACGGGCGGCTCGAGCGCCAACCACACCGTTGCGCTCTTCCGCAACGAAGGCGGCGCGATGACGTTCCTGCGCACGGACGAGACGGTGTACGGCAGCGAGCCGCGCGAGGTCGGGTTCACGCCAGGATTCATCCGGCTGACGACCACGATGCCCAAGGAAGGCGATCCGCATTGCTGTCCGACGGGATCGCAGGAATGGATGATCGAAACTGGTCAGCCGAGGGAGTAGACGTCGATCTCGACGCGGTCTGGGCGGCGGCGGCCGGCGGCGATGAAGAGGCTTTCGTTGAGCCAGGCGTGCGGGCCGTCGGGCGCGTCAAAGACCGGCGCGGAGCGGAAATAGACGAGCGCGGGATCGACGATCTCGCCAGCGTTGAGGCGGGCCATCGTCTCGGGTGAAGCGCGCCGGAGCCCGCGGTTCTCCACCTGCACGATGGTCCCGTCGGCGTGGCGGATGGCGTAGGTCGCAACGAGGCGGGAGAGGCCGTCCGATGGGCGGATGCGCTGCCAGTCGGCGCCGCCGGGGAGGATAATTCCTTCGAAGCGGGGGCCGGTGATGGTTCCGTCGATGATGGGGACGACGCGGCGGCGCATGCCTTGCGCCTCGCCGAGCTCGATCGGCGGGGCGACGTGGGCGGCGAGCGTGAAAACGTGCTCGAGCGCGGGGGCGGAATGGTCCACTCGGTCCTCCTGCGTTGCGCGCGCGGCGCCTTGCATGCAAATGGAGCGGCAGCTTTAGCATGGCGAATAGGGCGCGCAGGCGCCGGCAGGAGCAGCGATGGCCAGTTCGCATCCGACGGGGAAGTTCGACAATTCCGCGCGCGCCTATCGGCATATCGAGGTGCGGCCGCTGGCGGCGGCGATGGGCGCGGAGATCGCCGGCGTGCAGGCGCGCGATCTTTCCGACTCGGCGTTCGAGGAAGTGCGCGACGCGCTCTTCCGGCACAAGATGATCTATTTCCGCGACCAGGAGCTGAGCCACGGCGACCAGGAGCGGTTCAGCCTCAGGTTCGGGCCGTTCGCGGAGGATGCGTACACCAAGGGCGTGCCGGGGCATGTGAATGTGCAGCCGGTGATCAAGGCGGCGGAGTCGAAGACGGGCTGGGTGTTCGGCGCGGGCTGGCACACGGATTCGCCGTTCCTGAAGGATCCGCCGGCGATCACGATGCTCTATGGCGTCGATATCCCGCCCTATGGCGGGGACACGATGTGGGCGAATTCGGCGCTCGCGTACGCGATGCTGTCGGACACGATGAAGCGCATGCTGGAAGGCTTGCGCGTGCACATGTCGATGCACGACGTGCTCGAAGCGGCGCAGGAATTCGGCGCGGTGGACGATACGCCGGTGGGGCGGCTCGTGGCGCTCAAGGGCAAGGAGCTGCCGGCTGATCTCATCCGCAAGATCGAGGGCGCCTATCATCCGCTGGTGCGCACGCATCCCTATAGCGGCGAGAAGGGACTTTATTGCGACACGTCCTATGCGGCCGGGATCGAGGGGCTGACCAAGGCGGAGGCGAAGCCGCTGCTCGATTTTCTGGGCGCGCACATCACGCAGCCGGCGTTCACGTGCCGCCTGCGCTGGGCGCCGAAGACGCTGACGCTTTGGGATAACCGGCTCTGCCTGCACCAGGCGTTCAACGATTATGACGGCTTCCGGCGGGAGATGTACCGCACGACGCTTGCGGGCGAGACGCCGGTCTAGCCTCGCCAAGCGGCGATGGTGGTGCGGTGGAGGAGGCGGTGCTGGCCGTCATAGCCGCCGGTCGCGGCGTGGAGGACGGAGCGGTTGTCCCACATGAGGAGCATGTTTGGGCGCCAGGTGTGGCGGTACTGGAAGTCTTCGCGGCCTTGCCATTGGTAGAGTTGGAGAAGCAGAGGCAGCGCTTCGGCGTCCGACATGCCTTCGATGCCGATGATGTAGCCGAAGCAGGAGAAGAGGCCTTCGCGGCCGGTCTCGGGATGCTTGCGGATGAGCGGGTGGGTTTGGGTCGCTTCGGCGTCGCGCGAGGGGCGGATGTCCATCGAGCGCCTGGCGCGATCAGCTTCGCCGTAGACGCCTTCGGGCGCATAGGCGCGCTTGGCGGAATGGATGGCGATCTTGCCTTCGATCCGTGAGCGGAGCGATTGCGGCATCGCATCGAGCGCGGCGTGTTGGTTGGCGAAGAGCGTATCGCCGCCTTTGGTCGGGATCACGAGCCCGTAGAGGCACGTGCCGGCGGGCGGATGAGGCTGAAAGCTCCAATCGGAGTGCCAGTTCTCCGCGAAGAGCGGGGAGGTTTCGTCGGCTTTGCGCTCGACGGCGATGATGTGCTTGCGGCCGGGGATGGGCGCGATGAAGGGATCGTGGCCGAAGCCGCCCATGGCGCACGTGAAGCGCTCGAGGTCGTCGTCGCTCATGCGCTGGTCGGGGAAGGCGAGGACGTGGTGCGCGAGCCAGGCGGCGCGGATGGCGGCGACACTCTCAGGCGAGAGGTCGCGGGAGAGATCGACGCCGGTGATTGTCGCGCCGCACGCTTGACCGGAGGGGGTGACGTGCATCGGCGCATCCTCTTGTCAGACCTCGCGTTGTGCTATCACCACAAGACTGTCGCGCCGAGCGCAGAGATGCGCGCATCACGCGTGACAATGCTCATGTTCTCGCTGATGGCCTGGGCCGCGAGCACGCGATCCCAGGGATCCTTGTTCAGCGGGGGAAACCGGGCGGCCAGATCGGCGTGAACCGAGCGGATCGGCAGTTCGACGAAACTCTGGCTTCGCGCAAGTTCGAGGAACGGCGAGGGAAGCCTGGTCATCTTCCCCGCCGACATCTTGAGTTCGAGCTCATAGACCGACGCCGGGCTGAAATGGACGTCGTTTGGACCCGCCTCCTGAATCGCCTGGCGCGCGCGCTTGGACAGCAGCGGAATGCCGCCGAGCCACCAATAGGCCGCGTGCGAGTCGAGCAGCAGCTTCACTTCTTGCCGCGCGCCGGCGGCGGATACGGCGATTGCGACGGCGGCTCGATTGGTTCGTCGATCCAGGCGACATGATCGGGGTCGGGCTCGAACGCCTCGTAGGGCGCGTGTCCCTCCCATCCCATCTCCTTGAGGATGCCGAAGCGGCGCTTTGGCTTCTCTGCGTAGGGCGCGATGCGGGCGACGGGGACGCCGGCGCGGGCGAGGATGATCTCTTCGCCGCGCTCTGCTGCTTCGATAAGGGCGGACAAGCGCGCCTTGGCCTCGGCGATGTTCACCGTGATGGTCATGGGTGACTATATGGTTGGTCAGGGTGGTCAGGCAAGCGCTGCTGCGCCCCCTCCGCCGGCCTTTGGCCGCCACCTCCCCCGTGAACGGGGGAGGAAAGCGCTCCGTTTTGCCGCGTCAGACGTCGACTTCCTCAACGAACTTGGCGTTCTTTTGGATGTAGTTGAAGCGCAGCTCGGGCTTGCGGCCCATGAGCGTTTCGACGAGCGCTTCGAAATCCGGCATCTCGTCTTCGTCGAGGACGACGCGGGCGAGCGTGCGGGTGAGCGGGTTCATCGTCGTCTGCTTCAGATCGGCGGGCATCATTTCGCCGAGGCCCTTGAAGCGGGAGACGTCGGGCTTCTTGCCTTTGAAGGTTGTCGCTTCCAGTTGGGCCTTGTGCGCTTCGTCGCGGGCGTAGATCGAGGTCTTGCCGCTGGTGAGGCGGTAGAGCGGCGGCATCGCGAGGAAGAGGCGGCCGGAGCGAATGAGGCCGGGCGTCTGGCGATGGAAGAAGGTGATGAGCAGCGAGGCGATGTGGGCGCCGTCGACGTCGGCGTCGGTCATGATGATGACGCGCTCGTAGCGCAGATCTTCCGTGCGGAATTTCGCGCCTGTGCCGCAACCAAGGGCGAGCGTGAGATCGGCGAGCTCGGCGTTGGAGGCGAGCTTGTCGCCGCCGGCGCTGGCGACGTTGAGAATCTTGCCGCGCAGCGGGAGGATGGCCTGCGTCTCGCGATCACGCGCCTGCTTGGCGGAGCCGCCGGCGGAATCGCCTTCGACGATGAAGATCTCCGTGCCGTTGGCGTTGCCGCGCGAGCAATCGGCGAGCTTGCCGGGCAGGCGGAGGCGGCGCGTCGCGTTCTGGCGCGAGACTTCCTTTTCCTTGCGTTTCTTGATGCGCTCTTCGGCCTGCTGAATGACCCAGTCGAGCAGGCGTTTTGAATCGTTCGGGCGCGCGGCGAGCCAATGATCGAAGGGATCGCGGACGGCCTGCTCGACGATCTTCGCCGCTTCGGTTGAGACGAGGCGGCCTTTGGTCTGACCTTCGAATTGTGGATCGCGGATGAACACCGAGACGATCGCGGCGCCGGTGCCCATCACGTCTTCGGGCGAGATGAGACTGGCTTTGCGGTCGCCGATGAGCTCGGCGTAGGCCTTCAGGCCCTTCGAGAGGGCGGCGCGCATGCCTTGCTCATGGAAGCCGCCGTCGGGCGTCGGGATCGTGTTGCAATAGGAGCGGAGGAAGCCGTCGGCTTCGCCGAAGCCGTCGGTGATCCAGGCCACCGCCCATTCGCAGCGCCCGTGACCGTTCTCCTTCTCGGTCTTGCCGAAGAAGGGCTCGGGCAGGACGGCCTTCTTCTCCTTGATGAGATCGGTGAGGAAGTCCTTGAGGCCGTTCGGGAAGTGGAAGACCGCTTCGGCAGGCGTCGTATCGCCTTCCTTCAGGCGCTCGGGCGCGCATTTCCAGCGGATCTCGACGCCGCGATGGAGATAGGCTTTCGAGCGCGCGAGCTGGAAGAGGCGCGAGGGCTTGAAGGCGACGTTGGGCCCGAAAATCTCCGAGTCCGGATGAAAGCGGACGGTGGTGCCGCGGCGATTGTGCGCCGTGCCGATCTGCTTCAACGGGCCTTGCGGCGCGCCGCGCGAATAGGATTGGCCGTAGAGCAGGCGATCGCGGGCGACTTCGACTTCGAGGCGATCGGAGAGCGCGTTCACGACCGAGACGCCGACGCCGTGGAGGCCGCCGGACGTGTGGTAGACTTTGTCCGAGAATTTGCCGCCCGCGTGCAGGGTGGTGAGGATCACTTCGAGCGCGGACTTCTTCGGGAATTTCGGGTGCGGATCGATCGGGATGCCGCGGCCGTTATCGGCGACCGACAATGTTCCGTCGGCCATGTATTCCACTTCGATGCGGTCGGCGAAGCCGGCGACGGCCTCGTCCATCGAGTTGTCGAGCACCTCGGCGAAGAGGTGGTGCAGCGCGCGCTCGTCGATGCCGCCGATATACATGCCCGGCCGTCGGCGGACGGGCTCCAGGCCCTCCAGGACCTCGATGTCCTTGGCGGTGTAGGCGCCCTCGGAAAGCGGGAGCTCGGCGGTTTTGGCTTTGGGAGCGGGTTTGTTCACGGCGTTCTGCGGTGCGGCTTTCGGTTTGGCTTCGGCTTTTGGGGCCTTCGCGGGGGCGGGTTCTGCCGGCTTCGGCGTCGTCGCGGCAAGGGCCGGGGGCGTCGCAGGGGGCGCGGGCGCTGGGGCTGGTTGTGGAGAAGATGGCTTGGAGGTCTCCCGGGATTTGAGGCCGAACAGCCCTCCCAGCAAGCCGCGGCCCCTGGGTTCCTTGCCCGCATGGGGCGCTGGATCGGGCGCTTGAGTCCCGGATTTCTGGGCCATGAGCCGCTTCTGCTGCGCCGCCATCCGCGTCCGTCCATGAAGGGAGGTTCGCGGGCAAGCGCAACCGGACTCGGGTTGCGGGCGCGTTAATGGGCTCCTTGTCTTGTGCAATAGTTGCACATATATGAGATGCCTCGGATCGTTCGCTTCTCGAATTGCGAGATCGCGATGTTCTTCGCGGACCATAACCCTCCGCACTTCCATGTGCTGGGACGTGATGGCGCTGCTCAAGTCGCGATCGAGACCCTGGAGGTGATCGCGATTTCCGGCCGGATCGATCTGCGTGAAGCGCTCGACTGGGCGGTTGGGCATCAAGAATTGCTGTGGGCGCGTTGGAATGAATACAGCGGAGACGATGCATGAGCCTGGGGAAGATCGACAGCGTCGCAGTGGTCGGGCCCATGCGGCTCGAGATCGGTTGGGACGATGGGCGCGTAGCGGGAGTCGATCTGCGAGAAGTCATCGCGGAAAGGGCTGCTTTGAAGGCTTTGCGGGAGGAGGCGGAATTCCTCCGTGTGCGGATGAGCGAGGACGGTTGGTCCCTCGAATGGCCCTGCGGTGTGGATTTCGGCGCCCCGCAATTGCGGCGCTGGGCGGACGAGCAGGCGGGTGAGATCATGGCGCCGGGCGCGTTCCGCGCGTGGATGCAGCGACATCGGCTGACGCAGGAAGCGGCGGCGGAGGCGCTTGGTCTCTCGCGGCGGATGATCGGGTATTATCTGAGCGGCGAGAAGCCGGTCCCGAAGACGGTTCTGCTGGCCACCCGGGGATGGGTCGGCCGGATCGATGCGTGAAGTGTGACGCCGGGCGCATGACGGGCCGCGCCGGGATTGGTAGGAAGCAGGGATGCGGGAAGCCTTGCGTCCGAACCGGCGGTCGTTCCTCGCCCAGGTGGTCGGCGCCTCGGTCGCGTCAGGAGGCGCGCTGGGGAGCGTGACCGGCTGGGCGCAAACCCCGCCTCGGCGCAGCTGCCTCTCCGATCGCGACCGCTCTGACCGGCCGCATTACGGGACATTGACTGGGCTCACCGACCGCGACCGCTCCGATAGGGCGGGGCGCGGGACGTTCGATGGCGTCACCGACCAGGACGGGGGAACCGACCAGCCCAATCGCGGCGTCGGGGTTCGCTGCGAGATCGTGCGGGAAGAGGAGCGCGAGGAAGAGCGGCGGGTGCGGCAGATGCAGGAGGCGCTGCGCAACTCGCAGAGGGGCGGCGGCAGGCGCGGCGGCGGGAACGGAGGCGGCGGCAACAATGGCGGCGGAGGCGGCGGGCGCAGCGGGGGTGGACCGCCGCCGGTGATCGCATCGCGTTCGGCGCCGCGCGAGCGGGCGGCGTTTCCGGCCTTCCCATGGCCGCCGCCGGCGCCTTCGTCGCGGCAGCTCCTGCCGCGTGAGATCTTCATCGATGCAAGGCGCAGGCGTCCGCCGACGCTGATGGATGTGAGCGAGCGGCTGACGGCGGCGCTCCGGCGCGCGCGCTATTCGGAATACAGCTTCTATTCGGTTCCGAGCGGCTTCGCGCTGGTGGCGCGGCTGGAGCGTTTCCTCGACGACGGCAGCCGCGCGCCGGACAATTTCCGCTATCTGCAGCCCGGCGACGAGCCCTTCTCGTTCACGCGCTATCTCACGGGGCTTTTTGTGGCGCCGGTGGGGAACTACCGGCAGATCGCGTTCATCGTGACCAACGCGCCATTCGTGGCGAGCGGCAAGGCGCTGAGCGATGTGGAGGCGGAGCGCATCCTGAGGAGCGGCGCGAACGCCCTGCCATCGACGTACCGCTTCATCCGTTTCGGGCCGGACTATTCGGTGACGGCGCTAGTCTACGAGTTCGAGAAGCGGCCGCAGGAGCAGGCGCTGGCGCGGCCGGCGCGCGGGCGGCTCGCGGCGCAGGTGCATCTGGAGCGCTCGGGGATCGAGCCGGCGCTGGAGCGGCGCTAGGTAGGCTGATAAGACGCCCCGGCGTGGGCGTTTCGAAAGGGATGGGCATGGGCGAGCTCGTACGCCCCAATCGGCGATCGTTTCTGGCGCGTGTCGTGGGCGCTACGGTCGCGTCCGGCGGCGCGCTCGGCGCCGTGACCGGCTTGGGGTTCGCGCAGGTAGCTGGGCGGCGGCGGACCTGCCTCACCGACCGGGACGGCGCCGACCAGGCCGGGTTCGGCACGCTGACCGGGCTCAACGACCGGGATTCCTTCGACCGCGGCGGGCGCGGAACGTTCGACGGGGTGAGCGACCGCGACGGCGCGGACCTGCCCGGGCGCGGGGTCAGCGAGCGCTGCGCGCTCGAGCGGACGACGGCGACGGTCGCGCCGCCGGCGCCGCCTCCGCCCGCGACGGAGCGTGAAACAGGGGCGCTGGCCGGCGTGGTCGCCGGGCGGACCATCGCGATTCCGCGGTCTCCGACCGGCGAGGCCGGCGGAGCGGGCGGTGCGACCCGCTCCGCGGGCGGCGGGGGGCGGACACGCGGCCTTTCACGGACGAGCTCCAATGTCGGGTTTCCCGCGTTTCCGTGGCCGCCGCCGGCGCCCTCGTCCAGGCTCATCCTGTCGCGCGCGGCGCTGGTGGGCGGGATCTCGCGCCCTTCGCTCTATGACGTGGGGCAACGCCTCTCCAGCGCGCTCGACCGGGCGCGCTACGAGTACAGCTTCTATTCGGTGCCGAACGGGTTTGCGCTGGTGGCGCGGCTGGAGCGCTTCCTCGACGACGGCTCCTCGGCGCCGGACACGATCCGCTATGTGCAGCCGGCGAACGAGCCGTTCTCGATCACACGGTATCTCACCGGGCTCTTCATCGCGCCGGTGGGAAATTACCGGCAGATCGCGTTCATCGTGACGAACGCAGCGTTCGTGGCGAGCGGCAAGGCGCTCTCGGAGAGCGAAGCGGAGGCCATCCTGCGGAACGGCGCGAACGTGCTGCCGGGGTATTTCCGCTCGATCAGGTTCGGACAGGATTATGTCGCAACCGCGCTCGTCTACGAGTTCGAGAAGCGGCCGGGCGAGGATGCGCTGGCGCGCACCTCGCAGGGACGGCTCGGCGCGCGCGTGCACCTGGAGCGCTCGGGAATCGAGCCGGCGTTGGAGCGTCCGTAGATGAAATCGATGCTGCGTTATCTCGTTGGCGCCGTTGCTGCGCTGGCGCTCTTCGGCTGCGGGCAGCAATCGGCGGCGCCGCCCCCGGCCGCGTCGCAGACGGACGCCCAGGTCGCAGAGCCGCCGCCGCAACAGGAGGCGTCGCACGCCGAGCCCGCGCCGCCGGTCGCCTCTGAAATCACGCCAGCGCCCAACGCTCCGGTCACGGAGGATCGCGCCGCGCCGTCGCAGCCGCCGCCGCCGGCCGCGAACGGGGAACTGGCGTCGGGGAAAACCCGCGGGCTCCGGCGCGCGGAAGTGCAGCTGCCGGATTTCCCGTGGCCGCCGCCGACGCCTTCGGCGCGGTTCGTGCTGCAGCGGACCCTGCTCGCCAACGCCCGCACGCAATTCGATGTCGGGGAGCGGCTCACCAGCGCGCTCGATCGGGCGGGCTATTCGGAATACAGTTTCTATCGCGCGCCGGGCGGGTTTGCGCTCGTGGCGCGGCTCGAACGGATGCGGGAGGACGGCTCCTCGGCGCCGGGCGATCTGCGCTTCCTGTCGCCGGACACCAGCGCGCCCTTCTCGCTCGGGACCTACGTCCAGCAGCTCTTCTTTGCGCCGGAGGGCTATTACCGGCAAATCGTGTTCGTGACCTCCGATAAGCCCTTTACGACGAACCCGGACGATACGCTGACGGCGGGCGAGGCCGCGCAATTGCTGCGGCAGGGCGCGAACCGGCTGCCGGAGAGCTTCCGCCAGCGCCAGTTCACCGCCGCGCACCGGGTGACCGCGCTCGTCTACGAGTTCCGGAAGGGCGCCCGCGACCGTGACGTCACCACGCTCGATCCGGGCCGCCTGGCGGGGCGCACGCATCTGCAGCGGGCGGGGATTCTCCCGGCGCTTGAAAGGCCGAACTAGTTCGGATCAAACTCGGCCGGCGAGGGCTTCCAATGGCGACGAACGTATTCATCTCGTACCGGCGCGACGACACGCGCGACTTTACCGGCCGCATCGTCGACAGGCTGAAACAGGCGCCGGAGATCGGCCAAGTCTTTCTCGACGTCGAAGGCATCGATCCGGGCGCGGATTTCGGAAACAAGATCGAGGCGGCGCTGAAGCAGAGCGAGTTCTGCCTGATCGTGATCGGGCCGGGCTGGGTCGGGCGCAGCGACCAGGGCCCGCGGATCAAGCAGGACGGCGATTGGGTGCGAAAGGAGGTGGCGCGTGCGCTGGCCTCCACCGACGCGAAGGTGTTGCCGGTGCTGGCGACCGGCGCCTCGATGCCGGACGACGCGGACCTGCCGGAGGAACTGCGCCCGCTGACGCGCCTCAACGCTGTGTCAGTGCGGCACGAGAGCTTCGAGCGGGACGTCGATTATCTGATCGACGTGATCCTGAAGCGGAAGAAGCCGGGCAGCTTCCAGCTTTATCTCAGCCGGCATCCGCTGCAGGCGGGCGTGCTCAGGGGCGCGACCGGGTTCGTGCTGGCGGCCGTCGCGGTGCTTTTGCTGGCGGTGGCGCACGGCATCGTCACGGGCGGGCGCGCGCTCAACCAGACGCTCGGCGGCACGGGGCCGATGCTGGTCGCGGTGATCGCGGTGTTGGCGGTGGGTACTGTGTTGCCGCTGCTGCCGAAGAAGCGGCGGCGCGCCGCCTGAGCGCATGCGCGGAGGCGTGACCCGCGCTGACGTGACGATTGCGGTGGGCGAACGGCGCGTGTCGGGGCTCATCGATGCGCCGAAGGGCGCGCGAGCCGTTTACGTGTTTGGGCACGGCGCGGGCGCGGGGATGCGGCACGCGGGCATGGAAGCGGTGGCGGTCGGGCTCGCGGCGCGCGGCGTGGCGGTGCTGCGCTACCAGTTTCCGTACATGGAGGCGGGCGGGAAACGCCCTGATCCGCCGGCGCTGTGTCATGCGACGGTGCGCGCCGCGGTCGGGGAGGCGGCGAAGCTGAACCTGCCGATGTTCGCGGGCGGGCGCTCGTTCGGCGGGCGGATGACGTCGCAGGCTGAAGCGCTTGCGCCCTTGGGCGTGCGTGGGCTGGCGTTCGTCGGGTTTCCGCTGCATCCGGCCGGCAAGCCCTCGGACGAGCGCGCGAAGCATCTCGATGATGTGGGCGTGCCGATGCTCTTTCTCTCAGGGACGAAGGATGCGCTGGCGGAGCTTTCGCTGCTCGAGCCGGTCGTGAAGCGGGTGAAGGCGACGCTCGTGCCTTTTCCGGATGCGGACCATTCGTTCCATGTGCCGGCCAAGAGCGGCCGCAAGGACGCCGAGGTGCGCGAGCAGATTCTCGACGCGATGACGGCATGGTTCGAGGAGATCGCGCAATGAAAGGTATCGAAGGCGGCTGCCATTGCGGCGCGGTGCGCTATCGGCTCGACCGGGCGCCGGAAGCGAGCATGGTCTGCCACTGCCGGTCCTGTCAGCGGGTGACGGGCGCGCCGATCGCGGCGTGGGTGTCGGCGGAGAAGGCGCGGTTCCATCTGATCCGCGGAGAGCCGAAGCGGTATGCGTCGTCGCCGGATGTGGAGCGGACGTTCTGCGGCGGGTGCGGGACCCAGCTCACGTATGCGCAACGCGGGGCGCCGGACGAGATCGATGTGGCGACCGCGAGCCTGGACGAGCCGGGCGCCTTTCCGCCGACGCATCATTCCTGGCTGGAGGACAATATCGGCTGGGTGCGGTTCGGGGACGGGCTGCCGGAATTCCGCAAGTCGCGGTTTGGGAGCTAACGCACCTCGATCAGGCGCTCGCCGCCCTTCGAGCGAAGCCCTCCCCGTGAACGGGGGAAAGAGCCTCAGCTTGCTTCGGGGAGGGTGGTCGCCTATATCCGGCCCCATCTCGCACGCGGGAGCGGCGCGGACCGATGAGGTTCGCTCCATCCGGTGTCGGGCCCCCAGACAACGAATCCGAGGCGCCGCAGGGCGCCGCGGGCGCGCTTTCCAGGACCCGGCGTCTTCCCGCGGAGGACAAACCGGTAAAGGAAACCCATGGCGCTGCCTGAATTCAGCATGCGCCAGCTGTTGGAAGCTGGCGCTCACTTCGGACACCAAACCCATCGTTGGAACCCCAAGATGGGCCGCTACATTTTCGGCGTCCGATCGAACATCCACATCATCGACCTCAGCCAATCGGCGCCGCTGATGCATCAGGCGCTGGTGAAGGTGCGCGAAGTTGCGGCCGCCGGTGGACGGATCCTGTTCGTCGGCACCAAGCGGCAGGCGTCCGAGCCGATCGCGACGGCAGCGCGGCGCTGCGCGCAGTATTTCATCAACCAGCGCTGGCTCGGCGGGACGCTGACGAATTGGCAGACGGTGTCGAAGTCGATCGCGCGCCTGCGCGAGCTCGATGCGGTGCTGACCGGAGACGGCAAGGGCGGCCGCACCAAGAAGGAGCTGCTCACCGTGCAGCGCGAGCGCGACAAGCTTGACCGCTCGCTCGGCGGCATCGCCTCGATGGGCGGCATCCCGGACCTCATGTTCGTGATCGATACCAACAAGGAGGCGATCGCGATCCTGGAGGCGAAGAAGCTTTCGATCCCGGTCGTGGCGATCGTCGATTCCAATTGCGATCCGGACGACGTCACGTTCCCGGTGCCGGGCAATGACGATGCGGCGCGCGCCATCCAGCTCTATTGCGATCTCATCGCGGACGCGGTGATCGACGGGCTGGAAGAGGCGCAAGGGCGCTCGGGCGTCGATATCGGCGCTTCGGTGAGCCCGCGCGCGGAGCCGGCGCTGGCCGCGACGGAAGAACAGCCGAGCGCCTAGGGCGCTCCCGCGAAGGAGGCCTCCTCCCGGCAGCCGCGCAAGCTTCCTCCCCCTTCGAAGGGGGGGAAGGCGCGCATCGCCGCAAGTTTCAGAATGAATGTCAGTGTAAGGAGAATGTCATGGCCGAAGTGAGCGCCGCGCTGGTGAAAGAGCTGCGCGAGAAGACCGGCGTCGGCATGATGGATTGCAAGAAGGCTCTGGCGGAGAACAACGGCGACCTTGAGGCGTCGGTTGATTGGCTGCGCGCCAAGGGCCTCTCGAAGGCTGCGAAAAAGGCCGACCGTGCGGCCGCCGAAGGCGTTGTCGCGCTTGCGGCCGGCGGCAAGGCGGCGGCGCTGGCGGAGCTCAATTCGGAGACCGATTTCGTCGCGCGGAACGACACGTTCCAGGCTGCGGCGCGCGCGTTCGCCGACCTCGCGCTGAAGAACAAGGGCGACCTCGCCAAGATCCTCGACGCCAAGGCGCCGAGCGGGGAAGGCAAGGTGTCCGACATGGTGACCTCGCTGATCGCGTCGATCGGCGAGAACATCACGCTGCGGCGCGCGGCCTATCTCGACGTGAAGCAGGGCGCGGTCGCGGCCTACATCCACAACGCGGTTGCGGACAATATGGGCCGCATCGGCGTCATCGTGGCGGCGGAGAGCGAGAAGGCGGACGCGGCGGCGGAGATCGCCCGCAAGGTGGCGATGCACGTCGCGGCGGCGGGCCCGCTTGCGCTCACGGAAGCCGAGCTCCCGGCCGACCGGGTGGCGCGCGAGAAGGCCGTGCTCGCCGAGCAGATCAAGGAAGATCCCAAGGCGGTCGGCAAGCCGCAGCAGGTGCTCGACAAGATGCTTGAAGGGCGCATGCGGAAGTTCTTCGAGGAATCCGTGCTACTGAAGCAGGCCTTCGTGCTCAACCCCGACCTCACCGTGGAGGCGGCGGTGAACGAGGCCGCCAAGGCGGCCGGCGCGCCGATCAAGATCACCGGCTTCGTGCGCTTCGCGCTCGGCGAGGGCGTGGAGAAGAAGGTGGACGATTTCGCCGCGGAAGTGGCGGCGATGACGAAGAGCTGAGCGCAGCTTGAGACGCTAGCGAACGCCTCGCTCCGAAAGGGGCGGGGCGTTTTGCTTTTGGACGCGGCTCAAGCGCGCGTTCTCATGCTCCCTCACGCCCGTCCCCTCTCCCGCGCCAGCGGGAGAGGGGCGCCTGCGCTTGTCTTGGGCTGCCTCGGCGGCTTTGCGTGGAGGGGGCGAAGCGGGTAGGGACATCGATTCAAATGTCCGACGCCTCCCAACCGCTCCCCGACGCTCGTCGGCGCGAGCCGCCCGCGGGCTCGCCCTTCAAGCGCGTCCTTCTCAAGATCTCCGGCGAGGCCCTGATGGGGCAGGCCGGCTACGGCATCGATATGGAGGTCTGCAACCGCATCGCCGAAGAGGTCGCGGCCGCCTCCAAGCAGGGCTTCGAGCTCTGCCTGGTGATCGGCGGGGGCAACATCTTCCGCGGCCTTTCCGGCGCCGCGTCAGGCATGGAGCGGGCGAGCGCCGATTATATGGGCATGCTCGCGACGGTGATGAACGCGCTGGCGATGTCGAACGCCATCGAGAAGCTGGGCGCTGAGACGCGGGTGCAATCGGCGATCCCGATGATGACCGTGTGCGAGCCCTATATCCGCCGGCGCGCGATGCGCCATCTGGAGAAGGGGCGGATCGTCATTTTCGCCGCCGGCACCGGCAATCCGTTCTTCACCACCGACACCGCAGCGGCGCTCCGGGCCGCGGAAATGGGCTGCAACGCGCTCTTCAAGGGTACGCAAGTGGACGGGGTCTATTCGGCCGATCCGAAGAAGGATCCCAACGCGGAGCGGCACGACCGGCTCACCTATCACGAGGTGCTGGCGCGCGACCTGGGGGTGATGGACGCCTCGGCCGTCAGCCTGATGCGGGAGAACAAGATCCCGATCGTCGTGTTCTCGATCCAGACGCGCGGAGGGCTCGCCGACGTCTTGAGCGGGCGCGGCGTCTGCACGATTATCCGCGACTAGTATTTCAGCGATTTGGGCAAGAGGCGGACATGGCCAGCCAACCCTTCAAGGTCGAAGACTACAAGAAGCGCATGGAAGGCGCGCTCAACGCGCTCATGGGCGAGTTCTCGGGCCTGCGCACCGGCCGCGCCTCGGCGGCGCTGCTGGAGCCCATCCATGTTGAGGTCTATGGGACATCGCAGCCGATCAACCAGGTCGCGACCATCTCGGCGCCCGAGCCGCGGATGATCTCCGTGCAGGTCTGGGACAGGTCGAACGTGGGGGCGGTGGACAAGGCGATCCGCGCCTCGTCGCTGGGGCTCAATCCGGTGGTGGACGGCCAATCGCTGCGGATCCCCATTCCGCCGCTGACCGGCGAGCGGCGCCAGGAGCTCGCGAAGCTTGCAGGCAAGTACGCCGAGCATGCGCGGGTGGCCGTGCGCAATGTTCGGCGCGACGCGATGGAGCACCTAAAGAAGCAGGAAAAGGATCACGAGATCAGTCAGGACGAGCACAAGAAGCTGCACGATCTGGTGCAGAAGGCGACCGACGAATACGTGAAGAAGATCGACGACGCGGTGGCGCACAAGGAAGCGGAGATCGTGCAGGTTTGACCGCTGGGGCTCCTTCGCTTCGAGGACATGACGCGCCTGCGCCCGTTCAGGGAGTCGGGTTGAGGCCGGCTGAGAGCCGGCGGCGCCGGTGATGGCGGCGGTTCCCACACCCGAGGCGGCCCCGCGGCCGCGCCACGTCGCCATCATCATGGACGGCAACGGACGCTGGGCGCGGGCGCGCTCGCGGCCGCGCAGTTTCGGGCACCGGGAGGGCGTGGAGGCGCTGCGGCGCGCGGTGGAGGCCGCCGGCGAGCTTGGCGTGCCCTACCTGACGGTGTTCGGCTTCTCCACGGAGAATTGGCGACGGCCTCCGGACGAAGTGAACGCCTTGCTGGAGCTGCTGCGGCTCTATGTCGATCGCGACCTGGAGCGGCTGGCGTCCGAAGGCGTGCGCGTGCGCGTGATCGGGGCGCGCGACAACCTCAATCCCGACATCCTGGAGATGATCGAGCGGGCGGAGCGGCGCACGGCGCAGAACACGGCGCTCAATCTCACCATCGCGTTCAATTATGGCGGACAGCAAGAGATCACGCGGGCGGCGAAGAAGCTCGCCGGCGACGTGGCGGGGGGAAGACTCAAGCTGGAGGACGTGTCGCCGGACGTGTTTGCAGGTTATCTCGACACGCGCGATCTGCCGGCGCCGGACATCGTGATCCGCACCAGCGGGGAATTGCGGCTGTCCAACTTCCTGCTCTGGCAGGCGGCCTATTCCGAACTCGTGTTCCTCGACGTGCTGTGGCCCGATTTCGACCGCGCGGCGATGGAGCGCGCGATCGCAGAGTTCACCCGACGCGACCGGCGCTATGGCGGGATCGGCGGCGAGGCCAGCTCATGATGGCGGCCTTGGCATGAACGCGCCGGCGGATGCGTCGGAAAAGCCGAAAACGCGCGATCTGCAAGACATCCTGCCGCGGACGCTCTCGGCGATCGTGCTTATCCCGTTAGGACTCGCCGTGGCCTGGTTCGGGGGCCCGTGGCTGGCGGCGGCGGCCGGCGCGTGCGCGCTGGCGATGAGCTACGAATGGGCGCGGATGAGCGAGCCGGACGCGCTCACGGGCGCGTTCCTCTTCTCGCTTGCGGGCTCGCTCGGGGCGGTGATGTTCGCCAGCTGGGGGCAGCTCGATTGGGGTCTGGGCTGGCTCGCGCTCTGCGCCGGGGTCTCGGCCGTCCGTAGGCGGACGATCGTGCGCATGCTCGAGACGGCGGGCGGGGCGCTTTATATCGGCGCGCCGGCGGCGTGCTTCCTGTGGCTGCGCGCGCGCGACCCGGGTGGGTTCGAGATCATCATCCTTCTCTTCACGACGATCTGGGCGGCGGACGTGGGCGCTTATTTCGCCGGGCGGCTGATCGGGGGGCCGAAGCTGATCGAGCGGCTCTCGCCGCAGAAGACGTGGAGCGGGCTGGTCGCCGGGATTGCGGCGGGCGCAGGCGCCGGGGCCGCGAACGGGCATCTCTTCGGAGCGCCGTCGCTCGGAGAATGGGCGGCGGCGGGGGCGTCGTTGGCGCTGATCGGGCTGGTGGGGGACCTCATCGAGTCGCTCATCAAGCGGCGGTTCGGGGTGAAGGACGCAAGCCGGCTCATTCCCGGGCACGGGGGCGTGCTCGACCGGCTGGACGGGCTCATGGCGGCGACGCTGGCGACCAGCGCCTTCCTCGTCTTGTGCCCCTCGGCGCTGGCGTCTCTGCTCGGGCGCTGACACAAGAGCGTCCGTGAGCATTTCGATCCTCGGCGTCACCGGCTCGGTGGGCAAGACGACCGTCGCGGTCGTGGAGGAGATGCGGGCGCAGGGCCTGGAGCGTCCGATCGAGGCGATCGCGGCGGGACGTGATGTCGCAGCGCTGGCGGCGGCGGCCCGGCGGCTCAGGCCCAAATTCGCGGCGATCGCGGACCCCACGCTCCTGGAGGACGCCCGCGCGGCGCTGCCGGGCGTGGAAGTGGGCGCTGGGCCCGCCGCGATCGAGGAGGCGGCGGCGCGGCCGGCCGATTGGGTGATGTCGGCGATTGTCGGCGCGGCCGGCCTCGAACCGACCCTGAAGGCCGTGGAGAGGGGCGCCATCGTGGCGCTGGCGAACAAGGAATGCCTGGTCTGCGCAGGGCCGCTGATGCGGGCGGCGGCGGCCAAGGCGGGCGCGACGCTGCTGCCGGTCGATTCCGAACATAACGCGATCTTTCAGGTGCTTGGGCATCCGGAGCGGGTCGAGAAGCTGACCTTGACCGCCTCAGGCGGGCCGTTCCGGACCTGGTCGCGGGAGGAGATGGCGGCGGCGACGCCGGCGCAGGCGGCGGCGCATCCGATCTGGGGGATGGGAACCAAGATCTCGATCGACAGCGCGACACTCATGAACAAGGGCCTGGAGCTCATCGAGGCGCATTACCTGTTCGGGATGGCGAGCGCGGCGATCGACATTCTCGTGCACCCCCAATCGGTCGTGCATTCACTCGTGCATTATTGCGACGGATCGGTATTGGCGCAGCTCGGCGCGCCGGATATGCGCGTCCCGATCGCCTACGCCCTCGCCTGGCCGGACCGGGTGGCCACCAGCGCCGCGCGACTCGACCTGGCCGCGCTCGGCTCGCTCACGTTCGAGCGGCCGGACGAAGCCCGCTTCCCGGCCCTCGCGCTGGCGCGGGCGGCGCTCCTGGAAGGGCCGAAGGCGAGCGCGGCGCTGAATGCCGCAAACGAAGTGGCGGTGGGGGAATTCCTGGCCGGGCGGCTCGGATTTCTGGCGATCGCTCGCGTGGTGGGGGAAGTCCTTGATCGCCTGGACAAAGACGACCTTGGACAGTTCCAAAAAACGCCTTCATCGTTCGATGAGGTGCGCGCTATCGATAGAGCGGCGCGGGAGGCGGCCCGAAAGGCCGCCCTCGGGCTCGTCGGAGCATAGGGGCGCGGGTCGGGGAGAGGGACAAATCCCGACGCGGGTTCTGAACTCGGCGCAACACGAGATTGGCAGGGGCCCGGGGGCCGTTCCCCCCGAGCCGTGAAAGGCGCAGGCGATGCTCGAAGCATTGAAGAACGTGCTGCTCTATGGCGGCTCGTTCATTTTTGTCCTGGGAATGGTGGTGTTCGTCCACGAGTTCGGGCACTTCCGCGCGGCGCGGCTCTGCCGGATCGCGGTGAAGAGCTTCTCCATCGGGATGGGGCCGGCGGTGGCCCAGGCGCGGGACAGGCACGGGACGACCTGGAAGCTCGGGGCGATCCCGATCGGCGGCTTCGTTTCCTGGGTCGATGACACCGACCCCTCCAGCATCGGGCCTGCCACAGAGGAAGCACAGCAGCTCAGCCATGAAGAGGCGCGGGAGCGCGGACACTTCCGCGCCGCGCCGGTGGCGGCGCGGGCGTTCGTGGTGGTGGCCGGGCCGCTGATGAATTTCGTTTTCGCGATCGCGGCGTTCGCGGCGGTGGTGCTGATCGTCGGGCGCGACATGACCGACCGGGCGCAGCTGTCGCCGCGGATCGACGGAGTGATGGCGAATTCGGCCGCCGAGAAGGGCGGCATCCGCGGCGGCGACGTCGTGGTGGAGATCCAGGGCCAGCCGGTCAGCGTGTTCGGCGACTTCCAGCGCGTGGTGGCGGCCAATCCGGAGCGGCAGCTCAATCTGGTCGTGCGGCGCGACGGCGGGCTGGCGTCATTGACCGTGACGCCGACAGCGACCGAAACGCCGGGTCCGGACGGTCGGATGCGGCGCATCGGGCTCTTGGGCATCGAGCGGCGCACGCTGCCGGAGGAGCGGGTGATCGAGCGCGTGGGGCCGATCGGCGCGATCGGCATCGGCGCGCAGCAGACCTGGAGCATCGTGGCGATGACCGGGGCCTATATCGGCGAGGTGTTCGCAGGGCGGGCCTCGCCCGAACACATCGCGGGGCCGGCGGGCATCCTCAACGAAAGCGGCAGGATCGCGTCGCGCGCCATCGATCAAACCGACGTCTCGCCTTGGGAACGCCTTTCTGACCTGCTCCTCTCCCTGCTGCAGTGGGCGGCGATTCTCTCCGTCGCGGTCGGCATCGTGAATCTGTTGCCGATCCCGATTCTCGACGGGGGACATCTCCTCTTCTACGCCATCGAAGCGATTCGAGGCGGGAAGCCGCTGCCGCCGCAAGCCCATGAATGGGCCCTGCGCGCGGGACTTGCGGTGCTGGGGGGCTTGTTCTTGTTCGCGACTTGGAATGACATCCAGCGATTCCTGAACCCCGGCATTGGTTGATGGGGCTGAGGATGAACAGCGTTCCTTTCTTGCGCGCACCCACGGGATGCTGTCTTAAAAAACCGGCGCTGGGGAGCGCCTTGGCATTGAGGGCTTCATGAAGCGCGGTTTTCGCGACGTCGTGGCCGGCGTTCTGACCAGCGCCGCAGCAGTCGGCGTCGGCGCCGGACCTGCGCTTGCGCAGGAAACCCCCGCCCCGCCGACGCAGGACACCACGCGCACCTCCACGGTGCAGCCGGGGACCGCGCCGGTCGGAACGCCGGCGCCCGCGGCGCCGGCCGCGCGCGCTGCAACGCCCGCACAACCAGCGCGCGCACAGGCGCCGGCGGCCGCACGCCGCGCCCCGGCGCAGGCGCAAGCGCCGGCAGCGGCGGTGATCGGGCGGATCCAGGTCGAAGGCATCCAGCGGATCGAGGCCTCGACGGTCACGTCCTACATGTCGCTGCGCCCCGGCGAGCCGTTCGATCCGGAGCGGATCGATCTGTCGATCAAAACACTGTTCGCCACCGGCCTCTTCGCCGACGTGCAGATCCAACAGCGCGGCAGCGACCTCGTCGTGCGCGTGGTGGAGAACCCGATCATCAACCGCGTGCTCTTCGAGGGCGTGCGGTCGATGAAGGAAGACACGCTCACCGACGAAGTTCAGGCGCGTCCGCGCAGCGTGTTCACGCCGGCGCGCGCGCAGGCCGACGTGCAGCGCATCCTGGAAGTCTATCGCCGGTCGGGCCGGTTCGCGGCGACGGTCACGCCGCAAGTGCGCGAGCTCGAGCAGAACCGCGTGGATCTCATCTTCGAGATCGACGAGGGCCCGGTGACGGGCGTGCGCGACATCAATTTCATCGGCAACGAGGCGTTCGGGGACCGCAAGCTCCAGGACCAGATCGTCACGACCCGATCGCATTGGTGGAATTTCTTCTCCAAGAACGACAATTACGATCCGGACCGGATCGAGTACGACCGCGAGCAGCTGAGGCAGTTCTACACCAACCACGGCTATGCGGATTTCCGCGTGGTCTCGGCGGTCGCGGAGCTCACGCCCGATCAGAAGGACTTCTTCATCACCTTCACGGTGGATGAAGGCGAGAAGTACGATTTCGGCGCCATCCGCGTGGAGACCGCGCTCGATCGGGTGCCCCCGGAACTCCTGGAAGCGGCCATCCCGATCCGCACAGGCGAGCTCTTTGAAGGCTCGATGATCGAGGATTCGATCGACGCGATGAGCTATGTGGCCGGCACCGTCGGCTACGCCAATGTCGATATCCGCCCGCGCGTCGAGCGCGACCCGGTCAACAAGGTCGTCAACATCACGTTCGAAGTGAATGAAGGCCCGCGGGTCTTCGTGGAGCGGATCGACATCGTCGGGAACACGCGCACCGTCGATCGGGTGATCCGGCGCGAAATGCGGGTCAGCGAAGGCGACAGCTTCAACCGTATCCTGCTCGATCGCTCACGCTCGCGGATTCGCGCGCTCGGCTTCTTCAAGAGCGTCGAAGTGGAAGAACAGCCGGGCACGCAGCCGGACCGCTCGGTGGTGCAGGTGAAGGTGGAGGAGGAATCCACCGGCGAGCTGGCGTTCGCGGCGGGCTATTCCTCGCAGGAAAGCTTCCTCTTCGACCTCTCGGTCAGCGAGCGGAATTTACGCGGGCGGGGGCAATTCCTGCGGCTGCGCGCCTCGACGAGTTCGCTGCGCCAGCAATTCGACGTGCGCTTCACCGAGCCGCGCTTCCTCGGGCGGGACCTGGCGGCGGGCTTTGATCTCTTCTCGCTGCGGACGGACTTCTCCGACCAATCCTCGTTCACGAACCAATCGACTGGCCTCGGCTTGCGCACGAGCTTCCCGCTCACCGAGCGCACGGGCATGGGCATCACCTATTCGCTGCTGCACGACGACACCAACATCGCCAACCTGCTCGTTGATGCGGACGGCGATGGGGCGACGACGACCGATCTCGTCGATCAGTGCGACATCCGCTATATCGGCCGGCCGCTGCTCTGCGACCAGGAAGGCACCTTCCTCACCTCGGTGTTCGGCTATTCGTTCAATTGGGACGCGCGCAACGACCGCATCGATCCGACCAACGGCTTCGACCTCTCGCTCAGCCAGGACTTCGCGGGCGCCGGCGGCGACGTGCATTATCTGCGTACGGAGCTCTCCACCGGCGTCTATCGCGGCATCGTCCAGGACGTGACCGCGAGCTTCCGGCTCAATTCGGGCTATATCTTCGGCTGGTCGGGCGACGATGTCCGGATCAACGACCGCTTCTTCAAGGGCGGCTCGTCCTTCCGCGGCTTCGACGTGGCGGGCATCGGGCCGCGGCAGATCACCGTGGTTTCGGACGCCAGCGGCGGAGTGGTGAACACGATCTACGGCGACGCGCTGGGCGGCAATCTCTACTACATCGGCACGCTGCAGCTTTCCTTCCCGCTCGGGCTGCCGGAGCAGTTCGGCGTTTCGGGCGCGCTCTTCGCAGAGGCCGGGTCGCTCGGCATTCTCGATGCGGCGAGTTCGCGCACCACGAGCTTCACCAGCGGCGGTCAAACTTACACCACTTTCGTGGACGATGCGGCGTCGTTCCGGGCGTCGGCCGGCGTGTCCATCTTCTGGGATTCGCCGTTCGGCCCGGTGCAGTTCGATTTTGCGGAACCCTTCGCAAAATCATATTTCGACCGGACGGAAACTTTCCGCTTCTCAACAAGAACTCGCTTCTGACCGGATTCCGGAAGCGCAGCCCCCAGAAAGGCGCCCGAATGCGTCCCGTGAAAGCTTTAATCGCGGCCGGCGCCATCGCCGGCGCACTCGCGTTCTCGCCCGCGGCCTTCGCCCAGGCGGGCTCCGGCACGATCATGGTCATCGATGCGGAACGCATCCTTGAGCAGACCGCCGCAGGGCGCGACATGCAGACCAAGCTGCAGCAGATCGCACAGCAGATGCAGGGCGAGATCACGCCCGAGCAGACCTCGCTGCAGCAGGAAGGCCAGCGCCTGCAGGGCGCGATGCAGGGGCAGACCCCCGAGCAGGTTCGCGCCAACACCCAGCTCGCGCAGCAGATCGAAGCGCTGCAGCGGCGGAGCCAGGCGTTCCAACAGCGGCAAATGGGGCTCGCGCGGGACCTTGAATACACGCGCGGGCAGGCGCTTGCGGAGTTCCAGCGCCAGACCGCGCCGATCATCCTCGAGGTGATGCAGGCGCGGGGCGCCTCAGCGGCGCTCGAGGCCTCGATCGTGTCGCGCTATTTGCCGAGCATCGATGCGACGCAGGACGTGCTCTCGCGCATCGATCAGCGCGTGCGGACGATCAACGTGTCGCGTCTCTCCGCGCCGCCCCCGCCGCAACAGCAGGCTCAGGCCCCGGCGCCGGCGCAGCAGCAAGAGCGCCGCGGCAACCGCAGGAACTGACGCCCCTCCGGCGGGGATGGCGCCGCGACGCGCCGTTCCCCGCTTTCGGGGGAGGAAGGGCGGATGTGCTTGCCACGGCGGGCGCAAAGGCCGAAGACGCGGCCATGATCGACGCTCGGTTCTATGAGACCCTCGGGCCGCTCTCGGTGCGGGAGCTGGCGGACGGACTGCATGCAGAGGGCGATCTCGATCGCCTGATCAGTTCGGCGGCCCCGTTCGAGCGGGCGGGGCCAAACGATCTCTGCTTCTACGAAGGCGCGCTGCCCAAGGACCAGCTTGAGACGACGGCTGGCGTCTGCCTTATGCGGGCGGAGATTGCGCCCATGGCGAAGCGCGCCGGCGCGATCGTCGTGGCGCAGGCGCCGCGCGTGGCGTTCGGGCGGATGGCGCTCAGGCTTTTCCGTCCGCGGAGCTTTGCGGCAGGCGTCGCGGTGCATCCCGAAGCGCGGCTGGAAGCGGGCGTGGAGCTCGGCGCCGGCGCGGTGATCGGCGCGAGGGCGCAGATCGGCGCGGAGACGCGGATCGGGCCCAACGCCGTCATCGGGCCGGGTGTCACGATCGGGCGGCGGTCGAAGATCGGGGCCAATTGCACGATCGGGTTCGCGCTCATCGGCGACGACGTGACGGTGCTCGCCGGCGCGGTGATCGGCGAGGCCGGGTTCGGGGTCGCGGGCGACGCGGGCGGGCTCCATGACGTCCCGCATCTGGGCCGCGTGATCGTGCAGGACCGGGTGACGATCGGGGCCAATTCGACCATCGACCGCGGCGTGTTCGACGACACGATCCTCGCGGAGGAAGCCAAGATCGATAATCTCTGCCAGATCGCGCACAATGTGACGATCGGACGGCGGACGATGATGGCCGCGTTCGCGGGCGTCTCGGGCTCGACGCGGATCGGGGACGATGTGCGGATGGGCGGACGGGTCGGGGTGAGCGACCACCGGAGCGTCGGCGAAGGGGCCGCGCTTGCGGGGGGCTCGGCGGTGTTGCAAGACGTGCCCGCAGGCGAGACGTGGGGCGGCTATCCGGCCAAGCCCGTGCGCGCCTGGATGCGCGAGATCGCGTGGCTCAAGTCGAAAGCGGCTGGAAAGTCGTAAGAGCGGGCGCCCACATGGCGGAAGAAGCGAGCGTTATCGAAATCGGCGAAGTGCTGGCCAGGCTGCCGCACCGCTATCCGTTCCTGCTGATCGACAAGGCGGTCGATTATCGCGCGTTCACCTCGATCCGCGGGATCAAGAACGTCACGATCAACGAGCCGTTCTTCCCAGGGCATTTTCCCGGGCTGCCGGTGATGCCGGGCGTGCTGCAGATCGAGGCGATGGCGCAGGCCGGGGCGCTGCTCATGTCGAAATCGCTGGACGCCGACATCGCCAAGCACACGATCCTCTTCATGGCGATCGAGAGTGCGCGCTTCAAGCGGCCGGTGAAGCCTGGGGACGTGCTGGAGATTCCGGTGGAGGTGATCTTCCATCGGCGCAACATCTTCAAGTTTCGCGGACGGGCGGAAGTGGGCGGCGAGATCGCGGCGGAGGCGGAGTTCGCGGCGATGAAGGCGGATCGGTGAGCACGTGAGCGAGAAGATTCATCCCACGGCGATCGTGGACAGAAGCGCCGAGCTTGGACCCGATGTGGAGGTGGGGCCGTGGTGCTTCATCGGGCCGAAGGTGAGGATCGGGGCGCGCACGCGGCTCATCGCGAGCGTGCACATCGAAGCGCTGACGACGCTCGGAGAGGATAACGTCGTCTATCCGTTCGGGATGCTCGGGGGGCCGCCGCAGGACCTGTCCTACAAGGGCGAGCCGACCACGCTTGAGATCGGCGACAGGAACACGTTGCGCGAGCATGTGGCGATGCACCGCGGAACCGTCCGTGGGCGGAGCGTCACCCGGGTCGGCAATGGCGGCTATTTCATGGGCCAGAGCCATGTCGCGCACGATTGCATCGTGGGGGACAACGTCATCTTTGCTCAGGGCGCGGTGCTCGGCGGGCACGTGCAGGTGGGCGAGCAGGTGATCATCGGCGGGCTGGCGGCGGTGCACCAGTATGGGCGCATCGGCCGGCATGCCTTCATCGGCGGGTTGTCAGCGGTGGTGGCGGACGTCATTCCCTACGGCTCGGCGTTCGGCGTGCATGCGCACCTGGCGGGGCTCAACGTGATCGGGCTCAAGCGGCGCAATTTCACGCGGGAGCAGATTCATGATCTGCGGGCGGCGTACCGCCTGCTCTTTGCCGAGGAGGGCACGTTCCAGGAGCGGCTCGCGGATGCCGAGCACCTCTACGCGCAGCAGCCGGAAGTGATGGAGATCGTCGCGTTCATCCAGGCGGAAGCGAACCGGCCGATCTGCATGCCGCGTGACTAGCTTGTTTACGCCTATCCGCATCGAAGCATCGGCTCCCGCTTTCTTGGGATGGGTTTAGTGGCCGGCTGGAAGAAGCTTGGGATCATTGCGGGCGGCGGGGAGCTGCCAGAGGCGTTGGCGGCGCATTGTCAGGCGACGGGGGCGGGATTCCATGTATCGCGCGTGGCGCCGTTCGCGGACGCGGGCCTGGCGGCTTATCTCGGCGACGAATTCAATATTGGGGAGATGGGCGCGAGGATCGCGGCGCTCAAGGCGGCTGGTTGCGATGCGCTAGTGTGCGTCGGCATCGTGCAGCGTCCGGACATTTCGCAGGTGAAGTTCGATCAGCGCGGGATGGAGATGGCGCCGGCGTTGCTGGCGGCTGCGCGGCTGGGCGACGACGCGTTGTTGCGGGCCCTCATGGCGGAGTTCGAGAAGGACGGGTTCAAGGTCGTCGGCGCGGACGAGGTGCTCGGGAGCCTGGTGGCGCAAGCTGGCGCATGGGGCGCAGTTGCGCCGGACGCGAAGGCGCATGCGGATATCGCGAAGGCGGCGAAGGTCGCCGAGGCGCTCGGGGCGTTCGATGTCGGGCAGGGCGCGGTTGTCTGCGATGGGCTGGTTCTGGCGTTGGAGGCGCAAGAGGGCACCGACGCGATGCTGAAGCGCGTGGCCTCGCTGCCCGAAGCGGTGCGCGGGCGCGCTGATGCGCGGCGCGGGGTGCTGGTGAAGCGCCCGAAGCCGATGCAGGAGCGGCGGATCGATCTGCCGACGATTGGCGTGCGGACGATCGAGGGCGCGGCGGCGGCGGGGCTGGCGGGCGTCGCGGTGGAGGCGGGCGGCGCGCTCGTGTTGGGAAAGGACAAGCTGGTCGCGGCGGCAGATGCGGCGGGATTGTTCGTGTACGGATTTACGCCCAATGAGATCGGCTGAGTTGGGCGCCCCCTCCCCGCAGCGGCGAGGGGGAGCGCGTTTGCCTGCAGCGTTGAGAAGGCCGGCTGGAAGCCGGCGGTGCAGATGAGCCGGATTTTCGTGGTGGCGGGGGAGGCGTCGGGCGATGCGCTGGGGGCCGATCTCATCCGCGAGCTGAAGAAGCGGGATCCGTCGCTGGCGGTGGCGGGATGCGGCGGGCCTGCGATGGAAGCGGCCGGCGTAAAGAGCGTCATCGACATCAGCGGGCTTGCGGTGTTCGGGCTCTTCGATGGGCTCAAGGCGTACGGGCGCGTGGTGCGGCTTGTGGAGGCGGTCGTGGAGGCGGCCGATGCGTTCAAGCCGGATGTTGCAGTGCTGATCGATTCATGGGGCTTCACGTTGCGCGTGGCGCAGCGGCTGCGTGCGCGGGCGCCTGGCGTGAAGCTGGTCAAATATATCGGGCCGCAAGTGTGGGCGGCGCGGGCCGGGCGTGCGCGAACGCTTGCGGCGGCGGTGGATCACCTCATCTGCATCCATGATTTCGAGGTTCCCTATTACGCGCCTTACGGGCTGGCGTGCACGGTTGCGGGGCATCCGGCGATCGGGCGGATGAAGCAGGGCGACGGCGCGGCATTTCGCGTACGGCATGGGCTTGGCGATGCGCCGATCGCGCTGGTCTTGCCCGGGAGCCGACGAAGCGAAGTGCGGCGCGTGGCGCCGACGCTGTGGCGGGCGGCGTCGCTTCTCGGGGCGCGCATCGTTTGCGTGGCGGCGGGTTCGGTTGGGGCGGCGGTGCGTGCGCAAGCGCCGGCCGGGGCGGTCATCGTGCCGGAGGCGGAGAAGGAAGACGCGTTCGCGGCGGCTACGGTGGCGCTGTGTGTTTCGGGTACGGTGACGACGGAGGCGGCGCTGCAAGGCGCGCCGCTGATCGTGGGGTACAAGCTTGGCTGGTTCACTTGGGCGCTCGCGCGCGGGCTTGGGCTCTACACGGCGCCGTTCGTGACGCTGTTGAATGTGGCGGCGGGGCGTGAAGTGGCGCCGGAATTCCTGCAGACGAAGCTGAAGGCGGAAGCGATCGCGGCTTATGCGGCGAACTTGATCGCCGATCCCGCGGCGCGCGCGGCGCAAGTGGAGGCGCAGAACGCCGCGCTTGTGAAGATGGGGCGCGGCGGACGGCCGGCCGCGGAGATCGCGGCGGATGCAGTGCTGGGAGTGCTTAGCTCCGCGCGTTGAGAGGTTGCGCCCCCTCCGCCGGCCTTCGGCCGACACCTCCCCCGTGAACGGGGGAGGAAAGCGCCTCTCTCTGCTATGTTTGCGGGCTCTGCTGTGTTTGCGGTTCAGCGCTTGGCGAGGGGGACGAAGTCGCGCGGGCCGGCGCCGGTGTACACTTGGCGCGGCCGACCGATCTTCTGGGAGGGATCCTCCATCATCTCGGTCCATTGCGCGATCCAGCCGACGGTGCGGGCGACCGCGAAGAGCACGGTGAACATCGAGGTCGGGAAGCCCATCGCCTTCAGCGTGATGCCGGAATAGAAATCGACGTTCGGGTAGAGCTTGCGCTGGATGAAGTATTCGTCGCTCAGCGCGATCTTCTCCAGCTCCATCGCGACCTTGAGCAGCGGATTATCCTCCGCGCCGACTTCCTTCAGCACCTGGTGGCAGAGCTTCTGCATCGCCTTGGCGCGGGGGTCGTAATTCTTGTAGACGCGGTGCCCGAAGCCCATGAGGCGCACGTCGCTGTCCTTGTCCTTCACGCGGCGGATGAACTCGGGGATGTGATCGACTGTGCCGATCTCCTCCAGCATCTTCAGCGCAGCTTCGTTGGCGCCGCCGTGGGCTGGGCCCCAGAGACAGGCGATGCCCGATGCGATGCACGCGAAGGGATTGGCGCCGGAGGAGCCGGCCAGGCGCACCGTGGAGGTGGAGGCGTTCTGCTCGTGGTCGGCGTGCAGGATGAAGAAGACGTCCATCGCGCGCGCGAGCACGGGATTGATGACATAGTCCTCCGCCGGAACCGCGAAGCACATGCGCAGGAAGTTCGAGGCGTAGTCGAGATTGTTGCGCGGAGAAACGAACGGCTGGCCGATCGAGTACTTGTAGGCGCGCGCCGCGATGGTCGGCATCTTGGCGATCATGCGGTGGCTGGCGATGGTGCGCTGGCGCGAGTCGTCGATGTCGGTCGAGTCGTGATAGAAGGCGGCGAGGGCGCCCACCGTGCCGACCATGACCGCCATGGGGTGCGCGTCGCGGCGATAGCCTTCGAAGAAGCGGTCGAACTGCGCGTGCAGCATCGTGTGGTAGGTGATCGCCTTGTCGAAGGCCTTGAGCTGGGTCTCGTTCGGCAATTCGCCGTGCAGCAGGAGGTAGCAGACTTCGAGGAAGCTCGAATGCTCCGCAAGCTGATCGATCGGGTAGCCGCGATAGAGCAGCACGCCTTCGTCGCCGTCGATATAGGTGATCTGGCTTTCGCAGCTGGCGGTGGAGGTGAAGCCGGGGTCGTACGTGAAGACGCCGGTCTCGCTGTAGAGCTTGCGGATGTCCACAACGTCGGGGCCGACCGACCCGCCATAGACGGGGAGCTCGATCTGCCTGTTGTTCACCGTCAGAGTCGCGGACGGCTTCTTGGTGACTTTCGATTCCATGGCCTGCCTCCGGGGCCCGCGACATACGCCTCGCCGCGTTAAAATTGATTCCTCAGAACTGGTCTTCCAGGCGGGCCAGGGCCTCCTCACGCCCCAGCAGCGCAAGCGCCTGTCCCAGATCGGGCGCAGGCGCTCCTCCAGACAGCGCGGCCCTGAGCGGGGGTCCGAGCTGGCCCATGCCGACGCCTTCGGCGGCGACGAAATCCTTCAGCTCCGCGGCGAGCGCGGAGGCGTCCCACGCCGCATGGGCCTGCAGACGAGGGTGCAGCCGTTGCAGGCGCGCGCGCGCTTCGCCGGTCAACGCCTTTTGCGCTGCGGCGTCAAGCTGGAGGGGCCTGGAAGCGAGGAAAAAGAAGGACATTTCCGCAAGCTCGGCGATGGTTTTGCTGCGCTGCTTCAATATGGGGATCGCGGCGCGGATTTTCTCTGGGGCGGCTGGAGGGATGGTCCAGTCCGGTTTGTTGGCGGCGATGAAGTCCCTGGTGAGCCCGGCCAGGCGGGCGTCGTCGGCGCGCTTCAGGAAATGGGCGTTGACGTTGGCGAGCTTGTTGAAGTCGAGCCGGGCCGGCGCCTTGACGACGCGGGAGAGGTCGAAGACTTCGGCGGCCTCCTCCTTGGAGAGGATATCGTCGTGGCCGGGGCTCCAGCCCAGGCGGATGAGGTAGGCGGCGAGGCCTTCGGGGAGATAGCCCATCTCGTCGCGATAGGCCTCGACGCCGAGGGCGCCGTGGCGCTTGGAGAGCTTGGCGCCGTCGGGCCCGTGGATGAGCGGGATGTGCGCGAAGCGCGGCGCGTCCCAGCCGGCGGCGGAATAGATGGCGATCTGGCGCGCGGCGTTGGTGAGGTGGTCGTCGCCGCGGATGACGTGCGTGACGCCCATGTCGTGGTCATCGACGACGACGGCGAGCATGTAGGTCGGCGTGCCGTCGCTGCGAAGCAGGATGAGGTCGTCGATGTCGCGGCCGCGGATGCGCACGTCGCCCTGGACGAGGTCGGAATTGACGACGTCGTCATCGGGGGCCTTGAGGCGGACGACGAACGGGCGATCGGTGGCGGGGATGTCGCCGGACCGATAAGGCGAGCGCATGGCGCGGCCCTCGGCGCGCGCTTCGTTGCGTAACGCTTCAACTTCCGCGTCCGTGGCGTAACAGCGGAAAGCCCCGCCGCGCTTGATCATTTCGTGGGCGGCTTGCTGGTGGCGCGCGGCGCGCGTCGATTGGAAGAGCGGCGGCTCGTCGGTGTCGAGGCCGAGCCAGGCGAGGCCGGCCAAGATGGCGTCGATGGCTTCCTGGGTGGAGCGGGCGCGGTCGGTGTCCTCGATGCGCAGCAGGTATTTGCCGCCATGGCGGCGCGCGAACATCCAGTTGAAGAGCGCCGTGCGGGCGCCGCCGATGTGCAGGAAGCCGGTCGGCGAGGGCGCGAAACGGGTGACGACGTGTTGGCCTGAGCTCATGGAGCGGGTGGTTAGCATGAGGCTCGCGATTTCGTCCCGCTTGTGGAGAAGGCCCGCGTCGGGCTGATGTGCCTCGCCACCCATGGTTGCGATTGCGCCCCCAGCCGCCTCCTCGCCCCGCAAGGGGATGGAGAAGAGTTGGCGGCGCGCCGGGGAGAGGCGCTGGGCGGCGGCATTCCGCGCTGCGCTGGCCGCGCAGCGGGATCGGTGGATTCTGTGGCTGCCGGTCGGGGTGATCGCTGGGGCGGCGCTCTGGTTCACTGCGCCCGGGGATCCTCCCGGCTGGATCGCGCCGGCGACCTTCCTGGCTGCGGCGGCGCTGGCGACGCTGACGTCGATGTGGCCCGGAGGCTCGGTCCATGGCGTTCTCGCGTGGCTGCGCGCAGGGACGGCGGGCGTGCTGTCGCTCGCGGCGGCGCTGGCGCTCGGCGCGGCGTGCGCGCACGCGCGGACGGCGCTTGCGGCGGCCCCGCGCCTGGAGCGGGAGATCGGTCCCGTCGCCGTGACGGGGTGGGTGGAGGAAGCGCAGGGCGGCGCGCGCGTGCGTCTCTTGCTCCTTGTGCGGACGATCGAAGGCGTCGCGGCGCCGCCCCGCTTCGTGCGGATGGCGACGAGCGGACGGTTCACGGCCGGGCGCGCGGTGCGTTGCTACGGCATTCTGCAGCCGCCGGACGGGCCGCTGGCGCCGGGGGCGTACGACTTCGCGCGGCGGGCCTATTTTGCGCGGATCGGCGCCACGGGGTTCACGTACGGCGCCTGTCGGCCGATCGAGCTCGGCGCGCCGGATGCATGGTTCGATCGCGCGCGGCTGAAGCTTGCGGCGGTGCGCAGCGACCTTTCCGAGGCGATCTATGCGGCGGCGCCGGGGCGCGGCGCGGCGGTGGCAGTGTCGCTGGTCACCGGCGATCGCAGCCTGATCGAGGAAGAGACCGACGCGGCGCTACGGGATTCTGGGCTTGGGCACATATTGTCCGTGTCCGGATTGCATATGGGCGTCGTGGGCGGGCTGATGTTCGCGCTGCTGTCCGGGCTCTTCGCGCTTATTCCTCCGCTGGCGCTGCGTCTGCCGGTGCGCAAGCTGGCGGCGGCGGGCGCGCTTGTTACGCTCACGCTCTATCTCCTGATCTCCGGCGCGAGCGTGCCGGCGATACGGGCCTATGTGATGGCGGCCGTGGCGTTCGGGGCGGTGCTGATCGATCGGCCGGCGATCACGATGCGCGGACTTGCGCTGGCGGCGACGATCATCGTGCTCGTGTTGCCGGATTCGGTGCTGGAGCCGGGCTTCCAGATGTCGTTTGCGGCGACGGCGGCGCTGGTGGCGGCGTTCGAGACGCGGCCGGCGACCGATTGGGAGCGGCGCCTGCCAAGCCCAGGCCCCATCGTCGGGGGGATGCAAGCGTTCTCGCGGATGCTGCTCGGCGCGCTGGCGGTGAGTTTCGTGGCCGGGCTCGCGGTCGATCCCTTCGCGCTTTATCACTTCCAGCGTTTCGCCGTGTACGGCTTGCCGGCAAACCTCGTGGCTTCGCCGCTTGTTGCGTTCGTGATCGCGCCCGCGGCAGTTGCGGCCGCTGTCGCGGCGCCGTTCGGCTTCGCGGACGTTCCGCTCGGGATCATGGCGAGGGCATGCGAGCTTCTGGTGGGGATCGGCGCGTCGTTCGCGGAGCGACCGGAGGCCGTTCGGGCGCTGCCGAAGCCGCCCGATGCGGCTTTCGTGCTGGCGGTATCGGGGGTGCTTTGGGCCTGCGTGTGGCGCGGAGGGATGAAGGCGGCCGGCGCGGTGATCTTCGCGGGCGGCGTGCTTGTCTATGCGTTCGCGGCCCGCCCGGTGCTCTGGTTCGATGGAGAGCTGCGCGCGGTCTTCGTGCGCGGCGCCGAAGGCTGGACGCTGACGCGCGCGTACGGGCGCTCGATCTTTGCGCGCGAGAGGCTGGGACAGATGGCGGGCCTTGCGCCTGCCGAGAGCGCGGCGCTGGCGGCGCCGGAAATGTGCAGCGAGGCCGCCTGCATCGCCCTGACGCCGCGGGGAGGACGCATCGTGACCGTGCTGACGCGGGAAGGGTTCGCGGCGGTGCGCGAGGGGGATGTCGTGCTCACGCGTCTCGACGCATCGGAAAATCTCCGCGGTGCGATCGATGCGGGCGACCTCGCACGGCGTAGTGGCGGATACGGCATCGAAACGGAACGCGGTCTTGTGCTGACCCGAGCTCGCGGCGAGACGCGCAGGGCATGGGATTCTCTTACGGTTGCGCCCCCAGCGCCCCGATCGTCGTCGCCTTCGGCGACACTCCCCAGTGTTCGAGGAGCTGCGCCCCCACCGGCCGCTTCACGGCCGCCTCCCCCGTGAACGAGAGAGGAAGGGCGCTTCTTTCTGATTAGCTGTAGCGGCGCCTGAGGCCGACGAGCTTGCCCTGGATGCGCACCCGGTCAGGCCCGAAGATGCGCGTCTCGTATGCGGGGTTCGCCGCTTCGAGCGCGATCGACTGACCGCGACGGCGCAGCCGCTTCAACGTGGCCTCTTCCTCATCGATCAGGGCGACGACGATGTCGCCGCTGTCGGCAATGTCGGTGCGCTTCAGGATCACATGATCGCCTTCCAGGATGCCGGCCTGGATCATGGAATCGCCGCGTACTTCGAGCGCGAAATAGTCGCCGCCGGAAAGCTCCGGCTCGACGACGACGCGGCCGATCTCGTTCTGTAGCGCCTCGATGGGCGCGCCGGCGGCGATGCGGCCAAGGACCGGGATCTCGAACGAGCCTGCGGCGGCGGCGAGGGGAGCGGCGGCGCGACCCTCCTGCGGCACGACGCTCGGCCTGAAGGCCGTGCGGCCGCGCGGGGGCGCGGCGGGGGTGGCGGAATCGGGCAGCTTCAGCACTTCGAGAGCGCGGGCGCGGTGCGGGAGGCGGCGCACGAAGCCGCGCTCTTCCAGCGCCGTGATCAGACGATGGATCCCCGACTTGGAAGCGAGATCCAGCGCCTCCTTCATTTCGTCGAAGGAGGGGCACACGCCCGTCTCCTTGATCCGCTCGTGGATGTAGAGCAGCAGCTCTTTTTGCTTTGCTGTCAGCATCGTGCGCCCTAACCGGAACGTTGTAGACAAATCGGGAACGGTCCCGGGGTTGTTCTATGTCCGTTCCGGCGGGAGGTCAAGCGAAACCGATTCTGAGGGGCCGAGCAGGGTTCGGGTCGCGGCGGCGACGTCGGCCTGGCGCATGAGTGATTCGCCAACCAGGACCGCGCGCGCGCCGGCGGCTTTCACGCGCAGAACATCGGTGTTCGTGAATAGTCCGGATTCGGACACCAGCAGACGATCGGCCGGGATGCGCGGCGCCAATCGCTCCGTCACCGCAAGGGTCGTTTCGAAGGTGCGTAGATCTCGGTTGTTCACCCCGATGAGTTTCGCGGAGAGCTTCAGCGCGCGATCGAGCTCGGCCTCGTCGTGCACCTCGACGAGCGCGTCCATGCCGTGATGCGTCGCCGCGGCGGCGAGGTCGGCGGCGAGCGCGTCATCAAGCACGGCCATGATGATGAGGATGGCGTCGGCGCCGAGCGCGCGCGACTCGGCGATCTGCCAAGGGTCGATCATGAAGTCCTTGCGCAGCGCCGGCAGCGCGACGGCGGCGCGCGCGGCTTGCAGGAAAGTTTCATGGCCCTGGAAGCTCGGGGCGTCGGTGAGGACGGAGAGGCACGCGGCGCCGCCTGCTTCATAAGCGCAGGCGAGCGCGGGCGGATCGAAATCGGCGCGGATGAGCCCCTTGGACGGGCTCGCCTTCTTGACCTCCGCGATGAGCGCGATCCCGGCCTGTGCGGATTTGCGCTCGAGGGCGGCGGCGAAGCCGCGCGGGGGCGAAGCGAGAGTTGTGTCGGGGATTGGCGCGGTGCGTTTGCGCGCGGCGACTTCGTCGCGCTTGTAGGCGACGATCCTGGTGAGCGCATTGGTCATTGCGGCTTTGCCGGCGCTTCGTTGGTGAGCCGGACGAGCGCATCGAGCGCGGCCAGCGCGCGGCCGCCGCGGAGGCTTGCCAGCGCGATCTCCGAACCGTCGGGAAGCTCGTTGCAGACGCCGGCGGCGACAAGCGCGGCGGCGGCGTTGAAAAGCACGGCCTCAGCGTAATCGGGTTGTGCGGCAGGGTCTTCCAGCAGGCCGCGCAGCGCCTGAGCGTTTTCCGGCGCCGCGCCGCCGCGCAGGCGCTCGTTCGGGGTCGCGGACAGATGCGCGTCGGAGACGTTGATGAGCGAGACGCGCACCGTGCCGCCGTCCAGCTCGACGATGCTGTTGGCGCCGGCGTTGGAAAGCTCATCGAGCCCGCCATGGCCATGCACGATGAGCGCGCGCCGGGCGCCCAGAAGCGAGAGCGCGACAGCCATCGGCGCAAGGTATTCGGGCGCGAAGACGCCGAGCAATTGCCGCGTCACGCCGGCGGGGTTGGAGAGCGGGCCCAGGAGATTGAAGATCGTGCGCTGGCCGAAGGCGCGGCGCGCGGCCGCGACATGGCGCATCGCGGGATGATGGTTCTGGGCGAAGAGGAAGGCGAGGTTGGCTTCGCGGAGGCAGCGTTCGAGGGTGGGGACATCGCCGGTGAGGTTGACGCCCAAGGCCTCCAGCACATCGGCGGCGCCGCACTTGGAGCTCATGGCGCGGTTGCCGTGCTTGGCGACGGGGACGCCGGCGCCGGCGACCACAAACGCCACGGCGGTGGAGATGTTGATCGTGTGGGCGCCGTCGCCGCCGGTGCCGCACACGTCGATGGCGTTCGCGGGCGCGACGACCGGGATCATCCGTGCGCGGAGCGCACGGGCGCCGGCGGCGAGGGATTCGGCGTCGGTCATCAGCGGCAGCGTGCGCTCAAGGAACGCGGTGATGTCCTCGGGCGCGGCCTGCCCATCGAGGATGGCGGCGAAATCGGCTTCCAGCGCGTCGGGGCTCATCGCGCGGCCGCCTTGCCGCGGCCGGCCGCCTCGAGAAAGGCGCCGATGAGGGCGTGGCCGTGCTCGGAGGCGATGCTCTCGGGATGGAATTGCAGTCCGAAGATCGGACGCGACCGATGGCGGAGCGCCATGATCTCGCCGTCGTCGGTTTCCGCATCGATGAGAAGGTCCGGGGGCAGTGTGTCGCGCTTCACGGCGAGCGAATGGTAGCGCGTGGCGGTGAAGGGGGAAGGCAAGCTGCGGAAGAGCCCGTCGTTCTTGTGGCGGACCTGGGAGAGCTTGCCGTGCAGGATGGCTTGCGCGCTCACCACCTCGCCGCCGAAAGCCTGGCCGATTGCCTGATGTCCGAGGCAGACGCCGAGGATCGGCTGGTGGGGCGGCGCCTGCTTCAGAACGTCGAGGCAGATGCCGGCTTCGTTGGGCGTGCAGGGGCCGGGCGAAAGGATGATCGCGTCCGCCTTCAGCGCGTCCTTCACGGAGATCGCGTCGTTGCGGGCGACGCGCGTTTCGGCGCCGAGGTCTTCGATGTAGTGGACGAGGTTGTAGACGAAGCTGTCGTAATTATCGATGACGAGGATCATGGGCGTGCTTCCGGGCGTGTGTTGACGGGAACGAGGGTTCACACACGCCATCGTCCCGGCAGTCGGAGGTAGGAAGCGGCCATCGCAAGCGTTATAGCGGGAAATTCGCGGACGTCTAATCGTCGGAGGCTTCATGTCTGGCAGCCCTACGCGGCGCGCGCTGCTCGCAGGCGGCGCAGCATTGCCTTTGGTCGGAACGGCCGAGGCGCAGGAAGGCGCCAAGGCGGGCCTCGCCGCGCTCGGCGACCGGCCGCTGGTGCAGGAGACGCCGCCGCATCTGCTGGATGAGGAGGCGACGCCCGCGGCGCGGTTCTTCGTGCGGAACAACGGGCAGGTTCCGGAGATTCCGGCGGCGGTCGAGGGCTGGCGCCTGCGGATCGATGGAGAGGTGGAGCGGCCGCTCGATCTGACGCTGGCGCAGCTGAAGCGCGATTTTGAATCCGCGACCTTGCGGCTGGTGATCGAGTGCGCGGGCAATGGGCGGCGCTTCTTCCGTCCGGCGGCGAGCGGCAACCAATGGACGTTCGGCGGGGTGGGCTGCGCGGATTGGACCGGCGTGCGGCTACGCGACGTGCTGCAGCGCGCCGGAGTGAAGCGAAGCGCGGTCTATACCGGCCATTATGGCGCGGACGCGCATCTCTCCGGCGATCCGCAGAAGACCGCGATCTCACGCGGCGTGCCGATCGCCAAGGCGCTGGAGGCGCATACGCTCATCGCCTGGGCGATGAACGGCGCGGACATGCCGGTGATGAACGGGCATCCCCTGCGGCTTATCGTTCCAGGTTGGCCGGGCTCATGCTCGCAGAAATGGCTGACGCGGATTTGGGTGCGCGACCGCGAGCATGACGGGGAGAAGATGGCGCAATACCGCATGCCGGCTTATCCGGTCGCGCCAGGGACGGAGGTTCCCGAAAGCGACATGGAGATCATCGAGAGCATGCCGGTGAAGTCGCTGATCACATTCCCGCCGACCGGGGCGCGGGTGCGCTTCGGCGGCGCGCTCGATGTGCGCGGGCATGCGTGGAGCGGCGATGTGGAGGTCGCGCATGTCGATGTGTCGATCGATTTCGGCGCGACCTGGACGCGGGCTTCGCTTGCTCCGGCGGCGAACCGCTATGCGTGGCGGCGGTTCCGGGCGAGCGTGCGGCCCCCGGAGCAAGGCTATTACGAGATCTGGGCGCGGGCGACCGACGCGCAGGGGCGCGCGCAGCCGGCTTCGCCGCCGGGCTGGAATCCGCACGGCTATTGCAACAACCAGCAGCACCGCGTGGCGGTGTTCGTGACATGAAGAGTTTCACGCCATGAAGCGGGGCGACTGGATCGCGCTTGCGTGCGCGGGGCTCGTGGTGGGGGCGCTGGCGTTCTGGCCGCAGGACGCGACGCGGGAGGAGCGCGCGGAGCGCGTGGTTGCGATGGCGGACAAGTGGGCCGGCGAGATCGCGTTCGAGCCGAGCTACGATGCGCTGGCGCCAAGCGGGGAGGCTCTGCCGGCGGCGTCAGCCTTCTCACCGGCCGCGGTTTCGAGCTTCGATCCGAGCGATCCCTATTCCGGCCTGCCGCGCAACGACGGATACGAGCTCGTCGCGGGTTATTGCTCGGGTTGCCACAGCCTGCAGATCGTCATGCAGCAGCGTCACGATGCGCGGACGTGGGACGGCTTGCTGACCTTCATGGTCAGCCAGGGCATGCCGGCGCCGGAAGCGGCCGAGCGGGCGAACCTGATCTCCTACCTGTCGCGGAATTTTGGCGCTCAGCCGCCGGCGCCGTAGGGGCGGGTGATGATCTCCAGAACGTGGCCGTCGGGATCCTCGAAATAGAGGCCGCGGCCGCCGTCGTGGCGGTTGATCTCGCCTTTCTGACGGCGCGCAGGATCGGCGTACCAGGCAAGACCGCGGGACTTGATGCGGCCCCATATCTCGTCGAACTCGGCTTCGGAGACGAGGAAGGCGTAGTGCGCGACCTCGAAGGGATCGTCGGTGGAGAGATAATCAAGAGAGACGCCATTGGCGGCGCGCACGACCATGAAATGGTAGAAGGGCTCCGGCGCCGGCAGACCAAGGATTTCGGCGAGGAAGGCCGCGGATGTAACCTTGTCCCTAGCGTGGACGATGGTGTGGTTGAGCTCGATCGCCATGAGCGTGCTCCTCTCGGAGCAAGATAGGGCGCGGCCGGCAAGGGGACGAGATGGAAAATGTGGCGACGCTCTCGATCGACCTGGTGAAGTGGTATTTCACCTCGGTCATCTATCCGTTGTCGCTGGGACCGATCACGATGGCGGCGACGATCGGGGCGGTGTGCTTGGGCGTCGGGATCGTGCTCGGGGTGCGGGCGCGGGCGGCGCGGCTCCTGTGGTTTCTCGTGCTTCCGGCGGCGAGCCATGTGCTTGTCGCGGTTGCGGCGGCAATGCCGGGGAAGTTCTCGAACGACGAATGGCTGCAGGGCGGGTTGCTCGTCTTCATCCTGGCGCAGGTCAGCGGGGCGGCCTATCTGTCTCGGCGGTTGAAGGCCGATCGCTGGGCGGCGGGGACGCTGGCGGTGTTCTGCGCGACGTATGGGTTCTTCGCCGCGTTCGTGGCGTCGATGGCGTTCAGCGATACGTGGCTTTGAAGCAGCCGATGGGCATCGTGTCGGTTGGTGCGCTAATACCAGCGCCGAGCTTCGAACATTTCGTCTACAGAAGCGTCATTTTTTGTCCGCGTCACACATAGCGCCACGCGTCGGCGGCGGCGCGGAAGAGCGCGGCGGCCTTGTGCTGGGTCTCCTCCAACTCCAGTTGCGGATCGGAATCGAGGACGACGCCGCCGCCCGCCTGCACATAGATCCTTCCGTCTTTGACGACCGCGGTGCGCAGCGCGATGCAGGTGTCCATCTCGCCGCCGGCAGAGAAATAGCCGATGCCGCCGGCATAGACGCCGCGATTGTGCGGCTCCAGCTCGTTGATGATCTCCATCGCGCGCACCTTGGGCGCGCCGGAAACGGTGCCGGCGGGGAAGCCGGCAAGGAGCGCGTCGATGGCGTCGAGGTCATCCGCGATGCGTCCCTCGACGTTGGAGACGATGTGCATGACGTGGCTATAGCGCTCGACCTGGAAGCTCGATGTGACGCGCACGTTGGGCGAGCCCGCCTCGGCGCCAGCGGCGTTGGCGCCATGCGGGCGTCCGCGCTGGGCGACGCGGCCGACATCGTTGCGGCCAAGGTCCAGCAGCATGAGATGCTCGGCGCGCTCCTTGGGATCGGCGAGCAATTCGGCCTCCAGCGCCGCGTCTTCGGCGGGCGTCTTGCCGCGCGGCCGGGTGCCGGCGATCGGGCGCACGGTGACCATGCCGTCGCGCAAACGAACGAGGATTTCCGGACTTGCTCCGACCACGGAGAAATCGGCGAAGTTCTGGTAGAACATGAACGGCGAGGGGTTGAGCCGCCGCAGCGCGCGGTAGAGCGCGAAGGGCGGCGCCTGCAACGGCGCGGAAAAGCGCTGGCTCGGCACGACCTGGAAGACATCTCCTGCGCGGGCGTATTGCTTGCAGCGCTCCACCATCTCCTTGTAGCGCGCCGGGGTGATGTTCGATTCCGGCTGCGGGAAGGGCTTTGAGGGCGCGACCGGCGCAGCGGTGCGCTTCAAGGGCCGATCGAGGGCGCGGAGCACGCGCTCCAGACGCGCGCGGGCGCGTTCATACGCAGCGCGCGGCTCGGCCCGGCTCTTGCGTGTTTGGCCTCTGACGGGCGTGACGAGCGTGATCTCGCTCAGCACATTGTCGAACACGCATACGACGGTGGGGCGCACCAGCAAGGCGGTGGGCGCGCCGATCGGGTCGGGCGCGTTTTCCGGGATGCGCTCCGCGAAGCGCACCATGTCGTACGAAAGATAGCCGAAGAGGCCCGCCGAGGGCGGCGGCAGCGAAGACGGGATGGCCAGCGCCGAGCGCGCGATCAGCTTGCGCAGCGATTGCAGCGGCGGGGCCTTGTCCGGTCGGAAGGCGGCGTCTTCGAATTTGCCTGCGGACATTTCGGCGCGACCGTCGCGCACGCGCCAGACGAGGTCGGGTCGAAGCCCGATGATGGAGTAGCGGCCGCGCCAGTCGCCGCCCTGCACGGACTCCAGCAGGAACGTGCCGGGCTGATCGGCCCCCAGTTTCAGCAGCGCCGAGACGGGCGTTTCAAGATCCGCCAGGCGCTTGGTCCAGACGAGCGCGCCGCCTTTCGCATAAGACGCCGTGAAGGCGTCGAGCGGCGGCTCCAGCGTACTCATTGGTCCTCGGATTGCGGGGTCGTGGAGAAGATCTGCGCCATGAGGCGTTCATTGCGCTTGGGCTTGGCGGACTGGATCGCGGCGTCCTCCACGACCAGCGCGAGCGACTGGCCGATGGCCTGATCGAACTGGCGGCGCAGGGCCTCGATCTGCGGACCGGCGGCGGCAGGATCGCCGCGGCGGATCTCCTCGACGATGGCGACGATGAGCGCGCCATTGTCCGGCCGCGGCGCATGCACGACCTGACCTTCGCGGGCGCCGTAGATGGCGCCGCCGAGCTGCGGGGAAGGCAGGCCGCGCGCGGCGATCTCGCGGTTGAGCTCCTGCGAGCGCACGACCATCTGCGCGCCGGCGGCGGCGGAAGCGGTGGCGAAGGTCTGGCCGGCGGCCACGCCTTCCTCGATGCGATGAGCGATCTCCTCCAGCTTGCGCGCGCGCTCGCGCGCCACCCAGAGCTGGGCGATGTCGTTGCGGACCTCGGCGAGGGGACGAACGCTTTGCGGGATGACGCGGTTCACCTGGATGATGACGTCGGCGCCGTCGGAGGAGGCGATGAAGTCGGTGGCTTCGCCTTCAGGCGCTTCGAACGCGGCGCGGATGAGCTCGGGCTGATCGAGCAGCGCTTCGACCGGTTGGCCGTTCGCGTCGCGTCCTTGCGCGTCCACGCGCGCGACTTCGGCGACGCTCAGATTATTGGCGCGCGCTGCTTGCGCGAGCGAGCCGCCGGCGGCGCGCGCGTCGTTGAAGGAGTCCACCGCGGCGTTCATCATCTCGATGGCCTCGTCGCGCGCGAGCTCTTCATGGATCTCCTGGCGGTGCGCGTCGAAGTTCGCCGACACTGCCGGCGTAATCGCCGTGATGCGCACGGCGGCCCAGGGCGTCAGGGCGCCGCGGACGGCCTGCGCAGCGTTGGCGGCCATGCCGAAGGCGGCGCGGGCGACGGCGTTGTCGGGGATCTGGCCTTGGGTCTGCTGATCGTAGGAGACGATCTGGAGGGCGAGCGCGCTGGCGACCGCGGCGGGATCCTCGCCGCGCCCAAGCCGCGCTGCGGCGTCGCGCGCTTTGGCCTCGTCCGGCGAGGAGATCTGCACGAAGGAGCGCTTTTCGGGCTGTTCGAAACGGGCGCGACGGGCGTTGAATTCCTCGCGGACGCGGTCCTCGGGCACGGTGACGCGGGGGATGAAGTCGCTCGGGCGCGCGAAGACAAGCGTCAGCTGGCGATATTCCGGGATCTGAAGATTGGAGCGCATCGCAAGATAAAGCTCCTGCAGCTGCGCGTCGGTCGGGGCGGGGATGGCGCCGGCCGCGCCGGGCGAGATTTCGGCGATGGAGACGAGGCGGCGCTCGGTCTCGTAGGCGAAGGCGAGCTTGCCGAACGCGGAGGGCGCGCGCGCGCCGTCGGTCAACGCGGCAAGGAGCTGCTGCACGGAGAGGTCGCGGCGCACTTCGCGCTCGAACTCGGCGGGCGTGTATTTGATCTGCGACAGGAAGTTCAAATATTCCTGACGATCAAACGTGCCTGAGAGCGGGTTCTGGACCGCCTGGATCTTGCGGATTTCCTCGGCGACCTGCGTGTCGTCGGCTTCAATGCCCAGGCGCTGGGCGAATGCGTAAAGCGCGCGCCGGCCGATGATGCCTTCAAGGACGCGCTGGGGCACGCCCTGCTGGATCGCGTCGGCGCGGGAAACGGGCCGCTCGCGGCTCTTCTGGGACTGCATCCAGTTCTCGAAGTCGCGGTTGAGCTCGGCCGGGCTGATGCTCTGGCCGGCCACCGTCGCGACCTGGTTGGGATTCATGACGCCCTGGATGCCCTGCAGGAAATCGGAGCTGAACAGCGTCACCACCATCATGATGGCGATCACGCCCAGGATGATGCGGGCGATCCAGCCGCGCGTCAGGGTGCGCATTTGAGCGAGCATGCGGTCTCTCGGTGTTCGTCGGAAAAGCGGCCGGACAATAGGGGCGAGGGCGCGCGGCGGCAATGTTGTGAACTGAGCGGGGTTGAAACGGCCTCCCCGTTCGGCCAATCCGAACTCCCCCACCCCCGACCCCTCTGCCGCCGGGCGGAAGAGGGGGGAGAGCCGCATGACCCCGCTGATCGCTGGAAATTGGAAGATGTTCGGCCTGAAGGCCGCCCTGGCGGAGCTGGAGGCGTTGAAGGGCGCGCCGCGGGGCGGGACCGAGGCGCTGGTGTGCCCGCCGGCGACGCTGCTGGCGGGCGCCGCCGCGACGCTGGCCGGATCGGGAATCGGGGTCGGCGGGCAGGACTGCCACAAGGCCCCGGAGGGCGCGCATACGGGCGATCTCAGCGCAGGCATGCTGAAGGATGCGGGCGCGAGCTATGTGATCCTCGGGCACTCGGAGCGTCGGCGCGATCATGGGGAAAGCGACGCTCTGGTGCGCGCGAAGGCGCTGGCGGCGGCGGGGGCGGGGCTGAAGCCGATCGTCTGCGTCGGCGAGACGATCGAGGAGCGGAACGCGGGCCGCGAGGGTGAGGTGGTGCGCGCGCAGCTTGCGGCAAGCCTGCCGGACGCGGCGCCCGGGGGGCTGGTCATCGCCTACGAGCCGGTGTGGGCGATCGGGACGGGCCTGACGCCGACCAATCCACAGATCGAGGCGATGCACGCGCTCATCCATGCCGCGCTCAAGGCGCGATTCGGCGTGGGCGTGCGGGTGCTCTATGGCGGCTCGGTCAAGCCGAGCAACGCGGCCGAGATCTTCGCGGTCGCGGGCGTCGATGGGGCGCTTGTCGGGGGGGCGAGCCTCAAGGCGGCGGATTTCAGCGCGATCATCAAGGCGCATCCGGCTGCGGCAGCTTAAGGGCGGGCAATCAAGGGAACCGGATGATCAAGGGAACAAGAGCGCGCGAACGCACCTTCACGATCGCGATGTGGGTGCTGTCGGTGGTGTTCGCCGGCTTCCTGATCGGGCTCGGCCGGCTGGTGATCGGCGATCTGCCGAGGGTGTCGGCGCCGGTCGAACTGTCCAGTTTCGTCGATCCGGCCGAAGACGCGCGGCTGACGAACGAGCGCGCCCGGCTCGAGGCGGAGGGGATTGCGATCCAGCGCCGTCTCGATGCGGCGGACGCTGCGCTCAATATTGCACGCGGCGACTATCAGGCGGCGCAAACGACGTTCGACAACTGGATCGCCACGCGGACGGCGACGACGGACCCGGCGCAGGATCCCGAAGTGGTGTCGCGGACGCGCGCGCTCGACGTGCTGAAGGGCCTGGAGCGGACGGTGGAGATCGGGCGCGACCAGGTGCAGACGGAGCGGACTGCGAATTACGATGCGGTCGCGGCCAACGATGCGGCGCGCGCGGCGATGGGGGAGCGCGCCCAACCGCACTACGAGCGGGCGCGGTTTGCGCAGGAGCTGCAGGTGTTCGGACTGCGGCTGGCGTTCACGCTGCCGTTGCTGGCGATCTCGGCTTTCTTCCTGCTGCAGAAGAACAAGGGCGATTATTGGCCGCTGAAGCGTGGCTTCATCATCGCTTCGGCGTTCGCGTTCTTCGTGGAGCTCGTCCCCTACCTGCCGGAATATGGCGGCTATGTGCGCTACGGGGTGGGCATTCTCCTCACCATCATCGCGTCGCATTTCGTGATCCGCTGGATGCGCAACTATCTGAAGTCCCGCGAGGCGGCCGAAGCGAAAGCGGAGACGGAGCGCAAGCAGGCGATCCAATACGACGAGGCGCTGAAGAAGCTCGGCGCGAAGACCTGCCCGGGATGCGACCGTATGCTGACGCCGACCGACACGCCGGCCGATTTCTGCATGCATTGCGGCATGGAGCTCTTTAACCATTGCCCGCAATGCGCGACGCGCAAGTTCGCCTTCTTCCGGTTCTGCATGAAGTGCGGGGCGAAGGCGGAAGGGAAAGCGGCCGCGCCGGCCTGAGCCAACCTGAACGCAACATAATCGCGCGATCAGGGCCGGCTCAGCATCGGTCCGGCATTCTCCTCCTCATGGCGCTCCGGTTCGGGCGCATGACGGAGGAATTCACATGAAGGCGCTTCTTGTTTCCCTGGCCGCGTTTGGCGCGATGGCGGCGACCTCGGTTTCGGCGCATGCTGCGCCCGGCGACGGCTACGGCCGCGGCTATGAGCGCACAGCGTACATGCCGGGCCACGAATATGGCGAGCGCTCGGGCTTCCAGCTGCAGAGGATCGAAGAGCGCCTGCGGATCGGCGTGCGCACCGGCGCCATCAATCGCTGGGAGGCGCGGCGCCTCTTCGGCCAGCTTGCCGAGGTGCGCGACATGCGGGCCCATTTCCTGCGGACCCGCGGCATCGATCGGCGCGAAGCGATGATCCTGCAGGATCGCATCCAGGACCTGCGCGTCGCAGTGCGCATCGAATCGAACGATCGCGACTTCCGCCGGTACGACCGCTTCTGACGCGCGTCGCCTCTCCCCTGAAACCATTCCGGGCCGCCCCCAAAGGGCGGCCCTTCTTCTTGGGCTACATGGTTGCGGCCAGGAGCCTCCAGGTCCCGATGCCCTTGAGCTCGGCGTCGCCGCGCTCGGCGAAACTGAGGCCCGCCCCGGCCACCAGATCGGCGACGACGCGACTGACCAGCACCTCGCCGGCGCCCGCCTTCTCCATCACGCGCGCGGCGGCGTGGACGGCGACGCCGGCGATGTCCTCGCCGCGTTCCTCCACTTCGCCGGTGTGCAGTCCGGCGCGGACGCGCAGATCGAGGCGCGCGAGCGCGGGCTCGATCGAGAGCGCGCAGCGCACGGCGCGGCCGGGACCGTCGAAGGCGGCGAGCACGCCGTCGCCGGTGGACTTGATGAACCTGCCGCGGTGCGACTCGATCAGACGGCGGACGATGCGGTCATGCTCGTCGAGCCGGGCGCGCCAGGCGGCGTCGCCGAGCTCGGCGGCGATGGCCGTGGAATCGACGATGTCGGTGAAGAGCACGGTGGCGAGCACGCGGTCCATCTGCTGCGCCGGGGCCGCGCGCACGCCGGTGACGAATTCCTCGATGTCGTCGGCCATGCTGTCCCAATCGGGGCCGAACGCGGGCGGCCAATGCTCGCCGGATGGATACGCGACGAATTTCGCGCCGGGGATGTGGTCGGCATAATAGCGGCCCATCGCGATGGGCACGCACACGTCGGTCTGGCGGTGCAGCACCAGCGTCGGGACCCGGATGTCCGGCAGGATCGGACGCACGTCCAGCGCGATGTTCATCTTCGCGAGCGCATGGAAATTCCCCGGCGAGCAGGAATGCCGCTCGAACCGCGCGGCGAGCCTGGACAGATCGGGATCGGCGGCCCACGACGGCGCGACATAGGTCGTGATGAAGGCGCCTGTGCCCCATTCGACGATATGGCGGTCCGGCTCGAAACCGATCGGGTAATCATCGGAGCGCGGCATTTTCGGCATGCCGCCATAGAGCACCAGATGGCTTGCCCGCTCGGGGTGCGCGGCGGCGAAGTAGGCCGACATCATCGAGCCCTCCGACACGCCGAGCACCGCGGCGCGGCGCATGCCGATGGCGTCCATCACGGCGCGGACGTCGTCGGCGCGTTCCTCCAGCGTGGGGGCGCCGGAGACGCGGTCGGACAGTCCCTGGCCGCGCTTGTCGAAGGTGGCGAGCCGGGCGAAGCGCGCGAGGCGGCGAAGGAAAGCAGTGTAGCCGCGCACTTCGTGGCTCGTCTCCACGTGCGAGACGAGCCCGGGAACGAGGAGAAGATCGACCGGTCCCTCGCCCAGCACCTGATAGGCGATGTTGACGTCGCCGGAGCGGGCGAAGCGGGTCTCGGGAAGGTCCTCGGCGGGCATGGCCCGATGCATAGCACGATCCGCGCTTGGCGACGGGGCGGGGACGCATGAGATTTTGCTGTTGACGTGAGACAAGAGTCTTATTACGTATATGACGTCTTGTTATGGGAGGCTCGCATGGCGCTCACCCGCCAACAGATGGATGTGAAGATGGACGAGCATTTCGGCTTCGAGGCGGCCGACAATGTCGAGGGCGTGCTGGCTACCCTTACTGCCGACGTGGAGCACGATATCGTCGGCTTTCCGACCGGGCCGACGCACGGGCGCGAAAGCGCGCGGGGCTTTTACGAGACGCTGTTCGGGGATCTCTCGGACGGAAAGATCGAGACGATCCGGCGGCTCTATGGCGAGCGCTTCCTGGTCGATGAATCGACCTGGAGCGGGCGTGCGCCCGGGCGTCCGTTCGGGCTTGAGGGGAGGAATCGGCCGCTCTCCTTCCGCCTGCTGCACGTCATCGAGTTCACCGAAGGCGGCGACATCAAGCGCGAAAACGTCTGGCTCGATCTGGCCGCCATCATGCAGCAATTGAGCTGACGAATGGCGATGTCTGACGAACTCGGACGCCCGAACCAGAGGCGGCGCACGCGCAAGGATCTGATGGCGGCGGCGAACCGGCTCATGAAACAGGGCCGCAAGCCGTCGCTGGAGGAAGTGGCCGAAGAAGCCATGGTGTCGCGCGCGACGGCGTACCGCTATTTCGCGAGCGTCGAGGCGCTCCTCAACGAGGCCGCGCTCGAGATGGCGGCGCCGGATGCGGAGAGCGTGTTCGGCGATGAGCCCGGCGCCGATCCGGTGGCGCGGCTCGATCGGGTGGACGCGGCCTTCCAGGACATGATGAGCGCGAACGAGGCCGGCGTGCGGCTCATGCTCGCGCAATCGGTCCAGCACAGGATCGGCGGTGAACGGGAGTCGGTGCGGCAGAACCGCCGCCTGCCGCTGATCGAAGCGGCGCTTGCGCCGGCGCGGAAGGAGTTCCGTCCGGGCGATCTCGACAAGCTGCAGAAGGCGCTGGCGCTGGTGATCGGCACCGAAGGCATGGTCGTCTTCAAGGACGTGCTGCAGCTCGACGAGGCGGAGGCGCAGAAAGTGCGGCGCTGGGCGATCCGGGCGCTGGTGAACGCGGCGCGGAAGTAGCGCGCACAACAGGAACGAGAGCTTTTTGACGAGCGGGCGCGAGGCCCGCCGAAAGGAGAAGTCATGTCTGCAACGATGTCACGTCACGATTTCTACGGACCGATCCACAAGGGCCTGCGGCTTGGCTCGGCGCGCATGCTGATCGCGCTCGGCGCCGCCGATTGGCGTGACGCGGCCGCGAGCGAGGCGCTGCTGGCGGCGCTGAGGACACATCTCATTCTGGCGCGAGAGCACCTGGAGCATGAAGATGCGCAGTTTCATCCGCCGCTGGCGGCGGTCGCGCCGGAGCTCGCCGCGGCGCTCGATGCGGATCACACGCATCATTATGAGACGTTCGCGCGTCTCGATGCGGCGATAGCTGCGATGGAAAACGCCGGCGACCGCATGGCGAGCGGACGAGCGCTCTATCTCTCGTTCGGGGCTTATTTCGCGTCCGACCTGCAGCACATGGAGCGCGAGGAGCGCGTCGCGATGCCGGCGTTCCAGGCGCGGTACAGCGATGAGGAGCTCATGGCGATGGAAGGGCGCATCATCGCCTCGATCAGCGTCGAGCACGTCACGGCGTATTACACGCTCATGCTGCCGGGCATGTCGCCGACCGAGCGGGCGACCTTCCTGTCATATGTGAAGGCGGTTGCGCCGGAGGCGGCGTTCGCGCTTCTGGACGGGGTGGCGCGCACCGCGCTGGCGCCGGAGGACTACAGGCTGCTGCGCGCAGACATGGCGCTCGCAGCGTAAGGCGTTCAGGCGGCGCTCAGGTGCGAAGGAACATGGTGCTCCTCGCCGCTTGGATGCGGCGAGGAGATCGCTCATGCAGACGAAGATGTTGATGGCGGGCTTGGCCGCGCTGGGGGCGATCGCGCTGGCGACGCCCGCATCCGCGCAGGATTATCGGCGCGGCGGCGAGCCTGCCTATGCGGGCCGGGCAATGGATTCCGGCTACCAGATCGAGCGGCTGAGACTGCGTCTGCGCGACGGCGTCGATTCCGGCGCGCTGCGTCCGTATCAGGCGCGCCGGCTCTTTGCAGAGCTGCGCGAGATTGATTTCCTGCGCGCGCAATATCTGCGCACGCGCGGGCTCTCGCCGTGGGAGGCGCAGGATCTGGAAGCGCGCATCGACACGTTGCGCATGCAGATGCGCCGCGAGTTCGCGGTGGCGGCGGGGCCGCGGCGCTGGAGCGAGGATCGGTTCGAGGACCGGGACGAATTCCGACGCGGTGCGCCGGAGCGCGGCTATCGCGAGGACGATGGCGGCGCCTATCGCGGCGAGGCGGCCGGCTCGCGCGCGGGCCCGGCGCCGGTCGAGACTGATCGCGGAGAGCGGCGCGGCGGCGAGCGCGGGGCCGGTCGGCCAGGCGCAGAGGACGGGCGTCTGCGCGGTGGACCGGACGGGCGATAGCCGCGACCAAATAGACGCCATCGGCGCTGGCCACAAAAGCGCCGCTCGTCTATGGAACCCGCTTTGTTCTCTCAGGAACGGCTTCGCAGGCGTGGCGAGGCCGTTTTTGGGATTCAGGAGTGAGAATGAGCACCGTCCTCCTCATCGTGCATCTCTTCATCGCGGCCGGCCTTGTGGGCCTTGTGCTGCTGCAACGCTCCGAAGGCGGGGCGCTCGGCATGGGCGGAGGGTCCGGGTCGCTCATCTCGGGCCGCGGCGCGGCGGACGCGCTGGGCAAGATGACGATGGTGGCGGGTCTGCTTTTCCTCATCACTTCCATCAGCTTGAGCCTGCTCTCGGGGTGGGAGCAGAAGCAGCTGGAGAACTCGATCGTGCTCGACCGGCCGGCTGCAGTCCGGCCGGCGGCGACGCCGCCTCCGACGCCTGCGCCTGCGCCCTCCCAAACCTCCGAGACCGCCGCTGCGCCGGCCGCAATGGATGCGCCAGCCGGGGCGGAGGGGGTTGCGCCTGCGCCTGTGGACGCTGCTGAGCGCGCCGCGCCGATCGAGCGGGCGGGGCCCGTGACCCAGCCGCCGCCGGCGCGTCAGGCCGCTGCGACGCCTGCGCCGCAAAACCGGCCGACGCCGACCCCCGCGCCGCGCTCCACGACGAGCGCCGCACAGCCCGCCGCGACGACCCCGGCCGAGCGGCCGCGACCGCGCACTCCGGCGCCGGCGACGACCGCGGCGTCCGAATCGAGTATCCCACAGCCGTTGCCGGAGCTGCGCCAGCGCGCCGGGCCGGACCAATAGGGGCCGGACCAGTCGTGGGAATGGCGCCGATCTGGCGTCAATCGATGCGAAACCGAATCGTTGCGGCAATGAGGGAATGTGGGCCGCCGACGGTTGGGCGTGCTTTGGGGCGGCCCCCGAAACAGGGTCCAGGCGGGGTTCGAATCCGCTGAACGCGGGACAGGATGATGGCGCGGTACGTGTTCATTACCGGAGGCGTGGTCTCTTCCCTCGGGAAGGGCATCGCCTCCGCCGCCCTCGGCGCGCTCCTGCAGGCCCGCGGATACAAGGTCCGCCTCCGCAAGCTCGACCCCTACCTCAACGTCGATCCCGGCACGATGAGCCCCTACCAGCACGGCGAAGTGTTCGTCACCGACGACGGCGCGGAGACCGATCTCGACCTTGGGCATTATGAGCGCTTCACCGGCGTCTCGGCGGCCAAGAGCGACAACATCACGACCGGGCGCATCTATCAGGAGATCATCGCGCGCGAGCGGCGCGGCGATTATCTCGGCGCCACCGTGCAGGTCATTCCGCACGTCACCAACGCGATCAAGGAATTCATCCTCTCCGATCATGGCGGCGCGGATTTCGTGCTTTGTGAAATTGGCGGCACGGTCGGGGACATCGAAGGCCTGCCGTTCTTCGAAGCCATTCGCCAACTAGGCCAAGAGCTCGATCCGGGGCAGGCGGCGTTTGTGCACTTGACGCTGCTGCCGTACATCCCGGCGGCCGGCGAGATGAAGACGAAGCCGACACAACACTCGGTGAAAGAGCTGCGCTCGATCGGCATCCAGCCGAACCTCATTCTGTGCCGCTGCGACCGGGAAATCCCGAAGAGCGAGCGGGAGAAGATCGCGCTCTTTTGCAATGTGCGTTCCGACAGCGTCATCGAGGCGCGCGATCTGGCCACCATCTACGAGGCGCCGATCGCGTACCACGAAGCGGGGTTCGACGACGCGCTCTTGCGGCAGTTCGGGATCCAGGATGCTCCGGCGCCGGAGCTTTCGAAGTGGCGCACGATCGTGCGGCGGCTGAAGAGCCCGGACGGCGAGGTCGTGATCGGGATCGTCGGCAAGTACAACGAGCTCAAAGACGCCTACAAATCCCTGATCGAGGCGCTGCAGCACGGCGGGGTCGCGAACGACGTGAAGGTGCGCCTGGAATGGATCGCGGCGGAGACGTTCGACGAGGTGGAAGGCAGCGCCATCGAGGACGTGCACGGCATCCTGGTGCCCGGCGGGTTCGGCGAGCGCGGGTCGGAGGGCAAGATCCAGGCGGTGAAGTTCGCGCGCGAGCGCGACATCCCGTTCTTCGGCATCTGCTTCGGCATGCAGATGGCGTGCATCGAGGCGGCGCGGAACATGGTCGGACTCGACGGGGCGGGCTCCACCGAGTTCAACGAGGAAGGCAAGAGGCCGCCGAAGCATCCGATCGTGGGCCTCATGACGGAATGGCTGAAGGGCAACGAGCTGGAGCGGCGGCGCGCCAACGGGGACCTCGGCGGCACGATGCGGCTTGGCTCGTATGACGCCGTGCTCTCGCCTGGGTCGCGCGTTGCGGAGATTTACGGCGGAACGCGGATCGCGGAGCGGCACCGGCATCGCTACGAGGTGAACACGGCCTATCGGCAGAAGCTGGAGGTGGTGGGGCTCGAGTTCGTGGGGATGAGCCCGGACGGGGTGCTGCCGGAGATCGTGGAGCGGCGCGACCATCCCTGGTTCGTGGGCGTGCAATTCCACCCGGAACTGAAGAGCCGCCCATTCGAGCCGCACCCGCTCTTTGCAAGCTTCATTGCCGCGGCGAAGGAGCAGAGTAGGCTGGTCTGATTGGACCTTGCGGCCGGAGCGCACCACATGTCGCCGAAATTCCTGGAATTCCTGCTTGAGGTTCTGGTCAACGGCGCGCGCATCGACGGCGCGGCCGACGCCTCCGAGCGCGACGAGATCGTCAAGATCATGACCGAGGTGAAGGGCGCGCCGTTCGAGCGCGCCCAGGTCGATCTGCGGCTCGAGCTGGCGACGCTGACCCGCGAGGACCTCTGCGCCTATCTCGGCCGCGCGGGCGTGCACTTCTCGGAGGAGGAGCGGAAAACCGTGCTGCGCGGGCTGGTGCGCGTGATCGCGGCGGATGGGCGTCTGGACGCGGCGGAGAGCGCGGCGCTCGTGGGCTATATCGAGGCGATCGGCTTTTCCCATGGGCCGAGCGCGCTCGACATGATCATGCAGCCCTTCCGCAACGCGGTCTAAGTGATCGCTTGTCCTGCGCTCAGGCCTTGTAACCGCCGCCCGGCGGGCGTCGAACGCATACTCGTGCGCGGCCGCGGTTGCGCGGGCGCGCGCGGGAGGAAGAGCGATGACCGCGTTCAATGTCGTGCGGTTCAAGGTGAAGCCCGGCCGCGAGCAGGATTTCCTCGACGCACATAAACGCATCTCCGTGAGCTGGCCCGGGTTCCAGCGCGCGCACATCATCAAGACGGGGGATCGCGCCTATGCGATCGTCGCGGAATGGACGGGCATGGAGGCGCTGGCCGCCGCGCGTCCGCAGATGATCGCGACGCTCGACAGTTTCCGGGAGACGCTTGAGGACCTTGGCGGCGGACTCGGGGTGACCGACCCGATCTCCGGCGATGTGGTGCTGGCGCTGAAATAGCTTTCGCGCCGTGGGACGCGCGCGGGCGCGGGCCGCCGCAGCGTGCAATGCTGCATAAGTTGCGGCGCCTGGACAAGCGCCACCAGAAGTAGAATATGCCGGCAGACGGTCCCGCCGGGGACGCGTCAACAGCTGGGAGGCGTGCAATGCGCCCTTCAGGTCGGATGATCGTGCTTGTCTGTCTGGGTATGGCGGCGAGCGGCGTGTTGGCGTCGTGCGATCGGGCGGAACGTGCGGCGCCCTCGGTCGAGTGCCGGGCGCTCGAAGAGCAGGTTCCGGACATTCAAATCACGGAACCAGCGGTGTGCGGTGAAGGGCCCACCAGGATGGAGGCGTTGGCCGGCAGCGTGATTGGCACGACGCCGCGCGGCGCCTGGGTGCTGCTCTACGCGCGCGACAGCCACGGGGTTTGGCATGTTCAGCCGTATGACGACGCGCGTCATGTGACGAATTTCGCCAATTGCGGATGGCGCAACCAGACGCATTTGGGACAGGAGTACGCCGCGCTGCTGGTGAAGGGCGGCTTCAAGTATGATGTCGCTGTGCATGCGCGCGTCGGCGCATTGCCGATCGACGATGAGAACGTGATCGACTACGCGATGGCGCAGTGCGCGGAGTGACGGTCCTTGACAGGATCAGCGCAGGTCGAAGTCGGCGCCGAGGACGAAGGCGCCGGCTTCCTGCTGCGCGCCTTCGTGTTGAAGGACGAGCGCGGGAACGGAGCTTTCTAGGTAGGACGCAAGCTCGGCGACCATGACGCGGCCGTCCGGCGGGGCTGCATCGGCGCGGCCGGTGAGGCCCTGCAGCATGGCGAACGTGAAGGCGCCGTGGCCGAGCTGATTGAGCTCGTAGGCGTCGGCGTCGGGGCGCGCGGCGGTGAAGACCGCGAGGCCCGTGGTGCGCGACAGATCGTTGAAGAAGCGGCGATAGAGCTCGCGCTGATCGACGAAGGCGCCGAACGCGGCGGTCGATTGGCAAGCGTCGATCATGACGACGACGCGGCGCGCGCGTGCGCCGACGAGCGCGGCCTCCAGCTCCGCGCCGGAGATGGTCGTCGCGTTCAGCATCGGGCCGTCCGGGATTGCGCCGGATGGGGCAAAGCGCCAGTCGGCGCGCGAGACCGCAAAGCCGTGGCCGGCGAGATAGATGAGGATGGAATCGTCCACGCCGCTCGCGGCGGCTGCAGCGGCGATTGCTCCGAGCACGGATTGCTTGGCTGCCTGAGCGTTGAAGAGCGCGCTCACGCGGCGGTTGGAATAGCCGCCCATCTGCGCGACGCGGAAATAGTCGGCGACGGCGCGGGCGTCGGCGACGGCGAAATTGAGGCTCGGCAGCTCGCCCGTGTACTGGTCGATGCCGGCGACGATCACATGCTGCACGCCGCGCGCGGCCGCTTCGGGAAAGCGCACTTGCGCGCGCTCGGATGATCCGTCGATCCGTTCGCTGGTGGAGGCGAGGGCGCGGAAGGTGTTCATGCCGCCGCTCGGCAGCGTGGAGAAGGCGATGGCGCGCACGTTGCGGCCGTTCGCCTGCAGGTTCTGCGTCTGCACCATGGCGCTGCGATCGACGAGGCGGCCGTTATGGTAGAGCCGGATATTGTCCACGCCCGCGCCCATGTCGGTGGCGAGCACGACGACCTGGAAGGGTTGGCCGGGGATGCGCTGGGTCTCGTTGGAAATGACGAGCTCGACCTTTGGGGGGCGGCCGACGCCTTCGGTGATCGCCGCCGCGGGCGCGAGGCGGCCCTCCTCGCCGCGCCAATAGCGGCCGAGCACGCCCGGCTCGAAATAGCGCTCGGCGAAATCCTGCACGTTGAAGGCGTCGGGGCCGGCCTGCCAGACGATGTCGGCGAGCGCGTCGTTCGAGCCATCGTAACGTCCGGCGTGATCCATCACCGCCCAGCCGCGCGGCGTGGAGATGAGGCGCGCCGCCTCGGCGCCGTTGCGAAGCTCGGCGAGGGCGACGCGGCCGTCGGCGCCGATGGCGAGAAAGACGCCCGGTTGCGGGCCCGCGGCGAGGGCGCCGACTGCGCGGCCCTGCGTGCTCTCTGCGCGGCCGCTGGCGAGATCGATGCTCTCGACGCGGCCGTTGCGCAGCGAGACGAGCGCGCGGCGGCCGTCCGGGGCGAAGGCGGCCGAGACGATCTCTCCGTGTACGGATAGATCTGTCCGGGTCGGCGGGATCGGCGCGGTGAGCGGGAAAGCGATGAGGCGGGCGCTTGCGGTCAGCACGCGGAGTGCTGCGCCGTCCGGCGTGAAGCCGAGCGCGGCGATGCGCTCGCCGACGCCGGTGGTGCGCGGCTGGCCGCCCTGGAGCGGCGTGAGCAAGAGGATCGAGCCGTCGGCGCGGCCGATGGCGGCGAGGGCGGCGTCATTGGTGAGTGCGATCGCGGTCGCCGGCGGGCCCGGGGGGAGCGCGCTCTCGCGGCCAAGATAAAGGAGCGAGAGCCGTCCGTCGGCGTCGCCGGCGATCGCCAGCCGGCCGCCCTGCGCGGCGGCGGCGGCGGCGATGTTGCGGAAGCCGAGGCGCGAGCGCTGGATCTCGCGGCCGCGGGCGACGTCCCAGATCGATAGAGCGCCGCCCTCGAGACCGATGGCTGCGACGCGGCCGGTGGGGTCGGCGCCGAGCGCGGTGGCGCGCAGTTCGTTGGCGACGCGCAGGATCGGGCGGATGATGCGGTCGGCAGCTTCGTTCTGGGTTTGGGTGGTGTTGATGCGGCCGGCTTGACGGCCAGCTTCGCGCGAGATGACGCCGCCGACGTCCTGCGCGTGGGCGGCCGCGAACGGCGCGCACGCGAGCGCGATCGCCAGGGCCCAGACGGCGCGCATGCGATGCATCTGGCGCCGCTAGCGGGCGGCGACCATGCAGCGATCGTAATCGTCGTAGATGGCGCGGAAGGTGCGGGCGTCCTCTTCGGGAGAGGCGCGTCCGGCCTGCTGGCGCGTCTGCATCTGCTGCGCAAGGCGGCTTTCGCACACGCTCGAGGCGGCGCTGGTTTGCGCGGGATAGGCGCGCGCCTCGGCGGCGACGGGCTGGAAGGCCGGCTGCTGGCCGGGCGCGGGCATGTAGGCCTGCGCGCTTTGATAGGTGGGCGCGGCGGCCGGCGCGCCTTGGTAGGGCGAACCTTGATATTGCGCGCCCTGATATTGCTGGGCGGCCTGGTATTGCTGCGCGCCCTGGGCGGGCTGGAAGCCCTGGTATTGCTGATATTGCGTCGGCGCGGGGGCCGGTGCAGGCGGCGCCGCCGGCGCAGAAGCGGGCGAATAGAGCGGCGAATAATCGTCCACCGGCGCGATGCGGTTATCGACCGGCGGGGCGTTGTTCTGCGCGCGCAGTCCGCCGCGGAACTTGATGCGGCCGGTGACGAGAATCGAGGATATGTCGGTGGTGTCGTCGCCGAACTCGGTCTGATAGCCGGCGCCGAACTGCATGTATTCGCTCGGCCGGTAATTGATGCCGGCGCCGACATAGATCGGGTAGCGATCCTCGGTCGCGTCGTCGTCGATCTGATAATTGCTTTCTGCGTTGAGGTAGATGCCGGCATTGGCGCCGACCTTCATCTCGGCTTCCGCGCCGACGCCGAAGGAGCTGGAGAGAGTGCTCTCGCCGCCCGAATCCGGGATCGAGTAATTGGCCCGATAGAGCACCTTCTCGCGGAAGCTCACGAGCCCGGCGCTCTGGACGAAATTGGCGGCCAGATCGGCGTTGAGGGTCGCGGCGCCGGACGTGAGCGACATCGCCGGGCTCGTGAAGGAGCCGAGCGGGGGGCCAAGACTGACGGTGTAGGACGGAATATCGACGGTGGTGGAGCTGTAGCCCGCGCCGAACACGCCGGAGAGGAAGAAATAGTCGTTGACCTGGTAGGCGACGTAGGGCGCGGCAGTGAAGCCGACGCCGGTGAGCTCGGTGTTGAGCGTGCCGCCGAAGCCGTCGTCGGAGGCGGCGTCGCCGTTGAAGAAATAGAGGCTGGTGTTGACGCCGGAGATGATCCTGTCGCTGACGCCCCAATCATAGCCGCCGGCCAGGAGGCCGAGGTCCATGCCGAAGTCGAAGCTCGCGGCGGCGGCGGCGTCCTGGGCGGAGTCCAGCTTGGAATAGGACGAGATGCCCCAGGCGGCGCGGTCGCCGACGCCGGGCGAGGAGTCGAACGACAGGTCCGTGCGCGCCGCGATGCGGTCGCTGATGGCTTGGCTGATGAGCCGCGACGCCTGCTTCTGGGCCTCTTCCTGCGCATTCGCCAGCGCATCCGGCGGCGCCGCCACCGCTGTCACCGCCGCCACGCCCGCGCCGCAGGCCACCAAGTTACGCATCGCTCTTCCCCACCCACGGAGTAACGTTTGGTTAACAATACGCGTGGGGCGGGAATTGCCAACGGGAATCTCGCGGCGGCGTGTTTGACAACTGCTCCTGTTTCCTGGATCGTGGATCCATTATGTTGGAGGCCTCGTCCGAGGACATCAATGCGCGCATCGCTGCGCGCGTTTGCGCGCTCAGGGCCGAGCTGGGGCTCAGTCTCGAGGCGCTGGCGGGGAAGTGCGCGGTGAGCCGCTCGATGCTGTCGCTGGTGGAGCGCGGCGAGGCGAGCGCAACAGCGGTCGTGCTGGAGAAGATCGCGACCGGGCTGGGCGTTTCGCTGGCGTCGCTGTTCGAGCCGCTGGCGGCGGCGTCGCCCGTGTCGCGAGGCAAGGATCGGGCGCACTGGCGCGATCCGCAATCGGGCTATGTGCGGCGCAACATCTCGCCCAACCACCCCTCGCCTATCCAATTGGTGGAGGTGACGATGCCGGCCGGCGCCTCGGTGGCTTACGAGACCGGCGCGCGCGAGCCCATGATCCATCAGCAGGTCTGGGTGCAGGAGGGCGCCATCGAGGTGAGCGTCGGGGGCGAAACGCACCGTTTGCAGGCGGATGATTGCCTGGCGATGAAGCTCGATGCGCCGGTGGCGTTCCGCAACCGGACGAAGAAGGCGGCGCGCTACATCGTGGCGCTGGCCAGCGGAGGGCGGAGATGAGCGTGCGCAGGCTCACCGCGTTCGACGCGCGGGAGATCGGGGGCTTGGCGGACGTGCTCGTCGATTGCGTCGAAGGCGGCGCCTCGGTGAGCTTCATGGCGCCGCTGTCGCGGGAGAAGGCGGAGGCCTATTGGCGCGAGATCGCCGAGAGCGCGCGGCGCGGCGAGCGGATCGTGGTCGCGGCGGAGGATGACGGGGCGCTTGTCGGCACGGTGCAAGTGGTGCTCGCGCAGCCGGAGAACCAGCCGCACCGCGGCGACCTGTCGAAAATGCTGGTGCACCGGCGGGCGCGCAAGCGCGGGTTCGGCGCGGCGCTGCTGCAGGCGGCGGAGGCGGCGGCGCGGGCGGCGGGCAAGAGCCTGCTCGTGCTCGACACGGCGAGCGCCGATGCGGAGCGGCTTTATGCAAGCGGCGGCTGGGTGCGGTGCGGACTTATTCCGGACTACGCGCTTTGGCCCGGCGGCGGGTTCTGCGACACGGTGGTCTATTACAAGAAGATCGCCTGAGCGGAACCGGACGAGGCTCCGCGCGTTGCGGGCACAATGGGCATCCTCACGCATCTCATCGACGAATTGACGCCGGGCGAACGCCAGGTCCAGCGGCGCAAGGCGCTGGTGCTTTTCAACGTCAAGGCCGGCGGGGTGGCGGAGGCCGATCGCGATCGGCTGAAGGAGCTCGTCGCGGACGCGTTCCAGACGATGGAGTTCGTCGGCATCGACCGGGTGTCGAAAGAGATCTTCCGGCGCGACGCGGACGTGATCATCGTGCTCGGGGGAGACGGCACGGCGCGGGCGGTCGCGGAAGCGGCGCCCATGCTCGCGCCGCCGCTCATCCTCCTGCCGGGCGGCACGCTCAATATCCTTCCAAAGGCGCTTTACGGCGACCTCGCCTGGCCCGAGGCGCTCCAGGCGGCGCTCGAGCGCGGCAGCGTGCGGCGGCTCGCCTATGGCCGCGCGAACGGGGAACGGTTCTTCGTGGCGGCGATGTTCGGCGCGCCGACGCTGCTGGCGCGGGCGCGCGAAGCGGTGCGGGAGTGGAAATTCATGCGCGCGGCGCGGCGCTTCCGGCACTTCACCAAGCGCGCGATGGCGCACAAGCTCTTGGCGCGGCCGGAGGGCGCGCGGATGGCGCGCGCCGAAGCGGTGGGCGTGCTTTGTCCGTCGTTCTCCGGAGCGGTGGAGGGCGACGCGCTCGAATGGGCGCGGCTCGACGCGGGCGGGGTGATGGACCTCTTTCGGCTCGGCATGCGCGGCGCGCTCGGGCCGGGCTGGCGGGAAGATCCGGCCGTGGATCTCCGACGTTGCAAGGCGGGGGACATCGTCTCGCTCGGCGTCATCCCGGCGACGCTCGATGGGGAGCCGCACACCTTCTACAGCCGGGTGCGGATCACCTTCGACAAGCGCGGGCCGCGCGTGGTTTGTCTCGATCCGGACGGCTGAGGATGGAGCTCCTGCACCTATCGGACCTGCATTTCGGAAGCGAAGATGCAGCTGCGCTGGGCGTCGTGGCCGAGTTCGTCCGCGCGCGCGCGCCGAGCGCGGTGATCGTGACGGGCGATCTCACCGCTATCGGCGCGGCGCGCGAGCTGGAGCAAGCGTTCGCCTGGCTGCGGGGGCTGGAGGCGCCGGTGCTGGCGCTGCCGGGCAATCACGACACGGGGTATTACGAGCCGCTCGTGCGCCTCTTCGATCCGTTCGGGCGGTTCGAGCGCGCCGCCGCGGGCGTGCGCACGGGCGCATGGTCGACGCGCGATTTTCTGATCGCACCGATCAACACGGCGCGCGGCGTGCAGCTGCGCGTGAACTGGGCGCTGGGCGCCATCTCGAAGGCGCAGGCGCGCAGCGCTGCGGCGGCGATCGAGTCCGCGGCGCCGGGGGCGCTGCGGATCGTGGCCAGCCATCATCCGCTCATCTGGCCGCACGAGGCGCCGATCGGGGGGCGCACGCGCGGGGGACCGGATGCGGCCGCTTCACTCATCGGCGCCGGCGCGCAGGTGTTCCTCAGCGGCCATCTGCACCACGGCGCGGCCTGGCCGATCGATGTCGGCGCCGGCGGCGCGGTGGCGATCTCGGCGGGCACGCTCTCCACGCGGCTGCGGAGCGAGCCGGGAGGCTTCATGCTGATCCGCCGGCCGGGCGCGGATGCGATCGAGGTGGAGACGGTTCACATCGTCGGGGATGGCCCGCAGACCGTCGGGATCGCGCGTTTCGCGATCGCGACAGGCGGCGGGGCAAGCCTTGCGCGCCCGGCGGCGGCGCGTGCATAGAGCGGCATGGCCCGCTATACGCTGCATTGCTTCGCCCAGTCCGGAAACGCCTACAAGGTCGCGCTCTATCTCGAATGCTCGGGGCTCGACTGGGCGCCCGTGCACGTCGATTATTTCAAAGGCGCCACGCGGAGCGCCGACTGGCGCGCAGAAAACAACGAGATGGGCGAGGCGCCGGTGCTGGAGACGGACGGCAAGCGCCTGACGCAATCGGGCGCGATCCTCTGCTATCTCGCCGACACAACGGGGCAGTTCGCCCCGGACGATCGCACCGAGGCGCTGCGCTGGATCCTCTTCGACAATCACAAGTTCACGTCCTATTTCGCGACATGGCGGTTCATGAAATCGTTCGGGCCGGCGCCGCCGGAACCGGCGGTCGAAACATTTCTCCGTGGACGGATCGATGCAGCGTTCGGGGTGGTGGAGAAGCATATCGCGGCGCGCGATTTCATGCTCGGCGCCAAGCCGACGATCGTGGACTTCTCGATGATCGGCTATCTCTATTTCGGTCCGGAAGAGACCGGCTACGACCTGCCGGCGCAATTTCCCGCCATTCACGCCTGGACGCAGCGGATGCAAGGCCTGCCGGGGTGGAAGGGGCCGTACGACCTCATGCCGGGGGAGCGCCTCGCGTCCAAATGGTGACCGAGGCGATTGCCAGGGGCGAGCGGGCATGCTCGAACGCGGCATCCTGAAGCGAAGGTCCTTTGGGGAGGAAAACATGCGTGGATTGATCGCGCCGATGGCGCTGGCGGTTTCGCTCGCGATGGCGGGGGCGGCTTACGCGGAGGGCCTCAGCGGCTTCACGAACGTTGAAGCGGAAGGCCTCTTCAAGGTCGAGGTCTCGCGCGGGGATTACGCGGTGAACCTGACCGGGGCGCAGATGGGCAGCGTCTCCATGCGCGTCCGGAACGGGACGCTCAGGATGTGGCAGAACGATCAGAATTGGCTGCGGGACCGCACCCTGCTCGATGCGGTGGCGCATGTGACGACGCCGACGCTCGGTTCGGTGAAGTCCACGCGCGGGGCGCTGGTCGAGGTCGATCTGGGGCGCGTGGATGCGCTCTCGGTGGAAGCCTCGACGTTCGGACGCGTGCTGCTCAAGGGGCATTGCGAGCGGCTGGAAGTGAAGGCGAGCCTTGATGCAGACGTGAACGCGCAGGATTTCAGTTGCGACGCGGTCACCGCCGACGCCACCACCCGGGCGAAGGTGCAGGTGCGCGCCACCGAGCAGATCAATGCGAACGCCACCTGGGCGGGCGAAATCTCGGTCTCCGGCGAGCCGCGCCAGCGCGCCACGCATACCGAGGCGGCCGGGAAGGTCACGTTCGTCGCAGCGCAAAGCGACAGCTGACGCATCCGCCGACGCATCTGAACGGGCGCCTGCGCGCATCCCCTGCTCAAGCAGCAGGGGAACATCACATGCGCGCACCATTCTTGTTGGCGTCGGCCGGACTTTTCATTCTCGCTGCGGCCGGGCCGCTCGCCAGCCCGGCGGCGGCGGAGGCGTCCGAGGCCTTCTCGCGCGTCGAGGCGGAGGGCCGGTTCAAGGTCGATGTGGCGACCGGCGCGGCGCACGGCGTTGAGGTCGTCGGGGACGATGCCGGGCGCGTCGAGGTGCGGGTCCGCGGCGGAGAGCTGCAGTTGCGGCAGACCGGCGGTTTCGCGTTCTTCGGGCCGCCCAAACTCGACGCGGTCGTGCGCGTGACGGCGCCGGCGATCGGCGCGATCGAAGCTTCGCGCGGGGCGCGGATCACGGCCGATGTCGGGGGCGGAGACCTCTCGGTGATCGCCGCGCAGGGCGGCATGGTCACGGTCCGGGCCGGGACGCGTCCGCGGCTGGAGGCGAAGGCCGCCATGGGCGGGATCGTCGAAGTTTCGGGGACCTGCGAAAGGCTGGAGGCGAGCGCTTCGATGGGCGGCATCGTGGACGCGGAAGGGCTGGCGTGCGCGGAGGTGCGCGCGGAAGCTTCCATGGGCGGCGTGATCGAGGCGCAGGCGAGCCAGGTCGGAGACGCTTCAGCCTCGATGGGCGGCTCGGTCGAGATTGCGGGCGCGCCGGAGCGGCGCACGAGCAGGGCCTCGATGGGCGGGGATGTGAGCTTTCACTGAACGCGGCATGAGGCGCGGGCCCTGGGCAAGCAGCGCGAGGGTCAGCGCGCCGGCCAGGAACGGCAGGAGATAGGCGGGCTCGGCGGTGGGGAAGGCGAGGATGCTTGCGTCCCAGGCGGCGTGGAGCAGGGCCGCGCCGACGACGCTGCGGCCGGCATTCTGGTAAAGCCATACCATCAGCACACGGAAGATCATCATCGCGATGGCGATGTAGAACACCCAGTGCGCCGGGCGCCCGGCTTGCATCAGCGGAACGAGCGACCAGACGCTCCAGACCGCGGCGAGCACCATGCCGGCGGAGACGCCAGCCCAGCGGTTCGGGAAGCGCTCGAGCGCGTAGCCGGTCCAGCCCAGTTCCTGGACCAGCGCGAGCGCGAAGAAGACCGGGAAAAGGAGCAGGACGTTCGGTTCGATCTCCGGCGCGGTTCCGGCGGTGAAGCGCATGAGCAAGGCGCCCGACGCGAAAAGCGCGGGCGGCAGCAGCAGAAGCGCGAGCACATGATCGCGGAGGCGATGGACGTCGAAGGCGCGCACAAGCAGCATCGGGCCGCCGACGATCAGCGCGGCGATCGCCGGCGCGAAGCCGACGAGCGGCGGCGCCTTCAGCCAGAACGGGATCGCCAATGCAAAGGCGAGGATGAAGAAGAGCAGCAGTCCGCGCATGCGCGCGCGCTCGGCGTTCCGTTTCCGCATCGTGGGCAACAACGCGCGAAAGAAGGCGTCAGTTCGGCCTAATCGTTAAAGGCCGCGCGCGACGCGGAAGCCGATCGAGCCGTCGCGCAGCGTCGCGGCGGCGCGCCGGCGATTGGCCGAGCGCAGCGCGGGCGCCTCGTCGCGCCAGCCGCCGCCGCGATACATGCGGTTCGGGCAACGGCCGTCCCAGGCAGAGCCGTCCGAGGGCGCGCCCATGTAATTGTTGTGGTGGCAGTCCTGCACCCACTCGCCGGCATTGCCGTGCATGTCGTAGAGGCCGAATCCGTTCGGCTGATAGGAACCGACCGGGTCGGTCTGCTGGGCGTGGAAGACTGCCTGGGCGCGCGTGAGCGTCGGTCCGAAATGGTAGGCGCTCGTGGTGTCGGCGCGCGCGGCGTATTCCCATTCCGCCTCGGAGAGCAGGCGATAGGGCGGATGGCCGGCGCCGACCTGGCCGTTCAGCCAACGCAGATAGGCCTGCGCGTCGTTCCAGGACACGCCGACGACCGGGCGGTTGAGCCGCCCCCAGCCGCGATCGGATGGCAGAAAGCGGTTGCAGGCGCCGGCGGCGGCGCAGGCGTCCCATTGCGCGAACGTCACTTCGTACTTGCCGACTGCGAACGGAGCGATCCGCACTTCGCGCATCGGATCCTCCGAGGCGAAGCGGCCGCGCTCGGTCGGGGGCGAGCCCATCTGGAAATCGCCGGCCGGCAGCACGACCATTTCCGGGCAATTGGCGCAGTCGCGGAAGGTCTGGCCGGGTTGCGGCGCGCCGGGCGCGGCAGGTTCGGGCGTCGGCGCGACCGCCGTGACGGGCGCAGCGACCGGCTGTGGGGCGGGCGCTTTGGCGCGCGCTGCAGGCGGCGCCGCTGGGACGGCGGGGGCTGCGGAGGCGGCTGGACGCAGGAACTCCACCTTGCGGGCGAGATCGAGCAAAGGCGGGCCGAGGAAGACGAGGCCGGCGCCGGCGCCGAGCGCGGCGGCGGCCATCGCGGCGCGACCGAGCAGGCGCTTAGAGCGCGCGCGCGGGGACAGGATCGCGAAGACCTGGACGCGCTGGGAGATGTTGTCGAGCGGCTGGCGGCCGCGAGCCTGGAAGACGGCGCCGGGGCTGTTGCGCGCCATCGAGCGGAACTCGCCGGAGACGAGTGCGGTGTTGGGCGCGGCGAGCGCCTGAAGGCGCGCGGCGACATTTACTCCGTGTCCGAGCAGATCGTGGTTCGCCGTCTCCACCACGTCGCCCACGTGGGCGCCGACGCGGATGTCGGGCTCGCCCTTCGGGCGCTTGTCCAGCAGGTCCTCGATGGCGCCCAGGGCATCGCCGGCGGCGCCGAACTCGAGCATGAAGCCGTCGCCGGCGGTGTTGAAGATGCGGCCCTTGTTGCCGGCGGCGACGCCTTCGATCCGGGTGCGGAGGGCCATCACCGCCTTGGCGGCCTTGCGCTGGTCCTTCTCGGTCATCGTGGAGAAGCCGACGATATCCACCGCCACGATGGAGGCTAGGCGCAGCGTGCGCTCCTGGTCGGGCGGGGCGGGGCCGTCGGCGCGGGGCGGCGCCGGCTGCAGGGGCTGGGTTTCCGGCTGCGGCTCGAAAGAGGGCTCCGCGGGCGGCGGGACAGGTTCGTCGGACATGGCAGCTTCCCCGGCAAAAGCCTGACGATGCTGTAACAGAAATTGCGAGGGCGGGCAGGGGATTCTGCAATTCGGACAAGGGCGCCCAAAGGTCAGGCGCCGGCCGCGCACCAGAGGCTCGAACCTTGGGCGACGCCCGGTTGCGGCGCCGCGGACCTGGGACCCTGGGGCGCATCTTTGGGGGCATGACGGCGGATTAGCTTGTCGGGGCGGCGGGGCCTGGGCTATAGCCGCGCCCTTCCCTCACTTCAGAGCAGCAGCAGACCCATGGCCGTCCCCAAGCGAAAGACCTCCCCCTCCCGCCGGGGCATGCGCAGGGCGCACCACGCGCTTACACAAAACGCCTATGTCGAGGACAAGGAATCGGGCGAACTTCGCCGTCCGCACCATATCGACCTGAAGTCGGGCGAGTATCGGGGCAAGCAAGTCCTCAAGCCGAAAGAGGAATAGCCCGCGTCGCGCGATTTCAGGCGGAAGGCTGGCAAGAAGGCTGACTGGCATGAGCGCACACCGCCTGGAAGACTATCCGATCGAAGGGCTCCAATATGGGCATGCGGCGCGCGCGCCGTTTCCGGTGGAGATCAAGTGGGTCGGCGGCGAGGCCCCGGCGCAATGGGACGTGCTGCTGTCGGACGGCACCTGGGCTTTCGTGCGCTATCGCGGCGGCTATCTGGGCGTCGATTTCGCCACCACCGAAGACCTGCTGGGGCTGGAGCCCTCGGTGATCGATTACGCGCCGAAATTCGCCGACCGGGACCGCTGCGACTGGTCGGACGTGGAGCCCTATCTCATCCATTCGCTGCATCTCGCGGCTGGGCGGCGCTATGACGGACGCGGCTACACGATCGTGCCGCCGTCAGGACCTTTGCCGCAGCATGCATAAGCTTCTTGTCGCCGGCATTGCCGCGCTCCTGATCGCCTGCGCCCCGGCGACGCCGCCGACCAAGGACGAAGGTTCGGCGCCGATTGCGGGCGGGTCGGCGATGCTCGGGCCGGAAGGATACGGGCCGGTCCGCGTGGGCATGACGGTCGAGGAGGCCGGCGCTGCGCTTGGGCATGCGCTGCAGGCGGAGGGTCTCTCGGAAGACCCGCAGGCCTGTCAGATCTATCCCGACGCGGGCGCCCTCTACATGGCCGAGCAAGGCCGCATCACCCGCGTTTCCGCCTACCAGGACATCGCAGGCGCCGAAGGCATCCGAACGGCCGAGGGCGTCGGCCTTGGGTCGTCCGACGCGGAGGTGCGCTCGGCCTATCCGGGCGCGGCAGAGGAGCCGGCGAAATACGAAGGGCCGCCGGCGCATGACCTCATCGCCTGGACCACGCCGAACGAGCGCGGGATCCGGTTCGAGATCGACGCCTCGGGCAAGGTCGTGCGCATGCACGCGGGCGGGCCCTCGATCATGTACATGGAAGGCTGCTCCTGAGGTTCGGAGCTGCGAAAGCGCGCATTGCTTGAGCAAGCCGGCGCACGCTAAGCCTCCCTCATCGTTTCAAGACAGCGGGAGCTTCCATGACCGGCATCGCCGACATCATCGGGCGTGAAATCCTCGACAGCCGGGGCAATCCGACGGTGGAGGTGGACATCGTGCTGGAGGACGGCGCGCTGGGGCGTGCGGCGGTCCCGTCCGGCGCGTCCACCGGCGCACATGAAGCGGTGGAGAAGCGCGACGGGGAGCCGGACCGGTTCCTCGGCAAGGGCGTCCGGGACGCGGTGGAGGCGGTGAACGGCGAGATCGCCAACGCGCTCCTCGGGATGGACGCCGAAGAGCAGCGCCGGATCGATGCGGTGCTGATCGAGCTCGACGGCACGCCGAACAAGGCGCGGCTCGGCGCCAACGCCATACTCGGCGTTTCGCTCGCGGCGGCCAAGGCTGCGGCGCAAACTTCGGGCATGCCCCTCTACCGCTATGTCGGGGGGGTGCAGGCGCGGCTGCTGCCCTGTCCGATGATGAATATCGTCAATGGCGGCGCGCACGCCGACAATCCGATCGACATCCAGGAATTCATGATCATGCCGATCGGCGCGGACAGCATGGCCGACGCGGTGCGCATGGGCTCGGAAGTGTTCCACACGCTGCGCAAGGAGCTGAAGGACGCGGGGCATTCCACGAACGTCGGGGACGAGGGCGGGTTCGCGCCCAATCTTCAGTCCGCGGAGGAAGCCATCAGCTTCATCCTGAAGAGCATCGAGAAGGCGGGCTATGCCGCGGGCGAAGACATCGCGCTGGCGCTCGATTGCGCGGCGACCGAGTTCTTCAAGGGCGGCAAGTACGTGATGGAGGGCGAGGGCAAGACGCTGTCCCCGGAGCAGATGGCGAAGTATCTCGGCGACCTTGTTGCGAAGTATCCGATCGTGTCGATCGAAGACGGCATGAGCGAGGACGATTTCGAGGGCTGGAAGGCGCTCACCGATCTCGTCGGCGCGAAGTGCCAGCTTGTGGGCGACGATCTCTTCGTCACCAATTCGTCGCGGCTGGCGATGGGCGTCGAGAAGGGCCTGGCGAATTCCATCCTGGTGAAGGTGAACCAGATCGGCACGCTGACCGAGACGCTCGAAGCGGTCGAGCTGGCGCATCGCTCGGGCTATTCGTCGGTGATGAGCCATCGCTCGGGCGAGACGGAGGATTCCACCATCGCCGACCTCGCGGTGGCGGCCAATTGCGGGCAGATCAAGACCGGCTCGCTGGCGCGCTCGGATCGCACGGCGAAGTACAACCAGCTCATCCGCATCGCCGAACAGCTCGACGATCAGGGCGTCTATGCCGGCGCGCGGACGATCAAGGGGCGGCGATAGCCGGTAGGGCGGGACGTCGGGGCCAGGCGCAATGGGGCTCTCGCTTGCGTTGGGCTCGGCGGCGAGTAGCGTTGCGCTGGCGAGGTGAGTTCTAGCCGTGCGGCTTCTGGAAACGACGCAGACATTGCGGCCCTTGGCGGAGCAGGCGCTCGCCAAGCGCTGGTGGGCGCCTTATGCGGCGGCTGCCGGACTGGTGGCGGCGACCGTGGGCCTGCGGTTCGCGCTCGATCCGATCCTCGAGGGCGGGGTCTTCTACCACCTCTATTATCCGGCCGTGATCCTAGCGACCTACCTATTCGGAGGGCGCGTCGGGTTCTTCGCGATGCTGCTGGCCGGCGCTTGCGCTTTCTTCCTCTTTGCGTTGCCCAATCCAGGCGCGACGCCGGTCTATCTGGGGATCTTCTTCTTCCTGCTCTCGTCGGCGGTGCTGGTCTTCGTTCTGGCGCGGGTGCGACGCCGGCTCGACACGCTGACGCAGGAATATCGGCGGATCGACACGCTCACGCAGGCGCAGGCCGATCTCTTTCGCGAGCATGCCGGCCGGGTGAGCGACCATCTGCAGCTCGTCTCGGCGCTGCTGCAGATCAACGCCAGCGAAGAGACGCGCGAAATGCACGCGCGTGCGCTCATGAACGCGGCCTCGCGCACGATGCTCATCTCGCGCATGCACCGCGCGTTCGCGCACGAGGAGGACGCGAAGATCGACTTCCAGGCGTTCGCGGTGCGCCTCGCGGACGCGGCGCTCGCAGCGCGCAATCGCCCTCCCCTGACGGTCGTGGTCGAAGGCGAGAAGGTGCTGGCGCCGCTGGAGCAGGCGACGGCGCTGGGCATCGCGCTGCTTGAATGCATCAACGCGCGAGCCGGGCGCAACGAGCCGGGCGTGATCAAGATCGAGGTGCTGCGGCTTGGCGAGGAAGGCGTCTTCCAGGTGAGCGAGGAGGGCGGGCGCGCCGACTGGTTCGGGGACGCGCGCGTGGTCGGCGCCATCGCAGAGCAGCTCAGGGGCAATCTCGTCGTGTCGGGCGCGGAGGGCGCGGCGGCGCTGCGGCTCACGTTCCCGACCAAGCTCGCGCCGCTGCCGCAGTGGACGCCGCTGGCGCCGTTGAACTAGAAGGTCGCGTCATGAGCGACACCTTGCCGGACCGGCTCTCGGTCCAACCGGAAAGCCCCTATTACAACGCCGAGATACTCGCGCGGGACATCGGCGTGCGCTTCAACGGCGTGGAGAAGTCCAATGTCGATGAGTATTGCGTGAGCGAGGGCTGGGTGAGGGTCAGCGTCGGGCGCACGAAGGACCGCCGCGGCCGCGACATGACCATGAAGCTCAAGGGCAAGGTGGAGCCCTATTTCCGCGATGCGGCGCAATCGGGCAGCCCATAAGGAACCGCCCTCTCGCGTCGGCGAGAGGGCGGCGCTTCGGGATTTCGCAATGAGGGCGCGCTTCCGCGCTCCTCCTGCGCTCCCGCCGTCTGGTCAATGGCTGTTGGCGATCACCGAAACGATCAGGCCGGTGGCGATCGCCGCGAGGATGATGTCGCCGCGATCGTCGCGGACGTAATGGTAGCCGCGCGGCGGCGCGCGCAGGCGGTAGGCGCGGTGATCGACGCGCGCGTAATAGCGCTGGTATTGGCCCAGTCGCTGGCCGCGATGCCAGCGCGCGTGGCGATAACGGCGCTCGTCGCGATAGGCGCCGCGGTCGCGATCATAGCGGCCTTGGCGATCATAATGCCCGTCGCGGTCATAACGGCCGTCGCGATCGTAGCGGCCGTCATAGCGGTCGCGCGGATCGGCTTGTGCGGACGGAGCGATGGCGAGCGGCGCGGCGAACATGGCAGCCGCCATGGCGGTGACGAGAAGCTTGTTGCTGATCATGTGAAACTCTCCAATGCGAGGCCAACGCATGAGGAGAGATCAGGCTCCGCCTGTTTGTTAGGCGTCCGCGGGCATGGCGTCCTTGCCTCCATCGCGCCGCAATATCGCCGCAGCGACGAGATCGCCGCTCACATTGCCGATCGTGCGGAAGATGTCGGGCACGACCTCGACCGCGAGAAGGATGGGCAGGAGATCGGTCGGCAGGCCGAGCGCGATGCAGATCGGCGCCACCGAAGCGAAGAACGACACCTGACCCGGCAAGCCGACGGATGCGACGCTGACGGCGAAGGCGACGAAGATCGCGCTCACGATGTGCAATGGGCCAGACTCGATGCCGTAGAGCTTGGCGATGAAGAAGCACACGGCGAGATTGGCGACGGGGCTGGTGAAGCGGAAGACGGCCACAGCGAGGGGCAGGACCAGATCGCGCACGCGCTCGGGCACGCCCATGGCGGCGCTGCTCTCCAGCATCGCCGGCAAGGAGGCGAGCGAAGATTGCGTGGAGAAGGCCACGACCTGCGCCGGCGCCGCGTTGGCGGCGTATTTGGCGAAGGAAAGCCGCGCCCAGAGCGTCGCCAGCGGATAGCAGGCGAGCGTGATGCCGATCGTGACGAGCGAAACGAAGATGATGTAGTGCAGGAGCACGCCGGCCGCGCCGAGGCCTGCATTGGCGCCGACGCCGAGCGACAGTGCGAAGACGCCTACCGGCGCGGCCAGCAGCACCCAACGCACGATGACGATCATCGCTTCGCCGACGGCGTCGAAGAACGTGACGAGCGGATCGCGTAGCGAAGGGGCAAGGCGGGTGGCGGCGAAGCCGAAGAAGACCGCGAAGACCACAAGCGGCAGGACCTGGTCCTGCGCGGCCGCGCTGATCACGTTGGCGGGCGCGAGCGACTGGATCCATTGCACGAAGTCGGGCGGCGGGACGGGCTCGGCCCCTTGCGTCCTGGCGCCTGCGATGAAGGCGGCGCCGGCGGCCTGGTCCACGGGCCAAAGCGCCATAAGGCCATAGGAAGCCGCGACCGCGTAGATCGCCGCGGCGAAGATGAGGAGCGTGAACAGAAGAACCGCGCGCGTCGCGAGGCGCCCCGTAGAGGCCGCGTCGGCGAAGGAAGCGACGCCCTTCACGAGCAGCGCGAACACGAGCGGGACGACCGTCATGCGCAGCGCGTTGAGCCAGAGCGCGCCCGCCGCCTGCGCCCAGCGCGCGGCTTCGGAGAGCCAGTGGCGGTCCTGCAGCTCGATCCAGGCGCCGACCGCGAGGCCGGCGATGAGGGCAAGCACGACCTGGACGCTCAGGGCGCGGAACATCGACATCTGGACGCGTCCTTGGGTTGGGGCGACGTCGCGATGAATCGGACAAGCCGGGCCGCGTCAAGCCTGTTGGGGCGGCGCGGGGGACGCCCTATCTAGGCGGAACGCGGCTGGGAAAGACGCGTTGCGGGGACGGCTCCAGGCGATTGTTCTGGCGATTGTGAGGGGACGGCGGCGAGCGTGCTCGCGCCGGTGGAGACTGACGTGCAAGGGGGAAAGCTCGCGCTCTTCGACATCGCCGCGTTGGTGTTCTGCACGATCGTGTGGGGCACGACCTGGTACGCGATCACGCTGCAGCTGGGGGCGGTCGATGCGGTGGCGTCGGTGGTCTACCGGTTCGGGCTTGCCGCAGCGGTGCTCTTCGCCTGGCTTGCAGTGCGGCGCGAGCGCCTCTGGCTGAGCGGGCGGGAGCATCTGGCCGTCGTCGGCGTCGGCGTGTGCATCTTCTCGGTCAATTACGTGTTCGTGTATTGGGCGGAGGAGCGCATCGCGTCGGCGGTGGCGGCGGTGATCTTCGCGGCCATGGCGTTCATCAATCTGGTGCTCTTCCGCGTCGCGTTCGGGGAGCGCGCGGCGCCGGCCGCGTGGCTCGCGGCCGCGCTCGGGATCAGCGGCGTGGCGGTGCTGTCCTGGGGCGAGATCCGGCACGCGCAGTTCGGCGCGGAGGCCGGCGTGGGCGTCGGGCTGGCGCTGGTGGGCATGATCGGCGCCGCGCTCGGCAACGCGTTCGCGCACCGCAAGGTCTATGCGGCCATTCCGGTGGCGGCCTCGACGGCGTGGGCGATGCTCTACGGGACGCTGGCGCTCGCGGCGTTCGCGCTCATCACGGGGCGGAGCTGGGCCTTCACGCCGACGCCGGGCTATGTCGGCTCGCTCATCTATCTCTCGCTTGCAGGCTCGGTGGCGGCCTTTCTCTTCTACTTCATGCTGGCGCGGCGGCGCGGGTTCACGCTCGCGTCCTACATCTCGGCGCTGACGCCGCCGATCGCGATGGGGATGTCGGCGCTGTTCGAGGACAAGAGCTGGAGCGCGCTGGCGCTCGGCGGGGTGGGGCTCATTCTCGCCGGGCAATGGCTGCTGCTGGGCGCGCGGCGGCCCGAGGCATAGCCGTCAGGAGGCGCGCTGACCGGCGGCGGCGGCAAGGGCCTTATTCGCCGTCTGACGAATTTCCATGCCGACCTTGCGCGCCATATCCACGGGCAGCGCCACCCCGACGCGGCGATCGTCGCGGTCGAAATCGATGAGCAGCGTCGTCAGGGACGCATCGACGCCGATCTCAACGGACTGGACGTTCTGGTAGGCGGCCGACCATGCGCTGAGCGTCGCGCCGTTGGAGGGAGCTGCTTCGGGCGCGATGGCGCTTGCCTCGTCGCGGGCTTCGGTGCGTGCGCGCAAAGCCTCGATGAGCTTCAGCAGCTCTTCCTGATCCTGCGGATCGAGGATGAGGCTGACGTGCTCGCCCGTGCGCGAAACGAACTCGATGGCGGCGTCGCGGCCGTTCTCGGCGAGGCTCGCGCCTGCGATCCGGGAAATCTCGACATCCATGCCTTGCTCCCGCGTGACGCTAGACATTGGGCCAGAATTTCGAGTGAGGCGCCAGGGCTTGAGCTGCATCGGGCATGGCGTGCGATAGGGCCGGATTCACACGGTTTTTTCGTTATGAATCGAAACGATTCCTTAACCTTCCCGAGTCCATGTGGCGCGCCTACACGATTCGAAGGTTGGGGTATGGGTAAGGCGCGCACGATCGCGCTCGGGTTCATCCTGGGCGCAATCATCGTCTATCTGGCCGTTCACGCTGTGACCGGCCGGCATGGACTTGTCGCGTTCGTGGAACTGCAACGCCAGGAGCGCGCGCTCATCGCCGAGCGCGATGCGCTGACCGCGGAACGGGCTCAACTCAGCTTGCGCACGGCGCGGCTGAAGCCCGAGAGTCTCGACATCGATTATCTCGATGAGAAGGCGCGCGCGCTCCTGGCGCGCGGGGCGCCGGGAGAGCTGGTGTTCGCGGTGGAGCCGCGGGGCTAGCATCCGGCCAGGAACAAGGATTGGGCGCCCACGCGCGTCCGTGCTCGCATGTTGCGCCGCACAATAGCGAAATCGGGGTGCTGATCTCCCGCTATGGGCGTTTACCGACGAAGCGGTTGCTTCTAGTTTCCAGCGCCTGAACTTCGGCAGGACCCAATGGCCATCTCTTATTCCAGCGACGCCGCCTCCAAGGCGGAGCTTCTTGGATTCTACCGCGACATGTTGCTCATCCGGCGCTTCGAGGAGCGCGCGGGCCAGCTCTACGGCATGGGGCTCATCGGGGGCTTCTGCCACCTCTATATCGGCCAGGAGGCGGTGGTCGTCGGCATGCAGGCCGCGATCCGCAAGGGCGATCAGGTGATCACCGGCTATCGCGACCACGGGCATATGCTCGCGTGCGGGATGGATCCGAAGGAGATCATGGCCGAGCTCACCGGCCGCATCGGGGGATCGTCCAAGGGCAAGGGCGGTTCGATGCACATGTTCAGCCGCGAAGCGGCGTTCTACGGCGGGCACGGCATCGTCGGCGCGCAAGTCTCGCTCGGCACCGGCATCGCGTTCGCCAACAAGTATCGCGCCGACGGCAAGGTGTGCCTCACCTATTTCGGCGACGGGGCGGCCAACCAGGGGCAGGTCTACGAGAGCTTTAACATGGCGAGCTTGTGGAAGCTGCCGGTCGTCTACATCGTGGAAAACAACCAGTACGCGATGGGCACGAGCGTGCAGCGCTCGAGCTCGGAGACGCACCTGCATCGGCGCGGCGCCTCGTTCAACATTCCGGGCGAAGAAGTCGACGGCATGGACGTGCTGGCCGTGCGCGAGGCGGGACGGCGGGCCGCGGCGCGCGCGCGCAGCGGGCAGGGGCCGGTGCTGCTCGAGATGAAGACATATCGTTATCGCGGGCACTCGATGTCGGATCCGGCGAAGTACCGGACGCGCGAGGAGGTCGATGCGGTCCGCAATGAGCGCGACCCGATCGAGCATGTGAAGGCGATGATCACCGAGAAGGGTTTCGCCAGCGACGAGGAGCTGAAGGAGATCGACCGCGAGATTCGCGGCGTCGTGCAGGAAGCGGCGCAGTTCGCGCAGGAGAGCCCGGAGCCGCCGGTGAGCGAGCTCTTCACCGACATCACCTCGGAAGACTTTGCAAGGGAGGGGGCCGCCGCCTGATGATCGAGGCCGAACTCGTCATACTGGCGCTCATCTATGCGGGCGCAGGCGTCGCGTTCGTGCGGGCCGTGATCCTGCGACGCGAGGCGGTGGCGGCGTGGCGGCAGGCGGCGGGAGGGACGTTCGACAAGCGGCAGCACAAGTTCATCACGGACCTCGATCTTGACCGTGCGCGGCTGCCGCCGCTCGCGGCGCGGAAGCTGATCGAAAGCCGGCGGGTGCTGGTTGCGGGAAGCGCGGCGCTGATGATCGCGCTCCTGCTCAACTTTCTCGTGCTCAGGCCGCGCTAGGGGAGGAAGCGATGGGCGTTGAACTGACGATGACGATCTACGCGGCGGCCTTGCTGCTGGCGCTGGTGCTGGTGCAGGCGATCGCGGGAGTGCGCTCAGTCGGCCTCATGCCGCTCGCCAATTCGCGCGACGGATTGCCGGCGCCCGTCGGGTTTCACGCGCGGATGCTGCGGGTGGTGGACAATCACCGCGAGGGGCTGACGATCTTCGCGCCGATCGCGATCGTGGCGAGCATCGCGGGAACAACGAACGACATGAGCGCGCTCGGGGCGCAGCTCTTCTTCTATGCGCGCGCCGCGCACGCGGTGCTCTACATCTTCGGGGTTCCGATGATCCGTCCGCTCTTCTGGGGGATCGGGATTGCGGGCACGGCGATGGTGCTGCTCGCGGCTTTGGGTTTGATCTGACGGCCGCTGGCGCCGTCCGTGGTCGTTTGACGGCTTGGCCGTCTCTGTTGGTTGGACGGCGCCGCCGTCGGGAGTTCGCAGGTCGATGACGCAGATTCTGATGCCCGCGCTTTCGCCCACGATGGAGGAAGGCAATCTGGCGAAATGGCTCGTCAAGGTCGGCGACCATATCGAGCCGGGGCAGGTGATCGCCGAGATCGAGACCGACAAGGCCACGATGGAGGTCGAGGCGGTCGATGAGGGCGTCGTCAGCGAGATCCTCGTGCCGGAAGGCGCGGAGGGCGTGAAGGTGAACACGCCCATCGCCGTGCTGACCGAGGAAGGCGCGGCCGCGCCGGCGCCGAAGAAGCCGAACGGCAACGGCGCTGCTTCGGCGAAGGAAGCGCGCCCCTCCCCCCTTGCGGGGGAGGGTAGGGAGGGGGGGGCAGCAGAAAAGGCTGCTCCTTCGACCTCGCTGCAACGCCCCCCACCCCCTACCCCCTCCCCGCAAGGGGGAGGGGGCGTTCAACTTGCGACGGATCCGGACATTCCGGCCGGCGTCACGTTCGTGAAGCTCTCGGTGCGCGATGCGCTCCGCGACGCGATGGCCGAGGAGATGCGGCGCGACGAGAAGGTGCTGCTGCTCGGGGAAGAGGTCGCCGAATATCAGGGCGCGTACAAAGTCTCGCGCGGGCTGCTGGAGGAATTCGGGCCGCGGCGCGTCGTCGATACGCCGATCACGGAGCATGGCTTCGCGGGGCTCGGCGTCGGGGCGGCGATGGCGGGCCTGAAGCCCATCGTGGAGTTCATGACGTGGAACTTCGCCATGCAGGCGATCGACCAGATCATCAATTCGGCGGCCAAGTCGCTTTACATGTCGGGCGGGCAGATCTCCGCGCCGATCGTGTTCCGCGGCCCCAACGGCGCGGCGGCGCGCGTCGCGGCGCAGCACAGCCAGGATTATTCCTCCTGGTACGCGCACGTGCCGGGCCTCACCGTGATCGCGCCCTATGATTCAGCGGATGCGAAGGGGCTCTTGAAAGCCGCGATCCGCTCGCCGAACCCGGTTGTCTTCCTGGAGCACGAGATGCTCTACGGCATGGAAGGCGATGTGCCGGACCTGCCCGATTACGTGCTGCCGATCGGCAAGGCGCGCATCCGCCGCGAAGGCAAGGACGTCACGATCACAGCGCATGCGCGGATGGTCGGGCACGCGCTCAAGGCCGCCGAGCAATTGGCGCAGGAAGGCATCGAGGCCGAGGTGATCGACCTTCGCACGCTGCGGCCGCTCGACACCGCCACGATCGTGGCGAGCGTGCGCAAGACGAACCGCCTGGTGACGGCGGAGGAAGGCTGGGGGCCGATGGGCGTCGGCGCCGAAGTCTGCGCGCGGGTGATGTTTGAGGCGTTCGACGATCTCGACGCGCCGCCGACGCGCGTGCACCAGGCCGATGCGCCCTTGCCCTATGCGGCCAACCTGGAAGCCCTCTCCCTGCCGCAGCCCGATGCGATCGTCGCGGCGGCGAAGGCGGTGCTCTACAAATGATCTATGAAGGCGCGTGCCATTGCGGCGCGGCGCGCGCGGCGTTGCGCACCGAGCTTTCACCCCCGCCGGTGCGTGCGTGCCAGTGCGGCTTTTGCCGCCGGCACGGGGCGGCCACGACCAGCGATCCGGCGGGCAAGCTCACGCTCTCGTTCGCATCGACTCCGCGGGTCTACCGCTTTGCATCGCGGGCGTCCGAAGTGCTCATCTGTCCGGGCTGCGGGGTCTATGTCGCCTCTTGCATCGATACGCGTGAAGGCAAGCGCGCGACGCTCAACATCGTGGGGATGGCCGTGGCCGAGCTCATAACGCTCGCGCCATCGCCGGTGAGCTACGAGGCGGAAGGCGCCGAAGCCAAGCGTGCGCGCCGGCTCGCCAACTGGACGCCGACCGAGATCGCAGGGAACGCGCGATGACCGCCGCGATGCAGACGCACCAGGGCGGCTGCCATTGCGGCGCGGTGCGCTTCGAGGTCGCGCTCGCCCGCGGGGCAGAGGCGCAGGCGTGCAATTGCTCGATCTGCGGCAAAGTCGGGTTCATCCATCTCATCGTGCCGGAGAGCCGCTTCCGCCTTCTGCAGGGGGAAGGGAACCTCACCCGCTACGCGTTCAATACCGGCGTGGCGCAGCACCTCTTCTGCAAGACCTGCGGCGTGAAGAGCTTCTACCGGCCGCGTTCCAATCCCGACGGCTGGTCGGTCAATCTGCGCTGCCTCGACGACGCCGACGCGGTCGAGGCGCACGTGACCGGCTTCGACGGGCGCAATTGGGAAGCGCATGCGGCGGAGCTCGAACATCTCTCGCGGGAGACTGCATCATGAGCGAAGCGGAAGTGGTGGAGCAGCTCGTGGAGTTCACCAATATCCTGCTTGCCGGGGTGTCGGTCTTCTTCACGGTGGTGGGCGCCTATGTGACGGCGCTCAATTACTTCATCGGGCAAGCGACGTTCATCGCGCGGCTGATGGCGTTCCTGTTCATCACCGTCACCATGGGCATGCTCGCGATCGTCATGGTCGGCGCGCAATTCACCCAGCAGGGCCTCATCGCGCGGCTCCGCGAACTGGACCAGACCGACGGGTTGTCCGCCGCCGGGCGCGCGGTCCTGGCCAATGCGGCGCCGGGGATGGCGATCGGCGGCGGCGCCTCGCTCGATGATGTCGTGCGGTTCGCGCTCTGGACGACCGCTGGCCTCGTCTATGCGGCGCTCGCGTGGATGACGTTCGTGCACAAATGGAAGTCCGAGATCGTGCCGGTGCAGATCACTACTCAAGGTTCGTGACGATGAGCATCAACATCACCATGCCTGCGCTGTCCCCGACGATGGAGGAGGGCAATCTCGCGAAATGGCTCGTGAAGGTCGGCGATCATGTCGAGCCGGGGCAGGTCATCGCCGAGATCGAGACGGACAAGGCGACGATGGAAGTCGAGGCCGTCGATGAGGGCGTGGTGAGCGCGATCCTGGTGCCGGAAGGCAGCGAGGGCGTGAAGGTGAACACGCCCATCGCCGTGCTCGCGGGCGAAGGCGAAGCGCCGGCGCCAGCCAAGCAAGCAAAGGCGCCTGCCTCCCCCCCTGCGGGGGAGGCGGCGCCGAAGGCGGCGGAGGGAGGGCGTGCAGAGAAGGTCGCCCCGGCGCCTTCCGCTCAACGCCTCCCACCCCCTACCCCCTCCCCGCAAGGGGGAGGGGGTCGCGTCGCTTCTTCCGAACGGCTTGCAGCGTCGCCTTTGGCGCGGCGGATGGCGCAGGCGGCGGGGATCGATCTCTCCGGGCTGGCCGGCTCGGGGCCGCACGGGCGCATCGTGAAGCGCGACATCGAAGGCGCGATGCAGGGGTCGTCAGGCGCTCCGCGTACGGAGCGTGCGGCCCCGGCCGCGGAGAGCCGCGCGCTGGCGATCTCGCCGCCGGCGCCGGCGCCGGTGAAATCGCTGGAGCAGATGGGCGTGGCGGCCGGGAGCTACGACCTCGTGCCGCTCGACCTCATGCGCAAGACGATCGCGCGGCGGATGACCGACAGCTTCCGGGACATCCCGCATTTCCCGCTGACGATCGATCTGGAGATCGACAAGCTCTTGGCTGCGCGCGGCGACATCAACAAGCGCTTCGCGGATCAGGGCGTGAAGGTGTCGGTCAACGACATGATCATCAAGGCGTGCGCGCTGGCGCTCATCCGCACGCCGGCGGCGAACGCGAGCTACACGCCGGAGGGCATCGCGATGCACCACCATGCCGATGTGGCGGTGGCGGTGGCGATCCCGGGCGGGCTCATCACGCCGATCGTGCGCGCGGCCGAAACCAAGGGGCTGGCGCAGATCAGCGCGGAGATGGCCGATCTTGCGGAGCGGGCCCGGACCAAGAAGCTCAAGCCCGAGGAATACCAGGGCGGCACGTTCTCGCTCTCGAACATGGGCATGCTGGGGATCAAGACGTTCTCCTCGATCCTCAACGAGCCGCACGGGATGATCATGAGCGTGGGCTCAGGGGAGAAGCGGCCGATCGTGAAGAACGACGCGCTGGCGATCGCCACGATCATGTCGGTGACGCTGACCTGCGATCACCGCGTGGTCGATGGCGCAATCGGGGCGGCGTTCCTGAAGGCTTTCCGCGGCTTCATTGAAGACCCGATGTCGATGCTGCTTTAAGGGCGCCGGCGTCTCGCCGGCGCTTCAAGGAGTCGTCATGCCGAAGATTGATCCCAAGGACACGCCGCTCGGCAAGGGCACGCGCTATCCGGCGCCTTATGACGAGCCGTGCAAGGCGCGGGAATGGAAGGCGCTCGGGATCGCGGGCGGGCTGACGCAATTCGGCGTCAACCTGCTCACGCTGAAGCCGGGCGTGTGGTCCTCGCAGCGGCACTGGCACGCCAAGGAGGACGAGTTCGCGTATGTGCTCTCCGGCGAGGTCGTGCTCGTGGAGGACGAAGGCGAGACGGTGCTGCGCGCGGGCGACAGCGCGGCGTGGACGGCCGGCGTGGAAAACGGCCATCACCTGAAGAACCTGTCGAACGCCGATGCGCTTATCCTCATCGTCGGCTCGCGCGTCGAGAACGATCACGGCGCCTATTCCGACATCGACATGAAGTTCGGCGGCGCCCGCTATACCGGCGGCGGCACGTACACGCGCAAGGATGGCTCGCCGATCGAACGCAAGTAGGCGGACGCGCGGCTACGTCGCGCGCCGGAAGACGCTGATCACCAAAAGGAGCACGATGGCGCCGATCGCCGCGCCCAGGATGGTTCCGATGATTCCGGCGCCGATCGAGACGCCGAGCGCGTTCAGGAGCCAGCCGCCGATCACGGCGCCCAGGATCCCGACCACGATGTTGCCGAGCAGGCCGAAGCCGTAGCCCTTCACGATCAGCCCCGCGAGCCAGCCCGCGACGGCCCCGATCAGGAGCCAGATCACCAGCGTTTCCAAGCTCATGGCATCCTCCCTGCGCCCTTGCGCGAGGCGCGCGCGGGCCGGCCCGAGGATGGGGCCCAGTCCGTAGAACGCGCCGCCGCTACGGCCGTTCCATCGCGCGCCCAGGGCCGCATGCGTACCAATGCTCCGGCGCCGGAGCATGCCGTCAGGCGGCGGCGAGCACGCCCTTCGCCTTCGCAACATGTGTCGCGATGGCGTCCATCAGGGGCGGCGAGAGGCAATCATAGGGCTCAAGCTTAAGCTGCTTCAGACGATGGCGCACGGCGCCCATGTTGGCCGGATCGGCGCCGGATTCGATGATCGACGACACGAAGGCGGCGAATTCCGGCGCCGCCCAGCCGGCGTCGCTCGAGAGCTCCGTGTGGATGAAATCGAGGCCATGGAAGGGATGGCCGGTGTTCTCGATGCGGCCGAACATGTGCACGCCGCAGCTCTTGCACGCGTTGCGCTGGATCGCGGCGCTCGCATCGACGACCGCGAGCTTCTCGGCGTTGGCGGTGACCTTCACCTTGTCGCGCGGCACGACCGCGACCATCGAGAACGTCGCGCCGGCGGGCTTCCAGCATTTCGTGCAGCCGCACACATGATTGTGCATGCACTGGGAATCGACCTGCACGACCACCTTGTCGGCCGCGCATCGGCACGTCAGCGCGCCGCCCTGGAAATTCTTCGACCCCTTCTTCACACCGTTGTCCACGGCCGGATGGATCCCAACCTTCATCGCTTCCTCCCCGGTTTTCTGTTTTCCCGGAGCGGCGGATTTAGCACCTTCACGCGCCGCTCGCGAGACGTCATCGGGGCGGCGGCTCCCAGGAGGGAGCGTCCGCGGCATGCGTCGCGGGCGCTTGATCTTGGCCGGGGGGCGGGTCTAAGCGCTTGGGATGGCGAAGAGAACCGGCGCACAGCTCCTGGTGGACGTGTTGACGGCGCAAGGGACGGCGCGCGTCTTCTGCGTGCCGGGGGAATCCTATCTCGCCGTGCTCGACGCGCTCGGGGACGCAAAGGCGTCCAAGGCCGCGATCGACACGATCGTTTGCCGGCACGAGGCGTCGGCGGCCAACATGGCGGAGGCGACGGGCAAGCTCACGGGGCGGCCTGGGATCTGTTTCGTGACGCGCGGCCCCGGCGCTACGCAGGCGAGCGTCGGGGTGCACACGGCGTTCCAGGATTCCACGCCGATGATCCTCTTCATCGGGCAGGTGGCGCGCGGAGACAAAGGCCGCGAGGCGTTCCAGGAAGTGGACTATGCCGCGTTCTTCGGGCCGCTCGCGAAGTGGGCGGTGGAGATCGATGACGCCGCGCGCGTGCCTGAGATCGTGGAGCGCGCGTTCGCAGTCGCGATGCAGGGACGCATGGGGCCGGTGGTGATCGCGCTGCCGGAGGACATGCTCATCGACGAGGTGGAGGCGCGCGTTGGCGGGCGCATCGAGCCGGTGCGCGCGGGGCTGACGGCCGGCGCAGCGGACCAGGTGCGCGATGCGCTCGCCGCGGCGGAGCGGCCGCTACTGGTTCTCGGCGGCTCGGGATGGGATGCGGCGGGGCGCGACGCGATCGGCGCCTTCGCGGCGGCGAACGATCTGCCGGTCGCGCTCTCGTTCCGGCGCAAGGACCTCATCGACAACGACAGTCCGCTTTATGTCGGGGATCTCGGGCTTTCGCCCAATCCGAAGCTGATCGCGCGCGTGAAGCAGGCGGACCTCGTTATCGCGATCGGCGCACGCCTGGGAGAGAACCCCAGCCAAGGCTACACGCTCTTCACGCGCGCGGAGAGCGCGCAGCGGCTCATCCATATCCATCCGAGCGCGGAGGAAATCGGCCGGGTTTGGCCGGTCCGCTTCGGGGCGGCGGCGCATGTGAGCGAAGCGGCGCGCGCGCTTCAGGATGTGAAGGTCGCGGTCCGCTGGGCGGCGTGGCGGGCCGAAGCGCGCGGGGATTTCGAGGCCTTCAACGCACCGGTGGCGGTGACCGGCGCGGTCAATCCCTCCGCGATGGTCGCGCACATGGATGAAGCGCTGCGGTCCGACGCGATCTTCACCAACGGGGCGGGGAATTTTGCAGTCTGGCTGCATCGCTTCCACCGTCATCGCGCATGGAAGACGCAGGTCGCGCCGACGAGCGGGGCCATGGGCTACGGCTATCCGGCCGCGATCGCGTCGAGCCTGGAGCATCCAGATCGCGAGGTCGTCTGCGTCGCCGGCGACGGGGACTTCATGATGGCTGCAGCCGAGATGGCGACGGTGATGCGGCACGGCGCCAAGCCGATCGTGATCGTGCTCGACAATTCCGCGTACGGGACCATCCGGGCGCATCAGGAGCGGGAGTATCCCGCCCGCGTGCATGCGACCGAGCTCGTCAATCCCGATTTCGCCGCGATGGCGCGTTCGTTCGGCTTGTTCGCGGCAAGCGTGGACAAGACGGAGGAGTTCGCCGCGGCGCTGGCGGAAGCGAGACAGCGCGCCCCGGCGCTCATCCATGTGAAGATGAGCGTTGAGGACATCGCGCCGGGGCGGACGATCAGCGCGATCCGGAAAGGATGAGCATGAGAGAAGCGGTCGCGACGGGCGGATGCCAATGCGGCGCGGTGCGCTATGCGCTCTACGTGACGCCGGAGAATTCACACGTCTGCCATTGCCGCATGTGTCAGCGCGCAACGGGCGGTCTCTTTGCGGCGCTGGCCGGCGCCAAGAAGGCGGACTTCGCTTGGACGAAGGGGACGCCTGTGTTTTTCGCAAGCTCGAACCTCGCCCGGCGCGGTTTCTGCGGGGAATGCGGTACGCCGCTCTCGTTCGCGTACGATCTGCCGGAGGCGCGGTTCTATGTGACGATCGGATCGCTGGACGATCCCGAGGCGGCGCCGGTGATCAAGCAGTACGGCCTGGAGAGTAAGCTCTCCTATGTGCGCTTCTGCGAGGAGCTGCCGCAGGAGCGCACGGCCGAAGACGCCGCGGCGCAGGAATTCCTGGCGAAGATGCAGAGCCGGCAGGCATGAGCGAGGCGGCCGATGCGGCTTCGCGGCATCCTCTGCGGTCGAAGCTGAGGGACCTCTATTTCGGCGTCGAGGGCGCGGCGCTGAAATTCCAGGGCGTGCTCTTCACGCTCGACGTGCTTATCATCGGCTTCTTCATTGCGGCGAATTTCATCCGCAAGGAGGCGTGGTTCCTCTATGTCGATTACGGCATCGCGGCCTTCCTCGTGCTCGATGTCGCTGCGCGCATCTATGCGCTTGGCAGCCTGCGGCGCTGGATCAAGTATCCGAGCTCCTGGGCGGATATCGTCGTGCTGGCGACCTTCCTCGTGCCGCTGGTGCAGAATTTCGGGTTCCTGCGCATCCTCAGGCTCTGGGCGCTGGTGCATCGGGAGCGGACCTGGAACGTGCTCGGGGGCGGGCGCTGGGACGACACCTATGTCGAGGATCTGACCAAGGCGGTCGTCAATCTCGTGGTGTTCATCTTCCTGGCGTCGGGCGTCGCTTACGCGCTCTTCTCGCCTGGCCATCCGAAGATGCACACGTTCATCGACGCGATGTATTTTGCGGTGACCTCGCTCACCACGACCGGCTATGGCGATATCACGCTCGATACGCAGCTGGGGCGGGCGTTCAAGATCGTGCTCATGCTCTCGGGCATCACCCTCTTCTTCGGGGTCGCGCAGAAGGCGTTCGCGCAGCATCAGCAGCGTGTGCGCTGCCGTGGCTGCAACACGGATCGGCACGAGGCGGACGCGCGCTATTGCCGGGTGTGCGGGGAGCGGCTGTCGAGCGACAGGACTTAGAATCTTTGACGCATCGCGCGCCATGCCTCGGCGAGGGCGGCGCGATGCGCGGGCGCGGCGATGGCGATCAGGGCTTCGGCGCGCGCGTCCAAGTCGAGCGTGCGGATGTGCGCGGCGCCGTGTTCGGTCACGATGATGTCGGCGTCGGCGCGCGGGATGGAGACGGCCTCGACCTTCGGCACGATGCGCGTGCGGCCGCCGGCTTCGGCCGGCAGCGCGATGATGGCGCGACCGCCGCGCGAGGCGCGGGCGCCGCGCACGAAGTCGAGTGCGCCGCCGATGCCGGACACCTGGGCGCCGTCCAGAACCTCGCTGTTGACCTGCCCCAAGAGATCCACTTCGAGGGCGGAATTCACTGCGACGAAGCGGTCGATCATGGCGAGATCGGCATGGCCGTGCGTGCGCGGGATCGGCGCGAAGTGCGCGCGCGGCTCGGCGGCGAGACGCTCATAGAGCGCCGGCGCCCCGATCGCGACGCCGCCGCGCATGGGCTCGTCAGGATCGAGCGCGCCGGCGTCGAGGAGATCGAGCACGGCGTCGACATAGAGGCCCGAGCGGACGCGCAGGCGCCTGCGATCCGTCAGGCGGGCGAGCAGTGCGCCGGGGAGCTTGCCGATGCCGAACTGGATGGCGTCGCCGTCCTCGATCAGCGCCGCGACCTCGGCGGCGAGGGCGTCGAGATCGGCGCGTTCGGGCGGCGCGTCGAGGAACGGCGCGGCGCATTCCACCACCAGATCGAACGCCTCGCGGTTGAAGAGGGGCGTGCGCACCGCGTCGTCGATGCGCGGGGCGGCGGCGTTGATGAGCGCAACCTTGAAACGCGCATTGAAGAAGACCGCAGGCGCGACGTCCGCGCTGACGCTTCCTGAGAGGAAGAGGCCGGGCGCCGGCGCGAGATTGAGGACGCCGACGTCGATGCGTTCGCGCATCAGGAAGCGATAGGCGTCGGTATATCCGAGCGGGCGTGTGCGGACGCGGCCCGCTTTCGCGGAGTCGCGGAAATCGCGCGACATGAGAAACACCTCAAGTGCGGAGCGCTCATGCAGGGCGGCGTAGTCGATGCGGTTGAAGTTCGGGATGAAGAGGCCGCAGAAGGAAAGACCTGCAGCTGTTTCCGGCGCGCGGCGCCACGCCTCGATGAGCGGCGTGGGCTCGGCGGGGCCGCCCTGCACGGCGATGCGGCCGCCGACGCGGGCGATTTCGCGCGCGGCGTCGTCGGCGGAAACGATGCGCATCAGCGCGGCGCCACCATGATCGATTGTGCGGCGCGGCCGAAAAGGCCGTCGAGGTCGTAGAGGTTTGCGTGCGCGAGGCCGCGGCCCTCGGGGCCGATCAAGCTCTGCGCATCGACGAGGATCCATTCCCCTCTCGGCGTGCGCGCGTAGTGCACACTCAAATCGGCGTTGATGAAGATCCAGGTCTCGAAATCGAGCACGGCGGAGAGGCCGTTCATGTAATCGGCGCTCATGGCGGCGCGCATGTTCGGCGTGGTGTCCGCACCATCGATCATGGGCGGCGCAAGGCGAAACCAAGCGGCCCAACCGTCGCGGGGATCCTCGGTCGCGCGCGCCGTGCGGATGTCGGTGACCGTACCGAGGCCTTCGCGGGTGAAGCGGCCGAAAGGCGGGCATTCGTCCGGATGCGGCCAGGACTGGCTGCGCATGCGCGCCTCGGGGGGAATGTCGAATGCGGCTTCGCGGATCTTGAGCGCCGTGGCGCGGGCGACCTCCTTGCCGTCGGCGATGAGGCGCGCAACCGACATCTGGATGTTGCGGCCTTCGCGGACGATCTCGGTCGCAATTTCTAGGGGCGCGATGGGCGCGGGGCGGAAGAGGTCCATTGTGAAGCGGGCGAGCCGCATCGGGACGGGCGCGGGAAGCGCGTCGAGCGCCCAGGCGAGGAGCGCGGCCGGCGCCCCGCCATGCTGGGTGGTGGGGTCCCAAGGGCCGCGCGTATCCTGGCTCGGAAAGACGCGCGCGCCGTCGATGCGGAAGAGGGCTTCGCTCATGGCGGGATATCGGCCGGCAAGAAGGGCGGAGGCAAGATCACGCAGAGGAAGGAATGGATTGTGTCCGCCTTCGCTCCTTCGGAGCTTCGGCGAGACAGCCTTCGCTGCTCGACGTGGAGTCTGGCTTGCCTGGCCGAAGCTGCGCAGCAGCGAAGGCTGGTGGGCGGTGACGGGTTCGAACCGCCGACCCTCTCGGTGTAAGCGAGACGCTCTACCGCTGAGCTAACCGCCCTTCGCCCGTGGCCATGCCATGCTTCGCGGGCGGAAAAAAGAAAGAGGCCGCGAGGAGCACTCCCCGCGGCCTCGATCTCACTTATGCGTTTCGGCTTATTGCTTCGCGGGCTCCGGGGCCGGCGTTGTCGCCGCCGGCGCGGCAGCCGGGGCTGCTGGCGCTGCTGCGGGCGCGGCCGGCGGGGCCGAAGCGGCCGCAGGCACCGCGCCTGCGGACGGCGCCACGCGCGCCAGCGCAGTGGCGTCGCCTTCCACGAGGTAGAAGATGTCGCGGCTCACCGAGCCGCCGGTGGCCGCCGGATCGTCATAATAGATCTCGAACGACTTGCCCTGCGTCAGGCGGGCCGACGCGATCAGCGCCTCCATCTGGTCGTAGGTTGGGATGACGTTCTCTTCCGCGCCGGAATAATGCACGCGGATCGCTTGCCCGGCCGGGGTCGTGCCCACCGTGCCGCCGGCATAGAGGCGCGGCGGCGTGCCGGTGAAGGCGAAGCCGATCTGGAAGCAATATTGGTTGTTCTCCCACGAGGTTTCGACCGCGATCGGCGGGCCGTCCTGGGTGAGGTTGAAGCGCGTCAGCAGCGGCTTCAGGACGACGAGGCTCTGGGCCACGGCTTCCTTGATCTGGGAAGCGTCCTGCGGGCTGCAGTTCTGATTGTAGAGGAACGGACGCGCCGTCACAGTGGTGACCTCGTACGCAAGGCCGGTGAAGGCCGCTGCGGGAAGCGCGTTGAGGTCGGTGGTGACCGCGGCCGCCGCGGCGGTGACGAGCGGGCCGACTTCGCCGCCGGTGAGGGCGCCGAGCTTGTCCATCGGATTGGCGCCCAGGTTCTGCTCCAGCTTGAGCTCGACGCGCGAGCCTTCGCCGTCCGGCGCGACGGTGTAGGTCGCCACGCCCGTGGAGCCGTCGGCATAGGCCACTTCGGCGACCACGACGTTGTTCTCGGCCGAGGTGATGGCCGTCTGGGTGACGCCCTCGGCGATCACCGTGCCCGGCGGCGTGGAGGCGATGCGTGCGAAGACGCTCGCGGGCGGACGGGCCACCGTGAAGCTCTCAGCGCGGCTGGCCTTGGCCGGCAGCACGAAATAGCCGGCGACGCCGCCGACGACGATGATGGCGACGATGATGAGAAGGGTGCGAATGATGCCCTTCATGTGAGATCTCCCCTGACAGCCCCCGGCCTAAGTACCAGTGTGAACCGGCGGAGAGAAATACAAAAATGCGCCGGGGGGGAACCCCCTTGCCCGCGGGGATAGCAGCTGGGAGGCCGAGTCGGGCCCTCGGAGCGGCCTTTCGCGGGGCTTTGCTTGACCAGTGTGGGGGCTTGCCCTATCTGCCCGGCTCTGCCCTGCGCGGGTGTAGCTCAGTTGGTTAGAGCGTCGGCCTGTCACGCCGAAGGTCGCGGGTTCGAGCCCCGTCACTCGCGCCAGAGTTTTCAAACACTTAGCTGATTGCCGCCGCCGCGTTCGCGCGCGGCCGCTAGCGGCGCCCTTCGATCCGGTAGACCAGCCGCCAATCCGCCTCGGCGCCCGGATAAGGCTCGTCGAGGCCGCCGGCCAATTCCAGGGTCGCCACAGCCAGGTTGCGATAGCCGATGCGCACGCCGGCGCCGATCGAGGAAAGATCGAAATCGGCCCCGGGAAGGAGCGGGCGGTCGTGCAGCCAGACCGAGCCCCCGTCCAGGAACACGTAGGCTTCCGAGCCCGCCAGCAAGGGCGGCAGCAGCGCGCCGGCCAGGAAGGCGGTCTCCAGCGCGCCGGCGATCGCGTCGTCGCCCTGGATGATCGCGGAGGGATAGGCGCGGCCGAACTCGTCGCCGCCGAGCGCGAAGAGCTCCGAAGCTGGCAGGATGTCGGCCGTCGTCTGACCCTGGAAGCGCAGGCGCAGCGCCAGTTGCGGCATGAGCAGGCGGCTCCAGGCGCCCTGCACGGAGAGCTTGGCGAATGATTCTTCGCCGACGAGCGGGTTCACATAGGCATTGAGCTCGCCGAGCCCGGCGCTGCCGATGAGCGCGAGACTTCGTGATTGGCGCTCGTTCGCATCGGAATAAGCGAGGCTGGCGCGCAGCGCGCGGGTTCGGCTGGTGTCGGCGAGCTGCCCGAGGACTGCGTTCTGGGTGTTGAGCGCGTCAAGCCCAAGGCTGGCGGAGAGATTGCGCGTGTAGGAGCGGGTGATCGGATAGGAAAAAGTGATGCCGCCGGCGGTGGCTTCGCCTTCGCTCGAGGCGCCTTTCGGCTGGGTCGTCAGATGGCTGATGTTCGCGGCAACGCGCGCGCCGTTGCTTCCGACGAACGTGGAATAGCCGGCCGAGACGAAGCTGAAGAGGTCTTCGCCGACCGGCAGGGTGACGGCCAGATCGGTGCGGTCGCCGCCGTGCAAAAGACCATAGAGCGAAAGGTCGGCGTTCGCCTGGGTGCGCCCGAGCAGCGGCGTGCCGCGATTGGAGACCGTGACCCCGACATCGGCGCGATTGCGATCCATGGCCAGGGTCAGGTTGGCTGCGCCATGGTCCTGGCCGGGCGAGAGGCGCGCTTCGATGCGCTCGCCGGGGATGTCGCGGATGAGCGAGAGCGTGCGCTCGAGCGTTGCGCGGCGGAGCGGCCGTTCTGCGAGCAGGTGCGCGGCGTAGCTTCGGGCCAGCGCGAGATCGGGGGCGGTCGGGGTCTCGCTCTGGATCTCGATGTCGGCGATGTGGCCCTCGATGACGACGATGTCCAAAGCGCCGGCGGCGAGGTCCTGATCGGGCGCGACGATGCTGAAGAAGGCGACGTCGCTGCGCTGGTATGCAGCGAGGAGACGCGCGGCGATCGCATTGACGAGCGCGGCGTCGAGCGGGACCCCGACCCGGTCGCGCCAGGCGTCGAGGAGAACCTGCGCCGGCAGGCTCGAGCCGGCGATGCGCGCTTCGCGGAAAGGCGACGGGGCCGCCGGCGCGGCGACCCCGTCCATCTCGATGCGGCCGCGCAGACCCGCCGGCCGCATGGTTTCGGGCGCCGGGAGCACAGGCGCCCGATCCATGCGCGATCGATCGATGAGAAGCGGCGCGTTCTGCGCTAGGGCGGGCTCCGAGCCAAAGGCGACAAGCGCCAGGGCGCAGAGGATGCGCGGATCGCGCCGCTCAATGGTCAATCGCGTTCTCCTTCTCTCAGTGGCCGAGCAAGCCTCCCACGACGCCGCCGACGGCGCCGACGGCGCCTTGGACGACGGGCGTGAGCGGCGTGCTGTTGAGGACGCCCGCCTGCACGACTGCGGTGGTTCCGGACTGGCCGAGGAGCTGGGTTCCGGCGAGCGAGACGTCGGCGAGTTGCGAGCCCTGCTGCAGGCCGACATTCACCGTCGCGACCGAGCTGAGCGCAGGCGCGTTCGGCAGAACGCTCACGCCGACCGCCGCTTGGGCTCCGGATTGTCCGAGGACCTGCACGCCCGCCACGTTCAGCGACGCGGGCTGCTGGGCGCCCGGGTTCAAGAGGTTCGCGCTGGCGATCGCGCCGGTCGCAGTCTGACCGGAGAGCGCGCCGACGCCGAAGGCGGAATTCGCACCGGACGCGCCGAGAACAGGCAGGCCGACGATGCGCACTTGCGCGGCGCCGTTCAGGCCCGTGTCGATGCCGGCGACGGCGTGCTGCGCAGCGCCGCCGACAACCGGAACGCCCGCGATGCCTTCCTCTTCGAGATCGCGGCCGAGATCGCGCGCGTGCTCGCCCTTGCGGCGGAGGATCCCGCCGCCGTGCTCGCCGACGCCGAGGACGGCGTTGCCGCCGGAATAGAACACCCGGCCGCCGGCACGGGTGAGCCGGCCCGTCGTGCGCGCCAGGGGGCCGCTTTGGGGACGAGGCGGCGCCGCATCGTCGTTCGAATTGTTCGAAGGATCGGCGTCGGGGGCGCGCTGCGGCTCCGGCGCGGCTTCAATTCCGTCCGTGGGCGGATTTTCCGCCGGCATGGATTCGGAGTTCTGCGCGGCCGGCGTCGCAACGCCCCCGCTCATGGCGAAAAAGCGCGAATGGCCGTGGCTGCAGGCGCCGGCCGCGAGGGTTGCGGCTAGCGCCGCGCATGTCGTGTACTTCATCGGAAACCACCCATCATTGTTATGGACGGCTCACGATCTACGGGTGAGAAATTGCGCGTTCTCTAATTTCGCGCGTGCGGCGTCATTATGCGAAATATGCGTAGAAATAAGGGGTTTTGCGCGGCGCCGTCAGGCTCACGCGAGGCGGCGGCCCGGCGTCAGGAGATCGGGCGCCGGCGCCAGCGACGGAAGCTCGGGGAGCGATTGCGCATCGGTGACGACATCGCGCAGCACTTCGGGCGGTTCGCTTTCCTCAGGCGTGTTGTAGACGCCGAGCTTGCGCGCGAAGGCGCCCAGGCGCGTGCTCGAGGTGACCGCCGCAAGCGGGGCTGCAAGCACAAGACCGATGATGATCGGCGCCATCCAGAAGACGAGATCGGAATAGGGCGCGGCGATCAGCGCGAGGCAGAGGCCGGAGAAGCTCATCCAGCCATACGCGCTCCAGCTTTCCTGCCAGACGCCGGCGTTCGATCCGGCGCGGCGGCGCTGAGCGCCCCAGCCGCCGTCGCGGCCGAGGATCGCGGCGGCGATCGCACGGCAGGACGAGAGCATATGCATCGGCGCGATCAACGCCGACATCAGCAACTCGGCCAGCACCGAGAGGCCGAGGCGGTTGGCGCCGCCATAGGCGCGCCGCTCGGCGGGATCGACGAGAATGAGGAAGGCGCCAAGCAATTTGGGGGAGAAGAGCACGACGACCGTGAGGATGATGCTCCAGTGCAGTTCGAGCAGGCGCTCGGCGCCGCCGGAGAACCAGGGCTCGCCCTCCTTCGGCAGGCCCTGTTCCAGGCGCAGCGTGACGCCGACGGTGAGGAAGGCGAGCCAAAGCGGCGCGGCGGCGTAGATCATCACCGCCATCAGCAGCTGCAGACGGTTCAACCAATGCAGGCCGCCCGCGTTCAAGAGGCCGATGTGCTGGAGGTTGCCCTGGCACCAGCGCGCGTCGCGCTGGGCGTTGTCCTGCAGGGTCGGGGGCGTTTCCTCGTAGGAGCCCGCCAACGTCGGGGCCATCGCGACGCCCCAGCCGGCGCGGCGCATGAACCAGCCCTCGACGACGTCATGGCTCAGGATCTCGCCGCCGAAGGGCGGATCCCCGGACAGGCGGGGCAGCGCGGCGGCCTCCGCGAAGGCCTCGACGCGGACGATGGCGTTGTGCCCCCAGTGCGGGCTCTCGGTCCCCGCCCACCAGGCCATGCCGACCGCGGCGATGCGGCCATAGAGGCGCATACCGAACTGGATGTGGCGCGCGAACAGGCTCTCGGCGCCGACAATGGTGGGAATTGACTGGATGAGACCGAGGTCCGGGCGCGCCTCCATGGCGCCGGCCAGCTTCAGGAGCGCATCGGCGCTCATCACGCTGTCGGCGTCGAGCACGACCATGAAATCGTAGCCGCCGCCGAAACGGCGGACCCAATCGGCGACGTTGCCGGCCTTGCGACCCGTGTTGTCCAAACGACGGCGATAATAAAAGCGGCTGTGCGCGGAGGCGGCGGCGATGCCGTGCGCCACCGTCTCCTGACTCGCGATCGCGCCGTCATTGGTGTCGGAGAGGACGAAGAAGTCGAAGCCGACGCTTGAATCGCGGGCGGCGAGGTCGCGGTCCATGGCGCGCAGGCGCGCATAGACGGCGGCGACATCCTCGTTGCGGATCGGGGCGAGGAGAGCGGTGCGGCTGCGGTTGGGCGCGCAGCCCGCGAGGTCGCCGATATCGTCGCGGGCGCCGCTTGCGACCAGGATGAAGCCGACCACCGCGTTGCAGAACCAGAGCGATATGCCGATGAAAAGCGGGCAGAAAAGCGCAAGCCCGGTGAGCTCGAGCGGGCTGAAGCCGTCGCCGCGGAAGAGGTCGAGGGGCGCGGAGAAGGCCGCGATCGTCACCAGGATCGCGGCGCCGAACACGATCGTGCGGCGGATCGCCATGCTGGGGCCGACGCGGGGCCCGTAGCGCATTCGGTATGGGCGCGCGTCCGCCGAAACGGGCTGACGGGGCATTCCTAAAGGCGCGTCGGCCGGCAGCAGGCCAGGCGCGTGGGTGCGGTCGTAAGGCAAGGTGTCCCCCAGCGGCGCCAAACTAGCGGGCATGCTCGGCGCTCCAAGATAGGGAGGCCTATGAGCCGGCGCCTCGCCACTGCAACGCGCTTCTGCGCGGCGCCGCGCTCAATAAAGGGGCGCCTCCGGGGTAACGCAATGGTAAGGAAAGGGATGGCTCCGCGGCAAAATCGCAAAGCAATAAACTGAGTCAAAGACTCTGGAATTGAGCCGGCGGCGCGCACCGCATTGCTTTGGCTGGGGTTTCAATCGCGAGAAAATCGGCCTAGAGGCTGCGACTTCGGCGCAGGCGCCGGGATTTGGTCGGGTGTGATTTTCTCGCGCTCGTCCGGATTCCACTTGAGCGGAAATCGCTCTAGCGTCCGCGCCGCTTCGCAGGCGCACATATGACATTCAACCTGACCGAATACCTCCCCATCGTCATCTTCCTCGGGATCGCGGCGGCGATGGGGGTCGGTTTCATGCTGGCCGCCTGGGTGGTCGCGCCGAAGAACCCCGACATCGAAAAGGTGTCGGCGTATGAGTGCGGGTTCAACGCATTCGACGATGCGCGGATGAAGTTCGACGTGCGCTTCTATCTGGTGTCGATCCTCTTCATCATCTTCGACCTGGAAGTGGCGTTCCTCTTTCCGCTCGTGCTCAGCCTCGACGATGTGGGCGTCTACGGCTTCTGGTCGGTGATGGCGTTCCTCGGCGTGCTCACCGTCGGCTTCATCTATGAATGGGCGAAAGGCGCGCTCGAATGGGAGTAGAGACCAGCTTTCCGCCGTCCGGCCAGATCGCGCTCAAGGGCGATTATCCGCAGCGCGAGAACGACCCGTTCTTCACGGGGCTTTCGAACGAGCTCGCCGACAAGGGCTTCTTCGTCGCGGCCGCGGACGACCTCATCACCTGGGCGCGCACCGGTTCGCTCATGTGGATGACGTTCGGCCTTGCGTGCTGCGCGGTGGAGATGATGCAGGCCTCGATGCCGCGCTATGATCTCGAGCGCTTCGGCTTCGCGCCGCGCGCGTCCCCACGGCAAAGCGACGTGATGATCGTGGCGGGCACGCTCACCAACAAGATGGCCCCGGCGCTGCGGAAGGTCTACGACCAGATGCCCGAGCCGCGCTACGTGATCTCGATGGGATCGTGCGCGAACGGCGGGGGCTATTACCACTATTCGTATGCGGTCGTGCGCGGCTGCGACCGCATCGTGCCGGTGGACATTTACATCCCCGGCTGCCCGCCGACCGCCGAAGCGCTGGTCTACGGCGTCCTTCAGTTGCAGCGGAAGATCCGCCGCGAAGGCTCGATCGAACGATGAGCGATGCTTTGAAGGAGCTCGGCGCGCATATCGCCAATTCCATGGGCGACGGCGTGCGCAAATGGCAGATCGCGTTCGGCGAGCTCACGGTCGAAGCGAAAGCGGCCGACATCCTCGCGATCCTGCGTTTCCTGCGCGACGACAAGAAGTGCCTCTTCCAGACGCTGATCGACATCTGCGGCGTGGATTATCCCGAGCGCGGCAAGCGGTTCGACGTCGTCTACCACATGCTGTCGATGCGCCTGAACCAGCGCGTGCGGGTGAAGATCGAGACCGACGAGGCGACGCCGGTTCCCTCGGTCGTCGGCGTCTTTCCCGTGGCGGACTGGTTCGAGCGCGAGGCGTTCGACATGTACGGCATCCTCTTCTCCGGGCATCCGGACCTGCGGCGCCTGCTCACCGATTACGGCTTCCAGGGCTATCCGCTCAGGAAGGAATTCCCGCTCTCCGGGCACGTGGAAGTTCGCTACGACCCCGAGCAGAAACGCGTGGTCTACGAGCCGGTGAAGCTGCCGCAGGCGTTCCGCAATTTCGATTTCATGAGCCCGTGGGAAGGCATGCTTTCGCCTGGCGGCGAAAAGGCGAATGGCGAATAGCGAATGGCGAATTGGGATCGACGTGGCGGACGAGATCAATTCCTACCGCGACCTGACTGTCTGGAGAGACGGTGTGGCCCTGGCTGCGCTGCTCTATCGGGAGACGAAATCGTTCCCGCGAGAGGAGCTGTACGGGTTGACTTCGCAAATCCGGCGGGCCGCTGCTTCAGTTCCCGTCAACATCGCCGAGGGGCATGGCCGCGAGCACACAAAGTCCTTCATGCAGGGATTGCGGGTCGCGCAGGGATCGTTGAAGGAGCTGGAGACGCATCTCTATTTGGCGAAGGAGGTGGAAATCCTCTCCGAGGAACGTCTGGGCGTTTTGATGGCGCCCTGCGAGTCCCTCGGCAAGCGGTTGCGGTCGCTGATCCGGTCATTGCAGGCCAAGCTGGAGCGCGAGGGATGATCCATTCGCCATTCGCCATTCGCCATTCGCGCTCAGGAGCGTCCCATGGCTGACGACGTTGGCGCCGCTCCCGAAGAGAAGCGCACCTTCACGATCAATTTCGGACCGCAGCACCCGGCCGCGCACGGCGTGCTCCGGCTCGTGCTGGAATTGGACGGCGAGATCGTCGAGCGTGTCGATCCGCACATCGGCCTCTTGCATCGCGGCACCGAGAAGCTGATCGAGTACAAGACCTATCTGCAGGCGATCCCGTATTTCGACCGGCTCGATTACGTCGCGCCGATGAACCAGGAGCATGCGTTCTGCCTGGCGATCGAGAAGATCGCCGGCATCGAGGTTCCGCGACGCGCTTCCATCATCCGCGTGCTCTTCTGCGAGATCGGGCGGCTCTTAAACCACATCCTCAACGTCACCACGCAGGCGATGGACGTGGGCGCGCTCACCCCGCCGCTCTGGGGTTTCGAAGAGCGCGAGAAGCTCATGGTGTTCTATGAGCGCGCGTCGGGCTCGCGCATGCATGCGGCCTATTTCCGCCCCGGCGGCGTGCACCAGGACCTGCCGCCGGCGCTGATCGACGACATCGAAGGCTTCTGCAAGCACTTCCCAAAGGTGCTCGACGACATCGAAACGCTGATCACCGACAACCGCATCTTCAAGCAGCGCAACGCCGATATCGGGGTGGTGACGGTGCAGGACGCGCTCGCCTGGGGCTTCTCCGGCGTCATGGTGCGCGGGTCGGGCATGGCGTGGGATCTCCGCCGGGCGCAGCCTTACGAGATCTATTCGGAGCTCGCGTTCAAGATTCCGGTCGGGAAGAACGGCGATTGCTACGACCGCTATCTCTGCCGGATGGAGGAGATGCGGGAGTCCAACAAGATCATGCTCCAGTGCATCGAGCTCCTGCGGAAGACGCCGGGCCCGGTGATGCCCGAGCATTCGAAGGTCGCGCCGCCCAGGCGCGCGGAGATGAAGACCTCGATGGAGGCGCTCATCCATCACTTCAAGCTCTACACCGAAGGCTTTCACGTCGGCCCCGGCGAAGCCTATGCGGCGGTCGAGGCGCCGAAGGGCGAGTTCGGCGTCTATCTCGTCGCGGACGGCACGAACCGTCCGTACCGGTGCAAGATACGGGCGCCGGGGTTCCCGCACCTGGCGGCGATGGATTACATGAACAAGGGTCACATGCTGGCCGATGTGAGCGCTATCCTTGGCTCGCTCGACATCGTGTTCGGCGAGATCGACCGGTGAGCACATGATGCTGCGGCCATGATGCTTTGGATCGAAGGGGCGGTTGCGCTCACGATCACGGCGGCGTTCGTGATCTCGTCCTTCTTCATGTTCAAGCCGGCGCATGTGGAGCACCATCCGCTCCGCGTGCGGATCGGCGCGGCGATCCAGGGGCTCGTCATCGGGCTTCTCATCGCGTTCGTCATCCTGCCGCTGCGGCTTTCGGTGATGGGCATGGCGGACCACCACAGCCCTTCGGCCAGCTCGTCGCTGTCGTATCTCCCGGCCTTCCTGCTGCTTATCCTCATCCGACGGGGCGCGCTCTTGCGCGCGCCGGTGATCAAGACGTATCTGCGCGCCTACCGCCGCGCCTCGCTCCTGCGCACTCTCGATGAGACGCAGAAGCAGCTGACGCGGCTCGACCAGATCGAGGGGAGATCGCCCGCGTGAGTTCAGGCGCCGTCGTCCATGGCCAGTTCCTGGCGTACAACGACCAGGATCTCGAGCGCTTCTGTTCGTTCTATGCGCCTGATTGCGTGCTCGCGACCTTGAACGGGCCGGTGCTCGCCGAGGGGATCGAGGCTGTGCGCAAGCGCCACAAGGACCTCTTCGCGAAGTTCCCGAAGAACAAAGCGCGGCTCCTGAGCCGCATCGTTGTGGGCGAAGGAGTGGTCATCGATCACGAGGACGTCGAGCGCGCCCCTGGCGGCGAACGCTTCGAGGTCGCGGCCATCTACACGCTACGCGACGGGCGCATCGCCCGCGTCGATTTCGCCCGTTCCGCCTAGAGAGACGCTCATGTCCGCCCGCCGCCTCGCCGAGAAACAACCCGCCAGCTTCGCATTCAGCGACGCGACGCAAGAACAGATCCGCTTCTGGCTCGGCAAGTTTCCGGAGGACCGCAAGGCCTCGGCGGTGCTGCCGATCCTGTGGCTCGTGCAGCAGCAGGAAGGCTGGGTGAGCGAGCCGGCCATCCGCGCGATCGGCGACCTCCTCGGCATGCCGAAGATCCGCGTGCTCGAGGTGGCGACCTTCTACACGATGCTGCGCCTGCAGCCGGCGGGGCGCTATCATCTGCAGGTCTGCGGCACCACGCCATGCATGCTGCGCGGCGCGGAGGACCTCAAGAAAGTCTGCCACAAGCGGATCGGGGAGAAGTTCGACGTCACGGTCGATGGCAATTTCTCTTGGGAAGAGGTGGAGTGCCTCGGCGGCTGCGTGAACGCGCCGGTGGTGGCGATCAATGACCGCTACCACGAGGATCTCACGGCGGAGGATCTCGCCGCGATCATCGAGAAGCTGGCGAAAGGGGAAAAGGTTTCCCCCGGCTCGGCGCGCGGGCGCCAGACCTCCGCGCCCGAAGGCGGCGCGAAGGCGCTGACCGATCCTTCGCTCTATGACGGCTCGCTCGCGCAACCGGTGAGCCTGCCGAACAAGCCTGCGCCCGCGTCATCATGAGCGCTGATGAAAAGAACGCCCCCTCCCCCCTTGCGGGGGAGGGTAGGGAGGGGGGGCATGCAGGAGAAAGCGGCGCGAACGCTTCATCCTCGAGGCCCCCCACCCCTCACCCCTCCCCGTTAGGGGGAGGGGATGCGCCGTACCTGGCGAAGCGCCGGCTTCCGACAGAGGAGAGCGTGCGCTCGGTCGGCGCGGCGAACGTCTTCGCGAAGGGCGCGATCGGGGTCTATCTCGCCGCCGGACTCGCGTGCTTCGGCATCGCCGGATACATGGCGTTCGGCGAGCAGCGGCCGCTGATGTCGGTCGCGGTCATCGCGCCGGCGGTCGGCGGGCTTTGGTTCTTCATTCGTGTCTTCATGACCGCGACGAACAGCGGTCCTAAAGGTTAGTCGCATGCTGGCGGACAAGGATCGCATCTTCCTCAATCTCTACGGGCTGCACGATTGGCGGCTCGAAGCGGCGAAGAAGCGCGGCGCGTGGAACGCCACCGCCGACATGATCGCGTGCGGGCGCGACTGGATCATCCAGCAGACGAAGGATTCAGGCCTGCGCGGCCGCGGCGGCGCGGGCTTCCCGACCGGTCTCAAGTGGTCGTTCATGCCGAAGGAAGTGAAGGACCGGCCGCATTATCTCGTCGTGAACGCCGACGAGAGCGAACCGGGCACCTGCAAGGACCGCGACATGATGCGGCACGATCCGCATCTCTTGATCGAAGGGTGTCTCATCGCCTCCTTCGCGATGCAGGCGCACGCGGCCTACATCTATATCCGCGGCGAATACGTCACCGAGCGGGAAGTGCTCGAGGCGGCGATCAAGGAAGCCTACGAAGCCAGGCTGATCGGCAAGAACAACATCCACGGCTGGGATTTCGATCTCCATGTCAGCCACGGCGCGGGCGCCTATATCTGCGGGGAAGAGACCGCGCTCCTGGAAAGCCTCGAAGGCAAGAAGGGCCAGCCGCGCCTCAAGCCGCCGTTCCCGGCCAATGCCGGGCTCTATGGCTGCCCCACGACAGTGAACAACGTGGAATCCATCGCCGTCGTGCCGACCATCCTGCGGCGCGGCGCGAAATGGTTCGCCGGCATCGGGCGCGCCAACAACACCGGCACCAAGGTGTTCTGCATCTCCGGGCACGTGAACAAGCCCTGCAACATCGAAGAGGCGATGAGCATTCCGCTGAAGCAGCTCATCGAGGAGCATGCGGGCGGCGTGCGCGGCGGCTGGAGCAATCTGAAGGCCGTGATCCCCGGGGGATCGTCCGTGCGCTGCATCACGGCCGAGCACGCGGAAACCGCGCTCATGGATTTCGACTCGCTCGTGGCGCTCAAGTCCGGGCTTGGCACCGCGGCGGTGATCGTGATGGACCAGTCCACCGACATCGTGCGCGCGATCGCGCGGATCGCGTATTTCTACAAGCACGAGAGCTGTGGACAGTGCACGCCGTGCCGGGAGGGCACCGGCTGGATGTGGCGCGTCCTTGAGCGCATGGCGCTCGGGGAGGCCGAGCATGCCGAGATCGACCTTCTGCTCGACGTGGCGGGGCAGGTGGAAGGGCACACGATCTGTGCGCTCGGAGACGCCGCCGCATGGCCGATCCAAGGCCTCATTCGCCACTTTAGGGGCGAGATCGAGCAGCGCATCGACCGCTACCGTGCGGCGAAGGGCGTGCATCAGGTGCGCACGCCGGTGGCCGCGGAGTAGCGGCGCGGCGAATTAAGTTGGCGTCAGCGGCAACTATTATCCGCGTGCGAGATGTTCGCGCGATGTTCGGCGCGCGGCCCCGCGCGGGTTGCCTCGCGGAACAAATCGCATTACATAACAATCATCTCACCCAGGAGGACCAGGGCGTCACACACGGGCGCGCCCGCCCCGTGCGAGTCATTCGTCATGCGATTTCGTGACCATGCGCTCGCCCGCAGGAGGATTTGTTGATGGAAAATACGGTTCAACTCACCGATAGCGCGTCGCGCGACGATTTCTTCGATCCGAACGACGTGAAAGCCTCATTCGACGACATCTATCGCAAGGAAGATCCACGCGCGTATTTCGCAGTGCTCGGATCGCTCGATTATTCAATCCCGGATCTTGCCAGGCCGATCATCCGCCAGATTGCGAGCGCTCGCAGGAGGGAGACGGGCCGCGCGGCCACGATGCTCGATCTGGGTTCCTCCTATGGCATCAACGCTGCGCTCTTCCGCCATCCGGTGACGTTCGACATGCTGCGGCGGCGCTATGCACGGCAGGAGATGATGGCTCTCGGTTCCGCTGACTTGCGCGCGTTCGACCGCGCGTATTTCCAGTCCTGGCCGCGCACGCGCGCGGAGCGGCTGATCGTGGCGGACGTTTCGGCGCCGGCGGTGACGTATGCGGTCGATGCGGGGTTGGCGGACGAGGGCGTTGCCTTCGATTTCGAGGCGGGGGCGCCGACGTCGGAGCTGGAGCGGTCGCTTGCGGGCGTGGATATCGTCTTCTCCACCGGGTGCGTGGGGTATGTCAGCGAGCGGACGTTTGAAGCGGTTTTGGGATGCTGCGCGCGGCGTAAGCCGTGGGTGGTGAATTTCGTGCTCCGGATGTTCGATTATGCGCCGATTGCAGGCGCGCTCGCGCGGGCCGGTCTGGTGACGGAGAAGCTGCGATCGGCGGTGTTCGTGCAGCGCCGTTTCCGCGACGAGGCCGAAGCGGGGCAGACCATGGAGCTTCTGCGCAAGCGCGAGCTCGATCCGTCGGGGCTGGAGGCGGAGGGGCTGCTCTATGCCGAGCTCTACGTTTCGCGGCCGGAAGAATCGGTGCGCGCGGCGCCCCTGGAGGAATTGGTGACGGTCGCGAGCGGGCGCAATATCAGTTTCGGGCCGCGTTTCCTCGCCGTTCAGCGCGACGGTCGGGCCGAACTTGCGCCTGTGCGCACTTAACGACAGGTTGCGGCGACGAGGGGGTCGCCCATGAACGCGCCTTGGCTGCCGCCGTTGGCGCGGGAGGCCCGCAACGAGCAGCGCAAGCTCCGCGGGGCCGCAGTGAACGCGCTGGCCATCGCTGTGGCGATCACGGCCTTCGTCGGCGACTTCGTCAATCCGGTCGCGGCACAATTGCTTTCGTTGCCGATCAGGATGGGACTGGGGCTGCTGGCGGGCGGGCTGCATCTGTTCGCGTGCTTCCTGGTTCGTGATATAGAGGATCGATCATGAGCTTCTGGGCGATCTCTCCGGAAGGTGCAGACCTTCTCCTTCGCACGGTCTTGCTGGCGGCGCTGGTTCTCGCTTGGGGCTTGGGCCGAGAGCGGTTCTGGGCCGGTTTCACGGTCGTGTGGCGGCGGCTCTTCGGGAAGCCGCCCAGCCATCATGCGGCCGAGTAGGAACGCATGAAGCACTTCCTCCTCTTCTACGATTACGCGCCCGACTACATGGAGCGGCGGGGCGGCTTCCGGAAAGCCCATTTCGCCCACGCCATGCCGCTGGTGGAGCGGGGCGAGATTTCGCTCGCGGGCGCATGCACGGACGAGAGCGGGCCCCCGATCGGCGTGCTCGTCTTCAAGGTCGCGTCGCGGCAGATCGTGGAGGATTACGCGCGCGCCGATCCCTACGTCATCAACGGTGTCGCGACCGGCTGGCGTGTCCGGGAATGGACGACCGTGGCCGGGCCCGAGGCGCTGACGCCGGTCACGTTCTAGCCTTCTCATCTCTCTGCTAGCCTCGCCCCCAGGCGGGTGGGACAGGCGCGCGGGAGCTCTCGGCGCCGGCCTGGCCGAAGGACGGGCCAGGCGGCGCGGCCGTCCGCTCGGGATTGGCGCAGGCCGCCGCGAACGCAAGGGCGCCGGCCGCCGCCGCCGCGAGGGCCAGCCGATAGCCCGTCAGCCTTTCCGACTTGAGCATGGACGCCTCCGTTTCTGCTCCAGCGCATGAACAGCCCTTGGGTTCCCGCTTGGGTGGGAGGGCGAGACACCGGGCCCCCTTGATGCGGCGCCGCAAATCGGCCACCACCCGGCCCGGGAGCGAGCCTTGGCGAAGATCATCATCGACGGCGCGGAAGTGGACGTGCCCCCCGACTACACGCTGCTGCAGGCGTGCGAGGCGGCCGGCGCGGAAATACCCCGCTTCTGCTACCATGAGCGGCTCTCCATCGCCGGCAATTGCCGGATGTGCCTGGTGGAGGTGAAGGGCGCGCCCAAGCCGGTCGCATCCTGCGCGCAGCAGGTGAAGGACCAGCGTCCGGCCAAGGACGATACGCTGCCGATGGTCTTCACCAAGAGTCCGATGGCGACGAAGGCGCGCCACGGGGTGATGGAATTCCTGCTCATCAACCATCCGCTCGATTGCCCGATCTGCGACCAGGGCGGCGAGTGCGACCTGCAGGACCAATCGATCGCCTATGGGCGCGGCGGCTCGCGCTTCGACGAGAACAAGCGCGCGGTCGAAGAGAAGTTCATGGGGCCGCTGGTGAAGACGGTGATGACGCGCTGCATCCAGTGCACGCGCTGCGTCCGCTTCGTCACCGAAGTGGCCGGCGTGCCGGAGATCGGCGCCACCGGCCGCGGCGAGGACATGGAGATCACCACGTATCTTGAAGCGGCGCTCTCCAGCGAGCTGTCAGCGAACGTGATCGACCTTTGCCCCGTGGGCGCGCTCACCTCGAAGCCCTACGCATTCAACGCCAGGCCCTGGGAATTGCGGAAAACCGAGAGCATCGACGTCATGGATGCGCTGGGCTCGGCCATCCGCGTCGATGCTAGGGGCGAGGAAGTGCTGCGCGTGCTGCCGCGGCTCAATGAAGAGATCAACGAGGAGTGGATCTCGGACAAGACGCGCTATGCGGAAGATGGCCTTAAGTACCAGCGGCTCGATCGCCCGTACCTCAAGCGCAACGGCAAGCTGCAGGCGGTGGGCTGGGACGAGGCGCTCGCGGATGTCGCGATGGTGCTTTCCGGCGATCCGGCGAAGATCGGCGCGATCGCCGGCGATCTGGCGTGCGCGGAGAGCATGAAGGCGACGCTCGATCTTTTCCGGGCGCTTGGGTCGCCGAACATCGATTGCCGGCCCGATGGCGCGAAGCTCGGCGGCGCTCGAGCGGGCTATCTCTTCAATTCGACGATCGCCGGGCTCGATGAAGCGGACGCGATCCTCCTTGTTGGGACCAATCCGCGCATTGAAGCGCCGGTGCTCAATGCGCGCATCCGCAAAGCGTGGCTGCGCAACGATGCGCGCATCGGATTGATCGGCGCGCGGGCGGATCTTTCTTATCCCTACGAGCATCTCGGCGCGGGGCCGCAATCGCTGTCGAGCCTTGGCGGCTTCCTCGACGTGCTGAAGAACGCCAAGCGGCCGATGGTCATCGTCGGGCAGGGCGCTCTTGCAAGGGACGACGGCGCGGCGATCCTGCGCGCCGCGGCCTCGCTTCCTGTGACGCGCGAGGGCTGGAACGGCTTCAACGTGCTGCACACCGCCGCCGCGCGCGTCGGGGGCCTCGATATGGGGTTCATTCCCGGCCAGGGCGGCAAGGACGCCAAGGCGATGCTCGCGGGCGGCGTGGAAACGCTGCTGCTGCTCGGCGTCGATGAAGTTGAGCTGCCTGCAAAAGGCATCGTCATCTATATCGGCAGCCACGGCGACAAGGGCGCGCACCGCGCCGACATCATCCTTCCGGGCGCCGCCTACACCGAGAAGAGCGGAACTTACGTGAACACCGAGGGACGCGTGCAATACGGCCGGCGCGCCACGTTCCCGAAGGGCGACGCGAAGGAGGATTGGACCATCCTGCGCGCGCTCTCCGAGCGGATGGGCAAGAAGCTGCCCTACGATGATCTCGCGGCGCTGCGCGCCAAGATGATCCAGGACCATCCGAGCTTCGGCGCGGTGAGCTATGCGCCCGGCGCGGCGGAGGCGTTCGATCCCGCGAAGATCGGCGGCGACGGCGCACTCGGTTCGGCGCCCTTCGCCTCGCCGATCGCCGATTTCTATCTCACCAATCCGATCGCGCGCGCGAGCCGGACGATGGCGGAGTGCTCGCGCCTCGCCGCGGAGCGCAGCGCCGCGAAAGTGGCCGCGGAATGAGCGCGCGCAGAATTGAGCGGCCCCTCCCCTTGAGGGGAGGGGGCAGGGGGTGGGGTGCGCCGCGACGTTTCCCGTTCTCGACGTTGTCTCTTTCACGCGTTGGGCAATTGAGAGCTGCGCTTTGGATGGCGCGGATCACCCCGCCCCCTGCCCCCTCCCCTCAAGGGGAGGGGGGCGATTCATCCGGCGCCGTTGGAGCTCACTGATGGCCGCTCTCATTCAACAATTCGGCCCTGTGTGGGGCTTCTGGGCGGGCGTCGGGCAGATCCTGCTCATCATGATCATGCTGCTGCTCACGCTCGCCTTCATCCTGCTTTTCGACCGCAAGGTCTGGGCGGCGGTGCAGATGCGCAAAGGGCCCAACGTCGTGGGGCCGTTCGGGCTGCTGCAGAGCTTCGCGGACTTCTTCAAGTTCGTGTTCAAGGAAATCGTCATTCCCGCCGGCGCCAACAAGACGGTGTTCATCCTCGCGCCGCTGATCACGTTCACGCTCGCGTTCGCGGCCTATGCGGTCGTGCCTTTCGGCAAGGGCTGGGTGATCGCCGATCTCAATGTCGGCATCCTCTACCTCTTCGCGATCTCTTCGCTCGGCGTCTACGGCATCATCATGGGCGGGTGGGCGTCGAACTCGAAATATCCGTTCCTGGGCTCGCTCCGCAGCGCCGCGCAGATGGTGAGCTACGAAGTCTCGATCGGCTTCGTGATCATCACCGTGCTGCTCTTGGTCGGCTCGCTCAACCTCACCACCATCGTGGACCATCAGCGCAACGGCATTGGCTCCTGGCACGCCTTCGCGTGGCCGACCGTGTTCGTTATGTTCCCGATGTTCGTGATCTTCTTCATCTCGGCGCTCGCCGAGACGAACCGGCCGCCGTTCGACCTGCCGGAGGCCGAGAGCGAGCTCGTGGCGGGCTACCAGGTGGAGTATTCCTCCACGCCCTACCTCCTCTTCATGATCGGGGAATATCTCTCGATCGTGCTCATGTGCGCGCTGATGAGCATCCTCTTCCTCGGGGGATGGCATGCGCCCTGGGGGCCGGTGGACAACGGGTTCCTCGGCTTCCTTATCCTCTACGCCAAGATCTGGTTCATCTTCTTCCTCTTCGCGATGGTGAAGGCGATCGTGCCGCGCTACCGCTACGACCAGCTCATGCGCCTGGGGTGGAAAATCTTCCTGCCGACCTCGCTCGTCGCGGTCGCGCTCATCGCCGGCTACGTGGCCTATTACGGAAGGCCGGGCGGATGAGCAGCACGGCGCTTCGCGATTTGCGTCCCTCCCCCCTTGCGGGGGAGGGTAGGGAGGGGGCGCGTGAAGGATGGCGCGCGATCGGCGCCGCCACGCTCCACCCTCGACGCCCCCCACCCCCTACCCCCTTCCCGCAAGGGGGAGGGGGGGAGCTTCTCCGTCCACGGAGCATTCCATGATCTCCCGTATCGCCCAATCCATCCGCGGCGCGCTGATGCTCGACTTCCTCGGGGCGTTCGGCCTCGCGATGAAGTATTTCTTCCGCCGCAAGGCGACGGTGAATTATCCGTTCGAGAAGGGGCCGCTTTCCCCGCGCTTTCGCGGCGAGCACGCGCTCCGGCGCTACGCCAACGGCGAAGAGCGCTGCATCGCGTGCAAGCTCTGCGAGGCGATCTGCCCGGCGCAGGCGATCACGATCGAGGCCGAGCCGCGCGCGGACGGCTCGCGGCGCACCACGCGCTACGACATCGACATGGTGAAGTGCATCTATTGCGGCATGTGCCAGGAGGCCTGCCCGGTGGACGCCATCGTCGAGGGGCCGAACTTCGAGTTCGCCACCGAGACGCGCGAGGAGCTCTATTACGACAAGGAACGGCTGCTCGCGAACGGCGACCGCTGGGAGCGCGAGATCGCCAAGGCGCTCGAGCTCGACGCGCCGTATCGGTAAGGCGTTTCTCGCAGCGCTTGGCCGGAGAGATGATCAGCGCCGCAATGCGCGGAAAGCCCTCAGCACCGCCGCTGCAGTCATGTCGATATCCGCTTCGCGCGTCGACCAGTTCGACACCGAGAAACGCATCACCGTTCTCCCGCGCCATTGTGCGGTGTGGAGGTAGGCGACGCCGCTCTTCGTGACCGCGTCCGCCACCGCTTGCGTCAGCGCGTCGTCGTCGCCGAAGCGGAAGATCGCCTGGTTGAGCGCCACATCGTTGAGGCACTCGACGCCGGGTTCGGCGCAGAGCGCGTCGCGCATGCGGCGCGCCAACGCGCAGCAGCGCTCCACCGTTTCGCGCACGCCCTGCCGGCCGAGCGCGGCGAGCGTCGCATAGACGGCGAAGCCGCGCGCGCGACGCGAGAGTTCGGGCGTGAAGTGCGAGGGGTTCCGCTCTTCCTCGGAGGCCTGCAGATAGCTCGCATGGATCGAGACCGCGCCGGTGATGGCGGCCGGATCGCGCACGATCGCGAAGCCGCAATCGTACGGGGTGTTGAGCCATTTGTGCGCATCGACGGCCCAGGAATCGGCGCGCTCCACGCCGGCGGTCAGATGGCGCATCGCGTCGCTCGCTTGGGCCCAGAGCCCGAACGCGCCGTCGATATGCAGCCACGCTTCGTGTGCGGCGCACGCGTCCGCGATCGGTCCGAAGGGATCGCAGGCGCCGGTGTTGATCTGGCCGGCCTGCGCGCAGACGAGGATCGGCTTGCCGTGCAACGACGCCACGCGCTCGGCGAGGCCCTGTGCGGACATGGCGCCGTTCGCGTCCGTCGCCACGCGATGCACGCGCTCGCTGCCGAGGCCGAGATAGCGCAGGCCGGCGAAGAGCGTGGAGTGCGCGTCCGCGCCGAGCACGACCTCGATCTCCGGCGCGCCATAGAGGCCCTTGGCCTCCACGTCCCAGCCGTGGCGCGCCAGGAGCGCATGGCGGGCCGCGGCGAGGCCGGTGAAATTGGCCATCGTGGCGCCGGTGACGAAGCCGATCGCGGTGCTCGCGGGCAGGCGAAGGAGATCGAGCACCCAGCGCGAGGCGATCACCTCTGCGGTCGCGGCCAGCGGCGTTGGCCCATAGAGCCCGACATTCTGGTCCCAGGTCGCGGCGAGCCAATCGGCTGCGATGCCGGCAGGGTGGGCGCCGCCGATCACAAAGGAGAAGAAGCGCGGGCCCGACATCGGCGTGACGCCGATCTCGCCGGCGGCGATCAGGCGTCCGACGACGTCCGCGGCGGGTTCGCCGTCGTCCGATAGCGCGGCGCCGAGGATTGCGGCGAGGCGCGCAGGGGATTGCTCGGCGTCGACGCGGCGCTCCGGCAGCGTCCGCAGATAGGCGCGGGCGTGGCGGAACGCCGCATCCAGCGCCGCTTCGGCTTCGCTGCCGGGACCATCGTGCGCCATTTGCGTCGGCTCCTGTGGATAAAGCGGCGACAGATTAGGCGGTTTCGCGCGCGGCGCCCGGCCATAATCGGACGGCTTGGCGCAAAGGTCTCTCCCCATGTCGGACCCAGGCGCCGCGGTTGCGAAAACAAACTGGAGTTGGACGCGCGCGCTGGCTAAGAGGGGGCGCGATTCACGGGGCGCCTCGCGGCGGGGCCTTTGGCGTGCGCGCGTCGGCGCGCCGCTTGGGGGGCTCCAGCAAGGCCGCGCTTTTGCAAAAGGTCTGAGATGGGAGCGTTCGTGCCTGGCCTGTTGATGCGCCCGGCGCGGCTGGGCAGGGCCGCGGCGCGCGCGGAGCGTGTGCGATGATCCTGTCGGCCATCGCCTTCTATGTGCTGGCGGCCATCGCCGTGGTCTCCGCGTTCGCGGTGATCTCGGCGCGCAACCCGGTGCACTCGGTGCTCTTCCTCATTTTGACGTTCTTCTCCGGCGCCGGCCTTTTCGTGCTGATGGGCGCGGAATTCCTCGCGATGCTGCTCGTCGTCGTCTATGTCGGCGCGGTCGCGGTGCTCTTCCTCTTCGTGGTGATGATGCTCGACGTCGATTTCGTCGAGCTGAAGCAGGGCTTCCTCAATTACCTGCCAGTCGGGGCGCTGGTGGCGATCGCGCTCTTCGTGGAGCTTGCGCTGGTCGCCGGCGCGGCCTCGCAGGCGGCTGGGCCGCATCGGGCGCCGCATGCGGCGGGCGAGGTCACCAACGCAGAGGCGATCGGGCGGGTTCTCTATACGGACTATATGCTCCTCTTCCAGCTCGCGGGGCTCGTGCTCTTCGTCGCCATGATCGGGGCGATCGTGCTCACGCTTCGCCACCGCGAGGGGGTCCGCAAGCAGGACATCGCCCGCCAGGTCGGGCGCACGCGCGCGCAGGCGGTGGAGCTCAAGGACGTGCGGCCAGGGCAGGGCCTTGGAGGGGGATTGGGCTGATGGAGATCGGACTCGTCCATTATCTGATCGTCGCAGCGGCGCTCTTCACGATCGGCGTCTTCGGGATCTTCGTGAACCGCAAGAACGTGATCATCATCCTCATGTCGATCGAGCTCGTGCTCCTCTCGGTGAACATCAATCTCGTGGCGTTCTCCGCTTTCCTGCACGACATCTCCGGCCAGATCTTCGCGCTCATGGTGTTGACCGTTGCGGCGGCGGAGGCGGCCGTGGGGCTCGCGATCCTGGTGGCCTATTTCCGAAACCGCGGCGGCATCGCGGTTGAGGACATCAACTTGATGAAGGGCTGAACGGATGCGCGCGGGAGCAGGATATGCGTCCCCCTCCCCCTTGCGGGGAGGGGGTAGGGGGTGGGGGGCGATTGAGATGGCGCATTGCGGCGCTGCCTGCTCATCGCTTTGCACGCTCCTCCTCCCCAACCCCTCCCCCGCAAGGGGGGAGGGGCTGCGCTTCACTGTCAGGGCGCGCGCATGATCGAAACGATTATCGTTCTTGCGCCGTTGCTCGGCGCCGCGATCGCGGGGCTGCTGCAACGCTTCATCGGCGACAGGGGCGCGATGACCGTGACGGTCGCGCTCATGGCGCTCACGTGCGCGCTCTCGCTCTACACGTTCGCGACCTTCACGTGGGGGCATGCGCCCGAGCGGGTGATCGAGCTCTTCCGCTTCATCGACGTGGCCGGCTTCAGCTCCACCTGGTCGGTGCGGATCGATGCGCTTTCCGCGACCATGCTCGTGGTGGTCACGGTCGTCTCGTTCCTCGTGCACGTCTATTCGATCGGCTACATGGCCGACGATCCGCACCGGGCGCGGTTCTTCTCCTATCTCTCGTTCTTCACCTTCGCGATGCTCGCGCTGGTGACGAGCAACGACTTCCTGCAGCTCTTCTTCGGCTGGGAAGGGGTGGGCGTCGCGTCCTATCTGCTGATCGGCTTCTGGTACCAGAACAAGGCCCCGAACGACGCGGCGATCAAGGCCTTCGTGGTGAACCGGGTCGGCGATTTCGGCTTCGCGCTGGGGATCGTGGCCTGCTTCCTCTGCTACGGCTCGATCAAGTTCGACGAGGTCTTCGCGGCGGCGGCGGCGCATCCCAATCTGATGCTGCTGCAGGGCGACCTCCAGGTCCGCGCGGTGGAGGCCATCGCCGTCCTCCTCTTCATCGGCGCGATGGGCAAGAGCGCGCAATTCTTCCTGCACACCTGGCTGCCGGACGCGATGGAGGGGCCGACGCCGGTCTCCGCGCTCATCCACGCCGCGACCATGGTGACGGCGGGCGTGTTCATGGTGTGCCGCGCCTCGGAGCTCTATGAGCTTGCGCCCTACGCGGCGGGTTTCGTGACCATCATCGGCGCCACGACGGCCTTCTTCGCGGCGACCGTCGGCCTCGCGCAGAACGACATCAAGCGCGTCATCGCGTACTCAACCTGCTCGCAGCTCGGCTACATGTTCTTCGCCGCCGGCGTCGGCGCCTACAACGTGGCGATGTTCCATCTCTTCACGCACGCCTTCTTCAAGGCGCTGCTCTTCCTTGGCGCGGGCTCGGTCATCCACGGCATGCACCACGAGCAGGACATGCGCGCGATGGGCGGCCTCAGGAAGTACATGCCGATCACCTGGGCGATGATGACGATCGGCACGCTGGCTCTCATCGGGTTCGGGATACCGGGCATATTCGGCTTCGCCGGCTTCTATTCGAAGGACGCCGCGATCGAGGCCGCGTATGGCGCTTCGCAATCGGGCCGTTTCGGCGGGGAATGGGCGTTCCAGGCGGGGATCATCGCGGCGCTGCTCACCAGCTTCTATTCCTGGCGGCTCGCGTTCATGACCTTCGAGGGCAAGCTCGGCGACCAGAAGGCCGCGATGGCGACGTCCAAGGATCATTCGGAGGATCACGCGCCGGAAGAGTCGCACGATGCGCATGACGATCACGGTCATGGCGATCATGATCACGGTCATGGGCGCACGCCGCATGAATCGCCGCAGATCATGCTTTTCCCGCTCTATGTGCTGGCGGCGGGCGCGATCTTCGCGGGTTTCCTCTTCGCGCCCTATTTCATCGGCGCGCACGCCGAGGATTTCTGGCGCGGCGCGGTGCACCTGCCGCACGGCGCAGGCCACGGCGAGGGCGGCCATCATTATCCGGACTGGGTGATCTGGGCGCCGCTCGTCGTCACCGCGATCGGCTTCGTGTTCGCGGTCTTCTTCTATCTCTGGAACCGCGGGCTTGGCGCGCGCATCGCCGCCTATGGCGGGCCGCTGCACGCCTTCCTCTATCACAAGTGGTTCTTCGACGAGATCTACAATTTCATCTTCGTCAAAGGCGCGCGGGCGCTCGGCGACCTCTTCTGGAAGGGCGGCGATCAGAAAGTCATCGACGGGCTCGGGCCTGACGGCGTCTCTTCGGCCACGCGCTTCTTCTCACGCCAGATGCGCCGGGTGCAGACCGGGCTCGTCTATCATTACAGCTTCCTGATGCTGATCGCGGCCGCCGCCTTCGGCGCCTACGCCATCTGGGCCGGCGGGGCTCGGCCATGAAGGTTTTGGCATGACCATGCCCGGCATCCTCACGCTCGTCACGTTCCTGCCGGCGGCGGGCGCGGCGCTCATCCTGCTCGCGCGCATGGCGGCGCCGGGGGACAATCCCGCGCTTGATCGCGGCGTGCGGATGATGACGCTCATCGTCACGATCGCGACCTTCGCGCTCAATCTCCTGGCGCTGGGGCGCTTCGATTGGGGCAGCGCGGACTTTCAGCTCGTGGAGCGCATCCCCTGGGCCCTCGGAGTGGACTACCATCTGGGCGTGGACGGCCTGGGCATGGCGCTCATGCTGCTCACTACCTTCCTGATGCCGCTCTGCATCATCGCGTCGGCGTCGATCGAGAAGCAGGTGGCGTCCTACATGACGCTCTTCCTCATCCTCGAGACGCTGATGCTCGGGGTCTTCTGCGCGCTCGATCTGGCGCTCTTCTACATCTTCTTCGAGGGCGGCCTCATTCCGATGTTCATCCTCATCGGAGTGTGGGGCGGGCAGCGGCGCATCTACGCGGCCTTCAAGTTCTTCCTCTACACGCTGCTGGGGTCGATCCTGATGCTGGTGGCGATCATCGTGATGGCCATCACCGCCGGCACGACGAGCATCCCGGATTTAATGAAGTACGAGTTCGGGGAGCAGATGCAGATCTGGCTCTGGCTCGCCTTCTTCGCGTCCTTCGCGGTGAAGATGCCGATGTGGCCGGTGCACACCTGGCTGCCGGACGCGCACGTCGAGGCGCCGACCGCCGGTTCGGTCGTCCTGGCGGCCATCCTCCTCAAGATGGGCGGCTACGGCTTCCTGCGCTTCTCGCTGCCGATGTTCCCGGATGCGTCGGCCTATTTCACGCCGATGATGTTCGCGCTCTCTGTGATCGCGATCATCTACACCTCGCTCGTCGCCTTCCGGCAGACGGACATCAAGAAGCTCATCGCGTACTCCTCGGTGGCGCATATGGGCTTCGTGACGCTCGGCATCTTCACGGGGACCGAGCAGGGCGTGCAGGGCGCGATCTTCCAGATGATCTCGCACGGGGTGATTTCCGGCGCGCTCTTCCTCTGCGTCGGGGTCGTCTATGACCGGATGCACACGCGCGAGATCGCATTCTATGGCGGCCTCGTTCATCGCATGCCGGTCTATGCGGCGATCTTCATGCTCTTCACGCTCGGCAATGTGGGGCTGCCGGGGCTCTCCGGTTTTCCGGGGGAAATCCTCTCCATCGCGGGCGCCTTCCAGGCCAATATCTGGGTTGCGGTCGGCGCCACGATCGGCGTGATCCTGGCGCCCGTCTACGGCCTCACGCTCTACCGCAAGGTCGCGTTCGGGAAGCTTGAGAACCCCAAGCTCAAGGACATCACCGATCTTGATCCGCGCGAATGGGTGATCTTCATCCCGCTCGTCGTCGCCACGATCGCGCTCGGCCTGGCGCCCGTGCTCGCGCTCGATTTCACGGCGGCCTACGCCGACAAGCTCGTGGAGACTTATCGCGCCGCGGTCCAAGCAAGCGGGATCGGAGCAGGCGGATGAGCGCGCAAGTCTCGCTTCTGATCAGCGATCTCTCCTGGGCCCAGCCGGAGCTCTATGTCGCGATCTTCGCGCTCGCGGGCGTGGTCCTTGGCGCGGTCTTCAAGGACGGAATCGCGCCCTTCCTGGGCATCGTGGGGGCGTGCGTCTTCGTTGCGGCGGGGATCTGGGCCTTCAAGTTCCAGCCTGGCGATGCGGTGGCGCTCTTCAACGGTTCGATGGTGGTCGATAGCTTCGCGGGGTTCGTGAAGGGCATCATCGCGTTCTGCGCGGCGGCCACGCTGCTGCTCGGCTTCGACCATTTCTCGAAGACCAAGGAGCAGCGCTTCGAGTTTCCGATCATGACTGCGCTCGCGGTGCTTGGGCTCTTCGTGATGGCCTCGGCCAACGACCTCATCACGCTCTATGTGGGCGTCGAGCTGCAGAGCCTGGCGTCCTATGTGCTGGCGGCCTGGCGGCGCGACGACGCGAAGAGCTCGGAAGCGGGGCTCAAATATTTCGTGCTCGGCGCCATCTCGTCGGGGCTGCTGCTCTTCGGCGCCTCGTACATCTACGGCTTCACCGGCTCGCTCAGGTTCACCGAGATCGCGGCGGCCACGGACGGCGGCGGCTTCGGCCTTCTCTTCGGGCTCGTGCTGCTCATCTGCGGGCTCGCGTTCAAGATCGGCGCGGCGCCGTTCCACATGTGGACGCCGGACGTCTATGAAGGCGCGCCGACGCCGGTCACCGCGCTCTTCTCCGCAGCGCCGAAGATGGCCGCGCTCGCGCTCCTGGCGCGGGTGCTCTACGAGCCGTTCGCCGGCATGGCCGACCAATGGAAGCAGGTCATCGTCGCGCTCTCGGCGCTCTCGATGGCGGTGGGCTCGGTCGCGGCGCTGCTGCAGACCAACATGAAGCGCCTGATGGCCTATTCCTCGATCGCGAACATGGGCTTTGCGCTCATGCCCTTGGCGTCGGGCACGCCGGACGGCGCCGCGGCGGCGCTCGTCTACATGGCGATCTATCTGCCGACGACGATCGGCGTCTTCGCGCTCATTCTTGCCATGCGCCGCGACGGCGCCTTCGTGGAAAGCATCGACGACCTGGCCGGGCTCGCCAGCCGGCGGGTGCTGATGGCCTCGCTGATGACGGCGCTGCTCTTCTCGCTCGCGGGCATCCCGCCGCTCGCCGGCTTTTGGGGCAAGTGGGTGGCGTTCAAGGCGGCGGCGGAAGGCGGGCTCGTCTGGCTCGCCGTGCTCGGGGGCGTGGCGGCGGTGGTGGCGGCGGCCTATTATCTCCGTGTGATCGCCTCGATGTGGTTCAAGCCGGCGGGGGCGGCGCTTCAGGCGCCGTCCGGCACGACGCTCACCACCGCGCTCATCGGCGCGGCGCTGTCCTTCCCGATCCTGGTGCTGGCGCTCGGCTGGCTGGAAACCTGGGCGCGCGCGGCGGTGGCCGCGAGCTTCTGATGCTGCAGGCTGCAGCGCCGCTCGAAACCTTCGACGAGATCGATTCCACGATCCTTGAAGCCAGGCGGCGCGCCGAGTTCGGCGATTTCGGTCCGGTCTGGCTTCTGACGCGGCGGCAGAGCGCCGGCCGCGGCCGACGCGGGCGCGCCTGGGCCACGATCCCCGGCAATCTCTTCGCGACCTATCTCGGGCGCTCGGGGCGACCGCCAGGGGACATCGCGCTCTTGGGGTTCGCCGCCGGGCTCGCCATCGCCGAGGCGCTCGATGCGCGTCTCGGCGGCGCCAAAGCCAAGCTCAAATGGCCGAACGACGTGATGATCGACGGCGCCAAGGTCTCCGGGATCATGCTCGACAGCGGCGCGGCCGCGCCTGCGGGAAGCTTGGGGGGGTATTGGTTCGCGCTCGGTTTCGGCGTGAACGTCGCCGGGGCGCCGAAGGGGCTCGATCAGCCGACCGCATGCCTCGCCGACTTCACTGCCGACCCGGTACCGGCGCCGGAAGCGCTGCTCCAGGAGATCAGGCCGCGGCTGGAGGGCTGGGCCCAGCGGCTCGACGGGGAGGGTTTTGGCGCGCTCCGCGAGGCCTGGATGGCGCGCGCGCTCGGGCTGGGGCGCACCGTGGAGATCCGTTTCGGGGACGAGATTGTTGCGGGAGAGGTTTCGGGATTGTCCGCCCGCGGAGAGCTTGAGATCATGACCGCTTCGGGCCGGCGCACGATCGCGGCCGGCGACGTCCACTTCCCCCAGCAAGCCTCCTCATCCAAAGGCGCGGCCTGACATGCTTCTCGCGATCGACGCCGGCAACACCAACACCAAGTTCGCGGTCTTCGACGGCAAGGACTGGCGCGGCCAATGGCGCGCGTCCACCGATTCAACCCGCACGGCGGACGAATACGCGCCCTGGCTGGCGCAGCTGATGGCGTTCCAGAACCTCGGCCTCACCGATCTTACGGCCTGCATCATTTCCACCGTGGTGCCGCAGGCGCTCTTTCATCTGCGCAACCTCTCGCGGCGCTACCTGCACATCGAGCCGATGGTGATCGGCGAGGACGGCACCAGGCTCGGCATCGAGGTGCGCATCGACAAGCCGTCGGAGGCGGGCGCGGACCGGCTGGTGAACGCGGTCGGCGCCTATATCGAATATGGCGGCCCGGCGATCATCATCGATGGCGGCACGGCCACGAATTTCGACATCATCGGCGCCGACGGCGGCTTCGAGGGCGGCATCATCGCGCCGGGCATCAATCTTTCCCTGCAGGCGCTGCACACGGCCGCGGCGCGCCTGCCGCGCGTCGAGATCCGCAATCCGGGGCCGGTGATCGGCAAGTCCACGGTGACGGCGATGCAGTCGGGGGTTTTCTGGGGCTATATCGAGCTCATCGACGGCCTCATCCGCCGCATCCGCTCCGAATACGGCGCGCCGATGAAATCGGTCGCGACCGGAGGCGTCGCCTCGCTCTTCGAAGGCGCCTCCACTGCGATCGATGTTTTCGACCACGATCTCAACTCGCGCGGCCTCGTGGAAGTTTTCCGCCGGAACGGCGGCAAGCTGTGAGTCTGGCGGCTTTACGGGCCCCTCCCCCCTTGCGGGGGAGGGCAGGGAGGGGGGGCGTTCAGCTCGCCGCGACGTTGCGGTCCTTCCTCGCCGCCCCCCACCCCCTACCCCCTCCCCGCAAGGGGGAGGGGGGCGCCAGATCCTCCGAACACGGAGGGTTGTAGATGGCGGCTTCCGAAGAGAACGAACTCGTCTTCCTTCCGCTCGGCGGATCGGGCGAGATCGGGATGAACCTCAACGCCTATGGCTTCGGGCCGGGCGAGGACAAGAAATGGATCATCGTCGATATCGGCGTCACGTTCGCATCGGACGCGCCGGGCATTGAAGTGATCCTGCCGGACGCGACCTTCCTGGAGGAGCGCCGCGAGGACATCCTCGGCATCGTGCTCACCCATGCGCACGAGGACCATATCGGCGCCATCGGCTGGCTTTGGCCGCGGCTCAAGGCGCCGATCTACGCAACGCCCTTCACCGCCGCGCTCGTGCGCGAAAAGCTCAAGGAGCGCGGCCTTCTCGACAAGGCGCCTCTGAACGAGGTTCCGCTCGGGGGCAAATTTTCGCTCGGTCCGTTCGAGCTCGAGCTCGTCACGCTCACGCATTCGATCCCGGAGCCGAACGGCCTTGCGATCCGCACGCCGCTCGGGCTCGTCTGGCACACCGGCGACTGGAAGATCGATCCAGACCCGCTCATCGGCGCGGTCACCGACGAGAAGGCGCTGAAACGGATCGCGGACGAGGGCGTTCTCGCCATGGTGTGCGATTCCACCAATGTGTTCGAGGAGGGCCATGCGGGCTCCGAAGCTGACGTGCGCGAGGCGCTCGTCAAGCTGATCGGGAGCCTGAAGGGCCGCGTGGCGGTCACCGCGTTCGCGTCCAATGTCGCGCGGGTGGAAAGCGTCATCCATGCGGCGGAAGCGTGCGGGCGGGCGGTGTGCCTCGTCGGGCGCTCGATGCATAAGGTGAGCGCGGCGGCGCAAAGCGTGGGGCTGTTGCAGAACGTCCGCCCGTTTCTCTCCGAAGAAGAGGCCGCGGACGTTCCCGACGAGCGCATCCTCTATCTGTGCACCGGCAGCCAGGGCGAGCCGCGCGCGGCGCTCACGCGCATCGCGACGGGAACGCACCGCTTCGTGCAGCTCGGCGAGGGGGACACGGTGGTGTTTTCTTCGCGCGTCATCCCCGGCAACGACATCGCGATCTATGCGCTCTACAACGCCCTCGTCGATAAGGGGATCAATGTCATCTCCGGGGGCGCCGAGAGCGTGCACGTCTCGGGGCATCCCTGCCGCGACGAGCTCCGGCAGATGTACCAATGGGCGCGTCCGCGCATCGCCATCCCGGTGCACGGGGAGCGGCGCCATCTCCTGGAGCACGTGAAGCTCGCGCGCGCGCTGCAGGTCGGCGAAGCGCTGGCGCCGCGCAATGGCGAGATCATCCGGCTCGCGCCCGGGCGCGCGGAGGTGATCGATGAGGCGCCGGCTGGGCGACTCTTCGTGGACGGGCTCACGCTCATCGATGCGGACGACGAGGCGATCAGGGAGCGCCGCAAGCTCGGCGCGGAAGGAACCATTTCCGTCGGCCTGGTCGTCAACGAGAAGAAGCATTCGATCATGTCGGGGCCGGATGTGCGGGTGCGTGGGCTTTCCATGCAGGATGAGCGGGCGCTCGACCTCGCGATCGAAGAGCTGGCGGAAGCGGCCGAGACCGGGTTCGGGCGGCTCAACCATTCCGATCGCGCCGACGATGATCTCGCCGAGCAGGCCATCGCCCGGATCGTGCGCAAGACGGCGGAGCGGATTTGGGGCAAGCGGCCGCTGGTCGATGTGGTGCTGATGCGGGTATGAGGGAGTGGCGAATAGCGAGTAGTGAATAGCGAATAGGGAGGGTCGCGCTGAACGCGCCCTATTCGCCATTCGCTATTCGCTCGCGAAGCGACGCAGGAGCTGAGCTGATGATCGGACGATTGAACCATATCGGGATCGCGGTGCCGTCCATCGAAGCGGCCAAGCGTCCCTACATCGATCTCTACGGGCTCAAGGCCAGCGACATCACGGAGACCCGCGACATGCCCGAGCAGGGCGTGCGCTTCGCGTTTGTCAATCTGCCCAATTCGCAGATCGAGCTCATCGAGCCGTTGGGGGAGAATTCCCCGATCCGCCGCTTTGTGGAGAAGAATCCGCAAGGCGGACAGCATCATGTGTGCTTCGAGGTGGCGGACATCTACGCCGCGCGCGACGCGATGAAGGCGAAGGGCGCCACCGTGCTCAACGAGCCGCGCATCGGCGCGCACGGCACGCCGATCATCTTCATCCACCCGAAGGACAGCTCCGGCGTGCTCATCGAGCTCATGGAGACTCCGCCAAAGAACCATGGGATCGCACACGCATGACCTTCATCATGGGCGTGGCGATCTACATCATCCTCTGGTGGATCGCCTTCTTCATGACCCTGCCGATCGGGGCCCGGAGCCTGCACGAGAGCGGCGAGGAGACGCCCCCGGGCGTCGAGCGCGCCGCGCCCGCCAGGCCCAGGCTGTGGCTCAAGGCGCTCTGGGCGGCGGGCCTGGCGGCGGTGCTGTGGCTCGGGGTCTTCCTGGCGATCACGGCCGATCTCTTCGCCGTCCGCGGCGATCCAGCGCCCTGAGGCCGGCGGCGCTGGCCTAGGGACGGGGTCTTCCGGTATCTAGGCGCGCCGCCCTCCGCTTTGGGCGCGCTTTGGAGCTGCCATGCGTCTCAGCCGTTACTTCCTGCCGGTGATGAAGGACATTCCGGCGGAGGCCCAGATCGTCTCGCACCGGCTCATGCTGCGCGCCGGGATGATCCGCCAGGTCGCGGCCGGCATCTATTCCTGGCTGCCGCTCGGGCTTCGCGTGCTGAAAAAGATCGAGCAGATCGTGCGGGAAGAGCAGAACCGCTCGGGCGCGATCGAGATCCTGATGCCGACGATGCAGCCGGCGGAGCTGTGGAAAGAAAGCAAGCGCTACGAGGCGTACGGCGCGGAGATGCTGCGCATCGTCGATCGGCACGAGCGGGACATGCTCTTCGGTCCGACTGCGGAGGAAGTGGTCACCGACATCTTCCGCGCCTACGTGAAATCCTACCGCGACCTGCCGCTCAATCTCTACAACATCCAATGGAAGTTCCGCGACGAGACGCGGCCCCGCTTCGGCGTGATGCGCGGGCGCGAGTTCCTGATGAAGGACGCCTATTCGTTCGATGTCGATGAGCCGGCCGCGCGCAAGGCCTATAACCGCATGTTCGTCGCTTATCTGAACACGTTCGCGCGCCTCGGGCTCAAATCCATTCCGATGCGGGCCGACACCGGGCCGATCGGCGGCGATCTCTCCCACGAATTCATCGTGCTCGCCGAAACCGGCGAGAGCCAGGTCTATTGCGACCGGGCGCTGCTCGACATGGGCGCGCCGGGGCCGGACGTCGATTGGGATGATCTGCAGGCGATCGTGGATGAGCGCACTGCGCTTTATGCGGCCACCGACGAAATGCATGACGCGGCCGCCTTCGAGGCGCTCAAGGAAGACCAGCGGGTTTCCGCGCGTGGGATCGAAGTCGGCCACATTTTCTACTTCGGTGAGAAGTATTCGAAGCCGATGAATGCGGTGGTGGCGGGGCCGGACGGACAATCGCGGCCGATCCATGGCGGCTCCTACGGGATCGGCGTGTCGCGGCTCGCGGGCGCGATCATCGAGGCCTCGCACGACGACGCCGGCATCGTCTGGCCGGAACCTGTCGCGCCGTTCGGCGTCGCAATCGTCAATCTCAAAGCCGGCGACAGCGCCACGGATGCGGCGGCCGAAAAGGCGTACGCAGCGCTCGGCGCGCTCGATCCGCTCTATGACGACACGGACGCGCGCCCGGGCGCGAAATTCTCCACCATGGATCTCATCGGCGTGCCCTGGCAGCTCATCGTGGGGCCGAAGGGCCTGGAGAAGGGCGTGGTGGAGGTGAAGGAGCGGCGCACCGGCGCGAAGGAGGAGCTTTCGCTCGACGCGGCGATCAAGAAGCTGAGCGCCAAGAAATGACGCGCGGCGTGCGGGGGATGTCATCCGGATACGGATCAAGTACGTGCGCCCCCTCCCCCCTTGCGGGGGAGGGTAGGGAGGGGGGGCGTGCAGCTCGCCTCCGCGTTTCGCATTCCTCGGATTGCCCCCCACCCCCTACCCCCTCCCCCCAAGGGGGAGGGGGCCATCAAGTCTGCAGCCGTCAAACATGAAAGGGGATCAGCCCTTCTCCCGCTTCGAGCGGATGCTGGCGGGCCGCTATCTCAGGGCCAAGCGCCAGCATGGCGGGGTGGCGATGATCTCGATCATCTCCTTCGTTGGGATCATGCTCGCGGTGGCGGTGCTCATCATCACGATGTCGGTGATGAACGGTTTCCGCGAAACGCTCCTCTCGCGCATCGTCGGGGTGAACGGCCATGTCTATGTCGAGACGCGCGGGATGACGCCGCAGGCGATCGACCGCATCGCACGCGAAGCGCGCACCATTCCGGGCATCACGCACATCTCGCCGGTGATCGACCAGCAGGCGCTGGCGGTGGCGGACGGACGCTCGGCGGGAGTGTTCGTGCGCGGGGTGCGGCGGGTCGATCTGCAGGCTTTGAGCGTCGTTTCCTCCACGATCCGGGAAGGGGGCTCGCTGCAGCGCTTCTCGGGGGTGGAGGCGCCTGAGATCATCATCGGCGATCGCCTGGCGGCCAATCTCGGCGTCGCGGAGGGGATGGCGGTCTCGGTCCTGTCGCCGGAGGGCGCGGCCACGCCGTTCGGGCTTTCGCCGCGGCGCAAGGCCTTCATCGTGGGCGGCGTGTTCAGCGTCGGGATGGCGGAATACGATTCCGCGCTCATCTACATGCCGCTCGAACAGGCGCAGATCATGTTCAACCGCGGCCCCGGCGCGGACCGCCTGGAGATGCGGCTGCAGAACCCGGACGCGACGCTGCCGATCATGGTGGAGCTGCGCCAGAAGCTCGGGCCGGACATCACCATCTTCGACTGGCGCATGCAGAACGAGGGCCTGGTGGGCGCGCTCGTGGTGGAGCGCAACGTGATGCGCCTCATCCTGATGATGATCGTGGCGATCGCGGCGCTCAACATCGTCAGCGGGCTCGTGATGCTGGTGAAGAACAAGAGCCGCGACATCGCCATCCTGCGCACGATGGGCGCCACGCGCAGCTCGGTGCTGCGGATCTTCCTTCTGGCCGGCGCATCGGTCGGCGTGCTCGGCACGCTCGCCGGGCTCGTGCTCGGGCTGCTCTTCTGCGAATATATCGGCGAGATCCAGGATTTCATCCAGGCGACGACCGGCTTCGATCTCTTCCCAGGTTCGGTCTATTCGCTGGAATCCCTCCCTGCGAAGGTCGAATGGGGCGAGGTGTGGCTGGTCACGGGCTGGGCGCTCTTCATGAGCTTCGTCGCCACGCTGCCGCCGGCTTGGCGCGCCTCAAGGCTCGATCCGGTGGAGGCGCTCCGCTATGAGTGAGCCCGTCCTCGCCATCCGTTCCTTGCGGCGCTCGTTCACATCGGGGGACAAGGAGCTCGTCGTCCTCAACGACGTCGATCTCGACGTGCGTGCGGGCGAGATCGTTGGCCTCGTTGGACCGTCCGGATCCGGAAAGTCCTCGCTGCTGCATGCGGCGGGCTTGCTGGAGCGCCCGAGTGGCGGGGAAGTCTATATCGAGGGCTCTCCGGCCTGGACCCAGAACGACGAGGGCCGCACGGCGCTGCGCCGGTCACGCATCGGCTTCGTCTATCAGTTCCATCACCTGCTGCCGGAGTTCAATGCGCGGGACAATGTCGCCTTGCCGCAGCTCATCGCCGGCAAGCCGATCAAGGAAGCGCGCGGAGAGGCCGCGCGGCTCCTGGAGAAGATGGGCCTCAGGGAGCGCATGCATCACCAGCCGCCGCAGCTCTCCGGCGGCGAGCAGCAGCGCGTCGCGATCGCGCGCGCGCTGGCCAATGGGCCGACCATCCTTATCGCCGACGAGCCCACCGGCAATCTCGATCCGGACACGTCCGATCTCGTCTTTCAGGCGCTCTTCGATCTCGCTCGCTGGGAGGGCGTCGCGGCGCTCATCGCCACGCACAATCTCGCGCTCACCAGGTTCATGGACCGTGTGATGGCGATCGATCACGGGAAGCTGGTGCGTCGGGCCTGACGGCCCGGCGAATAGCGAATAGTGAGTAGCGAATAGGGGGAGGTCGAGCTGAACGGCTCCCTACTCCCTATTCGCTATTCGCCATTCGCTATTCGCTCCATCGCGCATTACCTGTTGGAAGCAGAATCGCGGTTTCCTCGGCCCATGAGTTTCATCCATCTTCGTGCGCGGTCGGCCTATTCGCTGCTGGAATCCATGTTGCACGCCAAGCAGCTGGCCAAGCTGGCGGCGGCGCAGGGGATGCCAGCGCTGGGGCTCACCGATTCGAACAATCTCTACGGGGCGCTCGAATTTTCCGAGGCAGCCGCCGAGGCCGGCGTGCAGCCGATCATCGGGTGCGCGCTCACGGTCAAGACCGAGGATCTGGAAGGCGTCGTCGCGCTTCTGGCGCAGAACGCGGAGGGCTATGGACGGCTGCTGAAGCTCGCGTCGGCCGCGCACCTTGATGTCAGCGCGCAGGCGACGCCGCACGTGCCGCTTGGGCGCGTGCTTGAAGATTGCGAGGGGCTCATCGCCCTGACGGGCGGCGCGGCCGGTCTCGTCAACGCGGCGCTCGACGCGCGGCGTCCGGAGCGCGCGCGAGAGATCGCGGAGATGTTGGCGGGCGCGTTCCCGAACCGGCTTTATGTCGAGCTTGGACGCCATGGCGAGCAGGCCGAGCACGAAGCGGAAGAAGGCCTCATCGACATCGCCTATTCGCTGGGGCTGCCGCTCGTGGCGGCCAACGACATCCGCTTCAAGAAGAAGAGCGATCACGGCGCGCACGATGCGCTCATGTGTATCGCTGCGAGCTCCTATCTCGGCGAGGACGAGCGCCCGAAGGTCAGCAGCGAGCATTATTTCAAGACCGCCGCGGAGATGGCCGCGCTGTTCGATGATCTGCCCGAGTCGATCGGGAGCACGATGGAGATCGCGCGGCGCTGCGCGTTCCGCGTCACGGGCCGCAAGCCGATCCTGCCGCAATTCACGCGCGGCAAGCGCGACGAAGCAGCGGAGCTGAAGGCGCAGGCCGAAGCGGGGCTCAAGGAGCGCCTCAAGGCGCTGGGGCCGGAGGGGCTCGCGGCGGAAGAGAGCGTCTATTGGGAACGCCTCAAGTTCGAAGTCGGCGTCATCACGCAGATGAAGTTTCCCGGCTATTTCCTCATCGTGGCCGACTTCATCAAATGGGCGAAGAAGGAGGGCATTCCGGTCGGGCCTGGGCGCGGATCGGGCGCGGGCTCGCTCGTCGCCTACGCGCTCACCATCACCGATCTTGATCCGCTGCGCTTCGGGCTCCTCTTCGAGCGCTTCCTAAATCCAGAGCGCGTGTCGATGCCCGACTTCGACATCGATTTCTGCCAGGAGCGGCGCGGGGAAGTCATCGAGTACGTCAAGGAGCGCTACGGCGCGGACCGGGTCGCGCAGATCATCACGTTCGGCACGCTGCAGGCTCGGGCCGTGGTGCGCGATGTCGGGCGGGTGATGCAGCTGCCGTTCGGACAGGTGGACCGGCTCGCCAAACTCATTCCGGCCAATCCGGCCAATCCCATCGACCTTGCGAAAGCAAGGGAGATGGAGCCGCGCATCAACGAGATGGCGGAGAAGGAGCCGGAGATCAAAGATCTCCTCAAGACCGCGCTCGAGCTGGAGGGCCTTTACCGCAACGCCTCCACGCACGCGGCCGGCGTCGTGATCGGGGATCGTCCGCTCACGGAGCTGGTGGCGCTCTATCGCGATCCGCGCTCGGATCTGCCGGCCACCCAGTTCAACATGAAATGGGTGGAGGCGGCCGGCCTCGTCAAATTCGACTTCCTCGGTTTGAAGACGCTCACCGTCATCGACCGGGCGATCAAGTACCTCAAGCTGCGCGGCATCGAGCTCGATCTCGCCAAGGTCGGGTTTGACGATCCGAAGAGCTACGAGCTCCTGCAATCGGGCCTGACTTTCGGGGTGTTCCAGCTCGAAGGCCAGGGCATGCGCGATACGCTGCGCAAGGTGAAGCCGACCAAGCTCGACGACATCATAGCGCTCATCTCGCTCTATCGGCCCGGGCCGATGAAGAACATCGACAATTACGCCAACGTGAAGCACGGGACCGAGCAGCCGAACTATCACCATCCGCTGATCGAGCCGATCCTGAAGGAGACCTACGGGGTCATCATCTATCAGGAACAGGTGATGCAGATCGCCCAGGTGCTCTCGGGCTATTCGCTCGGGGAAGCGGACCTGCTCAGGCGGGCGATGGGCAAGAAGCTGCCGGCGGAAATGCGCAAGCAGAAGACGCGTTTCCTCGAAGGCGCGGCGAAGAACGGCGTCAGCGAAGACACGGCCTCGTATATCTTCGACCTCGTCGAGGAATTCGCCGGCTACGGCTTCAACAAGAGCCACGCGGCCGCCTATGCCGTCGTCGCGTACCAGACGGCGTATCTCAAGGCGCATTATCCGGTCGAGTTCCTGGCCGCGTCGATGAGCCTCGATCTCTCCAACAGCGAAAAGCTGGCGGCCTTCCATCAGGACGCGCGGCGCACGGGCGTGACCGTGCTGCCGCCGGACATCAACGCCTCGGGTCCCGATTTCACGGTGGAGAAGACCGCGGACGATGAATACGCCGTGCGCTATGCGCTCGGGGCGGTGCGCAATGTGGGTCTGGCGGCGATGGAAAGCGTGGTCGCCGAACGCGAGCGGCGCGGGCGGTTCAAGAACCTCGTGGAGTTCGCCGAGCGGCTCGACCCCAAGTCGGTCAATCGCCGGCAGCTGGAATCCCTCGCCAAGGCCGGCGCGTTCGACAGTGTCGAGCCCGATCGCGCGCGCGCGCTTGCGGCTGCCGAAATGCTCTCGCTCATCGCGCAGCGCGCCGCCGAGGAGCGGGAAAGCTCGCAGGCCTCGCTCTTCGGCGCAGAAGAGCCGAACGTGAAGCCGCTCTTGCCGAAGGCGGCGTCGTGGTCGGCGCAGGACCGGCTCGATTTCGAGCGCGAGAGCGTCGGCTTCTATCTTTCGGGGCATCCGCTGTCGGAATTCTATGCCGGCAACGACGCCTATATGAGCGTGGCGGAACTGCTCGAAGAGGGCGAGCGCGAGCCCAGGACGTTCGCGATGGCGGCTGTCGTGCGGCGCATCCAGGCCAAACCCGCGCAATCAGGCGGCACGCTCGCCTGGGTGACGCTTTCGGACCCGACCGGCGAATACGAGGCGATCATCATGCCGGAGCATTTCGCCGCAGCGCGCGAGCGCATGGAAGTGGGCAAGGGCTTCGTCTTTCGCGCGCGGGTGCGCTGGAGGGACGGGGACCTCAAGCTCGCGGTGGATTCCTTCGAGCCGGTGGAAGCCGCCGAAGCGCGCAGCGGCGGCGAATTGCGCATCGTGGTGAAGGAGGGCGCGCCGCTCGATCTCCTGTCGCAGACGCTGAAGGCGCTCGCGCCGGGCGCCCCGGGCGAAGAGCGAGCGGTGACGATCGTGCTGCGGCTCAGTGACGGCCGGGAGATCGAGGTCGCGCCGCCCGGCGTCTATCCGGCCGGCGCGGCTGCACGCGCCGCGCTCAAGGCCGCGCGCGGCGTCGAACGCGTCATCTAGCCACTTATTGTTGTAGAGCGTGATTCACGGAAAACCGGCCGCCACCTTTCCGATCACGCTCTAGAGGAACGGCAGCCAGGAGCCGTCGAGCCGGCGCGCGCAGCCGTCAAGCTGGCGCTGATACGTGTCGCGATAGGATTGCACGCGCGCCGCGGAAGCCATGAGCGTGCGCTTGCCGCGATAGGTGCCGCGCGAATAGCCGCCGCGTCCTTCGTGGTAGGCGAGATAGTGGCCGCGTGCGTTATCGTACGACAGCCCAAGCTGACGATGCGATGCGCCGACATACCAGGCGACGAAATCGGTGGCGTCGGCGAATTCGTCGCGGTCGAGGCCGGGATCGCCGCGTGCGGCTTCGTACTCGCGCCATGTGGGCGTCAGCGCCTGGGCGTAGCCGTGCGCGGAGGAGGGACGGGCGCCGGGAAAGACGAACAGGAACTTGCCGCGGGCGGGACGCGCATCGTGATCGAAGCCGCTCTCCTGGCGGATGATCGCGAGCTGCAGCGCGGGGGGCGCTCCCCAGTGGCGTTCGGCGCGCTTGGCGGCGCGCCACCAGCTCTTGTGCTGCTCGAAGATCGCGCACGCGTTGGCCGGCGCCTGCGGGCGCGCGTTGGAGGCGCAGCCGGCGAGCAGCATGGCGAGGGATGCGAGAAAGAGGACGCGCATGGGCGCTGGCCTACCAGAGCCTGCTTAAGATCGCGTTGGCTTTGTGCATGTTTTCATGAGGTTTGTGAAAGGCTTGGGGCGATCCGGCCACATTGCGTGACGCATGGGCCACAAGCGCGCGCATGGGTGCAGCTCATGGCGCCATGGTAAGTTCGGGCGCGCGTCCATCTCCTCTAACGCTTCGTTTCCACCAGCGGGGGCGAGACGGAGATCCTTAATGACGAAGTTAACCATTCTCGCCGGCGCAGCCGCCGCGTTGGCGTTTCTCGCGCCGGGCGCGGCTTTCGGACAAAGCGCGGGGCAGGCTTATGTCGGCCTCGGCGCATCCCATACGCGCGACGACGCGACCGGCGCCGACATGACAGGCGTGCAAGGCCGGATCGGCGTGCAGGCGACGCCGATGATCGGCATCGAGGCGGAGGCCGCGACCGGCCTCGGCAACGATGATTCCGGCAAGCTCGACGGCCAGTACGGCGTCTATGGCGTCGCGCGCGCGCCGGTGAACCGAAATTTCGACGTGTTCGCCCGCGCGGGGGTTTCGCGGGTCAACGAGTTCGGTCGCGGCGCGCATGCGGGCCAGACCTATCGGGACGATGCGCTCGGGTATGGCGCAGGCGCGCAGGTAAACCTGAACGAGCGGGTGGGCCTCCGCGCCGATTGGACGCGCCATGACGGCGACCGCGAGATCGATACGGTCGGCGCATCGATCGTGCGCAAGTTCTGAACGCTGCACGCCGCATGAAGAAAAACGGGCGGCGGATCGCTCCGCCGCCCGTCGATTCATGCCGCCGACGCTGGCGTCAGCACTTGTAATACATGTCGAACTCGACCGGGTGCGGGAAGGTCTCGAAGCGGTCGAGCTCTTCCTTCTTCAAGTCGATATAGGCGTCGATCACGTCATCGCTGAAGACATTGCCCTTCTTCAGGAACTCGCGATCGACGTTCAGATTGTCGAGCGCCTGACGCAGGCTCGAGCAGACGGTCGGCACGTCCTTCAGCTCTTCCGGCGGCAGATCGTAGAGGTTCTTGTCGAGCGGCTCGCCGGGATGGAGCTTGCGCTCGATGCCGTCGAGGCCGGCCATCAGCATCGCCGAATAGGAGAGGTACATGTTGCCCGCCGGATCCGGGAAGCGGACCTCGACGCGCTTGGCCTTGGCCCCGACGCCGTGCGGGATGCGGCACGAAGCGGAGCGGTTGCGCGCGGAATAGGCGAGCAGCACCGGGGCTTCGTAGCCGGGCACCAGGCGCTTGTACGAGTTCGTCGTCGAGTTCGTGAACGCGTTGATCGCGCGCGCGTGCTTGATGATGCCGCCGATATAATAGAGGCAGGTCTCGGAGAGATCGGCGTAGCGATCGCCGGCGAAGGTGTTCTGACCGCCCTTCCAGATCGACTGGTGCACGTGCATGCCCGAGCCGTTGTCCTTGTAATAGGGCTTCGGCATGAACGTGGCGGTCTTGCCGTAGGACGCGGCGACCTGCTGAATGACGTACTTGTAGAGGTTCATCGCATCGCCCATCGCGGTGAGCGTGGAGAACTTGAGGCCGAGCTCGTGCTGCGCGGGCGCCACTTCGTGGTGGTGCTTCTCAACGACGAGGCCGATCTCCTTCATGACGGAGAGCATCTCGCCGCGCATGTCCTGCAGGCTGTCGATCGGCGGCAGCGGGAAATAGCCGCCCTTGGGGCCCGGGCGATGGCCCATGTTGCCGTTCTCGTAGGCGCGGCCGGTGTTCATCGGCAGCTCGGTGGAGTCGAACTCGTAGCCGGCCTTGTTCGGCTCGACGTTCCAGCGGACGTCGTCGAACACGAAGAATTCCGCTTCCGGGCCGAAATAGGCGGTGTCGCCCACGCCGGAGGATTTCACGAACGTCTCTGCGCGCTTGGCGATGCCGCGCGGGCAGCGCGTGTAGGGCTGCAGCGTGCCGGGCTCCAGGATGTCGCAGAAGAGCGCCAGCGTCGTCTGCTGGAAGAACGGGTCGATGTGGGCGCCGGCGGGGTCGGGCATCATGACCATGTCGGACTCGTTGATCGCCTTCCAGCCGGCGATCGAGGAGCCGTCGAACATCGTGCCCTGCGTGAAGAGATCGGCGTCGACCATCGAGACGTCGAACGTCACGTGCTGCATCTTTCCGCGCAGATCGTTGAAGCGCAGATCCACGAACTGGACCTCGTGCTCCTTGATCAACTTCATGACGGCTTCAGACATGCTCGCTTCCCTTCCCACGTGTGAGTGGCCCAAAATGGAGGCCCGACCCTTTGTTTTGCGCGGTGGACATTGCGCGAGAGTCGGGCGCGATCAATAGATGAACGAAGCGCGAATTGCGCGCCCCGCGACGCCCCGTCCAAGCTGGGTTAGACGGCTTGGGCGCCTTGTTCGCCGGTGCGGATGCGGATCACGTTGCCGACGTCGGTCACGAAGATCTTGCCGTCGCCGATCTTGCCGGTCTTGGCCGCCTTCTGGATCGCCTCCAGCGCCGGCTCGACCTGCTCGTCGGAGACCACGACCTCGATCTTCAGCTTGGGCAGAAAATCCACCACGTATTCAGCGCCGCGGTACAGCTCGGTATGGCCCTTCTGACGGCCGAAGCCCTTCGCCTCCAGGACCGTCATGCCCTGCAAGCCGATCTCCTGGAGCGCTTCCTTCACATCATCGAGCTTGAACGGCTTGATGATGGCTTCGATCTTTTTCATCGAACGACCCTTCTTTGTTCCGGTCCATCTTATCGGGCCGCGGCGCCCGGGACCCGCAGCGGCGGCGTTTGCGCCGGCATCGGCCTTGGCCGCGCAAGCGTCAAGCAGGGGGCGCCTCCAGAAAGGCGCCGACCAGCAGGCGCCTGTTTAATAGGCTGACGGCGCCTGTAAAATAGCCAGGAGCCGCCGGAAGCTTGACGCGAGGTGTTTTCGGGCGACCAATCGGGGCTCCGTTCAAAGCGCTCGGCGCCCGTTCATGGGACACCCGTTCCGATGAGTCCGATCGGCCGCGAGATCGTCACCAATGCCGAGATGCGGGCGATCGACGCGCGGGCCGCGGCGCTCGACGTTCCCATCGCTACGCTCATGGAGAACGCCGGGGAATCCGTCGGCGAGCAGATCCTGGCGCGCTATCCTGTCCAGAACGTGGCGGTGCTCTGCGGGCCGGGGAACAATGGCGGGGACGGCTTCGTCGTCGCGCGCATGCTCAAGCGCAATGGCTGGCCGGTCTGGGTGGAGACGCTCGACGATCCCTTGAAGCTCAAGGGCGCGGCGGCGGAGATGGCCGCGCGCTGGAACGGGGAGACGAGGCGGCTGTCGGCGAAGAAGGCCGACGCGGACCTTTATGTCGATGCGCTGTTCGGGGCGGGGCTGTCGCGGGCGCTCGATGGGGAGGCCGCGAAGCTCGCCGACCTGCTCGCGCTCACGCCGCAGCGGGTGGTGGCGATCGATGTGCCGAGCGGGCTGCACGGCGATCTCGGCAAGCCGCTCGGCGAGCATTGCTTTCGCGCCGCGCTCACCGTGACGTTCGTGCGCAAGCGGCCGGCGCACGTGCTCTTGCCGGGGCGCGCGATCTGCGGGGAAGTGGTGGTCGCCGATATCGGCGTGCCGAGGCCGGCGCTGGTGGAGACCGGCGCGAAGCTCTGGGAAAACGGGCCGCCGCTCTGGGATTTTCCGTGGCCGGACCTGGAAGCCCACAAGCATGCGCGCGGGCATGTCCTGGTGATCAGCGGACCGGCAACGCGGACGGGCGCGGCGCGCTTGGCGGCGCGCGGAGCGCTCAGGATCGGCGCGGGTTTGGTGACCATCCTCGCGCCAAAAGACGCGGTGGCGGAGCACGCCGCGCAGCTCAATGCGATCATGCTCAGGAACGCTTCCTCCGCCGACGAGATCGCGGCGGCGGGGAAGGACGCGACGTGCGCGGTCATCGGGCCGGCCGGCGGCGTCGATGAAGCGATGCGCGCGAAGGTGAAGGCGCTGGCCAAGACCGAGGCGAAGCTCGTGCTCGACGCCGATGCGCTGACCGCGTTCGCGGAGGCGCCGAAGGAGCTTTATGAGACGCTGCGTCCCGACGACGTGATCACGCCGCACATTGGCGAATTCCGCCGCGTGTTTCCGGACATCAAGCTCGAGGATCGGATCAATGCGGCGCGCAAGGCCGCGGCGCTTTGCGGCGCGAGCGTGCTGCTCAAGGGACCGGACACGGTGATCGCCAGCGCCGACGGACGCGCGATCGTGAACACGTCGGGGGTTCCGTTCCTGGCGACGGCGGGCTCGGGCGATGTGCTGGCCGGCATGATCGCCGGGCTCGTCGGGCAGGGCATGGCCAGCTTCGAGGCGGCCGCCGCGGGGGCATGGCTGCATGGCCGGGCCGGGGAGCATCTTGGAACCGGGCTCATCGCCGAGGATTTACCGGAGGCGCTCCCGGGCCTTCTCGCGGCGCTTTGGCGCGACCAGGGTTTGGGCTAAGAACGCACCCGAGGGTGTTAGTGGGAGACGAGGCCATGGTTGGCTGGTGGTGGGTCGTTCCGGGCGTTGTGGCGGCTTTGGGCGTATTTCTGCTCGGCAACGGGGTGCGCCACGTCATTGGGGGCAAGCTCTTCAAGGGCGGGCGCAGCGTGCTCGGGGGCGGCATCGCCGCGGCCGCCGGGCTCGGCGTCGGGCTCATGGGGCTCAACGTGCAAACCTATAGCCGCCTCACCTATGAGCGCCCGGTGGCGCTGGTGAGCGCGCGCCAGACGGGGCCGCAGCTTTTCTCGGTCACTATGTGCGAGCCGCAGACGGGCAAGGTGCAGAATTTCGAAGTGCACGGCGATCAATGGCGGCTGGAAGCCTATGTGCTCAAATGGCAGCCGTGGGCGAACGTGCTCGGGCTCGACGCGCAATACGAGCTCGACCGGATCTCCGGGCGCTATGTGACGACCGAGGACGAACTCAACGCGCCGCGCAGCGCCTATGATCTCGCTGAGGCCAAGGATGCGCCGACGATGGTGGGCGCGGCGGAAAATCCCCAGGGCGCGATGGACCAGATCTTCACCAAGGGCATCAATGTGCTCGATCTGCCGGAGCCGCTGCAGAAATGGGCGCCGGCGGTCGATACCCGTTATGGCAACGGCGTTTTCATGCCGCTGACCGATGGCGGCGTGCACCAGGTCTGGTTCACCCAGGACAGCCTGATCGCGCGTGATGGGACGGCCGAGGAGTTCGCCCAATGCACCGCTCAAGGCGAGCGGCCGGCCGGCACGAAGACCTAGGGTCTTCCCCGAGCGTGTTTCACGCTTCGCAGAAGTTCGAGCTGCGGCCGCGCCATGGGCGCGCCAGGCGCTGGGCGATGAGCGCTTCGCCGAGATCGCGGCCGTCGAGCTCGATGCGCGCGACGACGCGGCCATAGCGGTCGCGGCGTCCGGTCGGGATGGCTTCGACGCGCTCGGCGCCAGCGACCATCCGCACGACCGCGCGCCGCGCCGCTTCGCCAAGGGCGCGCTCCTCGGGGCAGCGGGCGCGACGCCCGATCTCCGGCGCGTCGAGGTTCTCCACGCGATAGCGCTCCGCCCCGTCGCGCAGGGTGTCGCCGTCGATGACGGTGGGTTCGGCGAGGAGAAGCCCCGCGATCAGAAAAAGGCCTGCCAGCATGATCCCCTCCGGTTGCGGGCGGAGGGGTTAGGAAACTCTTGATTGCAACCAAAGCAAGAGGGGCGGGCCGCATTGCGCGTATAAGTTGTGGAGGGACGGGTCTGGCGCGCTGTGCTATGCGCGGGCGCAGGCGGACGTGGCGGAACTGGCAGACGCACAGGATTTAGGTTCCTGCGCCGCAAGGCGTGCGGGTTCGACTCCCGCCGTCCGCACGGCTTTCTGGCGCGCCGGAACCGCGACGCCGGCCCCTTCGTCGCGGCGCGAAGATTGCCGGAACCGGCCTTCAATGAGGAACGCTTGGACCCCGCTTCCGGCGTGGCGGGGAACCGGGGCAAGCGCCAGTGGCGCCGACGGAAGGGCTTCCGTGGCGGGCGAGGTAAGGGCGCTTTGGCCCCGGATCGCGACTGCGTCGCGTCCGGGGAGCGTCTGATCAGGAGGAGTCGGCGGGGGAGGGCGCCGGCGTCGCGCAGCGATACGTGCGAACAGCCGGCGGGCCCGCGAGGATGCGGGGATGGCCGTTGAAGCCGCGCACGAGGCGCTTGAGGAGCCGCGCGGCGATGGCGTGGGCCGCATCGATCATGTCGCG
>JAEUMQ010000003.1 GCA_016791425.1 Hyphomonadaceae bacterium | reverse complement strand
CCTTCTGACTTGCGTGGTGGTCGCTCGCTGACCCGCCCCCCTCCCCTCAAGGGGAGGGGAAGTATCATCCTGCGGACGCGAAGCATGAAGGAGAGGGGGCCGATCGCGCGCCTTTGGGGGCTCTCGGTGCACCGCCATGTCGGCGATCTTTGGCTGCTGGCGCCGTCGCTGATCATCGTCGCCGCGGCGGGCACCGCCTACGGCTTCATCCTGCGCTGGACCATCGACGGCCTCTCCGCCGGCCGCGTCGAGATCGGCTTCTGGGGCCCCCTCGCGATTCTCGCCGCCACCGGCGTGCGCGCGTTCGGCATCTGGGCCCAGGCGCTCCTCTCGCAGGGGCTCGGCCTCAAGGTGCTGCGCGATCTGCAGAACGCGATGTTCGCAAAGCTGCAACGCGCCGACTATGCGCGCTTCCAGCGTGAAGAGGCCGGCGCCTTGGTTTCGCGCTTCACCAACGACATCAACGTCATCGCCGAGGGCCTCGTGCGCGGCGCCCAGGCGCTGCTGCGCGACCTCCTCACCGTGATCGGCGCGCTCGCTTCGATGATCTTCTTCGACTGGGTTCTGGCCCTGACCGCGCTCGCTGCGTTTGCGCTGGCCGGCCCGCCGCTGCAGGCGATCGCCCGGCGCGCCCGCGACCGCACCGAAGCCGCGCAGCGCCAATTGGGCGCCCTCACGTCCCTGCTCGCCGAGAGCCTCGGCGCGGCGCGCCTGGTCCGCACGTACGCACTGGAGCAGCACGAGGAAGCGCGCGCTGCCGCCGCGTTCGAGGAACGCCGCAAGCTGGCGATGAAGCTCGTGCGCAACCGCGTGCAGGCCGAGCCCGTGCTCGAATTGCTCGGCGGCGTCGCGCTGGCCGCGGTCATTTTCGTCGCTGGGCAGCGCATCCTCTCCGGCGCGATGACTTTGGGCGATCTGCTCGGAACCGTCGCCGCCGTCGGCGTCGCCGCGCCGGCCGCCCGTTCGCTGGGCACCTTCAACACCATCGCCAACGAGGCGCTCGCAGCGCTCTCCCGCGTCTTCTCCGTGCTTGATGAGCCTGAGCGCATCACCGAACGGCCTGCCGCCCGGACGCTTCCCGCGCCGCAAGGGCGCCTCGCGTTCGAGAATGTGCGCTTCGCCTATGGCGAGGACGCCAACGCGCTTCATGACGTGAGCTTTACGGTCGCGCCGGGAGAGACGGTCGCCCTTGTCGGCCCATCCGGCGCCGGCAAGTCGACGATCTTCAACCTCATCCCGCGTCTCTACGATGTGACCGGCGGACGCGTCATGCTCGACGGCGCCGACGTCCGCGATCTCTCGCTCCAGAGCTTGCGTTCGAGCATCGCGTTCGTCGCGCAGGAGGCCGCGCTCTTCAACATGAGCGTGCGCGACAACATCGCGCTCGGCCGACCCGGCGCCGACGACGCCTCGATCAAGGCGGCCGCGCAGGCCGCCGCCGCAGACGACTTCATCCGCGCCTTGCCGCAGGGCTACGACACCATCGTCGGCGAGCGCGGCGGGCTTCTCTCCGGCGGCGAGCGTCAGCGCATCGCGCTCGCGCGCGCCTTCCTCCGCGATGCGCCCTTGCTGCTGCTCGATGAAGCCACCAGCGCTCTCGACGCTGAGAGCGAAGCGCGCGTGCAGGCCGCGCTCCGGCGCCTGGAGAAGGGCCGCGCCACGCTCGTCATCGCCCACCGGCTCGCCACCGTGCGCGACGCCGATCGCATCCTCGTGCTCGAAGGCGGCCGCATCGTCGAGAGCGGCCGACATGAGGAATTGATGTCCTCGAATGGACTTTACGCCCGCTTGTGCGGTCTCCAGTTCAGGGACTAGACCCGATCCCGATTGCACAGCAATCGGGTGAATCGGGTCTACACTTTGGATTTGGACCATTTCTCGCCCGAAAACCGCGAACCACTTTTCGGGAAATGGTCTAATCCCACGCGGGAATCCCAGCCGACCAGAATCCGGAGCCCCCATGCAGACGCGCAATTGCAAGATCGTCGCGACCCTGGGGCCGGCCAGCGAGTCGCCCGACCGGCTGATGATGCTGGTGCGCGCCGGCGTGAATCTTTTTCGCTTGAATTTCAGCCACGGCGAGCAGGCCGGTCATGCCAAGCGCTACGCCGCCGTGCGCGACGCGGAGGAGCGCATCGGCTGGCCCATCGGGATCATCGCCGATTTGCAGGGCCCGAAGATCCGCGTCGGCACGTTCGCCGAGGGATCGGTCAAACTGTCATACGGCGAGGTCGTACGCATCGAGGCCTCGGAGAAGCCAGGCGAGGCGGGCCTCATCCGTCTGCCGCATCCCGAGATCGTCGAGGTTCTGGAGGCGGGCGACCTGCTCAAGTTCGACGACGGCAAGTTCCAGCTCACCGTTGTGGAGAAGGGCGCCGGCGGCCTCAAGGCGCGCGTCGATTTCGGCGGCGAGTTGAAGAGCCAGAAGGGGCTCAACATCCCCACGCGCCGTATCCCGATCTCGGCCCTCACCGCGAAGGACAAATCCGACCTCGCCTACGCGCTCGATCTCGGCGTCGATTATATCGCGCTCTCTTTCGTGCAGTCCGCCGCCGATGTGCGCGAGGCGCGCGAGCTCATCGGCAATCGCGCCGGGATCCTCTCCAAGATCGAGAAGCCGCAGGCGCTGGATGAGCTGCCCGAGATCGTTGCGTTGTCCGACGCGATCATGGTCGCCCGCGGCGACCTGGGCGTGGAGCTTCCCGCCGAGCAGGTGCCGATCCAGCAGCGCCGCATCATCCGCACCGCGCGCGCCGCTGGCAAACCCGTGATCGTCGCGACGCACATGCTGGAAAGCATGATCGACGCTCCGACGCCGACGCGCGCGGAAGCCTCCGATGTCGCCACCGCCGTCTATCAAGGCGCCGACGCGGTGATGCTGTCGGCCGAGAGCGCGGTCGGGCGCCATCCCCAGACCGCCGTCGCGATCATGGATCGCATCATCCGCGCGGTGGAAGAAGATCCTGAGCACTGGGCTGGCCTGCAGCGCGACATGGCCCGTCCCGAGCCCACCACCGCGGACGCGATCTGCTTGTCCGCGCGCGAGATTTCCGACGTGCTCAATTGCGCCGCCGTGGTCGCCTACACCGCCACCGGCTCCACCGCGCTGCGGCTTTCGCGCGAACGGCCGCGCTGCACGCTTGTCGGCATGACGCCGCACTTATCCACAGCCCGACGGCTCACTTTGTCGTGGGGCGTTCGCAGCGTTGTGACTGCAGATGCAACATCGACCGAGGACATGGTGGAGAAGGCGCTGCAGGTGGTGCAGGGGCTCGGCGTCGCCAAGCAGGGCGATCGTTTCGTTATCATCGCGGGCCTGCCGTTCGGGCGCCCTGGCAAGACCAACACGTTGCGTCTGGTGCGCATCGAATAGGATGACGGCGATATTAACCTCGCCCGGTGAAAAACCGCTCTGGAATGTCCGCGTGCAACGGCGTACACCGACGCCCGCGAGTCCGGCGCTGCGCTCCGGAATCAGACTCCAGAAGCCGCACTCGCCGCGCGCAACTTATTCACAGCCGCGTGAACGAACACCGGGGTACGGAGCGAAGGAGACAAGTACATGGCCAATCCCCGCGCGAAGACGAACGGAAACGGACACGAGGCCGCCGACGCGCTCTCCAGCTTCCTGCAGTCGCCCGCAACCAACGGCTTCCTCGTCAGTCAGAAGCTCGCGGCGGAAGCCACGCGTTTCTGGGCCCGTCGCATGCGCGCTTACGCCGACCAGATGGAAACGCTGACGAAGTGCGCCGATGCGGGCCAAATGCTTGAAGCGCAACGCAGCTTCATCGAGCGCATGCAAGAAGATTACGCGAAGGAAAGCTCGCAATTCTCCGAGCTCATTTCCCAGGCGCGTGATCAAGAGCAACAGAAGGCGCGCGAAGCGTAAGCTTGCTCCCAGGCCTTTGATCGAGCGCTTTAGAGTGTGTTGATCAAGGGCTGTGGATAATGTGGATAAGTCTGCGCCGCACGTGCGCGCGCAGGCGCTTATTCGCGACGCAAAACCTTGTCCACCAGAGTGTTGGCCCACCACTGGCCCATGAACGCCGCCTGCACGCGCGCGGGCTCGTAATCCGTCTGCACCCAGTCGAGAAACGACTTGCCCGCCGATGGGCCGTTCGCCGCCCCGGAAGTCTCCCGAAGAGAAGCCTCCCGCAGATACGTGTCGAAGAAGAAGCCGAGCACGCCGGTCTTGCCTTGCTTCACATGCAGGTACTTCAGGTCGAGCTGCTGCACGGCCTCTTCGATCGGGCGCCCTTGCCGGAAGTGGACATAGAGCACCGCCATGAGGCCGGCGCGGTCCGCACCCGATTTGCAATGCATGAGCGCCGGATATGCGATCGTTTCGAAAATTTCCTTGGCGCGCAGCACGCGCGCGACCGACGGCGCCTCCCGCGAGCCGAGCGGTGCGTCGATGAGGGCGAGGCCATGGCGCGCGCAGGCTTCCTTCTCCAGCAGGTAATAGCCTGTCGGCTTGTCGCCCCGGAGATTGATGATGGTCTTGAAGCCCTGCGCGGCGTAGCGCGCGATCTGCTTCGGCGAGGGCTGGTTGGCGCGCGCCATCTCTGGGCTGATCCAGTGGAAATTCTGGAACGCCGCCCTGAGGAAGCCGTGGTCTGACCACATGAGGTCGGCCTCCGCGCGGCGCCGGCCGTCGGAGGTCGATAGGTCGAAGCGGCCAAATCCAGGGGAAGTATTGTCGGTCAGGGTCATGGCTGGGATTGCTTGAAGCCCGCACGTATAAAGTCCGGACGCACGGAAGATAAGGGCGCCCGCCCGTACATGCTCAAACGCCTCCTGTCCTCCCCGGTCGCGCAGACGATCGTGGGCCGCATCCTCGGCGGCTACATGCTGCTGGTCGGCTGGACGACGCGCTGGACCCTGATCAACCGCCGCGCCGCGGAGGAGGTCTGGAAGGCGGGCGGCCCGGCCGTGATCTGCTTCTGGCACGGGCGCATCGTGCTCTCCCATTTCGGCTGGGCGATCGGCAGGGGCTCCCAGGACGCCAAGGTGCTGATTTCGCACTCCAGGGAAGGCGGCATCGTCGCCTCCGCGACGCGGGCGGTCGGGGCCGGCGTGATCCGCGGCTCCACCTCCCGCGGCGAAACCCGCAAGGGCGGCGCCGAAGCGATGCGCCAGATGCTTCGGCACATGAAGGGCGGCGGCGCGGTCGCCATCGCCCCGGACGGCCCGCGCGGGCCCCGGATGCGCGCGCAGATGGGCGCCATCCAGCTTGCCAAGCACACCGGCGCCCCCATCGTCTGTCTGGCCTGGGCCACGAGCCGCAGCCGCACCTTCAATTCCTGGGACCGCTTCGTCCTGCCCTATCCCTTCGCGCGGGGGACCTATGTGTGGGGCGAGCCCATCCGCGTTCCCGGCCATGCCGATCCCGAGGCGATGGAGGCCGCCCGCGCGGCCCTCGAGGCCGAGCTCAACCGCATCACGCACCTTGCCGACAACGCCGTCGGGGCCGAGCCGGTGACGCCCGCAGCGCTGCCGGAGGCGCATGCCCCTCAGCCCCTCGCGGCGCCCGTCGCTGCCTCTCGATGACAGCTGCGCTCGGTCTCTATCGCGCCGCCCTGGCCGTTCTGGCGCCGTTCGCCGCGCCGATCCTGCGGCGACGCGCCCGCGCCGGACTGGAGGATCCCGCACGGCTGCAGGAGCGCTTCGGTCACGCGTCGCAGACGCGCCCCGCCGGGTCGCTCGTCTGGCTGCACGCCGCCAGCGTCGGCGAGATGGGCGTCGCGCTGCAGCTCCGCGACGGCCTGGCCGAACGCCGCGGGGATCTTTCCTTCCTGGTCACGACCGGCACGCGGACGTCCGCGCAGCTCTTCGCCAGCCGCCGCCCCGCCGCCTTGCACCAGTATGCGCCGATCGACCGCCGCGACGCCGTGCGCCGCTTCCTCGCTCACTGGCGCCCCGACCTTGGCGTCTTCATCGAGAGCGAGCTCTGGCCGAACCTCGCGCTGGAAGCTGAGGCCCGGGGCGTCGCTTTGGCGCTGGTCAACGCCCGCATGAGCGAGGGCGCATTGCGGCGCTGGCGCTCCTTTCGGGCGAGCGCAGCCCGGCTTCTGAAACCGTTCGACCCGATCTTCGCCGCCGACGCCCGCACCTCCGAAGGCCTGGCCGGCATCATCGGTCGGGCCGCGCCCGCGCTTGGCAATCTGAAGCTTGCAGCGGCGGCGCCGCCCGCCGATGCCGCCGCGCTCGCCGCGCTCCGCGCCGAGATCGGCCCGCGCCCGATCTGGCTTGCCGCCAGCACCCATCCCGGCGAGGACGAGATCGTCCTCGCCGCCCACAGGGAGATCGTGGCCGCGCGCCCCGATGCGTTGCTCATTCTCGCGCCCCGCCATCCCGAGCGCGGCGCCGAGATCGCGGCGCTCGCCGGCGCCGCCCCGCGCCGGTCCGTGGGCGCGGTGGTGGGCCCAAGCCCCGTTTATGTCGCCGACACGATGGGCGAGATGGGGCTCTTCTATCGCCTCGCGGCCGTCTCGCTGGTGTGCGGCAGCCTTCTGCCGACGCTGCGCGGCCACAACCCCATTGAGCCGGCCAAGCTTGGCTCCGCGATCCTGGCCGGCCCCCACGTCTCGAGCTTCGGCGATCTCTTCGAAGCGCTAGACGGCGCCGGCGGGATCGGCCGGGCAGGGACCGCGGACGAGATCGCCGCCGCCGTGCTTGGGCTTTGGCGCGACGAGGCGCTGCGCGAGCGCCGCACCCGCGCCGCCGCCGCCGCCGCCGAGGAGGGCGGTCCCGCCCTCGCCGCGACGCTCGACGCGCTCCTCGCGCGGCTGCCGCCTTCGCCCACCCGCACGCACGCGGCCGCCTGAAAAGACGCTCCGGATGCAGCCGCCGCACTTCTGGTCCGGAGACGCCGCCGGTCGCGACGCGGCCCCGCTGCTCCAGGCGCTGCTGGCGCCGCTGGGGGCAGTCTATGGCTGGGGCGCCGCCGCGCGCCGGGCATGGACGCGACCGGCGCCCATCCCGATCCCCATCGTCTGTATCGGCAATCTCACCCTGGGCGGCGCTGGCAAGACGCCGGTCGCGCGCGCCATCCGGCGCAAGCTGGGCGAGGGGGCGCACGTGCTCTCCCGAGGCTATGGCGGCGCCGCGCGCGGGCCCTTGCGCGTGGCGGCGGACGCTTCCTTCCGCGAGGTCGGCGACGAGCCTTTGCTGCACGCAGGGGACGGCCCCGCCTGGATCGCGCGCGACCGCGTCGCCGGCGCGGAGGCGGCCGTCGCTGGCGGCGCGAGGGCGCTCATCCTCGACGACGGCTTCCAGAACCCGACCCTCAAGCCCGACCTCTCCATCATCGTCATCGACGCCGAGGCCGGCCTGGGCAACCGCAGGGTCTTTCCCGCCGGCCCGCTGCGCGAACGCGCCGCCGATGGGCTGAAGCGCGCCGACGCGATCCTCCTGCAGGCCGGATCGAGGGCGGCCGCCGAGAGCGCGACCTTTCCGTTCGACGGTCCCGTCCTGCGCGGCTGGCTCGCGCCCAAGGCGCCGGCGCCGAGCGGCCCGCTTGTCGCGTTCGCCGGCATTGCCAGGCCGCGCAAATTCTTCGATGCGCTGCGGGCCGCCGGCGCAGACGTGCAGGAGGAGATTCCCTATCCCGACCATCACGTGTTCGACGAGAGCGAGCTCGCCTGGCTCGCCACGCTCGCCCAAGAGCGCGGCGCCCGCCTGGTGACGACCGAGAAGGATCACGTGCGCCTCGACGCCCGGCGCCGCGGCGAGATCGCGGCTTGGCCGGTCGAGGCGCGCTTCCTCGACGAAGCCGCGCTCGACGCGCTGCTCGCGCCGGTTCGCGCGCGGGTCCGCTGATGGCGATCTCGACCGACGTCACCTTCGCCCATCGCATCGAGGATGCGGGCTTCGCCGCCTTCCTTGGCGCGTTCGGGGCGATGTCGCCTGCGCGCGCCTCCGCGACCGGCGCATCCTTGCTGCAGGGCTTGGGGCCGCTCACCAGCGCGCACCGCACAGCGCTGCGCAATCTGCGCCTCGCCTTTCCCAACGAAACCGAATCCTGGCGCGCCGACATCGCCCGCGCGATGTGGGGCGAGATCGGCCGCATGGCCGGCGAGTTCCCGCACATGCACGCCTACCGCACCGAGGCGAACGGCGGCGCGATCCATGTTGAGGGCGCCGAGCGCTTCATCGAGGCGGGGCGCACCGGCGCAGTGTTCATCGCCGGGCACTTCTCGAACTGGGAGATCATGGCCGTCGCGGTGGTGGCCAGCGGCATCACCTGTCACGTCACCTACCGCCCGGCGAACAATCCGCTCATCGACCGGCGCATCGTCGAGGGCCGCCGCGCCTATGGCGTGAACCTGCAGAGCGCCAAGGGCGCCGAAGGCGGCATGGGCCTCATGCGCGCGCTCGCACGCAAGGAGACGATCGTTCTTATGAACGACCAGAAGTACAACGAAGGCCTTGCCGCCCCGTTCTTCGGCCACGATTGCATGACCGCCGACGGCCCTGCGCGCCTGGCCTTGCGTTTCAAGCTGCCGCTGGTGCCCCTCTCATTGCGGCGCACCGCGCCGCAAGCCTTCTCCGCGACGGTCCACCCCGCCATCCCGCTCGACTACGACGCGCCGCTCGACGAAGCCGCGCAGGCCGCCGTCCGCGGCGTGAACGCGTTCATGGAGGCGCGCGTGCGCGAAGCGCCGGAGCAATGGTTCTGGGTGCACCAGCGCTGGCCGAAATCGGCGTGGAAGGACGCCGGCGTTCTTTAGGAATTCAGGGCGTGCGGCGCACCGAGAAACGCTGCAATTCCGTTTGCGGCGCCAGCCAATCGGGTCTGAGCTCCAGCGCGCGGCGATAGTCCTCATATGCGGCGCGCAGATTGCCGGACTGCTCGTTGGCGATCGCGCGGTTGAAATAGGCCTCGTGCTGTTCCGCCGAGCCGAGCTCGAGCCCGCGATTGAGGCTCTCGATCGCGCCCGCATAATCGCCGAGCATGATCTGCGCCGCGCCGCGATTGACGAAGCTCTCGCCCATCGCGGGCTGCAGCCGCGCCGCGGCCTCGAAATCTGTGAGCGCCGCCGCCGCGTTGCGGCGGTACATCATGAGGATGCCGCGATTGTTCCGCGTTGCGGCCCTGTCGCGCGGCGTCAGCATCGGATCCTCAAGCGCGGAATCGCAGACCTGCACCGATTGCACATCCGCGCGCCGCATGTTCGCCGCTTGGTAGCAGGCGAGCGCGGGGCCGGTGCCCATGATGATCGTCGCGGCCGTGGCGGTTCCAGCTGCGCCGGCGAGCGCCGCGGCCGCAATCGCCGCCAGGGAGAGCAGAGTGAATTTCACGTCGCCACCTCCTATCGCGCCGCCGACGCCGACGCTCCGACGGGCGCCTCCCGACCGAGCACCCGCGCCAGGCGATCGCGCCGGGCCTGGGCGAAACGGCCGACCTCCGCTTCCGCCTGCGCCCAGTCCGGCCGGATCTGCAACGCGGTGGTGTAGTCCTCCAGCGCGCCGCGCAGGTCGCCGAGCGCTTCCCTGGCGGCCCCACGATTGAAATATGCCAGATGCGGCTCGCGCACGCCGTTTGCGAGCGCCGACGTGACGGCGGCGACGGCCGACCCATAATCCCCCAGCGCCGCGAGCGCGGCGGCGCGGTTGAGCTCCGTGTCGCCGTCCCGGCGTATGGCCAGGGCGGCGTCGAAATCGGCCAGCGCCCCTGCAGCGTCGTCGGCGTTCAGCCGGACGACGCCGCGGTGGAAGAGCGTCGCGCGCCGGTCTGGACGGGGGAGCGGCTCCTGCGTCAGCGCCCGGTCGCACGCGGCCAGGGCGACCGCGTCGGCGCGCCGTTCGGCGCTCGCCCGCGCGCAGGCCTGGGCTGCGCCATAGCCGCCGACCGTGACTTGCGGGCCGATATTGTTGCGAGTCGTTTGCGCAAACGCCGGGCCCGCGGCCAGCGCCGCCGCGGCGAGCGCTGAGAGGCTCGCTTGAAACCGCCTTGGAACGCGGCGCCGGCTCATGCTAGCACCCCCGCTGATTTGGACTGGGCTCGCCGATTTGGCGCCGGGGACCGGACGCAAAATGCGCCCCGACCGGGCGATTTGCCGCGCTCGCCACGTATAGGACCCGGGCGCGCGTCGCGCCATACCGCGTCAACAAAATGCGCGCCTGCGGGGCGTGCTTTGGGAGAATTGCTGTGAGGCGATTTGGCTTTGCCGCGTTGGCGGCGTTTGCGATGGGCGGAGCGAGCGCAGCGTGGGCCGATCAGCCCGTCGAACGCGGGATCGACTTTCAGCCGGCCGCGACCCCGGCCATGGCGCACATCCATTCGTTCCACGCTTTCGTCCTGCCGATCATCACGGTCATTTCCGTGTTCGTCCTGGCGCTCCTGCTCTGGGTGGTGATCCGCTACAATCGCAAGGCCAATCCCACGCCGCGCATGTTCACGCACAACATGCTGGTGGAAGTGATCTGGACGATCGTGCCGGTGCTTATCCTGGTGGCGATCGCGTGGCGTTCCTTCCCGCTGCTCTATGAGCAGGAGCGCGCGCCCCCCGCGGCGCTGACAATCAAGGTCGTCGGCAATTCCTGGTTCTGGCAATACGAATATCAGGACCTTGGCGTGACGGTGGCGTCCAACCGCCTGCCGGAGGAAGAGGCGCGCGCGCAGAGCCGGCCGAACCTTCTGGCCGTCGATAATCCCATCTACGTGCCGGTCGGCGAGAACGTGAGCGTGCTCATCACTTCCAACGACGTGATCCATTCCTGGACCGTGCCGGCCTTCGGCGTGAAGCAGGACGCGATCCCCGGCCGCGTGAACCAGGGCTGGTTCAATGTCGATCGGCCGGGCATCTATTACGGCCAGTGCTCCGAGCTGTGCGGCATCAACCACGCCTACATGCCCATCGAGGTGCGCGCCGTGTCGCGCGAGGAGTTCGACCGCTGGGTCGTATCTCAGGGCGGCACGCTGGCGGACGCCGCGCCCGCCGCCGCGCAGCCCGCTCCAGCCCCCAGCGCCCCCGCCGCCGGCGCTAGCCCCACGCGCTGAGTAAGGATCGAGAGATGGCTACTTCCACCGACGCCGGCGCCGAAAGCGTGCACCACGACGATCATCGCCCGAGCTTCTACGATTGGAAGCGCTGGGCCTATTCCACCAACCACAAGGACATCGGCACAATGTACCTTGTGTTCGCCATCATCGCCGGGATCATCGGCGCGGTCCTGAGCGGCATCATCCGCTGGGAACTCGCCGAGCCTGGCGTGACGATCCTCCCCCATCTCGTGCACGTGCCCGACGCCATGCAGGCGCAGCTGGCCTCGGGCGAGATCACGCAGGCGGCCGTCGACGCCTATCGCATCGACGCGGCCAAGCACCACTACAACGTCATGGTCACCATGCACGGCCTCATCATGATCTTCTTCATGGTGATGCCTGCGATGATCGGCGGGTTCGGCAATTGGTTCGTGCCGCTCATGATCGGCGCGCCGGACATGGCCTTCCCGCGCATGAACAACATCTCGTTCTGGCTCCTTCCGGCCTCGTTCGCGCTCGCGACCATTTCCATGCTGGTGCCGGGCAACGGCCAGTTCCCCGGCTTCGGCGGCGGCTGGACGCTCTATCCCCCGCTCTCGACCTCCGCCACGCACCATGGCGGCGCTTCGATGGACCTGCTGATCCTTTCGCTGCACATCGCCGGCGCCAGCTCGATCCTCGGCGCGATCAACTTCATCACCACGATCTTCAACATGCGCGCGCCGGGCATGACGCTGCACCGCATGCCGCTCTTCGTGTGGTCGATCCTGGTGACTGTGTGGCTGCTGCTGCTGTCGCTGCCGGTGCTCGCCGGCGCCCTCACCATGCTGCTCACCGACCGCAATTTCGGCACGCAATTCTTCGAGCCGGCCGGCGGCGGCGATCCGGTGATGTACCAGCACCTGTTCTGGTTCTTCGGCCACCCCGAAGTGTACATTCTGATCTTGCCGGGCTTCGGCATCGTCAGCCAGATCGTGTCCACGTTCTCCCGCAAGCCGGTGTTCGGCTATCTTGGCATGGCCTACGCCATGGTCTCGATCGGCTTCATCGGCTTCATCGTGTGGGCCCACCACATGTACACGGTCGGCATGGGCTTCGATTTGGAAGCCTATTTCGTCGCCGCCACGATGATCATCGCAGTCCCGACCGGCATCAAGATCTTCTCCTGGATCGCCACGATGTGGGGCGGGTCGCTCGAGTTCAAGGTGCCGATGCTCTGGGCGATCGGCTTCATCTTCCTCTTCACGGTGGGCGGCGTCACCGGCGTCGTGCTGGCCAATTCCGGCATCGATACCGCGCTCCACGACACCTATTACGTCGTCGCGCACTTCCACTACGTGCTCTCGCTCGGCGCGGTCTTCACCATCTTCGCGGGCTTCTATTATTGGATCCCGAAGATGAGCGGGTATCGCTACAACGGCTTCCTGGCGGGCCTGCACTTCTGGATCACGTTCATCGGCGTCAACGTCATCTTCTTCCCGCAGCACTTCTTGGGGCTGCAGGGGATGCCGCGCCGCTACATCGATTACCCGGACGCCTTCCGCTTCTGGAACCACATCTCCTCGATCGGCTACGCGATCACGTTCGTCGGGCTCATCGTCTTCATCATCGTGCTCTTCGATCTCTTCCTCGCCCGCCGCCGGGCAGGGGCCAATCCGTGGGGGCAGGGCGCCACGACGCTCGAATGGACGCTCTCCTCGCCGCCGCCCTTCCACCAGTTCAGCGAGCTGCCGGTGATCAAGCCGGACCCGCACCACTGAGGCCATCCTGATGCCTGCGCTCCAGGCGCACGTCGCAAGCACGTCGGACTACATCGCGCTTCTGAAGCCGCGCGTGATGAGCCTTGTCGTGTTCACGGCGCTCGTCGGCTACGTGATGGCCCCCGGCGCAGGCGACGCGGTGCTCGGCTTCGCCAGCGTGCTCGCCATCGCGGTCGGCGCCGGCGCGTCGGGCGCGCTCAACATGTGGTACGACGCCGACATCGACGCCAAGATGGCCCGGACGATGGCGCGCCCGATCCCGTCCGGCGCCGTTGCGCCGGAGGAGGCTCTGGCGCTGGGCCTCGCGCTCTCGGTGTTCGCGGTGCTGACCATGGCGCTCGCCGCCAACGTGCTCGCCGCCTGCCTGCTCGCCTTCACGATCTTCTTCTACGCCGTCGTCTACACGATGTGGCTGAAGCGCCGGACGCCGCAAAACATCGTCATCGGCGGATTGGCCGGCGCCTTGCCGCCCGCCATCGCCTGGGCCGCGAAGATGGACGCGCTCGCGCTCGATCCGCTTCTCCTCGTCGCGATCATCTTCTTCTGGACCCCCCCGCACTTCTGGGCGCTCTCGCTCCTGCGCGCCGATGAATACAAGGCCGCCGGCGTCCCGATGCTGCCGGTGACGCACGGGCCCGCCGAAACCCGCAAGCAGATCCTGCTCTATTCGTGCATTCTCGCGCCGCTCGCCCTGGCGCCCGTCGCGACCGGCCTGGCCGGGCCGCTCTACGGAGCGATCGCCGCCGCGGGCGGCGCGGCCTTCCTCTATTTCGCATGGCGCGTCGCGCGCTCGGATGCGCCCAAACACGCGCGCGCGCTCTTCTTCTTCTCTATCCTCTATCTCTTCACGCTGTTCGCCGCGCTGCCGGCCGAGCGCCTGATCGGGCTCATCGCGCGATGACGGACTTCGTGCGCCTGACCCCCGAGCAGGAAAGGGCCCGCAAGCGCCGCAACCTCATGCTGGCGCTGGCGCTCGTCGGCTTCATCGCGCTCGTCTTCATCATCACCCTCGCCAAGCTGAAGGCCGGCGTGCTGGTTCGCCCGCTGTGAGCAACGGTCTCGATCCGGCCAAGCAACGGCGCATGGCGATGACCGCCGCCGTCTGCGTCGCCGTCTTCGTCGGCATGATCGGCCTCGCCTTCGCCGCCCCGCCGCTCTACCGCGCCTTCTGCCGCGTCACCGGCTATGGCGGCCAGACCCAGGTCGCGACCGCCGCGCCCGCGCAGGTGTCGTCCCGCCAGGTGGAAGTGCGCTTCGACGCCAATGTCGCGCCCGGGCTGCCGCTCGCGTTCGAGCCGGTCCAGCGCGCCGAAACCTTGCACCTCGGCCAGAGCGGGCTCGCCTTCTTCCGTGTGCGGAACCTTTCCAGCCAGCCCGTAACCACCGTCGCGACGTTCAACGTCGTGCCGCACAAGACCGGCCAGTATTTCCAGAAGCTCGAATGCTTCTGCTTCCAGGACCAGACGCTGGCGCCTGGCGAAACGCGCGAGATGCCTGTCGTCTATTTCGTTGATTCCGCGCTCGAGGCCGACCCCAACACCGAAGAGGTGCGCTCCATCACGCTCTCCTACACGTTCTTCCGCTCGGTCGACGACGCCGCCGACGCCGCCGAGCGGGCCGCCGCCAACGGCTCCTAGCCGTGACGACCCGTCGCTTGGCGCGCGCGCGCGCCTGAGCTAAAGCCCACGTAAAGCGCAAATGCGCGGATTCGCGTAAGATCAGGACGAGACCATGGCCGCCCACAGCGACGTCCACCACGACTACCACCTGGTCGATCCGAGCCCCTGGCCGCTGGTCGGCTCGATCTCGGCGTTCCTGATGGCCGTGGGCGGCGTCGTCCTCATGCGCGGCCTCGGCCCCGAGATCGAGAACGGCGGCTTTCTCGGCGACATCTTCAACCACCTGTTCACCAAGGGCCATTGGCCTGTCTTCCTGGCCGGCACCGCGGGCGTCGCGCTCACGATGTTCGGCTGGTGGGCCGACGTCATCCGCGAAAGCCGCCGCGGCGATCATAAGCCGGTCGTCGATATCGGCCTCCGCTATGGGATGATCCTGTTCATCGCCTCGGAGGTGATGTTCTTCGTCGCCTGGTTCTGGATGTTCTTCGAGCTCGCGATCTTCCACGAGCATCGCGCCCATTGGTACATCCCGACCTGGGACGAGGGCGTCGCCGCCGCCTGGTCGAGCTGGCCGCCGCCGAACGTCAATCCGTTCGATCCCTTCCACCTGCCGCTCATCAACACGCTCATCCTCCTGCTCTCCGGCACGACGGTGACGTGGGCGCACCACGCGATGCAGCAGGGCGATCGCCGCGGCGCGATGTGGGGCCTCATCCTCACGGTCGCGCTCGGGCTGCTCTTCACCTATGTCCAGTTCGTTCTGGAATACCCCCACGCCGGCTTCCGCTTCGGCAACACCGGCGAGACGACGACAGCGAACGTCTACGGCGCGTCCTTCTTCATGGCGACCGGCTTCCACGGCGCCCACGTCATCATCGGCACGCTCTTCCTCTTCGTGTGTCTGCTTCGGCTGATCGCCGGGCAGTTCACGCCGACCAAGCATTTCGGCCTCGAGGCAGCGGCCTGGTACTGGCACTTCGTCGATGTGGTGTGGCTCTTCCTCTTCACCTTCGTTTACGTGATGCCGTACCTGACCATGCAAGGCCAATGAAGCCGGCGTCGTGAGCGCGCACGCGCCATTCGTCACCGGCCTTCGCCTGCGCTGTCCTCAATGCGGCAAGGGCCGGCTCTTCCAGTCCTATCTGAAGTTCGCGCCGCGCTGCACGGCGTGCGGCGCGGACTTCGCGATCGCCGACGCCGGCGACGGGCCGGCGGTGTTCGTCATGTTCCTCGTCGGCGCGATCGTCGTGCCGCTCGCCTTCGTCCTGCAATTCGCGCTGAAATTACCCGACTGGATCGTGCTGTCGGTCGCCGCCGCCGCGACCATCGGCTTGAGCCTTTTTCTGCTTCCGCGCTTCAAGGCAATTCTCTTCGCCCTGCAATGGCGCCACAAGGCTGGCGAGGGTCGGCTGGCGGCCGACGCCGACAAGACCCCGTGACGGCGCCCGGTTTTGGGCGGAGCGCCAGAATGCGTTCCCAGGAGAGGAGACGATGATCCGCTTCCGTCCCCTTCCGATGCTCACCGTGATCGCAGTGATCGCCTTCGCGCTGCTCGTGCTGCTCGGGCGCTGGCAATGGCAGCGCTACGAGGAGCGGCTGGAGGCCGCCAGCGCCCCGCCGATCGAGATGACGATCGCCTCCTATCGCCCGATCGAGGAAGGCATCGCGCTCGTCTACGGCCTGAAGGACGGCGAGCCCGGCTGGCGCGTCTTCGCGCCCGTGCTCTATGGCGAGGAGAATCTCTATGTCGACGCCGCGTTCGTGCAGAGCGTCGAGCCGCCGGACTGGCGCACGTTGCGCTTTCCCGCGTCCCTGACACTGAACGCGCCGATCTCCGGCGCCGCGATCACGCCTTCTCCGCCCGCGCCGCTGACGCACGCGCCCTCGCTCCCGGACCGCGTCTGGTACGCGGTGAACCTCGAGGAGATGGCGCGCGCCGCGGGCTTGCGCTCGGTCGCAAGCTATTATCTCGCCACCGACTATGTCGGCGAGGACGGCCGGCCGGTCCCCAATCCGTTCGTCGGCGCCGGCGACGACGCGCTGACGCCCGCGCGGCATCTGGGCTATGCCGCGACCTGGTGGGGCTTGGCGATCGTGCTGGTCGGCATCTATTTCGCCTATCATGTGAGCGTCGGACGTCTGAAGTTCGCGCCGCCGATGAAGAAATAGATGCGATACGCTTCCACGCGCGGCGGCGCGCCTTCGATCGATTTCCTCGACGCCGTTCTGGCGGGCCTTGCGCCCGACGGCGGCCTCTACGTGCCGGACGCTTATCCCGTCCTCGATCGCGAAGGCCTCGCCGTCGAGCCTTACGCGAACGTCGCCGCTTCGGCCTTGGGTGCGCTGTCCAAGAACGCGGTGGACTCGCGCTCGCTGGCCGAGGAGGCCTATCGGCGCGCGGCCTGGCCGGCCTCGGTGACGCCGCTGACGCAGGTCGGTCCCGGCCAGTTCGTGCTCGAGCTCTTTCACGGCCCCTCGCTCGCCTTCAAGGACGTGGCGATGCAGCTCATCGGGCCGCTCTATGAGCGCGTGCTCGCCGAGCGCAACGAGCGCCTCACCGTCGTGTGCGCCACCTCCGGAGACACCGGAGGCGCCGCGGTCGAGGCGCTGAAGAACCGCGAGCGCGTCGATCTCTTCGTGCTCCTGCCGAAGGGCCGCGTCTCGGACGTGCAGCGCCGCTTCATGACCGCATCCGGCGCCGCGAACGTTCACGCCATCGAGTTCGACGACGATTTCGACGCTTGCCAGGCGATCCTGAAATCGCTCTTCGCCGACCGCGACTTCACTGCGCGCGCGCATCTTTCTGCCGTCAACTCGGTGAACTGGGCGCGCATCGTCGCCCAATCGGTCTATTTCCACGTCGCCGCGAATATCCTCGCCGCATCGGGCCCGGTGAATTTCTCCATCCCCACCGGCAATTTCGGCGACGCGTTCTCCGCTTATGTGGCGAAGCGGATGGGCGCGCCCATCGCCAAGCTCCTCATCGCCACCAACGCCAACGACATCGTCGCGCGCGCCATCACGACGGGCCGCTATGAGCGCGCGCCGAAATCCCACGCCACGCTCTCCCCCGCCATGGACATCCAGGTCGCGTCGAACTTCGAACGCCTGATGTACGAAGCGCTCGGCGGCGACGCCGAGCATGTCCGCCGTCTCTATGAGCAATTTGCCCAATCCGGCGCCTTTGATGTCCCCAAGCCCGCCCAGGATTTCCTGCATACGCATTTCGAAGCTCTCTCTCTCGACGATGCAGGCACGCAAGCTGAGATGCGGGCATGGCGCGAAGCCGGCTATCTCGCATGTCCGCACTCCGCCATCGCCATGAGCGGGCTCGCGCGCCTCAAGGGCGAGATGAGCGTGGCGCTCGCCACTGCGCATCCCGCGAAGTTTCCCGAGACGGTCCAACAGACATTGGGCGTCCGGCCTGAGCTTCCCGCCCATTGCGCCGATCTCTTCACCCGCAAGGAGAAGATCGCCTCGCTCCCGGCCGACGTCGAAGCCGTGAAGACATTCATCCGTGAGCGGACGAGGGCCTGGAACTGATGCCTGAGCTGGAGCTCGTCACCCTTCCGAACGGCGTGCGCATCGCGCTTGATCCGATGCCCACGCTCCACACCACGGCGGTGGGCGTGTGGCAGCGCGTCGGCGCGCGCTGGGAGAAGCCTGAGGAGAACGGCGTCGCGCACCTTTTCGAGCACATGGCCTTCAAGGGCGCCGGCGGCCGCGACGCGCGCCAGTTCGCCGAAGCGATCGAAGCCGTCGGCGGCGTGATGAACGCCGCCACCTCGTACGAACGCACGTCCTATTATGCGCGTGTGCTGAAGGAGGACGCCGCCTACGCGCTCGATCTCATCGCCGACACGCTCTTGGATCCGCATTGGGCGCCTGACGATCTGGAGAAGGAGAAGGGCGTCGTCGCGCAGGAGCGCGGCGAAGCCTTCGACCAGCCTGACGACCGCGTCTTCGAGCTGCACCAGCAGGCGCTTTTTCCCGATCAGGCGCTGGGGCGCCCCATCCTCGGCGTGGACGAGACGCTGGCCCCTGTGAGCGTGCAATCGCTGATCGATTTCCGCGCCGCGCACATGGCGCCTGAGCGCGTCATCGTCTCCGTCGCCGGCGCCTTCGATCGCCCGGCCGTGCTTGAGACGATCACGAAGCGCTTCGGCGATCTGCCGGGCAGGGCGATGATCCCTCCCGCGCCGGCCAAGCCCGCAGCCGGCATCTCCATCGAAGAGCGCAGCCTGGAGCAGACGCACCTCGTGCTCACCTGGGCCGGCCCGGCTGCAGCCGACGAGACGATGTACGCCGCCCGCCTGATGGCCGAGATCTATGGCGGCGGCATGAGCTCGCGGCTCTTCCAGGAAGTCCGCGAGACGCGCGGCCTCGTCTACGCGGTGGATGCCTATCTCGACACGATGGAGGATTGCGGCCGCCTCGGCGTCTATGCCGGCTGCGCCGCCAAGAACGCCAAGACCGTGGCGCTCATCGCCGCCGATCTCTTGATGGGGCTCGCCAAGGACGGGCCGACCGCCGCCGAGCTTCAGCGCGCCAAGGCGGTCGCGGGCGCGCAGCTGATGATGGGCGCCGAAGCCCCGCTCGGCCGCGCCGAGGCGCGGGCCAGCCAGCTATTCCTGCGCGACCGCCTCATCCCGTTTGACGAGATCCGCGCCAAGGTCGACGCCGTCACCGCCGAGCAGGTCGCCGCCGCCGCCGCCCGCGCCCTCAATGGGCCGGTTTGCGCCGCGGCCATCGGGCCGAAGTCCGGCCTGGCCGCCGCCAGCGCCTTCCACGCCAGATTCGCCTCCTGAGGCCGGCGCCCGGGCTTGTGCGTCGCGCGAGGCGAAGGTCTAGTCCGAGTCGATGGTCTTCTTGCGCCGCGACCCCGCCGACGATGGAGAGCGCCGGATCGAAGGCGCCCTGGTTTACCTGCGCCACCCCGACGTCAAGGACTTCCAGGAATGGGCCGAGCTCCGGTCCCGGAGCCGCGCCTTTCTGACGCCCTGGGAGCCCACCTGGGCCGAGGACGAGCTCTCCAAGGCCGCCTTCCGCTACCGCGTCCGCCGCTACCTGCAGGACATCGACGACGGCCGCGCCTACCCCTACTTCATGTTCAGCCGCGCCGACCACCGGCTCGTGGGCGGCGCGACGCTGTCCCAGGTCCGCCGCGGCGCGGCCCAGGCCGCGACGCTCGGCTATTGGATAGGGGCGCCGCATCAGAATCGTGGCTACACCACCGACGCCGTGCGCACGATCGTCCACTACGCCTTCGAGGATCTGAACCTCCACCGGGTGGAAGCCGCCTGCCAGCCGGAGAACCACGCCTCCCAGGCCGTCCTCCGCAAGGCCGGTTTCGAGCACGAGGGCCGCGCGCGCGCCTATCTGCGGATCAACGGCGCCTGGCGCGATCACCTGCTGTTCGGCAGGACGCGCCCGGAAGACGCCAAGCCTGCGCCTTCGAGGCCCGGGTCTCCCGGCGAGGCGCCGCAATGAGCTCCTACCCGGCGCTCGCGCGAACGGCCGGCCCCGGCCGCCTGGAGCCCTTCTTCCAGCCGATCGCGCGCCTCCAGGACGGCGCCGTCGTCGGTCTGGAAGCGCTCGCCCGCTGGCGCCGCGCCGATGGCGGGGTCTCCGAGGCGATGGTGATGCCCCAGACCGGCGCCTGGTCCGATGAGCAGGCCGAGATCGGCCGCGCCACCGCAGCCGAGGCGATCGACCGCTTCGCCCGCTGGCGCCAGAAGAGCGCGATCGCCGCGAGCCTCGCCGTGAACATCACCGGCGCCGATCTTCATGACGGCGCCGCCGCGCGCCTGGTCGCGCAGGCAAGCCTTTCCGGCATGCCGCCGGGCGCGCTCGTGCTGGAGCTCACCGAGCATGCCTCGCTCGGCGATCTGGGGCGCGCAGCAGACATTCTCGCCGGCTTGCGCTCCCGCGGCGCCCGCATCGCGCTCGATGATTTCGGCACCGGCCATTCCTCTCTCGCCTGGCTCGCGCGCCTGCCGGTGGACGCGATCAAGATCGACCGCACCTTCACCGCGAAGGTCGTCGGCCCCGGCCCCGAGCGCACGATCATCTCGGCGCTGATGAATCTCGCGCGCGAGTTCGAGCTGGAGACGATCGCCGAGGGCGTCGAAACCGAGGCGCAGCGCTCCGCGCTCGCCGCCCGCGGCTGCACATTCGGCCAGGGGCGGCTTTATTCGATGCCGCTCTCCGAACCCGAGGCCTTCCCGCTGCTTCGTTGACATCTTATAAGATGTGACATATTAAAGCGCGTGCGGGCCGTGGTTGACACCAATGTGCTGGTTTCCGCGTTCAGGAGCCGCCGCGGGGCTTCCAACCGCGTGCTGGTCGCCGCCGCGGACGGCCGGTTCACTATGATAGCCTCCGTCCCGGTCTTTCTTGAGTATGAGGAGGTGCTGAAACGTGCGGAGCACCGACTTCAGCATGGCTTGTCCTTGGACCAGATCGACGAAGTGCGACGTCATCTCTCTGCAATCATCGAGCCCGTCGAAGTCAGGTTCTTGTGGCGCCCGCAATTGCGCGATCCCAGCGACGAGATGGTGCTTGAAGCCGCGATAAACGGCGGCGCAGAAGCGATCGTAACTTACAACGTCGCAGACTTCTCGGCCGCCGCACGGTTCAACGTGGCGACGATGACCCCGCAAAACTTCTTGAATGGATTGGCTTGATGTCGAAGGTCGCCTATCCGCTGAAATTGCCAACCTCGATCAAGCGCGCCGCGGAGCGGCTGGCTAAAGAGGACGGCGTTTCGCTGAATCAATGGATTGCCGCGGCCGTCGCCGAAAAGGTCGGCGTCATGGAGTCAGCGCGCGATTTCTTCGCGCGGCGCTCGGAAGGCGGTTCCGGCGCTGCCTTGAAGGCCTATCTGGCCGCCGCGCCGGATGCCGACCCTGATCCGCAAGATCGCCAGTGACCGCGGGCGAGGCGCCGTGCGCAACCGCTGACGATGGCGTTTATTCGATGCCGCTCTCCGAACCCGAGGCCTTCCCGCTGCGCCGCTAAGCCGCGCGCGCGACCTCGTTAAGCGCCGCGCGTACGCGCCGATCGTAATCGTCGCCGAGCGCGCGGATCGTTGAGGCGCAATCTCCGCTGAACGCCGGCCCGTGCATGAGCGCGATCGTCCGCGGCGCCAGATTGCTCAGCTTACGGATCGTCGCGCCCATCGCCGGGTGCAGGCTGGAGAAATGCGCCGCGTCCTCCCCTGCGATCGCCGGGCCGACGATGTCGCCGTCGGTCATCGCCGGGCCCGCGCCGAATTGCGTGAAGAGGTCGCCGCAGAAGAGCGTGCCCGTGGTTTCCTCGAAGATGACGCCCGCTTCCCAGCCGTGCGGCGTGTGCGGCGTGTCGAGATAGCGGACGCACTTGCCCCCAAGATCGATCGTCTCGTTGTCCGCGAGGATGCGCGGGGCGCGCGCCGCCATGTCGTTGAGCGAAACCATGACGCCCGTGGCGCCGTGCGCGACCTGCGCGTGCGGCGCGATATCGAGCCAATCATTCATCGAGCCGCACTCGTCCGCCTCGTAATGCCCGAACGTGATCCACCTCAGGCTCGAAGGCGCCAGGATCCGGCCGACCGCCTCGCGGACCAGCGGGAAGAGGCCGCGCATGCCGGTATGGAAGAGGAGCGGCTCGTCCCCGGCGATCAGGAACTGGTTGAACACGAGCCCGCCCGGCTCGACCTGCGGAATGAAGGTGGAGAGCCGGTAAATCCCCGCGCCGATCTCGTCGATCCTGGTCTCCATGAGCTTCCTCCTTGAGCCGCCGGCGACCCGGCGCTATTTCATGGCACAAACGCGTGTAGCCAAATTCGCGCCCCCGGTCAATAATGAATGAACACTATTGTGCAATGAAAACCCGATGACCCGTCCCTACACCCTCCGCAAGCGCGCCGAGCAGCAGGCCGAGACCCGCGCCCGCATCGTCGAGGCCGCCATCGAGCTCCACAGCACGGTTGGGCCCGCCCAGACGACGTTCAGCATGATCGCCGAGCGGGCCGGCGTGCAGCGTCACACGCTCTATGCGCATTTCCCGGACGAATGGAGTATCGCGCTCGCCTGTTCCGGCGCGCACCTGGAGCGCGCCCCGCTGCCGGACGCCGCAGCGTGGCGCGCCATCGCCGCTCCGATCGAGCGGCTGCGCGCGGGCCTCGCCGGGCTCTACGACTATTTCGCGCGCAATGCCTCGCTGATGACCTGCGTGCTCCGCGACGCCGAGCATCACGCGCTCACGCGCGACATCATGGCGATGCGTTTCGGGCCGCAGCTGGGCGCGATGCAGGGGGCGCTCTGCGAGAGCCTTGGCGATGCGGGCAGGGCGCTCGTGCCGCTCGCGATGAGCTTCCACACCTGGCGCACGCTCACCCGCGACAGCGGCCTTGATCAGGCCGCCGCCGTTGAGGCGATGGTGCAGGCGATCGCGTGCGCGGAGCGGCGCGCCGGTTAGGCGCGCCCCATATCGCCCTGCAGCTGCGCGGGATCGAACCCGAGCCGGCGGATCGCGGCCGCCCACTTGTCCTGATGCGTGTCGTCGAACACGATCTCGTCTTCGGCTGTGCAGTCCACCACGAGCCAGGCGTTCTTTGCGAGCTCGCTCTCCAGCTGCCCCGCGCCCCATCCCGAGCATCCGAGCGCAAGCACGAAGCGCCGCGGCGCGTCTGGCCCGCCGACAGCCTCCAGCACCTCCCGCGTCGCCGTCAGGCAGATGCCCGGCGCAACCGGCTGGGTGGCGTCGTTGGACGCAAAATCCTCCGAATGCAGCACGAATCCGCGATCCGGGCGCACCGGTCCCCCGTCGAGCACCACGCGCGGCTGCAGCTCGTCCGCCGCATCGATGCCCAGATGCCCGAGCACGTCCCCGAGCGTCAGCGCGTCGCGCGGCTTGTTGACGATGAGCCCCATCGCCGCCTCTTCGGTGTGCGTGCACATGAAGATGACGGCGCGCTCGAACCTGGGATCGCCGATCCCCGGCATCGCCACCAGGAACTTGCCTGCGAAGGACGCGTACATGTCCCGATGCTCGCGCTCATTCGGCTCCGCTGCAAGGCCCCGAGTGAGAGGGCGCCCCGGAGGTTTTGCGACGGCGCCCGCCCGGTGTAGGAAGCGCCCACCAATTCACAACGCCATCTCAGGAGTTCCCCATGATCAAGGTCGGCGACCGTCTGCCCGAAGCCAGCTTCGTCACGCCCACCCCGGACGGGCCCAAGCCCATCACCGCCGACGAGGTGTTCAAGGGCAAGACCGTGGCGCTCTTCGCGGTCCCAGGCGCCTTCACCCCGACATGCTCGGCCCGTCACCTGCCGGGCTTTCGCGACCGGACCGCTGAATTCAAGGGCAAGGGCGTCGATCTGATCGCCTGCACCGCGGTGAACGACGCCTTCGTGATGGGCGCCTGGGCCAAGGACCAGGGGACCGGCGCCGACATCCTCATGCTCGCCGACGGCAACGGCGCCTTCGCCAAGGCCCTCGGCCTGGAGATGGACGGCTCGCGCTTCGGCATGGGGGCCCGCTCGCAGCGTTATTCGATGATCGTGAAGGACGGCGTGGTGACGACGCTGAACATCGAGGCGCCGGGCGAGTTCAAGGTCTCCTCCGCCGAGCACATGCTCGGCCAGCTCTAGTCCCGGACGCCGCAGGCCCCCTCTCCCTGGGGAGAGGGGGCAAGGGCCTCGCGCCTGCGGGAGAGAGGGCGCCGATCGCGCGATGTTCAGGGAAACCACTTCAACCTGACCGCAATCAAATCCATATAGACTGCACCGATAAGGGCGCCCCCGAGGGGCGCGTTCGCGGGCATTCCGTGGACGGAGGGTGTGATATGGGCGGCAACGTTGTCCTGATGATCTTCGTGGTGCTGGCGCTCATCGTGGCGTTCAGCGCGATCAAGGCCGTGCCGCAGGGCCGGCAATGGACGGTGGAGCGCTTCGGCCGCTTCACCCGTGTCCTGCGCCCCGGCATCGCCTTCCTGATCCCCTTCATCGACCGGGTCGGCCGCCGGCTCTCCATGATGGAGACGGTGCTCGACGTGCCCCGCCAGGAGGTGATCACCAAGGACAACGCCATCGTCGCGGTGGACGCGGTGGTCTTCATCCAGGTCATCGACGCCGCCAAGGCCGCCTACGAGGTGGAGAACCTCAACGTCGCCATCCTTAACCTCGCGCTCACCAACGTGCGCACGGTGGTCGGCTCGATGGACCTCGACGAAGTGCTCTCGCAGCGCGACCAGATCAACGCGCGTCTGCTGTCGGTGATCGACGCGGCCACCCATCCCTGGGGCGTGAAGGTGACGCGCATCGAGATCAAGGACCTCGCGCCGCCGCCCGATCTCACCGCTTCGATGGCGCGCCAGATGAAGGCCGAGCGCGAACGCCGCGCCGTCATCCTCGAGGCCGAAGGCGAGCGCCAGGCCGCCATTCTCCGCGCCGAAGGCGAGAAGCAGTCAGCGATCCTGCAGGCCGAGGGCCGACGCGAAGCCGCCTTCCGCGACGCTGAAGCGCGCGAGCGTTCCGCCCAGGCCGAAGCGCAGGCCACCGCCGATGTGTCGAAGGCGATCGCCGCCGGCGACGTGAACGCGATCAATTACTTCCTCGGCCAGAAATACATCGAGGCGTTCGGCAAGCTCGCGGAATCCCCGCAGCAGCGCACGGTCATCGTGCCGGCCGACCTTGCCGGCCTCGCAGGCTTCGCCGAGAGCCTGAAGGCGCTCATCGAGAAGGGTCGCGAGGCGCCGGCGCGCTCACGCACGGGCGCGCCGCCGACGGGCTGATCAGGTCGGGTCTAGCGCGCGCCCAAGCGTCGCGCCGTCGCAAGCGCGCTCGACATGAGCAGCGCCAGCGCTGCGCTGATCGTCGCGCCGTCGATCACGGCGTCGGCGTTCGCACCGATCCAGTCGGCGAGAAACGCGATGAGCGCCGCCGCCGCCGCCGCGATCGCGGCGCCGCGCAGCACCGCATGCAGCGTCGCGCGCTTGAAGCGCTCCTGCTCGCCCCGTTCGAGCACGCCGAGCACGAAGGCATTGTCGCGCGCCGCCGGGCGTGCGGCGCCGAGCGCCCGCGCCAGTCTCTCCTCGCTCATGTCTCCCCTCCGAGCGCGCGCAGCAGCTTCTCCCGTCCGCGCAGCACATGCGATTTCACCGTCCCGAGCGGCAACCCCAATGCGTCGGCCGCCTCCGCGTGAGAAAATCCCTCCCCGAGGCAGAGCGCCACGCACGCGCGCTGATCCTCAGGCAACGTCGCCATCGCATCGGCCACCGCGATCGCGTCGTCGGCTGCGGCCGCGCCGTCGGACAGGCTCTCCTGCTCCTTGCTCCAGGCCGCGTCGCGCGCATCCGCGCGCAGTCTTGCCCGCCGCGCATCGCGGGAAATCCGGTAGCCGATGCCCGACACCCAGGTCCGGAACCGCGCGCGCCCCTCGTAGCGATCCAGCCTGCGCCACGCCGTCACGAACGCCTCCTGCGCCAGATCGTCCGCTTCCGCCCAATGCCCGCAATAGCGCCTGAGGAAGCCGCGCACGGCCTGCTGGTTGGCGTCGATGAGCGCGGCGAAGGCGCGGGCGTCGCCGCGGCGCGCCGAAGCGATGAGCCGCGCCTCTTCATCCGGCGTCATCGTCGCGGATCTTCGCGTCGCCCCCGCGACGCAGCAACGCAAGCCCCAAGCACGCCGCCGAAGTCGCGGTCATCGTGACTGCGATCACCAGATAGGCCGCGCGTTTGGCGTCTTCGGCCTGTGCGAAGGCGAGCCAGAAGCCGAACGCGAGCGCCGCGAACAGGATCGCCTCGTTCCACGGCGCCTTCTTGCGCGCGCCGTCCTCCAGCTGCGCGAAGAGCGCGCCGGGCGGATCCTTGCCGGCCTGGACATAGGTCTTGATCAGGTCGAGCATCTGGCGCCGCTTCTGGTGCTCGAGCAGCGAGGCCCAGCCCTGGCCGATCATCCCAAGCGTCACGGCGCCGAAGACGACGAGCGCGGCCTGCCAATTCTCCATCTTTGGTCTCCTTAGCCGAACAGGCGTCGCTTAAGCTGCGCCAGGATGCGCCGCCGGCCGCTGAACACGGTCCAGCCCAGCACGCCCGCGCACACCCAGAGAAAGCCCTCCGTGGCGAAGGCCGCAATGGTGACGAGGGTGGTCCAGAGCGCGATGCCCGGCTCGAAGAGGAAATACGCGATCGCAAGCGCGCTCCACGCGCCCGCCGCCACCGCACCGGTCAGCGCCAGGACGACCCCGCCTGCGAAACGGCCCAACTTCATGAGAACCTCCTTGATTTCTCGTGAGTGGCCGCCGCACGCCCGATCGGATGCGCGGGGGGATGCGGAGAATTGCGCGAGCCGCCGAGGCGGGCCATATGAATCGCGAAGGGCGGTGAGATATGGAGTTTCTGACTGCTTTGGTGAACACGCTCGAGCCCTGGCACTGGGCCGCGGTCGGCCTGGCCTTGCTGGTCGGCGAGATCAGCACCGGCACGACCTTCCTCTTGTGGCCGGCGGTGGCCGCGGGCGTCACCGCGCTGGTCGCCTGGCGCTTCGACGTCGGCGGCGGCGCGCAGGTGGGGCTCTTCGCGGCGCTCACCTTGGCGCTGACGGCGATCGGCGCGCGCTATGTGCGCGGCCGCTGGCTCGCGCCCGCGACAGCCAACGTCCATCTCAATGAACGCGCCGCGCAATTGCAGGGCGCCCGCGGCGCCGCCACGGTCGCCTTCGTCAACGGCATGGGCCGCGTGCGCTTGGGCGATACCGAATGGCGCGCCGAAAGCGCCGACGCGATCGGCGCCGGCGAGAGCGTGGAAGTCGTCTCCGCCGACGGCCCCACGCTCGTCGTCAAGAAGGCAAGCTAAACGGCGAGCGACTTCTGGCGCCGCGCCGCTAGGAGCGCGCAGTTCACATGACAGCAGGTGAATGCTGCGCGCTCAACGCGGCCGTCGTGTTCAGTCGGTGATCCACTTGTAGAGCTTGTAAGCTCCGTAGCCGACGCCGGCGACTGCGGCGACTGCTGCGCCGACTGTGGCGACCGTCACAACTGCGCCGACCGCGGCCGCGCCGGTTCCAACGACGCCGGCTGTCGTGCCGGCGACCAGCGCCGTGCCGACGCCCGCGCCGCTCTGGATGGCCTGCTGGAACGCGGGTGCGCCGTGCTTCATGACGTCCTTCGCCAGATGTGGAACGCCGTGTCGGATGATGTGGTCCATGTCCTTGCTCGACATCACATTCCCCTTTGCACGGCGACGCAAACCGTCCCCGCGCCGTATCGATCACAACCGTAGATGGCGACAATATGGCGGGTCGGCGCTAAGCAGACTCGAAAAGCGCGTGCACGCCGCGACGCGGCGCCGGCGGGACCGGCGCTTCAGGATAGCCGACGCGCACGAACATCTGCACGCGCGTGTCTCCCGGGGCGCCCATCAGCTGTTCGGCCTCAGCATGCAGCGCCGCCATCTCGGGATATTCCTGCAGCGCCTGGCTCCAGGGCTGCATCGCAAGCGACCGGCTCGTCGCGGCGAGATTAAGCCTTGCATAGGCGCGCCCGGCCGCGATCTGCGTCGAACGCGTATTGTCGGCGCTCGTGATCCACATGTGCGCGGGCGCATCGAGCGCGACCGGGCGGATCGCATCGAGCCCTTGGCGCGTGAACGGATGATCGACATCCGCGAACGTGCGCTGGTTGAACAGTCCGAGCGCGTGCGCCGTTTCGATCACCGGGCCGGAAAGCGCAATGCCGTCCCGTTCGTGCGCGATCTCCACGCGGCCGATGCGCGTGAGCCGCACCGTCTCGCCGTGCGCGCGCGGCGTGCGGCATTCCTTGTCGAACGCGTTCCAGGAGAGGGCCCGCAGCTTGTCCCGGAGCTCGCCGGAATTTGCCGCGCGGACGACGAGCTTGCTCTCCCCCATTGGAACGGCCGCCGCCGCGATCGCCGCGAGATCCTCGTCCGTCACGGCGCGGTCGAGGAACGCGTTGCGGTCTGTGCGTCGCGCCAGGATGTGCGCGAAGAGCGGATCGAGCGTGGCCGGCTCGCTCGTGACGCGCACGTGCGCGACCGGCTTCTGATCCAGGCGCGGCTGCGGCTCGCCTTCCGGCCACAGCGTGATCGCGAGCTTCTTGCCCTTTGATCCGGCCGCAAGGTCGAGCAGTTCCAGGAACGCGCCGCAGCCCACCACGATCTGGCGGTCGAACGGATCGGTCTCGGGCAGCAGCCGCTCGGTATCGGCGTGCAGCGTGAAGGCGTCGTCGCCCTCGAAGGCGACGAGCCAGGGCTGCCTGTTGTGCGGATTGGGCGCCAGGATCGCATGCGCGAGCGCGAAGCGCCTGAGGTCGGTTTCGCCCGCGCCCGGACTGCGCCACGCCGCGACCGGATCAGGCAGCGCGCCGAAGGTGCACGACGAGGCGAACGGCGCGGCCGCCAGCGCGGCCAGGACGCTTCGGCGTGTGCATGCGCTTGGACGTGTGCTCATGGACGCAGCTCCGACGGGCAGCGAATGCGCCGGAAGGGATAGGTCTCGTCTGCCGCGTTCTCGCCGGACGTTGTCGCATTCAATCGGTTGCCGTCGCGCGCATAGGCGATGCGCTGTGGGAAATCGTGCGCCGGGTTGGCGAAGACGACGCGCTGGTGGCCGCTTTCGATCATCGCGAACCGCGTCGCCGCGCGCCCCATCGGCATTGCGACAAACGCGACGCCTTCGCCGTCGCTCACGATGCGCGTCTGCTCCCACCACACGAGCTGGCCGCCGCGCTCGGAGGTTCCGTATCCGAGCATCACCGGCGCGCTGCTCGGCGCCGTCCATGACTCGGTGACGGTCTCGCCCGCGCGCTCGAAGCGCCAGCAGCCCTTCATCCAAGCCAGATCGCTGAGGCCCTGCGCCGACGCCGGCAGCGGCCACAGCAGCATGAGAAGAAAGGCGAAGATCCGCATCCGCAAAGCCTGCGCTTCTTGCGCCGCAAGCGTCAAGCGCCGCGCATCGCCTTGATCGCCGCGCGCGCGAGCGCATCGGCGCGGTTGTTGTTCTCGTCGTCCGCGTGCCCCTTCACCCATTTCCAGGTGACCTGGTGCGGCGCCTCGGCCGCTTCCAGCCGCGCCCAGAGATCGGCGTTCGCGACCGGCTTCTTGTCGGCGGTCTTCCAGCCGTTCGCCTTCCACCGCTTCATCCATTGCGTGATGCCGTTCTTCACGTACTGGCTGTCGGTGTGCAGCCGCACTTCGCTCGGCCGCTTCAGGGCCTCGAGCGCCGCGATCGCGCCCATCAGCTCCATGCGGTTGTTGGTGGTTGCAGGTTCGCCGCCGGAGAGTTCCTTCTCCGTATCGCCCCAGATCAGCACGGCGCCCCAGCCGCCGGGGCCGGGATTGCCGCTGCACGCGCCGTCCGTCCAGATGTCGATGGGCTTGGCCATGACAAAACGGTGAAGCGCTTGAGCGCCTCTGTCGAGAACGAATTAGCCTGGTGCGGCGTCAGGGACACAGCCAACCGAACGCGATTACGCCCCGTAATCCGATGCGCGCGTCGCGCGCCGGTGGAACGCAAGCTTGTCGGCGTATTCGCGCGGATCCTTCGGGCGCACCAGCGCGCCCGCCGGCGTCGCGGCCCAATCCCAGAGCCTTGTCGCGAAGAAGCGCATCGCCGCGCCGCGCGCGAGCAGGGGAATCGCCTCGCGCTCCGCCGCCGACAGCGGTCGCGCGCGTTCATATGCGCCGATCAGCGCGCGCCCTTTCGTGAGATTGTATTCCCGTCCTTCGAAGCACCACGCATTGAGGCACACCGCGATGTCGTACGCGCGCGCATCCGTGCAGGCGAAATAGAAATCGATAACGCCCGTTACCTCGTCGCCGAGAAAGAGCGCGTTGTCGGGAAAGAGATCGGCGTGGATCGCGCCTTCCGGCAATCCGCTCGGCCAATCCTGAAGCTCTTTCAGGTCGGCCTCAACCAGCGCGGCCAGTCCCAGCTGCAGCTTCTCCGCTTCTTCGAGGCGCGGCGTCACCAGGCCCGGCCAGGAAGAGGGGCCAAGCGCGTTCTTCCGCTCCATCGGAAAGCCGTCGAGTGCGCCATGCATCGCCGCCAGCGTCGTCCCGATCGCGCGGCATTGCGCCGGGTTCGGACGAAAGGGCGAAACGCCGGTGAGGAAGCTCACGATCGCGCAGGCTTTGCCGCGCACCTCCGTGAGAAACCCGCCGTCCTTGAGGTGCACGGGGCGCGGGGCAGGGAAGCTCGCCGCGCCGAGCGCCTCCATCACGCCCATGAAGAAGGGCAGGTCCTCCCGCTTCACGCGCTTCTCATAGATGGTGAGGAAATAGCGCCCGGTCTCGGTCTCCAGGAGGAAGTTGGAATTCTCCACGCCTTCCGCGACGCCCTTGAACGCCAGCGCCCGCCCCAGATCGTAGCGCTGCAGCAGCTCCGCGAGCTCTTCGTCCGTGAGATCGGTGTAAACGGCCATGCTTTCCCGCTCTTTGGGCCAATCGACACGACGGCGCGGGATTCGTCCAGTGAACCGGCGCTAGACAACTTCTTCCGTGAGGATGCGCGGCAGCTTGAACACCACGTCCTCGTCGGTGACGCGCACTTCCTCCACGTCCACAGCGAAACGTCCCGCCAGGGTGGCGATGAGGTCCTCCACGAGATCTTCCGGCGCCGAGGCCCCCGCGCTCACGCCCACGCGCCGCACGCCCTCCAACCACGCCCAGTCAAGATCCGCCGCCGAGCCGATGAGCTTGGCCTCTGGCGCCCCCGCGCGCGTCGCCACCTCCACCAGGCGCACCGAATTGGAGGAGTTCGGGGCGCCGATCACCAGAACCAGGTCCGCGGTCTTCGCTAGCGCCCGCACCGCCTCCTGGCGGTTGGTCGTGGCGTAGCAGATGTCCTCCTTGTGGGGCGCCGCGATCTCCGGAAACCGCCTGTGCAGCACCGCGACGATGGCGGCGGTGTCATCGACCGAGAGCGTCGTCTGGGTGGCGAACGCGAGATTGGCCGGATCGCGCGGCGCGAACGCTTCCGCGTCAGCGACCGTCTCCACCAGCGAGATCGCGCCCTCCGGCAGTTGCCCCATCGTCCCGATCACTTCGGGATGCCCCGCATGCCCGATGAGCACGATCTCCTTGCCCGCCGCATGCTGCTTGGCGGCCTCCACATGCACCTTGGAGACGAGCGGGCAGGTGGCGTCGACATAGATCATCTGCCGCCGCCCGGCCTCGGCCGGCACCGCCTTGGGCACCCCGTGGGCCGAGAAGATCACCGGCCGGTCGTTCGGGCATTCGTGCAGCTCCTCCACGAACACCGCACCCATGGCCTCCAGCCGGGCCACCACGTGGCGATTATGGACGATCTCGTGCCGGACATAGACCGGCGGCCCCCACTTCCGAATCGCCCGCTCCACGATCTGGATGGCCCGGTCCACCCCCGCGCAGAATCCGCGCGGGCTGGCCAAAAGGACCGCCATGGGTGGTTTCAGGGGCGGTTTCGCCGTCATAAGACCCCAATTTCCTCTTCAGTGGGTCGCCGCCGCCGAATTCCACGTCTGTGGAATGGCGCCGGCTCAAGTTGCCGGTTCGGCCGGCGCAGACTATCACGCCGCTGCCCCTTCTCCCCCGGGACCGCAGTCCCGGGACGCATATAGAGGGCCGGGGCCAGCGGAAATAGCGAGGGGCGAATGCGGACCAAGCTTGCCATCATTGCCGCCATGGCGGCGGTCATCGCCCTGCCGATGGGGCTGTCGGCCTGCGGCGGCTCGAGCCGAACCATCGAGATTCCCGACGGCCCGCCCGGCAGCAAGACCAAGGCCCGCCGGGTCACCAAGGAGGATGAGCGCCGTCTGCAGCGCGATCCCCAGCAGGCCAAGGGCGGCGGCCTCTTCGGCATGGGCGACAATCGCCCGAACGTTGGCCCATGCCCGCTCATGGGCGTCCTCTACGACGCCTCGCGGATGGTCGAGTTCAATGGCGCCGAGGAGCGCTACGCCAACATCAAATACACCGGCGAGATGCGCGGCGTGCGCGGCTTCTGCCGCTACGTGGACGATAACCCCATCACCATGAACCTCGAGATCGACATGGCCTTCGGTCGCGGCCCCGCGGCGGACGCCCGCTCGCGCACCTATCGCTATTGGGTGGCCGTGACACGCCGCGGCGTGGCGCCGATCGAGAAGCAGTATTTCGACGTCAATGTGGATTTCCCGCGCGACGGCGCGGTGGTCACCCGCACCGAGCAGATCGATCGCATCACCATCCCGCGCGCCAACGCCGATCTCTCCGGCGAGAATTTCGAGATCCTCGTCGGCCTCGACCTGACGCCCGCGCAGCTGGCCTTCAACCGCGCCGGCAAGCGCTTCCGCATCGACGCCGCCGGCGGCACGGGCGGGCAATAGCGTCCGGGCTGACGGCGCCGATTTCCCTTTTCCGCCGACGCGACCTATCTCGTTCCGTTCCCCGGATGGCGGCGTGAGCCGCCCCGGGGCCCGTGATCACCGGAATTCTCGCTGCGCTCGAAACCGGGGATGGGAGTATTTCGCGACCGATGAGCGAGAAAACGAAGGATTTGGCTTCCCAGCTGACCGCGCAGGGCGTGGACGTCGTCGCGCGCCTGTCGATCCCCGCCAACATTGTCGTCCAGCGCACCGACCGTCCAGATCTTGGCGATTTCCAAACCAACGCCGCGCTCGCCGCAGCCAAGCAGATGGGCCGCAAGCCGCAGGAGATCGCCGCCGACCTCGCCGCCGCCTGGCCGACCGACATCGCCGAAAAGCCCTCCATCGCCGGTCCCGGCTTCCTGAATTTCCGCATTGCCGACGCCGCCCTGTCTGCGCGCACGCAAGCCATCGCCGACGATCCGCGCGCCGGCGCAAGCACGGTGGAAAGCCCGCGCCGCGTCATCGTCGATTATGGCGGCCCCAACGTCGCCAAGGGGATGCACGTCGGGCATCTGCGCGCCTCGATCATCGGCGAGAGCCTGAAGCGCATCTTCCGCTTCCGCGGCGACACCGTCTGGGGCGACGCGCATTTCGGCGATTGGGGCTTCCAGATGGGCCTCATGATCATCTCGCTTGAAGACGAGCTCGGCGGTCTCGACGATAGGAAGAAGCTCGACGCCCGCCTGGCGAGCCTCACGCTGGAGGATCTTGAAGCCAACTATCCCGCCGCCGCCGCCAAGGCGCGCGAGGACGAGGCATTCCGCGACCGCGCGCGCAAAGCCACCGCAGCTCTGCAGTCGGGCGAGCCGACGCATCGCCTGATCTGGAAGGCCATGCGCGAGGTGTCGATGCAGGCGCAAAAGCGCGACTTCGCCGCGCTCGGCGTCGATTTCGATCTCTGGAAAGGCGAGGCCGACGTCGATCCGCTCATCACGCCGATGGTCGAGGAGCTGAAGCGGAAGAACCTCGTCGAGATCGACGAAGGCGCCCTCATCATGCGCATCGCGCGCGAGGGCGATAAGCGCGAGCTGCCGCCGCTGCTCGTCGTCTCCTCCGAAGGCTCGGCGATGTACGGCACCACCGATCTCGCCACCGTGCTGGAGCGCGCGCGCGACCTTGCCCCCGATCTTTATCTCTACGTCGTCGATCAGCGCCAGGCCGATCATTTCGAGCAGGTCTTCCGCGCCGCCGACCGCGCCGGCTACGCCAGGCGCGAAGCCCTGGAGCACATCGGCTTCGGCACCATGAACGGCGCCGACGGCAAGCCGTTCAAGACCCGCGCGGGCGGCGTCCTGAAGCTCAACGATCTCATCGGCATGGCCGAGGAGAAGGCCCGCGCGCGCCTGCGCGACGCCGATATCGGCTCGGATTTTTCACCCGAAGAATTCGAGGACGTCGCTCACAAGGTCGCGATCGCCGCGCTCAAGTTCGCCGATCTCTCGAACTTCCGCTCCACGTCCTACGTCTTCGATCTCGACCGCTTCATGAGCTTCGAAGGCAAGACCGGCCCCTACCTGCTTTATGCGGCGGTACGGATCAAATCGATCCTGCGCAAGGCCGAGGAACAGGACGCCGACGCGGGGCCGGTGGAGGTGTCGCACGCATCTGAACGGGCGCTTGCGCTTGCGCTCGACGGCTTCGACGCCGCGCTCGCTCAAGCCTACGAGAAGCGCGCGCCGCACTTCCTCGCCGAGCACGCGTTCACGCTCGCCCAGACCTTCTCCGGCTTCTACACCCATTGCCCGATCCTGCAGGCCGGCTTCGAAGCCACGCGCGCCTCGCGCCTCACCCTAGCGGCGGCGACCCTTCGGCAATTGGAGAGCTCGCTCCAGCTTCTAGGGATCGCAACGCCGGAACGGATGTAGCGGCCGCTTCCGGCGCCGGCGCCGTCATCGCGGCCTCCACCAGCGGCGCTCCCAGCATTGCGAACGCCAAGACAACCAGCGCGATCTTGAGCACCTCAGCCTCCCGAACTCCCCGATGGGGTCCATTTGGCGCCTAAACGAGCGCCGTGTGCGCCGGTTCCACGCCGCCTTTATTGACTTGGAGGGCCGGCCGGGCATTCTCCCTGCCGACGCGCGGCGCCGATGCGAATCGCCGCCGCGCGGCAAAGCCGTAATCCCCGCGGGAGAGCCTGTCTTTAGACAGCCCCGAAGGCGCAACCGCCCCGGAAACGCTCAGGGCAAAGGACCGCGGGGGGATGGCGACGCTGGAAAGTGCGTAAGCACCCCGGACGCTGAGCGTAGCGAAGCGATCCAGGGCCCCGATGCAGGGAAGCTCACGCCGCCGACGGAGTAAGTCCGGCAGGACGAAATCTCTCAGGCCACAGGACAGCGGGGGCGGCCCAGCATGCGCATCTTGCGCATGTGTTTCGGGACTGCCCTGGAGTCCGGTGAGCGCATGAGCGGCAATGATACTCTCCAAAGCCTTCCACTCGACGCGCTCTGGCGCGGTCGCGGCGCGCGTTTCGCGCCCTTCGCCGGCTACGACATGCCGGTCCAGTTCGAGGGCGTCATCGCCGAGCACAATTGGACGAGGACGCACGCCGGTCTCTTCGACGTCTCTCACATGGGCCCGTGCTTCTTCGCGCTGCCGAAGGGCCACGCCCTGGTGGGCGACGCGGCCCACCAGAAGATCGCATCGCTGATCGAGCGCCTGGTCCCCGCCGACATTCAGGGCCTGAAGGCGGGGCAAGTCCGCTACACCACCTTGCTCAATCCCGAAGGCGGCGTGCTCGACGATCTGATGATCGCGCGTCCTGCAGAGCCCGGCGCGGCCGGCGATCTCTACATCGTCGTCAATGCCGGCGGAAAGCTCGACGATTGGGCGCTCATCAACAAGGCCGTCGGCGGCGAAGCCAATCTCGTGCGCGCAGATGATCGCGTCCTTCTGGCGTTGCAGGGACCAGACGCCGCCGCCGTCGCCGCCGCCGTCATCGACGCCAAGCTCGCCGACATGAAATTCATGCGCGTCGCGCGCTACGAGGCGTTCGGCCGCCTCACCATCACGCGCTCCGGCTATACTGGCGAGGACGGCTACGAGATTCTCGTCCGCGCCGAGCATGCGCCCGCCCTTGTCGAAGCGCTGCTCGCCGATGCGCGCGTGAAGCCGATCGGTCTTGGCGCACGCGATTCCCTGCGCCTCGAAGCCGGCCTATGCCTCTACGGCCACGATCTTGATCCGACGATCTCGCCGATCGAGGCCGACCTCGCCTGGACGATCCAGAAACGCCGCCGCGACGCCGCCGACTTCCCCGGCGCACAACGCATCCTCTCCGAATGGAAGAACGGCCCAACGCGCAAACGCGTCGCCATCCGTCCCCGCGAACGCGCCCCCGCGCGCGAAAACGTCGAGATCATGAAGGACGGCCGCAAGATCGGCATCGTCACCAGCGGCGGTTTTTCCCCTACGCTCAATGCGCCGATCTCGATGGGCTACGTCGAAGCCCAATTCGCGACCCCCGGTACGCCCGTCGAACTGCTCGTCCGCGGCCAGGCGCGTCCCGCCGACATCGTCGCTCTTCCTTTCGTTCCGCACCGATATGTGAGGTGATCCATGCGCTACACCGAAGATCATGAATGGGCCCGCCTTGAAGGCGGTGTGGTGACCATCGGCATCAGCGCTTACGCCGTCGAGCAGCTGGGCGACGTCGTCTATGTCGAGCTCCCTGAGATCGGCAAGAAGGTGACTGCGCACGGCGAGATGGCCCTCGTGGAAAGCGCCAAGGCCGCCTCCGACGTCTTCGCGCCGATCGCCGGCGAGATCGTTGAAGTGAATGCCGCGCTCGCCGCTGATCCCGAGCTGGTCAACAAGAGCCCGGAGGCCGACGGCTGGTTCGTGAAGCTGAAGCCCGCCGATCCCGCCGCGCTCGACGCGCTCATGGACAAGGCCGCTTACGACGCCTTCGTCCAAGGCCTTGGCTGATGCGCTATCTGCCGCTCACGAACGATGACCGCGCCGAGATGCTCAAGCGCATCGGCGCGAAATCCATCGACGATCTCTTCATCGACATTCCCAAGTCCGCGCGCCTGACGGAGCTCGTCGATCTTCCGCTGGCGCAAGGCGAATTGCAGGTCGAGCGCCACATGCGCGCGCTCGCGGAGAAGAACGCCCCCGCCGGCCGCAACGCATCCTTCCTTGGCGCCGGCGCCTATCGTCACCACGTGCCCGCAAGCGTCGATCACCTCATCCAGCGCAGCGAGTTCCTCACCGCCTATACGCCGTACCAGCCCGAATTCGCGCAGGGCGGGCTGCAGGCGCTCTTCGAATTCCAAACGCAAGTCGCAATGCTCCTCGACATGGAGGTCGCCAACGCCTCCATGTACGACGGCTCCACCGCGCTCGCCGAAGCCGCGCTCATGGCCGCGCGCGTCACGAAGCGGAAGAAGCTTGTCTTCTCCGGCGGCCTGCATCCGCATTATCTTGAAACCGCGCGCACCTTCTGCGAGCCGCACGGCCTCGAGCTCGTCGTGCTACCGGCGGCGATCGACGGCGAAGCGGAGGTGACCAAGCACCTCGACGATGCCGCGGCAGTGATCGTGCAATCCCCGAACGTGTTCGGCGCGGTCACCGATCTGAAGCCCATCGCCGATTCAGCGCACGCGAAGGGTGCGCTGCTCATCGCCGCCTTCACCGAAGCCGTTTCGTTCGGCCTCATCGAGCCGCCCGGCGCCATGGGCGCCGACATCGTTGCAGGCGAGGGACAGTCCTTTGGCAACGCGCTCACCTATGGCGGGCCCTATGTCGGCTTCTTCGCATGCCGTGAGAAGTTCGTCCGTCAAATGCCGGGCCGCCTCGCCGGCGAGACGGTCGATGCCGACGGCAAGCGCGGCTTCGTGCTCACACTCTCCACACGCGAGCAGCACATTCGCCGCGAGAAGGCGACCTCCAACATCTGCACCAATTCCGGGCTCTGCGCGCTCGCGGTGACGATCCATCTCACGCTGCTCGGCGCCGCGGGCCTGAAGCAGCTCGCGCAGCTCAATCACGAGACCGCCTGCAAGCTCGCCGATGCGCTCGGCGCCGTGAAGGGCGTGGAAATCCTCACTCGGCGCTTCTTCAACGAATTCGCAATCCGCACGCCGCGCAACGCCGCCGATCTTGTCGAGACCTTAGCCGGGCAGGGCGTCCTCGCCGGCGTGCCCTACGCCCGCTTGGCGCCCGCCGCGAAGATGGACGCCAAGGCGGAAAACATTCTCCTCGTCTGCGCCACCGAAACCAACACCGACGAAGACATCGCGCGCTACGCGCGCACCCTGAAAGCAGCCCTTTCATGAACACCGAAACCACAACATCGGGCTCGCGCGGTCTGCTGCAAGCCGAGCCGCTTCTTTTCGACGCGGGAAGCCCGGCGCGCACCGGCGTCGATTTGCCGAAGCCCAAAGGCGAAAGCCGCCTCGGCGGCCTCGAACGCAAGGCGCCGCTCAATCTCCCCGGCCTCTCGGAGCCCGAAACGCTGCGCCATTATGTGCGCCTCTCCCAAAAGAACTACGCCATCGATCTCGGGCTCTTCCCGCTCGGCTCGTGCACGATGAAGCACAACCCGCGCTTGAACGAGCGCATGGCGCGCCTCGAAGGCTTCGCCGATCTGCATCCGCTGCAACCGACATCCACCACGCAAGGCGCGCTCGAAGTGATCCGCCAAGTCGGCCATTGGCTCCTCACGCTCACCGGCATGCACACCGCCGCGCTCACGCCGAAAGCCGGGGCCCACGGCGAGTTCTGCGGCATGCTCGCCATCCGCGCCGCGCTCGCGGCCCGCGGCGAGCTCGACCAGCGCAAGCGCGTGCTGACGCCAACCTCCGCCCACGGAACGAATCCCGCCACCGCCGCCGCCGCCGGCTTCCACGTCGAGGAGGTGGCCGGCACCTCGCGCGGTCGCGTCGATCTCTCCGACTTCCGCTCCAAGCTCGGCGCCGACGTCGCCGGCGTGATGATCACCAATCCCAACACCTGCGGCCTATTCGAGCCCGACATCAAAGCCATCGCCGATCTCATCCACGAAGCCGGCGGCTATTTCTATTGCGACGGCGCCAACTTCAACGCGATCCTCGGCAAGACCCGGCCCGGCGATCTCGGCGTCGACGCCATGCACATCAATTTGCACAAGACCTTCTCCACCCCGCACGGCGGCGGCGGCCCCGGCGCCGGCCCGGTGGTGTTTTCCGAGGCGTTGGCGCCCTTTGCGCCGGCGCCGTTCCTCGCCATCGACCGCGACGGCGCCCTTGCACTGCAGGAAGAGACGGAAGCTGGAACGGTGGGCCGCCTCTGCGCGTTCCACGGCCAGATGGGCATGTTCGTCCGCGCGCTTGCCTACATGCTGAGCCACGGAAGCGACGGCTTGAGGCAAGTCGCGGAGGACGCGGTGCTGAACGCTAATTACCTGCTCGCCCGTCTGCGCGAACATTACCACGCGCCGTTCGGCGACGGCCCGTGCATGCACGAAGCGCTGCTCGATGATTCAACGCTGAAAGCGCGCGGGATCGAAACCATTGATGTCGCGAAAATGTTGCTGGATGAGGGCTATCATCCAATGACCACCTATTTCCCGCTCGTCGTGCACGGCGCCATGCTCATCGAGCCGACCGAGACCGAATCCAGGGCCGAGGTCGATCGCTTCGCCGACACGCTCATCGCCATCGCCGAGCGCGCGAAAGGCAACGACACTGCCGCCTTCAAGGCCGCGCCCCAGCTCACGCCCGTCCGCCGCCTGGATGAGACGCGCGCCGCGCGCAATCCGCGCCTGCGATGGCGGGAGGCGCAACGCCCGGAATGAGACGCATCGTCCAGGTCAGCGACACGCACCTGGGCGCCCATCTCGGCGCCAACAATGCAGATGCGCTCGCCACGCTGAAAGCAGCGAGCGCCGTTGCAGCCGACCTCGTCGTCAATACCGGCGACATCACCGCCAACGGCGCCGCCGATGACCGCGACCTTCACTTCGCACGCGAAGCGCACGGAATATTCTCTGCCCCGCTCCGCTGCGTTCCCGGCAATCACGATGTCGGCGAGGAGCCCGGCGCCCCCGTCATGGATCAGCCGATCGATGCCAGGCGGATCGCGCGCTATCGCAGCGTCTTCGGCGCCGATCGCTGGGTTCATGACCTCGGCCTCTGGCGCCTCATCGGCTTCAATTCGCTCCTCGTCGGCACGGGCCTGGAAGAGGAGGACGCGCAATATTTCTGGCTCGCCAACGAGCTGAACGATGCGCGCGACCGCCCCATCGGCGTGTTCCTCCACAAGCCGCTCTGGCTCGAGCATCCCGACGACGAGCCCGCGCCGCTCTGGACGATCGATCCGGAGAAGCGCGCGCGCTACCGCAACGCGCTCTCTGCCGCGCGCTTCATCGCCTCAGGCCATCTGCACCAATACCGTGCGCGCGAAAGCGATGGCGCGCTCCACATCTGGGCGCCGTCCGCGGCCTTCCCGATGCGCGACCACGATTTCGGCGGCGAGCGGAAGATCGGCTTCCTCACGCTAGACCTCGCTGACGACGGCGCCGTCTCCGTCGAATTCATCCGCACCTGAGGCGTTGCAGGAGAGGCCTTTCCCTCCCCTTAAGGGGAGGGTGTCGCGGCGAAGCCGCGACGGGCCTTCGCCTCGCCGAAGCGTGGCTTCGGCCACGCGAAGGCGGGTGGGGTGGAACCACGACGTTGCAAGAAGCCCCACCCGTCGCCTCGCGCCCCGCTTCAGCCCCTCCCCGCAAGCGGGGAGGGAAGGGCGTCTCGCTTGAGGTGATTAACCCAGCTTGCGCTGCAGGTCGCGCACGCCGTCCTGCACGATCTGCGCATGCGCCTGCGCATCGAGCCGCTCGCGCAGGATCCGCTCCGCCGCCGCGACCGCGCTTTCCGCAGCCGCCGCGCGCACATCGGCTTCGGCCTGCTCTTCGGCCCGCGCGATGCGCTCTTCGGCCTGCCGGCGCCGCCGGGCCATCGCGTCCGTATGCTCGGACTTCGCTTCCGCCACGAGCGCCTGCGCCTGCTCCTTGGCGTGCGCGATGATCGTCGTCGCCTCGCGCTCGGCGGCGATTTTCTGCGCCTCGGCGCTGGACAGAAGCGCGCGCGCCTCGTCGCGCAGACGCTCGGCTTCCTTGAGCTCCGCCGCGATCTTCGCGGACTGGTCGTCCAACGCCTTGCCGACCTGCGCCGGGACTTTGAGATAGATCATCAGCCCGATGAAGAGCACCAGCGCGACGAACGCGATGAACGTGGCGTCGATCGTGATCACGCGCGCACCTTCTGCGAAGCTTGAGCCGGCGCGGCCGCTGGCTTGGTGAGACGCGTCACGATGTCCTCCGCCACGTCCTTGGCGATGGTGTCGACCTGCGCCAACGCGTTCGAGCGCATCTCGCCGATCCGCGTCTCCGCGGCCGCCGCCTGGTCGCTGAGCTCGCGCTCGATGCGCGCCTGCTCCGCCGCAAGCTGCTCGGCCGCTTCCGCGCGCATCCGCTCGATGAGCGTGCGCGCCGAAGCGCGCGACTCCGCTTGCGTCCGCTCGGTCGCCTTGCGCGCCGCTTCCGCCGCATCGTTCTCGCGCGCGGCCGCGTCGAGATCGCCCTTGATCTTGGCCTCGCGCCGCTCGATCACGCCGCCGATCTTCGGCAGCACCATCCGCGACAGCACCCAATAGAGCGCGCCGAACGTGATCGCGAACCAGAAGAGCTGGTGCGTGAAGAGCGTCGCGTCGAACGGCGGGAAGGCCGAGGCGCCTTCCGCGCCATGGCCCGCCGCCTCGGCGCCGTGGCCGCCGACCGCGTGCTCAGCCGTTGCTGCTTCTGCAGCCATTGGGCCCTCTTAGAGCGCGAACAGGAGAAGGAGCGCGATCAGCAGCGAGAAGATGCCGAGCGCTTCAGTCACCGCGAAGCCGAAGATGAGATTGCCGAACTGGCGCGGCGCTTCCGCCGGGTTGCGCAGCGCGCCCTGCAGGAAGTTGCCGAAGATGATGCCCACGCCGATGCCGGCGCCGCCCATGCCGATGCACGCGATACCTGCGCCAATGAACTTTGCGGCTTCAGCGTCCATGATGTGTCTTTCTCCGATTGATGTTTGACGTGGGCTCAGTGGCCCGGATGAAGCGCGTCGTTGAGATAGACGCAGGTGAGCATGGCGAACACGTAGGCCTGCAGGAACGCGACCAGGAATTCGAGCGCGAAGAGCGCCACCGTCATGACGAGCGGCAGAAGCGATCCGACCATGGCCAGCGCGCCGAGTGCGGGGTTCGTCATTTGATGCGAGAAATCGAGGATCTGCGGCACGAAGCCCGCGAACACCTTGAGCACCAGGTGGCCTGCGAGGATGTTCGCCCAGAGACGAACCGAGTGCGACAGCGGCCGCGAGAAGAACGACAGGATCTCGATCGGCGTGACCACGAAATAGAGCGGCCACGGAATGCCGGAGGGGAAGAAGAGCTTGAAGAACTTGAGCCCGTTCTTCGCGAACCCGAGCACGATCACCGACACGAACACGATGAGCGCCATCGTCGCGGTGATGACGATCTGGCTCGTCGGCGTGAAGAAGTACGGGAACATGCCGAGCAGGTTCGCCGCGAAGATGAACATGAAGAGCGTGAAGACGAACGGGAAGAAGCGCCTGACGCCCTCAGCTCCGGTTGCGTCCTGCACCATGTTGCGGATGAAGCCGTAGAGGCTTTCGGCCGCCACCTGCGCACGCCCCGGCGTCAGCGCCGCCGGCTTCATCGCCCACGTCATGAAGAGCGCCGCGCCCCCGACCGCCGCGACCATCGCCGCGCTCGCCGTCGTGAACGACACGTCGTAGCCGCCGACCTGCAGAGGCAGCCAATTCTCGATGTGGAACTGGTGGATCGGGTCGTTAGCCAAGGCCTCAATCGTCCTCTTCGTCCAGAATCGGTTTGGCCCGCGGATCCGGCGGGTTCGCCCGATTGTAGGAGCTTGCGACGCGCACGACGTTGGTCACGCCCGCCGCGAATCCCAGCCCAAGTCCGATCACCAGGCCCCACGGATCGGTGTGGAGAAAGTGATCGACGCCAAATCCGATGAGCGACCCCACGAGGATCGCCGCGCCGAACTCGCCGCCGAACCGCAGCGCCAGCGATGCCGCGCTTGCCTCTTTCTGAGAGGGAGTTTCGCCCGGTCGCTTGCCGCGCGCGGCGTCGAGACGACGTCGCAACGAGCGATGAGGGTCGGCCTCCGGCGGCATGTTTTCTTCAGCCATCGGTCGATGCTCGCGGAAGAGAGAATCTCCCCGCGCGCGGGGCGCAAACTAAGGGGCGCTTGCGCCCCCGTCAAGCAAACGCCATGTTCCTAAAATTCGGGATAAATCAATAAATTAGGACGCGCCTAAGCGGTTGCGGCGAGCTGCCGCGCACGCATGAGATCGACCGAAACGAGCTGTGACAAGCCCTTTTCCGGCATCGTCACGCCATAGAGCCGGTCCACGCGCGACATCGTCACTGGGTTGTGGGTGATCACCAGAAAGCGGGTGGAGGTGAGCCGCTTCATCTCGTCGAGCAGCCGGCAGAAGCGCTCCACATTGGCGTCGTCGAGCGGCGCATCGACCTCGTCGAGCACGCAGAGCGGCGCAGGATTGGCCAGAAACACCGCGAAGATCAGCGATGTGGCCGTCAGCGCCTGCTCCCCGCCGCTCATCAGCGACAGCGTCGTGAGCCGCTTGCCCGGCGGCTGCGCCATGATCTCCAGCCCCGCCGCCAGCGGATCATCGGATTCCGTAAGCCGCAGCTCCGCGGCCCCCCCCTCGAAGAGGGCGGTGAAAAGGCTGGCGAAGTTCTTGTTCACGATCTCGAACGCTGCGAGCAGCCGCGCCCGCCCATCCGAATTGATCTGCCCGATCGCGCGCCGCAGCTTCGTGACGCCCGCCGCCACATCCTCCTGCTCGCGCTTCAGATCATCGCGCCGGGTCTCCGCCTCGGCCATTTCCTCCTCGGCGCGCAGATTTACCGGCCCCGCTGAATCACGCTCGCTTTTCAGGCGCTCCAGCTTCCGCTCGATCTCCCCGATCGGCCCCGCGCCGAGCGCCGAGGCCGCCGCCTTGCCCGCCAGCCCGGCCAATTCCTCCGCCGGCTGACCAGTGATCTCGCGCGCTTGCGCTTCGATGTCGGCGATCCGTTCGCGCGCGCCGGCCGCCCGCGCCTCTGCGCCGGCGCGTTTCTCGCGCGCCGCCGCATGCGCCGTCTCCCGGTCCCGCGCCAGCGTTTCGCCCTCCCGCGCCGAGAGCTCGCCGACCGCGACCGCCTCCGCCGCCTTCATCCGCCGCTCTTCCGCGAGCGTCTGCTTCTCGATCAGCTCCTCCAGAGCCAAGCGCGCTTTAGCCGGCGCCTCGCGCGCCGTCTCCAGCGCCGCGAGCGCAAGCTCCCGCTCCTTGTGCAGCGCCTCGCGGCGCGCCTGCGCGCTCGTCAGCCGCTCGCTCCATTGCGCGATGTCCGCGCCGAGCGCCTGCCGCCGCGCGGCGCGCGCCTGGCGTTCGCGCGCCAGCCCTGTCGCCGCCGCGCGCGCTTCGGCCGCGGCGCGCCGCGCGTTGTCGACCTCGGCGCGCGCCTTCGCCAAGGCCGCGTCATTGTGCTGCGGCGCCTCCGCCGCGGCCGCGCCCGCGCTCGTCGCGGCCGCCTCCGCCTCGGTCCGTTCGGCTTCGGCTTGCTCCAATTGCGCGCTCAAGGTCGCGGCGCGCTCTTCAAGCAACGCGCCTTCGGCCTGCAGCTTCTCCAATGCGCGCGCCGCTTCGGCGGCCTTCTGCGCCAGCATCGGCGCCTTTTGCCGCGCAGCGCGCGCGTCATCCTCAGCCTGCCGCCGCGCCGCCTGCGCTTCCTGCGCCGCGAGCCTGGCCTTCTCGGCGCGCTCGGACGCGGCCTTCAGCTCTTCGCGCGCGGCCTTCAGCCGGTTGCGCTGCTCCAGCCGCGCCGCGGCCGGCGCGGGCGCCGCGGACGTGCGCACAAACCCGTCCCAGCGCCACAGATCGCCCGCAAGCGACACTATCCGCGCGCCCGGCGGCAACGCCTTCTGCAGCGATGCGCCATCTTCTGAGACGCCGATCATCGCCAGCCGCGCCGCCAGCTCTCCCGGCGCGCTGACAAAATCCGTGAGCGGACGAACGCCCTTCGGCCAAGCGATCGACGGCGCATCCGCGCCGCTCCAGCGCAGCGGCGCCTCCGCCTTCCGCGACGCGTCGAGATCGTCGCCAAGCGCCGCCGCCAGCGCTCGCTCGTAGCCAGGCTCGACATTGATCTCGCCGAGCACGGGGGGGAACGCCTTGCCGCTCGGCGCCGGCGCCAGCTGCTCCAGCGCGCGCACTTCCGCCGCGATCTGCGCCAGCGCCGCCTCCGCCGTGCGCGCGGGCCCCCAAGCCGCTTCGTCCGCTGCTTGCGCCTTCTGCAAGGCGCCTTCCGCTTTCGCCAGCGCCTCGCGCGCGGCGGAGCTTTCCTTTTGCGCGCCCTCGGCCTTGCTTTGCGCTTCCCCGATCCGAAGCGTCAGATCGCCCGGCGCCGCCGCCGCGGCCAGCGCCGCCTTCAGCTGCGCGCAGCGATCGTTCAGCCGGTTGAGCCGCCCCCGCGCTGCGCCCGCGCTCTCAGCCAGCGCACGCGCGCGCGCCGCCCGCGCGGCCGCCTCCCCCGCCAGCGCCTCCAGCGTCTTTTCCGCTTCGGCGCGCGCGCCTTCGAGTTCGCCGGCCTTCGCCTCCAGCGCCGCCAGCGCGTCGTCCGCATCGGTGGCGATGCCGTCGAGCTCCGCCTTCAGCCGCGCTCTCGCGCTCTCCGCGTCCTTGGCGAACGCCTCCAGCCGCTCGGCTTCCGCCTCGGTCCGCCCCCGATCGGCTTCCGCCCGCGCGAGCTTTTCCTCCGCCTGCTGAAGATCGCGCTCGTGCCCGACGCGCACGCCTTCCATGCGCCGCAGCAGCGCGGTCGCCACCGCTTCTTCCTCGCGAAGCGGCGCCAGCGCCTGTCGCGCTTCCTCCGCCGCGCTGGCCGCCTCCGACGCACGCGTCGCGGCCTCGGCCACATCGCGCTGCGCGGCGCGCAGGCCTTCCTCCATCTCCGCGAGCGATTGGCGCGCCTCGCTCCAGCGGCGATGCAGGATCAGCGCTTCGGTCTCGCGAATGGCGGCCGCGAGCCCGCGATAGCGCTCGGCCTGTCGGGCCTGCTTCTTCAGGCTGGCGATCTGCGCCTCGATCTCCCCGAGAATCTCGTCGAGCCGCGAAAGGTTGGTCTCCGCCTGCTTGAGCTTGAGGTCGGCCTCGTGCCGGCGTGCATGCAGGCCCGCGACGCCGGCGGCTTCTTCCAGGATGCGCCGCCGGTTCTCTGGTTTCGCCGCGATGAGCTCGCTCACCTGTCCCTGCCGCACCAGCGCCGGCGAGTTGGCGCCGGTGGAGGCGTCGGCGAAGAGCAGCTGCACGTCCTTTGCGCGCACTTCCTTGCCGTTGATGCGGAAGGTCGAGCCGAGCCCGCGGCGGATCCGCCGCGTGATCTCCAGCGTCTCCTCCTTCGCATGCTCGCCGGGCGCCCGTCCGAGCGCGTCCTTCACGATGAGCGTGACTTCGGCGTGTTCGCGCGCGGGCCGCGCCGAGCTGCCGGCGAAGATCACCGCATCCATCTCGTCCGCGCGCATGGATTTCGCGCTCGTCGCGCCCATCGCCCAGCGCACGGCTTCCAGGAGATTGGATTTGCCGCAGCCATTAGGGCCGACCACGCCCGTGATCCCGGCCTCGATCGGCGCGCGCACGGGATCGACGAAACTCTTGAAACCCGAAAGCCGCAATTCCGAGATGTGCAAGCGCGCTAGCCCTTTGCGCCGCCGGGAGCGCCGAGCTTGGCGTCGAGCACGCGCTTCATGCCGTCCCAGGTGGTGACGGCGGGGTCGTCCACGCGCGTCCCGTCGAGAATGAAGGTGGGTGTGCCGGTGACGCCGAACCGCTCGCTCGCTTCCTCCGCCGAGCGCCGCACGCGTTCTGCGCCGGCCTCGTCGGTGATGCACGCCATCACCTGCTCCTCCGAGAGGTTTGCCGCGCGCCCGATATTCACCAGCGCGTCGCGCACGCTCTGCATCGTGCCGCCGGAGAGGACGTTGCGTTGTTGCTGCAGCAGAACGCCGACGCGCGTGAGGTAAGTGCTGGCGTCCGCGCCGCCGCAGCGCGCGAGCTGGAACATCGCCACCGCGACCGGCGCCGGCGGGGTCGCCATTTCGCGGAACGTGAAGCGCACCTTGCCGGTGTCGATATAGTGCTGCTTGAGCAGCGGCCACACGGTCTCATGGAATTCCGCGCAATGCGGGCACGTCGCCGAGGCGTATTCGATGAGATGCAGCGGCGCGTCGGCCGCGCCGATGGTCATGTCCGTGGAGTTCGACGGCGCCGAATCGGCCTTCTGGCAGGCGGCCAGGAAAGCGGCCGCGGCAGCGGTCAGAAGGAGGGTGCGACGCGTCGCGAACATGGAGGTCTCCAGCCCAAATCGACCGCCTTGCTATCGCAAACCCGGCCGCTTCGGAAGCGTGGTCACGCGCTCCTCACTGCGCGCCCAAGACGCTGCAGGGCGGCCCGCAGCTGCGGGGAGGCCACTTCCTCGAGCGCCGGCTCGGGGCCCGTCGCCAGCGGCCGTCGGGGCAGGGGCATGGCCGCGCCCGCCGCCGGGCGCGCCGGCAGCCCCTGCCGGATGGCGAGCTTTTCCGCCTTTGCCCCGGCTGTCCGGCAACGCTCCAGGATGAGCGCCTCATGGTGCTGGACAAAGGCTGCAAACGCCCCCGGGACCCGGATCGTCAGCACCTTCCCGGTCAGCTTCTCCGGTTCGGTCTGGGCGAATTGCTCCCCGACGATGTCCTTCCAGTTCCGCTTGAGCTCATTGATCCCCACCCCGGCCTTGGCCAGAAGCGGCTTGATGAGAGGGCTGAGGAACCGGTTCGCCGCCGGCGGCGGCTGGATGATCTTGCGTCCCCGACGCGCCTCGAGCAGCGCGCTGGCGCGCGCCTCAAGGTCGGGATCGATCGTTTCGGCCCTGCGCCTGAACATCGCCCGATCGCGCGCTGAATCGGATTAAGCATCGGTAAAGAGATGCCCCCGACGCGCCGCAAAATGCTCCGCGCCAGGTTGCTGGCCTGGTACGACCGTGCCCGCCGCGCTCTGCCCTGGCGCACGCCCCAAGACGCCCAAGGGGCCCCCGATGCCTACCGCATCTGGCTCTCCGAGATCATGCTTCAGCAGACGACGGTCGCCGCCGTCGGCCCGTACTACGCCGCCTTCCTCAAGCGCTTTCCGACGGTCCAGGCGCTGGCCGCCGCGCCGCGCGAGGAGGTGCTGAGCGCCTGGGCCGGGCTCGGCTATTACAGCCGCGCGCGCAACCTCCACGCCGCCGCCCAGCTCCTCGCCGAGGCGTTTCCCACCGACGAAGCCGGCTGGCGCGCGCTGCCGGGCGTCGGCCCTTACACCGCCGCCGCCATCGCCGCGATCGCCTATGGTCAGCCGACGAACGTCGTCGATGGCAATGTCGAGCGCGTGATGTCCCGGCTCTTCGCCGTCGAAGCGCCCTTGCCGTCCGCCAAGCCGCAGCTCCGCGACCTGGCCCAAACGCTCGTCGCCAAGGATCGCCCGGGCGATTGGGCGCAGGCGCTGATGGATCTGGGCGCCACGATCTGCACCCCGACCTCGCCCAGATGCGAGCTCTGTCCGTGGACGGACGACTGCGCCGCGCGCCGCAGCGGCGACCCTGCCTCCTTTCCGCGCAAGACCCCCAAGCCCGAGCGGCCGCGCCGCTTCGGCGTTGCGTTCCGCGTGGAGCAGGGCGGTCGCCTCTGGCTTGTCCGCCGTCCCGACAAGGGTCTGCTCGGCGGCATGCTCGCGCTTCCCTCAACGCCCTGGCGCGACGAGCGATGGTCGAAAGAACAGGCGCTGGAGCACGCGCCCCTCAAAGCCGATTGGCGCAATGTCGGCTCGGTCCGCCACGTCTTCACCCACTTCGCTCTGACGCTCGACGTGCTGGGCGCCCGCGGCGCCCCTGAAGGCGACGGCGAATGGGGCGGCGTTGACGCGCTGCCGACGGTCTTCAAGAAGGCCGCTCTTCTTACGCCTCCACCAGCGCGCGCGCCTCGAAGCCGGCGCGCCTGAGCAGCACCTGCAGGAGCGGCCCGGTCATGATCGTGGTCCCCACCGCCATGATCACCAGCATCGTGAACACGTCCTGCGGAATGAAGCCGAGCGAAAACCCGATATTGAGCACGATGAGCTCCATGAGCGCGCGCGTGTTCATCAGCGCCCCGAGGATCGTCGCCTGCCCCGGATGCAGGCCCGCGAACCGCGCCGCCAGATAGACCGGAACCACTTTTCCGATCACCGCCGCGGCGAAGATGATCGCGCACCACATCCATTCGCCTGCCGTATCAAGCCCGAGCACGTTCGTGCGCAGGCCCGTATAGGTGAAGAAGATCGGCAAGAAGAAGATGAGCACGAATTGCCCGACCTGGCCGCGCCACGCCTCCACGAACGTGGTGTGCCGATGGAAGAGGAGCCCAAGCAGGAAGCCGCCGAAGATTGTGAAGATGCCGAGCTTTTGCGTCGCGATCCCGCTGACGAAGATGAGCGCGATCACGATCGCCATGAGATGCGTCGGGACCTTTCCGTCCGCGACCGGGAACCTCCCGATCAGCCAATCGATCGCCGGACGCCCGATGAACCAGAGGAAGGCGCAAAGCCCGATCAGCCCCCCGATCTGCCAGCCCGATTGCGCCAGCGAGAAGTGCGCCGAGGCGTAGGCCGAAATGCCGGCGAGCAGCAGCCATCCGACCACGTCGTTCGCCGCCGCCGACGAGATCGCGATCACGCCGATGTCCGTCCGCGTCAGCGAATATTCCCGCAGGATGCGTCCAAGGATCGGCACCGCCGTGATCGCCAGCGCCACCGCCGTGAAGAGCGAATAGACGAGCGGATCGATGCCTGGCGCCAATATGGGCGCCGTCCATTGCCCCAGCGCGAAGCCGATCGCGAGCGGCGCGCCAACGCTCGCGATCGAGACATAGAGCACGGCCTTCTTGTTCCGCGCCGTCCGCAGATGCCCGAACTCGAAATCGCTGCCGATCTGGAACATCAGCAGCACGAGCCCGATCTGCGACAGCACCTGCACCGATGGCGTCGAAGCTGGGCTGAAGATCGCGTGCGCGGCGTCGGGAAAGAGCGTCGCCAGGAAGGAGGGCCCCAGCAGCAGCCCCGCGACGATCTCCCCGACCGCCCGCGGCTGACGCATCGCCGCCGCCGCCGCGCCCGCGAGCCGCGCCGCCAGGATGATCACGATGAGCTGGATCAAGGTTGCGACCAGCGTCTCCTCGACCTGGTGCACAGACGCGGTCCCCGCTGCGCTCGCCATCGCCCCAAGCATGCGTCCCTCCCGGATCTGGCGTCCGTTCCGGCACCATAGCCCGCCTGTCCAGCGCTGTCATCTCGCCGCGGCCGGCCCCCCGGAAGTGGGCGTCCTCAAGGCGCGGGCAGGGCCCCCATCCGCCGCCGGATCTCGCGGCGGAAATTGTCGATGCTGGTCCCGTCGCGCTTGTGCACCCAGAACGTCCAGCCATTGCACGCCGGCGCGTTCGTCACGTGCGCGCCCACCCGGTGGATCGAGCCGGTGAACCCGCCCGCGTCGAGCGACCCGTCCGCGCGCACCCGCGCCTGATGGCGCCCATCCACTGAGATGAGAATGTCGCCCGCTCGCACCATGCCGGCCTCGATGATCATTCCGAACGGCACCCGCGGCTCGTCCTTCTTCGATCTCGACACGTCGAGGTTCTTCGGATCGCTTTCGTCCACCGCCGCGATGCGCTTCTTCGCGGCGCGCAAATAGGCCCTGTCGCGCTCGATCCCGAGCCAGCGCCGCCCCAACCGTTTCGCAACCACGCCCGTCGTGCCTGAGCCGAAGAAGGGATCGAGCACCAGATCGTCCGGATCGGTGGAGCCGAGGATGATCCGGTGCAGCAGCGCTTCTGGCTTCTGCGTCGGATGCGCCTTCTTGCCGTCCGCGTCCTTCAGCCGTTCCGCGCCCGTGCAGAGCGGGATCGTCCAGTCCGAGCGCATCTGCAGCTCGTCGTTCAGCATCTTCAGCGCGTTGTAGTGGAACGTGTACTTCGACGTCTTCGACTTCGCCGCCCAGATCAGCGTCTCGTGCGCGTTGGTGAACCTAGTGCCCTTGAAGTTCGGCATCGGGTTCGTCTTGCGCCACACGACATCGTTGAGGATCCAGAACCCGAGATCCTGCAGGATCGTCCCGACACGGAAGATGTTGTGGTAGGCGCCGATCACCCAGAGCGCGCCGTCGTCCTTCAAGGCCCGCCGCGCCGCGCCCATCCAGGCGCGCGTGAAGCGGTCATACGCCGCGAAATCCTCGAACTTGTCCCACTCGGCCTCCACGCCGTCCACGCGGCTCTGGTCGGGCCGATGGAGCTCGCCGCCGAGCTGCAGATTGTAGGGCGGGTCGGCGAAGACGAGATCGACCGATCCCGCCGGCAGTTTCTCCATCTCCGCGATGCAATCGCCCTCGATGATCTCGTTAACCCGCATGCCTTCGCAGGAAACATGGTTAACGGGCGGGTCTTTCGGTTTGCGAGGCATGTGCGTCCGGCGATTGATCCCGGACACTAGCGAACGCGCGCGCGCTTGTGAAACGCCCGCGCTGCCCGCGCGTGCAGATCAGATCAGCGTTCCCCCGGCCGCGGCGAGCGCCGCCTGCACGCTCTTGAAGCTGCGGCGGTGGATCGGGCAGGGGCCGAGCCGCTTCAGCGCCTCCTGATGCTCCGGCGTTCCGTAGCCTTTGTGCTTGGCGAAGAGATAGCCCGGATGCAGTGCGCAAAGCTCGGTCATCATCCGGTCGCGCTCCACCTTCGCGATGATCGATGCGGCCGAGATCAGCGGCGCGATCGCGTCGCCGTCGATGATCGGCTCCACATCGCACGGCAGGTCCGGCGCCATGTTGCCGTCCACCAGCGCCGCGGATGGACGCTCCGACAACGCTTCGAACGCACGCAGCATCGCCAGGTGCGACGCGCGCAGGATATTGAGCTTGTCGATCTCTTCGACGCTCGCCACGCCGACCCCAACCGAGACCGCGCACGCCCGGATCGCGAGCGCCAGCTCCGCGCGCGTCTCCGCATTCAGCGCCTTGGAATCCGCGATCCCCTTGGGGCGCCCTTTCGGCGGCAGGATCACCGCCGCCGCCACCACCGGCCCCGCCCAAGGTCCGCGCCCCGCCTCGTCGATGCCGCAGATCGCCATAACGCGGAGCATCCCCGATTCAGCCGCTCTCGCAAACCGCGCCCGCAGCCGCGCAGGGCGCCCGAGCAAAGGGTCCTTGACATTCAGCGCCCGCGCCGTAAAGCATCCTTGTCAGAGAGGAGGCCGCCGTGATCGACAAGGACCGCTGCGCCGACATGAGCCCCGCGGCCCGGCGCTACGCACGGACATTCCTTCCCGCGATGCTGGCGTATGCGCTCGCCGTCGTCGCGCTCTCCCATGTCGTGAGGCAGCTCCACCCGCCCGCATGGGCGAGCATCCCGTTGGCGCTCGTTCCGATGGCGCCGCTGCTCCTCGCATTGCGCGCCTATCTCGTCTTCTTCCGTGCGATGGACGAGTTGCAGCGCCGCATCCAAAGCGAAGCGATGCTCATCGCGATGGGCCTCGTCGGCTTCGGATCGCTGGCCTACGGTTTTCTGGAAGGTTTCGCCGACTTTCCCCGCCTGCAGGTGATCTTCGTCTTTCCCGCCATGATCCTGGTGTGGGGCCTTGCGACCGGCATTGTGGCGCGTCGGTATCGATGAAGAACGTGCTGCGCGCGCTGCGCGCCGAGCGGAACTGGAGCCAGGCCGAGCTCGCCGAACGCCTCGGCGTCTCGCGCCAGAGCGTCAACGCCATCGAAACAGGAAAATACGATCCCTCGTTGCCGCTCGCGTTCCGCATCGCGCGCCTCTTCGGCCGCCGGATCGAAGAGATCTTTGACGACGAAGCCCCAGCCCCCGACTAAGCCTTCGCTGGCGAACGCGATCGCCTTCGGCTAAAGCCCGCGACCCGCTCCGGGGCAAAAGTGTCTAAGATGGCCGCGCGCCGCTCCTACATCCCCGATCTTGCCCGGCTCGCCTGGCCGGTTGCGCTGTCGCGCCTCGGCATCATGGGTATGGGCCTCGTGGACGTCGTGGTCGTCGGCCAGCTCGCCGCGCATGAATTGCCGCACCAGGCGCTCGGCTGGGCCCCGACTGCCGTCTTCCTCGTCACCGGCATCGGCTTGCTCACCGGCGTGCAGGTGCTCGCGGCGCGCGCGATCGGCGAGAGCGAGCCGGCGAAAGCCGGCGAAGCGCTGCGCCGAGGGCTTGTCATCGCGGCCGTCGCGGGCGCCGTTGCGGTCGTAATCTCATGGCTCGGCGGCGAAGCGCTCTTCACCAGCTTCGGCATCGCGCCCGAGCTCGCACGCCCGTCCGCCGCGGTGATGCACGTTCTCGCGCTCTCCGTGCCGCTGCATCTGCTGTTCATCGCCGCGTCGCTTTTCATGGAGGCGATCCAGCGTCCGATGCCGCCGACCATCATCATGTGGGCGGCCAACGCGCTCAATCTCGCGCTTAATCTGGCCTGGGTGCCTGAGCACGGCGCGATCGGCTCCGCGTGGGCGACGGTCGGCGCACGGCTCTTTCTCGCCGCCGGCCTCATCGCTTGGGTTTTCCTGATGAAGGATGCGATCCGTTACGGCGTGCGCGGACAAGCGCGGTCCCCCGATCCGAATTATCGCGCGCTGCTCGGGGTCGGCGCCGCCGCCGCCGTGAGCCAGGCGGCCGAAGCAGGCGCATTCTCCGGCATGACCATCATCGCCGGACGCATCTCGGCGGACGCCGTCGCCGGCTACCAGATCATGGTCAACATGCTCGCGCTCGTCTTCATGGTCGCGCTCGGCTTCGCCTCCGCCGCCGCCGTGCTGACCGCCGAAGCGATCGGCCGCGCCGCGCCGTCCGACGCCTCGCGCGCAGGCTGGACGGGCGTTGTGATGAACGCCGCCGCGATGTTTGCCGCGGGCGTCCTCATGTTCGCCTTCGCGCACCCGGTTGCGCGCGGATACACCGCCGACCTCGCGCTCGTGGCGCTCGTCGCCGCGCTCGTGCCGCTCGCGGCTTTCGTGCTCACGCCCGATGGCGCGCAGGTCGTGCTGGCCGCCGTCTTGCGCGCCCGCGGCGATAATTGGTTTCCCACCGCAAGCCACATCCTCGCTTATGTCGTGGTGATGCCGCCGCTGGCGTTCTGGCTCGCCGAAATCCACGCGCAGGGTGTCGGCGGACTGCTCTGGGCGATCTTCTGGGCGAGCGTGCTGTCCGCCGCCGTTCTCTGCGCCCGCTTGCTCTGGCTCACGCGGCGCCTGCCTTCTCCCGCGCCTGCGGGGGAAGGGAGCTGAAGAAAAGCCCGCAGGAACCCTAACCCGGAACGCCGAGGATCCAACCTTCCTCGCGCTCGACGATCTCGCGCCGTTCGTCTTCCTTGGCGGGGCCGAACAGCTTGCCGAGCTGCAGCTTCTCGTCCAGCGCCGCGAAATGCTCCGCTGCCGCGCGCACCTGCGCGGCGTCCTTGATCTCGTTCGCAGCGGGCTTGGCGCCGAACATCGAGGGATAGATCTCTGCGAACACCGCGCTCGTCTCTTCGACATCCTTCGCCGTGAGCGGCCTCCAGCCGGTCTGGAAAGGCCAGAGCTGCACGCCCGGATGCGCCTTCATCAGCCGACGGATCATCGGCAACCCGGTCAGCGCCTGCCCCCCGACCGAGCCCTGATAATAGAGCTTCCACACGGAAGAGGGGCCCTTCGCCGCCGCTTCCGCCAGTCTGAATTCCGGCAGATCGCCCGCGTCATGCTCGCGCGGCCGCTTCACCATCAGCATCGTCTGCGCATCGCGCTGCGGCGCGCCCCAGAACGGAAAGGCCCCGCCGGTCATCAGCCGGTTCATCTTCGCCGCGACCTGGAAGCGGTTGTTCGCGTTCGTCGGTTTGTCTTTCACTTCGCCCGCGAGGAAATCGAGCATCGCCGACCAGGGATCGCCGGAAAATTTCAACGCCGCCGCCGTGCCGCGCGGAAACCCGAGCGGAAAGTCGAACCCGAAGAGCGCCCGTTCGCCGCGCTTCTCGAAATCCGTCAACAGCGACGAGATCAGGGCCTCCGCCTCCGCGCGCGTCGATGGATTGTGCGCCTCGTAGGTCGGCTGGAAGCGTACATTGCGCTTGATGAGCCCGATCCAGATGGAATCGGCGCCCGTCGCCGGCTTCGAGGCCGCGCTCCAATCGACCATGACGAAGGCTTGGAAGAGTTTGCTCATCAGGACGGATGTTCTTTCGCGCCGCGTCAGGCGAGCTTGACGAGCATCTTGCCCGTATTGGCGCCGGTGAAGAGGTTGAGGAACGCCCCCGGCGCGCGCTCGATGCCGCTCTCGACCGTCTCTTCCCACTTCACCTTGCCCGCCTCGATCCACTCGATCATCTCGCGGCGGAATTGGTCGCGCAGATGCGCGTACTGCAGGACGATGAAGCCCTGCAGCTTGAGGCTCTTGCCGACGATGTTCGTCATGTTGCTCGGCCCCGGCGTGGCGGCCGTGTTGTTGTATTGCGAGATCATCCCGCACTCGACGAACCGCGCGAACGGCCGCGCGACTTCCAGCGCGACCTCCAGATGTGCGCCCCCGACATTGTCGAAATAGACATCCACGCCCTTGGGCGCCGCCGCGCGCACATTCGCCAGGAGATCGCCGTCCTTGTAGTTGACGACCGCGTCGACGCCGACGCTTCTCAGCCAATCGCCTTTCGCCGCCGACCCCACCGACGCGACCACGCGGCATCCCTTGATCTTCGCGATCTGGCACACCACCGACCCCACCGCGCCCGCGGCGCCGGAGACGAACACCGTCTCGCCTTCCTTCGGCTGGCCGATCTCCAGCAGCCCCGCATAAGCGGTCAGTCCCGGCATGCCGAGCACGCCGAGGAACGCCTGCGGCGGAACCTTGCTCTCCGGCAGCCTCGTCAGCATGCCGGCCGGCGCGCTGTATGCCTCGCGCCACCCGAGCATGCTTTCCACCAGGTCGCCCTGCTTCAGGCCTGGATCGTTCGACGTGAGGACTTCGCCGATCGCGCCGCCTTGCAGCGCTTCCCCGACCTGGAACGGCGGCACGTAGCTCGCCCGATCGTACATGCGCCCGCGCATGTACGGATCCACCGACATCCAGAGGTTCCGCACCAGCGCCTCGCCCGGCCCCGGCGCCGCCGTCTCGACCTCGGCGATCTCGAAATTCTCCGCAGTCGGCATGCCGACGGGCCGGCTCTTCAGCCTGATCTCGCGCACGCGCATAGGCGTCTCCTCGTTTGGCGCGCACCCTAGCGATTTCCGTCCAGGTGGGAACCGGCTGGGCGCGAGAAATCGCGACAACAGAAGAAGACGCGAACGCCGCCGCGCTTTACCGGCACGGCGGCGTCGCTGTTGGCCTAGCGGGAGGCCAGCACCGGGCTTGCGCGCACCGGCTCGCGCGTCATGTCCGCATGGAACGCGCTGAGCGGCGCCAGATGGGCGCCCTCGATCGCTCGCGCCACGGCCTCACGCCGGCACGCGCCCGACGAGCGAAAGACTCCGTCCGCATCGAGCGACGAGCGCCGGCAGATCTCAGTCGCGGCGTCCTCCACGCGCCCATAGAGCCGCGCGAGCGCGGCCGGCGTGTCGAGATCGGCCTGCACGACCGTGATGCGGATGGAGAATTCCTCCGCCGAGGCGGGCGCCGCGAGGACGGCCGGGGCCGAAGCGAGGAGAAGGGCGGCGATGGAAAGCACGCCGGAGAGTCTTGCACGCATTTGGATGCTCCTTTCGAAGATCCCTTGCGGTCGTTGCCTCCTTGTTGTTGACCGCGCTTTGGGCCGCTTCGACGCCCCGGGTCCAGTGAAGAATTCATCAAACGATTAAATTCGCTGTAAGGCGACCGGATCGCCTCATTGGCGGGCGGCCGCGCCGCCAAAACGCGTATTGAAGGCGCGCCCCCCGGGGCCCATAAGCCGGCCTCTCATGAGTGTTCATCTTCGCTTCGCGCCGTCGCCCACGGGCCGGCTTCACGTCGGCAATATCCGCACGGCCTTGCTCAACTGGCTCTTCGCCAAGGGGCAGGGCGGCAAAATGCTGCTGCGCATCGACGACACCGATCTGGCCCGCTCCACCAAGGAATACGAGCAGGGCATCGAGACCGATCTCTCCTGGCTCGGCCTCCACTGGGACGCCAAGGCCAACCAGTCCGCACGCTTCGCCGCCTACGACGCGGCCGCCGAGAAGCTCAAGGCCGCGGGCCTGCTCTACGCCTGCTACGAGACCGAGGACGAGCTCGAGCGCAAGCGCCGCATCGCCCAATCGCGCGGGCTTCCGCCGGTCTATGACCGCGCCGCGCTGCAGCTCACTGCGAAGGAGAAGGCCAAGCTCGAAGCGGAGGGCCGCAGCGCCCACTGGCGCTTCAAGCTCTCCGGCGCGCGCAAGGAATGGACCGACGTCGTGCGTGGGCCTCAATCGATCGACACCGCCTCGCTCTCCGATCCCGTGCTCATCCGCGCCGACGGCGCCTATCTCTACACGCTGCCATCGGTCGTCGATGACATCGACTTCAAGATCACGCACATCGTCCGCGGCGAGGATCACGTCACCAATACCGGCGTGCAGATCGAGATCTTCGAGGCGCTCGGCGCGAAAGTTCCCGGCTTCGGCCATTTTCCATTGCTGGTCGGCGCCGACGGGCAGGGGCTTTCCAAGCGCCTCGGCTCGCTTTCCGTCAGCGAATTGCGCGAAGAGGGCTTCGAGCCGATCGCGATCTTGTCCTACCTCGCCAAGATCGGCACCTCCGATCCCGTCGAGGCGAAAGCCGCCTTCGAAGAGCTCGCGAACGAATTCTCCTTCGACAAGATCGGCCGCGCTCCCGCCCGCTTCGATCCGGAGGAGCTGAAGCGCCTCAACGCCACGGTGCTGCACAAGCTCGACTACGCCGCAGCCAAACCGAAGCTCGCGGAACACAACGCCGATCTCGGCGAGGATTTCTGGAACGCGGTGCGCGCCAACATCCACCTCATGTCCGACGTCGCCGAATGGGCGAGGATCGTCAAAGGCCCCATCGATCCGGTCATCCCGGACAAGACCTTCGCCGAGACCGCGCTCGCGCTTCTGCCGAAAGGTCCGTACACCGCCCAATCCTGGCCGGCCTTCGTCAACGCCGTGAAGGAGAAGACCGGCGCCAAGGGCAAGGCGCTCTTCATGCCGCTCCGCCAGGCGCTCACCGGCCTCGAGCACGGCCCCGAGATGGCGCCCATCTTCGCGCTCATCGGCCCCGACCGCGCCAAGGCCCGCCTCGAAGGCAAGGCCGCCTAGCGCGAGCCGTCTCCAGGTTGGAGCGCGGGCCTTACGGCCCGCATTCTTTCCGCCGAGTGATGCAATGCGGGCCATAAGGCCCGCGCTCCAACCTGGATAGGGCGTTCCCGTCGCAAGCTGATCGCTTGGCTTGCCAGCGCCTTCACGGCGGCGTGATAGTGCTGACGGGACGGACTGGAGCGGCGCGATGACCACGGCTGACGCGACGGTAGGCGATTTCACGCCGCCGGCAGGCAAGGAAATCCTCGGCCACCCGCGCGGGCTCGCCTATCTCACCTTCGCCGAGCTTTGGGAGCGTTTTTCCTATTACGGCATGCAGGCGCTGCTCGTGCTCTATATGGGCCAGCAGCTTCTCCTGCCCGGCCACGTCGAGAACGTCGCCGGCTTCACCCAATTCCGCGCTGCGATCGAAGCCGCCTACGGCCCCTTGTCGCCGGCTGCGCTCGCCTCGGTGATCTTCGGGCTCTATGCCGGCGGCGTCTATCTCACCCCGCTCGCCGGCGGCTTCATCGCTGACCGTATCCTTGGGCGCACCGCCACCGTCGCGCTCGGCGCCATCCTGATGGCCATCGGCCACTTTCTGATGGCGTTCGAGTTCTCTTTCCTGATCGCGCTCGCCTGCCTGCTTGCCGGCGTTGGTTGCTTCAAGGGCAATATCGCAAGCCAAGTCGGCGAGCTCTATTCGCCGCAGGATCTCCGCCGCGCGGACGCCTTCCAGATCTATTTCCTCGGCATCCAGATCGCCGTGATCGTCTCGCCGCTCGTGTGCGGCACGCTTGGCCAGAAAGTCGCGTGGCATTGGGGCTTCGGCGCCGCGGGCGTCGGCATGGTGTTCGGCCTCATGATCTATCTCGCCGGCCGCAAATATCTGCCGCCGGAACGTCAGCGCGGCGCCGCCGCTGCGAAAGCCGATCTTCCCAAGATGGCGCCCGGCGACTGGAAGAAGGTCGCGGTGCTTGTGGCGCTTCTCCCGGCGATGGCGTTTTCGCTGGTCGGCAACCAGGAGATCTTCAACGCCTATCTGGTATGGGGCGAAAAGACTTACGCGCTCGAATTCTTCGGCCAGACCATGCCCGTCACCTGGCTCATCTCGCTCGACGCCTTCATCTCCACCGCCACGCTCCTCGCGGTTGTCATCTTCTGGCGCTGGTGGTCGAAGAAGCGGCGCGAGCCCGACGAGATCATCAAGATGGTGATCGGCTGCGGCATCGCGATGTTCGCGCCGCTCGCGCTTGCGTTCGCCAGCGCCCAGCACGAAGCCACCGGAATCAAGGCCTCGCTCGCCTGGGGGCTCGCCTTCCACACCGTCAACGACATCGGCTTCGCGATGATCCTGCCGGTCGGCCTGGCGCTCTTCTCGCGCGCATCGCCGCGCGCGGTCGGCGGCCTGATGATGGGCATCTATTATCTGCACCTCTTCGCCGCCAACATGATCGTCGGACGCATCGGTGGATTCCTGGAATCGATGGACGGCTTCTCGTTCTGGGCCATGCACGCCGCCCTCGTGGCGGGCGGCGGCGCCTACATGCTCCTCTTCGCGCTCTTCTTCCGGAAGATCCTTGCGCCGACGGCAGCTGACTCCACAACCCCGGCGCGATAGCATCCGCCGCGGAGACGGCGATGCAGCGACGAACGATTTCGGGTTTGATCCTCGCCGCGGCTTCTGCTTGGGCCGTCGCGGCAACGGCGGAAGAAGGCAACAAGCGAGATCGTCCGCCTGCTTGGATCGAACGTCCCACGGGCCGGGAGTTCGCCGCAGCCTTTCCGCCCGGCGCACGGTGGAGCTGGACAACCGCGCGCTTTGCATCGTCCAGAGCGAAACGCCGACGGGGTGGGGCTTCGGAGGAGCTGCCGTCGGGATGTCGCGCGCCTTCCGGATGGCGCCTGCCGTGCGTGAAGGAAGGCCCGTCGCTGGCGCACGCGTGCGCGTGCCAATCAATTTTTACAGTGAAGGGGAGACCGAGCCTTACGTCATTTGGGATGACGCGCCCGCTTTCGCGGACGTGATGCGCGCTTATCCTCCAGAAGCGCAGTCGCGCGCGATCCTCGCGCGCGTACAGCTCCGCTGCACGGTGAACGCCGAGCGTCGCCTCGATTGCGCGGTGGAGCGCGAGACGCCCGCAGGAATGGGTTTCGGCGCCGCGGCGATGTCTCTGGCGCCAAAATTCCGCGTCTCTGAAGGGTCTTTCAGCGCTGCACTCAAGGCCGGAACGGTGCTGACGCTGCCAGTGAATTTCGGAGCGCCGCCGGAATACGAGCCGCTTAATGTCGGGTCGATGCAGGAGGAGCCGCTCGATCTCCCCTCGCAGCCGCCCGAGTTCACATCCCAATTCTATCCACCTCGTGCGCGTGCCGCGCGCCAGGAAGGCGAGGCGACGGTGGTTTGCGGCCACCGTTTTCATCAGCTGCCCTCCTGCGTGATTGAAAGCGAAACTCCGCCGGGATGGGGCTTCGGAGCAGCTGCGATCGAAATGATGCAACTGGAGCCAACGTCGCTCGGCGCGCTCTTAGTCTCCGACAGCGTCACGCGCGCAAAGATGAAGTTCGAGCTCGATTGACCGGTCGCCCCTCGCTGACGCTCACGTCCGTTTCTTGAACTCCGGATGCCGGAAGCAGGTGACTGCGTGGTCGTTGACCATGCCCACCGCCTGCATGAACGCGTAGACGATCGTCGGTCCCACGAACTTGAACCCGCGCGTCTTTAAATCCTTCGAGAGCGCGCGCGAAATCTCCGTCTCCGCGGGCGCAGGATCGCCTTTCTTCAGATGGTTCACGATCGGCTTGCCGCCGACGAAGCCCCAGAGATGCTTGGAGAAGCCCGGGCCTTCCTCCATCATCTGAAGCCACGCCCGCGCCGACAGCACCGCGCCCTCGCACTTCAGCCGGTTCCGGACGATCCCTTCATCCGCCATCAGCCGCTCGATCTTCTTCGGCGTGTAGCGCGCGATCTTCTCCGGCTCGAAGCCGTCGAACGCGCGGCGGAAATTCTCCCGCTTGCGCAGGATCGTGATCCACGACAGCCCCGCCTGAAATCCCTCGAGCAACAGCATTTCGAACAAAGCGCGGTCGTCGCGCTCGGCCACGCCCCATTCGGTGTCGTGATACTCAAGATAGAGCGGGTCCGTTCCCGGCCACGCGCACCGAGGAAGCTCAGCCGTCAATCGCACACCGTCTCATAGCTCTTGATCACGCGGTCGGGACACACGCCCGACGGCTGACAGAACGGCGAAAGCCGGAATCCCCACACCGGCTCGCGCCGGCAATTGCGCCCGTTCTGCCGCGCCGGCGCCGCCGCGGCGGGTGATGGCGCCGCCGCCTGCGCCGATGGCGCGGGCCCCGCCGCTGACGGCGCATACGCATACCGTGCGCGCCACGCGCCAGCGAGCACGTCGAGCGCGCCCTGATACGCCGCGTTTGCGTCGGCGAGGTCCATCGGCTTCAGGATCATCGCAAGCTGGCGCCCGCGCGGCGTCTCATAGCCCCACGCGAACGCGGCGACGCGCACATTCGTTTGCGTCTCGACATAGGTGCGCCCCTTCGACAGCAAGGTCGGATCATCATGCGCGACCGGGTTCCCGGCCCAGATCACCCGTCCGAGCGAAGCGGTGTGGCGCCCGCTTTCCGCCTCCAGCCAGGCCGCGATCGGACGCCCGTCCTGCACCGGCGCGAAGAAGATCATCCGCACATTGAGCCCGCGCCCCTGATCCGGCGAGACAGCGACCCAGGCGTCCGCGCTTGCCCGGACGCTCCAGCCCGGCGGCGCCGTCTGCGCCGCCGCGCCCGCCGTCGCCGCGATCCAGACCAGCAAGGCCGCCAGCCAGCGCATTTGGAATCTCCTCGCCGCTGACATCATCCTCCGGGACGCCTAAGCTGGGCGCAAGCGAGACGGGGGAAAGCCATGCCGAAAACCTGGGTCGGGTGGGTCGTCTATCTGGTCGGCGGTCTCGTCGCGTTGCTTCTGGCGGGCGCGGCGCTGCTCTTCTTCCTTCTGCCGCGCACCCAGCTCAAGGGCGAGTTCGAGGCCCAGCTGGAGCGCGCCACCGGCCGCGACGTCGCCATCGGCGGCGATCTTTCGCTGGCCTTCTTCCCCGTGCTCGGCTTCCGCGCCGAACAGGTCTCCATCGCCAATGTCCCCGGCGGCCATGCCGCCAACCTCGCCCAGGCCGGCTCCATCGCCGCCGGTCTGGAGATCCTGCCCTACCTCCTTCGTCGCCAGGTCGTCGTCGATCGGCTGGTGCTGGTCGATCCCGTGATCGCGCTCGAGCTCGACGCGCAGGGCCGCCCCAACTGGACCCTGACGCCGCCGCCGGGCACGCAGCCGACGCCGCCCGCGCAGGGGCCGGCGCTGCAGGATTTTGCGCTCAAGGAAATCCGCGTCACCGGCGGCCGCATCTCCTACGTCGATCGCCGCGACAACGATTCCTGGCTGATCGAGAACGCCGACCTGACGAGCGCCATCGAAAGCCTCGACAAGCCGATCCGCCTCCGCGGCGCGCTCGGCTGGAAGGGCCAGCGCGTCGAGCTCGACGCAACGGTCGCGCAGCCGCGCGCCGCCATGCACGGCCAGCAGACGGGGCTCACCGCCGATGTGCGCAGCGAATTGCTCACCGCCCACGTCGAGGGCCAGCTCGCCGGCGCGAGCGAGACGTTCGCGGGCGACGTGCGCGCCGAAGGCCCGAGCTTGCGTCGTCTTTCGGCCTGGCTCGCAACCACGATCGCGCCCGGCGCGGGCCTGGAGAATTTCTTCGTCAACGGCCGCCTCACCATCGATCGCAGCAAGTTCGCGTTTGAGAACGCGAGCCTGAAGCTCGACGCACTGGAAGGCCGCGGCGACTTCGTCCTGGAGGGCGCCCACGGCCGTCCCTATGTGAGCGGGCGTCTTGAGCTCAAGGGCCTCGACATCAATCCCTATCTCGGCGCCGCCCCGCCGGTCGCGGAGGGCGCCGCCGTGACGGTCGAAGCCGCCGCCGCCGCCACCATCGCCAACGCGCCGGACGCGCGCCGCCCGTGGCCGACGACGCCGATCGAGCTCGGCGTCCTCAAGTCCGTCGACGCCAATCTCGAGCTCTACATCAAGGGGCCGTTCAAGGCCCAGCGCGTGCAGGCCGATGCGGCCGAGCTCTCCATGGTGCTGAACCAGGGCTTCCTCGCCGCCACGCTCACCAAGCTCGAGCTTTATGGCGGACGCGGCAGCGGCCGCATCGAGATCGACGCGCGCGCGCCGGCCGTGCGCTTGGCGCAGGAGCTTTCGGTGCAGGGCGTCCGCGCCAACGACTTCCTGCGCGACGCGTTCGGCTTCGAGAACCTCGAAGGCGCCGCCGACGTGACGCTCAATTGGCGCGGCGAAGGCGCGACGCCCGACGCGCTCATCTCCTCGCTCGATGGGCGCGTGACGCTCGCCGCACGCGAAGGCGCCATTCGCGGCGTCGATCTCGGCGGCATCTCCCGCACCATCCGCAACGCGTTCAACGGCGACCTGGTGAACCCGAATGCGCGCACGCGCTTTTCCAACTTCTCCGGCTCGTTCGCCATCGCCGACGGTGTGATGGCCACCGACGATCTGCGCGTTCAGCTCCCCGACCTGCGCGTCGATACGCTGGGGCTGATCAATCTCGGCGCCCAGACCATGAACGTGCGCATCACGCCGCGCGAAGGCGGCATCGCCGTGCCTTTCGTCGTGCGCGGCGCCTGGTCTCAACTCGCGTATAATTCCGATCTGCGCGGCCGCGAGCGTCCCGCGATCGAAAGCGCCGTGCGGGCGGTGAAGGCCGCCGCCCCGCGCGCGGCGCCGGCGCGCTGAACTGAGTCAAGAATTGGGCGCGATCGGGCCGAAATCGGTCGCCCGCAGTCGTGCGCGGAACTTAACCTCCGTCCATGGCGTTACCCTTGCGAGTTCAACGCAGAGGTACGTTCATGGCCAGGAAGAACCCCGTCGATCCCTATGCCGCGCCCGAATATCGCAAGATGAAGTCCGGCGCGCTCGTGCGCTACGCCATCTTCGCGGTTCTTGGCGTCGTCGCGGTCGGCGGCGCGTTGGCGATTATGAACATGCCGTCCGCCCCGCTGGGCGAAGCGCGGCAGGCCGCCTATTCCGAGCCGACGCTGGAGGATTATGCGTCCGCCAAGCCGAGCACTGCGACCGTGACTGAAGACGGCGCGCCGGCCGAGGCAGCCGCTTCGCCCGAAGCCGTTCCCGAAGCCGCTCCGGCCCCGGCGCGCGAAGCCCGCGTCGCGCCGCGCACGCGCTCTATCCCGACCTCGCCGCCGCCGGAGGAAGATTTGAACGCCGCCGCTGAGCCGAAGCCGCTCGCGCCGCCCGCGTCTGCGTCGCCGTCGGCCGTGCCGTTGACGCCGGCCCCGGCTTCGCCGCTTCCGTCTGCGACGCCGATCTCGCCGGTCCCCGCCTCGCCGCCGGCGGGTCCGACGCCATAAGCTCCATTCCTCGCGCTTTCATCGCAAGGCGCGTGAGCGGACGCTGCGGATATGCCATCGATCGCGCATGATCAGGCATATCCCGGCGTGCGCTCTTTTTGTCTTGGCCGCATGCGTGCAGCCTTCGAAGGAAGCGCCGCCGTCTGTCGCCGCGGCCGCGCCTGCGCAAATCGCGCTCGAACGCGTTTGGGTCGCTGAAGGTCTCGCCGATCCCGAAAGCGCAGCGCTGAGCGCGGATGGCGCGTTTCTCTATGTATCGAATGTCGCCGGGGAGGGCGAAGCCAAGGACGGCGTCGGGTTCATTGCGCGTGTGGGCGTCGATGGGCGCCTCTTGCAGCGCGATTTCGTGACCGGCCTCAACGCGCCGAAGGGCCTTGTTCGCCTTGGCGACAAGCTCTTCGTCTCCGACATCGACGTCATTGTCCGCATCGACGCCGCGAGCGGCCGCATCGAGCAACGCTTCCCCGCGCCTGGCGCGCGCTTCCTGAATGACGTCGCGCTTGCGCCGGATGGGCGCATCTTCGCCACCGATTCAGACGCCGGCCGCATCTACGCGCTGCGCGACGGCGCCGTCTCGGTTTGGATCGAGGATCCGCTCCTTGCCGCCGCCAACGGCCTCCTGCCGGAGCCCGATCGTCTCTTCGTCGCCACGATGGCCGGACGCCTGCTCGCCATCGACTACGCCACGCGCGCCATCGAAACGCGCGCCGAAGGCCTCGGCGACGCCGACGGCGTCGTCCGCGTCGGCGACGACTTCCTGATCAGTGAATGGCCCGGCCTGCTGCACCAGGTCCGCGCCGATGGATCGAAGACGACGCTGCTCGATGCCAAGTCGGCGCAAATTTTCCAGAACGACATCCTGCTTGTCGGGGACATGCTCTACATCCCCAATTGGCGCCCCGGCACGCTCACCGCCTATCGCGTCCGCCGCTGACTCCTCGATCAGGGATCACCCGCGGCGCTTCATATCCCGGATGATCTCGCGCGCCGCATTGTGCCCCGGCGCGCCGGTGACGCCGCCGCCCGGATGCGTGCCCGCCCCGCACTGATAAAGCGCGCGCACCGGCGTCCGGTAATTTCCCCAGCCGAGCACCGGCCGCGCCGAGAAGATCTGATCGAGCGACAGCGCGCCGTGCATGATGTCGCCGCCGACGAGCCCGAACTCGCGCTCCAGATCGAGCGGCGACAGCACCGAGCGTCCGAGCACGGAGTTTTTGAACCCCGGCGCGAACTTGTCCACCGTCGCGATCATCAGGTCCGCGACTTCCTCCTTGTGGTCGTCCCATGAGCGCCCGTCCGGCAGCGCCGGCGCGACATGCTGGCAGAAGAGGCTCGCGACGTGTTGGCCGGGCGGCGCCAGGCTGTCGTCCAGCGTGGAGGGGATGAGCATCTCCACGATCGGCGCGCGCGACCATCCGAACGCGCGCGCGTCGTCATAGGCCTTTTCCATGTATTGCAGCGACGGCGCGATGATGATGCCGGCGGTGAGATGGTCGCCCGGTTCCGGCTTGCATGTGAAGCGCGGCAGCTCCGAGAGCGCCACGTTCATGCGGAACGTGCCGGAGCCCACCTTGTAGCGGCCGATCCGCTCCTTGAAATCCGGCGGCATGAGCGCGGGATCGACGATCGTCCCGAACAGGAGTTTCGGATTGAGATTGGAGACGACCGCCTTCGCCTTCACCAGCGCGCCCCCCTTGGTGACGACGCCGGCCGCGCGCCCGTCCTCCATCGCGATCTCGCGCACGTCCTCGTTGACATGGATCTCCACCCCGCGCGCCTTGCACGTCGCGGCCATCGCCTGCGTGATCGCGCCCATCCCGCCGATCGCGTGCCCCCAAAGTCCGCGCTTGCCGTTCACTTCGCCGAACACGTGGTGGAGCAGCACATAGGCCGAGCCCGGCGTGTACGGGCTCGCATAATTCCCGACGATGGAATCGAACCCGAGCACCGCCTTGATCGGCGCGCTCTCGAACCAGCTGTCCAGCCAATCGCCCGCCGACTTGGTGAAGAAGTCCAGGAGATCGCGCTTGGCCGTGAGGTCGAGCTTGCCGAGCAGCGAAGCGAGGCCCGCCGCGCTCAGCATTTCCTGCAGCGCCGCGCGCCAGCCGAGCTCGACGAGATTGGGCGGCGTCTTCAGCAGGAGGTCGCGCACGACGTCCGCGATCCTGTCGAGCCGCGCCTCGTAATCCTTGAGCCGCTCCGCGTCGCGCGCCGAATAGCGCGCCACTTCGCCCTTGGTGATGCCCGGCCCCGTGCAGAACCCGTCGGTGTCCGAAAGCGGCAGGAAGTTCGACACCTTCCGCTCGACGATCCGCAATCCGCGCTCCGCGAGTTCGAGGTCGCGGATCACTTTCGGGTTGAGCAGCGACACCGTGTAGGCCGCCACCGAATTGCGGAATCCCGGATGAAATTCCTCCGTCACCGCCGCCCCGCCGACCCGCGGCCGCTTCTCCAGCACGTTCACCGAAAAGCCGGCGGCCGCCAGATAGGCCGCGCAGGTGAGCCCGTTATGGCCCGCCCCGATGATCACCACGTCGCAAGAGTCCCGCATGGGCGCACACTTCCCCGCTTATCGGGCTCGCCGCAAGCGCTGCGCGGTCATCGCCTGGCTCGATGACGAAGCCCTAGCGCCCGTTCGCCCTTCGCTCCGCCTGCTGCAGATAGGGCCCGTCCGCCGCCGCCAGCGCGCCGCGCCGCTGCATCTCCGTCATTGTCGCGGCGAGCTGCCCCCATGCCGCGCCGCCGGAGAGCTCGGCGAGCTTCCACATCGACACCCACACGTCGTGATTGCTGGCCGGGCCAGGGCTCGCCGCCGCCACCCGCCGCGCGATCGCGAGCGCCTCCCTGTGCGCCGCCTGCGCGCCGGCATAATCGCCCTGGTGCACCGCCACATCGCCGATCTTCGAGTACGACACATGCACGTCGCGCATCAGCGCCGGCGCGTTCGGCTCGCTCACCGCAAGGCCGCGCCGGATCGACAGCGCCTCCTCATAGTTCGCGCGCGCCCCGACGAGGTCGCCTTGCGCGACGAGCGCGTCGCCCACCTTGTTGTGGCTCACCGAGACTTCTCGCATCAGCCCCGGCGAAACGTCCGCTCCGGCCATCAGGCGGCGCAGATCGAGGCTCTCCTGGTAGCGCGCGCGCGCCGTAATCGCGTCGTTCTGCGCCAGCGCGACATCGCCGATGCGCTCCAGGAAGAGCGCCGCCTCGCGCTGCGGCGCAGCCTCGCCGGCCGCCGTCGCCGCGAGCCGCCGCGCCGTCGTAAGGCCTTCCTCGAAGATCGTGCGCGCCCGCGGCAGATCGTTTTGCGCAAGCGCGCCTTCCCCGATGCGCGCCAGACTGGCGAGCACGCTGCGCTGCGCGGCCGCAGACCTGTCCGCCCCCGCCACAGCGCGCACCAGACCGAGGCTTTCCTCGTAGAGCGCCTGCGCTGCCTCGGCGTTTCCCTGCGCCAGATCGAGATCGCCCATCCGCGTGAGGCTGAGCGCAAGATCGCGTTTGAGCTCCGAGGCGCTTGGATCGCGCGCGACGAGCCGGCGCCGCAGCGCCAGGCTTTCCTGGAAGCTCTCGCGCGCGTGCACCGGATCGCCGCGCATCCGCGCCACTTCGCCGATCCGGTCGAGGGTGTCGGCGATCGCGCTCTGCATGCTCACTGCGCCAGCGTCCGCCGCGGCCATGTCGCGCCGCAGCGCCAGGGTCTGCAGATGCCGCCGCATCGCTTCGCCTGGGTCGCCCGAAGCGACCGCGGTCTCGGCAAGTCCGGTCAGCGCGGCCGTCCGTTGTGCGTCGTCGCAGGCGATCGCGAGCGCCTGCTGGCCTGCGCGCCGCGCGCCTGCGAAACGCCGCGTCTCCTGATAGAGCCGGCCAAGCTCCACCCAGTCCCAGAAGAGCGTCGGGTTGGCCTGCGTGGATCGCTCAAGCGCTTGCACGCGTTCGGCCGTTGTCGCGCGCCGCGCCTCGCTCGGGGTAGGGGCCGCCGCGCACTGCGCGGCGCGCGCTTCGAGCCTGGCGGCGGGCGCGCTCGCCCCGGCCTGCACGACCTGCGCGCTCGCCGGCACGGACGGCCAGGCCGCTGCGAGCGCCCCAATCGCCCCGATCGCCCAGCTCGCCCAGATGCTGCGAAGCACGCCAGCCTCCCCTGATGGGGTATTTAGCCGCCGCGCCGATGAAACAAAAGTTTCGCGCCCCGAAGGGGCGTCTCAGTGGTTGTGGCGCGGCAGGCCCTTTTCCGCGATCCGCTGGTATTTCAGCGCCGGCTTCAGCGCCTGGCCCTGGTCGCTCTGGCCGACCTGCCCGCGCTGCATTTCCTGCCAGGGCGTTTGGCTCGCCGGCGCCGCGAAGCCGCCCGCCGCTTCGAGCGCACGCCGCCGCTCCGCGAGCTCGGCGTCCGAGACGAGCAGGTTCACTTCGCCCTTGCCGAGATCGACCCGCACCCGGTCGCCGGTCTTCAGCAGCGCCAGCCCGCCGCCCGCGGCCGCTTCGGGAGACGCATGCAGGATGGACGGCGACGCCGAAGTGCCCGATTGGCGCCCATCGCCGAGACAGGGCAGGGAGGTGATCCCGCGTTTGAGCAGGTCTGCGGGCGGGCGCATGTTCACCACTTCCGCCGAGCCCGGATAGCCGAGCGGCCCGGTGCCGCGCATGACGAGCAGCGTCGTTTCATCCGCATCCGAACTATCGATGCGCGCGTGATAGTCCTCCGGCCCCTCGAACACGAGCGCGCGCGCTTCGAACGCGTTGGGGTCCTTCGGATCGGAAAGGTAGCGCGCGCGGAACTCGTCGGAGATCACGCTCGTTTTCAGGATAGCGTTGTCAAAGAGGTTGCCGCGCAGCACTTGGAAACCAGCGCGCTCCTTGAGCGGCCGCGCGTAGGGGCGGATGACGTCCTCGTCCTCGATGTGCGCTTCGCGGCAATTATCCCCGAGGCTCTTGCCGTTCACGGTGAGCGCGCCCTCCGCGATGAGGCCCCGGCCCATCAGTTCCGCGACCACCGCCGGCACGCCGCCCGCGCGATAGAAATCCTCGCCGAGATATTCGCCGGCCGGCTGCAGGTTCACCAGCAGCGGCACCTCGTGCCCGTGCGTCTGCCAATCATGCACGTCGAGCTCAACGCCCGCATGCGCCGCAAGCGCGTTGAGATGGATGACCGCGTTGGTCGAGCCCCCAAGCGCGGAATTCACCTTGATCGCATTGAGGAACGCCTCGCGCGTGAGGATGTCGGACGGCTTCCGGTCCGCATGCACCATCTCCACGATCTGCAGCCCAGTGCGGTACGCGCACTCCGCGCGGTCCCGATGCGGCGCGGGAATGGCGGCGCTGCCCGGCAGCGACATGCCGAGCGCCTCGGCGAGCGAGTTCATCGTCGAGGCGGTCCCCATCGTGTTGCAATAGCCGGTCGATGGCGCCGCCGACGCGACGAGCTTGATGAAGCCGGCCCGGTCGATCTCGCCCTTGGCCAAGAGTTCGCGCGCCTTCCACACGATCGTGCCTGATCCCGTACGCTCGCCGCGGAACCAGCCGTTCAGCATCGGCCCGACCGAAAGCACGATCGCCGGGATATCGACGGTCGCCGCCGCCATCAGGCACGCGGGCGTGGTCTTGTCGCAGCCGGTGGTGAGCACCACCGCATCGATCGGGTAGCCGTAGAGCACCTCAACGAGGCCGAGATAGGCGAGGTTGCGGTCGAGCGCCGCGGTCGGCCGCTTGCCCGTCTCCTGGATCGGATGCACCGGGAACTCGATCGGGATGCCGCCGGCCTCGCGGATTCCGTCCCGGACCCGCTCGGCGAGCACCAGGTGGTGACGGTTGCAGGGGGAGAGGTCCGAGCCCGTCTGCGCGATCCCGATGATCGGCCGGCCCGATTGCAGCTCCTCCTGGGAGAGCCCGAAATTCATGTAGCGCTCGAGGTACAGCGCTGTCAGGTCGGTCGAATGGGGATCGTCGAACCACGCGCGCGAGCGGAGCGGGCGGGCGGGCTTTGGACTGGACTTCATGTAAATTCAGCGCCTTGGAATGGTGCCTGGGGACGGAATTGAACCGCCGACACGCGGATTTTCAATCCGCTGCTCTACCAACTGAGCTACCCAGGCCTATCCACGGGCGAGCCGGGACCGGCGCTCTTACAACATCTCCTCGCCGGTTCAAAGCGCATCTAGGCCTGGGCGCGCCGCGTGAGCTTGTAGGCGTGCCCGGCCTGGCGGTCGAACCCGGCATAGGAGCCGAAATCCGCTGCCTGGAATTCCGGGTGCGCGGCCATGAATTCCCCATAGGCCCGCTGCGCGCCGATCTCATAGGGGACCGGGGTGTACCAGGCCCCCATGATCACCACCGCCTCGTCGGTGATGAACTGGGCCGCGAACTCGAGCGCCGGCCTGGCGGCCGTATATTGTTCGACATCGATCATGATCACGCTGGCGCGGCCCATCTTGTAGCGGGCGACGGTCTCCGGCGTGCAGGTCTTGTCGAAGAAGCCCTTGATCAGGAACGAGCGCGCCTCCGGTACGCCGCCCTCGTTGAGCCGCCGCCGCACCGTCTCCAGCGTGGTGGCGTACATCCCCGGCTCCCAGTTCGCGCTGCCTTCCTCGCTCACCGAGTCCGGCATGCCCTCGAAGGAATCGAACCCGAACATGCGGACATGGTTGAGGTTCGCCGCCGAGAGCGCCTTGTTCATCTCGATGATGGACGTGCCGTTGAAGACCCCGAGTTCGAGATAGTCCCCGACCTTGTCGGCGCCGTCGCGCGCGACCCAGTCCAGCGCCTCGCGGAACTTGCCCCGCAGCGCCTCCGGATCGAGCACGCGCAACCCCGTCGCGCCCATCCGTCGCCAGCGCCACTTGCGCACCGCCTTGCGGGCTTCAGTGAGGAGGTAGCGCAGCGGCGGCGCCCACCCCACGGCCTGGTCCAGCAGGCGCCCGACCCCAGGCAACGGACGCGGCGCAAACCGGCTCGGCGCCGCCTCGGGTGCATCGCTCACTGTGTTCGACCTCTGCGGACTGCTTGTTTCATCCATGCGTAGGCTGAAGGCTCTCTGGTAGGAAAGGCGGCCTGTCGCTCGAACTGCGTTAAATTGAGTTCAAGATTGAGAGGCGGCCTGGTTCGCGGGGGCGCCCAGTTTGGGTAGGAGGTGCGCATGCATTGGAAATTCAGCCGCCGGAGCATTGTCCTGGGCGCCGCCGCCTCCCTCGCCGGCTGCGTCACCAATCCCGAGACCGGCCGCGAACAGCTCATCCTCGTCGATGACGGCCAGCTCACCCAGATGGCGCTCCAATCCTGGGGCCAGCTCGTGAGCCAGACGCCCGTCTGGCATAATCCGCGCGAGCAGGCGCGCCTGGCCCGCATCGGCGGCCGCATCGCGGTGGCGGCCAACCGCCAGAGCCTGCAATGGGAATACGCGCTCTTCGACCGGCCCGATAAGAACGCCTTCGTTCTGCCGGGCGGCAAGGTCGGCTTCTATCGCGGCCTGATGGAGATCTGCGAGCGCGACGACCACGTCGCCTGCGTCCTGGGGCACGAGACCGCCCACGTCGTCGGCCGCCACGCCGCCGAGCGCTACAGCCGCGAGATCGCGCGCCAGGGCGCGCTTCAGGTCGCCGGCGCCTTCACCGACAGCCAGATCGCCATGGCCGCCCTTGGCCTTGGATCGCAAGTGGGCCTCTCGCTGCCGTTCTCGCGCGAGCAGGAAGCCGAGGCGGATCGGCTCGGCGTCAATTACATGCAGGCCGCCGGCTACGATCCGCGCGAGGCGGTCGTCTTCTGGCGACGGATGAGCCAGGGCGGCGGCGGCCGCGGGCCCGAATTCCTCTCCACCCACCCCGATCCCGCCAACCGCATCGAGGCGCTGCGCGCCTACATCAACGCCCGCGGCTGGGGCCCCGTGTAGACATCGCAATTATAAGTTGCATGGGCGCTTTCCTCCCGATAGCAGTGTCGGCTTCGGAGGCGCCCATGGCTTGGAAGCAGCATCTGACCCCCAGCGATCAGGACAATCTGCGCAACAACAGGAGGATCAGCGCGCAAGCCGCGCGCATGGCGTTGGAGCAGCTCCTGATCAAGTCCATCCGGTTGAAGTTGCCGCATCACGAGCGGGAGAATTTCGATCGGTCCTGGCGCAGCTTTGCCATTGCGCGCCGACGCAGCCCAGGTATGGCGGAAAAGATCATCACCGTGGAGGATTATCTGATCGGGCTCCTTGCGCCGCTCGATCGCGCGGTCGGCGGTCCTGTGCATGCGTTCGGCGATTGGATGGACGACACCGCGGAGAAGATCTTGAGCGTCGTCCGCGCGCGGTTTCCGGATTGAATCCTTAGCCCGGCGGGGATGGGTAAAATCGGCGCCGCAGCTCCGCGAGCAGGGCCGCGTCGAACGTCTCGCGCGGCGCGAAGTTCATCTCCTTCACGAACGCGGTCATGTCGGAGCGCTGGTGCGCTTCTTCAAAGGTCGCGCCCGGAATGAGCCCGAGCCGGAAGAGATGGTCGTCCGCCGTTCCCGTGAGGATGAACGACGAGTGCCAGCGCAGATCCGTCGCCTTGGCGAGCTCGTTCGTGCAATTGGACGTCAGCGTGTTGTAGAAGCGCGGGCGCGTCTCCAGCTCTTCGGTGCGCGCCAGAAGCCGCGTGAGCAGCGTGCGCTTCTGCGCGTCGCTGATCATGATGGGATAGATGAACGTCTCGTGCTGGAGAAAGACCGCGCGCCGCGTCAGGAGATCGCGCGCCGACGCCCACATATACGCCAGCTCGTAGGCGTTGAACGCCCCGCGCACTGCCGAATAATCCTCGTCGCGTTCGCGCCGCGCTTCGATCGTGATCCCGATCAGCCGGTCGTCGGCCAATTCGAAGAGCAGGAACGTGTGCGCCGTGAGCTGTGACCCCGGCTGCGGTTCCAGCACGAACCAGACGTTCCGCAAGTCCGCGACCGAGAATCTCGCCTCGGTCAGCCGCTCCTCGGTCGGCCCCTCCGCGGCGTAGGACCAGTCGATCACCGGCCGCACCGTGACGCTCTCGGCGGCCCGCTCCACCTGCGTGGTGTGCGAGAGATAAGGATACCAGTCCCGGTCGTTCCGCGGCGTCGCGCAGGCGCAGAGGCTCAAGGCCATGCCCAATGCCGCCAGCGCTTTGGAGAATGCGCGCACGTGAGCCCCCTTCGCCCTTGCGCCCCCACTCTAGCCGGGCCGGCGCTCCGCGCGAAGGGGCCGTTTGATCCGAGGTCGGCGTTTTGCAGAGGTTGGCGCGCAGCAGCGAGTTAACCAGTGCAAACCGCCTATCGTCGCGATATTGACGGCCTGCGCGCCGTCGCCGTGCTTCCCGTTGTGCTATTTCATGCCGGCCTGCAGGGCATGAGCGGCGGCTTTGTCGGCGTCGACGTCTTCTTCGTCATCTCCGGCTACCTCATCACGCAGATCATCGCCCGTGAGGTAGAGGAGGGGCGCTTTACCATATTGGGCTTCTATGATCGCCGCGTGCGCCGGATCTTCCCGGCGCTCTTCGCGATGATCGCGGTCGCCCTTCCGCTCGGCTACGTCCTGCTCTTCCCGCAGGACTTCAAGAACTTCGCCCAGAGCGTCGCGGCCTCCGCCTTCTTCGGCTCCAACGTCATCTTCCTGCTCCAGGGCGGCTATTTCGGCGAGAGCGCGAACGTGAAGCCGCTCCTGCACACATGGTCGCTCGCGGTCGAGGAGCAATTCTACATCTTCTTTCCGCCGCTGATCGCGCTGCTTGCGCGCTTCCGGCTGAACACGGTCCTCGTCATCGCCGGGATTTGCGCAGCGTCGTTCGCCGCTTCGCTCCTCACCGCCGGATCAAGCGAGGGCTTCTATCTCACGCAGTACCGGGTGTGGGAGCTCGGCCTCGGCGCGCTCCTCGCGCTTGGCGCCGCTCCGAAGCTGTCTCAAGCGATGGCGCGCGAAGCGGCGTCGTTCGCCGGCCTCGCCATGATCCTGGCGGCCGTCTTCCTCTATGACGAGACGACGCCGTTCCCGGGCCTCGCCGCGTTGCCGCCGTGCCTCGGCGCTGCGCTCATCATTCACGCGGGCGCCTCCGGCCCCACCATGATCGGGCGCCTGCTCGGCGCCGCGCCGCTCGTCTTTGTCGGCCTCATCTCCTATTCGCTCTATCTCTGGCATTGGCCGGTGATCGTCTTTTCGCGCTACGCCTCGACGACGCCGACATCCCCCCTGGAGATCGCCGCGATCGTCGGTGTTTCCATCCTGCTGGCGACGCTCTCCTGGCGCTTCATCGAGCGTCCGTTCCGCGCCCGCCCGCCCGCCGCGCGCGCCGTGCCGCGCAACGCGCTCTTTGTCGGCGGCGCCGTCGCGATGGCCGCGGCCGCTTCGTTCGGCGTCGCGGTGCATATCGGCAAGGGCTGGAGCTGGCGCTTCTCGCCGGCGGTCGGCGCCTACGCCGCCGCCGCGTCGGACTTCGACGTCGCGCGCATGCATTGCATGGTCTCGCCCGACCTCGATCATCCGTGCGTGTACGGCGCAACCGGCCCGGTGCGCGTCGCGCTCTGGGGCGACAGCCACGCCGCGAGCATCGCCCCCGCGATCGAGACCGCCGCCGACAAGGCCGGCGAGCGCGTCCTCGCGCATCTGAAGATCGCCTGCGCGCCCGCGCTCGGCGTCGATCCCATGGAGCCGAACGATCGCGGCGGCTGCCGCACGCACAACGAAGCGGTGCTGCAGCGCATCCTCGCCGATCCGGACATCCACACCGTGATCTTGGCGACGCATTTCCAGTCCGCGATGGAAGGGCCGCTCGTCGCCCCCGGCTACGCCCATGACGACGTGCACGTTCCCCAGGCCAGCGGTCCGGACGGCAAGCCGTTGACCGAAGCGACGCACCGCCCGGTCCTGATGGCGGCTTTCCTGGGCACGATCGAGACGCTGCGCCGCGCCGGCAAGCGCGTCGTGCTCGTCTACCCGATCCCGGAATCTCCCTTCAACGTGCCCACAACGCTCGCCCGCATCGCGCGCGACGGCGGCGATCCCTCGAACTTCGTCGTGCCGCGCAGCATCTACCATGATCGCATGCGCGCGGTGACGCCCGCCTTCGACGCCGTCGCCGACGGCCCGGACTTCGTGCGCCTGCGCCCGGAGGAGTATTTCTGCGCCGGCGCGGGCTGCCGCGTGGCGCTCAACGGCGCGGCGCTCTATTACGACGACGACCACCTGAACTATGCCGGCGCCGCGCTCTTTGCGCCGTTCTTCGAGCAGGTCTTCACCGCGCCGCGCCTCCCCAGATCGGCGCTTGGAGCCGCCCCAGGCGCCGCTCCCGGCGCCGGCCCCAACATGGCCGCCGAACAGGGCTGAGCCACGCAACGGCGCGGCGCGCCGCCCCGAACGGACCCGCCTTGCTTCCGCCGCTGCCGCGGACTAGGTTCCGCCCCCTTCGCGTGCCGCCTTAGCTCAGTTGGTTAGAGCGCTGGATTGTGGATCCAGAGGTCCCTGGTTCGAGCCCTGGAGGCGGTACCATTTCGGAAAGCGCAGAGCAGGTGGCGCACGAGTCCCCTGGTTTGAGCCCTGGAGGCGGCGCCATTTCGGAAAGCGCAGAGCAGGTGGCGCAGGAGTCCCCTGGTTCGAGCCCTGGAGGCGGCGCCATTTCCGGCGCATCCCCGCCGCCCTACCTGAACAGCCACGCCCGCTACGCCGCCCACACGGCCCGCGCGCTCGGGTATGCATTCGTCTCGCTCGACGGCGCCGATTGCTACCTCTACGAGGTCCGCGACGGCGCCCGCGCCGCCATCCTCGCCGGCGGCTATTCAACGCCCTACGCCTTGAACAGCGCCGCCGCCTATTCGCTCGCCCGCGACAAGGACTTCGCCAATCGCACCCTCGCCGCGCGCGGCCTGCCGGTGATCGAGCCGTCGCGGCTCTTTTTCGTGCATGCGCTGAAGGCCGCCTCTCGCGCGCCGGGCCGCGAGCTGGAGGACGCGCTCCGCTATGCCAAGAGCGTCGCGTTCCCGCTCTTCTGCAAGCCCAATGATGGGGGCCGCGGCGTCTTCGCCGAACGCATCGACGACCTCGCCGCCTTCGTCGATTATGTCCATCGCGTCGCGCGCGAGCATGAATCCATTCTCGTCCAGCCCGTTCTTCAGGGGACGGAGCATCGCGTGTTCGTGCTGGAAGGCGAGGCGGTCTTCTCCTACCGCAAGGTGCCCGCGGGCGAAGGGCTCGCCGCCAACCGCTCCCGCGGCGGAGGCGCGACCGACTTCACCGATGAGCCGCCCGCCGCGCTCGCGCAACTCGGCGCCGCCGCCGCCAAGGCCCTGGGCCTTCGCCTCACCGGCATCGACGTCTTCGACATCGACGGGCGTTTCGTTCTCATCGAAGCCAACGCCAATCCCGCGATCGAGACGCTGGAATCCTTCGGCCGCTGGGACCTCATCGAAAAGATCTGGGCAAGGAACTTCGAAGCCGCGTTCTCCACCACTTCGCTTGCGCAGGAAAAGCGGGCTTGAACGGACCGTCCATCCGCGCCGCGGCAGCGTCGAGCGCCCCCCTCCCCTTGAGGGGAGGGGGCAGGGGGCGGGGTGAACCTCGACATCTCAAGCGCACACAACGCCAGGAATCCCACTGGCGGCGGAACACCCCACGCTTTTATCCCCTCCGCTCGAGGGGAGGGGGCCGCCTTGCTCCGTGTAAGGAGCGAAGACCCAAGACCGCGGCATGATCCGCCTGCCGAAATACCCGAAGTTCGCGAACGGCGATCAAGCCAGGCGCATCGCCGAGATTTCCGCACGCGCCAATCTCGATCTCGCGAGCTTCTCGGCGCGCTCGTGCGTGATCACCGGCTCGAACGGGAAGGGCGGCACGGCCGCCATGACCGCCTCTATCCTTCGCGAAGCAGGACGAAACGTCGGCCTTTTCACCTCGCCGCATCTCTTCGAGATCAACGAGCGCTTCGCACGCGACGGCGCCCCTATCTCCGACGCCGATCTCGACCATCATTGGCGCCGCACCGAATCCGCCATCGATGCCTGGCTCGCCGACAATCCCGGCGAAGCCGTCGGCGGTTTCGAATTCCTCTTCCTCGTCGCGGCTTCCGCGTTCGAAGCGTGCGATGCGTGCGTCTGGGAAGCCGGCATCGGCGGCCGCCGCGACGTCACGCGCTTCGTGCGGACGCCGCTCGCCGCCATCGTCTCGCTCGATCTTGAGCACACCTCGCTGCTCGGCGACACGCTCGAAGCCATCGCGCTCGACAAGGCCGACGTGATCGCGCCGAACGGGCGCCTGCTGCTCGGCCAATCGGCTGCGCCGCACGCCGCGGCGATCCAGGCGCATCGCCCCGACCTCACGCTTGAGATCGTCGCGCCGCGCGATTGGCCCTCGCCCCTGACTGGCCCGCACCAAGCCAACAATGCCGCGCTCGCCGCGCGCCTTGCGTCGCTCATGTCGGACGCGAACGAAGCGAGCATCGCGAAAGGCGTTGCGCGCGTCCGCTGGCCCGGCCGCCTCGAAGCGATCTCGCGCGATCCCGCGATCGTGATCGATGTCGGTCACACGCCCGCCGCCATCGCCGGCGCCCTGCAGGGCTTCCTCGCCATGCACGGCGCGACGCCGAACGTGCTCGTCGTCGGCGCATCAGCCGACAAGGACGCGTCCGGCGCGCTCGCGATCCTCGCGCCGGCCTTCCCGCGCATCGTCGCGACCCGCGCACGCCACAAGGGCCGCGATCCCGCCGCGATCGCCGCGCTTGCCGCCGCCGCCAATCCTCGCGCGGAGGTCGCGATCGCGCCCGACGTCGCGGCCGCGCGCGCCGCCGCGCTCGCCCGCGCCGAGGCAGGCGCGATCTACGTCGCGGGCGGGCTTTTCCTCGCCGCCGAGATGAAGGCGCTGGTGGAAGGCCGCGACCCCGGCGCTTTGGCCTTCTTTTGAGCCCCGTCCCGCGCTAAGCAGCCGGCAACTTGGGGAAGAGGGGATAGAACATGGCCCGCACGCTCGAAGATCACCTGACGCCCGGCAATGGTCCCAAGCGCATCCTCGCGCTCGACGGCGGCGGCGTGAAAGGCGTGCTCACGCTCGGCATGCTGCGCGTCCTGGAGGCCGAGCTCCGCCGCCGCTCGGGCGACAAGAACCTTGTCCTCTCCGATTACTACGATCTCATCGGCGGCACCTCGACCGGCGCCATCATCGCTTCGGGCCTCGCGCTCGGCTACGCCGCCGACGAGATGATCGACATGTACCGGAAGATGGGCCCCGACGTGTTCGGCAAGTCCGTCGGCGACGGCATCTTCATCCAGGCCAAGTTCGATTCAAAGAAGCTCCGCAAGGCGCTGCAGGGCGTGCTCTCCACCAAGAGCCTGGGCTCCGCCGATCTCAAGACCGGCCTCTCCATCTGCATGAAGCGCATCGATACCGGCTCGGCCTGGGTGCTTACCAATCATCCGAAATCGAAATACTGGGATCCTTCCGCCGACAGCGGCGTCTACCCCAACAAGCGCTATCGCCTGATCGATCTCGTGCTTGCGAGCGCCGCGGCGCCCACATTCTTCGACGAAGTCGTCATCGACATCGAATACGACGATCGCGGCAAGGTCATCCAGAAGGGCTTCTTCCTCGACGGCGCCGTCAGCGGCAACAACAATCCCTCCATGCAGCTTCTCATGCTGGCGCTGGAGCCGAACTACGCCTTCGGCTGGCAGGGCGGGGCGAACAATCTGATGATGACCTCGTGCGGCACGGGTCTCAGGCGTCCGCGCGTCGATGGCGCGAGCTTCCAGGGCCTGCCGCCCGGCGTGCGCGGCGTGCACGCGCTGCGCTCGATGATTTACGACACCCAGGTTCAGGGCGTCATGTTCATGCAGGCGCTGTCCAATCCGCAGAAGGGCTGGCGCATCAATTCCGAGATCGGCGAGATGGACGGCGTGTGCATCACCGGCCAGCCGCTGCTCGATTATCAGCGCCTCGATATCCTGCTCGACCAGAAGCCCAAGCCGCGCGGCCGCATCGCCCAGCCCGCCTCAACCGCGCTCGAGACGCTGCTCAATCGCGCGCTGCCCTGGGACACCATGGAAGCGCTCGATCAATTGGCGAACGGCAAGCCCGACAACATGACGCTGCTCCTGGAGATCGGCGAATGCGCGGGCCGCACATTCGTGAGCGAGACCTACCCCAACCCGATCTTCGATCTGCCCGAATGGCGCAGGTGACCTGCGCTTCCTTCGCGCTTTGATTACCGGGGGCGTGCTACCATCGCGCCCAAGCGTGGCATGCGGGTTGGTTAATGAAGGCCGAAACCAAAATCGAGGCGGCGGTCGCGTATTTCGCGTCGAGATCGCACAATGCCTGGCGCCGCAAGTTCCACCAGGACCACCCGAAGGAAAAGCGCCTGCCGCGCATGCGCATGCGCGGCGGCGCGCTGGTGGACATCAACCAGCCCTGGAGCCGGCTCGACGCGCGGGCGCAGAAGGACAACCTCGTCGCCGCCCGCGCCGCCCACAAGGCGCTTTCCCTGCACCCGAAGGATAGGGAAGCGGCGGCCGCTTATGTCCATGCCCGCTGGGTCGCGCGCAACCGGCGCGATCCCAACCAGCCGAAGGAATTGTTTCGCGCGTACCGCGACCTGCCGGAAATCGAGAAGGACAAGGATCGCGCCCACATCGACCGGATGAAGGCGGCGATCGCGGCGGTTAAGAAGAGCGCCCGGAAAGCAACGAAGGGCAAAAAGGCCGCCAAGCCCGCCAAGGCGGCGCGTCGGCCGGCCGCCGCGCCAAAGCCCAGCGCGCGCAAGCCCACCCGTCGCAAGCCAAGCGGTCGCAAGCGGGTCGCGGTTCGCAAGCCAGGCTCTGCGCGAAAACGAGTCAAGGCGCGCCGGCGCGCTTGAAGCAGGCGCCGCGGACGCTATCGTGCGCGCATGAAATCCGTCGCAATCGTCGGCGCCGGCGTCGTCGGCCTCATGTGCGCCTGGCGCCTTGCGCGGCGCGGCGCGCGCGTGACCGTGGTCGAAGGCGAGAAGGAGAACTTCTCCGCTCGCGGCCCCGCCGCTTCGCTCGCCGCCGCCGGCATGCTCGCGCCGGTCACCGAAGCCCTGCATGCCGCCGAAGGCGAACATCCCGGCCTCGCAGGCCTCAACTTCGAATCCTTCGATCTTTGGCGCGAGATCGTCAAAGGCACGCTGCTGGAGGACGGCGTGCGCTTCGATGGCGCCGCGCTCATCGCCGATCATCCCGAACGCTTCGAGGGCCGCAAGGTCGAGCGCCTCTCGCGCAGCGAATGGCGCAAGCGCACCAACCTCGACGCGGGCCCCGACAATGCGCTCTTCGTGCACGACGAAGGGCTCGCCGATCCTTCCCGCGTGCTGAGCGGGTTGGCGATGGAATTGCGCCGCCACGGCGCGCGCCTCGAATTCGGCCATGACGTCGAAACTGTCGAGCGCGACAAGGTCATCTGCTTCGACGGCGCCCGCTTCGAGGCCGATCACGTGCTCGTCTGCGTCGGCGCCTGGGCCAATGACGGGCTGATGGAAGCCGCGCCCGCCCTCAAGCTCGTGGCGCCCGCGAAAGGCCATATCCTGGAAGTGCGCATGCGCAATGAGCTGCGTACGACCATCCGCGCCAAGGATTTCTATCTCGCGCCGCGGGCGCATGAAGTGGTGCTCGGCGCCACCACCGAAATGGGCAAGTTCGATCGCTTCATCGACCGCGCCAGGGTGGACGAATTGCTCGCCGCCGCCGAGCGCGCGCTGCCCGGCGAAGTGCGCGAGGCGGGCCGCGCCTGGGCCGGCGTGCGCCCAATGTCGCCCGATCGCGCGCCGCTGATCGGCCTTTCCGGCGAAGCGTTGGTCGCCGCCGGGCATTCCCGCAATGGCTGGCTCCTGGCCCCGGTCACCGCCGACATCATCGCCGCCTACATCTTCGAAGAAGACGTTCCTGCGCGCTGGGCGGCGTTCCATCCGGCCCGGTTCTTGGCGTAATAGAGATCATGACGATCACGATCGAGCTCACCGACGCGCAGGCCGCCATCAAGGACGCGGTGGAGCGCATCAGCGCCAAGTACGATGACCATTATTGGCTGAAGACCGACGAGTCCGGCCGTTTCCCCGAGGAATTCGTCGCCGACATGGCCGCCGGCGGCTGGCTCGGCGTGGCGATGCCGGAAAGCGTCGGCGGCGCGGGGCTGGGGCTCACCGAAGCCGCGCTCATGATGCAGATCGTCGCCCAATCGGGCGCCGGCTTCTCCGGCGCGAGCGCGATCCATCTGAACATCTTCGGCCTCATGCCGATCGTGAAATTCGGCACGCCCGAGCAGCAGGAGCGCTTCCTGCCCCCGATCATCGATGGCCGCGACAAGGCCTGCTTCGCGGTCACCGAGCCCAATTCGGGACTGGATACCGCAAGCCTCGAGACGAAAGCGACGCGCACCAATTCCGGCTACACCATCACCGGCCGCAAGATCTGGACGACCAACGCCCAGCGCGCGACCAAGATGCTGATCATCGCGCGCACCACGCCGAAGGCGGAGGTGAAGAAGCCGCACGAAGGGCTCTCGCTTTTCTACACCGATTTTGACCGTGCACGGATCGAAGCCCAGCCGATCCCGAAGATGGGCCGCAAGGCGGTGGAGTGCAACACGCTCTTCATCGACAATCTGGAAGTGCCGAAGGAGGATCTGATCGGCGAGGAGGGCAAGGGCTTCCAGATCCTGCTGAGCGGCCTCAATCCCGAGCGCACGCTGATTGGCGCCGAAGCGGTGGGGCTCGGTCGCGCCGCGCTCGCCCGCGCCAGCCAATACGCCAAGGAGCGCGTGGTCTTCAATCGCCCGATCGGCCAGAACCAAGGCGTCGCCCATCCTCTCGCCAAGGCTTGGGCCGAGCTCGAAGCCGCGAACCTCCTCTGCTTCAAGGCCGCCGCCCTGTTCGACGCCGGCAAGGAATGCGGCTCCTTCGCCAACGCCGCAAAATACCTGGGCGGCGAAGCCGGCTTCAACGCCTGCGAAGCGGCAATCATGGCGCATGGCGGCATGGGCTACGCGAAGGAATATTTCGTCGAGCGTTATTTCCGCGAGGCCATGATCGCGCGCCTGGTGCCGGTCTCGCGCGAGATGATCCTCAACTTCATCGCCGAGCGCGAGCTCGGCCTGCCCAAGAGCTATTAAAGCTGCCCAGCCAGCGCCGCCGCCGTCTCCTTGCCTTCGCACACCGGCACGACCTCGAACTCCACGAGGTCGCTCCATTCCGAGATCCACGACTGGAAGAGGGCGGGCTCGTCGCATTCCATGAGCTGGAAGCAGCGCGAGAGATCGGCGCTCACCCAGCTCTGCACGAAGGCGAGGCCCTCCGGCATCATGCGCCCCTTGTCCTTCAGCCGTTGATAGATCGGCTTGGCGTCCTGGTTGCGAAACCGCTCCACCACCATGAACAGCATCTGACGCTCCGTTAGGCTTTCATTGACGGGCGCTGCGCTCACTTCGTCAAGTGAGCGATTCCATTTCCCCGCTCTCGCGCGAGATGCAGGCGCGCCAGGCGATCGCCAGCGCGGCGGCCGCGACGGGCGTGGATTTCTCCGCGCTGGTGGAGACCGCGCGCCGCGAGAGCGCCTTCAACACCAGCGCCCGCGCCCGCACGTCTTCCGCGACCGGACTTTTCCAGTTCATCGACGGCACCTGGCTCGACATGGTCCGCCGCAAGGGCGCCGAGCATGGGCTGCAACGATACGCCGCCATGCTGCAGTCCGGCGACGTCGATGCGCAAACCCGCCGCGAGATTCTCGATCTCCGTTTCGATCCCGAAATCTCCGCCCGCATGGCCGGAGAGCTTTGGCGCGAGAACGCCGCCTACCTTGAGAACCGCATCGGCCGAGCGCCCACCGGCAACGAGCTTTACGCCGCGCATGTTCTGGGGCCCGACGGCGCCGCCCGGCTTGTTTCGGCCGCGGCGACCGGCGCTGCGAGCGCCGCCGACCTCTTTCCGCGCGCCGCCGCCGCCAATCGCGGCCTCTTCTACGATCGCGCCGGCGATGCGTTGAGCGCGAAGGAATTGCTGCAGCGTCTGGCGTTGCCGAGTGGGGAAGGCGCGATCAAGGTCGATGCGGCCAAGCCCGAAGCGCGCGTGAACGCGGGCGGGCCGGCCACGACGCCGCTCTCCTCCGAGCTGCTGCACGCGCTCATTTCACTGCTTACCGCGCCGTCGCGCGAGATCGATGGCTTCGCCCCGCAATCCGATCCCTGGCGCGAGACCGAGACCTGAAACGGATAGGGTTTCTTTAAGCTTATCCTTCAAAGCTTCCCAGTCCCGCGCGCCGACTCGCGCGGACCTTGATCCAGGGCGGGCGCATGTCCATCGTCACGATGCGGGCGAAACTCACCGAGACCGATATCCGCACCCTGGTGAAGGGGCCGACGGATGAATCGCGTGCGCAGGCCGCGCACAAAATCTGCCGCTGCATCGACACGATGGAGCTGTCGCCGGACGAGCGCGCCTATGGCGAGGAGATCATGCGCATCATGGCCGCCGACGCGGCCGCGCTTGTTCGCCGTTCGCTCTCGGTCGCGCTGAAGAATTCTCCCAAGCTGCCGCGCGATCTGGCCGCCCAGCTCGCCCAGGACATCGATGCGATCGCGCTGCCCGTGATCATGAACTCGCCTTCATTGAGCGACGAGGATCTGATCGAGATCGTGCGCGCCAATCCTCCGGCCAAGCAGATCGCGGTCGCGAGCCGTGCGACGCTCTCCACGAAGGTCACCGGCGCGATCTCCGAGTACGGCGCGCCTGCCGCGATCGAGCGCGCACTCGCCAACGACAACGCCGATTTCGACCAGCGCGGCCTGGAGACCGCGCTCGATCGCTTTGGCGATCTCTCCGGCGTGACGAGCGCGATGGTGCATCGCCGCGTCCTACCCGTGGCGGTCACCGAAAAGCTCGTCTCGATGGTCAGCGGAGAGCTCTTCGATCATCTGGTGAACAAGCACGAATTGCCGCCGCAGATCGCGATCGACATCGCCCTCGGCGCCCGCGAGCGCGCCACGATCGACATCATCGAGCAGGCGGTGCTGCAGAAGGATATCGGCCAATTCATTCGGCAGGTCTCGATCCATGGGCGGCTCACCCCGTCCCTGATCATGCGCGCGCTCTGCCTGGGGCACATGGAATTTGTCGAGCATGCGCTTGCCGAGCTTGCAGGCCTGACGCACCAGCGCATGTGGCTGATGATCCACGACAACGGCCCGCTCGGCCTGAAGGCCGCGTTCGACCGCGCGGGCTTGCCGCCGAGATTGTATTCCCCGTTCCGCGCCGCGGTCGACATCTATCACCAGATCGAGCGCGACGGCGGCGGCGATGACCGCCCGCGCTTCCGCCGCTCGATGATCGAGCGCGTGCTGACGCTCTTCCAGAGCATCCCTGGCGACGACCTCGACTATCTGCTGGAGAAGCTCGACAGCGTCGATGCGCGCCCGGGCCGCGTCGCCGCGGGCTAGCCATCACGGACGCGGATGCACCAAGATCTCGATCTTGTTGCCGTCGATGTCCCACACGCGCCCACCGAAATAGCCCGCCGAGAATTCCGGATGCGCGGCTGGCGGCGTATCCGGCTTGCCGCCGGCCGCGAGCGCCGCATCGTAGAACGCCCGCACCGTCGCTTCGTCCTTGGCGCCGAACGCGAAATGGCATTGCCGCGAGATGTCGGGCGAGCCTTGGCTCTTCGGCGTCTGCGCCCAGAAGACGCCGCGGTCTTCGCCCCATCCCACCGCTTCGGGCATGAGATCCCACACGCGCCGATAGCCGAGCACCGCCAGCACCTTGTCGTAGAACGCCGCGGTGCGCGCGACATCATGAACGCAGATCGCCGTGTGATAAAGCATGCTTCATCGTTCCCGAAACCATCGGGAAGTCAATACGTGTGTATGGACACGCGGGCGCGAGTCGAACGCGCCTGATACGGATTTGCTGTCCGTCGCCTCGCCGCTCGGCCACCGCGTGCAAAGAATTGCGGGATGCCCGGCGACGACTCGAACGTCGATCTCTGGAGTCAAAGTCCAGCGTCCTACCATTAGACGAACGGGCAATCGTCGCCGCCCGCTCGCGCGGGCGTCAACGTTGGCGTTGTCGCTGGGGACAGAGGAACTTCATGCGGCGCATATAGCGCGCCTCATGGCGAAAGAAAAGGGGCGCATGCGAATTGAACGGTATCATCCGTAGACGGAGCAGCGCCGCGGGCGCCCTCTCTCAAGCGCGCGCCTCGCTCTGCGAAGGCTCAGGCCTGCGCCGCGACCTTGCCGCCGGCGCGGTCGAAGCCGGCGAGGGCGAGGAGGGACGCGGTCGCATCGTCGTTCACCGTGCGCGCGGTGACCATGATGCCCGCTTCCTTGGCCGCGAAGATCCGCCGCCCGAGCGGAGAATGCGTGCACGCATCGAGCGCCAGATAGGGATCGACCTGATCGGGCGCGTCGAGCAGGATCTCGGTGTAGAGGCTGCGCGCATGTTTGCCGAACGGCAGCGGGCAATCGGGATCGGTGTTGAGCGTCACGCCCCAGCCGCGCGCGCGCAGCGCGACAGCGAGCGCCGGGCCGGCGCGCTGCATCTGCGTTTCGTCGAGCTCGAACGAGAGCGAATGCGGCGTGCATCCAGCTTCGCGCGCGACATCATCGAGCCATTCCGCGTCGAGATCGACGCGCCAGAGCGGCGCCGAGAGCGGCGCGACGAAGCCCGCGCCGCGCCACGCGCGCCGCGCGCTCTTCAGCGCCTGGCCGAGCGCTTCGAGGTTGGGCTGCGGCCCGAGCGCGCCGGAGGCGACAAGGCCCGTCCGCAGATCGATCCGCGGGAAGAGCACGGGCGCATCGGTTTCCACATGCAGAAGAGGGGCAAGCGCAGCCATGGCCTCGCTTTTACCCGCAGCGCGGTTAAGAAACGGACGGTGCGCGAAGGTGAACGGAACCTTGCCGCGCCAGGGGGGACATCATGGCGTCCGAGCCGATACCGGCCGCGACCATTCTCTTGCTTCGCGATGGGCCGGGCGCGCTCGAAGTGCTGATGATCGAGCGGCATCCGAACACGGCCTTCGCATCGGGCGCGCTTGTCTTCCCCGGCGGCAAGCTCGCCGCGGAGGATGCCGACGCCGGCTGGACCGGCCACGTCGATGGGCGTTTCGACACGCCAGAGCGTGCCTTGCGTATCGCCGCGATCCGCGAGGCCTTCGAAGAGACCGGCCTCCTGCTGGCGCGGCCGCGCGAGGCGAGAGGCGATGGCGCCGCGCTCGCCGGCGCCGACCGTGCGGCGCCCCTGGAGCCCTTTCGCGAGCCGGTGAATGCGGGCGAGGCGAGCTTCCTGAAGCTCATCGCCGATGCGCAGCTTGTCCTGGCGCTCGATGCGCTCGTCTATTTCGCGCACTGGATCACGCCCGAGCGCCTCCCCAAGCGCTTCGACACGCATTTCTATGTCGCGATCGCGCCGCCCGAGCAGAGCGAGCTCTGCGATGGCGGCGAGGCGGTGGAGGCCTGCTGGATGACGCCGAAGGCGGCCCTGGCGGCCGAAGCCGAGCGCCGCCGCAGGGTGATGTTCCCGACACGGATGAATCTGGAGCTGCTTGCGGGCGCCGGAAGCGCAAGCGAGGCGATGGCGCGCGCCGCCGCCAGACCCGTCGTGACCGTGCTGCCGAAGGTCGAGCTGGAGGACGGGGCGCCGATGCTCGTCATTCCTCCGGATGCGGGCTATTCGCTCTCGCGCGCGCCCTTCGATCCGGCCCGCGACTAGCACCTTTCCTTGACGATCGTATGTTAGCTTGGGCCAAAAGAGGTGGGGCCCATGGCCAGGAAGTCAGCCCAGAAGCCGGTTAAGGCGGGCGCAAGAAAAGCCAAGAAAGCGTCGCCGAAAAAGGCGTCGGCCGCCAAGGCGCATGTCCTCAAGGGCGCCGACATGGCCCGGCTGCAGATGACGTTCGCACATCCGCTCAATCCGAACTCGGAAGTGTCCGGCGTGCGCATGGGCGCCCATCTCGGCCTGAAGCGCACGGGCGTGAACTTCATCCGCATTGCAGCGGGCAGGGAAGCTTATGTCCCGCACGCCCATCAGCTGGAAGAGGAATGGGTCTACATCCTCTACGGGCAGGGCGAAGCGCTGATCGGGACCGAATGGGTCGCGGTCGGCGCGGGCGATTTCCTCGCCTATCCCGCGCCGCAGATCGTCCATCATCTGCGCAACGCCGGCTTTGAGGATCTCGTTTGCCTGATGGGCGGGGAGAGCCTCGCATTCGACGTGGTGGATTACCCCACCGTCGCGCGGCGCAGCGTCCGCATCGGCGCGACGCGCACGCTCTTTGACCCCAAGACCGCCCAGGTCCTCACGCCGCCGAAGCCGAAGCGGAAATAGCGCGCGCAGCGCCAAGGGCGCCGGCGGAAGGCCCTCCGCGGCGTGAAAGATGAGAGCGACGGGCGCGCGGGGGCCTAGGAGCTGTCCGCAAGCGGCGGGGTGAACGCGGGGTTTGCGAACGCGCGTGCGACGGGCGGCGCCGCGAGCACGCGGTGTGCGCCGCTGAAGCCGCGCACGAGCCGCTTCAAGAGCCGCGCGACCCAAGCCTCGACATTCTCCAGCACGTCGCGCAGCCGGCCGATCCGTGTACGGATGGCCCCCGGCCGCATGCGGTTGAAGACGCCGTGCGTGACGAGCCGGAGCGCGCTCTGCCGGAAGCGCCGCACGCCGTAGCCGGGCGGCGGATGGAACCGGCGCGCCGTCGGCTTGTCCGGCAAGCGCGCGACCGCGAGAAGGAAGATCGCGCGCTTGAGGTCGAACTGGACCTCGCTGAGCCGCGTGCGCGCCTCGCGGGCGAGCGCCCGCCCGAACGGATCTGCCGCGCCGAACGCCTCCATGATGGCGCAGATGAGATCGAGGATCCAAAGACGCAGCGAAGCCAGGATGGCTTCGATCGGTTTCAGGTCTGGCGCGTCAAGGGACATGGGACGGCCATTCTACGACGGTTTTGAAGTCGGTCGGATTGATCGCGACTTATCCCCCTATTTTCGGGTTAGCTTGGCGCCATGCGAATCCTCATCGCCGGCGCCTATGGCTTCATCGGCGCCCACATCGCCGCGCGCCTGGAAAGCGACGGCCACGCGGTCCGCGCGGCCGGCCGCGACATCGCCTGGGCGCGCAAGCGTTTTCCGCGCTGGGACTGGGTTTTCGCCGACTTTTCGAAAGCCGTGGATTGGGCCGCGCATCTGCAGGGCGTCGATGCGGTGGTCAATTGCGTCGGCGTCCTGCAGGACGGCGGCAGGGACTCCAGCGCCGCCGCGCATGCCGCCGGCGCCGCGGCGCTCTTCGCCGCCTGCGAACGGGCCGGCGTTCGACGAATTGTCCATCTCTCGGCCATCGGAATCGACGCCGACACGCCCTATGCCCGCACCAAGCGCGAAGGCGAGGCGGCCCTCATGCGCCGCGACCTCGACTGGTCGATCCTGCGTCCTTCGCTGGTGATCGCGCGCGGCGCCTATGGCGGCACGGCGCTCGTCCGCGGGATCGCCGGCGTCCCGTTTCTGACGCTGCTGACGCCGTCGCGCGCGTGCTTCCGTCCGATCCCGATGGCCGATCTCTGCGAAGCTGCGGCGCGCCTCCTCAAGCCGGACGCCCCGACGCGGATGATCATCGACGCCGCCGGCCCGCAGGAGGCGACGCTGCGGGAGCTCGTCGCGGCGCATCGCCAATGGCTGGGCTTCGGCCCCGCGCGCGTCTGGACCGCGCCCGAGGCGTTGGCGCGCGCGGCGTTCGCGATCGGCGATGCGCTGGGCGCGCTGGGGATACGCAGCGCGCTGCGCTCCACCGCGCGCGCGCAGATGGAGCACAATGTCGGCGGCGATCCCGAACATCTGCCGCGCCGTCTGGGTTTCGCCGCGCAGCCTTATGAGAAGGCGCTCTTCGCCGAACCGGCGAGCGTGCAGGACCGCTGGGGCGCCCGTTTGTACTTCGTGCGGCCCCTGGCGATCGCGGCGCTGGCGGCGTTCTGGATCGGCACGGGGATCGTGTGCCTCACCACGGGCCGGGCGGAGGCGATCGCACTGGCGCAGGCGGCGGGCCTGGGCGATCTTTCGGCGCCGGCGGCGGATTGGGGCGGCGCCTTCGACGTTGCGATCGGGCTCGCGCTCTTGCTCAGCCGGCGGACGAAGCTGGTGCTGGCGGCGATGGCCGGCGTGACGATCGGCTACCTCGCGGCCTTGAGTTTTCTCTTGCCTTGGCTCTGGGCTGATCCTCTGGGTCGTCTGATGAAGCTCATCCCGTTCTTTTCGCTCCTGGCGCTGCTCGCCGCCACGGCCGACGAAAGATGACGATGCAGGACGAGGCGCTGCCCCTCCCCTTCGAGGGGAGAGGATCGAGGGGTGGGGTGTTGCGGGACGTCGATCATCTTGCCGCGAACGCGCCGCGCCAAGCATTGCCCGCGCGGAAGCTCACCCCACCCCCTTCCCCCTCCCCTCGAAGGGGAGGGGGCGCTTTATCCTGATACGGAGCGTTGGATGAGCGCGTATGAGCTGCTGAAGGTCGCGCACATCGCCTCGAGCGCGGTGCTGTTCGGCACGGGCGCCGGCATCGCCTTCTTCATGCTGATGGCGTGGCGCGCGAAGGATGTCGCGGTGTTCGCGGCCGTCGCGCGGATGGTGGTGATCGCCGACTTCATCTTCACCGCGAGCGCGGTGGTGCTGCAGCCCTTGACTGGCGCGGGGCTCATCCTGGTGCAGGGTTGGCGCTGGAACGAGCCCTGGCTCGTGTGGGCGTACGGCCTCTACGCGCTTGCCGGCGTGTGCTGGCTGCCGGTGGTGTGGATCCAGATGCGCGTGGCGCGCCTTGCGGCGGAGGCGCGCGACGCCGGCGCGTCGCTGCCGCATCAGGCGCGCCTCTTGATGTGGACCTGGTTCTGGCTCGGCTGGCCGGCCTTCGGCGCGATCCTAGCCACGTACTGGCTCATGGTCGCCAAGCCGACATGAACGCGAAGGCGATTGCGCCCATCGATCTTGTCGCGCTCGTGACGGTCGCCGGCATCTGGGGCGTCAACAACGTGCTGGTGAAGATCGCGCTGAATGCGATGCCGCCGCTCTTCGTGCTGAGCGCGCGCTTCGCGATGGTGGTGATCATCCTGGCGATGTTCCTGAAGCCGTCGCCGGAGCTCGAGGCCAAAGGCGGCTGGCGCGCGTTGATGTGGGTGACGCTGCTCACCGGCCCGCTGCATTTCGGCCTGCAATATATCGGCGTCGCCCTGGCGCGCGATCTGTCCCCGATGGTGGTCGGCATGCAGCTCTGGATCCCCGCTTCGGTGATCTTTGCGGGCCTGCTGCTGGGCGAGCGCATCGGGCCGATGCGCATCGCCGGCATCGTCGCGTCCTTCGCCGGCGTCCTGGCGATGGTGTTCGATCCGCGCGTGTTCGAGCAAGTGGGCGCTCTGACGCTGGTGGCGCTCGCGGCGTTCACCTATGGCGCCGGCGCGGTGATGGTGCGCCGCGGACCGGCGCTGCACCCGCTTTCCTATCAGGCCTGGATCGCGCTCTTGTCGCTGCCGGTGGTGGCGCCGGCCTCGCTGCTCTTTGAGCACGCGCGCTGGGACGCCGCCTTCAACGCCGGCTGGCTGCCATGGGCGGCCGTGGCGTTCGGCGCGATCGGCTCCAATGTGGTCGCCAGCACGCTCATGTTCGCCCTGGTGCAGAAATACGAGGTGTCGCGGACGACCCCGTTCCTCTTCCTGTCTCCGGTCACGGCGATCGTGCTTGGTGTGATCGTGCTGCGCGATCCGCTGACCGCGCAGATCGCGGTTGGCGCAGGCCTCACGCTGCTTGGCGTGGCTTTGACGGCGATGGCCGAGCGCCGCTTGACGTAGACAGCAGGAAGTGAAGCGCGCCCTCTCCCCTGCGGAGAGGGGGCTTCATCCAGCAATGCACAGAGAGGCCTAGTCCCGCGTGAAGGCCGCGCAGGCGATCCGTCCGCCGGCGCCGCCGATCGGCTGGGTCGCCTGGTCGTCGGAATTCTCGTGGATGATGAGCGCCGTGCCGTCCCCGTCGAGGATGGCCGCGCGGTCGCCCTCGCCGTGCAGCGACACGAAGGGCGAATAAAGCTCCGCGCCGAAATCGCCGCTGGCCGGCGCGAAGATGGAGGGCAGGTCGCCCGCCTCGGGCCCGTCCGGGTTGAGCAGGCCGTGGCGAACCTTCCTCTGGCCGTGCCCGACATGCGCGCCCGAGGCGCGGAAGGCGTCGGCGCAGGTCCCGACCTCGTGCAGATGCACGCCATGCCAGCCGGCGGGCAGGCCCCCGGCGTTGAAATTGAGCCGGATGAGCACCCCGGCGGAGCCCTCGGTCAGGGTGGCCGTGCCGATCGCCGCGCCCTCGGTATCGAAGATCTGCGCCTCGGTCGCGCCCAGCGGCGAGGAGGCGACCTCCTGGTCTCGGTCCCGATCCCGCTCGCGATCCCGGTCCCGCTCCTGGCTGGCGCGCTCTGGCCTTGAATCCGCCGGGGCCCCCGGCAGCGAAAATCTGCCCCCGCAACCGCTGAGCGCCAGGGCGCTGCCGATGAGGCCGGCGGCAAGCAACACGTTGCGGATCATCGAGGGCTCCTGTTTGCAGCGCACCATAGGGGATGCTAGCCTGCTGATTGACTCGGAAAGCACCGGGTCCGTTGATTTACAAGCGCTTTCCCCTGCAAGCGCGTTTCAGTTCCGACTAAAGCAATGGCCGACACCGACGAACCCGAAGCCCCATCCGGGGCTGCAGGCCCGCCTAGCGGCGTGGCCCCCATTCCCATCGAGGACGAGCTTAAGCGCTCCTATCTCGATTACGCCATGAGCGTGATCGTCGCGCGCGCTTTGCCGGACGTGCGCGATGGGCTGAAGCCCGTCCACCGCCGCATCCTGTACGGCATGGAGGAGGCGGGCAACCGTCACGACAAGCCGCTGCGCAAGAGCGCCAACACGGTCGGGGAGGTGATGGGCCGCTATCACCCGCACGGCGACCAGGCGATCTATGACGCGCTGGTGCGCATGGCGCAGGACTTCTCGATGGGCCTGCCGCTGATCGACGGGCAGGGCAATTTCGGCTCGATGGACGGGGATTCCCCGGCCCAGATGCGATACACCGAAGCGCGCCTGGCGAAGGCCGCGAGCTTCCTCCTCGCCGACATCGACGAGGACACCGTCGATTACCAGGACAATTACGACAGCTCCCGCAAGGAGCCGACTGTCCTGCCGGCGCGCTATCCGAACCTGCTCGTCAACGGCGCCGGCGGCATCGCGGTCGGCATGGCGACCAACATCCCGCCGCACAACCTCTCCGAAGTCATCGACGCGGCGGTGTCGCTGATCGAGCGGCCCGACATCACCGACCTCGAATTGCTGGAGATCGTGCCCGGCCCGGACTTCCCCACCGGAGGCGAGATCCTCGGGCGCACCGGCGCGCGCATGGCGCTGATGAACGGGCGCGGCTCGGTCGTGGTGCGCGCGCGCTACCACATGGAGACCATCCGCGGGCGCGAGGCGCTCGTGTTCACCGAAGTGCCCTACCAGGTGAACAAGGCCAACATGGTGGAGAAGATCGGCGAGATGGTGCGCGAGAAGCGCATCGAGGGCATCGCCGACATGCGCGACGAGTCCAATCGCGAGGGCGTGCGCATCGTCGTGGAGATCAAGCGCGACGCAGTCGCCGACGTGGTGCTGAACCAGCTCTACCGCTTCAGCCAGCTGCAGAGCTCGTTTCCGGTGAACATGCTCGCGCTCAATCGCGGCCGCCCCGAGCAGATGGGCCTGCGGGCGATGCTGGAGGCTTTCCTCGTCTTCCGCGAGCAGGTCGTCACCCGGCGCGCGAAGTTCCGCCTGGCGAAGGCGCGCAAGCGCGGCCACGAGACGGTCGGCCTCGCGATCGCGGTCGCGAACATCGACGAAGTCATCCGCACGATCCGCGAAAGCGCCGATCCCGGCGAAGCGAAGGAGAAGCTGCTTTCCCGCTCCTGGCTGGTCGGCGACATGCTGCCGCTCATCCAGCTCATCGACGATCCGCGCACGAACAAGCTGGAAGAGGCCGCCGCGGGCCCCTCGCTGCGGATCTCCGAGGAGCAGGCCAAGGCCATCCTCGATCTGCGCCTGCACCGCCTGACCGGGCTCGGGCGCGACGATATCGCGAAAGCCGCGAACGAGATCGCCGAGGAGATCAAGCACTGGCTGGCGCTGCTGGCCAGCCGCCCGGCGATCCTCGACGTGATCAAGGCCGAGATGCTGGAGGTGAAGGAGCTTTTCGGCATTCCACGCCGGACGAACTTCTCTGAGGCCGAAGGCGACATCGACGACGAAGCGCTGATCACGCGCGAGGACATGGTCGTCACCGTCACGCACGGCGGCTACGTGAAGCGCACGCAGCTCGCGCAATACCGCACCCAGCGCCGCGGCGGCAAAGGCCGCGCCGGCATGCAGACGAAGGAAGAGGATTACGTCACCCGGCTTTTCGTGGCGAACACGCACACGCCGATCCTGTTCTTCTCCTCCACCGGCCTCGTCTACAAGGAGAAGGTGTGGCGCCTGCCGCTTGGCGATCCGCGCGCCCGCGGCCGCGCCCTCGTCAACATCCTCAATCTCGACGCCGGCGAACGCATCACCTCGGTGATGGCGCTGCCGGAGGACGAGCACGATTGGGACAAGTTCGATGTGATGTTCGCGACGCGCTCCGGCCAGGTGCGCCGCAACAAGCTCTCCGACTTCACGCTCGTCAGCCGCGCCGGCAAGATCGCCATGAAGCTCGACGAAGGCGACGCCATCGTCGACGTGCAGATCTGCTCCGAGGACGACGACATCCTGCTCACCACCGCGCAGGCGATGTGCATCCGCTTCCAGGTGACCGACGTGCGCGTGTTCAAGGGCCGTGAATCCACCGGCGTCCGCGGCATCGACCTGAAGGAGGCGAACGGCGGAGGTGGTGAAGCCGACACCGTCATCGGCATGGCCGTGCTGAAGCACGTCGAGGTGACGCCCGCCGAGGCGCGCGACTTCTTCAGATGGGACGCCAAGAATCGCGGCGCCGAAGGCGAGGAGCCCGAGGAGGAGGCGGGCGAGGATGCCGGCGGCGAGACCCCGTTCGAGCGCCTCACCTGGATGAAGACGCAGGAGCAATTCATCCTCACCGCCACCAGCGGCGGCCTGGGCAAGCGGGCCTCTTCGTTCGGCTATCGCGTTACCGGGCGCGGCGGCAAAGGCCTCATCGCGCACCGCCTCGACGCATCCAAGGCGCGGCTGGTGGCGTCCTTCCCCGTGCACGAGGGCGAGGAGCTGCTGCTGGTGACCGATGCGGGCCAGCTCATCCGCACCTCGGTCGATGATATCCGCATCGCGGGCCGCGCCACCCAAGGCGTCATCCTGATCGATGTGGCCGAGGAGGAGCACGTCGTGGCGGCGGTGCGCCTGGAGGATGTCGGCGACGACGACGCAGGCGAGCCGGTTGAGACGGTTGAGCCGTGACTCGCGCTGGAGCCGCGACGCTCCCCCTCCCCTTGAGGGGAGGGGGCAGGGGGTGGGGTGAACCGCGCGGCTTCAAGCTTGGAGCGCGCGCCTGCAATTGCGCAGATGTTGCTTTGTCGACTGCGGACCTGATGGCCCGGGCGCCGAACTCTCAAACGTATCGCAGCACCCCGTCCCCTGCCCCCTCCCCTCGAGGGGAGGGGCAGGAGCTTCGTCCTGTTGCGTTCGGGTTCTTGGCAGGCGTCGCATGAGCACCAAGTTGAAGCCGCGCATCGGGTTCTATCCCGGCACCTTCGATCCCATCACCAACGGGCATATCGACATCATCAGGCGGGCCGCCAAGCTGGTGGACAAGCTCATCGTCGGCGTGGCCGAGAACAAGGAGAAGGGCCCCCTCTTCAGCACCGCCGAGCGGGTCCAGATGGTCGAGTCCGAGATCGCCCGCCTGGGCGCGACCGGAAGGGTCGAAGTTCGTCCTTTTGACACATTGTTGATGAGGGTGGCCGAGAGCGTGGGAGCTTCCCTCATCGTCCGCGGTTTGCGTGCGGTGTCGGATTTCGAGTACGAGTTCCAGATGGTGGGGATGAACCAGAAGCTCAATCCCGATATCGAGACGGTGTTCTTGATGGCGGACCCCACCTGCCAGGCGATCGCATCGCGCCTGGTCAAGGAGATCGCGCGTCTCGGAGGAGACGTGTCGCACTTCGTGCCCGCAGAGGTCGAGAAACGCCTCAAGGCGAAATTCGGTTAGGCCGCCGGCAGGCGGACTGATTTCAAGGTCTCTTCAGCTCTCGGATTGCAGCCATGCGCCCGTTCTTTGTCGCTTTCCTCGCCCTTGGCCTGGCGCTCGCCGCCGCGCCCGCCGCCTTCGCCCAGCGCCCCCCCGATCCCGAGCGCTGGCGCGCGCTCGATCTGGAGAACACGCTCTATATCGACACCACGAAGGGCCGCATCGTCATCGAGATGTACCCCGAGGTCGCGCCCCAGCACGTGGAGCGGGTGAAGACCCTCGCGCGCGCGCGCTTCTATGACGGGCAGACCTTCTTCCGCGTCATTGACGGCTTCATGGCCCAGACCGGCGATCCGCTGAACTCGGGCGAGGGCGCGTCCCAGCTGCCCGACCTGCAGCAGGAATTTCTTTTCCGCCGCGGCGCCGACATGCCGTTCGTGGAGGCCTCCTTCCGCGGCGGCGCGCGCCAGGGCTTTTACAAGACGCTGCCGATCGAGACCCAGCCCGACAGCCAGATGCGCGTCACGCGCGACCAGCGCGTCTCCGCCTGGGGCCTGCATTGCGCCGGCGTCGCCGCGATGGCGCGCGCGGAGGACCCCAACTCGGCCAACAGCCAGTTCTTCATCACCCGCGCGCCTTATCCCTCGCTCGACAAGCGCTACACGGTCTGGGGCCGTGTCGTGTTCGGCCAGAGCACCGTGAACGCGATCCAGGTCGGCGAGCCGCCGGAGAACCCCGACCGCATGACGGCCGTGCGCGTCGCCGCCGATCTGCCCGAGACCGAGCGCGCGCCGCTTTACGTGATGCGCACCGACGGGCGCGATTTCCGCGAGCTCATCAACGAGGTGCGCAACGCGCGCCGCGCCGATTTTTCCGTGTGCGATGTGGAGATTCCCGCACGCGTGCCGCAGGACCGTAGGGAGAGACGCTGGTGGTCGATAATACCGTTCATACCCTGATCATGACGCTCGACACCGGCGAGGTGCGGATCCGGCTCCGGCCCGATCTTGCGCCGAACCATGTCGCGCAGATCACCGCGCTGGCCAATGACGGCTTCTACGACAACGTGGTCTTCCACCGCGTGATCGACGGCTTCATGGCCCAGGGCGGCGATCCCACCGGCACCGGCATGGGCGGCTCCAAGAAGCCGAACATCAAGGCCGAATTCTCCGCCGAGCCGCACGTGCGCGGCGTGTGCTCGATGGCGCGCTCCAACGACCCGAATTCGGCCAACAGCCAGTTCTTCATCTGCTTCGACGACGCCCGCTTCCTCGATCGTCAGTACACGGTCTGGGGCGTGGTGGAATCGGGCATGGAGGCCGTGGACGCGCTGCCTAAGGGCGAACCGCCGCGTCAGCCTGGGAAGATCCTCTCAATGCGGACGGCGTAGGCGCCGGGCCGGCCATCGCCGCAGGGACATCCATCGTCAGCACGGCGATCACCGGATAATGGTCCGAGCCCATGCGCGCGCCGCGCCTGACCTCGACCACGCGCCAGCGCGCGCCGGCATAGACCTGGTCGATCGCGATGAGCGGAACCTGCGCGCGCAGGGCGAGCTTGGTGAAGGCGCGGTCGGGGGTGGGAAACGTGAAGAGCCCGTGCGTGCGGCGCGGAAACGGGATCTGCGCGTCGAGGCGCTTCAGGCTGTTCGACCAGGGCGTTGAGTTGAAGTCGCCCGCGACGATCGCGGTGTCGGGGTTGAGCGTCTGCGCCATGGCGCCGAGGAGCTCCATCGCGCGCGCCTGGCGCCGCGCCGGCAGCGGCCAGGGCATGTGCACGCCGACGACGTCGATGGTCTCGCCCCCGAGCCGCGCCGGCAGCTTCATCCGCGCCGCGGCGATGAAGGCCGATTCCGGCGTGATGTCCTCCACGAACGCGAGCCGCGAGAGCACCACCGTGTCGCACCAATATTCGCGCAGGCAATAGGCCATGTGGCCGTACTCGTCCGCGATGCGCTGCGCCAGGAGCTGCCAGTCGCCGCGCACCTCCTGCAGCATGATGATGTCGGGCTGCTCGCGGCGGATGAGCGCTTCGGCCGCGTCGAGGCCGTGGCCGGTGCGCCAGACGTTCATGGCGAGGATCTTGAGCGTGGGCGCCTCCGCGCGTCGCTCGGCGCTGAGCGATTGCGCGGTCCCGGCGAGCCATTCCGGCGCCACGATCCAGCCGCAGAGGAAGAGCCCCGCCAGCGCCGGAAAGAGGCCGCGCAGGCGCAAGCCGCAGGCGAACCCGAGCCCGGCGGCGAGGAGCGCGGCGAGGCCGATCCAGGGCGTGAAGTGCGAGATCGCATCGAGCGGGCTGCCCGGGCGCCCGATCTGCGCCGCTACGGCAAGCAGGAGGAAGAGGACGGCGAGCCCAAGCGAGCCGAGCGCGCCGATCCGCCGCAGGAGACGCCAGACCAAAAAGCCCCCTTCGACTCGAAGCATGCACTGACCTACATCGGGCCTACATCGGGAAGGACATGCGCGTCGACCAGTTTGACTTTGAGCTGCCGGAAAGCCGCATCGCGCTGCGCCCCGCCCGGCCGCGCGACGCCGCGCGCCTGCTGCACGCGCCGCTTTCAGGGCCCTTCGAGGATCGCGTGGTGCGCGATGCGACAGGCCTCTTCCGCGCCGGCGACCTGCTCGTGTTCAACGACGCCCGGGTGATCCGCGCGCGGCTGAACGGCGTGCGGCTGCGCGAGACGCCAGAGGCCGGCGCCGTGGCCGTGCCGGTGGAGGCGACGCTGCACCAGCGCCTCACGCCGTCGCGCTGGAGCGCGTTCGCCAAGCCCGGCAAGCGGCTGAGGGTGGGTGATCGCATCCGCTTCGGCGCCCGCGAGGATCGCGCCTGCCTGCTTGGCGCGCTCGACGCTGAACTTGTCGAGAAGCGCGAAGGCGGCGAGATCGTGCTCGCGTTCGATCTTGCCGGCGCCGAGCTCGATCGCACCATCGACGCGGCGGGCGAGATGCCCTTGCCGCCCTATATCGCCGCGCGCCGCCCCGAGGACGACGAGGACGCGCGCGATTACCAGACGATCTATGCGACGTCGCAAGGGGCAGTCGCCGCGCCCACCGCCGGCCTGCATTTCACCGAAGCCCTGATGCGCGCGCTGGACGGGCAGGGCGTGGAGCGCCGCTTCGTCACGCTGGATGTCGGCGCCGGCACTTTCCTGCCGGTGAAGGCGGAGGATACCGCGGCGCACAAGATGCACGCCGAGCGCCGCGTCATCGATGCGGCGACCGCCGCTTCGATCAATCGCGCCAAGGCCGAAGGCCGCCGCATCATCGCCATCGGCACCACGTCCATGCGCACCCTCGAATCCGCCGCCGACGAAGCCGGGCGCGTGCACGCCGGCGATGCGACCACGGACATCTTCATCACGCCCGGCTATCGCTTCCGCGTCGTCGATGGGCTCTGGACCAACTTCCATCTGCCGCGCTCGACGCTGTTCATGCTGGTGTCCGCCTTCATCGGGCTGGAGCGCGCCCACGCCGCCTATGCGCATGCGATCGCGGCGGGCTATCGCTTCTATTCCTATGGCGACGCGTGCCTCTTCTGGCGCGCGTCGAATTGACGGCGCTCGGAGATTTGCGCCCCCTCCCCTTCGAGGGGAGGGGGAAGGGGGTGGGGTGTTGCGCCAACGAATGGAATTCGCCGAAAGCTTCGATACGCATGACAACGTCGCCAAGCCTGTTTGACGTCGAGGTTCACCCCGCCCCCTGCCCCCTCCCCCCGGGGGGAGGGGGGCGCCACGTCCCGCAACGTTCCGGATACGGACGATGAGCGCGTTTCCGTTCGAGATCACGGCGAAGGATGGCGCCGCGCGCGTTGGAAGATTGACGACGTCGCGGGGCGCGATCGACACGCCGGCCTTCATGCCGGTGGGGACCGCCGCGACGGTGAAGGCGCTCACCTTCGATCAGGTGCGCCAGGCCGGCGCCCAGATCGTGCTCGGCAACACCTACCATCTGATGCTCAGGCCCGGCGCCGAGCGCGTCGCCAGGCTGGGCGGATTACACCGCTTCATGCGCTGGGACGGCCCGGTATTGACCGATTCCGGCGGCTACCAGGTGATGTCCTTGTCCAAGCTGCGCACCATCGACGATGCCGGCGTCACCTTCCAGAGCCACATCGACGGCGCCAAAGTCGCGCTCTCGCCGGAGCGCGCGATCGAGATCCAGGCTGATCTCCTCGGCGCCGACATCGTCATGCAGCTCGACGAATGCCCCGCGTTGCCCGCGCCGCGCGAGGAAGTCGCGCGCGCCTGCGAGCGGTCGCTTCGCTGGGCCGAGCGCTGCAAGCGCGCATTCGGCGCCCGCGAGACGCAGAACCTCTTCGCGATCGTGCAGGGCGGCGCCGACGACGATCTCCGGCGCGCCGCGGCTGAAACGCTGGCCGCCGAAGGCTTCGACGGCTATGCCGTCGGCGGGCTTGCCGTCGGCGAGACGCACGAGGAGATGCTCCGCGTGCTCGACGGCGTGGTTCCGTTCTTGCCCGCGTCCCGGCCGCGTTACCTGATGGGCGTCGGCAAGCCGATTGACCTCGTTGAGAGCGTCGCGCGCGGCATCGACATGTTCGATTGCGTGCTGCCGACGCGCGCGGGCCGCCACGGGCAGGCCTGGAGCGACGCCGGGCCGATCAATCTCAAGAACGCTCAGTTCACGGAAGACCTGGCGCCGCTCGATGAAAGCCTCGATTGCCCGGCGAGCCGGGACTATTCGAAGGCCTATCTGCATCATCTGGTGAAGGCCGAGGAGCTCACCGCCCAGGTGCTGCTCTCCTGGCACAATATCGCCTACTACCAGAGCCTCATGCGCCGCCTGCGCGCCGCGATCGCGGGCGGGACGCTGGCCGATTTCGTTGCGGGATTTCGTGAGGGCTTGAAGCGCTAGGCCGTGTCCCGGCTCAGGGCGGATTGGGAACCGAGCCCTGGTTGTTGCGCGCCTGCGCGCCCGGCGGCGGCGCCGGCAGCACATAGCGGCAGCCGAGCGACGCGCCGAAGCCGCGGAGGAACGCGCGCCGCATCTGGCCGATTTCGATCGCCTGGGCGAATTCGCGCTCGGCTCGGGTGGCGCCGGAGAGCCGGCGCACCCAGCCGCGGAAGGGGACGATGTCGCCGGCGGTGTCTTCCGCCGCATTCACCGCGCCGGAGGCGGCCGCGTCCATGCCCCGCTCGCGCATCGCGCGGCGCACCTCGGGCTGGTAATCTTCCGGGCCGAGCACGGCGTCGAGCTGGCCGATCTCGTAGAGGATGTTGGGGCATCCCCCGGCCAGCGATGTGGTCAGATAGGGATAGGTCATGTCGTTGAGAACGTTCGGGATCTCGGGCCGGATGAGGCCGACGTCCCGGAGCGGCGTGGTGGCGGCGTTGGCAATGCCGCGGCGCGTGCGGTCCATCCGCGCGTCGCCGCCGTCGCCCTCGGGGTCGTCCTTCCCCCCCCCGCCGAGCGTCGCGCACGCGCCCAGCGACGCGACCGCGAGGCCGACCGCGATCATGCGCAGAGCGCCGTGCTTGAGGCGAAGTTTCATCAGCCTGCCCCTAAAGATGGCGATTCCTTCATAACCCGATGCGCCCCAAAGGCCAATGACGCCCCCCGACCCCAGCGCAGCGCCGCTTGCGACCCGATCCGGCCGTTTGGAAGCGCCCGAAGCGCCGATCGACGCCGTCCTGCCCGAGCTCCAGGCCGTCCTCTCGCAACGCGCCGAGGCCGTGCTGGTTGCCCCGCCCGGCGCCGGCAAGACCACGCGCGCGCCCTTGGCGCTGCTCGACGCCGACTGGGCCGCGGGCGGCAAGATCGTGCTCCTGTCGCCGCGGCGCATGGCGGCGCGGGCGGCGGCGGGCTTCATGGCGCGGCTGCGCGGCGAGAACGTCGGCGAAACGATCGGCTACCGGGTACGCCTCGACAGCAGGATCGGTCCCCGGACCCGGGTCGAGGTGGTCACCGAGGGCGTCTTCACCCGCATGATCCTGGCCGACCCCGCGCTGGAGGGCGTTGCGGCGGTTCTCTTCGACGAATTCCACGAGCGCAGCCTGGAAGGCGACCTCGGCCTCGCCTTGGCGCGCGACGCGCAGGGGCTGCGGCCGGACCTGCGGCTGCTGGTGATGTCCGCGACCTTGGACGTGGCGCGCGTCGCCGCGGCGCTCGGCGGCGCGCCGGTGATCGAGGCCAAAGGGCGCATGTTTCCTGTGGAGATCGAGCATGCGCCGCGGAAGCAGGGCGCGCGGCTGGAGGACGAGGTCGCCGCGGCGGTGACTGCCGCGCTCGCGGCGCATGCCGGCAGCCTGCTCGTCTTCCTTCCAGGCGCGCGGGAAATTGAACGCGTTGCGGAATTGTTGCGCGGTCGCGTCAATGCTGACGTGCGTCCGCTCTATGGCGCGATGGCCGGGCCCGAGCAGGACGCCGCGATCGCGCCGGCGCCGGACGGCAGGCGCAAGGTGGTGCTCGCCACCAGCATCGCCGAGACGAGCCTCACCATCGAGGGCGTGCGCGTGGTGATCGACGCCGGCCTGGCGCGCCGCCCGCGCTACGAGCCTGACGTCGGCTTGACTCGGCTTGAAACCGTGCGCGTCAGTCAGGCCGCCGCCGAGCAGCGCCGCGGCCGCGCCGGGCGCCTGGAGCCTGGCGTTTGCATCCGTCTTTGGGAGGCGGGCGAAACGCGCGCGCTGGCGCCGCACGACCGTCCCGAGATGCTGGATGCGGATCTCTCCGGCCTCGCGCTTGATCTTGCCGCGTGGGGCGCGCCCGATCCTTATGCGCTGACTTGGCTCGATCCGCCCCCGGCGCCGGCTTGGGCCGAAGCCCAGAAGCTCTTGCGCGCGACCGGCGCGCTCGACGCCGATGGCCGGTTGACGCCGCACGGAAGCGCGATGGCGCGTCTGCCGCTGCCGGCGCGGCTCGCGCACATGGTGCTGGCGGCGGACGAGCCCGCGCTCGCGGCCGAGATCGCCTTGGTGTTGACCGAGCAGGGACTGGGCGGCCGCGACGTGGACTTGTCCGAACGCGTGCGGCGCTGGCGCAGCGAACGCTCGCCGCGCGCGCAGGCGGCAAGGCAATTGGCGCAACGGATCGCGAAGATGGCTGGCGCGAAGCTTGAAGAAGGCGATGTGTCGCGCGCCGGCGCGGTGCTGCTGCGCGCCTATCCCGATCGCGTGGCCAAGGCGCGGGGCGCCGGCGCGTTCACGATGGCCAATGGCCGCGCCGCCTCGCTCGACGCGGCCGAAGCCTTGGCGCGCGAACCCTTCCTCGCGATCGCCGAGATCGCCGGCGCCGCCGCCAACGCCCGCATTCTCCTGGCCGCGCCGATCACGCGCGAGGCCATCGAGGCCGAGCTCGCCGACGAGATCGAGACGAAGATCGAAGCGACCTTTGACGGCGACGCCGTGCGCGCCACGCGCGCCAAGAAGCTCGGGCGCATCACGCTGTCGGAAGGTCCCGCGCAAGTGACGCCCGAAGCGGTCGAGGCGGCGCTGCGCGATGCCGTGCAGAAGCGAGGACTGCCCTGGAGCGAAGACGATCGCCAATTGCGCGCGCGTGTCGCGATGTTGCGCGCGCTTGGCCGGGACTATCCAGATTGGAGCGACGCGGCGCTCGATGCGGATCTCGGCTGGTTGCCGCTGGCGGGCGCCTCGAAGCTCTCGGCGCTCGACCTGGGCGCCGCGCTCGAAGCGCGCTTGACCTACGCGCAGAAGCGCGCGCTGGAGAACGACGCGCCGGTGCGGTTCGAAACGCCCGCGGGCGGTTCCGCAAAGATCGACTATACCGCCGAAGCCGGGCCTGCGATCGATGTGCGGCTGCAGGAGATGTTCGGAACCACGACGCATCCGGCCGTCGCAGGCGGCAAGGTTCCGCTGCTGGTGCGCCTGACATCGCCCGCGCATCGCCCGGTGGCGACCACGAAGGACCTGCCCGGCTTCTGGAAGGGCGCCTATGCCGATGTGCGCCGCGACATGCGCGGGCGCTATCCGAAGCATCCCTGGCCGGAGGATCCGCTTCTTGCGCCCCCGACCAGACGCGCTAAACCGCGCCCATGAGCAATTTGGCATGATCTCCTACAACGACATCGAGGCTGCGGCCGAGCGCATCGCGCCGTTCGCGCGCATGACGCCGCTGCTGACGCACCAGGCGCTGGACGCAGAGACGGGCGCGAAGGTGTTCGTGAAGGCCGAGAGCCTGCAGCATTTCGGCGCGTTCAAGATCCGCGGCGCGTTCAATCGCCTCGCCGCGATGAGCGCGCAAGAGCGCGCCAAGGGCGTGCTCGCCTTCTCTTCCGGCAATCACGCGATCGCGGTGGCGGCCGCCTCGAAGCATTTCGGCATGCGCGCGACGATCGTGATGCCGGCCGATGCGCCGAAGGCGAAGCTCGACACGACGCGCGGCCTGGGCGCGGAGGTCGTGACCTATGATCGCGCCGGCGAGAGCCGCGAGGCGATCGGCGCGCGCATCGCCGACAAGGGCGGCATGATCATCGTGCCGCCGTTCAACGATCCCTTCATCGCGGCCGGGCAGGGCACGGTCGGCCGCGAGATCGTCGCCGAGATCGCCCCGGACATCGTGATCGCGCCTGCAAGCGGCGGCGGGCTGGTCGGCGGGACCGCGATCGCGGTGCACCACGCGTATCCGAACGCGAAGGTGTACGCCGCCGAGCCGCAAGGCCATGACGACATCGTCCGCTCGCTGGCTTCGGGGAGGATCGAGAAGAACCCGCCGGGCATCCGCTCCTTCTGCGACGCGCTCATGGTGGATCAGATGGGCGACGTCACCTGGGAGATCGCACAGAAGCATCTCGCCGGCGCGGTTGCCGTGAGCGACGAGGAGGTGCGCGACGCGATGCGTTTCGCGTTCCGTTATCTGAAGCTGGTGCTGGAGCCGTCCGGCGCGATCGCGCTCGCGGCGCTGCTCTCACGCAAGATCGAGGCGCGCGGCAAGAGTGTCGCGATCGTCGCCAGCGGCGGCAATGTCGATCCCGCGCTCTTCGCAGAAGTGCTGCAGGCTGGGCCCGAAGCCGCGCCGCTTTAGCGCCCGCGGCGGAGGTCTTCCTCGATCGTGATCGGCGTCGGCTGGCCGGAGAGCCGGTGGCGATAGACCTGCACGTTCTCCATCACCCGTTGCACGTAATTGCGCGTCTCGGTGATTGGGATCGCCTCCACCCAATCGACGACGTCGGTGGAAGGCGAGCGCGGGTCGCCCCAATCGGCGATCCATTCGCGCGCGCGGCCGCCCCCGGCGTTGTAGGCGGCGATGGCGAGCACGTAGGAGCCGCCGAACTCGTCGATGAGCTCCCCCAGATGCGCGGCGCCGAGGCTCACATTGTATTGCGGGTCCCCGGTGAGCGAAGGGGCGTTGTAGCGCATGCCGTTGCGCACGGCCGTGGCGCGCGCGGTGCGCGGCATGAGCTGCATGAGCCCGCGCGCGCCCACCGGGCTGACCGCGCGCGGATCGAACTCGCTCTCTTGGCGGATGATCGCGTACACCAGCGCCGGCTCTGGCCGCGACATCGCCTGCACGCGCTCGGGCAGGTCGATCACCGGGAAGGCGGCGTTGAGCGAGACGACGCCGCGCCGGACGCCCGCCTTGGCGCTCCGGAGCGCCGTGCGGTTGTACGCCGCCTCGCGCGCCATCGCCGCCAGAAGCTCAAGCTCCTCCGGGCTGTCGAGCACGTCGTCGAGATAGAACGCGATGCTCTCGAAATCACGCTGCGAGCCGAACTCGGAAATGAGCCGCAGCGCGCGCACGAGCTCGCGGGCCTCGAACCGGCGGCGCGCCTCCGCCGACACCGGCGGCGCATCCGAAAGGCGCAGCATGCCGCCGCGCCGCGCCGCCGCCAGCTGGCCGTAATAGGTGTAATCGTACTGCGCCGCCTGCGCGAGCTGGGTGTCGGCGACCTGCGTCTGCCCAAGCGCGCGCGAGGCGACGGCGCGCCAATAGAGCGCCCGCGCGCGGCTGACCGGCGTGGAGACGTTGGCGTCGAGATGCGCGAAATGCTCCGCCGCGAGCGCGGGCTCGTTGAGATAGCGCAGCGCCAGCCATCCGGAGAGCCATTCGGCGTCGGCGAATTCCTCGCCGCGCGAAAGTCCGTGGCTCGAGGCCAGGGCGTAGGCGCCGCGCCGGTCGCCCCCGCGCAGCGCGCGCGGCACATAAAGCCGCTTTTCGCTATAGATCTTGCCGCGCGCGGCTTCCGGGGCGCTGAGCGCGGAGATCCGTTTGGCGATGGCCAGCGCATCCTCCGGCCGTCCCGCGCTGCGGACATAGCGCGCGCGCTCATAGAGCAGGCCCGGATCGTCGCGCCGCGCGGCCGGAACCGCATCGACCGCCGCCTGCAGGCCGCGGCGCGGCCGCGTCATGAGCGCGATGCGCGCCGCCGCCGTCAGACGGTCGGAGGCGCCGACGCGGGGCAGCAGGCGTTGCGCATCGCCGCGATCGTTGCGCCAGAGCGCCGCGTCGAGCCGCGCGGCGTGATCGTCCATCGTGAGCGCGCTTGCGAAGTCCGTGAGCGCGATCTGCTCGGCGCGCGGCGAGAGGCTCTCGTTGCGCCACGCTTCGCGCGCGATCACTTCGGCGCCGCTCACCTGCCCGATCTGCTTCAGCGCCTGGGCGAGCGCGATCTTGCCGTCGCCGCTGACCGGGCCGCCTTCGGCCCGCAGCCATGCGGCGCGCTCGCCGGCCGGCAACCCGGAATCGAAGATCGCCCGCTCGGCGCGCAGCCGCATCGTCGTGCGTCCGGGCCAGTCCTCCAGCTCGCGCAGCGCTGCGGCGAGTTCGCTGAAGCCGGCCGGTCCGTCGCCGGATGCGATCCTCCATTGCAGGATGCGCCGCACCAGAGTGTCGGACGCGCCCGCCTGCAGCGTGCGGACATTCAGCCAGTCGCCGCTGGCCGCGGCGCTCATGCCGTCGCGCAGGCGCGCATATTCGGTGGGCGACGGGCGGTTGCCGAGCGCGAGGCTGGTCGGCGCGGCCTGATCGGCGAGCGCGCTCTGCCGCATCGCGCCGGCCGCAATGAGACCGACGAGGAAAAGCGTCGCCGCAATGGCAGCGGCTTGCCGCCAGCCCATGGAAGCCTCCGCTTGCGGATGGCGCGTCCCCACGCCAATGTTCCACGCCCAAATGAGCATTGACGGGCGCGCCGAGCGCGCGTCCGTCACGAGTCGCGCCGCGATCTTGCGGCAGGACGCCTGAAAACGCTACCCAGCAAAAGCGGCCTCAATTCGCCCTGATTCCCGCATTGCATGATTCCCGCACCGCCATGATCAAGCTTCAAGGATCGATCCCCGCTCTGGTGACGCCGCTTCGCGGCGGCGCGCTCGATCTTGAGGCGCTGCAACGCCTGATCGCGTTCCAGCTCGAAGGCGGGACGCACGGCCTCGTGGCGTGCGGCACGACCGGGGAATCGCCCACGCTCAGCGACGCCGAACACGCACGCGTGATCGCCGCTGCGGTGGAGGCGGCCGGCCGCACGATCGTGATCGCCGGCTGCGGCGCGGCCTCCACCGAGCACGCAATCAAGCTGGCGAAGCAAGCCAAGGCCGCCGGCGCCGGGGCGAGCCTTGTGGTGACGCCCTATTACAACCGCCCGAGCCAGGCCGGGCTCTTTGCGCACTTCAAGGCGATCGCCGAGGCCGTCGATCTGCCGATGCTGCTCTACAACGTTCCCGCGCGCACCAGCGTGGACCTGCTGCCGGAGACGGTGGCGAAGCTGTCGCGCGTGGCGAACATCGTCGGCGTCAAGGACGCGAGCCGCGACCTTGGGCGCGTCGCGCAGCACGCCAACGAGTGCGCCGACGGCTTCATCCTGATTTCCGGCGAGGACGATACGGCCGTCGGCTTCAACGCGATGGGCGGCCAGGGGTGCATTTCCGTGACCGCCAACGTCGCGCCCAGGCTTTGCGCCGATCTGCAGAACGCCTGCCTTGCCGGCGACTATGCCCGCGCGCGTGCGATCAACCTGACGCTCGCGGCGCTGCACAAGGCGATGTTCGTCGAGCCATCCCCGGCGGCACCCAAATATGCGCTCTCGCTGCTCGATATCTGCGACGCCGAGGTGCGGGCGCCGCTCCTACCGCTTTCGGAAGCCGCGCAGCCCGTGGTGCGAGCCGCCATGTCGCAGGCGGGACTTCTGTGAGCCTGGCGCTCTCCCCCTCCCCTTCGAGGGGAGGCGGCAGGGGGCGGGGTGAACCGCCGCGCGGGAAAGCTGCGTCGCACACCCGCGCCTTCTCTTGGAACGCTGTGTGAACGCAGAGAACGTCCGGAGGCGGAGCATGGGGGCCCCGCCCCCCCCCCCCCCCCCCCCCGCAGGGGGGGGGGGCGCCGCGGCCACACCCCACCCCTCCGACAAGGCGGCGCGCGCCACGCGCGCCGCGGCGGCCGG
>JAEUMQ010000024.1 GCA_016791425.1 Hyphomonadaceae bacterium | reverse complement strand
GCGGGTCATGGCGGGTGTCCTCGGAAAATCTGGTTAGGCGACGATGGCCGCGGCTTGCATCAGGATCGGCGTGGCGATGGCGGCGACCACGAAGCAGGCGGCGATCAGGGAAGCGAAGCGGGTCATCGGTTTGGCTCCAGGTGTTCGGCTCAATCGCGTCGTTGCGATGAATTAAACCTAAGGCCTCCTTCACCCTGACGATGTGACCGCGGGCACACCGCTTTTGAGCCCGCTCAACGCGACCGTCCGCTTGGCGCCCGCTATATGGCCTGCATGCGGCGGCGGGACATTCTCTGGTTCGGACTTGGCGCCGCCGCCCTCATCGGTGCGGGCCGCTCCTGGCGCGCCTTCTCCGCCGATCTCGAAGCGGCCCGCGCGCGCACGCTTGGCCGCAGCCGGATCGTCGCAAGCCGCTACGGCGCGCTCGAAGTCGCGGAGGCCGGCGATGGGCCGCCCGTCCTCATGATCCACGGCACGGGCGGCGGCTTCGACCAGGGGCTCGCCATGTCCGGCCCGCTGCGCGAGTCCCGACGCGTCATCGCGCCGTCGCGCTTCGGGTATCTGCGCTCTGCCTTTCCCGCCGATCCGTCTTCGGACAATCAGGCCGACGCCTTCGCTGATCTGCTCGACGCGCTTGGCGTCGATAAGGCTGCCATCATCGGCGGCTCCGCCGGCGCGCTTTCGGCCATGGCGTTCGCGATCCGCCATCCCGATCGCACGAGTGCGCTCGTCGCGCTCGTGCCGGCCGCCTACGCGCCGGGCCGCCCGCCCGTCGATCCGCCCAATCCGCTGGCGCAGGCGATCATCGAGCACGGGCTGAAGTCCGACCTTCTCTTCTGGCTCGGCATGAAAGTGAGCGAGGACGCGATGATCGCGTCGCTGCTCGCCACCGATCCTGCGCGCGTGCGCGCCGCGTCCGCGGCGGAGCAGGCGCGCGTGCGCGCCGTCCTGCGCGACATTCTCCCGGTGAGTCTGCGCGCAGAAGGCCTGAAGAACGACGCGCGGCTCGCTTACACGCCCGCGCCGATGCCGATCGAGCGCATAACGGCGCCCACGCTTGCCCTTTCACTCGAGGACGACCGCTTCCAGACTCTCGCCGCCGCGCGCCACATCGCAGCGACGGTCCCCGGCGCCGAGCTCGTGAGCTTCCAGAGCGGCGGCCACATCTGGGCCGGACGCAACGCTGAAGTGTTCGCAGCCGTGGAGGGTTTCCTCGCTCGGCATCGCGCCTGAATGATCAGCAGGCGACCAGATCGGTGTGCGCGAAGCCTTTCGTGTAGTCGAGCACCGAGATGATCTTCGGCTCGACGCGGAAGAAGGCGATGTCGGCCGCGTCCGGAGGCGCAAGCTCCATGCCTTTCTGTTCGGGATAGCGCGCGATGAGCAAGGCGAGCGCGCGCCGGGCTTCGGCGGGATCCTCCACGCGCCTGGCATGCGCCGCCATCGAAAGGCCGGCGATCTTCATCACCTGGTCCTCGTCGTGATCGATGGTGATCGACACCCGGTCGTCGCGCGCCAGGTTGGCGGCCTTCTGACTCGGCTTGCCGCACAGAAAATAGAGCGTCAGCCCCTCATGCGCATAGCCGACGGTCGTTGCCTGCGGCCAGCCGTCGGGCCGCAGCGTGGCGATCGTCATCGTCCGGTGGGCGTCGAGCAGCTCCAGGATCTTCCGTTTGATCGCGCGGTCCATCGCCGACCTCCTGCGAGATCGCATGAAGGCGCAGACCCTGACGGGCGGCTTTGCGTTGGCTCAAACACGGCGCCCCGGAGAGCCGCCGCCACCTGCGGATGACCTGGGCTGACCCTGGGTTGCGCGCCTCTCCCAGGCCGCGTACTGCTCGGGCGATGAGGGGGGGACGACATGAGCGATGCGAGCGATCCGGAAGCAAACGCGGGCGTCAGTTTTTTCAAAAGCCCGTTCAGCTGGGCGATCGAGAATGCGGGCGTCGTGGCGATCTGGGCCTTCATGTTCGGGTTCGCGATGTGCTGCATCGCCGTGGCGCTGCAGGTGCACGTCGTGGACTTCACCGGGCGTTTCAGCGCCCCGGCGCTGCGCGACTATGTCGTGGCGTTAGGACCATCGACCACGGCCAAGGAGGTCGGATACCTCTTCGCCATCAACTGGTCCGTGCTCGGCGTGTTCGTGCAGCCGCTGGTGCTCTATTTCGGCCTGCGGACGTTCGCCAACATGGCCCCCGCGCTCGAGGCGATCGCGGAGCGCGGCATGGTCCGAGACCAGACGTTTGAGAAGGTGACCGCGGAGAGCGTTCTTGCACGCTGGCGCCGAAGCGAACGTGTGAACCGCAGTATCTTCTACGTCATCTTCCTGCTTTGCACGCTCTTCCTGGCCTTCGATTGGTGGCAGGTCGTGGCGCAGCCGATCCTCGATCCGGGCATCATCGCGCGCAACCACATCCTGCTCAGCGATCCGTCCCTCGAATTCGACTGGTCGATATCCTGCATCTTTGAGGGCTCTCGCACTTCCTGCGCACCGCTCCTGGCGTTCGGCGCGGTCGGCTATCTATTCATGGCCTGTCTGCTGACGTCTTTCGCATTCGGAGTCGCAGTGGCGGCGCTTCATTTCTCAGCGTTCGTCCTCCAGCGCGGCGGCGCCGCGCAACGCTGGCGCTTCTTCGCCGACGTGTCAGACGAAGACGACAGACGGTGCGGCTGGGAAGTGTTCGGCCCGTTCTATTCGAATCTCCTGTGTACAGGGCTTGGGGTCCTGGTCGGGCTTTGGCTCATGGTGATGCAGAATTCCTATCTGCGGGCGCCCGATGCGCCAAACATCGCCAACTTCATCTTTCAGGAAGGACGCGACTTCCTCGACATCTTCGAGACGCAGGTCGCCGACTTGCCCCAAACGCTGCTCAATTGGATCGTGGCGCCGGGCGTCAGCGTCTTCTCCAGCACGCAGTCGGGCCTGGGCATCCTGCTCTTCGGCTTCGTATGTCTCATCGCGCTCCTCGCGAGCTGGTGGCTCTTGCGCGCCACAGCAGCTGAAGGACGGCGTCAAGCTCAGCGCTCCGCTGACGTCATTGCGCGCGACACGGCGCTGCCGGTGGAAACGATCCGCGCGCGGTTGCGGAAGATGCAATTCTGGCCCGTCGGCTGGATCAGCGAAGTGTGGCTGCTGACGCTCATGCTGGTGCTGTTCGCTTCACTCTTCTCCTACCGGATCGTGCTCATACCGGTCGTGTACCTGATAGTGCGAGCGATCGATGCCAGCTGGAAGGCGATCTTCTCGCGCCGCAAGGAGCAGGATTAGGCGGCGCCGCTCAGGGCTTGCGGGCGGAGACCAGCGAATAGTAGGGCGAGGTCGGGATCGCCTTCACATCGACATAGCCGGCGCTTTCGAGGAAGCCGCGCAGCTCGGCGAGGGTATATTGCTTGCCCTTCGTCGCCAGCAGCATCAGCAGCGAGAAGCACGCGGTGGTGAGCGGACCATCCTCCGCATCGCCCATCAATTGCTCGTGGATGTAGATGCGGCCGCCCTGGGGCGTGATGTCGAACGCCTTCTTCGCCAACTCGCGGCACGTGTCGTCGGGCCAATCGTGAAAGATGTTGGAGAAGAAAGTCGCGTCATAGCCCTTCGGCCATGGCTGACGGAACATGTCGCACGCGACGGTATCGACGCGTCCGTCCATCCCGGCCTCGGCGATATATTTCTGCGCCGCCTCGCACATGGTGGCGAGCTCGAGGATGCTCGCCTGCATGTCCGGATGGCGTTGGGCGATGGCGATCGAGAACACGCCCGAGCCGCCGCCCACATCGAGCAGCTTCTTCACGCCGGCGAAATCGCCGTCGCGCGCCGCCCCGATCGCCGCCGGCAGCGAATGCGCATGCATGAACGTGGCGATGGCGCGCGCGACGTCGGGCGGGATCTGCCCCGCCTCCCAGCCTTCGACATGGCCGGACGGCGCCCCGGCGCGCTTCAGAAGCTCCACGAGCCGCGCATGATAGGGCAGGTCGTTCTTGAAGCGGTGCAGGAGCCCGCCCCAATAATAGCCGCCCGCCGGATCGAGATAGGCGCGCGAGAGCGGGGTGGCGCGCCAGCGGCCGTCGCGCCGCACGACCGTTCCAAGCCCGGCGAGCACGCCGAGCACGATGCCGAGCGCGCGCGCGTCGGCGCCGACCCTGGCGGCGAGCGCCTCGCGCGTCAGCTCCTCCTCGCGCAGCGCGGCGAAGACGCCGACCTCGTCGGCCGCCGTTACGGCCGGCAGATGCAGCATGGACATGAGGATGTCCCAGACCGCGCGGTCGTCGATGCTCGGCGCCTCGTAGAGCATCATGGTCTCAGCGCGTCCAGAAGCTGGCGTTGGCGATCGCGGTCACGCCTGCATGGGTCTTCTGATGCTCGGCGAGCGCCGGCGAGCTCATGAACGCCTTCACGCGCTCGGCGTTCCCGACCGACCAGATCAGCAGCACGTCGTTGGGATCATCGACGTTCTGCAGCAGCCCCAGATCCTCAAGCGTCGCATTGCGACGATCCGAAGCGTCCATCGCATAGCCGTTGCGGAACTTGTCGATCCCCTCAACCGAACAATTGATCGTCAGGTACGTTCCGGAGTCCTTCCTGGTGAAGTCGCCGTGGCGGAGCCGGACCGTCGGCGCGCCGATGACGCCGGCGCGCTCCATCGCTTCGCGCAGCTGCGGCGACTCCGCCATGGCCTTCGCCTTGGCGCGGTCGGAAACGCCGAAGAGCAGCGCGACGCGATTGGGATTGTCCGCGTGGCGCACCACCATCAAGTCGGTGAGGCCGGCGGCGGCGCGATTGGGCGCGTCCGCGTCATAGACCGGCTTCCAGGCGCCGAAATCCTTCACTTCGTGGATGACCGTCAGATAGTCCGCCATGGCGCACGCTCCTGAAACGAAGACGATCTTCCGTATCCGTCCCCTTCGGAGGTTGCAAACACATTCAGGGCGTCTATTCGGCCGCCATCAGCGGCTCTTCGGCCTGCCGCCGCCAGAGCTCGGCGTATTCGCCGTCGCGCTCGATGAGCGCGGCATGCGTTCCGCGCTCGGCGATGGCGCCGTCCTTCAGGACCACGATCTGATCGGCGCTGGCGATGGTGGAGAGCCGGTGCGCGACGACAATCGTCGTCCTGCCCTTCGAGGCTTCTTCCAGCGCGGCCTGCACTTCGGCCTCGGTGCGGCTGTCGAGCGAGGAGGTCGCCTCGTCGAGGATGAGGATCTTCGGGTCCTTCAGGATCACGCGCGCAATGCCGACGCGCTGCTTCTCGCCGCCGGAGAGTTTCAAGCCCCGCTCGCCGACGCGCGTCTCCCAGCCTTGCGGCAGCGCCTCGATAAAATGGAGCAATTGCGCGCGTGCGGCCGCCCGCTCGATCTCCATCTGCGAGGCGTCGGGACGGCCATAGGCGATATTGTAGCGGATGGTGTCGTTGAAGAGCACCACGTCCTGCGGCACGAGGCCGAGATGCTCGCGCAGCGAGGCTTGCGTCACGCTCTTGATGTCCTGTCCGTCGATCGTCACGCGCCCGCCGGCGGGATCGTAGAAGCGATAAAGCAGCTTGAGCACGGTCGATTTGCCCGCGCCGCTAGGTCCCACGACGGCCGTCGTCTTGCCCGCCGGCGCGACGAACGAAACGTCATGCAGACCGAGGTCGCGGCCCTCGTGCGCGAAGCCGACATGCTCGAACGCCACTTCGCCGCGCGGGGCGCCAAGCGCGGGCGCGTTTGGCGCGTCGGCGACGTCGGGCTTCTCGTCGAGCAGGATGAACATCTTTTCCATGTCGATCGAGCTCTGCTTGATCTCGCGGTAGGCGAAGCCGAGGATGTTCAGCGGCGCGTAGAGATTGAGCATGATCAGCATCACCGCCGTGATGTCGCCGGGACCGAAGCGCAGATCGCCGCCCGCCACGAGCCAGCCCGCGGCCGCCACCATCGCGGCAAGGCCAAGGTTCATGATCAGCGTCTGCCCGATATTGAGCAGCGCAAGCGAGGAGTTCGAGCGCACGGCTGCGCGCGCGTAGGAAGCGAGCGCGCTGTCGAAGCGCTCGGTCTCGCGCGCTTCTGCCGAGAAGCTTTTCACCGTCTCGAAATTGAGGAGCGAATCCACCGCGCGGCCGGCGGCCTCGGTGTCCTTCTCGTTCATCACGCGGCGGTATTGCAGGCGCCATTCGGTGATGCCGAATGTCAGCCACGCATAAACCACGACCGTGCCCGCCGCGATCAGCGCGAACAGCGGGCCGTACTTCCAGGTCAGCACGCCCGCGGCGAGCACAAGCTCGATCAGCGTCGGTCCGATATTGAACGCCAGGAAGCGGAGCAGGAAATCGATCGCCCGCACGCCGCGCTCGATGGTGCGGTAGACCGCGCCCGTGCGCTTGGACGAGTGGAAGCGCACCGAGAGCGCATGCACATGCGCGAACACCCGCGTGCCGGCGCGCCGCTGGGCCTCCTCGCTGATCGGCTGGAAGATCGCGTCCCGGAGCTGGGGGCCGGCGGTCGACACGAAACGCAACGCCGCCCAGAGCCCGATCAGTCCGACAAAGAGGGAGAACATCCCGCGCCCGTCGCCGCGGGCGAGTAAATTCACCCCGTCCGCCAGCACCAGCGGCGAGAAGACCGCAAGGACCTTCCCGCCCAAGGTCAAAATCAGAGATATCCACAGCCGCGCGTGCACGCCAGCGCCCCTGAGGCCGCCGATCAAGGTGAACAGGCGCGCCGCGATCCGGCCGACCTGGGGGGCAGGGTCCGCTTCGGGTGAATCCGGTTTTGACTTCGGCGGCTTTTCCCCCCGAGCCATTGGAATGATCCTTGATACGTGGTCCGGTAGACGTAAGCGGGGGGCTTCCCGCCCGCAATGCGCCTTAATGGGCCGATCAAACTGGTTCACATGGCTGATTCAACCTCCACGATCTTTCCCACCCCCAGCCGGCAGCGCCGCACCGTCTGCGTCTATTGCGGCTCCTCCGAAACCACGCGGCCGGAATACCACGCCCTGGCGACGCGGCTCGGCGAGGAGATGGCTCAGCGCGGCGTCCGCCTCGTCTATGGCGGGGGCTCGATCGGCCTCATGGGACGCTGCGCCAGGGCCGCGCACGCCGCCGGCGGCGACGTGCTCGGCGTGATGCCGCGCTTCCTGGAAAAGAAGGAGATCGTGCTCAAGGACGTGCCGCACCGGATGGTCGACACGATGCACGAGCGCAAGCGCATCATGTTCGAGGAAAGCGACGGCTTCATCGTGCTGCCGGGCGGCATCGGCACGCTGGAGGAAGCGGTGGAGACGTTGTCCTGGCGGCGGCTCGAGCTCCACGCCAAGCCCCTCGTCTTCCTCTGCGAAGACGATTTCTGGGACCCGTTCTTCCACCTCATCGAGCACACGATCGAGGCCAATCTCACGCCGCGCACGTTCGTCGATGCGGTCCTGAAGGCCAACAACGTGGACGACGCGCTCGACGCCATCGAGGCGCGCATTCCGGCCTGAAAACGCGGCGCCCGGCGCACGCCATCGCCTCGCTGGATGCGCCGAGGCTCAGACCGCGTGCGAGGCTGCGAGCCGCGCGATCTGCAGCTCCAGGCGCTTGATCTCACGCACGGTCGCCTGGCGCTGCAGCTCCATCCAGAACCAGAGCTTGATCATCACGACGCCCGCCGTGGCGAGCCCGCCCGCGCCCATCCAGACGAGCATCTCGCGCAGATCCGGCGCGGTCCAGAAGCGCCAGCCGCAATAGACCCCCACGGCGAAGATCGCCAAGCCCGCGACCCACCCCATGACGTTGATGAACGCGAACGGGCCGCCGAACGTCTCCAGCAGGCGCTGCGGCAGCGCCGGCTCCGCGCCGAGCCGCTCCAGCAGCGCTGCGTCTTCAGCTGAAAGGGCCTCGCGAATGGCCTTGTCGAGATCGCTCATCGTGCTTCCTTTCCGAGCATTTGCTTAAGCGCCTTGCGCGCGTTGAAGAGGCGCGATTTCACGGTTCCGGCCGGCAGCGTGAGCGCTGCGGCGATCTCCTCGATCGTCAATTCGTCGGCGTAGAACATCGCCACCACGACGCGCTGTTCGGCAGGCAGCCGCGCCAGCGCCCGCCGCAACGCCGCGCTCTCGCTTGGCGCGACGTTCTCGCCGGCGCTCTCCGCCAGCGCGGGATCGTGCGCCAAGGTCTCTCGCGCGCGCCTCAGCCCGACATTGGCGCGCACCTGGTCGGCGCATTTGCGCGTGGCGATCGCGAAGGCCCAGGCCGGGAACTTCGCCGGATCGTCCAACCGGGCAAGGCCGCGCACGATGGCAAGCCACGTCTCCTGCACCGCGTCGCGCGCCGCTGCATCGGCGTCGAGCAGATGGCGCGCGTGGCGCAGCAGGCGCGGAGTCCAGCGGCGCGCCAGCCCGTTCAGGGCTGGGCGCGAGCCGGTCTGCGCCGCCGCGACGAGATACTCGTCGAGAACCCTGCTGGCATTTCGCGTCATGTGGGCGCCGCCTCATGACCTATAGTCGCGCCGATGGCGCGAAAGGTTCATTCGCGGTTCTTGTCCGGCGTGGTCTCGGGATCGTCCTCGTCGCGCCCCGGCACGACATAACGCCCCTTCAGCCAGCGGCCGAGATCGACGTCCGCACATCGCTTGGAGCAGAACGGGCGATAGGCCGGATCGGCCGGCTTCTTCTCGCAAATCGGGCAGCTCGCCATTGGCGGAATATGGGCATGGTCGCGCCCGGCGCCCAGTATCGTGCCCGCGGTCACAGCGTCAGGGTGAAGGCGGCCTTAGGTTCCATTCATCGCAACCCAATAATCGCATTGGCGCGATGAGCCAGTCCCTGGAGCCAAACCGATGACCCGCTTCGCTTCCCTGATCGCCGCCTGCTTCGTGGTCGCCGCCATCGCCACGCCGATCCTGATGCAAGCCGCGGCCATCGTCGCCTAACCAGATTTTCCGAGGACACCCGCCATGACCCGC
>JAEUMQ010000021.1 GCA_016791425.1 Hyphomonadaceae bacterium | reverse complement strand
GAGAGGGTAGGGTGAGGGGTGGCGACATCCTGAACGTCAGCGCACTGAGAATAACACAATTCCAAGAGCGCGTTGTGAGGCAACCCCTCACCCTACCCTCTCCCCTCAGGGGAGAGGGCCGCCAACCATGAAGCGAAGGGGATGAACCGATGAAGCGATTGGCTTTGAGTATTGCGGTTGCGCTCACTGCGCTGACCACGCCCGCGCACGCTCTCCCCGCCGAAATCGAGCAAGCCGTCACCGCCGTCACGCCGCGCATGATCGCGTGGCGCCGCGACATCCATCAGCATCCGGAGCTCGGCAATCGCGAGACGCGCACCGCCGCGCTGGTCGCGCGCCATCTGCGCTCGCTCCGCCTCGATGAGGTCCGCACCGGCGTCGCCAGAACCGGCGTTGTCGGCATCCTTCGCGGCGGCCGCCCCGGCCCGATTATCGCGTTGCGCGCCGACATGGACGCTCTGCCCGTCACCGAGCAAGTGGACGTGCCGTTCAAATCCACCGTGCGCACGACCTATAACGGCCAGGACGTCGGCGTGATGCACGCTTGCGGCCACGACACCCATGTCGCGATCATGATGGCTGCGGCCGAAGTCCTCGCCCGCCGCCGCGCCGAGCTCGCCGGCACGGTCATGTTCATCTTTCAGCCTGCGGAAGAGGGCCCTCCCTTCGGCGAGGAGGGCGGCGCCGAGCTGATGCTGAAGGAGGGCCTCTTCAATCCGCCCATGCGCCCCGAAGCCGTGTTCGCGCTCCACGCCACGAACCGCGAATCCGGCCGCATCTACACCCGCACTGAGGGGCTGCTTGCCGGCTCCGAGCGCATCCGCATTCTGGTGAAGGGCCGCCAGACCCACGCCGCGCGTCCGCACGAAGGCATCGATCCGATCACAATCGCCGGCCAGATCCTCACTGGTCTGCAGACGATCCCGTCGCGTCAGATGAATGCGGTCGAGCAGCCCGTGGTCATTTCCATCGGCCGCATCAATGGCGGCATTCGCCACAACATCATCCCGCCCGAAGTGGAGATGATGGGCACCATGCGCGTGCTTGACGAAGGCATCCGCGACGACATCCACGCCCGCATCACCCGCATGGCGAGCGAGATCGCGGCCGCCTCCGGCGCCGAAGCGGAAGTCTCCTTCCACGAGCCGAACCCCGTCACCGTGAACGAGCGTGTCGCGACCCGGCGCGGCATGCAGGCCGTGCGCGCAGCGCTGGGCGATGATGCGGTCGTGGAGATCCCGCCGATCATGGGCGCGGAGGATTTCTCCTTCTTCGCGCGCGAAGTTCCAGGCTTCTTTTTCTTCTTCGGCGTCAACGCGCCCGGCGTCGCGGATGCGCCGCCGAACCATTCGCCGCTCTTTTCGGTCTATGAGCCGGGACTGCAGACCGGCCTGAAGGCGATGCTCGCGGTCGCGCTCGATCGCTTGTCCGTTCCCGCCGGCGCCGCCGCCTCCGGAACGCCTTGAGATTGGAGCGCGGGCCTCCAGGCCCGCAACGCTTTTCAAACATTGGAAGTGAGCGGGCCTGGAGGCCGCGCTCCAATTCCTAAGCCGCCTTCCTTGGCGCCACGCGATCGGCGAGCGCGTCGAACGCGCTCCAGAATTGCGCGCGGATCTCGTCGCGCTCCATCATGATCTCGTGCATCGCGTTCGCGATCGTGAAGTGCTGCGCGTCCGGCAGCTTCGCGGCGATCTCCGCATGGCTCTCGTTGCGCACCAGCCGCTCGTCCGCCGCGGTGAGCACCACGATCGGAAACGTCAGATGCCGGAAGGCGTTCTTCGGCTGGAAGCCCTTGATCGCGTCCGCCGCCGACGCCGCCCACCCGATCGAGGCGCCCGCCATCGCCAGGCCCTGGTTCGCCTCGATCAGGTCCTGCGTGCGCTTCTGGCGCGCTTCATCGCGCGTGACATTGTTCGACGCGAAATCCTCCCGCGTCCACGTCTTCATCGCGCCGGGCGCATAGGCCTTCCCCGCTCCGAGGCCGCGCAGCAGGCCGACGAGAAACGCGCTCGTCGCGTTCATGCTCCGGATGCCCCACATCGGCGCATTGAAGAGCGCCCCGTCGAAGCTCACATATTTCTTCTGCAGCGCGCGCAGCGAAATGCCGCCGCCCATCGAATGCGCGAGGAGAATGTGCGGTCGCGGCAAGCGTCCGCCGAATTCCTGCAGCGCGAAGCCGAGATCCTTGGCCGGATCGTCGAGCGTGCGGAAATAGCTCTTCGTCGCCGGGCGCGCCTCCCGCCCGGACAATCCCTGTCCGCGCCAGTCCATCGCGAACACGGCGAAGCCGCGCGCCTGCAATTCGCGCGCGACCTCGAAATACTTCTCGATGAATTCCTTCCAGCCCTGGCAGATCACCACCGTGCCCCGTGCAGGGCCTCGCGCCGGCGCGATCATCGCGCGCAGCTCCACTCCGTCGCGGGCCTTGAAGCGGATCTCTTCGGCGCCCTCCGGCGCCGGATTGCCGGGAATCTGGACGAAGGCCATCAGGCGCGCACCCCGCGCAGCAGGCCCTGCAGCGCCATCGCCGCGGCAAGATCGCCCGTGACCTTGAGCTTCTGCTGCATGAAGGCCGAGGTCGGATCGAGCTTGCCCTCAGCCATCGCCTCGAAATCCTCGAAGCTGACCTCGAGCGTGGCGTCGGCGGGGCCGTTCTCGCGCGAGACCTGGCCCGCCTGCCCATCCAGCATGATCGCGCCCGCGGCGCCGAAATCGAGTTTCACGCGCTTGCCCGGAACCTGCACGCGCGCGGTCGTGAACCGCTGCACCACATCCTCGAAGGTCATGGGCCGTCCTCCCGTATCCCAGGCTTGATTTACACACCGCGCCCGGCGCCCGGGCAAGACCAAGCTAGGGTTCGCTGGGGACCGGATCAGCATCAGGAGCAGGCGGCGCCTGGGCTGGGGCCGGCGCCGGCGCAGCCTCGCCCTCGCGCCGCTTGCGGAACTTCAGCGTCATCCGGTCGCTTTCGCCGATGGCGCGATAGGGGCCGGTGTCGAACGCCGGATCGTCGGGCCGCCCGATGGGCGCCGTCGCCAGCGTCGGCGGCAGCGTCCAGACCCCGAACGGATGCTCGTGGTCGTCCTTCGGATTGGCGTTCACCTCGCTCGCCCCGACGAAGTCGAGGCCCGCCTCTTCTGCCAGCGCACGCACATAAGGCTCCTGCACATAGCCCGAGCGCGCCAGCGGATCCTGCACGCCCGACGCAGGCGCGCGGTGCTGCTCCACCCCCAGGACGCCGCCCGGCTTCAGCACCGCGGCGATGTCGCGGAAGGCTTTCTCCGCGAAGCGCTGCGCCATCAGCGTGTGCACGTTGCGCGACAGGATCGCGAGATCGACGCCGTTCTCCGGCGCCGGGGGCGGGCTCGTGGCGGAGAATTCCGCATGGTCGATGCGTCCGAACACGGCCTCGTCCGCGAACCGGGTGGAGAAGGCGCGCATGGTGGCGATCTGGTCCTGCGTGGCCCCCGCGCGGGAGAATTCCCCGACAATCAGCCAGCCGCCGCCGGCGCGCAGATAGGGCGCCAGGATCGAGGTCCACCAGCCCCGGCCCGGATAGATCTCCAGCACCGTCATGTTGGGCCGGAGGCCCCAGAACCGCAGCGTCTCCAGCGGATGGCGCCATTCGTCCCGCTCGCGGTCGATCCGCCAGTCGCCCACGAGCGCCCATTCGAGCGAGCCGACGGGCGGGCCTTTGGCGGTTTCCCCGCCGATATCGCAGCCGGCCAAAGAGAATGCGCCGAGCCCGGCCAGCGCGGTCCTGCGGTTGAGATTCAAGGGCGGGCCTCCGTCCGCGGCGAATGTGAGACGCCGGAGGGACTTGTCAAAGCACTTGCTTGCCAAGGGCTGAAGAACGGAGCCGCAAAAGAAGAGGGGGCGCAAAAGAAGAGGGGGCGCGTCCTGGGTGGTGGACGCGCCCCCGATTTGGCCGCTGGCGTCGGGTGGGGGAGCTAGGCGACGGGGTGAGCGGCCAGATGGGCGGAGACTTCGGAGAGGGCGGCCATGGCCGCGAACCCGAAGGCGATGCTGGCGGCGAGCAGGGAGGTGAAACGGGCCATGGCTGTTGCTTCGGGCGAGAGGGCTTTGCGGTTACGCGACCATGTGCGCGGCTTGGCTGAGGACAGGCGCCGCGACCATCGCGAACACGAACGTTGCGGCGAGGAGGGTGGCGAGGCGGGTCATTGGCTTGGGTCCTGGGCTCTGAATGTCATCGCGTCGTTGCGATGATCAGAAGGTAGGGCGCCGTTCACCCTGCCGCCGTGACCGCGGTCACCGGCCTTGAACGCCTCGCTTCCGCCCCTATCTGCAGTCTGCGCGGCGCCCATTTGGGGCTGCGCAAGGATGGTCAGGCCGCCTCTCGTGAGGGGTCAGGCGTCCCCCGAAGCGTCCGCCTGGAAAGCGGGCGCGTCCATGTCGCTTAACGCAAGGAGGACATGTTCCATGGCGACCAACACCGATCTTTCCCCGCTTTACCGCACGCTCGTCGGCTTCGACCGCATCTCCAGCCTGATCGACCAGGCCATGCGCCTTGACGGCGCGCCCGGCTATCCGCCGTTCAACATCGAGCAGACTGACGAGAACGCCTTCCGCATCGAGCTCGCCGTCGCGGGCTTTGCCGAAGAGGATCTCAACATCGAGTACAAGCAGAACACGCTGGTCGTCACCGGCAAGCGCCAGCAAGGCGACGAAGGGCGCCGGTATCTGCATCGCGGCATCGCCGAGCGCAGCTTCGAGCGTCGGTTCGGCCTCGCGGACCACGTGAAGGTCCGCGACGCGAAGCTTGTGAACGGGCTTCTCACCATCGAGCTGGAGCGTGAGCTTCCCGAAGCGCTGAAGCCCCGCAAGATCGAGATCAGCGGCGCCCGCGCCAAGCCGCGCGTGGCCTCCGCTGCCAACGACGAAGCCGCGTAAGCCGCTTCGACGTCTTACCTCCCCAACGTGACTCGGCGCGCTCGCAAGGGCGCGCCGTTTTGTTTTCGGAGGCTCAGAAACCGCCGTTCGACATCCACTCACGGACCGGCCAGCATTCGCCGAACTACGACATTCACTCAGGGGCCAACGCTGCTCCAGGAGTGCCGATCAGGACATTAGCGCGCGCGCAACTGTTTCTGCGCCACGGCCAAGCCGCCAACTCCCTGCCCACTCAGTTATCAGAAACGTCATCCGGCTGCGTGCCTCAAACAACGCTCGCCCGTTTAGCGCGGGCTCTCTGACCAGATTAGCAGGGTCAACACCATCAGGCGATCCAACGAGCTTGCTGGCGAGAACGCGCACCGCTTCATTGACAGGATTGTCAGCCATGTCCCTGCCCAAGCGAACCAAGTCAGCGACTTCTTCCCAAGTCGACGCGCTGAGTGCGCGCGAGAGTTCGTTCCCAAGCGTCTGGTAGTCTGCCCAATGCGCCAAGAACGCGGACACAAACTGCATGAAGAGTAGGTTCGTGGACAGGGGATGTGCCACTACTCGCTCCATATGGGCGTCATCTAGAGCACGGCCGCGCCTGCGAATGGTCCGTTCTAGAAAAAGGCGACGCTCCTCTTCCAGCCATTCCGTTTCCGCACCACCGCCCGTGCGTGTTTCGATCAGCCGTGTCAAAGTCGCGTTGCGAAGGAGCGACAACACGTCGGACCCTGCGTCGCGAAGCAGCTCTGACTCCGAGATTACGATTATCGCAGGTGCCTTCGCGGCACCCTCGGCTTCAAGCATGCGCTCCAGCATGGCAAGCCTAGCGGTGTTTCCCGAGGGAACGGCCCCTCTTTGATCAAGTGTTGCCCCCAGGAACGCCAGCAATGCGCCAAGCAGCTCCTCGGGCAGGCTCTGACGACGGCCAAGGCCACAATGAAATTCCAAGACGCGCGCATTACCCAATGCCTCTCGCGCTTCTCTCGCGAGGATACCCGCAACTCCCGTCGCCTCCCAGGAGTTGCTGAAACCCGCCTGCATCGGCTCCATCCGGCGCGCGGCGTCCGCGAGAACCTTAAGTGTGGGCCAATTTGGATCGAACGCCAGAGTTTGGGCGAAGCCAAAATGACGATGCCGTCGAACAAAGCGGCTAGCTGGATTAAAATCCTGATCGGCCGGAAAGTGTTTGTCGATCAGGGCCCAGGCATCTTCCACCACGCGCTGCTCGAAGTCGTGTTCCAGCAGATGAACAGCTGCGCCACGGTCGATGAGATCGAGGACAAGATTTTCAAACGGCCGCTTCGAGTGGTGACGTGGCCGAGGTTTGATGTAGCGACCGCTAGTGTCGTTGGTCGCGCCCACATAGAGACCATGCCCTCTTAGCAGCCCCAGTTGGGCCTCTCGCGTCGGTAGTCGCGCCACGGCCTTCGCGAGTCCCTGCCGCCGCTTTCGCACAGCCTCGTAGCTCTTTTTCGCGTACACAAGTCCAGAACGGTTAACCCAATAATTCGGCAACAGAGCGCTCCGGATTTCCATTTCCGTGATACTTAGCCCGCGCCAACTGTTGGAGGCTCGCGCATTCTCGAGAGCAGCGGCTGGAGGACACCATCCATACCGCTCACCCAGCAAGCCGATCAGGAACGGAGAACAGCGCTCGATTTCTCTCAAGCAGGTGGCCAGTTGCAGATTATCGCGCGCATCTGCTTCGGATACGCCCCATTGCAGGTCCACTGCGCTAACGTAAATGTCCCGCTCCTGAGCTCGACGATTTAGCTCGGGCACCACCTTCTGAAGAAGCACCTTTCGTTCAGCGCGAAAGTCCTCGAACGTTGACGACACAAAGATGCGCACTTCGCGATCTGCGGTCACCATTTCAGGTTCTACAAATTCGAGTCCCTGGAACCGAGGGAATGCTGCTTCTCCGCGCCACAAGGGAAGTGGAAAGTCGCCAACGAACATGTCCTCGGCGTTAGCAAAGTTCACTATCGCGCGGGCGACTCGAGCGCCCTCACGCGCAGCATGTTCAGCGCATGAGATCAGTCGGT
>JAEUMQ010000014.1 GCA_016791425.1 Hyphomonadaceae bacterium | reverse complement strand
ACCCCCCGGCGTCCGCCCTGCGGCCCGCTCGCCGTGGGCGTCCCGCCCCCCCCCCCGCCCCCCCCCCCCGAAGGGGAGGGGGAGCGCTTACCTTCAAAGCGTCCGTGCACGGACAAACTCCGTGAAGCTGGGAGACCTCTTCGATTCCGGCGTCCCGGAAAGCGCGCGCGATCTCGACGTCGCCGGCCTTGCCGCCGACAGCCGCAAGCTCGCGCCGGGCTATCTCTTCGCTGCGCTGCAAGGGGTTGCCGCGCATGGCCGCGACTTCATCGCGCAAGCCAAGGCGAGCGGCGCCGTCGCCATCCTTTCCGCCGGCGACCTCGCCGCCGACCCTGGCCTTCCGCATGTCGTCGCGTCCGACCCGCGCGCCGCCTTCGCGCACGCCGCCGCGCGCTTCTATCCACGCCGTCCCCATACGCTGGTCGGCGTCACCGGCACCAACGGCAAAAGCTCCACAGTCGATTTCCTCCGCCAGATATGGGCGCACGCCGGCAAGAACGCCGCCAGCCTCGGTACGCTGGGCGCCATCTGGAAGGGTGGAACGATCGATCTGGGCCACACCACCGCCGATCCGGTGCAGATCCACGCGACATTGCAACGTCTCGCCGATGAAGGCGTCACCCACGCCGCGATGGAGGTTTCCAGCCACGGCCTCGAACAGCGCCGCGTTGAGGGCCTCGCCTTCGCGGCCGGCGCCTTCACCAACCTCACGCAGGACCATCTCGACTATCACGTCTCGATGGACGCCTACCGCGCCGCGAAGATGCGCATCTGGGCGCACGTGACATCGCCCGGCTACGCGATCATCAACGCGGACTCCCCCGAGGCGCCGGCCTTCGAAGCAGGCGCGCTTCATGCGCTTGACGGCCATATCGCCGCCGCGCTGTCGGTCGTCACGGTCGGTTGGCGCGCCGGCCCCGAAGGCCTGAAGATCGTCGAGATTCAGCCGCAGCCGAACGCCCAGGTGCTCACCCTCCGCTGGAAGGGCGCCGAATCCAAGGTCGCGCTCCCGCTGATCGGCGAGTTCCAGGCGCTCAACGCAGTGTGCGCCGCTGCGCTTGCGCTCGCGCTCGGCGAGGACGCGCAAACCGTCTTCGCCGCCCTGCAATCCTTGAAGCCCGTCAAGGGCCGCATGGAGCATGTCGGCGCAACGAAAGCGGGCGCGCACGTCTTCGTCGATTACGCCCACACGCCCGACGGCCTCGACGCGCTTCTGCGCGCCGTGCGCCCGCACGCGCCCGGCCGGCTCGTGCTCGTGTTCGGTTGCGGCGGCGATCGCGACAAGGACAAGCGCGCCAAGATGGGCGCCATCGCCGCCAGGCTCGCCGATCGCGTGATTGTCACCGACGACAATCCGCGTACGGAGGATGCCGCTGCCGTCCGCCGGATGATCCTCGCCGCTGCGCCAGCCGCGGCCGAGATCGGCGACCGCGGCGAAGCGATCCGCGCCGGCGTCGCGATGCTCGCCGCCGGCGACGCGCTCGTCATCGCCGGCAAGGGCCACGAGACCGGCCAGATCGTCGGCAAGGAGATCCTCCCGTTCTCCGACCAGGACGCCGCCCGCGCCGCGCTGGAGAGCGCATGATGCGCGCAGAATGGAGCGCTCCCCCTCCCCTTGGAGGGGAGGGGGTAGGGGGTGGAGCGATGCTCCATCCCTTCGGAATTTGCCGTGATCGTTCGGCCAACGTCGCTTCACGCATCCACTTCACCCCCGCGCCGCGGAGGTTCACCCCGCCCCCTGCCCCCTCTCCTCCGAGGGGAGGGGGAGAGCCTCTTCCTGCAGGTCGATCCGTATACGGAGTATATCATGCCTGAAGCGCTTTGGCTCGCGGAAGACGCCGCCCAGGCGACAGGCGGCCGGCTCATCGGCGCCGATTCCTGGATCGCGTCCGGCGTCTCGATCGACACCCGCTCGCTGGAGCCTGGCGATCTCTTCGTCGCGCTGAAGGACGTCCGCGACGGCCACGACTTCCTCGCCGACGCCTATGCCAAGGGCGCGGTCGCAGCGCTGGTCAGCGATCCATCGCGCGCGACCGGTCCCGCGCTTGTCGCGCCCGATGTCCTGGGCGGCCTGCGCGGCCTCGCCGCCGCCGCGCGCGACCGCAGCGCCGCCAAGCGCATCGCGATCACCGGCTCGGTCGGCAAGACCTCCACCAAGTCCGCGGTCGCGCTCTGCCTGCAGGCGTCAGGTCCGACGCACTCGTCGGTCAAGAGCTACAACAACCATTGGGGCGTACCGCTCACCCTCGCGCGCATGCCGGCGCAGAGCCGCTTCGCCGTCTTCGAGGTCGGCATGAACCATCGCGGCGAGATCCTTCCGCTGGCCGAGCTCGTGCGTCCGGACATCGCGCTCGTCACCTGGATCGCGCCGGCGCATATCGAGCACCTCGGCTCGCTCGAGACCATCGCGGAAGAGAAAGGCGATCTCTATGCCGGCCTCGAGCCCGGCGGCGTGGCGCTCGTCCCCAACGAGGCGCCCGCCGCGCGGATATTGATCGCGCGCGCCGAAGAATGCGCCAACGCCGTCGTTCGCTTCGGCCGCGAGCAAGGCTGCGAGGCGCGCCTCTTGAAGTTCGACATGAACGACGAGGGCGCAATCGCCGAAGCCGACATCCTCGGCCGCCAGATCCGCTACCGCATCGGCGCCATCGGCGCGCACTGGGCCTTGAACAGCGTCGCCGCGCTCGCCGCCGCCGATCTCGCCGGCGGCGATCTGCAGGCCGCCGCCCACGCGCTCGCCGAACTGCGCGCCATCGACGGCCGCGGCGCCGCCGCGCGCATCGAGGCCCCGTTCGGCGCCTTCATGCTGGTCGATGATTCCTACAACGCCAATCCCGCCTCCATGGAGGCCGCCTTCCTCACCCTTGCCGCACGCAAGGCCGAGGGCCGCCGCATCGCCGCCCTGGGAGACATGCTGGAGCTCGGGCCCGAAGAGGCGGCCCTCCACGCGGGGCTCGCAGGCCCGATCGACAAGGCCGGGATCGACCTCGTATTCGCCGCCGGCCCGCGTATGGCCGCCCTGTGGGAGGCGCTTCCGCCTTCCCGCCGCGGCGGCTATGCGGAGAATTCCGAGCGACTCGCGCCAATGATAGCGGCGGCGCTGCGCGCGGGGGACGTGGTGCTCGTGAAAGGCTCCAACGGATCGCGCATGGGGCGCGTCGTGGAGACGCTCGCGCAGCTGAAAGGGTAGGGGAACGCGATGCTCAAGTTATTGAGCGGCCTTGAGGAATACGCGCAGATCTTCAACCTCTTCAAGTACATCACGTTCCGCACCGGCGGCGCGATCGTGACCGCGCTTGTCGTCGCGTTCGTGATCGGCGCCCCGATGATCGCGTGGCTCAGGAAGAAGCAGGGCCGCGGCCAGCCGATTCGCGAACTCGGTCCCGAAGGCCACCTCCTCACCAAGGCCGGGACCCCGACCATGGGCGGCTTCATCATCCTCATCAGCGTCGGCGTCGCCGCGCTGCTGTGGGGCGATCTGCAGAACCCCTACGTGTGGTCGGTGCTGATCGTCACCGCCGGTTTCGGCGCCATCGGCTTCATCGACGATTATCGCAAGGTCACCAAGCAATCGCACGACGGCCTTTCCGGGCGCCTGCGTCTTACGCTCGAATTCCTGATCGCGCTCGCCGCCACGCTCATCATGATGGCCGCGCAATGGGTATCGACCGCCGGCCCTTCGACCGACGGCCAGTTCTGGGAGGCGCTCTTCTCCGGCGGCATGCACACGGCCGTCGCGGTGCCGTTCTTCAAGTCGGTCATTCTCCAGCTCGGGCCGGTCTTCATCTTCTTCGCGATGTTCGTGATCGTCGGCGCCGGCAATGCTGTGAACCTCACCGACGGCCTCGACGGCCTCGCCATCGTGCCGGTGATGATCGCCGCGGTCGCGTTCGGCTTCATCTGCTATTTCGCCGGCAACGCGGTCTATGCCAACTATCTCGTCATCCATCATGTCCGCGGCGCCGGCGAATTGTGCGTGCTTCTAGGCGCGCTGCTCGGGGCCTCGCTCGGCTTCCTTTGGTACAACGCCCCGCCCGCGCGCGTGTTCATGGGCGACACCGGCTCGCTGGCGCTCGGCGGCATGCTCGGCGCGGTCGCGGTGGCGACCAAGCACGAGATCGTGCTCGGCGTCATCGGCGGCCTCTTCGTGCTGGAGGCGCTTTCCGTGATGATCCAGGTCGGCTGGTTCAAGATGACGAAGAAGCGCGTCTTCCTCATGGCCCCGTTCCACCACCATTTCGAGAAGCTCGGCTGGGCCGAACCGACTATCGTCATCCGCTTCTGGATCGTCGCCACGATCTTCGCGCTCGCCGGGCTGGCGACACTGAAACTGCGGTGACGCTACAGGCAAAGGCGCCCCCCTCCCCGTCGAGGGGAGGGGGTAGGGGGTGGGGTGAACCGCCGCCGCCGCCAGCTTGCCGTCATGCAGGGTCGATAACCTCCGAACACGGAGCATCACCCCGCCCCCTGCCCCCTCCCCTCAAGGGGCGAGGGAGGCGCCCTTTCTTCACCGTTTCGTTGGAAATGGACGGGGAGCAATGATCCCCATCACGGAATTCGCCAGCCGCGACGTCGCGGTCTTCGGCCTGAAGCGCACCGGCCTCGCCGCCGCGCGTGCGCTGAAGGCCGGCGGCGCGCGCGTGTCTGCCTGGGACGACGACGAGAAGACCCGCGCCGAGGCCGCCGCCGTCGGCATCCCGGTCGTCGATTTCAACCAGCGCGACTGGCGCCGCTTCGCCGCGCTCGTGCTTTCCCCCGGCGTTCCGCTCACCCATCCCGAGCCGCACCGCATCGTCGTGCTCGCGCGCTCCGTGGGGGCGCCCATCCTCGGCGACATCGAGCTCTACGCCCGCGCCGTCAATGCGCTCTCGCCCGCGCAGCGCCCGAAGACCATCGGCGTCACCGGCACCAACGGCAAATCCACCACCACGGCCCTCATTGGCCACATCCTGAAGGAAGCTGGCCGCGACGCGCGCGTCGGCGGCAATATCGGCGAAGCCGTCCTGGAGCTGCCGCCCCTGCACGCCGGCGCCGTCTACGTGCTCGAGCTTTCCTCCTACCAGCTCGATCTCACCCAGACTTTGCGCTGCGACGCGGCCGTTTGGCTCAACGTCACGCCCGATCATCTTGATCGCCACGGCGACATGGCCGGCTACATCGCCGCCAAGAAGCGCATCTTCGCCAATCAGGGCGCGGGCGACTGGGCCATCGTCGGCGTCGATGACGACGCGTCCTCGCGCATCTGCGCCGAGCTGATGGCGTCCGGCTCGCGCATCGTCGCGCCGATCTCCGCCGCGAAGGCCTTGTCGAAAGGCGTCACCGCCGCCGGCGCCAAGATCTACGATAATCTCGGCGCCCAGGCCGAGTTCGTCGCCGATCTCACTGAAGCGCCCAACCTGCAGGGCCGCCACAACGCGCAGAACGCCGCCGCCGCCTACGCCGCCGCGCGCGCCATGGGCGTCGAGCGCCGCGTCATCGCGCATGCGTTCCGCAGCTTTCCCGGATTGCCGCATCGCCTGGAGCATGCCGGCATCGTGTCGGGCGTGCGCTTTGTCAACGATTCAAAGGCCACCAACGCCGACGCAGCCGCCCAGGCGCTCGCGGTCTTCCCGCGCGTCTATTGGATCGCCGGCGGCGTCGCGAAGGAGGGCGGCATCGCCAGCCTCGAGAAATTCTTTCCGCGCATCGCCGGCGCATTCCTGATCGGCGAAGCCGCGAACGATTTCGCCCGCACGCTCAACAGCCGCGCGCCGGACGCCGTTGTGAGGAAATGCGGCGACCTCTCCGCCGCAATCACCGCCGCCTACGAAGCCGCGCGCGCGAGCGGCGAGCCGCATCCGGTCGTGCTCTTCTCGCCCGCCTGCGCGAGTTTCGACCAGTTCCGCGATTTCGAGGCGCGCGGCGACGCCTTCAAGCTGTTCGTGCAGGACATCGCGCTCGCCAACGCCGAGCGCCGGGCATGAACGCCGCGCTTGGATCCTACGCGCGCACGCTCGATCGCACGCTGCTCGGGCTGGTCGTGCTGTTGATGGTCATCGGGCTCGTCTGCGCGATGGCCGCGAGCCCCGGCCAGGCCGCGCGCATCAATGTCGATGACGCATTCCGCTTCGCTGCGCGCCAGGCCGTGTTCGCCGGCTTCGGTCTCGTTCTCATCCTCGGCGCCGCGGCGCTGTCGCCGCTCGCCGTGCGCCGAGCCGGCGCCATCCTCTTCGTTGCGGCGCTCGCCCTCGTCGCCTTCGTCGCCTTCTTCGCCCCGGATGTGAAAGGCGCCTCGCGCTGGATCGATTTCGGCCCGCTGGCGCTGCAGCCCTCCGAATTGCTGAAGCCCGCGATCGTGATCGTCTGGGCCTGGATGCTGTCCGAAGAAATGAAGAAGCCCGGCTTTCCCGGGCGTTGGATCGCCACCACGCTTTACTGCATCGCCGCGACCTTCCTCCTCTTGCAGCCCGACGTCGGGCAGACGGCTTTGCTCGGCGCCACGCTGCTCGCGATGCTGCTCCTCTCCGGCGTCTCTTGGCCCTTCCTGGCGGGCGGCGTCGTCGTGGCCGGGGTCGTCGGCGTCGCGCTCTATTTCATCGAGGATCACGTGCGCGCGCGCGTCGACGCCTTCCTCGCCTCGGAAGCCTCCTACCAGGTCGGCCGCGCGCTCGACGCCATCTCCGGCGGCGGCGTGTTCGGCCGCGGACCGGGGGAGGGCGTGATCAAGCGCACGCTGCCCGACGCGCACTCCGATTTCGTCTACGCCGTCGCCGCCGAGGAATTCGGTCTCTTTGCTTCGCTTGGTCTCATCGCGCTCTTCGGCTTTCTCGCCTGGCGCGGGCTCTCCCGCTCGAGCCGCCTCATCGATCCCTTCGCGCAGCTCGCCGCCAGCGGCCTCTTCACGCTCGTCGCCTTGCAGGCCGCCATCCACATCGCCGTGAACCTTAGCCTCGCGCCCGCGAAAGGCATGACGCTGCCTTTCGTTTCCTACGGCGGCTCCTCCATGACTGGCGCGGCGCTCACCCTCGGCCTCGCGCTTGCGCTCACCCGCCGCCGCCCCGGCGCGCATCTCTATGACGGCCGCCAAGAATGACGAAGACTCTGTTGATCGCCGCCGGCGGCACCGGCGGCCATATGTTTCCCGCCGCCGCCTTCGCCGAGGAGATGCGCAAGCGCGGCTGGAAGGTCGTGCTCATGACCGACGCGCGCGGCCGCCGCTACACCGCGAACTTCCCCGCCGACTCCATCGAGGACGTCCCGGCCGCCACCATCCAGTCCAAGAACCCCGTCGTCGTCCTGCAAGCGCTGATGAAGATCGCGAGCGGCGTCTCCGCCGCCGGCAAGCGCTTGAAGGCGCTCGATCCCGCAATCGTCGCCGGTTTCGGCGGCTATCCTTCGCTGCCGGCGCTGTGGGCCGCGCGCGCGCAGAAGCGCCCCATTCTCATCCACGAACAGAATGCCGTCTTGGGCCGCGTGAACCGCTATTTCGCCAAGGACGCCGCCGCTATCGCGTGCGGCTTCGATCGCCTGGATCGACTTCCTGAAAGCGCCCAAGCACGCAAGCACGTCGTCGGCAATCCGGTCCGTCCCCCGATCCTCGCCGTGCGCGAAGCGCCTTATCCGGTCGTCGCGCCCGGCGCGCCGCTCAACGTGCTCGTCACCGGCGGCAGCCAGGGCGCGCGCCTCTTCGGCGATGTCGTTCCCGTCGCCGTGACCTTGCTCTCGCCAGACATCCGCTCGCGTCTGAAGATCGTGCAGCAGGTGCGCGAAGAACAGATTGAGTCCGCATGCGCGATCTATTCGGAAGCGAAAGTCGACGCCGAGCTCGCCGCCTTCTTCAACGACATGGGCGATCGCCTGAAGGCCGCGCACCTCGTCGTCGCGCGCGCCGGCGCCTCGTCCGTCACCGAGCTGCAGGCCGCCGGCCGCCCGTCCATTCTCGTGCCGCTCGCGATCGCCGCCGACGATCACCAGACGGCCAATGCCGAAGGCGTCGTCCAGGTCGGCGCCGCCGACGTCATCACAGAAGCGGACTTCGATCCTGAAAGACTAGCGGCCCTGTTGCAGAAGCGCCTCGCCGCGCCGCACGATCTGGCCGTTCGCGCCGCCGCCGCGCGCGCGGCCGGCAAGCCCGACGCCGCCCAGGCGCTCGCCGACATCGCCGAAGGCCTGGCGAAATCCGCCTGACTGGACTTATGACTATCAAATAGTCATAATTGCCGCATGACCACCTACAGCGTCGCCGACGCCAAGGCCCGCCTCTCCGAGCTCATCGACCGCGCCTTGGAAGGCGAGGCGGTCGTCATCACGCGCCACGGCCAGCCGACGATCTCGTTCACGCCAGTCAAACGCAAGCCCGGCCCCCCGACGAAAGAATCCATCGACTGGCTGGAAGAGCGTCTCAAGAGCCAGAAAGCGTCCAAGACCGATTCGGTAACCTTGATCCGAAAGATGCGGGACGAGGATTGGAAGTGAGCGTCTACCTGGACGCCAGTGTGCTCGTCTCGCTGTTCATCGCCGACGCGAATTCCAAATCAGCCCTCGGCAAGGTGCGGCGCGTGACAGAGCCGCTGGTCGTCAGCGATTTCGGCGCCGCCGAGTTTGCTTCGGCCGTTTCGAGGCGGGTTCGCATGCGCCTGACGGCGGCCGATGTCGCGCACGCCGCCCTTGCTTCGTTCGATGCTTGGATGTCCGCCAATGCCGAAGCCGTTGAGCTGGCGCCCAGCGACGTCGCCGCGACGGCCCGAATGCTGCGTCGCCTGGAATTGAATCTGCGCACGCCCGATGCAGTGCACCTCGCGATCGTCCGACGGATTGGCGCCGCTCTTCTCACTCTCGACAAGGACATGAAAGCGTTCGCCAGAAGTGCTGGCGTGCAAGTGATCTAGCGCCGATGCCCGCCTTCACCCACCGCCGCGCGCGCCGCGAAGACGTCCCCGCGCTCCGCCCGCTGATGGACGCCGCCATTGCCGAGCTCCTGAAGCCTTACCTGCCGCCCGAAGGCGTCGAAGCGTCGTTTTCGGTCATGGGCCTCGACACCCAGCTGATCGACGACGGCACGTATTATGTGGTGGAAGAGGGCGGCGTCATTGTCGGATCCGGCGGCTGGTCGCGCCGCGCCACGCTCTTCGGCGGCGACCATTCCGCCGGCCGCGATGCGCGCGCGCTCGATCCCAAATCCGAGTCTGCCCGCGTGCGCGCCATGTACACGCACCCGGCCTGGACGCGCCGGGGCATCGGCCGTCTCGTGCTCGATCTCTGCGAAGCGGCCGCCGCCGCGGAAGGCTTCACGCGCTGCGAGCTCGCCGCCACCTTGGCCGGCGAGCCGCTCTACCGCGCGTGCGGCTACGAAATCCTCGAACGCTTCGCGGCGGAGACGCCCTCCGGCGTCCCCGTGCCGCTCCTGCGCATGGCCAAGCAACTTCGCGCCGCTTAGACTATTTCCCGAAAAGTGTTACGCGGTTCTTGGACGAGAAATGGTCTAGATTCTGCGTGTAGACCAGATTCACCCGTTTTGATTTGCGTAAATCAAAACGGGATCTGGTCTAGGCCCGGGTTCCCTTCAGTGGGAAGTTGCCGAACGGGCTCTTCACCTCGCCGGTCATGTTGTCGCCGTCGGCGGTCACGGTGAATTCGAGGTCCATCGGCATCGGCGAGGTTACCTTTGCCGGCCATTTCGCGGTGTTTCCGCTCACGGTTCCCTCGATCGAAAGCGAGCCTTGGGCGCCGGCGGTCGTGCCGGTGATCTTCCCGCCGTCCGACTTGAGCGACAGGGTCGCCTTCTGCACGCCGAGCGGGGTGTTGGTTTCGATGTTCCAGTTGCCGTCGATGGACATGGGCCAATTCCTTTGGGGAGTTCCTGTGATGGGCGGCCCTCTGGTATCGCCCCCACGCTGCGCCAGCAAGCGCGGAGCGCAAACGCCGGCGACAAAATCGCCCGCGCCGCCTTGCGCACGCCCCTTGCGCTCCCATGCGTTCGCGCGTTCTGTTGTCGCTAAGGAAGGTCTTTATGACGAGCACGCAACGCCCGGTTCCCTTCGATGTCGGCCCGGTTCATTTCGTCGGCATCGGCGGCATCGGCATGTCCGGCATCGCCGAGGTGATGCGCCGCATGGGCTACCAGGTGCAGGGCTCCGACCAGCGCGAAAGCGCCAACACCGAGCGTCTGCGCCGCATGGGGATCGAGATTTTCATCGGCCACGAGGCCGAGAACCTGGAAGGCGCCGGCGTCGTCGTCATCTCCTCGGCCGTGAAGCCGAGCAATCCCGAAGTCGTCGAGGCGCGCGCCCGCGGCGTGCCGGTCGTGCGCCGCGCCGAGATGCTGGCCGAGCTCATGCGCCTCAAATGGGCGATCGCCATCGGCGGCACGCACGGCAAGACGACGACGACATCGATGGTCGCCACGCTGCTCGAATCCGGCGCCAAGGACCCGATCGTGATCAATGGCGGCATCATCAACGCCTATGGCTCGAACACGCGCATGGGCGAGGGCGACTGGATGGTCGTGGAGGCCGACGAGAGCGACGGCACCTTCACCAAGCTGCGCGCGACGGCCGTGGTCGTCACCAACATGGATCCCGAGCACCTCGACCATTACGGCACCGTAGAGGCCATGAACGAGGGCTACCGCACGTTCGTTGAGAACATCCCCTTCTATGGCTTCGCAGTGCTCTGCGTCGATCATCCCGTCGTGCGCGCGCTCGCCGAGAAGGTCACCGAGCGCCGCATCATCTCCTACGGCTTCGATCAGCAGGCGGATGTTTGCGCGGTCAACGTCCGCGCCGGCCGCGACGGCTCGACCTTCGACGTCGTGGCAAGGAAGCGCGGGGAGGGGCCGGGCGTCACGCTGCACGATCTCTTCCTGCCGATGGTCGGCAAGCACAATCTCTCGAACGCCGTCGCCGCCATCGCCGTCGCGCGCGAGCTCGGCGTCAACGATTCCCAGATCCGCGCGGGCCTGAAGAAGTTCACCGGCGTCAAGCGCCGCTTCTCCACCGTCGGCTATTGGAACGACGTGCGCATCGTTGACGATTACGGCCACCATCCGGTCGAGATCGCCGCGGTGCTGCGCGCCGCGCGCGAGGCGACCGGCGGCCGGGTGATCGCCATCGTGCAGCCCCACCGCTACACGCGTCTGCGCGACCTCTTCGACGCCTTCGCCGCCTGCTTCGACGACGCCGACATCGTCGCAATCGCCGACGTCTATTCCGCCGGCGAAGCGCCGATCGAAGGCGTCGATTCCGAGAAGCTCGTCGCCCGCATCGTCGAGCGGGGCCACCGCCACGCCGAGCGCGTCAAGCTCGACGACCTCGCCAATTTCGTGCGCGAGGAAGCCCGGCCCGGCGATCTTGTCGTCTGCCTCGGCGCCGGCGACATCACCGCCTACGCCAACGCGCTCCCCGAAAAGCTCAAATCCGCCGCCGCCGCGTGACCGCAGACCTCGTTTCTGCTAGGCTTCCAACATGAACAAGCCGGTCCGGCCCCCGCTCGATGAACCGCAGGAGATGCGGTTCGCCTACGAGGAATTCGTCCAGCTCGGCGAATCCCGCGCGTTCGGCGAGGGCGTCCGCGTGGAGCTTCGGCGGGGGAGGCTGGTCGAGATGCCGTCCGAAGGTTCGATCCACCTCTACGTCCGCAGCCGCCTGATCCGCTTGTTCTCCGCCCTTTCCATTCACTTGCCGCCAGGCGTCGCCTGGATCACCGATCCGACGGTGCGGTTCTCGGCGGACGACGTCTCCATCCCCGACTTCACCTTCGGCGCCGAGCCCAAGCGCGACACGCCCTACGCGCCGACCGATCTCCAGATGGTGATCGAGGTCGGCGTGACGACCGCGCGCTACGACCGCACGACGAAGCGCGCCGACTACGCCGCCGCCGGCATCCCTGCCTACTGGCTCATCGAACCGGCAGACCAACCCGGCGCGGGGCTGGTGCGGGTGCACCTCAATCCTGTAGGCGGTGATTTCGGCGACGTTTCCATCGCACGCGCAGGGGATGAACTGGCCCTGCCGTTCGCGCCGTCGCTCAAGATTGCCGTCGCGGATTTCCTCTAGGCCGTTCCTTCTCGTTCGTCTCGGCGCAGCAACGATGTCTGCGCCGGCTCCATTGACCCACCAGCCGACTCCCGGCGCATTCCGGCAATGCCTCAGAATGTGCGCCAACAAAGCCAAAACGCGCCCCTCCGCGCCGCCATCGTCTACGATTTCGACGGCACGCTCGCGCGCGGCAACATCCAGGAGCGCTCGTTCATCCCCGATTGCGGCATGGACCATGACGCCTTCTGGCTCGAGGTGAAGAAGACCGCGCGCGCCTGCGACGCCGACGACATCCTCGTCTACATGCACAAGATGGTGGAGAAGGCCCGTGAGCTCGGCCGCCCCGTCACTCGCGCGCAGCTGCAGCAGCATGGGAGCGATCCCGATCTCTTCGACGGGCTCGATCATTGGTTCGACCGCATGAACGAGTTCGCCGCCGACATCGGCCTCGATCTCGAGCACTACGTCATCTCCTCCGGCATCTACGAGATGATCGAAGGCAGCCCGATCTTCCGGAAGTTCCAGCAGGTCTACGCCTCGCGCTTCCTCTATGACGCGAAGGGCCACGCCGTCTGGCCGGCGCTCGCGATCAACTACACGTCCAAGACGCAGTTCCTCTACTCGATCAACAAGGGCGTCGAGCACGTCTGGGATTCCGAGGCGATCAATCGCTGGATGCCGGAAGCGAAACGGCCGGTGCCGTTCGAGCGCATGATCTTCATCGGCGACGGCGACACCGACATCCCCTCCATGAAGACGGTGATGAAAGAGGGCGGCTGCTCCATCGCGGTGCTCGACCCCGCGCTCTGGAGCGACGAGCTCAAGGTCGCCAAGCTGCACAAGCTCATCGCCGAGGATCGCGTGCGCTTCGCCGCGATGGCCGACTACCAGAAGGGCGAGCAGCTCGACGTCATCGTGAAGGGCGCGCTTCACCGCATCGCCTTGCGCGCTGGCGTCTCCAAGGCCGAAGCCCAACTCACACGCTAGATTTTCATCGCCATCCTCCGCTAGTCAGGGCGCATGGATTTCCCCTCCGTCCGTGGCCAGCTCCTCCGCAACGAGGCGCTCGCGCCCTTCACCTGGTTCCGCGTCGGCGGTCCCGCCGACGCGCTCTTCCTACCCGCCGACGAGCAGGACCTGGCCGAGTTTCTGCGCGCATTGCCGGAGCACATCCCCGTCGCCGTGCTCGGCGTCGGCTCCAACGTCATTGTCCGCGATGGCGGCGTCGAGGGCGTGGTCGTTCGCTTGCCGCCGCGTCCCTTCGGCCAGATTCAGATCGAGGGAACCAAGGTCATCGCCGGCGCTGGCGCGCTCGATTCCGCAGCCGCCAGAGCGGCCGCCAAGGCCGGGATCGCCGGTCTCGAATTCTTCGCCGGCATCCCGGGCACGATCGGCGGCGCGCTCACCATGAACGCCGGCTGTTACGGCCGCGAGACCAAGGACGTGCTCGTCTCCGCACGGGGCGTCGATCGCCGCGGCGAGAAGCGGACGTTCGCGAACGCCGATTTCGGCTTCACCTATCGCAAGAACGCCGTACCCGGACAAATCTTCTGGATCGAGGCCGTCTTTCAAGGCGAGCCCTCGACTGCGGACGAAGTGTCCGCGCGCATGGCCGAGATCACAGCGCGCCGCGAAGCCGCCCAGCCCATCCGCGAGAAGACCGGCGGCTCCACCTTCAAGAACCCGCCCGATCACTCCGCCTGGAAACTCGTCGATGAAGCCGGCATGCGCGGCGCTCGCCGCGGCGGGGCGCAGGTCTCCGAGAAGCACGCCAACTTCCTCATCAACACGGGTGAGGCGACCGCCGCCGACATCGAAGGCCTCGGCGAGGATGTCCGAACCGCGGTCAAGGCGAAGGCAGGCGTCGAGCTCGATTGGGAGATCAAGCGCCTCGGCCGGCCTTGACGCGGTGCAATCATTGACATCAATGATTGCAACTGCTATTCTGCATTGTGGCCAGCATCACCATTCGAAAGCTCGACGATCGCGTGAAGGAGCGACTGCGCGTGCGCGCCGCCCAGGCGGGGCGTTCTATGGAGGAGGAGGCGCGCGCGATAATCAGCAGCGCCGTCGGCGGCATCACTGGGCCTGAGCTGTTGAGGCTCGCGCGCGAATTGTTCGGGCCTGAGCACGGGGTGGACCTCGACCTTCCGCCCCGTGAGCCTGCCAAGCCTGCCATAGATTTCTCTGAATGATTGTTCTCGATACGGACGTTGTATCGGCGATTATGCGGCCCGCGCTTGAGCCGAAAATTGCGAGGTGGCTCGCGGGGCTTGGCGACGAGCCGATTGCTGTTGCGACCGTCACCATCGTGGAGATCACCCGCGGCTTGGAGCGCCTGGCGTCCGGCCGGCGTCGCGATGACCTCACCGAACGCTTCGAGAAGTTTGTCGCGCCCGCCAATCGGCTGACGGTTCTCTCGCTCGACGAAGCCGCAGCGCGACGGGCCGGTGTATTTCTGTCCATACGCGAAACACTAGGACGTCCGGTCGGCATCGCTGACATGATGATTGCCGGCGTCGCGGCGACGAACAGCTCCGAGCTCGCCACGCGCAACGTTCGCGACTTTGAAGGAATAGGACTGAAGCTTGTTGACCTGCGCTGAGGGTCACGCGCTCGCCGTCGCCGCCTGCCCCAGCTTCCTTCGCAACATCCGCGCCAGGAACGCCAGGCACACCGCGCACTGCAGCAGCACGCAGACCACCGACACGCGCCAATAATCATGCAGCTGCGTGTGCGGCTGCTGCGAGAGCCAAAGCGCCGGCCCCAGGAAGCTCGCCAGCCGCACCACGCTCGCGATGAAGCTTGGCCGCGTGTCCCCCAGCCCCTGGAAGATGCTGGAGCAGGTGAACACGAGCCCCGTCGCTACGAAATTCCACGACAGGACACGCATGAACTCCGCCGCCGTCGCCAGCGTGCGCGCATCCTCCGCAAACGGACGAACCAGCGCCTCCGGCCGGATCTGGCAGAAGAGCGTCAGCGCCACCATCACGCTCGAGCCGTAGAGCGCCGCCGTCCGGAACGTCTCCCGCACGCGATCGAGTTTGCCCGCGCCGAAATTCTGCCCCGCGATCGGCGCCGCCGCGAACGCGATCGCCATCGCCGGCAGGAGGATCGCTTGCATCACCCGCGCGCCGACGCCGTAGCCCGCCTGCGCCTCCGCCCCGAACGGCCGGATCGCCCAGTACATCATGGCGCCGACGATGAACATGATCAGGAACTCGCCCGCGCTTGGCAGCCCGACAGCGGTGATGCGTCCCCAGGCCGGAAAGTTCGGCGCCCAGCGCCGCGGATGCAAATGCACGAACTTTTGCACCCGCGCGAACGCCGCCGCCATCGCGATGCATCCGAACGCACCCGCGATCGAGCTTGCCAGCCCCGCGCCGGCCACGCCCAGCGGCAGTCCCGTTCCCCAGCCCGTGATCAACGGCGGCGCGAAGAGCGCGTTCACCAGCACCGAGCCCATTTGGATCATGGTCGGCGCGCGCACCACGCCCGCTGCGCGCAGCGCCGCTCCGAGCGCCGTGGCCGGAAAGATGAGCGCCAGCGAGGGCAGGTACGCATGCAGATAGGATCGCGCCTGCGCCGCAGTCTCCGCATCGGCGGTGACGAGCCCGATGGCCCGATCCGCAAAGCCGTATCCGAGCACGAGCGTCAACGCCGCGAGCGCCAGCGCCATCGACATCACCTGGTCGAACGTCGTCTGCGCGTCGCCTGAATCCTTCCGCCCGGCCGCCTGCGCGAGCAGCGCGACGCCGCCGACGCCGATGATTTGCGCCACCGCCAGCGCCAGAAAGAAGACCGTCCCGGCCGCGCTCACGCCCGCGATCGCCGCCGGCCCAAGCTGCGCCACGAAATAGAGATCGACGAGATAATAGAGCGTCTGGACGACGATGCTGACCGCGATGAACGCGGCCATGCCCATGAGGTGGCCCGCGATCGGACCCTCGGTCATGTCGCGCATGATGTCCCCCATGCGCGCTCTTGGCCCGCACCCCGAAAGTAGGGCCGCGCCCTTCGCCCGAAAAGGGGGAGGTGAGAGGGTGGAAATTCCGCCTAGCGCAGCATCGCCCAGGCGCCTGCCGCGGCCGCGGCGGTCACCGCCAGCCCAAGCAGGAACACCCACACGAAGCCCTGCCGCTTCGGCGCGGTCTCGGCCGCCTCCGACGCGGCCTTCGTTGCGGACCCAATTCCCGCCATCGCCCGCCGCGGCGCGGCCGCCCCTGGCTTTGGCAGGCTCTTCATCAGCCGCGCCCAGCTCCGCGTCCGTCCGCGGGTGGCTAGGCTCGACAGGTCGATCGCCGCAACCCGCAAGAGCGCCGGCGGCGCCGCCCCGTCGAGCCGCGCCACCGCCAGCTTGCCGGCGTCCTTGGCCGCCGCCGCCACCGTCCGCAGCGTCTCCGGGGCCTCCCGGCTCCATAGCACTAGCACGCCCTCGGCCTTGCCGACCGCGCTTCTCAGAGCCTTCCGCGGCGCCCTGAGATCGATCTCCTGCGAGACCTTGAACCCGCTCCTTTCGAGCTTCGACACCACGCGCTGGGCGCGCGCCGCCGCTTCCGGGGCGTGCGCCACCAGGAGTTCCGCCATATCCCGTCCTCCGCCCTTTGGCGCAGGGTCTGAAGCGCACGCGCGCGTGCGCGACAACGCCAAACGAGCGCGCATCGCGCCGTTATCCACGGGCGCCCAAACGGCGAGCTTCGGCGCCCATCGCGGAGGCGCCCCGCCCATTGGGGTTTGAAGCGCGTGCGGAACTAGAGTTTGTGGATCGCGGGGTCGAAGGCGGTCGCCGGGCGGTGCGCGGCGCACTGGAATCACATCCGTTCCGAGCGCGACTCGAAGTGCAAATTTACCATAAAAATCAGGTCAAAATCGTTCCGCCCACACGCCGCCTTAACCCTGAGATGTGTTCATAAGGCTAACGCAGAACGGAGAGCGCGAATGGCGCGGGTGGTGGTGCTCTTGGGGGGCATTAGTCCGGAACGACCTGTGAGCCTGTCCACCGGCGCCGGCGCCTCCGCCGCGCTGAAGCGGCTCGGCCATGAGGTCATCGAGATCGATCCCCAGAACGAGGATTGGATAGAGGCGATGAAGGCCGCCAAGGCCGACGCCGCGTTCAATGTCCTGCATGGCCCCTGGGGCGAGGACGGGCGCGTCCAGGGCGTCCTGGAGTATCTGCGCATCCCCTACACCCATTCCGGTGTGCTCGCCTCCGCGCTCGCCATGGACAAGGCCAAGGCGAAGGCCGTGTTCGCCCAGGCCGGTTTGCCGCTGGCCGAGGGCCGGCTGATGGATCGCCGCGAGGCCGCCAGGGCCCATCCCATGGCTGTGCCTTATGTCGTGAAGCCGAACGCCCAGGGCTCGTCCGTCGGCGTGTTCATCGTCCGCGAAGGGGCAAACCGTCCGCCCGAAGAGCTGCTCGATCCCGATTGGTCTTTCGGCGAGGAGGTTCTGGTCGAGGAATTCGTCGCCGGCCGCGAGCTGACGGTCACCGTGCTCGGCGAGAAGGCGGGCCCGCGCGCGCTGGCCGTCACCGAGATCCTGCCTGCCGGCGAATGGTACGATTTCAACGCCAAGTACGCGGAGGGCGGCTCCCGCCACGTCCTCCCCGCCGAGCTGCCGGGCGATGTCACGAACAAGCTGCTCCGCTGGGCCGAGCTTGCCCACGCCGCGCTCGGCTGCCGCGGCGTGACGCGCACCGATTTCATGTACGACGCCGCGCGCAACAAGGTCGCGCTGCTCGAGGTGAACACGCAGCCCGGCATGACGCCGACCTCGCTCGTGCCCGAGCAATGCGCCTATCTCGGCATGTCCTATGACGCGCTCGTCCAATGGATCCTGGAGGACGCCTCATGCCCCAGGTGAGAGCGCGCCGCCGCCGCGCCGGCGGAGGAGATGATTATCGTCGCGAGCCGCCCCAGGCGCCGCGCAAGCCGCGCGGCACCCCGCGGCTCGCCGCCATTCAGCTCGACGGCGACTTCAAGGGCCCGAAGGTCACTAGGAAAGGCGCGACCAACTTCGCCGCCGCGACCGCGCTTTTGCTCGGCGCCGCGGTCGCCGGCGCCGCGCTGATCGGGGGCTCGCTGTTCGATGTGCGCCAGGCCGCCGCCGGCGCCGCCGACGGCGCCATCGCGTCCGCCGGCCTGCATCGCGACGCGCCGCGCATCACCGATTGGCATGACCGCCGCCTCGAAGGCGCGCGCGAAGCCGAAGTCGCGGGCATTGTCGCCGGTTTCGGCGGCGCCTCGCTCATGTCGGTCGATCCGCAAGATCTCCGCGCGCAGCTTGAAAGCCTCGATTGGATCGCGCGCGTTCGCGTCACCCGCCTTTGGCCCTCCACCCTCAAGGTCGAGGTTGAGCGCCGCCGCGAGATGGCCCGCTGGCAGGAGAACGGCGCGGTTTCCGTCATCGACGCGAACGGCGAGCGCCTGTTCGCCGAGCGCGCCGCCGACCATCTCGATCTTCCGCTCGTGGTCGGCGAGGGCGCCGGCCCCGTCGCTGCGCCGGTACTCGGCGCGCTGGAGCGTTATCCCGCCGTGCGTGAGCGCACCCGCGCTTTCGTGCGCGTCGGCGCCCGCCGCTGGGACATGAAGCTCGCGTCCGGCGCCACCGTCGCGCTGCCCGAGGAAAACCCCTCCGCCGCCCTCGCCGAGCTCGACGGCCTGCACGCGCGCTACCGGCTGCTGGATCGCCCGCTCGATCGCATCGACATGCGTCTGCGCGGCCGCATCGGCGTGCGCCTCAATCCTGTTCTGGCCGGCGCCTCGCGCACCTCTGAAGGGCGCGCCTGATGACCATTCAGCTCGTCGCGCCCGAACAGGCGCTCAAGAAGCCCGCGCAAAGCGCTGTCGCGGCTGCGCTCGATGTCGGCATGTCCAAGACCGTGTGCCTTGTCGCGCCCGTCCGCGCGATGGCGCAGCCGACGCTCGATCTCGTCGGCGCCGGCATGCAGGGATCCGCCGGCGGCGATTTCGACGCCTGCGCGCGCGCCATCCGCATCGCGGTGGACGAGGCCGAGCGCAGCGCCGGAACCCCGATCCAGGAAACCGCGGTCTCCTATTCCGGTCCCGGCCTCGCCTCCCGCATTATCCAGGGCCGCGCCCGCGTGCGCGGGCCCGAGATCGGCGTGCGCGACGTGCAATCGGCGCTCGCCGCGGGGCTGCAGGCCGCGCCTTCGCCGGGCCAATGCGCGCTGCATGTCGTGCCGCTCTTCTATTCCGTCGATGGCGGCGCGCCCGTCGTCGATCCGCGCGGCCTCAAGGGCGCCGACCTCTTCGTCGAGGCCTGCCTCGTCACCGCGCCGGCCGAAGCGATCGAGGCGCTTCGGGCCTGCGTCCGCGCGGCCATCCTGGCGCCGAAGGAGATTGTCGCGGCGCCCTACGCCGCCGCGCTCGCCGTCACCACCGAGGAGGAGCGCGCCGACGGCGTGCTCGTTCTCGATCTCGGCGCCGGCGGCGCCGGCATCGCCTGCCTCAGCCCCGAAGGCCTTGTGCTGGCCGAGCAGATCCCGATCGGCGGCGCCCGCTTGACCAAGGCGTTGGCCAAGAAGATCGGCGCCACATTCGCCGCCGCCGAGCGCGCCAAGATGCTCTACGGCGTTGTCGGCGGCGCCTTTGACCCGCGCGAGGCGCTGGAGGCGCCGCGCGTGGGCAAGGACGGCCGCCTGGAAGCCAACCTCGTTCAGCGCGGCGATTTCTGCGACGCGCTCGGCCCCAGGTTTCAGGAGATCCTGATGACCGCGCGCGCCCGCGTCGCCGACGCCAGGCTCGCCCCGCACCGCGTCCCCAAGCGCGCCGTGCTCACCGGCGGCGGCGCCCTCATCGGCGGCGCCCGCGAAGTCGGGGCCGAAGCGCTGGGCATGCCCGTGCGCATCGGCCGCCCGATCGGCGTCATGGAGGAGGCTTCCCGCGCCGGTCCGGCGTTCGCCGCCGCATCAGGATTGTTGCGTTGGCGATTGGAACAGCCGGCCGACGCGGCGGAATCCTGCGCCTACGAGCCCGGCGTCCGCGAGATCGGCGCCGCCGCATGCGCCGCCGCTTCGCGCGCCTGGTCGTGGCTCAAGGAGAATTTTTGAGGTTCCGCTGCCATTCGGGCGCGAATGGCTGCATTATCCATTTCCGGTTTGGCGGGGCTCCCTGGAAAACAAGACGGCGGATGGGCACATTCGCAGCGAATCGCGCCTCTTAGGCGCCTGGAGCGTGAGATGACGAAGGTCGCGGATCTTGGACGGCCGCGGATTGTTGTGTTCGGCGTCGGCGGCGCCGGCGGCAACGCCGTCAACAACATGATCGACGCGGGTCTCCGCGGCGTCGAGTTCGTCGTCGCCAACACCGATGCGCAGGCCCTTGCCCGCGCCCGCGCCCCGCACCGCATCCAGCTTGGCGCAGCGATCACCGAAGGCCTTGGCGCCGGCGCCCGTCCCGAGGTTGGCCAGGCCGCCGCGCAGGAATCCGTCCCGGAAATCCTCGAGCTGCTCGAAGGCGCGCACATGGTGTTCGTCGCCGCCGGCATGGGCGGCGGCACCGGCACCGGCGCCACGCCCGTCATCGCGCGCGCCGCGCGCGAGCGCGGCATCCTCACCATCGCGGTGGTGACAAAGCCCTTCCACTTCGAGGGCCAGCGCCGCATGGCGCTCGCCGAGCGCGGCGTGCAGGAAACCCGCAAGCACGTCGATACGCTGATCGTCATCCCGAACCAGAATCTCTTCCGCGTCGCCAACGATCGCACCACGTTCGCCGAAGCCTTCCAGCTCGCGGATCAGGTGCTTTATTCCGGCGTCCGCGGCGTCACCGACCTCATGGTGATGCCCGGCCTCATCAATCTCGACTTCGCCGACGTCCGCACCGTGATGGCCGAGATGGGCACCGCGATGATGGGCACAGGGGAGGGCGAAGGCCCCAACCGCGCGCTCGACGCCGCCCACGGTGCCATCACCAATCCTCTGCTCGACATCGTCTCGATGCGCGGCGCCAAGGGCGTGCTGATCAACATCACCGGCGGCTTCGACATGACCTTGTACGAGGTCGATGCCGCCGCCAACGAGATCCGCGCCGAAGTCGATCCCAACGCCAACATCATCATGGGCTCCACCTTCGATGAATCGCTCGAAGGCCGCATGCGCGTGGCGGTGGTCGCCACCGGCATCGACGACGAGGCCATCGTCAGCCAGCAGACGATCGTGCAGCCCGCGCGCCGCGCCGCCGACGCGCCGAGCCCGCGCCGCTTCACGCTGGAGGATCAGGCCGCGTATTCCGCCGCCGATGATTACGAGGACGAGCCGCGCCCGAGCTTCGCCGGGGCTGGCGCCGAGGCCGGTCCGCGCAAGGGCGGCTTGAACCTGTTCGGCTGGATGAAGCCGGGCGAGCCCGCCGCCGCCGCGCCGACCGCGCCAACGCCGCCGCCGCAGGCCGAATCCGCGCTTGAGCCGACGCCGCCTGATCAGAACCTCGACGAAGAGCTGGAAATCCCCGCCTTCCTCCGCCGGCAAATGACCCAGCGCTGACGGAGCAGGACCGCGGGCCTACAGGGCCCGCAATGGGCTGCCCGGCGCACGCATTTTGGGATACCGGGCTCCCATGCGCGTCGTCCTCGACACCAATGTAATAGTCGCCGCCTTTCGCAGCCCGCGCGGCGCGTCCGCGCGGCTCGTCAACGCCGGCCGGCTGGCGAGGATTGAAGCGCTCGTGAGCGGCGCGCTCTTCTTTGAATACGAGGCCGTGCTCACCCGCGCCGAACACCTTCTCGCGGCCGGAGCCAACGCGAATGACGCTAGGCGTTTCCTCGACGCTCTGGCTTTGTGGGCGAAGCCTGTTCGGATCGCCTATTTATGGCGTCCACAGCTCTCGGACGCTGACGACGAGATGGTTCTGGAATGCGCGGTGAACGGAAGAGCGGCTGCACTGGTTTCATTTGAGACGGCGACCTTCGCGGTCGCAGCGCCCCGGTTTGGCATCGAAGTGCTGACGCCCGTCGCGTTTTGGAGTAGGATTAATTCATGAGCGACACCGCCATCCTCGTCGATTTGCCCGCAGGCGTGCTCGCCGCAGTCGAGCGTTTGGCGCGCGAATGTGGGGTGTCGCCGAGCCAATTCCTCGCCTCCGCCGCGGCCGAAAAGGTCAACGCGATGCTCGATCCCGCCGCTTATCTCGCGGCGCGCGGCGCCAACGCCGACCTCGACTGGTTCGACCGCTTCATGGCCCGCGACGGGGGCGAGCCGCCGCGTCCCGGCGACGAAGCGGACTAAGGCGCTGCCTCCTCCCTCCCGCGCAACCAGGGAGAAGAAGCAGAAGATGGAGTGGGGGAGGAACCCTCTCTCAAAACGCCTGCACATCGCCGCAATCGAGCCATGCTCGCGCGCTTTCCTCCGGCGGGGAGGAAATACGCATGCGCGCGCTCACGGCTTTGGCCCTCGGTCTGGTGATTTCATTTGGCGCCGTCGCCTCTGCGAAGGAGCCCGCGCGCCCCACCACGGCCGCGCAGATCGATTATCGCGGCTTCTCCAACCTCACCGCCGAGCTCACGCAATACCGCGCGCAGCGTCTGGTGGATCTCGCGCGCTTCCATCGCCTCGCGTCCGATCCGAACACGCTCATCCTCGATGCGCGCTCGCGCGACGCCTATGAGCGCGGCCACATCGCGAACGCGGTCAATCTGCCCTTCACGGATTTCACCGCCGAAAGCCTGGCGCAGGCCATCGGCGATCCGAACCGCCGCGTGCTCATCTATTGCAACAACAATTTCTCGAACAACGAGCCGCCGGTGATCCTGAAGGCGCGTCCGCTCGCGCTCAACATCCCGACCTTCATCAATCTCTACGGCTACGGCTACCGCAACATCTACGAGCTCGGCGACGTCGTCGATTTCAACGATCCCGCCGTCCGCTGGGTGCGCACGAGCGCCAACTGAGCAAGCGTATTCGTTTCAAGACGTGCGCGGGCTCTCCGCTGCGCTGGGAGCGGGGTCCAGGCGTCTCGGATTGAAGCCCGGTTCCGGCGTTCTTTGCGCCTCGCCGGCGCCGCTCGCCGTCGCGGTGAAGGCGCGAAAGAAAAATCAGCGCCTCCGCACCAACCGCGCGCGCAGCATCCTGTCCGTGTCGCTTTCGCGTCCCATCGCCACGAGCGTATCGAGATGCATCAGCGCCAGGTCCCGGTGCCGCAGCGCCTCCACGTCCCCGAGCGTCGCCAGATGCGCGCACACCACGGCGCAGAACCGCGTCGCGTTCTCGTCGTCCGGCGTCTGCGCGCGCATCAGGTCGGCGAGCGCGAGCTCGTTCATCCACGCATCGCGCGCCGCCTCGATGTCGCCGAGCGCCTGCGCGAGGAGGCCGAGCCGCTCCAGCCCGACTGCGAGATCGCGCATGTGCTTCCGGTCTCCGGGAGAACCGTCCAGGATCGCAAGCCGCAGCGCGCACGTTTCCGACAGCGCCTGCTGCGCAGCCTGGACCTCGTGCGCGCCGAGCGCGGCTTCGCCGAGCTTCAGCGTCAGCCGCGCTTCGTGATGCGGGTCGGCATTGCCGCGAAACACCCGCGCCCGCGCATACGCGTCCTGCGCCGCCGGAAAGCGGCGCGCTTCGATCCCGACATCGCCGAGGCCTTCCCATGCGTCCGCAAGCCAGATGCGCCGCTGCGCCAGGTCCTCCGCCGTGCCCGCCTGCGCCGTCTCGCACACGCGCTTGAACGCGAGCCGCCCCGGCTCGAGGTCGCCGTCGCGCAGCGCCAGCCGCCCCTCGCGCAGCAGCGCCTCCATTAACGCCGCCGGCTCGCCCTCAAGCTCGATCATCGCGCGCGAGTGCTCGGCCGCGGCGCGTGCGCGCTTCATGTCGCCCGCGCGCGACGCCGCCTCCGCCAAGAGCGACCAGCTGCGCGACAAGGCCCGCCGCGCCGGCGCGCTCGTCGGCGCCGCCGCCGCCAGCTTCACGCGCAGCCGCAGCGCCCCGTCCGCCGCCTGCAATCCTTCCGCCCAGCGCTCGGCCGCGAGGTCGAGCCCGGCGCGGTCCTCCAGCGCTTCGGCCAAATCGTGCCGCCAGACCGGCGCGTCCGGCTCTCCCTCCGCCAGCCGCTGCAGCCACCCGCAGCGCGCATTGGCGAACCGGAGCGCGACATCAGGCTCCCGCAATTGTTCGCTGAGCGCGGCGATCCGCGCGCATCCGATCGCCAGATCCTCCGCCAGCGAGAGCCGAGCTTCGCGCCGCTGCGACAGCGCCTCCAGCGCCGCCAGGGCCTCGGCGTGGCCGTCCCGCGCGCCGGCCGCGTCGCCTTCCTGGGCCAGCATGTCCGCGGTCCGCTGGCGCGCCCGCGCGAAATGCCGCAGGGCGTCGAAATCGTCCGGGTAGGCGGTCAACACCCGCTGCTGCAGCTTCATGGCGAAGGCGTAGCCGGTCTTAGCCTCCTCACGGTCCCCGCGCGCCATCGCGATCTCGCCGAGCGTGAAGGCGGCCAGCGCCTTGGCCCCGTCGTCCGCCGCGTCCTGGAAGGCCCGGGCCGCCTCGCCGCGGGCGGCGGCGAGCTCGCCGCGGTCGGCCCGAAGCTGCGCCAGCGCCAGCCGCGACACTGCGTCGCCGGGCTCGATCTCGCAGAGCCGCGCGAACGCCGCCTCGGCCCGCTGGGCGTCGAGCTCGAGCGCGAGCGCCGCCGCCCGCTTGGCCGCCGCGCTCGCGCCGACGCCGCCGCCGGCCGCTTCGGCCATGAGCGCCTCGAAGGCGCTGGCGAAGGCGCCCCTTGAATGCGTTGCTTCGTTGCTGGTCATGCCGCCCGCTGAGTCTCGGGCCCATCATAAAGGTGGCGCGGTATTAACCCCAACCGTCACAAACCGTAACGCAACGTGTTTTCGCGCCGGGCTCAACGTTCCCTAGATAGGCGAGGCGGAACCGGGGATGTTCCGCGGGGAGCCCCGTTTGGGGAACCGTTGGGGAAATCGAGCGTGCGTCTGCAACATACCATAGCCGGGCCGGTGCTCTGCGCCGGGGTGGGGGTGCACTCTGGCGCCCACGTGCGCGTGGCGATGAAGCCCGCGCCTGCCAACCACGGCGTCGTCTTCGTCCGCTCGGACATCCCTGACACCGCCAAGAGCGGCGACAACCGCATCCCCGCCAGCGGCGCCAACCTGGGCGGCACGCATCTGGCCACCTCGCTCCGCAACGAAGCGGGCGTCGAGGTCGCCACCATCGAGCATCTGCTCGCGGCCTGCGCCGGGCTCGAGATCGACAATCTCGTGGTTGAGCTGGACGGCCCGGAAATGCCGATCCTCGACGGCTCCTCCGCCCCGTTCGTGCGCCTGCTGGAGCAGGCCGGCCGCCGCGCTCAGAGCGCGCCGCGTCGTCTTGTCCGCATCTTGGAGCCGATCGAGGTCGTCACCGATTACGGGCGCGCCGCGCTCCTGCCTGATCCGGCGTCCGATCTGCTCACCCTCGACGTCACGATCAGCTACCGCGACCCGGTCATCGGCGCGCAGAATCTCGTCCTGCCGCTGACCCCAGAGACGTTCGCGCGCGATCTCGCCCCGGCCCGCACCTTCGGCTTCATGTCCGATCTGGAGCGCATGCGCGCGGCTGGGCGCGGCCAGGGCGCGTCCTTGGACAATTGCGTCGTCATCGAGGACGGCCGCGTCATCAACGAGGGCGGCCTCCGCTTCGCCGACGAGTTCGCCCGCCACAAGATGCTCGACGTCGTCGGCGACCTCGCGCTCGTCGGCGGTCCGATCGCCGGCCGCTACCTCGCCGAGCGCCCCGGCCACGCCCTGAACGCGCTGCTGGTCCGCGCCCTGTTCGAGGCCCCGCACGCCTGGCGCGTGGAGGCCCCGGCCGAGGATCTCGCGGCGGCCGTCTGAGCCGTCCTCAAGTCTGCCTGCGAGGCCAAATTGAGCCTCAATTCCCGCGCCATATCCGGCTTGGGATTCGACCCAGAATCACAAGACTGCTGACGCCTGACCAGCGTTCGCCCGGAATGCGTCCTTCGCTTTTCCGGCTCGGCGCGGGCGTGTAGGGGAGGGCCTTGGATCGCTTCCGGGAGTGGAATGCGGTTTTGGGCAAGAAGCAGTCCAACGGGGCCGCTTGAAGGGTTGCACATGATCGGAACGAAAGTCGCACGCGCGGTCGGCCTGGCGGCTCTGGCCCTTACCGTCGCCGGCTGCGGCGGCGGCGCCCGCGAGCGCCTGCAATTCCAGGAGGAGCCGGTCGCCCAGCTCTACAATCGCGGGGCCGACTTCCTGGATCGCCGGCGCTGGGCCGAGGCTTCCGCCGCTTTCGAGGAGGTGGAGCGCCAGCACCCATATTCGGCATGGGCCCGCCGCTCGATCCTCATGACGGCCTACGCGAAATACCAGTCGAACCGCTATCAGGAGGCGGTCGACGCCGCGCAACGCTTCGTCTCGCTGCACCCGGGCAACGAGAGCGCGCCTTACGCCTATTACCTCATCGCGCTTTGCTATTTCGAACAGATCCTCGATGTCGGCCGCGACCAGGCGACGACGCAGCAGGCCCTGAACGCGCTGCAGGAAGTCGTGCGCCGGTATCCGGAAAGCGATTACGCCCGCGACGCGCGCCTCAAGCTCGACATGACCTATGACCAGCTCGCCGGCAAGGAAATGGATGTCGGCCGCTTCTATCTCAATCAGGGCCAGACCCTTGGCGCGATCAACCGCTTCCGCCGCGTCATCGAGGAAGATAATTTCCAGCGCACCAGCCATGCGCCCGAGGCGCTGCATCGCCTGGTCGAAGCCTACCTCACCATGGGCATGACCCAGGAGGCGCAGCGCACCGCCGCCGTGCTCGGCTACAATTTCCCCGGCAGCCCGTGGTACCAGCGCTCGTATGCGCTGCTCACCGGCCGCGGCGTGCAGCCCGTCTCCGAAGGCGAAGCGCGCGAGCGCGGCTGGCTTTCGCGGCTGTTCTGAGTGCTTCCCGGAAAAGTGGGAACCGGTTTTCCGCAAGGAAGCACGACAAGAGAATATTGATGCTTGAGCTTCGCCCGAACTGCGAATGCTGTGATCGCGATCTGCCGCCGGACGCCGAGGCGCGCATCTGCACCTTCGAATGCACCTTCTGCGCCGATTGTGCTGAGCGTCGCTTCGCCGGCGTTTGCCCCAATTGCGGCGGCGAGCTGGTGAAGCGCCCGGTGCGCCCCGCCGCGAAGCTGGCGCAATATCCCGCCTCCACCCAGCGCGTGAGCAAGGCCCACAAGGCCTGCGCCTGAAGACTCTCCCTGGAAGCCGCGCAGCGGCGATCCGGGGTCCAGGCCGAGAGCCGCCAACTCATTCGTCGCATGAAGCGAGTTGGACCCCGGCTCTCGCTTCGCTCGGCCGGGGAACGTTCCGAAACGTCCCGAACTCAGTTAGCCTTCGCCCATGCCCGCGCGCGAAAAGCCCGTCGAAGACCTGACCCAGAAGGAAGCCGCCGCCGAGCTCGCGCGGCTCTCCGACGAGATCGCCGCCCATGATCGCGCCTATTACGAGAAGGACGCGCCGGTCGTCTCCGACGCGCAATACGACGCGCTGCGCCGCCGCAACGACGCGATCGAAGCGCGCTTTCCCGCGCTCGTCCGGGCCGACACCCCGTCGAAGAAGGTCGGCGCCGCGCCGGCCGCCGGCTTCGGCAAGGTGCTCCACGCCGTCCCAATGCTCTCGCTCGACAACGCCTTCGGCGACGAGGAGGTGGGCGCCTTCGTCGAGCGTATCCGCCGCTTCCTCAATCTTCCGGATACGGAGCTTCCAGAGTTCACCGCCGAGCCCAAGATCGACGGGCTCTCCGCCAGCCTGCGCTACGAGAAAGGCGCCTTCGTGCAGGGCGCCACGCGTGGCGATGGGCGCGAAGGCGAGGACGTCACCGCGAACCTCCGCACCATTGCCGACATCCCCGTCAAGCTCAAAGGGACGCGCTGGCCCGACAGCATCGAGATCCGAGGCGAAGTTTATATGGAGAAGTCCGCGTTCGTGGCGATGAACGAGCGCGAAGCCGCCGCCGGCCGCCAGACTTACGTGAACCCGCGCAACTTCGCCGCCGGCGCGCTCCGCCAGCTCGACGCCAAGATCACCGCCACGCGCCCGCTGCGCTTCTTCGTCTGGGGCTGGGGCGCGACCTCCGCGCCGCTCGCCAAGACGCAATCGGACGCCATGCATCGCCTGGCCGAAGGCGGCCTCAAGCTCAATCCGCTCTACAGGATCTGCAAGTCCACGGAGGAATTGCTCGCCGCCTATCGCGCCATCGGCGAGAAGCGCCCGAAGCTCGATTACGAGATCGACGGCGTGGTCTACAAGGTGGATTCTCTTGCGCTGCAGGAACGCCTCGGTTTCGTCTCCCGTAGCCCGCGCTGGGCGATTGCGCACAAATTTCCCGCCGAGCAGGCCGAAACGATCCTGGAGGACATCGACATCCAGGTCGGCCGCACCGGTGCGCTGACGCCCGTGGCGCGCCTGAAGCCCGTCTTCGTCGGCGGCGTCACGGTGACCAACGCCACGCTGCACAATGCCGACGAGATCGAGCGCAAGGACATCCGCATCGGCGATACGGTGATCATTCAGCGCGCGGGAGACGTGATCCCGCAGATCGTCGCCATCGTGAAGGAGAAGCGTCCGAAAGGCGCGAAGAAATACCATTTCCCCGACAAATGCCCCGTGTGCGGATCGAATGCGGTGCGCGAAACCGATCCCGACACCGGCGAAGCCGAAATCGTCACCCGCTGCACCGGCGGCCTCACATGCCCAGCACAGGTGAAGGAGCGCCTCCGCCATTTCGCCTCGCGCCGCGCGCTCGACATCGAAGGCATGGGCGACAAGCAGATCGCCGCGCTCTACGAGGACGGCATCGTCCGCGAGCCGGGCGATATCTTCCGCCTGCCCGAACGCGTGCGCTCCGCCGAAGTGCGTCTGGCCGAGCGCGATCGCATGGGCGAGCTTTCGGTGAGCAATCTCATCCGCGCCATCGAAGCGCGCCGCAAGCCCGCGCTCGCACGCCTCATCAACGCGCTTGGCATCCGCCATGTCGGCGAGACCATCGCCGGTCAGCTCGCCAGGCACTTCGTAACTTGGGACGCCTTCGCGCAAACATCCATCGCCGCCAAGAAGGACGAAGCCGCCTTCGCCGAGCTTTCTTCCATCGAGAAGATCGGCCCCACCAAGGCGCAGGCGATCGTCGATTTCTTCGCCGAGAAGCATAATCGCGACTCGCTCGATCATCTCATCTACGACCCGAAGAAGAATCCGACCGGCGTTGAGCCCCAGGAAGCCGAGAAGCCGTCGCAATCGAGCCCGGTGTCCGGCAAGACCATCGTCTTTACCGGCACGCTTGAGAAGATGACGCGCGACGAAGCCAAGGCCCGCGCGGTCTCGCTCGGCGCGCAGGTTTCCGGCTCCGTCTCGAAGAAGACGCATCTTGTCGTCGCCGGCCCCGGCGCCGGCTCGAAGTTGAAGGAAGCGCAGGCGCTCGGCGTCGAGGTGATCGACGAAGACGCCTGGATCAAGCTGATCGGCGGGTAACGTCCCCCGGCCAAGCGCGCAAAGCGCGCGAAGAGCCGGGGCCCAACGCGAAGCTTGACGCGACCTCGGCGGAGCTTGCCATTACGTTGGGCCCCGGCTCTCGCCCGGAACAAATCCGGGCTCGGCCGGGGAGCGATGTTCGTAGGAATCACATGGCGAAGAGACCATCCGCAAAAGCCGCGCGCGACTATCCCGCCATCGACCACGACGCGTTGAACAAGCGCTTCTCGCGCATCGCGCTCCTGCTGCAGGGCGGCGGCGCGCTCGGCGCCTACCAGGCCGGCGTCTACGAGGCGCTCGCCGATGCCGGCATCGCGCCCAATTGCGTCACCGGCGTCTCGATCGGCGCGATCAACGGCGCGATCATCGCCGGCAATCCGCCGCAGGATCGCATCGCGAGGTTGCGGCAGTTCTGGGAGGGCGTCACGGCGCTGCCGTGGGCGATGCCGATGGAATGGGAGCAGGCCTTTGCGCAAGGCGATGCGCTGCGCACGATGTTCAGCCAGTACAATTCGACGCTCACGGCCGCCGCGGGCGTGCCGGGCTTCTTCAAGCCGCGCGTGCCCCCGCCTTGGCTGGAGCCGCCCGGCAAGCTGGAAGCAACCTCGTACTACGACACCACGCCCTTGCGGAGCACGCTGGAAGGCCTGATCGATTTCGACCGCATCAACGCGGAGGACGAGCTTTCCATTGGCGCGGTGAACGTGCGCAGCGGCAATTTCGTCTATTTCACGCCGGCCACGCATCGCATCACCGTCGATCACGTGATGGCGTCCGGCGCGCTGCCGCCGGGCTTCCCCGCGGTCGAGATCGACGGCGAGCATTATTGGGACGGCGGCCTCGTCTCCAACACGCCGCTGCAATTCATCTTCGACACCGATCCGCAAGAAAGCACGCTGGCCTTCCAGGTCGATCTCTGGAGCGCGCGCGGCCGCTTTCCCCGCACGATGCGCGAGGTCGCCACGCGCCAGAAGGAGATCCAGTATTCCAGCCGCACCCGCGCCGGCGTCACCTGGCTCAAGCAGATGCACACGCTGCAGCGCGCCATCGACGAGCTGCTGCCGCTATTGCCGCCCGAGCTGCGCCAATCGGCGGCCGCGCAGGCCCTGGACGAGGTCGGCGATCCGCACGTCTACAACATTGTCGAGCTCATCTATCGTCCGCGCAACTATGAGGGCGACAACAAGGATTTCGAGTTCTCCCGGCTCACCATGGAAGAGCATTGGAAGGCCGGCATGAACGACACCAGGCGCACGCTGCGCCATCCCGAGATCTTCCAGCATCCCGACGGCGGCGACGGCATCCTCACCTTCGACATCACCTCCGACGGCCGCGATTGAGCCGAAAGACAAGGGCAGGGGGTTTCCGCAACGCGCGCCGCTGTGCGATTGTCCACGCGATCAGGAGATCAAGGTCATGTCCAAGGAAAACGTCGCGCTCATCCGCGGCATCTACGAGGCGTTCGGCGCCGGCGATATTCCCGGCGCCTTCGGGCGCATGAGCCCTGGCATCGTTTGGAACGAGGCGGAGAACTTTCCGTACGCCGATAAGAACCCGTATGTGGGCCCCGACGCAGTCGGCGCCGGCGTCTTCGCGCGCATCGGCGCCGAGTGGGACGGCTTCACGCCGGGCCCGGAGGAATTCCTCGACGCCGGCGACGCGGTGGTCGTGCTCTGCCGCTACAAAGGGACATTCAAGGCCACCGGCAAGTCCATCAACGCCCAGGTCGCGCATGTCTGGCGCGTCGAAAACGGTAAGGCCGCAAGCTTCCAGCAATACGCCGATACGCTCCAGGTCGCGCGCGCCTGCGGCTTGGCTTAGTGGCGTACGAGCGTCGCTACGACGAGCCCGAGCCGCAGCGCGTCAATCGCTGGCTGGCGCAGGCGGGCGTGTGCTCGCGCCGCGAGGCGGAGGATCTCATCGCGCAGGGCCGCGTCCAAATCGACGGCGCCCGCGTCGAGGATCCCGGCCGCAAGATAGCGCCGGGCCAGACCCTCACCATCGAGGGCTTTGGCGAGGAGGGCGCCGCGGCAGCCGTCAGCATCGTGTTGAACAAGCCGATCGGTTTCGTCTCGGCGCAGCCCGAACCTGGCGAAATCCCCGCCGTGCGTCTGCTCACCAAGGAGACACAACGCGGCGCCGGCGCTGTTCCCGACAGAACCGCCAGCCTCCCCGCGCTTGGGCGCCTCGACAAGGAATCCCGCGGACTCCTCATCCTTTCCAGCGACGGCGTGCTCGCCAAGGCGATCATCGGCCCCGCCTCCAGGATCGACAAGGAATACGTGGTCGAGGTCACCGGCTTCATGAGCGACCGCAAGCTCGCGCTCCTGCGTCACGGCCTGGAGCTCGACGGCCGCCGCCTGAAGCCGGCGCAGGTGACGCTCATCGGCGCGCACACATTGCGCTTTGTTCTTAACGAGGGCCGCAAGCGCCAGATCCGCCGCATGTGCGACCTCGTCGATCTGCACGTCTCCGATCTCCTCCGTGTACGGATCGGGCCCCTGCATTTGTCCGATCTGCCCGAAGGCAAGTGGCGCTATCTCACGCCGGCCGAACGCGCCGCGCTCATTGGGAAATAGTGTCGGCGCCGCGCAACGAATGGCGCGCCATTGACGTGCTTGCGCATTTGCGCACAATGCACGGTGGTGTGAGGCCGAATGCGAACACGCATCGGAAGGGGAACGCGATGAAACCGGGTGTACTTGCCGGCGCGGCGGTCGTTGTGTCGATGGCGGGCGCGGGCCAGGCTTTTGCCGGCGTGAGCGGTTATGCCGGCGGATCGTATCTCAACACCAATGTCGATATCGGCGGCCTCGAAGGCGAGGACAGCGGCTGGGGCCTTGAAGGCATGGCGGCCTATTCCGGCATGGGGCTCGGGCTTCAGGTCGGCGCCGCCTATGCCGATTCCGACGCCGGCGACGGCGCTTTCGCGGCGGACGGCCACGTCAATTTCAGCCCGCCCTTCGGCCGTATCGGCGCGTTCGTGGCCGGCGGCGATGCATCGGACGCGACCTATTGGGCCGTTGGCGGCGAAGGCGAGGTCTATGTCGGCCCCGTCACGCTTGCCGCCGCGTTCGGCTACGCTTCGCTCGAGGATGACGTGACATCCTGGGCCGTGGATGGCGAGGTGCGCTTCTTCGCGACCGAGAACCTCCGCATTCAAGGCGAGGCCGGCTACGCCAACATCGACGCCGACATCGCCGAGGACACCGCGATCACGCTTGGCGCTTCGGCCGAATACAAGTTCGGTTTCATGCCCGTGAGCATCATCGTCGGCTATGCGCACGCCGAGCTCGACGAGACCGATCTGACGACCGACTCGTTCTCCATTGGCGGACGCCTGAGCTTCGGCGGTTCCCTCAAGGATCGCGATCGCAACGGCGGCGGCCTGCCCGGCCTCTCCAGCTTCACCAGCTCGTTGATCTGACGTCGGCGCCGAAACGCGCGTGCGCCGCCTATTTGGCGAAGAGCTGTCCCATGTCCGCGAACGCCTTGAACTCGAGCGCGTTGCCTGAGGGATCGCGGAAGAACATCGTCGCCTGTTCGCCGACCTCGCCTTTGAAACGCACATAGGGCTCGATCTCGAACCGGACGCCCGCGGCCCTCACGCGCGCGGCGAGCGCGTCGAACGCATCCATGCTCAAGACGACGCCGAAATGCGGCACCGGGACGTCGTGGCCATCGACGGGATTGTAATCGCTCTCCTGGGCCCGCGCGGGCGTGAGGTGCGCGACGATCTGGTGGCCGAAGAGATTGAAGTCGATCCACTCATCGCTGCTGCGCCCTTCGGGGCAGCCGAGCACCTCTCCATAGAAGCGGCGCGCGGCGGCGAGGTCCGTCACGGGAAAGGCGAGATGAAACGGCGGTCGCGCGGCATTGGGCATGGACGCCTCAGATCTCCGCCGTCGCTTCTTCCACCCAGGCGCCTTCCGCACCCTTGAGCTTGGGCCCCACGACCTCGCGAACCCGCGCGTGATAGGCGTTGAGCCAGATGCGCTCATCTTTCGTGAGCATCGCCTTCACCACCAGCCGCCGATCGATCGGCGCCAGCGTCAGCGTCTCGAAGCCGAGCATCTCGCGCTCGCCGCCTGCGATCGGCGCCGGCGGCGTGACGATCTGCAGATTCTCGATCCGGATGCCGTAGGCGCCTTCCTTGTAATAGCCCGGCTCGTTCGAGACGATCATGCCCGGCTCCAGCGGCTGCGCGTGCGGATGCTTGGCGATCCGATGCGGCCCTTCGTGCACGCCGAGATACGATCCCACGCCATGGCCCGTGCCATGCTCGTATTCGAGCCCGGCTTCCCAGAGCGCCATCCGCGCCAGCGCATCGAGCTGATGCCCGGAGACGCCCTTCGGAAAGCGCACGCGCGACAGCGCGATGTGGCCCTTGAGCACGCGCGTGAAGCGGTCGCGCATTTCCGGGGAGGGACGCCCGATCGCGATCGTGCGCGTCACGTCCGTCGTGCCGTCAAGATACTGCGCGCCGGAATCGATGAGGAAGAGCGAGCCGCGCTTGAGCTTGCGATTGCTCTTCACCGTCGCGCGGTAATGCACGATGGCGCCGTTCGGCCCCGCGCCGGAGATGGAATCGAACGAGAGGTCCTTCAGTGCGCCCGTCTCCGCGCGAAACGCCTCGAGCCGCTTGCAGGCCTCGATCTCATCGACCTTGCCGGATTGGCCTTCCGTGGCGAGCCAGTGCAGGAATCTTGTCAGCGCCGCGCCGTCGCGCGCATGCGCCTTGCGCGTTCCGGCGATCTCCGTCTCGTTCTTTGTCGCGCGCGGCAGCACCACCGGATCGACGCCGCGCTTGATCTGCGCGCCGACCTTCTCCAGCGCATCGAAATGCCACGCTGATGCGCTGCCTGGATCGACGCGCACGCGCTGCCCCTTCAGCGCGGCGATCGCCTCGTCCAATTCATCCGGCGAACGAACCGCCACCTCATTGCCGAGGAAAGCCTTCAGCTCCCGGCTGACCTTTTCCGGCGCGAGGAAGAGATCCGCGCGTCCGTCCGCGCGCAGGATCGCCTCCCCGAGCGGCAGCGGCGTGCGCGCGACGTCGCCGCCGCGGATATTGAAGAGCCACGCGATAGAGGCGGGCGATGCGATGATCGCCGCATCCGCGCCTTCCGCGGCGATGGTCTCGCCGAGCCGGCGGCGCTTCGACACCGCGCTCTCGCCGGCATATTCATCCGGGTGCGGAACGACGGAGGCGGCCGGCGCCGGCGGCCGGTTCTGCCAGGTCTCGTCGATCGGATTGGGTCTGAGCGGCTGCAGGCTCGCGCCGGCGTCCTTGGCGGCGGCCTTCAAGGCGTCGAGCTGATCGGGCGACAAGAGCAGGGGATCGAACCCGATCTTGGCCCCGCGTCCGCGCTCGCGAATGTATTTGTGCGGCCCCTGATCGGCGATGTCGCGCTGGTCGAAGAGCTTTTGGTCCACCTGGTCGCGCGCCTGGATGGTGTAGCGCCCGTCCACGAAGATCGCCGCTTCGGTCTTGAGCACGATCGCCATGCCCGCCGAGCCGGTGAAGCCGGTGAGCCAGGCCAGTCGGTCATAGGCCGGCGGCACGTATTCGTTCCGCCACTCGTCCTCGTGCGGCACGATCATGCCGTCGAGCCCGAGCCGGTCGAGCGCCTTTCGGAGGAGGGGCAGGTGCTTGCGCCCGTTGGCCGGGCCGCCGATCACGTCGAAGGTCTGAAACATGGCCGTTACCTAATGGCGGCGGCATTTTTGCGCAACGCGCCAAAGACGCTCTCTCGCGGCTTGCGGCGCGCGGCGCTGGCGCTACAAGGCTGCGCCGGGAGTCGGGGAGAGAGTGCATGCGCGCCGTCGCCGCAATTCTCGCCGCGTGCCTGGCCGTCTGGCCGCAAGCGGCGGCCGCGCAGGGCGTGCCAAGCCCGTGGGTGGAGCAGGTCGTGGCGCGGCTCGCGCATATCGAGCGCCTGCTTGCGAGGGACGGGTATCGGCGCGTGCAGGGCCCGTTCAGCGGCCCGCTCGCGCGCGACGGCGTGCAGCTTTTCGACATCACCCTTCGCGGCGGCGGCGATTATCGCATCGTCGCGGTGTGCGATTCCGATTGCCGGGACCTCGACATGCGCCTCTACGATCAGGCCGGCACGCTCATCGCCGAGAACCTCGACGCCAGCGATGTCGCCATCGTGGCGTCCCAGCCGCGCTGGACCGGCCCGTTCTCCGTCGAGATCATCATGGCGCAATGCGCGGCCGCGCCCTGCTATTACGCCGCCTACGTCTACGCCCGCTGACGCTTTCGCCGCCAGATCAGCGTCGTCCACGCATCGAGCCGCAGCCGTCGCTCCAGCACAAATCCGCGCGAGGCATACGCGGCCTTCACCAGCGGGGCCTGGCTGTGCAGCAGCCCCGAGAGCACCAGGTTTCCGCCGGGCTCAACGGCGCGCGACAGCGTCGGCGCGAGCGCGATCAGCGGCCGCATGAGGATGTTCGCGAACGCAAGGTCGTAGCGTCCGCGTCCGGTCAGCCGCGCCCCGTCGCCGGCGCGCATGCGCACGCGTCCGCGCACATTGTTCTGCCGCACATTGACCTCGCCGATGCGCGCCGCGCGCGGATCGATCTCGATGCCGTACGCCGAGGCGCCCATCTTCGCTGCCGCGATGGCGAGCACGCCCGAGCCTGCGCCGACATCGAGCACGCGCTTGATGCGCCGGGTCCGGAGAATGTGTTCGAGCGCAATGAGGCACCCTTTGGTGCTGCCGTGATGGCCGGTGCCGAACGCCTCGCTCGCTTCGATCCAGATCTTCTTCAGTCCGCTGCGAGACGCCGAGAGCGCGTGCGCCCCCGCCACGATGAACCGTCCCGCCTTCACCGCCGGCAGCCCGTCGAGCGCGTGCGCGACCCAATCGGCGTCGGGCGCTTCTTCCTCCGCCACCGGCAACTCGGGCGCCGCGTGCCCGATCATCGCCCGCGCGCTGGCCGCGTCCTGGAGGGTCTCGGCATAGACCACCAGCCGGAACCGGGTCGGGGTCTCCTCGAACCAGCTGACGGCGGCGGCCGGATTGGGATCGAGCCGGTCGAAGGCCTCGGCGGCGGCCTTGATCTCGCGAAGGCCCCCGAGGGCGGAAAGCATGTGCATGGCAGGGGGTTAGAGCGGCCCCGCCGCGTCCTGTCGAGCCCGCGCTTTGCCTGACGCCCACCCCGTGGTAGGAAGAAGGAAGAAACGTAGGAAGAAGGAAGAATGGCGCTCAACATCAAGAACGCCGAGACCGAGCGCCTCGCCCGTGAGCTCGCCCGCCGCCGCGGCACGGGCGTGACCGAGGCCGTGACCGCCGCCCTCAAGGAGGAGCTGAAACGCGAGCAGAACCGCCTCCGCGAGCCCGGGCTCTACGAAGAGCTCACCAGAATTGCTGAGGAGTACCGCAAGCTCCCGATCATAGACCCGCGAAAGCCCGAGGAAATCCTCGATTACGATGAGGACGGGCTGCCGCGCTGATGGTCATCGACGCGTCCGCCATAGTCGCCATTCTGGAAGGCGAGCCAGATGAGGATCGCTTCAAGCAGGCGATCGGCGCGGCGCAGGTTCGCATCATGGCGCCGATCAATCTTCTAGAGGCCCGCATCGTTGCCGCGCGTCGCGGCGTCGTGGGTGTTCAACGGCTCGACGAGCTCATCGCCAAGTCGTTGATCGATGTCGTGCCGACCGACGCCGCGCAGCTCGCCGCCGCGCGCATGGCGTTCGATCGCTACGGCAAGGGCCGCCACCCCGCCGGCCTCAACATCGCCGATTGCTTCGCCTACGCGCTCGCGCGCACGTCGGGCGAGGCGCTACTCTTCAAAGGCCGCGACTTCGCGCTCACTGACGTCCTTGTCGCCTAACTGGCGACAGCGCCGCCGCTGTGATACGTTTTCCTCATGACCAAGCTCGAAGTTGCGATCGAACGTCTGCGGGCCTTGCCGTCCGCCGCGCAGGAAGCTCTGGCTGAGGAGATATTGGACCTCCTCGACGAGGCCCCCGCCCTTACGCAGGCGCAATGGGCGGAGATCGAGCGTCGCATCGCCGGTCCTGACGACTTCGCGTCCGACGAAGAAGTAGAGGCCTTCTTCAAGCGCCACGGCGCATGAAGGTTGTCTGGCGTCGCGCGGCTCTCGCGGACGTCGGCAAGGCCATCCTTTATGTCGTCAGTGAAAGTCCCTCCGGCGCAACTGAGATAGCGCGACGTCTTCGCGGCGCCCAAACCCTCTTGGAACAATGGCCGGAAATCGGCCGCCCAGCGGGATCCGCGATGCGCAGAATCCTCCGGGTCAACCGAACCCCGTATTTCCTCGTCTATGAACTGCGCGCCGATCGCCTCGTCATTACGGCGGTCATCCATCACAGGGAAAATAGGCGCTGAGCGTCAGTTCATGTAAGCCGGAAACGCCGGCATCGCCGCGAAATCCTCCGGCACGTGCTCGCGGACGACGCGCGCGCCTGTCTCGCGCGCGATGCGCTCCACCTTGTCCATCGTGGCGAGCGTTTGCGCCCGATCGGTGTTGAACCGCGGCACGCGCCGCGCCGCGCGGCTCTCCGCGATGTGCCAGAGATCTCCGGTGAGCAGCACCGATCCCGCATGCGGCAATTGCACAAGCAGCACCGTGTGTCCCGGCGTGTGCCCCGGCGCCTGGATCACCTTCACCGAGCCGTCGCCGAACACGTCGTAATCGGCGTCGCCCTCGATGAGCCGCGTCGGGCGCGTTTGCAGCGGCGCATAGCCGAACCGCTCGATGTCCGCTCGCGCCTCGGGGCGGAACGCGTGCGCGCGCTCATCGACATCGACGATCCAGGTCGCGCTGGTGAAGAGCGCGGCGCTGCCGATATGGTCGCCATGGCTATGGCTGACCGAGACGTACTCGATGTCGGCCGGCGTGAGCCCGACCTGCGCAAGCTGGTCGGTCAGCCTGTGCGGCATGCGCATTTGATAAGTGCCTTCGGTGATCCCGTTCGGCAGGTCGGCGAGTCCCTGCGGCAGGCCCGTGTCCCACATCAGGTCGCCTTGCGGATGACGGATGAGATAGCAGGGGACGATGAGGTCCTTCGCCACGTTCTTGTAGGCGCCATCGTCCGCGAACATGTCCGCGTCGCTCGTGTGCATCTCGCCGCAATTCATGGTGTAGAGCTTGATGTCCGGCGCCGCGGGCGTTGCCTGCGCCGCTTCCTTGGTCTGCGTGCAGGCGCCGAGCAGAGCGGCGCACGCGAGCGCCGCAAGCAGTCTTCCGGTCATGTCGTTTCTCCCTCAACGGGCTTCTAGCGCACTCATGGGCCCGATCAAGCGCCCTCGCTGTCGCCGCCAGATTGTGATAACCTCTCCTGCATGACCAAGCTGGACCGTGTCATCGAGCGGCTACGCGCGCTTCCGGAAGACGAACAGGATCGCCTCGCCGCCGAGATTCAGTTTCTCATCGACGATGCCGACGAACCGGTCTCGCTGCTGACGTCCGAACAGGAGGCTGAACTTCTGGCCCGGCTCAGCGCCCCGGACGATTATGCGACCGACGAAGAAGTCGAAGCCTTCTTCCGCCGCCTGGACAAATGAAGGTCCGCTGGAGCCGGCGCGCGCTTGCGGACTTGGCTCGAATGAACGCCTACCTAGCCGATCGCAATCCCGCTGCGGCCAGGCGCGTGGAGGCGCGAATTCGAAAGCGAGTGAACGAGCTGCAGGACTTTCCACTCTCCTGTCCCCGTAGCGGCATTGGACAAACCAGACAATTGGTCGTCACGCGGACGCCGCACATCGTGTTGTATAAAGTGGAAGGCGATCTGCTGTCCGTGGATGCTGTGTTTCATGCCGCGCAGGATCGTCGGCAGTCTCTGCGCCGATCGGACTAAGCCGCGCTCGCGGGAATGACGAAGCTGTCGATCACGCGCTTCTCGCCGGCCTTCTCGAAATCGATCGTGAGCTTGTTGCCTTCGGCCGCGCGCACGCGCCCATAGCCGAACTTCTGATGGAACACGCGCTCGCCGATCGCATACGTCTGATCCTGCGCGCCGGACTTCGCGACGAGCCGTGCTTCCCCTTCGATCACTGGTCCGCGCGAAGGGGAGACGCCGCCGCGTTGCCGCTCCTGCGCGCGCTTCCATCCCGGGCTCGCATAGCCTGAATTGAAGCCCGCGCCCGGCGCATAGGCGTCGAACCGCGACCACGCTTCCTTCACGCCGCCCGCTTGCCCGTAGCCCGTCTCGCTCACCACATCGACATTCGCGTGCGGCAATTCATCCACGAAACGCGACGGCAGGACGTTCTGCCAGCGCCCATAAATCTGCCGGTTCGCCGCGAAGGAGACGCGCGCGCTTTCACGTGCGCGGGTGAGGCCGACATACGCGAGCCTGCGCTCCTCCTCCAGACCCTTCTCGCCGGTCTCGTTGATCGAGCGCTCGGACGGGAACACGCCTTCCTCCCAACCCGGAAGAAAGACGAGCGGCCATTCCAGTCCCTTCGCCGCATGCAGCGTCGAGATCTGCACTTCATCGCCGCCGCCGGCCGCCTCGATGTCGAGCACCAGCGCGACGTGTTCGAGATACGCTTCCAGCGTGTCGAACTGGCCCATCGCCTGCACCAGCTCCTTGAGGTTCTCCAGCCGCGTCTGCGCCTGTGGGGACTTGTCCGCCTTCAGCATGTCCGTGTAGCCGGATTCATCGAGCACGATCTCGGCGAGATCGACATGGCTGATGTTGGCGGCCTGATCGCGCCACCGATCGAGATCGTTCATGAACCCGCGCAGCGCAGCGCGCGCTTTCAACGGCAGGTCGTCGCCGACGGCGATCTCCCGCGCCGCCGCCGACAGCGAGCGATACCGCCCGCCGAGCGGGGCTTCCTCCGGCGTGCTCGCAATCTCGCCGGTGTCGAGATCGAAGAGCGGCCCATTGTCAGTGAGGAATCGCACCGGCGCGGCGGCCGCCATCGTGTGCAGCTTCTGGATCGTGCCTTCGCCAAGTCCGCGCTTCGGCTGGTTCACGATCCGCTCGAACGCGAGGTCGTCGTCCTCCGAACGGATGAGCCGTAGATAGGCGTGCGCGTCGCGCACTTCCGCGCGCTCGAAGAAGCGCGGGCCGCCGATCACCTTGTACGGGATGCGCAGCATGAGGAAGCGCTCTTCGAACGCCCGCATCTGCCATGCGGCGCGCACCAGCACGGCGCAATCGGAATAGGTTCGCGCTCCTTGCTGGGATGGAGGAGGAGGCGTGCGTCCGTCTCGTCCCAGCAGCGGCAGCGTCGTGCTCACGTAAGACTCGATATCGTCCGCGATCAGGCGCGCTTCGGCTTCCCCGTCCCAGACCCCGCGCACGCGCACGCGCTCGCCGAGCTCATCGTCGGTGAACAGCGTCTTGCCGAGCCGCGCGCGGTTGTTGGCGATGAGATGCGACGCCGCCGCCAGGATGTGCCCGGTCGAGCGGTAATTGCGCTCCAGGCGAACGATCTTCGCGCCGGGAAAGTCGCGCTCGAACCGGAGGATGTTGTCCACCTCCGCACCGCGCCAGCCATAGATCGACTGGTCGTCGTCGCCGACCACGCAGAGGTTCTTCGAGCCCTGCGCCAGAAGCCTCAGCCACAGATACTGCGCGACGTTCGTGTCCTGGTACTCATCGACCATCAGGTACGTGAGCTTGCGGTGATATTCCGCGAGCAGGTCGGCCCGCTCCTGGAAGATCGCGATCATGTGCAGCAGGAGATCGCCGAAATCGCAGCAATTGAGGACCTTCAGTCGGTCCTGGTACGCGGCGTAAAGCTTGATCCCCTTGCCCTCGGCGAACGTATAGGCCTCGTTCTGCGGAACCTTCCCCGGAACGAGCGCGCGGTTTTTCCACCCGTCGATGATCCCGGCCAGCAGGCGCGCGGTGAAGCGCTTCTCGTCGATGCCTTCGGCCTCGATCAGCTGCTTCAGGAGCCGCACCTGGTCGTCCGTATCCAGAATGGTGAAGTTCGACTTCAGGCCCGCCAGCTCCGCATGCCGGCGCAGCATCTGCGCGCTGATCGAATGGAACGTCCCCAGCCACGGGATGCCGCCGCCGCCCGGCCCAAGCAGCGTCTCCACCCGCTCGCGCATCTCGCGCGAGGCCTTGTTCGTGAACGTGACCGCGAGCACCTGCCACGGCTTCGCGCGCCCGGTGGAGAGCAGGTGCGCCAGCCGCGTTGTCAGCACGCGCGTCTTGCCGGTGCCCGCGCCCGACAGCACCAGCACCGGCCCATCGAGCGCCTCCACCGCCGCACGCTGCTCGGGATTGAGGTCCCGCAGATAGGGCGTGTCGAATCCCGCCATCGCCTGACGTGAGATGGGAACGTCGGAAGGAGGAGAAGCCGTGTCGGTCATTCTGATTCCGCGTGCGACCTCTAGCACGAAAGTGGAACGTAGGGACGAGAGCCCCGCGCCGAAAGGAACCGGGGGAAAGGAGAACGGGCGCCGTCGGGACAGGGCTAGACTGGCGCGAGTCGGAGACCGGACATCATGGATCCCAATGCAACCGTCGGCCAACTGCGCACGCGGGCCAAGGCGCGCCTGAGGGGCGCCGGCCCCGACGATCGGACCGTCGCGGAGAGGGCGGCCGATCTGGTCGCCGCGGCGGTCGGTTCGTGGCGCTTCATCATCGTCCAGAGCGTGCTGCTCCTGGCCTGGATCGCCTGGAACGCCACGACCGGCAGGCCGGTCGATCCCTACCCCTTCATCCTGCTCAATCTGCTGCTCTCGTTTCAGGCCGCCTACACCGCGCCGATCATCATGATGAGCCAGAACCGGCAGTCCGACATCGACCGCGAGCGCGACATCGAGGACTTCGAGATCAACACCAAGGCCGAGCTCGAGATCGCCACGCTGCACGAGAAGATCGACCTGCTCCGCGAGCAGGAGATCGCCCGCCTCACCGAGGCCGTGGACCGCCTCACCAAGCTGCTGGAGGCCCGCGGCGCGTGAGCCTCCCCGGCGCGCACAAGGGGCCTTGACTCAACAGTAAGTATTAGCTTACAGTTAGCTATGACTTACGGAGCAAAGCTCGCCGCGCTGGCCGACCCGACCCGCCGGGCGGTGTTCGAGGCTCTTCGCGGCGGCCCCCGTTCGGTTGGAGAGATCGCGTCCGGGCTGCCCGTGAGCCGCCCGGCCGTCTCCCAGCACCTGAAGGCCCTGAAGGACGCCGATCTCGTCCGCGACGAGCCGCGCGGGACCGCGCGCCTCTATCGGATCCACGCGCCCGGCCTTCTGGAATTGCGCACCTGGCTCGACGGCTTCTGGGACGACGCGCTCGAGCGCTTCAAGACCTTCGCCGAGACCGAAAGCGAACCCCCATCGGAGGACAGGCAATGACCACAGCCGCCGTCGAGCTCGGCCCCATCGTCAAATCGATCGACGTCCGCCGCTCCGCGGCCGACGCGTTCCATCTCTTCACTGCGCGCGTGAGCGAATGGTGGCCGCTTGAGACCCACACGCGCGCCCGCACCGCGGCCGGCGAAGTTACGGTGCGCGTCACCATCGAGCCGCGCGTCGGCGGACGCGTCTACGAGACGCTGCAATCGGGCGAAGAGCGCGAATGGGGCGAGGTCACGACCTTCGAGCCGGGCCGCAAGCTCGCGATGAGTTGGCGCCTCGGCCGACCTGAAGATCAGTACACGGACGTCTCCGTCCGCTTCGACCCCGTCACCGAGGCGAGCTGCCGCGTTACGCTCACGCACGAGAACTGGGAGCGCATGGACGGCGAAGCCGGGAAGCTCCGCGACGCCTACAATGGCGGCTGGGCGACCGTGTTCGACAAGTGCTTCGGCGATTTCGCCAATTCCAGAGCCTGAAGGAGAGAGCGATGACCAAACTGGAAATCATGGGCGCGCCGCAATCGCCCTTCGTCTGGGCCGTGCGCATGGCCGCCTGCGAGAAGGGGATTGCGTTCGAGACGAGCCGCATGCGCCCGCACGAGCCGGGCATTGTCGCGCTCAATCCGTTCGGCAAGATCCCGGTCATGCGCTGCGGCGATGTCGAGCTCTCCGAATCCCGCGCCATCATGAGCTACATTGATCAGGCGTTCGAAGGTCCCGCGCTCATGCCGCGCGAGCTCCTCGCCAATGTGCGCGCCGAGCAATGGGTGGCGCGCATGCTCTGCGAAGTGATGCCGGTGCTCACCTGGCGCTATGTCGCCCAATACATCTTTCCCTCCGGCCCGGACGCCAAGCCTGACCGCGCGGCGATCGATGCGGCGCTTCCGATCGTGGAGAAGCATCTCGCAATTCTGGATCGCGCGCTCGCGCTGACACCCTATCTCGGCGGCGACGCTTTCACGCTCGCCGATTGCTACGCGCTGCCCATCCTCACCTATACGCGCCAGATGCCGGAGGGCGGCCAGTTCATCGCGCGTCTGCAGAGTCTCGCGGCCTATCTCGATCGCGAAGCCAAGCGGGCAAGCTACATCGCATCGACGCCGCCGCCGATCGCCGACGCCGACCGCGTCATGCCGACGCCCCAGGCCGCCGCCTGATAATGCTCCTGTCCCCGGGCGCCGGCGAAAGCGGGGAGTCCGGGGCCCAGGAGCACGAGTCCGGGGCCCATGAACACGGCGTCACGAAACGGCGCTCTTTCCCTCCGGTCGCAAAACGCATTAGACCGCTCCCTCGATTTTGAGCAGAGGGACGCCATGGCGGATATCTTCGTCTCCTATGCGCGCGAAGACCGCGCCAAGGCCGAACAGATCGCGCGGGCGCTGCAGGCGACCGGTCTCGATGTCTTCTGGGACACCGAGATTCCGCCGGGCCAGACCTGGGCCGATTACATCGAGCAGAAGCTCGCCAATTGCAAAGCCGCTCTTGTGCTCTGGAGTGGAGTCTCCACCGGCTCGCAATGGGTGCGCGAGGAAGCGCGCCTCGCCAAGGAGCGCGGCAAGCTCATTCCCGTGCAGCTCGACGGCTCGCCGATGCCGTTCGGCTTCGGCGAGGTGCAGGCCGCCAATCTCTCCAGCTGGACCGGCGACGCCAATGACCGCGACTTCCAGCGCTTGATGTCCGCCGTGCGCGACGCCGTGACCCGCGCGCCCGCGCCGCAGGCCGCCTACGCGCCGCCGCCCCATTACGCGCCGCCGCCGCCGAGCTATCAATCGCCGCCCGCGTACCAGGCCGGCGCGCCCGCAGCGGGCCAGCTCTCGCCCTGGGGCTATATCCAGAAGTGCTTGCAGATGTACCTGAACGGCGCCGGTCGCGCGCGCCGCTCCGAATATTGGTGGTTCGTGCTTTTCGAGATTGCCGTGATCGTCGTCGCCGTGATCTTCGACGGAATCTGGAACGCCGGCGCCGGCAATTTCCAGCCGGTCTATCTCGTCACCGGCTTGGCCGTCCTCGCCCTGATCTGCCCCGCTGTCTGTGTCGCCATCCGCCGCGTGCACGACATCAACATCACCGGCTGGGTCGTGCTTGTTGGCGCGATCCCCTATGTCGGCGGCCTGATCATGCTCGTCCTCGCATTGATCCCCGGAACGGCGGGGCCCAACAAGTTCGGCCCCGATCCGAAGGCGCCTTAGGGCGCACGGCCTACGGCGCCTGACCACAGGTCCGAGGCTCGCATCCGCGGTCCCGCGTGGTAAGAGTCGCCCCCCAAGGAGGCGGGACCAGTGGCGGATCTCTTCATTTCGTACTCGCGCGAGGATAAGCCGCGCGCTGAGCAGGTCGCCCGCGGGCTTTCCCAGGCGGGCTTCGACGTCTTCTGGGACACCGAAATCCCGCCCGGCACCACCTGGGCCGATTATATCGAAAGCAAGCTGGCCAATTGCGCGGCGGTCGTCGTGCTCTGGAGCCAGCACTCAACCCGTTCGCAATGGGTCCGCGAGGAGGCCCGCATGGGCAAGGAGCGCGGCAAGCTCATCCCGGCCATGCTGGATGCGTCCGCCCCGCCGTTCGGCTTCGGCGAGGTGCAGGCCGCCAACCTCTCCACCTGGCAGGGCCAGGCCGGCCACCCCGATTGGGACAATCTCGTCAACGCCGTCCGTTCCGCGGTCGGCGCCTCGGGCGGCGCACGCCCTCCGGAACAGCGCCGGCCCCAGCCGCAGGCCTTTGCCCCGCCGCACGGCGGCCAGGCCAAGAAGGGCGGCCTGCCGATGCCGCTGCTCATCGGCGGCGGCGTCGTGGCGGCGCTCCTGGTCGTCCTCGGCGTCCTCGGCGCTACGAACAAGGGCGGCGGAGACGCGCCCCAGCCGGTTGTCCAGCAGCCCGCGCCCCAGGCTTTCGCACCGCCCGTTCAGCAGGCCCAGCCCGCCGCCGGCGGCCAGCAGGTGGATTACGCCGCCCAGCTGCAGAGCCAGCTCGCCGTCGCCGAGCAGGCGCTTGGCGCGCAAGGGTTCCGCCTGATCGCCGGCCCGTTCTCCGGCGGCCTGGCGCAGGGCGCCAACCAGAGCTTCCCGATCACGCTGGAGCAGGGCGGCGACTATCGCATCGTCGGCGTCTGCGACAACGATTGCTCCGACCTCGATCTTCAGCTCCGCGATCAGAGCAACAATGTCGTGCAGCAGGACACCAGCACCGACGATCATCCGGTGCTGCAGTCGCAGCCGGCCTGGACCGGCCCGTTCATGATCGACGCGACGATGTTCCAGTGCACGCGCGCGCCGTGCTTCTTCTCGGTGGTGGTGTACGGCCGCCCGAACGGCTGAGCGCGACGCGATAAGTCAGGGCGGCGCTGGGGGCGTTTGCTCCCGCTTGCGGCAGACGTGCTCGAGCGCATGGACGCGCAGCGCCGAGGCAAGCCCGCCCTGGGCGCCGGTCTGAGCGCGTTCCTGGTCGACCGCCGCCACGAGTCCCGCCAAAGAAACCCCGTCGCGGGCCGCGATCTCCTCCAGCGCGCGCCAGAACGGCGCCTCCAGCGCGATCGAGGTGCGGTGGCCGGCGATGGTGAAGGAACGTTTGAAGAGGCCTGTCATGCGCCGCCTGACGTGGCTGGTTGCGTTGCTCGCATGTGTCGGCGCTGGAGCGGCCGCCGCGCAAGCGCCGCCGCAAGCCCGCGTGGCGGCCCCGCCGCCTGAGAGCGCGTTCCAGTCCCGCCCGGCGCCCTCCGACATGGCCAACCGCTATCCGCCCGAAGCGTGGCGCTCGCGGCGGGAAGGCCGCGTCGTGCTCTGCTGCCTTGTCCAGGAGAACCGTCGCCTCGCCTGCGCGGTCGTCGCCGAATCGCCCGCCGGCCAGGGCTTCGGCGAAGCCGCGCGTCTGCTCTCGGCGCGCTACCGCCTGACGCCGGAAGCCGCGCTGCGCTGGCGCGCGGGGGGCGCTCCCATCCTGCGCCTGCCGATGTATTTCAGCGCCGGAACCGGTGCGCAGCCTGCGCCGCCGATCGCCTCCGAGCCGCAATGCGCCTCTAACCGCTGATCCTCATCCGAGCTGGTTCAATCCTCGTCGCGCTTGTGCCCATCCAAGTCCTTCGCGGCCTTGTCCGCCTGCGCGTCGGTGAGATTCCGTTCGGCTTTCGAGCGTCCATGTGCGGCGCGATTGCTGGCCGCATCCTTCTGCGCCTCGGCGCGCGCCCGCTGCTTCCGCGCCTGCCTCAGATTGATGATCTCGGCCATGGCCAAACCCCTATCGCCGAACCGGCGGCGCCGCCGCATCTTGCCCCCCGAGACCCTCCCGGGCCAAGAGACGCCCTGAGGTGGATCATGCGGGCTTTCGTCTTCGGTCTCGTGCTGACGCTCCTGGCGGCCTGCGCCTCCACGCGGCCTGCGCCGCCGGCAGCCAAGCTCGATTCCATCGCCCACGACTATGTCCGTCTGGTGCTCGAGATCGGCGCCCATGAAGAGGGTTACATCGACGCCTATTACGGGCCGCCCGAGCTCAAGACGGCGGCGGAGGCCCATCCGCGCTCGCTGGCGGATTTACGGGAGGCGGCCGATCGCCTCCTCGTGGCGCTGGAAGACATGGATTACGCTGCCCTGCAGCCTCTGGAGAAGAAGCGCCGCTTCTTCCTTATGTCCCACATCGCCTCGGCGGAGTTCCGCACCCGGATGATCGAGGGCGAGCGGGTCCCCTTCGCGCAGGAAGCCAACCGCATGCTCGGCGTCGCCGCACGCATCGAGCCGCTGTCGAGCTATGATCCGGTTCTCGCGCGCATCGAGACTTTGGTTCCCGGCCGCGGACCGCTCGCCGAGCGCGTCGAGGCCTTCCGCCGCCGCTACATCATTCCGCGCGACAGGCTCGACGCCGTTATGCGCGCCGCGATCGCCGAATGCCGCGCGCGCACCGCCGCGCACATCGCGCTGCCGGAGGGTGAAGCCTTCACGCTCGAATTCGTGACGAACCAGCCTTGGAGCGGCTACAATTGGTTCCAAGGCGGCGCCAAGAGCCTCATCCAGATCAACACCGACCTGCCGATCTTCATCGACCGCGCGGTCGATCTCGGCTGCCACGAAGGCTATCCCGGTCATCACACCCACCATGCGCTGATGGAGCAAAGGCTCTATCGGGGGCGCGGCTGGATCGAGGTTTCGGTTTATCCGCTCTTCTCCCCGAGCTCCTTCATCGCCGAAGGCGAAGGCAATTACGGCGTCGATCTGGCGTTCCCCGGCGAGGAGCGCACGCGCTTCGAGGCCGAAGTGCTCTTCCCGCTCGCCGGTCTCGATCCCGCGGCCGCTCCGGCGTACGCGGCGTTGCGCAGAGCGCTGAAGGATCTGACGCTCGCGCGCATCAAGATCGCCCAGATGTATCTGGACGGAGAGATCGACCGGCCCCGCGCGCTCGAGCTTTCGCAGCGCTACCGCCTCATCTCGCCCGAGCGCGCCGCGCAGGATCTTTCCTTCATGGAGAAGTACCGCTCCTACGTGATCAATTACGGCCTCGGCGAGATCGCCGTGCGCGAGCATATCGAGCGCGCCGGCGCCGATCCCGCCGCGCGCTGGGCCGCGATGTATGAGTTGCTTTCAAGTCCCAGCTTGCCGAGCGATCTTCGCTGAACGCATCTCAAGCCAAAGCATCACGACGACCCCAAGCGCGAGCACGCCGATCCCGACGAACGCGCCGATGCGCACGTTCTGCAGGCTCGCCAGATACATCAGGCTCGACCACAGCATGTACGCGCACGAACCGACGAAGATGATAGGCGTGAAAGGGTAGAGCGGCGTTCGGAACGGCCGCGGCGCGTCCTTCTTCGTGAACCTGAGCACGATGAGCGCGATCCCGCTTAAGGACAGGAAAAGCCAGAACGCCGGAAACGTGTAATCCACGATCGTGGTGAACCCGTTCCGCGTCCAGGCGCCGAGGCCCACCAACGCCAATGAGACGAAGCCCTGCGCCCACGTCGCCGCCGCCGGAATGCCGCGCCCTTCGTCCCAGCGACCGAGAGCGCCGAGCGCGGGAAAATCCTGCGCCGCCGCATAGGTCGTGCGCGCGCCGACGATGATCGTCGCATTGATCGAGGTAATCGCCGCGAACGCCACCGCCAGCACTAGGAGCAGCGCCGCATAATCGCCGAAGGCGCGCTTCATCAGGTCCGCCGCCGGCGCTTCGCTGGTCGCGAGGCCTTCAAGCCCAAGCCCGCGCAGGAAGGCCCAGTTCACCAAGAGATAAAGCGCCGTGATCGCGAAGATCGAGATCGTGTGCGCCCGCGCCATGCCGAGTCGCGCGTCCTTCACTTCGGCCGAAAGCGTCGCGATCTCGCTCCACCCGCCATAGGCCAGGAGCACGAACACCATCGCGAGCCCGAGGCCCGCCGGAATGCCGGGCCCCGCCGGCGGCGCGACGGTCAGCGGCGGAACCCCCCTGAGCGCGAGCCATATCGCCGCCGCGCTCATCATCAGCAGACCCACGACCTCCAGCCCGGTCACCGAATAGTCCGCCGCTGCGCCCTTGTACGCGCCGCGCAGATTGAACGCCGTCAGCGTCACGACCGCGATCGCCGCATAGATCGCCGAACCGTCCGCTCCCAGACGAAACGGCGCCGTCGCATTGAGATAGTCGCCGATCACGAACCCGAGGAACGCGATCGAGCCCGAATTGATGATCGCGAAGCGCCCCCATGCGAAGAGGAACGCCACGCGCTTGCCGTAGGCGAGCTGCAGGAAGTGGTAATCGCCTCCCGCGCTGGGGAACGCCGCCGCCAGCTCCGAATAGCAGAGCGCGCCGGCCAGCGAGAGGAGGCCCCCGGCGAGCCACACGCCGTAGAGCCACGCCTCCGAGCCCGCAGCGTCCGCGACCTGCGCCGGCGCCTTGAAGATGCCCGCGCCGACGACCATCCCGACGGCCAGCATCACCACATAGGCGGTCGATACATGCCGCCGCGGCGCAACATCGCGTTCGCTCATGCCTGCGATTGATCTTGCGCAGGGCCTGCCGTCAATCGCCCCGTTCTATGGATCGCAAGGCCAAATCTATGGCGCCTAAACCTTTGGGTGGGTTGCCCGGGGCGGTGCGCCGAACCAGATAAGGCGCTGACGCGTCCGCGTTGGAGCGAGGAGCACGCCATGGCCAAGTCCCCCACATCCCGCATCGATCTTCCGGACAATACCAAGAAGGCGATGGTCGCGCTCCTGAACGCCCGCCTTGCCGACGCCATCGACCTTGGCCTGCTCGTGAAGCAGGCGCACTGGAACGTGAAGGGGCCGACCTTCATCGCGCTGCACCTTCTCTTCGATGAGATCGCCTCCCGCGTGGAAGATCAGGTCGATGAGATCGCCGAGCGCGCGACCGCCCTGGGCGGCATCGCGCAGGGAACGACCCAGGCCGTCGCCGCCGCCTCAACGCTCGCGCCGTACCCGACCGACGTCACCGCCGAGAAGGAGCACCTGAAGCTCCTCGCCGAGCGCCTTGCCGCCTTCGGCAAGAACGCGCGCGAAGCGATCGAATCCGCCGACGAGGCCGGCGACAAGGACACCGCCGATCTCTTCACCGGCATCTCCCGCGCGATCGACAAGGACCTCTGGTTCATCGAGTCTCATCTGGCGTGAGTCTGGCGGGAAGGGCGCTTCTCCCGCTTGCGGGGGAGGCGTCGCGACGCTCGCGACGGAGGGGCCGCGTGCGCTCAGGCGCTGGCGGACGCTCCGAACACGTCCGGAAACGCCGCCTTCAGATCGCGCTTCAGGATCTTTCCTTGCGGATTGCGCGGCAGCGTCTCCGGCCAGAACGCCACCCGCACCGGCACTTTGAACGCCGCCAGCCGTTGCGCCACCCAATGCCGCAGATCGGCCTCGCTCACATCGGCGCCGGGCTTGAGATGCACCACGGCCGCGGGCTCTTCCCCGAGCGTCTTGTGCGGCAGTCCGATGAGCGCGGCGTCCATCACCTCGGGATGTTCGTAGAGGGCGTTCTCCACCTCCACGCAATAGATGTTTTCCCCGCCGCGGATGAGCATGTCCTTCGCGCGATCGACGATGTAGAGAAACCCTTCCGCATCGACTTTCGCGAGGTCGCCGGTCTTCACCCATCCGTCCACGAACGTTTCCGACGTCGCCTGCGCATTGCGCCAATAGCCGCGCACCACGACCGGTCCGCGATACCAGAGCTCTCCCACTTCCCCGACCGGCAGCTCGCGCGCGCTTGCATCCGGACTCATGATCTTCACGTCGGCCGTGGGCGGCGGGTGGCCGCACGAGTCCGGCTTGGCGAGATAATCCTCAGCCAGATTGCTGACCGCCGTCGCAGATGTTTCAGTCATGCCCCAGCCCTGGCGCGGTACGACCTTGGGAAACGTCTCCGCGATGCGCCGCACCAGCTCCGGCGCCGAAGGCGCGCCGCCATACCCGATCGAGTCGAGCGCCGAAAGGTCGAACTCCTTGAGCCGCGGATGCTCCACGATCTGCCACGCGATCGTCGGCACCCCGCCGCATCCCGTCACGCGCTCCTTCTCCATGAGCGGCAGCGCCGCATCGACGTCCCAGCGTCGCTGGAAGACGATCTTGGATCCCAGCGCCACGCTTGGAACCAGCGCCGCGAACGCGCCGGTCGCGTGGAAGAGCGGCACTGAAAGCAGCGTCACCATCTGCGGGCCGTTGGGATCCGGCGTTGGGGGCTGTTCGCCGCGCCGCAGGAACGCGCGCGCGGCCGAGCAGGCGGCGTTGAGCATGTTCGAAATGATGTTGCGATGCGTGACGATCGCGCCCTTCGGCTTTCCGGTGGTGCCTGAGGTGTAGAAGATCGTCACGTCGTCGTCCGGCTCGAGCGCGACATCCGGCGGCGGCCGCGTCTCGAGCTTCGCCCAATCCCTCGGGCAGCCGATAACGGTTTCCAGCCGCGCCACGCGCGGATCGGCGATCTCCTCGGCGCTGCGCGCGACATAGATCTTCTGCAGGTCCTCACACGCATCCGCATGCTCGCGCACGCGCTCCCAGCGCTCCACGTCGCAGATCGCGATCCTCGAACCGGAATCCTTGAGCCCGTATTCGAGCTCTGGCCCGGTCCACCAGGCATTGAGCGGCGTCACGATCGCGCCGATGAGCGCGCCAGCCCAGAATGCGACGACCCATTCTGGGAGGTTGCGCATGATGATCGCGATGCGGTCGCCTTTGCCGACGCCGTCCGCGGTGAGCCGCGCCGCCAGCGCCGCGACCGCCGCCCGCATGGCCCCGTAGGTGATCCGCTCGTCCTCGTAGATCAGGAACTCGCGCGGCGCGTAGAGCGCGCTCGCCGCGAAGATGTCCTTAAGCGTCGCCGGCGCGTTCTTCCACACTTTGATCGTCGCGCCGTGCACCTCGCGCGTCTCCACCTCGAACGGCGAGTCCGGCCGGGTGAGCAGCGCGTGCGCCTGCGCGATCGACATCGCCGGAAATCCGCTCATGCTCGCTCCCTTTTAGTTCTTGTCGGCCCTTTCTGGAGGAACACCCCGCTTGCTTCAACTGTTCGGCGCGCGCACATTTGCCCGATGTCGAAGACCTATGAGGCCGACTTCTATTCCTGGGCCGTGGACCAAGCTGACGCCGCTCGCCGGCGCTCCGCCAACGAGCTCGATTGGGAGAACGTCGCCGAGGAGCTGGAATCCTTGGGCAAGGCGCAAAGGGCCGAGTTGCACTCGCGCTTCATAATCCTCCTGCAGCACCTGTTGAAGTGGCGCTTCCAGCCCGATCATCGCTCGCGCTCCTGGAGGGTCTCGATCGACAACACGCGTCGCGCGCTGGCCAAGCATCTGCGCGAGAATCCCGGCCTGAAGCAGTTTTTGGAAGCCGAGTTCGCCGACGCCTATCCCGACGCTCGCGCCAACGCCGCGCTTGAGATGGCGATCGAGGAAGATGCCCTTCCCGATACCTCTCCGTTCAGCAGCGCTGAAGCGCTTGCCGCGGACTTCTGGCCCGAGTCCCCCGCCGATACGAAGCCCACCGGAAAATAGTATTGCAGAGCTGTAAGGCGCAGCTTGTGAGCCGCCCGCCGGTCGGGCAATGCTCGCCCATGGCCGGCTTGATGGCTGGCCCGCGGACGATCTCCGGAGGCGGCCTTGGATATCCAGAAATTCCTGAGCGATAACGGGAAGATCGTCCTAGCTACGGCGCTCGCGCTGGTGGCCGGCTTGTGGGGCGGCGCGGTGCTTGGCCGCGTCACCGGGGGAACCGGCCCGGCGCCGGTCGCGATCATCTCCACGCCCGAAGGCGGAACCGCCGTGCGCGCCGCCAACGCGCCGCGCGCCAAAGGCGAGCGCCCGCACGGCATGGCGTTCATGAACTACCGCATCGACACCTCTGGGCCGGCGCCCAAGGCGTGCCTGGAATTCTCCCAGGCCATCGCCGCCAGCGCGCGCGGCAACCTCGCCGATTATCTGTCCATCGAGCCTGTCGCGCGGGTGCAGGTCGAGGCCAATGGCGCGCTGATGTGCATTTCCGGCCTGCCGTTCGAGCCCGATCGCCAGGTCACCATCAAGGCCGGGCTGCCAGCCGAAGGCGGCGACCGCACCGCCCGCGACGAGACCTTCACGCTCTCCTTCGGCGATCGGCCCGCTTATGTCGGCTTTGTCGGCAATGGCGTCATCCTGCCGCGCTCGGAAGCCGACGGCCTCGCGATCGAGTCCGTCAATGTCTCCAAGCTCAAGGTGACGGTGCTGCGGGTGAACGACCGCATCCTCTCCCAACGCCAGATCGAGCTCGGCGAGATCGTGGAGGAGGGCGGCTGGGGCTATTGGTCGCTCGAGAACGCCGGCAGCGATGTCGGCGACAAGGTCTTCGAGGGCGAGCTGGACGTCGCCGGCGCCCGCGATCGTCGCAACCAGGCCATCACCACCGTCTTCCCGCTCGGCTCCGTCCTGAAGGACCGCCGCCCCGGCGCTTATGTCGTGCGGCTGGTGGACGGCTCGCCGGGCGCCGGCGCCAACGGCCAGAACAATGATCGCCCGGCCGGCGCCTATCGTTGGATCATGTACACCGACATGGCGCTGCAGACCTTCACCGGCGCTGGCGGCATGGACATCGTCGCGCGCTCGCTGCGCACCGCCCAGCCGCTCAACGGCGTCACGCTCACGCTCATCGCGGAGAACAACCAGGAGCTCGGCCGCGCCGCGACCGACGGCCAGGGCCACGCCCGCTTCGCCAAGGCGCTGCTCGACGGCGAAGGGTCCGCGCGCCCGCGCTACGTCATGGCCTACGCCTCCGGCGATTTCGCTGCGCTCGATCTGCAATCGAACGCGCTCGATCTCTCCGATCGCGGCATCGACGGGCGCCAGCCTCCGGGCGACATCGACGCCTATCTCTATACCGAGCGCGGCATCTACCGCCCGGGCGAGCGCGTGCGCCTCATCGGCCTCGTGCGCGACGTGAACGGCCGCGCTATCCAGGATCGCCAATCGACGCTGATCGTCTACCGCCCGAACGGCACCGAGGCGCGCCGCATGCGCCTGAACGCCGCCGTGCAAGCCGGCGCCGTCGCGCAGAACATCGCCATGGATCGGTCCGCCCCGCGCGGCCAGTGGCGCGCCGAGCTCAAGGTCGATGGCCAGGACGCCGCCGCCGGCCAGGTCTCCTGGTCGGTCGAGGATTTCGTTCCGCAGCGCCTGAGGGTGCAAATCCGCGCCAGCGAGGCGCCGCTCACCGCGAACGCCACGCGTCCCATCGATGTGCAGGCCGACTTCCTTTATGGCGCGCCCGGCTCCGGCCTGAACGTCGAGGCCGAAGGCCGCGTCGGCGTCGATCATTCCCCGTTCCCGAGCTTCGCCAACTACACGTTCGGCCGCACCGACGAGAATTTCGACGAGCGCTTCATTCAATTGCCGGGCACGGTCACCGACGGCGCCGGTCACGCGCAGCTGCAATTCGCGCTCTCCGATCCGCCCGTCACCACCCTGCCGCTGCGCGCGCGCATCGTGGCCAGCGTCGCCGATCCCGGCGGCCGCGTCGTGCGCGAGAGCTTCTCCGCGCCCGTGCGCCTGTCGAGCCGCTATTTCGGCGTGCGCCAGAAATTCGACAATGGCGTCGTGCCGGAGAACGGCCGCGCCGCGTTCGACGTGATCGCAGTCGACGCCAACGGCAGGCAGATCGCGGCGCGCGCCGTGCCGTGGACGCTCGTGCGCGAAGACTGGTCCTATGATTGGTATCTCGATGGCGGCACGTGGCGCTGGCGCCGCACCGGCCGCGACGTGCCGATCGCCACCGGAAACATCGACCTGCAAGCCAATCGCGCGGTCGAGATCGCGAAGGGCGAGCTCGACGGCGGCGCCTACCGCCTCATCGTCGGCGACCAGCCGACCGAGGGTACGTCCGTTCGCTTCTACTCCGGCTGGGGCGCCGGCATCGGCGACGCCGACACGCCCGACATGGTCACCGTCGTCGCGCCGACCGATCCGGTGCGTCCCGGCCAGCGCGCGCGCGTTGAGATCCGTCCCCCTTACGCCGGCGAAGCGCAGATCGTCGTCGCCACCGACCGCGTGATCTCCATGACCACGCGCCGCGTCGGCCCGAACGGAACCACGATCGAGCTGCCGGTCGATCAATCCTGGGGCGGCGGCGCCTACGTGCTCGTCACCGTGATGACGCCGCGCGATCCGGTGAATCTGCCTGTGCCGCGCCGCGCGGTCGGAGTCGCCTACGTCAAGACAGACACCGCCGCGCGTGAGCTGCGGGTCGCGGTCGGGGATGGGCTGGGCGTGGTCAGACCGCGCCAGCGCCTCAACGTCCCGATCACGGTGGCCAATGCGCCGCGCGGCGAGCGCGTGCGCGTCGCCATCGCGGCCGTGGACGAGGGGATCCTTCAGCTCACCAAGTACGAAAGTCCGAACCCGGTCGATTATTTCTTCGGCCGCCGCGCGCTCGGCGTGATCGTCCGTGACGATTACGGCCGCTTGCTCAACCCGAACCTCGGCGCCCCCGCGACGCCGCGCCAGGGCGGCGACGGCCTCGGCGGCGAAGGCCTGACGGTCGTTCCGACCAAGACCGTTTCGCTGTTCTCCGACGTCATCACCCTCGACGGCGCCGGCCGCGCGACGATCCCGCTCGATATCCCCGACTTCAACGGACGTCTGCGTCTGATGGCCGTCGCCTGGACCGAATCCGCCGTCGGCCAGGACGAGGAAGCGCTGACCGTGCGCGATCCCGTCGTCGCCGAGCTGACGCTGCCGCGCTTCATCGCGCCCGGCGACGAAGCGATGGCGGCGCTCTCCGTCGATAATGTCGAAGGTCCGGCGGGCGCCTACAGCGTCGCCTTCTCCGGCGGCGGCGTCACGCCCTTGAGCGCGCCGCCCGCGCGCATGCAGCTCGCCCGCGGTCAGCGCGGCCTGGCGCGCGTGCCGATCACCGCGCCCACCGCCGGCATCGGCCAGATCACCATCACGCTCACCGGCCCTGGAGGCTTCCACCGCATCACGCACTCCTACGACATCCAGTCGCGCGCGCCCTTCCTGCCCGTCACCGACGTGCAGACGGCGCCGCAAGCGGTGCAGGCGAGCTACCGCGTGCCGAACGACGCGCTCTCCCGCTTCGCGCCGCGCGAAGGGACCGCCGTTGTGTCCTACTCGAACCTCGCCGGCCTCGATGCGGCGCCGCTGCTGGCGCAGCTCGAACGCTATCCCTATGGCTGTTCCGAGCAGCTCACGTCGGTCTCGATGCCGCTGCTCTATTTTAACGCGCTCGCCGAGAACGCCAGCCGCTCGCAGGATCCGCGCCTCAGGCGCCGCGTGCAGGAGGCGGTCACACGCCTCTTGGATCGTCAGACCCCGGACGGCGCCTTCGGGCTCTGGAACGCCGGCGACGGATCCGCCACCCCCTGGCTCGGCGCCTATGTCGTCGACTTCCTCACCCGCGCGAAGGCGCAAGGCTATGTCGTGCCGCAGGCTTCGCTCGATCTCGCCTATCAGGGCCTTCGCAAGGTCGCGCGCCTGAACGATTTCGGCGGCGTCTCGTACGATTTCGAGGTCTATCGCTGGCCCGGCTCGAACGATACGACCGAGCTCTTGCGCTCGCGCTCGGCGGCCTACGCGCTCTACGTGCTCGCCAAGGGCGGCCAGGCCGACATCGGCCAGGTCCGCTACTTCCACGACGCGCGCCTGCGCGACGAGCCTTCCCCGCTCGCCCGCGCGCAGATCGGCGCCGCGCTCGCGCATATGGGCGACCGCGCCCGCGCCCGCCGCTCGTTCCAGCTTGCCGAAGAGGCGCTCGGCTATCGCAACAGCGGCGACTGGTACCAATCGCCGTTGCGCGACATGGCCGGCGTCCTCGCCCTCGCCGCCGAAGCCGGCGAGACCGGCACGGTCGAGCGCGTCCGCGCGCGCCTCGTGCGCGAGGAGAAGGATCCCGACGCGATGATGACGCAGGAGCAGGTGCAGATGCTGCTCGCGCTCGACTCGCTGCTGCGCAGCGCCGGGCCGGTCGCCGTCTCGCTCAACGGCCAGGCCAATGCCGGCCGCCGCGTGGAGGCCGATTACGCCCGCATCGCGCAGGGGCTCAACTTCCGCAATGACGGCCGCGGTCAGGTGTGGCGCACGCTGACGCTCACCGGGCCGCCTGCGTCCGCGCCGCCGGCGGCGAGCGCAGGCTACGCGCTCGACAAGCGCGTCTATCGTCTCGACGGAACGATCGCAGACCTGAACGCGATCCGCCAAGGCGACCGCGTCGTCATCGCGGTGAGCGGCCGCCCGGAAGGCGCGCGCACCTATCCGTCCGTCGTCGTGGATCTCCTGCCCGCCGGCTTGGAAATCGAGAGCGTCTTGGGGCCGGCGGATGGCTTCCAACCGCAATCCTATGACGGCTCGCAGCGCAGCGGACCGTTCGCCTTTGTCGGCGAGATCAACCAGGGCCGCGTCGCCGAAGCGCGCGACGACCGCTTCGTCGGCGCCATCGACCTGCGCGGCTCTTCCTTCCGCTTCGCCTATGTCGCGCGCGCGGTGACGCCCGGCGCCTACACGTTCCCCGCCGCCCAGGTGGAGGACATGTACCGCCCCGGCGTCTTCGCCCGCACCGATGTCGGCCGCATCCGCATCGCGCCCGCGAATTGATGGGATGATCGCAACGCTCCTCCGTACACGGATTAACGCGCGCCCCTCCCCCTGGCGGGGAGGGGGTAGGGGGTGGGGGGCGAACGTCCCGGCGCTGCGTTTGACCAGATTCTTTGGCGCTCGGGCCTGATATGTCGGGCCAAGGTGCACGCCCCCCCTCCCAACCCTCCCCCGCAAGAGGGGAGGGGGCGTTCTTTCTTGCGCCGATCAAGCGCGGGCCGCGTGTCGGCCCGCCGCTCGGCGCCGGCGCCAAGCGCATCGCCTGGGCCGCGCTGGCGCTCATGCTGACGCTCTTCGCCGCCGACCTTGCGTTCCCGCCGCCGCTGGAGCGCGCGCGCGTCGTCTCTCCCGTCGTGCTCGACCGCAACGGCCAATGGCTCCGCGCGATGCAGACGCCGCAAGGGCGTTGGCGTCTTGCCGCGCGCCTCGACGAGATCGACAGGAACTTCCTCGATCGCCTCGTCCGCATCGAGGATGCGCGCTTCTGGCTCCACCCGGGCGTCGATCCGCTCTCGCTGACGCGGGCGACCTTCAACTATGCGCGCTCCGGCCGCGTCACCTCCGGCGGCTCCACGATCACCATGCAGCTCGCGCGCCTTCTGGAGCCGCGCCCGCGTACGGTGTCATCCAAGCTCATCGAGATCGTCCGTGCGCTGCAGATCGAGCGGCGCCTCACCAAGCGCGAGATCCTCGCCGCCTACCTGACGATGGCGCCCTATGGCGGCAATCTCGAAGGCGTGCGCGCTGCGAGCCGCGCCTATTTCGGCCGCGACCCCGAATGGCTCGACGATTCGGAGATGGCGCTGCTCGTCGCGCTACCGCAAGCTCCTGAAGCACGCCGTCCCGATCGCCGCCCCGACGCCGCGCGCGCGGCGCGCAACAAGGTGCTCGCGCGCTTCGCCGCCGTCGGCGCCATCTCGCGCGAGCGCGCCCATGAAGCGGCGGCCGATCCCATCCGCGGCCGCACGCCGTTCCCCGCGTCGGCGCTCTCCATATCCGAGCGGCTGGCGGCGGCTCATCGCGGCGCCGCCATCGTCCGCTCCTCGATCGACGCGCCGCTGCAGCAATCGCTGGAAGCGCTGGCCGCGCGCCGCGCGCAGGCCCTGGAGCGCGACGCCACCATCGCGCTAATGGCCGTCGAGATCGATCAGCGCGCCGTACGCGCCTCCATCGGCGCCGCCGACCGGAACCGCGCCGGCGGTTGGCTCGATATGACGCGCGCCGTGCGCTCCCCGGGCTCGGCGCTGAAGCCCTTCATCTACGCGCTCGCGTTCAATGACGGCATCGCGGCGCCTGAGACGCTGGTGCGCGATGCGCCGCGCCGCTTCGCCGGCTATCTGCCGGAGAATTTCGATCGTCGTTTTCATGGCGACGTGCGCCTGGAGGAGGCGCTGCAGCACTCGCTCAACGTGCCCGCCGTCGCCACTCTGGAAAGGGTGGGCGCCGCGCGTTTCGAAGCCGCGCTGACCGAGGCCGGCGCCCGTCCGCGGCTTCCCCGAAGAGAATTGTCCGAACCCGGATTGGCGCTGGCGCTTGGCGGCGTGGGCCTCACCATGGAAGAGCTCGTCACGCTCTATGCGGCGCTCGGCGACGAAGGCCGCGCCCGTCCGCTCACCTATGAGGCCACGCCCAGCGTCTGGACCCGCGCGCATTCCTTCGTGCGGCCCGCGACTGCGCGGAAAGTGCTCGACATCCTCGCCTCTTCGCCTTCGCCTGCCGGCCGCGCGCCCGCCGCGCTCGCCCAGCATGCTCCGCGCATCGCTTTCAAGACCGGGACCTCCTACGGCTTCCGCGATGCCTGGGCCTTGGGCGTAGGCGGCGGCTACGCCGTCGCGGTCTGGGTTGGACGCGCCGACGGCGCCCCGCGCCCGGGCGCGACCGGCCGCGACGCTGCGCTCCCGATCCTCTTCGAAGCGTTCGACCTCATCGCGCCGAACGCCAAAGCTCCGGCCACGGAGGAATTGCAGCACGCTCCCGCGCCCGGCCTCGCGCGCCTCGACAGCCCGCGCGTCTCCGATGCGCCCGCAATCCTTTTCCCGCCCGACAACACCGAAGTCCTCGTGCTCGAATACGGCCCGCGATCGCGGGGCCTTTCCCTGTCGGCGCGCGGCGGGCGTCCGCCGCTCACCTGGTACGCCGAGGGAAACGAAGTGCCGACCGAGCCGACCAGCGGCCGCGCGATCTGGCGCCCGACGGCGCCGGGCTTCCACGATGTCATGGTCATCGACGCTGATGGCCGCGCCGCATCCGTCCGCGTCCGCATCCGCAATTCCGGCTCATAGCAGGACAGGGCTAGCCATGATCGAGAAGCATGCCGGCTCGTGCCTGTGCGGCGAGGTTCGGTTCGAAATAACCGGTCCGTTCGAACGTTTCTTCCTCTGCCACTGCAGCCGCTGCCGCAAGGACACTGGGTCGGCGCACGCGGCCAATCTCTTCTCGTCGAGCGCGACGATCACCTGGCTCTCGGGCGAAGGGAGCATCAGGACGTACCGCGTCCCATCCACGCGGCATGAGCGGAGCTTCTGCGCCGAATGCGGTTCTGCGCTTCCCGGCCTTCAGATGAACGGGGCGCTGCTCGTCGCGCCGGCCGGAAGCCTCGACACTGCCCTCGAAACCCGGCCGGACGCGCACATTTGCGTGGCGAGCAGCGCGAGCTGGGATCGCGATCTGCACAAGGTTCCTGCTTTCGATGCGTTGCCGGGCTAGCTGCGGACCAGCATGGCGAGGCGCCGTCAGAATTCCCAGCGCAGCAAGCGATACCCGATATCCAGCGCGTCGAGCGCTAGAAGGTGCGCATTGCGCGCCCGCCAAACCCCGCTCTCAAGGTCGTGCTTAAGCCCCTTCAGTCCGTCCTGCGCATCGATCTTCGCGAAGGACGACATCGACCTTCGCGCAATCGGATCAAGATAGATGTCCGGCCGTCGCCAATAGGCGCCGAGAAATCCGTCCACGCAATCATGCGGCACGGGCACGGGCGATGCCTCGAACGCGCCGAGCTCGTCCTCCATGTCGCCGAGCTTCGGCATGATGCGCCGGTCGAGCTCAATAAGTTCCGGGAGATAGTCGCGCGTCAGCCAGAAATCCGACGCCTCCACATCGAACGTGACGAGCACGACGCGCCGCCGCGCCGCTCGCCGCATTTCACGCAGACCCGCGCGCCAATCGGACCAATGATGGATCGTCAGCACCGCCATCGCCGCGTCGAATGCGCCGTCCGCGAAAGGCAGCGCCTCCGCCGAGGCCTGCACGCAAGGCGCCGCGCCCGCCGGCCGCTGCGCGATCATCGTATCCGACGGCTCTACCGCCTGCACGATCCGATCCGCCGGCTCGTAAGAGCCTGCGCCCGCGCCGACATTCACGATTGTGCGCGCATCGCCAAGCGCATCCGTGATCATCGAGGCGATGCGCGGATCGGCGCGCCGCTGCAGCGCATAGCCTTCCCCGATCGTTTCGTAGACCGCCGGCATAAACCCTCTCAACGGGCAGGATAGAGGCTCCCGGCCCTCCGCCCAAGGCTGGGGACGGTGTCCGAGCATCCCTTATTGAAGGCAGTCTCCGGCATTCTTCGCACCGCGGCGAGCTTCCTTCATGCGCGAAAGAAAAAGGGCTCGGATCATGTGATCCGAGCCCGGAGGTTCGTCGCAAAGCAAGCTGGCAGGGGCTAATGCGACGTTGGGATGAGCGCGCGGGTTACGCCACGATCTGCGCGGCGTGCGCCAGGGTGACGAGCGCGAAGGGCGCGAACACCAGAAGCGAAGCGGCGGATGCAAGAACCCGTGTCATGGCGATAACCTTCAAGTCTCCTGGTGCCTATGAGACCATGCTCGCGGCCGTTGCGAGCGCCACGTAGGCGAGCGGCGCAAAGATGGCGGCGGCGAAGAAGATGGCTGCGAGCCGTTTCATGGTGTCCCCGGTTGCGACGGTATTGCTGGTGATGTCCGCGCCGTTCACTTCGGCGAACTTGATGTTGCTGTGCATGGCGCGATCAGCCGACGATCTGCGCGGCCTGCATCACGGTCGCGTATGCGGCCGACGCGAAGATCATGGCGGCGGCGGCGATGGCGATCAGCTTGGTCATTGGAAGTCTCCGGCTCGAGGTGTGTTGCTGTTGTTCGATAAGATGCAACGACCTTAGCGTTTGGATGCGTTGCTTCGCCGTGACCGCCGTCACGCGCCCAAGAGCTTCTCGAGCCGCCGATTTTTCTGCGCCTGGGGGAGGAAGGGAGAGGAGGCTGCGAGACGCCTACGGGCTCATTCCCCTCTGAACCGCCCGTCGCCTTCCTCTTCCGCGAGCACGATCTCCGGATTTTCCGGCGCCACCCGCTCGAACAGCCCGACATCCATGGGGGCCTGCGGCTCGGGCCCCGTCATCGGCGCCGCGATCCGCTCGGCGAGCTCGTTCCGCTCCCCGGGAGCGAGGCTCGGCCCCCGCACCGGCGACGGCATCGGCCGCCAATACCGGATCGCCACGGCGAACTTCCCCTCCCGCTCGATGATCTCGGCGAGCCCGGTCTCCACCAGCTTGCCCCAGCGCGCCATCAGCCGCTGCCGGTTGGCGTAGAGCTGCGGCAGCGCCTCGGACACCGCTTCCGCCGGCGCCTCCAGGATGGCGCGCGCCTCTTCGGGCGTACGGGCCCGCCCGAGCGGCTTCTTCACCGCCGTATCGACGGTGCGCGCCACCGGCGCCGGCGGCGCCAGGCGCCAGTAGCGCAGCGCCACGCGCCACGCTTCGTCGCGCCAATAGAGATCGTAGCGCCCAGCGCCGTAGAGCTCCGGAAACGCCGCCTCGGCCTCTTCCGGGGTCGCGAACCGCTCCGGCAATTCCTCGCTGGTGAGGAACACAGGCCCCCCCACTCGCGCGCCGGCTTCCTCCGCCGTGCGCGCCGTGGGCGCGTCCGCCGCCTGCGCGTCGCGGACCGAGCCGCCGATGGGAAGAATGCTCATGAGATCAGCACGCGAACTCTATCCCAAGTGGGCGCCGGTCGAGCCAAAGAAATCACCGGCGTCGGAAGCCCGGCCTGCGCCCTGCTGGGTGGCGGGCCAGAAGGGCGCCCCTAACGCGCTTGTCACACCGCCGGGGGAGGGTAAACAACTCCTACCCCGCCTTCGGACAGGGGCAGGGACCGAGGGAGAACCCCGATGAAGCATCGCCGACTGAGCCTGGCCGTCCTGGCCCTCACGCCCCTCCTGGCGATCGGCGCGTGCGACGTGATCGAGAAGATCACCGGCAAGGCCGGCGAAACCGGCGGCCGCACCGAGCTCTCCAGCGTGCCGTTGGACGCGCGCGCGGTGTCCGGCGGCGTGCGCCCCGCCTCGGAGATGGCTGCTCTGCTCGCGGTGGAGCCCGTCATGGTCGCGCCCGGCGAGATCGTGGTCGGCGCCAAGGTCGAGGAGCAGCTGGATGACAGCGCCCGCGCCATGGGCTTGGCGAGCAATCTGGTGAACCGCCTCCGCCTGGGCGGCATGAGCGCCCTGAGCGAGCTGCCGGCGGACGTCCTTGTCCAGGTCCAGCTGCGCGCCGAGCAAAGCGCTTCGGTGATCGCCGAGCGCGCCGCCAACCAGGTCGTGCAGCGCCTCGGCGTCGCCGGCGAAGTCGAGATCCAGCCTGGCGGCGTCGTGAAGATCGACCTGACCTCGAACGATCGCGCGAGCCCGACAACCTTCAACCGGTTCGCCCAGGAGGCGACCGCCACCCCCGAAGCGACGGCCGAGCCTGCCGCCATTCCATGGACCGGCGAGGCCTGCCCGCGCGTCGTCAACGCCCAGACCCTGTCCGCCGACATCGAGCTCGCCACCCGGTGCGCCGTCTCGCGGCTGCAATCCTCCGGGCAGTTCGAATACGTCGATCCGAATTACATCGTGACGGTGGAGATGGATCGCCTGCCGTCCTGGGCCGGCGGCCCAAAACAGCAGCCCGCCAATACGCCCGCGCAGCAGCCGGGCCAGACCACCACGCCGACGACGCAGCCCGCGCCCGCCCAGCCGCCCGCCCAAGCTCCCGCGACGACCGCTTCGGCGCTGCCGAACGATCCGCTTGAGCCGCTGCAATGGCATTATCGCGCGCGCGGCACGGGCGCCGGCCAATCGCCCGGCGGCGCGGGCTTCGAGGCCTTCTGGGTGCGCGCCAACCAGACCGGCTCGCGCCAGATTCGCGTCGCGGTGATCGACACCGGCCTCGACACCCGCCATCCAGAGATCGCCAACTCGCCGAACGTCGCGGCGGGCATCGACCTCATCAACAATGTCGAGCGCGCCGGCGACAATGACGGCGTCGATACCGACGCCTACGATGTCGGCGATCGCTGCGGCGCCCAGCCGGAAAGCTCGTACCACGGCACCCATGTCGCGGGCACGATCGGCGCGGGGCGCACCAATGATCGCGTCGGCGTGGCCGGCGGCGCTTGGCAGGTGACGGTCATCCCCGTGCGCGTGCTCGGCCGTTGCGGCGGCGAGCTTGCCGATATCTCGAGCGGCATCCGTTGGGCCGCCGGCATTGCGCCGGCCGTGCTCCCCGATGGCCGCCAATACCCGAACCCGACGCCGGCCGACATCATCAACATGTCGCTCTCCGTCGGCGTCGCGTGCCCCGCCTCGATGCAGGCCGCGATCGATGCGGCGGTCGCGCGCGGCGCGGTCGTCGTCGTCGCCGCCGGCAACAAGGCCGCGCCCGCGCGCAATTACGCGCCCGCGAACTGCAACAATGTCGTCGTCGTCGGCGCCGGCGACGAGCAAGGCAATCTCAGCTTCTATTCGAACTTCGGACCTGAGGTGGATATCCTCGCCCCTGGCGGCGACACGTTCGCCGATCGCGATGGCGACGGGCGCCCCGACGGCGTCCTCTCCACGCGCTCGACCACCACCGGCTGCTACGACCCCGCCGGCAATGGCGGCGCCGCCGGCGGCCAGACCTGCTTTTATTCCTTCCTGCAGGGGACCTCGATGGCCGCGCCGCACGTTTCTGCGGCGTTGGCCTTGCTCGCCTCGCAGACCGGCCTGCGCGGACGCGATCTGGAGACGGCGCTCTTCACGCGCGCCATCAGTCCGATTGATCCCGCGCAATGCCGGATCGAGTGCGCGCGCAATGCCAATGCGACGCCGATCGCCGGCGACACGACGATGTGCATGCGCGGCTGCGGCCGCGGCATGCTCGACCTCGCCCGCGCGGCGGACATGGCCTCCGCGGCGCCGGCCGGCGGTTCGACGGCCACGCCGCGACGGCGCTAGGTAGAGGAACGATGGATGAAAGGGCCGTTCGCTTGTGGGGCGTGATCGTCGGCGGCGGCTGCATCGCAGCGGCTCTTGGCGTCGCCGTCCTCGGCGGCCCGGCCGGCAAGAGCTTGCCTGACGAGACCCCGCCCAAGACGATCGCCCGGACCGTCGCGCCGGTCGCGCCCGACAAGCGCATCGAGGTTGCCGACGCTTCCGATGTCGCGGCGCCCGCCGTCGCGCCGACGCCTGCGCAGACGTCCGGCCAATCGCTCTCGTTCCTCATCGCCTTCGCGCCAGGCCATCCTTTGAAGGCGGCGCAGGATCTCGAAGCGCAGGGCCGCCACGCCCAGGCCGTCGAGGCCGTGCGCGCCGCGCTGCAGGCGAACCGCGATCTGCGCGGCCTGTGCTACGATCGCTTCACGCTCGGCGGCGCCGAGATCGTGCTGCGGCTCTGCACGCCGGCGCCGGCCAGCGAGGCGGCCGCTGTGCAGCGCCGCTGGACGACGCGCCTTGCCGCGATGAACGGCGTGCAATACGCCGAGCCCAATGTCGTCGCGCAGCCGGAGCGTCGTCGCCGATGAGTGCAGCGCCAGAACTACGCAACGAGCGCTTCGCCGAGCGCACAGTCCGCACCGCCGACGGCTTGTCCATCCGCGTGCGCGACTATCCCGCAATCGAGCCAGCCACCGGCCTTCCTGTCTTCTGCCTGCACGGCCTCACGCGCAACTCGAAGGATTTCGAGCTCGTCGCGCCGCGCATCGCGGCCCTGGGTCGGCGCACGCTCGCCTGGGACACCCGCGGCCGCGGCGCTTCCGACCGCGACGCCGATCCCGCGCGCTACAACCCGATGGTCTACGCCCAGGATCTCATCGCCGCGCTCGACGAGATGGCGGTGGAGCGGGCGGTCTTCATCGGCACGTCGATGGGCGGCCTCATCACCATGACGCTCGCCGCGCTCGCGCCGCAGCGCATCGCCGCCGCAGTCCTGAACGATGTCGGCCCGGTCCTCGATCCTGCCGGCCTTGCGCGCATCGGCGGCTATGTCGGCGCGACGGGCAAGGTCGCGACCTGGGAAGAGGCGGCTGAGCGCGTTCGCGGCGTCAACGCCGTCGCGTTCCCGCACGCCGACCAGGATTTCTGGGCCCGCTTCGCCCGCCGCGTCTTTCGTCAAAACCCGGACGGTTCGATCGAGCTCGATTACGATCCGGCGATCTCGCTCGCCTTCAAGCCGACCGAGGATGGGGCCGCTCCAGCGCCGCCGGACATGAAGCCGATTTTCCAGGCGCTCGCCGCCGCCGGCCCCGTGCTCGTCGTGCGCGGCGCCGTCAGCGATCTGCTTGCGCCCGAAGGCGTCCTCGCCATGCGCGCCCTCGATGAGGATCTTGAATCGGTGGAAGTCCCGAACGTCGGCCACGCGCCGACGCTGGAGGAGCCCGCCGCCTGGGACGCGGTCCTCAACTTCCTCGCCCGCGTGCCGTGACCGGTTGGCTCCGCCGGCCTTTGGCCGGCTTTATTCCGTAGGCTGATGGAATGACTCCCTTCCGTCCCCGCGCGCATCTCGCCACCCACGAAGTGACGAACCAGCCCGCGCCGCTCGAGGACGTGAACTTCTTCAGCGCCGACGCGATGCTCATTGACGCCGTGCGCTGGTCCGGCGCCGACAAGTATAGGGATCGCATCGCCGAACTCGGCGCCCGCGTGGGGTCTGCGGAGACACAAGGTTGGAGCGCCGAGGCCAACAAGGCGACGCCCATCTTCAAGCCGTTCGATCGCTACGGCCATCGCATCGACGAGGTCGAGTTCCACCCCTCTTACCACAAGCTGATGGCGCTTGGCCTCGATGCCGGCGTCTCCGCCTGCGCCTGGCGGGAGAAGGAGAACGGCCACGCGCTGCACGCCGGGCTCTTCATCCTCATGAGCATGGCCGATCATGGCGTGTGCTGCCCGATGTCGATGACCTACGCGGTCGTGCCCGCGCTGCGCCGCGAGCCGAGTGTCGCCGACGAATGGGTTCCACGCGTCGCCGCCTCCGCCTACGACGAGCGCTTCATCCCGGCGTCTGAGAAGCGCGGCGCCACGATGGGCATGGCGATGACGGAGAAGCAGGGCGGCTCCGACGTCCGCGCCAACACCACGCAAGCGACGCCGTCCGCCGACGGCGACTACACGTTGCAGGGCCACAAATGGTTCTGCTCCGCGCCGATGTCCGACGCCTTCCTCACGCTCGCCTATGCGCCCGGCGGGCTGACCTGCTTCATTGTCCCGCGTTGGAAGCCCGACGGCGAGCGAAACGCCATCGAGATCCAGCGGCTGAAGGACAAGGTCGGCGATCGCTCCAACGCGTCCTCCGAGATCGAATACCGTAACGCCGTCGGGCGCCGCGTCGGCGAGGAAGGCAAGGGCGTGCGCACGATCATCGAAATGGTGAACCTGACGCGCCTCGATTGCATCATCGGCTCGGCCGCGCAGATGCGCCAGGCCGTCGCGCTCGCCGCATGGCACGCGCAAGGGCGCAGCGCCTTCCAGCGCCGCCTCATCGATCAGCCCCTGATGCGCGCCGTGATCGCCGATCTGTCGCTCGATGCCGAGATGGCCGTCGCGCTCGCCTTCCGTCTCGCGCGCGCGATCGATGAAGGCGAGGAGGCGCTGAAACGCATTGGCCTCCCGCTCGGCAAGTTTCTCACCTCGAAGCGCTCGCCGATCGTGCTCGCCGAAGCGATGGAATGCCACGGCGGCGCGGGTTTCGTGGAAGAGGGTCCCATCGCGCGCATTTTCCGCCAATCGCCGCTCAACGCCATTTGGGAGGGCTCCGGCAACGTCATCGCGCTCGATCTCCTGCGCGCGCTCGCGCGGGAAACGGACGCGCGCGACGCCTACCTCGCCGAGGTATCCAGCGCCAAGGGTGCGTCCCGCACGCTCGATGCGGCGATCGACGAGGCCGCAACGCTGCTGACTTCGCCTATTCCCGAATCCCAGGCCCGCCGCGCCGCAGAGCGTCTCGCGCTCACGCTCGCCGCTGCCATCCTCGCCCAGCATGCGCCAAGCGCGGTGTCGGACGCCTTCGCCGCGCGCCGTCTCAAGCCGGACGCGCTCAATTATGGGGCCGGCGCCGCCGCCATCGACGAGAACGCGCTGCTCGCCCGCGCTGCGCTCGCGGCCTGATCGCATGGACCCGCGCGACTACGTCATCGACCACGCCGCCTGGCGCACCTGGGGACGGATGCTCGCCGGCTGGAACGATCTCCTGCCGCCGAGCTTCAACATCTTCCTCGTCAACCGCTTTGGCGACGTGATCGTCGTCGTCCCGGACGGCTCGGTGCATATCCTCGATGTCGGCGCCGGATTGATGCCGCGCATCGCCAATGACCTGGAGGAATTCGTCCGGATCCTTCCCGACTACGCATCGAACTGGCTGCTCGTTCCACTGGCGGACGAATGCGACGCCGCCGGCCTCGTGCTGGGCGAGGGCGAGATCTATTCCTGGAAGCGTCCGCCCCTGCTCGGCGGCGCCTACCACGTCTCCAATATCGGGATCGTCCCGCTCGAGACGCATTACCGCGACATGGCCGACATCCACCGCCAGACCCGCGATCTGCCTGACGGCACGCCGGTCACGCCGCGCCCCTACAAGAAGCTCTGACGCGGGGAAAGCTGGAACGCGGCCTTTTCCCGCTTCTCATCAATCGCCGAGCTTTGCCCGCAGCTCTGCGTTCTCCGCTTCCAGTCGCGCCATCTTCTCCCGCAACGGCGCGATCGCCGCCGCCAGTTCCTCTTCGGTCAAGCGCGGCGTGATGTGCTGCGGGCAATTCCAATCGAGCGCCGCCACCGTGACGACGATCGCCCGCTCGACCGCGGCCTTGTATCCGGTCAGCGCCAGCGTCGCCATCAGCTCCGGGTCCTCGTCCTTATCGACGAGCCGCAAGGTCCTGAGTGCTTTCAGCCGCGCCTTCGCCGCATAATCCATGAAGATGAACGCCGCGCGGTCGTTTCCCGCAAGGTTGCCCACCGACAAATATTGCCGGTTGCCGCGAAAGTCGGGGAACGCGAACCGTGCGCGGTCAAGCACCCGCACGAAACCCGCCGGCCCGCCGCGATGCTGCACATAGGGCCAGCCGGTCTCCGAGACGGTCGCCATGAAGAAATGGTCGCGCTCTTCGATGAACGCGCGCTCGTTCTCGCCGAGCTCGAAATCCCGCTCGCCCTTCGCCTGCACTTCGGCGTACGCCGCCCGCGAGCCCATCTTCTCCTGTGCGGCCTTTACCGCGTCGGTGAACATGAGATCGCCGAACCGATACATCGCGCAGCTCCTACGTCTGCACATGCAGAGACACTACAGATATGGCGACCCTCTCCCCAGGGGGAGAGGGGGCCCTGTGTCGTCAGAGAGAAGCGCGGAACAGCGCCTCGTACTGCGCCTCGCCGAACGGGATCGCGTTCGTGAACGTCGCGAGATCGCTCATCGCATAGGGCTTTGCGCCTTCCCAATGCTCGGCCTTCACGCCGATCGCGCCGAGCGATTTCGGTATTCCGATCTCCTCGTTGAACGCCGCGATGGCCTCCGACAAGCGCGCGCCCTCGCTCAGCCCCATCGCGCGCCGCAGCCGCGCCAGCTTCTCCTCCGCGGCGCCGGCCGCTTCGATCGCGGCCAGAGCGTGCGGCAGGATGATCGCGTTCAGCGTCCCGTGATGCAGCTTGAGCTCCGACACCCGCCCCAGCGCGTGCGAAAGCCCGTGCACCGCGCCCAGGCCTTTCACGAACGCCAGCGCTCCTTCGTACGAGCCCATCATCATGTGCCAGCGCGCGTCCTTGTCGCCGCCGTCCTTCACCGCGCGCTTCAGCATGCCCATGCGATAGATCCGCTCCACGCCGTCGAGGCCGACCGCTTCGGCCGGCGGATTTGGCATCAGCGAGAGCACGGCCTCGATGCAGTGGGTGAGCGCGTCCATGCCGGTCGCCGCGGTCAGCGCCGGCGGCAATCCGAGCGTCAGCTCCGGATCGCAGATCGCCGTCAACGGAATGAGCCGCGGCGAGACGAACGTCTCCTTCCGCCCGTTCTCCAGGATGAGCACGAAGCCGACCGACACTTCCGAGCCTGTTCCCGCCGTCGTGGGGATCGCGACGAGCGGCGGCAGCGCGCGGATCTTCTTCATGCCGCCCTGCGTCGCGCCGTATTGCGCGATCTCGCCTTCATGCGTTGCAAGGAGGCCGACGGCCTTCGCCATGTCCATCGACGAGCCGCCGCCCAGCGCCACGATCCCGTCCGCGCCCGACGCGCGATAGGCCGCGATCGCGACCTTCGCGGCGACCTCGGTCGGATTGGCCGGCGTATCGGAATAGACGCCCGCCGGCGCCGTTCCGAGCGCGGCGAGCGCCTTGTCCAGGAGCCCGTTCGACTTCAGCCCCGGATCGGTCACGACGAACGGCTTGGTCACGCCGAGCCCCTTGAGGACGCCCGGCAATTGCGCCAGCACGCCATGATCGAAGAGGCAGGTGTTGAGGTAGTTCATCGTCGGCATGGGCGCTTCCTGTCACGTTCGCCGCGTTCTAGGCGTGCGCAGGCGTTGGGGATAGTCTCTTCAGTCCTTGCCCGGCCTGACGTTACGCGAGCCTGAAAGGCTCACGCCGAAGTGAGTCGACGCGTTCGGGACCGCCGCCCATATGCCGAAAGTATCCTGTCAGGAGGTCCCAGTGCGGATCAGATCATTGGCTTTCGCCGCCCTTGCTTGCGTCGCGTCCACCTTCGCCGTCGTCTCCGCCAACGCCGCGGAGGCGCCGGCGACGCCGAGTTATGTCGTGCTGAAGCACAACGCGAGCATCCCGTTCGCCCTGCGCACGATCAACGGCTACCATGTCGGCGTCGATCGTTCGCTCATCCTCGACGTCGGCCACCGCTGGTACCGCGCCGAGCTCGACAGTTTCTGCGCCCGCGATCTGCGCTGGACCACGGCCATTGCGGTGCGCCCCGGCGGCATCGGCGCGTTTGACCGCTTCAGCCACGTCCTTGTCGATGGCCGCCGCTGCCGCGTGCTCTCGCTGGATGAGATCGCCGATCCTCGCCCCGTCGATCGCGCCGCGCGTGTGGCGCGGGAGGCGGCCGAACACGCGCGCGAGCACGCCCCCGCGCACGCCGAGCATCGTCCCTGATTTGCGTCTGATCAGGCGCCGGCGCGCATAGCCGGCGCGGCGACCTGGACTTCGCTTCCGCACGCCTCTACCCACGCGCACACCACGCAAGGGGAGAGACAAATGGTCATTGTCCAGGGCACGGTGCGCGTCGCCGAGGCCGACCGCGCCAAGTTCCGCGCCGCCGGCGCCGCCACGCGTCAGGAGCCGGGCTGCCTCCTCTACACCTACGGCGAGGACGTCCTCGATCCCGGCCTCATGCGCATTAGCGAGCGCTGGCGCGACATGGCCGCGCTCGACGCCCACGTGAAGACCCCGCACATGGCGGCGTTCACCGCGGCGCTCGGCGGCCTCGATCTCAGCGAAGTGCAGATCTCCGCCTACGAGGTCGCCAGCGAGCGCGTGCTGGCCGGCTGAGGGGCTGCGCGGCGGGGCTGACGGGCGCCGCGCCTGCGGCTATGGTTAAATTGAGGAAAGGGTGGGGGTTAGGAGCAGGGCGCGACCGCGCGGTGCGGGGCGTGTGACCGGCTCGATGGCCCGCATCGTGCAGGCGATCTTTGGTTCGCGATCGACGCGTCCCCTTCGAACCCGCGCATGAGCGGGGCGGGAGACCAGTGCCCATGAGGTGGTTTGCCGGCCTGCTGGTCGTGTTCGCCGCGATCCTCGGCGGGTTGTTCGCGATCGGCTATTTCGTTCTGCCCAATACCCTGGACGTCCGCCGCTCGGTCCAGATCGAACGCCCGCGCGCGACCGTGTTCGCCCAGGTGAACGATCTGCGCATCGCCAAGGAATGGTCCCCGGTCTACGCCGCCGATCCCGCCGCCAATTACACCTTCTCCTCCGACGAGCCGGGCGACGGCCAGACCATGCGCTGGTCGAGCACGCGCCGCGAGCTGGGCGCCGGCGAGCAGACGATCATCCGCTCCATGCCCCCTGTCGGCGTCGACACCATCGTCCGCCTCGGCGATCGCGCCGCCATGAACGCCGACTTGCGCCTGCGCCCGCCGCGCGATGGCCGCAACACGATCACCAATGTCGTCTGGCGCGTCTCCGCCGTCTGCCAGCCCGGCGCGATCAACGTGCCGTGCCGCTATGTGAACTTGCTCATGAGCCGCGAGATCGAGCGCAACCTCGCGCTCGGCCTCGCACGCCTGAAGACCATGAGCGAGCAATTGCCCGACGTCGATTTCGAGGGCCTGGAGCCTGAATTCGTCACCGTGGCGCCGCAGCCCTATCTCTACAGCCCCGTGTCGGTGAGCCTCACCGACGATCCTGTCGAGCTCGCCCGCCGCGTCGGGATCGCTATGGAGCTTGGCCGCCGCAACGCCGATCGAACCGTCACCGAAAGCCGCCTGGTGCGCGCCGGCTCGCTGCTGCGCGTGACGACGCAGATGGACGATGAGCGCATCGCCTTTCGCATCGGCTATCCCTTCTCCGGCCCCGCGCCGCTCGCGCTCGCGGGCGAAGAGGTTGGCCAGACCCCGTCGGGTCCCGCCATGCGCGTGACGCACGCCGGCCCCCGCAGCGGTCTCTCGCTCACCTATGCGCGCGCATACGCCTATCTGCGCGCCCACCACATCCAGCTGCGCGACCAGGGCTTCCCCTGGGAGGTCGTGCTCACCGAAGCCGCCGACGCCGCCGCCAACCCGAACGCCGACGTCCGCATCGAGCTTTACTATCCGGTGCAATAGCTGCTCGGGCTCAGTTTCCGTATACGGATGAACGAGGACCCTGGAGCTTCAGGCCCGCATCGCCCTCCGAACGCGTGCGAACGCGTCCGCGGTTTGGACGTCCTTGAGCGTCGGAAGAAAATCCGCCTTGGCCATGCTCACGGGCTGCGCCGGCGCCGCCTCCGCTCCTGAGGGATCGGGAGCGACGCAAGCGCGCGGCGGCGAATGTCGCCAGCGGCGCGCCGGCGGCCGCCGCGACGCGATGCACGTCGCGCCCGCATTGCGCCAGCTCGCGTGCGGCTCGAACCAGCGCGCTTCCGCGCTGCTCACGCTCATGAGCGTGACTGCGAAGCAGATCGCCAGGACCGCACACAATCGCCGCATGAGGCGCCCTTGCATCTCAGAACGTCCGCGAGATGGAGAAGACGCACGCCGCATCGCCATTCTCATCTCGGACATCAGTATCGACATAGGCCAGCCCCAGTTCCACCCCGGCGACCTCGGCGGTCAGGCTCACCGACCAGTCGAGCTTGGCGCCTTCCGCGACGAACACGCCCTCCTCATAGCCGACGCTGGCGCCCAGCGTCAGCGCGGCGCCCGCGAACCGCCCGATCGGACTGTCGGCGCCGATCGTGACATAGATGTCGTCATCGCCGCCGAGTTCGCTCTGCGGCCACGCATAGCGGACATCGAGGCTCGCATCGAACGGTCCGATCGCACGCGCGAGCCCGCCGGTGAGGAGACCGACATTGATGTTCTCGCCGCCGGGAAGGTAGATCAGCGTGGCGCCGAGCGAAGCCTCCGTCGCGCCGATGTCGAAAGACCTTGCCGCGTAAAGATCGACCTCGACGCTCGATCCGGCGAATTCCTTTATGTTCGACGCCCAGAGCCCGGCGCTCCATCCCGATGCGTCCTCGACATCGACGCTGCCTTGCAGCGCCGGCGCTTTGCCCGAAGAGCTGATGCCGGAGATACGGTAGTCCGAGACGAACGTGAGCGTGAAGGATGTGTCGAGGCCATCCTTCTCCGTGGGCCGCGCGCATTGCGCCTTCCGGCCCTTGGAAAGGGGCGCTTCCGCGAAGACTTCGTGCGCTGCTTGGATCGCGGGATCTGAACTGAGCATGTCGCGCGGCCCTGCCGTCGCGACATTAGCAGCCGTTAACCATGCCGGTGCCGCAATTCGCCCGTCAGGCGTATTTGGTGAAACGCGACTAGCTCGGCGTCGGCAGAATGCCGCCCCTCGACGCCGCCCGCGCTTGGTATTGGCCGAGATCGCCGTAGCGTTCGAACGCCTCGTCATAGAGCTGGCGGATCGGAGCGAGATCATTCATGCGCTCAATATAGTTCGCGCCGCTCCGCGCCGCCAGCCGCATCACGGGCTCGGCACGAGCGCCGCGTAGATCCCCGATTTCACCAGATGCTCGCGTCCCGCCAGTCGCCCGGGCGTCAGCGTCGCGACATCGCGGTCGCGCGCGCCCTTGCGGAACTCGTAGACGAGCGCGGTCACATTGTAGCCCGGTCCGAACGGGAGCCGCCGATAACCATCCGGCAAGCTGGTTGCGCCGCGCCGCAACCATTCGTCTGCGGTGTTCGTCGTCGGCGCCGGCGCGCTCGCCACGAAAGGCTGGTCGGTCACCACGAACACGATCTGCCGGTAGAATCCCTCCGGCGCGAAGAAGAGCCGCGAGACATAGCTCGTCAGCGAGAAGGGCTCTTCCGCCGACGGCTCCAGGAACCGGAACTCTTCAGGCGCCGGCGTGCCGTCGTCGCGGATGCGTTCCAGCCGCGCAGTGAGCGCGAAGCCCTTCGGCGCGGCGAAGAAGCTGTATTCGGAATAGCCCGCCTGCAGGAGCGCGCCCGTCAGCCGCTCGCCGACATCATAGAGACTCTGGCTGGCCGGCAGCGCCGCCACGAGCGGCGCACGCGGCATGACGAGCCGCGCCGACGGCGTCGGCGGCGGCCATGGAAAATCGGGCAGTGCGAACGCTTGCCCCATTCCACGCGACGGCCCATCGACAGGCGCTGCTTGCGCCTCGGTCAGCGATCGCAAGATGCGCTCGGTGCGCGTCTTCAGCTCTTCGCACGCCGGCGGGATGTTCGGCGCCAGCCGCCTGAGCGCCTCCACGCGCCCCTGCCAATTTGGAGCTTCCCTGAGCGCTGTCTCGATCTGTGCTTCCGCCGCGCGGCATTCCGCCGGCTGCGCACGCATGTCGGCCAGCGCGGGGCCCGTGACGAAGGCGAGAGCGGCCAAGACGAGCGCGGCCAAGCCGGGCCACGCCAAGGAAGCGGCCAGGAAAGCGGCCCGAGAACGGGAAAGAAAGCGCATGTGTCTCCTCCGCATCGCGGCGTGGCTTATAGCCGCCATGGCGCGCGCAAGCCAGCCGCTGCGCTTGCGGTTTTCCCCGGATCAGAGCACGACAGAGCCCCCGCAAGCTGAAGGAAAGGCGTTATGAAGGCTCCTGTGTCCGCCGCGCTGAAGCGCATCAAGCCGTCGCCGACGATCGCGATGACGATCAAGGCGCGTGCGCTCAAGGCGGAAGGCAAGGACATCATCTCGCTTTCCGTCGGCGAGCCGGATTTCGACACGCCCGACAACATCAAGGAAGCCGGCATTCGCGCCATCCGCGAGGGCAAGACCAAATACACCGACACCGACGGCATCCCGGAGCTGAAGGACGCCATCGTCGCCAAGTTCAAGCGCGAGAACGGGCTCGACTACAAGCGTTCGCAGATCAACGTCTCCCCCGGCGGCAAGGCGGTGATCTTCTCCGCCTTCATCTCCACGCTCGACATGGGCGATGAAGTGGCGATCCCCGCGCCGTTCTGGGTCAGCTACCCCGACATCGCCGCGCTCTGCGGCGCGACGCCCGTTCCCGTGATGACCACGCTGGAGGACGGCTTCAAGATGAAGCCGGAAGGGCTGCGCGCCGCTCTGACGTCGCGCACGAAATGGCTCATCCTCAATTCGCCCTCGAACCCGTCCGGCGCCGCCTACACCGAAAGCGAGCTCGCCGCGCTCGCCGAAGTGCTCATGGATTTCCCGAACGTGTGGGTCCTGAGCGACGACATGTACGAGCACTTGGTGTTCGGCGACTTCAAGTTCACGACGATCGCACAGGTCGAGCCGCGCCTTTATCCGCGCACGCTCACGATGAACGGCCTCTCCAAGACCTACGCCATGACCGGCTGGCGCGTCGGCTATGCCGGCGGCCCGGAGGACCTCATCAAGAACATGGCCAACGTGATGAGCCAGTCGACGATGCACGCCAGCTCCATGTCGCAATGGGCCGGCGTCGAGGCGCTGAACGGCCCGCAGGACTTCATCCCGCGCTTCAAGAAGAGCTTCGAAAGACGCCGCGACCTTGTCGTCTCGATGCTCAACCAGGCGCAGGGCATCAAGTGCCCGACCCCGGAAGGCGCGTTCTACGTCTATCCTTCCTGCGCCGGCGTGATCGGCAGAAAGACGCCAGCCGGCAAGGTGATCGCCACCGACGAGGACTTCATCGTCGCCCTCCTGGAAGCGGAAGGCGTCGCAGCGGTGCACGGCAGCGCGTTTGGCCTCGCGCCGAACTTCCGCGTCTCCTACGCCACGTCCAATGCGCTCCTGGAGGACGCCTGCATCCGCATCCAGCGCTTCTGCGCCAGCCTTTCCTGAACGCCGCAAGCCGAACCGCCCCTCTCCCCCTTCCAGGGGAGAGGGTAGGGTGAGGGGGCGTCGGCGCCCTCTCCAGATTAGCGCGCCGAGAGTCGTCCGTAGGCGGATCAAGCTCTGATGCCCCCGCTCGCGATCGCCGCCGCGCTCGCTTCCGCCTGCATCCATGCGAGCTGGAACGCGCTGCTGAAATCCGGTCGCGACCGTCTCGCCGATTCCTTCTTTGTCGCGCTGGGCTCGCTCATTTGCGCGCTCCTGCTCATCGCCTTCGCCGGTCCGCCGAACGCCGCCGCCTGGCCTTATCTCGTCGCATCCGCGGCGGCGCACGCGCTCTACTGGGCCGCGCTGATCAGGGGCTATGAGCTCGGCGATCTCTCGCACGTCTACACGATCTCGCGCGGCGCCGCGCCTTCGCTCGTCGCCATCGGCGCCGCCTTCGCCGCGCGCGAGATCCCCTCGTTCGGCGATGCGCTCGGCATCCTGCTCGTCAGCATCGGGGTGATGTGCGTCGGCGTTTCGCCGAACGCGCCCTTGAAGGCGACGCTCTGGGCGCTGCTCACCGCCTGCATCATCGCGACCTATTCCCTCATCGACGGCCTGGGCGCGCGCGCCACCGGCGATGTCGCGCTCTATTTCGGCTGGATGACGCTTTTCATGGCCATCCCGCTCGGCGGCTTCGCGCTCTTCCGTCGCGGGCTCGCGCCGTTGCTGCGCGACGCGAAGAGCGGCGCCTGGCGCGGCTTGATTGCCGGGATCTTTTCCACCACCGGCTACGGCCTCGTCGTCTGGGCCCAGTCGATCGCCCCGATCGGTCAGACCATCGCGCTGCGCGAAACCTCCGTCGTGTTCGCCGCCCTTATCTCCTGGCTCTTTTTGAAGGAAGCCATGGGCCCGCGCCGCTGGCTGGGCGCCGCCATCGTCGCCGCCGGCGCGCTGACGATCGGCTTCAGCAGCTGAGAGGACGAACAAGGGCCGCGGCCCCGAATGGGGGAGAGGGCGCGCGGCCAAGTTCGCTCCAGAGTTGCTCAAATCGCGATCGCGAGCGATCGAGAGTCGCTCCGGGTTTGCCGCTGGGAGCTTCGCGCCCCTTCGTCGGCGTCGTGCGGGGGGCGGGCCCGCACAGGAAAATCGTAGCGTTTCGCCGCCCTGCGCCAACGCGCCCGCTGGCCGCACTTCTCACGCGAACAATTCGAACTTTATTGCTTCCAGCCCGCGGCCTGCTCGACGAGAAATTGCCGGAACGCCGCGATGCGCTTCGAGCGTTTCAGGTCGCTCGGATAGATGAAATACACTTCGAACGACGGTCCCGCGACGTCGGGCAACACCTTCACCAGGTCGCGCGAGGCGCCCGCCATGTAGTCGGGCAGCGACGCGATCCCGAACCCGGACTCCACCGCCCGCAGCATGCCGTAGACATTGTTGATCTCCAGGTGCGGCGTGCGCGGCCTTGCATCCTCGCGCCCCGCCCGCGTCCCCCAGTCGAGCTCTCGCATCGCGTTCGACGCGTTCATCTGGTAGGCGATGATGCGGTGCTGATCGAGCGCGTCGGTGTCCTTCGGTGCGCCATGCTTGGCGATATAGCTTGCCGACGCATAGAGGCTCACGTGCACTTCGCAGATCTTGCGTTGGATGAGGTCGGCGTGCGTCGCCGCCCACAGCCGGATTGCGCATTCCGCTTCGAGCTTCAGAAGATCGAACTCGCGGTCGTCGAGCAGCAATTGCAGCCGCGTCTCGGGATAGGCGTCCGTGAAATGCGTCAGCCGCGGCGCAAGCCAGGTGGAGCCGAAGGCGACGGGCGCCGTGACGCGAAGGTCGCCCATCACTTTCTCGCGCGCGTCCTTGAGCGTCGATTCCGCGATGAGCGCGACGTTCGCCATTTCGCGCGTAAAGTCGCGAAGCGCCATTCCGGGGCCGGTGAGCAGCAGCCCGCGCGCGTGCCGCTGGAAGAGCGGCACGGCCATGCCTTCCTCCAGCGCCGCGATCTGACGCGACACCGCCGATTGCGAGACCCCCAGCCGCTCGGCGGCCGCCGTCAGGCTGCCGGTCTCGGCGGCGTAGTGAAACGTCTTGAGCTTGTCCCAATCCATGCGCGCCCGAGACCCTGTTCCTGAGCGGCCGAGGACCGGTCCGCCGCGTTCCTATCGGTGATCCTTGCGATAATGCATAGCTGGCCCCGGCGCGATTTGAAAGGAACCCCGCGCATGCGGCGGCGGTTCAACTCTGCGGGAGCGGGGTTTGCCTTGTCCGGCCGAAATGCTCACAAAGCCCCGGCCGCTGGGGATGCGAAGGGGAGGGGATCGATGACCTTGAGAGCCGTTCTGCTGGGCGTGGCCGCCGCCTGTGCGGTCGTCGTGGCCTGCTCGCAAGCGCCGCCGGCCAAGCAGGAGGCGCCCGCGGCCGAAGCCGCCAGCTACGCGGTCGGCTACGGCCCCAACCCGGTCCTGGTCGCGCCCCAGAAGGAGCTCGCGCCCACCCTCAACGTCGCCGAGGCGATCGGCTGGACCAAGGACGGCGCGCCCACCGCGCCCGCCGGATTCACGGTCACCCGCTACGCCGAGGGCCTCGACCATCCGCGCTGGATGCTGCGCCTGCCCAACGGCGACATTCTCGTGGCTGAATCGAGCACCCGCCCCGCGCGCGTGCAGGGCGTGCAGAGCGCCGTCGCCAACGCGATGCAGAAGCGCGCCGGCGCGCTTGGCCCTAGCGCCGACCGCATCACACTCTTGCGCGACGCCGACGGCGACGGCGATGTCGATACCCGCAGCGTCTTCGTGCAGAACCTGAACCAGCCCTTCGGCATGGCGCTCATCGGCGATGATTTTTACGTCGCCAACACCGATGCCGTCGTCCGCTTCGATTATGCCCCGGGCGCTGCGCGCGCGACCGGTGCGCCGACGGTCGTCGCGCGTCTGCCCTACAACGCCGAGCGCAACGGCCACTGGACCCGCGACGTTCTCCCCAGCCGCGACGGAACCAAGCTCTACATCACCGTCGGCTCCGTCTCGAACATTGGCGAAGCCGGCGCCGAAGCCGAGAACGAGCGCGCCGCGGTTTGGGAATTCGACCTTGCCGCCGGCGCCCATCGCGTCTTCGCCACCGGGCTTCGCAACCCGAACGGCCTTGCCTGGGAGCCGGTGACGGGCGCGCTCTGGGTGGCCGTCAACGAGCGCGATCGTCTCGGCGACGATCTCGTGCCCGACTACATGACCAGCGTCCGCGACGGCGCCTTCTATGGCTGGCCGTATTCCTACTACGGCCAGAACGTCGATGAGCGGGTCCAGCCGCAGCGCGCCGATCTCGTCGCCAAGGCCGTTGCGCCCGATTACGCGCTCGGCGCCCACACCGCCTCGCTGGGCCTCGCCTTCGTCCCGTCCGATGGTCCGCTTCCGGAGCGTTTCCATGGCGGCGCGCTCGTCGGCCAGCATGGCTCCTGGAACCGGTCGGAGCGCTCCGGCTACAAGGTGATCTTCGTGCCGTTCACGAACGGCCGCCCGTCCGGACCGCCGGAGGATTTCCTTGCCGGCTTCCTGAACGCCGATGGCAAGGCGCAAGGGCGGCCCGTAGGCGTGGCTTTCGACCGCACCGGCGCCGTCCTCGTCGCTGACGATGTCGGCAACGTTATCTGGCGCGTCGCTCCCGCGGCGCCCTGATGCGTCCTCAATCGGCCGCCGCGGACATGCGATAGCCGACGCCTGTCTCTGTCACGATCATCTGCGGATTGGACGGATCGAGCTCGATCTTCTGGCGCAGATTGCCGACCAGCACGCGCACGAACTGCGCCTCGATGTCCTCGTCGGGTCCCCACACGGCCGCCACGATCTGCTTGTGCGTCAGCGTCTCTTCGAGATGCTCGGCGAAGGCGCGCAGCAACCGCCATTCGCGCGGCGAGGGGCGCACTTCCTTGCCCTTTACGCTCAGGCGCCGCGCGCCGAAATCGATGTTCACGTGTCCGATGCTGAGCGCCTTGCGCCGCACCGCGCGCTCCTCGCGGCCGCGCAGCACGGCGCGCACGCGCGCCATCAGCTCTCCGATCGAGAACGGCTTGTTGACGAAATCGTTCGCGCCGCGATCGAGCGCCTCGATCTTCTCCTGCTCGGCGTCGCGCGCCGAGAGCACGATGATCGGCGCCTCGTTCCATTCCCGCAGCCGTTTGATCAGGTCCTTGCCGTCCATGTCGGGCAGGCCGAGATCGAGGATGACGAGGTCGAACCGCGTCGCCGCGAGCGCCTTGAGCGCGCTCTGCGCATCCTCGGCCGCCTCCACGTCATAGCCCGCGGCCATGAGGCCGGGCTGCAGCACGCGCAACAGCTGCGGCTCGTCATCGACCACGAGGAGGCGTGCGCCGTTCATGCCGCCTCCGCCACGCGCGGGAACGAGAACCGCACCCGTAGGCCCCGACCGTCTGCCGCCGGGCTGGCGGCTTCCACTTCGCCGCCCATCGCCTCCACGAAGCCCTTCGAGATCGCCAGCCCAAGCCCGAGCCCGCCGCCGCCCTGCCTGTCGCCCGCGTCGGACACCCGCTGGAACTTGTCGAAGATGCGCGCCAGCTTTCCGGGCGGAACGCCAGGCCCGTCGTCCTCGATCCAAAGCTGAACCGCGCCGGTCGTATAGCTCGCGCCGGCGCGGATCGCCGCGCCGGGCGGCGTGTACGCGAAAGCGTTTTCCAGCACGTTGGCGATCGCCTGCTGCGCCAGGATCGGATCGACAAAGATCGACGGCGCCGCCGCCGGCAGCTGCAGCGTGAGCTGGCGGTCCCCGACACGCTTCTTCAGCCGCTCCGCGACGCTCTCCAGGATCTCCAGCGGGTCGCTCCATTCCAGTCGCGGCCGCAGGAAATCGCCTTCCAGCCGCGTCATGCTGAGGATGTTGCGCGTGAACTGGCTGAGCCGCTCGGCTTCTTCCTGAATGCTGGTGAGCATGTCGCGCCGCGCGTCGGGGCCCAGCCGATCTTCGAACTCGAGCAGGCTGGAAGCGGAGGCGAGGATCGTCGCCAGCGGCGTCCGGAAATCATGCGACATCGAGGACATCAGCGCCGTCCGCAGCCGCTCGGTCGCCGCGATCGCCTCAAGCTCGTGCTGCTGTTTGGCCAGCCGCATGCGCTCCGTCGAGACCGCGCCCAGTTCCAGCAGCAGGCGCTCGGCGAGCGCGTGTCCTTCTTCAGCCTTGCTTGGCGCCGGCAGCCAGGCGAGCACCGTCGCGGCATGTCCAGGGCGATCAAGCCGATGCAAGCGCCAGCCGCCTTCCTCGCGCGGCTCCCATTCCGCGCCCTTCGCCAGCAGCTCCGCCGCCGCCGCGAGGACCTGCGGCGACGCACCCTCGAGGCCCGCGCCGCGCGCCGCGACGGTTGGCGTTCCGCCCTCGCTCTGGATCAGCAACGCGCTCCGCGCGCCGATCGATTCCATGCCCTCGATCAGAAGATCGCAGATGTCCTGCCGCCCGCCGCGCTCGAGCACGCGCCGGCTGATCGCGAAGAGCGACGCGAACACCCGCGCGCGCTCCCGCGCCCGCTCGCGCTCGTCGTGCATGCGCCCGGCGAGATTGCTGATCAGCAGCGCCGCGCCCACGAAGAAGCTGAGCGTGAGCACGTCCTCCAAGCCCGCGAAGGCGAACTGCCCGGGCGGATCGGTGAGGTAGATGTTGTAGACGCCGAACGCGAAGAGCGCCGTCGCCACCCCGATCGTGCGTCCGAACCAGATCGCGGCGAGCGCCACCGCGCACAGGAACATCATCGAGGGATTGTGCACTTTGAGATAGTGCTCGAACACGAACGCGAGCTCGGCGCTCACGACCGTCATCGCCATCCCGGCGAGCAGCCCCAGCATCATGCGACGCGCGCGCGGATCGATCCGGATCGATCCTGCCGCGGTCAGCAATGGTTGAAGGGGAATGGTGGCTCGCAACATCGTTCCGCTGTTCGGCAAGCGCCCGCGCGAACGTCGATTGTCTGAGCGAATGGTTGAGAAACCTGTGCCGGGGGCGCCCCTGCGCGCACGGCAAATCCATTATAGGCCGATTATGCGCGCTTTAAGATTCCGATAATGCGCCGCCGCGGCGAGCGCGCGCGCTGTGACGTGCGTCATATCGCATTGCGCGCCCCAAGCCGATTTTGCCGTCCTTCTTTTCACGGGAGCAAGGGCAGTGTCTTCCCATTCTCAGGTGCGTCGTCGTGCGGGGCCAGACGCGGGGCCAGACGAGCGGCCCCATGCGGGGTTGCAGCGCCTCTGCGCCGAGGCGCTGGAGCGCATGCTCACCCATCGCGGAGACGCCGGCGCGCTGGTCGATCAGGCGCTGCGGGCAGATCCCGCGTGCGTTCGCGCGCATTGTCTGCGCGCCGCGCTCATCGTGGCGGGCGACGACGAGGCCGCGCGGCCGGCGCTGGCCGCGAGCCTCGATCTCATTGAAGCGACGGTGGCCGACGAGCGCGACCCCGCGCGCAGGCATGCGGCGGCCGCGCGCGCCTGGCTTGAAGGCGGCGCTGCCGCGGGCGTCCAGCGCTACGGCGCGCTCGTCGTCGAGCAGCCCTACGACATCCTGGCGCTCCACGTCGCGCACGCGCTCGATTTTCGCCTGGGTCGGCGCACGATGTTGCGCGATCGGATTGCGCAGGTCCTGCCCGAATGGGATCCCGCCGCGCCGGGCTACGCCAGCATCCTCGCCATGTACGCTTTCGGCCTGGAGGAGAACGGCGAATACCGCGGCGCCGAGAAGGTCGCGCGGCGCGCGCTCGCCCTCGATCCGGCGCATCTGGGCGCAGTCCACGTCGTCGCGCACGTGCTGGAGATGCAGGGACGCGCGCGCGAAGGCCTCGCCTTTCTCGCCGAGACGGAGGCCGCCTGGCCTGAAGCGCACGGCTTCTCGGTGCATTTGGCCTGGCACCGGGCGCTCTTTCACTTTGACGCCGATGACGCCGAGGCGGCGCTCGCCGTGTACGATGCGGAGATCGCGAATGCGCCTGCCTCGAGCATATCCGCGCTGGCCGACGCTTCGGCGCTGCTGTGGCGCATCCACCTCCGCGGCTTCGATGTCGCGGACCGATGGCGTCGCCTCGCCGACCGCTGGGAGCGCCATTCCCTGGCCGGGGCGCGCGCCTTCTTCATTGTCCACGCCATGATGGCGTTCGCGCAGACCGATCGCGTCGCCGCCGCCGCCCGTGCGCTGCAGGCCTTGCCGGCCGGCAGCGCAGCGACGGCGCCCGATGAGGATGTGCTGGCGCCGCCGCTGACGCGCGCGCTGCTGGCCTTCGCGCGCGACGATTACGCGGCATGCATCGACTGGCTGGTGCAGGTGCGCCACATCGCCGATCGCTGCGGCGGCAGCGTCGCGCAATGCGACCTCATCCACCTCACCTATACCGAGGCGGCTTTCCGCGCGCGCGAGAACGGATTGGCCCGCGCGCTGGTGGCCGAACGCGCCGCCTTGCGGCCCAGGAGCCGGCTCAACCGCATCCTGGAGAAGCGCCTGCAGGCCATGCCCGGCGCAGCAGGGCGCGCGGCTCTCGTCGCTTGAGGACGCCTACTTCGCCGCGCGGCACGCCACGCCGGTAAGCGCATGCTCCGCGCCGGTGTCCGCGCGCACGGCGTAACAGGCCCCGTTCCGCAGCACGAGATCGAACTGCGTCGGCGCCGCCAGGCTCCGTGTCTCGTGCGGCCCCAGCGGCGGCGGCAGCACCGACACCCGCGACGTTAGCGTGAGATCTCCCGGCCCGAGCTCCACGCGCGCGCGGCCCATCGCGTCCGCCAGCGCGTCGCGCACCTTCTCCATCGTCGCCGCGTCCGAAGAGACCAGCACGGCCTGCGTCTCGGCCGGCGCCGACTGGCACGCCCAGAGGGCCAGAAGCAGGAAAAGCCCCTTCACCGTCGCGGCATCCGCATGTCGCGGCTCGACCGCATGAGCGCCGTCGCCGGCGAGAAGCGGCTCGTCCGCACGCCCGCGGCCTCCGCGCCGATCGCCAGCGGCGCGGCCTGCGTGCGCACCAGCGCCGGACACGTTCCGGTCTCGCGATATTGCAGCGCCGCCGCCAGCAAACCCTCGCTGGCATTGCCGAGCTCGCGCAAGAGGTCGTCGGGAACGTCGCATCCGGGAATGCGCACGCCGAACGCCGCGCCCGAATTCTGTGCGATGAAACCGTCCGCGTAATCGCCGAAGCCCTTGTTGTTCACGCCGCGGAATTGGATTGAGTAATAGGTCTGGCCGCAATTGTCGGTGGGGTAGAAGCCGTAGGGCTTGCCGCACGTCGCCCCGCCGATCAGCACGACGTCCACGTCGATCCCGCGCAGCGCGTTGATCACCGACTCGCTCGCGCTGCAGGTGTCCGCCGTGGAGAGGATATAGACGCGCCCAAGATCGAGCGTGTCGAGCCGCGTTCCGTTGGTCAGCGAAAACCCGAGCCCGGTCGATTGGAAGGGCTGCGGCGTGTTCGCCTCGCCGGTCACCGGGTTGCGGCTCCCCGCTGCGGCGTTGAATTCCAGCCGCTCAAACGTGCGCCCGCCCGTGCGCGCCGCCCCAGCGATCGCGTAGCTCAGCTGCGAGGCCACCGCGAGCAACCCGCCGCCATTGTAGCGCAGGTCGAGCACGAGATCGCGCACGCCCGCGCCCTTCATCTGCGTGATCGTCTCGGCGATCTCGCGCTCGGAGGAGAAGGGGCTGAACGTGGTGAGGAAGACGTACCCGACGGGCCCGCTCGGCGTGCTCAGCACCTGCGTGCGGTTGACCGGCTTTTCCGACACATTGGCCGACACGAGCGTCACCGTGCGCTGCGTCCCGCTCGGCTCCTGCACCACGAACACGTGGCTTTGTCCCACCGCCGAGGGGAAGAGGCCGGCATTGAGCGTGTTGATCGCGCTTTGCGATGTTGCGTTCACCAGGTCTGCGCCATCGACGCTGAGGATCTTCGATCCGCGCACAAGCTGCGACGCCGGTGAATTGGGCTCGGTGTATTGGATGCGGTAGTCGCGCGGCACGCTGTTGGAGAGCGCGGTGTAATAGGCCCCGTAGCCCGGCGATGGCGCAGAATTCCGCTGCCGGAGATATTCCTCCGTCGTCTGACTGAAATGGAACTGGTCCTTGTCCTTGCCCGAGTTCGTGCGCGCGGTCGTCTTCAGGACGGCGAAATAGTCAAGCCGGCTGGAGTAGCCGCCCGGGTCGCGGTCGGTCACCTCCGTGTTCCAGAGATAGGTCTCGTTCGTCCACGAGCGGAGCCAGAAGTTCTCGATCAGCGTCGAGCCCGCCTGATCGGGGAACGCGTTGCCCTCGATGTCGCGGCCGGTCCGCACGGTCTGGCAGCGGTCCTGGTACGTGCTGGACGCGGCGAACACGTTCGCCGTCCAGGTCGGGTTGGCGCCTGTCGCCGGCGGGGGAGGCGGTGGAGGCGGGGAAGTTCCCGCTGGCGGTTGCGCTGGGGCGCTGCCCCCGCCTCCGCCGCCGCATGCGGCCAGCCCGACGCAGAGCGCGAACGCCCACGCCAGGACGAACGAAGCGCGATGCTCTCCCATGGACCCTCATCCGATGCGGCCACTCTGGCACGTCTTCGAGGTTGCAGCCACGTCGTGACGCGGGTCACCGCGTCCTGCCGCAGCGTCATCCTAGCTTACGGGTGTCGCGCAGTTCCGCGACGCCCTGCGAGGAGACCACCCCATGAAGCAAGCCCTGATCGCCGGCGCTTTCGCTCTGGCCGCTATCGCGGCGTTCGCGACCCCAGCCTCCGCCGATACGCCCCGCGACCGGCGCGCCGAGATCGTCCGCACCGCCGACCTCGACCTCACGGCCGAAGCTGGCGCCGCGGCGCTCGAAGGGCGCATCCGCGCTGCGGCCCGCCGCGTCTGCCATCGCCCTGACGCGCCCGGCGACCTCGTCCACTGGCAGCGCTACCGCACCTGCATGCAGCGCACGCTGGCCAAGGCGGTCGCCAAGATCGACGCGCCGCTGGTGCTCGCCCGCTTCGACGACGTCCGGAACCCCGGCGCGTTCGAGACCGCGGCGCTCCGCTATTAGGTCTTCCACAAGCCCGCCTCGGGGCGGCAAGACTGATCACAAGCACGGCGGAGAGGCGATGCAGAGCGCCCCTCCGCCGCCCGCGTTCCGGCGGCCGGCAATGAAATCTTAACCTGATCGAGGGACCAAATCGTTCTTGCGGAGCCTTGGGGGCTTGGGGGGGCCAAGTCGCGAGGCGCCGGAGGAGGATTTGATGATCCGGACTTTGGTCACCGGGGCGGTCGCCGCCGCCGGTGTTGCGGGGCTCTCTAGCGAGGCCGCCGCTGAAAGCTACTGGGCCAAGGATCCCTACGCTCCGGCCTACAAGACAGCCTCGCACCACAGCGACAAGAGCGTCGCCTCCGTGCGGACGGCCGATCTCAACCTGCAGAACGAGGCCGGCGCCGAGGTTCTGGAGCGCCGTCTGCGCCGCGCCGCGACGCAGGTCTGCGGCGGCCAGCAATACGGCACGGTGAGCCTGGCCATGCGCAGCGCCCACCGCGCCTGCGTGCGGGAATCCTTGGCCAACGCGCTGGTGCAGGTCGATGCGCCGCTCGTGCTCGCCCGCTTCGACGATGTCCGCGGCCAGACCTTCGTCACCGCGCTCACCGACTCCTTCAAGGCGCTTCGCTAGGCGAGGCGGCGCAGGAGCGGCGCTTGACGCAAGCGCGCTTCTAGGCCGCCTTTTCCTCGCCGTGCTCCTGCGCGGCGAGGAAGCGCTCCGCGTCGAGCCCCGCCATGCATCCCAGCCCCGCGGCGGTCACCGCCTGGCGATAATCCTCGTCGGTGACGTCCCCGGCCGCGAACACGCCCGGGACCTCCGTCTTCGTTGTTCCCGGCGCGACTTCCAGATAGCCGCGCGGGTTCATCTTCAGCTTGCCCTTGAAGAGCTCCGTCGCCGGCTCATGCCCGATCGCGATGAAGACGCCGTGCACCGCACGCTCCGTGACCGCGCCCGTCTTCAAATTCTTCAGCTTCACGCCCGTCACGCCGAGCGGCTCGTCCACGCCGATCACCTCATCGAGCGTCGTGTCCCAAAGCACTTCGACTTTCGGGTGCGCGAGGATGCGCTTCTGGTTCGTGGCGTCGCACTTGAGCGCGTCGCGCCGGTGCACCAGCGTCACCTTCGACGCGAAATTGGTGAGGAAGAGCGCTTCCTCCACCGCCGTGTTGCCGCCGCCGACGACGAGCACTTCGCGGCCGCGATAGAAGAAGCCGTCGCACGTCGCGCAGGCCGATACGCCGAAGCCGCGGAACTTCTCCTCGCTCTTCAAGCCGAGCCACTTCGCGCTGGCGCCCGTCGCGATGATCAGCGCGTCGCAGGTGTAGGTCGCGCCGCCGTCGCCGGCGAGCTTGAACGGCCGCCGCGAGAGATCGATATCGACAATGTGATCGCTGACGAATTTCGCGCCGACATTCTCCGCCTGCTGGCGCATCTGCTCCATGAGCTGCGGCCCCTGGATCACCTCCGCGAAGCCCGGATAGTTCTCCACGTCGGTCGTGACGGTCATCTGCCCGCCCGGCTGCATGCCGGAGATCACCACCGGCGCGCGCATCGCCCGGGCCGCATAGATCGCCGCCGTCAGCCCCGCGGGCCCCGAGCCGAGGATAAGAACCGGTGCGTGCATCGTGTCGGCCATCGTCTGTCCTTGTGCGTCCTTCAGCGGATTCGGCGAACCATACATATGGCAGCCTCCCCCGATTGCCAAAAGAGGCCGCCGGCGCGCCCTTGGCCAGTTGGAGCGCGGGCCTTCAGGCCCGCTATTCCCCGACACGAGCAGTTAGGATGCGGGCCTGGAGGCCCGCGTTCCAACTATCATCCGGGAACGGATTAACGCTGCGCCCACGCCGCCAGCGCCGCCTGCGCCACGCGGTCGGTTTCCAGAAGCGGCGGATAGCTCCAGAACGCCAGCGGCAGCTTGAACGGCCGTGCGCACCCCCGCTCGCGCAGGCTGCGGTGAAAGGCCTCGAGCTTGCCTGCGTATCCGTCCACCGGAAGGATGTGGATGGGCTTTCCCGTCGCGGCCGCCTCGGTCGCCATGTTGACGCTGTCGGCGGTGACGAAGATCGCGTCGGCGGCCGCCAGCAGCGCGAAATAGGGATTGGCGCCTTCGCCGGACGCCGGATCGTAATAGAGCGCGCAATGCGGCGCGAGCCGCGCGGCGAATTGCGTGCGCGCGGCCTGGCCGGTGCGCCGCGACAGCGTCGCCAGCAATGAGCCTCCGCTCGCGTTCTTCAGCATCGCCAGCGTTTCGGAGATGACGCGCGCGCGTCGGCCGGAAATGTCCTGCCGCTTGCTCTTGCCCCCGATCAGCACGGCGAGGCGGGGCCCCGGCTCGTTGAGGAGCCTGATCCCGAGCGCCTTGCCTTCCTCCACGATCCGCTCCTGCGTCACGCGATGGCATGCGCCGACGATGGGGATCACGTTGCGGCCTTCCAGCTCGTCGTGCAGCGGCGGCGCCACGATGTCGAACTCGCGCGGATTCACGCGCGGATCCTGCAGCTGCACCACCAGCGTCCGCCCGCGCGACCATCCCCGCACGCCCATTGAGAGCGGGACGGACGCGCGTCCGCATCCGATCCAGATGTCCGGCCAGGGCGGCTCGATCGCATCCGAGCTCATGCTCAAGGCCTGCCGGGAGGCTGGTGTGAACCCCGGCGGCGCCCATCGCCACGGCGTGCGCAATTGCACGCGCTTCACGGTGATCTGCGCGCTCGTGCGCCGTCCGATCGCCTCGGCGAGCCCCAGCGCCTGGTTCTCGATGCCCGCGCGGCCGTCCGTGACGCACCATACTTGCAGCGCAGCGGGGATCGGCGCGCCGCTCATGCCGACGCCGCGCCGCGCGCGCGTTTCGCTGGATGCGCCGCGGGCGGGCTCATGTCCTGAGGCAAACGGCCGCGCAGAGGGCCGCTCCCTGTCAGATCAGACCCACTTGATCTTGAGGATCTCGTACGACTTTGCGCCTCCCGGCGCCGCGACCTCTACGACGTCGCCTTCTTCCTTCCCGATCAGCGCGCGCGCCAGCGGCGACGTGATCGAGATCTTCCCGGCGCTGACATCGGCCTCATCCTCGCCGACGAGCTTGTAGGACGCCTTCTTGTTGGTGTCTTCGTCGAGCAGCTGCACCGTGGCGCCGAACTTCACCTGGTCGCCGGAAAGCCGCGACACGTCGATGACCTGCGCGCGCGCGATCTTGTCCTCAAGCTCGAGCACGCGGCCCTCGATGAAGCTCTGCCGCTCCTTCGCGGCGTGATATTCGGCGTTCTCCGATAGATCGCCGTGCGATCTCGCCTCCGAGATCGCCGCGATCACCGCCGGGCGCTCCTCGGTCTTGAGACGCTTCAGTTCTTGGTCGAGAGCTGCATAGCCCTCGGCCGTCATGGGCACCTTTTCCATGTAGGGCTCTTATTCCGGAAGGAAGGTTGTACCGTGGATTGGAAGCCGTCAAGGCGGCCGTTTGGCCATCCTATGAATAGGCCTGCAGCGCCTTCACGCCGAGCGCGCCGGCCTTCAGCCGTCGGATCGCCTGGATCGCGGCCCGGGCGCCTGACGTGGTGGTGTAATAGGGGATGTTCAGCGTGAGCGCAGTGCGCCGGATGGAGAAGCTGTCCCGGTAGGATTGCGCCCCCTCGGTGGTGTTGAACACTAGGTGCACCTCGCCGTTCTTCATCGCGTCCACGACATGGGGGCGGCCTTCCGCGACCTTGTTGACGTACGTGACCGGCAACCCCGACCGCTGGAGATGGGCGGCCGTTCCCCCGGTTGCAAGAATGCCGAAGCCCAATTCCACCAGATCCTTGGCTGCCTGGACCATGCTATCCTTGTCGCTGTCCTTGACCGAGATGAACACGGTCCCGGCCACCGGCAGCTGCGAGCCGGCCGCCAGCTGGCTTTTGGCGAAGGCCGAGGCGAAATCCTCGTCCAGCCCCATCACTTCGCCGGTGGAACGCATCTCGGGCCCCAGGATCGGATCGACCCCGTGGAAACGCCCGAACGGGAAAACGGCTTCCTTCACCGCCACGTGCGGCCGCGCCGGCCGGTCGAGCTTCAGCTCCGCCAGCGGAACCCCGGCCATCACCTTGGCCGCCGCCGCCGCGATCGGCCGCCCGATCGCCTTGGCGACGAAGGGCGCGGTCCTGGAGGCGCGCGGATTGGCTTCCAGCACGTAGATCTCTTCGTCCTTCACCGCGAACTGGATATTGATCAGCCCGCGGACGTTGAGCGCCAGCGCCAGCTTCTTTGTCTGCGTCTCGATCTCGGCGACCAGCTTGGCCGGCAGCGAATAGGGCGGCAGTGCGCAGGCTGAATCGCCCGAATGCACGCCCGCTTCCTCGATGTGCTCCATGATGCCCGCGACGAACACGTCCTTGCCGTCGCAGAGCGCATCGACATCGACCTCGATCGCATCCCGGAGATAGCGGTCGAGCAGCAGCGGGCGCTTCGCGGAGATCGCGAATTCGGAAGGCCCGCCGAGGCTCCGCTGCAAGCGCTCCGCATACTGATCGACATCGGCCTCGGTGTGGGCGATCTGCATCGCGAGCCCGCCGAGCACATAGGAGGGCCGCAGCACCACCGGATAGCCGAGCGCGCCGGCCTTCTCCCGCGCTTCCCCCAGCGAGTGCGCGGTGGTGTTGTCCGGCTGCTTCATTCCGATCGTGTTGAGCAGCTCCTGGAACCGCTTGCGGTCTTCCGCCAGATCGATCGCATCGACGCTGGTTCCCAGGATCCTCGCGCCTTCCGCTTCGAGCGGCTCGGCGAGTTTGAGCGGCGTCTGGCCGCCAAACTGCACGATGAGGCCTTTGAGGTCGCCCTTGGCCTTCTCCACCTCGATGATCTCGAGCACGTCTTCGGCCGTCAGCGGCTCGAAATAGAGGCGGTCCGAGGTGTCGTAATCGGTGGAGACGGTCTCCGGATTGCAATTGACCATGATCGATTCAAGGTCGAGCTCCGCTGCTGCGAAGGCCGCATGGCAGCAGCAATAATCGAACTCTATGCCTTGCCCGATCCGGTTCGGCCCGCCGCCGAGGATCATGATCTTCTGGCGGTCGCTGGCGTCCGCTTCGCAATCGGGCGGCGCTTCCGCGCCGTTCAGCGAATAGCCCGGGAACTCGTACGTCGAATAAAGGTAGGGCGTCGCCGCGCGGAACTCCGCCGCGCACGAATCCACCCGCTTGAACGCCGGCCGCACGCCGAGCGCATGGCGCGCTGCGCGCACCTCGCGCTCGCTCTTGCCCGTGATCTTCGCCAGCCTCTGGTCGGAGAAGCCCTGCGCCTTGAGCGCCCGCATCGCCTCCGGATCGGCCGGCAAGCCCATCGCGCGGATTCGCGCTTCGCTTTCCACGATCTCCGCGATCTGCCGCACGTACCAGGGATCGTAATGCGAAGCCGCGCAGATCTCTTCGACGCTGAGGCCGCGCCGCAGCGCCTCCGCCGCCACCAACAGGCGATCCGGCTTCGGCGTCACCAGCCGCGCGCGCACCGCGCTGCGCCCCTGGTCCTCGTCCGATGCGCCTTCGATCGCGAGCTCGTCGAAGCCCGTGAGCCCAATATCCAGCGAACGCAGCGCCTTCTGCACGCTCTCCTGGAACGTGCGTCCGATCGCCATCGCTTCCCCGACGCTCTTCATCGACGTCGTCAGCGTCGAATCCGATCCCGGGAAGCGCTCGAACGCGAAGCGCGGAATCTTCGTCACGACATAATCGATCGTCGGCTCGAAGCTCGCTGGCATGGCGCCGCCAGTGATCGAGTTGGCGATCTCGTCGAGCGTGAACCCAACGGCCAGCTTCGCCGCCACCTTGGCGATCGGAAAGCCCGTCGCCTTCGACGCCAGCGCCGAAGAGCGGGACACCCGCGGGTTCATCTCGATCACGACCATGCGCCCGGTCTTCGGATCGACCGCGAACTGCACGTTCGATCCGCCCGTCTCCACGCCGATCTCGCGTAGCACCGCGATCGCGGCGTTGCGCATGATCTGGTACTCGCGGTCGGTCAGCGTGAGGGCGGGCGCCACCGTGATGGAATCGCCCGTATGCACGCCCATCGCATCGATGTTCTCGATCGAGCAGATGATGATGCAATTGTCGTTGCGGTCGCGCACGACCTCGAGCTCGTATTCCTTCCAGCCGATGATGCTCTCTTCCACGAGCGCTTCGCTGACCGGGCTCGCCGAGATCGCCCGCTCGATGATCTCCTTGAACTCTTCGACATTGTAGGCGACGCCGCCGCCCAAGCCGCCGAGCGTGTAGGACGGGCGGATGATCGCCGGCAGCCCGACGACCTCGATCGCCGCCATCCCCGCATCGACCGAATGCACCAGGCGCGAGCGCGGGCTTTCCAGCCCGATCGAATCCATCGCGTCGCGGAACTTCTGGCGGTCTTCCGCCTTCTCGATCACGTCGGCCTGCGCGCCGATCATCTTGACGTTGTGCTTTGCGAGCACGCCGCTGCGGAAAAGGTCCAGCGCGCAGTTCAAAGCCGTTTGGCCGCCCATCGTGGGCAGGATCGCGTCCGGCTTCTCGATCTCGATGATCTTTTCCACGAAGGCCGGGGTGATCGGCTCCACATAGGTGGCGTCCGCGAGCCCCGGATCGGTCATGATCGTCGCAGGGTTGGAATTGACCAGGATCACCCGGTAGCCCTCTTCCTTGAGGGCCTTCACCGCCTGCACGCCTGAATAGTCGAACTCGCACGCCTGGCCGATGATGATCGGCCCCGCGCCGATGATCAGGATGGAGGAGAGGTCGGTGCGTTTGGGCATGCACGCGCCGCCCCCTTGTCAGGAGCGGCTCCAGAATCGATCCAATGCGCGGATCGCGCGTGCTTAGCGGGGCAGGGCCCCGGAGGCAAGCGCGCCCAGCGGCGCCGCCGCCGTCCGCCAGATCCTTATCGAAACCTAACCACGTTGGTGCGCCCGACCTGGGTCATCCCCGAATGCGGATATTTCGCAGGCCCGCCCGGCGAATCTTCGCATTCACCAAACCCCTCAAGCGGCCGTTAAGCCGAGGCTGATAAAGCTGCGTTTCCGATCTGGGCTGGCGAGGGCGTGATGCACCCCAAGTTTCGGGCGCCTCGCGCGGCCCGTCGTTTCCTCAAGGCGCGCGATGGCAACATCGCGATGATCTGGGCGTTGTGCGCGACCGCGATCATCGGCCTGGTCGGCCTCTCGATCGACTTCGCGCGCGCCCAGGCGCTGCGCTCCGAGATGCAGAACGCCGCCGACGGCGCCGCGCTCGTCGCCCAGCGCAACACCGCGCGTCCGCTCTCCGAGCGGCAGGCCGCTGCGCGCGCCTATTTTGACCAGACGCTGGGCAACCAGCAGGGCATCGGAACGGTCAATTTCGAGCTCATCCCGCTGACGCCCGCTGGCCATCGCGTCGTCGTGCGCATCGATCTCAAGACCGGCCTGTCGCGCGTGCTCGATCTCCTCGCCGGCAACGACCATTCCAAGCTGACCGTGCGCGTCAATTCCGAGGCGATCAGCCAGGTCAGCCCGCCGATCGAGATGGTGCTGTCGCTCGACAACACGGGCTCGATGTCGAACGACATGCAGGCGCTCCGCGACGCGGCCAACAAGCTCGCCACCGACACCTACAATCTCGCGATCGTCCCGACCGACGTAAGCATCGGCATCGTGCCGTTCGTCGCGCAGGTGAACATCGGCAACGGCGCCACGCAGATGGCGTGGATGGATACCGCCGGCCTCGCGCCCTACAACGGCGCGATCTTCGAAGGCCGTCAGCTCGGCTGGAAGGCGTGGCAGGCGTCTTACGGCTCGCCGAACAACAGCGCCAATTGCGACGCGCTGAATGTGGCGGCCACGCAGCTTCCCTTCACCGGCTACACCGGGACCTACCGCGTCAATTGGGTCTATAGCGGCGGCAGCGGCAGCAACCGCCGCTGTCTCGCCTACACCCCGAGCTCGGGCATCAACTATTTCACGCTGTTCAGCTACATCAACACGCAATGGAAGGGCTGCGTCGAGGCCCGGCCCGAGCCCTATGACATCACGGACGCTGCGCCGACGTCCAATGAGACGCGCTTCGTGCCGTACTTCTGGCTCGACGGCGAGGACAACGACTATCTTCCCGACAATTCTGTGAACTCGAGCGGCGTCGCTACTGCGGCCCCCTCGATCTATTATGCGAGCGGCAACGCGAGCGGCGTGACGATGTCCTATTCACCGGGCTCCACGGCCAACGATTCCAACCGCATTCGCGCGAACAGCTTCAACGTCTTCCGCTATCGCGGCTCGCCGAGCCCGGCCATCGATACGAGCCCCCCGACCACGACGGGCCCGAACATGGGCTGCCCGACGCCGATCACGCCGCTTACCAACGCGTCCGGCCGCAACACCGTTCTGAACGCCATCGCCGCCATGCAGCACTGGAACGGCGGCGGCACCGATCAGGTCGAGGGCCTCGCATGGGGCTGGCGCGTGCTGTCGCCCGGCGCTCCGTTCACGGAAGGCCGCCCGTACAACGACCCCAGCAATCCCGTCCGCAAGGTGCTCGTGCTCATGACCGACGGCGAGAACACCAATCTCTCGGACACCACGGTCATGGGCTCGGACTATTCCGCCTACAATCACCTGTACATGTGGACGGCCAACACGAACGGCATCAACGGAACCCCCCGGCCGCCGCCTGGTTCGCCGGCGAACGGTTATTCGAGCGGCGTCACGGTCAACGGAACCACCTACGGCGCGCTTCCCGCCGCCTATCGCCGCAACATCACGAGCACGAGCTCTTACGTGAGCTACATCAACTCCCGCGAAGCGACCCTTTGCACCAACATCAAGAACGCCGGGGTTGAAATCTACACGGTCGTGTTCCGCGATCCGAGCAGCACGGTGCGCAACATGCTCCGCGACTGCGCCTCGCAGCCCACCGCCACGCACGCGTTCACCGCGAACACCCAGGCCGAGCTCGCCGCCGCCTTCAATTCGATCGGGCAAGGCGTCGGCCAGCTCCGCCTCTCGCGCTGATCCGCCGGCGCTGCAGGAGAAGGCGCATTCCTCCGATGGCGGGCGCGCAAGCACTCGTCCGGATACGGACGGTCTCGCTTTCAGGACGATGCTGTCGCGGAAATCTCAGCTGGGCAGGACGGGCGCGTTGTCTTCGTCGAGCACGACGACCGTCGGCGCGTAATTGCGCGCTTCCTCGGCCGGGATCTGGCAATAGGTGACGACGATGATCCGGTCGCCCTGCTGCACGAGGCGGGCCGCCGCGCCGTTGACCCCGAACGTCTTCGACCCGCGCGGCGCCTCGATCGCGTAGGTGGTGAACCGCGCGCCGTTATTGATGTTGAGCACATCGACCTGCTCGTGGGGCAGGATCCCCGCCCGGTCGAGCAGCTCCCGGTCGATGGCGATCGAGCCCTCGTAATGGAGGTCGGCTTGGGTCACCGTGGCGCGGTGCAGCTTGGCCTTCATCATGGTCAAGAGCATCTGGGATGGTCTCCGGCCGGCTCGCCGCCTCGGGCGCATGCTGCGCTTGCGAAGGGCGCGCCAGAGATAAGCGCGGCAACCATTAAAGGCAAGCAAAGGCCGCCCCTGCCCAATGGGCGGGCGCCTGGAACGCGTTCCCGGTCCGTAGCTTAGCGGCCGCCGTCCGAACGGAAGACGATGGTCAGCCGGGTCTGCGCCCCGGTGGAGGGCGCGCCGTTATCGAGCGCCGGGGCGGCCCGGAACTGGCCTGAGGCCCGCATTGCTGCAGCGCCGAAGCCGAAACCGGGCGGGGTTTCCCGCGCCACGGCGCACCGCGGCGTGCCGCGCGTGTCGATCAGGCAATCGAGCTCCACCCGCCCGACCTGGTTCGAGCGCATCGCCCGCTCCGGGAAAAGCTCGCTGATCCGCTGCGCGGAGGGGCGTTCGGACCACAGCACCTGCGGCGGCCGCGCCGGCGGCGCGGAGGAGGCCGTGGTCTGGGGCGAGACGCCGCCGCCCGGGGCGGGGATTGCGGCCAGCTGCACCGGCCCGAAGGTCGAGGCCGACGGATCGAGGTCCACCGGCGAGCCGCCGGACGTCGAGCTCGTGGTCGAGGTCGTAGAGGAGGTGGTCGTCCGTTCCGGCGCGATCTGCGGACGCGGGACCGGCGGATCGGCGCGGCGCTCCTCCAGCGGCCCGCCGCGGCCGCGCTCGACCGTCGCCTGGCGGGTGTCGCGGGCCGGCAATTCTCCGGCCGGCAGCCGGCGCGATGAGGCCTCATCGACCCGTGCGGTCGCGGCCGCCGGCGTCGCCGCTTCGGGCCCGTCGGACCATTCGTCGCTCGCCACCGAGGCCTGCTGCGTCCCGCCGCCGCCGGAGAAGAGGCTCGCCACGGAGAGTCGGTCTCCGGCGAAGATGCCGGCCCCCAGGGCCGCCCCGCCGAGCACCAGGAAGAGAATGATCATGCGCCCGGCGCCGCCGCCGCTTGCGCGGGCGGGCTCGGGCCGCGGAGGCGGCGCACGCGGCTCGTCGCGCCACATCAGGGGCGGCTCGGACGGGCGCGGACGCGGCGGCGGCTCGCTGCGGACTGGTTCGAAGCTGGCCTGCCGCGGCATGCGCGGCTGCGCCGACGGACGGGTGGGCTCCAGCCCCTCCATCGCCGGCGCTGGACGCGGCGCGCGCGGCGCCATGGGCGCGGCGGCCTGCGGCTGGCGATGCGGGGCCGGGCGCATCGGCGGACGCTGCGGGGCGCGGGTGGGATCGAGCCGAACGGGCTCCTGCCGCATGGCGTCCTGGCGAGCGGCGGCGGCCGGCGTCTGGCGATGCCGGCGCGTTTCCGCCTCAAGTTCGGCGAGCCGCATCTGGGCCAGCTCCGCGAACGCGCCCTCCGCGCCGAAGTCCGCGAGATGCTTGAGGAAATCTTCCGGGTTGCGGCTGTGGCGGATGGCCGCCCAGTTCTGCGCTTCCGCCGCCATCGGATCGCTGTCGCGCCAGGCCGGCGGCGGGGCCGGGCGGCGCGGCGGCGGGGCCGGCGCCCGCGGCGCGGGGCCGCGCGGCGGCGGCGCCCCGTAATCCATCGCCTGATCCATCGCCTGCTGGCGCGGCATCGGCGCACGCGGGGGCGGGGCGGGGGCGCGAACCGGCGCGGCGCGCTGCGGCGCGGGCGCGGCCTGGCGGGCGCGGGCGTAGGGCGGGGCGGGATAGTCCTGCTGGCCGTAGCCGGGATCGACCGCGGCCGGGGCCATGTCGTAGCCGTCCTGATCGACGCCGGCGCGGGCCGAATTCACCATCCGATCGACCGCGAAGAACAGCGGATCGAGCGAAGGATCGTCCGGATCGCCGGCCCAATGCGTGAGATCGAACGCTGGCGCGTGATTGATCGAGGCCGCCGGCGGCGGCGCGATGAGGCACGCGACCACGGCCTTGCCCGCGTTCACCGCGCGCTGCGCGGCGTCCAGGAAGGCGCGCGAACGGATCGAAGCTTGCGACCAGACGACGAGCGCTGCGCCGCAGGCGCGCATGTCTTCAGGCGCGCTGGGGGCGCCCCCGACCTGCAGTCCCGCGCGCTCGAACATGTCGGCGAAGGCTTTCGCCAGCGGCTCGTCTTCGCGCACACAGACGATGAGAACGTCGGCCATGACGGCTCCGACCCCCTGGAGGGCTTATGAGGCCCCGCACCCAACCAAACCCGCGCGGCGCACCGTTGACCGATGCCTGCAAGATCGGTGCATAACACGGACTTAGCCGGCGAACACTGGAATCTGGCTGTCGCCTGCGGCGAGATTCAGTTGATAGGCGAATTCTTCGCCAGGCGCCGGTGCCGAAATCCCTCAAAAGCGCATGCAATACGCCTTTTGAGCGGCGCCCTTAAACTTAGTTCACGCACGCGCCGGGGAGTGTCGCGCACCCCGTTCGACGGCGTCCTTTGCCAAACTGACACGTCTGCGCTTGCATGCGCTCCCCTTTGAGGCGAGCGCCCGCGCCGCCCTCGCGCTGTTTCTGTTAGGTCTCGTGGATGCGCCGTCTCGCTGCTTACGCAACTGCACTTCTCGTCGCCGGCTGCGGCACTGCGCCGAGCCTTCCCTTCCGGCGCGAGGCGCTGGCGCGCCAGATCTCGGATGATGCAGCTGCATTCAACGAGGCCTACGGCCGCGCGGTCACCGGCCAGATCCTGTTGAACATCCTGCGCTCGCGCGATCGCCTCCCGCGCCATTATCTCTCCATGACCGGCATCCAGGACAGCCCCCAGGTGCGCTGGAACGAAAATGCCGGGATCGGATCAATTCCGCTCGGCGAGGGCGGTTCGCCCTGGGGCTTCGGCTCGTTCGGCATCGGCCGCGAGACGCTGTCGCGCCCGAGCTACGCAGTGCAGCCCTTCGGCGCCGACGTGCTCACCCGCACGGCCTTCCAGCCCACCCAGCCTTATGTTTTCGCGCATTATTGGGAAAGCGGCTGGCCCCGCGATCTGCTCGTTCTGCTGCTGGTGGAGCGCATCACGAAGGTCGGCGCCGACGGCGCCGTCCACGATTTCGTCAACGAGGCCAATGTCGTCTTCGACGATTGCGTCTCCAGCGTGGATACGCAGGGCTGCGCGTTCGTGCGCGAGGCGCGCGCCATGCTCTCCGCGATCGAAGCGGCCGATCCGGAACGCCGCGCGGGCGAGGGGGCGAGCGTTGTTTGCGGCCTCGTCGGCGCCTATTCGCCCGCGCGCGCCGTCAAGCCGGCGCCGCCTGCGGACAATGCCCGCTGCGAACCGCGTCTCGTGGTCGGCGATGCAACCTACACGTTGGGACTGCGCTCGCTGGACGACGTTGTCTATTATATCGGCGAGCTTCTGCGCGCGGGCTCCATGCGCGCAGAAGGCGGCGCGGTCGCGGCGCAGGTGAATGTGCGCGCCGCCGGCCTGCGCGGCGGCGGAACGGGCGTGCCGCTCTTCCGTGTGCTGAGCGAAGAGGCCGCCAAGCGCGAAGCCCCGCACGCGCCGGACGCGCACTTCACGGCGTCCGTGTCTTATGCCGGCGAGCGCTATTATGCCGGCCCCGCGATCGGCCGCTCGTGTGGCGCGGCGAGTGATAGGGGCCAATGCCGCGACGACGCGCGGAACGGCGATCGGTCCTCTTCCGTGCTCTCGCTGATCGCCGAGCTGATGGCCCTGAACCAGTCGCCCGACGCCATCCGCGCCCCGAGCCGCCTCATTGCGGAATAGATGCTGACGCCGGGGAGGGCGCATGGCCGAGGAAACGCAGCGCTTCACGATGACGGAAGCCGCGCTCGATGTGTTCCGCCGCCGCGAACGGCGCGGCGTCCTGATCCGCGCGACGCTCTTGTTCTACGCGCTGTTCGCGCTGCTGGGCGGCCTGTTCGTCGCCGCGTTCTCGACGACCATCGCCGAGGTTATTGCTGAACTTGCGCGCGCAGCGGAGTCATCGACGGCGCCGGACTTTGCGTTGTTCGCGGGCATGTGGCGGCTCGCAAGCGGAATGCTCCTCTTTCAGCTCTGCTATTCCCTTCTCTTGGCGGCGTACGAGGCCGCATGTCTGCGCTGGCTCGTGCGCGGCGAGACGCGCGGTATTTTCGGCTTCGCGCTCGATGCGGATGCGTGGCGCGTGTGGGCGAGCTTTTGGATTTGGCTTGGTTTGCTTGCAGGACTCGCCGCGATTCCGTGGTCGCTCACCCTGGTGACGATAGCGACCGCGACCGAAGCGAACGCGCCTGGCGCGGTATTCGCCGTCTTCCTCGCTGTGCTGGCGACGATCGCCGCGGGCGTGTGGCTCGCGGTGCGGTTGGCGCCGGCGACGGCCGCGTCGATTGTCGCGCAACGCTTCGCGTTCTTCGATGCGTGGAAGGTGACGCGCGGACGCTTCGGCAGCATGCTCGGCGCGTTCTTCCTCGTGATCGTCGCCTATTACATCGTGGGTTCGGCGCTTCAGGCGCTGGTCGCGCCCGTTATGTTCGGGATGTTGTTCAAGATCGCGGCGACGCCGCCGGCCGAGTTCTCGCTCGACACGATGCTCGCGCCCCTTCGGTCGCCTTGGATGATCGCTGCGATCAGTGCGAGCGTTCTCCTTTCGGTCGCGGCCGCGGCGGTGTTGCGTCTGGCGTTTTTCGGCGTCAACGCCCGCGCCGTTCGTGCGGCGCGGGGCGAAGGAGCGATCTGAGACGGCTAATCTGGCGATTGCCCCCTTGGCCCATCCGCTCCATGCTCGCGCGCGTCGAGAGGGAGAGTGAGACGATGACGGATCAATCTTCAGGCGAACTGACCTTGCGCGGCGCGGCGTTCGACGTGTTCCGCAATCGCGGGCGCTCCGGCGTCCTCTTGGGCGCCGCGGTCGGCTATCTTGTGATCGTGCTCGTGGTCTTCGGGGCCTTCGGCCTCGTCTTCGCGCGCTCGATCGGCGACTACTTCACCTGGGCGATGCAGATGTCCGGCGACCCCAGCGCCGTGACCATGCCGCCGGCGTCGGTGATGACCCTCATCCCCGGCTACATTCTGCTTCTGCTTGTCATCTACATCGTGCTCGCGGCCTACGAGGCGGCGGTGCTGCGCTGGCTCGTGCGCGGCGAAACCGGCGGCTTCCTCGGCTTCACGCTCGGCGCCGACACGTGGCGGATCTATTTCGGCTACTGGATCTGGTTCTTCGTTTTGATCGGCCTCTATGTCGGCGTGTTCCTTGTTGCGTTCATCGCCGGTTTCGCCGGGGCGCAAGCCGATCCGGGCCTCGCCGCTATTGCCGGCGTGCTTGCGGGGATCATCGGGCTTTGTGCGTTCCTCTGGATCGGCATCCGCCTTGCGCCGGCGTCAGCGACGACCGTCGCGCTCAACCGGTTCGCGTTCTTCAACGCCTGGACCGTGACGCGCGGACGGTTTTGGTCCTTGTTCGGATCATTCTTCCTGCTCTTCGTGCTTTACATCGTGGCGATCTGCGTGATCTCCGGCTTGGGCACGTCGCTTCTGCTCGGCGGGACGCTCTCGCGCTTGGCGAGCCAGGGCGACAAGGTCGATCCCGCCGCGGCGTTTGCGATGCTGGCGACGCCGAACATGATCATCGGCATGGTGGTCCTTTATGGGGCGATCATCGTGGTCGCGACCGTGTTCTGGAACGGGCTCCTGGGCGTCAACGCGCGCGCGGCGATGGTGGCCAAGGCGGAGGGGCGGATTTCCTAGCTTGCCCATTCGCCGCCGGGCAGGGCATGTCGGCGCGTCAGATCTTCGGAAGGGCGCATGCGCGGACACATCCTTGGGCTTGAAGCGACGCGCGGCGTCGGCCTGATCCTGGGCGTCGATGGCGCGCGCCTGGAATTCCCGCTGTCGGAATGGCGCTCCGAGGGCGCGCCGGCGGCGGGGCAGGCGGTCGATTACGTGCTGGATGCCGGCCAGGCCAAGCAGGTCTACGCCGTGCCCGCCGGAGCCGCTGCGGCTGTCGCGCCGGGCGCGCCGCGCTCGAACACCGGCAGCGTGCTGGGCGGCATCGCCATCGGCTGCCTGGCGCTCGGCTTCCTGATCCCGCTGGTGCCGACGATCGCGGCGCTCATCCTCGGGCTTATCGGCGCGCGCCGCGCCCAGGAGGACAACGACGAGACCGGCCTTGTGCTCTCGCGCATCGGCTGGATCGGCGCGGTGGTTCTGCTGGGCCTCGGGCTCATCCTGTTGTTCGGCGCGCTGCTGTTCTTTGGCGGTCTGATGAGCCTGCTCGGCGCCTGGGGTTGGGCGCTGCCCGCCGGCCTCACTGTGACTTAGCGATCAGCGTCTCTGCGAGCGCGTTCATCGCCAGCGCGGCGCTCTGGAACGGCTGGATGCTGCGCTTGGTTCGCGCAAGCGCGATCGCGCCTTCGATGGCGCCGAGCATTGCGGAGGCGAAACTCACGGCGTCGCCTTCACGCATGCCCCACGCGCGCGCGGCGATGGCGAATTCCTTCTCCCAAAGCGCAAAGGCCTCCGCCGCCGCGTCGCGCAGGCGCGGGGAGCGCTCCGCCATCTCCAGCGCGATGAGCGCGACTGCGCAGCCGTTCTGGAAGTCGGACGCGGAAAGCTCTTCGCCCCACGCGGCGAACGCGCGGTCGATATAGCCCTTTGGATCCTTCACGCGCTCCGCAAGCCCCTGCAGCCGGCTGGAGATGAACTCTCCCGCGCGCAGGATGGCTTCGGCCGCGATCTCCTCCTTGCCGCCGGGGAAATGGAAATAGAGCGAGCCGCGCGGCGCCCCCGAGGCGGTCAGGAGCTCGGCGATCCCAACGCCCTCATAGCCGTGCGCGCGGAAAAGCTTGGCCGCCGCGGTGATCATTTCGGCCTTGGCGTCCGAGCGCTTGGGCATGTCCGCAATTTAATCCTTGTATGACGATCGGTCTACAACTAGATATATGATGACCGTCATACATAGAAATGACGGAAGGAGGGATCCTCATGCGCTCATCTGTTTTCACCGCCGCCTTCGTGGGCCTGGCGCTCCTCGCCCAGCCGGCCTTCGCCGGCTCCGAGACCCAGGACCGCGACGCGGCGATCGCCGCTTGCCGGGCCGCGATCGCTTCGGAGGCGGGCGTGCCCGCAACGCCCCAATTCGTGGACTTTCACCGGAGCCAGACCCGCGCCGGCAGCATCGACACGCGCTTCCGCGTGCGCACCCAGCCGGACGCCGATCGCTGGGAGGCGCGCTGCGAATTTCGCCGCCGCGTTGGCGAGGTGGCCCAGGTCGCGCTGGATCGTCCCCAGTCGCAGACCGCGGCGGCCGCCGACTAAGCGATTGCTTCGTGGACGGAGGAAGCCCCTCCCGGCGACGGGAGGGGAGGCCGCTACCGTCGCAGGAGCCAGAAGAGGAGCGTCAGCACGACGCTGGCGATGAGGCTGGTGACGATCGGAATGTAGAGCGTGAAGCTCTCGCGCCGGACGATGATGTCGCCGGGCAATCGTCCCAAGCCGAGCTTCGAGAGCCATGGCCATAAGAGGCCGATGGCGATCATGATCGCGCCGGCGATGATCAGCCAGCGCTGCATCAGCCGAGCCGGGCGATCAGCGCCTGCGCGGCCGCCGGATTGCGCTCCTTGGCGCCGGAGATGATGAACGCGAAGACTTCGCGCTTATCGGCCCACCCCTTGAAGGTCTTTGCCCAGGCATCGAGCTCCTTCTTCGGATAGCCGTCCTTCTCCTCAGCGCGCGAGCGCTGCAGCCGCACATAGGCGAAGTCGGCGGTCTCCTTGTCCGGCATCGGCCAGTCTTCGTCGTCGGCGAACACGCATGCCGCGCCGTGTTTGCGCAGCAAATCATCCCAGGCCGGCGTGTTGAAGCTCGCGTGCCGCACTTCAATGGCGTGCCGCACGCGCTGTTTCCCCACCTCGCGCGGCAGCCGCTCGAGGAACGCGCCGAAATACGCAGGGTCGAACTTCTTCGAGGGATGGAACTGCCAGTTCACCGCGCCGAGCTTGTCCTTCAGTTCGAGCACGCCCGAATTCATGAACCAGTCGATGGAATCCTTCATTTCGTCGGGCGTCTTGCGGCTCGTGGAGACGCGATGCGCTTTCACGGTGAAGACGAAGCCGTCCGGCGTTTCGGCCGCCCATTTCTTGAACGTGGCGGCGGTCTGTGTGCGGTAGAACGTGCCGTTGATCTCGATCGCTGTGAGCTTGCTCGACGCGTATTCGAGCTGTTTCTTTTTCGGCAGGTCGGCCGGATAGAACGTCTCGTCCCAAGGCTCGTAGGTCCAGCCGCCGACGCCGACGCGGATGGGGTGTTTGCTTGGCATGGGAGGCGCTTTCTGGTTTCGCTAAGAGTGCCGCGCCAGGAACGTCTCGTCCATACCCGCCCAAGCCATGTCGACCAGCCAGATCAGCACGCTTTTCGTCACCAAGCTTTATCGCGCGTCGCTCGACGATGCGGCGCTCAACACCTCGCTCGCGGCGTCGTGCAAGGCGATCGCCGCGGCGGACGAGGCAGGCAAGAGCTGGAGCGCCGAGCACGGCTACAAGGGCTATACGTCCTATGCGTCCTTGAACGATCTCCCGAAGCGCGATCCCGCGTTCGCGGATCTGAAGAAGGCGCTTGATGCGCACGCCCGCGAGTTCGCCAAGGCGCTGCATCTCGATCTTGGAGGGCGCCGCCTCGCGCTGGATTCCATGTGGGTGAACGTGCTCGCGCCCGGCGGCGTGCACACCGGCCACATTCATCCGCATGCGGTGCTTTCCGGCACATATTACGTGGACGTTCCTCCGGGCTCTTCCGCCTTGAAGCTGGAGGATCCGCGCCTGCCGCTGATGATGGCAGCGCCGCCGCGCGCTGAGGATGCGCCGGAGGCGGAGCGTACGTTCGTCTACGTCACGCCACGCGCCGGCGAAGTGCTGATGTGGGAGAGCTTCGTCCGCCACGAAGTGCCCCTGAACGAGGCGAAGAAGGCGCGCATAAGCGTGAGCTTCAATTATCGCTGGGGTTAGCGCGGCGGACGGTCTTCCTTGCCGTGCCAGATGCGCGTGACGATGACGGCGTCATCCGTCACCCGGTAGCGGATGAGGTAGCTCGATCGTCCAAAGCGAATCGTCAGCTGACGCAGATTGGCTTGGGGCCCAGGCCGCCCCTTGAACGGACGCTCGCCAAGCTTTCGCAGCGCTTCACGCAAATCGCGTTCGCGTTTGTCTCCTGCGCGCGGATCGAGCTGCGCGACGAACTCGGCGAGTCGGTCGAGATCGCGCTCCGCGGCGGGGCGCAGCTCGACCCGGCGGCTCATTTCGTCTTGGCGCGGGCTTCGGCGACTTTGTCCTTGAAGCGATCAAATGCCTCGTCAAGTGGGATATTCTCGCCTGGCTCATCGAGCCGGCGGATGTCTTCATCCCAATCGAGGTCCTCCTCGTCGCCAACCCTGAAGGCGAGGACTTGACGGGCGTAATCCTCCGGCGTCAGCCCACGCGCCGCCGCCGCCTCGCGGACCTGATCCGCTAGCTCGCCGTCGAGTTCGATCATGATCGCGCCGTCAGCCATGGCACCAACCTAACACAAACTCTGCGGCGCAGAAACCTGGCTCAAATTGCGTTGAAGAATGCGTCGTCGAGGCCGATTTCCTCAACCATCCGGACTGAGACGCCCAGTCGCCGCTCCTTCAAGAGCTCACAAAGCGTCTCTCCATCGATCAAGTCGATAGCGGGTGCTCCGTCGCGCGTCGCTTCACGCCGAGCGTCGGCCGTAAAGCTCCCGGTCGTAATGATGAGGCCCTTGTCCGCGCGGCCCACCATAGCCCCTCGAAAATCGCGCACGACTGGCGCACCCACAGAGCCCTTCCAACGCTTGCATTGAAACAGGACCTGAAAGGAGACCAGGTTCATTCGAAGAATGCCGATGCCGTCAATACCGCCGTCCCCAGCCTTGCCGGTCACTTCGACCTTTGTGAATCCGGATTCACGAAGAAGGCGTTGTGCGAGTCGCTCAAACGCGTCGGCGGATATTTCACCTATGATCTCAAGAAGGTGATCAACCCAAGAAGCTGCGTCAGGTGTGTGAAGTCCGGGAGCCGGTGAAACCTCCTCGTCTTCGTCTAGAGGTTCGACGGCACGCTTCTCAGCGTTCACTCTCCGAAAAACGTCCCGTGCCTCTGCTTCGTCGATCCTGTCTCCATAGTCAGTAAGAGACCAAATCGCACGCTCGCTATTTTCTACAGCGCCGACTTTCTTGAGGTAGGTGCGAACCCAAGCGAGCCGATATTGAAACTCTGTGCGAGTGCCTTTCGTGTGAGGAGCTGCAAGCACCGCATCCGAAAGGGACAAAATCCTTGCGACATCCTCCTCGATTTCTTCGATGCTCGCGGAGCCGCCCCGTTCGCGAAGCGACAGGACAGTCGGCCAAATAAGACCGGGGTATGCAAGCTCGACCGGAATATCCCGCAAGCGTGTTCTCGCTAGTTGTCCAAGAAGCTCCGCAGCTTCCGGCTCCGGCTCGGGTGCTTCAGCTTGCGCAGCGCCTTCGCTTCGATCTGACGAATGCGCTCGCGCGTCACGCTGAATTGCTGGCCGACTTCCTCCAGCGTGTGGTCCGTGTTCATGCCGATGCCGAAGCGCATCCTGAGCACGCGCTCCTCGCGCGGCGTGAGTGACGCCAGCACGCGCGTCGTCGTCTCGCGCAGATTGCTCTGGATCGCCGCATCGACCGGCAGCACGGCGCTCTTGTCCTCGATGAAATCGCCAAGGTGCGAATCCTCCTCATCGCCGATCGGCGTCTCCAGCGAGATCGGCTCCTTGGCGATCTTCATCACCTTGCGGACCTTCTCGAGCGGCAGCCCGAGCTTTTCCGCCAATTCCTCCGGCGTCGGCTCGCGGCCGATCTCGTGCAGCATCTGCCGGCTCGTGCGCACCAGCTTGTTGATCGTCTCGATCATGTGCACGGGAATGCGGATCGTGCGCGCCTGGTCCGCGATGCTCCGCGTGATCGCCTGCCGGATCCACCACGTGGCATACGTCGAGAACTTGTAGCCGCGGCGATACTCGAACTTATCGACCGCCTTCATGAGGCCGATATTGCCCTCCTGGATGAGATCCAGGAATTGCAGGCCGCGATTGGTGTACTTCTTGGCGATCGAGATCACCAGGCGGAGGTTGGCCTCCACCATTTCCTTCTTCGCCTGACGCGCCTCGCGCTCGCCCTTCTGCACGGCGTGAACGATGCGGCGATATTCGTCGATCGGCACGCCCGTCTCTTTGGCGAGCGAGGAGATCTCGTTGCGGATGCGCAGGATCTCGTCGGTCTCGCTCTCGACGAACTTCGTCCAGCGCTTCGACTTCGTGGCCACCTTCTCGTGCCATTTCGGATCGAGCTCGGAGCCCTGGTAGGATTCCAGAAAGTCCGTACGCGGAACGCCGTTGGCGTCGGCGAGCCGCATCAGCCGCCCTTCGTGCGCGATGAGCTTCTTGTTGATCGCGTAGAGCTGCTCCACCAGGCTCTCGATCCGCGCGTTGTTGAGCTTGAGCTTCTTCAGCTCCTCGATGATGGTGTTCTGCGCGGCGTCGTACGCCTCCGCCTGCGCGCCCGGCAGCGAGCGGCCCTTCAGGCGCGCGGCGATGCGCTTGTCCTGCAGCTTGCGGAAATCCTCGAAGGCGTGCGCGATGGCGTCGAGCGTGGCCATCACGCCTTCCTTGAGCTCCGCCTCCATGGAGGAGGTGGAGATCGCGCCTTCGTCGTCGAAATCGTCGGAATCCTCGTTCGGCTCTTCGCCCTCGGCGGCCGCCTCCGGCTCTTCTTCCGCGGCAAGCGCATCCGGCGCCGGCCCGTTCTCGGCGCCATACGTGGCTTCAAGGTCGATGATGTCCCGCAGCAGGATGCGCTGCTCCTGCAGCTCCCCGCGCCACGCCATGATCGCTTCGAACGTGAGCGGGCTTTCGCACAGGCCCCGGATCATCGCGTCGCGGCCGGCCTCGATGCGCTTGGCGATCGCGATCTCGCCCTCGCGCGAGAGCAGCTCAACAGAGCCCATCTCGCGCAGGTACATGCGCACCGGATCGTCCGTGCGGTCGGCGTCCTCGCGGGTGTTGGTGACCGGCGGCTTGCCGTCCTCGCGCACGATGACGGAGCGGGCGCCGCCTTCTTCTTCCTGCGCTTCGGCTTCCTCTTCGGAATCGACGACATTGATGCCCATTTCCGAAAGCATCGACATCGTGTCTTCGATCTGCTCGGAGGAGAATTCCTCGCTTGGCAGGACCTTGTTGAGCTCCTCGTGCGTGACGTAGCCGCGCGCCTTGGCGGCCTTGATCATCCGCTTCACCGCGGCGTCGTTGAGGTCGAGGATCGGCCCGTCCGGCGTGTCCTCTTTCTCGGCGCTCGGCTCGTCGGTCTTCGTGGCCATTTTGGTCCTTCGGACTTCGGTCTTCACCGCTTCAGCTTTCGTTCGTCTCTGCGTCACGGGGTGCTTCCGCTCCTACGTTCTGGCTGATGCGAAGGGCCTCGCCCTGGGCGCGCAGCCTGTCGCGCAACAATTCCTGTGCGCGCGCCATGGCGTCGGGATCTTCATCCACGCGTGCGCGCAATGCTCTGGCTTCTTCCCGGATCGCGGGCGCGGCCAGATCCGCGCCCATCTGGGCCGCCCATTCCGCTTCGTTCCCCCGATTCAGGGCCCTTGGTCGAGCCGCTTTGGCCTTGATCCCGGCGCGGACCGCGACCCGGGCCCAGGTTTGTCCCGATTGGGTCTGCCCGGGTTCTGCGCCGACCGGCGTCCCGGCCAGGGCCTGATCCGTCCAGTCTCGCTCCAATTCTTCCTTTAGCACTCTGGGGCGCGGCCAGGCGTCAAGGCGAGATGCGGCGCGAGCCAGCCCCGATCGCCGCAAATGGAGGCTCATGGCGGCCCGGTCAACCGTTTCGCCGCCGAACCAGACGTCCAGAAGTGTGGTTTTGATCTCCATGAGCTCGGGATCGTCGCAATCGAGCACCGAGAGCGCCTCGGCGCCCGTCTCCAGGAGATGGGGATGATCGACCGCGGTGCGGATCAATTCTTCGGGTCCCAGCGTGCGCCGGCCCGCGGCGAGGGCCTTCAGCTCCGCGGTCGCCCCTGGCGGGGGCCCGAACTTGCCGCGGAACGGCCCCCGTCCGCCTTGTCCGCCGCCTTGTCCGCCGCCTTGGAAGCCGCCCGGGAAGGGAGCTTGCGGCGCCTCCGATCGCGGCTGGAAACCGATCGCCGCGTCGGCCTTGGCCAGCAGTTCCCGCAGATAGAGCCGCTTGGTCTCCGGATCGGCGATCTTGTTGGCCGCCTCTTTGAGCCGGCGCTTGAAGTCCGCCTTCGCCTCGGGCGTGTCGAGCGGCCGACGCGTACGCTCGCGCTCGAAGAGCGCCGCCGATGCCGGCTGCGCGGCGGCGAGCAGCTCCTTGAGCGCCTCGGGCCCCGCGCGCCGGAACATGTCGTCGGGGTCCTCGCCCGCCGGGAGCACGGCGACGCGCAGCGTCTTCTCCGGCCCCAGGTGCGGCAGCGCCAGCTCCAGCGCCCGGTCCGCGGCGCGCAGGCCCGCCGCGTCGCCGTCGAAACAGAGGATCGGCTCGCCCCCCGCGCGCCAGACGAGCGCGAGCTGGTCCTCGGTGAGGGCGGTGCCCATCGGCGCGACCGCGCCGATCCCGGCGCGCTCGAACGCGATCACGTCGAGATAGCCTTCCGCCACCACGAGCCCCCCCGCCCGCGACCGCGACGCGAGTTCCCGCGCCTGCTTCAGGCGATAGAGCGTCTTGCCCTTGTGGAAGAGCGCGCTCTCCGGGGAGTTGATGTATTTCGCCGGCTGGTTCGGATCGAGCGAGCGCCCCCCGAACGCCATCGGCCGTCCCGCCGCGTCGGCGATCTCGAAAATGATCCGCTCGCGGAAGATGTCGATGGCGCGCTTGCCGTCCTCGCCCGGGCGCGCGAGGCCCGCTTCGACAAGCTCCTCGAGCGAGAACTCGCCCCCCTTTTTCTTGTCGGTCAGTCGGTCGATGAGGCCGGTCCAGCCGGCCGGCGCGTAGCCGATCCCGAAGCGCGGCCAGAGGTCGGGCCCGATCTCGCGCCCTTCCAGATAGGCTCGCGCCTTGGCGCCTTCGCTCCCGCGCAGCGCTTCCGCATAGAAAAGCCCCGCGCGCGCTGCCGCGTTGGCGAGCCGCTTGCGGCGATCGGCGGTTTCGCGATCCTCGCGGTCGTCGGCGGGGAGGGGAATTCCGGCGAACTCGGCGACGCGCTCCACCGTCTCAGGGAAATTGCCGCCTTCGAGCTTCTGCGCCAGCGTGAAGATGTCGCCGGCTTCCCCGCAGCCGAAGCACTTATAGACGCCCTTGGTGTCGAGGACGTGGAAGGAGGCGCTCTTTTCGGTATGGAACGGGCAGCAGGCCCAGTAATCGCCGCGCGCCGGTTGGCTCTTGCGTTTGTCCCAGACGAGCCGCTTGCCGGCATAGTCCGCGATGGAGACGCGTTCGCGCAGGGTTCGCAGAAAGGCGTCCGAGAAGCGCATTCACCTGCCGGGAGGCTTTTGGAGGATGCGCCTATTATACCGTGATTCGATTCGCTCCCCGGCGCAACCGCCGCAATTTCGGCATGCTTCTCGGTCTTCTGAGGCTGGCGGGACACTTATCTGGGGAAGGAAATATCCATGCGTCCGATCGCTTTCGCCGCCGTTGCGGCGGCCCTGTCGCTCTCCGCTGCGCCTGCGCTTGCGCAAGCCCCTGAGGCGCCCATGCCGGGCCATCGCATGATGATGCCCGAGGGCGCGCTGCTGACCGTGTCGGCCGAGGGCGAGGCCGAAGTGGCCCCCGATCTCGCCAATATAAGCCTCGGCGTGGTCACCGAGGGCCAGACCGCCGCCGCCGCCATGCAGGCCAACGCCCAGCGCATGGCCGCGCTCGTCCAGTCCCTCCGCCGCGCGGGCGTGGCCGAACGCGACGTGCAGACCGCCAACGTCTCGGTCAATCCGCAATACGTCTATGGCGACGGCGTCCCCCCGCGCATCACCGGCTATCAGGCCTCGAACACCGTGAATGTCCGTGTACGGAACCTGGCCAATCTCGGCCGCACGGTGGACGCTGCGGTCGCCGCCGGCGGCAATACGATCAACGGCGTCTCCTTCTCCATCGACGATCCCGAGCCGGTTCTCGATCGTGCGCGCAGACAGGCGGTGCAGCGCGCCCGCGCCCGCGCCAACCTCTATGCCGAAGCCGCCGGCATGCGCGTCAACCGCATCATCTCGATCAGCGAAGCCGGCGCCGCGCCGCCGATGCCGTATCCCGTGCCGATGATGATGGCCGAGCGCTCGGTCGCCGCGCAGGTCGCCACCCCAACCATGCCGGGCGAGGTGAAATCGACGGCCAACGTCACCGTGGTGTTCGAATTGCGGTGAATCGCGCGCGGGTGTAGATTTTCGGCAGCGGCGACACCCGGCGAATTCATCGACCACGATGAAGTCATGGCCGAAATCCGCGTCAAGTATGGGTTCTAGTTGCCCTTAGCCCGGCGTCGGAAGATCGCTCGGCGGCGCCAGCGACGGCGGCTTTATGTCGGGCGGCGCGATCGGCAGCCGCGGCGCTTCGATCTGCGGCCGGTCGAGCGACGCCGTCTGCTGATCGCGCGCGTTCATCCCGAAGAGGCCGAGCGCCATCACGCCGACCACGAAGAGGGCGCCGACGAGAAACGCCAGCCACGGATTTGCGCTTGAGTCAGACATGATCGCCTCCGCCCGGAGAACGGCTCAGGCGGCGCCGAGTTCCGCGACCAGATAGAGCGCGAAGAGGAGGATCCAGACCGCATCGATGATCGCGGCGATGAAGACCTGGTTCTTTGCATAGCGCCCGCCATTGGCGAACACGAGCCCCACGAAGCAGAGCTTCCCCGCCCCGGACACGATGAGCGCGGGAACGCGCAGATCGGCATGGAAGGCCGCATAGATGAGGAACGCGGCGCTGACGACGATGAGAAAGCCCCAATTCCGCACCACGAGCGCGGCCGCCGGCCCGGAAATCTCTTCTCCGAAGAAGGCCTTGATCGCGCTGCGCGGCGCGAACACGGGCTGCAGCATCGTCAGCGTCAGCACGCCCGATGCGAGCATGATCCACTGGATGTTTGCTGTGATGATCTCCACGTCCGCCTCCCCAGTCTGGCGGAGCGTACGCTAGCGCACTTCTAGGCGCGCCGCTTCTCCATTTCGGCGGCGAAGCGCTCGAAGAGGTAGTGGCTGTCCTGCGGCCCGGGCGAAGCCTCCGGGTGGTACTGCACCGAGAACACCGGCTTGCCGTCCAGCTCGATGCCGCAATTGGAGCCGTCGAACAGCGACACGTGCGTCTCCTTCACGCCCTTCGGCAACGTATCGCGATCGACCGCGAACCCGTGATTCATCGACACGATCTCGACCTTGCCGGTCGCGAGGTCCTTCACCGGATGGTTCGCGCCGTGATGGCCCTGCGCCATCTTCTTGGTCTTGCCGCCGAGCGCGAGGCCGAGCATCTGGTGCCCCAGGCACACGCCCATCACCGGCACGCCGCTCTCCACCAGCTTGCGGATTTCGGGCGCCGCGTATTCGCCCGTCGCCGCCGGATCGCCGGGGCCGTTGGACAAGAGCACGCCGTCCGGCTTGTGCTTCATCGCGTCTTCGGCGGTCGCGTTCGCCGGCAGCACGGTGACTTTCGCGCCGACATCGCCGAGCGCGCGCAGGATGTTCCGCTTCACCCCATAATCCATGACGACGACATGAAAGCGCGGATGCGTGATCTGCTCCACGCCGCCCGGCCAGTTCCAGCGGCTCTCGCTCACGACATAGGATTGCGTGCAGCTGACGTCCTTCGCGAGGTCGAGGCCTTCAAGGCCGCTCCACGCGGCCGCCTCCTTGTGCAGCGCCGCGATGTCGAGCTTGCCGCCGGGATCATGCGCGATGACCGCGTTGGCGAGCCCGCGCTCGCGGATGCGCTTGGTGAGCGCGCGCGTGTCGATCCCGCAAAGCGCCACGAGACCGCGCTTGGCGAGCCAGCTCTCGAACGCGTCTTGCGAGCGCCAGTTCGATGGGAGCGTCGGGCGCGTGCGGAACACCGCGCCGCGCGCGGCCGAGGCGGCGGCCGGCGAGCTGGCCTCCACGTCCTCGACATTGGCGCCCACATTGCCGACATGCGGGAAGGTGAAGGCGACGATCTGCGCGGCGTAGGAGGGATCGGTGAGGATCTCCTGGTAGCCGGTCATCGCGGTGTTGAAGCACACTTCGCCGACCGCCTTGCCGACCGCGCCCAGACCTTCGCCCAGGAAGACGCTGCCGTCGGCGAGAACGAGCGCCCCGGTTGCTTGCTTTGAACTTGCGGCCATGCGCCCGGACTTAGGCAGCGTCGGGGGCTCTGTCAAAAATGCCTGCTGCGCTCGCGCATGGCGCATGCCTCGCCTGGGCGGGGGCAGGCCCATCGGGCGGCCCGTTTTCCGGCCGGCGCCGCGCGCCATGGTTACAGCAGCGCTTACCCCAAAACAGGCAGCCCTGCCTTGCCGACGCCCCAAATGGGCGTTCCCTGAGCCACACATTTGCCGGCGGCTGACATTTTAGTAACGTGTGAGGCTTGGGGAGCGTTGAGGCGATGAGGCGAACGGCCGGCGCGATATGTGCGCTCGCGCTTTTGCTGGCCGCTGCGGCGTGCCAGGAGCGCGCTCGCACCGACGCGCCCCCGCCCGAGGTCGCCCGGCTCATCCCCCGCGCGGACCTGTTCGGCGATCCAGCGCGCGCCAACGGGCGCATCAACCCCCAGGGCGATCTCATCGCCTTTCTGGCCCCCGCCAACGGCGTGACGAACGTCTGGGTGACGCCGACCCGCGCCCTCAACCAGGCGCGCCCGGTGACGCTGCAGACCGGCCTCGGCGTGAGCTCGTTCACCTGGGCCGAGACTGGCCGCCACATCCTCTTCACCGAGCCCGAAGCCCAGGGCGGAGAGCATTTGTTCGCTGTCGATGTCGCGACCGGCGACGTGCGCGACCTTACGCCCGTCCCGGGCGTGCGCGCGCGCATCGTCGCGGTCAACGAGGCCGAGCCCTCGATCGTCATCGCCGCGCTCGTCGAGCGCGACCGCCCCGAGCTCTTCCGCATCGACGTCGTCTCCGGCGAGCGCACCCAGCTCGAACGCAACGAGCAGCGCTTCTCCTCCTATTACGTTGACCTCGCCAATGCCCCGCGTCTTGCGCTCAAGCCCACCGACGACGGCGGCGCCGAGATGTGGTCGCGGGCGCCGAACGGCCGCTGGTCGCTCCTTTTCCCGATCCCGTTCGAGGGCGTCGCCTCCAGCCGCTTCATCTCCTTCGAGCAGGGCGGACGCACGTTCCTGATGCTCGATTCCACCGACCGCGATCGCGCGGCGCTGGTGCGCGTCGACGCCGCGAGCGGCGACAAGACCGTCCTCGGCGAAAGCCAGCGCGCCGACGTCGTCGATGTATGGCTTGATCCCGCGACGCGCGCCCCGCAGGCCTACGCCGCCGAGTATCTGCGCCGCGAATGGCGCGGCCTCGCCCCCGCCGCGCAGGCCGATCTTGCCTATCTCGACGCCCAGCTCGAGGGCGAACCGCGCGTGCTCTCCCGCACCCGCGACGACAAGCGCTGGATCGTGGAGGAGGAGGGCCCGGTAACGCCGGCGCGCACCTGGCTCTATGATCGCTCCAATCCCCAGGCGCCGAAGATGACGATGCTCTTCCGCAATCGTCCCGCGCTTGAAGGCCGCCGGCTCGCGCAGATGACGCCGGTGGAGATCGAGGCGCGCGACGGGCTTACGCTCGTCTCCTACCTCACGCTGCCGCCCGGCGCCGACCAGGATCGCGACGGACGTCCCGATGCGCCGCTGCCGCTGGCGCTCGTCGTCCATGACGGGCCCTGGACGCGCGACGCCTACACCTTCAGCGCCGAGCATCAATGGCTCGCCGATCGCGGCTACGCGGCGCTTTCGGTGAACTTTCGCGGCTCCACCGGCTTCGGCAAGGCCTTCCTCAACGCCGGCAATCGCGAATGGGGCGGCCGCATGCAGGACGACCTGATCGACGCCGTGCGCTGGGCGGTGTCGCAGCGCATTGCGCAGGCCGAGCGTGTCGCGATCTTCGGCCGATCGCTCGGCGGCTTCGGCGCCATCGCGGGCCTGGCCTCGGCGCCGGACGTGTTCGCATGCGGCGTGAGCGTGTCGGGCTTCGCCAATCTGCAGACGGCCGTGCAGGCGATGCCGATCGATCCCGCCAGCCGCCGCGCCGAGCTCTACAAGCGCATCGGCGACCCGCGCGACGCGCAGGACCAGGCGATGATGCGCGAGCGCTCGCCGATCTTCCGTGCGGGCGCGATCCGCGCGCCGCTGCTCATCGCGCAGGGCGGCCGCGACGCGCGCGCCCCGCGCGCCGAGCTTGACGCCGTCGTCGCTTCGCTGCGCGCGCGCCGCGTGCCGGTGATCTACCTGGTCTATCCCAGCGAGGACGCCGTCTTTGCGAAGGCCGCCAATCGCGTGGCGTTCTTCGCGGCCGCTGAAGCCTTCCTCGGCCAATGCCTCGGCGGTTTCGCGCAGCCCTTCGGCCGCGACTTCGTCGGCGCCGGCGTGCGCACGATGGCCGGCGGCGATCGCATCGTCGGGCTGACGCAGGTCGCGCCCCCGCCGGCCGCGCCGCGCCAGCCCGCGGCCGCCGAGCAGAAGGCGGCGCCCGCGCCGGCGCAATTGCTTGAGGAATTCCTCAACAATCCCGACCTGCCGATCCCCACCGCGCCGCCGCCCGCCGCGGAGGAGCGTCCCGAGCAGGACCCTGGCGCCCAATGAGTGGCGCCCAATGAGTGGCGCCCAGTGAGTGACGCCCAGTGACGCCCGCTTGATGAGCATCGATGCGCTGACATTGTTCGGGCTGGCCTCGGTGTCGCTCATGCTCGTGACGTACGCGCTCGAAGCGCGCTCGCACTGGTTCGTGCTCGCGTTCGCCGCAGCGTGCGTGCTCGCTTCCGCATACGGCTTTCTGCAGGGCGCATGGCCGTTCGGCTTGGTGGAGCTGATCTGGGCCGGCGTTGCGCTGTGGCGCTGGCGCCGGCGGCTCGCTAGTCGAGCGTGAGCAGGTCCGCGCAGATGGCCTCAAGGCCGGCCTGGTCGATGGCGTCGAAGGCGGCGAAGTGCGTGGAATCCACATCGAGCACGGCCGCCAGCGCGCCGGATGTATCGAACACGGGAACCACGATCTCCGAATTGGAGCGTGAATCGCACGCGATGTGATCGGGAAACGCGTGCACGTCCTCCACCAGGATCGTGCGTTTCCCCGCAGCGGCGGCGCCGCACACGCCGCGCCCGAACGCGATCCGCAGGCACCCGAGCGTGCCTTGGTAGGGCCCCACGACGAGCTCTTCGGGTTTGTCGGGATCGACCAGATAGAAGCCGGTCCAGAAATACGTTTCCGGAAACGCGTGCGCGAGCAGCGACGCGGCCGTCGCATACCGCGCCGTGCGCGAGGGCTCGCCTGCGATCACCGCGGCGATCTCCTTCCTCAGCGCGCCATAGCGCTCCTTCTTGTCCGCAGGCAGATCGAGCGGCGCTTCCATGGAATTCCTCTTCCTGCATTCTGCCTTGGATTGGCGCGGGCCGAAACCTTGATCCGACGCAACCGCGCTCCCTTATCGAGGGTTACCGTGATGGGAAGGAGCGCCGCCATGAGCCAGGCGATCATCGATTTCTGCGAAGGGCTGAAGACCACGCTTCTGGGCGTAGAGGATCGCCTCGCCAAGGCCAAGGATAGTTTGGCCTCCGGCGCCGGCCGGGTCGAGGACGAGGCCAAGAAGCATATCGACGAGGCCTCCGAGCAATTGCGCGCCTTCAAGGCCGAGGCCGCGCGCATGGCCGAGAAGGTCCGTGCCGAGCTGCCCGAAGGCGCCGGCGCTGCGCAGGAGAAGCTGAAGGAATTCGGCCTGGAGGCGCAGGTCGCGCTGCGTCATGCCGCCGTGTTCCTGGCCGAGAATGCCGCCAAGGGCGCCGAGACGGCCGCCGCCGCCTTGAAGAAGGGCGCGGAGAATCTGCGTCGCGAGACGGCCGTGGCGAACCGCACCGAGGCGCCGCCTTCAAGCTGATGCCGTCCCCCAACGCGGCGCAAAATCGCGCCGCCTCTCTGCCGGCGATGCGCGCGATGGCCGGCGCGCTGCTCGTGGCGATGGTGGTCGTCTATCTGGTCGCCGTGCTCAATCATGATCGCGGCCCGGTTTGGGGCTATGTGCGCGCCTTCGCCGAGGCCGCGATGGTCGGCGGCCTCGCCGATTGGTTCGCCGTCACCGCGATCTTCCGCCGCCCGGTCGGGCTGCCCATTCCGCACACGGCGGTCATCCCGCGCAGCAAGGGCCGCATCGCCGATGCGCTCGGCGAGTTCGTCACCGTGAACTTTCTCGCCCCCGACATCGTGCGCGATCGCCTGAAGGATCAGGATCTCGCCGGCGGGCTCGCGCGCCAGATCGCCGATCCCGCCGCGGCGCGCAAGATCGCCGACGGGATCATGGACGCGCTCCCATCGATCGCCGATCTCTTGGACGACGCGGCCGTCGCCGATTTCATGCGCCGGCAGATCGCCGAGTTCAGCCGCGACGAGCGCCTTTCCGCGAGCGTTGGCAGGGGCCTGCGTCTCCTAACCGACCACGGCCGCCATCAGCCGGTGCTCGACGCGGCGCTGGTCGAAGGTTTCCGCGCTTTGGAGGAGCACGAGCCCGCCATCCGCAAGCAGGTGCGCGCCAAGACCGGCTGGGTGTGGCGCTTGATCTCGCTCGACGCGCGCGCTTCCGACGCCCTCATCGCCGCGATCGAGAGTACGCTGAAGGAGATCGCCCGCGATCCGGAGCATCCCGCGCGCCATCGCGTCACCGAGCTGCTGCAGCGCTTCGCCGATGAGTTGGAGCATTCTCCGCGCCTGCGCGCGCAGATCGAGCGCATCGTCGCCGACATTCTCGCGCACCCCGCGGTGGGGGCATATTTCACAGACATGTGGCATGGCGTGAAGGGCGCCGTCCGCGCTGGGGCGGCCGCGCCGGACTCCGCCGCGCGCGTGGCGCTCGCCGACGCCATCGCGCGCTTCGGCGAAGCGTTGAAGGCGGACGCCGAAGTGCAGACCTCGATCAATCGGCGCCTGCGCGCGCTTCTGGCCGATGTCGCCGGCCGCCACGGCCGCGACGTCGCTTCGCTCATTTCCGAAACCATCAAGTCCTGGGACGCCAAGACGGTGGTGGAAAAGCTGGAGCAGAATGTTGGCCCGGACCTGCAATACATCCGCATCAACGGCACGCTGATCGGCGGCCTGATCGGGCTCTCGATCCACCAGGTCACGGTGATGTTGACCTAGACCGTTTCCCGAAAAGTGTTACGCGGTTTTCGGACAAGAGCGGTCTAAATTTAGAGTGTAGACCCGATTCACCCGTTTTGATTTGAGTTGATCAAAATGGGATCGGGTCTAGTCGCGTGCGGCGGCGCTGCTCCGCCGCCCACGCCGGTCACTCGCCGAACAGGCGCACCGTGGCGCCGACGCCGCGGCGCGGCGTGTTCGCTTCATACACCAGATCGACCGATGCGATGTTGCGGTCATCGCCGACGAGATCGAGAGCGCGCGTGCACTGGCCCGGCCGGATCCGCGCCCGCACCGGCGCGTCCTGCACCGAGCCGTTTGCGAAGCGCACCTTGACGTCGATGAAATGCACCGGCCGCTCGTAGACGCATAAGCGGATGCGTTCGAACCGGCGATTGCCTTCAAGCGCGATGCTGTCGCGATCGACCCGGTCCGCCACGTTGCGCGTGGCGAGAAGATCCCACGCGACCGCGGGCGTCGCCGTCAGGGTGAGCGCGATGAGCGACGTCGCGGCGCAGAGCATTTTCAGGTTCATCTAAGCCTCCCTTGCTGGAACGAACTCAGCGGCAGCGGTTGCGGTCGGGCGATGCGCCGGCGCCGCCGGCCGGGCCCGGCGGATTTTCCCAGTTCGTGCCGGGGCCGCCCGCCGGTCCTGGCGGATTGTCGTCGTGATCGGGCAGGAGCCAGCAGCGCGCGTGCGGGTTCCAATACCAATTGCGTCCGTGCCAGGCGCGATAGTGCCAACCGCGATAGAATGGCGATGCGCCTGGGCCGCCGCGCGGGCCTGGCGGATTGTGCCAGTTCGTGCCTGGACCGCCGCGCGGCCCGGGCGGATTGTTGTGCGGGCGCGCTTCCGCGCTCGATATCGCGAGCATCACCGTCAGCGCGGCGACTGAGAGCAATCTGGAGACTTTCATCGGCGGTCCTCCTTGCCCACACAACGGATATGCGCCTCCGATCCATCCGCACGAAAGCGTCAGCGCACGAGCCCGTAGCCGTAGACGACGTCGCGCCCCGGCGCGCCGAGGTCGAGCGCGGCGCGCGAAAGCTGCGCCACAGCCTGCGTCGCATTCGCAGGCGCGCGGCGCGCGAGCAGCGCAGCCACGATCGGCGCCGCGAACGAGGTGCCGGACAGCTCCTCGTAGGCGCCTTCATCGACCGCAGCTTCGACATTGACGCCAAGCGCAGCGAACGCCACCTGCGGCCCGCGATTGGCGCTCAGATAGATTCGGTTGTCGGCATCGACCGCCGTCACCGCCACCACGCCCGGGCAGGCGGCCGGAAAACCCACCGGGCTTGTCGGCCCTTCGTTGCCGACCGCCGCGACGATGATCAGCCCGCGCGCGACCATTGCGCGGCACACCGCATCGAGCGCGCGGTTCGGCGGTCCCACCAGGCTGATGTTCACCACGCCGACGCCCTGCTCGGCCATCCATGCGAGCGCATTGGCGATCGCCTCGGCCGACCCGCCCTCAGCGCTGTCGCCGAACACGTCGGCGGCGAAGAGAGCAGCCCCCGGCGCGCAGCCGCTGAAATCGTCGTCTTCGCCCACCAGCAGCGACGCCACCGCCGTCCCGTGCGGGCTTGGCGCCGCCGCGCCGACGAAGCCGCGCGCCTCGATCCGCGCGCTCGCCAGCGCCGGATGCGTGCGATCGAGGCCCGCATCGATCATGCCGATCTTGAGGCCCGCGCCGTCATGCGCGGGCGGTTGCGACGCGATTGCATCTCCGCTGCTCTCGCCTTGCGAGGGATCGAACACGTGATTGAGCTCGTAGACCCCGTGCGGGTCCGCTTGGGAGAGCATATCCAGGGCCGCGAGCGTGCCCATGCCCTCCGGGCTGCGCAGCACGACGATGCGAACGCCGAGCGCGTCGCCGCCGCTCGCGCGCAGCTGCGTGAAGCCCTGCGCGATCGCCTGCGCGAGCGCGGGCTCGCTTGGATTTATCGCAAGGATTTCCGAGCGCAGCACCTGCTCGCCGTTGCGCCCGACATCGAACCGCGCGCGGTTGGCGAGCCGCCGCGCGATAAGCCGCTCGCGCCAGGCCAGCACGCGTCCGCGCCGCAGCAGGCGCCGTCGGCGCCGCACGCGCGGCGGCGGCTCGTCCGGCCGATCGCGGCGCGCCTGGCGGCGCCTGTTCTGCGCCTCGGCCTCCGAGCCCAAACTGGGTAAGAGCAGCGCCGCACAGGCGAGCAGCGCCATGCGCCGGGTCCGGATCATGTTCCCTCCCATCGCCTTCATAACGCATTACGCCGATGGACTCATCCCGGCCGTCGCGGGCAAGACGCCAAGACGGGTCGGCTGCCGGGATGGAATTCTCCGCCCGCCCGTTGTGGATATGAGCGATGGACGAAGCGGAGATCCGGGCCGAGCTGGTGAAGCTCCTTCCGCGCCTGCGCCAATTCGCCCTCGCCTTGACCGGGAGCCGGGCCGATGGCGACGATCTGGTGCAGGACGCCCTGGAGCGCGCGCTCAAGCGGCTCGATCAGTGGCGCGTGGGCACGCGGCTTGATTCCTGGCTCTTCCGCATCGCCCAGAATGCCTGGATCGACCAGGTGCGATCCCGCCGTTCCCGAGGCCGCATCGTCACCGAGGATCCCGATGCGGACGCGCCCGGCATCGATGGAGCCGCTGCCATGACCGCGTCGCTGACGCTGTCGAAGGCGCTTCGCGTGCTCGCCTCCTTGCCGGAGGAGCAGCGCGTCGTCGTCGCGTTGGTGCAGATCGATGGGTATTCCTATCGCGAAGCCAGCGAAATACTCGGCGTGCCGGAAGGCACCGTCACCAGCCGCTTGAGCCGGGCGCGCGCCGCGCTCATGGCGCAGGTGCTCGGCGAGGATGCGCCATGATCGATGATGAGCGCCTGATGGCCTTCGCCGATGGCATGCTCGATGCTGACGAGCATCGTCGCATCGAGGTCGCCCTCGCGGCCGATCCTGTTCTCGCGGCGAAAGTCGCGCGCATGAAGCGCGTCGCCGCCGATCTGCGCGGCGCGTTCGCCGGCCAGCTCGACTTGGAGGTTCCCCCGCGCCTGCAGGCGTTGGTCGCGCCAAAGCCGGCAGGCAACGTCGTGCGCTTTCCCGCGCGCATGCGGCGCCAGGCGTGGCTCGGCCTGGCGGCGGCCGCGTGTCTGGGGCTCGCCTTCGTCGCCGGCCGTGCGACCTCGCCGGAATTGATGCGCACAGATCCGACACGCGGACTCATTGCCCGAGGCGCGCTGCAACAGGCGCTCGACGCCCGGCCCTCCGGCGGCGGCGCCAGCGGCGGCGTTGCGATCGCGCTCAGCTTTGCCGACCAGGCCGGCGGCCATTGCCGCGTCTTCGAGCTCGAGGCGAACGCTGGCCTCGCCTGCGGCGAGCGCGGGGACTGGCGCATCGTCGCTTTGACCGAGGCTGCGCCGTCGCGAGCAGGCGAGGTCGTTCAGGCGGCCGGCGCGATCCCGGATGCGATCCTCCACGCCGCCGACGAGCGCCGCGCCGGCGATCCGCTCGACGCCGCCGGCGAGCGCGCCGCCATTGCAGCGCGCTGGCGCAAGGGCCCCTGAGCCATCTTCTGCAGACGCCCGAAAATGCGAACGGAGCGCCCTTTCGAGCGCTCCGTCGGAGAGACCTCCTGCGAACGTGTCAGCGCTGGATCACCAGGTCGCCGCTGCTGGTGCGCGGATCTCCGTTGGCCGGCGTCACCGTGCGGTCGATGTGCACGTTGGCGCCGTCGCGGCTGCGCTCGCTCTCCACGCTGCGCGTCTCGCCCGCGGCGTTGGTGAAGGTCCGCGAGGTCGAGGCCTCGCCGGTATTGTGATCCACGGTACGCGCCAGCGTGTGCGTGCCGCCCATCGGGCCGGATGCGGAGCCTGCAACGGTGCGCACGCCGTCCTCATGCGTGACGGAGCGGTCGAAGGTCGTTTCGCCGTTGGGGCCTGCGAGCGCGCCGCTGACCGTGCGGCCGTTCTCCGTGTGCGTTACCGTCGCCGATCCGGTCTGCGTGCGCGTTTCGCCGTTGCGGCCGGTGACTTCGCGCTCGACCGCCCATTGCCCATCGCCGGTGCGCGTCGCGGTGCGATCGACCGAGCGTGTCGCGCCGTCGGAAAAGGTGACGTCGCTGGAGCGGCTGCGCACGCCCGACTCGACGTCGCGGGTGCGCAGCACATCGCGCGTGCGTCCGTTCTCGCCGGTGATCGTGGTGTGCGCGGAGCGGTCGCGGCCGTGCGCACGGATATCGCGCGTCACGCTTGCCTGATGGCCGCGCGCGCCGGTGATCGTCCCCTGGGCGCGGCGCCCGCGCGCATCCGCATCCAGCGGCGCAACGATCAAGGCCGCGGCCGCGGCGCACATCATCAGGGCTGCAAGACGTCTCATGTTCCCGCTCCTTCTCGTGGCCGCTCGCAGGCGGCATATGCTCACAACGAAGGAACGCCGGACTTCCATCCACGCGCGCGATTGTTTGAAGGCCCCCAATCATCGCCGCACCGGCGATTGCCATGTCGCATGATCCCGGCGCGCCTATGTGAGCGCGTCAGGCCAGGTCCTCTGGCCGCTTGTCCATGAACGCAGCGGGCGCCTTCCAGCGTTTCGCCAGGTTGGCTTCGCCCCATCGGCAGATCGCTTGCAGCACGGGCAGCAGCGCAGCCCCCTTCTTCGTCAGGCGGTATTCGAACCGCTTCGGCCGTAGCTGATAGGGCTTTGCGCCGATGAGGCCGTCGCGCTCCATCGCGGCGAGCCGCGCGATGAGGATGTTGCTCGCGATGCGCTCCGGGCTGTCGAGGAAGTCCTTGTAGCGCCGCTTGCCGTTCGCAAGGTCGCGCAGGATGACCAGCGTCCAGCGATCCCCGACGATCTCCATCGTCGATGCGATCGGGCAGCCCGATCGGAATGTCTGCGCCTCCTCGGCGCCGCCCTGGGCGAATTTCCGGGGTCCGGCCAGCGCGCCGTCTCCTTAACAAGCAACTTGCAATATACAATATAGGTGCTAGGTTTACAAAGCCTTCGTCGGGCGGGAGGAGCGCAGATGACAACGCGGTTCGAGGGCGGCTGCCTGTGCGGCGCGGTCCGCTATGTCTGCACCGCCGATCCGGTGATGGCCGGCCACTGCCATTGCGAGGACTGCCGCCGCTCGAGCGCCACGGCACATAGCTCCCACCTCGCCGCGCCGGCTGATGCGGTTTCGATGAATGGGGAAACGACCGGCTACGCCCGCGCCGCCGACAGCGGCAATCTCGTCACCCGTCATTTCTGCCCGACCTGCGGCGCGGCGGTGTTCTCCACCAACGCGGGCATGCCGGGCCTGATCTTCCTTCGCGCATCGAGTCTGGATGACATGGAGGTCTTCAAGCCCCAGATGCATGTCTATGCCGTGCGCGCGCCGAGCTGGGACAAGCCTTCCGCCGGCTTGCCGGCGTTCGACAAGATGCCGCCCGGCATGTGATACGCTCCCGCGACGCCGCAAAGGCGTCGGGAGGGGGGCAGTGGCGGCGAACATCCGGCAATCCCCGCCGAGCCAGGAGAACAGGGGATTGGCCGCGGATCCTGAGCAAGCAGCGCGTATGGGCATGCGCGCGCCCCTGGTTTCGCTTGCGCCCCTGGTTTCGCTTGCGCCGATGGCGGGCGTGACCGACATCCCGTTTCGCCGTCAGGTCAAGGCTTTCGGCGGCAGCTATTGCGTTTCCGAGATGGTCGCGTCCGAGCAATTGGCGCGCGAACGGCTCGACATGGTGCGGCGCGCGGCCGGCGCCGGCGCCATCTCGCCGCTCGTGATCCAGCTCGCCGGCCGCGAGCCGCGCTGGATGGCCGAGGGCGCGCGCCTCGCCGAGGCCGCCGGCGCCGATGCGATCGACATCAACATGGGGTGCCCGGCCAAGAGCGTTACGACCGGTCTCTGCGGCTCGGCGCTGATGCGCGATCCCGCTGCGGCGCTGCGCCTGATCGAAGCGGTCGTCGCCGCAACGGCTTTGCCGGTGACATTGAAGATGCGGCTCGGCTGGGACGCGACGAACCTCAATGCCCCTGACATCGCCAGAAGCGCGCAGGCCGCCGGCGTGCGCATGATCACGGTGCACGGCCGCACGCGAAACCAGTTCTTCACGGGGCTCGCCGATTGGGCCGCGATTAGGCCCGTGGTTGACGCGGTGACGATCCCGGTGATCGCCAATGGCGACATCGCCGACGCCGACGGCGCCCGCCGCGCGCTCTCACTGTCGGGCGCCGCAGGCGTGATGATAGGTCGCGCTGCGCAAGGTCGGCCATGGCTTCCCGCCGCCCTTGAACGCGCGCTTTTGCACGGAGGCGATGCCGCCCCGCCGCCGCGTGCGCGCTCGCTCGCATCCCTGCTCGCGCTCTACGACGATACGCTCCACTTCTACGACCAGGGCCTTGGCGTGCGCGTTGCGCGCAAGCACGTCGCCTGGACCATCGACGCCGTCTTCGGCGCAGGCGCGCGCCAGACGCGCAAAGCCATTTGCATGTTGGAAGACCCCCATCGCGTCCGCGAGGCGTTGCACGCGCTCTTTGCCGACGAACCGCAGCGCTCCGCCGCTTGAGCTCGCGCGGAAGTCGCCGTTTGCCTGTGAATCTGAGGCTGGCTTGCCTGGCCCGCCTTCGTTCCTGCGGAACTTCGGCGAGACAGCCTTCGTTCGCTTCGCATCGAAGTTGAGGTTGGCTTGCCTGGCCGGAGCTCGCGAAGCGAGCGAAGGCTGGTGGGCCCGGAGACCCGCACGTTCGCCTACGATGAGATGAGGCGACTTATCGAACGGAATCCTGAATTCGAAAAGTTGTTCGTTGCGCGGGGCTTACGCCATCCTCAGCCTGAAGTGCGCTGGCGCAAGAAGAAGTGAGGCGATCCCACGCGGCTAAGCCGCGCCTGCCTGGTGAGGCGAGTTGAGGCGTCGTGAGGCAACAGGGCGCTGAGGCGCGTTGAGGCGACACCTGATCCAGGACTCCCTCCCTTGACGGGGACGAGCGGGTCGACGCAGATGCGCGCCTGACGGCTATCGGGGGCCCGTAGCTCAATGGTTAGAGCCGGCCGCTCATAACGGTCTGGTTCCTGGTTCGAGTCCAGGCGGGCCCACCACATCTGACCGTCCGTGCCCGTCGGTGATAGAGTAAACAGGCGAGAAGTCTTGCGCCACGGGTAGGCGCCCGTTAGTTGCCGTCAGCCCCATTTCCGAGGATCGGCAAGGCCGCTAAAACAGTGCCTGTCGGGATCCGCAATGATGTTTCCGATTTCGTCGTAACCTCGCTGGCCAATGATGTCGCGGCGTTCCGCGCGCGCAATGTGCTCGATGTGTCCTCGGAGGGGTTTAGCTACGTATCCGTGGGCATGCTCTCGGGCGTCGCGATCAATCAGGATGGCGTCTGGCGCTTCCTTTAAGGCTCATTCTCCGAGCGGCCCGTATCGGAATCGCCCCCCCGTGAGCTGGAGCGGCTAGCGAGCAGGCTCAGCTGCGGTGCGATCAGGAACGACGTCGCAATAAGCGCGCCAACTGGCGAGCCCCAACCAGGGAAAGACTACGATAAGACCAAGCCAGGAGGTCGCGGCGCTGGCGACCAGCAGCAGCGTAATCAACACCGCCCATAACAACATGGGTGCGAAGTTCTTGGCGACGGCTCGAATGCTGGTGAACATGGCTTCGAACACATTGGCTTTTTGATCGAGCAGCATCGGTGCGGAAACCACGGTGATCGAGAACGTGAAAAACGCCATCCCGCCGCCGACGATCGTGCCGGTCACGAGCATTGTCAGGCCCTCGGATGTCTGCGTGCTGAAGTCGACGAAGTCCTGCACATTCGTATGCAGCCGATAGGTGGACAAGCCATAGACGACCTGAGCGATGCGTCCCCAAAGCAGATAGATCAAGAGGAGTGCGAGACCGAGATAAAACACATCAGCCCGCACGGCGCTGCGCACCAGCACCATCTGCGCGAGCCTAAGCTGTTCGTGATTGCTGATGCGCCGACCGGCCTCATAGAGGCCCATGGCGAGCATGGGTGCAACGAACACAAAGCCGCAGCTCAAACTGAGCGCCCAGAACGCCAAGTCCGACGCGATAAGAGCGCGCCAGATCGCAAAGCTCGCCAGCGCAATCGCGGCTCCGTAGAGCAGGGAGGGGACGAGCGCATTCATCATGTCCCGCCAGCCCTGCGCCAACCAGCGCAGCGGCGCGCCCAGACCGATCGTGTTCACGTCAACCAAAGGAGCCTCGATAGCGACGTCGCCTTAAGGCGCCCGGCCGGCGCCTCGCATATCCAAACGTCCTGGATCAACGAGGTGGTTGATCGAGATCAAAGCGCGCGCCAGTGCGGGTCAGAACATGCGAGCGGTCGGAGGCTTGTAAAGACTCGCAATGAAGGCGCTCTTGACCGCGTGCCGGCGCCGGGCAGTTCAAGGCTGGTATGTTAATAGAACTTTAACCCGATTCATAAGGTGCTGGGTGCCAGGCTTGGAGTGTGGAATGCGATCTCACGGCAGCGCGCTTGTTCTGGAAGATAGCGCTCCGATGCGCACGATGCTGTGCGAATTGCTGCGGACGTTGAAGATCGAGGACGTCGAGGCTGTGGCCTCCCTCGGCGAAGCAAAGGCGCACTTGGATTATCTGACTTACGACGTGGCTTTGATTGATGTCGGACTGGGCGAGGAAAATGGTCTCGACCTCGTTCGCTCAATCAGGCGCGATAGGACCCATCCTGCGCGATCCATGCCATTCATTGTGGTCTCCGGTCAGAACCTGCGCGGGATTGTGGCTGCGGCCCGCGACGCCGGCGCGAACGCCTTTGTGGCAAAGCCCGTCTCGGCTGGTGCGCTTTGCCAACGGGTTCGCGCCGCTCTGGAGGCGCAGCCGCAGTTCGTGGAATCGGAGACCTACTTTGGTCCAGATCGTCGGCGAAGAATTGACCCAACCTATCGCGGTCCCGAACGGCGCCAGGGCAACGCGGACGACGCCCTTTACATCTAGGTTCGGGCAATGACGTCCGTATCCGCGCGCTGGCCTCTCGTAGCGCGCGCGGCCCTTCTGTTCGTGACCGTCTTCTGTGCAGCGGCGATCTCGATCGAGGCGACGCGCGGTCCTCTTCAGATTGCGCCATTCTGGCCGACGAACGCGCTGGCCTTGGTCGCTGCGCTACGCCTACGCCTACACGACGGCCGCGCTCAGGCGTGCGCGGCGATTTGGGGTGGTTGTTTTCTGGCGAACTTGGCCTGCGGCACGCCTCTTGTGGCATCGGCTTGGTTCAGCACGGGCAACGCGATCGAAGTCATGGTCGCCCACACCGTGCTGCGCTGGCGCAGCGAAGGAAGCGGTGCGACAGTTCCCTTGATCTTTCAACGCTTGTTGCCGGCAGCGTTATTGGCCCCCGCAGCGGGCGGGCTCGCCGGCATCCTTGGTCTGGCGCCGTCGAGTTTGGCGGGTGCAGCAACTCTGTGGTTGAGCTGGTGGTTGCCCGGCGTCCTCGGTCTGCTCATCATCACGCCCTTTGGTCTTTTCGTTTCGCGACGTCGTCTGGCGGAGTTGTTTCAACGGCGACGCAGCTGGCTCGCGGTGGTGTTGACGCTTGTTGGCGTGTGCATTGCCGTCTCAGCCATTGCGCTCGCGCATCGCTTGGCCCTGCTGTCGTTGGTCATACCCGTTACCGTGTTCGCGGCGGCGCGCTTCCGCGTCGTGGGCGTTGCACTCGTGCTCGGCGCACTGTCGGTCGCCATTGCGCCCTTCATCGCTCATCCAAGCTTTTCATCCATTGATGAGCCGGCGTTGCGCATGATCCTGGTGCAGATGTTCCTGGTCGCCGATGGCCTAGCGGGTTTGGCGATGGCTGTGCTTCTGGATGAGCGGGACGCGCTGACCCGCCGGCTCAATGCCGAAAAGCAGCGCGCGGCCGATACGGCAGAGCAGAGAATGCGCTTGCTGACGAATGTCAGTCACGAGATTCGCACGCCGCTCAACGCGATCCGAGGTTGCGCTGATTTGCTGGCCTCTGCGGGGCCGATGACCACCCGCCAGCGCGATCTTGCGGCGGCGGTGTCGGAGGCGACGGGGCAACTGCAGCAGCTTGCTGCTGAACTGCTCGACAGCGCCAGGTTCGACCGCGACGTCAGCATCGCCCCCACTTGCGTTGAGGCAGGCGCCGCCGTGAACGAAGCGCTGAAGACGCTGCGTGCTGCATCGCCTTGCGCACAAGCGGCCAAGATTGTTGTTGAGGCGCAGGGGGTTGTTTACGTCGACCCACTGCGCTTCCAGCAAGTCGTGACGAACTTGGTTTCGAACGCGGTCAAGTACGCGGCGGCCTATGGACCAATTGTTGTTCGCGTGCGCGTGTCCGACGCCGCTGCCGCGCTTGAGGTCATCGACCGCGGCCCGGGTTTTTCCATGGAGCGTGACGAGATATTCGAGCCGTTCGCTCAGCGTCATCCCGGCAGCGATAGCGTGGGCGTTGGGCTCTCTATTGTGAGGCAGATCGTCGAAGCGCATGGCGGCAGTGTCGCAGCGACGAGCGCACCATTCGTCGAGACGCGCATCTCCGCGATTTTTCCCAATAAGGACCTTGCGGCGCCTAGTACGTCGGACACGATCGAGACAGTAAATCCAGACGAAGTCTTTTGAAGTGCTCGGCGCTTAGTTTGCTTGTCTAGGTTGTTGCCTTATGGCGCACTCCGCTCGCGGTAGGGCCGCGCCCACTCGTTTGCGCGAAAGGCGCCAGCTTTCTTCGATCATCGGACCAGGGCAGAGCATCGACCACCAGCGGGCTGGAGCGCGGTTGGCGGTCACGCGCGGCTAGGGCCGCTTTATGCCGTTTGGCAGGTCTCCGATTTAACGGCTGCACCGGTCGCGCGCCGTAATTTTGTCTCCAGCCGGATTATCTGGGCCTCGATCGCTGGCGCGCGTCCGGGGTCGGCGCCGCGCGCAGCTGCGAGATCAAGTTCAAGCGCATCGATTTCTTCCCGGATCAGAAGCCGGTCGATAAACGTCATCGCTGATTGCATTTCGCTCGCATCCCTTCCGTGCTTTGGACCTGTCGAGGAAATGGCGAGCGTGACGCGGCAGCGCCAGCGCCGCGTCCATTGCAAGCGCTCATCTTTGCTATCGGGTTTGCTATCGGGTTGGGTCGCAACGACCCCCACCACGGGTGCAAGATGCATTGAAACCTCTCATCGCCATCATTGCGAGAACTTGATGCAAACCTGATGCGCGGTGGGGCAAACCCCATGCCCGCAACGCGGGGCGCGACCAATTGGAAAGTTTGCAAGCTTTGGCCGGCGCCGGCGCCGCAAACCTGCTCGCGCCCGCTGTACTCTTCTTTGCGCTCGGCGCGCTCGCTGGCTGGCTTAAATCCGATCTCACCATTCCCGATCAGGTCGCCAAGACGCTCGCGCTCTATCTGATGCTGTGCATCGGCTTCAAGGGCGGCGCCGAGGCCGCTGCAAGCGGTCTCTCGCAAGACCTGATCGCGGCCGGCGGGCTTGGGCTTGGCTTAAGTTTCGCCACGCCCTTCGCAGCTTATATTGTGCTCAAAGCTTTCGGCGTGCTCGATCGTCTGACCGCAGCCGCGACCGCGGCGCATTATGGCAGCGTCTCGGTGGTCACCTTTGCGGCCGGCACGGAATATCTCCGCGCCGTCGAAGTCGAGTTCGGCGGCTACATGGCCGCGGTCTTAGCGCTGATGGAGACGCCGGCCATTCTCGCGGCGCTCATAATCGCTGGCGCCCGCTCGCAAAAGGCTGAAACCAGGCTTCGACCGACGCTCTGGCGCGAAGTGTTTTTGAACGGCGCGGCGGTGGTCTTGATCGGCAGTTTCGTCATCGGCGCCATTACTGGCGAACGCGGCATGGCGCGGCTTGACGTCTTCGTCGGCCCGCTCTTTCAGGGCGCGCTCTGCCTCTTCCTGCTGGACATGGGTTTGGTCGCCTCGCGGCGTTTGGCTGAGGCGCCGCGCCTCGACTGGCGCCTGATCGCCTTTGCCATCGCTTGGCCGCTCTTGAGCGCGGCAGCCGCGCTTGGAGCGAGCGCCGCTCTTGGTTTGTCCCTTGGCGACGCCACGCTGATGGCTGTGCTGGCGGCCTCGGCCTCCTATATCGCGGCGCCCGCGGCGATGCGCATTGCACTGCCAAAGGCCGACGCCGGGATCTATCTCTCCCTCTCGCTTGGCGTCACCTTTCCTTTCAATCTGCTCATCGGCATTCCGCTTTATCATGCGGCTGGCCGGCTTGTGTTTGGAGGCTAGCGATGGACCTGACCGCGCGCGTGAAGCTCGAAATCTTCGTGGAAGCGCACGCGGTCGGCGAGATCGAACGCATGCTGGAAGACGCAGGCTTTAAGGGTCTAAGCGTATTTGCGAGCTTGGAAGGAGCAGGCAGCCACGGCGCCTGGCGCCAAACCGGCGTCGACGAAGCCGGCATGCGGCTCATCATCGCAATTGGCTCAGAAGTTTCGGCTGAGCGCGCGCTCGCCTGGTTGAGCGATTACTTCCAATCCTACCCAGGCGTTGCGGCCGCGAGCGACGTCAGGGTGTTGCGCGCAGATCGCTTCTGACGGATGGCAGCACGCCGCTGGTCGATTCGAACGTGCGCCTCATCTGGTCAGGGCAAGTGCGCCGATCAGCAGCAGGTTCAAGCACGCAATCGCGTATCCCGTCATGAGCAAGGCTTGCGCGAGCAGCGCTTCGTTCAAATGGACCTCCGGAACCCGGTTTACGGCGCGAACGGCCGCGCCCTTGGCGAGACGCGAAGGGCGCGGCCCGCGCCTTAACGCCGGACGTTCGGCGCCGGACGCTGTTGGGCGGCCAACGCGTCCTTGAGGCGGAGCTTCATTTGCTTCAGCTGCTTCACGTGCGTGAAATCGGGCAGCGGGCGTTTCAGCTCCGTGGCCAAATCCGCCTCAAGGCGCCGGCGCCGGCTCTCGAGGGTGGCGGGACTTGCGCTGGTCATGCGACGACGCCGCGTTTGTCTGAGCGCTCGCGCAGGCGCCGATCGCGCTTGTCGTGATCATCATCGTCGTCATCGCGCGGGCGACGGCGCTTTTTCACTTCGACACGGAAGTTAATCTTGTCTTCCGGCGACTTTTTCTTCGCACGCAGCGCCGCATGCATTGCGCCAATAGCGTTGATCATGGTGCTCCTCATCATCCGCTCCGGCGGCTTCATTGTCCGCATTCGGAAAGCGATGCGGGCCGACATCGCGACACATGCCGCCAGAGGGGCCCGGACCCGCGATGTTCACATGGGCAGTGATCGGTTGGCGCTCAAGTATCGAGCCGATGAAGAGTGCGCATGATAGCGATTGACATCCGTGGCGCGTCCCTTTCATTCGATCGGCTGCGGCGCGCTTCGGGCGCGCCGCAGCAAGCTCAACACCCGTATGACGTAGGCCGCGCTGAGACACATAAAGACGGCCGCCGCAATGGGGTCGAGCCAAACGCCGATGCGATGATAGTGGGCTTCGAGTAGAAAACCTGCGCCGGTCAGAACTGAAACCCAGGCCAGCGATCCGAGCGCGGTCAGCGCCAGGAAAAGCGTCATCGGCATCGCGAACAAACCCGCCGGCGCCGAGATGAGCGTTCGAAGTCCCGGAACAAGGCGCGCGAACAACACCGCCGCCCAGCCGCGCCGGGCGAACCAACGACCGGCGCGCTGCAAATCCTTGTCCTCCAGCGCCAGCCAAGGGCCAGCTTTGGCGATGAGGCGGGCGAAGCGTGCGCGCCCCAACCAGCGTGCAAGATAGTACCACGGCAGCGCACCGACGAGTGAGCCGGCGACGCCTGCCGCTAAAGTCGGCGCAAGTGCAAGCCGCCCCTCGGCAACCGCATAACCCGCGAGCGGCATGATCAGCTCTGACGGAATCGGCGGAACGAGGTTCTCCAGCACCATCAGCGCGAACACGCCCCAATAGCCGGCTTCGGCGATGAGATCGATAATCCACTGCGTCATGCGGCTTGCGCTCTTACGCCGGCGTTCCTGATGGAGATCGCGTGCGGTAGAGCGAGTAGGCCATTGCGCCCCCGATCAAAGTGAGCGTCGCCAAGAGCGCCCATTGCGGTTCGAGATAAGGCGCCCAGCCGAGCTCTTTCGAGAGGCCGAAATTCCAGATGATCTTGGCGCCGATCAGCACCAGCACGAGGGAGAGCCCGTATTTTAGATACTTGAAGCGCTCCACCGCCGCGGCCAGCATGAAATACATCGACCGCAGGCCCAGGATCGCGAAGATGTTGGAGGTGTAGACGATGAAGGGATCGCGGGTGACCGCGAAAATGGCGGGCACGGAATCGACGGCGAAGATGATGTCGGCGGTTTCCACCATGATCAGCGCCAAGAAAAGCGGCGTGGCATAGAGCACGAGCTTGCCGGTCGCAGGGTCCGGGCGGCGCACGAAGAAATTGTGGTTGTCGATCGTATCCGTGACGCGCATGCGCCGGCGCACGAAGGCGAGGAGCTTGTTGTCTTCAAGCTTCATTTCCTGGCCGTGGCCGGTGAGCATCTTCCAGCCGGTCCAGATGAGGAAAGCGGCGAAGATGTAGAGCACCCAGGTCCAGGAATTGACGACCGTGGCGCCGAGCGAAATGAACATGGCGCGAAAAACGATGGCGCCGATAATGCCCCAAAACAGCACCCGGTGCTGATACTCGCGCGGCACCGCGAAATACGTAAAGATGAGTGAGATGACGAAGATGTTGTCAAAGGCGAGCGCCGTCTCCAGCAGATAGCCGGTGAAATATTGGATGACGGCCTGTTGGTTGAGGTTCTCAGCCGAGGAATAGTAGCGCGGATCCGGTTCGTATACGAAACCGACATAGAGACCAAAGAGGAGCGCAAGCGAGGCAAAGCCCGCCCACATCAGAGCGCTCTTGGCAGGCGAGACGATTGCGTCCTTGCGGTTCAAGAGCCCGAGGTCGAGCCAGAGCAGGAAGCCGATGAACGCAAGAAAGCTCATCCAGAGCCAAACCGGCTGGCTCGCATACTCAGCGTTTAGGAATTCCATGACAGCGAGCCTCGTCGGTCGGTGAAAACAGAAAAAAGAGGGGCCCGCCCAGGCGCCTGGGCGGGGAGGTATCAAATTGTCTCAGCGCTCACTCTTCGCGTTGGCCGAAGAGCGACAAGAGCAGCTGAAAGAGGTTGATGAAGTTGAGATAAAGGCTGAGCGCGCCCCAGACCTGGGCCTTCATCGCGATCTCGCCCTCGACGCCGGCGATGTATTCGGTCTTTAGCCGTTGGGTGTCGAAGGCGGTCAGGCCGGCAAAGACGAGGACGCCGATCACCGAAGCCACGAACTGCAACAAGCTCGATTGCACGAACATGTAGACGATGAAGGCGATGATGACGCCGATGAGGCCCACGAGCAGGAACGTGCTCATGCCCGAAAGCGAGCGCTTGGTGGTATAGCCGAACAGGCTCAAGGCGCCGAACGCGGCGGCCGTGACGAAGAAAATCTGCGCGATCGATTGGCCGGTGAAGGCTTGGAACAGCACCGCAAGACCGACGCCCTGTAACGCCGCTACGCTCCAGTAGATGGCGTGCGTTGCGCCCGTGCTGAGGCGCCGAGCGTTGAATGAGGCCAAGAGCAAAAGGCCAAGCGGCGCAAAGAGCGCCACCCATCCAAGCGGTGTGAATTGGCCGGGCGCGGTGAAGAAGAGCGTGCTGGCGCCCGTTTGCATCAGCAAGTAGGCGACCGCGCCGCTCAGCCCCAAACCGGCGAACATGTAATTGTAGATGCCCAGCATGTGCTGACGCAGACCCGCGTCGTAGAGCGTGTCGGCCGTGATCGCGCCGGTCCGCCCCGGCGCGCGCTGGTTCTGGAAATCGTCGAAGGCCATCGCATCCATCCTCTTGGTCGTTCGTCACCGACAATCGACACGCGGAACGGAGGGCCCGAGCGCAACGCGCGCGGGGAGGGAGCTTCGCAACGCCGGGCGCGCGCTCCGTTCCGCTATGCCTCCAGTCCGACATCGCGATCGCGGGAGCGTTCGCCAGAGGGGCCCGGTCTGGTCACGCGGATATGGGCGCCGCCGGGAGCGTGCAAAGAGGCGTAATGATTGGATTTGGCAATCCTTGTGATTGCGCGGCGCCCGGCATCAGGCCTTTTGCGCGTTGCCGGTGAGGCGCGAGGCGAGCCCGAAGAGAAACGGGTTAAGGGCGATAGAAAGCATCGCCGCCGCGAGAATAAGATTGTAGGTCGCATCGCCCAGAACGCCGAGTTGGCGTCCAAGGCCGGCGAGAACGAACGAGAACTCGCCGATCTGCGCCAACGCAACGGCGATCATAAGTCCGGCCGGTAGCGGCAGTTTGAAGAGCGTGGTGATGGCGAGCGCTGCGAGGCCCTTGCCCAGAATGATGATCGCGACCACCACAGCGATCTGCAGCGGTTGCTCCACGAGCACGGCTGGATTGAACAGCATGCCGACCGAAACGAAGAACAAGACCGCGAAGGTGTCACGCAGCGGCTGGCTGTCTTCGGCAATCTTATGGGTGAAAGCGGTGCCGTTCAGCATCACGCCCGCCAGAAACGCGCCGAGTGCAAAAGACGCATCGAACAGCGTGTAAGCGGCGAAGGCGACGCCAAGCGCCAGGGCAATCGTTCCCAGCCCCATGAGTTCGCGCGATTTGGTGCGCGCGATCAGCACGATGAGCCAAGGAAACACGCGCGAGCCGACGACGAGCATCAAGGCGACGAACGCCGCGATCTTGAGCAAAGTCTCGAGCAATTGGACGCCTGCGGCCCGGCTCATGCCGGCGCCGTCGCCGATCGCGACGAGCGTGGGCAAGAGCACAATCGCCAGGACGATGGCCACATCCTCGACCACCAGCCAGCCGACACAGATGCGACCGTTCTCGGTCTTGATCAACGCGCGCTCTTCCAGGGCGCGCAGCAGCACCACGGTGGAGGCGACCGACAAGGAGACGCCAAGCACTGCGCTTTCAGCGGCGCTCAGGCCGATGACTTGCCCAAAGCCGAAGCCCAGCGCCGTAGCCGTCGCCATCTGCACTAGGGCCCCGGGCAGCGCGACCCCCCGGACGCTCCATAGATCCTGCAGCGAGAATTTGAGCCCGACGCCGAACATCAGGAAAATGACGCCGATTTCGGCGAGCTGCAGCGCAAGCCCGGTGTCGCCGACAAAGCCGGGCGTATAGGGGCCGGTCGCAACGCCCGCCATCAGGTATCCGACGATTGGCGATAGCTTCAGCCGGTGCGCGAGATAGCCGAACGCGAAGGCGAGCACAAGGCCCAGCACGATGGTGGAGATCAGCGCGTACTTTTCCATATCACCCTCGCAGTGTGGCCGATCAGTCAGCCACAGTGGGCCGGCCTGCGCCGTCGAGCGAAGCGAGGATGAAACTGGCTAATCGTTCGGCCGCCACGGACAGGGTCTTGCCGGCGCGGACAAGCGCGATTTCGGCGTCGGCCAACGGCGGAAAGCCGTGTTCAGGCCCGATCAGCGTAAGATCGTCGGGCGCCATTTCGCTGGGCAGCGCCATGACGCCAAGACCCGCGCGCAACGCCGCGTGTTGGCCGGCGAGCGAGTGGCTCGTATAGGCAACGCGCCAAGGTTTTCCCGCAGCGTCCAAGGCCGCGGTTGCGCGTTTGCGATACACGCATGGGCTGGGCGCTGCGATCAGCGGAATCGGTCCATCCTTGGCGAGCACGTCTTCGCCGGCGCCGACCCACACGAGATGCTCGCGCCATACCGGTTGACCCACATCGGCGCCGACCGGTTCTCGCTTGATCAGCGCAAGATCGAGCTCGCCCTGGGCCATCTTGTCCATGAGCCTTAGCGTAAGGTCACAAGTCACCGACAAGCTCACATGCGGATAGGCGCGCGCGAAATCGCCCAGGATGCCGGGCAGGTGCGTCGTGGCGAAATCCTCCGGTGCGCCGAAGCGCACTTCGCCTTCGAGCGCATGCTCGAACATTTCGCCGATTATCTCGTCATTGACGCGCAGCAGCCGTCGCGCCTGCGTGAGCAGAGCTTCGCCTTGGGCGGTGAGCACGACTTTGCGCGGATCGCGGCTGAACAACTCGGCATTGAGCTGCTCCTCCAGACGCTTGATCTGCAGACTGACCGTCGATTGGGTGCGGCCTAAGCGGACGCCGGCGCGGGTGAAGCTTTTGGCATCCGCCACGGCCACGAAGGCGCGGATGAGATCGAGGTCGAGATTAACGAGTTTGGGCTTGTGGGTCGGCATGATCTAGCAATCGCCTTCAAGCTGATGTCGCGGGCGTGGCCAAGCGCCAGCGATCACGCGCCTTAGTTCGTGATCTTGTGATCGCCATCAATTGCCCTCCGCGACTACGCCTTCGATCGCCGCGTGCGTTGCGCACTGGACGAGCGCCTCGCGCGTAGCGGCGTCAACACCCTCGCTCGCCTGCGAGGCGGTCTCTAGGGTTTCTCCCTCTAGCGTTGCGCGCACCGCAGCGCTCAGAGCCTCGACATGTTCAGGCGTGATATCGGAACCTAGCCGTTCGGAGAGGCAGCCGCAAAAAGCCTCCGATTGTCCGGCGAGCAGGCAAGCCGTGCGCGTGTCGAGGACGCCGGCGCCTGCATTGAGCACGTCTTGGCCGGCCTCAATGGCGCCTTGCTTGGCGCGATCAATCTCAGAATTGATCTCACCGCATGCCGCAAGGGCGAGCGCCGCGACCGTCAACAACAATCCTATTCGCATCTGCCGATCTCCGTCTGTTTGTGGGTGTATCGAATGGGTTGAAGCTCCAGGGCGTCTCAGCGCATCAACAAGTAACCGACATAGAAGCAATAGACGGCAAGAAGGATCGCGCCTTCCAAGCGCGTCAGACGGCGGCCAGTCGCCGCGAAGACAAGGAGCAGACAAGCGCTGCCGATCAAGACCGCCCAATCGATGACGCCGATATCAGCGGGGATTGTGAGCGGTTGAATGAGGGCGGTGACGCCCAAAATGCCCAGAATGTTGTAGAGATTGGAGCCGACAATATTGCCGAACGCCACGTCGGAGCGGCCTTTGAGCGCCGCGGCGAGGGTGGCTACCAGCTCAGGCAACGAGGTGCCGATCGCCACGATGGTTAGTCCGATGACGCTTTCAGATATGCCTGCAACTCGTGCGGTGCTGATGGCGCCTTGCACCAACAAGTCCGCGCCCCAAACGAGCAAGCCCAGCCCCGCGAGCGCAAAGAGAAGTGAAACCCAAAGCGCGTTCGGGGCGGGGTCGTGGGTGTGGCTTTCCTCCTGATGCATTTCCGCGGCCGGGCCGCCGCGACGCTCCAGGCGCCAAGCCGCGACAACGTAGAATACAAGGGCCGCCACGAAAGCCGCACCGATCCAGCGGTTGAGTTCGCCGAACGCGAACGCCAGCGCCGCGAGCGCCACCGACGCGGCGATGACGAGCAAACCATCGCGGCGAACCGCTGCTGGGTTCACCGAAAGCGGACGGATGAGCACGACTGCCGCCAATATCAGGAGAACATTTCCGATGTTGGAGCCAACGACATTGCCCAGTGCAATGCCGGGCGAGCCGGCGAGGGCGGCGTCGATGCTGGTCATCAGTTCCGGCGCCGATGTGCCGAAACCGACAAGCGTCAGGCCGATCAGCAGTTCCGACAGTCCCAGCCGGCGCGCCGCACCCACCGCACCGCGAATGACGCCTTCCCCGCCAATGGCGAGCAGCGCCAATCCCGCGACAATCTGTAACCCCGCTTCCATGACTTAGCGCTCCCGTGCTGACACGTTTGAGTTGGGCCAGAGCCGAAACACCGCCGCCGCCATCACGAGCGACAGTCCCGAGCCCATCAACACGCCGAGGCGCGCGGCGTCTTCTCCCGCGCCATCGCCGGCGAAGGCGAGACCGGCGATGAACAAGCTCATCGTGAAGCCAATGCCGCAGAGACAGCCAACGCCGACGACTTCACGCACTGAAAATGGCAAGGGCGCTTGCAGCAAGCGCACTGCAGCCATGGCGAAGAGCGCAACCCCGAGGGGCTTGCCGAGCGCGAGGGCGAGCGCGATGGCCGCGCTTGCGCCGCTTGTGACCTGCTGCAACTGAAGGCCCGCAAGGGATATGCCCGCGGCGCAAAAGGCGAAGATGGGAAGAACGATGAAGGCCGATACGGGATGGATCGCGTGCTCGAGCTTGCCGATCATGCTCGCCCCATTGGACGCAAGTTTCGGCGAGACGGCCATCGCGGCGGCCACAGCCATCACCGAGGTGTGGACGCCGGACTCTTTTGCAAGCGCCCAACTGACGAGCGCCGTCGCGAGATAGATCCAGATCGGCAGAGAACGCCGCCGCCCAAGCGCCCAGATCGTGAGGAGCAGAGCAATGGCGCCAACAAGCGGGACGATTGCCAGATCGCTGGTGAAGAGCAGGGCGATAAGTACGATCGCCATGAGATCGTCTACAACTGCAAGCGTCAGCAGGAAGAGCCGAACACGGGGATCGACCTTCGGGGCCAGGATAGAGAGCGCCGCCAAGGCGAAGGCGATATCGGTCGCCACTGGCACAGGCCACGCGCGTGGCTCGGTGGCGCCTGCCATCAACAAGTAGAACAGCGCGGGAAGAGCGGCGCCGCCGATCGCCGCCGCCACAGGCAACGCAAACGTCTTTGGATTCGACAATTCGCCGACAGTGAGTTCGCGTTTCAGTTCAAGGCCGATGACATAGAAGAAAACGGCCATGAGGCCGTCCTTGACCCAGTCCTTGAGCGTAGCGTCGACCCGCCAAACCCCAAGATCCAGGACCAGAGGCATGGCGAGGATGTTGAAGTAGGCCTGCGACCACGCGGAATTGGCGACGATCATCGCCGCGGCGGCCGCGGCCACAAGCAACATGCCGCCGCCCGCCTCGGTCTTCAAAAACTGTAAGGCGCCGGACCCGGCCTGTCGCTGCGGCTTCATGCGTGCAGCCTCGAACCAACGCGGTCGGGGCGTGCCGAAGCGTTGTTTCCGGACAGCGGAATCGCCGCGCTTTGCGCGCCCAGATCATCGCTCACAAACGAGGGGGTCATGTTCATCGTATCGGTTGAAGATGAGACGCCGGTGACGCGCGCGCTTGACGCCCGCGCGCGTCATGGCGAGCCTTAGAAGTCGAAGAGATCGGCGAGCCTCGATCGCTTGCCACCGTGGCGGCCTCTGCGACGGTCGTCGTCATAATCGTCGTCATCGTCACGATAACGGCTTTGGCGCGGGGACGCCTCGGAGAGCGTTTCCTCCTTAACCAAGGCGATCAGTTTTTCGAGTTCGCCTTTGTCCAGCCAAACGCCGCCGGTCGTCGGACAGACGTCGAACTCGATGCCGTAGCGGTTGATCCGGCGCATCGGCGCGCCATCAATGGGGGAATTGATAAGGGGCATGGGAGCGGAGCCTTTGCTTCTCAAGGTTCGTGCCTCGGGAGCAGCCGGCGCGCGATTTGGCGATTAGAGATTAAGCCGAGCCGACGCGGGGTTGTTCCCGATGCGGTCCGACATCACGACATCATCTTCGACAAGATGGTGCGTCGTCAGAGGGGCCCGGCCCGCACGATCTCCAATTGGGCGCTCCGGGAAGCCGATCAAGGTCTTTTGCCTGTGAAATCGGATCAATCGCAATCATTGCCAAACTCAATCATCGGCGCAGCGCACGCCGCGGTGTGGCTTCCCACTTCCATCTTGCATTGAGCAAGGGAGGCCGGACATGCGCGCTCTGGAGGCCACGTACGCTGGCCGCGTCAACTCGCCCACTGAGTTCGCCGGTGCAGGCGAGGGGCTCATCGTCGTCATCAATGCCGATGCTGGCCGCGTGCGCCAGCTTGGACCCAAAGCGCTTCGCTCGCTTGTTCGCCGCGACGGACCTGCCGATCTCTCGCGCGTCGTCACCACGGACCGACACGACCTTCGTCAATGTCTCATCGAGGCCGCGCGCTCAGGCCCGCGCGCGATTGCGATCATTGGCGGCGATGGCACCGCGCACGGCGCCATCGAGACGCTGACGCCATTGGGCGTTCCCGCCATACCTTTGCCAGGCGGCACCATGAACCGGCTGGCGGCGCGCGTGTTCGGCCGCGCCAAGCTTGAGCACTGCGTGGCGTCCTTGGAAGCAGGGCAACCGCAAAGTCTCGCGGGCGGGAAAGTCGCAGACCGTTCATTCTTTGTCGCGGCGGGTTTCGGCGGCTGGATGCAAGTGCAGTCGCTGCGCGAACGGTTGCGCAAGCCAAAGAGCATCGCGGGATTGCGCGCGCTCCTTCGCATGGCGCCGCGTCAATTCGCCGATCGCGTCTCGTGGACCGCGGGCGATGCGGCGGCGATTTCTCACAGCACGCTGATCGTCGGTGTCGGGCGCATCGATACCGCCTTGGGCTTTGGCCTCGAACGGCATGAGCCTGCGCTGTTCGAAGCCGCCGGCGCCGACATTCGCGATTGGGGCGATCTCGCCTGGGTAACGGGGGCGGCGGTGCTGCGCCGTTGGCGGCGACTAAAGCGCGTCACCGCCCTCAGCACCCGCTCGCTTGACATTGAAAGCGATCACGAAGGCACGCCCGCTTTGTTGGACGGTGAGTTTCATATGCTGGGGCGTGTCAACGCGGTGAGATTTGAACGAGACCTCGGACTGGTGTGGGCGCCGGCGCGGCGGCCCGGCCCATGGTGAGGATTGCCCATATCAGCGACCTTCATTGCGGCGAGGTCTCGCATCACCGGCTCGATCGCGCCCGCGACGCTATCAACGGCATAAGCCCCGACGTTATTGTCGCGACCGGCGACATTACCCATAGCGGGCGACGTCGTGAGTACGCTGTCGCGCAGCGCTTCTTTGCAGCGTTACGCGCGCCAATTGTCGGCTGTCCCGGCAATCACGACGCGCCGGTGTTCGATCCCATCGCGCGCATGTGGGCCCCGTTTCGGCGATTTGAGCAGCTTGGCCTGGCGCCGGCTTGGGATTCGAATTGTGGAACGGTCAGCGTCCGCGCGCTTAACAGCGCCTGCGCAATTCAAGGAAGGCCGGACTGGTCGCAGGGCGTGTATCGGCGAGAAGACTTTGCTGCGTTGGCTGCCTCGTTTACTCCCGCCGCGAACCGCCGCATCATCGCTTGCCACCATCCGCCGCACGCGCCATCGCCGGCCCGCATGCCCATTGCGACGCGCGGCGTCTCCGCTGCGCTTCCTGTTCTCAAGGGCGATCATCTCTTCTTGTGCGGCCATCTGCACCACGGTGCAGACTATAGCGTGACCGGCTTTGCTCATCTGCGCGTCATGACGGCCCCGACGCTGACATCGACCCGCGAACGGGGGGAGCCGCCGGGCTTCAGATTGATCACACTCTCATCGATCCTGACGCACGTAACTTGGCGTTGGAGCGGCGATAAGTATGAACCAGAGGTGTAGCTCGTCTCCGTTCAGAGACCATGGGTCTCCGGTTCGACCTGAAGCATGGTGCAAAGCTTCAGTATCGTTTCGCGCTCCTCAGCGTCGAAACCGCCATCGGCGTCAGCGATCCCGCAACAGGTGTCGATGAGAAGGTCGCACTCTCGGCGTCGGCCCGCGAGCCGGGACACAAGCTCCAATGCGGCCTGTTCGCCAGTCTCGAAATTGTCGGCGAAGCTGAGCGTCATCTCTTCGAACAAGCGCAGTATCTCAGCGAGGCCGAGCGCTTTCGCCGGCTCGAAGCGCAAAATGAGACTGCGCATGCGCAGCGTTTCTTCCGGCGACACCCAGCCGTCCGAATAGGCGACAAGGGCGCACCCGGCGACGACCGCCTCCATTAGAGCGGCGTCGGAATCTTCCAGTTCACGCTGGAGCTCGCTGGCGTTCAACCGCAACTTGGTTCGCTTGAAACTGCCTTTGGACATGTTCGCTCCCTCTCGTTCAATTGGACATCAGCACCGGCAAGAGCGGCTCGTTCAACACGGACACCGTGACGCCGCCCAACAGATATTCTTGCGCCGGCAGCGTGGCGTAAGCGCCCATCACCAGGAGCCCGGCGCCGCGCGCGATTGCCGTCTCCATGATGAAGCGGCCGCGCGCCCGGTCATCGCTGTCGAGCATCTCAGAGGTGGCTTCGATGCCGTGGCTGATGAGATATTCGGCGGCGTCCTGCGCGGCTTCAGCGCGCGGCAACCTCTTAGCGCCGAGCACAGAGAACACGACAACGCGTTTAGCGCGCTTGAGCAGTGGCAACGCCCCCGACATGACGCGGCTCGCGGGCTCGCTATGGTCCCAAGCCACCGCGATCGTCTCAAGGTTTATGCTGAAAGGACGGCTGAGCGGCAGGACCAAGAGCGGACGTCCGCTGTCGAAGAGGAGCTGCTCAGCCAGTTGCCGCGCCGAGGCGTCGAAATCCGGCAGACCCAAGACCGAGAAATCGTGTGTGCGCGCCGCCATCACAACCGCACGCTCGCCATCGCCCAGTCCGTTGAGAATTTCAATGAGGCGCACGCTCACACTGGCGCTCTCGGCCGCGCGGGTCACGGACTCGCGCAGCGCGACAGCGTCCGCGGCCATGTCCGCATTGAACTCCGTCACGGGCAGATGTGCATATTCGCGCGCCAGCCAGTGCGTCGGCACGTTTGCCCTGGTCTGCGCAACCGAGGCGGTAAGCGCCGCGCTGCCGGCGCGCGCCAAGGCAATCGCCGCTTCAATAGCGGCCGTCGGCTTCGGCTGTTGCCCTGCGGGGAGGATCAGTTGAATGCGACCCGTCATTATTGTGCTCCTACGATTGGGCGCATCCCGCGCTCAAACCAATAAGAGCTGACGCGGACATGGCCGCGGCTCGACATCGCGATCGGTATCGATCGCCAGAGGGGCCCGTTCCGCTGGATTTGAACTGGGCGCCGGTGTCTTTGGCCGCAAGTCTTTCGACAATTGACAGCAGCAATCATAGTGATCGATGCGAAGCGCCGCTGTGCTTGCCGCTCTTCATCGCCACGATCCTGTCGCCATATGCTTGGCAAGAGGCAGCCAAATAGAACCATGAAGTTCACGTCCCTTTCGCGTCGTAATCTGCTCGCGACAATCAGCGCTGGGCTTGTTGTCGGCGCTTGCAGCGACAATCCCGCTACCGGGCGCAGCCAGTTCGTTCTGGTTTCAGATGAAGAATTAGCAGCGCTCGGGCGCGAAGCTTGGCGTGATGCGCTGCAGCGTTTGCCGCGCGCCGATGACGCGGCCATGCAGCGGCGGCTCGAGCGCATAGGTCAGCAGGTGGCCGCACTCTCCGGTGCGCGCGCAAGTGATTGGGAGTTTGTTGTTTTTGATAGTCCAGAGGTCAACGCCTTCGTCCTTCCAGGCGGCAAGGTGGGGTTCTTTCGGGGGCTCATCGAACAAGCTCAATCCGATGATGAAATCGCGGCGGTGATGGGCCATGAGGTTGGTCACGTCGAGGCGCGCCATGCCGCAGAGCGCATGAGCCAGCAAGTGGCGCTTGAACTCGGCGTCTCGTTGGCGGCTGCAGCCTTATCTGAGGAATACGGGCGTCACGCCGAGAGCATTGCCGGGGCGCTCGGCGCAGGCGCACTCTATGGCGTCATCTTGCCGTATTCACGCATGCAAGAGCTCGAGGCCGACCGCCTCGGTGTGATGTTGATGATGGGGGCGGGCTACGATCCGGCCGCCGCCTTGTCGTTCTGGCGGCGTATGGCTGGCGACGGCGCCGCCGCATTGGAGTGGATGTCCACCCATCCGGCCGGTGATCGCCGGCTCGCTGAACTGGAGGCGCTGGTCGGTCCCGGCCAAGCGCGATAGCGGGTTGGCTTGTTGGCTGTTCAATAGCGCTTGCGCGAAGTCGATCAGTTCGGCGTCTCGATTTCCCAGCGCACGGCGGCTGCAACCGCGCGGCGGCAGCGCGCTTCAATGCAGCCGCGTAGATCAGCATCGGCAAGATCATGCCACGCAATCGCCAATTCGGGCCAGGCGATCAGAATTGCCGCCTCGACCATGTGCGCGCTGCGAAAAGCGCCGGTGTCGGCAAGCGAAAGCGCCATAGCGAATAAGTCTACGCGCGCGAGTATGGCGTCTTGATCTGACGCGGCGGGCGGCTGCGTGAACATGATTGCCACGCAACGAAGATTCTTTCCCCAGTGCAATCGCCCAAAGGTCGTATGTCTAAATCCGACCTCGTCAGTGGTCAGCCCGGCCCGCCAACCGATAATGGCGTCCTGAAACGCGCCAGAAGCGCCTTCACCGGGCTATAGCCCAAGCCGCCAATGGCGCGCCGTCATCTCTTGCGGGAATGGGTTGCATCCCGGCGGGGGCCATTTCAACATCAACAATGATGCGCTTCATGGTCGTCTTGCTCTTGCTCTTGTGTGCGCCAGGGTTGGCGTTCGCCGATCCGTGCGAGGGGCCGCTTCCGCGTAGGGTGGGCGCTGAGTTTTCCGGTGTTGTGCGCTATGTCGGCGATGGCGATAGCTTGTGCGTCGGCACTTCAAGCGACCCGGCCGATTGGATTGAAGTGCGGCTCGCCGACTTCGACGCACCCGAATTGCATGCCGACGGCGGGGCGGCGGCGAGAACGGCGCTCGAACGCCTGGCGATGGGACAGAATGCGCGATGCGTCGCGACACGCGGGCGTAACGGCCGTGTAGTGTCGTACGATCGTGTGATCGCGACCTGTAGAATTGGCGGGCGGCGCATTGGCGACGCCTTGCGGTCCGCTGGCGCGCGCGAGGGCGGCAACTAAGCTAGTCGTTCCACTCGCGCGCTTCCGACTTGCGCCGCAGGATTTGGCGCAGCGCGATGCTCGCTAAAGCGCCGGCGGCGAGCGCCTCTGTGGAACCTAGCCCCTCGCGATGTGCGAACCAGCTTACGGCTGCGCCGATGATGAGCGCGGGTGACCAGCGCATCAAGCTGATCGCAACCCAGTAGCCCGCATCTATCAGCACAGCAGCGGTCAACGCGGCCAGGGCGACCACTAGCGCTTCCATGGTGAAGCCCCAGGGTACGCGCGCATCGGCTGGAAGGGCCGGCCGCGCAGCTGCGCGCCATAGCGTTTGCGGCGCTCATATTGTGAGAGCGTCTCACCGTTCAGGCGCTTCACTTTCCAGATCGCCTTGATGTCTCGCAGCGTTTTCACTTTGTGGCACTTGGCGCACATGAGCTGATCTGGCTTGGCGCGCCGCCATGTATTTGGCGTCGAATGTTCGCCGATCAGACCTTCGGTCGCTTCGCAGTCATCGACGCAGCAGGCGCCGTTCTGCTTTTTAAGCAGCGCTTCGTACTCGCGTGCGGTCAGATAGAGACGGCCCATGATGAGACGCGCCTTCTTCAAGCGTTGAAGAGAAGGGCGCTGATGTCTCGACGTGATTGGCTGACGCCAATCGGTCCCCAGATGCGAGAACAAAACAAGCACAAATTGGTTGAGCGTGCAAGAGGTCTCTGCGAGGACGCTGACCATTCCGATCGGCATGCGAGTGCAGCGCGTGGGCTACGAGGAGAAAGTGCCGGTGAAGTTTGGCCGGCTCGGGCGACTGAGCGGGCTCTATTTCGGTTGCACCGGATGCGCGCGCGGAAAGCTCTTTACGGCGATCGAACTGGTGATGCTCTACGACACTGAGGGACGCGTCGCCGATCTCGCCAAGCGACTATCGTGCAAATTCTGCAAGCAGCACAGGAAGCGTCCGCCTCGCGTTTATGTGGAAGTCTCAGCGCTCACAGCGACGGACCTGGATGCGCTTGTGTTGAGATTAGGGAAGCTGCAGCCGGAGAAGAAGATCTCGTGAGCCCCCTCGGGCGAACCCGCGCTGCGCGCGGGACGCGCTCTCGTGAACCGAGCCGCGCGCGATGACGCGTATCGCGCGTCTCGGCCCTTCTGGCTTCGATCGCTTTCGCGCCGTGTCTTGAACTCGTGCGCGTTGTCTTAGGCGTGACTTGGGATGCGTGTTCAGATGTGAGACGTGGAGGAGCTGCTCGATGCTCCGATTAGCGCGCCGTGCGGCGCCAAGTGCGTGGATCTTTCGAAGTCCACTCGCCGCTCTCGCTGATGTCGAATGCGTGCGTTATGTACGTATCGCCAAGTTCGCGGTTGCGATGGCCTTCGCGCCAGGATCGCCCGTCAGGCAGCCAGAAGGTTTGTTCGAGAACGCCCTCGCCGTTTTCCCAGCGCGACTCGCCGACGCCATAGAGCCCAGGCCCGCCCCATTGCTGCACGATGGCGCGCCGCTCGCCCGGATGCCAGAACTCGCGGAAGGTCCAATATTCCGCGACCTCGCGGCCATCTTCGAGGCCGTAAAGCCGTCCAATCAGAACATGGCCGCCATAGGCGGCGCGCCATTCCATTGCAAAGGCGTCGGGCTGATCTGGATCATTTTCGCCGGGGGGATTGGGCGACACCCATACCCCGCCGTCGCGGCTTATGAACTCGACATGGGCGCGCCACCAGTCTGGAGGTCCGCTGGCCGAGGCCTGCGCAGCGGCGGGCGCGGCGAAGGCGACCAGACAGAGCCCAAGCAAGCCATGTAGCAGTCTCATGTCCGTCAGAGAGCCCTGCTTTGAATGAACATTCAACTCCCTTGCGACGAGCAGATTTGGCAAGGCGACCGAAGTACGGGTCGCCGATCGATCGGCCTAGTCGACCCCGGTGGCATTCTTGCTGCGTCGCGCGGCGATCCAGGCGTCGAGGTCGGCTGGGTCGTATCGAACCGCCTTGTCGGTCGATTTGACGTATCGGGGCCCTTTGCCGGCGCAGCGCATCTTGTCCAAGGTCGATTTGGAAAGGCCGAGGCGCGCGGCGGCTTCGCGCACGTTGAGCAGAAGAGGAGGAGGGGTAACGACGCGCCCACGGCGCGAGCTTGGCGCAGGCGGTGCGCGCGACGATGTTTGCTTGGGCGCCTGCGAGAATTGGGCGCCCTCGCCAAAGAGATCGGGTTGCGGCAGGGGCTCCTTTTTGGCGCGCGGTTTCTTCACGGTGGGTATGGGCGCAGCTGAATGTCTTGGCTTACGAGCACCCGGACGCGCGCGCCGGCGCGTATGCGCAATGTCGGACGCACGTTCAGTTCACGGTCGATGAGGCGCGATCCTGTCTGCGCCGCTTGCTGCGCGGCAGCGTCGCCAATGCTCTGTGAAAGCCTGGCGTCATCTTCGTCCTCACTTTCATTGGCGGCGACGCCAAGCACGGCGGAGATGAGCGAGGCGACCGCAATGCGCCCAATGTGGGCGTCAACGTCGCCGGTTAGCCCCGCGCTTCCCGCGGCGTCGGCGCCGGGCATTGCCCGCAGCGGGATCGACCACCCGTTCGGCATGACGAGCCTGTTCCAGACAACAAGCAGTCGCCGCTCGCCATAGGCCGTATCGGAATCATAAGTGCCGATCAGACGCGCGCCCTGGGGGATGAGCAAAGTTTCGCCGGTGACGCTGTCGAAGACATTCTCGCTCACTTGAGCAATGACACGCCCAGGCTGATCGGAGTTAAGCGCGGTGATAAGCGCGGCGGAAATCGTCGCGCCGGCTTGCACAGTGTAAGGCGAGCGCGGCGGCGCATAGGTTGCATCGAGCACGCCGTCGTCACGTCCGCGCTGACCATTGAGGAAGGCGGCGCGCCGGCCGTGTTCACTAAAGCTCTGTGCGTTTGCTGGTACTGCGCCTTCGCGGCGCTCTGAAAACAGAATGGATGACGTGCGCGCCGCGTCCGCCTCCGTTTCAAGCGGCGAGGGAGGGGCTCGCTCGTATGAAGCGGCGCCGGCATCGTGCGGCGCAGCCAAAGTCGCGTCGGCAGGCGCGTGATCGCCCCAGAAATAATCTTGGCCTTCGTCGGGCGGCTGCAACGTATCGAGATCGTAGTTTGCAGGCGCCTCGCGAATGTTCTCCGGCGGATTAGAGGCTTGGAGAGTTTGCGAGCCTTCTTCGCCAGGAGCCGGCGTGCGATCGCGTTCCGACAAGCCGTTGATGAGCGCAAACGCGATAAGAGCGCCGAGGCCGAGGGCGCCCGCCATCAAGGTCTTGCGCGAGAGCCGCCGCGGCTTTGGCGGCGCAGCGCGAATTGAGGTGATTGGCGTAGGCCGCGCCTCTTCTGTTGCGGCAGGCGAGGGCGCGGTCATGGGCGCCTCCCGCGGCGGGCCGTACGCGGCACTGGCGCATCGTCGCGGCTGATGCGCACGATCACGGGGCGCTCGTCGCCCAAGCGAAGCTCGGCGATGTCGAAGAGACGGTCAATCACGTAGCGGCCGCTTGAGACCCGATAATTGACGAGTCCGGCCTCGCCATTCTCGATGATGAAGAGCGGCGGCGCTTCGCTGGTAGCCATCGACGATGGAAATTCGATGTACGTCTTGCGCCCGTCGTCGAAAACGCGAACGGGCCGCCAGCGCGGATTGAATCCGCGGACGGTGCGGATGCGGTAGCCGAAGTTCAGCGTGTCCAATGCGGCAGGGCCGCCTGCGAGGTCGTTGTCAGCGGCGGCGGGATAGCGCCACGCAGTCTGAGCGGAATAGGTTTGCCCGCCCGTTGCGATCGCTTCGATGGCGTAGCTGCGCCGATCCGTGACCAGTACGATGTTGGTCCGGATATTGGCGCGCGTCGGCTTAATGAGCAGCATGGCGCGCGCGTTCGCGACGGCGCCGCCAATAGCCTGTTCAACCATCCAGCGGGTGGTGTCGCCTGCTGCGACAGTGAGGATTGTCTCGCCAGGTTCGAGCAACACCGTCGAGATGAAGCCAGGCGCGCCGTAGACCTCATAAATGGCGCCTGGCGCATAGTCGTAGATCTGTGTGGCGTCGGTGAAGTTGGCCGGGTCAGGACGCCGGCGTGCTTCAGCATTGGCTTCCGCAAGCGCAGCAAGCGGCGCCGAAGCCCTCGCGCTTTGCGCTTGCGCGGGCGCACTGGCGAAACTGATGAGCGCCAAGCAAAGAAGGGCGGCTCTCTTCATGGCTGCACCCGTGAATAAGATGAGGCCGGGGTTTCAGGGGACATTGAAAATTCGGTGATGAAGAGTCCCAGCGGATTGTGCATCAGCGCATCGGCGTTGCGCGGCCGGTCGAAGCGTACGGTGAAGAGCCCGGTGAAACTCTGAGCCGAGCGCGCATCTGCGCCGTGCGTCGCCTCTATCCAGCTTACCTGCCATGTCGCCTCTGAGCGTTGCACCACCGATGTGATGACGGCGGTCCGCGCACTCGTGCCTAAGCGCGCGAACGGATCGTCTTCACGCGCGATCTGGTTGAGTTGCTGCGACGCCTGCGGCGTCAGGAAGCGGTAGGCCGCGAACCAGTTCTGGCGCAGCACCACGCCATCGGTTGGAATCTCACGCACTAGCCGGACGAAATGACCGAGGAAGTAGCTGACTTGCGCGTCGGTCGGTGTGTAGCGGCCAGACAGCGGTTCAACCGAGAGCACGCGGCCTTGCGGGCTTACCTCCACCACATGAACGAAGGTGCGCTTCTGCAGCGCTACGAAGGTGAGACCGGCTGCAAGCACGATAGCGAGCAGACCAAGGCCGAACGCAAGCCAACGCCAGGTAACGGCTGCTTGCACGGCGGAGCCCATGCGCAAATCCCATGCTTGTTGGGCGCGCGCGAAAGGCGTGTCGGCCGCCTCGGCTGCGTAGGCGCGCGGAGGACGCCGGAAAGGAAAGTTCATGGCGCTACCTTCTCCATGTCAGGACTTCTGCTTCGGTTGCATGGCCGCGTAGTTGGGCCGCGGGCGCGCGCCGCCGGTCGCGCCGCGTCCTCGCGCGTGGCGGCCACGCGAACCGCCGCGGCCGGAGGTCATGATCTTCGTCGTGACGGCGGCGCCAACCACCATGCCTGCGCCAGCCATGGCGCCTTGAATGGGTTGCGCGGCCGAGAGGCTGGGATTGCCTTGCATCACTTCGCTAGCAAGCGCTGGCGCAAGGAACGAAAGCGCAAGAATAGTGAGGCCGAAGAGCAGCACGTCGAGCGCGCCGCCATTGGCGAGCGTCATCGTTTGCGGCAATTCGGCAACGAAGCTGAGGGCGACGCTCGCGACAAAAGCCAGGAGGAAGAGCCGGATCGCCGAGCTTGCGACCCAGCCTAGCGGCCGCTCTGCCGCCCAAGCGGTGCCTGAGAACACGCCCCAGGGCAGGGCGACGAATGCTGCGAGCGAGCCAAGCTTGAAGGCGATGAGTTGAACGAAGATCTGCAGCGCCAGCACGAAGAAGGCGATGAGAATGATGACGCCCGAGAGCAGGATGGTGGCGAGTGTCAGGAAGTCAGTGAAGATGTTCATGCCGTCGCCCATTTCCATGACGCGGCCGAAAAGCTCCTTGCCTTGAACTGCGACGCGGGCGGGGTCGTGAAGTTGGGCGAGGCTCATGCCCGAGCCGCCGGCCTTCAATCCGAGCACCGCGCCGGATTGGTTGATCGCGCCGGCGACCGCGTTCCAATTGTTTACGAGAAACGCGAAGAGGCCGACGAACAGCACCTTGCGAAAAAAGGGCGCGATCGGCGCCTCGGCTTTGAGCGCCCACATAGCGCCGGCGAGCGTGACCGAGATGACGATGAGCGCGTTCAGCACGAACGCGACATCGCCTTGGATCAAACCGAATCCGCGGTCAGCGAGACCGAGAAAGCGATCCAGAAAGGAATTGACGCTGCCGGTATTCATGTGGATCAGAAGCGCGGTTGCGCGGGCGGCGCATCGCTCGAAACTTCAGTGGGAAAAGCGCGACGGCGCACTTCACGCGCACGCTCCTCGCGCGCGATCTGCTCGATGCGTTCGGAGGCAAGCGCGCGCGCTTGAGCGGCTTGCAGCGCCTGGAGCTGCGCGACCTGTGAGGAGAGAACGCCGATCGCTTGCGCCGTCGCCTGTTCGGCCGATGTCTGCCCCTCCGCACGCGAGCTTGCCTGGAGCGCTCGTGACATCGCGCTGTCGGCGTCTTCCAGCCCGTCGCTGCTGGCCGACGCGCTGATCGTCATGAGCGCCTCGACGCTGTTGCGGCTTTCCTCCAGCCAGCGGTCGGACTGGTTGAGCAACCTATCAAGATCGAAGTTGGAGACATCTTCCGGATAGAGCTCGCGCATATCGTTTGCGATGGTTTCCGCGTTCTGCTGTAGCCCTTCCGCTTCGCGCAGCAAATTGCGGACTTGCCCGATCGAGGCCGACAATTCGGGCGACAGGTCGAGACCCAGGCTCTCAAGCATCTGCGCCTGTTGTCGGATTTGTTCGATCTGGTTGTTGATCTGCGAGATCATGTGCGTCACTTGCGTGATGCTTTGCGCGAGATTGGCAGGATCAATCACAACCCATTGGGCGCGAGCGGGTGCGCCGCCCAGCGCGAGCGCGAGCGCGCAAGTGGCAATGAAAAGACGTGATTTGCGGGTCATGTGAGCGCTCCCTCAGTCTGGCGTTGCAGGTGCGGTGAAGTCGCGGCCGTGAAGCGCTGCAGAGCGAGCGCCGCATCGGCGAGGTTCTTGTGTTCGAGCCAAGCCGCGGCGAAGCCGGAGGGGGCGGCCTCCGCGCACACGGCATCGATGGCGCGCTGGTCTTGAGGCGTGGAGGCGCCCAGAAAGGCGAGCGCTGCGGGCCCGAGCGTCAAGTCTATGAGTCTGGCGCCGCTACGTGTCTGCACATAGTAGTCCCGCTTAGGCGCGGCTTCGCCGATCAAAGCGATCTGGCGTGTGTTGAGGCCGAGCCCTTCGTAAAATGCGCGCGTACGCGGCTCGCGCGCGCGATCGTTGGCCAAGAAGATGCGGGTCGGGCAGGCTTCAAGGATGGTGGCGGCGATTGTGCTCGCCTCGACATCGGCCAGTTCTTGAGTGGCGAACACCACAGCGACGTTCTTTTTGCGCAACGTCTTCAGCCAAGCCTGAATCTGATTGGCGAATGCGCCATCGCGCAGATAGGCCCACGCTTCATCGAGAATGAGCAGGGTGGGGCGTCCGTCGAAGCGCGCTTCGAGCGCGTGAACGAGACACGGCAACACAGCCGCCAACGCATCGGCGCGGGGCATGAGTTCGCCCATCTCAAAGGCCTGTACGTCGTGCTCGGTCAGATGGCTTACGTCCGCGTCGATCAAGCGACCCCAGGGCCCGGCATGCGTAAAAGGCTGAAGCGCTGTGCGGATATCGCCGTCCTGGATGAGCGCCGACAGAACCGAGAGGGTTCGCTCGTTTGCCGGTCTTTCACCAAGCACCGAGAGTGCGGCCCAAATTTCTTCGCGCCGCGCCGGATCGACGGCGATGTTGGCGCGCTCTAGAAGCGCGATCAGCCAATCGCGCGCCCATGCCCGTTCGGTTTCGTCATCGATATGCGCCAGCGGCTGAAGCGCGATCGATGCTTGCGCTTCGTCTTGCATCAGGTCGACGAATGCGCCGCTCAATCCCAGCACGAGCGCCCGGCTTGAGCGCCCAGCGTCGAGCATGAAGACTTGCGCGTGCGCATAGCGGCGCCACTGCGCAGCGAGGAGACCGAGGAGAACCGATTTGCCGGCGCCGGTCGGTCCAACGATCAAAGTGTGGCCGACATCGCCGTGATGCAGATGGAGGCGGAAGGGCGTCGCCCCATCCGTTGCGGCAACGAGGAGCGGCGGGCCGTTCAAGTGCTTGTTTTGGTGCTCGCCCGCCCAAACGGCCGAGAGCGGCAACAGATGGGCAAGCGACGGGGTCAACAGGATCGGGCGCCTAAGATCGGCGTAGGGCTGGCCGGGCAACGAACCGAGCCAGGCCTCTACCGCGTTGATGGTTTCGAGCGCGGTGACAAAGCCCATGCCGTCGGCGACCTGGCGAATTTGGCGAATGCGCTCGAATGCTGTGGCCTCGTTTGCATCGGCGACGGTTATGGTCAGCGTTACATACGCCGCGCCTGCGGCTTCGCCGTTCACTTCCTGCAAGGCCAGATCGGCGTCTTCGGCTTGCGCTGTCGCGTCGTTGTCGAGGAGCGTTGCTTCTTCGCGGTAGAGCGCTTCGCGCAGCAACGTCAGAATGCCTTTGCGCTTGGAGAACCAGCGCTTGCGGATTTTCTCGATCTCGCTCCGTGCTTCTTCGCGGTCGAGCGGCATGACCCGCGTCACCCAGCGATAGGGCACGCCCAACCGGTTGAGCGCATCGAGAAGGCCGGGCTCGGTTTCGCTCACATAAGTGCGGACCGACAGCACCTTGAGGTGAAGTTCGCCGAGTTGTGGCGCGATGCCGCCAACAAGAGCGGAATCCGAAATGAGCTCATCGATATGAAACGGCGTCGGCGGCACGGCAATCGGATGCGGCCGGTCCGAGATACATGAATGCAGATAAGTGAGTGTCTCCGCGCCATCGAGAAAGCGCACTTCGTTCATGACGAGGTCAAGCAGCGCTTTGAACGATTGCGTCTCCTCAATGAAGCTTGCGAGGCAGGCTCGGTAGTCGATCCCGACCGTGGAGGAATGGCCGCCATTGTCGAACAGAGCGGCTTCCAACCTTCCCGAGGTTTCGCTGGGTGGGAGCCACGACAGGGTGAAATAATACACACTCTCGAAGCGTCCGCCGGCTGCGGCAAAGTCTTGTGCGCGTTCCTGGTCAATGAGCCATGAGAGAGCGTCCGGCCAGTCGCTGATGGGATATTCTTTGGTCTCCGTACGGCGCGCTTCCACGTGCAGGCACCATCCGGACCCGAAGCGCTTCAGTGCGTTGTCGAGCCTGCTGCTCGCGCCCATCAATTCAGACGGCGTCGAGGAATCGAGATCGGGTCCGCGAAATGTAAGCGTACGCTGGAAGGCGCCGTCCTTATTGATGACGACGCCATCGGCGACGAGTCCGGCCCAGGGCAACCAATCGGCTAGGCGGGCCTCTGTCTGGCGATATGGGCGAAGATCCATCATCGCCGGCTCACGCGCTAAAATAGGAAGGCTTGGCCATGGCGCGCGGCCAGGTGTCCAAGAACCAGGGATCGCGCGATGATCCGTAGGCGCCGGCGCCTTGAACGATTGCCCAAAGCGGGATGCCGATGAGCGGCTGTTGCAAACCAAAAGCAATGGCGGCAGCGACCGTTGCATTCATGATCGCGAATGTGCGCGGCACGCCTGCAATGAGGAGCGGACGCGTCAACGATGTGCGCAGCGAGATTCGATAGCCGTCGGGTTCATCAAGCATCAGAGCACCGCCCCGCCGGCAAAACCGAAGAAGTCGAGGAAGAATGAAACGGCCGCGAACATGATGGCGATGCCGAGGCCCACGAATGCGAGCTTCCTGATGCCGCCGCCGCCTTCGCCAAAAATGATGCCGACACCCGAGATGATGATGGCGATGACGGCCGCTGCGCGCGCGACAGGCCCGGTAATCGAGTCCACCACTTGCTGCAGCGGCGCCTCCCACGGCATGCCGGAGCCGGAGGCGAACGCTGGTTCAACTGTGGAAAGCGCAAGCACGATCGCCGCACCCGTCACGACCACTTTGAAGCGTGATGTTTTCATCGCTGGTCTCCCTTGCAGCTGACGATTTCCTCGATGCGGCGGCCTTCCGCCGTGCGGGACATGAAGACGATCGTGTCGACGGCGGACGCGATCAGCCGCTCGGGACGCGCAGCGCCGGTTTCGAGGCAGAGATCTTCCAGCCGCAGCAGCGCGTCAGCGGCGGAATTGGCGTGGATGGTTAGGAGCCCGCCGGGGTGGCCGGTGTTCCACGCTTTCAAGACTTCGAGTGCTGCGCCGTCGCGCACTTCGCCCACGACGATCCGATCGGGACGCAGGCGTAAGGTCATTTGCACAAGATCGCGCATCGAGACCTGGGGATGCGTGCGCTTGGTGAGGAGTTGCACCACATCGGCGCCGGCGCACTGCAGTTCCGCCGTGTCTTCCAAGATGAGCAGGCGCGAAGCGGAGAAGTCGGGCTCTGCGAGCAACGCATTGAGGAGCGTCGTCTTGCCTGAGCCTGTGCCGCCGGCGACCACGATGTTGCGCCGCGAGATGATGGCTTGACGCAACTTTGCCGCTTGTGCGGACGAGGCGATGCCAGCACGAACGTAGTCGTCGAGCGTGTAGATGAGCTTGGGGCGTTTCCTGATCGCCAACACCGGCGCGCGGACGATGGGCGCGATGAGCGCTTGCACCCGCGCGCCGGAGCCGGGGAGGGTCGCGGCGAGGAAGGGATGGTCTTCAGTCACTGTTTCGAATGCTTCGGCCGCTAAGAGGCGGATCGCGGTTTCGCGCTCAGCGACGCTAAGGCGTGCGTCTGTCACCTCGATGCCGCGGCCGACGCGATCGACGCGCATTAGGCCATCGCAATTGATCAGCACTTCGACGACGGCGTCATCGGCCAAAGCGGCCTGCAACGCCGGACCGAGAGCGCCTGTCAGGGATGCAAGGCGCCGCTCGGCTACGATGCGCTCCTGAGAGGGGGAGATCGCATTCATTCCGCCGCTCCATTCATGGGCGCGCCGGCGTCTGCTCGGCGGCCGTGGGCCGCGTAGGGAAAGAGCGTCTGACCGGGCGCCATGCTCTCGGCGAGAAGTTCAAGGAAGGACTGAAAGCGCCGCTCGGCGACAGCGTTGGTGGCGTCGAGCGTTTCCTCCCGTGGCGGCGGCGTGTGCTCCAGCCACACTCGGATGAAGAGAAGCAGCGTCTCCTTGACGATGGCGATTTCGCGCTCGCGCACTACTTCGCGCTTTTCAACGCGGTCGAGACGCATCTTCACAGTGTCAGCGACCGCTTCATCCTTTCCATCGAGGAAGATGCGGCGCAGCGCATCTGCCGCCGCGCGCGTCGTCGGCAGTCCGCGGAGACGAGCCTCCAAGTCCAGCGCTCGCGCGAGATCGTGCTCAAGATAGATCGTGATCTTCTTTTTGGGTCTGGCCGTCATGAGCCGGCCTCGCTGGCGGAATCGGCGGAAGACGGACGCAACGCAAAGCGTGAGGACGCTGGAGGCGCGGCTTGCGCGGCGGATGAGGGGTCAGCCTCGCCGCTCTGATCTGGTTGGTTCGCTTCCAGTGCAGAAAGGAGGTCGCCCTGTTGTTGTTCCGGTGCTGGGCGCGAACGCAGCGGCGTTTTCTGTGTGAGGGCGCGAACAATTGCGCCATCGCGTCCTGGCGGTGCGTCGGGCGCTCGGCGTTGCGCGAAGCCGAGTGACGAGATGCCGGTCCAAGGTGAAGGCAGTGTGCGCCGGCGCGCCTCCGCAGGGGCGGGCAGCAGCCGCGTTCGAAAGATCGGCTCCTCGTCGTAACGCAGTTTCTGGGCGCGTAACGGCTTTGCGCCGGTGACGAAGATCAGTTCCTCGCCTTCGCTGAGCCGGCGCACCTCAGACGATAGCAGCAGCGGGCGGCGTTCTTCTCGATACGTGATTGCGCGGTGGTCAAGCCCGAAGAATTGGCGCTTGCCCGACCAGGTTTCTTGCGGACGCATCTCAAAGATGTCGCCGGCAAGCTTGGAGATCGTCTCGGCTGTTTCAACATCGGTTGCGGCAAAGCTCGTGACGATCTGGCAATTATCTAGAATCGTGTGATAGCGGCCATAGGCTTGCGTGACCTGATGCAGTGACTGGGTGACGAGATAGGCTTTGAGGCCATAGCCGGCCATCGCGCCCATCGATTGCTCGAACACGTCGAGCTTGCCGAGTTGGGGAAACTCGTCGAGCAAAAGAAGAAGGTTGCGCTTCTTTTCACGTCCGTCGGCGGCGCGTTCTTGATGCTCCATCAGCACGCGGAGGACTGCACCGAAGACGAGGCGAATGAGCGGTTTGACTCGCTTGGCGTCGTTGGGCGGCCAGCACAGATAAAGCGTCACCGGCTCGTCGGCGCACATGAGGTCTGAAATGCGGAAGGTCGATGTCGCCGTGTTCTGGCGCACGAGCGGATCGGCGAAGAGGCCGAGATAGCTCTCGGCTGTCGCCTTGATGCCGGCGCGTAACTTCTCGTGATAGGCGGCGTAAGAGTGGGCGGCGCGCTTTACTTCGGGGTGCGTTTCAGGCTCGCCGCTTTCTTCGTTCTTGCGATGGAGCGTCGCCTCCATCAGCTTTACGGTGTCGTCGAAGCGGGCGAGCAACTCGAATACGCGCGCCAGTGTCTTGCTCGGAAGGGGCTCAGCGTACACGACGTGAATGATCAGCCCGGCGAGGATTTGCTTGGCGGCGCGGTCCCAAAACTCCTGAAAACGCCCGTCGCCGTATGGGTCGGCGATGAGCTCCACGAGATTTTGAACGTCTCGCACCTCTTGAGCGCCTGGCCGGATCGTATCCAGGAGATTGAGGCGATCCGAGATTGCCTCGGTCGGTGCAAAACGGATCACCGGGCCGAGCCTTGCGCGCCAACCCGCTGTGCCGGGAAAATCCACGCGCGTGTCGCCGGAATGAAGTTCGCCCTTCAAGTCCAAGACGAGGATCGAATGCGGGCAGGCGAGCAAGGTCGGGATGACGCTGCCGCGTGTCTTGCCCGAGCGCGTGCCGCCAGTCAGCAAGAGGTGATGTGGGCCATCGTAGGCGAGAATCTCGCCATCGAATTTGCCGATGATGATGCCGCCTTCAGCGAAGAGGCCGGCCTCGCGTGCATCCTTGCGGCCGCCCCAGCTCTTTGCGCCGAACGGCCGCTGGCTGGGATGGGGCGATTTCAGCGCGAGCAGCACAAGCATCGCGCTCGATAGGAAACCGACGAAGACGAACAGTTTCGGCAACGCAAAGGCGCGCGGGTAGTTGGCGCTCCAGCGCTCCGACCAGGTCAGAACCGAGAAGGGTGCGTAAATCGGCGTCGAGCCGAATACAAAGGCTGGCCTGCCGAGCGCTGCTTGGTAGTTGAACGTCCGTGCGCATGTCTGGGTCGCGGCGAAGCACGCAAGCACGCTGATTGAAGCGGCGGCGATGCCGCCCCACACCAATCGCATATGAAACGTCCGCTCCCACATGAGCAGAAGCGTCTCGCCCAATTCCTAATGGCGCCACATGTTGCAACTCTATCGAGGCATGCCGCGCGACCCGCGACGACTCGCGTGCGAGTTTCATCACGCGCATTGGTGTTAAGCGCTCAATTAAGGCGGCGCTTGCCAGGTGATGTGGCGTTCAAAATCGGCTACACTTCGAGTTGCATGCGCGAAAACCTCATCAGCGCCGAGATGATCGCCTTCGCCGCCGCGTGCGATGCGGCGGCGACGTTGCTCGAACTGGAAAGTATTTGGCGAGAGCGTTTGGTTGAGATGGGATTCACCTTCGTGGCTCTCGGCGTCCATGCCGACCCGTTGCGGCCCGATCACGCGGCGTATGTATTCCAGAACTACCCCGAGGAATGGATCGCCCACTTTTCAGCGCAGCGTTACCACCTCGTGGATCCGGTCTATCGCGCGGCGGAGGCCGGGAGTGGGGACTTCGTTTGGACTGACCCCGAGTTTCTTCAGCCATTGTCTTGGCGTCAGCGCCGTATCCTCAATGAGGCGCGCGAATTCGGGCTCCGCCATGGGCGCACCCATAAGCTGGCCTCGATTCTTCCGCGTCGCGCATCCGCCTCCTTGGTGACGAGCGAGCCGGACATGCCGGAAGAAGTGTATTCCGCCGGCAAATTGATCAATGTGGTCGTGCATCACCGCGCGGCAGAGATGTGCATCGCATCGGCGCCCCGTTTCGCAGAGCTACACCGGCGCGAGCGGCAATGCCTTGAGCTTTGCGCCAGTGGTCTCCTCGATGCTGAGATTGCGCAAGGGCTGGGGCTTAGCGTCGCCACGGTCCGGCGCCATATTGAGCGCGCGCGGGTACGCTTGGGTGCGAGCACACGCATTCAGGCCGTGGCGCGTGCAATCAGTTCTGGCCAGATCAAACCGATCGCTTGAGACCTGAGCCGACCCTCGAAATCTTTCCCAAAATCGTGGTGAAGATTTCTCAAACGATATTCACGTTGCACCCATAACGGAGATTTTGTCGCGTAATCGTCACGCTCGCGCTTGTCTTCGATCACTCCTCGCCATCTAAAGTTGTTGGGGCGAGGAGGATCACATGCAAGCCCGGATCAATTGGGCGTTCGCAGAAGTCTGCGATCGCGCCACGAGCGTTGAAGAACTTCATGCCGCGTTCATGCGCGAAATCCGCGAACTCGGCTTCACACATGCCGCATGCGCCTCTCATGTCGATCCGCTGCGCCCGCCCGCGGAAGCGGTGATGATGGTGGACTATCCGCTTCCATGGCTGCAGCGCTTCAGTGACCAGAACTATGCGAAGCGCGATCCAGTCTATTGGCGGGCCAGACGTCAGACTCTCCCATTTCAGTGGAGCGACCGCGTCTTTCGCGCCGGCCTTGCGGCCGATCAAGTTCGGATATTGAACGAAGCCGCCGAAGCAGGCCTCGTCGATGGGATCACTATTCCCATCCATGCGCCCGACGCATTGCCGGCCTCTTGCTCGCTGGTCATTGGGCCAGATGGTGTTGATCCGCTCAATGCGCAGAAAGCCACTTGGTACGGCGTCTATGCACACGAATGCGCGCGGCGACTGCGTCTTGCGGGGATACCTGCGAAGCCCGTCTTAAGCCCACGAGAGCGTGAATGTGTACAGCTGTTGGGCCAAGGCAAGGACGATGGCGACATGGCCGTGATCCTGGGGCTTAGCGAGCACACGGTGCACAACATCGTCCGCCGCGCGATGCACAAATATGGCGTCGCAAGCCGCGTGCAGGCGTTCGTGCGCGCGCTCAAAGACGGGCAGATCAGGCTCGAAGATGTGTGATGAGATCACGTGATCCGGCCCTGTCAATAGGCACGTCCGTGCCTATTTGCGACCGGCTCGAAATCCGCATGCTCTGGCCGTCCCTTTGACGACCGGAGCCCCCATGATCCACATCATCACCGCTGAAAACCGGCGCCATTATCACCACGCGCTGATGGAGATGCATCGCCAGCGCAAAGAGGTATTCATCGATCAGATGAAATGGCGCCTGGAGGAAAGCGCCGGCATCGAGATCGACTCGTACGATTGCCCGGAGGCGATCTATCTTATCGAAGCGGCGGCGCCGCGCGCCCCGGTTATGGGCTCAGCGCGCCTCCTGCAGACCGATCGACCACATCTTTTGGCCGATCACTTCCGCTTCCTGTGCGATGGCGACCCGCCCGCAGGGCCCGATGTGTGGGAAGCGACGCGGTTTTGTCCTGCACCCGATACGGCACACGGCCAGCCGCGCCACGATCTGCTCGCCCGCATCATCGCCGGCATCATGGAGACTGCGCTTATCTTCGGCACCGAGCGCGTCACCTTTGTTGCGAGCGCAGCGCTCACGCCGCTCGCGGCAAGGGCGGGCTGGGATGTGGCGCCGCTAGGCCGATCGCGCCGTGTCGGCGGAGATCGTCTCACGGCTTTTGTCGCGTCGATCGATCAGCAAGGCTTGAAGCGCGTGCGCCAGCGCAACGGCATCAAGGCGCCGGTCACCCGATTTCTCGGCGGCGATGTCACTCAGGCGGCCTGAAGGAGAAACACCATGATGAAAGCTTCGAACGTCGTGCCGTTTTCGCCGGCAGATCAGGATCATTTGTCGATCCTGGAGCGCGACGGATTTGTCGTACTTGAAAACCGGCTTGACGAGCGCCGCTGCCGCAGGCTCGCGGAGGAGCTCGAGCCTTGGCTCGAAGCGACGCCCAGGTGCGAAGGCGATTTCTACGGTTGGAATACGACGCGCGTCGGCGGGCTTCTCTCGAAGGCGCCAAGCGCGCGCGATTTGGTCATGGACCCCTACATTTTGGCGATCGCGGAGGCATTGCTCAAACCGAACTGCGACTGCATCCAGCTCAATTTGACGCAAGCCGTGCGGGTCCATGGTCAAGAGCGGCCCCAAGCGCCTCACCGCGATGAAGAGATGTGGTCGTGGCCCACCGGCGGCAAACACTGGCTCTTGAACGTCATGTGGGCCGTGAGCGACTTCACCGAGGAAAATGGCGCGACGCGGCTTTGGAAGGGTAGCCACCGCGCGGCGCTGGATCGCGGTGTCGATCCCGCCGAAAGTGTGCCCGGCGCCATGAAGGCAGGCTCGGCGCTCCTCTTCCTGGGCTCGCTCACGCACGGCGCAGGCCAGAACCTCACCGCGCTCCCACGCACCGGAATCATCGTCAGTTACTGCTTGGGATGGCTCAAGACGTATGAGAATCAATTTCTGGCTTATCCGCGCGAGGTCGCAGCTTCCTTTCCGACAGATCTCCAACAGCTCATCGGCTATCGCATTCACCGGCCCAATCTTGGCGGCTGGGAAGGGCAGGATCCGATCAACTACCTGCGGGAGCGGCGTGGGTTCATGCCGCACGTTGATGCGCTGACACCGGAGATCGAGGCGCAGCTCAAAGCGCACTATGCCGCGAGCGACACACGGGGTGGGGATGGCGCTTGATCCGCGTCCCGGCGAACGCGTCTATCAGGAGATAAAACAAGCAATCTTGTCGGGCGAGCTTGTGACCCTGCAACGTCTCGACATTGACAAGCTTGCTTCTCAGTTTGGCGTGAGTGCCACGCCGGTTCGGTATGCGTTGGCCATACTGGCCGCAGAGCGCCTCGTCAGACTGAATACGTCGCGGATATATCAAGTGGCGTTTTGGTCGGAGCGAGAGCTGCGTGAGCTTTATCAGTGGCGTCAACACCTGACGAAGTGGGCGTTGCAATCATATGCGCCGGAATCCCCCTCGGCGCTGTCGCCGGACACTGACTATGCCGCCGCCTATTTGGCGATGATGGGCCATATCGATCGCAACGCCAACACCGAGGCCCGGCGTGCTGGCCGCTCCGCCGATGAGCGTCTTCAGCAGGCGCTGCGCGCTGAAACTGACGCGCTGCCGGGCGCTCATGAGGAGTTGAATCAGATCGTCGCCTCACTTGATCGCGGCGGCGCTGTACTCGCTAATAAGCTGCGCAGATATTTTGACCGGCGCATCAGTCATTGCGCCGTGATAAGAAGTGCGGCGCACGCCAAGGCGATGCCCAATAATGGCGGTTGAAGCGTCTTAAAACTTCCAACGAAATCTTTAACCAGATTGTCCCCCAAATCTTGCTGGGCCGCAGCACACTCTACGCGCCGCAAGGTCATGCGGTGAATGGAGAGTGCAATGCGTGAAGATATCGAACGCCAAGAAGACATCGTGGACCTCGGCGCTGCGACGGAAGTGACGCAAGGGATCTACGATCCCGTGAAGAAGGAAAACCTCGTCACGCCGCAAGCGCGCGACTTCTGATCGGCCTCTGCGGCGCGGACGTCGTCGTTTGCGCCGCGGACCAACTTCTGAAGGAGCTCTGAGATGGAAGCCCACGAAGACCTGGATCACGACGAGACCGTGACCGACCTGGGGCCCGCGAGCGAAGTCACGCTCGGTGTTTGGGATCCGATTTTCAAAGAGAACTTCGTGTCGCCGCACATGCGCGACATGTGAACTCGCGAGGAACGCCGGGCGCGGACCACGCGCCCGGCGACGCTGCCCATGACAACCTACCAATTGAGCCCGCACGTTCGCGCATGCACGGACGGCGGCTATATCGTCTTTCTCGACTTGCGCCTCGACCGCTATTGGAGCGTGCCGTTACGGACAGCTCCCGCCATCGCTGGATTGGCAGAGACGGAATGTGCGCAGGGGAGCGGCGCGCGGCTCATTGAGCTGGGCTTGATTGAGCAAGCGCGGGCGTGTCCTGCGCCCCACGAATCCCGTACAGCCGCGCCTGAGCAGAAGCTTCTCCCCACTGACCATTCTCGTGCATCGCTTTTTGAGTATGGCCTGTGCGCGTCCGCGTGCTGGTGGACCGCAGGCACGCTGGCACGGCGCAGATTGGATCTGACACTGGCGCGCTTGGAGGAGCTGAAGTCGCGCGCCGTGATGCCAGTGGCGGATGCGCAGCATTTGATTGGTGTGTTCGAGGCATTCCGGCCCTGGTTTCCGCGCCGGCGCGTGTGTCTCTTTGACGCCTTGGCGCTTTTTCGCTTCATGGTGATGCGCGGGCTAAGACCAGACCTCGTATTTGGCGTGCGCACGGCGCCCTTCGCCGCTCACTGCTGGGTCGAATGGGAAGGCAGGCTCGCCGGCGACAGTTCTGATCATTGTGCGTCTTTCAAGCCGATAGCCTGGGTGTGACCCATGGCGTTCGTTGGTTTCCGCTGGACGCCAGGAGAGCGCGAGCAGACACGCGCGGCGCGGGCGCTTTCTGAACGCCTCTCTGAGGGCGCGACGTCTCTCATCGACTGGCGTGGCCTTGTGCTGCTGCATCACGGAGCTGGGCCCATCGAGATGTTACCTCATGGTATGGGGTTCGTTCTCGGCGAACGTTTCGGGCGCGAGCCTGATCCGTCGCCGCCATGTGAGTCGTGCATCGATCCCACGCCAACATGGATCGCTGAGCGATGGGGCGCTTATGTCGCCATCCTGATCGATCGCGGCTTTGACATCGTTCGCGTGCTTCGCGATCCAAGCGGCGCGCGTTCTTGCTTCTTTTCCGAGATCAATGGCGTGCGGATCTTCTTCTCGGATGCCGAAGACTTCCTTCGGCTAGCGCCCGAAACCCGCGCCGACCTCGGGTTCATTCGCGCATTCTTGCGATACCCTCCGCATGTTGGCCGGCGAACGGGGCTTGAGGGAGTTGAAGAGCTGGCGCCCGGAGAGTGCGCGACCTATCCGCGGCAAGGATGGGGGATTGAGGCGGCTTGGACGCCACGGGATTTCGCGAGGGCCAACAGGCCGCTTGACTGGCGCGAAGGCAAAGAGGCGTTGCGCAGTGCGGCGGACGCCACCGTAAAGGCGCGGGGCCGATCGCATCAGCGGATCGCGCTCCGACTTTCAGGCGGTTTCGATTCATCGGTCATGCTGGGATTGCTACGCCGCAACACCGAGGCGGAGGTCATCTGCGTCACGGAATATTGGGAAGGCGCGCCCGAGGGTGACGAACGCGATCACGCGCGCGCGGTCGCAGCCGCAAATGAAGCAGAACTCAAGGAGCTGCGCTTCGATCCGACGCGGGTAAATTATGCGCTGTGCTTGAATGCGCCGCTTACGGCCAAGCCGACACTTACGCTGCTCACTCTGGGCAATCGCGACCTGATACCATTCTACGACGACCTTGGCGCAAGCCTTGTCACCTCCGGTCAAGGCGGAGACCACATCTTCCAGCGAAGCCGCACGCCTTCGATCGCGGCCGATGCGCTTTGCGATGGCGTGCGTCCCGGTGCGCTCGTGGAGATCGCGCTCGACACCGCGCGGCTTACCGGACAGCCGGTCTGGGACGTGTTGGCCGCCATGGTCGTCGGCGCAGCGCGGCTCAAGCCGCCGGTTCGGCCTCGTTCCAATGTCATGGGCGCTCTCAAACCGGCAGGGGACGATGCTGAGGCGCTGGCCAACCATGCGTGGCTTGCCAAACTGCGTTGGGAAGCGCCGGCGCGCGTGCTTAGAATTCATCAGTTGCTGCAAGCGCTCAGCTATTTTGATGAAGGCGCTCTCCCCGGCGGCGGCCGCACGCACCCGTTGCTGCTATCGCAGCCGATCTTCGAAACTTGTCTGCGCATTCCACCCTATGTGATGACAGCGGGCGGCAAGGAACGATCGCTCGCACGCGCGGCCTTCGCTGATATTGTTCCTCCCGATGTCGCGCGCCGCGTCACCAAGGGCGAAACCACTCGCTACTTTGCGGCCGTCCTTGCGGCCAACGAGTCGTGGATTCGAGACGTTTTGTGCGGTGGGCGCCTCGTTCACGACGGCGTCGTCGATGCCGACGCGCTTGAACGCGCGCTCGCGGGCGGTTGGTTGCAGGACGGAATGGCGGCGGACGGTCTCTATGCCCTGATCGCCGCCGAATGTTGGCTCCGAAACTTGGAGGCAGCGCGTGAACGCGCCATATCGGCTCTAGCGGCTTCCAGTGCGGTCCCGCAAAGCGCGCCACCGCTCTAGCCGGCCTGGCTCGTCCGGATCCTCGCGTTCGACGCCGCGTAACCAGAAATCCAGCCAATCCATCGCCCGCCTCTGCGCGGCCAAGAGCTGAGCCGGACGCCATTTGACGTGATAGGCGCCTGGATAGACATAGAGGTCGAACGGACGATTGAGTTCTTCAAGCCGTGTCGCCAATGGAAAAGCCATAATGACTTCGCTTTCCGCGAGGTTCATGAGGAGGGGCGCGCGAATCCGCTCAGCATGCAGCACGGTCGTATTGCGCGCCCACCAGGCCGCCCACGGATTGTCATCTTCGGCACTGGGTCCGCGCATGCCTTCGCTCAAGAGGCTCTGACGGAATGCGCGGGAGCCAAGCGTCCAGGCGGTCATATCCGTGGGCTGGGTGCTGGCGACGGCCACTGCGAACAGGTCGGAATTGGTTATCGCCCAATAGAGGGTCTCCGCGCCGTCGCTGAACCCAGTAATGCCGATGCGGCGCGGATCGCTCAGGCCGCGCCTGTCGAGTTCAGCCAGCATCGCCTCCAGCGCTGACTGCTTCATCAGATTTTCGGAATTGTCTAACGCGGTCCGCTGATCGAGTTCAGCTTGGGAAAGGGCTGCCTCGGCGCCGCGCCATTCCGGACGATCGACGCTCAGCACGAAATAGCCGCGGCCGGCCAGCGGCAGAATGGGATACTCGCCGCCGACCCCGCCGCGCAGAAAGCCGCGCGAGCGGTATTGCACAACAACGACTGGATAACGACGCCCCGGCCGATAGCCCGCAGGGAAGACGAGATGAGCGAAGGACGCGTTGCCGTAAGCGTCGTTGACTTCGATGGTGTCAATGCGCGGCTGGTCGAACGCACGCCAATCGGGATTTGGATCGTAGAGTTCAACGAGATCGCCCGTATCGACGTCGATGGAGATAATGCGGCGCGGCTGGAGCGGACTTTCCTGCAGGCAGATCAGCCGATCTGCCGCGCGGACGCAGCCAAACAATTCTTCGTCTTCTCGTCGGATGCGGTGGACCGTGTTCGCCCGCCAGTCCCATGCATAAAGGGCTGTCAGACCTGCGCCGTGTCCCTCCATGCGCCGGAATACAATCCGCTCGCCAAAGACCCACGCGCCGAGCATTCGTCCGCTGCAGGCATGATCCGCGCACATGATGACGCTGCCGCCGTCTAGCTGAGCGCGGTAGAGGCCAAGCGCAGGCGTAGAGGCGCGGTCGCCGGGAGTACGCGGCGCGATCCATGTCACGCTGCCTTCGGCTCTATCCTCCGCGATGGCGGTGTTTGGTGCGGGAGCGCGAGGCCGCCCATTCAAGAGCTCGTTCTCGGCTGAGTTTGCCGGGCGTCGCGTGAGCGTTGGGACGTCGATCACGAACTGCGTGCGGCCAATATGGGTGGCTGCAACCGGACGAAGGCTCGCATACGGCGTAAAGAATTCATCCGGATGAAACCCGACGCGCTCGGCGTGCAGGGCGGCTGCGCTGAGGGACGGTCGTGGCGCGTCTATCTCCACCACAAAATTATTGTCGTCGAGCCATTGAAAGCGCAGCACGTCTCCCGGTCCGTCGACAAGCAATTCAGCTGGCGACCCATTAAGCGCTACGCGCCAGAGTGCAACGCGTCCTTCGCGCGCCGTCATGTAGGCGAGATATCGGCCATCAGGTGACCATGCCGGCGCGCGATCCATCGCGGCGCCGGTGGGTCCGTATGGCGTGTTGCGCAGGATGATATCGCCGGCGTCCGCAATCGTACGCGGCGTCCCGCCGGAACTCGGCATGACAAGGAGCCGGTAGCGATAGTCATTTTCGCGGACGCGTGTCTCGCGCGCAAACACCGCGATGTTTTGGCCGTCTGGGGATGGTGAAAGGCCGCCGCGATAGTCCCCGAGTTCGACCAGCGTCAGCATATCCTCTGCGCTTGGGGGGCGCGCCGCTGCTTGGTTCGACATGAGGAGAGTGATCCCCGCCAAAGCAGCGGCGCGCGTGAGGCGCATTACCAACGCTGCCTCACTTCGACCATGACAACGCGTCCCACCGGCGACACATTCAGCGTATCGAACCCCATGCCGATCGGATTGTTGGCGAAGGGCGGGTCTTCATCGGCGAGATTGCGAATGTCGAGCGTGATTTCGGCGCCGGAGCCGTCCTCGCTCTGTCCGAACCGGCGCGTCAGTCGCGCGTCGAAGGTTGTCCACGAACTGATCTCGCGTTCGGGCGAGGTCAGATTGTCGCGGTAAGCGTCCGTGTATTGCAGCGAGAGCGCGCCGCGCCATGCACCGGTATCGAGCGCCACGCCCGCCCGCGCGCGCCAGTCAACGGGATTGAGTATGGTGTCGAGCACGTCGGTATCGGCGAGCGAGGGATTGTTCTGTCGTGAAAACTGAAGAAGCCCGCTCGCCGTCGCGAACAGCGAAAGCTCGCCCCAATCTGTTTCGAATGCATAAGAGGCGGAGAGATCAACACCGCGCACGCGCAGTGAAGCCAAGTTGGTCAGCCGTTCGTCCCAGATGACTTCGATGCCGTCGGGCGGAATGATTCCGGATACGTCGTCGGCGAGCGCCAGATAGTCTGCGATCTGCTGAGGCGTAGGATTACGGATGAAATAGCCCTGGTATTGATCTGGGTTCTGGAACGCGTCGAGAATGAAACCAGGGTTCGCAATCCGGTTAGTGAACTCGATATCGAAATAGGTTGCCGACACTCTGAAGCCGTCCAGCCATGACGGCGCAAACTCAAAGCCGGCGGTCCACGTTTCAGCCTGTTCGGGTTCGAGCCCGCGGTTGGCGCCGAGGATCTGTAGTAGGCCGGTCGAGCCGTTGGTGGCGTCGGGGTCCAAGAAGCCAGGAAGCGAGCCGATCGACGCGCCTGTGCCGCCCAGCATCTGCGCAAATTGCGGCGCCTTGAAAGATTCGCCCCAGGTCGCGCGCAAGGTCAGATCGGAAAGGGGACGCCATTGCACCCCGATTTTCGGTGTTGTCGCTTCGCCGAAGTCCGAAGAATCTTCACGCCGCACCGATAAGGAAAGCGACACCGCGTCGAAAACCGGGAGGAAGGCCTCGGCGTAAAGCGCATCTGTGGTGCGCTCCCCCGGCGCCTGCGTGAAGGGGTTGGTGACAAGACCTGAGCCGAAAATCTCTTGGCGGTCGATGCTGAAGGTTTCATGGCGCCGCTCGACGCCGATGGCGACGCGGGCGCGACCACCGGGCAAGTCGAACACACCGCCGTCGGCGCGTAGCGCGTAACTGACTAGCTCGGAATCGGTCACGATATGCTGGCGCATAGTCAGAGCAGCAAGCGCGGCGCTCGGCGTGTCGCCGCCATCGCCGAACGGATTGAACGCGGTTGCTGGATCAGAGCTGGCCAGTGCCGCCGCCAGCGCTCCAGAGTCCGCAATGTTCGTGTTGTCCACATTGTCGGCATGTCCGCCATAGCCGATACTCGCTTCAAGTTGCCAGTCTCGGCCAAACTCGAACTGCGCTCCGCCTGCGGTCGCGATAGTCTCCGAGCGTGTATCGGTCATCAGCGGACCGAAGTCGTCGCCGAAGGAATAGGCCATGAAGAGCGTGCCATCGCCCGCAAAGAGACCGTTCTGCTGGCGATAGTAATTTGTCTCTGGCACCGCCACGACGCCGCCCAATTGCGCCTTCTCCGCATGCGCTTCCCGCTGCGAAGCCAACACATCCAAGAAGACGCGGATGTTTGGCGTCACGTCTTGGCTCAGGGACAAGAAGACCGAATGGCTTTCCTGTTCGGGCAGCAGGAATGTGCCTTCATTGCCGTTCTGCAGATTGACGACGCCGTCGAGCAAATCTGCTTCGGTCAGGGTGAGGCCGTTCTGCCCTTCGGGTATCGCCAGCGTCACAGGGGTTGCGCCGACCAGGATGATGTTTCCGGGCGCGGAGGTGAAACGGGAGAAGTTCGAGCCGCCGAAGGCCGTGAGATCCGAATTCGCGGCAAAGTCGCGGTCTGCGGCCGCCAGCGCGTCGCGATGGCGATATTCGTACCCAGCGATCAATGAGCCTTGCGCCCAATCGGCGCCCATGACGTGGGAGAAGCCAATTTCATCCATGCCGTCGGCCGCGCCGTAACGCACGGCGGTTTCAGGACGCTCCAGATTGCGTCGGAGCAAAATGTTGACGACGCCGCCAACTGCGTCGCTGCCGTAGGTCGCTGACGCCCCATCGGCGAGGACTTCGACGCGCTCGATCGCCGCGAGCGGGATGGCGGAAATGTCGACGAAATTGCCTAAGCCTGCAGGCGCGAGTCGCCGGCCGTTGAGCAGCGTAAGCGTCGCGTCCGATCCAAGCCCGCGTAAGTCAACGGTCGAGCCGAGGGCAATATTGTTTCCGGGCGCGGTGGAGTTGAGCTGGGTGAGTTCGCCTTGGCTTCCGGGGAAAACCTGGGGAAGAGTCTGCAGCAAATCCTGCACAGTCGTGCGACCGCTCTCTTCGATGTTGCCGCGATCAAGGGTGAGCAGGTTCGCTCCTGCGGGTACAGCGCCACGAATGCGCGTGCCAGTGACGACGATCTCTTCTTCGTCTTCAGTGCCGCCGTCTGCTAAATTGGATGCCTGCGTGGTTTCAGCGCCGCTCGCGGCGCTCGCCTGCTGGGGGCGAGAGGATTGCTCCAGAGCCAGCACAAGATTGCCGCCGCTGATGCGGCCGTTGTAGCCGGAGCGCGCAAGCAAAAGATCGAGCGCTTGTTGGCGTGTGTAGGAACCACGCAATTGCGGAGAGGGGAGTCGCCGCAGATCGTCTGAGAAATAGAGTGCATTGACGCGCGCTTGCCGCGCGAACTCGCTTAAGGCGCTGCTGAGAGGCTGAGCGGCGATATCGAATTCAATCCGCTCATCGCTGATCTGCTGGATGTCTTGCGCGAACACCGGTTCGGCAGCGGCGGCGCCCATGGCGCCGAGAATAAGAGCGGTGGCCAGCTTTCGCCGGCGGTCATCCCGCTTGGTGGTCTTGCCCTTCATGGTTTCCCCCTCCGCTCTTGAACGAGCGTTGTCGGGAGGAAGACACTTCAGCTCGAAAACTGCGCCACGTCTGCGCGAACAATGTTTGCCGATGGAGGGCTAGCCCGGAGATGCGCGCACTCCGATGATCGCGCAGGAGGAACGCGATGAGAGGCATGGGCGATTTTCAAAGGGCGCAGATGAAGCATCGCGATGCGCGCGTCAGCGCGATGGCGCAGCATCTCCGCGCCGCAATCGACCTCTGGGAAGAGATTCAACTTTATCCGTTCAAGAAGGAAGAGCCTGCCGAACCGGCGCCTCCGCCAGCGCCGTCGCCGCCCGTCATCGCTTTGCCGTCAGAGAAACTGGCCTATGGAATCAAGGATGCTGCGATCGCTCTCGGCATTGGCCGAACGACAATCTGGCGCGCGATCAAGGACGGGAAATTGTCCGCAGTTAAGGTAGGCAACCGAACGCTCATCAAGACCGAAGCGTTGCAAGCTTGGCTTTGACGGAGGCCTTATGCGCGAGCTTCATCGGCGCTTGGTAGATCTCTACTTCAATGAAGGTTGGTCGACTGCAGCGGTGGCAAAGTACGGCGGGTGCAGTGCGGCTTGGGTGAAGAAGCTGGCGAAGCAAGCGGCGGCCGCGGGCCGATCTCGTGCGAAGATTGGCACGCGCGACCCAGGGAAGCGCGACAATCGCCGGCCGCTCTCACGGATTCATGCGCTCATCGGCGTGTGTGTTGCTCGCCACAGAGCGAAGCTTCGGCTGAGTATGGCGACATTTGGCGATTGCGTGCGGCTTTCGAGGTTCCGCGTGGCTCAAGTCGAGGCGGGGGCGCATGATCTGACGATCTTAGAGCTAACCGCTATCGCCAATGAGCTGGGCCAGTCCGTTCACACACTTCTAGGGAAAGGCGATCGGCGCAACAATCGCCGATGCGAGCAATGACGCGTCGGCCTCCGCGGTACGTCTGGCATGTGGCCGCGAGAATCTTGCAATGTGGCCTCGATGACCATCTTGGGCCGTGCGCTAGTTCACGCAATCTAGAGGCGGGGTTGAAACTGGTCAAAGGCTCGCAGTGCGTCGGCGGCGTAATTCACACTGGGACCGCCCCCCATTTGGATAGCCACCGCCAGCGCTTCGGCAACTTCTTGACGGCTAGCCCCCGTACGTTGTGCGCCTCGAGCATGATAGCCGACGCATCCGTCACACCGGATGGCGACGCCAATCGCAAGGGCGAGCAGTTCCTTAGTTTTCTTGTCGAGAGCGCCAGCTGACTGAGCTGCCTTGGACAGCGCGCCGAACGCGACGAGTGAATCCGGAATTAGCGCGCGCAACTCGACGGCATATTCATCGATCTCCGCAATACGCGCGCGATAATCGTTGGTCATGATCGCTCTCGGCAAAGTTCGAACACGCAAGCAGGCCGCACCGTGAGTGACGGAGCGGCCTGCCCGACCAAGCGTTCCGCGCCCAACGGGTGCTGGCGGCCGGCCCACAGCGCCTCAGCGCTGTATGAGAAGCAAAGCACGCAATCCGCTGATTGCATTTGATGATGGTCAAGCAAGGTCGCGGTAGGATGACGCAGGCTAAATGCGTATGCGCTTCGCGCTCAGGACTCGGGTCGACCTCATGCTGCACTCGTTTGGCGAGATCGCAGCAGCAGTGGCGCATAGACAATGACGAACCAGGCAAACGCACCGCTCCAGAGCACGGCTGATAGCGCCAAGAGCGCGGCGTAGCGCTCGGGGAAGAATGGCGCTGTGATGCGGACGAGCGCGCCAAGATTGACCAGCACGTATATGGCGCTGATGCGCGGCGTCGCCGCGAGTGGTTGCCCGGTGTGACCGAGGCTCGCCCGCGTCATCACGGCAAGCGTCATAACGCCGAAGGCGCCAGCGGTAAGCGCATGAAGGCCGGACGCGGCCGGCACTACAGACGGGGCGAGGATCGCGAGGCCCTGCAGCGACAGTCCGAGCGCTAGCCAGAAATATCCAAGATGAAGCACAAGAACCAAAGGTTCGTCTGTGGTTTGCCAGCCCTGCCAACGAGCGAGCCGTGCAAAATGGAGTGCGCCAGCGAGTGTGAGCGCGAGCCCTGCAGCGTAAAGCGTGGGTGAAGCCGCCCACATGACGAGGCCCATCGTAGCCACTGCCAACGTGACTGCATCGAAACGGCCTGGCGACGCGGGCTCTGGCTTCATCCGCCGCTTGGCCATCCAGTTTCGCGTGAAGCTGGGAACGATGCGCCCGCCGATTAACGCCACAAGTGTCGCGACAACGGCAACGCCGATGCGTTCGCCCAGCAATGCGAGTTCGGGATCCAAGCCGCGCAGATGAGAAACTACGTT
>JAEUMQ010000006.1 GCA_016791425.1 Hyphomonadaceae bacterium | reverse complement strand
CTGAATCATTCCCACTCGATCGTCCCGGGCGGCTTGCTCGTCACGTCGTACACCACGCGATTGACGCCGCGCACTTCATTGATGATCCGCGTCGCCGCGCGCCCGAGAAAATCCATCGGGAACGGAAAGAAATCCGCCGTCATCCCGTCCGTCGAGGTCACTGCGCGCAGCGCGCACACATGCTCGTACGTCCGCCCATCGCCCATCACCCCGACCGTCCGTACCGGGAGCAACACCGCGAAAGCCTGCCAGATCTGGTCGTAAAGGCCCGCCTTTCTGATCTCGTCGAGATAAATCGCGTCCGCCGCCCGCAGGATATCGAGCTTCTCCCGCGTGATCGCGCCCGGAATGCGGATCGCGAGCCCCGGACCCGGAAACGGGTGGCGCCCCACGAACGCCTCCGGCAGCCCCAGCTCGCGCCCCAGCGCCCGCACCTCGTCCTTGAACAGCTCGCGCAGCGGCTCCACGAGCTGCATGCGCATCCGCTCGGGCAAGCCTCCCACATTGTGGTGCGACTTGATCACCACCGACGGCCCACCCGTCGCCGACACGCTTTCGATCACGTCCGGATAAAGCGTGCCCTGCGCCAGAAAGTCCGCGCCGCCGATCTCCCTCGCCTTCTCCTCGAACACGTCGATGAAAAGCTTGCCGATCGTCTTGCGCTTCGCTTCAGGATCGTCGACGCCCGCAAGCGCCGAAAGAAACCGCTCGCTCTCGTCGGCATGGATGAGCGGAATGTTGTAATGGTCGCGGAAGAGCGAAACCACCTCCTGGCCCTCCCCGACGCCCTCGACGTTCTGCCGCATCAGCCCGTGATCCACGAACACGCAATGCAATTGGTCGCCGATCGCTTCGTGGATGAGCACCGCCGCAACGCTTGAATCCACGCCGCCCGACAGCCCGCAGATCACGCGGCCTGCGCCAACCTGCGCGCGGATCCGTGCGATCGCCTCTTCCTTGAAGGCCGCCATCGTCCAGTCGCCGCGGCACTTGGCGATCTTGTGCGTGAAATTGCGCAGGAGCTTGGCGCCGTCCGGCGTGTGCACGACCTCGGGATGGAACATCACCGAATAGAAGCGGTATTGTTCATCGACTGCGATTGCGAACGGCGCATTCTCCGACGTCGCCACCACGCGAAAGCCCTGCGGCAGCTCAGTCACACGGTCGCCATGGCTCATCCAGACCGGATATCGTCCGCCGACCTCCCAAAAGCCTTCGAACAGCGGCGAGTCCGCCTTGATCTCGATGTCCGCGCGCCCGAACTCGCGCGCATGCCCGCCCTCGACCTTGCCGCCGAGTTGCACGGCCATCGTCTGCTGCCCGTAGCAGATCGCCAGCACCGGCACGCCCAGCTTGAACGCGCTTTGCGGCGCACGCGGACTCTCCGCCTCCAGCACGCTCGCCGGTCCGCCCGAGAAGATCACGCCCTTCGGCGCGAACCGCGCGAGGAAAGCATCGTCGATCTTGTTGTAGGGATGGATCTCGCAATAGACGCCGCTCTCGCGCACGCGCCGCGCGATGAGCTGCGTCACCTGCGATCCGAAATCGATGATGAGGATGCGCTCGTGATCCGTCTTGGCGCCCGCATGCGGGCCTGTCTCAGGAGCGGAAGCGGCGGCGGGAGAGCTGGAAACGCCGGCAGCGGCGGCAGAAACGCTTTGGGCCATGCCGAGATTTGGAGCGCTTCGCCCCGTCCGTCAATCCACACCCTGTGGACAACCTGGCGGCGAGCACCTAAGGGATTCACAGGGCATCAGGTCGGGGCAAATGACGGCTACGGCAATTGGAGACACCGCCTCGGCAGAGGCAGAGGAGCCACGATATGATGGAGAGTATGATCTGGCGTTCTACGCCACGGTCATCACGTCCTTGGTCCTTACGGTCTTATGTGGAGTGGCTTTTCGGCAAACGCCGCAGCCGGACCTCCCGCCTTCGGTTTCGCAACAGGTGGCCGCTGTCTACGCCCTGGCCTGCGGGGTGGCGGTGGCCGCGTCGTGGCGCCGTGCTGTCCTCGGCGGCAAATTGGCAGCGCTTCCCTTGGGAAAGCCGCGCCATGATCACATCAATGGGTGGTCCATTCTCGCTTTGGCGTTGGCTGTTTCGCTGATCGCAGGCTTGGCCGCCTGGGCGGCGGCCGGTCAAAGCAACGGCGAGGCCAGCTTGAGCTCCGAACTTGGCGCTGTCGTCGTGTTTGGCCTCGCCATTGCTTTTGTAATCGCCGCTCTCGCTCCTGCGCTCGCAAGAGTCATCGCTCCGCGCGGCCTAGGCGGATTCGCACGTGCAGCCACGACCGCCGTACGTCCGTTTGGGCTCGTGATCAGCGCCATCGACAGCGTCCTGGTATTTGCAGTGGCCGAAGCCGCGGGCGCACATCGCAAGAACATCTTCGTTCGATACGCGATGCTAGGCGGCGTGATCATACCCTCTGCAGTGCTCGGCTATTATCTGAGCGCCCCCTGGGGACTCGTGCCAATCGCCGGCGGATTTGTTGTGGCGATTGCAATTTCACGCCGGTGGGCATGGATTGAGGACGACCGCGAAATCTACATGCTGAATCATCGCTATACAGGCGCACACATCCGAATAGGCTTCGCCCAGGACCTTCGCGATGAGGCGCTCCTCAGCTTCATGTCGCTCTTCTTCCTCGTTCCTCTGGCGCTATGGCAAGTCCATAAGGTTTGGCCTTTCCTATTCGACATCACATCGGGCCCACCAATTCAATTCTGGGATTGGATTGGCTATTTCGGCACGGAGCTCGCAAAGGCCGTTCCCTTTGTTGACTGGGCGGAAATATATCAGGTGCAGGGAGTCGCTCGCATCCACCCAACGGGCGTGGGACGGCATGTCGTGTTCGCTACGCGCGTACTTGTCGATCTCGTATTCCTGGCCGCCTTGCTACAAGCGCTGTCGATTTCCGCTCGAAATGCCAAACAAATGGAACTCTTCCGCGCCGGCACCTTGGATCGGCTCGACCCCTTTATCGAACCGCGCGAGTTCCGAAAACTCGTCCGCCGGCAAGGGGGGCGGTGGGGTCTCGATCAACCCGCCTTGGACGCGTTTCCGAAATACGATGGCGTACGCTTGGCAGAACTGTCTGATCCGATTCACCATCCCATCAGCCTCGCCGCCATCGCCCTGCGGCGCCGAGATCACACAGACGACGCCGCGAGATTTCACGAGCAACTGCTTGAGCGCGCATTCCAGAAGACGAAGGACTCGGGAGCAATCGAGGAGGTCTTAAATGCCATCCGTATGACCGGAGACGCTCTACACTACGACACTCTTGATCACGTTCGCATTGAACTCAACGGCAACCGCGCGATGAACCGGGCCCGCGAGAGGCTCCTGAAGATGGTTGCAGAAGCGCCAGCGAGCCCCGATCGAACCGCGACCCTGAAGTCAGCGCTTCTGGGCATTTCCGATCAAGCGGGTACGCAACTGCGCGAAAGCGTCAGAGACAGCATCGCCTCTGCTCGCCAAATTGCCTTGCGCGCCCTCAGCGCGATGGCGATGGCTGGCGATCCAAACGCCATCGCGGTAATAGATCAGGTTGCCAGCACTGACCCCGCAGGCCAACTCCGCCGTGAGGCTGAAGGCATTCTCGCCGCGCTCAGGAGAGGCGGGTAGGCCCCTCTAAAGCGCATCCCCCGATCGCCCCCAGCGGCCCGCCCCACATCCCCGCCACCAGCGACGCGAGCAGCTTCGGCGCCGGCCATATCCGCGACACCGGCCCCACGAGCCCGTCCCGCAGCCATGGCAGCACAACGCTGTCGCTCTGATAGGCCGGCGTGAAGAGGAAGCTCGCCAGCTGATAGAGTCGCACGTGCCATTCCCGCATCAGCACATAATCCTCGAGCGCCGCCGCCAAATCTGACCGCGTCGCCAGCGCCCGCGACAAGGCGAGCGCATCGAGCAGCGCGAAGTTCGCGCCCTGTCCGAGCTGCGGGCTCGTGCAATGCCACGCATCCCCCACACGCACGAAGCCCCGCCCGATTGGCTCGCGCACCGTCCGATGCGCATAGCGCGCCATGATAAGGTCCTCGTGCGACCGCACCTGCGCCACGAGCGGCGCCGTCTCCGGCCAAAGCCGCAGCACCTCTTCCTTCCACGCCTCGAGCGGCGCCGCACGCCACGCCTCGAAATCCGCGTGCTTCAGGCTCCAGAAGAACGCCGCCTGCTGCGCGCCACCCGCTGCGATGCGCCCGATCGGCAGCACGCCCACCATGCGCCGCGCCCGCTCATAACGCTGCTCCAGCGCATCATCGGCGAACCCCTCCGTCCAGTTCAGGCTCGCCCACAACGCCCCGTACGTCAGAAGCGGCGCCCGCGGCGACAGGCGCGAGCCCGCCCCCAGCGCATCGATCGCGAGATCGAACCGCGCCCGCCGTCCGTCCTCGAACGCAAGCCAGCCGTCCTCCGCGCCGATGACGGTCCGTCCACTGACGATATCGAGTCCGGCCGCCCGCCCCGCCTTCAAGAGCACATCGAAGAGCGCCGCGCGATGCACCGAAAGCCCATAGGCCTCCGCCCCGATCGCCGCATATCGCACGTCGAGCACGATGCGCCCCGACGGCGCCGATCGCCCGAAGAGCCGCCGCACGCGCGCGCCCAGCGTCTCGATCTGTGCGCGCGCGCCGAGCTCGCCGAGCACCGCCAGCCCCAGCGGCTGCAGGATGAGCCCCGATCCCACAGGCGCAGGCGCCGGCGCGCGCTCGAAGAGCGTCACCCGATGCCCTTCGCGCGCCAGCAGCGCGCCCGCAGCCAACCCCGCGACGCCGCACCCCGCGATCCCGATGGAAAGCCTTCTCATGCGCTCCGCGTGAGCGCCGCGACGAAGAACCCGTCGCATCCGGTTTTGAGCGGCGTGAACTGCACACTCCCCGGACCGCCGGCTTCCAGCCGGCCAGCAGCTTCCGTCGCAAGCGAAGCGCGGGAGAACGACCTGTTCTCCGCCAGGAACGCCCCGACCCGGTCGCCATTCTCTTCCGGCAGCACCGAGCACGTCACATAGACGAGCCGCCCGCCGGGCTTGACCAGCGCCGCGCCGCGCGCCAGCGCCTCGGCCTGCTCTTCCTGCCGCTTCGCTATGGCCGCAGGACGCAGCCGCCACTTCGAATCCGGCGCCCGCCGCCACACGCCCGAGCCCGAGCACGGCGCATCCACGAGCACGAGATCCATCCGTTCACGGAGATCTTCCAGCACGTCGCGCGTCCGCGCCGGCGCCCGGATCTGCACGTTCCGCGCGCCCGCGCGATCCAGCCGCTCCTTCATCGGCGCAAGCCGTCGCCCGTCGATGTCGAACGCGTAGATCTGCCCCTTGTTCTCCATCGCGGCTGCGAGCGCGAGCGTCTTGCCGCCGCCGCCTGCGCACACGTCCGCGACTTGCATCCCCGGCTGCACGCCTGACAATGCGACCGCGAGCTGGCTGCCCTCGTCCTGCACCTCGAACCAGCCCTTGACGAAACTCTGTTCGCTCGCCCAGGGGAAGCTGCGTCCTTGCGACCATGCGATCCGCACGCCCTGCGCCGCGTAGGGCGTCGCGATCGGCGCCTCGCTGAGCTTCGGCGACTCCGCGAGCGCCGCGATCAGCTTCTCCCGCGTCGTCTTCAGCGCATTCGCGCGCAAATCGAGCGGCGCCGGCGCCGCTAGCGCCATGCCCTCTTCGATCCGCTCGTCCCCGAACGCGCGAACGAAGCTCGCCTCCAGCCACTCGGGATAGTTTCCTTCCACCCACGCCGGCGCGCCGTGGAGACTGCCCTCCTGCAGCAATCGCAGCTCCGCATCGCTGAGCTTCGGCGCATGCGCATCCTCCGCGCAGAGCGGCGCGATCTCTTCCGGCGACAGAAGAAAGCCCCAGCGCCACGCGCCAAGCACCCACGCGCGCGGCGTATCCTCCCCCATCCGCCACGCGCTCGACGCCTTCCACCTGAGCGCCCCGAACACGAAATCGCCGATCGCCGCGCGATCCTTCGAGCCCGCGAAACGGTGGCTAAGCGCCCAATCCTTGATCGCCTCCGCGGCCGGACGCTTCCGCGCTTCGACATCCATCAGGATCTCGATCGCCGCCGCCGCGCGCGCCCCAGGTCTCATGCCGCGGCCCTCACAGCGTCCGCGCCAGATAACGCACGCGCTTGCCGCTTCTCAGCGTCGCTTTCCCGACCTCGCCAAATCCCATCCGCGCGTGGAACACATCCGACACCGGGTTCGGCGTGTTGATCTCACAGCAGACAAGCGGCTTGCCGGCGCCGCGCGAGGCGGCGAAGAGGTCTTCATAAAGCGCCCGCGCAAGGCCCTTGCCGCGCGCCGCCTCGGGGACGATCACGCGGTCCACGTATGCAAACCGCTCGTAGCGCGCGCCGAACCACTCGAAATTCTCGCTGCCATAATCGGCGCCCTCGTCGAACGCGATGAGGCACGCCCCTTCCAGCGCCGTCGCGCGAAACGCCTGCTCCAGCATGTTCCTGTACGCCGCCTCATCCATCGGCGCGGTCGCCGCCACGTTCGCCGCATTGAGCGCTGTCACCCAGCCGGCGTCCTCGGCGCGCAGCGCCCGGACGCTCATCCGCGCGTCGGCCACTATCCACCCATGGGATAGTTCGGCGCCTCGCGGGTGATCGCCACGTCATGCACATGGCTTTCGCGCAAGCCCGCCGCAGAAATGCGCACGAACCGCGCCTTCTCGCGGAAATCCTTCAGCGTCTTCGCGCCGGTATAGCCCATCGCGGCGCGCAAGCCTCCGCAGAGCTGATGCAGGATGTTGCCCACCGGCCCCTTGAACGGCACCCGCCCCTCGATGCCTTCCGGAACGAGCTTCATCTGGTCGGCGACGTCCTTCTGGAAATAGCGGTCGGCCGATCCGCGCGCCATCGCGCCGAGCGACCCCATCCCGCGATAGGTTTTGTACGAGCGCCCCTGATAGAGCACGGTCTCGCCCGGCGCCTCTTCGGAGCCCGCCAGCAGCGAGCCGATCATCACCGTCTCGGCCCCCGCAGCGAGCGCTTTGGCAAGATCGCCGGAATACTTCACGCCGCCGTCCGCGATCACCGGAATGTCCGCCGCCTGCGCCGCGCCGACCGCGTCGAGGATCGCCGTAAGCTGCGGCACGCCCACGCCCGCCACCACGCGCGTCGTGCAGATCGAGCCCGGCCCGATCCCCACCTTGATCGCATCCGCGCCTGCATCGATCAGCGCTTTGGCGCCTTCCTTCGTCGCGACATTGCCCGCGATCACCTGCACCCGGTTCGACACCCGCTTCACGCGCTCCACCGCGCTCAGCACTGCGCGCGAATGCCCATGCGCCGTGTCGATCACGATCACGTCCGCGCCCGCATCGACGAGCGCCAGCGAGCGCTCATGCCCATCATCGCCGACGCTCGAAGCCGCGCCGACCCGCAAGCGTCCCTTCTCGTCCTTCGCCGCGTTCGGATGCGACAGCGACTTCTCGAAATCCTTCACCGTGATGAGCCCGACGCATCGGTTCTCGCCGTCCACCACGATCAGCCGCTCGATGCGGTGCTTGTGCAGCAGGCGCCGCGCCTCCTCTTCGCCGGTGCCTTCGCGCACCGTCACCAGCCGATCCTTCGTCATCAGGTCGGCGACCCGTTCGCCGGGCTCGGAGAACCGGATGTCGCGATTGGTGAGGATGCCGACGAGCCGGTTGGTGCCCTTCTCCACCACCGGGAAGCCGGAGACCCTTCGCTCTTCCTTGAGCTTCAGGATTTCGCGGATCGTCTGCTCGGGATGCACCGTGATCGGATCGATGACCATGCCGGCCTCGAACTTCTTCACCGTGCGCACCTGCTCGGCTTGCAGGTCCGGCGTCAGGTTGCGGTGGATGACGCCAAGGCCCCCCGCCTGCGCCATGGCGATCGCCAGCCGCGCCTCCGTGACCGTGTCCATGGCCGCAGACAAAAGCGGAATGTTGAGCAGGACGGAGCGAGTGAGGCGGGTGCGGGTATCGACCTCGCTGGGGATGACCTCTGACGCGCCCGGCTCCAGGAGCACGTCGTCGAAGGTCAGCGCTTCACGGATTTCCATTGACGGGGTGTATGGATTCGTCCCCGCTTTGGCAAGGGGCAGACCCTACTCGGCCGGCGTGCTCGCCGCCTCTTCCTCGCGCTCTTTCCGCTTCAGCCACCGCAGATGCACGAATCCGATCAAGCCGATCGCAATCCCGAGAACGCCAATCGCGAGCTGGTAAGCGAGGAAACTATCGATCATGGGGCGTTCCGTTCGTGATCCAATATAACCGCCCCAAGCAGGAACACCAACCCCAGCCCAAACCCCAGCCAAGCCTTGTTGGGGTCCAGCGCCTCCCGTCCTGACAGGTACGGCTCGAGAAAGGGCGCGCCGATGGAAAGCAGCGCCAAGTTCCGAAGAAACTCCGCCCATTCCGCCGTAGACGCGCGACCACTCCCAACGGCGAACTCGAGCTGATTTCGCATGCGTTGGCTTCGCAGGACGTCGGTTCCGGCTCCTTGGCATCGGCGCGCCCCCCTAAAGCAGCGCCTCGATCGCCCCCTCCAGCGCCTGGGGCTTCTTCGTCGGCGCATAGCGCGCCTTCACGTTTCCTTCCCGGTCGATCAGGAACTTCGTGAAATTCCATTTGATGCTCTGGGTGCCGAAGGCGCCGCGGCGCTCGCGCTTCAGCCACCGATAAAGCGGGTGCGCGCCCGGCCCGTTGACGTCGATCTTGGCGTACATCGGGAAGCTCACATCGTAGGTGAGCGAACAGAAATCCCGAATCTCGCGTGCGTCGCCCGGCTCCTGCTTCTTGAACTGGTTGCACGGAAAGCCAGCGACGACGAACCCGCGCTCCTTGTATTTCCGGTAGAGCGCCTCGAGCCCTTCGTACTGGTAGGTGAACCCGCACTTGGAGGCGACGTTCACGATCAGCATCACCTTCCCGCGATGCTCGCCGACCGTCGTAGGCTTCCCCTCAAGGCTCGTCGCCTCGAACGCGTAGACGCTGCTCATCGGTCCGTCCCCTTCGTCCCGTTGCGACGACGTAAACTTCCGCGCTTTCCAGCCGGCTCGCCGGCGGCTTGGCGTGGCGCACGCGCGTGAACGCGTGCTTCAAGCGCATGAGCGCCTCGCCTTCAAGGCCGCCCTGGAAAGCCTTGGTCACGAAGGCGCCGCCCGGCTTCAGATGCGCGATCGCGTAGTCCACCGCCGCCGCCGCCAGCGCCCCCGTGCGGATTTGATCCGTACGCCGATGACCTGTCGTGTTCGCCGCCATGTCGGACAGCACCAGATCGGGCTTTCCTCCCAACGCCGCCTCGATCGCGCCCGGCGCCTCCGGCGCCAGGAAATCCATCTCCAGGAACGCCGCGCCCGGCATGGAATCGATCGGCAGAAGATCGATCCCGACCGCCTTCGCGGCGCCGCGCTTCAGCACGGCCTGCGCCCACCCGCCCGGCGCTGCGCCCAGATCGACCACAAGGGCGCCCGGCTTGATGAAATGGAAGCGCTCGTCGAGCTCCAGAAGCTTGAACGCCGAGCGCGCCCGCCAGCCTTCTTCCTTGGCCCGCCGCACATAAGGATCGTTGAGCTGCCGCGCGATCCACGCGCGCGACGATGGCGATTTGGACTTGTCGCGCGCCTTCGCGGCGAGCTCGCGCCCGCCTGCAGGTCCTGCCGGACCGCTCCAACGCCGGCGCCCATCCTCGCTCAACCTACGAACCTCGCTTCGCCGCCATCAGCGTCATCAGCACGCCCTCGCGCAAGCCCCTGTCCGCCACCCGCAGCTTTCGGGCCGGCCATGCCTCCAGGATCGCCGCCAGGATCGCACAGCCCGGCACGATGAGATCGGCCCGCTCGGCGCCGATGCAAGGGTGCGCCCCGCGCTCCGCGCGGCTCATCCCCAACAGCTTCGCCGTCGCCCGCACGCAATCGTCCCTGGAAAGCCAGACCCCGTCGATGCGGCTGCGCTGGTAGCGCTTCAAGTCGAGGTGCACGCCGGCAAGGCAGGTTACGGTCCCCGACGCGCCGATGATGTGCGCACGATCGCTCGCCATGAGCGCCTTCAGTCCCGCATCGTCCTCCGACAGCGCCGCCACCTGCGCGCGCGCCGTCGCCACAAGCTCCGCGAACCACGCGTCCGCATCGCCGCTCTCCGGCGCGCTCTCCGCCAACGTCACCACGCCCACCGGCCGCGATCCCCAAGCGTGCAGCTGCACCCCGAGATCGCCGCCGCCGATGCGCGAGGCCGCGTGCGCATCGAGCCACGACATTTCCGTGGAGCCTCCCCCGACATCGACGATCAACGCCGCCTCCGCGGCCGGATCGACGAGGTTCGCGCAGCCCAAGGCCGCCAGCCGCGCCTCTTCCTCCGGCGAGATCACACGAAACGAAAGTCCAGTCTCTCGCTGCACGCGCTCCAGGAATTCCGCACCGTTCTCCGCCACCCGGCACGCCGCCGTCGCGATGCAGCCAACCGCCGTCACGCCGCGCTCCGCGATGCGCTGCGCGCATGTCTGGAGCGCCGAGATGGTGCGCTCCATGGCCGCCTCCGAGAGCCGGCCGCTGACGCCCAAACCTTCCCCGAGCCGAACGATCTTCGAATATCCCTCGACCGCCCGGAACCCTGTCCGTTGCGGCGCCGCGATCAGCAGCCGGCAATTGTTCGTGCCCAGATCGAGCGCCGCAAAAAGCCGCGGCCCCCCTCCCATCGGAACCATCCTCGACCCCGGATATTCTTGTCTTTGGCCGCACCCGGACCGGGGAAACCGTTCCCGCCCCGGGCGAGCGACCTGGGTCACACGCATGGGGGCACGCTTCTTGTAGCGTCCCGCCCCTGTTCCTACGTTACAATTCCGTAGGAGCCCAAAGCGAGGGAGAAAAGCAGGAGGCGAAGATGCAAGAGGCGAAATTCAACGTCGGCCAAGTGGTCCGCCACAAGCTTTTTCCTTTCCGCGGCGTCGTGTTCGACGTCGATCCGGAGTTTTCCAACACCGAGGAATGGTGGAACGCGATCCCGGAGGACATCCGTCCCCGCAAGGATCAGCCCTTTTACCATCTGCTCGCGGAGAACACCGACAATCATTACGTCGCCTATGTGTCCGAGCAGAACCTGCTCGCCGACGAGAGCGGCGAACCGGTCGAACACCCGCAGATCGGCCTCATCTTCGAAGAGCTCGAAGACGGCCGCTACAAGGTCCGCGACTCCGCGATGAACTAGATGAATCCGGCCTGAACGCGTTAACCGCGTTGGAATGGGTAGAAATCATCGCCGAGCGGTAGAATCTTCGTCAACGCATCGAGCGCCCGCTGCGTCTCGCCGACCAGGTTCGGATCGGCGAGATCGGCGGGCGCAAGCGTCTCACGATAATGTGCGCTCACCCAGGCCTCGAGCGCGACGATGCGCGCTTCGGTCAACACAAACCCTTCCGGGATCGCACGCCGCTCTTCGTCGCTAACAACGACACGCAGCCTGAGGCACGCCGGCCCCCCGCCATTGCGCATGCTCTCGCGCACTTCGACGTGCTCCACTTTCCCAATCGGCCCGCCTCCCGCCAGCATCTGGTTCACATAAGGCGCCGTGCGATTGTTCTCCCGCGTTTCGGTCGGCGCGATGAGCGTCAGCCCATGCCCCGTCTTCACCAATTGTGAATTGAAGAGGTAGGACGAGACCGCGTCGCCCAGCGGAACCGCCGCAGAAGGAACCTCCACGAACTCCGGCTCGAAATCGCACGCCGCGCGGATCTCCTTCAGCGCCGCGTCGCGATCCTCGAACGCCTCGGCGTGGTGGAAAAGCGTGCGCTCGCACGACACCGCCACCACGTCATTGTGGAACGCGCCTGCATCGATCGCTTTCCGCGACTGACGAATGAAGCACGTGCGCTTGGGATCGAGCCGATGCAGCCGCGCGATCGCCTGGCACGCCTCCAGCGTCTGCCGCGCGGGAAATCCAGGCAGCGGCGGATCGCTCGCACGCCGCCCGTAAACGAAGATCTCCACGCCCGGCGCGCCGTGCTCGGCGCAAAGCCGCATGTGATTGGCCGCCCCTTCATCGCTGAACGACGCTTGCCCGATCAGCGGCGCATGATGCGCCGCAAACGGAAAGATGCGCCGCAGCGCCCGCCCGCTCGTCTCCGCCTCCAGCGCGCGATGCAGCATCGTGGTGAGGTTGGCCGGCGTGATGTGCAGCTTGCCGCCGTCGGTGTCGGCGCTCGGCGAAATCGTCGCCCAGTTCGCCGTCCACATCGCCGACGCCGCGATCGCGGCGCGCGCGAGGCGCTCGTCCGTCCGCCAGACCGCCTCCCAAACCTGCGCATCCGTCCCTGCGAAGCCCAATGAGCGCAGCCAACGTATTTCCGGACGCTCATGCGGCGGCAGCACCCCCTGCACGAGCCCCAGCTCCATAAGCCGGCGCATCTTCGCAAGGCCCTGCAGCGCGGCCGCGCGCGGCCGCGAAACCATGTCGCGATTACGCTCCGAGGCGAGATTGCCTTCCGACAGGCCGGCGTAATTGTGCGTCGGTCCGACGAGCCCGTCGAAATTGATCTCGACGGCGGTCACGCCAAAAACCTCATGGGAGCCCCGGCGCCGCGATGGCGACCGGCTTCTCCGCGAGCTGCGTCGCGGCGGGATAGGCGACATAGTCCGCCGCATAATACGCGCTCGGCCTGAGCGAGCCGGAAAGCCCCGGCCCGCCGAACGGCAACGCGCCCGACGCGCCCGTCGTCGGCCTGTTCCAATTGAGCACGCCCGCGCGCATCTCGATCCGCGCCCGCTCCCAGAGCGCAGCATCGTCGCTGATCAATCCCCCCGCCAGCCCGAAGCGCGTATCGTTCGCCTTCGCCAGCGCCTCATCGAAGCTCCGCACCCGGACGACCTGCACGAGCGGCGCGAACACCTCCTCATCCGCCGCATCCACGTCCGTCACGTCCACGATCGCGGGGCGCACGAACGCGCCCTCCCGCTGCAGCGACGCGATCAGCTTCCCGCCCTTCGCCGCCAACGCCGCTTCCGCTTGCGCCGCCTGCTCCGCCGCGCGCACGCTGACGAGCGGCCCCATGAACGGCTCGGGCGTTTGCCTCCACGGCCCCGCCTTGATCTCCCGCGCCAGCGCGGCCGTGGCCTCCATCACGCTGGCGCCGAACGCATCGTCGGGCACGATGAGCCGCCGCGCACACGAGCACCGCTGCCCTGTCGTGATGAAGCACGAGTGCGCGATCAGGTTCGCCGCCGTCTTCACCTCCACGCCAGGCCACACGATGAGCGGGTTGTTGCCGCCCATCTCCAGCGCCAGCATCACGTCCGGCCGCCCCGCGAAGAGCTTGTGGATGTAGGTCCCCGTCGTCGCCGACCCCGTGAAGAGCACGCCCCCAAGCCCCTCGGCCCCAAGCAGCGCCGCGCCCGCGTCACGTCCGCCCTGCACCAGGTTCAGCACGCCCGCCGGAAGGCCGGCCGCCTCCCACGCTTCGCACATGATCGACGCAACGCCCGGCGCAAGCTCGCTCGGCTTGAACACCACGCAATTGCCCGCCAGCAGCGCCGGCACGATGTGCCCGTTCGGCAAATGCCCCGGAAAGTTGAACGGTCCGAACACGGAGAGAACACCGAGCGGCCGATGCGCCAGCGCCAGCTTACCGAACGCCGCCGCCTCTTCCTTGAAACCAGCGCGCTCCGCCTGCGCCCGGATCGAGATCTCCACCTTCCCGATCATGGAGGCGACTTCGCCCTTCGCCTCCCAGGCCGTCTTGCCGGTCTCGCGCGAGATGCACTCCGCCAGCGCAGCCCCGTTCGCTTCCAGCGCCTTCGCATATGCGCGCGCGATCGCGACGCGCTCCTCCAGCGGGCGCCGCGCCCACGCAATGAACGCCGCGCGCGCCGCCTTCATCGCATCGCCGACATCCTCCGCGCTCGCGCCCGCGCCTTCCCACACCTTCTGGGCCGTCGCCGGATCGCCAAATGAAGGGTCCATCGACGCGAACGCGCTCCCGCGCCCGCTCCGCCACGCGCCGCCGATGAACAGCTCAGCTTTCATTCGAGGAAGCCCACACCAGCGCCTCCGCGCCATTGTCCAATCCGAGCGCCGCGATCGCCTTTGGATGCACGCGCGCCTCGTCGCCGCGCACCGCCGCGCCCACGCTCACGCACCGGAATCCCTTCGTCTCCGGCGTCGCGACAAGCGCGCTCACCGGCCGCGGAGGGCTCGCGTCCGCCACCAGCCGCTTCAATCCCGCCTCGCGCTTCGTGCGAACAGCATCGCGCGACACCGTGAGCAGCGGCCCGCCGTCGAAGATGTCCACGACATGGTCGTAGCGGAAGCCTTCCCATTCGAGCAGCTTGCGCGCGCCCGCGCCGTCGGGATGGCACACCCCGATCGCCGCCCGCGCCGGCGCCGGCAGAAGGTCCGCATAGATCGGATATTTCGGCATCAGGTCGAGGATGAACTGATTGTCCGTCGTCGCCGACAGCTGGTCGGCCTCGCGGAAGCTCATCTTGAAGAAGTGCGCCCCGAGCGCCTCCCAGAACGGCGAGGTCCCGTCCGCCGCGACGACGCCGCGCATCTCCGAAACCAGGCGCTCGTTGAAGCGCTGCGGCGCCGCCGCGATCAGCATGTAGCGCGCCTGCGCCAGCGCCCGCCCAACCCCGCTCTTGCGATGCTCGGGCCTGAGGAAGAGCGACCCCACCTCGCTGCATCCGGTGAACTCGTTCACCAGGATGAGCACGCTCATGTCGAATCGCCGGTCCGCCGCCGCGCTCGCCTGCGCAATCGTCAGTACACGGAAATTGAAGAAGGGCGGCGAGGCCCCCACCGTCGCCCGCACCGCCGCCGAGCCGCAGAGCGCCCCGCTCTGCAGATGCTCCAGCGCCAGCATGTAGCGCTCCGCGCCCGGCGCGCTCACATCGCTCGCGAAGCTCGCCTCCGCCGCCGCGATCCGCTTGGCGAACGCCGCGTCCTCGATCATAAGGCTCGTGAAGCCCGGCCCCGCGAGCTCGCGCAGCGCGACATAGCCCGCAAGGTCGCCCCCGCGCACCGCGCGGATCACGTACTCCGGCTCGAGCGGCGCCTGCGCTTTCATGCCCGCAGCTTCCGCGGATCCCAGCGTCCCGACGCAAAGCCGTGCAGCAGCAGCAGCGACAGCTTCGCCCGCTCTGGGAACGTCTCCGGCAGCGCAAATTCCTGGTCGCTGTGCAGCGCCCCGCCGCACGGCCCCAGCGTATCGATGTTCATGCACCCCGCCGCAGCCAGATTGTTGCCCTCGCACACCCCGCCCGAGGGCCCGAACTGCAGCGAGAGGCCCAGCGCCGCGCCGGCCTCGCGCGTCCATCCGATCAGCGTCTCCAGCGCCGGCGACAGCGGCTTGGGCGGCCGCGAGAATCCGCCGTGCAGATGCACGCTCAAACCTTCCTTGGCCTCGAGCGCGCGCACGATCTTTCCGATCTCGCTCTCCGCCCAGGCCTGCGCGTCCAGATCCGGCGCCCGCACGTTCAAGCGCAGCACGCCGCGGTCCGGCACGATGTTCACCGCGCCCCCGCCGTCGATCGCGCCGACATTGAACGTCACGTCCGGCCGCACCGCGTTGAGCGCGTTCAACGCCAGCGCCGCCTCCGCCGCCGCGACCACCGCATTGCGCCCCTCGCCGAACGCCCGCCCGACATGCGCCGCGCGCCCCTTCACGATCAGCGCATAATTGCCCGAGCCCTTCCGGGTGCTGACCAGCGCGCCCGTCGCCATCGCCGGCTCGTAGGTCATGCCCACATGCGCCCGCGCCCCGAGCGCCTTCAGCAGCGGCGCCGAAGCGGGAGAGCCGATCTCCTCGTCCGGATTGAGCAGCACCTCGTAGCCCACGTTCCCCGCCTGCGGCGTCGCTTCGAAGGCCTCCAGCGCCGCCAGCATCACTGCGATGCCGCCCTTCATGTCCGCCACGCCCGGCCCATGCAGCGCCCCGTCGGCGCGAACCACCGGCGTCTGGAACGGATGCGACGCAGGAAACACCGTGTCGTAATGCCCGGTCAGCGCCACCTGGATCGGCGCCTGCGGCCGCACCCGCAGCCTCAGCGTCTCTGCATGCGCCGTCGCCTCGATGTCGCCGCGCGCGCTCACCCGCTCGGTCTCTTCGAGCGGCGCGAGCCCCACCTCCCCCGGCAGCGCCGCCAATGCGTCGAGCAACGGCGCCTGCATGCGCTTCAAGCCCGCCAATTCCCGCGAGCCCGAATTGATCGCCGACCATGCGAGCGTCCGCGCGACCATCGCCGCGCCCGACGCATCAAGCCCTGCGAGCGCCGCCGCCAGCGGCGGGTCGATCGGCGTTTCGGCTGCATGGGATGGCGCGGGAGAGCCGGGCATGCACGTTATTGCTCCCGCCCATGAGGCGTGTCCAGCCGACGCTCCAAAGGCTCCAGGAGCCGCCTTTCAACACTCTCCTTTGGCGCACCGTTGCGCCGCCCCAGCGCCTGAACGCCTGGCAGCCCGCAACGCCCTCAGGCGAGCACTCAAACGAAACGGGCCCGGCTTTCGCCGGGCCCGTCCGTACTTCCAACCAAACGTCCCGTCTTATTGGAACGTGATGGTCACTGCCGTGCGGCGGTTGAGCGGCTCGCGCACGCCGTCGCGCGTGGCGCGGGCGAGCTCGGCTTCGCCGCGACCGGCCGTCGTGATCGAGGTCGCCCCGATGCCGCGCGCCACGAGCGCGTCGCGCACCACGGAGGCCCGGCGATCCGAGAGACCGAGATTGTAGTCGGCGGAGCCGGACGTGTCGGTGTGGCCGACGACGCTGACCGCGGTGAGATTGCACGCCCGGGCGTTCGCCACGGCCGAGTCGATCGTCTCCATCGCCGCTTGGTTGAGGTTCGAGCGATCCCACTCGAAATACACCATGAACTCCGACGTCGGGCACGCAGCCGGCGGAGGCGGCGGCGGGGGCGGCGGAGGAGCCGGCGGCGGGGGCGGCGGGGGCGGGGGCGGCGGCGCCGCGAACTGCCAACGCAGGCCGACCGTGGCCGAGTGATGATCATAGTCCGTCGAGAACGTCGTCGGGGCCGGGTTGGTCCCGCTGAACTCGCCGTCCGGCGCCGCGAAATAGCGGTAGCCGATATCCAGCGCGAGCTGCTCGCTCAGCATGAACGCGATGCCCGCGAGGCCTTGATAGGCAAGGCTCGTCTCGGAATCGTCGTAGCCGCGCACCGGGCCGTTCCGCCAAGCGTTGGAGTCCTGACGGGCCGCGCCGACGCCGACGCCGAGATAGGGCTGAACCGCCCCGCTCTTGTTGAAATCGACATAAGCGTTGAGCATCGCGGCCCAAACGTGCGCGTCGCCCGAGGCGACCGTCGCAGTGTCGAGCTCGTTGAAGCGGTGCGAGAATTCGCCTTCGAGGCGGAAGCCGTTGTCGAACGCAAAGCCGAGGCCCAGCGACTCGACCCAGTCATTCTCCAGGTCCGCGCTGGCGTTCCAGGGACTGATATCGTTGCTGCCCGCGAAGCTGTAGCCGGCATCGACCCGACCGTACCACCCCTCCGTGGCGAAGGCGGGCGTCGCCGCCAGGAAAGCCGCGACGGCAGTCGCGCCTTGCAGAAGCTTCTTCATGAACATCCCCTCATGTGGCCAACTTTTCGAACGTATGAGCCAGCCGGTGGTTTCGCGCAGACACAAAAATTCCGACACGGACGCCGCCCGCACCTGCCTCGCCTGTACCCCGAATTTGGTTAACAGGCGATTCTTTTCCGGGGTCCACGCCGACGAAATCACCACAGTGAAGCGGCGGCGACACGCCCGGAAACGTCCAGCGCTGGCCGAACGGGGCATGGCTATAGGGATTCGCCCTCGCTGGCCCCCCTCGAAGACGCCGCAATCCACCCCAACGAGGCGATTCGCACCGCCGCGGCTGTGCAAAGCCCGCGCGCGCCCAGCGCTCAGCTCTGAAGGATTACCCGCACCGATTGCAGACGGGCCTGGATCGCGCGCCGTTGCGCCAGGAGGAAGAAGCCGATCCCGCCGAGCGCCTCCGCGCACGCCAGCGCGGCCTCCTCCCAGGCGTTGGGGTGCAGCGACGACACCAGCATGAGGTGTGTCGCCACGATGCCGGCCGATACCAGCACCGGTCCGAGCAGCGCCTCGAAATACTCGCTCATCGTGCAGTCGATCGGCTTGAGGAAGGTGTGCAGCAGCCGGCCCAGATAAAGCAGCGTCACGGCGGTGAAGCCCCAAGCCACGACTTCCGCGCCGAAATGCACCAGCACGAGCGCCGAGAGCGCCCACAGGATCGCAAACTCCACCGTCACCCGGAGCCGCGCCCCGGTCCGCCCGACCGCCTGCAGCACCGTGCCGCTGAGCTGGGTCACCGCCTGCGCCATCCCCGCCACCGCGAGCGCCGAGAAGAGCGGCGCGGTCGGCGCCCAGCGCTCCGAGAGCAGCAGCGTGAACACCGAATGGCTCGCCACCGCCAGCGCCGTCATCGGCGGCAGGATGAGCGCCGCCTGCGCCATGGTGACCGCCAGCACGAGTTCCTTGATCGCGCGCTTGTCGTCCTTGATCCGCGCGAGCCGCGGATAGAGCGCGGCCATGAGCGGGGTGCATAGAACCACCCCCGGCATTTGCATGATCCGATAAGCGATCGAATAGAAGCCGAGGGTCGCCGCGCCCAGCACCTTGCCGATCACCAGCGGATCGGTCTGGCGACCGATGAACTGCATCACCGCCGAGCCGATGCTGTCGCGCGTGAAGGCGAAATGCGGCCCCAGCAGGCTCAAACGGAAGACGAAGCGCGGCCAGAAATTGCTGGCTGCCTGGATGACCGCGAGCTTCACCGCGTACATCACGACGTTCTGCGCCACCAAGGCCCAGACCCCCGCGCCGGAAAACGCCAACCAGATCGCCGTGCCGATGCCGGCCAACGCCGAGATCACTTCGGCGCCCGCCAGCCAGCCCAGCTTCTCGCGCTGGAAGAGCGTCTGGGCGGGAATCTCCGACGCCCCGAACAGCGCCGGAATGGCGGCCAGCGCCAGCGTCGCCAGGAACAGGTTCGGTTCGTTGTAGAAGATCGAGAGCGGCCAGGCCGCCAGCGCCACCAGCACCGCCAGCGCGCTGGTCGAGCCTGTCACCAGCCAGTACGCGCTCGACCAGACGTCCATGTCCATCGGCCCGGCGCGCATCAGCGAACGCCCGAGGCCGCCGTCGCCGAGATAGATCGTCAGCGCCACCATCGCCATGGCGATCGCGACCACGCCGTAATCGGCTGGCGCGAGCAGGCGCGTCATGATCGGCACGGCGATGAAGCTTGTCCCAAGTTGGAACATGCGCGCCGCCGACAAGGCCGCGGCGCCGAACATCACGCGCTTGAGCGCCACGAGCCTCTCCTGCCCGCGGGCCATGGGAGAGCCGGCGGGTGACGCCAGCATGCAAGCGCTGCGCCGATGTCGATGGGGTGAATCCGCCCCGCGCCGCCACCCAAACTGGGCGCCGCCGAGCGATCAAACGCCGGGGCGGCCAGGCCGGCGCGGGATGGTGAGCCCGTCGGGATTCGAACCCGAGACCCTCTGATTAAAAGTCAGATGCTCTACCGGCTGAGCTACGGGCTCCCAAGGAGCAGGAGAGCGGTGGAGTTAGGCGCAGCGCGCGTCCCGCGCAACTGAAAGCCTCGCCCCGGGCGCGCCTAACCGCCGGCGACGCCCCGGGAGAATGGAAACAGGGGGAGGCGCCTGGATCGCTCCATCGGAACGCTCCGGGCCGGAGGTGGAGGGCGGGGGCGCCTCCGTCCGCTCGCGCGGAACCTCCCCGGACGGAAGCAGGAACGCGCCGCGAAGGGCCCTGCTCCGTCGTCTCTGAAGCGACTTCCGGCCAAGTGGATTCCGGTTGGCCGTTGGAAATCGCGACAAACTCTAAAGCGAAGCGCGGAAGCGCGCCGATGCTTCGCGCACCCGCGCGAGCGCCGCATCGAGATCATCCGCGCTTCCCCGCGCCGCCATCGCTTCGATCTCGCGCCGCAGACCATCGAGCGTCTCGCCCGCCTCCAGCGCCCGCGCCGCCAGGTCGAGAATCTCCCCGGCTCGGGCCGGGCCGGGCAGCAACGGAAGCACCGCCGCAATGGCCGCCAAGAGCTTCTGCACATCCTTCATGGGATCGCCGCCGCGAAGCTCATCAGCGCCGCCTCCGCGAACCGCATCGCCTCCACCAGCTGCAGCTCGCTTCCATCGCTCTGCGCCCGCGCATGCGCCCGTAGCGCCAGAACGAGCGCTTCCGCCGCCGGCGTCGCCACCCGCTCGGCGCGCGCCAAGGTCTGCTTCACCGCCAGCGGCGTCGCCGGATCGGCCGCGACTTTCGCCGCCTCGTCGAGGATGACGGCATAGGCCTGCAGCAGCGCGACCGCGCGCGCCTCCATCGAATGGGAGGAAGCCGCCGGCCTTTCGCCCGGAACCGTCGCGCACGCCGGCGCCAGCCAGAGGACGCACGCAAGTAGGAGCACCCGCATCATCCGTCCTCAGACCAGCGGGCCGCGGGCCCGGGCCCGCCCGACGCCCACTCCCAGCAACCCGAGCGCAAAGAGAAGATCGATGAGCGCGCCGGCGATCTCCTGGGCCGCGCCCTCCGGCAAGTGCGCCCCGAACCGCCCCGCCACGTAAGCGACCGCGAGGGCCGCCGCCGATCTCAGCGTGAGCGATCCTTGCAGCGCTTTGGGGATGATCTCTGTCGGCATGGGCTCCTCGTGTTGATGCGAGGAATCCTAAGCCCGCCCGGCCCTCGGTCGGATAAGTTCGCGCCCCCGCGCCGAAAAACTCAGTTGTTGCAAGATCTTGCCGCCCGGCCGCCCGGGGATGGCGCCTCTCTGCGTCCCCCTATTTCCGCCGCGCGGGAAGGGCGCTTGACGGGTGGGACGGACACGGCCTTCTAACTTGCATGGCGTTGCGCATGCTCCCACTCGCTGACGGATTTCCCGCGTCCGACGAAAGCCAATGGCGCAAGCTCGCCGAACGCGCGTTGAAAGGCGCTCCCTGGGAGCGGCTCGTCGGCAAGACCGCCGACGGCGCTCCCATCCATCCCCTTTACGGTGAACCCGACATCGCGACCGCGACGGACGTCTCCGGCATACCGGGCGCCGCGCCCTTCATCCGCGGCGCCCTCGCCGCGCGCGATCCGCATCAGCCTTGGACGATCCGTCAGGCGGTCTCCCATCCCGATCCCGCGCAAGCCAATTCCGAGATCCTCGCCGACCTGCAAGGCGGCGTCGCCGCGATCGAGCTCGTCATCGATCCGAACGGCGAACAAGGAATTGCGATCCGCACGCCCGCGCATCTCGAACGGACGCTTGAGAACGTGCTGCTCGATCTCGCGCCCCCATCGCTCGACGCCGGCGCATATTCCCTCTGGGCCGCCGATCTCCTCGCGACGCATCTGCGCACCCGCAATCTTCGCGCTGCGGCCGCCGCCTTCAACGTCGATCCCATCGGCGCCCTCATGCGCGCCGGCGCACTTGAAGACGTCAACGCCGCCGCCAATTTCGCCGCCCGCATCGCATCGGACTTCCCAAACGCTTCCGCACTGCGCATCGACGCACGCCCAATCCACGAAGCCGGCGGCTCCGAAGGCCAGGAGCTCGGCGCCGCGCTGGCGATCGGCATCCATTATCTGCGCGCCCTCGCACAAGCCGGCGTCGCGATCGACGACGTAAGCCGGCTTCTCCTCTTCACCCTGTCGGTTGGTCCCGACGCCATGATCGAAGCCGCCAAGCTCCGCGCGCTCCGCCTCTGCTGGGCGCGCGTGACGCAAGCCTCCGGCGCAAACGAACGCGGCCAGGCCGCGCGCGTCCACGCCTTCACCTCGCGTCGCATGCTCGCCAAAATCGATCCCTGGACCAACATCCTGCGCAACACCGCCGCCGCCTTCGCCGCCGCCATCGGCGGCGCCCAGGCGATCACCGTGCGCCCGCTCACCGACGCCATCGGCCTGCCGACGCCCTTCGCGCGCCGCATCGCCCGCAACACCCAGCTCGTGTTGATGGAGGAATCGCATCTCGGCCGCGTCGCCGACCCCGCCGGCGGTTCCTGGTTCGTCGAGAAGATGACTCGCGATCTCGCCGAAGCCGGCTGGGCCTTCATGCAGAAGATCGAGATCGAAGGCGGCATTGTCGCGTGTCTCGAACGCGGCTGGCTGCAGGAAGAGGTGAAGGCGCTCCGCGACGCCCAAAAGCGCGACATCGCGCTCCGCAAGACGCACGTCACCGGCATCACCGACTTCCCCCTTCTCGGCGCCGACCTGCCCGCTATCGAAACGCCATCCTACACACCCGTCGGCCCGCTTCTCCCGCCGCCGGCGAAGACAGCCGAGCCGCTCCCGCAAATCCGCTGGGCCGCGCCCTTCGAGGCGGCGCGCGAGCGCGGCGAGCGCGCCAACCTTCGCCCCGCCTTCTTCGCCACGCTCGGAAAGCTGACGGACTTCTCCCCCCGCTCGCAATTCGCTCGCAACCTGCTCGCCGCCGGCGGCGTCGCCAGTCATGATCCGGAAGCGGAATATCCGGGCATCCCACACATGTGCGCCGCGTTGAACGCCGCCCAGACCCCGCTCGCGGTGATCGTCGGCAGCGACGAAGCCTACGCAAGCGATGCCGCCGAAACCGCCGCCGCGCTCAAGGCCTCCGGCGCCGATTGGGTGATCCTCGCCGGCCGTCCCGGTGAGAGGGAAGAGCAATGGCGCAAAGCAGGCATTGATCAATTCATCTTCGCGGGCCGCGATGCGCTTGAATCGCTCGACCGTTTGCACACGGCGCTCAAGGCATGAGCTTCACCTCGAAACGCGTCGTCGCGATCTGCTCCATCGTCGCGCTTCTCATCGCGGTCGCGCTCGCCGCGCTCGGCTTTCTCACGCCCTGGACCACCGGCGGCGTCGCCGGCATCGACGTCTCGCGCCACCAGGGCGCCATCGACTGGACGGCCGTCGCCCGCACCGACGTCCGCTTCGTCTACATCAAGGCCAGCGAAGGCGAAGACCACACCGACGAGCTCTTCCAATCCAACTGGGACGGCGCCGCGCGCGCCGGCCTGAAGCGCGGCGCCTATCATTTCTTCACGCTCTGCCGCCCCGGCGCCGCGCAAGCCGCGAACTTCCTGCGCACCGTCCCGCGCGATCCGAACGCGCTCCCGCCCGCAATCGATCTCGAGCACATGGGGCCGTGCCGCGAAGGCCCGCAGGTCGAGCATGTCGGCGCCGAGGTGCGCTCCTTCCTCGATCTCGTGCAGGCCACCACCGGCGTGCGCCCCATCCTCTACACCACGCGCGAATTCCACGACGCCCACCTCGCCGAATTCCGCGGCGAGCGCTTCTGGATCCGCAGCCTCTTCATGAAGCCCGACTTCCGCCGGACCGAGTGGGTGATCTGGCAACACCACAACAAGGCCCGGCGCCACGGCGTCGCCGGTCCTGTCGATCTCAACACCTTCCGCGGCGACGAAAAAGCGCTCGATCGCTTTGCCGCCGCAGGAGCGCCCGCATCATGAGCCTCCCCGATTTCACCAAGCTCTCGCTCGACAGCGACGCCAAATCCTCCGCATCGCCGTCGCAAGGCGAGCCCTGGCGCACGCCCGAAGGCATCGACGTCAAGACGCTCTACACCGCGCAAGATCGCACGGGCCTCGACTTCGTCGATCGCTTCCCCGGCCTCCCGCCCTACGGCCGCGGCCCTTATCCCACCATGTACGTCCAGCAGCCCTGGACCATTCGTCAGTACGCGGGCTTTTCCACCGCCGAGGATTCAAACGCCTTCTACCGCCGCAATCTCGCCGCCGGCCAGAAAGGCCTCTCCGTCGCCTTCGATCTCGCCACGCACCGCGGCTATGACAGCGACCACCCGCGCGTGACCGGCGATGTCGGCATGGCCGGCGTCGCGATCGATTCCATCTACGACATGCGCACGCTCTTCAGCGGCATCCCGCTCGATCAGATGAGCGTGTCGATGACCATGAACGGCGCCGTGCTGCCGATCATGGCGCTCTACATCGTCGCCGCCGAAGAACAGGGCGTTCCGCCCGAGAAGCTCGCCGGCACGATCCAGAACGACATCCTGAAGGAATTCATGGTCCGCAACACGTACATCTATCCCCCCGAGGGATCGATGCGCATCGTGTCGGACATCTTCGCGTTTGCGTCGAAGCACATGCCGAAGTTCAACCCGATCTCGATCAGCGGCTATCACATGCAGGAGGCCGGCGCGACCGCCGACCTCGAGCTCGCCTACACATTGGCCGACGGCGTCGAATACATCCGCGCCGGCCTCGCCGCCGGCCTCACGATCGATCAGTTCGCGCCGCGCCTCTCCTTCTTCTGGGCGATCGGCATGAACCCCTTCATGGAGATCGCCAAGATGCGCGCCGCGCGTCTGCTCTGGGCGAAGCTCCTCCAGCAATTCTCCCCAAAGGACGACAAATCCCTCGCCCTGCGCACGCATTGCCAGACCTCCGGCTGGAGCCTCACCGCCCAGGACGTCTTCAACAACGCCATCCGCACTTGCATCGAGGCGATGGCCGCTGGCTATGGCGGCACGCAATCGCTGCACACCAATTCTCTCGACGAAGCCCTTGCTCTGCCCACGGACTTTTCCGCCCGCATCGCCCGCAATACCCAGATCTTCCTGCAGCAGGAAGCGGGCCTCCGCCGCCCCATCGATCCCTGGGGCGGTTCCTACTACGTCGAGCGCCTCACCTATGACCTCGCCGCGAAGGCCTGGGCGCACATCGAGGAAGTGGAGAAGCTCGGCGGTATGACCCGCGCCATTGTCGAAGGCCTGCCAAAACTGCGCATCGAGGAAGCCGCCGCACGCACGCAAGCGCGTATAGACACCGGCGCGCAAACCATCGTCGGCGTGAACAAGTTCCAGCTCGACGGCGACGAAGATGTGCCGATCCTGAAAGTGGACAATTCCAAGGTCCGCACACTCCAGATCGACAAGCTCACCCGCCTCCGCGCCGAACGAGATCAATCGAAGGTCGACGCCGCCCTCTCCGCTCTGCAAGCCGCCGCCAAGTTGGAGCGCGGGCCCAAAAACGAAAGTCTTGGCCCGCAACCGAACCTGCTCGCGCTCGCCGTCGAAGCCGCACGCGCCAAAGCCACGGTCGGCGAAATCTCCGCCGCGCTCGAGCGCGCCTGGTCGCGCCACCAGGCCGAAACGCGCGTCATTGAAGGCGTCTACGCACGCGAAGCCGGCAAGGACCAGGAAGTCGATCGCGCCCGCGGCATGACCCGCGCCTTCGCCGACGCCGACGGCCGCCCGCCCGCCATCCTCGTCGCGAAAATCGGCCAGGACGGCCACGATCGCGGCCAGAAAGTCATCTCTTCCGCGTTCGCCGACCTCGGCTTCGCCGTCGAGATCGGCCCGCTCTTCGCCACGCCCGAAGAGACCGCCGACCTCGCCATCGCCAGCAACGTCCACGTCATCGGCTTCTCCTCGCTCGCGGCCGGCCATCTGACGCTCCTGCCCGCGCTCCGCGCCGCGCTCGAAGCGAAGGGCCGCCCCGACATCATGATCGTCGTCGGCGGCGTGATCCCGCCGGAAGATGTGGACGCGCTTCTGAAGATGGGCGCCGCCGCCGTTTTCCCCCCCGGCGCCGTCATTGCCAAGTCCGCGCAATCCCTCCTCGACGCGCTCAACGTGAAGCTCGGCTACGCCCAGCCCGAAACCCGAGCGATGTAAATGCCCAAGAACTCGCGCGACTTCATCCAGACCGACGCTGAGCGTCGGACCGACGACGAGCTCTTGGCACGGGATTTCTCACTCTACAGCTCCCAGCGGTGGGACGCTGTCCATATGCACGGTTGGGTGGCATGTCGTAGAGATCTGTCCCCACGAGTAAGGCAAAACGTCGACGCAGCGTGCGTCGCATCGATGCTCGGCATCGGACTCGACTATGCCCTAAAACACTACGTGCTCAACGAAGAGGAAGAAGAGGAGCCTGAACGGTCCAAGGATCCACCCCTCGATCAAGCGTTCGAGAAAACTCTCATTGCTGCACATGCAGCAGTGGAGGCCGAGCGGCATGGGAAATCCGCTATAGCGGAGCGGCCCTTTATCGAGTTTCTATGTGAGTTCAGCCTTCTCAAGGCAATGCAAACTCTGGATTCCGCCCATACCCTGGCCCATCAAGGCCGCCTGTTTGAGGCAAGCGTCCTTACGCGTAGCGCAATTGAAAAACTTGCATACTCAGCAGCGATGACCAAAGCGGAAGTCAGCCAGGCTCCACTAGAACTAACCACACGACACGCCATTACGCTGGTGAGAACGGACCTGCCGGCCATTCCCCGACTCTATGGTCTTTTGTCGAAATTTGCGCACTGGCAGCGCGAAGTACACTTGATGTTCTTTGGGCCTGTTCAGAAACCGAAGCTGTTCGGTCTTCTGGATGTTCCATGGGACAATGACGGCGCGCCAGGTCAGGGCGTGTATGCTGCTACGCGTAGCCATAAGGCTGCGGGACTCGTCCTCGCCGGCTGCGCGACTGAATGCGCACTCCAAACATTCTGCGTCGGCCTTGCTCACTTTCGACCAGCCCTAGAATTCCCCTTGAGCACTGCCGCCCTTCAAGCCGTCCGACAAATCACCGACGCAGCCATCGCAAAGATACTGGGCGCGACCGAGCTTGATGAATTCATTCACGCTCTTGCGAAAACCAGGAAGTGAACCACAGGGACATGGCAGGGGTAATGCTCGTCCGCCGAAACACTCAGAGGACGCGATGATCGAAGCCGCGCGCGAAACGCTGCAACGCGTCTTCGGCCACGCCGAATTCCGCGGCCTGCAAGAGAGCGTGATCGGCGAAGTGCTCGCCGGCCGCGACGTGATAGCCGTGCTGCCCACGGGCGGTGGCAAGAGCTTCTGCTACCAGATCCCCGCCATGCTCCGCCCCGGCGTCGGCCTCGTCGTCTCGCCGCTCATCGCGCTCATGGCCGATCAGGTCGCCGCGCTTCGTGCCGCGGCCGTAGCGGCGGCGCGGCTCGATTCCACAATTCCCCTCGATGTGCGCCGCGAAACACTCGCCGCCGCACGCGAAGGCAAGCTGGACCTGCTTTACATCTCCCCGGAAGGCCTCTTCGCGCCCTCTTTCCTCGAAGCGCTGCAAACGATCCCGCTCGCGCTCGTCGCCATCGACGAAGCCCATTGCGTCAGCCAATGGGGGCATGATTTCCGCCCCGAATATCGCGCGCTCGGCAAGCTCGCCGAGCTCTTCCCGACCACGCCCCGCATCGCCGTCACCGCCACCGCCGACCTCCGCACGCAAGCCGACATCCGCGCGCAATTGCGCCTGGAGGACGCGCGCGCCTTCATCGCGTCCTTCGACAGGCCCAATCTCGTGCTGAGCGCACAGCGCAAATCCACGCACCCAACGGATCGCGTCGTCGATTTGGTCCGTACGCGGACCGGCGTTCCGGGGATCGTCTACGCCAGCACGCGAGAGGGCGTCGAAACCATCGCCGCCGCGCTCGCCGCCGCGAACATCGCCGCGCTCGCCTACCATGCCGGCCTCGACGCAGCCCTTCGCGACGAACGCCAGCGCCGCTTCCAGCGCGAGGATGATGTGGTCATGGTCGCCGAAGGCATCGCGTTCTACGGCGCCGGCGATCTGCGCCGCAGCCTGATGTGGGCCGCGAACTCCAACGCGAGCGACGCAATCAAAGCCGTGCAGGTGAAGAAGGCCCGTCAATTGTTCGGCTTCTTCGACGGCCTCTCCTGCCGCCGCGCCGCGGTGCGCCGTTACTTCGGCGAGGAAGACCCAAGCGCCTGCGGCGTGTGCGACATCTGCGCCAACCCGCCCGCCTCGATCGACACCACCCAGCTCGCGGCCAAAGCTCTTTCAGCCGTGTTGCGCCTCGACCAGCGCTTCGGACGCGGCCGCGTGGTCGATCATCTCCTCGGCAAGCCTGCGCGCGACGCGATCGACGCGGATTATGCCACCCGCAGCACCTATGGCTGCGGCGCCGACCAGAGCGAAGCGACCTGGCGCCGCGTCATCGAGCACCTCCTCTTCGAAGGCCTGCTCTCGGAATCCGACACCGACCGCCCGATCCTGCGCGTCAGCGACGAAGCCGGCATGCGCGCCGTCTTCAAGGGCGAACGCGAGATCCGCATCCGCGAGGAAGCCAAGCCAGCGCGCCGCTCCAAGGAAGACCGCCGCGCCGCACGCGACGGGCGCAGGAGCGCCGCGGCCGGCTTCGCAGGCGAAGACGCGCGTCTCTTCGAAACGCTGCGTTCATGGCGCCGCGAGGCGGCGGCCGCCGCGAATGTCCCGCCCTACGTGATCTTTCACGACGCGACCCTCGCCGCCATCGTGGCGCGCAAACCGACAACCCTTGCTGAACTCGCCGCCATCTCCGGCGTCGGCGAAGCCAAGCTCGCACGCCACGGCGCCGGTCCTCGCCGCGATTCAAAGCACAAACTGAACGCAACCAAAGTTCCCTCTTTGTTCTTGACACCCGGTGCGACCGCGCCTAAGCGTGCCGCACGGAGGGAACACATGATCGGCTATGTCTGCATCGGCACGAATGATTGCCCGCGCTCGGTCCGCTTCTATGACGCGACGCTCGCGCCGCTGAACTATGCCAAGACCTTCGAGGAAGGCGGCTGGGCCGGTTACGGCCCCGGCGGCAAGAAGGAAGGCCTCGAAATCTACATCGCCACGCCCGCCAACGGCGAGCCCGCCACGCTCGGCAACGGCTCAATGCTCTCCTTCAAGGCCCCGAGCCGCGCGGCGGTCGATGCCTTCCATGCGGCCGCTCTCCAGGCCGGCGGCAAGGACGAAGGCGCCCCCGGCGTGCGCGGCGAGTACGACCCGCCCTTCTATGGCGCCTATGTCCGCGATCCGGAGGGCAACAAGATGTGCGCCTACTTCAAGGGCTGACCCGATCAGTCTTTTGGCGCGAGCCATTCGTGCTCGAGCACCCTAAGCCGCGAAGTCACGCTGATGAGAAACGCGGTCGACCACGCGATCAGCACCAGGCCGTTGACCGCCTCGATCGCGCCGAGCACGCGCCAATTGATCCCCAGCGTCAGGTCCCCGAAGCCAAGCGTGGAGAAACTCACGGTGGAGAAATAAAGCGCCTGCTCGAAGGTCCGGAACTCGCCGAGCAGGCGATAGAGCGCTGCATAAAGCCAGACCTGCACCGTGTGCAGCGCGAAGATCCCGATCACCACCAGCAGGATCATACCGGCCTGGCGCCACGACCCCTCGTGCGTGCGCAGCCGCGTGTGCGCCCCGCTCATCAGCCGCGTCAGCGACAGCAGGCCAAAGAAGTGCACCAGCGTTGTGGCGGCCACCATGAGCGTGGCTGCGCCGAGATTGAGCGCCAGCTGCGACAGCGGAACTTCCATCGCAGCACTCTCGCCGCCGGCCCGACCCGCGCCTTGACCGCGCGCAAGCCCGGCGCTCCCGTCCAGCGCGAGGATCAGAGCTGAATGTCGTCAGGATGCCTGGCGCGCCTGGTCACGGATCGCCCGGCGCCCGCGCCCGACGAGGCGCCTTGCGCACCGCAGATCGCCCTAAACGAGCTCCCGCTCCAGATAGAGCTGGTGCCGCTGCCGCGCCCCGCGCGCCAGCGCGCGCGCCTGCTCCACCCAGCGTTCGCGCTCGATGCGTCCGCGCAGCCGCAGATATTGGTCCACCCACGCGCAATTGGCCCGCGACCAGTCCGCGATCTGGTCGAAATGGAACACCCCGAGCGCGTGCAGCGAATTCTCCGTCTTCGGACCAATCCCCTCGATCAGCGTGAGATCGTCCGGCGCGCCCTGCCGCGGCGCCGCGATCGAAGCGGGCCGCACCCCGCCTCCGACCAACCGCTGCGGCGTCTCGATCGGCAGCCGCGCATCCTCTCCCGGCTCCAGCTGCGCAACCGGCGCGCCCGCGCCCGTGAGCCGCGACTCCAGATGCCGCACCCGCGCATCGAGATAGCGCTCCCGCCACCGCAGGCGCTTCAACTCGCCTTCCGGCGCCGCCAGCGAGGAGGCCGCTTCCAGCTCCCCGATCCGCGTGCGCGCGGCCGCAAGCGCGCCCGCCTCGATCCGCGCCGCCTTGAGCTCGTTCTGCAGATGCCGCACGCGCCGCTCCACATAACGCGCGCGCCAGTCGCGCCGCGCAGCGGTCTCCGCATCCACGCCCGGCGCCTTCGGCCGCGCCTCGCTCTCCAGATATTTCACCCGCGCATCGAGATAGCGCGCCCGCCAGCTCAGGCTGTTGAGCCCCTCCGCGCCTCCCGCCGGCTGCGCGCCATCCGCCAGCCGTGCGCGAAGCTCGCTCGCCTCCGCGCGCGCCGCATCGCGCTCCGCCTGCATCGCCGCCAGCGGCTGGTTGTCGGCGCCCTCGCGCAGCCGCCCGCCGCTCTCCAGATACTTCGTCCGCGCCTCGAAATAGCGCAGCCGCCACGCGAGCGCGTTCATCGCCTCCGCGTCGGGCCGCTCGTCGAGCAGCCCCTGCAGTCGGCTGACTTCGCCTTGCAGATCCGGAGAATCCTTGCTCTCCAGCGCGCGTTCCAGCTCCGCGATCCGCCCAAGCAATTCATCGCGCCGGTCCCTGAGCTCGCCCATCGCGCGCTCCAGCGCCGCCGCGTGCGCGTTCGCCAGCGTCACCCGCGTGCGCATCGTGTCGAGCTCGCGGTCGTCCGCCTGCGACCGCTTGAGCGGCTGCCATTCCGAATGGAAGAACCCGAGGAACTCGCCGCGCAGCTTGTCGCGCTCCTTCTCAAGGTCCGCGAGCTTTCTCGCGTTGAGGATGAGATGCAGCGCCCAGCCCGAGACCGCCGCGGCCGCGCCCACCGCCACCAGCCACCACGTCAATTGTCCGATCAGATACGCCATGGCCTTAGCCCAAACATGTTTGCGTTGGATCCACTCAACCCGACACTTTGAACTCGATGCGCCGGTTCGCCGCCTGCCCCACCGCGCTTGCGTTGCTCGCCCGCGGCCGGTCCGGGCCGTAGCCCGCCGCCCGCAGCCGATCGCGCGCCACGCCCTGGCCGGCGAGATAATCGAGCACTGCCTGCGCCCGTTGCCGGGAGAGCGAGAGATTGGCCTCGCGCGGACCGACATTGTCCGTATGCCCTGCAATCTCGATCATGAACCGGTCGCAGCGATAGGAGATGCGCGCCAGGTCATCGAGCAGCCGCCGGCTCTCAGCGTCGATCGCGGCCGAGCCGGTGGCGAAATTGATCACGTTGCGCTCCATCAGCCCGGCGAACGCGCCCTGGCACTGATCCGCTCCCGGATTGGAGAGGTCGATCTCGCCGAGATCGTTAATTTGAACCCCTTCGCCGGCAACATTGATCTCCAACCGCGCGCGATAGGGCGCCGCCAGAGGCGAGCGGTAGCGCGCATTGATCGCCTCGATGTCGCTTTCCTCGCCCTCTCCGATGATCACCAGCTGCCCATCGACGAAGCGCGCCTCGCCGTTCTCCAGGAGTGCGAGCTGCTTGATCGCGTCGGAGGCGACATTCCCCCACGCCGCGTTCGCCGCGCCGGCCGCGACCCGGCTCTCGTCGGTGACGCGTCCCTCGCGCGCCGCCGAGCGCGCGCTGTCGGCGAGCTGCTGCTTCACCCGCCGCGTCGGCGCGTAGCCCGAGAGGGTGATGTCCTTGCCGCGCTTGGTCGCCCGCCAGACATAGGGCGACACCGGCTCGCCCACGAAGAGGTCGCGCGCATCCACCGCCGTCACGCCCCCGGCCCATTGCCCGCCCGGCCCTGCCGCGGTCAGCGCGACGCGCACTGCTTCGGCCTTCGCGCCTGCATCCGGCACGGCGCCGGCCAGCAGCACGCTCTGTCCGTCCATCTCCGCGAAAAGCGCGCCATAGCCCGCGTCCTTGAGCGCGTGATCGACCTTGCCTTCAAGCACGCGCGGCACGCCGCGCACCGACGCGTCGTGCCAGCCGAACAGCGCCAGCGCCGCGATCAGCGCCGCGCCCGCAAGCCCCATCCAGAAGAGCCGCCAGCCCGGCTGTTCGGTCGTCGCCGGATCGCTCATGTTCCCCCGGCGCGCCGGACGGCCGCTTCCCCGAGCCGCCGCCGCAGATCCTCCACGTCGCGCTCCATGTTGCGCTGGACGATGGCGTGCGAGGCCGCCCTGACGCGCCAGCCCAGCGCGAACCCGATGAGCGCCGCCGCCAGGATGAGGACGAATTCCGAACCGAACAGAGCGAGCATGAGCCGTCTTCCCGCGCCGCCGATGCGGCGCTTGATTGCAAGCTCCTCTTATCGTTCATCCTTTTTCCCTGGAACAGGAAAACCCAAAAACAGGAAATCCGGCCGCAGCTAAGGTCGGTCGCCAAGCCCCCAAACCATGCCCGAAACCATCACCAGCGCCGCCAATGCCGCCGTGAAGACGCTGCGCTCGCTCGCCACGAAGAAAGGCCGCAAGGAGGCGGGCCTTTTGCTCGCCGAGGGCGAGCGGCTGATGCGCGAGGCCGCCGAGCTCGGCCGCTGGCCGCAGCTGGCGGCCGTCTCCGAGGCCGCCCTGGGCCGCCCCTCCGTCCGCGACTTCGTCCGCGCCGCCGAAAACGCCGGAACCCGCGTTTTGATCCTGAGCCCGCGCCTGCTCGAGCAGATCACCCGCCGCGACAACGCCCAGAGCGTCATCGGCGCCTACCGCCCGCGCCTCGCCGAGCTGACGGAGCTGACCGGCGATCTCCTCGTCGCGCTCCACGAAGTCCGCGACCCCGGCAATCTCGGCACGATCCTCCGCACCTGCGATGCGGTCGGCGCATCGGGCGTCGTGCTCACCGGCGAATGCTGCGATCCTTTCTCGGTGGAGGCCGTCCGCGCCAGCATGGGCTCGATCTTCGCGATCCCCCTCGTGCAGACGCAATTCCAGGCCCTGGACGCCTGGCGCAAGCGCGCCGGTTGCTCCGTCATCGGCACATCCCTGCGCGCCGCGCAGCGCCACGACGAACCCGATGTCTCCGGCCGCGTGATCCTGCTCATGGGCAATGAGCAATCGGGCCTCCCGCCCGACATCGAGGCGGCGTGCGATCATCTCGTACGCATCCCGATGCGCGGCCGCGCCGATTCCCTCAATCTCGCCGTCTCCACCTCGGTGATGCTCTATGACGTCTGGCGGAGGCGCGGCTTTGCCAAACCCAACCATGCCTGAGCTCGCAACCCTCCTCGCCGACGACTGGACCGATTACGCCGTGCTCGATAGCGGCGCCGGCATGAAGCTGGAGCGCGCCGGCCCCTACACCTTTGTCCGCCCTGAGCCGCAGGCCCTCTGGCGCCCGCGCCTGCCTGAAGCGCATTGGAGCCGCGCCGACGCCGTCTTCACTCCGAGCGCCGCCGACGATCCCGACGCCGGCCGCTGGCGTTTCAACAAAGAGCTTCCCGAGACATGGCCGCTGGAATGGCCCAATGACGCCAAGCCCCTGCGCTTCCTCGCCCGCGCCACGCCCTTCCGCCACCTCGGCTTCTTCCCCGAACATTCCGTACACTGGCGTTTCGCCGCCGAGACGCTGCAGCCGGGCGCCGAGGTCCTGAACCTCTTCGGCTATACCGGCCTCGCCTCGCTCGCCTGCGCCCGCGCCGGCGCGAAGGTCACTCATGTGGACGCCTCCAAGCGCGCCATCGCCTATGCCCGCGAGAACCAGGCCGCGGCGAACCTCGACGATGCTTCCATCCGCTGGATCGTCGATGACGCCCACGCCTTCGTCCGCCGCGAAGCGCGCCGCGGCCGCCGCTATGACGGGATCATCCTCGATCCGCCGAAATTCGGGCGCGGCCCCAAGAACGAAGTCTGGAAGCTCGAAGAGCACCTCGCGGCGCTGCTGGAGGATTGCGCCGCGCTTCTGACCGACAACGCCGGCCGGCGCTTCTTCATTGTCACGGTCTACGCAGTTCGCCTCTCGGCGCTCGCGCTCTCCGAAGTGGCGCGTGCGGCTCTTCAGCAGTCCGGCGACTGGCAGGTCGGCGAGATGGCTCTTCCGCATGCGGACGATCCCCGCCTTCTCCCCACCGCCATCTTCGCCCGCTGGCGCGGCTAGGCGCGCGTCCTTACCCCTCTTCCTTCGCCTTGAACCCGGGCAGCGCCAGCTTCCAGACCATCGCGGCGGCTCGCAGCGCAAACCCCGCGACCGCGCCGCTCGCGCCCGCCCATACCGGCGCGGCGCCCGCCGCGAGGAGCCCCACGAACGCCAGCGCCGCCAGAAGCGCGGCCGACACATAGATCTCGCGCTTGAGCAGGATGGACGCCCGCCCGGCCAGCACGTCGCGCAAGACGCCCCCGAAGCAGCCCGTGATGACGCCCATCGCGACCGCCACGATCGGGTCCACGCCGAAAGCGAGCGCCTTGCCCGCGCCGATCACGGCGTAAGCCGCCAGCCCCGCCGCATCGAGCCAATTGAGCGCCGCCTGCCGCTCCAGATGTTCCGCCGTGAACCACACCGCGATCGCGGCAAGGAGCCCGATGCCGAGATAGGTCGGGTCCCCGATCCAGAACACCGGCGCCCCGATCAGGAGATCGCGCAGCGTTCCGCCCCCGATGCCCGTCACCACCGCGAAGAACCAGAACGTCACGATGTCGTGCCGGTCGCGCGCCGCCGCGAGCGCGCCGGTCAGCGCGAACACTGCGACGCTGAGATAATCCAGCACCGGCGGAATCGCAGGAAGCGCAGCGTTCATGGCGCCGACGATGCGATGATTGCCGTCCTCGCCTCAAGGCCTGTTCTGTCGCCGCCGCGACCGCGGCTACCCGAACCGGATAAGCCCCGTGAAGAGGTAGAAATTCATCACCTGCAGCGCGATCGCCGCCCAGCCCCACGCGAAGAAGACGCCGCGCAGCCAGCCGCTTTGCGGCACGAGCGATCCGGTATTGGCCGCGCTGAGAGCGGTCCCCGGCGTCGCTTTCCACACCAGCGCCGGCCGGTAATAGGCGCTGAAGCACCACATCAGCCACAGATGCGGCATGAGCCCGCAAAGCCCTCCCACCACCATGTCCTCGATCGCCGCGAAGAGCTGCTGCGTCGTCGCCGCCCCATGCAGCCAGCGCCAGATGTCGTCGAGGATGAGCGCGTCGAGCATGAACGTGATGAACGTCACGGGCAGAGCCGCCGCCAACATCAGCGGCACGGCGCGGTTCGAGAGCATCGACAGCCCGAACAGGATTTCGATGATCTTCGCCGATTGGAACATCCAGCCGGTCTTGATCATCTCGACCACGACCGCGTGCTTGATGTGCAGGTCCGCCGGCATGCCCACATGCGGCAGCATCGGCATGAACCCGAAGAAATAGGTGAGCCCGCTCAGCAGGTAGATCGCTCCCAGCAGCAGCCGCGAGCCCAGGACCATCTTGTCCAGCATCTCCCCATCCTCCCCGCGCCGTCTTTCGCCGCGCTCTATCGAGCCGCCCGCTTGCGCGGGCGCCGCAGCCGATTTGATTGACATCACAACTATCTCAAAAGGGCGCGCTGGGCCAGCGGAAACGGCGTCGGGCCGCCGTCCTGGAAGGTCGGCCCTTAGATCGGCCTGACCTTGAGCTCGGAGAGCACCTTCGACACGTAGGCCCGGCTCACCGGCACCTCAGCGCCGCTGTCCAGCACCGCGTACATCCGCCCCCCGAGGTCGCGCCGCACGCTCTTGAGGCGCTCCCAGTTCACGAACGCCGAGCGATGCACCCGCAGCATCACGTTCGGATCGAGCCGCTCCTCCAGATTGTTCATCGTCTCCCGATAGAGCAGCGTCCGCCCTTCCCAATAGAGCCGCACATAATCGCGCTCCGCCTCGATCCGCTCGATCGCGGTGATCGGTACACGGAAGAACCGCCCCCGCTCGCGGATCCAGAACTCGCGCTCGTAGGTCTGCCCCTCGCGCGTATGGGATTCGCTCCGCAGCGCTTCGAGCACCGCCGCCAGCTCCTGCGCGCGCCTGCCCGCATCGAGCGCCGCGCGCCGCTCCCGCGCCCGGTTGAGCGCCGCCGACAGCCGGTCGAACTCCACCGGCTTCAAGAGATAATCCACCGCCGGCGTCTCGAACGCGCGCAGCGCGAAGCTGTCATAGGCCGTGATGAAGATCACGACCGGCGGCTCGTCCGTCTCCTCGATCGCGTCCACGACCTCGAAGCCGTCGGCGATCGGCATCTTGATGTCGAGCAGCACCGCGTCCGGCCGATGCTCGCGGATCGCGCTCACCGCCTGCGCCCCGTCCGCGACGGCGCCGACCACCTCCACGTCCGGCATCGCCTGCAAGGCAAGCTTGAGACGCCTGAGCGCGAGCGGCTCGTCGTCAGCGAGAAGCACGCGCAACAATTGGCTCACTGACATCCTCCTCTTCGAACGGCGCCCAGATCTCCGCCGCGTATCCGCCCTCTGGACGGCTCTGCGCCACCAGCCCCGCCCGCTCGCCATAGATGAGCGACAGCCGCTCGCGCGCGTTCGCCAGCCCAAGTCCGCGCCGCGCACCCGGCTTCTGCGGCCCAAGCCCTGGCCCATCGTCGGCCACGCGCACGCGCAACAGATCCCCGTCGCGCCACGCGCGCACCTCGATGCGCCCGCCCTTCGCCGACGGCGTGATCGCGTACTTGATCGCGTTCTCCAGCAGCGGCTGCAGGATGAGCGACGGCAGCCGCGCCCGCGCCGCGTCCGGCGCGATGTCGAACGACACCTTCATCTTCTCTCCGAACCGCGCCTGCTCGATCTCGAGATATTTGCGCTGCGCCTCGACTTCCTCTGAGAGCGTGGCAAGCTCGTTCGGCCGCCGGTCGAGCGAATAGCGCAGGAACCCGGAGAGCTGCAGCAGGATGCGCTCGGCCTGGTCCGTGCGCCGGTCGAGCACCAGGCTCGAGATGGCGTTCAATGTGTTGAACAGGAAATGCGGATTGAACTGGTAGTGCAGCATCCGCAGCTGCGCATCGTACGCCAGCGATTGCGCCCGGTTGATCGCGCGCGCCTGCTCCACCACCCGCCGGTGATAATCTATGATCGCCTGCGACGCGGCCCACAGGAGCAGCGCCCAGCCGTACATGAAGGCGTAGGTGAGGAATTGCGCCTTCTCTTCGCTGTCGACGCCGTACCCGAAGAGCCGGGCCGTGTTCTCCTCCACCACTTGCATCACCGGCATGAGCCCGATCGCGCCCGCGAAGAGGATGCCGTAGCGGAGGTTCACCGGGATCGTGAATCTGCGCTGCAGGAAGACCCCGAGCAGCAGCGCCGTCGTCACGAAATAGCCCGCGACCACGACCGACCGGTTCGCAAGAAAGGGAAAGTTCGCCCATTCCTCGCTCGGCGCCATGTTCATGGCCTGGGCCGCCGCTGTACGGAACGCCATGTAGAAGGCCCAGAACGCCAGATGGGCGCCCCAGTGCGTAAGGCTCAGCATGCCTGGGGCCGCCACCCCGCCTGTCATGCCCTCCGGGCGCTCCATGGTGCTCCTGACCCGTCCGCGCGACGTTGCCCCCGGAACTTACCGGGATCGGCGCGCGACGAACCGCGCTTCGTCGCGCGCGCGCGCCGCTTCGTCGCAATTAATCAATGAGCATACCGGACGGGCGATCCCCCGCCACCGCCGACCCCAGCCGCGGGAGCGACGCCCGAGGCCGGCCGGGCGTTCGCCCCCCTTCGCCTGCGCACCGCCCCGATGGATTGTCTCGCCCACCAGGCCATCCGGCAGCGGGTCACGTCCGGCGGCTCCTCCTACGCATTCACGCCAGCGTCGAGCTTCGCCGCGAACTACACCAAGGACGGCCTCAACCGCTACACCGCCGTCGCCGGAGCGACCTACACCTATGATGCGCGCGGAAATCTCACCTCGGACGGCTCGCGCACGTTCACGTACGATCTGGAGAACCGGCTGACGAGCGTGTCGGGTTCGGTCTCCGCGACGCTCACCTATGATCCGCTCGGGCGCCTGAAGACGATCGCGTCCGGCGGCGCGACGACGCAATTTCTCTATGAGGGAAACAATCTCGTCGCGGAATATGACGGCTCGGGCAATCTGCTGCGCCGCTATGTGCCGGGCGGCGGGATGGACGAGCCGCTCGTCTGGCCAAAGAAACAAAAGACGGGGCTCCGGCGTCGGCGCCTCCGCGATGCGCTGGCTACACGCCGACGAGCGCGGCTCGATCATCGCAACCACGGACAATGCCGGCGCCGCTACTCCGTACACGTACGGTCCGTTCGGCGAGCCCGGCGGCGGCGCATGGTCTGGCTCGCGCTATCGCTACACCGGCCAGATCGCGCTGCCGGAAGTGCAGCTCTATCACTACAAGGCGCGCGTCTACGATCCCAACATCGGCCGCTTCCTGCAGACCGATCCCATCGGCTACGGCGACGGCATGAACATGTATGCGTACGTCGGCAACGATCCGATGAACGCGGTCGATCCAAGCGGGCTCTGCGGATTTAGCTTTGGCTGGAGAACCGAGTACTCTGGAGGCGGAGCAACCGGCATCGGCAGCAACCAGTACGAGACCTGTCCGGGCCTGTATTTCTTCGGTGGCCAGGGACTGATCAACTGGGAATGGTGGGACAACCTGCATGGCGCCGACGGTGCTGGAGACGGAGGCGACGACCGTGGGACCCGCGTGGACGGGCTGGACGTGGTGGGGCAGGCACGCCGGCACGCGCGCGCAGCCAAAGGCAAAACACCACTTCAACAACTTGGAATACGTGTTCAACCGGGTCGTGGATATCAATGCCCTACTGGGTCGGTCGCTGAGAGCCTATATCAAGTTCGCAATCAGTCAGAGACCGCCACTTGGGCTTTCGTTGGAGTCGCTCTCGCGGGCGGAGGCATTTCATTGGCAGGAGCTCCAGAAGTAGGGGGGCCGGTTGCGGCCGGCGGGATGATATTGGCTAACATCTCGGGTGGAGTGAACACGCTGTCCAACGTTGGCCTCGCAAGCATGGGCGACTTTAGAGCCGCCCAGGCGCTAATTGTGGGCGGGATGGTTGCTGTCATGGCCCCACCGTTTGCACTGCCGTCCGAGGCGCTCGCATCTCAGTTGCTTGGCGATATTGCCGCCGAGGCATCAGGGGTTGCCGTGGGCGCGCCAGCATGCGGGAGGAACTGATCTGATGATGGGATTCTTCGTTCGCGTCGGAGTGGGATTGGCATTTCTGATCGGTGCCATTGCCTGCGCCTGGCTGGCCATCTCGTATGAATGGCGCGCGGAGAGGACTTTTGCCTTCGTCGCAGGAGCCTTCTTCTTTATATGCGCGGCCTATGCCTCATTGTTTCGCCCAGAGAATTGGAAACACCTTCGGACTTGGCCTTTCCCCAGCTCAGAGGCGCGTTTTCCATTCATCCAACGCCATGCATTTTCCCTTGGTCTCGCTGTGTATGCTGCAACCGTCGCATTGTTCGGGCTTTTGATATTGCTTTTGGGCCCAGGCCGCATGGAGGTCGCAATCGGCTTTAGTTGGCCTTTTCTTATGTTAGGGTTTGCGTTCCACGTTCTATGGTTCCTCCAGGTGTGGAGGGGGCACCGACAGAAGCAGAAAGAGTGACTAGGCATAGAGAGCAACACACACGAATTTATAGAAGAGTGACACACACGAATTTCTAGCTGCGACTCGCGCGGGAACCTGACGTCGGACGGCTCGCGTACATTCGCCTACGATCTGGAGAACCGGCTGACAGCTGTGTCGGGCTCGGTCTCCGCGACGCTCACCTATGATCCGCTGGGGCGTCTGAAGACGATCGCCTCCGGCGGCGCGACGACGCAGTTCCTCTACGAGGGAAACAATCTCGTCGCGGAATATGACGGCTCGGGCAATCTCTTGCGCCGCTATGTGCCCGGCGGCGGCATGGACCAGCCGCTCGTGTGGTTCGAGGGCTCGGGCGTAAGCG
>JAEUMQ010000001.1 GCA_016791425.1 Hyphomonadaceae bacterium | reverse complement strand
ATGATCGGACATACGCGCGGTATCGACATCGGCCCGAGCCAGGAATGCGTAAGGCGGCATCACCGATTCAGGCACCACCGAGCGGGGATCCACCATGTGTGCGCGGTGCCACTCGTCAGAGTAGCGGCCGCCGACGCGCGCCAGATCCGGGCCGGTGCGCTTCGATCCCCATTGAAACGGGTGATCGTACATGCTCTCGGCCGCCAGCGAGTAGTGGCCGTAGCGCTCCACTTCATCGCGCAGCGGACGGATCATCTGCGAATGGCAAACATAGCAGCCTTCGCGGATGTAGATTTGCCGTCCCGCCAATTCGAGCGGTGTATATGGCCGCACGCCCTGGACACGTTCAATTGTGCTTTCGATGAAGAAGAGCGGCGTGATCTGCACGAGCCCCCCGATCGAAACCACGACGAGAATGCCCACGATCAGAATGAGCGTGTGGCGCTCGAACCATTTGTGAAAATTCCACATTGGTGCGCCCCCTATTCCGCAGCCACCGGCGCGCCTTGCGCCGGCACATCAGTGACACGCTCGACAGCGGGCTCTTTGCTCGTCGCCGTGCGCCACAGGTTGAAGGCCATGATCAGCGCGCCGAGGAGGAAGAGACCTCCGCCCGCCGCACGGATGATGAAGTACGGGTTCATGGCTTCGACGGTCTCAACGAAAGAGTATTCGAGGAAGCCAAACTCGTTATAGGCGCGCCACATCAAGCCTTGCATGATGCCCGCCACCCACATCGAAGTGATGTAGAGGACGATGCCGATGGTGGAGAGCCAGAAGTGCCACTCGACAAGCGCGTGCGACACTTGCTTCTTCTTCCATAGCCACGGGGTCAGGCAATAAAGCGCGCCGAAACTCACGAAGCCGACCCAGCCCAGCGCGCCCGAATGCACGTGGCCGATGGTCCAATCCGTGTAGTGCGACAAGGAGTTGACGGCGCGGATCGACATCACCGGGCCCTCGAACGTCGACATGCCATAGAACGCGACGGAGACGACGAGCATGCGCAACACCGGGTCGGTGCGCAGTTTGTCCCACGCGCCGGAGAGCGTCATGAGGCCGTTGATCATGCCGCCCCAGCTCGGCATCCACAGCATGATCGAGAACGTCGCGCCGAGCGTCTGGGCCCATTGCGGCAGCGCGGTGTAGTGCAGATGGTGCGGGCCGGCCCAGATGTAGAGGAAGATGAGCGCCCAGAAATGGATGATGCTCAGGCGATAGGAATAGACCGGGCGCTCGGCCTGCTTCGGGATGAAGTAGTACATGATCCCGAGGAAGCCGGCGGTGAGGAAGAAGCCGACCGCGTTGTGGCCGTACCACCATTGCGTCAGCGCATCCTGCACGCCGGAGAAGAGCGAATAGGAGAAAGAGCCTTCGAAGCTGACCGGGATCGCCAGATTGTTGACGATGTGCAGCATCGCGATCGTCACGATGAAGGCGAGGTAGAACCAGTTCGCGACATAGATGTGCTTTTCCTGGCGCTTCCAGATCGTGCCGAGGAACACGACGAGATAGGCGACCCAGACGATCGTGAGCCAAAGATCCGTGTACCAGGGCGGCTCGGCGTATTCGCGGCCTTGGGTGACGCCCATCAGATAGCCCGTGCCGGCAAGCACGATGAAGAGCTGGTAGCCCCAGAAGACGAACCACGCCCACGCGCCTCCGAAGAGGCGCGCGCGGCATGTCCGCTGCACGACCCAGAAGCTCGTCGCGATGAGGACGTTGCCGCCAAAGGCGAAGATCACCGCCGATGTGTGCAGCGGGCGCAGGCGACCGAAATTCGTCCAGCCGAACTCGGGGAGGTAGAACAGATTCGGGAATGCGAGCTGGAGCGCGATGATCAGTCCGACGAGCAGGCCGGCGATTCCCCAGAACATCGACGCGACGACGCCGGCCTTGATGATCCCATTTTCGTAGCGCTCTTCGCCGTATTTCGGGCGCGTCACGGATTCCACGAGCATCGCGAGGCCGGCGATCATGGCCGCCAGAAGCATGTACATCTGAATCTGGAACGGCGTGTCGATCGCGCGCGAGGCGCCCCAGATGGCCAGCGCTGCTACGCCGATAAGGACGGCGCCGACGCCGAGCGCGTCGTCACGCAGGTTTGGATAGGCGCCGCTTGCGGCCATTCGCTTCCCCTCGGTTCGCAGGCCGAGAAGTAGAGCGGGGCTCGCCGGGGCGGTTTGATCTCAATCAAGACGCGTTTGCGCATCGCGCGGCATTGAGGCGCATGCGGGGGACAGGATGCGATTAACCTTCATGCTTGCGATCGGCGCCGCGGCGGGGGCAGCGCCGATCGTCGCGTGCGCGCTGCGGAGAACGCAGAACGTGCTTGACACGAGCGCGGCCTGGTGCGGCGCGCCGCCACAGGCGAGCGGGATCATGATCCTCGGCCATTGCCCGGCCTGCTTCGTTGGGCTGGCGGCGGTCGCGGCGGCTGCGGCCCTGGTCGGCCATATCTCTCGCGCGCCCTCGCTGCCCTGACATCGCGCTGACATCACGTCGCACATCGTGATTGACCCGCGCTGCGGCGCAGGCTTCTGGTTCGCTTTCCTGGAGGCGCGTCGGTTCGCGGACGTGCGCGAGGAGGGTGGATTTGGGGCACGATCGGCGCACTTTGCTGGGCTGGCTTGTCGGGTTCGCGGCGGCGCCGGCCGCCGCGGTTGCGGCGACGCCCTTCGATTTCGTTCGTCGGCTGCTCGGCGGGCCGCAGGCCTCCCCTGCGGCGGGCGCTGGCGCCGCCGTGCGGCATGTGACGCCGGACGGCGAGGGCAACCGAGACGGGCTTTCATGGGCGAACGCGGCCGACGCACGGCGACTCAACGAGCTCATTGAGGAAGCGGGACCGGGCGGAACCATTCTCATTGCGGCTGATCGCGGCCGTTACACGCTTCAGGGTTCGATCACGCTCAGCCACGGCGGCGCGGCCGGCCGGCCGGTCACGATCAAGGGCGTGAACGCCGTGGACGGCACGGACGCCAGGGCGGAAATCTGGGGCGAGCGCGCCGATCCCTTCACCGCCTCCGGCGAGACGGGCGCAGAGTGCTTCCGCTTCGTGCGCGGCGCCGATCACCTCGCATTCAAGAACCTGCACTTCCGAAATATCGGCAACGGCTGCTTCCGCATTGGCGCGCCGGTGCAAGGGCTGGCGATCGAGGATTGCACGTTCCGCAACGTCTATCGTTTCATCGAGAACACGGTTTCGGGTGAGGAGGCGGACGCATCGCTCAGTGAGTTCGTCGTGCGGCGTTGCAGCGGGTCGAGCCTGGAGCGCTCGTTTCTGCGCATTCGCTATCGTTCGAACAACGGACTCATCGAGGATTGCCGCGCCGACAGCGAGGGCAACGAGGGCGATCCGTTCGCGGTCGGCTGCGCGCTTGAGGACGCGGCAAACACGATCATTTATCGACGCTGCGTGATGGAGAATTTCCGTCAGAGCGCGGGCGAGGGGGCGTACTGGAACGCCGACGGGTTCTCCGACGAATGGGACAATTACGAGATCCGTTACGAGCAGTGCGAGGCGCGCGGCGCGACCGATGCTGGCTTCGACTGCAAGAGCGCGTATGTGGTTCTGCAGAACTGCCTCGCGGAGGACAACAAGATCAACATCAAGATATGGAGTCCGCGCTCGACCATTGAGGGCTGCATCTCGCGGCGTCCGAATTGGCGGGGGCGCGGGCAGGAGAATGGGGGATCGTCGCATTTCTGGTACGGACACCGGCCCGGGATCGCGAGCCGCATCACCAACCTCATTGTGGAGGACGAAAATCCGACCGCCGTCTTCTGGTTCGAAGGCCCGCGCGTGCGCGTGCAAGTGGACGGCTATGCGCTCGCCTGCCACGACGAAGCGACGCTGATCGCGGCGTCGGAGGAAAATCCAGGGGGCACTGTGACCTTCAATCCGCCGACCATGGCGCCGGCGAGCCGGCGCGCTCCGGCGATCGTCGCCGCCGGCAATGGGCTGCGGGTGCAGAAGGGGCTGTGGGCGGCCAACCCGCGCCCATCCTATGCCTATCAATGGCGGCGCAACGGCGCGCCGATCGCCGGCGCAACGCAGGACAGTTACGCGCCGGCCGCTGCGGATGCAGGACAGGCGCTGAGCGTTAGCGTCACGGCTCGGAATAGCGCCGGCGCCGCGACCGGGACGTCGCAGCCGTTCGTGCATGCTTGAGATCAGGCCGATAGGTCCGGCGCACGCGGAGGCGTTGGCGGCGCTGTGGACCGAGACGTTCACGCGCGCATATGCGGATCTGCATGCGCGCGAAGATCTGGACGCCTATTGCGCCGCCAATTGCACGGCGGCGAAGGCGCGCGCCATGCTGGAGGATGCGGCGATCGCCTGCAAAGTCGCGCATTTCGATGGCTCGGCGGTCGGGTACGCGACGGTGCGCGATGCGCCTTGCCCCGTTGCGCTGCGGGGCAAGTCCGTCGAGCTGAAGCAGCTCTACATTCTGCCGGATGTCTTTGGCGCGGGCGTCGGGCGTGCGCTCATGGAGGATGCGCTCGAAACGGCGCGCGCGCACGGCGCAGCGCACATGTGGCTCTGCGTCGTCGATATCAACAAGCGCGGACCGCCGTTCTATCGCAAGTTCGGCTTCGACTATGTCGGGCCGGGGCCGACGTTCGAGGTCGGCAAGGACCGCGTCGCCTCGAGGACCATGGCGCGCGATCTTTAGGAAGCATTCACCATGGCGTCTCGGGCCAAATCTTAACCCGCGGGCGGTAAGGTGTGCTGAAGCAACAAGGGGCGTGGGCGATGAGCCGGATCATGAGCGAAGAAGCGTCGCTCTATTTTACGGCGGAAGCGGCGTTGGCCGAGCAGCGCGACGAGCTGCGCTTCGGCGGCCGGCGCGACGCGGCCTCGCTGCAGGCATGGCTCAAGCGCGTGTTCAACGCCAGCGAAGAGACGCACTCGGGCGAGCGGCGCGAGCTTGATGAGCGCGTGCAGGCGATGCTCGAGCCGATAAGGGCCGCCGGCTAAACGGTGATCGCCTCTTCGACCTGCTTCAGCGTCATGCGCGCGAGCGCCAGGTTGGCGCTTCTGCGGTCCAGCCAAAGATAGAGAAATATGGCCGGGCTTTTGGCGACCGTGCGCGCCAAGTGATATTGCTCGCCCAGCGTGACGACGATGTCCTCGACGTCGTCTTCGCTTTCCAGCGAATGCACAAGGCCGCGCGCGGCGCGGACGACATCCATGCTGCCGGCGGCGGCGGCCTCCAGGTTGCGCCCGTCGGCGGCCACGCGGCCAAGCACGAGGCCCGTCTCGCTATCGACGACGGCCGCGCCGCTAAAGCCCGCAAGCTCGCGGAGCGCGCCCAGATCAATACGCACGGAGTGTCCCTCGCGCCGGCGTCCTTGAAGGCGTTCTGGGTGGGCCCATGCTCCTGCGACGGCCCGTAGTCAACCCGGCGGGGCTCAACCGGCCGGCCGGATGCGGCGGGCGCCCATGGCGCGATGCCGCCGCAGCGCCCGGCTCGGCGCGGCGCCCGATATCGGCTCGCTCAGACGCACGGCGGCGGGCGATGTCGCCGTGGCTTGCAGGGCTTCACGCTTCACGATGGCGATGAGGCGGCGACGCGCGGCCAGGGCGGTGCGCTCCTCGCCCTCGCCGCCGCCGAGATTGGCGACGACGCGCAGCGCTTCATAGCCGGCCATGTTTTCGATGACCTCGATCATCGGGCCCTGGCCGACCACTTCGGCGAGGTCCAGGAGGGCGCTTTCAGAGCTGACGCCCTGCACCAACTGGCTGCGCAGAAGCAGCAATGCGGCAAGCGCGACCGTCGTGTCGCAGGCCTCGAAGCGGTCGGGATTACCCACGATCCGCCCCATCAGCGTCCAGCCGTCAATGCGCTGAGCCATTGGTCGCCTCGACGATGGGGGAGATGCCGGGCTCCGGGCGGTGCAGCGGCTCGGGCCGCGGCCTGCGCGGGGGGGCCGGCGCGTTCATCGCCTCCACGACTTCGGCGGCGAGCTTGGCGAAAAGGCCCGATGCGTCGGCCGCGAATGCGCGCGCGCCGGCGCCGTTCACGCTCGCGGTGGCCTCCTCGATCCAAGGCATGTCCGGGATCTCGAGCGCGAACATCTTGAACGCGCCGTCCTCGGCGCCCGCTTCCTCGCGCATTTCGGCGAGCATGCTCTTATGGTGCTCGGTGGTCTTGACCATGTTGGCGAGCACGAAGGGCGTGCGTTCTTCCGGCGAATCCTTGTTCGACCACCACACGCTCTTGCAGAAGGCTTCCAGGCCGAGATTCGAGATGAAGTCCGGGACCGTCGGCACGACGACGAGATCGGACGCGCGCAGCGCCGCTTCGGTCAGCGCGGAGATGCCTGGGGCGGAATCGAAGATGATGACGTCGAAATCGGCCTTCAGCTTCTCCAGCTGATCAACGAGCAGCTCGCTGACCACGCGCTCGACCTCGAGCAGGCTGCGCGTGCGGCGCGAGAGGAAGGAGATCATCTCGCGCTCGACGATGCGCAGGCCGGGGCTCGACGGGATCACGAAGATCTTCATGTCCGCGCCGCTCAGGATCGTCGTCTGATGGACGTAGTCCTTCAGCTGCGGGGTCTTGCCGAAGATGATCGTGTCTTCAAGGAACCCATCGACCGTCTTGCCGCGTTCGATCAGCTCGGAGAGGGCCTCGTCGCCTGAAAGCCAGAACGAGGCGTTAGCCTGCGCATCGAGATCGATCAGGAGAACGCGTTCGCCCGGCTTGGCGCCCACGCCCTTGGCCAGCTCATGCGCCAGCGCCACGGCGACCGTCGTCTTGCCGACGCCGCCTTTCATGTTCGCTACAGAGACAACTTTGGCGGTCATCTAAACCCCACACAAACCTGAAACCCAATTCATCCTGGCGCTCGGCTTTTCGGGCTCGGCGGCCAATGTCGTTTTTTGGCGAGGCGCATGATTGTCGCATCGCATGACCGGACTGGCTAGTGCGCCAAGGCGCGAGACGCCAACGAGACCGGCGCGCCATTCCCGCGGCGGCGCCGCGGCAGGTGGGCGCTTTAGGGCCACAAGACCCTCGCGTCGCGGCTCGCGCACGCGTTTTCCACAGGCAATTTGCTGCGTTCACGAGCCCGCGAAGCGGAACCCCGCCAAATCCCCAAGGAAATTGGGCGGTTGCCGTCGAAAGCGCAAAAACTCTCGGAAAAGCAATGTTTCCCACGCGTTCGCCTCGACTTGTTCGCTCCGGGTCGTTTCAGTTGAATGCCGGTCGAGGTGAGGGTGATGGCGGAGCGCGAAGGAAGCGGCGTCGGCCGCGCCGTGGTGTGGGTTGCGAGCGCGCTCGCAATCGCGGGCATCGCGGCGATGGTCTGGATGTGGCGCGGCGGCGGGGTTCAGCTGGAACCCACCGCGGAGGCGCGCGCGCCGGTCGAGGAATGCAGCGCGACCATATCGGGCGCCACGGCGATGGCGCCCAGGCTCGCGCCTGAGATCGCCGCGGCCTTCCTCTCCCAGAACGGCTATTCCATCGAGCGCAATGAGACGGTCGAGGGCGTGCGTCACATCGTGGGCGCCCGCGGCGCGCTCCGCTGCAGCATCTCCATCCGCGCCTCCAGCTCGACGCAGGGCCTTCGCGATCTCGGCGAAGGAAAGACGCTGATCGCGCTCTCGCAACGGCCGATCACGCAGCGGGACATTGCGCTCCTGCGCGCGGCCAATGCCGGCGATTTCGCCGCCGAGCGCACGCAGGCCGAACATGTGGTGGCGTTCGACGCCTACACCGTGGCGGTGAATGCCGCCAACCCAGTGCGCTCGATCACCGTCGATGCGGTGCGCGACATCGCGCTCGGCGTCGCGCCCGACTGGAGCAGCGTGGGCGGCGATGCGGCGGCATTCACGCTCTATACGCCGATCGACGGGGTCGGGCCGGAGGATTATCCGAACGATCTCATCCAGCGGCCCAATCCGGTGTGGCAGGATGCGCGCCTGCGCGCGCGCGTGCTGGCGAACGAGAGCGATGCGGTCGCGGCGCTGGCGCGCGATCCGGCCGGGATCGGGTTCATCAGCGGCGCGTTTGTCGCGGGCGATCCAGGCGTACGCGCGCTCGCGCTCGCGGCGGGCGGACCGCCGCAAAGTCCGAGTGCGGACAATGTGCGGGCGGAGCTCTATCCGCTGGCGCGGCGGCTCTTCGTCTATGTGCGACCGAACGATATGCGCTCCAACACGTTCGTTCAGAGGTTCGTCGCGTTCTTCTCCTCGCCTGCGGCCTTCGACATCATCGACAAGGCGGGCTTTGTGGCGCTTCGGCCCGAAAGCCGGATGAGCCGCGTGGCGGCGACGCTTTCCGGCTGCCGGTTCGGCACGGCGGAGTACGCCGCCCTCATCTCGGCCACGAACGGCGCCACGCGCATGCCCGTGGAGCTCACGTTCGAGCCGAACACGCTGCGGCTCGACGAGGAGGCGCGGCATTTCGTTTCGGAGAATGCGGAGACGTTGCGGGAACGGTTGCGAACGGGCGGCCGGATCGTGCTCGTGGGGCATACGGACTATACCGGCGAGACGGCGAAGAACCGGGCGCTGGCGCTCCGGCGCGCACTGGCGGCGCGCGCCGCGTTCGAGCGGCAGGGCCTGTTCGGCATCGAAGTCGAAAGCGCGGGCGAACAATGCCCGAGCGGCGACAATGACACGCCCGAAGGGCGGCTGCAGAACCGCCGCGTCGAGATCTGGCTCAAGGCGCAGAGCGCGCCTGGCTGAGGCGGAAACGTCGCCTCGCAATAACAACAAGGGAGGCGTGGGATGGCGGAAGGGGAGGGAAGCGCGAAGCGAGCCTTCGTGTGGATCGCAAGCGGTCTCGCGGTCGCGGGCATCGCGGCGATGGTGTGGATGTGGCGCGGGGGCGGCGTGCAGCTCGGCCCAAGCGCGGAGGCGCGCGCGCCCATCGAAGAGTGCAACGCCACGGTTTCCGGCTCCACGGCGATGACGCCGAAGCTCGCCCCGGAGGTCGCCGCGGCGTTCCTCGCCAAGAACGGCTACACAGTGGAGCGCAGCACGACCGAGGACGGCGCGCAGCGCATCGTCGGCACGCGCGGGGCGCTGCTCTGCACGATCTCGGTCCGCGTCACCAGCTCGACCCAAGGATTGCGCGATCTCGCCGACCGGACGACGCTCATCGCGCTCTCGCAGCGGCCGATCAATCAGCGCGACGCCGCGTTCCTGCAAACGGCGAACGCCGGCGACTTCATCGCCGACCGCGCGCTTGCCGAGCACGTCGTCGGGTTCGACGCCTATGCGGTGACCGTGCACGCGGATAACCCGGTGCGCGCGCTGTCCACTGATCAGATCCGCGACATCGTGACCGGCGTGAAGACAAATTGGTCGGAGGTGGGAGGAGCGGATCTTCCGTTTACGCTTTACACAGGACGCGACGGGGTCATGACGGAGGATTATCCGAACGATCTTGTGCCGCATCCCAGTCCGCTATGGGACCAGGTCCGTCGAAGGTCGCGGCTGTTTGCGACTGAGGCCGAGGCGGCGGCGGCAATCGCGCAAGATCCATCCGCGTTCGGATCGATCAGCTCAGCGTTCGTGGTCGGCGCGCCCGGGGTGCGCGCGCTCGAGGTATCGACCGGCGGCGCGCCCGGGGCGGGGCCGTCCGCGGAGAACGTGCGCGGCGAACGCTACGCCGTTGTGCGCCGGCTTTTCGTCTATGTGCGGCCGGCCGACATGCGCGAAAGCACCTTCGTGCAGAACTTCGTCCGGTTCTTCGGATCGCGCGACGCGTTCGACGTGATCGATCGCGCCGGCTTCGTGGCGCTGCGTCCGGAAAGCCGGATGAGCCGCGCGGCGCCGCAGCTCGGCGGCTGCCGATACGGCACGGCGGAGTACGCCGCCCTCATCTCCGCGACGCAAGGGGCGTCGCGGCTGCCGGTCGCGCTTCGCTTCGAGGGCAATTCCCTGCGGCTCAATGCGGAGGCGAGCGATTTCGTCCGCGAGAGCGCGGCTGATCTGCGCCGGCAGGTCAGCGGGGGCGCCTCGATCATCCTCATCGGGCACGGCGACAATAGCGGCGCGGTTGCGGACAATCGCGGCGTTGCGCTAAGGCGAGCGTTGGCGGTGCGCGCGGCCTTCGAGCGGCAAGGGCTGCTCGGGCTGGAGGTGGAGAGCGCGGGCGAGCAATGCCCGAGCGGCGACAATGACACGCCGGAAGGGCGCGAACAGAACCGCCGCGTCGAAGTATGGATCAAGCCGAACGATGCGCCGAGCTGAAAGGGACACGTGATGGACTTCATTGCCAATCTGATCCCGCTCGCCGCCGAGCCCTATCCGGTGAGCGCGCCCTTCTCGCACGAGCGTACGCTCGTCGGGCTCTCCATGCTGGCGGCGGTGCTGGGCTCGTACACGTTCCTGGAGGCGGCGGCGCGCGGCAAGACGCATCGAGGGGCGGCGGCGGTTCTCTGGATGGCCTGTGCAGGGGGCGTGCTCGGCGTCTGCGTGTGGGCGACGCATTTCCTCGGTCTTCTGGCGATGGAAACGCCGCTTCAGCACGGCTTCATCCTGGCGCCGACGGTGATCTCAGCGATCATCACCGTCGTTTCGCTGGGGTTGTGCGCAGCCATCCTTGGGACGAAGCCCAGCTGGGCGGCGGTGATCGTCGCGGGCAGCGCGGTGGGCGTCTGCATGATCGTGATGCATTATCTCGGCATGCAAGGCCTGCGTATCGAGGCGGTGCTCAGCTATCGTCCGGTTCCGATCGTCGTCACCTCGATCGGCGCGCTGGGAGCGGTGGTGTGCGCGTTCCTGTTCGCGCACCATCTGGATTCCTCGTGGCTGCGCGGCGTGCTGGCGTTCCCGATGGGCGCGGGCATTGCAGGCCTGCACTATACCGACATGGCCGCCACCATCATCACGCCGCGTCCGGCCTTCGCGTCGGCGCCTGAAGCGCCGGTGATGCTGCTTTCGCTGGCGGTCACGGGCGGCGTCGTGCTCGCCGTCGCGGCGGCGCTCGGCGCGGTTGTGCTCGATCGCAAGCGCGCCGAGGCGCGCCAGGCGCGCGAGGAGGCGCAGACGGACGTCGTTGTCATCCCGCATCCGGCGCGTCGTTCGGCAGACGCGGACGGGGGCGACACCATTATCCACATCCCAGATCGGACGATGCGGGGGCGGTAGCGATTTTGGCGCCGTTCGCCTTGCCGACGCAGCGTGTGGATGATTACGGGCGGCCCCCAGCGTCCGCTAGAGGCCTCAGCCCTTCGCCGCACGGTCCCAGTCGGCAAAGGACTTTCCTTCGGCGGCGAGCCTGAGCAGCAGCGGCGAGGGCTTCCAATAATCGCCGAGATCCTTGTGGTATTTCTGGACGCGCTCGGCGACGTGCTTCAGGCCGAGCTCATCGGCGTAGCGCATCGGGCCGCCGCGCCAACGCGGAAAGCCGTAGCCGCTCGTCCACACCACATCGATGTCGCTGGCGCGGTAGGCCAACCCTTCGTCCAGAATCTGGGCGCCGACATTGATCATCGAGAGCACGCAGCGCTCCTGGATCTCGGCGTCCGAGGAGTCCCTCTTCTTGACGCCATGCTCGGTCGCGAGCTTGGCGATGAGCGCGTCCACCTCGGCGTCGTGATGCGGCGTGCGGTCGCCTTGCTCGTAGCGATAGACGCCCTTGCCGACCTTCTGGCCCAGGCGGCCCATTTCGGTGAGCGCGTCGGAGACCGCGAAGTAGGGTGGCGCACGGCGCTCACGCTTGAAAAGCTCGGCGCGCGCCTTGGCGCCGACATCGACGCCGGCCATGTCGTTCACCTTGTTCGGGCCCATCGCAAAGCCGTAATCCTCGAGCGCCGCGTCGATGCGCTCGGGGCTCACGCCTTCAAGCAGGATCAACTCGGCCTCGCGGAAATATCCGTCGAGCATCATGCGGTTGCCGACGAAGCCGAAGCCGTCGCCGACCACGACGCCGATCTTCTTCAGGAGCTTGGCCAGCGCGAGCCCCGTGGCGATCGTCTCGTGCGAGGTCTGTTGTCCGCGCACGATTTCCAGGAGGCGCATCACGTTCGCCGGGCTGAAGAAGTGGAGGCCGATCACCTTGTCCGGGCGGTCGGTCGCGGCGGCGAGCTCGGTCAGCGAGAGCGTCGAGGTGTTGCTCGCCAGCACCGCGTGCTTCGGCGCGATCTTGTCAAGCTTGGAGAGGATCGAGCACTTCAGGTCCATGTTCTCGAACACGGCCTCGATGATGAGATCGACGTCGGCGGCGGCTTCGAGGCCCACCACGCCGCTGATACGGCCCATGCGGGTCTCGACGTCGGCGGGCGTCATGCGCCCGCGCTTCACGGTGACATCGTAATTGCCGCGGATGATCTTCAAGCCGCGCTCGATCCCAGCTGCGTCCACATCGATCAGCGTCACCTGCAGGCCGTTGTCGGAGGCGGCCATGGCGATGCCGCCGCCCATGGTTCCGGCGCCGATCACGGCGATCTTCTTGATGTCGGCCGCTTTCACGGAGGCGGGCATGTCGGGAATGCGCGCGCACTCGCGCTCGGCGAAGAAGATGTGCCGCAGCGCGCGGGATTCGGCCGTGTGGATGGAGGCGTCGGAGAGTTCCTTCTCCAGGTCGAGGCCTTTCTCGAACGGCAGCTCGCTCGCGCCCTTCACCGCCTTGACGATCGCATGCTGGGTGGTGCGGCCCTTCAAGCCGCGCGCGGCGGCTTCCAGCGTCTTGGCGATCTCGGCGTCGGTCAGCGGCGCGGCGGCCTTGGCGCAGGTCGGACGCGGCGCGGCGTTCTCGGCCAGGAGGCGCTTGGCGTAGTCGATGCCGCCGGCGATCGGATCCTCGCCGATGATCTCATCGACGAGGCCAAGCTCCTTGGCGCGCTGCGCCGTGATGGGCGCGCCGTTGACCATCAGTTCGAAGGCGGCGGCGGATCCGACCAGTCGAGGGAGGCGCTGGGTGCCGCCCGCGCCGGGAAGAATCCCCAGAGTGATCTCCGGCAGGCCCATGCGCGCGGAAGGGACGGCGCAGCGATAATGGCAGGCCATCGCCGTCTCCAAGCCTCCGCCGAGGGCCGTGCCGTGGACGGAGGCCACCACGGGCTTGGGACAATTCTCGATGGCGGCGAGCACCGCGCGGAAAGCCGGCGGCTTGGGCGCGCTGTCGAACTCGGTGATGTCGGCGCCGGAGAAGAAGGTGCGGCCCTTGCAGGCGATGAGCACGATGCGCGCGGCAGGATCGGCGGCGGCCTTCTCGATGCTCTCTAGGAGCCCGGCGCGCACCGAAGTGTCGATCGCATTCACCGGCGGTCGGTCCACCAGGATCACGCCCACGCCGTCTTTCCCTTCGTAGCTCACCACGCTCATCTCAGCATCCCTGTCTTGTCGGGGGCTCATTCGGCGGGTTTTCGGGCCGGCGTCAACCGGTGCGGGACCTCCGGCGGGGAGGCCGGGCGCCCGAGCACGTCCGACAAGCAGAACGCCCGGCCGTCTCCGGCCGGGCGTCGCTGGAACCCTGAATTAGCGGAACGAGGCCGTCAGGCGGCCTCTTCGGTCCGGTAATCGTTGTTGGAGTGGTGGTCGCCGCCGAGCCAGCGCTTGAGCTCGGCATGCGCCTTGGCGCGGCGTTCCTCGTCGCGCTGGAGCGCCTTGGGTTCATCGCAGCAGAATTCCACGATCATGCCGTTGGGGTCGGTGACATAGACCGAACGGCAATAGCCGTGCTCGAGCACGAAATGCCCAGGCTCGGTGTAGCCGGCGGCCTTAATGCGGGCCTCGATCTCTTGTTGCGCGTCCTTGTCCACGTGCAGCGCGATGTGATGGAACGGCGTGAAAGGCATCTGCGGCCCGAATTGCTGCTGATCGGCGTCGCTGGCGAACTGGAAGAACGCGAGCGCGCTGTCGTCGCCCAGGCCGAAGAAGCAATGGCAATAGGTGCGCTCAGCGCCGAAGAGCATGTCCTTCTCGCACCAGGTCGCGAGCAGCGGCAGGCCGATCACCTCTTCGTAGAACTTGCGCGTCGCTTCCATGTCCTTCGTGACATAGGCGGTGTGGTGCAGCCGATTGGGCAGCTTCTTTCCGTTTTTCTTTCCAAGACCAAACATGAGCGTTTCCCACCGATCGAAAGGAGGCGTCCGCCTTACCACACGGAGGTCGCGCGCTCAATTCGTTTTGCGAAGAATACTTCGATATACGAATATGAACGGTTCGCGGCCGCCAAAGAAAACCGCGCGGATCGCGGGACCCGCGCGGACTAGGTGGAGGAGACCGTGACTAGAAGCGCGCCGAGAGCTCGAGGCCCCAACGCATCGGTTGCGCTTTGAACAGGAAGCCGCCGGGGGAATATTCGGTGTTGTATTCCTCATCGAGCAGGTTCTTCGACCAAGCCGTCAGCGACCATGAGCCGGTCATCAAGCCGACGCGAGCGTCGAGCAGATTCACCGGATCACGCTCCTTCGGCTCGGCTTCGAGGAAGAAGTTGTTGCCTTGCGAAGGATGGCGGAAGGGGATCGTGAACACGGTGTCGCCGATGCGGTTGTAGTCGAGGCGGAGGAAGCCTTCGAGCGTGTCGCCGAGCGGCACGACGTACTGGCCGCCCAGGTTGAACGTGTAGTCCGAGACGAGAGGGGCCTTGGCCCCGATCGCCAACGGATCGACGAAATCGGTGATCTCGCTGTCGGTGAGCCCGAGCCCCGCATTGATCATGAAATTGTCGGTGACGCGGACGTTGAACTCCAGATCAACGCCCTGGAACTCGACTTCGTCGATATTGCCGAGGTTCTGCGTCGAGTTCGAAGCGATGAAGATGAAGTAGTACGAGCCCTTCGACGTCGTGTGGTAGGCGCTGGCGTTGAAATTAGCGCGACGGTTCCAGAAGGTTGATTTGAAGCCGACCTCGAAGGTGTCGGCGGTTTCCTGGTCGAACGTGTCGCCGACGCCGAAGAAGCCTGCCGCGGCGGCGGCGGTCGCGACGCCGGTCTGGTTGAAGCCGCCGGAACGGAAGCCGCGGCTATAAGAGCCGTAGATGTTGAGATTGTCATTGGCTTCGTAGCGCAGGATCGCCTGCGGCTGCCAATCGTCCCAGGTCTCTTCGCGCTTCTGGCCTTGCAGCCCCGCGATGCCGCCGGCCGTCAGGTAGAATTGCGGCGTCTCGGTCGTGTTCTCGCGCTTGTCGTTGTCGTAGCGCAGATTGAGCGAGAGCTCGAGCTGGTCGGTGAGGCTGGTGGAGGTGTTGAGGTAGAAGGCGTAGGCGAACTGCTCCTGCGAGTCGGCGAGGAACGAGATCTGGCCGTGCTCGGGGAAGGGGAAGGTCGCGAAGCAATAGGCCGGGAAGGGCTGTCGATAGAGCGGGATGACGCCCGCCGTGCCGGTGTCGCACATGTTGCCGGTGGAGATGAAGCGGTCGGTGGCGAACACCTGCGCGCCGGCGATCCAGCGGAAGCGGTCGTCTTCGGGCGAGGTGAAGCGGACCTCCTGCGTGATCGTCTGCACGTCGAGGAACTGGCTCTGGTTGAAGTCGAACGGCGGCGCCAGGCGGGACTGGCCGAACGGATCGAACGCGTAGCCGTCGCCGGTGAGGATTTCCTGCGCGGCGTTGAAGCCGGTGATCGAGGTCCAGGTCCCGTACGAGGCGTTGACCGTCAGCTTCAGGGCCGCGTCGTAGATCTGGCGCTCGTTCTTGCCGGAATTGTTCAGGTTGATCGGCTGATCGACGAAGTTCGGATCGTTGAAGTTCGGATTGGGCGCGAAGTTCGGCAGCGTCACAAAATCCGGGATGATGTAGTAGAGAGCGCGCGTTTCGAGGAAGTTCGCCGAGAGCCGAAGGTCGGCGGAGAACATGTCGTTCGGCCGCCAGAGGAACGACAGGCGCGCGTTCAGATCCTGCACCGGATCGACGTCCTCCTCGGCGGAAGCGTCGGTGGTGTTGACGTTGGTCAGGTGGCCTTCGGTGTCGAAATACGAGACGGCGCCGCGCATCGAGAGCGTTTCGCCCAGCGGCACGTTCGCGATGCCCTGCAGCTTGAAGCCGGGGCCCGATTCATAACCGGCCGTCACGCGGCCTTCGAACTCGTCGCCCGGCGCCTGGGTCGTGATGACGATGGCGCCGCCGATCGCGTTGCGGCCGTAGAGCGCGCCTTGCGGCCCCTTCAGCACTTCGATCTGCTGGATATCCAGGAGTTCCTGGTTGAATTGCGCGGGCTGCGTCATCGGCACGCCATCGACGACGATCGCCGCGGACGGCTCCGAATTGCGCGCCTGCGAAATGCCCCGGATGACGATGAAGCTGGTGCCGGCGTTCTGCGTTTCAACGAACGTGATGTTCGGGACCTGGGCGATGAAGTCTGCGGGGCGGGTGATGCCGCGCATCTCGATGGCTTCGGCGTTGAACGCCGTCACCTGAGCGGGCACGTCCTGCAGCGCTTCGGAGCGCCGCCGCGCGGTCACGATGATGTCGGCTTCAGAAGAAACCTGCGGCGTGGAGTCCTGGGCGAAGGAAGGGCTGGCGGCGGCGAACAGCGCCAGAGCCGAAACGCCGAGAATCCCGCAGAGATGCTTTGGGTCGCGCATGTTGTCCCTCCCCGTCGCGGCTTGCTCCTGAGTGTTCAGGGCGCTGCGTTCGTGCCGGCGAAAGAATCCCCCTTTCGCACGCACGCCACACTATGAAGTTCGACATACGAAGTCAAGTTCGATATTCGAAAAACATAGACGTGGAGCGTCATTGAGCGCGCGCTCCGGTTGCCCGGAGGTTACCGCGGGCAGCCGTCAACCGATGAGGGAGTGGGCCAGGTAGGGCCGCTTGGCGAGCGCGGCCTGGATCTCGTGGGCGGCGTTGCGCAGCAGGGGCAAGCGGGTGCGCACGAGCTCGTCCTGCGAGATGCGCGTCGTGGAGGTGGAGCAATTGATCGCCGACGTGATGGTCCGGTCCCGGTCGAAAACGGGGACCGCCACCGAAACGATGCCGTAATCGAGTTCGTCGAGCGCCGAATCGTAGCCGTCGAGGCGGACTTTCTTCAGGCGCTTCTTGAGCTCGTCGCGCGAGGTGATGGTGCGCTCGGTGAAGCGCCTCAGCTCCGCCTTGGCGAGATAGTCCTCGATGGCCTCGTCGCCCTGGAACGCCAGCAGCACCTTGCCGAGCGAGGTCGCGTGGATGGGAAAGCGCGTGCCGACATTGGCGCTGATGCGGATGTGGCGGTTGGTGGAGACGTGCGCGACGTAAAGGATGTCGTGGCCCGAAAGCACGGCCATGGAGGAGGAATCGCCGGTCTCGTCGCGCACGGCTTGCAGGAAGGGCAACGCGATGGTGTCGAGGTTCATCGAGGAGAGGAAGGCTGAGCCGAACACCAGCACTTCAGGGCGCAGCAGGAAGCGGCGACCGTGCTTGGCGACGTAGCCCAGCTGCACCAGCGTGTTGAGGCAGCGGCGCGCGACGGCGGGGGAAAGCTTGGTGGCGGCCGCCACCTCCGACAGCTGCATCTCCGGATGCGCGGCGTCGAACGCGCGCAGCACGGAGAGCCCGCGCTCGAGCGTGGAGAGATATTCCGGATCCTTGTCGGGATTGCCGCGGCCAGCCATGCGCGAGGCTAGCTGCGGCCCATGGGGGCCGCAAGGTGGCTCACCCGGCGGCCTTCAGAGGCGCCGCCGCGCCGCTCCCGAGGATTTCCTCGTTGTGCTGGCCGAGCGTCGGGGGCGCGGTGATGTCGAGCGGGCGCTCGCCGTCGAAGCTGATCGGCGAGCGGATCGTGTGATAGGTTCCGCCAAGCGGATGCGGCGCCGTCGCCTCGATCTGGAGATGCTTGGCTTGCGGGCTTGCCAGCACGTCCGGCGTGTTGCGCACGGGCGAATGCGGCACTTCGAGCTTCAGAAGCCGCTCGCACCATTCCGCCAGCGGGCGGGTCTTGAAGATCGGCGCGAGGAAGGCCGCCACCGCGTCGTAATTCTCGATGCGGTTCTTGCGATCGGAGAATGCCGGCTGGGAAAGCATGTCGGGCTTGCCAATGGCCTCCGCCAGATTTTCCCAGAATTTCGGCGGCGATGACATGTGCAGCGCGATCCAGGCGCCGTCGCTGCATTCGAACACGTAGGATTGCGAGACATTTGGGCGCGAGTATGGGCCCATCACCTGATCCTCGGAGAGGTAGTGCGTGAAGTCGTCCAGGTTGAAGTGGCACATGGATTCGAACATCGAGACCTCGACCAGGCGGCCCTTGCCGGTCGTCCGGCGCTCATAGAGCGCGGCGAGCACGCCCTGCGCGGCGTAAAAGCCGGTGACCGCGTCGGCGATCGCGGGGCCGACGACGCGCGGGTGTTTGGGGTTGATCAGCAGGCGGAGAAAGCCGCTCGCGGCCTGTGCGACGGTGTCGAAGGCGGGGCGGTCGCGGTCCGGTCCGTCGGGGCCGAAGCCGGAGATCGAGCAATAGACGAGCTTCGGGTTGATCGCCTGGAGGCGGGCGGCATCGACCGAGAGCTTCTTGGCGACGCCGGGGCGGAAGTTCTGGATGAACACGTCGGCGCGCGCCACGAGCTCGTCCAGGCGGGCCAGATCGGCGGCGTTCTTGGTGTCGAGCGTGACCGAGCGCTTGTTGCGGTTATAGGTTTGAAAGTGAGGACTGTACAAACCGCCATTGAAGGCGCGGAAGGGGTCGCCCGTTCCCGGCTGCTCGACCTTGATGACGTCTGCGCCCAGGTCGGCGAGGAGCATGCCGGCCGCCGGACCGGTAATGAACGTGCCCATGTCCAGGACGACGACGTCTTTCAACACCTTGGCCATCGATGTTCCTTATATCCCCTCGGGGACTGGGTCGGCCCGCGACTCCCGGTCCTTGATTTCAGAATAGAAACTTCGCATAACGAATACAACTTCGATTTTCGAAACTATGCAGCGTGGCGGTACGTCTGTACGGGCGGCGGGGGTGACGAGGAAGCTTCATGCGCATCGGCAAACAGGACGCTCCTTTCACCGCCATCTCCACCTCGGACGCCGAGCGCATCGTGGTGCGCGGGCGCGATCTTTGCCGGGACATCATCGGCAAGAGCGACTTCACCTCGTATTTCTGGCTGCTGGTCACGGGCGAGGCGCCGACGCCGAAACAGAAGCTTTTCGCCGACGCCGTGCTCTGCGCCATCGCCGAGCATGGGCTGGTGCCCTCCAACATCGCCGCCCGGATGACGTTCGCGGCCGGGCCCGAAGCGTTCCAGGGCGCGGTGGCGGCGGGGCTCCTGGGGTGCGGCTCGGTGGTGCTCGGCAGCGCCGAAGCGTGCGGCTTCTTCCTCGACCGGCTGGTGAAAGAGGCGGAGAGCGGCGCTGCGCCAGAGGAGGTCGCTGAGCGCGGGGTGCGGGCGCTGCGGGCGGAGAAGAAGGCGATCCCGGGCTTCGGGCATCCGCAGCATTCGGGCGGCGACCCGCGTGCGGAGACGCTGCTGCAGCTGGCCAAGGACAATGCGCTCGACGGGCCCTACATCCGTATGCTGAGCATCGTGCACGCCGCGATCCCGAAGGCGCTGGGGCGGCCGCTGCCGATCAATGTCAACGGCGCAATCCCGGCGGTGATGCTCGATGCGGGCTTTCCGCTCAACGCGCTCAAGGGGATTTCGCTGCTCGCGCGCACCGCGAGCCTCATCGCGCATCTACAGGAGGAGTCGAGCCGCCCGATCGGATTCGTGCTCTCCGGAAACGCCGCAGCGGCGATCTCCTACGACGGCAAGGACAGCGAATAGGTGGCGGACAAGTTCCTCACCACCCATGTCGGCAGCCTGCCGCGGCCGCAGGATCTCATCGAGGTCATGTTCGCCAAGGAGGACGGAGCGCCGCTCGATGAAGCAGCGGTCGAGGCGCAGATCGGCAAGGCGGTCGATGACATCGTCGCGCGGCAAGTGGAGGCCGGGCTCGACGTGGTCAATGACGGGGAGATGTCGAAGCCGAGCTATGCGACCTATGTGAAGGACCGGCTGAACGGCTTCGGGGGCGCCGGCAATTCCTACGTCTTCCTCGACATCGAGGATTTTCCAGAGACCAAGGCGCGCATCTTCGCCGATCCGGGACGCAAGCATCGCAAGACGCCGGCGTGCAATGCGCCGATCACCGTCAGGGATATGGAGGCGCCGAGGCGCGATGCGGCGCGGCTCAACGAGGCCTTGAAGAGGCATCCGGGCGTACGGCCGTTCATGAGCGCGGCGTCGCCGGGCGTCACGACGCTCTTTTTTCGCAACGACTATTATCCCTCGCATGAGGATTATCTCTTCGCGGTTGCGGAAGGCCTGCGGCATGAATATGAGGCGATCGCCGCGGCCGGCATCGCGCTGCAGATCGATTGCCCCGATCTCGCGATGGGCAAGCACACGCAATATGCGGCGCTTTCGCTATCGGCGTTTCGCGACCGCATGATGCTGCACGTGGAGGCGATCAACCGCGCCACGGCGAACATCCCGCCCGAGCAGCTCAGGATGCATGTGTGCTGGGGTAATTATCCGGGCCCGCACCATCATGACGTGCCGTTCAAGGACATCGTCGATATCATCTGGCGCGCACGGCCGTCGCAAATCCTCTTCGAGGCGGCCAATCCGCGCCACGCGCACGAATATGCGATGTTCGAGAGCCTGAAGCTGCCGGAGGGCAAGGTGCTCGCGCCGGGCGTCATCGAGTGCCAATCGACCTATATCGAGCACCCGGAGCTCGTCGCGCAGCGGATCGGGCGCTACGCCGACCTGGTCGGGCGGGAGAACGTGATGGCCGGCGTCGATTGCGGCTTCTCGATCCATGTCGGATCAGGCGGCCTCGATCCGAGGGTCGCGTTCGCGAAATTGAAGGCGCTCAGTGAAGGCGCCGCCTTGGCGACGAAGAAGTATTTCTAATTGGGCCGGCGGTAGATCACGCCGTCCTTCATCACGCCGACGACGCCGGTGTGCAGCAGCTCGATATTCTGCAGCGGATCGCCGCTGACCGCGACGAGGTCCGCGCGGCGGCCGGGCGCGATCGCCCCGATCTCGGCCTCGCGGCCGAGGAGCTGCGCGGCGCTGATCGTGGCGGACTGGATCGCCTGCATCGGCGTCATGCCGTAGCGGACCATGTAGGCGAACTGCCGTCCGACATCCGCGTGCGGATAGACGCCGCTGTCGGTGCCGTAGGCGATGCGCACGCCGGCGCGCACGGCGCGGCGGAAGCCTTCGCGCTGCGTCGCCGTCGTTTCGGTGTTCTTGCGCATGATCTCCGCGGGCCAGCCGTCGCGGCGGCCGATCTCATCGATATAGTCGCCGTTGTAGATATCTGCGACCAGCCAAACGGGCCGGCGGCGCATCAGCCGGATCGCCTCGTCGTCGAGATAGGAGCCGTGCTCGATCGAGCGCACGCCGGCGCGCACGGCGCGCTTGATGCCCTCGGCGCCGTGCGCGTGGGCCGCAACATAGACTCCGAGCCCGGCAGCTTCCTCCACGAGCGCGCGCAATTGGGCTTCGGTGTATTCCGACGCCGCGGGCGTTGTGCCCGACGTCAGCACCGCGCCGGTGGCGATCACCTTGATGATGTCGGCGCCGCCGGCGACGAGCTCGCGCACGCGCTGACGAATTTCGGTTTCGTTGTCGGCGACGCCGCGGCGGAACTCCGGCGGCACGATCACGTCCGGCGCGAGACCCGTCACTTCGCCGCCGCCCTTGGTCACCGTGATGTAGGCGCCGGCGACATACATGCGCGGGCCGGGCACGATGCCCTCGTTGATCGCGTCGCGCAGAGCGACATCGGTGAACGCGCGATAGGCGCCGACGTCGCGCACGGTGGTGAAGCCCGCCATCAGCGTGTCGCGCGCATGGGAGACACCGAGGAGGGCGTCGCGCGCCTGCGAGCTCATCAGGGGAGCGGCGACGTTGGAGGAGGTGATGTCGCCGACCAGATGGGAATGCATGTCCATCAGGCCGGGCACAATCGTGTAGGCCGACCAATCGACCAGCGTCCCGCCTTCGGCGCTCTGCGGCGACGCGGTTGCGGGGAAGGCGCCCACCGAGACCACCCGCCCGTCCTCGATGCGGATGAGCTGATCGGTCAGCACGCGGCCGGCGAGTACGTCCACGAGGCGGCCGGCGCGCACCAGCACGGTCTCAGTCGCGCTCTGGGCCGCGGCGGGCGAAGCGCCGAGCGCGAGGAAGGCGATGGCAAGGAGAAAGCGAAGCATCTTCATGCGCCGTTCCTCACGCAAGGCGAGGAACGGCGCAAGAGAAGTCGCCCGGTAGGGTTAGAAGCGCTGGCTCAGGCGGACGCCGAAGATGCGCGGCTGGACCGGATAGGCGCGCGCGTAGAAGCCGCAGAAAGTCGGCGCGCACGACGTGTTCAGCGTGAGCACGCCGCGCTCGTCGGTGGCGTTGTGGAGGAAAGCCTCGAGGCTCAGATCGTTGTGTTCGCCGCCGATCGACAGGTCCAGCGTCGTGAAGGGCTCAGTGTTCACGCCGCCCGAGGAGAAGAAGTCGCTCGTCAGCAGGTAGGGCCGGGTCTGCGATTGATGCAGCACCGTGCCCTGAACGAAGGACTCCCACGAGCCGAGCATGAAATTGTAGCGCGCCGTGGCCGTCGCCTTGAATTTCGGCTGCACGGGAAGTTGCGTTCCCGATGGGGCCGCGGGGTCCTCGCCCGGCAGGCACACGCTGTTGCCGAGTGCATCGAACGCGCAGAAATCGCTGGTCAGGTTCGCGTCGATCAGGGACCCGGAACCCGATAGCGTGAAGCCGCCGACCGTGTAGGAGGCGTCGATTTCAGCGCCCTTAATGCTGGCGGTGCCGGCATTGTAGATGTTGGTGACGCCCGCCGAGCCGAGCGGGCTCAGCGCCATCTGCAGGTCGTCCCAGTCCTGGAAGAAGATCGCGCCGTTCAGGCGCAGGCGGCGGTCGAGCCACATCGTCTTCGCGCCGATCTCGAAATTGGTCAGCGTGTCGGCGACGTACGGCACGATCCCGGCGCGGCGATTGACGCCGCCGGGGCGATAGCCGGTGGAGTAGGTCACGTAGACCATGCGGTCGTCGTCGATGTCGTAGGAGGCGGACAGCTTGTAGGTCTCGCTCTCCTCCTCAAAGGTCTTGTTGATGTTGTCGCATGGCCCCCCCGCGGTGGCGGGGCCGTAGCAGGCGCCGATGTTCGAGGCGAAACCCGAGAAGCCGACGAGCGAGTTCTCGGCCTTGAACAGGCGTACGCCTGCCGTCACCGTCAAGGCTTCGGTGAAATCGAAGGAGGCTTCGCCGAACACGGCCGTGTCGGTGTCTTCGCGGTTTAGCCGCCGGATGAAGAGAGAATCGCCGAAGCCGGGGATCGGGGTCGGATTGAGCGTCGGCGGCGCTGCGCCCAGCCCAGGGATGAAGAAGTTCGGCTGATCGTGGTTGGTCTGCTTCTGGTAGAAGAGCCCGGCGGTCACGCGGAAGCGGTAGTCCGCCGGCGACGTGACGCGCAGCTCGTGCGTCTCCTTGGTGTAATCTTCGTTCTGGCTGAACCATTGCGTCGGATCGACGAAGCCGCCGGAGCCGTCGGGAATGTTCGTGTAATAATAGCCTTCCAGCGTGTCGTACGCGACTGTGTAGTACGAATAGTCGGCGACGGACTCAATCTTGCGGTCGAAATAGCTGCCCGCATAAACGAGATCGAAATTGCCGATGCGGCCCTGGATGGTCTGCGAGATCATCCACCATTGGTCTTCGTTGCTGGTCGGCACGTAGTCGCGGACGACAAGGTCGTCGCTGACGAGCGGGTCGCGGAGGTCGTGGGCGCCTCGGATGAAGGGATCGTACAGGAAGGGGCCGTCCACCTGCTGGTGCTGCCCCATCGCCGTCGTCGTCGAGGTCCAGTTGTCGTTGAGGTCGATGCGCAGGGCTGCGCGGCCGCCATAGGTCTCGACGCTGTTGATGTCGTCGGCGACGAGCCGCGAATTGTTCACGGTGAGATTCGTCGTCGGATCCGTGTCGCCGAGGATGTATGTGCGCGAGCCCGGCACGTTGTCGATGTAGCCGCCTTCCCGTTCGTAGAAGCCGACGACGCGCAGCGCGATGCGATCGCCGAGGGGAAGATTGGCGAACCCTTCGAAGCTGCCGCCGGCCTCGCCGTCGGTGAACTTGTTGGCCTCCACGTCGTAGCCGGCCTCGAAACCTGACGGATCGGGCTGGTTGGTGATGATGCGCACGACGCCCGAGAGCGAGCTGGCGCCGAAGAGCGTGCCTTGCGGCCCGGACAGCGCCTCGACGCGGTCGATGTCGTAGATGTGTAGATCGACGCTCGAGCCGATGGTGGTGACGGGAGTGTCGTCCACATACATCGAGGCGGTCGGCGAGGAGCCGATCGGCAGCCCGTCGCCGCCGCTGGTGACGCCGCGGAAGGCGAGCTGGGCCTGGCCGGGTCCGAACGATTGATAGCTCACGCTGGGCAAGAGGGTCGCGTAATCGTCGAACGAGGAGACCTGGTGCTGGTCGAGCGTCCGCTCGCCGAGCGCCTGCACGCTCAGGGGCACGTCCTGGATGTTCTCCGAGCGCTTGGTCGCGGTGACGATGATCTCGTCCGACTGGGTCTGTGCGGCGGCGACGCCGGCGAGGGCCGTCGATGTCAGCAGCGACACGAAGAAGAGCGGCGCGTTGCTGCGCTTCCGGGGCGTGTGGTGTGCGGTCATTTTCGGTCCCCTCTCAGTTCACGTACAGTTCGACATTCGCGCGTCTCAAGCGCGCTCCCAGGAATCGATCACGGGCGACAATTCTGCGACGAGCGGCCCGAGCCAAGGCTCGTAATTGCGCCACTGATCGATGCCCTCGTTCGAGATCGGCCGGCGCACCTGCTCGGAGCTCGGCGTGCGCACGGCGCGCTCGTTCTTATGGAATTCGAGGCAGCTTTCCGCAAAGGAGAGCCCGAGCGCGGCCAACAGACGACGGATCTCCGCTTCGGGAGAGGCGACCAGCCGCTCATGGATCACGCGCACCACCCGCCCGGGCGCGACCGCGTCGATATGGTCCATGAGCGCGACATAATCGCGGTAATAGCGGCCGATCTCGGCGAGATCGAAGCTGAAATTCTGGCCGCGCGCGAAGTGCTGTTTCCAGGCGGAGAAGCAGCAGGCCATCGGGTGGCGGCGCGCGTCGATGATCTTGGCGTTCGGGAGGATGAGGTGAATGAAGCCGGTGTGCAGCCAATTGTTCGGCATCTTGTCGATGAAGAACGGGCGCCCCAGGCGGCGCTGCACGCGCGTGCGCTCGATGTATTCGTCGCCCATCGCACGCAGCGCGTCCGCCGAAAGGCTGGCGAGCCCGGCGGGATAGCCTTCGCCGCTCTTCACGCCGATGCGCCGCGAGATCATGTCGATGTCGGGCAATTCCATCGTGCCTTCCACCAAGGGGTGGCTGGCCAGGATCTGCTCAAGCAGCGTGGAGCCGGCGCGCGGCAGGCCGAGAATGAAAATGGGATCGGGCGCGGTCGAGCCTTGGCCGCGCCGGGCCTCGAAGAACTCGCGCGTGAGCAGCTGACGCAAATGCTCCACCTCGGCGCCGACCTCGGCGGGATCGTACTCGACGCGCGCGCGCTGCAGCGCGTTGCCTTGCTTGTAGTGATCGAAGGACCGCTTGTACTCGGCGCGATCCTCGTACGCCTTGCCGAGCGCAAAGTGCAGGTGCAGCAGGTCTTCGTCATCGACGCCCGGCGTGTCGAGTCCGGCGTGCATGGCGGAGATATCGGCGTCGGTGAAGCGGAAGGTCTTGAGGTTGGCGAGGCTCCACCAGCTTTCGCCGAGTTCGGGACGCAATTGGAGGCTCTTGCGGTAGGCCTCGATGCCTTGCGGCGTGCGCCCGGACGTCTTGAGCACATGTCCGAGGCTCATCCAGATCTTGGGCTCGTTCGGACGCTGCTGCAGCACGCTCTCATAGATCTCGCGCGCCTCGTCGAACCCGCCCAGGCGCACAAGCACCGAGGCTCTGAGGTTGCGGTAGGCGAAATTGTCCGGCGCAATCGCAAGGAGGCGGTCGGTCTCTTCCAGCGCTTCGGTGAGGCGACTGCGCCGCGAGAGCACCAGCGCACGGGCGAAGCGCGCGGGCTCAAAGGCCGGCGCGAGTTCGAGCGCGCGATCGAGCAGCGCGCCGGCGTCGCCGAGGCGGCCGATGCGCACGGCCAGCTCCGCCAGCATCCGCATCGCGCCGATATCGGTCGGCGCACGCTTCAGATGCTGCTTCAGAAGCCGTTCCGCGTTCGGGATGTCGTTGGACGAAAGGGCGGCGGCGGCGGCCATCAACGAAGGATCGCGGGTCGAGGCCGCCAGCGCGCGCATATGCGCCGCGCCGCCGGCGCGGGCGTCGCCGGCCGCGTGCAGCGCGTCGCCTTTCGCACGCCACAGAGCGGCTTCCCTTGCGCCATCGACGGCTTTCGCTTCCGGTTCCTTCAGCATCCTGCGCGTCTCGCGCTCCCGGGCATGACCTAGGGGCGCCCCCTCGCCGGACCATGGTTCGCGGCGTTCCCAGCGCCGCGGAGGCTGCGCCCCCGGCTCGCCGGCTGTCAACGGGCGCTCGTCCGGCGCAGGATTTTGCGTGTGTTTGCCTAATCTTGTGACTTCGGTGTCACGGGCGCCGGCTTGAGCGGGCCCGGTCGCGCGCTTGGCCGTTGCGGCTTGCTGTTCTACGAGTCCTGCCGTGTCGGCGGCTCTGGGAGGGCCTGGGATTGCGCATCTTGGCGACGGGCGGCGCGGGCTTCATCGGCTCTGCCGTATGTCGCCTGATGGCGGGGGACGGGTTCGACGTCCTCAACCTCGATGCGCTGACCTATGCCGGCAATTTGAGCTCGCTGGCCGAGGTGGAGGGGCGCGCGAACTACCGCTTCGTGCAGGGAGACATCTGCGACAGGCCGCTGGCGGCGCGGCTGCTGGCGGACTTTTCGCCGGATGCGATCGTGCACCTGGCGGCGGAGTCGCATGTGGACCGCTCCATCGAAGGCTCGGCGGATTTCATCCGCACCAATGTCGTGGGCACGCACACGCTGCTTTCGGCCGCGCTGGAATACTGGGAAGCGCTGCCGCCGCATCGCCGGCGCACCTTTCGCTTCCTGCACGTCTCGACCGACGAGGTGTTCGGCAGCCTCGGGGCGGACGGCGCCTTCGATGAGGCCAGCGCCTACGATCCGCGGTCGCCCTATTCGGCCAGCAAAGCGGCGTCCGATCACCTCGTGCGTGCGTGGGGAACGACCTACGGTCTGCCGATCATCGTCACCAATTGCTCGAACAATTACGGGCCCTATCAATTTCCCGAGAAGCTCATCCCGCTGGCGACGCTGAACGCGCTCGAAGGGCGCGCGATCTCGGTCTATGGCGACGGCGGGCACGTGCGCGACTGGCTGCACGTGGAGGATCACGCGCGTGCGCTCAAGGCTGCGCTCGAGCGTGGCCGCGTGGGGGAGACCTATCTCGTCGGCGGACGCAGCGAGCGGCGCAATCTCGATGTCGTGCATAGCGTGTGCGACATTCTCGACGAGCTGGCGCCGGATCCGGCGATCGGGCCGCGCCGCGGGCTCGTCGAACTGGTCGCCGACAGGCCCGGCCACGACAGGCGTTACGCCGTGGAGTGCGGCAAGATCGAGCGCGAGCTCGGCTGGCGCGCGCAGCACGATTTCGAGAGCGGCTTGCGGGGCGCCGTGGCCTGGTACCTCGCGCGGCGCGACTGGTGGGCGCCGATCCGCGCGCGCTATGCGGGAGAGCGGCTCGGCCTCAAGGTGCGCTGAGGGCGCGCCGAGGCGGCGCGCGCCCGGGGGGCGAGGGCGCGCTGAGGCCCCGTGCGTGGTGAGGCGGCGTGCGTCTGGCACGCGCCGTCTTCTTTCGCCTCCAGGCCTCGGAGCCTCGGCGTCCGCGGCGACCGGAAAGTGTGCGGCGCGGCCGCTCCCGGCATTGAAGCGGGGACCGGCTTAGCCTAGCTATGCGCTCCCTAGTCGGCCCCGCGGAGAGGTGGCGGAGTGGTCGATCGCGCCGGTCTCGAAAACCGGAATACCTGCAAGGGTATCGAGGGTTCGAATCCCTCCCTCTCCGCCAGCGATATGCGATAAAGGTGCGTATTTTCAGTAATTTATAGCCGTTTCCGCCTCGCGCAAGTGGATTGCTCCCCCTAATTTTTCCCCCATCAGGCCTGTTCGAGTTTGGGTCTTGAGTGGCAATCAATGGGCGGAAATAATCTCGACGCCACCTGTGATTGGTGCCGTCGTCGGGTCATCAGGTACGGTTGACGGATTCGGGCGGGGCAGCGGGCGGCAGGATGGCGGGTAACAAATCCGAGAAGGTCGCCGAAGCCAAGAGCACAGGTGTGGGCACGGCGGGCGGCAAGAGCGGGAAGAACGGCGCCGGGAAGTCGCAAACCGCCCTCGGCTTCGAAGCGACCCTCTGGGCGGCGGCCGACAAGCTGCGCTCCAACATGGACGCGGCAGACTACAAGCACGTCGTCCTCGGCCTCATCTTCCTGAAGTTTATATCCGACCGGTTCGAGCGCCACCGCGCCAAGGTCGCCTCCACCCCGCACGCCGACCCGGAGGACCGGGACGAATACACCTCCGCCGCCGTGTTCTGGGTGCCGAAGGAAGCGCGCTGGTCGCATATCCAGGCGAGCGCGCCGCAGCCAACCATCGGCGAAATCGTCGATGAGGCGATGTACGCGATCGAGCGCGAGAATGCCTCGCTGAAGGACGTGCTCCCGAAGAACTACGCGCGTGCCGATCTCGACAAATCCATCCTCGCCGGCGTGATCAATCTGATCGCCGGCATCGACATGGCGCCGGAAAAGACAAAAGGTGGCCAGGATGTGCTCGGGCGCGTCTACGAATATTTCCTCGGCCAGTTCGCGGCGGCGGAAGGCAAGAAGGGCGGCCAGTTCTACACGCCGTCCTGCATTGTGCAGCTGCTGGTCGAGATGTTGCAGCCCTTCAAGGGCCGCGTCTATGACCCGTGCTGCGGCTCCGGCGGCATGTTCGTGCAATCCGAGCGCTTCGTCGAAGAGCACGAAGGCCGCATCGGCGACATTTCCGTCTATGGCCAGGAGAGTAATCCGCAGACCTGGCGGCTGGCGAAAATGAACCTCGCCATTCGCGGCATCGAGGCCAATCTCGGCACGCGCGCGGCAGATTCATTTCACGACGATCTGCACCCAGACCTGAAAGCCGATTTCATTCTCGCCAATCCGCCGTTCAACGTCTCCGATTGGGGCGCGGAGCGGCGGCGCAATGATTTGCGCTGGAGCTATGGCGCGCCGCCGAACGGCAACGCCAATTACGCCTGGATACAGCACTTCGTGCATCACCTGTCGCCGCACGGGCACGCGGGCTTCGTGCTGGCCAATGGCTCGATGTCGTCTAATCAATCCGGCGAAGGCGAGATCAGGAAAGCGCTGATCGAGGCGGAATTGGTCGATTGCCTCGTCGCCATGCCGGGGCAGCTTTTCTACACGACACAAATTCCGGTGTGCTTGTGGTTTCTGGCGCGCGACCGCTCGAACGGCTTGCTGAAAGACGTGCGCCTGCGCGACCGGCGAGGCGAGACGCTGTTCATCGACGCGCGCGCGATCGGGACAACGGAGAATCGTACGCTGCGCGTGCTGACGACGGATGATATCGGGCGCATCGCCGAGACCTATCATGCTTGGCGCGAGGGCCGCGCGGACTATGCGGACGTGCCGGGCTTCTGCCGCTCGGTGCAGACGGCGGAGATCGCCGCGCAAGGCTTCGTGCTGACACCGGGCCGCTATGTCGGCGCGGCGGACTTGGAGGAGGACGGCGAACCGTTCGAGGAAGCGTTCGCGCGGCTGACTGCGGTGGCGGACGACGCCTCCGTACGGTTCGTTGGGCTCGTAGCGTTCGGGGCCCTCTTCGAACTCCGACTCGTTCGAGCGATGGGCGATGAAGGACCAGGGCCGTCGAAATTCTGGTCGGGCCAAGTTGCAAACGATGCCTTCGCGCCATTCGCGCGAAGTCGTGCGAGTTATTCGACCCGTCTTGGAGTGATATGCTGAGGCGATCAGGATGGCGTTCGCCCATGCGATCGACGACCGGGTCGACGCCGCGTGTTGCATGTCTTCGGGAACGCGTCTCGCTAATGCGCGACTGGGCGGAATCTTGCGGCGGCGCCGAATCGCTGGGCGCGAAAGGCGCTGCTTGAGCCCGGGGATTGGCGGCGTCTCCACGGGGCTTGGGCGCCGGCATGACGGCTTACCAACAACTTCTTTCATTGGCCGCTTGGGTTTGTAGTCGTTCGCCGCGGTCCGTCCGTGCTCGGATCAAGTGTCGTTCAAAGTCACCAGGCCCTTGCCGATCGACCGCCTGCTTGCTCCCCTCGCGCGCATGGCGCCGGTGGCGCCCCGCGAAGGCGACGGTTCAATGAGCAATGCCCAGGCGCCGCAGAACAACGTCCCCGCGCTTGAACAGCCTTGGCCGTGGTTGCGCGGGAACCTGGGTGTTCTGGCTTCCGTGGCCGGCGTGGGCATTTCTGCCGTCCTGTCTGTGAACTTCTGGGTCTCAAAGGACGAGCTGCTGCTCGCATCGGTCGCCGGTGTCTGCGAAGTCATCTCGCTCGTCACGCTGACCTTCCTGATGCGCGCCGTCGAGCGGGGCGACAAGGTCCGCGTATTTCTTTGTGCGGTCCTTCTGGTCAGCGCGGCTGGCTTCTGCCTCTACACGAATGGCCGTGCATTGCAGGAGACGTCCCAGCGTCTCTTTGAGCGCAGCCTCGAAACCGACTCTGCCTATCAGCGCGCTCAGGCTGCGATGGATGCCTCGATCACGGCCTTGAACGAGGAGATGCGGCGCGCTCCCCCGAGTTGCCGCTGCCCGGCGACGATCACGGCATGGTCCACGACGCGTCGCGATCGGCTAGCCACTCTGAACGCGCAGAAGGCTCAGGTGGCGCGGGATGTGCGCGACGCCACGCCGCGGCCGAGCCAAGTGCGGGTGCATGACCTAATCGCCGCCTTCATCGAGCTCGTGAAGCTGGGCGGCTTGTATGTCTATAGCCACGCCTCGTGGCGGAGCGCCCGTGTCTCGCCGTGCGGCGCTGAGCGCCCCGGCTTCTGGAAGAGCCTCGTCGCGCTCGCGACGCGGGCCTTTCTCACGTTTGCGAGCCTCGGCGGCCTGCCTCGCAGGGCAATGTACGAATCGCGGAACGAGCTCGGCGCAGTGTTGGGAGGCGGGCAGCTCGACGCTTCGCTTGCCGACGTGCGCACGAAATCGCTGGGCGAATTGGACATGTCGCCTTCGGACATGTCGAGCGCTGATTTCAGGGAGCCCGCGGTCCGCGCGGATCTAGACATGTGCACCGACATGTCGAAATCGCCGTACCGCTGTGCGGGCGCGGCGGTGCGTGGCGACGCCGCGACGGCCCGCCCGACGCGCCGGGGGATGATGCTCGACGCATTGCACATGTCGACTGCGCCTGAAGCGTCAGGCGTCCATCCGTCCCTCGACAACGGCGAGGACGTGCACATGTCCAGCCGCGCTTCCGCGATCACCAGGGTCGGGGCGGCATCGCGCGGCAAACGACATGTCCAGCTCGTCGGCGGCTGGTCGAAGGCGCTTCGTCTCGAACGGATCAAGCGGGTGCAGGCCTTGGCGCAAGAGGGCGCTCCCAAGGCCGAGATCGCGCGGCTCGTGGGCGTCTGTCGCAGCACGGTGTACAATGATCTCGATCGGCGCATCGAATAGGCGCCGGCCGTTGCAGTTCGTCCGCGTTCGCAGCAGTTCGCCGGAGAATGCATGGACGGTCGAGTTCGAGCAAATCGCTCGAAGTCCTTGCGTTTCCCTCCGTAAGCTGCATCTTCTCGGCAGGCGCGCGCGTCCAGACGGCGCCGCGCAAGGAGGTCGATGATCGTGCCTGCGAGCCTTCGAATCTTGCCACGGAATTGAGCTGACCTTGTCTGCTTCTCCGTGGCGGGTTCCGAAACTTAACCAGCTCGTTTGACTACACGATCCGTCCATTTGCCGAACTCTGACAGCAATTAGATGCTCGGCGCCAGCCATCGTTCCATGGAACGATGGTGCGCTCAGCCGCCGTCTTGGTTCGGGTTCAGACTGTGATGATTGCGTTGGGCATGACGAGCCAAGCATGAGGAACTTGGCATGGCGATGTGCCCGACATGCGGCCATTCGACTCGCTGGCGCACGACCAAGCAGGTCATGGAGGAGTATCACATCGGCAAGACGAAACTCTACGGCCTCCGGAAGCGGTATCCGGCCATCAGCCGGAAACCGTTCGGTCGGCGCTTGTGGGATTCGCAGCTCCTGGAGCGGCTGATCGAGGAGGCGAGTGACTAGCGCCAAGGGTCACTGGCGGACTAATCGGCAAGGACTTCTGGCGGCGGTGCAGGGCTATGCTTTGGCTTCGCACACGAAGAGTAGACGACGGGGTCGACTGGGCCTTCGTCCCGCTCTTCATGATGCGCATCTGCGAAGAAGGTTGCATAGTGGGGCCCTTTCCGCCTCCCGGTCTGGCCTTCCGGCTCCGAGAGCTGCTGACCAGGCAGAGCGCATTGGATGCGCCGCGTACTCAATCCCTTTCCGGCGTAACGCCGCTCAGCGTTGTCCCCGCTGATCGCCCGCGAGCTTTTTTCGGCGCTCGCCACGACACGAACCGGATCGGGGGTCATTCCGATTGACGGCTCACGCGCTCCTCGACCGTTTCCCCGGTGATGCCGGGGCTACCGTGCAGGCTCCGGGAAGGAATGGGCGCACCTGAACCCGGATTTTGATTTCGCGCTTTTGGGACGGGAGCGCGCGACCGTGGGCGACACATCGCAACGCGAGAGCGTTGTCGCGGGGGCTGTCACCACAGACCCGCAGAACCTGCTCAGGGGCTTTGTGGTCGCTGTCTCAGCACGAACGCCTCGAGATCGCTTTCCAGCCATTGCGGTTTGCCGCGCGGTCCGGAGAGCCGCAGCGGTCTGGGAAAATCCGGATGCGCGTGTTGCAGGCGATGGATCGAGCTCACGCTCAAGCCCGGCAAATGAGCAACGTCGGCGTGATTGAGTAATTTGCGCATGCTGGCGTGGCCTCTCGCTGCTTCTCAGCGAGCATCATCTCATGCTTGGAAGGGGAGTAGGGTAGAGCTCAGGCGGGGCGCCGTTTCCGCCGCTCGCCGCGCTTCGCCGGCGGCTTCGATGGTAGGGACTTTCTCCAAGTTTCGGCGCTCTCGACTGTTATGCGCGTCGACCTACCGATTTTGACTGCTTTGATCTGACCAGAATCGACGAGTGCGTAGGCACGGGTGCGGCCAACCCCATAGGCTGCGCAAAACTCCGCGATCGAGAGGTGATGCTTCATCGTTGATCCTGAGCGGTCGCACATGATCAGCGAAGGTTAGCGTCGGACGGACGCTCCGTTTCGGCAAAGAGCGGCGCCTACCGGCTTTGTCCGCGCCGGCCGCTCCACATCCACGGTGTGTGTCGCAGCGCGTCCCGGATTGTGCGCACACTGGCGCCCACCCCAATCTTGGACCGTAGATATTCGTCGATCCGTCTGTCGCGCTCGGCTGCGGGCATCCCGATCGGCAGCAAAGGTCCAAAAAGCGCTCTCGCCGCCAACCGAACAGCGCCTCCTCGCCCGCCATCCTCTTCCGAAGGGGCGAGCATTTCGCGTGGGGGCTCGTCTCTGCGCCGGTAGGTCGGCGGGCACATGCGCTCCGCCAGCGCACGGATTTCGTCGGTCTCAAACATGATGCGGCGTACGGGGTCGCTCGGCGTCCGGAGATTTCCCGTGAACGCAACGACGTTCTCATACAGCCAGCTTGCAGGATCGCGCTCCCAGCTGACGTCCGGGTTCACGATGATGGGCCGGCCGATCTGGTCAAAGGCGCCGTCCCGAAAACCGTACACCGCAGGTCCGCCTTTCCGGATCACCGAATCGCGAAGAAGTCTTTCCGCGAGGCGCAAACGGTCGTTTCGACGCTGAATTTGCGCGACATGACGCAGCGCCGGAGTCTTAAGCGCCAGCCAGGCCGTTACATATTCCTCGGCGGCGCGACCGCTTATTTCGCAGCGTTTGACCGCGGCTCGAATGTCCCCTGTCCAAGCCTCGACATACCAGCCTCGGTGTCCTGCTTGCTGGCAGAAGCCCAATCTGGCGACAAGGCGAGGCCATGTTTGAGGAAAGAAGGCCGAGCCCTCAGCCTCACACTCGGCTAAGGTTTGCATCACAGGCAGGCGTCGAAGCAGCCAGCGTGAATCGCTGGGCGTTTCAAGAGGAGTCGGCTCAAGCAGGCGACACGGATCCGTCGGCGGCGACAACGGCACGCGCGCAAGAAAGCAAATGGCCTCGTTCAAACTGCACAGAGCATTTTCCAGGGCGGGCGGCGTAACGATGGGTGCGAGGTGGAGCGGAGATTCGTGCATGCGTCCATTGGAGCGGAGACCTAGGCGCGCGACAATGTCCGTCTCTAGCTCTCCCTCGCTGCAACTGCAGTAAGCTGTCGCTGCAAGGAAATCTCGACAAACTGCGACAAGGAAGAAATGGGCGGACAGGGCAGCGACGGACTGCGGCGGTGGAGGAAGCGCCCAAGATCGCCCATGCTGCTTCCGGTATAACTTCCAAGGCGATTTCGACGAAAGGCTGAGTGAGAAGATGGGCGGTCTCGGCAGCGGCGGGTGGAATCACTCTGGTCGAGGGACGGTGGAGGAGAGGCCGAAGCTCGCCATGGCCGCGCTGAAAAAGGCGGGCGGCCTCGCGCCTGGCTCCTATCACGTGTGGCGATGGAGCGTGGGCGAACACGAGATAGCCAGCATCGGGGTGCGCGGGGCCGGTGATGGCGTGCGATTGATCTATGTCGCAAGCGATGCAGGCCGGCGGCAGTCGGTCGACCAGTACGTTGCGGTTCATTGGCGTCCGTGCCGACTTGGTGGAGTGCGTGCTTTCTTCCAATGCCCGCGGTGCGAGCGGTCGATCCTCAACCTACATCTCGCCACAGTTCGCTTCCTTTGCCGCTGTTGCGCGAGGCTCACCTACCTGTCGCGTCGCGAACGAGCACAGGCGCGCCATCTTCGCATGGCCAATCGCCTGCGCCGAAAGCTCGGCGGCGCTCCCGGAGTCCAAAGCGCTCTCGGCGAGCGGCCGAAACACATGCGCCACAGAACCTACAAGCGCATCATCGCCGAGATCGAGGATCGAGAAGCGCTTGCCATGGCCGAGCTCGCCGCCTTCCTTCTGAAGACCTGCTCACATTCGAGATGACCTGCTGGTAGGAGAGGGCGTCGAAGGCGCGTCAGCGCACGGTGTGATCTGCTCCGGCCCTCCCCGCGGTTTGGTTGCGCCGACGGGGAAATGCGGCCGCCAATCCGGCTCCGAGGGCCTCATTCCTGCCGCCGGCCGGGTCGCTCCAATCCTGCCTCCCGGCCGGGCGCGCGGACGTAGGCCGGAGATCGCCGCAAACGGTCGTCCGATCGCAGGGTTGGCTCAGCGCGTACCGCTGCTCACGGAAGGAGGTCGATGGTCACGGCGGCGATGCTGCAATTGCACACGTCCGGAATCGCCGCATCGTCGATGAGCGGCGTCGTTCCGTAACGACCGACATAGACCGCGTTGTGAACGATGCCGGCATTGTCCACCGAGCGTGACGCCGCCGCTGCGCCATCGACGCTGAGGCTTATCTCCGCCTGACGCCGCGACGCTCCGCGTCGGACCTCCACTTCGATCCGGTGGCGGCCGGGGCGCAGCGCAGCCGCGTCCAGGCGCACCAGATCCTGGGGCCGATCGAGCTCCTTGATGACGAAGGCGGGTTTCCCCGCGCTCAGCAGCAGCCCCCAGCCCGTGAAACGGCCGCCCTGCACGATGATCGGGCCGCTCTCCTGGGCGCTCCCTATTTCGATTTCCGCGCTCAGCCGCCAGCTGCGCGACAGCGAAGGGACCATGGCCGGCGTGTACCGGCGCTCGGATGGGTAATAGGTGAAGCTTGTTCGCCCATCTGTCAGGCTTGGGCGCGTGCCGGGGCGCAGGAGCTTCAGCACGTCATTTTCCAGCGGCATGACATGATTGCGCGCCGCCACATCGGTGAAGTCCGCGATCATAGCGTTCAATCGACCCGGTTGCGCGCCCGCAAGGTTGCGCGACTGGGAGAAATCATTCCGCAGGTCGTAGAGTTCCCAGCTGAACTGACGCGGATCGCTGGGCAGGGGCGTGGACGCCGAGCTCCTGTCCCAGGTCATCCGCTGCGGGGTAGTCGAGGCAAGCCATCCATCTTGGTAGAAGCCGAGATTTCCGAGCATCTCGAAATATTGCTCGCGGCGGCGGTCGGGCGCACGCGCCGTGTTGAACGAATAGAGCATGCTGACGCCCTCTATCGGCTGCTGCGCGATTCCGTCGATCGCGTCGGGCGGAGCGATGCGCGCCGCCTCGTAGATCGTTGGAGCAATGTCGATCACGTGATGGAATTGCGCGCGCACCTCGCCGCGATGACGACGCTCGATGCCGCCAGGCCAATACACGACCAGTCCGGTGCGGCTGCCGCCAAGATGGCCGGCATAGGCCTTGCCCCACGGGAACGGCGCGTTGAGCGCCCAGCCCCACGCTGAGGGCGCCCCACCGAACGTCCTGGGTCCCCCTAATTCGTCGATCCGCGGCAGCAGGGACTCATAGCTCGGAGTCTCCGCGAAAAAGGCGCCGTATTCGTTCGCGCCGCCATTGATGCGCGAGAGATCGGCGCCGTTATCGCCTTGGATGAAGATCACGAGCGTGTTGTCGAGCCGCCCGTCGCGGCGAAGCGCGTCGATCACGCGGCCAATCTGATAATCCGAATGCGCGAGCTGCGCGGCGTACACCTCCATCATCCGCGCAGCGACCCGCCTCGCCTCGGGAGAGAGAGAGCTCCATGCCGGCAGGTTCGCTGGCCGCGGCGTCAGAACCGCATTGCGCGGAATGACGCCTGCGCGCTTCTGGCGTGCGAAGATCTCCTCGCGCATCGCGTCCCAGCCGCGATCGAAGCGCCCCTTGTAGCGCTCGATCCATGCGCGCGGCGCATGGTGCGGCGTGTGCGGCGATCCTGGCGCGAGATAGGCGAAGAACGGTCGGTCGGGCGTCAGCGTGTCCTGGAGCCTGATCCAGCCGATGAGGCGGTCGCTGAGATCGCGATCGAGCGTGTAGGTCGGATCGCCTTTCGGCGGCTCGACCGTGTTGCGGTTCTCCACCAGCTCGGGATGGAATTGATCCGCCCATGCCTCGTTGAAGCCAAAATAATAATCGAAGCCGAACCCCTCCGGCCAATGGTCGAACGGACCGAGCGGCGAGTTCTCCCATTCGGGCGTGTTGTGGTTCTTGCCGAAAAAGCCAGTGTTGTACCCGTTGAGCCGGAGCACGTCGGCAATCGTGCCTGCGCTATCTGGGATCACCGAGGTGTAGCCTTCCTCGTCACGCGCAAGGTTGGCGATGGCGCCGCTACCGACAGCGTGGTGGTTCCGTCCGGTCAGCAAGGCGGCGCGCGTCGGCGAGCACATCGCGGTCGTGTGAAACTCGTTGTAGCGAAGGCCGCCTTGCGCCAAACCGTCGAAAGTCGGGGTCTGGATCGGACCGCCGAAGGCGCTCGCCGCGCCGAAGCCGACGTCGTCAGTCATGATGAGGAGGACGTTGGGGGCGCCTTCCGGCGCCTGCGGTCGTTGTGGATAGTGCCGCCAATGCGGCCCAGCGCGCTCGCTCGTCCCTTGGGCGCGCGCCTCTAACGGCGCGACGACGGCAAGTGCGAGAAGCGCGACGCCCGACGCAAGAGCTCGTCGCAAGCCTGACTTCATTCCCCGCCTCCCGATTGGCTCTTTTCTCGCAGTCTATACAGGTGTAGTGGGCGAGGACAAGCCTCTGCCGCGGGCGGCGCCGCCGAGCCGTGCGAGCGGCCGCAAGGGAGCGGACGATGGTGAAGCCTTTGGCGATCGCGGCAGCCCTCTCTTTGCTTGCGGCCTGCGCGGCTGGCGCCGGCGCCGGGCCGGGGCTGCCTGCGAGCATAGACTATGACGCCGAGACCCGTGCGATCGCGCGCGACTTCATCGACATCCTCTACGTGCAGACGGACGCAGCGGGCGCCTACGCGAAATACGCCACGCCGAACTTCATCGACCACAATCCCGAAATCGCCGACGCCGCCAACGGCGTGGGCGCGTTCCGAAACGCCCGCCAGGCGCTCGATCCGCCGCGAGACCGCGACGCTTCGGGATGGCGCAACGAGGTCACGCACGTGCTGGTCCAGCACAAGATGTTCGCCATGCTCCAAGCGGTGTTCACCGGGCCGGACGATCCGGGGCGGATCTGCTTCGACATCTTTCGGGTCGAGAACGGCAGGGTCGTCGAACACTGGAGCGTCGCCCAGGCGAACTCGCCAAGCCCGCTCAACGACAACACAATGCATCGCAGCCTGTCGCCGCATCGCCGGCAATCCCGCAACGCCCCGGCGCCGGAGGCGGTGATCCGGGACTATATCCGTATGAGTGCGGAGGAAGGGGCGGTCGCAGCAATGGAGCGCTATCTGGCGCCGGACGTCATCCAGCACACGCCGAATATCCCAGATGGCAAGGCCGCCGCGATCGCGTTCTTTCGCGATCGCGACAACGGGCGGCGTACGCCCGAAGAGATCGCCCAACGCATCACTGGGATCGTGCGCATCATCAGCGACGGGGATCTTGTGCTGGCGCATCGTCATGTGCGGCGCCCCAGCGGCCTTGACGAAGTGTCGGTCGACCTCTGGCGCGTGCACGACGGACTGATTGTCGAGCATTGGGGCGCAATTCAGAACGCGCCGGCCACTGCCGCCGGCGGGCGAACGATGTGGTAGGCCTAGCGCCTGGCGCCGGCGCTCGGACGGCTCGCAGGCTCGCGGCGCACGCAACGAAATCCGATGTGGGATGTCGAGGTGTCGATCGTTTGCGGATAGCGCGCGGCCGGTCGGTAGCGCTGGCAATAGCTCGGCGCGCAGAGGTGAGAGCCGCCCTTGAGCACCTTGCGCGGAAAGGCGTCGCCGCGTTTGCGGCTCGCGTTTTCTTCGCCCCCGCGCGGGTTGCGCGGCACGCAGCACGTCTTGATCTGGTTTGCCTGCGTGTACCAATCGCTCGTCCATTCCCACACATTGCCGATCATGTCGTAGAGACCGAAAGCGTTCGCGGGATATGTGCGCACTGGGGAGGTGCGCAGGAAGCCGTCCGCCAAGCTGTTGGCGTGCGGGAAGTCGCCCTGCCATGTGTTGGCGAACATGCTTCCTTCCGGATGCAGCTCGTCGCCCCAGGCATAGGCCTTGCGATCGAGGCCGCCGCGCGCAGCGCATTCCCATTCCGCTTCGGTGGGCAATGACTTGCCGGCCCAGGCTGCGAACGCCTCAGCGTCCTGATAGGCCACATGGACGACAGGATGATCTTCGAGATTGTCGAGATTGCTGTCTGGTCCCCAGGGATTGCGCCAATTGGCGCCGAAGGTGAAGCTCCACCATTGAAAGGGATCGTGCAGCGAGACTGCATGGAGCGTCGGCGTGAAGAGCGAGGAGCCGGCGCGCAGCATCGCGGGATCGGCGTCGGGATAATCTTTCGCGTCGGGCGCGGTTTCGGCGAGCGTCACGTAGCCTGTTGCATCGACGAAGTCGCGGAAGGCGCGATTGGTGACCGGCGTCTCGTCGATCCAGTATCCATCGACCGCGACCTGACGCGCCGGCGCCTCCTCCGGATAGTGATCGTTCGATCCCATCCAGAACGTCGCCGGCTCAATCCAAATCTCCTTCACCGCGTTCGCCATCACATCTCACTCGATAGACTAAGCAAATTGTATTCACGTGTTGACTATCAAACAATGGTCTCTAGCATCGCCGACAAAGACGCCGACTGGGGAGATGGGGGAAGTGTCGGGATCGAACTTCAATCTCGGTCGAGCGCTGGCGAGCGTCGCGGGCCTTGCTTTGCTCAACCTCGGCGTCGCTGCAGCGCAAGAGAGCGCGCCGCGGGACGGATCGGTGCTTCCGATTCCGCCGGCGCCATTCGCGGGGGTGATCGGGCCAATTGCGGCGCAATCGACGCCCGCCTTCCCTGCGCCGGTCACCGCCCCTGCGAACGCGCCCAACGTGCTTCTCGTGATGACGGACGATGTCGGCTTCGGCGCATCCTCGACTTTCGGCGGCCCAATCCCGACGCCCAATCTCGACCGCCTCGCGGCGCGCGGCATTCGCTACAATCGCTTCCATACCGCCGCGATGTGCTCGCCGACGCGCGCGGCGCTGCTGACCGGGCGCAATCCGCACGCGGTTGGATCCGGCAGCATCGTCGATCTGGCGAGCGGCTATCCCGGCTATTGGTCGCGCATTCCGCGCAGCGCAGCGACCGTCGCGGAGATCCTTCGCTCCAACGGGTACAACACGGCGCTGTTCGGAAAACACCACAATGTGCCGCGCAGCGAGGAGACGCCGACGGGGCCGTTCGACCTTTGGCCGAATGCGCTCGGCTTCGAATATTTCTACGGCTTCATCGGCGGCGCGATGAACCAGTTCGCACCGCGCCTTTATCAGAACACCACGCCCGTCGATCTCGCGGACCGCCCGGCCGACTATTTCATGGAGCGCGACTTCGTCGACAACGCGATCCATTGGGTTCACACGCAGAACGCCACGTCGCCGGACAAACCGTTCTTCATGTATCTGGCGCCCGGCGCCGCGCATTCTCCGCATCAGGCGCCGCCGGAATGGATCGCGCGCTTCCGCGGCCGTTTCGACATGGGCTGGGACGCAATGCGCGAGCAGACATTTGCGCGACAGAAGGACATGGGCATCATTCCCGCCAATGCGGTTCTGACGCCGCGGCCGGCGGCGCTGCAAGCTTGGTCCGAGCTCAGCGACGCGCAACGGAGAGTCGATGCGCGCTACATGGAGGCCCACGCCGCCCTGCTTGCGTATCAAGACGCGCAATTCGGCCGCCTCGTCGATGAGCTGGAGCGCATGGGAGAGCTCGACAACACGCTCGTCATCTTCATTGAGGGCGACAACGGCGCCAGCGCTGAAGGCACGCCCAGCGGGAAGATCAACGAAGCCGGCCGCATGGCGAATGCGCTCGACGAGACGCTCGATGCGCAGCTGGCGCGCATCGACGAGTTCGGCGGCCCGAACACGATGCAGGCCTACCCTTCAGCGTGGGGGTGGGCGCTCAATGCGCCGTTCCAATGGACCAAGCAGGTCGCGTCGCATCTCGGCGGCACGCGCAACGGGATGGTCATCACCTGGCCCGGACGCGTGCCTTCCGGCGGTGCGGTGCGTTCGCAGTTCGCGTTCGTCAGCGACATCGCGCCGACTATCCTGGAAGCGGCGGGCGTCGTCGCGCCGCGCAGCGTCAACGGTGTGGCGCAGCAGCCGATGGCGGGCGAGAGCCTGGTCTATTCCTTCAACGCGCCGGGCGCGCCGGAGCGTCACACGAAGCAATATTTCGAGCTGTTCGGAAACCGCGCCATCTACAGCGACGGGTGGTTCGCCAACACTGTTCCGCGCCGCAAGCCGTGGGAGTACGGCGCCGTTCCCGGCACGCCGCTCGATTATGAGTGGGAGCTTTATCGGCTCACGGACGATTATTCGCAGGGACGCAATATCGCAGCCGCGAACCGGGCGAAACTCGCCGAGCTGCAGCAGCTCTGGCAGCGGGAAGCCGAGGCCAACCAGGTGCTGCCGCTCGACCACACGTTCGACAACCGGAACTCCGCGTCCGCGGCCGGGCGCCGGTCGAGCCGCACGAGCTTCGTGTTCTGGGGACCGGACATCAGCGTGACGTCGTCGGCGGCGCCGCAGATGTTCGCGCGCTCATTCGAGGTGCGCGCCGACATCGAGACGAGCCCCGGACACGGCAACGGCGTGATCGCAGCAGTGGGCAGCCATTTCGGAGGCTGGAGCTTCTATCTGAAGGACGGGCGCCCGACGGCCTATCACTCGCATTCCGAAGTCGCGTCTGATCAGTTCAAGATCGAGGCGGAGGCGCCGCTCGCGATGGGACCGACACAATTGCGCTTCCGGTTCGAGTATGACGGCGGCGGTCTCGGGCGCGGCGGGCGCATGTCGATCTACGCGAACGATCGGCTGATCGGCCGCGGACGCATCGAACGCACGATCACGCTGCCCGCCGGTTTCGGAGAGACGTTCGACACCGGTCGCGACACGGGCGCGGCCGTCTCGCCCGACTATGAGCGCGAAGGCGCGTTCGCGGGAACCCTGCATCGCGTCGAAGTATCGCTGGGCCCACAGCAGCTTTCCCAGCGACGAGTTCGCGCACGTACCACTCGTCGGTGAAGCAGTGCGCGGGCTGGCTGCACGAAGCGCGAATGTCCACTTAAGGGCCAGTGGTGTGAGTACGTAATCTGTGACGGGTGAGTCAGGAATGCGGTTCCGTTCCTGTCGCTCGTAACCTGTTGGCCATCAGGCAATCCATGGCCCGTTTCGGTCACTCGCGGTAGACGGTTTCACCAGTCGGGTGTGCTCAGCGTGTAGGTCTTGCCGTCTCCTGTGGCGCCGCTCATACGGTCGCCAGCCCCGTCCGTGACCGGACGGAACTCGATGATCGTGGATTTCGCGGAGTCCATTAGGCGCAAGCCCCCGCCGGCGATGGGCGTCCAGCTGTGCAGGTTGCGCACGATCGGATAGACCGCGTAGCAGCGCGCATCAATCCAGGCGAGGCGGGTCTCATCGGGGCCCGGGTCGACATCGTCCGCGTCGAGCCGCATGAGGCATTGGCCTTGAGCGCCATCGGCGCTCAGCGCGTGAACGTGCGCAAGCGCGGACACGTCGGCGAGCATTTTGGCCGCCTCCGCAGTAGTCGCCGGCGCAGGCGCTGGGGGCGGCGTCTTCGAACAGGCCGCCAAAACGAACACAGCGCAGGCCAGAAAGTGTCTCATACGACTGCCCCCTGTCTGCGAATGCCTCGCGGGTGCTGAAGCGTCTAGAGCGGCTCTCCGCGGCGCCCAGGCCTACCGGCGCACCAAAAACTCCACAAATTCAAGGAAAAAGTGGAACGGAATCTGAGCGTGTGTCGAAAATGTTCCAAGAGACGCTTGCCTTGTTGCGCAAGTGTGATGAAACGCGGATCAAAAGACAAGCAAGCGCTTACTCGGGGGAGGAAGCATGCGGAAGGTTCTTGCGGCGGCGTTGCTGTTGGCGCTTGCGGCCTGCGGCGGGGGCGGGGGCGGAGGAAGCGGCGCGGGCGGCTCCTCCGGAAGCGGCTCGGGCGGCGGTTCGGGCAGCGCCCCGCCTAGCCAACCCGTTGCACCGACCGCCTCGGAGGCTTCGCGCTTCCTGACACAGGCGACCTTCGGCCCGACCACGTCTTCCATCAGCGCCGTGCGCAGCGCCGGCTATGGCGGCTGGATCACGCAGCAGCTCTCCGCTTCAAGTCCGTCCACGCACTTGTCTTATCTCGATGCACGCTTGACTGCGCTCCAAGCGAGCAACCCGCAGGCGACGCTCAACCCCAACCATTTCTACGAAAGCTGGTGGCGCCAGGCGGTCACCGGTCCGGACGAGCTGCGCCAGCGCGTGGCGTTTGCGCTCTCACAGATCTTCGTGATCTCGCTGGTCGATCCCAATGTCGATGTCCGCGGCGCCGGCGCCTATTACGACCTCTTGTCGCGCAACGCCTTCGGCAATTACCGGACGCTGCTCGAAGAGGTGTCGCTCAATCCCATGATGGGGCGCTACCTCACCTTCCTCGCCAACCAGAAGGAGGATACCGCCGGAACCCGCACCCCCGATGAGAATTATGCTCGCGAGGTGATGCAGCTGATGACGATCGGGCTGTGGGAGCTAAATCCGGACGGCACACAGCGCCTGAACGCGCAGGGCCAGCCCATCGCCACCTACACGCCCGCCGACATCGCGGGCCTGGCCAAGGTGTTCACCGGAATCTCCTGGTACCATCCGACGCCCACCAACACCACGTTCTTCGGCGCGAACCGAGACCCCAACCGCGAAGTGCGTGCGATGATCTTCTACCCGCAATATCATTCGACCTCGGAGAAGGTGTTCCTCGGCACGACCATCCCGGCCTCGACCACCGTCGATATGGCGGGCGATCTGCGCATCGCGCTCGATCGCTTGTTCAATCACGCCAATGTCGGGCCTTTCATCGCCCAGCGCCTGATCCAGCAATTGGTGACGTCCAACCCAAGCCCGGCGTATGTTGGGCGGGTCGCGGCGGTGTTCAACAACAACGGATCGAATGTTCGCGGCGACTTGGGCGCGGTGATCCGCGCGGTGCTGACCGACGCCGAGGCGCGGGAGGCGGCCACGGCCGCGGGCGCATCGTTCGGCAAGCTCAGGGAGCCGGTGGTGCGCGTGACCAATTGGGCGCGCGCGTTTGGCGCGACATCGACCAGCGGCAATTGGCTCATCACCTCCACGAGCGCCAACACATCGCTTGGGCAAACCCCGCTCGCCTCGCCCTCGGTGTTCAATTTCTGGCGGCCGGGCTTTGTGCCTCCCGGCACGACGCAATTGGGCTCGCGCGGCTTGCTGGCGCCGGAATTCCAGATCGTCGATGAGGTGACCGTCGCCGGCTATGTCAACACCATCAACAACACCATCAATGCCGGCATCGGCTCGAGCAACGATGTGCGGGCGGTCTACACCGCCGAGCTGGCCTTGGCGGACAACGCCGATCAACTCGTCGACCACGTTGCGCTGCTCCTGGCGCCGGACCAGATGTCCGCAACGCTGCGCACGCGCGTGCTGGCGGGCGTGAACGCGATCGCCATTCCCCCCGCCGGTTCCACCCAAACACAGATCGACACGGCGCGGCTCAATCGCGTGAAGTCCGCGATCCTGTTCGTCATGGCCTCGCCCGACTATCTGGCGCAGCGTTGAAGGAGCCTCCCATGGCCATGTCTCCCGCCACGCGCCGCGAACTCCTCCGCCTCTCAGCGGCGCTCTCTACGGTCGGGGCTGCAAGCTCCGTGTTCGGACTGCAGCTCGCGGCGATGGGTGAAGCGGCTGCGCAGCAGGCGAGCGATTATCGCGCACTGGTGTGCATCTTTCTTTACGGCGGCAACGATTCCAACAACACGGTGCTCGCCACCGACACCGATTCCTGGAACCGCTACTGGGCGGCGCGCAACACTGGCAACGATCCGATCGCGCTGATGCCGGTCGGGACGCCCGTCACCGCCGTCGGTGCGATCTCGCCGGTCACCGGCCGCACCGCCCGCCGCGATTCTCCGGAGAATTGGGGCGGCGTCCTGCCGATAACGCTCGCGGTCCCCAATCCGGTGCCCCCCGGCACCAGTGCGACGGAGCGCACGATTGCGCTCAACCCGTTCCTGGCCCCGCTCGTCCCGATCTGGGATGCCGGCCGACTCGCTATCGCGGCCAATGTCGGCCCGCTCATCCAGCCCACGACCAAGGACCAGTACCGCGCCCGCAGCGTGCCCTTGCCGGCGAACCTCATGTCGCACAACGATCAGCAATCGACCTGGCAGGCCGGGGCCGCGGAAGGCGCGCGCCGCGGCTGGGGCGGCCTGATGATCGACCAGCTGCTCTCGGGCAACGGGACCAACGCGGTGTTCTCGGCCATCTCGACCGCCGGCAACGCAGTGTTCCTGTCGGGACGCGACGTCGTGCAGTATCAGGTCACCACCGCCGCGACGCCTGCCGTGCGCATCACGCCGGCGGTGGCCACGACGCTGTTCAGCTCCGCGACCGGGCCATCGCGCCTGGCGGAGATCATCCGCGATACGGGTGGCGCGAACTATTTCGGCGTCGATCACGCAGCGCGTGTTGTCCGCTCGATGGATTCCGCCACGACGCTGAACGATTCCTTCACTGCTGCGGCCGTCACGGCCATCCCAGCTCCAGCGCAGATTGTGAATCCCGTCACCGGGGCCAGCGAAACCAACCAGCTTGCGGTGCAGCTGCAGACCATCGCACGGTTGATCGCGGCGAACGCCACCCTGGGCCTCCGGCGCCAAGTGTTCTTCGTCAGCCTCGGCGGCTGGGACAATCACGACGTCCAGAACTCCACTCAATCCGTGCTCTTGAACCGCGTAGGCCACGCGATGTCGTATTTCGACGGCGTGCTCGCCAATATCGGCGGCATCGACATGCGCTCGCTCGTGACCACGTTCACGGCATCGGATTTCTCGCGCACCTTCACCACCAACGGCGACGGCACCGATCACGCCTGGGGCGCGCATCATTTCATCATGGGCGGCGCGGTCAGCGGGCGGCGCATCTATGGCCAATATCCCACGCTCGGCGTGGATCAGGGAAGCTTCAGCAATCCCAACATGTCCGGCAACATCCTGATCCCGCAAATGTCGGTGGATCAATTGGGCGCTACGCTTGGGGCCTGGCTTGGGGTGTCGGACTCGGCGCTTCTGTCGATCTTCCCCAACCTCGCCAACTTCACGCAGCGCAACCTCGCCTTCGTTTAGCGCGTTCTCGATTTGCCGGAGGCGCGCTATCGCGCGCCGTTGAACACGATGTCGGACACCGCGCGCATCCCGCCTGCGCGCGTCAGCTGCACGATCACGTCGATCACGCTCTGCGCATACTCGAGCACGTCCGCACGCGTCAGCGTCAGGCCGGCCTGCAGGGTCATGAAGGCGATCTGGTCGAGAGCGCCCTTCGGGCTGTCGGCGTGCACTGTGGTGATCGAGCCGGGATGGCCCGTGTTGATGGCGCGAAGAAACGTGAACGCCTCCGGCCCGCGTATTTCGCCGACGAGCAGGCGGTCCGGCCGCATGCGGAGCGCCGCCTGTAGCAACTCGTCCACACCGACGCGCGCTTCGCCGAGCTCGCCCTTCACCGCCACGAGTCCGACGGCGTTGGGGTGTTCGAACTTCACTTCCGGCGTATCCTCGATGAGGATGATCCGCTCGTTGGTCGGGACCTCCTTCAGCAGCGCGTTCAGGAACGTGGTCTTGCCGCTGGCGGTACCGCCGCTGACGACGATGTTCTTGCCGCCGCGGATCGCCGTGCGCAGGAAGAGCGGGATGTCGCCCGCGCCGAGCTGCCGCTCCAGCGTTCGATCAAGCTCGCTCGTGTCGGCCGCGCCGCTGCGACGCGTGTGGGCGAACGCGCCGGTCTGATGGTAGTGATCGAGCGTCAGGTCCGCCACAACGTGCTTGCGTATCGCGAACGCCGCGTGCTCGCGCGTCGCCGGAGGCGCCACGACTTGCACGCGCGCACCGCCCGGCAAGGTCGCCGCGAGCAGGGGATGTTCGCGATTGACTCCCTGGTGCGAGGCCGCTGCGATCTGCTGCGCCAGCCGGCTTAGGATCGGCGTTGTAATCCCCGGCGCGTCCACGCGCGCCAGCCCGCCGTGAACGCCTTCGATCCACACTTCGCCCGGCCGGTTGATGAGGATGTCGGCGATGTCAGGGTCGTCGAGCCACGGCGAGAGCTGCTCCAGATAGGTGCGGAGATAGACGCCCGCGCTGGTCACCGGCCCTGATCCATCACCGAGAAGTCGAGATCGCTGGTTACGAAGATGCGGATCGGGGCGCCCTGCGGCACGCTGACGGTGGGCGCGATATCGAGCTCGCGCTGCAGCGTCACCGCAGCGGCGTCGCCTGCGCCGCGCGTCGAAGCGATAATCACCTGAGTGTCCGCGGAATCTTGCGCCAGCTGCACGCCGGCCGAGATCAGCGAGAGCAGAATTGCGCCCCCAAAGCGTTGCAGGAAATGTCGGTCGACATCGCCTCTTAGCCCGCCGCGTCCGAGCGCGTCCGCGCCGGGCGCAGCGATGTCGACGCTGACGCCGTCGGGGCGGATCAGCCGCGTCCAGATCACGAAAGCGCGCGATTGGCCGAGCGCCACGCCGGAGCGGTATTGTCCGATCAGCCGCGAGCCGCGCGGAACGAGCACGCTTGTCCCATCGAAGCTTTTCACGTCGCGGCTCACCACCGCGCGCACATAGCCCGGCAGATCGGAATTGAGTGCGGTCTCCAGGACTCCGGGGATCACCGCGCCTTCCACCAGCGTGCGCGAGGGATTGGCGATGCGCCTGGCCACCGCCGTGCGACCGTTGTCGCCGACGCCGAGACGCGCGGCGAATTGTTCGTCGGCGCTCAGCGCGCGTCCTCCAGCCGCCGGCGACATGGATTGCGCCACGCCCGCCGCCGTGACAGCCGGGCCGCTGCGAGGGGGCGCCCCCGCAGCGCTCGGCGCAGGGCCAGCCTCGGAATAATCCACCACCAGGGCGGGCGAGGCGATGCGCGCCTCGATCTGGCTGCTCGCCGCGGGCGGCGGCGCGTTCGGCGGCGTTGCCTCCGACACGAGCACTTGCGGCGGATCGCCCGGATAGGGGGGCGCGGGGCCTTGCGCCGGGAGCTGCGTGCGCGCGCCGTAGGCCGAGATGTCCGGCGGCGCCGGCACATCCGACAGACCTTGGATCGGCTGGGTTCCCGGCGCGGGATCCGTCATGCGCTGCGCATCGATGCGAAGGCGGTTCTCACTGAGCTGCCAGAAGATGACGCCGCCGAGCGCGATCGCCGCGGCGATCCCCATCGGCAGCACCCAGCTGCGCTCCGGCGCCCCGACGCTCGGGGTGTCGTCGCCGCCTTCGAACTGTCCGCCCGTGCGTCCTTCGATGGTCATGGTTCGCGTCCTCCGTTTCGGCGCACCTGCGCGCGATGTCGCCCGGAGCGCACGACGAACGCGTCGGCCAGCTGGTCGATGACGATGTAGTCCCCGCGCGTCTGCACGTTGACAAGTTCTTCCTCGCCGTCGAGCCCGACCACGAAGATCGCCGGCGTGTCGGTGTTTTCACCGAACGCGAAATAGGTCGCTGCGCCGTCGTCGAACACGCGCGTCGGGGCGATCCGGTCGGAGCCGCGGATCGTGTATCCGAAATTGAGCGTGGGCGCGGGGGCAGGTGGGGGCGGCGGCGGTTCCGGCGGCGGTGGCGGCGGCGGCGGAAACGCAAAGCGCACGGCATAGATGACGCTTCTGTCGTCTGGCCCGCTCGCTTCGCGCGAGGAGAGCTCGAACGCGTAGCGGCGCTGGTTGGTGATCACGGTCATGTTCGTGGCCGCGCCCGCGGCCAGCGGCTTTAGGAAGAGAAGCGTGGCCGCGCGGTTGGGCGTCACCTGCCAGCCGACGCTGTCGCCGATGGCGACATTCTCGATCCGCTCCCCGGCGTCGAATTCGATCAGCATCTGGTATCCCAGATGGCCGCGCAGCGAGATGATGCGGTTGGGGTCGTACCGGACCACACGGATGCGCGGATCGCCCTGCGACGGGGCCGGACGCACGCTCTGGGCGTGCGCGCCGGTCGTGAACGCGAGCGCCAGCAGCGCCGCCGCGAAGCGCAATCGTCTGGTCATGGACTGGGGCCCTCCCGCGCCGCTTCTGCGTCCGCGTCAGCTTTAGCGCTTTCGCGCTCGGGAGGCGATTCCGCCCGCGCCGGCGCGAAACCAGGGGAGATGACCCCGCTGAGCGCCGCTTCGCCCGGGGTCCATTCCGGGTCGCGCCGATAATGCGTCACTTGAAAGCCAAGCGGATTGATCAGCCGGTCGGCCATACGCATCGGCGCGCCGGTAAATCGAAAGCCGATGAGGGCCTGCCAGTCGGCGCGCTGCGGCTCCGCCCCCGGATCGCGCCGCGTCAGCTCGTAGCGCACTCGCGCGCTGGAGTCGGAGAGCAGTTCGATGTTCTTGACGGTGACGGCAATCACCGTTCCAGGGCGCACGCTGGCGAGCAGCGAGTTCGCTTCGCCTTGATAAAGTGCGACATAGTCGGCCCGCGCCTGGTCGGCGGACCAAATCGCCACGCGCCGGTACCGCTCCTGAAAATCGGCAGGATCGAAGGTTTCGCGCTGCAGCACGTATTGGGCCAGGAATGCGTGCACCAAGGCCTGATCCTGCGACAGCTCGCCCCCGGTCTCGACCCCGCGCGCGATTTCCATGTAGCCGGTCTGGCGATCCACGAGGATCGTGTACGGCGACACGTCGCGCAGCGGCAGCAGCAGCGCGATCGCCGCGGCCTGCGCGGCGCATACCAGCAGCAGCACGAATACGGCGCGCCATGCCCATTTGCGCCCTCGCTGCGCCTCGCGCACCGTCTCCTCGGCGAAATCGAGCGCGACGTTCTGCATCGGATTGGGCTGCGCAAGGCCGCGGGCCTCATCGTCCGCCGCAGGGAAGCGCCGCTCCAGATCGCGGCTCATGTGTTCGCCCCGCCCTGCGGTCGGGGCGTGCGTCGGTACGATTGTCCGAGCCGCGCGGCCATCGGGGTCGGGTCGCTCACCGCGTCGGCCGCGTCGAGCGCGCGGCGGCCGTTGCTCGCCGCCGACGCCTCCGTCTCGATCTCGCCCCGTCGCGCGTTGAGCGCGACGCGCGCAGCGAACTGCTCGGCGCGGTCGGCGCCGGCGAACGCGCGCTCTTGCGCCGCTTCGCTCTGCAGCGTCAAGGCGGCCCGCCCGCGCCCGCTCTGGAAACCGCTCGCGATGCTCATGCCGATCCGGAAGGACAGCGCCGTCACGATCGTGAACACCGCCACGATCAGCGCGATGGTGATGATCACCCCCATTTCGAACTCGTTCCGCGCCGCGTTCGCGGCCAGGAGCGCCAGGAACGGCTGCAGCATCATCAGCATGGCCGCGCTGAACACCGTGGTCGCCAGGGGCGCGAGCGCGAACGCGATCGTGGTGCGCAACCACCCGTCGAAGAGCCCGCGCGTGCGATCGAACAGGAAGAGCCCAACGAACACCGGTCCAATCGCCAACAGGAACGCCAACACGATCTTGGCCGCGAGGATGACGCCTATCGTCGCCATCAGCATGCCGATCGCGCTGATCCACAACAGCCCGGAGCCGAGCGAAGGTCCGCCTTGTAGAATGTTGGCGGTTGGCGGCGCTTGCGCGCCATAAACGCCGGCCGCGCCGCTGAGATCGCGGAAGGCGCGCTCCAGCCCGCCATAGATGTCGCCGTCGAAGCCTGAGCCAGCGCGCGCGAGCGGGGCAAGGAGCGCGCGCGTCAGATCGCGCGGCCCGTCGAACAGAAGGCTGAAGTACACGGTCTGATACGCCGCCCAGCTCGTCAGGAAAGCGAGGATGAGCCCGATCTTCAGCACCGTGATCGGCAGCTCCGTGACGCGCAGACCGCCGCGCCCGAACAGCAATTGGTAGCCGAGCAGAGCGATATAGATCGTCAAGAGCCCCGTGAAAGCGGCGGCGAACATCGTGTTGGGGCCGACGAGTTCGCGATAACTTTCGTGCACCAGCACGCGGATGTGGCAATCCACGGTCTCGATCAGCGCGGGCACCATGCCGGAATTCGTGGAGGCGGGGCAGATCGCCATGGCCTATTGCGCCTTGCGCACCAGGCGCGGAAGCCATGCCGCCGGATCGTCCCCGAACTCCGCGCGCAACTCGTCGAGCTGGCGCACGGTGCGCTCGCGGCCCGACAGGACCGTCAGCACTTCCTCGTGGCCGGAGAGATTGAGGCGCGCCACCACGCTGTCGCCGCCGTTCTTGATGAGGAAGCATCGCGAGGTGTCGGGCAGCGTGCGGATCAGATCGAACTCGTGGCGCGTCAGGCCGAAGCCGCGGCGATACTCGCTCTCCTGCGCCTTCGGGTTCGGCAGGAAGATCTGCGTCGCGGATTGTTCGATGATGGCGCTGGCGATGCGGCTCTCCAGCGCGTCTCCCGCGCTCTGGGTGGAGAAACCGACCGCGCCGTTGCGCTTGCGGATGGTCTTTTCCCAGTCGCGGATGCGCGCGACGAACACATCGTCGTCCAGCGCCTTCCAGCCTTCGTCGACGACGATGACCGTGGGCGAGCCGTCCAGCCGCTCCTCAACGCGGTGGAAGAGGTACATCATCGTCGGCGTGCGCGTGACCGGGTCATCCAGGAGGTGGGTCATGTCGAAGCCGATAACGCGTGCGGAAAGATCGAGATGGTCCTCCTCGTTGTCGAACAGCCAGGCGCGGTCGCCTTCGCCGACCCACGAGGACAGCCTTGCCGCCAGATCGCCCGCCATCGGCCGCCGCGCGCCGGAGAACAGTTCGCGGAAATAGCGCAGCCGGCGCAATTGCGGCTTCTGCTCGAAATTGGCGACCACCGCGTCGGAGATCATTGCCGCGTCGTTCGCGCTCAGCGACTCGCCGTGCGCGGTCAAGAGCTTGGCCGCCCATTGTTGCAGAAACCGGCGGTTGCCGGGCGTGTCGGGGAGGCGCAGCGGATTGAACCCGGTTGGGATGCCCGGCCGCAGCACGTCGTAGCGCCCTTTCATTGCGCGCAGAAAGATCTCGGCGCCGCGGTCCTTGTCGAAGAACACTACGCGCGGCTCGAATTTCTGCGCTTGCGCCAGAAGGAAGTTCAGCACCACGGTCTTGCCCGAGCCCGACGGCCCGATAATCAGGAAATTGCCGAGATCGCCGCGATGGAAGTTGAAATAATAGGGAGACGCCGCCGTCGTCTCCAGCACCGTGACGGCTGGTCCCCAATGATTGCCTTCCGCGCGCCCCAGCGGGTGATTGTGCAGGCTCGCAAGCCCTGAAAAATTCGCAGAGGAGATGAGCGCCTTTCGCGGGATGAACTGGTACGCGCCGGGAAACTGCGCCCAGAACGCCGGCTCCATGGCAAGGGTTTCGCGCACGCCGATCACGCCGATCTCGGTGAGCGCGGCCTGCACCTCCGCCACCGCCTCATCCAGCGCGGGCGTGGTCTCGGCCTTGACCATTACCGACAGGTAGTGCTCCCCGAAAGCCGCGCGTCCGGCCGCGACATTATCCTTCGCCGTCAGGAGGTCGCTGCGCAGCGAGAGCGCGTCGTCGTCCGCGGCGCGCATGCGCCGTAGCGTCAGATTGATCCGATTGAGCGCGCTCTGCCGGTCCACGAACGCGAAGCTCTGCGACACCGTGATCTCGTGAGGCGTGCGGTAGAGCGCGTCGAGTTGCCCAGGAGCGGTGTGGGGCGGATATTCCTTGATCGAGAGCATCGCCGCGAAAGTCTTGGGCAAATCCTCGGTGGCCGACAGCTCGAGTGTGTCACGCCCGAAGCTCACGCGCCGCCATGGGATATCGCGGCTGATGTTCTGATATTGCGGCGCGTTGGGACGCATGTCGCCATTGAACAGGCACGAGAGAAACTCGATCGGCTCGGAATAGAGCCCGTCCGCCGTCTCGTAGGTGGTCAGCAGGCGCGCGCCGTAGGGCTGAAGCGCCGCTAACAGCGCGTCGCGCGCCGCTTCAAGCTCGCGCTTGGCGCGCGCACGGGCGGCCGCGTCGGTCTGTGCGTTGCGTCCGATGAGCTCGCCGAGCCCGCCTGTCGACATCGACGGGCGCAGCACCAGCGTCAAGAAGAGGTCGTTCACGAACAGCTGCCGTCCCGCCAGCCGCTTGCGCCACGCTAGGTCGAGGCCACGCGCGAACGGATTGGCGAAGCGCCCCTCGAGACTTGGCGCGGCCAGCCGGCGCACGACGTGGTGGTGCACGCTGAGCCGCCAATGCGCGATGCCGCGAAGCACCGTTTCGCGCACCGCCTTGCGGTAGTTCAGCTCTTCGGTGTCGGCCGTTTCGAATGCAAACCCTGCGACATGGATGAATTGCGCCAGCGCGCCGTCGTGGGCGGCGAGCGTGGCGGCGTCCACGTGGCGCGCATATGGCAGCATGGTGCTTGCGGCGCGCTCGCGTCTATCGAAACGCTTCCCGCCGGCGCCAAAGGCGTTCATGGCGCGTAGGAATTGCACCGCCAGCGGCTGTAGTTGGGCACGCGCGGGCAGCGGTTGGCGCGCAGGATCCACAAATCCAGAAAACGCGGCTCGCGCAAGCACACCACGTACCCCACGCCGTGGATCGCTAGCGCTGCGAGGATCGCCCAGAACGATTTGCTGATCAGAAACACTTCCGTGGTGAGCACCAGATTGAGCACGAAGAAGCTGTAGGAAACGCCCGCGAACATCTGCGGCCGCGTCAGGGCCGAGAACACCACGTCGCGATCGAGCGATGCCATGTCTCTATCCCGCCATGCGCGCGGCGGCCTGGATGCCCGCGACGATGGCTGCGGCCCCGAACAGGATGAAGCAGCCGAGGATGACTGTGATGCCGTGGCGCCAGTTCATGCGTCCGCTCAGCATCATGAAGCCGACGATCGCCACCGCGATCACCGCCACTGCGGTCGCGACGTTGCCGAGCAGGGTGCCCTGCACCCAGTTCACCGCCGCAAGGATCGGGCCCGAGCCGCGTGGGTCGGTCCCGTAGGATTGAGCGTAGGCGTACGCCGGCGCCGCAGCCAGCGCCAAAGCCGCGAAAGCCGCCTTCATCGCGCCCGCTCCTTCGCCGCCGGCGCCGCTTCGGCGCGCTCTGCCATGTAGTCCAGCACTGCCGCTACATAGGCCCGCGTCTCCTTGTAAGGAGGCGTTCCGCCATATCGGCGCACCGTTTCCGGGCCGGCGTTGTAGGCGGCGAGCGCAAGCTCGATATTGGCGCTGAATTCGGACATCAGATAGCGCAGATAACGCGCTCCCCCGCGCACATTGTCGGTTGGATCATGGGGATCGACGCCCATATCCGCCGCCGCGCCAGGCATGAGCTGCATGGCCCCGATCGCGCCGCGCGGAGAGCGTGCGGTCGGGTTGAACCGGCTTTCCGCCCACGCCACGGCCTCGAGAAGCGCGGGCGAGAGCGCTGTCTCCGCGCCTGACCGCTCGAAAGCCGGGGCAAGCGCAGCTTTGCGCATGTCCCGGAGCGCCAACCCCGCCGCAGGCGGCGCGTCTGGGCGGGCAGTCAGGACGATTACGCTTCCATCGAGGGCGATCTCGATCACCTCACCGGCCGCCGGAGTGCTCACGAGCGCGGCGACCAGCCCGGCTGCGACGGCCGTGGCGCGGCTGCCCCCGCCTCTGCCATGCGCGTGCACCATCCCCGGTTCCTCCCGAGACCCAACCTAAGCACGGTTTCAGGGAGTTTGAGAAGCCTCCGCGCCCCGGATCACGCGCCCATGCGCCGCCCCCGCGCCGAGCCTGTCGCGACGGGCGCGCACCATCCGCCTTCCCCTATAATTTGCTTGAGAAGGCGTCGCACGGAACGACTGAAGTCGGCGAACTCCGGACTTCGCATGCGCAGCATCGCCGGTGGCCGGATTGGAGCGACCCCGCCAATCGATAAAATGCGCGCTACGATCCAAGCTGGCCCGTTTCAGCCGGTCGCCGACTTCGTGCGCCGCCCTCGCTTTCCCATGTCGCACGCGCGCGCTATTAAGCTTTCATCGCGTTTCGGGGAGGCAGCCCCTTGCGTACACTAGTGGCGACGCTTGCATTCCTCGCCGCGACCCTGAGCGAGGCCGGGGCGCAGGCGCCCCTTTACTTCCCGGCCGAGAATTATGGCCAGCCCAACAAGAGCTTCACGGAAAGCTCAGCCAATCAGCAGCTCGAAGTGCTGATGAGCCGAACGGACGTGTTCGAGCCAGTCTTTGAGCTTGAGTCAGCTGATCCCTTCCGTCGCATCGGCCGCGCGGTCGGCATGCTCGACCTCCTCGTCCGTCTGCCGAACGGCTTAATGACCAACACGACGTGCACCGCAACGCTCATCGGGCCGAACCGTGCGATCACCAATTATCATTGCGTGCCGGGCAATGAGTTCACGGTGCTCGGCGCGCAACTCCGCATGGGCTTCCTCGACCGCGCCCGCGCGCCTGGCCAGCCGTTCAATGTTCGCCTGCCCGCGATCGAAGCGAACCGAGCGCTCGACTACGCCATCGTGGAGGTGAGCGGCGTGCCGGTGAATCGGTATCCGCCCCTTCGGCTTGCCGCGGTGCAGGCGAGGGCGCGCCAATCGCTCTATCTCATCCATCACCCCGCCGGACAGCCGCAGCGCTTGACGCGCGTGCGCTGCCAGATTGGCGAGCCTCCGTTCCAGGACGGCAGACTCGTTCATCATTGCGATACGCTGGGTGGCTCTTCCGGCGCGCTTGTGCTGGCGATCGAGAGCAACCGTTTCGTCGGCCTGCATCATGCCGGCGTGCCCGATCCCGTACGGCCCTACAATCTGGCGATTCCGGCTCCAAATCTTGCGAGAACAAGCGTAGAGCTGGGACGGCTCTCCCGTGTCTCATCGGTGGCGATGCCTTCGCCGCAAACCAGACCGCCGTTCTTTCCGCAGATCGCGTCGGCGCACCGGCCCGCGCAAGTGACGCCTGTGTCGTCATCGACCGATCCAGCGCGCGCGTTTGCCGAGGCGGCGCGGATGAGACGACCGGTTGCAGAGCGCATCTTCCGCGATCGCCTCGCCAACGGCGAAACGTGTGAATTCTGCCCGCACATGGTCGCGCTTCCGGCGGGGACCTTCCTGATGGGTTCGCCACCGAGCGAAGCGGGCCGAGCAGAAGACGAAGGCCCGCAGCGGCGAGTGAGCATTCGCCAGTTCGCCGTGAGCGAGACCGAAGTTACGTTTGATCAATGGGCGGCGTGCGTGAACCGCGGCGGCTGCTCTGGCTATCAGCCACCGGACTATGGCTGGGGCGGTCTGTCGCGGCCAGTAATCGAAGTTTCCTGGAACGACGCTCAGGAATACGTCCGTTGGCTTTCCCGCGACACGGGACGAAGTTACCGGTTGCTATCCGAAGCAGAATGGGAATACGCCGCACGTGCGGGCCAGACCACCGCTTACTCAAGTGGCGTATCGATAAGCCCTTCGCAAGCCAACTATGGTGGGGAATTGGGCCGTACGCAGCCAGCAGCTTCGTATGCGGCCAATCAATTTGGCCTTCACGATATGAATGGCAATGTTTGGGAATGGGTCGAAGATTGTCACGCCGATTCCTATGCCGGCTTGCCGACAAACGGCTCCGCGCTCCATACGAGTAACTGCGCAGAGCGGGTGTACCGTGGCGGCTCTTGGATCGACCCGCCAGAACTCCTTCGCTCAGCTCTCCGGTATAGGTACGCTCCCACGTTCCGGCGCTACTACTTGGGTTTCCGTGTCGCCAGAACGCTCAACTGAACTCAAGAGACGCCAATTCCTTCGCACTTGCCGGTGGAGACCACGTGCGGACTACATCGTCCATGCGCGCGGAGTGCAAATGACGCCTCTCGGCGATCTCCAGCCTACTTGTACCCGATCGGTGGGGTGGCTGGATTGGAGCAGCCTCGCCCCTCGTAGGATTGTGGCGATCGGGGCGTCGTTGGCCCTTTTCGGACACCCCCGCTTTAGCGCCACAATCCTCGTTGGAAGCGGCATTCTGCAATGACGAAGTTCAACCGCCCTGCGCGATGGCGTCGGCGGGGCGCTTCCCTCCGCGAGGGCCCTTAGGCATCCGTCCCTCGCAAAAAGCGCTGTAGGGTCCCAATCACCTGGGCCTCGATCTCTTTGTCATCTTCTGCGTATCGGAGCAGGCTCGGCAGTCGCTGTTCCGGCGACGAAAAGAGCCCGCCCGCGCTGTCGTCGCCTGCCACGCCCACGCCAAGTACAGCGATAACAAGTTTAGCGCCCTCTTCAAATGCCCGGACAATAAGCTCTGCGGCGAGGCCAGTCCCGACGCCTGCGGCCAACGCCTTTGTCAGAGCGGGCAGTTTCGGCTCCCCCTTTAGGACCACTACCAAGTGGTCGCCGCAAAGGTAGCCATTGGGCAGCGCTTGCTTCTCGCAAGTCAGCCACCGGCACACAGAGGTTTCGGTCATGGCCCAGGCCCGCGCATGGCGCTAAGCATGGCCCGCGCCGGCCTAGCTATCAACCCGCCGGAAATTCAAACTGAGACACCACCGAACGCCTTGGATAGACCGGACGTCTTCCAACTCTGCGTCCGCTTCCGGCGATGGCCGGCCCTAGCGGGCGCGGCAGGCCGCCCAACAGTACTTGAGAGACCCGGCCATTGGCGGACCAAAAATGCACCCTCGGCGCATTTGCCCAGCATTGAGTTTCTCTAGCTGCTGGGAAGGCGTACCATGCGACAGCACATCGTTGATTTTTCGAGGTGAGGCGCATGCGCTTTGTATTGACCGTGGCTTTTGGGGCCGCTGCCTTCATCGGGCCCGCGCTGGCTCGGACCACGACGTCGCAAGTCAATTTTGAGTATGGCCGGTCTGAGATTGTCTCTTGGTCCGCTAGCGGAATTAGCACCGCGTCGGCGGCGGCGCGCGCGTGCTCAAATCTCCGTGCGGTGCGCGTGACAGGGCACACGGACGCCAGAGAAAGCGCCGAGGCGATCAATGAAGGCCTCGATGAATTGCGCTCCGAGGCGACGCGGGATGCTCTTACGGCGCAGGGGGTCTCGCCTGATCGCATTTTGCTTCGGGAGGTTGGCGCGATGCAGCCCGCTTTTCCGTCAGCATCGGGTGTAAGCGATCCGCGAAATAGGCGAGCCACGATAGAGGTCGTCTGCAATTGACGGCCACAGACAGGGATCGGCGATGGCTTGCCGCACCGTAGCACGGTGGGGGAACGGCCGGATTGGAACATCGCCGCCGCTGGTTCAGTCAAACTGCCGTGCACGAAACGCGCGCGGCGTTTCGCCTGCGATTGCGGAAAAGGTGCGGGAGAGCTGACTCTGCGATGCAAAGCCGGCTGCGAGGGCGATCTCGCGCAGTGGCATTTCGCCTTCGCGGATAAGCGACTTTGCGCGTTCCACGCGGCGGGACAGAAGATAGCGGTACGGGGAGAGGCCAGTCGCCTCCTTGAATGATCGGCTGAAATGGAAGGCGCTGAGGCCAGCCACTTCAGCAAGATCGTCCAAGGCTATTGCGCAACCGAGGTGCTCCTCGACATAGTCGCGCACCCTCTTGACCCGGGCTGAGCTGAGGCCTCTGACGACAGTTTCGCGCCCGGCGCCGCCGGCGAGCTCAACCATTGCCATCAAAGCTAGCGCATCGACAAGCACATCATCCACAACGGTTTCGTTGCGGACCAGGGATGCAAGCTTCTGCAAGATGCTCGCCAGCTGCTCATCGCGGACGAGCACGCGTGGTTGAATTGGCAGCGCCGCTTCGTTTCGCCCAATGCGTTCAGCGAGGGCTTTCGGGGCAAAGCAGAGGCTTACAAACGAATTGGTCCGACGCGCCGGCTTGCTCCAGCCGGAAATCGCTGCGCCTGGCGGCGAGAACGTGATCAGATCGGTGAGATCATGTGGCTGAGCAACTGCATCCCCAGCGATGCGAAGCTCGCCATCCGCCAGTTGGACATCGTGCAACGCGAGGTAAGCAAATTCTCCGTCCCAGGAGTATTCGTATGGCGCATGGTTCTCAAGCGTGACGCACGATGCTTGAAAATGCGGGCGCCAAATGACGCTTCGCGTCGCGTGCGTGCCAGGAGCGGCGGGATATCTAACGCTAACGCTGCCTGTCATCGGGGACCCGCCTCCAGTGGCGAGATTCGGCAGGCTGCCGCGGATGCATGAGTCCTTCCTTAATCTTAGCATCCGGCACTCTCGCCGCCGGAAGAAAAGCAACAACGCCAGATTTCGCAGAAACTGCTGGGGATTGGCCCGCTGGGGAGCAATATACGCCAAATTCACACATGGGGGTTAATCGAGCTTGCTATCCTCGCAGGGGGACTGGCGTAGGCGAGGTCGTCCTGGCCTCGGGCGAGGGCAAGGAGGTCCCGGAGGCCGCGCACCGCTTCGGCGCTGCGAAGACCGGGCGCACCGGTGGTCCTTCGGGGTCGGAATGCAAACGCGACCGCGGCGACGCGGGACGTCGAGCGAATCGGGCAACAGAATGGCGAGCAGACCTGAAGGCCTACGGGCCTTGTCCCTGATCCGGGAAAGTGGATCGACCGCGCGCGTGCTCAATCTCCCGCTCGTCTTTGAGCGCTTTGGGGGCGCTGAGGAGTACACCTCAGCGCCCTTGTTCCAAAGTCAGGTCCTCAACAAGGCGCTCCTCCTCAAGCATGTCGTGCGCCCACACGAGCGCTGCCTGTTCTGCATCGCGCCAGCAAGCACGACGAAGATCATAGTTCCGTTTGACCCTGCCGACCTCAGGCTGGGAGGGCGGACCATACTGGTGGGGGAGAGCAATTTTCCTAGGGAATTGAAGGCCGTCGGCCGATACGCGCAAGACGAAGCTCTTCGTGCGGACACGGAATTGATTGAGTTGCTGGACTCCTTGCCGTCGTTCGATCCGTTCCTGATGCGCGAGAGACTTCGGCAAAGCGGACGCAATCCCGCCCGGTGCTATTTTGACCTCTCACAAGCAGATATCGCGCGCATGCGCGAGTTCGTTGCGAGAGAGATCGAGCAGCTCGTGTCGTTAGCGTATGTGAATGGCGGAGCAAGTGCGCGGGAACTGTCAACGAAGTTGGCCGACAAGCTCATGACCGATGAAACGGCTAAGGCGTTGGATCCGTTACGCACCACTCTGCGTCTCTCCGAAGATGAGTACCGTGAGGGCGTCTTCGCCTGGAAGGGCTTCCTGTACTATGAATGGCTGCACAGGGAATTGCAGCCACGCCTCGCCGGTCTGACGGCCGACTTACGCTCTCTTCGCCTGATCGGCGGGGGGCGCGAAGCGCGCTGGCAGATTGACGATGTGAGCCAGCGGCTGGTGGAGTTTCTGGATCTTGCTGCAAAAGGCGTGCGCGGCGCATTGCTCGCGTACGCCAACTCCTTCGGCGCCCTTACACGAGGTCAATCCTCGGACTTCCGCGACTTCTTGCTCAACGCCCCCAAGATGTTCGTTACCATTGGCGAGGCGCTTGGCGCGATCATGCACATCGAGTCCTTCTGGCGGTTTCGCTTCCCGCCCGGCTCGGCTTTGACCATGCAGGCTGACGAGGCGTTTGACATGTACGGCGACTTTGAAGGGACCCTCGGAGGGGCGAAGATCGTCGCCGATGCGGTGACGTTTGGGGGAGACGCATCTCCGTATTCCGCCATTCGATCGCGATTAAGCCGTAGCGCCTGACGGCAGCGGCCTTGCCATCGACCGAGGAGCGACACAGATCTGAAATGCATGGGTTCCTTTCTCCTCTTTGGCTTGGGGAGCGAGAAGAAAGGAGGCTTTTTCGGCGCCAAGTTTGGCGTCCGGAATTGAAGCAACATTGGCCCGCCTCTCCTGCTCCAACGGTTTCAAGACCGCAGCCGGATCGCCGATTAGCAACCATGCGGGCCGACTGCTAACGAGGACGGATTTAGAAAGCGCTTGAGCCGCTTCAAGCGGCTCAAAGTGACATTACGTATTTTTCATATTGGTAAATTTCGGCGTTAAAACAGTTGGATGGAGGGGAGTGGTGATAGTGAAAGCGCACCTAGCTGTCACCGGCGATGGGGCGCGGCGCATTCGCAGCCGTGGTCGTGTCGGGTGTCGGGCTGCAAACAGCCGTATTGAGGTTATTAAGGGACGACGGCGAAGAGGCGCGCCTCACGAAGGCCGTCGAAAATGAACTGAGCGGCGAGTGCGCCAAGAAGAACACCGGAGACCCGTCCGACTACGTCGGCGCCGGTGACGCCCAGCAACGCCTTCAGTCTGTCGGCGCCGAGTAGCGCAAGATAGGTGAGACCGAGGCACAAGAAGAGCGCGGCGAGGACGATGGCGATGCGCACCGGTTCGGCGCGTCCCATCAGAAGCACGATGGCTGCGAGCGCGCCAGGACCGGCGATCAACGGAAACGCTATGGGAAACACGGCGATGTCGCCGGGGCCGAGCGCCTCACGTTGTTCAGCGGCATTGATGGACGACAGGCCGGCTCTGGCGCCGAAAACGAGACTGAGTGCTTGCAGAAAGAGCATCACCCCGGGCTGCAAACCGAAACGCCGGAATAGAGACACGCATCCATGTCAGAACCGGATTTCCGGCGAAGGCGAACCCCAGCATCAGCACGCCCGCGATCAGCACCGAGCGCCAGGCGAGTTGGCTGCGTTCCGGCAAATGCACGCCCGATGTGAGCCCGACATACACCGCCGCCGCCTCAATCGGTCCGATGGTGACGAGAAGCGTCACCAACGCACTCAATGCGAACGAGAGAAGATCGGGCGTCGGCATGCCGACGCAAATAAGCAAGTTTGCGGGGTATTGAAGGCTAAGACACGTTCCTAACTCAATGTCGCCGGGCGCCGGTTACGGGCTCGGCCACGGGCGCCGGCGGTGTCCGGCGTTCCTCGTGATCCATGTTGCTTTAGGCGAGGATATGGAAATGAGGAGCATCGATTTTGCGCCTTATTACCGGCGTCGGCTTCGATCGGATGCTCAATGCGCTCGGGCGCGCGCAGCGAACCCCCGAAGCGGAAGCAGCGCTTCCGCCTTATGACGTCGAGAGCGTCGATGACGATCGCTATCGCATCACCATGGCGCTTGCCGGCTGGTCGCCCGAAGAACTGACCGTGATCGCGGAAGCGAACGTCCTGAGCATCGAGGGCAAACGCCAGCCGAACGCTGCGCCCCGCAATTTCCTGCATCGCGGTATCGCGTTGGCCCCCTTCCGATGCCAATTCGAACTTGCCGACTTCGTGGTCGTGTTAGGCGCTGGTCTTGAGAATGGTCTCCTGACCATTGAGCTGGAGCGCCAAATCCTAGAGGCCATGAAGCCGCGCAAAATCGAGATCTCCGCCGGCGAAGCCAAAGCGTGGACGCAAAGCCGCCGCGCACGCCAAGCCGCGGAATAACACCGGAGAGCAATGCAAGGAGACGAACCATGAGAGACTTGATCCCTTGGGGTCGCTCACGGACCCCGCAACGCTTCGAAGACCGGCGCAGCGATGACGCGACCGGTTCTTGACCCTGCATCGCGAAATGAACCGGCTGTTCGACGACGCCTTCCGCGGCTTCGGCTTCGGCGATCTCGCGCGCGGCGCCGCTGGCGTCGGCTGGCCGCAAGTCGAAGTGACCGATCTCGACAAGGAATTTCGCGTCACCGCCGAATTGCCGGGGCTTGAGGAGAACGACGTCGAAATCCGCGTTGAAGATGGCGTGTTGTCGCTGCGCGGCGAAAAGCATTCCGAAGTCGATAACAAGGAGCGCCGCTATGGCGAGCGCTTTTGCGGCCAGTTCGAACGGCGCATCGCCTTGCCGTCTGACGTTGATGAAGATCGCGCCAACGCCACGTTCAAGGACGGCGTCTTGACCATTACGCTGCCGAAGACTGAGCGTGCATTCCAATCTCGCGTTAGTGCCCGAAGCTTGGGGGGGCGGCGGCGGGCCGCCCCTCAACGACGGGCGTTGGTGCATTGCCGACCGCCATTCCAAAACCGGGTCAGCTTTGAGTGTCGCATTTGGGCCAAGGATCCGCGTTTGTAATCTGTGACGCGAACGTCACGAATGTGACGGCATCACTGCCGGTGGTAATGGGGCGCCTTGCAGGCAATCTCTGGCCCATTGCTGCCAGTTGCCCCCGACGCCAAGACGTCAGTCGCGGCGCGATTCAGACCGAGCCCGCAACTCGGCGCTAGGTGTGGAGTCTGAGCGGGTTGTTCAGCGTTTGAAGGCGAGCGCGTTAGCCCGCGACCGCGCCGCGCCGATCTTCGGAGGCTGTACGCTCATCACTCATCCTTCACCGTTGTCCAACTGGACCGGGAATGATCGGCAGCGTTATGGACGAGGCATCGGTTGCCCCTCCAGATCGCGATGGTCGGTGGGCTTGAAGCCGAACGCGCTGGCGGCGGCTGGAACGCATCTCCCGCTGCATTCACCACCGTAACGCGTATCTGGGGGCCCGCTTTGAAAACGTAGGAGATCGGATAGAGATCGAACACCAACTCGGACGGGCGACGTGCGCTTAATGGTCGATCGAGATGCGCCAGTTGCGGATGATAAGGAGTTCGCCAACCGGTCCGCGGGACAACGCTCGTCGAGAGCCTCGAATCTTGCCATCGGAAACATAGGTCGAGCGTCGCGGCGCCGCTTCGACGATCGCCTCGGCGTCGTTGTAATCGTTCTTCTGGGCTCTACACGACCGCGCCGGGGCCGGCGCGGCGCCGCTGGGCCTGCAGAAATGCGTAGGCGGCGCCGAGCAGTCCAGGATTTGGGTGCGTGATAATCTTCACCGGCATGGAGGCCATCGAGGATTCGAAGCGTCCCTTGGCGATGAAGCGCTGGGCAAAACCCGATTGGGCGAGGCGTTCGGCGATGCGGAGGCCGAGTCCGCCGGCGATCACGAGATCGGCCGCGCCGTGCGCCAGCGCCACGTCGCCCGCACAGGCGCCGAGGCAAAGGCAAAACCGCTCCAGCGCCGCTGCGGCGAGGCTGTCGGTCCCCTTCAGAGCGGCGTCCCAAAGCGCCTTGTCGTCGGAGATCGCGGCGGGACGGTTCTCGATCGCGGCAAGCGCAGAATAGAGGTTGGCCAGGCCGGGACCGGACAGGATGCGCTCGGCCGAGACGCGCGGAAAATGCCGGCGCAGATGCGTCAGCACCTGATCCTCAAGCCGGTCGAACGGCGCAAAGCTGATATGGCCGCCTTCGGTGCCGATCACATCATAGCCGGCGCGTCGGCGGAACACCTGTGCAATGCCAAGGCCCGTGCCGGGGCCGATAATGCTCGTAACACCTTCGCGCGTCAGCGGTGCATCCGGGCCGCAGAGCGGCTTGAACTGATCCGCGTCTATGTTCGCGACCGCGTGACCGATCGCGGCGAAATCGTTGAGGACCACGACATCGTCGAGTCCCAGCTGCTGCCTGAGCGTCGAGATGCGAATGATCCAGGGACTATTCGTGAATTTCAGCGCGTCGCCCTGGACGGGGCAGGCGACCGCTAGGGCCGCCGAGCGCGGCAAGTCGATTGTGGCGGCGTAGGCCTCCCAAGCAGTCTTCAGGCTGGCGAACTGGCCGGTCTTGAACAAAGTCTCATGTGCGAGTGAAAGGACGCGATCGTGGCCAAGCGTGGCGATGGCGAAACGCGCATGCGTACCCCCGATGTCGGCGACGACAATCCGGTCCGCGGACATGTTCGGTGCGGCCCTGTGAATGTCAGCCGCGGCGTTCAGGGCCGTCATCATCCCCCATGGCGCTCGGCCATGCCCAAAATAGAATAGAGCTTTTAATATGTTCTCAGGGGACATTTGTCCAGGGCGCCGCACGGGCTTTCGTTTCCGTGCGAAGGCTGATTGACAGCAGTATTATAGAATAATAATTCTAATTGGGCAGAAAAGAGGATCCCGATGGCCGCCAAAGAGAAGCGCATCAAACGGGGCGTCAGCCTCTATTCCTTCCAGAACGAGACGTTCCTCGGACTTATGAATCTAGAGGATTGCATCCGCACCTGTGCGGAGATGGGCGCGTTCGGCATCGAGGTGATCGGTGAGCAGAGCTTCTGGGGTTGGCCGGAAGTCGGCGTCGAGGAGAGCGCGATCGCGGACTGGCATGCGCTAATGAAGAAGTACAAGACAACGGCCGTCTCGCACGACTTCATGCTGGACTACAAGCGCTACAAGGGCCGCCCGATGCCGTTCGACGAGCAGGTCGCGAGCGTGAAGCGCGACATCGAGTTCGGCGCGCGGCTCGGCATGAAATACATCCGCGCGCTCGTCTCGATCGATCCTGCGGTATTGGTGGCGGCCGCGCCCTACGCCGAAGAGAAGGGCCTCAAGATCTTGCTTGAAGTGCACGCGCCGCTGCATTTCGATCATCCTTGGATCATCCGGCACGCCGAGGCCTATGAGAAATCTGGTTCCGACGCGCTGGGTTTCCTGCCGGACATGGGGATGTTCGTGTTCAAGTTCCCGCGGGTGTGGAAGGAGCGCTTCATCCGCAACGGGTGCCCGCGCCACATCGCCGACTATATCGAGAAGGCCTATGAGGACCGCGTATTGAGCGAATACGTCTTGCTCAACGTGCGCGAGATGGGCGGCGAGGGGCCGGCGATGGGGATGGCCGAGACGCTTCGCCACAACGCGGCGTTCGAGCCCAAGCGCATGCTCGACTACATGCCGAGGATTCACAACATCCACGGCAAGTTCTACGAGATGACCGAGGATCTGGAAGAGTACTCGATCCCGTACGACGAGATCGTCGCCGTGCTCAAGAAGGGCGGCTATGCCGGCTACATATGCTCCGAGTACGAGGGCAATCGCTGGATCGAGGATGCGGAAGAAGTGCGCTCCGTCGAGCAGGTGCGTCGCCAGCAGGAGATGCTGAAGCGGCTCATCGGCGAGCCCGATTCCAAAGCGATGGCGGCCTGAGGGGCCAAAGAGGTAAGATCAATGTTCGACAATAAGATGATCTGCGAAGACACGCTGGAGAACGTCGTTGAACGCGGCAAGGCCGTCGGCTTCAGCTTCCTCGCGCGGCTGCCCTATTATCGCGGCCTCGGCCTCTCGATGGTCGAGGACATCGCCGTCATGGTCGACGGCGAGGCGATGCCGCGCGAGAGCGTGCGCTTCTCCGTGCGCGGCCGCACCTGGACGCTCGACCAGATGGAGACCGAGTACGGCGATCGCTGGAATTTCGGCGAGAAGGCCAAGATCACCGTCCTCAAAGCCGGCGGTCTCAAGCCGGGCAAGCACAAGATCGGCCTCGCTGAGCGCCTGCGGATTTCCTATCTGCCGTTCGTGCCCACGACGAAGGACTTGAAGGAGCTTAACGTCGCCGCGTAGCGCTGGAGGCGCGCGCGTGGACACTCCGCTTCGACTTCTCCAACATTTTGCTGGCGCTGCGCGTTCGGACCGTTTCCCGTTCGCGGGCGTAGATTTGCTCGTGCCCGCCAATCACGAAACGTCGATCGCGGCGCGCATTGAGATCGTCGAGCCGGTCATCGATGCCGAGAGCCCAAGCGCCTCTAAATCGAGCTAATACGCGTCGAGATCGCGCGCGAGCTTGACGTCGCCGCGATAGTGCGCGCGCAGGTCGCGCTCGAAGGCGCCGGCCGGGCTGTCTTCGGGCGTGGGGACGAAGTGCGTCAGCACCACCTGACGCACGCGCGCCGCGGTCGCGATGCGCCCGACCTCCGCTGGTGTGAGATGGTTGCGCGTCATTCCTCGGACGATCGCTTCCCGCAGCGCGCTCGGCGCGGCCGCCATATCGCGCGCGAGGGCAGTGGCGATCGCTTCGGGCGCCACGATTTCGCTGATGAGGACGTCTGCCCCTCGCGCGAAAGCGATGAGTTTGTCCGTCGGTCCCGTGTCGCCGCTATACACGAATAAGCGGCCGCCAGCCTCGACCCGATAGGCGACCGCCTGCGGCATGCGCGGCAGCGGAATCGACGGCGGCTGCTGAAAATGCGGCACGCTGATCGCGGAGACGCGAACGGCGCCGTCCTCGTATACGATCCTGGGCGTCTCGGTGGGCGCTATTTCGATCGTGCGTGTCGCTTGCGAAAGGGGCGGCCGCGCCGGTCCGCTGGTGGGGAAAGACGCGAGCATTGTCGGCGCGTTCGCCGCGACGAGGCCGTCGACCAGCGTCCCCGTCCCCTCGGGTCCCGCGACCACAAGCGCGCCGGCGCCGAAGAGGCCATGCGCGACGATCAGTGGCCCGAGGCCCGCATTGTGGTCCACATGATGGTGCGAAACGAAGACGGCCTTCACCTGTGCATCGCGGAGTCCCGCAAGCGCGAGCTGGCGGCGCACGCCGTCGCCGACGTCGAAAAGATAGATGTCGGCGCCGACGACGAGCGCGTTGGCGATCTGCGCGCGCTCGGCCTGCACGTTCGGCCCGCCGCTAGTGCCAAGCGTGATCCACCGCGCGGGCTGCGCGGCTTCCGCGAACGCACTCCCTGCAAGAAGAAGCCAGCAGCCGAGCGCCAAGGCGCTTGCGGCGATGCGCGAGACGATTGTGTCCATCGGATCAAACCTTGAAGACGCGCCTGGCGTTGGCCTCGAAGAATAGCGCCTTCTCTTCCGGCGTCATCGGAAACGCTTCCGCCAGATCGACCGCACCTTTCTGGTCCTCGAACGGGAAGTCCGAGGCGAAGAGCACCCGCTCGCGTCCCATCACGTCGAGGGTCATGCGCGTCTGGGGCCAGTAATTCATTCCGCTGGTCGTGATGACGAAATGTTCAAGGAAGTAGTCGCTCGGCATGCGCTGCAGCCGCGGCGAGCCGATCGCGACGCCCGCCTGATAGCGGTTGTCGAGCCGCGGCAGCCAGAAGGGAACGGCTTCGCCCATATGCCCGATCACAAATCTCAATTCTGGAAAGCGATCGAACACGCCGGACCAGATGAGGCGCACCGCGTGGGTGCCGACCTCGATCCCGTAAGCCCATGCGTCGTTGCCCATGAAGGCGGGGCTTGCCGCGGCAAGTCCAGGCGAGGGATCGCGCGGATGGATGTAGATCGGAGCATCGAGCGCCTCTGCGGCTTCGAAGATCGGCCAGAATTTCTGATCGTCGAGGTATTCTCCGAACGTGTGGGAATTGATGAGGCCGCCCTTCAGGCCGAGTTCGCGCACGCCGCGTTCAAGCTCGCGCGCCGCGGATTGCGGCGCCTGCGGCGCGAGCGTGGCGAGTGCGGCCAGACGGTCGGGATGTGCGCGACAGGCGTCGCTGACGCGATCGTTGACGCTGCGCGCGAGAGAGACGGCGATATCGGCAGGATAGACCTGAACGCCGGGCGCGGAGAGGACCAGCACCTGCTGATCGATGCGTGCAGCGTCCATCGCTTCGATGCGGCCCGCGCCGATGTCGCTCAGCGCGCGTGCGAGTCCGGCTGTGGGACCCTCCGCGACGATCAGCCGGCCTTGCGTGCGCGCGTTCTGCGCAAGGATCTCCGGCGTCAGAAAGCCCTCCTCGCAGGAGATGCGCCGGTAGGACGCGCGGCCCGGCATGGTCGCGCAGGCGCTGGCGCCGGCGGCCGCAACGGCCCCGGAGAATGCGCGTCTGGTGAACATGAATTCCTCCCGCGCTGCTTGTTCTTGTAACTAGAACGAGTATTCTATTGCCGGCGTCCGGGCAAATGAATAGGGCGCGCTCGAACTTGTCCGGGAGGCCAAGGTCGCACGGGAGGAGGCGCGGATGGGCCGCTTGCGGATGGCGATGGTCGGCGGCGGGCCGGGGGCTTTCATCGGGCCGGTGCACCGGCGCGCAGCGGAGCTCGACGCGGCGATTGAGCTCGTTGCGGGGGCTTTCACCAGCGATCCGAAGAGGGCGCCTGACGCCGCGGCGTTCTATGGCGTCGATCCGGCGCGTTCGTATGCCGCGTTCCAGGACATGCTCGACGCCGAGAAGAAGCGGCCGGACGGCGCGGAGTTCGTGTGCATCGTGACGCCGAACCATCTGCATTGGCCGGTGGCGAAGGCCGCTCTCGAAGCAGGTTTCGATGTGATGAGCGACAAGCCGGCGACGGCGACCGCGGAAGAGGCGCATGCGCTGCAGCGTCTGCTCGCCGGGATGCCGAAGCGGCTCTATGGGCTGACCTATACCTATACTGGCTATCCGCTCGTACGCGAGGCGCGGACGCTCTGCATCAGCGGTGCGCTGGGCGTGATCCGGAAAGTTGTCGTTGAGTACTCGCAAGGCTGGCTCAGCACGCGCGCCGAGCTGGAGAATAAGCAAGCTGCGTGGCGCACCGATCCGGCGCGCGCCGGCGCGGGATGCACCGGCGATATCGGCGTGCACGCATTCAATCTGGCGGAGTTCGTCGCAGGCGAGCGGGTGAGCTCCCTGTGCGCTGACGTATCGACCGTCGTGGACGGGCGCGCGCTCGATGACGATTGCAACGTCCTGATTCGTTTCGCCAACGGCGCGCGCGGCGTGTTGCACGCCTCGCAGATCGCGCTCGGGGAGCGGAACAATCTCAATCTGCGCATCTATGGCGACGAGGGCGCGTTGGCGTGGCGGCAGGAGACGCCGAACGAGCTCGCGCTCACCTGGGCCGACGGGCGGGGAGAGACGCGGCACGCCGGCGCAGGGCATTTGAAGACCTCGGGCGAGGGGTACACGCGGCTGCCGACGGGGCATCCGGAAGGCTATTTCGAGGCGTTCGCCAATCTCTATCGCGATTTCGCGTGCGCGCGGCGGGAGGGACGCACGATCGAAACGACGCTCGTGCCTGGCATCGCGGAGGGCGTGCGGGGGATGGAGTTCGTCGAGCTGGCGGTGACGCAGAGTCGCAAGGGCTGGGTGGAGTTTCGCGGAGGCAAGCAATGAAGACGCTCAAGGGTCCGGCCATCTTCCTCGCGCAGTTCGCGAGCGATGCGGCGCCGTTCAACACATTGAAGAGCATCGGCAAGTGGGCGGCGGACCTCGGCTATGTCGGCGTGCAGATCCCGTCCTGGGACGGACGATTGTTCGATCTGGCGCGCGCGGCTGAGAGCAAGACCTATTGCGACGAGGTTGCCGGCCTCCTCGGCGATTACGGGCTGGTGGTGACGGAATTATCGACGCACCTGCAGGGCCAATTGGTGGCGGTGCATCCTGCGTACAACGAGCTTTTCGATGGGTTCGCGGCGGCGGAGGTGCGCGGCAAGCCGGCGGCGCGGCAGGAATGGGCCGTGCAGCAGTTGCGGTACGCTGCGAAGGCGAGCGCCCATCTCGGCTTGAAGGCGCACGCGACGTTCTCGGGTGCGCTCGCGTGGCCGTATTTCTATCCGTGGCCGCAGCGGCCCGCGGGGCTCGTCGAAGATGCCTTCGCGGAGCTCGGCAAGCGCTGGACGCCGATCCTCAATGCGTTCGAGGATGCGGGCGTCGATGTCTGCTATGAGATCCACCCAGGCGAGGATCTGCACGACGGGGCGACGTTCGAGCGGTTCCTCGACGAGGTGAAGGGCCACAAGCGGGCCAACATCCTGTTCGATCCTTCGCATTTCGTGCTGCAGCAGCTCGACTATCTCGCGTTCATCGACCTCTACTACGAACGGATCCGGGCGTTTCATGTAAAGGACGCGGAGTTCCGGCCGAGCGGGCGCGCGGGCGTCTATGGCGGCTATCTCCCGTGGGCGGATCGGCCCGGGCGTTTCCGCTCCCTCGGCGATGGGCAGGTCGATTTTAACGCGATCTTCTCCAAGCTCGCGGTTTGCGACTTTCCCGGCTGGGCGGTGCTCGAATGGGAGTGCGCGATCAAGCATCCCGAGCAGGGGGCGCGTGAGGGTGCGCCGTTCATCAAGCGGCACATCATCGAAGTGACGGAGCGGGCGTTCGACGATTTCGCCGCGTCCGGCGTGGACCGGGCGCTCAATCGGCGCGTGATGGGGCTCGGCTGAGGATCATTCCGCGCGGATGGCGCTGACGATGTCGTCGACCGCGCGGCCGACGACGATCTCGATCGATCCCTTCGGCGTGACCCAGGCGCGCTTGTCCAAGCTCCAGTACTGGAAGGCGCGCGGCGGAAGATAGAGCTCGGCTTCGCGCGTTTCGCCGGGTTCCAGGTGCAGCGCGGTGAAGCCTTTGAGCATGGGGGCGCCATGCTCGGCGCCAGTCAGCGTCACATAGGCCTGCACGACTTCCTTGCCGCGGCGATGTGAAACGTTGCGGACGCGGACCGTGATCGACATTCCGGATCTGGGCTCGCCGTCGATGTGCGCATCACCCCACTTGAAGGCGGCGTAGCCGCGTCCGGCGCCGAGCGCGTAAAGCGGCTTCACACCTTTCCTAGCGAAGCTGCGATAGCCGATGAGCCAGCTCTCGCGATAGGGCAGGTCGCCGTTGGCGTCGGGCGTGAGGTCGAAGGCGGGGTAGTCCGCGTCCTGCGCGGCGAGGGTGACGGGCAGGCGGCCGCCGGGCTCGCGTTCGCCGGAGAGGACCTGGGCAAGGGCGGGGCCGAAGCCCTGTCCGGGATACCAGGTGCAGAGGAAGGCGGCGGCGCGCGCGCTCCAGGTCGCATCGAAGGCGTGCGCGATGTTGGCGATGATCGCGGTGCGCGGGTTTGCGTCGCAGACCGCTTCGATCAAGGCGATCTGCTCGGGCGCGATCTGCGTGGTCGTGCGGTCCTTGCTCTCCACGCCCGCGTCGGACGTCTCGCCGACGACGAGGAAGACGACGTCGCTGCGCTTGGCGAGCGCGACGGCGCGCTGGAGCATGGCGTCTGGATTGTCGGGTGGGCGAACGCCGTACCAAAGGCCGTGGACGCGCGCGGGCTCGAAGCGGAGCTCGGCGACGATCGCGACGGGGACGCCCGCCTTGAGGCTGAGCACGATGGAGTCGGCGTCGCCGGATTTGAGCGCGCCCATCACGTCGGCGGCCTTGAGGTCGGAGGCGCGGTTGAACACCTCCCTGCTGTCGATCAGCAGGCGGACGGAGCCGGTGGCGCCGATGTAGAAGGTGTGATCGCCGCTCTGGTGCGGCGTGAAGACGCCTGAGGCGCGCACGCCGCCGGCCTTCATGGTGTCCAGCTCGTGGACGCCGGAGAACCAGGTGAGCGAGTTGGTGTTGCGCGTCTCGGTGAAGAAGGGCGCGGCGTCGAGATCGCGTCCTTCGAAATAATCGATCGTCATGCCTTTGACGGCGCCGTCGCCGATGTCGCGGGCGGGCGTTGCGGGCATGCTGGGAAGGCGCGGCTGGGGATCGACGCCGGACTCGAAGGCGATCTCGCAGGCGTCGGCATAGAGGCGCTGCAGCGAGTCCCACGGCGTCGGCGTGTCGGGATGCGCGGAAATCTTCGCGAACGTGCCGCCCTGGTAGCAGGGCGCGGCCGCGTTCGGCCCGATCACCGCGATCGAACGGACGGCGCCCGGTGCAACCGGAAGCAGCGCGTCGCGATTGCGGAGGAGAACGAAGCCGGCGGCCGCGGCCTCCAGGAGCGTGGCGTCGATGTCTTGCTGGGAGAGCTGCGCGGCCGGTTTGCGCGGCGCTTCGCCGAGCTTCCCGAGCCACGCGGCTGCATGAAGCATGCGTCCGGCCGCATCGTCGAGCCGCGCCTCGCTCACCCTGCCTTCGCCGACGGCGGCGGCGAAGGCAGGTCCCATGTGACGGGCCGGGCCGGGCATTTCGAGGTCGAGACCGCCGCGCATGCTCGCAGGTCCGTCCTGCGTGCCGAACCAATCGGACATGATGGGGCCTTTGAAGTCCCAGTCCCGCTTCACGATGGCGATGATCGCTTCATGCTCTGCGCAATAGACGCCATTCACGCGGTTGTACGCGGCGAGCATGCCGACCGCGCCGGCATCGGCGGCCATCTCGAAGGGCAGCAGATAGACCTCGCGCAGCGCGCGCTCGTCCACGACGGAATTCATCGTGTTGCGCTGCGTTTCGGAATCGTTGGCGACCAGATGCTTGGCGGCGGAGGCGACGCCGCGGCTTTGCAGGCCGGAGATCCACGCCGCGCCAAGCGCGCCGGTGAGGAAGGGATCCTCCGAGAAGAGCTCGAAGGTGCGGCCCGCGAGAGGACTGCGCGGGAGGTTCAGGTTCGGCGCGAGCACCATATCGACGCCGTGCGCGATCGCGTCGTGACCGACGATCGCGCCGATGCGGGCGACGAGGTCGCGGTCCCAGCTTGCGCCGAGGGCCATTCCGCAGGGGCTCAGGATCGCGATGTCGCGTTCGTCCACGCGGCCGCTGGCGATGCCCATCGGGCCGTCGGACATGCGGATGGAGCGCAAGCCGATGCGGGGAAGCTCAGCGCTCGCCCACATCGATTTGCCGGCGGTGAGCAGCGCCTTTTCGTCGAGCGAAAGCCCTTTGAGGAGCTCGCGCATCGCCTACGCCGCCGCGCGCGCGTTCTTGAGAAGCGGAATGACCTGCTTGCCGAAGAGCTCGAGTGAGCGATTGGAGGTTGCTTCGCGCTCGGGCGTGAGCGGGCCGGTCAAGGAGCCGAGAAGCACGTTGCCGATGCCGAGATCGAAATAGGGCCGGAGCTTCTCCGCGACGGTCTTCGGGCTGCCGTAGCAGCACCAGGTGCCGATCCAGTCTTCGGTGAGCGCGTTCGGCGTGTTGTCGGTCTTGTCCGCGCTGCTCATCCGCTCGGCGCGGAGATTGTGCTCGAGCTCGCGATCGACGGCGGCCTGATAGGCGCGCAGGATCGTCAGCATCTCGTCATAGGCCTTCTCGTCGGTCTCCGCGACGTGGACGCATTGGTAGGTGTGCGTCGTCCAGTCGAGCGCGGCGGCGATCGCGGCGTCGGAATGGCCCTGAGAGGTCAGCAGGTCGTAATAGACCTTGAAGTATTTCTGCACGTGTTTGAACGGCTCGAGCCCGCCGATCTTCGGCGGGGTGAAGGCCGGAATGAAGGCGGGCCAGGCGTTCTCGGCGGCGCGGCGCGCGCTGGCTTCCTTCATCGCCACCGGCATCAGGCGGGCATGGCCCTTCGAGTAGGCGGTCGGCGCGATGCGCTCGAGCACGACGCCCTTGTAATGGCCGGTGTCGAACTGAACGGTGGGGTCGTCGATCGTCTTGGCCCAGAGATTTTCGGCGATCTTGAGGTTCTCTTCGGAGACCTTCGAGGTCTCCTGATAGTTGACGCCGAAGCCGATCATCTCCTCCGGCGTGGTGCCGCTGCCGACGCCAACAAGGACTTTTCCGTCCGTCAATTGGTCGAGCAGGTTGACTCGCTCGGTGAAGCGAATGGGATGATGCAAGGGGACGGTGACGACAGAGAAGCCGAAATGCATCCGCGGCAGCTTCGCGGCCAGATAGGCGGCGAAGACGAAGGGATCGCTGGCCATCGGAGCGTAGCCGGTGAAGTGATGGTCCGGGAGGAAGATCGCGTCGAAGCCGAGGCTTTCGGCGAGCTCGGCGTGGCGGACGCTCGCCTGCATGACGAACCGGTCGTGCTCGGGCGCGGTCGAGCGGCAGTTCAGGAAGACGGAAAATCGCATGGCAGGCTCCTATGGTCGCATCCCACAGCGGCGGCCTTGATCCGGCGCGGGAAGTGCGGTGTGCTGCCTCATGGCCTATTTTTATTAGAATTATCATTCCAATAGTGATTGGTCAACGGAAAGCGGCCAAGGTGGGTCAATGACGAAGAAGACGCCGGCAAAACGCTCAGAAGCGCGAGAGCCCAAACAGGGCCGCAGCCGGGCGTCGCTGGAGCGGATGGTGGAGGCGGCGACTGCGCTGCTGCGCGAGCGGGCGGGGCCGGACTTCACGCTCAACGAGGTGTCGAGCCTTGGGAGGGTCTCGATCGGGTCGATCTATTGCCGGTTCGAGAGCAAGGAAGTGCTGATCCGCGAGGTGCACGCGCGCACGATGGTGCGCTTCCACGAGGACGAGATGGCGATGCTCGATCGCTTGCGGAAGCGCGGCGACGATCTCGACACGCTCATTCCCGCGATCGTCTCGGACCTCGCGGAGTTCCTGAAGGCGCGGGCGCCGATCCTCTCCGCGTTCATGGTCTCCGCCACCAGCGACGCGGCGATCGCCGCGGCCGGCGGGCAGGCCTACAGGCGGGCCAAGGACGCGATCGTGGAGCTCATCCTGGAGCATCGGCGCGAGATCGCGCGGCCGGATCCGGAGCGCGCGGCGGACGCGTTCTTCCATCTCGTCTATGCGGCGCTGGCGCGCCACCTCGGACTTGGACACGCGCCGATCGCGGAAGAGATGGGCTGGGCGCGACTCAAGGAGGAGCTTGGCGTGATGGGCCTCGCCTATCTCAAGGCGCGCGAGCGCAAGCCGGTCACGAAGCCGCAGCGCTGAAGGCGCGCTCCAGTGCGGCTTGGGCAAGCCGCAGTCCTTGGCGCGTCGGCAGGTCATTGATCTTGTATTCGAGGCCGATCGCTCCGGCATAGGCGCCGCGATGCAGCACGCGCGCGAGGGCGGTCCAATCGATCTGGCCCGTGCCCGGCGCGCCGCGGCCAGGCATGTCCGCGATCTGAACGTGGGCGACGTGTTGCATGCGCCCTTGCAGGACGGAGCCTGGCGCGTCGCCCATGACGGAGGCGTGGTAGCCGTCGTAGATGAGCTTGAGGCCGGGGCTGGCGACTTCCTCGACGACATCGAGGCCCTCGGCGACCGAGACCAGATACATGCCGGGATGGTCCACCTTGTCGTTGAGCGGCTCCAGGATGAGTGTGATCTCGGCCTGCTCGGCCATCGCGGCGGCTTCTTTCAGCACGCCGACCATTGCGGAATGATGCGCGGCGCGCGGCGTGTGGGGGAGTGTGAAGCCTGACGCGACGATGAGGAAGGGGCAACGCAGGCGCTGCGCCGGGGGAAGAGAGTCGCGCACGGCGGCGAGGAATTCCGCGTGCTCGCGGGCGTCGACGAGGCTGCGGCGCGGCTCGACGATGAAGCTGGTGAGGGCGAGGCCAGTCTCGTCGAGCGCGCGCTCGATCTCGTCGAGCGGCTTGTTGCGCCATTGGTGGAACTCGACGCCGTAAAGACCGCAGGCGGCCGCGGCGCGGATGCGGTCGGGGACGGACTCGGTCTCGTCGGCGAACAGCCATTCGATGCAGGCGGAAAGTTTCATGATGTCACCCGATGTCGGGCCGTAGCCCATGCGATGGCGGAGAGCGCGACGATGAGGAAAACGTTCTGCGGCGCCGCTTGTGCGGCCTCGCCGCGCGCGGCGTGGACGCCGAGCGCGACGAGCTGGTTGATGGCGAGGATGAGCGCGGACCAGAGGGCGACGCGGCGCGTTGCGGGGAAAGCTGGGATCAGAAGGCCGATCGCGCAAAGGATCTCCGACCAACCGACGGCGCGCGCGAACAAGTCGGGGAACTGCGCCACCCAGGCGCGGTGCTCGGCGAGCGCTTCGATGGGGCCGAGCGCCTTCCAATAGCCCACGAAGAGGAAGAACGCCGCGAGCAGAGCGCGTAACGCCCAAATGAGGACGAGGCCGACCAGCCTAAGCATGGGCGCCCTTCGCTGCCGCGGCGATCTCGTTGCGATGCTTATCTACGGGATAGAATTGCATGCACGCGATCTGCAGCGCGAAGACGACGAGCGGAATGCCGTAATAGAGCCAGGACATCATCTCGCGGGCCTGGGGCGTGACGTTGCGAGGATCGTAGTTCGCCGCGGCGAGCCCGTAGGCGACGCCCGCCGTGCCGATCGCCATGCCGACCTTGATCGCGAACGCCACGCCGGCGGCGAGCAGGCCCTCGTTGCGCACGCCGAAGCGCCATTGATGGTAATCGACGGAGTCCGACGCCATGGCGTACGTCGCGGTCATCGTGATGCTGAGCGAGAGCGAGGCGACGACATAGACGGCGATGAACGTCCAGGGCGCGTCGGCGCAGAACGGCAGCGCGACATAGAGGGCCGCGGCGATGAGGAGCGCGATCGTGTTGCCGCGGCGCATGCCCAGACGGCGCAGGATGGGCGGTGCGAAGAAGGCGCCGAGCAGCAGCGTGCCGGAGAGCGTCGGCATCAGCACGGAGATCATCCAGGGCTGGCCCAGCACGTTGATCGCGAAATAGGGCGTGAGCGCGAGGATCGCGCCGAAGCGCACGAAATTCAGCGTCGCGAAGCCGGCGACCGAAAGCCAGGCCTGGTTGGAGAACATCGCCGAGACGTCGCTGACGACGCCTTTGCTCTCGGGACGGACGGTGTGGCGCTCTTTGCAATTGGCGAAGGTCACGAGCAGCATCGCGCTGGAGACGATTCCCACAATCAGCGCGGTGAGGAAGAAGCCCTTGCGCTGATCGCCGTCGCCAAGCGCGGCGACCGCGGGCATGAAAGCCGCGGTCACGAGGATGACGCCGACAGAGGTGCCGACCGAACGGGCGGCGCTCAGGTCGAGCTTCTCCTTGAGGTCGGCGGTCATCATCGGCAGCATCGCGCTGAACGGGATGTTAGTCACCGAGAGCAGCAAGCCGAGCAGGAAGTAAGTGACGCCGGCGTAGATCAGGCGAACGTCCTGCGAGGCGTCGGGGGTCACGAAGGTGAGGAACGTGAGCACGCCGAACGGGATCGCGGCGAAGAGCAGGTAGGGGCGCGCCTGGCCCCACCGCGTGCGCGTGCGATCGACGGCGAGGCCGATGGCGATGTCGAAGCCGGCGTCGAAGATGCGCGTGAAGAGGAAGAGCGTGCCGATCGCGGCGGCCGGCAGCAGCGCCACGTCGGTGTAGAAGAAGAGCGTGAACGCCGCCGCGGCGTTCCAGGCGAGGCTCGCTGAGAGATCGCCGAGGCCGTAGCTCACTTTCTCGACAAGGCTGACGCGCTCGGCGGGCGGCTTGGCTCGCATCGGCTTAGCGCGCCGCTTCGGAGGCGAACGCCTGCGCGCCGCTCTCGACCGGGATGGTGACGGCGCCCGACGCGGCCCATTCGGCGCCGCGCGCGATCAAGCCGCGCACGCCGTCATACTGGAGCGTGTCGGGGCCGTGGCCGAGCGAGATGCAGAACACGCGGCCCCGGCCGTATTCCACTGTCCAGACCTGCGGATGATCGCCATCCATGCCGGCCATGCGGCGCAGCTGACGCGGCGTGTAGCGATCCGGCGGATATTTCGGGCCCGCGAGCTGCGGCGCGTAGCTGGCGGAAGCGTCGCGCGCGGTCGCGAGGATGCGCACGCGGGCTTCGGGATCCCACTTCATGTTGGCGTAGAGATCGTCGTTCAGGGTCCAGAAATATTCGCGCATACCGCGCGTGACGGGATGCTCGCGATCGACGACGCGGACCATGAAGGCGTTCGGCGGCGAGCGGCGGCTGCCGTGGAACGGACGCATTGCGCCGCCGGCCATACGCTCGAACGCCGGCCAGCTCGGCGAGCCCATGTTGAAGGAGGCGTGATAGACGACGATCCCGCCGCCATTGCGGACATAGTCGAAGAGCGCCTGCTCCGGCCCGGCGCCCCAGCGCTTCTCTTCAGGATCGGTGTAGTTCCAGCGGCCGAGATAGTTGAGCAGGACGACGTTGTAGGGCGCGAGCGTCGCGGGCGTGGCGGAACGGAAATCCTCGATCACGCGGACGTCGAAGCGGCCGCTCTCCTGCAATTGCCGGCGCAGCAGATTGTTCACGCCGGTCCAGTCGTGCTCATAGCTGTTTTCGCCGGTGACGATGAGCAGGCGCAGTCGCTCATTGGGGCTCAGCGGGATCGCGACGCGCTGCACCGTCTCCGGCGGCGTGTAATCGACGGGGGGGATGACGAGGTTTTGGGCGTGTGCGGACGCGGCGCCGGCGAAGAGGAGAAGAGTCGCCAGCATGGGGAGGAAGCCATGAGCGCGGCGAGTTGTAGGCATGATATCCTCCCGAGTGGCGTTAGCGCGCCATCATATTAGAATTAACGCTCTAAAAAGGCCGGGAGCGCCAGATTGTCAAGGCGCCCCGCGACGTGTGGGCGGCGGCGCTTGATCCCGCCATGAAATAGAATTAGTGTTCCAATAATCACACGCCCTCGACGGCGGACAGGGGAGGAGCGCAGCGGCCGGCGGCAGCGCGTCGGTCGGGGCGAAAATCCCAAATGAAACCGTGACTAGCGGCACCCGGCGATGGCGCCGGGCGGGAGAGCGCGCGATGGCCTTGGTGGGGAAGCTCAGCTGGGGAACCCGCGCGGCGTGGCTCTTAAGCGCCATGCCGGAACTCATCAAGAGCTTCGCGTGGGACGCGTTCGTCCTGTTCTATTATGCGCAAGTGGTCGGGCTCGACGGCGCGCTGCTCGGCGGCGCGCTGCTGATTATCCTCATCTGCGATGCGATGAGCGATCCGCTCGCGGGGGTGATCTCCGATCGGCTGCGGCGCGCGCCGATGGGGCGGCGGCGGACGTTGATGGCGGCGGGCATTCTACCGTTCACGATCGGCCTCATCGGCGTTTTCTCGGTTCCGAGCGGATTATCGCAGCTTGCGATCTTCGGGTGGCTGCTGGGTTTCGGCCTCCTGGCGCGCGTCGGCATCTCGTTCTATTCGGTGCCGACGTTCGCCCTCGGCGCGGAGCTCAGCCGCGAGCCGCAGGAGCGGGCGCTCGTGGCGACGCTGCGCAATGTCGGCAACCAGCTCGCGATCCTGATCCTGCCGACGATCGCGTTCAGCCTGTTCTTCGCGCCGTCGCCGCAATTCGAGCGCGGCCAGCTCAATCCGGCGCCGTATCCGTGGTTCGGCGTGACGGCGGCAGCGATCTCGGTGTTCTGCATGCTGGTGGCGATCGTTGGCCTGCGCAAGCGGGCGCGGGAGATCGAGGCGATGGAGATCGACGACGACCGGCCGCAGCAGAGCATCGTCGGGGCGTTCCGCGAGCTGATCGACGGCGTCAGCAAGACGCCGAAGGTCGGGCTCATCTTCCTGATGTCGTTCGCAGTGCTGGTGGTGACGTCCACGGTCAGTCAGCTCTCCCTGCATCTGGCAACCTATTTCTGGAAGATCGACGAGGCCGCGACGCAGCGGCTGCTCTACGCAGGCTCGGTCGGGGCGCTCATCGCGTTTGCGCTGGCGCCGATGCTGATCAAGGTGATCGGGAGCCAGAGGCTGATGATGGTCGGCCTCTTCGGCTATTTCGTGAGCCTCGCGCTGGTGATCATGCTGCCCTATTGGGGGCTGGCGCCGCTGGCGGGGACGGCGGCGATCGGCTGGTTCGTCTTTGCGCTGCGCACGTTCGCGGGCGTGGCGTATGGCGTTTATGTCGTGCCGTTCAACACCGTCATCTACGATGTTTCCGACCATCACGAAGCCAATACGGGCAGGCCGCAGCAGGGCTTCGTCGCCTCGCTGATGTTCATCGGTCTGCGGGCCGGTAGCGCGCTGACGGGACTGGTGGCCGGGCTTTTCCTAAACCTGATCCACTTCCCGGTCGGCTTGCCGATCGATCAGGTTCCCGACGACAAGGTGCGCGCGCTCGCACTTTTCGTCACCGCGATCATCGTCATCGCGGGGGTCGGACTCCTGTTCATCGTGCGCGGGCTACAGGTTTCCCGCGAGGAGCAGCGCGAGGTGCTCTCGAAGCTCGAGGCTCGGCGGGCGCGCGAACAGAAGGCCTAAGGCTGGTCGCTGAAGGAAAGGCCGGCGCCGTAGAATTGCACGACGCCCTCGTTCTGCAAGGAGCGCACGAGGACGCACATCTGCACGCCGTATTTCAGGTGCAGGCGCGGCCGCGCGGGAAAGACGCTCGCGGCCTCGACGTGGCGACCGGCGAGGATCGTGAGGCGCGATGTGAGCTCGATGCGCTCGGCGCCGCCGTGATGGATCGTAACCCACGCGATCTCGGCGCCGTCCTTGGCCTCCCAGAGCAGGCTCGTGTGATCGAGATAGAGCTGCGGGGCGCCGGGAAGCATCACCGGCGTCGCGAAAGGGAAGTGGAACCAGATCTCGGCGCCGGCGGCGAGTCTGAAGGATGTGGCGAAGCCGCCGGCGAAGCCGTATTGGTCGCTCAGCGGTTTGTCCTCGAACGGGCGCAGGACTTCCGGCCCAGCCTGCTGGTTCCGGACGATGTTCCCAGGCGCCCAGATACGCGCGATCTCCGGCATGTCGTCAGCCCCAGCTGGGTTCGTTTTCCGGTTTCCACTTGATGCTGCAGCCGGCGCTCGGAACCGCGTCGGCGAGCGGGGCCTCGCCTGCGAAGCATGCGTCGAGCGCGCGGCGCAAGTCCCTTCCATCGACCGGCGCGTCGGTGCGCATGGGCGCGTGCCCAGGCAGCGGGGGATGGCCCGTGTTGGGACGACTGGCGTCGAACTGGCCGGCGTAGAAGAGGCGCTGGCGTCCGTCGAAGACGAAGAGGTCCGGCGTGCATATGGCTTCGTAGGCGAGCGCGATCTGCTGGGTCTGGTCGTAGAGATAGGGGAACGTGAAGCCGTGCTGCTTCGCGAAGGCGGCCATGTGCTGGGGCGAATCTTCAGGAAATGCGGCGATATCGTTGGAGGAGATCGCCACGAATGCGACGCCGCGCGGCTGACAGTCCCGTGCGGCCGCGACGAAGCCGCCAATGATGTGCTGCACGAACGGACAATGGTTGCAGATGAAGGCCACGACGAGCGCTTTGGCGCCGGCGAAGTCAGACAGGCTGACGATGCGGCCCTCGATGTCGGGAAGGCTGAAGGCCGGCGCGGGCGCGCCCGTCTCCATCATGCGAGAGAATTTGAGCATGCTGTTCCCTGCCGGTTGACACGCGATGATAAACTAGAACAAATATTCTAAAATAGCGGCGATCAAACGTCAAACGTCAAACGGCGAAAGGCCGGATGGGGAGATCATGAACCGAAGGACGTTGGTGTTCGGTATGGGCGCGGCCGCGTCGGCGGGCGGCCTCTGGGCATGCGTGCGCCGGGGCGATCGCGCCGCGCTGTCGAGCGAGCAACAAGAGCTGCTGGCGCGAGTCAGCGATCTCACCATTCCGGCGAGCGATACGCCCGGCGCGATGGAGACGCAGACGCCGGAGTTCGTTGCGCTTGCGCTTGCCCATGGCGTCGGCGGCCATGAGCCCGCATTGGTCGATCGGCTCGCAGGGGAGCTTGAACAGGCCGGCGGGGGAAGGTTCACGCGTCTCGATGCGGCGGCGCAGGCGTCTGCGCTGCAGAAGCTCGATGAGGCCGCGTTCGCGCAGAACGCCGCGACGGGGGAAGCATGGCGCGCGATCAAGAGCCTGATCGCGACGGGCTATTACACGTCGGAAGCGGGGGCCTCGCGCGAGCTGCAATATGAGCTAGTGCCGGGACGCTTCGATCCGGATGTTCCGTTGACGGCAGACGCGCGCGCGTTCTCCAGCGACTGGACCTCGGTGGACTTCGGATGAGCACGGATTTTGACATCATCGTCGTCGGCTCGGGCGTCACCGGCGGATGGGCGGCGAAGGAGCTCACGCAGAAGGGCTTCAAGGTGCTGATGATCGAGCGCGGGCGCGCGATCGAACACGGCGTCGATTACATCACGGAGACGTCGGCGCCGTGGGACTTGCCATTCCGCGGCGTGGGCGATCCCGAGCTCTATGCGCGCGACTATCCGATCCAACGCGAGAACCGCCATTTCACCGAGTGGACGCAGAACCATTTCGTGAAGGACAGCGAGAACCCGTACACGACCGACGACGGCAAGCCGTTCAACTGGTTCCGGTCGTATCAGCTCGGCGGACGCTCGCTGGTGTGGGGGCGGCAGAGCTACAGGTGGAGCGATACGGACTTCGCTGCGAACAAGGCGGACGGCGCGGGCGCCGACTGGCCGATCCGCTATGCGGATCTCGCGCGGTGGTACGATCATGTGGAGGATTTCATTGGCGTTTCGGGTCAGCGCGAGAACCTGCCGCAATTGCCGGATGGGCGGTTCCAGCCGCCGATGGCGCTCAATGTCGTGGAGCGGCATGCGAAGGCCGCGATCGAGCGGCGGTTTCCGGAGCGGCGGCTGACGGTGGGGCGCGTCGCCAATCTCACCGAGGAGAAGGAAGGGCGCTCGCGGTGCCAGTATCGCTCGATCTGCGCGCGGGGCTGCTCCTACGGCGCCTATTTCAGCACGCAGAGCTCGACGCTGCCGGCCGCCCAGGCGACGGGCAATCTGACCGTCTGGACCGACACGCGCGTGGAGAGCGTGGACCACGATCCAGGGACGCGGCGTGCGGCGGGCGTGAGCACGCTCAACATGAAGACGCGCGAACGCAAGCGAGTGACGGCGCGCACGATCTTCCTCAACGCCGGTTCGTTCAACAGCGTGCACATCCTGCTGCGCTCGCGCTCCGAGGCGTTCCCGAACGGGCTTGCGAACGGCAGCGGCGTGCTCGGCCGCTACATCATGGACCATGCGACGGCGCTCGCGGGCGTCGGGCTCGTCGACGGGTTCGAGGATCGTACGACCTACGGCAACCGCCCGACCGGAATTGTCATTCCGCGCTTCAAGAACCTCGACAATCGCGGCGGCCCATTCCTGCGTGGCTATTCCTATCAGGGCGGCGCGGTGCAGAGCACGTATAACCGCGCCAAGCGCGAGGCAGGCATCGGCGCGGACTTCAAGGCGCGGATGCGCAAGCCGGGAGGGTGGCGCATGGTGCTCGTGGCGTTTGCCGAAAGCCTGCCGCGGGCGGAGAACCGACTCAGCTTGCATGCGTCGCGACAGGACGCGTTCGGCGCGCCGCTGCTCAACATCGCGATGACGCATGGGGAGAATGAGCGGAAGCTGCTCGCGGATGCGGCCCAGGAAGCGCGCGCGATGCTGGAGGCGGTCGGCGCACGCGTGGTCGTCTCGATGGACACGCCCAATCCGCCGGGCTCGGCGATCCACGAAATGGGCGGCGCGCGCATGGGACGCGATCCGGAGACCTCGGTGCTCAACGGCTGGTGCCAGGCTCACGAGGTCGCCAATTTGTTCGTCACCGACGGCGCGGCGATGGCATCTTCGGCGTGCCAGAATCCGTCGCTGACCTATATGGCGCTGACGGCGCGAGCCAGCGACTACGCCGCGACGCGGCTGCGTGACGGGGCCCTTTAGGCGCCTAGGCGGCGGCCGCGCTTGCGGGTGTGCGCCTGCGTGTGACGGTCACGAAGGCGCCCACGAGCGCTCCGACGAGGGCGATCATGCCGGAGACGGCGAAGGCGCCGACCGCGTCGCCGCTTGGGAGCCGCGCGGCCTGCATCAGAAAGGGGCTGGTGAATTGTCCCAGGAAGAACGCCGAGCACCAGATGCCGATGCCGCGGCCACGCAGCTCGAACGGGAGCACGCTCTGGGCCCAATAGATCAGCGTCGGCACCGTCATGCCGGCGCCCATCTGCTGCACGAAGGAGGCGGCGAGCATCGTCTGGGCGTCGCGCGCGAGGCCGATGCCCAGCATGCCCGCGCCGAGCAGGAAGAGAAACGCCGCGGTCAGGAAGGACGCAGAGCGCTTGCCGAGAACGCCGAAGAGAATGCCCCCGATCGGCACCCCGACGCTCGCGATCGAGATGTAGGCGCCGATCTGGGCGGGCGAAGCAACGCCGACTTCTTCATAAGCGAGGCCGGCCTGGATGATGAAGATGTAGTAGAGGTTGGCCGCGAAGAACGTTACGGCGACGTACTTGATCACGTCGGGCCAGGGGAAGGCGAGCGCGGCGGCTTGCAGCGTCGAAGCCGCGCCTTCGATGACTGCGTTCTTGCGCGGCTCGAAGATCAGGAACGCTGACAGCACGAAGATGGGAAAGGCCGCCGAATAGATCAGGAAGGCAAGGTTCCATTGCTGCTCGGTGAGATAGCCGGAGAGAAGGATCACCGAGGTTCCGAAGATCGGCCCGACGACGGATTGTGCGGCCAGGACGCGGCGCCGCGCGACGGGATCGAAATAATCCGCGATGAGCGTGTTCACGATGGTGAGGATCGCGGCTTCGGTGATGCCGAGCGCGAGGCGGGTGGCGAAGATCGCGCGCAGATCGTCCAGGAAGTAGGGCGCGATGCCGAAGAGCGCGTAGAACGCCGTCGCCCCGATGAAGATCGGGCGACGACCGTAGCGATCCACCAGCAGGCCGGCGACCGGCGAGAGCAAAGCGACCATGAGGCCCGGCGCTGAGACCAGCAACGGCGCCAGCAATTGCACGTTCGGGGTGTCGGAAAAGCGCGCCATGATGCTCGGCACCGCCGGCGCAAGGGACACGATCGCCATGATCGGCATGAAGCCGGCCACCACGAGGATCGCGGCCTGGCCAAGTCCTGCGCGACGAGGCGGTCCGTCGTCGGTTTGCACCGCGACCATTCGTTGTTCCTCCCCTTATGCTTCCGTTTTGACGGATTAGACTAGAATGTCTATTCTATATTGGAGGTGCGGTCATTGCCGGAGCCGATGCGTCGCAGCGGGGCTCGCGCCTTTGACAAGCGCATCGCAAGGCTCTAAGAAAACAAAATGAGTATTCTAATTGGCGGGGGCGGCATGTCGCATAGGAACGGCCGGGGCGGGGCGGGCGAGCAAACCGAAAGCGCAGAGGGCGGCGCGTCCGAGCAAATGAGCCGGCGGCGGCTGGTGACCGCGTCGGTGCTCGCAGGGGCGTCCGCGTCCGCGGGCGCGGCTCTGGCGCCGTGCGCGGCGGAGGCTCAGCCGCGGCGTCGCGAGCGGGTGGAGGATCGTGTCGCAGAGCTGGAGGCGCATGTCGCGACGCTCGAGCGGCAAGTGGCGAGAGCACACGCGCGGGGCGCGGTGGAGAACGTGTGGTCGCGGTATCAGTACCTGCACACGGCGTTTCGCGATGCGGAGATCATCACCGACCTTTGGGTGAAGCCGGGTACGCCTAGCATCAGCGCGCAGTACACGAACACGGGCGTCTACAACACCTGGGACAGCGTGATGGCGTACCACCGCAACCGTCCCTCGCCGGTCGGTAAGCTCCTGGTCCACTTCACGACCTCGCCGCTGATCGAAGTGGCGGAGGATGGCGAGACCGCGAAAGGCGTCTGGATCATCGCAGGCGTCGAATCGGGCATGAGCGAGCCTGAGGTCGCCGCGCGGGCGCCGGCGAATTTCTTCGAGCCCGGCCTCGTGGAAGGCAAGAAGGTGTGGGCGCATTGGGTGCAGTGCCGTTACGCGCTCGATTTCCTCAAGCAGGACGGCGAATGGCGCATCTGGCACTTCCGCTGTGTGGAGATCAGCCGGGCGCCGTTCAGCAAGAACTGGATCGCATTCGCGTCGGAGATGCAGGCGAACCAGCGCACGTCCCAGTTCCACAACGATTTGGCGTATTTCGGCGACGACGGCAGGCCCGTATTCATGCCGCCGGTGGATGGTCCGCCCAAGTCCATTGCGCACTCGTACCGAACAGACCGCGCCTTCGCGATCGAGCCGCCGCTGCCCAGGCCGTACCGGACGTTCTCGGAAACATTCGACTACTGACCCTGGCGCGCGGCGGGTCGTGGCCAAATCGCAACACCGGCCGCGGCGCGGCTCCGCAACAAGACCTGGAAGCAAATTCGTCTTGACAATTCGAATTAGAATGACCGTTCTATACGTGAGGCGGCGTAGAGCGCCCGTAGAGGGGCCCGCCAAGCCGGGCCGATCAGCCCGAGGGGGAGGAAAATGAAGTTCTCGAAGATGAGCTGGATGCTGCTCGGGTGCAGCTTCGCCGCGATCGCCGCGCCGGCGGCCGCCCAGGCGCCGGCTGAAGAAGAGGCGATCGTCGTCACCGCGCAGAACCGTGCGCAGAACGTCCAGGACGTCCCCATCTCGATCAACGTGTTCAGCGCCGAAGAGATCGCCAACGCCGGCATCACCGACTTTACCGGCCTCAAGCAGTTGGCGCCCGACGTTCAGATCACCAACGACACCCAGCTCACGCGCGTCACGCTGCGCGGCATCGGCACCAACAGCAACGATGAGACGCAGGACCAGTCCATCGCCGTCAGCATCGACGGCGAGTACATCAATCGGCCCTTCGTTCTCAACGCCTCCATCTTCGATCTGGAGCGCGTCGAAGTGCTGCGCGGGCCGCAGGGAACGCTCTACGGCCGCAACGCAACCGGCGGCGCCATCACCTTCATCACGCGAAGGCCCGGGCAGGAGTTCAGCGCCAACGGAGCGCTGACCTACGGCAATTACGACCAGCTCATCGCGGAGGCGGGCGTCACGATTCCGCTGGGCGAGCACGCTGCGCTTCGCATCGCCGGACTTGCTTCGGGCAACGAAGGCTATGTCTACCACCCGAATATCAATCGCCGCAGCAACGATCAGGGCGTCCTTGCCGGCCGCGCGGCGCTGATGCTGCGTCCGAACGACCGACTGGAGATCTATCTCGCCGGCGAGCTCGCCGATGTGGATCAAACCTCGCCAGGCCAAGCGTTCGTCAACCTGAACACCGCGGGCTTCCGTGCCGACGAAACGGGGCCGAACTTCGCGGACGCCTGTTCCGCGCCGGGCTGGGTGGAGGTCGCGCCGCTAGTGGCGGGCGTGCAGTGCATCCCGCAGAACACGAACTATCTCGCGGGCGTCAACCGCGAGGAATACAACGCCCCGGGCACGGGGATCGGCAAGTCGCTCGCCGAGACCGAGGCCTTCCGCGGCCACGTCACGTACGATTTCGGCGCTGCGATGTTCACCTATCGCGGCGGCTACCGGAGCACCGAGCTTTCGGCCGACACGACGCTGTCGCCGGCCTACATCTTCAAGAACTTCCAGGTCGATACAGAAACGCAGAGCCATGAGCTGCGGCTCAACGGCGAGGCCGACAATGGCTTCGTGTGGCAGGGCGGCTTCTTCTTCTTCAACGAGGACCAGACCGCCGTGCGCGGCCTTTTCAGCCCGTTCGTGGGTCCCAACGGCGGCTACATCACGTTCTTCTCAAGGCCGTTCGTCGAGACGAAGTCCTGGGCTGCGTTCGCGCAGGTGGAGGTCCCGGTCACGGATCAAGTCACGCTCGTTGCGGGCGCGCGCTATACCGACGACGAGCGCTCAGCGCGGTTCGACAATTACGGCTTCCGCGCCAACACCGGGCCCGTCAATCTGGTTGCGCTCGGCGTTGCGCCAAGCTCAACGCAATTCCTAACGACGCAGAACGAGAAGACGACGTGGCTCGCCGGACTCAATTTCGAGCCCACCGATGATTCATTGTGGTACGCAAAAGTCAGCACCGGCTTCAAGGCCGGGGGCTTCGACAGCGTCGGCGTCTATGCGCCGGAGACCGTGACCGCCTACGAGATCGGAACGAAGAACACGTTCGGGCGCTACCTGCTCAATGCGTCTGCGTTCTATTACGACTACAAGGACCTGCAGGTCGGCGTGCTGCTGGATTCCACGCTCGGCAATCAGATCTTCAATGCCGGCGCGGCCACGATGTGGGGCCTGGAAGGCCAATTCGAGGCGGACGTCACGGACAACGACAAGCTCTCGCTGACGGTCAACTATCTCAATGCGGAGTACGACGAGTTCCTGGCTTCGCTGCCCGTGCAATGTCTCGGGTGCGGCCTGAACGGGGTCGGCGATCTCGACGGCGTGGCCGGCAATCCGGTCGTGCAGCCCAGGCTCGACGGCAACACGCCGCCGCGTTCGCCCGATTGGGTGCTGACAGCGGGCTGGGAGCATGTGTTCCCGCTCGCCAGCGGCGCCACGCTTACGTTCGACGTCTTCAGCCGGTACAATAGCGGCTATTACACGACGGCGTTCAATTTCAAGGACGACGAGCAAGACGCGTTCACGCAGACCGATGTGGGCCTCGAGTACGCCTCGTCGGAAGGGCATTTCACGATTCGGGCCTTCGCGCGGAATCTCGAGGACTACCGCGAACTCACCTACGCGGCGTTCACCAGCGCCGGGCCGGACGACGTCTACAATTGGCAGTTCGGTGCGCCGCTGACGTACGGCGTGCGGATTGCAGCGGAATACTGATCGCGCCTTTCTTTTCTTCCCCCCATCAGGGGCCGTCCTTGTGGCGGCCCTTTTCTTTTGCGAGCGAGCAGACGATGCGTTGGGCTTGGATGGTCGCTGTCGCCGCGCTGCTCTTCGTCGCTGCGAGTGGGGCGTCATTCGCAGAGGAGCGTGTGCGTGCGCGCGTGACACAGGGCGCCATCGAAGGCGTCCGGCAGGACGGCGTCGATCGCTTTCTCGGCGTTCCGTATGCGGCGGCGCCGGTCGGCGAGCTGCGGTGGCGCGCGCCGGTTGCGGCGCCTGCCTGGAGCGGGGTGAGGCCAGCGATGGAGTACGGCGCAAGCTGCATGCAGGCGCCGCGTCCGCCGTGGGGGCCATATACGCGCGAATACCTCGTGCAGGCGAGGCCGCCGAGCGAGGACTGCCTCACGCTCAATGTATGGACGCCGTCTGCGCGGCGCAGCGGGCGGCTGCCGATCCTGGTGTGGATCCACGGCGGAGCTTTCATCGGCGGGGGATCGTCCGTGCCGATCTATGACGGCGCGGCGCTTGCGCGGAGGGGCATCATCGTCGTCTCGCTTAACTATCGATTGGGGACCTTCGGCTTCTTCGCCGGCGAGGACGGTGCCGCCAATTTCGCGGTTCTGGATGCGATCGAAGCGTTGCGATGGCTGCGTTCGAACGCGGCCGCGTTCGGCGGCGACGGCGAGCGCATCACCATCGCGGGCCAATCGGCCGGCGCCGCCCTGGTCAACATCCTGCTCGTCGCGCCCGAAGCGCAGGGCCTCTATGCCGGCGCGATCAGCCAAAGCATGCCGGTCGGCGGCGTACGCATGCGGTCGCGCGCCGAAGCGGAGCACGCAAGACGCCTCTTCCTGCGCGCCTTCGGCGTTGATTCCGCGGATGCGCTCCGCGCCGTGGCGCCGGAGCGGATCCTGGAGGCGACGCAGCTCATCACGCCGGGGCCGATGGCGCCGATCATCGACGGTGTGACGCTGCCCGGCGATCCGCTGGCGCTGGCGATGGAGGGGCGCACCAGCGCGGTTCCGCTGCTGGCCGGCGTGACGGCGGATGAATCGACGTTCGATGGCGGGCTGCTCGGGTACCGGACCCTGTTCGCGGAGCGGTTCGGTGCGCGTGCGCAGCGCTTCCTGCAGCTTTATCCCGCGGCCAACGACCTAGAGGCGAGGGCGATGGCGCGTGCGTCCAATCGCGACCGGCTGGTGCTGGGGCTTGCCCAATGGACGCATCGGTCGGCGGGGCGCCTGCACCTCTACATGTTCAGTCATGTTGAGCCTGGTCCCGGCGCGTCGGCGTTCGGCGCGTTTCATTCGTCCGAGATTCCCTACGCGTTCGGGACGCTGGGCGTGGCGCCGGAACGCGGCTTCAGGGACGAGGATCACGCCGTATCGTCGCGAATGACGTCGTATTGGGCGAATTTCACGAAACGCGGCGATCCCAACGCGCGAGGCCTTCCCGAGTGGCCCGCTGCGACGCGTGCGGCGCCGACGATCATGGAGCTCGGCGGCGGCTGGGCGCCGCTCGCGCGCCCCGACCAGGACAAAGCCGCCTTCTTCAGCGAATATTTCGCCGACGACGGCCGAGCAACACTGTTCTAGCCACGCGCCGGAAACGCGCCTTCGATTGCTATTTTTCGAATATACGTTCTAAATATTCTTCAGCACTGGCCGCCGCATTGAACGGCGCGAGAAGCACATGACAAACGCCGCCAGCATCGGAAAGGCGCGCACGCCGCGGCAGGATCGAAGCAGGGCCTCCTATGAGCGGATGCTCGCCATTTCGCTCGATCTGTTGAAGGAGCGCGGCGGCGCCGGGTTCACGCTCGCGGAGGTGTCGCGGCTGGGCGGCGTCTCGATCGGCTCGATCTATTGCCGGTTCGAGAACAAGGACGCCCTCATTCGCGACGTGCACGGACGGCTCATGACCCGCTACCTCGCCGAGCAACGTGCGTTGCTCAAACAGGTGCGCCGGCACGGCAGCAGCCTCAGCACGCTCGTCCCGAGATTTGTTGAGGAGTATGCAGAGTTCTTGCGCGCGCGTGCGCCGTATCTGTCTCCGTTCATGGTGCTCGCAGCCGGCGACGAGACCATCGTCCAGGCCGGAAAGCGCGCCCACTTCGACCTCTGCACGGGCTTTCAGGACATGGTGCTGCAATTCAGGGCGGAGATTGGACGGCCTGATCCGGCGCGAGCGGCAGCGTCGATGTTCGGCGTCATCTATTCGGCGCTGGCGCGATATCTCGGCCTGGGCGGCGCGGTGACTGCAGCCGGCGAAGGCGACTGGGAGGATCTGAAGCAAGATCTCGGCTCGATGGCGCTTGCGTTCCTGCGCAAGACTGAGTGACGCACGGAGCTGATAATCCGCTGTCTGGCTGAGTCCAACAGACAATCGTTGAAACGATCGTGTCTTCGAAGTCAGTGACCTTGAGCTCGACGTCTTCGGTGTGGCGTTCGGCTCTGCGTGTCGCTGCTGTCGCCACGTTCTGACGTGATGGTGGTGTGACCGCCTCGTCTTGACCGGGTTCGCTGGCGTGGCGTCTTCAGGGCCCCTGGAAGGCGTCGATGCGCAGCTCGAACCCCTCGAGAACGAATTTTGTTGTGGCATCGTGAGAACGCAGTGAGCCGGCGGCTCGCGACGATGCCCGGCATCGGCCCCATCACCGGGAGCACGATTCCGAACGTCTGAAATTGCACCATCAACGCGGTGACGATCGGCCTCCTGACTTGAGCCGCCGAGAGCATAGAGCCGTCCCTATACGATCGAGCGTCTGCATCGGATCGGCGCGGGGCGTGAAGCGCGCTGACAGATTGACGATGCCGCTCATAACATGGGCAGCCGTTTGAGCTGCTGCCGGTTCCGTGGACGCCTATCCGCCCCGAAATCGCGCGCAGCACGTCGGCGTGGGCGCCGAGATCGCGGGTTCGTACCGAGTGACGAATGACTACCTACGGCGATCTCCGCCCCACGAAGTTTCGAGCCGAATGTCAGACTTCGGCTCGTTTCCTTCCCCTGGCCGATGCGATCGATACGACTTCACCTTTCGCGTTCGGGGCGCCACAAAAACGCGCCCACGCCTCCATGAGCTTGCGACGCCCGTCGAACAGGTCGGTGCGCCGATACGCGGCCTCGACTTTATCGGCGAGCACATGCGCCAACGCCGCCTCGGCGGTCTCGCGCGGGAAGTTCGTGCGCTCTGCGGCCCAAACCCGGAAGCTCGTGCGGAAGCCGTGCGCGGTCACCGGGCAGCCCATGCGCTTCAGCAGCTCCAGGAAAGCCATGTTCGACAGTGGGCGCGTTTCGCGGTCTCCAGGGAAGATCCAGCCTGCTTTGCCCTCCAGCGGCTGCACTGACTTCAAGAGTGCAACGGCATCCTTTGAGAGCGGCACGCGATGCTCGCGTCGCGCCTTCATGCGGTCAGCGGGGATCGTCCAGACCTCCTCGGCCAAATTGATCTCAGACCATTTGGCGTTGATGGTTTCCGACGTCCGTGTCGCTGTCAGGATGAGGAACTGGAGCGCGCTGGCCGCGACGCTGTCGCGCTCCCCCAGCGAAGCCATGAAGACTGGGACCTCGGCGTAAGGCATCGCCGCATGATGCTTCACGCGCTGCACTCTCGACCGCGGCGGGAGCAATTTTTCGAGATGCCCGCGCCACTGCGCCGGATTCTCTCCGGATCGATAGCCCCGGACTTTGGCCCAGCTGAGCACCGCCTCGATGCGCTGACGCACGCGGCTCGCCGTCTCCGTCTTGGTCTTCCAGATCGGATCGAGCGCCTTCATGACGAGTGCGACGTCGACCGCCTGCACCGGCAGATCGCCGAAGACCGAAAAGACGTAGGACTCCAGCGTCGAGGACCATTGCGCAGCGTGCTTCGCGTTCTTCCAGCCGGCGCGGTGAGCATCGACATACGCCTCAGCGCATTGTCGGAAACTGATAGCGCGAGCCGCCTCGGCGGCCCTGGCGGCGCGATCCGCGTCACGCGCGGCGAGAGGGTCGATGCCGTCTCGGGCGAGCTTGCGCGCCTGCGAGGCTCGCTCGCGCGCCTCCGCAAGAGAAATGTCGTCGGCCGACCCCAGCCCCAGCTCCCGCACCGATCCGCCTTTGACGGTGACGCGGAGCACCCAGGACTTCCGGATCTCGCCGGAGCGCCGGTTCGCCGTCACCCGAAGCCGGAGGCCTCTGCCGTCGATTAGGACGCCCGGCTTGGCCTGCCTGACCATTCGATCCGTCAGAGCCCGTCGAGGCATCGTTCTCACCTTGGAGCGCACAAGCGGGAGGCCAACTCTCGTTCCCCCTTTTGTTTCCCCCAATGTGCCGCGATAGGCGGCGCACGTCAATGAACGCCGTAGGATGTCTGGAGCCAAAATTGGCTTTATTGCAGCGGGTTATGGAGGTCACCGGCGAACGCGTCTGAACTCCAGCAAACACTGGTTTGGGCGGACTCCCTCTCCGCCAGCTTATAATGTATCCATCTGATAGAACGCAGTATTTTACGAAAGGGGCGTCGCCCTCAGGCGATGGAGCTCGACTGCCAGACGCGGACTGCGCGCGGCGCGAGGGTCACCCGATCGCGCGGCGCGATCCGGTCGGCGTTCTCGTGTGCGATGCGCACTTCGATGGCGTCGCCGGAGTCGAGCACGCACTCGATCCGTGCGTCGGGGCCGGCCAACAACACGTTGCGCACCCGGGCGGACAGACCCTGGCCGCCGCCAACGGTCACGTTGAATGCATCGGGCCGGATGTGGGCGGTGGCCGGCCCGTTCTGCGGCGGGCGTGCGCCGACGATCGGCACGCCGGCGCCGGAGACGATGGCGATGCCCCCTTCGACGATGCAGGGCAGCTTGATGCAGTCGCCGAGGAACTCGAACACGAACGCGCTCTCGGGAGAATGGTAGAGTTCTTCGGGCGTTCCCATCTGCTCGAGCGCGCCGTCCTTCAGAAGCGCAACGCGATCGGCGAGCTCAAGCGCCTCCTCCTGGTCGTGGGTCACGAAGATGGTGGTGAGGCCGGTGCGCTCGTGCAGGTCGCGCAACCATCGGCGCAGACCACGGCGCACCTTGGCGTCGAGCGCGCCGAACGGCTCGTCGAGCAATAGGATGCGGGGCTCGATCGCCAACGCGCGTGCGAGGGCCACGCGCTGCCGCTGACCGCCGGAGAGCTGCGCGGGATAGCGCGCGCCCAGGCCCTCGAGCTGCACCAGCGACAGGAGCTCATCGACTTTCGACCTGATCGCGGCTTCGGGGGGACGCGTGCTGCGCGGCTTCGCGCGCAGGCCGAACGCGATGTTTTGCGCGGCGGTCATGTGCCGGAAGAGCGCGTAATGCTGGAAGACGAAGCCGATATTCCGTTCACGGACGGGCTTGGCCAGCAGGTTCTCGCCCCTGAACTGGATCGTGCCGGAATCGGGAACTTCAAGGCCGGCGATGACGCGCAGAAGCGTGGTCTTGCCGGAGCCGGAAGGGCCGAGCAGGGCCAGGAACTCGCCGTCCTCGGCGAAGAGCGATACGGATTTGAGCGCCGGGAAGCGCCCGTAATTCTTGGCGATGTCGGAGATGGCGAGCGTCATGCGTCAGCGCCAACGCTGCGCGGCGAGCTCGTCGCCGAAGCGCGCTTCGAGCAGCGTCTTCACCGCCAGAGTGACCAGCGCGAAGAGGGCAAGGAGCGACGCGACCGCGAAGGCGGCGACATAAGCGTATTCGTTGTAGAGGATCTCCACGTGCAGCGGCATGGTCGCGGTCTGGCCGCGGATGTGGCCCGAGACGACCGCCACGGCGCCGAATTCGCCCATGGATCGCGCCGTGCAGAGCAGCACGCCGTACATCAGCGCCCATTTGACGTTCGGCAGCGTCACGAAGAAGAGCGTGCGCCAGAGCCCAGCGCCGAGCGTTGCGGCGGCGGCCTCCTCGTCAGAGCCTTGCGCCTGCATGAGCGGAATGAGCTCGCGCGCCACGAAGGGCAACGTCACCAGCGTCGTGGCGAGCACGATGCCCGTGACGTTGAAGATCACCTGGATGCCGAGCTTGTCGAGCAGGGGCCCGAACCAGCCGTTGGCGCCGTAAAGCAGCACATAGACGAGGCCCGAGATCACCGGCGAGATCGAGAAGGGAATGTCGATCAGCGTGACGAGCGCGCTCTTGCCGAAGAAGTCGAACTTCGTGACGGTCCATGCGGCGGCGAGACCGAACACGGTGTTGAGCGGCACCGCGATCGCCGCGACGAGCAGGGTGAGGCGCATGGCGGCCAGCGCATCGTGCTCGCGGATCGCGCCGAGATAATAGGAGAAGCCGCGCCGCAGCGCCTCGGCGAACACCGTGACCAGCGGCAACAGGAGCAGGATCGCGAGATAGGCGACGCCCACCGCGATCAGGGCTGCGACGAGCCAGGGCGGATCGCGTCGCGCCTGGTTCTGCTTCATCGGCTCGCGCTCCGCACGACGTGCGCCTGCAGCCAGTTGAGGATGAAGAGGAGGATGAGGGAGACGACCAGCATCACGAGCCCGACCGCCGCGGCGCCGGCATAGTCGAACTCCTCGAGCCGGATGACGATGAGCAGCGGCGCGATCTCCGATACGTTCGGGATGTTGCCGGCGATGAAGATCACCGAGCCGTATTCGCCCACGGCGCGCGCGAAGGAGAGCGAGAAGCCGGCCAAGAGCGCGGGGAAGATCGCCGGCAGCACGACGCGCGCGATGGTCTGAAGACGGCTCGCGCCAAGCGTGGCCGCCGCTTCCTCCACATCGACGTCGAGATCCTGCAGCACGGGCTGGATCGAGCGCACGACGAACGGGAAGCCGACGAAAACCAGCGCGATCATCACGCCGAGCGGGGTGAAGGCGATGCGGATGTCGTGCGGCGCGAAGAGCGAGCCGATCGCGCCGTTCGGCGCATAGATCGCCGCGAGCGAGATGCCGGCGACGGCGGTCGGCAGGGCGAAGGGCAGATCGACGATCGCGTCGATCAGGCGGCGGCCGGGAAATTCGTAGCGCACCAGGATCCAGGCGACGATGGTTCCGAACACCGCGTTGACGCAGGCGGCCGCGAACGCGGCGCCGAAGCTGAGCTGCAGGGCGCGCACCGTGCGGGGGCTCGAGATCACCGCCCACACATGGTCGAGGCCAGATTCCCATGGCCGCAGCGCCAGCGCGGCGAGCGGCAGCAGCATGAAGAAGGAAAGATAGGCCAGCGTGAAGCCGAGCGCCGGCCAGAAACCAGGCAGCGGGCTCCCCGCCGTCAGACGCCAGCCAGCGGACGAAGCCGACGCGGCGACCGTCATTGCGCGCGCGCCGTGATCTGATCGAAGACGCCGGCGTCCGCAAAGTGCTTCCGGTGCGTCTCGGTCCAGCCGCCGAAGGCCTGATCGACCGAGATGAGCGGTATGTCCGTGAAGCGCTCGCGGTAGCGGGCGAGCACGGCGGGATCGGTGGGGCGGTAGAAGTTCTGCGCCGCGATCTCCTGCGCCTCGGGCCTGTAGAGGAAGCGCAGATAGGCCTCCGAGATTTCGCGCGTGCCGCGCTCCTCGACGACGCGATCGACCCAGGCGACGGGGGGCTCGGCCAGGATGCTCGTCGAGGGGGTGACGATCTCGACATCGTCGCCGCCCATTTCCGCGCGCGCGAGATGCGCTTCATTCTCCCAGGCGATGAGCACGTCGCCGATGCCGCGCTGCACGAAGGTGGTGGTCGCGCCGCGCGCGCCGGTGTCGAGCACGGCGACGTTGGCATAGAGCCGGCGGACGAATTCGCGCGCCGTCGCATCATCACCGTCGGGCTGCGCCTGCGCGAAGCCCCAGGCCGCAAGGTAATTCCAGCGCGCGCCGCCGGATGTCTTTGGATTGGGCGTGACGACCGCGATCCCGCTGCGCACAAGATCGGGCCAGTCGTGGATGTTCTTCGGATTGCCCGAGCGCACGAGGAAGACGACGGTGGAGCTGAACGGCGCGCTGTTGTGCGGCAGGCGTCCGCGCCAGTCTGCGGCGATGAGGCCGGCGGCGGCGATGTTGTCGACATCGTACGGGACGGCGAGCGTCACCACGTCGGCCTTGAGCCCGTCGATCACCGCGCGCGCCTGGCGGCCCGAGCCGCCGTGCGATTGGGCGATCTCAACCCCGCCGGGCGCGGCCCAAGTCGCGGCGAACGCGCGGTTGATCGCCTCATACAGCTCGCGCGTGGGATCGTAGGAGACATTGAGCAGCCTGGTCGGCGCGGCGCGGCCCTTGTCGCCGCCGTCGCACGCGGCCAGGGCAATGCCGGCGAGCGCGGCGAGGACCTGCCCACGGCTCGGATGCATGATCGGTTTGCTCCGCTTGCCCGACCCAGGTGTGGCAGCCCAGGATGAAGCCCGAGGAAGTCGAGCGTGTCAATCGAGATGCCGACGCCCGAAGGCGCCGGCATCTCTTGGGACGAGGCCAGCCTAGAAGCTGCCTCTGAGCGTGATCCCGTAGGTCCGCGGATCGCCGAGCGTGCCGACAATGAGGCCCGAGCCGCCGGATTGCGTCGCCAGGATGTCGAAATACTCCGTGTCCGCGAGGTTGCGGCCCCACAGATAGACCTCCCAGCCGTCCGCGGCCTTGAAGCCGATGCGCGCGTTCACGAGCGAATAGCCGTCGATGACCATGTATTCGGACGCGGCCGGGTCGGAGGAATAATCGGAGCGATAGCTTGCGTCGGCGGCGATGAAGTACTCGCCCTCGCGCCCCAGGAAGAGGCTCGGGATCGTGTATTCGCCGCCGATGGAGGCAGCCCAGTCGGAGATGCCCGGCAGCCGCGCGCCGGAAATATCCGTGGACGGAGCGGTGATCGTGCCCGAGCCGTTGGGATTCGGGATCGGGCGGCCGGTCTGTTCGATCGGCAGCGGCGAATTGGGGAAGCTGACATATTCCCCATCGGTCCAGGCCAGCGCGCCATAGGTGGAGAAATTGTCGGAGAGGCGCGCGGACCAATCGGCCTCGACGCCGCGCACGCGCACCTTCTCGGCGTTGGCAAGATAGCCGCGCAACGTGCCGACGACGTTGGCCACGACCGAGGTCTGATAGTCTTCGATCTCGGTGTTGTAGGCGGTGAGGTTGAAGACGGCGCCGCGGAAGGGCTCCGTCTTGACGCCAATCTCGTAGTGCGTGACCTCCTCCGGCTCGATCACGACCGGCGTGCTGGCGGCGGGAATGCCCGCCACGTTCAAGCCAAATGATTTGAAGCTCGTCGCATAGGTGGCGTAGGCGTTGATGTTGTCGGCGAAGTCGTAGGCGACCGTGAACTGGCCGGAGATGTTGGTGTCGTCGGTGTCGGCGGAATAGGTCTGCCGCGACAGGATCGAGTTCTTCGCCGCCTGGATCGCTCCGGCGCCGAGGTCGGGACGGGTGGCGGGATTGAGGCCGCCGGTCACGGGCGAGTCGTAATCGACGGACTTCTCATCGTAGTTGAAGCGGATGCCGGGGATGAGCCGGAGCCGGTCGGTCACGGACCATTCGATCTGGCTGAATACCGCCGCGCTCGTCGTCTCGGTGTAGACGTTCTGGATCTGGGTCAGGCCGTCGAGCAGGCCGGGAATGAACGCCGCGACGTTGCCGGCGAGCGTCGTGCCGCCGCCGCTGAACACGTTCGAGGCGCGCGGATCGATCAGCCAGCGCGCGGCGGCCCAGCCCTGGGACTGAAGATTGTGGGTGGCGATGTTCTGCGTGAAGTAGAAGGCGCCGACGACGAAGCTCAGATTGTCGCCGAGGTCGCCCGCGTATCGGACTTCCTGACTCCATTGATATTGCGTCGAGCGGTTGTTCGATGCGGTGGTGATCGGCAGGCCGATGAAGTCGCGGTCATTGGAAGGGAACCAGTCCCAGAAACGCCGCGCGGAGATCGAGGTCAGCGTGCCGGGACCGACGTCCCAATTGATGGTGAGCGATTCACCGTCGATGTTCTGATAGGAGCGGTGCGGCACGTCCGCATCGGTGACGCGGGCGAAGGAATCGAACTCGGCGTAGATGCCGTTCGGGCCGGTCGGGATGCCGTTGACGGTCGGGTTGGAAACCGTCGTGCGGAAGGTTTCCGCCACCGGCAAGCTGTAATTCGTGCCTGGAACGGTGGCGTTGATGGAATCGATGATGCCGAAGAATTGCCGGTTCGCCGTGCGGTAGGTCGGCGCCACGCGCACGGGCACCTGCGCATAGCCTTCCGGGCGCTGGCGCGTGTAATCGGCGGCGAAGATCGCCTCGAGGCTGTCGCTGAACTCGAAGAGGAGCGAGCCGCGGACGCCAAGATTGTTCAGGTCGTTCAGGTCGTCGCCGTAATTGTTGGCGCCGCCATTGCCGCGATTGACCTGGGTGAGGAAGCCGTCGCGCTGCGTGCCGGAAAACGACAGCCGCCCGGCGACGATATCGCCCCAGACCGGGCCGGTGATCGACGCCTTCGCCTGTGCGAAGCCGTAATTGCCGTACGAGAGCTCGACGTCCGTGCCCGGCGTGAAGCTCGGGCGACGCGTGGTGACGTTGATCGCGCCGGCCGTCGTGTTTTTGCCGTAGAGCGTGCCCTGGGGCCCGCGCAACACTTCGATCTGCTCGACGTCGATGAAGTCGAGCGCCGCCTGCCCTGGACGGGCCCAGAACACGCCATCGACATAGAGGCCCACGCCGATCTCGACGCCGTCATTGGTGAGCCCGAACGTGGTCCCGAGGCCGCGGATGTTGAGCGCGGTGTTGCGCGGATTGGACGAGAAGAATTGCAGCGACGGGACCAGCTCCTCGAGCTTCAGCACATTGCTCGTGCCGCTTTCGGCGATGAGCTCGCCGCCGATCACCGACACCGGAATCGGCACGTCCTGCACGTTCTCGCTGACACGGCGCGCGGTCACGACGATGCCGATATCCTCGGCGGCCGCATCCGCGGACGCCAAGGTCAGTTGCGCCTCCTGGGCCTGAGCCGGCGCCGCCAGCGCGGCGGCGAGCAGTGCGAAGGCCGAAGCCCCAAGCGTGATGCGGTTCATCCAAATCCCCTCGCGGCGCCGAGCGCCAAATCCACAGCCAAGACCGGACCGCCTGTTACCCCGCGGCCGGGCGTGGTCATCTGACTTGGTAGACCCGACTGGGTCAATCGAGATAAAACTAAAGGGCGTCTTAGGGATTCTCTGGACGGGCGAGGAGGCGGGACGCGGCGTAAGGCGCGCGGGCGGGCGCCTCGTGCGGCCTGCCGGCGTCGATCGGCCGTGTCGTGGGCGGCCCCGGAGGGGCTCCGGAGGCGGTCCTGCTGCTGGGCGGTCCTACTTGCTGGGCGGGCCTAGCCGGCCTGCGCCTTCGAGGGCTTGGCTTTCGCCGTCGGCGCATCGAGGCCGACGGGGGCGCCGCTGCGGGCGGCGTCAAGGACGGTCGTGCCTTCCAGGATCACGGCGCTGGCGTCGCGCACTTTCACCAGCGTCTTGCGGATGGCGCAGGTCATCTCATCCTTGCAATCTTCGCAACGCTGATAGGCGGTGCGGCTGCTGCACGGCGTCCACGCCAGCGGGCCGTCGATCGCGCGGATGACATCGGCGAACGTGATCAGGTCCGGCGCCTTGGCGAGCGCGTAGCCGCCCATCTTGCCGCGATGGGACACCACAAGGCCGTGCTTGCGCAGCTCCAGGAGGATGTTTTCCAGGAAGCGGCGCGGAATGCCCTGGCGCTCGGCGATATCGCCGATGAAGAAGGGGCGCCGCGGGCCCTCTCCGGTCTGGCCGGCGAGGTCGATCATCGCGCGCAGGGCGTATTTTGCTTTGCTGGTCAGCATCCGGAATCCCCGAATACTATGTCGATCAGGACGATCGGAGTAAAGAGGCGAATTCGCACGGCCCGGCGCAGGACTCGGCGCGCCGGTCAGGCATGGCGGCTCCGCATTGCGGCCTCGGCCATGGCGCGCAGCGCGCGCGCATCCAAGCACCGCAGGTAAAGCAGGATGAGCGCGAGCATCATTCGTCGTCCTGCGGCCCGACCGGGACGTCGCCGACAATCGTGACGCGCTCCACGACTCGCTCATGCGGCCAATAATCCGCGATCGGATAATGCTGGGTCGAGCGGTTGTCCCAGAACACGATCGCATTCGGGCTCCACTTGAAGCGCACCTGGTATTCCGGGATGCCGCGGATCCGATCGTAGATGAAGGCGAGGGTTTCTTCGCTTTCGCTCGGCGAAAGGCCGTCGATATGCGTCGTGAACGCGGAATTGACGAAGATGCTCCGCTCGCCTGATTCCGGATGCACGCGCACCACGGGATGAGAGCGCGGCGGATGCTTCCGCGACAGCGTCTCGCGCTCTTCCGGTGAAAGCTTCCAGCCATAGCTCTTCAGGATGTCGTGCGTCGCGGTGAGGCCGTCGAGACGCGCGCGCAGGTCGGCAGGCAAATCGGCGTAGACGGCGCCCATATCGGCGAAGAGCGTGTCGCCGCCGCGCGGCGGGATGATGCGTGCGCGCAGCAGGCCGGCGAGCGAAGGCGCGGGCCGGAACGTGACGTCGGCGTGCCATTTGTTGACCGCGCGAATGAACGGGATCGTCGTTTCGTTCAGGAATGCGTACTCGCCGTTGCGGATGGAGAGGATTTCGGGATGGCCCTCGACGTGCTGCGTGACGGGATGGCCCTCGAGGACGCCGAAATAGCGACCGAACCGAATGTGATCCTCATGGCTGATGTCCTGATCGTGGAAGAAGAGGACCTTGTGCTCCACGAGCGCGGCCCGCAGCGCCGCAACGAAACCGGGAGCTAGCTCTTCACGCAGATCAAGCCCCTCGACCGTCGCGCCGAGCGCGGCGCCGCTGGGCGTGATCGTGAGGGCGCGTTCGGCGACGTTGCGATCATGCGTCGTCAGGTTCTGAGCGCGTAAAAGCCCGTGCATGCGAAGCTCCGTGAAAGGGATGGGAGGCCCGCGCGGCCAAAGGGTAGGAACGGTGGCCGCGCGGACCTCGGAGACGCCCCGTGGGACGCAATCACCATCAAATAAGTCGAGTATAAAGGCGATGCAGATTTCGGCCGATCGCGATTAAGCAAAGCTGCGCGCGCGGAGATAATGGTCGTCGGCGCCGGCCTTCTCTTTCGGCGCCGCTATTTGCTCGGCCGGTCCGTTCCACGCACCGTGACGCGCTCGACGATGCGTTCGAACGGCCAATAGTCGAGCACGCCGTAATGCTGCGTCGCGCGATTGTCCCAGAACGCGATGGCGTTCGGGCTCCAGCGGAAGCGCACCTGGTATTCCGGCGCCTTCACGCGGTCGAAGAGATAGGCGAGGAGCGCGTCGCTTTCGTTGCGCTCCAGGCCGAGGATGCGCGTGGTGAAGACGGAATTGACGAAGAGGTGGTTCTCGCCGGTCTCGGGATGGCGGCGCACGATTGGGTGCGCGACCGGCGGATAATCGCGGTGCAATTGCTCGCGCTTCTCTTCGCTGACGCGGTAGCCGTAGCTCTTGATGATGTCGTGCTCGGCGTTGAGCGTGATGATCCGGGATTTCATATCGTCCGGGAGGTCCGCGTAGATCGCGGCGGTGTCGGCGAAGATCGTGTCGCCGCCGATGGGCGGAATGTTGCGCGCGCGCAGAATCCCGGCGAGCGACGGCTTCTCGCGGAAGGTGACGTCGGTGTGCCATTTGTTGGCGGGACGCGCGATCGGCAGCAGCTCCTTGGTGAGCTTCATGCCGTCAGCGGCCTCGATCACCAGGATCTCGGGAAAGCCTTCCGCGTGCGTTGTAACGGGGTGGCCTTCGAGCTCGCCGAAATAGCGCCCGAAGCGGACATGATCCTCGCGGCTGATGTCCTGATCGCGGAAGAAGAGCACCTTGTGCTTCAAGAGCGCGGCGCGGATTGCGCCCACCGCTTCGGCGCCAAGGGCCTCGCGCAGATCGACGCCGGATATCTCGGCGCCCAGCACGGGGCCGACGGGGATCACGGAGAGCGTCGGGCGCTCCAGTGGCAGAAGCGCCGCGCTCATGGTTGCACGCTCTCGCCGCCGAGCGGCGCGCTCAATTGGCCTTCGCGCGCGAGCGCGTGGATGAGACGCGGCCACTGCGCGACGAGGTTCAGCGCGTCGGATTGCAGCGCCGCAGGCAGTGTCGCGTAGATCGCAGCGATGTGGGCGCGGTGTTGGGCCGGATCGATCGGGTTCAATCGGGCCGGGTTCAATCGGGCCTGGTTCAAGCTGGCGGGGCTCAAGCGGGACGCGGTGTCCATGGCGGCGGTTTCTTTCCAATGGCGGACGGGGAAGATGGGGGCGCTTGCGGGGATCGACATCGGCATCGGCAGGCCATGATTTGCTCCATCACCGCCTTAGAGATATAGTCTACTAGTTAAGTGTAGTATTGAAAATCCCTTCGCTGCGCTTTAGCGCGGCTGATGGCTGGGTTCGTCGCCGCCGTTTCGGGCTCGCGCCAGACAGGTTGCGGCCCGGACGCCGCCCCCGCTTTGCATTGACCGGGGCGGGCGGCTCGCCTATACGGGCCGGCTTCCGGCGCCGGCCCTTCGCCCACGCCGGCCAACGGATTCTGGAAACCGATGTTCGCGATCATCAAGACGGGCGGCAAGCAATACCGCGTCGCCAAGGACGATGTCATCGTCGTGGAGAAGCTCGACGGCAAGGCCGGCGACAAGGTCAGCTTCGGCGAGGTCCTGATGGTCGCCGACGGCGACAAGGTGACCCTCGGCGCCCCGACCATCGCCAATGCGAAGGTGTCCGGCGAGCTGGTGGAGACCGCCAAGGGCGAGAAGGTGCTGGTGTTCAAGAAGAAGCGGCGCAGCACCTACCGGCGCAAGCGCGGCCACCGGCAGCTGGAAAGCACCGTGCGGATCACCGCGCTGCCGAGCTAGTCCTAAAAAGACAGTCACGACTGAGATTTAGTCGGGTCCGGGCACGCGTTCGCCGCATTCGGGACCCAGGTTCGAAACTCTGGAGCTAGCGCCATGGCGCACAAGAAAGCAGGCGGTTCCTCTCGCAACGGGCGCGACAGCCCGGGCCAGCGGCTCGGCGTGAAGCGCTTCGGCGGGCAGACCGTGCGCGCCGGCGAGATCCTCGTGCGTCAGCGCGGGACCAAATTCCATCCGGGCCAGAATGTAGGGCTCGGTCGCGACCACACGCTCTTCGCGCTCTGCGACGGGCAGGTCGAGTTCGCGGTCAAGCGGCAGTCGCGCATGTTCGTGTCGATTGCAACGCTCGGTCAGGCCGCGGCGAAAAGCTCATAGGCGATCAGCCCGATCGCCGCTCGGCGATCCGGAACCAAAGCGGGGAGGCGGTCGCCGTCTCCCCTGTCCCCGCGCATGCATGTGTCGCACTCGCCCGTCAAAGGCGTGCGGCACGGAGGGACGCGGGATGCGCAGGACGATCAGAACCGAGCGCCTCTTACTAAGACCATTGGAGCTCGCCGACGCGCGGCGGGTGGCGCAGCTCACCTCCGATCCGGATGTGGCGCGCATGGTCGGCATGATCCCGACGCCGCATCCGCACATCTGCGCTGAAGGCTTCATCCTCATCCTGCGCGCCCGCGCGTCGCTTGAGCGCGACTTTGTCTACGCCATCGATCGGCCCGGCGAGGGCGTCATCGGCTGCGCCGGCATTCATCTGCGCGGCCCAAAGGGCATAGGCGCGGAACTCGGCTATTGGATCGGCCGGCCGCACTGGGGCGCGGGCTACGCCACCGAGGCGGCGCGCGCGGTCGCGGTAGAGGCGTCGGCGTCCTTCGGCGAAATCACCGCCAGCTATTTCCTCGACAATCCCGCTTCGCGGCGCGTGTTGGAGAAGGTCGGCTTCCGCGACGCGGGCGTGCAGGAAATGCGCTTCTCGCTCGCTCGCCGCGGCAAGACGCCGGCCAAGATCATGCGCCTGGCGGCCCTGCCCAGGGCCGCCTCGGCGTAGTAGCCTTCGGCGCATGGGGAATGCGGTGGCGCAGCTTGCCGTGAAGCCGTTGACGCGCGCCCGCTGGCGCGACGTGGAGAAGCTCTTCGGGCCGCAAGGCGCGATCATGGGCTGCTGGTGCATGTATTGGCGCCTGAGGCGCGCCGATTGGGACGCCGCGCGCGGCGCCAAGGCGAAGGCGCTCTTCAAGGCGCGGGTGGAGAAGGGACCGGCCCCGGGGCTCATCGCGTACGCCGCGGGCGAGCCGGTCGGGTGGATGCAGATCGGCCCGCGCGCCGACGCGCCGCAATGGAATACCCCGAGGCGCGTCTCGGCGCCGGCGCCGGACGCTCCGGAGACGGACGAAAAGGTCTGGGGCGTCACCTGCTTCTTCGTGAAGCCGAGCATGCGCGGCCAGGGCGTCGGCCAGGCGCTCGTGGAAGCGGGAATCGCCTATGCGCGCGGGCGCGGCGCGCGTCTCGTCGAGGTGTGTCCGATCGAAGGCCAAGCGAGCGCCGGCGCCGCCTATGTCGGCAGGGCGAGCGTTTTTGCGCGCGCGGGCTTCAAGGAGATTGCGCGGCGCAAGCAGAACCGGCCGCTCATGCGGCTCAAGCTCACCGGAGCGCGCGGATGATCGAGACGAAGCGGATGGCCGCCGAGATCGAGGGCGATTTCGTCATCTTCCTGATCGGCATGCGCATCAACAAATGGTGGAAGGTCGGCAAGTGGCTGCCGGCCTCGGCGGCGATGCCGCGCATGCTGAAGGAGCTTAAGGGGCGCCCGGAGCTGGGGCTTCTGCATGCGCGCGCGCATTTCAACTTCCCGAACGCGGTTCTCATCCAATACTGGCGCAGCTTCGAGCAATTGCACGCCTATGCGGTCGATCCCAGCGCCGCGCATCTGCCGGCGTGGCGGGCGTTCAATCGCGCGATCGGCTCGAGCGGCGATGTCGGCATCTGGCACGAAACGTATCTGGTGCGCGCCGGGCAGTACGAAGCCTTCTACCACAACATGCCCGCGTTCGGGCTTGGGCTCGCCGGCCAGCTCGTGGAGGCGACCGGCGCGCGCAAATCGGCGCGCGGGCGGCTCAAGCTCACCGACGGCGCCGATCAGCCGTCCTGAGCCAGACGATCGAGCACCGCTTCGAACTCCGCGAGGCGCGGCGCGTAGCGCTTGTCCATCGCGAGCTTCACATCGCCCGGCGCACGGATCGGCGAGCCCGCGTCGAAGGGCGGGGCGGGATCGTATTCGAGCGCGAGCTGCACCGCCTGCGCAACGTCGTCGCCGGCGAGTTCACGCATCAGCGTGAAGGCGAAGTCGATCCCCGCCGTCACGCCGCCGCCGGTGACGACGTTCCCATCCCGGACGACGCGGCTATGCTCCGGGATGGCGCCGACGCGCGGCAGCAGATGATGATAGGCCCAGTGCGTCGTCGCGCGCCTGTCCTGAAGCAGGCCTGCGGCCCCCAGAACGAAGGCGCCGGTGCACACCGAGGTGATGTGGCGCGCGGCGCCGCCGACATCGCGCACGAAGGCGAGCGTTTCTGCATCCTCGATCACCTGATCGACGCCGAAGCCGCCCGGAACGCAAATGAGGTCGAGCTTCCTGCACTCGCTGAACGTGGCGGTCGGCGCCAGCGACAAGCCGCAATCGGTCGGCACCAGGTCGCGGGTCCTGGCGAGGATGTGCGTCGATGCGCCGGGCAGACGGGAGAGCACCTGCAGCGGGCCGGTGAAGTCGAGCTGGGTGATGTTCGGGAAGATCACGAAGCCGATGTCGAAGCGGGCGCTCATTTGGCGTATTCGCGCACGAGGCCTTCGAGGAAATCGCGGCCTTCATAGAGCGAGCGGACGCGGATCTTCTCGTTGAGGCCATGCGCGTTGCTTTCGCCGGGGACCGCGAACATCCCGCTCATGCCGTAGACGGCAATTCCCGCGCCGTTGAGGAAGCGTGCGTCCGTCGCCCCGGCCGCCATGGTCGGCACGATCGGCACGTTCGGCCAGAGCCGCGCGGCGACGCGCTCCACAGGCGCCATCACCGCGCGCGAAAGCGGCGGCGGGGCGGGCGTGGGCTGGCGGGCGTTGGCGAGCGTCACCGCGATGCCCGGATCGTTCAGTACGCGGACGAGCTCGGCCTCGACCTCGTCGGGCGTGTGGCCCGGCAGGATGCGGCAGCTCAGCACGGCGCGCGCCCGCTGCGGCAGCGCGTTCACCGCGTGGCCGCCCTCGATGGTGGTGGCGATGCAGGTCGTGCGCATGATCGCGTTGTGGCTCGGATCGGCGGCGAGCGTCGCGGCGGCGGCCGCATCGGACGGGTTCGCCGCGATCGCCGCCATCGCAAGACCCGTCTCGCCCGGCGTCAGCGGCGCCATGCGGCGGAAGAATTCGCGCACCGCCGGCGTCAGCTCCACGGGGAATTGATAGGCGGCGACGCGCAGCAAACCGGCGGACAATTGGTTGATCGCGTTGTCCGGGCGCGGGCGCGAGGAATGTCCGCCGGGATTGACGACTTCGAGCCGGAACTGCTGATGGATCTTCTCGCCGGCCTGCACATGCAGCGCGATGTAGCGGCCTTGTGCATCGAGCTCGCCGCCGGCGCCTTCGTTGATCGCCAGCGCTGCGCGCAGGAGCTGCGGGTTGCGCTCCATGATGTAGCGCACGCCGTTTACGACGGTGGCGGAGGTCTCCTCGCCGCAGGTGAGCGCCATCTTGATGTTCTGACGCGGCCGGAAGCCCTCCTGCTTCAGGCGGATCAGGAGATCGACGAACACCGCGGCCATCGCCTTGTCGTCGGCGGCGCCGCGTCCGTAGAAGAACCCGTCCTCTTCCACGAGCGTGAAGGGATCCCGCGCCCAGTCCTCGCGGCGCGCGTCCACAACGTCGATGTGCGCGAGCAGCAGCAGGGCGCCGGCCCGCGCATTCCTCCCGCGCAGAGTGGCGATGAGGTTGCCGTCGGTCGGGCGGCCTTCGGGGATCACGATCGTGAGATCGCTCTGCGGATAGCCCGCCGCGCGCAGGCGCGCCGCCATCGCTTCGGCCGCGCGCGTGCACGAGCCGGCGGAGGAGGTGTCGATCTCGACGAGCTCTTCATAGATGGCGCGAAAGGCCGTCCGGCTCGCGTCTGGGGCTTGCGCGTGCGCGACGCCCAGCATCGCGGCCATCGCGGTTACAAGACCGAGTATTCTTCCCCGCATGCGTCCCTCCCAGTCCGCGAGGCATAGACGGGGCGCCGCATACTGACAATGCGGGATGAGGCTTGCGCTCAGCGCGGCGCGCGCTTCGCCAATATCCGCTGCAGCGTGCGGCGATGCATGTTGAGCCGCCGCGCCGTCTCGGAAACATTGTGGCCGCAGAGCTCGTAGATGCGCTGGATGTGCTCCCAGCGCACGCGGTCGGCGCTCATGGGATTGTCCGGCGGCATGGGCTTGTCTTCGGGCGGCGTCGTCAGCGCCTTGATCACGTCTTCGACATCGGCGGGCTTGGGGAGGTAGTCGAGCGCGCCGGCCTTCACGGCGGCCACGGCGGTCGCGATCGCGCCATAGCCGGTGAGCACGATCACCCGCGCTTCGGGGCGTTTGCGATGCAGGCTCTCAACCACCGCGAGGCCCGAGCCGTCCTCCAGGCGCAGATCGAGCACGGCGTAGGCCGGCGGCTTGGCGCGCACGACGTCGTTGGCTTCGCTCACCGAGCCGACAGCCGTCACCTCGAAGCCGCGGCTCTCCAGCGCGCGCGCCAGGCGCTGGCGGAACGGCGCGTCGTCGTCGGCCAGCAGGAGGCTTTTGTCGCCTTCCGGAATGTCCATTCTCAATTCTTACAGGATGCCTTGCGGCGGTGAAAGCCCAGGCGCAACCCAAGGCGCCCGGGGACGCGATGTTAGGCTTGGAAAATCAGACGTTTGCGCCTTCGCCGGCAGGACTGCAAGGGCGTTCGCGTTGGGGAGCTTTGCAATAATTCGAACTATTTGAATGTCTCGGCGTCCGATGCGGCCTCGAGGGCGGCGCGCGGCCACACGACGCGCACCACCGCGCCGGTGCGCGGGGGCTTGCGGTTCCGGGTCTCCAGCTCGGCGCCGCTGCGTTCCAGCAGCGTCTTGGCGATGAAGAAGCCGAGCCCCAGCCCGCCGCCGACGCGGCCGCGTCGGATCGCTCCGCGCGCGGAAAGGTAAGGCGCGCCCAGCCGGCGCAGAATGTCGGCCGGGAAGCCCGGGCCGTCATCGCGCACCGCGATGACGATCTGGTTGGCGTCCCAGCGCGCGGCGATTTCGACCTCCTTCTCCGAGAAACCAATCGCGTTCTCCACAAGGGCGCCGAGCCCGTGCAGGACCTCCGGCAGGCGGCGGACGTCGGGAGGCGCTTCGCCGTCCGGGCCGGAGAGGCTGATGACGATGTCGCGGCCGAGGCCGCGATGGGCGTCGGCGGTCTCTTCCATCAGCGCCCGGAGCGAGGCGCGGGCCATCATCGGATCGGCGTTCGGCTCGCGCCCGAGCTGCTGAAGGATCGCGCGGCAGCGCTCGGCCTGGCTGACCAGCAGCTGCACGTCCTCCGACATCGGAGAGTCCTGCGGCAGCTCGCGCGCCATCTCCTTGGCCACCAGGTGCATCGTCGCGAGCGGGGTGCCGAGCTCATGGGCCGCAGCGGCCGCCAACGCGCCCAGGGCTGAGACGCGCTGCTCGCGCGCCAGCACCGCCTCGGCCGCGGCGAGCGCGAGCTTGGCGCGCTCCTCTTCGGCCGCCACGCGCCAGGCGTAGACGCCGGTAAAGGCGAGGCCGGTGACCACAGCGGTCGCCATGCCGAACTCGTAGAGCTGCGGCAGGTCGAGCGGGGCGCCCTCTAGCCAAGGCAAGGGCGAGCGCAGGAAGAGGAGCGCCACGACGCAGACGATCGCGAAGCAGGCGAGCGCGGCGGTCACCGCCGGGCGCATCGCGGTCGCCGCCACCGCCACCGGGGCGATGAACAGCAGCAGGAACGGGTTCTGCGCGCCGCCGGTGAGCCCCAGGAGCGCGGCGAGCTGGAGGAGATCGTAGGCCAGCTGGGCGGCCGCCTCCCATTCCCGCACCGGGCCCTGCTGGGCCGGTCGCGAGATCATCAGGAAGATGTTCACCCAGGCCGAGAGAGAGATGATCCCCAGCGTGGGGGCGAGCGCGAGATCGAGCTTCAGCACGAACTCGACGAAGAGGACGCCCGCCGTCTGGCCCGCGATCGCGATCCAGCGCACCAGGATAAGCGTCTCCAGCCGCATGCGCCCGGAGGCGCGCCAGATGGATTCTTCCGGCGTCGCGGGTTCGCTCGGGCGCTTGTCGTCCTGCATGGGTCTTCTTTTCCGGGCCCGTCTCTTACCCGATGAATGGGCGCGTTGGCGCGCCTAAGTAGGGCCGGAGGGGAAAATGCGCACGCTCGTCATCCGACATGTCGCGTTCGAGGATTTGGGCGCGTGGGAGACGCCGCTGCGCGCGCGCGGCCCGGTCGAGGTGCTCGACGCCGGGATCGATCCTTTCGACCGCGATCCGAACGCGGCCGACCTCGTCGTCGTGCTCGGCGGGCCGATCGGAGTTTACGAGACCGAGCTTTACCCGTTCCTGCGGGAAGAGATCGATTTCGTCGGCCGGCGGATGCAGGCCGAGCGCCCGACGCTCGGCGTCTGCCTTGGCGCGCAGATCATGGCCGCGGCCGCGGGCGCGCGCGTCTATCCGGGGCCGGCGAAGGAGATTGGGTTTCTGCCGATCGCGCTCAGCGAGGCTGGGCGTGCTTCGCCGCTGGCGCCGTTCGCCGAGGCGCCCATGGCGATGCACTGGCACGGCGACACGTTCGATCTTCCCAGCGGCGGGGCCTTGCTGGCATCGACCGAGGCGGTGACGAACCAGGCGTTCGCGATCGGCCCGCGGCTCTTCGGCGTGCAATTCCACCCGGAGGCCAATCTCGCCAGCTTCGAGCGCTGGCTCATCGGGCACCGCGCCGAGCTCGGCTATGCCGGCGTCGATGTGGCGGGCTTGCGCGCGGAGGCCGCTCGGCACGCGCAAGACCTTTCCAACAAGGCTGTCCGCGTGCTGGAAAGATATCTCGAAGCTGCAGGACTTCAGGACGGAGTTTGAGGGCATGCGCATCGCGGTTCAGATGGATCCGATCGAGACGATGATCGTCGCGCGCGACACCTCGCTCGCGATGATGATCGAGGCGCAGTCGCGCGGCTGGGAGGTCTGGTGGTGGCGCCCGGGCGATCTCTTCTGGGAAACCGGGACGGTGAAGGCCCGCGCCAAGCGCGTTTCCGTCAAGCTCGACGAGGCCAAGCATTACGAGACGCTGGAGGAGAAGATCTGCGCGGCGGCCGGGTTCGACGCCATCGTCATCCGGCAGGATCCGCCGTTCGACATGGGCTATGTGTCGAACACCTACCTGCTCGATCTGGTCGATACGCTGGTGCTCAACCGCCCTTCGGGCATCCGAAACATTCCCGAGAAGCTCTCCACGCTCGCCTATCCCGATCTCACGCCGAAGACGTTCGTGGGGCGCGATCTCGATGCGATCGAGGCGTTCGCGCAGCAATTCGATCAGGTGGTGCTGAAGCCCGCCTTCCTCGCCGGCGGCGAAGGGGTGATCAAGGCGAAGGCCTCGGACGAGGATTTCCGCTGGCGGACGAGCAAATTCCTGGAAGAGACCGGCAAGGAGCCGATCATCGTCCAGGAATTCCTCCCGCGCGTGAAGGAAGGCGACAAACGTGTGTTCGTGCTCGCCGGAGAGCCGATCGGCGCGGTCCGGCGGATGCCGCAGGCGGACGACTTCCGCGCCAACCTGCATGCCGGCGGCAAGGCCGTCAGCACGGAGGTCGATGCGCGCGACCGCGAAATCGCCAAACGCGTTACGCCGCTCCTGGAACGCGAAGGGATCCTGTTCGCGGGCCTCGACGTGATCGACGGCTATCTCACCGAGATCAACGTCACCTCGCCGACCCTGGTGCAGGAGCTCAAGCGCTTCGGCGGGGCCGACATCCCGAAAGCCTTTTGGGACCGCGTCGCGGCGCTGAAGAAGTAGGCGTTACCCCAGCTGCCAAAGGCCGGCGAAGAGCACGATCGCCAGCGCCGCGGCGACATTGAGCACGGCGCCGACCGTCAGCATCCGGCGCAGCGTCACGAAATCGGATGCGAACGCCACCGCACTCGGCGCGGCGGCCACGGGGAGCATGAAGGCGAAGCTGGCGGCGAGCGCCACCGGGTAGGCGAGCGCGCGCAGGTCGGCGCCGGTCGCGGCCGCCACCGAGGCGAGGATCGGCAGCAACGAAGTCAGGGTCGCGACGCTGAACGCCACCTCGCCCAGCAGGATCGCGGCAACCACCATCGCGGCGACGAACGCCATCAGCGACGGCAGGTCGAGCCCGATCAGGGATTCGCCGATCCATTGGGCAAGGCCGGTCTCGTCGATGCCGGCCGCAAGGGAGAGGCCGCCGCCGAACAGAATCAGCACGCCCCACGGCATGCGGTCGGTGTCGGACCATTCGAGCAGCGGCCGCGCCGTCTTCTCGGGGCCGCCCGGAACCAGGAAGAACGCGATCACGCCGAGCAGCGCGACGCCGGCGTCAGAGAGATGCTGCAGTCCCGGCGCCAGCGACAGGAAGGGGCGGAAGAGCCACACCGCGGCGATGATCCCAAACACCGTCGCGATACGCTTCTCCGAATGGGAGAGCGGCCCCATCCGCTCCAGCGCCGTTTTGGTCTCCTGCAGCGTGCGTTCGCGGTCGTCCGGTTTAAGGTATTTGATCGGCGCGATGAGCGCGGCCCAGGCCACCGCCAGCATCACGATCACGATCGGCGCGGTCGCGGCGGTCCAGGCGAGCACGCTGATCGGCTGCCCGGCGCGGGCGAGAAATTCCACAGCCAGCATGTTGGCCGGCGAGCCGATGGGGGTTCCGGCCGCGCCGATGATCGCGGCGTAGGCGACGCCCAGCACCATCGCGCCGCCGACCGGCAGGGGGCTTTCCTTCTCGGGAATCAGCAGCTGCGCCGCCGCCGCCGCGACCGGCGCAAGCACCAGCGCGATCACGATGCTCGACACCCACATCGACAAGAGCGCGGCAGCCACCATCATGGCGGCGATCAAGGCGCGCGGGCGTGCTTCCGCTCGCACAACGATCCAGGCCGCCAGCCGTTCGTGCGCGCGCCAGCGCACGATCGAGGCGCCCAGCAGGAAGCCGCTCAACAGCAGCAGCACGATCGGATCGGCATACGCCGCCGCCGCCCGCTCGAGCGGCAGCGCACCGAACAGGGGCAGGAACGCGGCCGGCAGCAGCGCGGTGAAGGCCATCGGCGCGGCGCCGGTCACCCACCAGATGACGATCAGCGCGGTCAACGCCACGACGGACCAGGCTTCGAACGTCAGGTTCGCCGGCGCCGGCCAGACGAGAATCACCAGCGCGACCAGGGGCCCGCCCACCAAACCCGCCAATTGCGGCGTCAGCGGCGGCAGCTCGATCCGCAGACGCGGCGGCAGCGGGGACTTGTTCGCAGTGTCGGCCATCCGGCTCCGCCCTTGGATGCAGTTTGCCAGCGAATGCGCGCGCGGGCCAGACGCAACCCCCAGGGCGGGGCGCAAGATGCATCCAGGGGCGCCTGCTGGACACGGGGCCGTCCTGGGCGCCGATTCTTCGCGCGGCGCGCCCGGCCGCAGCTCTGGTCGAGGCTCATCCGTGTACGGATGGATAGTCGCCGCGGCGTCCTGGCGCGCCGCCCACCCTTGGCAAGCGGCGCCGACGCATGAAATAAGCGCACTCGTCGTGGGGGCGGCGCTTCGGGGCGCCTCAACACCCTCTTGGGGACCCTTTGGGGATATCGCGCCACCGCCTCGGGCGACACGAGGCCGGCGCCAGAAGCGGGACGGTTCCGTGGCATCCAAATACACGCCTGGCGATTACGATCTCTCCGTGAAGCGCTCCTATGCGGGGCTCGGCCTCTTCACCAACTCGGCCATCGAGCGCGGCAAGTGCGTTGTGGAATATTATGGCCGGGAGCTCACCGAAGAGGAGGAGCGCACCAGCCGGTCGAAATACCTGTTCGAGGTGAGCGCCACGAAGACCATCGACGGGACCGAGCGGGACAATGTCGCGCGCTACATCAACCATTCCTGCCGGCCCAATTGCGAGGCGGTGATCGCCAAGGGCCGCGTGTTCATCTTCGCGCGCCGCGGCATCAAGCCGGGCGAGGAACTCACCTACGATTACGGCAAGAACTATTTCAACACGTTCATCAAGCCGAACGGCTGCCGGTGCGACAAGTGCATGCCCAAGGACGCCGGCGCCAGCCGCTGAGCGCGCGCCATACCCCCTCTCCCGCCTGGGAGAGGGGGCGGCGGCGACTCCTCAGGAGCGGATCGCGATCTTCTGCGAAGACTTGGCGCGGGCGGCCGGCTTCTTGATGGAGATGTGCAGCACGCCGTCTTCGAAGCGGGCCTCCACGGCATCGGCCGCGGGCTCGAACGGCAAGACCAGCGCGCGCGAGAACGCGCCGAAGCTGCGCTCCGAGACGTAATAATTCTTGCCCTTGTCCTCGCGCTCGGCCTTCCGCTCGCCTTTGATGGTGAGGCGGTCTCCTTCCAGCGCGATCTCGACCTCATCGGCCTTCACGCCGGGCAGATCGCATTCCACTAGGACCGCGTTTCCAGCGTCGGACACGTCCAGGCGCGGGGCGCCGACATTGCGGAAGAACGGCGTGTCGAGCACGCTGCCGAAGTCCTGGAAGAAGTCGCGATAAAGCCCGCCGAGGCCAGGATAGGGAGCGAGGTCGCCGCCGCGGGGCCGCGCGCCTTGCTCGTCATGTGCAGCCATCGTTCTCTCCCTTGAAAGACGAACGCTAGACTCTGCGCCGCGGACCCCTGCGCCGGCCTTGATCCGGGTCAAACCCCGCAAGTCCGACGCCTCAGGTCCGGCGGCCCAAAGCCCGATGGCCGGGCATGTAGTGAGCGTCCCGCGCCCTTCAAGCGCGTCAGGCGCCGGACCACATCCGCAGCAGGTTCTGGCGCACGACCTCAAGGCGGGTGCGCGAAAGCCAGTCCATCTTGTCGCCCTCCAGGGCGGAGATTTCGCCCAGCTCGAAGAGCACGTCGCGATGGTGTTCCTCGCGCACCAGGCTCTGGATGAAGGTGAGCGAGACAAGGCGCACGCCCTTCGTCACCGGGCGGACTTCGTGCAGCGTGGTGGAGGGATAGACGACCGCGTCGCCCGGCTTGAGCTTGAAGGGGATGGCGCGGCCGATATGGATGACGAGCTCGCCGCCCTCATAGCTCGATGGATCGGACAGAAATACGGTCGATGAGAGGTCCGAGCGCAGCGGGCCCTCCTTGAGCGGCAGATGCGCGGCGTCGGCATGCACGCCGTACTTCATCCCGGCCTCGTAACGGGCGAGCAGCGGCGGGGCCAAACGCTGCGGCATCGCGAAGTCCTTGAACTCGCGCGAGCGGTTGAAGGCGTCGGCGACCAGCTTGGCGGATTCCGCGTAGAGCGGCCCGGCCTCCTCGGCCTGCTGGTTCTGCTTGGTGGTGTTGCCCGGATTGGAAAGGCGGCCGTCCACGAACTTGAGTTCGCCGGCGATGTGGCGGAGGCGCTCAACCTCCTCAGGCGTCAAGAGGCCTTTGATGTCGATGAACATGGCTCAAGCTAGCGCAGATCGAAGGCGTCTGCGATGGCGGGATGGGCGTCGGCCAGATGGGCGAGCCAGGCCAGGCCGCGGCTTATCTCCGCAGCGTTCCCGCTTCGGGACTGGGCGATGATCGCGGCGCGATCGCGCGGCGAATAGGCGTAGTCCGGCGCCTTGGAATAGCGGGTGAGGATCGGGCTCGCTTCGACATCCGGAGCGGGAATTCCCAGATGCGCGGCGCAGGCGCGGGCTTCCTCCCCGGGGCGCTCCAGGAAGGCGTCGAAGTCGAGGGCGCGCACGCGGGCGCCCATCTCGCGCATGAGATCGGCCTGGGTGAGGCGTTCGGCGGCCCAGGTCAGCGCCGCGAGTTCGCCCAGCGACGCGGGCGGCGGCGGCGGGGCGCCGAGCTTTGATGCGAGGCGGCGCGTGCGCTCGGCCTGCATGCCCTGCAGATCGATCGGCGTGTTCTCGCCGGCGAGCAGCACCGCGAGATAGGGCTCGGCCTTCATGTTGAGATAGATCGCCTTGGCGTCGGGCGCGGCGCGCATGACAGGCGCGGCGATCCGCGCGGCGGCGGACGTGGCCTTCAGCGTCACCGCCTCCACGCCGGGGAAAGGACGGCGCCAAAGGCGCAGCATCGTCTCCAGATGCGCCGCGAAATCCGGCACGGCCGCGTCGTGCAATTCCGCCAGCGTGCGCAGCGGCAGCGGCTCGCGCAGCGCGAGCACCTTCGGCGATTCCAGCACGCGGGAGAGCAGGGTCGAGCCGACATGGCCGGAATGGAAGATGAAGTGCAGCGGCGCCGATGGCGCGCCCTCCAAGCCCGCGCGCACGGAGGCGATGCGGGTCCAGGCGCCGCGCGCGGCGGGGGTGAGGATGCGGTCGTCGAGAAAGCTGGCGGCGGCATAATCGGCGCGGCTCATGCCGATGAAGAGAATCGCTTGCCGCTCGGGATCGAGCTTCTGGGCGAGCCAAGCGGGATCGCGCGCCGCAACGCTCGCAAAACCGGGGCTCTTCTCGACCGACACGGGCGGAGCTTCCCATTCGGGGCGCCGGTGCGCTAGCTCTTCCTCCGCACAATGAAGGTGATGGGGAGCAGATGATCGCGGCTTCGGTGATGGATTACCGTGCGGGCGCCAAAGAGCGCCTGCCGGCGATGTTCTTCAACTATCTGGATGGCGGCTCCTACCAGGAGATCACGCTCAAGCGGAACGTGGCGGACTTCGCCGAGATCGCGCTCAAGCAGCGGGTGATGAAGGACGTCTCCAAGGTCGAGATGGGCGTGAAGCTCTTTGGGCAGTCCTATTCGATGCCGGTGGGACTGGGCCCCGTCGGTTTCTCAGGCATGTATCGGCGCAGAGGCGAGGTACAGGCCGCGCGCGCCGCGCACGCGGCGAAGGTTCCCGTGGCGCTCTCCACGCTCAGCATCTGCAGCGTCGAGGAAGTGACGCAGAAGAGCGGCGCGCCGATCTGGTACCAGTTCTACATGCTCAAGGACCGCGGGTTCATGAGCGCGCTCCTGGAGCGGGTGGCGGAGCAAAAATGCCCGGTGCTGCTCTTCACCGTCGATCTCGCCGTGCTCGGCGCGCGCTATCGCGACGTGCATTCGGGCATGTCCGGGCCGCCGGGACTTCGGACGGAGATCTCCCGCGCCTGGCAGGGCGTGACGCATCCGGCCTGGCTGTGGGACGTCTATCTCACCGGCCGCCCGCATGCGTTCGGAAACATCGCGGGCGCGGTGCGGGAAGGGAAAGGCTTCGGCGCCTTCTCCAAGTGGGTGCAGGAGAACAACGACGCCTCGATCACCTGGAAGGACCTCGAATGGCTGCGCGCGCGCTTCAAGGGGCCGATCGTGATCAAGGGCGTTCTTGATCCGGACGATGCGAAGGAGGCGGTCGCGCTGGGCGCGGACGGCGTGGTGGTCTCCAACCATGGCGGGCGCCAGCTCGACGGGGCGCTCTCCGGGATCAAGGCGCTGCCGGCTGTAGCGGACGCGATCGGGGGACGTATTCCCGTGCTGATGGACGGGGGCGTCCGGTCCGGCCTTGACGTGCTGCGGGCGCTGGCGCTGGGCGCGCAGGCCTGCCTGCTGGGGCGCGCCTGGGCCTATGCGCTCGCCGCGGACGGAGGGCGCGGCGTGCGGTCGGCGCTGGAGATCATCCGCCGCGAATTGCACACCGCGCTGGCGCTGACCGGTTGCACGGACGTGAAGCAGGCGGGAAGAGACCTGCTGGCCTGATCTGGAGAGGCGCGCATGGACAAGGTCATCGTCGTCACCGGAGCGTTCGGCGCGCTCGGCGGCGGGCTCGCGGCGTTTGCCAGGGCCAAGGGCGCCAAGGTGGCGGCGATCGATTATGCGCCGGCGCCGGCAGGCTACAGCGCCGACTTCGTGCAGGGCGGGGTGGACCTCTCCAAGGCGGCGGACGCAAAGGCCGCGATCGATGCGGCGGCGGCGAAGCTGGGGCGTCTCGACGGGCTCGCCAACATCGCGGGCGGCTTCGCGATGGAAAAGATCGAGGGCGGCGGGCTCGAACCTTGGGACCGGCTCTTCGCTCTCAACCTCAAGACCTGCCTCAATTCCTGCGCCGCGGCGATCCCGCATCTGAAGGCGTCCGGGGCGGGCGCGATCGTCAATGTCGGCGCGATCGGGGCGCTGCATGCGGGACAGGGGATGGGCGCCTATGCGGCCTCCAAGTCCGGCGTGCACCGGCTCACCGAAAGCCTCGCGGCGGAGCTCAAGGGCCAGGTCACGGTCAACGCCGTCATGCCCTCCACGATCGACACGCCGGCCAACCGCCGTGACATGCCGAAGGCCGACTTCTCCAAATGGGTCACGGCGGAGGAATTGGCGTCGGTGATCCTCTTCCTGCTCTCGCCAGAGGCCCGCGCGGTCACCGGGGCGCTCATCCCTGTCGCCGGGCGGGTGTGAGGGACGTTCAGACGCGGCGTTGCCTGCTAGGGTGGCCTGCTAGAGTGGGCGGGTTGAGCGGCGGCGCCGGCCGCCTTTAGGACAAATGCGTTGAACGGGGATCAGCCTCGGCCCAAGTCGCGGGAGAAGCTTCCTCGGAAAAGACGCATGCCCGCTGAGAGCGCGCTCCAAGCCGCGCCCCCACCTTCCCTCGCTTCGGCCCTCGCCTCGGCCCTCGGGCCGGACACCGCTCCTGGGCGGCTGACGCATCTGGAGCGGCTGGAGGCGGAGGCCATCCACATCATGCGGGAGGTGGCGGCCGAATGCGAACGGCCGGTGATGCTCTATTCGGTGGGCAAGGACAGCTCGGTGCTGCTGCACCTGGCCCTGAAGGCCTTCTATCCCGCGCCGCCGCCCTTTCCGCTGCTGCATGTCGATACGACCTGGAAGTTCCGCGACATGTACGCGGTCCGGGAGGAGGTCGCGCGTTCCTCCGGCATGGAGCTCATCGTCCACCAGAATCCCGAGGCGGTCGCGCAGGGGATCAATCCGTTCGATCACGGCTCGGCGCTGCATACGGAAATCTGGAAGACGCAAGGGCTCAAGCAGGCGCTCGATCTCTACGGCTTCGACGCCGCGTTCGGCGGCGCGCGCCGCGACGAAGAGAAGAGCCGCGCCAAGGAGCGTATCTTCTCGTTCCGCACCGCCGGGCATCGGTGGGATCCGAAGAACCAGCGGCCGGAGCTCTGGCGGCTCTACAATTCGAAGAAGCGCCCTGGCGAAAGCATCCGCGTCTTCCCGCTCTCGAATTGGACCGAGCTCGACGTGTGGGAATACATCGCGCTGAAGAACATCCCGATGGTGCCTTTGTATCTCTCGGCGGAGCGCCCGGTGGTGGAGCGCGACGGGGCGCTGATCATGGTCGATGACGAGCGCATGCGTCTGAAGCCTGGCGAAAAGCCGATGATGAAGCGCGTGAGGTTCCGCACGCTTGGCTGCTATCCGCTGACCGGCGCAGTTGAGAGCGAAGCGGCGACGCTCGACGACATCATCGCGGAAATGCGCGCCTCGCGGACGAGCGAGCGGCAGGGGCGCGTGATCGATTTCGATTCCACCGGCTCGATGGAGAAGAAGAAACAGGAGGGCTATTTCTGATGGCTCTCCGCGACCTTTCAGGCAACTGCGCGCCCTCCCCCCTTGCGGGGGAGGGGAGGGAGGGGGGGCGTTCAGCTCGCCGCAACGTCGAGAAGTCTTCCGCGCGCCCCCCACCCCGGTCGCTTCGCGACCGACCCTCCCCGCAAGGGGGAGGGTGGGGCGCGTCATGAGCAACGTCTCCACACTCGAACGGCCGAAAACGCCGGCGGAGGAGCGCACGCTCCTGCGCTTCATCACGTGCGGCAGCGTGGATGACGGAAAGTCCACGCTGATCGGGCGGCTGCTTTACGACGCGAAGCTCATCCTCGACGACCAGATGAAGGCGCTTGAAGCGGACTCGAAGGCGTTCGGCACGCAGCAAGGCAAGCTGGACTTCGCCCTGCTGGTGGACGGCCTAGGGTGGGGCGCGTCATGAGCAACGTCTCCACACTCGAACGGCCGAAAACGCCGGCGGAGGAGCGCACGCTTCTGCGCTTCATCACGTGCGGCAGCGTGGATGATGGAAAGTCCACGCTGATCGGGCGGCTGCTTTATGACGCGAAGCTCATCCTCGACGACCAGATGAAGGCGCTTGAAGCGGACTCGAAGGCGTTCGGCACGCAGCAAGGCAAGCTGGACTTCGCGCTGCTGGTGGACGGCCTTTCGGCAGAGCGCGAGCAGGGCATCACGATCGACGTGGCCTACCGCTTTTTCGCCACCGACAAGCGGAAGTTCATCGTCGCGGACACGCCCGGACATGAGCAATACACCCGCAACATGGCGACCGGCGCCTCGAACGCCGATCTCGCCATCATCCTCATCGACGCGCGCAAAGGCGTGCTGCCGCAGACGCGCCGGCATTCCTACATCGTCTCGCTGATGGGCGTGAAGCGCGTGGCGGTCGCGGTCACGAAGATGGATCTGGTCGGCTACGACCAGGCGCGCTTCGAGGAGATCGTCGCGGCCTATCGCGCGTTCGCGGCGCAAGTGGGACTGAACGAGGTCGAGGCGTTCCCCGTCTCGGGACTCAACGGCGACAACATCGCGGATCGCAGCGAAGCGACGCCCTGGTACACGGGCCCCACGCTCCTGCAGCACCTCGAAACGGTCGAGATCGACCAGGACGCAATCGCGCGCGCGGCGTTCCGCATGCCCGTGCAATGGGTGAGCCGGCCGGACCTCACGTTCCGCGGCTTCGCCGGGCTCATCGCGGCGGGCGAGGTGAAGCCGGGGGATCGGATCCGCGCGCTGCCGTCCGGCAAGCAGAGCCGCATCGCCCGGATCGTGACGCGCGAAGGCGACCTCGATCGCGCGATCGCGGGCCAATCGATCACGCTGACGCTGGAGGACGAAATCGACATCTCGCGCGGCGATGTGCTCGCCGCGGCGGATGATGCGCCCGCCATCGCCGACCAGTTCGAGGCCACGATCGTGTGGATGGGCGAGCAGGAGCTGCTGCCCGGGCGGCCGTACTGGCTGAAGATCGGGACATCGCTCGTCTCGGCGCAAGTGACCGAGATCAAGCACAAGGTGAACGTCGATACGCTGGCCGAGCTGGCGGCCAAGACCCTCGCCCTGAACGAGATCGCAGTCGCCAACATCTCGCTCGACCGGCCGATCGCGTTCGAGCCCTATGCGCAGAACCGTGAGCTCGGCGGCTTCATCCTGATCGACCGGATGAGCAATTCGACCGCCGGCGCCGGCATGATCCGCTTTGCATTGCGGCGCTCGGAGAACATCCACTGGCAGGCGCTCGAGATCGATCGCGCGGCGCGGGCGCACATCAAGGGCCAGCGGCCGGCGGTGCTCTGGTTCACGGGGCTTTCCGGCGCCGGCAAGTCGACGATCGCGAACCTGGTTGAGAAGAAGCTGCATTCGCTGGGGCGGCACACCGTGCTGCTCGACGGCGACAATGTGCGCCACGGGCTCAACCGCGATCTGGGCTTCACCGATGGCGACCGGGTGGAGAACATCCGGCGCGTGGCGGAAGTTGCGCGGCTGATGGCCGATGCGGGGCTCATCGTGCTCGTGTCGTTCATCTCACCCTTCCGCGCCGAGCGGCAGCTGGCGCGCGATCTCACGCCGAAAGGCGAATTCTATGAGATTTTCGTCGATACGCCGCTCGCGGACGCCGAAGCGCGCGACGTGAAGGGCCTCTACAAGAAAGCGCGCGCCGGGGAGCTGAAGAACTTCACCGGCGTCTCCTCGCCCTACGAGGCGCCGGACAATCCCGAGATCCGCATCGACACGACGCATACTTCGCCCGCTGAAGCGGCCGAGCAGATCGTCGCGGCGCTCAATGGCGAAGGCGCCGCGGACAGCTGGAGCATTTAGCGCGACCTCATCCCTCCCCTAAAGGGGAGGGTGTCGCAGCGAAGCTGCGACGGGTGGGGTGAATGTTCTGCGACGTGGCGTTTCTCACCCCACCCGTCGCTTCGCTTGCTGCGCAATCTCAGCGACACCCTCCCCCGATGGGGGAGGGAAGGCGTCGAGCTAAGCGAGCGCGACTTCCATGCCGTCGATGCGGCGGATGCCGCCGAGGCCGCGAATATTTGGCGCCGTGATGAGGGTGGCGCCAGGCGCATCGCGGGCGATGATCGCGAGGCTTTCCTCCAGCTCCGCGCGCGCCAGCGCCTCGCCAAGGCAGCGATGCGCGCCGGCGCCGAACACCAGATGCCAGCGGGTGTGGTCCGTGCGCGCGATATCGAACGCATCGGGATTGGCGTAGACCTCCGGATCGCGCAGCGCGCCCAGAAGCGAGATCGCGACAAGCGAGCCTTGCGGGATCGTATGGCCGCCGAGCTCGAAATCCTGTTTCAGGAAGCGCGGGATCGCTCCGACGACCGGCTCGTAGCGCAGGCCTTCGTTCACCACCTGCTTCTTCAAGCCGTCGGGATCGGCGCAGAAGGCGCGCCATTGCTCGGGATGCTGGAGCAGCAGCGCCAGAATGGCGCACATCGAAGTGCGGGTCGTCTCGGAGCCGGCGAGGATGAGGCCGATCACCTGCGTGCGGACTTCGTTCTCGTCGAGGCCGTCTTCGGCGGTGGCGCGGGCGTATTCGGTTAGGAAATCGTCCCTGGGATCGGCGCGGCGCGCATCGAGCAGCTCGCCGACATAGGCGTTGAAGGCCGTCAGGCTCGCCTCCATGCGCGGACGCTCCTCAAGGGTAAAGAGCTGGAAGGCGCGGGCCGTGTCGCCGATCCATTGCATGAAGCGGGGCAGGTCGCTCTCCGGCACGCCGAGGATGCGGGCGATCATGCGCGGGGGAATCTGGCCGGCGAAGTCGTTCATGAAGTCCATCGGGCCCTTGTTCCTGTGCGCGGCGACAAGCTCGGTCGCGAGGTCGCGGATCGCGCCGCGCATGCCGTCCATGAGCTTGAACGCGAATGTGCGCGCCACGGGCTGGCGGCGGCGGCGATGCGTCTCGCCGTTGGACGTGAGCATCGCGCCTTTCATCAGGTCGAAGATCGGACCGTCGGCGACGCCGCGCAGGGCCATGATCTCAAGCTCGATCTGCCGGCTCGCCTGATCGTCGAAGATGCGATCGGCGTCGGCGTGGCGGAACGACATGTACGCCCCGATCAGAGAGCGCGCGACCGGCGATCGTGCGCGCAGGCTCTTGATGTAGGCGTGGTCGCCCTCGGGCGGGTCGAGGATCATCACCGGGATGTCTTCAATTGTCATGAGCGTCCTGCCGCTTCCAATGTAGCGCTCCGGGCGCATGCGCGCTACGACCGCGGCAGAAAGGACTCGCATGCGCATCGGCATTCTCACCGGCGGGGGCGACGTGCCCGGCCTCAATGTCGCGATCAAGGCCGTGGTGGAGGCGGCGGAAGATCGCGGCTGGAGCGTGGTCGGGTTCCGGCGCGGCTGGCTCGGGCCGCTGGCGATCGATCCGGCGGACGCGCAGTCGATCGCGGAATGGTCGCTGCCGCTCGACCGCGAGGCGGTGCGCCTCATCGACCGCGACGGCGGCACGATGCTGCATACGAGCCGCATCTCGCCGGAGAGGCTGCCGAAATCGCTGGCGCCGGGGCGGCTGCACGGGCGCTATTCCAGCGACGCGCCGATCGATGCGACGGCCGAAGCGGTGGCGACGATCGACGGTATGAAGATCGACGTGGTGGTGCCGCTCGGAGGCGACGGGACGCTCAGGTTCGCGGCGCGGCTGGCGAAGGAAGGCGTGCCGGTCATCTCGATCCCGAAGACGATGGACAACGATGTCTACGGCACGGACTACGCGATCGGATTCTCCACCGCGGTCACGCGGGGGGTCGATGCGGTGACGCTGCTGCGCTCCACGGCCGGCTCGCACGAGCGGATCATGATCGTGGAGCTGTTCGGGCGGCTCTCGGGGCAGACGGCGCTCTATACCGGGCTGCTTGCGGACGCGGACCGCACGATCATCGCAGAATCGCCGTTCGAGCCGGAGCGGCTGGCCGCGATGCTGGAGAAGGACCGGGTGGACAATCCGTCGAAATATTCCGTGTGCGTTGTATCGGAGGGCGCGCGGCCCAAGGACGGGGGCCTCACCGAGCAGGCGGGCGCGGACGCCTATGGGCGCAAGCGGCTCGGCGGGGTCGGCGATCTCATCGGGCATCATTGCGAGGAGGCGAGCGCGGAGGGCGTCATCGTGCAGCGCCTTGCCTACCTGATGCGCTCGGGGCCGCCGGACGCGACCGACCGGCTGATCGCGATGGGCTTCGGGCGGCTCGCCGCAGAGCTCATCGAGAAGCGCACGTTTGGCAAGATGTGCGCGATCCGCGACGGCAAGTTCGAGGCGGCGCCGATCGATTGCCCGCTGCAAGGGCAGCGCCGCGTCGTGGTGGCGGACGAGTACGACGAGAGCGCGTATCGGCCGAAGCTCGAGAATTTGCAGGGGCAGGCGATCTTCAGGATCTGATCATGGGTGCGACCGAGTGGCAGCGCATGTGGATGCCGGTGGCGCTCCTGGCCATCGCAAGCTGCGGCATTCTCGGCCTTGCGTTCCTGCTGCGCACGGAAGACGCCACGCCCGCGCGGGACGGCGCAGTTGTCGCCGCGCCTGTGGAGCGCAGCTATCTCTCCTATGTGGATGCGCACTTCTCGCGGGCCGTTCGGGTGGTCGATGGCGGCGCGATGGTGCAATCGCGCGAGCTTGTGGGAGAGGAAGAGCAACCGCGAGAGGTTGGCCTCGTTCGCTTCGTTCCTTCTGGATCGGTGTATTTCATGAGCGCATGCTCGCCGAGCTCATTGGAGGCGACCTTCATTATCGATGAGGGCATTACCCCGATTAAGGTAATCGAAGAGTCCGCGACGGATCGGCAGGCGCTCGATGTCCCTGCGCACGACGCCGCAGCGCAACGCCTGGGTGAGGCGCTTTGCGCTCATGTGACGAGGCGCCTGTCGGCCTTGGGGATGCGGGAGCGCGCGATCGAGGATGCGTACCGCGTCACTCGCGTTCTGCGGCGAGGAGGTTGAGCATGCCGGGTGTGCTTGAAGGCAAAGTCGCGATCGTCACGGGCGCTTCGAGCGGCATAGGCCTGGCGATTGCGCGGGCGTTCGCGAACGAAGGCGCGAAGGTCGCGCTCGCGGCGCGCGGCGCGGAACGCCTGGCCGAAGCGGCGCGGGGGATCGGGCTTGGCGTTGCGACGGACATCACGAAGGAAGGGGATGTCGCCGCGCTCTTCGCCAAGACGAAAGACGCGTTCGGACGGGTGGACATCCTGGTCAACAATGCCGGCATTCCGAACGGGGCGCCGACCGAGGAGATGAGCCTCGATCTCTGGCGCTCGATCGTGGACGTCAACCTCACCGGCGCCTTCCTCTGCGCGCGCGAGGCGATCCGCATGATGAAGGCGCAGGACCCGCAGGGGGGGCGTATCCTCAATGTCGGCTCGATCGCTTCGCTGACGCCGCGGCCGCATCTCATCGGCTACACCACGACCAAGACCGCGCTTGAGGGCATGACGCATCAATTGACGCTCGACGGTCGGCAATACGGCGTGGTCGCCTCGCTGCTGCGTCCGGGCAACACGCTGACCGGGTTCTTCTCCGGGCTCGCGCGCGATGCGCCGGGGGCGGGGGAGCGGCCGGAGGATTATCTCATCGATCCGGCGGATGTCGCAAAGCTGGCGCTGGTGATGGTTTCGCTGCCGCCGGAAGTGAACGTGTTCGAGGCGACGGTGCTTCCGAACCATATGAAGTCGTTCATCGGGCGGGGCTGAGCCCGCACAGAAGCGTTATTTTACGGACGCGGTCCTTGCTCTAGGGTGTGCGTTCCTTCGGTGGGGAGGGGACATGCCCGGATATCGCAACGCGCTCATTGCTGGCGGCGGCGCCTGTTTGGCGATCCTCGGATCGAGCCTGCTTGCGACGGCAAGCCTGGCGCAGACATCCCGGTCCTCCGCGCTGGCGGAGGGGCCCGGCCGGGAGACGGTCGAGGTCGTGTGCGCGACCTGCCATCCGGTCAGCAACATCATCGCGAGCAGCGGCTATACGCGCGACCATTGGGGCGAGCTCGTCGCGCCGATGATCGCGCTGCCGCCGGACGCGCGAGCGCGCGTGCTGGATTACCTCGCGCAGCATTATCCGCCGAGCCACAATCCGCGGCCATCGACTCTCGTCAGCGGGCCGCTGCAGGTCTCGTTCCGGGAATGGGTCGCTTCGCAGCCCGGGCAGCGGGCGCGCGATCCGGTGCAGGCGCGCAATGGCGACATCTGGTGGGTCGGCCAGCGCTCGAACACGATCGGACGCATCGAAGCGCGCACGGGGCGGATGCGCGAATGGCTCCTGCCGGCGAACGCGCTGCCGCACAGCGTCAACATCGATGCGCGCGGCGGGGTCTGGTATCTCGGCAACGGCAACGGCACGATCGGCAAGTTCGATCCCGCGACCGGCGAAGCGCGCGAGCACCACATGCCCGATCCCAATGCGCGCGATCCGCACACAGGAGAGTTCGACCGCAACGGCATCTTCTGGTTCACGCTGCAGATCAGCAACATGATCGGGCGCTTCGATCCGCGCAGCGGCGAGATTCGCCTCGTCACGATCGCGACGCCGGGCGCGCGCCCGTACGGCATTCGGATCGATGCGCAGGGCAATCCGTGGGTCGCGTGCAACGGCAGCAATTGCATCATCCGCGTCGATCCGCGCACGATGGCGCTGACCGAGGTGCGGCTTCCCGGCGAGCGGACGCACGCCCGCCGGCTCGACATCGCGAGCGACGGGACGATCTGGTACGTCAATTCCGGGCTCGGGAAGCTCGGGCGCTACGATCCGCGCACGGGCGCGATCAAGGAATGGGATTCGCCGAGCGGGCCGAACTCGCATCCCTACGCGATCGCGGTGATCAACGACATCGTCTGGTACAACGAATCCGGCGTGCGCCCCGACCCGCTGGTGCGGTTCGACCCGAAGACCGAAACGTTCCAAAGCTGGGCGATCCCGTCAGGAAACATCCATGCCGGCATCGTGCGGCACATGCGCGCCACGCGGGACGGAAACCTGCTGCTGCACCAGGACAGCACGAACCGCATCATCCTGGCGACGTTGCCGCCGGCGCGCTGATGCAGCCACGTGAATCCTTCATCGGCTGAGTCTTGCCTTGAGCTCGGCCACCCTGCGCTCCGTGATCTCTGCATCTTTCGCAAGGCCTGGATGCGATGGATTCTTGTCCGCCAAAGCCCGCGCGATCGGCAGACTCTGTTCGTATCTCGCGATCGCGCCCGCCATGTCGCCGGAATTCTCCGCAACGTCGCCGAGCCTTTCATAGCTGATCGAGAGATCGCGCTGGGCTGAAGCCGAGCCGGGATTGTCGCGCGCGAGGCGCTCTCTTACCACGAGGCCTTCCTCGTAGCGCGCCTTGGCTCCGGAAAGGTCGCCGCCCTCGCGCAGAACGTCGCCCAGCTTGTTCAAGCTCACGGAGAGATCGCGCTGGGCTTCAGCCGAGCCGGGATTGTCGCGCGCGAGGCGCTCGTCGATGTCAAGAGCTCGCTCGAATTGGCGTTTGGCGTCAGCGAGGTTGCCGGCTTCTCTCCAAATGCCGCCAAGCTCGGTCGCCGCAACGGAACGGTCGCGATCCTCCCGCGCGGAGTGTTCGGCGCATTCCGCGGCTGCTCTTGCGCCGTTCAGATCGCCGGCCTCTTGCCGCAAACGCGCCAGCTCTACGCAGGTCCAGAAATCATCCGGCTGAAGCTTGAATGCTTCCTCGTAAGCGGCGCGCGCCTTTGCCGTGTTCACGCCCATCACCAGAGCTCCAAGCCGGCGCCATTTTTCCGCCGCTGCGGCGACGTCGGCTCGCGCGTCGCGCTCCAGGGTCGCGATGGCGGCGTCGAGATCGCCGGCCGCAATTTCGCGCGCGGCTTCCTTGGCGGCCGGCGTCTGCTCCGCAACGAGACTTTCAGCCGCCTCGCCTTGCTCGGCGAGTTGTCGCGGCTCCAGCGCCGCAGCGCCGCCGGCGACTTTCGCCGCAGTCAGCCGCGCAAGCTCCGACCGCACCGCGGCAAGCAATTCCCTCTGGCTTGCAAGTTCTTCCGACAGCCGATCGCCGAGGTCCTCGACTTCGCCGCGGCGCGCGATCTCTTCACGCGCGTGAGCGCGAGGCGCGAATATGCGCATCAATCCCGTCCGCAGCAGCCGGAATATCGTATACGTGAGCGCAACGACGAGCCCGGCGGCAATCGCCAGGACGGCCCAATCCGGCAGACTGGCGACGAGCGGCTTCAGAGGCGCCGGCACGGCGTCCTCCACGATCTGGCGCGCCAGATCGGCGTGTTCGAGCAGCCGGCGCCAAAGCGCCGTCAATGTGTTCACGATGGCATCTGGAAGTTTGCTCATCCGTCCGTCTGTGGGACGAGCCTAGCACCATCAGGCGTTGTGGAGAAGTCTAGGCGGCGCGCTTCCACATCGCGTTGCGGAGGAAGACGCCTTGTCCATGCGAGGCGTGGAAGGCCTGGGTGACCTCGCTCGCATCTTCGCCGGCGCCGAGAATGAGCGCGCCGTCTTCGGCAAGCGACAAAGCCAGGCGCTCCAGCGCGGCGCGGCGATCGTCGGCGTCGAAGCCGGCGAGCACGTTGCGGCAGAGGATGATGTCGAACGGCCCGAGCGGGGCGTCGTTCATCAGGTTGTGCGGATCGAAGCGGACGGCGGCGCGGAGGCGATCCTTGATGCGCCACATCTCGCCGACGCGCTCGAAATTCTCGATCAGGCGGTGGATGGACAAACCCTTCTGCACCTCGAACTGGGAATACAAGCCGGATGCGGCCTTATCGAGGAGGCGCGAGGACAGATCGGTGGCGAGAATGTCGGCGGCGACGCCGCGGCCTTCGTTCTTCATCTCCTCCAGCATGATCGCGATGGAGAAGGGCTCCTGGCCGGAGGCGCAGCCGGCGCTCCAGATCTTGAGGCGCGCGCTCGGGCCGCGCGCGCGCAGGAGCTCGGGGATCACCGCGTCGGACAGCGCCTTGAAGGCGGACTTGTCGGGGAAGAAGCTGGTGTCCGGGATGATCAGCGAAGCGACGATGGCGTCCCAGAGAACGTCGTCGGCGCGCGCCTGGGTGGAGGAGACGAGCTCGCCCGTGGTGAGGCAGCCCTCGCGGCGGGCCAGGGGCCAAAGCCGGCGATCGACGAAATCGAGCCCGTCGGCGTGGAGCGCGAGACCGATGCGGCGCTTGGCCTGCCGCGCCACCAATGAGAACTGCGCCTCGGTCAGCATGTCAGATGAGCCCCGCCTCGGCGAACTTGGATTGCAGAATCTCGCCGTCGAATGGACGCATGATGTATTCGTCGGCGCCGGCCTTGATGGCCTCGGAGATGCGCGAGACGTCGTTCTCGGTGGTGCAGAAGACCACGACCGGGCGCTCGCCGCCCGATTCCTGGCGCAGCGCCTTGAGGAAATCGACGCCGCTCATCACCGGCATCTGCCAGTCGAGCAAGATCGCGTCGGGCATTTCCTTGCGGCATTGCTTCAGCGCTTCGAGCCCGTCGCCGGCTTCCTCGATGGAGAAATTCAGATCCTCCAGGATGCGCCGCGCGACCTTGCGGATCACCCGGCTGTCATCGACGATGAGGCAGCTTTTCATTTCGCTCTCCGCAGCGTGACCGGCGCGCTTGGCTTTGTTTCGGGGGCGTCCTCGATCGCGATGTCGCCTTCGATCCCGGACACGGCCTCGGCTTCCTCCTCCAGGCCGGCGCCGAGATTGGCGAGCCGATCGAGGAGCGCGGTGAGGCGCGGATCGCGATTGTCGGGGGCGATTTCCAGCAGCCGCGCGTGCGCCTGGGCGAGGGTGTCCGCCAACGAAGGCAGGCGCTCCGCTTCGGCGGCGCTCAAGAGGTCGGAATCGTCGCCGGCAGGTTCGGTCTCGCCCGTGGCGCGCAGCACGTCCTTCAGGCGCATGATGGCCCGCAGGGCAAGCGCGCGCGCCGGCGCGCCGCGGGAAACCAGACGTTCCGCCGCCGCAGCGATCGTTGCGATGCGCGGAAGGCCTTGGCCGTGGGCGGCGTCGGAGATCGCGGCGAGGCGCTGACAGGCCTCGGCCGCGCCTTCGATCGCGTCCACGCGCAACAGCGCGGCCTCGACCGCGTCGAGATCGGCGCTGGAAGTCCGCAAGAAGAGGTTTCGTGTCGCCTGCATCGGCCTCGCCCCGCCTAAAGGCGAACGCGGGGAGATTGCGAGCGAGCTTCTTAACGGGGCCTTACGATGAGGCCGACAAGGCTCATGCGGCCGCGCTGGTCCGACCTATTTGCGCGGAGCGGGCGAACAACTCGACCTTTTCAGGCGTTTCCTTGAGCTCGATGGCGAGGCCGGCGCGCGTGGCGAAGATGTGGGCGAGGAGCGGCAAGGTGAACGCGCCCTGGTGGCCGCCTTCGGGCGGCTCGCCGCGCAGGCCGCCGGCCACTTCCTTCTTGATCGAGACGCGGCCGGTTCCGGTGATGCGGACCTCGCCGGGCGCGGCGGTCACTTCCACGGTCCCGCCGCGCGGCAGGCAATCGCCGGCGATGTAGACGAGATTGGCGATGACGCGAACCGCGGCGTGCGGCGCGGAGATCGCGGGCGCCGACCATTGCAGCTCGGCCTTCACGTGCCGGTAGAGCTTCTCGAGGATCGCGCGGGCGTCCTCCAGCGAGCCTTCGCCTTCCGTCACCGCGCCGCCGATGGCGAAACGATAGAAGTCGAGCTTGGCCCAGACTTTCTGGACGCCGTCATCGATCAGGCCGAGCGCGTCCGGCTCCTTCTTGGCGACATCGCTCTCCTTCAGCATGTCGAGGCCGGGCACCACGCCGGTGATCGGGGAGAAGATGTCGTGGCAAATCTTCGATGCGACGAGAGCCGCAAGGTTTGGGCCTTCGAGCTTCTGGTCGATCATCGCCGCCTCCAGGTCATCCCCGGCCCCCACGCCGGACGAACCAGTTTATGTGATTCGGATTTGGAGGCATGCGACAAGGCCGCGGCCGGCTGTTAATCTGCGGTGAAAAGCGGCTGAAAACGGGAGCGCTGCGTGCTGAAAACGAGATTCACCGAAATGTTCGGGGTTGCACACCCGATCGTCCAGGGCGGCATGCAATGGGTCGGGCGCGCGGAGCTGACCGCGGCGGTGGCGAATGCGGGCGCGCTTGGATTTCTCACCGCGCTGACGCAACCGACGCCGGAAGCGCTCAGCAAGGAAATCGCGCGCTGCCGCGACATGACCGACAAGCCGTTCGGGGTCAATCTCACGATCCTGCCGGCGATCAAGCCGCCGCCCTACGCCGAATATCGCCGCGCGATCATCGAGGCGGGCGTGAAGATCGTGGAGACGGCCGGGTACAAGCCGCAGGAGCACGTCGCGGACTTCAAGGCGAACGGCGTGAAGGTGATCCACAAGTGCACGAGCGTGCGGCACGCGATCTCTTCGGTGAAGTACGGCGTCGATGCGATCTCGATCGACGGGTTCGAGTGTGCGGGGCATCCGGGCGAAGATGATGTCGGCGGGCTCATCCTCATTCCGTGCGCGGCCGACAAGATCAAGATTCCGATGATCGCGTCGGGCGGGTTCGGGGATGCGCGCGGGCTCGTGGCGGCGCTGGCGCTCGGGGCGGACGGGGTGAACATGGGCACGCGCTTCTGCGCGACGGTGGAGGCGCCGATCCACGAGAACTTCAAGCGGCGCATGGTCGAGAACGACGAGCGCGCGACGGATTTGATCTTCCGTACACTGCATAATACGGCGCGGGTGGCGAAAAACGCGGTGTCGCAGGAAGTGGTGGCGCTGGAGAAGAAGGGCGTGACGTTCGAGGAGGTGCGGCATCTGGTGACGGGTGTGCGCGGCCGCGAAGGCCTGGAGAGTGGGGAGCTCGATCACGGGATCTGGTCGGCGGGGCAGGTGCAGGGGCTGATCCACGACATCCCGACCGTGAAAGAGCTGGTGGACCGCATCATCGCCGAAGCGGAAGAGCTCATCGCCGGCCGCTTGAAGGGGATGCTCGCTTGAGCGCGATCGGGCGGTGTCTGTGCGGGGCGGTGGAGATCGAGATCGGCGTGCCGGCAAGATGGGCGTGGCACGATCATGCGAAGAAGAGCCGGCTTGCGCATGGGAGTGCGTACGCGACGTATGTCGGGTGCTGGCGCTCGCGGTTCCGTATCGTGAAGGGCGAGAAGGCGCTGCGCAGCTACGAAGATCGCGAGGCGCGGGCGGTGCGGCGGTTCTGCGGGACATGCGGAACGCCGATCGCGTATGAGCGGGCAAGCTCGCCGCAGATGGTGAACTGTCCAAGGGCGCTCTTCGAAACGCGGACGGGGCGGGAGCCGCGCTATCACGCGAACATCGATGAGCTGCAGGAATGGACGTACATGGGCGAACGGCTGTCGCCGCTGAAAGGCTTTCCGGGCATCGTGTGGGACGCGGGGCGGAAGAAGAAGGCGGTGGAAATCGAGCACGACGTCTTGTGAGTTGGAGCGCGGGCCTTCAGGCCCGCATTGTTCCGCGCCGAAAGAAATGGCGGGCCAGGAGGCCCGCGCTCCAGCCTTGAGACGAGCGACAGCGGCGCCGGCGGAGGGGCTTTTCCGCGGCGTGGGGCATGTCTGGCGATGAGCGGGGCTCAAGAAGAATCGGCGGGCGAGAGCGAGGGCGTCGCGAAGCGATAGGCGCGTGCGACCGGCGGCGCGGCGAGGATGCGGTGCATGGCGTCGCGGGAACGCTGCAGGTGCACGACGAGGCGCGCGATCCAGGCGGCGGAATTTTCCAGCATGTCGCGCAGGCGATCGATCCGCAGTCGGAGCGCGGTCGGGCGGGCGTGGAAGATTCCATGCGTGAAGCGGCGAAGCTCGGAGCATTTGCGGCGCTTGAGCGTGTAGCGGCGCGCGTGCAGCCGGCGCTGTTTGGCGGGCGTGAGGTCGAGGCGTGAAACCGCGATGAGGAAAAGCGCCTTCTTGGCGGCGCGCTCGGCGGCGCGAAGGTTCGTGCGCAGCTCGCGCTTGATGAACGTGCGCAGCGGGCAGTCGCCGATGAGGTCGAGGAAGGCGGCGGCGATGGAGAGAATCCAGACGCGCATGGAAGCCAGGAGGGCTTCGAGGGCTGCAATGTCGGCGTCGGAATTCATGCGCGGCATTGTACGCGCGGTCTGGGCTCGGTCGGATATCTTTGTGATGCGGCGCGGATAGAAAGCGTGGATTCCGTTGCGGATTAAGGGCTTTCGGCGGTTTCGGCGCCCGGCAAGGCGGGGGATGGGGCGGTTTCCGTCCCCCTATTTTCCCGATGCGCGCCAGCTGCGCCGCCTCCGCCCCCCGGTCTCTCCCCCGCCGGCGCGGGGGAGAGGGGCGCTCAGTAGCGGGCGCGGGCGACGGCGGAGCGGGCTTGCGGGATGGCGTCGTAGACGGCTTCGCGGACGCACTGGCGATCGGACGTGGAGGAGCTGAAGGCGGCGCGATCGAGCTCGCGGCAGATGTCGCGGGCGGTCACGTGGATGCGGCGCTCCATCTCCATGACGTCGGCGTCGTAGCGCAGATTGAGATCGTCGATCGCGACGGGGCGCGACAGAGTGAGCGCCTCCTCGCCGCGGGCGACACGGTGGCGCTCGATTGTGTAGGGGCGCACGGTGATCTCGTCGTCGGGATAGGCGAGCGCAGGCGATGCGGCGAGCGTCAGGCTCGAGGCCGCGCCTGCAAGCGCGAGGGCGATGGTGCGAAGTCTCATGGATGGTCCTCCAGTGTGCGTGAACTCTCACGCGCGCTCCCACGAGGACCCTCTGCGTCGCGATATGAGGGAAACCGCCCTTGTTCGGAATGGTTCCGCAGCGCTGTCAGGCCGGCGTCGGCCGCTGGGTAGGCAGCACGAGGATGACCAGGAGAATGAGGGCGCCGACCGCGCCCAGGAAGAAAAGCCCGGCGAGGGCGGCGCCGCGGACGCGCTTCATGACGCGGTCGTAGCGCACGGGATGATCGGGGCCGACCTGGAGATCGAAGACGCATTCGACATCGACCTTGTAGGCGTGACAGGGCGCGCCGACAGCCGCGGCGGCGGGCTGGCCGATGCGCGCGTTCCATTCCTCGATCGTGTCGGGGTTCTCGCTGCTGTTCGTCAGGAAGGTCTCGACGACTTGTGGGCCGTTGTGCGTGTCGAGCGTGACGAGGAAGACGTCGTGGCAAACCAACGTGTTGCGGCGCCCCCGGTAGGAGTACTTGCAGGGGGCGAGCGCGACGGACGCGATCGGGCCTTCCACGATCCGCAGCGCCTCGTATTTCGGCAGGCGCGCGACGTCGTCGCGCGAGCGCTTGTCGATGAAATAGCCCTGGCAGCCGAGGACGGTCGCCATGAGCCCAAACATGATCCAGCGGCCAAGTCTTTCGGGGCTCATCGACTGTGCTCCGAGCTCACGCGATCGCATTCGCCCGCTTGATCCGTCGGCGGAGCAGGGGCGCGTCGCGATCAGCGGGGGAGGCGGTCCTTGGCGGCGGCGCGCTGCAGTGCCGGGCGCTCGCCGACGCGCTTGAGGTATTCGTCCACCACCGGATCATCGACGAGAAGGTCGCGGTTCCATTGCGCCATGCTCGCGATGAGCACGTCGATGGCGGTGAAATGGGCGCCCAGGATGAAGGGCGAGGCCTTGAGCGCGCCGAGGATGCGGTCGTCCATGTCGTGCCGGTTGCCCCAGAGGCGGGAGAAGACGGGATTGGCGGACATGCCGGCGAAATCGATGGTGACCACCGGCTCGATGACGCCGGCATAATAGGCGAGCCAGGTGAGGTAGGCGCCGCGGTGCTTGTCGCCGTTGCGGGGGCCGAGGCCGGTGTCTGGGTAGAGGTCGGTCAGGTAGAGGCAGATGGCCGTCGTCTCGGTGACGAGCATGCCGTCATGGACGAGGGCCGGGACCTTCTTGTCCGGGTGCGGGTTGGCCTTGTCGGGGCCGCCCGAGCCGTCCGGGCGCTTGATGGAGACGTGTTTCAGGTCGTACTTCGCGCCCATCTCCTCCAGGAGCCAAATGACGCGCGTCGAGCGGGAGCGCGGGGCGTGGTAAAGTGTGAGCATGGGCCTTCCGGAGACGTGTCGCGGAGACAAAAACGCGAAAGCCGGGCGGGATTCAAGACGCGACGCTTAGCGAATGTGTCGCGAGGCGTTGGAGCTTTCGTCGGGCCGGCCCCGGCCGCGGACACAGGCGCCTCGCGCAACCGAGGATTTCAGGCTAGAACGCCCTCGGCGGACGGGGCTATGCGTCGTCGGCGGCGGCTCTTGTTGATTGCAGCGTTTGCGTTTGCCGCGCCGGCGCCGGCGTACGGCGAGCGCGACGACGGTCCGACCGATGGACGCTTCGAAGCGGATTATGATCGGCGGCCGACGGGTGAGGATTTCGCACGCCATTATCCGGCGGGCCCACTCGACGAGAGTCGCGGAGGCTCGGCGGTGCTCTGCTGCACGCCGCGCGCTGATCGGACGCTGGATTGCCGTGTCGGGGCGGAGGCGCCGAATGGCGACGGTTTCGGCGCGGCGGCAGTTGCGATCTCGCGTAGCTTTCGCCTCACGAGGCGCTCCTACGAGGGGTTCATGGCCGATCCGAGCAATTGGATGCAGGTTCCGATCCATTTCCGCGTCGAGCCGGGGACGACGATCGACATCGACGCCTTTCGGCGATTGACCCAAGGCTTGTGCCGTCCGGCGGCGACGCCGGTGTCATGAGAACGGCGTTCGTTCTTGCGATTGTCATTTTGGCGATGGGCAGCGCGACCGCGCAGCAGGCGCCGCGGCCGATCTGGCAGTTTGAGCCGAACCTGCAGCGCTCGCCCGTGCCGGAAGGCATGCGATTCTATCCAAAAGAGGCGTTGCGGCGCGAAGTGATCGGCAGGGCGATTCTTTGCTGCACGCCGCGCGATGACGGGTCGTTGGCTTGCCGCGTCGGGTATGAGGCGCCGGTGGGATGGGGCTTCGGCGCAAGCGCGTTGCGCGTTTTCTCGTCGCTGATGCGCATGCCGCCGGACAAGTTGGCGGAATACAAGGCCACGTGGCCGGGGAGAGAATTCGCCGTACCGATGAACTTCAGGCTCGAGCCCGATGAGCGAGAGTTGCCGCCGCTGACGAAGGAAGAGCAGGCGGCGATGTGCGAAGCGCGGGCGGTCTCGTGAGGACGCGCGCCGTGGTGTGACTTGCGGGCCTGGAGGCCCGCGCTCCAAGCTTGAGACGGCTCAGTCCGGGGCGATCATCTTTTCGGGGCGGACGATCGCGTCGTAGTCGGCGGCGGTGACGAGGCCGGAGGCTAGGGCTTCCTCGCGGAGCGTGGTGCCGTTCTTGTGCGCGGTCTTGGCGATCTTGGCGGCGGCGTCGTAGCCGATCTTCGGGGCGAGCGCGGTGACGAGCATCAGCGAGCGGTCGAGATTGGCTTTGATGTTGTCCTCGCGGGGGAGCATGCCGGCGACGCAGTTTTCGGCGAACGAGACGGCTGCGTCGGCGAGCAGGCGCACGGATTGCAGGAAATTGTAGGCCATCACGGGGTTGAAGACGTTCAACTCGAAATGGCCGCTGGCGCCAGCGAAGGTGATGGTCGCCTGGTTGCCGAAGACTTGGGTGCAGACTTGCGTCAGGGCTTCGCACTGCGTGGGGTTCACTTTGCCCGGCATGATCGAGGAGCCGGGTTCGTTTTCGGGAAGCATCAGCTCGCCGAGGCCGGAGCGGGGGCCGCTCCCTAGGAAGCGGATGTCGTTGGCGATCTTGAAGAGCGAGACCGCGACCGTGTTGATCGCGCCATGGCTCATGACCATCGCGTCGTGGGCGGCGAGGGCTTCGAACTTGTTCGGCGCGGAGGTGAATTTCATCTGGGTGATCGCGGCGATGCGCTCGGCGACCTTTTCCGCGAAGCCGATCGGGGCGTTGAGGCCGGTGCCGACGGCGGTGCCGCCCTGGGCGAGCTGCATGAGCGCGGGCATGGTTTGCTCGATGCGGGCGAGGCCGTTGTCGAGCTGCTGGACGTAGCCGGAGAATTCCTGGCCGAGCGTCAAGGGGGTGGCGTCCTGGGTGTGCGTGCGGCCGATCTTGATGATGTGGCCCCACGCCTGCGCCTTGTCGTTGAGGGCGTTGCGCAGCTGCTGAAGGGCGGGGACGAGGCGGTGATGGATCTCCTCGGCGCAGGCGATGTGCATGGCGGTCGGAAACGTGTCGTTCGACGACTGGCTCATGTTGACGTGGTCGTTGGGGTGGACGGGTTTCTTCGAGCCCATCTCGCCGCCCAGCATCTCGATGGCGCGGTTCGAGATCACCTCGTTGGCGTTCATGTTGGATTGCGTGCCGGAGCCCGTCTGCCAGACGGAGAGCGGGAAGTGCGCGTCGAGCTTGCCTTCGATGACCTCCTGCGCGGCCTTGACGATGGTCTCGCCGACTTTGCCGTCGAGGCGGCCGAGCGCCATGTTGGTCTCGGCGGCGGCGCGCTTTACGATGCCGAGCGCGCGGACGATCGGCGGCGGCATCTTCTCCACGCCGATCTTGAAATTGCCGAGGCTGCGCTGCGCCTGGGCGCCCCAGTATTTGTCGGCGGCGACCTCGATGGGGCCGAAGGTGTCGGTTTCGGTTCTGGTGTTCATGGGCGCGGGATAGCGCTGCTCGGCTGCTCAGTCGAGGACGCGGTCGGCCCAAGCTGCGTCGGGAACGAGGCAGGCGCGGCCGAACCAGCGTGCGCGGTTGGCGGCCACCCAGTCGTAGAGCGCGTCGCGGACGAAGCGGGGGACGGCGAACCCGGCGAGGCCGAGCGCCGGCCAGGGAGCTTTCAAGCGGCGGAGGGCTTGGAGGATCGCGTCGGAGCGGCCGTGCGCGCGGCCGGCCTCGTCGATCAGGAGCCAGGTGGCGGGCGCGTCGGGATCGATGCCGGCGGCGCGGGCGGGCGCGCGGCCGTGCGGGCCGGCGATGGCGGCGAAGCGGAGGCGGCGCTGGGCGTCGCGCGGCGCGAGGAATTGCACCGAACGGGCGCAGAGCGCGCAATCGCCGTCATAGAGGACGAGCGCCGCGGCGGCTGGCTCGGCCGCGTCCTCAGGCAATCGGATCGTTCTCCTCGCCGAGGATCTGCGGCAGCGTCCAGCGGAGCGAGACGTCGCGGGGGGCGGACGGTTCATCGGCGGCGAATGCGCGGGAGGCGGCGTCCGCGGCAACCAGGTGAAGCGACTCAAGCTCGATTTCGACGCTCTTGCGGATGGTGGGCGTGAGAGTGCTCTTCAGGTCGTCGCGCTGCGTGACGATGGTTTCCTCCCAGCCGCCTCGGGGTTCAGGACGCTTAGACCAGGCGAGCTTGAAGAGATGCTGAAGGATGACGATCGTCCGGGACCGGGCCTCGCGCCGCTCGGATTTGCCCATGTCCTCGATCTCCTCGGCGACGCGGTCCCAATCGATGGGCGGGTTGGCGGTCGGCGCGGCCTGGCCATGCGCGCGGATGGCCTCGGCCTGGGCTTGCGTCCAGAGATAGAAGTCAGTCTCGTAGAGATCGGGAACCGCTGGGCGGTGATCGTCAGGCGACATGGAGCGCACAATACCAGAAACGGCCGTTCCCCGCACGCCTGACCCTGAAAAGGCGGCCTGGATCGGGAAGGGCAAGGTGCGGGCGCGGCGCGTGGGCGATCCCGTGAATGGGGAGGCGGTGGAGATCCAGATCGATGGGATCACCACGCAGGCGCGCTATTACAAGCTGCTGATCTACGAGTTCCTGCGCAAGGATTTCCAGGTGCGGCCGCGCTGGGGCGATTTCTGCGCCTCGGTGAGGATGGAATATCAGGGCGAGGCGCCCAGGCTCGATCTCGACAATCTGGCGAAGGCGGTGCTCGACGGGCTGAAGGGTTTCGTCTTCTTCGACGACAGCCAGATCGCGCGGTTGGAGTGCGAGCGCGTTCCGGGGGAGCGCGACCGGGTCAGCGTGCGCGCGGGCCCGCACACCCCGACCGCCTCAAGGCTGGGATGACGGGCCGATCCACACAAAAGCGGGCTATTTCTTGCGGAAGGCGTCCAGCGAGACGACCGCGCTGGGCGCGGCGGCCGAAGCGGCCGGCGCCTCCACCTCGGGGGGCTCTTCCTCGATCTCGGGAACCCGCAGCGGCGCCTTGCCGCCGGCGGCCGGCTGCTCGAAATGCAAGCCGAACTTCACCGAGGGATCAAAGAAGCGAGTGACCGCCATCAGGGGCACGATCACGCCGTGCGGCTCGCCGCCGAACTTCAGGACGACGCGGAAGCGGTCCTGGTAGACCTCGAGGTCCCAGAACTGGTGCTCCAGGACGATCGTCATCTCGTCGGGGTAACGGGCGGCCAGGTGCTCGGGAATGGTGACGCCCGGCGCCTTGGTGCGGAACGTGATGTAAAAATGATGCCGGCCGGGCAGGCCGCGCGGCCCCGCCGCAAGCTGCAACGCGGCGCGCACAATGCCGCGGAAGGCATCTTGCGTCAGCTGCTCGTATCCAATCGCGTCTTCGCTCACGTTCGCTCTCTCGCTCCCCCCGGATGCGCCCCATTCGGGTCGTCACCCTTAACGCCCGCGCAGGCTCAGTCAATTGATGATCCAGCCTGCGCGAATTGACCCTGCAGGCCACTCGCAAAGCGGCGCCGTAGGTTCCGTCGCGCTTGCGTCGGCAGCGTACATTGCATGCGTTTCAGCAAGCCGCGCGAGAGTCCGGCGCGGTGCAGACTCGCGCCCGTGGAGCGCGGGAACGTTCGTCGCGAACGAGGCGCGGCATGTGTGTGAAGATTCACACGGCGCGCGAGATGCGACGGTGGAAGAGTGCTGGAACGCGGGCCCTGAGGCCCGCTTTGTACGCGACGTTTGAAGGGAGATGCGGGCCAGGAGGCCCGCGCTCCAAGTCGGGAAAATCCCCGGCTTCTGTTGCCGGGCGCCGGGGAGCCCCGCCTGCGGTTGCGAGACCGCAGGGCTTAAAGTGGGTTTTCCTCCAACCGCTTACGCGGCGAGAGCATAACCCTCAGCAGTGTTGTCGTTGGCAACTATTGCTGTTTGGCCTGTAACGGGACCACCCGAGCGAAAGCCACGTCCTTCAACGTCCGTCGATCCTGTTCGGCCCCTCGTGGACTTCCAACGAAAGGTCCGCCTGCGCTCAACGCTTGCTGCGCCTAGGTCCGCCTTCGCCCTTCGGGCTTCGGCGAGACAGCCTTCGCTCGCTTCGCCCCGAAGTCAGCACTCAGGCTTGCCTAGCCGTAGCTCGCGAAGCGAGCGAAGGCTGGTGGAGCCGCCGGGAATCGCACCCGGGTCCGATCCGCCTATCTCCGCGCGTTTATCGCCATAGTCCGGGCAAGCCCGGACGAGTCGGAATATAGGGCGCGTCGGCGCTAGCTCAAAATCGAGAAAATGAGGGGACGGAACTTGCTTCGTCCCCGCGTCGCGCAGGGGCACGGACCAGGCGGCGCAAGGGAAAACGGCGAACGCGGCGCGAACTTATCCGACCGGGCCCGCGGTGGGGCGAGAATGCGGGCATGGAAACAGTCCATGCCGATCTCGACCACATCCACGCCAATCTCGTCGCGGTCAGCGCCGAGGTGAAGGCGCTGAAGCTCGCGCTCGCGCTGCGGCGGCGGGAGCGGGAGCGGAAATACAATCCGAATTGGCCGAGCCAGCCGTGGGTCCCGGCCGGCAATCGCGACGGCGGGCAATGGACGAGCGGCGGTGGCGGAGGGGGCGGCGATCCTCGGCGGCCGCGGTCGCCGCCTGCGCCGCGAAGGGCGCCTCACCCCGCGGAGCGCGTGTTCTGGCGCACGATCGGCTGGACGGCGGCGCGGCTGCGCGAGGCGGAGCGGGACGCGCGGGCGCGGGCGGAGCACGAGGTTCCAGGTGGGCTCGACGCGGCGATGCGCGTTCCGGACGAGCTGACGCGGCTCATTTTCCGGGTCGGAGGGGAGGAGGGACAGCGGGCGTACCAGCGGCTGACGGAGATGGTCGCGGAGGGTGCGGCGGAGGCCGGCGAAGCCTGGCAGGGGTTCATCAATCGCCAGATCGCACGCGGAACGCTCACTCGTCAGCAGGCGGACGATCTTACCTATCTTGCAGGGCGCGGCGCGATCGCTGCGAGCGTCGTGGGGCCGGTTGGGCGCGTTGCGCGGACGGCGCGGAGCGCCCGCGCGGTCATTCCGATGACAGACAGGCGTTTCCATTTTCCCCGAACGCAACCGAGCGGTTTGCGTGGCGGGGGTAACCTGTTCGGTGAACCGGAGGCGCCTCACCCGAACGACAATGAGATCACGCGAACAAGTCTGCGCCGCCAGCATGATGCGGCCGTTCACTTCGATCGCGCCGGGTATCAGGTGTTCGAGCAACCAAAGTTGACATCGGAGGAGCGAAGATTGGCGGGGCTCAAGGAAGACGCCAATCCTGACATGCTGATTGAGAATCGCGTGTTTGATGTTGTCTCGCCAACGACACATATCGGTACGGCGTACAGCGACATTTGGGACAAGGTCCGGGAGGGACAAGCGTACCGCATCGCCGTAAGCCTTGACGGGATTTCCGGTACGCGCGCCGAGTTGCAACGGGCGCTCAGAGAAAACCCGATCCCGGGCTTGCAGGAGGTGCTCACTATTGATCGCGACGGCCGCATCGGCCGAGCATATCCATGAGGAGGTCGCAATGTCCTTGGACAATAAGGTCTTTCTTCAGACCGAAGCCTCGCCCGAGGAATTGCAGCAGGTTCTGCTGCGGGCGACGCCGTTGCACATGGGTGAGGAATTCAACGGGATCAAACACTTGACCTCGGACGCGGCGTCGGTGGGAATTCTTACTCGTCTTCCTCATGACGACCGGGCGAGCAAGTGCGGCGTAGAGGCGGAACTTTATCTGCACATATCGTCCGGGCGTGATCATCGGGAATGGGAGCGGCTGTGCGGGTTCGTCGTGGCGGCGCTGTTGCACGCTTACGAGGGCGATTTGCTCTACATCCATCTGGGGTGCCCGGCGCTTCGGCGGAAAGACGGCCGCGTCGTCCTCGACCGCAAGGCAGGCATTTGGGAGCCGGGCGTGGAGCCGGACCAGCTGTCGATGATCGATATGCCCTACGAGTTTGGAGAGTTGCCGGCGCTGTAGGCGCGGGAACTTCCGTATAAGGAACAATCTCGAGCGCGGGCGGAGCACGAGGTTCCCGGCGGGCTCGATGCGGCGATGCGCGTTCCGGACGAGCTGACGCGGCTCATCTTTCGGGTCGGAGGGGAGGAGGGAGAGCGGGCGTACCAGAGGCTGACGGAGATGGTCGCGGAGGGTGCGGCGGAAACTTCCTCCTCATGAACCGCACGAAGAATGAGGGCTAGGCACACAAGTTCCAGGCGGGCTCGATGCGGCGATGCGCGTTCCGGACGAGCTGACGCGGCTCATCTTTCGGGTCGGAGGGGAGGAGGGACAGCGGGCGTACCAGCGGCTGACGGAGATGGTCGCGGAGGGTGCGGCGGAAGCCGGCGACGCCTGGCAGGGGTTCATCAATCGCCAGATCGCGCGCGGAACGCTCACTCGTCAGCAGGCGGACGATCTCACTTATCTTGCAGGGCGCGGGGCGCTCGTGGCGGCGGCTGGAAGCCGGCGGTCCAAGCTCACGCGAAGCGCTCGCCCATCTCGGTCAGGATCCAGCGCAGCGCCTCGGCGTTGCCGCGCGCATCGTCTACCGGGTTGTGGGTGTGGGTGGTGACGCGGCGCTTCTTCCAGGCGCTGGCGTTCAAGGGCTCGCCGCGGCGCCCGGCGTCGAGATCGCCGATGCGGCGCGCGCTATGGCCGCCAGGATTGGCGCCGACGAATTTCTGCGAGTACCAATTCCAGAATTGCCAATCAAAGGCGGGATTGTCGGACCAGAAGACGGGCCGCTTGGCGCCGGCGATCTCGCGCACCCAGGCGTGCGCTTCGGTCATGACGAGCGCGGGCGGGCGGTATGTCTTCTGGGTCGCGAAGCTGATCCCGCTCACTTCGCGGCCCGCTTCGATGCCGGGATGATCGAGCACGGGCGCCACTTCCCCAAGGAAGGCGCGCTCGGGGTTCGCCAGCGAAACGAGCCCGAAGGAGATCATGTTGAAGAGGCCGGGGCAGGGGCCGTCGGCTTCGACGTCGAGGATGATGTGGGCGTCCCAGGCGCTCATGGCGTTCCCTCCTTGCGCCACAGGTGGGGGCGGAGGGGGGCCTTGTGAATACTATCGCGGCGGGGGACTCGGGTTAGACTCGGCGCGTTATCGGGTTTCCGCACTTTGGGGAGGGACGGATGACCAAGAAACTCGCCGCCGAGTTCATCGGCACCTTCACGCTGGTGCTCTTCGGGTGCGGCGCGGCCGTATTGGCGGGCTTTGGGCATGTCGGCCAGCTCGGCATTGCGTTCGCCTTCGGGCTTGCGATCGTGGCGATGGCCTATGGCATCGGGCCGATCTCGGGCTGCCACGTCAACCCGGCCGTCAGCTTCGGGGCGTGGGTGGCCGGACGGATGAGCGTGAACGAGCTTGTCGGCTACGTGATCGCGCAATGCCTCGGCGCCATCGTCGGCGCGGGCGCGCTCTATCTCATCGCCAGCGGCCAGGTCGGCTACAATATCAATGTCAGCGGGCTGGGGCAGAACGGCTACGGCAATTTCTCGCCGGCGCAGTATGCGCTCTGGTCGTGCCTCATCTTCGAGGCGCTCGCGACGTGCCTGTTCGTGGTGACGATCCTCGGCGTGACGCAGAACGCCTCGACCGAACTCGTCGCGGGACTGGTGATCGGCCTCACGCTGACGGTGATCCATATCGTCGGGATCCAGGTGACGGGCGTGTCGGTGAACCCGGCGCGGTCGCTGGGGCCGGCGCTGCTGGTCGGGGGCGCGGCGGCGGGCCAGCTCTGGGCGTTCATCGTGGCGCCGCTGGTCGGGGCCGGGATCGCGGGGCTGGCGTTCCGCATCAAGTTCCTCACCGAAGAGAGATAAGTCCGGTAAGATCGGGCGCATGGGTAAGAGCCTCGGCGCGCCGGGGCTTTGCGTGCTTGCGGCGCTCCTTGCGTCGGCTGCGATGTTTGCGGCATGGCCGGAGCGGGCGCTTGTTGCGGCGCCGGCGCAGCGCGGCGATTGCGTTCGCGTGCAGGTGTGGTCGAACGGATTTCATGTCGATCTCGCGCTCGATGCGGCGCTGCTTGCCGAGGACCATCCGCTGCGGCGGCTCTATCCGCGGGCGCGATCGTTCCTGATTGGATGGGGCGACGAGGCTTTCTACCGCTCCGAAGGCAAGGACATGCTGATGGGGCTCGAGGCGCTCGTTCCGCCGAGTCCGTCGGTGATGCATGTGGTCGCGGGCGATGAAGCGGTGGAGCATTATTTCCGGCCGCACCTGAAACGGACGATCGGCGTGTCGCACGCAGGGGCGGCGGCGCTCGGCGCCTATCTCGATCGGGCGCTGACGCGCGGCGCGGACGGCGGGGCGATCGTGGTTGCGGGCGGGCATCTGCCGGAACGCAGCGTCTTCCTGCGCACCGGCGGGGACTTTCATCTCTTCAATGTCTGCAATCATTGGATGGCGCGGGCGCTGCGCGCGGCGGGCGTGGATGTGCGCGCGCGGACGGCGTGGGGCGCGGATGGGCTGGTGAACGATGCGGCGCGGAAGGCGCCGGGGTGCGGGAGGTGAAACCGTTACCAGCTTGCTGCGACAGTCCTCCTCAGCGGTGGTGGGCTGTTCCTCGGCGCATGTAGTGCTCGCGCGCACGTCGCGTAAGCTTCCAATGCCTAGGCTCACCCCGCCCCCTGCCCCCTCCCCTCAAGGGGAGGGGGGCGCTTCATCTCAAACGAAAGCGTGTCAGAAGGGGCAGGTCATGTCGCCTTCTTCGCAGGCGAGGAGGCGCTGCAATTGCGCGGAGCGCTCGCGCGTGACCTCCTCCATGCACAAAGAGACGACCATCGGATAGGCGGAGCCGCCGCGGACGCCGTTGGTGCGGAAGCCGCATTCGCTGCGGGAGAATTTCACCCAGTCGCGTTGCGCGGTTTCGAGCTGGGACTTGGATTCGGGGCCGAGGCGATTGCGGAGCGTGTCGAGGCGCGCGCTCATTTCCGCTTCGGCGGCGCGGTAGGCGCTGCGGGCGCTCATGTTCATCTCGGCCTGCGATTGGGCGAAGGCGGGCGTTGCGGCGCCAAGTGCGAGTACGAACGCCAGGCCGCTCGCCCACATGAGCTGGTGGCGGCAAATGATCCGGAGACGGAGGATCACCCCACCCCCTACCCCCTCCCCTCGACGGGGAGGGGGGCGCCTCTTGGCGGCGCCGCGTGGGAAGCTGAGGGGCGGCCAGCGCATCAGCGGCGGGTGCGGAGCGAGCGGAAGGTCATGTCGCCGCCGCGGTTGACGTGCACGAGGAGCGGGCGGCCGGCGGCTTCGGCGCGATCGGCCAACGCGCGCGCCTCGCCGACAGTATCGACTTCCTGGAACGCCATTTCGACGACCACATCGCCGACCTCGAGCTTGTTGTGCGCATCGCTCAAGGGATCGATGGCGGTGACGACGAGGCCGCTGACGGCGCCGGCGATGTCGTAGCGGCGGCGCACGTCATTGTTGAGCTCGGCGAGGCTGACGCCGAGGACGCGGCCGCTGGTGAGGCGCGCGCCGGGGCCGGGCGTCGGCTCGGCCGCGTCGGGCTGGGCGGCGGAGGCGAGCTGGCCCTCGTCGAGGCGCTCGATGCGCGCGTTGACGCTCACGGTGCGTCCGCCGCGCAGGAGACGGATGGCGACGGTCTTGCCGATCGGCGCGTCGGCGACCATGCGGGTGAGCGCACGGGTGTCGGCGACGTCGCGGCCGTCGAAGTTGACGACGATGTCGCCGGGACGGATTCCGGCGGCGGCGGCGGGGCCGCCGGGCGTCACGCGCGTCACCACGGCGCCGGCGACGCGCGGAAGGTTGTTGCGCTCGGCGATCTCGGGCGTGACGGGCGTGAGGCGCACGCCGAACCAGCCGCGGCGCGCTTCGCCGAAGCGGAGGATCTGGTCCACCACCGGGCGCACCAGCGTCGTCGGCATCGCGAAGCCGACGCCGACCGAGCCGCCGGTCGGCGAGACGATGGCGGTGTTCACGCCGATCACCTCGCCCTGCATGTTGAAGAGCGGACCGCCGGAATTGCCGCGGTTGATGGCGGCGTCGGTCTGGATGAAGTCGTCATAGCGGCCGGCGTCGATGTTGCGGTTGCGGGCCGAGACGATGCCGAGCGTCACCGTGCCGCCGAGGCCGAAGGGATTGCCGATGGCGATGACGAGATCGCCGACGCGGGCCTGGTCGGAATTGCCCCACGGCACCGACGGAAGGGGCGCATGCGCGCGCACGCGCAGAACGGCGAGATCGGTGGCCATGTCGCGGCCGACGATCTCGGCGGGCATGCGCTCGCCGGAGGCGAGCACGACCTCGATGGTGTCGGCGCCCTCGATGACGTGGTTGTTGGTCACCACCACGCCGTTGGGCGCGATGATGAAGCCGGAGCCCAGCGAATTGATCTGCGGGGCGGCGCCGTCGCCATTGTCGTTGAAGCGCTCCAGCGGCGAGCCGCGGGGGTAGCGCGGGACGTCGCGGCCGCCGGAGATGTTCTGGGACGTGGCGATGTTGACGACGGCCGGCGACAGCCGCTCGGCGAGGTCGGCGAAGCCGCCGGACGGCAGCAGGCGCGCGGCCGCCTGCGCATGGGCGGGCGCAGGGAGCGCCAGCGCCAGGGCGGCAAGCATGGACGCGGCGAAGGCGGTGAGCGATCTCATCATGTTCGAATCCCAGGAGCGCAAAATAGGCCGCGCCGGGGCCGGCGCAACGGCGGCGGGCAGGGATGCGTCCGAATGGCCCCAAACCGGCATCCCTGGAGTGTGGCGCCGCAAGAACGCCTGAGCTGGCTACCGACGTCCCCGCATCCGCTCGACTGGATGGGGCCGGTTTCGCGCGCGTTCAGGGCTTTCCCGGACGAGGACCTGGAGCGCCCGATCCTGGAGCTTGTGGGGCGCGCTGCGCAGGCAGGGCCTGATCGGCCGGCGGTTTCAGACGGCCGCGCCCGGCTCAGCTATGGGGAGCTCTGGGAGAGCGTCCCGAGGCTGGCGGCGGCCATCGGCGGGCGGACGCGGGCAGGAGAGCTCGTCGCGATCGTCCTGCCGTCCAGCGTGCAGATACCGGTCGCGATGCTGGCGTGCCTGGCGGCGGGGCGGCCGTTCCTCATGCTCGACGCGCACGCGCCGCGGGAATGGCTCGATGCGGCGCTGGAGGAGGCGCGGCCCGGGCTCGTTCTTTCAGAGGACTTCTTGCGCGCGGCGCCGGCGCGCGTGGATTGGCGCCCGGGCGAAGAGCTTGGCGCCGATGCGCCGGCCTGCGTGATCTTCACGTCCGGCAGCTCGGGGCGGGCGAAGGGGATCGTCAACTCGCAGCGCAACCTGCTGCAGCGCGCGGCGCAATCGATCAACGCGGCGCATATCAATGCGGAGGACAGGCTCGTCACGCTGGCGTCGAGCGCCGCGATCGTCGGCGTGCGCGACATCCTCACCGCGCTTGTCGCGGGCGCGTCGATCCGATTGGTCGAGGCGCAACGGGCAGGCGGGAGCGAGACGCTTCACGTGCTGCGGGAGGAGGCGATCAGCATCCTCTTTGCAATGCCGGCCCTGCTGCGGATGCTTGCACCTGGCGATGCGGCGCGGGCGCCGGAGACGCTGCGGCTCGTGCGCACGGGCGGGGACACGTTCACGTGGAGCGATGTGGAGCGGCTGCGGGACTGGCTTCAGCCCGACGCAGCGATCCAGTCGGTCTATGCGGCCACCGAAGCGCCGATGATGCAATGCTTCGTGCATGAGGAATTGCGCGGCGAGGATGCGTGCGTGCCGATCGGCTATCCGCTGGCGGGCAACAGGCTCGCCGTTACGGAAGAGGACGAGCTCGTCGTTGCGAGCCGGTATGTCGCGCTCGGGCGCTGGAGCGCGGGCGCCTGCGTTGCTGCGGAGAGCTGCAGCGAAGGGCGCATCTTCCGGACGGGCGATGTGGTGCGCGTGCGCGCGGACGGCATGATCGAGCGGCTCGGGCGGAAGGACCGGCAGATCAAGGTGCGCGGCCATCGCGTGGAGCTGGAAGGCGTGGAGGCGGTGCTGCGCGCGCATCGCCACGTGCGCGACGCGGGCGTGCTGGCGCGCGAGACGGGCGGGGAGGCGAGTCTCGTGGCGTATGTGAGCGCGTGCGAGGGCGCGCCGGGGACGCTGATCGACGAGCTCAAGATCGCGATGCGCGCGGCGCCGCCGGCGATGCGGCCGGCGCGCTATTGTCTGGTGGAGAGCGTGCCGCGGCTGGCGAACTCGAAGCTCGATGTGCGTGCGCTCGCGGCGATGGATGCGCGCGAGGCGGCGCCGGCGGTGGAGCCGACCGACCGCGTCGCGCGGGCGGTGGACGCCGCGTGGCGCGCGGCGCTGGAGAGGCCGGCGTCGCGGCCGGAGGAGGATTTCTTCGAGGCGGGCGGGGATTCACTCAAGGCGATCTCGTTCATGCTGGCGCTGGAGCGCGCGCTCGGGGAGGCGCTGCCGGTGACGCTGATCAACGAGGCGCCGACATTCGCGGGGCTGTGCGCGGCGCTGAAGGATCGGCGCGCGGGCGGCGTGCTGGTCACGCTGAAGGCGGGCGAGGGGGATGCGCCGGCGGTGTTCATCGTGCACGGGATCGGCGGCAACGTGGTGGAGCTTTTCGCGCTGGCGCGGCGGATGGATCATCCGGGCGCGGTGATCGGCGTCCAGGCGCGCGGGCTTTCTGACGCGCGAGCGCCGCATGCGAGCGTGATCGCGATGGCGCGGGACTATCTCGGCGACATCCGCGCGCGCCAGCCGCGTGGGCCGTATCATCTTTGCGGCTATTCGTTCGGCGGGCTCGTGGCGTTCGAGATGGCGCGGATGCTCAAGGAGGCGGGCGAGGAGGTCGGGCTCGTTGGGCTCTTCGACACGATGATGAGTCCGGTGCGGTGGCCGGCGAAGGCCTGGGCCTCGATCATCCGTCGACGGATCGTGCGGCTGTGGCGCGGCGGCAAGCCGAAGCGCGACGTGCTCAAGGATGCGCCGCCGGGCAGCGTGCGGGTGGCGGCGAGCGCGCTGATGGCGTCGGCGCGGTATCGGCCGGGATTCTATGACGGGGAGATCACGCTCTTCTCGCCGGCGTGCAAGGAGCGGGGTTTGCCGTCGTTGCAGGAGATCTGGACGAAGCATGCGGGCGCGGTGCGCGTGGTCGAGATACCGGGCGAGCACGCGACGATGCTGTCAGGACGCAACGCCGAGCACGCGGCGGCGGCGTTGCGCCAGGCGCTGCCTCGGCCGCATGATCGTTCGCTTTGACGAACGATATGCTTTCAGCGCACGCTGCACGGATGGCGGACCTCGACGATCTGGCGCGCGACATCCAGCGGCATTATCCGCGCATCTATATCGCTTGCCATGTCGATCATCGCGCGCGGCGCGGCCAGAAGACGGATATCAGCGCGCGCGACCAAACCATCCTCGCGCACGTTCCGGGAGAGGGCATACGCTCGCGCGCGCTCGCGGCGCATCTCAAGGTGGCGCCCTCGACTGTGTCGGCGGCGCTGAAGCGGCTTGTCGGCATGGGGCTCATCGCGATGGCGAGCGAGCCGGGAGACGCACGGGCGCGGACGGTTCGGCTCACGCAGAAGGGGAGAGCCGCGCTTTCCGAGACGTCCGTGCTGCACTTGGCGCGCGTGAAGGCGGCGCTCGCCAGGCTGAGCGCGCCTGATCGGCGCGCCGTCGTGCGGGGGCTGGAGTTGCTCGCGGATGCGGCGCAGGCGGCTAGCGGGGGGGAATGAAAATGGTTCGTTGGGTGATCGTCGGCGTCTGTCTTCTGGTTGGGCTGAGCGGCGGCGTTTACGTGGCCGGAGCCGCGCTGCCGCGCACGCATGTCGCGCGGGTCGAAGGCGTGATCGCCAAGTCGCCGCAAGAGGTCGCCGCGATCATTCGCGATGTGCGCGCCTATCCTTCCTGGCGCGATGGCCTCGCGATTGAGCGCGTGGCGGCGGCGGCGGGCGCGATAGAGTATGTCGAGGTCGCGGACGGCGACCGCGTCGCGTATCGGCTCACGGAGCCTGTTCGCGACGCAGAGTTCGTGACGGCGATCGTCGATGAGAGCCTGCCGTACGGTGGGCGCTGGACGATCTCATTGACGCCGGAAGGCGCAGGCGCGCGCGTGCGCATCCAAGAGAACGGGGAGGTGCGCGACCCCCTCTATCGGTTCTTCTCTCGCTATGTGTTCGGCCACACATCGAGCATGAAGGCCTATCTCAATGCCCTAGGCGCAACCGAGATCGCCGCCTAGCAGGATCAGCGGCGGGCGGTTCCCTGCTTGTCGCGCATGTAGCGGAAGAACTCGCCGTCCGGCGGCATGATCATCTGGGTGCCGGCGGGAAGCGCGCGCTCATAGGCCTGCATCGAGCGATAGAAGGCCGCGAAGTCCGGATCGGCGCCGTAGGCGCGCGCGAAGATGGCGGCGCGGCGGGCGTCGCCTTCGCCGCGGGTCTTTTCCGCAGATTCCCGCGCGGTGGCCTGGATGACGGTGACCTGGCGGTCGGCTTCGGCGCGGACGCGCGTGGCCTGCTCGCCGCCTTCGGCGCGCAGGCGGGCGGCTTCCTGCTGGCGCTCGGTCTTCATGCGCTCGAACACGCGCTCCTGCGTGGTCGGGGGCTGCTCGGCCTGGCGGATGCGCACATCGATGACGCTGGCGCCCAGCTCGGCGGCGGCGGCGCTGTTCAGGTCGTTCTCGATCGCCTGCATGAGCTCGGCGCGGCGGTTGCGGATGATGTCGTTCGAGGTCGCGCTGCCGAGCACGCGGCGCATCGCGGAGATGGCGAGGGATTCAAGCCGGCCGCGGCCGCCTTCCTCGCTGGTCGCGGCCTGGTAGAAACTGAGCGCGTTGGCGATGCGCCAGCGGACGAACATGTCCACCACGAGGCGCTCCTGGTCGGCGGCGACGATCTGCTGCTGCGAGATCGTGAGGCCGAGATTGCGCCGGTCGAAGCGCTGCACGCTGTCGAGGAAGGGCGCCTTCACGTAGAGGCCCGGTGAGGTGATCGCCTGCTGCGGCGCGCCGAAGCGCAGCACGATCGCCTGCTGGGTCTGGCTGACGATGAAGAACGTGTTGAGCGCGAGCACGAACGCCGCGGCCAGCACGAAGAGAAAGGAAAGCGCAGCGCCTCGCATGATCGGGCCCCCTTAACGTTGGGCCTGCGGCGCAGGCGCCGGGGGCTCCGCCGCAGGCTGCGACGGCTGTGGTTGCGCCGGCGTGCGGCGGATCTGCTCGAGCGGCAGGTAGGGCTGCACGCCCGCGCCGCGATCGATGATGATCTTGTCGGCGCCGCGATAGACGCGCTCCATGGCTTCCAGATAAAGCCGCTCGCGGGTGACGCGCGGGGCGCGGCGGTATTCGGTCAGCACGGAGGTGAAGCGCGCGGCTTCACCATTGGCTTCGCGCACCACCTGCTCGCGATAGGCTTCGGCCTGCTGCAGCTGCTGCTGGGCTTCGCCGCGGGCGCGCGGGACGATCTCGTTTCGGTATTGCTCGGCGCGGTTGATGGCGGCCTGGCGATCCTGGCCGGCGCGGACGACGTCGTTGAAGGCGTCGATCACCTGCGGGGGCGCATCGGCCTTCTGCAGCTGCACCTGCTGGATCTGGACGCCGGCGCCGTAATCATCGAGCACGCGCTGCATGAGCTGTTCGGCGGCCTGCTCGACGCCTGCGCGCTCGGTGGTGATGATCGCCTGCAGCTCGCGCTGGCCGACGACCTCGCGCATCGCGCTTTCGGCGACCGCGCGGATCGCCTCTTCGGGATCGCGCACGTTGAAGAGGAAGTTCTCGGCGCTGGAGAGCCGGTAGAGCACCGTGAAGCCGACATCGACGATGTTGCGGTCGGAGGTGATCATCAGCCCCTCGTCCTCGCGGGACTGGTTTTCCCGCACGGGCACATCGAGGCGCTGGACGCCGGTGACGTTGACGACCTGCACGCCCTCGAACGGCGCGGGGAGGTGGTAGTGGAGACCGGGGGCGCGGTTGGGAGGCTGGTGAGCGCCGAAGCGGGTGACCACGCCCTGCTCGCCGGCATCGACCACGAAGACGCCGGATGCGAGCCAGCCGGCGAAGAGAAGGCCGGCGATCACCCAGACGCCGCCGGGACCGCCGCGTCGCCCGCCGGCGCCGCCGCCGCCGCCCATGCCAGGGAAGCGGCCTGCGCGCTCGCGCCAGCGGCGGAGCATTTCCTCCAGATCGGGCGTATCGCCGCCGCCGCGCCGCGGCCGGCGCGGTTGCTGGCCCCAGGGCGGACGCTGTCCGCCGCCGCCGGCGCCCCAGGGACCGTCTTTCGGCCCGTCCTTGGGGCCGTTCTTACGGTCGCGGTCGCCGTCGCCGCCGGACTGGTCATTCCAAGGCATATTCTACCTTTTTTCCAGCCGTCGTTTCGGCGGCCCCCCGCGCCGGCTCTGGTAATCCGAGCGCGAGGGCCGGATATGTGCCCCCAGCCATAAGGGATCAAGCATGAACAACCGGTTGGCGCCTCTGGAAGCCATCGAGGCGGCCCTCAACGCGTTAAGCGATCCTGAAACGGGCGCCGGCCTCATGGCCGCGGGCCGCGTCGCGGGGTTGTCGATCCGCCCGGACGGGCGCGTGAGCTTCACGATCGAGGCGCCGTCGGCGTCGATCGATCGCTATCATTCCGTGCGCGAGGCGGCGGAAGCCGCTGTGCGCGGGCTTGCTGGGGTCACGGCCGTGACGGTGGTACTCACCGCGCATGGGGGAGGCGCCGCGCGTCCGGCGCCGCGCGCCCAACCGCAGCCGGAGCGCCGGGCCGAGGGCGTGGCGGGGGTCGCCAGCGTGATCGCGGTGGCGAGCGCGAAGGGCGGGGTCGGCAAATCGACGGTGGCGGTCAATTTTGCGTGTGCGCTGGCGAAGCTGGGAAAACGGGTGGGCCTGCTGGACGTGGACGTCTACGGGCCCTCGCTGCCGACGCTCATGGGCACGACGGCGCACAAGCCCGAGCCGAAGCGGGGCGGCAAGCTCGCGCCGGTGGAGGCGTGGGGGCTGAAGACGATGTCGATCGGCTATCTGGTCGATCCGGAGACGGCGATGGTCTGGCGGGGGCCGATGGCGACCTCCGCGATCCGGCAGATGCTGGACGAAGTGGACTGGGCGCCGCTCGATATCCTTGTGCTGGACCTGCCGCCGGGCACCGGCGATGCGCAGCTGACGCTAGTGCAGCGGCTGCCGTTGGCCGGGGTGGTCATCGTGTCCACGCCGCAGCAGATGGCGCTGGCGGACGTGCGGCGCGGGATCGGGATGTTCGAGAAGACGCACGCGCCGATCCTCGGCGTGGTGGAGAACATGGCCTGGTACGAAACGCCGTCAGGGGAGCGCGTGGCGCTCTTCGGGGAAGGCGGGGCGCGGCGAACGGCGGAAGAATTCGGCGTGCCCTTCCTGGGGGAGATCCCGCTCGATGTGCGGCTCCGGGAGGCGAGCGACGAAGGCAAGCCGCTGGTCGCGGCAGAGCCGGGTCATCCGATCGCGGAGCGTTTCCTGGCGATCGCAACCGCGGCGCTCGCGAACATGGCGGTCGGGCAAAAGCCGGCGCCGGCGATCCGGTTCGAATGAGACCGGTCTCCAGAGGGCCGCGACCTCGCGGGGACGGGGTTCCCTTCTGCGCCGGGTTCGGGTAAGAGCCCGGTCCTTCCATTTTCGCCGCCGAGAGGATTTGAGGCCGTGGCCAAGCACGACCCGGATTTGAAAGATCGTTTTGCCGACGCCCAGAAGGCCCGTGAGGCCGCTCTGGCGAAGTTCCGCGCGCGCGCCGACGACCCGGAGGCGGCGGAGCGCCGCGCCCAGGCCGCCGCGCAGGCCGCCGCACGCGAAGCCAAGCGCGTCGCCGCCGAGGAGGCCCGCAAGGAGCGGGTCGCGCAGGAGAAGACCGAGCGGCTCCGGGCGGCGGAGGAACGGCGGATCCAGGAAGAGCTCGAAGCGGAAGAGCGCGCGCGCCAGGCCGAGATCGACCGGCTCGCGGAAAAGGAGCGCCTGGAAATCCTCGAGGCCGAGCAGAAGGCGCGTCGGGATCTGCGGTATGCGGCGCGCAAGGCGCGCAAGACCGGCGGGCGCTAAGTCATCAGGGCGATCGTGCGCGCTGCAAGGTGCGCACGCTGAAGGATGCGTCGTCGCGTGGGCCGCGTGCGACGTGCTCGCGCGAGACTTCGCGCCAGGCGCTTTCGTCGAAGGCGGGCAGGCGAACATCGCCTGCGGGTGAAAGATCGATCTCGGTGAGGACGATGCGGTCGGCGAACGGCAGCGTCGCGGCGAAGATGTCGGCGCCGCCGATGACGCACACGTCGTCCGCGCCCGAACGATCGGCCATGGCGGCGCCGGCGGCGAGACCGGCGGCGAGATCGGAATAGGCGAAGGCGCCGGGCCCCCGGAACGCTGGGTCGCGGGTGATCACGATATTGGCGCGGCCGGGGAGGGGCCTGGCGCGCAATGTCGCCCAGGTCTTGCGGCCCATGAGCACGGGCTTGCCCATGGTGGCGGATTTGAAGCGCTGCATGTCGGAGGGCGCGCGCCAGGGCAACGCGCCCGCCTTGCCGATCACGTTGTTGCGCGCCCGGGCGACGACCAGGGTGAGCGTTGGGACGCTCACGGCGTGCGCGCGGCGAGCGGGTAGGAGATGATGATGGTGAGCGGCGCGTCGCCCAACTGGCGGATGCCGACCTGCGCGCCGGCGTAGAGATAAGCGGCCATGCCGGGCGCGAGGCGCGCTGTGCGGCCGTCGGAGACGACTTCGCCCTCGCCCTCGAGCACGTAATAGACCTCGTCATGGTCGATGGGATGGGCGCCGATGGCGGCGCCGACATGGAGCGTGCGCTTGCGGAATTCCATCGCGCGATTGGGCGCGGCGTCGGAGATGCGGTAGGCGGTGCTCATGCCGATCGCGCCGTGCGGGGGCGGCTCGTCGCGCGTGACGGCGCGCTCGTCGATGATGATCATAGCTCTTGCGGGCGCGGCCGGCGTCTGGACAGTCGCGCACCCGGCCAGGACGGCGGCGAAGATCAGTGTGCGGATCATGCGGCAAACTCGCTTCGGCGGTAGCCCTGGAAGAAGAGCACGGTTTCGAGCGAAGTGTGCGCGATCTCTGCGTCGGCTTCGGCGGCGACGATTGGCTTGGCGCGGTAGGCGAGGCCGAGGCCGGCGGCCTTGATCATGTCGAGATCGTTGGCGCCGTCGCCGAGCGCGAGGGCGTCGCGTGCGGCGGCGCCGAGCGCGCTTGCTTCGCGTTGGAGCGTGTCGAGCTTGGCGGCGCGGCCGAGAATGGGCAGAGCGACTTCGCCGGAGAGCGTATCTCCGTTGGTGAGGAGGGTGTTGGCGAAGTTGGCGTCGAAGCCGGCGGCGCCGGCGACGCGCTCAGTGAAGAACGTGAAGCCGCCAGAGACGAGAACCGCGCGGGCGCCGTGCTTGATCATGGTGCTCACAAGCGTGCGGGCGCCGGGATTCAGCTTCACGCGTTCGTCGTAGCAGAGCTGAAGTGCGCTTGTGCTCAGGCCCTTGAGCATGGCGACGCGTTCCTTCAGCGCGTCCTCGAAGACGAGCTCGCCGCGCATGGCGCGCTCGGTGATGGCGGCGATCTTGTCTTTCAGGCCGGCGAAATCGGCGAGCTCGTCGAGGCATTCGACATTGATGATGGTGGAATCCATGTCGGCGACGAGGAGGCGCTTGCGGCGGCCTTCGTCCGGGATGAGCGCGAAATCGACGGGGAGTCCGTCGATGGCGGCGCGGGCTTCGTCGAGGAGCGTGGAATCGACCGAAGGGAAGACCCATTCGGCGGCTTCCCAGCCGGAGAGGACGGCGGGGGGCGGAAGCCCGCGCGCATGGGCCACGCGGCCAAGCGCCCGCACGGCTTCGAAATAGGCGGTGCGCTCGGCGGCGACGAAGACCAATGCGTGCGAAACGGGAACTTGGGCGGTCATCGGCTATCCCGTGCAGGATTCCGTTCGCCGGCGCCAGCGATTGAGATCGGAGCGAATGTCTCGATGATGGCGGCTGTGACGAGCCCTCCCGACTCTTCTTTGAACTCCCCCACCCCCGGCCCCTCCCCCGCTGGCGCGGGAGAGGGGAGAGCGCTGCTCATTTTGGGGCCGACGGCGTCGGGCAAGTCGGCGCTGGCGCTGGCGGCGGCGGAAGAACTTGGCGGGGAGATCGTCAACGCGGATTCGATGCAGGTCTATCGCGACCTCCGGATCATCACCGCGCGGCCGAGCGCGGAAGAGGAGGCGCGGGCGCCGCATCATCTCTACGGGCATGTCGATGCGGGGGAGAGATATTCGGTCGGGAAATGGGTGCAGGAGGCGAAACGGACGATCGGGGAGATACAAGAGCGGGGTCGCACGGCGATCGTGATCGGTGGAACAGGGCTCTATTTCAAAGCGCTGACCGAAGGGCTGCTGGTCGCGCCGGCGGCGCCAGAGGAAGCGCGAGCGCTGGAGAGAAGATTGGAGACCGAAGGCGTCGCGGCGCTGCATGCGGAGCTCGGGCTGCGCGATGCGGAGGCGGCGTCGCGGATTTCGGTGAAGGATGCGCCGCGGATCATCAGGGCTCTGTCGGTGATCGAAGCGACGGGGCGGACGCTGAAATCGTTCGAGACGTCGGAAGCGCTGAAGGATTGGGTCGGCGTCGCGCTCACGCCGGAACGCGGCGCGCTCTATCGGACGATCGATGCGCGCTTTCTGGCGATGCTGCAGACGGGCGCGCTGGAGGAGGCGTCCGCGCTCCTGGCGCGGGAGCTGGATGCGAAGCTGCCGGCGATGAAGGCGCACGGCGTTCCCGCGCTCATCGCGCACCTGCGCGGCGAGATCGGCCTGGACGGCGCCGCGGCGATCGGGCAGCGCGACACAAGGCGCTACGCCAAGCGGCAATTCACCTGGATCGCGCATCAGATTCCCCAATGGCGGAAGGTGTGCGACGCGGAGCTGCAGTCGCGACTGGGGTTGGCGCTGGCCGCGCTCCGGGGCGACGGATAGACTCGGTTTCCGTGGAGACGCGGATGCGTGCTTTTGTTGCAGCCCTGGTCTGCGCCGGCCTGACGGGCGCGGCGTGGGCGCAGTCATCGCCGCCGCCGCCGCCGCGGCCGAGCGGGCTCGTCTTCCACGTCGCGGTGACTGGCGCGCAGCCGGTGGTGAGCCTCGGGATGGCGCAGCCGGCGGCCGCTGGCGCGCTCATCCGACAGCGGCGCGAGATGCAGGCCGATTGCACCTGGGCGCTGGCCACGGACATGACCGCCCCGGCCGATTCGATCGTGCCGCTGCGCGATCCGGCGGGGCTCGGGGGCGCGGAACAGTTCGGGGACTATTACGCGCAGCTCTTCAACGCGCTGGTGACGGCCAAGGGGGCCACGACCACGGCCTCGCAATACATGTGCGTCCGGCGGACCATGACGACTATGGCGGCGAGCCTGCTGCAGCGGCGGGCGGAGGCAGGCGCGGGGCGGCAGCCGGCGCAGGGCGGCGCAGGGACGCCGGTCTCGCGCGCGCCGCAGACCTTGCCGCAAGGGACGCCGCTGGCCCCGCCTTCGTCCGGACCGGTGTCGCTCAACCCGGACCGGTAGAGGCAAGAACCGTTCGTTCAGGGCGTTGACCGGCCCGCTGGGAGAAACTAAGTTCCCGATTGAACAGGACGTGAGGATGGTTGTGCCAGTTTTGGCTTCCAAGCTTATCGTAACCTAGCGCGCCGGCGGTCGCCCCTGCGGGGCATCCTGGCGCGCGCGACGAGGGGCCGGAAGGCCCCTTTTTTCTTGGCCACCTTTTCTTTGTTTTCGTCTCTCGCAACTTTCCGGATGAGTCCCATGGACGGATCGACGGCCGCCAAAACCAAAATCCAGATCATGACGGGCGCCGAGATGGTGGTGCGGGCGCTGGCGGATCAGGGCGTGGACGTGCTCTTCGGCTATCCGGGGGGCGCGGTGCTGCCGATCTATGACGCGCTCTTCGACGAGCCGAAGCTCAAGCACATCCTCGTCCGGCACGAGCAGGGGGCGGGGCACATGGCGGAAGGCTATGCGCGCTCGACCGGGAAGGTGGGCGTGCTGCTGGCGACGAGCGGGCCGGGGGCGACGAACATCGTGACGCCGCTCGCGGACGCGCTGCTCGATTCCATCCCGATCGTGGCGATCACCGGCCAGGTGCCGACCCATCTCATCGGTTCGGACGCGTTCCAGGAATGCGACACGGTCGGGATCACGCGCTCCTGCACGAAGCACAATTGGCTGGTGCGGGACGTGAACGATCTCGCGCGCGTGCTGCACGAGGCGTTTCATGTCGCGCGCAGCGGACGGCCGGGGCCGGTGGTCGTCGATATCCCGAAGGACGTGCAATTCGCCAAGGGCGCGTATGCCGGCCCGAAGGCGTTCCAGCCGCGGCGGGCGCGGGCGTCGGCTCCGGCGCGGGAAGAGATCGCCCGCGAAAAGATCGAGCAGGCGCTCGACCTGATGGCGAAGGCGAAGCGGCCGATCTTCTATACGGGCGGCGGGGTGGTGAATTCCGGGCCGCACGCGGCTGCGGCGCTGCGCACGCTGGTGAAGGAGACCGGCTTTCCGATCACATCGACGCTGATGGGGCTCGGGGCGTTTCCGGCGTCGGAGCCGCAGTGGCTCGGCATGCTGGGGATGCACGGGAGCTGGGAGGCGAACCACGCGATGCACGATTGCGATCTGATGATCGCGATCGGGGCCAGGTTCGACGATCGCGTCACCGGGCGGCTCGATGCGTTCTCGCCCAACTCGGTGAAGATTCACATCGATGTCGATCCCTCCTCGATCAACAAGAACGTGCTCGTGGATGTGGGCATCATCGCCGACAGCGGCGCGGCGCTCGAGGCGCTGGTGGAGGGCTGGCGCGCGCGCAACGCGAAGAACGATGCGGACGAGATCAAGAAGTGGTGGAAGCAGATCGACGCGTGGCGCGGGAAGAATTGCTTCGCGTATCGCGCCAGCGGCGAGGTGATCAAGCCGCAATACGCGATCGAGCGACTGTACGAAGCGGTGAAGGCGCGCAGCGAGAAGAAGAAGGACGTCTACATCACGACGGAAGTCGGCCAGCATCAGATGTGGGCGGCGCAGTATTTCCATTTCCAGGAGCCCAATCGCTGGATGACGTCGGGGGGCCTTGGGACGATGGGCTATGGGCTGCCGGCGGCGATCGGCGTGCAGGCGGCGCATCCCGATGCGCTCGTGATCGACATCGCGGGGGAAGCCAGCGTGCAGATGACGATGCAGGAGATGAGCACGGCCGTTCAGCACGACCTGCCGATCAAGGTGTTCATCCTCAACAACGAATGGATGGGCATGGTGCGCCAATGGCAGCAATTGCTGCACAACGAGCGCTATTCGCATTCCTATTCGGAGGCGCTGCCGGACTTCGTGAAGCTGGCGGAGGCGTATGGCGCGACGGGCATTCGTGCGGACAAGCCTGCGGAGCTCGATGGCAAGATCGCGGAGATGCTGGCGGCGAAAGGGCCGGTGATCTTCGATTGCCGCGTCGCCAAGGAGGAGAATTGCTTCCCGATGATCCCGTCAGGCAAGGCGCACAACGAGATGATCCTGGCGGAGGATTTTCGCGGCGACGAGATCGACGAGGAAGGCAAGATGCTGGTCTGACGCGCCGGCGGCCGCGGATTAATTCAGTGAAGGAATTCCCCGACAAAGGGGAAAAGGACCTGGAGGGATACACGTTCCGGCACGTCTCCCTTTCGGCGGGGGCGGCGGCGCGTTAAGACTGATCGCGCGACGAGGGGAACAATGCCCGTTTATGCGGTGTGGGCCAATTGGGGCGTCACGGAATGGGTGGCGGTGGCTTCGGCCGCGCTCGCGCTCGCGTCGTTCCTGTTCAACTGGTCGGTGGTGTCGCGGCAAGCGTCGATGCAGGCGGAGGCGCTGAAGAGTCAGCTCGACCGCGACGTGCTGGAATGGGCGCACGAGACGATCGACGCACTCTCCGAAGGCGTGTGGCTGGCGCGCGCGCACGCCAATGCGCAGAACCGCGCGGTGCTCAGCGAGCCGCTGGCGAAGCTGTCATGGCGGCTCTCGTCGCTCGCGGACCGCGGGCGGATGTTCTTTCCGAACCTCGCGCCGGACGCGCATGGGACCGACAAGCCGGGCGCGTTCCAGGGCTATCGCCCGCCGGTGCTCGATGCGGTGCTCTTTGCGCTCTATCAGGTGGAGCAGCTCACGCCCGTGGCGCCATCGACCGAGATGGCGATGAAGTTCATCCAGGATTGCCGGCGGCTCCTGGTGAGCGAAGTGCAGTACGCGATCGATCCCCGGCGCAAGGGCCGGATGCTGACGCGGCTGATGACCGGCGCCAAGAAGACCGACGTCGCGGGCTTCCGCATGGCCGCCGATCTGGCGACCAGCATGCGCATGCGCTATCCGGAGCTGCCGATCTCCGATCGCGGCGCGGACTGGATCACGGAAATGGAAAGGCGCATGCGCCGGGCGCATTAGCGCGTGGCGGGAGTTCTGGTATGACGGCGCCAGGAGCAGCGCATGGACGTGAAGATCGGATCGGAGCTGGAAGGAGTCGTCTCGGAACTGGTGCGTTCCGGCCGTTTCTCCTCCGCAGAGGAAGTGATCGGCCAAGGAGTGCGCCTAGTCGCCGAGCAAGAGCAGCGGTTTCGGGAGCTCAAGGCGCTGATCGACGAGGCCTATGCCGAGGACGGCGTGGAGACCCCCGAGGATGTGATCGCGGCGGTTGAGGCCACCCTCGCAGACCCGACGCGCGCGTGAGGGCGCTGCGATTTCGCCGCGCCGCCCGCCGCGACGTCGTAGAGATCGCGCGCTTCATCAGAGAGAGATCGCAATCCGAGGACGCCGCGCGGAGAGTCCGCGACGCCATACTTCGCAGATGTGCGCGCCTCGCGGAGCTGAAGGCGATCATGGGTCGTCCCAGAAGCGAGTTGCGGCAAGGTCTGCGAAGCGTTCCTTTCAAATCTTATGTGATCTTCTTCGCCTATCCGGCCGACGGAACGTTCGAGGTTTCTCGAATCCTGCACGGGTCGCGCGACTTGACGACCGCCTTTGCCGAAGACACTGACTAGCGCCGATGCCGCCGAGATCAGACGCACCCGCCGAGAGCCGCACGCTGGCCGTGCTTGTGGACAACGAGCCGGGGGTGCTGGCGCGCGTTGTCGGGCTCTTTTCGGCGCGCGGCTACAATATCGAGAGCCTGACGGTGGCGGAGACCGACAAGGCGGCGAACGCCTCGCGGATCACCATCGTCACGCGCGGGCAGCCGATCATCCTCGACCAGATCAAGGCGCAGCTGGAGCGCATCGTCTCGGTGCGGCAGGTGATCGACGTGACGCTCGACCCCAACGGCGTGCAGCGGGAGCTGGCGCTGGTGAAGGTGCGCTCCGCCGGGGCCGAGCGGATCGAGGCGCTCAGGGTCAGCGACATCTTCCGCGCGAAGGTGATCGACACGACGCTGGAGAGCTTCATCTTCGAAGTCACCGGCGCGAGCGCGAAAGTGGACGCCTTTATCGAGCTTATGCGGCCCCTGGGGCTGGTGGAGGTGAGCCGCACCGGCGTGCTCTCGATCCATCGCGGACCGGACCGGAATTGATCTGGACACGGAGTTTCCGATGCTGCGTCGGCTTTTGGATGTGCTTGGCTCTCAACGGCGAGGCGCACAATTCTGCGTCGATGGAATAAGGCGCCCCCCTCCCCTTCGAGGGGAGGGGGCAGGGGGTGGGGTGGACCTCGACGCTGAAGAGCTGCGGGCGCGAGGCATCGCCAGGAATTGCTTTCGTCGCGCGACACCCCACCCCTTCATCCCCTCCCCTCGAAGGGGAGGGGCGCGCGCAACGGGCATCGTCTGTGTACTGATGCTGGCGTTTGCGACGCCGGCGTACGCGCAGACTGGGCGCGCGGCGCCGACCTGGGCGCGGGACCTCGTCGCGGCGGACATCGCGGAGACGACGGGCGGGCGCGGCACGCTCGGCGGGCTGGCGTTCGGCGTGCGGGCCACGATCGCGCCCAATGACGGGGGCGTGGCGCGGGTGATCCGGGTGGAGCCGGAGGGCGAGGCGGCCAAGCTCGTGCTGCGGCGCTTCACCGGGCATCCGCGCACGGGATGGTGGCTGTGGGGGCCGGACACGCCGACCGTCCGTACGCTGAACGCCGCGCAGCGTGCGCGGATCGAGGTGCTGGCGCAGGCGGCGGCGTCCGGCGTCGGCGAGGGGAGCGAGGCGTCGTGCCCGACCGGCAGCCAGGCCTATGTGGAGATCGCGGTGGGCGGGCGCACGACGAGCACGAGCCGATCCTGCATCGGCAACGATGCGGTGGGGCAGCTGGCGCAAGCGCTCTCCGAGATCGCCGGCTCGCGCAACGAAGGCGAGCTCTTCGCGGCGGCGGCGCAGGAATTGATGGACGTCGATCGCGCGTTCGCGGCGGCGGCGGACAGCGAAGGCGTGCCGGCGGCGTTCGCGCAGTTCGCGGCGCGCGACGGGATGATCGTGGAAAGCACCGGGGCGCCGGCGCGCGGGCGCACGGCGATCGCGTCGCGCTTCGCGCGGTGGCCGTCGGGCGCGAAGCTGCTGTGGTCGCCGGAGATGGGCAAGGTGTCCAATCGCGGCGACATGGGCTGGACGTGGGGGAACTCGACCTATGTCGCCGCGGATGGATCGCGCACGCCGGGGCGGTACATCTCGGTGTGGACGCGCGATTTCGACGGGAGCTGGAAGTACGCGTTCGATGCGGCGATTCAGTAGAGGGGCTCGACACCTTCATTTCAATTTAAGATAGAGTGTGACAAGATGGCGTTCGGGGCCCTGAAACATGACGCTCGCGGATTGCTTCGCACGCTATGGGGTGAAGCCGAGAAACAAGCGTTGGACAGTTCGAGTGGAAGGTTCGAACTCGCGCGAGTTGAAAGCGACTGCGCGTAAGCCTCCGTTTCAGCGGACGGCGCCTCTTCCGCTTTCGGCACGCGTCATCAGCGGGAGGATTTGAGATCAGGCGCCGAAGCCGCCGTCGGCGAGGAAGCGGCGTTCGGCGTCGGTGGAGACGCGGCCCAACGCGGCGTTGCGGTGCGGGAAGCGGCCGAAGCGGGCGATGACGTCGGCGTGGACCAGCGCCCAATGGGTAAGGTCGTCGTCGCCCAGCTCGGACATGAGCGCGATGGCGTTCTCCTGATCGCGGGCGTCCTCGGAATGCTCGAACGGCAGGTAGAAGAAGACGCGCAGCTCGGGCGGGGAGTCGCGGTCGAAGCCGCGCTCGATGGCGCGGCCGGCGAGGAGACGGGCGAGGGGATCGGCGGCGAAAGCGTGGGCCGAGCCGCGATAGAGGTTGCGGGGAAACTGATCGAGCAGGAGGAGGAGCGCGAGGGCGCCTTCGGGCGTGTCGGCCCAATGCTCGAGCTCGCCGCGCGCGGCGCTCATGTGCAGAGGCTCGAAGCGCGCGCGGATGTCGTCGTCGAAGGCGTCGTCCTTGGCGAACCAGCGTTCCGGGCCGGCGTCGCGCCAGAAGGCGACAATTGCGCTCGCGGCGTTTGCGTCGTCGGCGACGGCTTCGTCGGCGGGTTCGTCTGGCGCGGCTTTCAGCGACGCCGGATTGACGAGGGGCTCGTCGTGGGCGGCGACATCGTTGGCCGGCGCGTCTTTGGGCGATGCTTCGTTGGGGGAGGCTTGATCGGCCGTCGCTTCGTCGGGCGCCGGTTCGTTGGGAGACTGGCCGGCGGTCGCGCTGCTGGGCGTCGCATCGTTGGCGGGGACGGCGATGGCGGCCGCCGGCTTGGAGGCGTCCGGCTTGGAGGCTTCCGCCTTGGGCGCCTCGTGATCGGCGGGCTTGTCCTTGGCGGGCGCGTCGGTGGGCGACTTGTCGTTGGCGGCGTCGAGATCGTCGGACATGCGGCGTTTTTACCCCGTGGGGGCTCTCTCGGGTAGGGCGCTTGACGCAACGGCTGGAACCCGCTTCGTAAGCGCGTTTCCAACCACCTTCAGGTCCCGCCGGAGCTTTCCATGCGCGTCTATTATGATCGCGACGCCGATCTTGCCCTCATCCAGAAGAAGACCGTGGCCGTGGTGGGCTATGGCAGCCAAGGGCATGCGCACGCGCTCAATCTGAAGGATTCCGGCGTAGCGAACGTGATCGTGGCGCTGAAGGCCGGTTCGACGTCAGCCAAGAAGGCGAAGGCCGAGAAACTCGAGGTGATGAGCGTGAAGGATGCGGCGGCGAAGGCCGACGTCATCATGGTGCTGGCGCCGGACGAGGTGCAGGCGGAGATTTACGCCAACGAGATCGCGCCGGCGATGAAGGCGGGCAAGACGCTGCTCTTCGGGCACGGCTTCAACGTGCATTTCAAGCTCATTGATCCGCCTGCGGACGTTGACGTCGGGATGGTGGCGCCGAAGGGACCGGGGCACACGGTGCGCGGGGAGTACCTGAAGGGCGGCGGCGTGCCGTGCCTCGTTGCGGTGGAGCGCAACGCCAGCGGCAATGCGCTGGAGCTGGCTTTGTCCTACGCCTCGGCAATCGGGGGCGGACGCGCGGGGATCATCGAGACGAATTTCCGCGAGGAATGCGAGACCGATCTCTTCGGCGAGCAGGTGGTGCTGTGCGGGGGCCTGGTGGAGCTGATCCGCGCCGGGTTCGAGACGCTGGTGGAGGCGGGCTATGCGCCGGAGATGGCGTATTTCGAGTGCCTGCACGAGGTGAAGCTGATCGTCGATCTCATCTATGAGGGCGGGATCGCGAACATGAACTACTCGATCTCGAATACCGCCGAGTACGGAGAATATGTCACTGGGCCGCGCATCGTCACGGCGGAGACGAAGGCGGAGATGAAGCGGGTGCTAGCGGACATCCAGTCGGGGCGGTTCGCGCGCGACTGGATGCTGGAGAACCGCGTGGGGCAGCCGAGCTTCAAGGCGACGCGCGCGCGGAGCGCCGCGCATCCGATCGAGGACGTGGGCGGGCGCTTGCGCGCGATGATGCCGTGGATCGGCAAGAACAAGCTGGTGGATAAGGATAAGAACTAGGGGGAGGGTCTTTGGAGGCGCGATTGGAGGAGGCGACCAACGCGAAGGGACGAGACGAGCAGCGCAAGTTACGCGCGGCGCTTCTAAACAATCTGGCCGTCGCGTCAGCGATTGCTGCTGTTCTTCGTCCCTCGATCAAGGCTTTGGACGGAAACAGCCTCGGAAAGGCGGACCTCGACGGCCTTCTCATTCTGGGTGCTGCCGCTTATATTCTGCATTCGTTCGTTCGCTCGCTAGTTCGTGCGGAGGATGGAAGCATGACGCCGGAATTGGTCATTGCGCTTTTCTTTTTGGCGCTGGGCGGCGCCGTGGTGATTTCCGGAGAGCTGGACGAGCGGCGGTGGAAGCGCGACGCGAAGGCGCGCGAGGAAGCGGCGCGGACGAGTGCGGAATAGGTGATGCGGCCGGCGATACCGGAGCCGCCGTATGAGGGCGGGTGCTTGTGCGGGGCGGTGCGCTATCGGATCGAGGCGCGGCCGATCGGCGTCAACGCTTGCCATTGCCGCGATTGTCAGAAGCTCACCGGCGCCACCAATCTGGTGATGGCGATCTTCGAGCGGGCGGCGTTCGCGAAGACGCAAGGGGAGACGCAGGTCTGGCGCAAGCGCGCAGACAGCGGGCGCGAGGTGGACATCGAGCGCTGCGCGGCGTGCGGGACGCGGCTGTGGCATGAGCCGCTGGCGGCGGCGAACCTCGTCTATGTCGCGGCGGGGGCGCTCGACGATCCGAGCTGGGCGGTTCCGGCTTCGCACATCTGGGTGGAGAAGCGGCTGCCGCACGCGTTCATTCAGGCCGATGCGGTTCAGGTTGAAGGGCAGCCGGCCGAGCGGGAAGCGCTGTTCGAGGCGTTCAGGCGGCTTTACCCGGAATAGCGCGCGATGGATCGGGCGGCGCCATCCGTTGTAGAGGCGGAGGCCCAGATGGATCGTCGTACTTTCATGGCCGGCGCGGGAGCGTTGGCGGTCGCGCCATTCACGCTCGCCTCGGGCGCGTTCGCGGCGAACTACGAGGCGGCGGCGCGGTATTCGGCGGAGCGGCGCGGGGTGTCGCTCATCGTCGTGCGGCGCGGGGCGGCGGTGTTCGAGGACTATCCGAACGGCGGCGGCGCGGAGCGCGGCTGGAACCTCGCGAGCGGGACGAAAAGCTTCACGGGGATCATGGCGGCGGCGGGCGTGAAGGACGGGCTGCTGACGCTGGATGAGCGCGCGTCGCGGACGTTGAGCGAGTGGCAAGGCGATGAGCGGCGCGAGATCACGATCCGGCACCTGCTGTCGCTGACGAGCGGCTTGCAGCCCGGCGCGATCGGGCGGCCGCCGACCTATGCGGAGGCGGTCGCGACGCCGCTCGCGTGGGCGCCGGGCTCGCGTTTCTCCTATGGGCCGACGTCGTTCCAGGCGTTCGGGGAGCTGATGCGCCGCAAGCTTGGGGGCGATCCGCTGGAGTGGCTGCAGCGGCGCGTGCTAGACTCGATCAATGTGCGGTTCGAGAGCTGGCGGCGCGGGAGCGACGGCAATCCGCTGATGCCGCAAGGCTGCGTGATGCGCGCACGGCAATGGGCCGAGTTCGGACAATTCGTGCTGGCTGAGGCGCGCCAAGGCGCGCGCGGCCTGCTTGACCGCGATGCGCTGCGGGAATGCTTCCGCGCATCGGAGGCCAATCCTGGATACGGGCTCTCGTGGTGGCTGTTGCGGCCGGGGCTCATTCCGCCGGCGGGCGGGATGAGGGTGGAGATCGACGGCGCGGCGATCGCGCGGCTCGGCGATGTGCGGATGGCGGCGGGGGCGGGAGACCAGCGGCTTTATCTGATGCCGGAGCGGGAGCTTGTGGTCGCGCGGCAGGCGCATCTTCTCGGCATGCGCTTCGGGCCGCGATGGTCGGATGCGGAGTTCCTGCGCTTGTTGTTGGGGTGACCCTTGTCGCTGCGCGGCGACACCCTCCCCTGGAGAAGAGGAGGGGAGCGCTCAATCCTTCAAGTCACTGAGTTTGAGCGCGACGCCCTTGGCGCAGAGCGGCGCGATCGGCGTGTCGGGCTTCACGTCCTCGGGCTTGGTGGTCCACCCCTTCGGGTCGGCGCCGCGATGTACGCGCAGGCCCGAGCCGTAGGCGTCGATCGCCCAGTATTCGCCGACGCCGTAACGCGCATAGAGTCCGGCCTTGCGGCCAAGATCGTAGGCCTTGCTGGTGTCGTAGACCTCGATGGCGAGCGCGACGTCAGCGCCGACGGGGCTTTGGACGAGCTTCTTCTTCCTTGAGACGAGGACGAAATCCGGTTCGAGGAACGTATTTTTCGAAAGATAGAGCGTGGTCTCGACCATGACCCAGAACTTGTCCCCCAGCGACCGGACGAGCCAGTCGGTGAGAAGCATCTTCATGCGCTCGTGCGCGATCCCCTTGGGCGACATCTTCGGGACGATCTCCCCTTCGACCAGCTCGAACTTCGCGTCCTCGTGGATGACGCCTTTCTCCACGAGGTGAAGGATGTCGGTGACCGTGAAGCGGTGCAGCGGCGAGGCGAACGGGGCGTTCATGGGCGCATCCTAGCAGTTTCGCGCCATCACGTCAGGCGGATCTCGCGGAGGCGTTCTTCGAGATAGTCGTGCGCGGTGATGGGGGGATAGCGCTTGGGGTTGGCGGCGCTGACGCAGGAGGGGAGCGCGTCGATGAGGAAATCGGGCGCGAAGTGCAGGAAGAAGGGGATGGAATAGCGCGGCAGGTGGGCGCGCGCGGCAGAGGGATTGACCACGCGGTGCGAGGTCGAGGGCAGCACATGGTTGGTCAGGCGCTGCAGCATGTCGCCGATGTTCACGACGACCGCGCCTTCGGGGGGATCGACATCGAGCCAGCGGCCGTCCCTGTCGAGCAATTGCAGGCCAGCTTCTTCGGCGCCGAGAAGGAGCGTGAGTGCGTTGATGTCCTCGTGCGCGGCGGCGCGCATGCCTTCGGCGCCCGGCGCAGGCGGGGGATAGTGCAGCAGGCGCAGGATGGAATTGCCGTCCTTGATCGCGGCGTCGAAATAATCGCCGGGCAGGTCGAGATAGCGCGCAACCGAGGCGAGGAGCTTTGATCCGAGCGCATCGAGGCTTTCGAAGAGGCCGTAGAGGTCGCGGCGGAAGCTCTCGACCTCGTTGGGCCAGAGATTGTCGGGCATGATCGCGCGGGCGGGATGGCCGGGCGGCAGCTCGCGGCCGATATGCCAGAATTCTTTGAGATCGACGCGCGCGGCCCCTTTCGCCGCTTCGGTGCCGAAGGGCGTGTAGCCGCGCTGACCCTTGCCGCCGGGGACGTGATAACGCCGCTTCGTCCCCTCGGGGAGCGCGAAGAACTCCTTGGTGCGCGCCCAAGCGGCATCGACAAGCGCGGGTGGAAGCCCGTGGTCGGAGACGATTGCGAAGCCGTAGCGGGCGAAGGATGCTCCGAGCGCTTTTGCGAAGCCTTCGGGATCGCTTGCGCGGAGCTGCATGGAGATCGGCTGGACGGCGCTCATGCGGGTTGAATCGCCCAAATAGGGGAGTGGCTCAAGCGCCGCGTTCTGGAAGCCCCCCGCTCCTCTGCCTCGCCGGCGCGGGAGAGGGAGTTTACCAGTCGTTTACGCATGGAGGCCGAGCGTGACGGGGCAAGGAGACTCGCATGTTCCTGTTCGGCGCACATCGCTGGCGCGGCGAAAGCGGGCGCAAGTACCGCTTCGAAACCGTCCTCACCAAGGAAGGTCTGCCAAAGGAAGGCAATGGCGGGATCTATGTCTTCGTGCGGCGACGCTTCGTGTTCTTCCTGGAGCCGCTCTATGTCGGCAAGGCGCATGATCTGCGCAATCGGCTGATGGGGCACGAGAAATGGCCGCGCGCGTTCTGGTATTACGGCGCGACCGAGCGGCATGTGCATTATCCGATCGGGGAAGAGGCCGATCGCCGCGCCGTGGAGACGGATCTCATCCGGGGGCTCAAGCCGCGGATGAACGACGTGGAGATCCCCGACCCGAACAAGAAGGCCAAGCCGAAGGCGGCGGCGGCGCATGCCGCTCCGGCCGCGGCGAAGGCGGCTTAGGCTTCGGCGCGTTCAACCGGGGCAGCTCCGCGCCGGGCAGCGACGAGCGGCCGCAGGGCTGCGAATGCAGCGGCCTGGGGGAATTGCGCTCCCAAAGGGCGAGAGCGCAGCTATCTAGGGGCATGCTCGACGAAAAGGCCGACGAAGCGCCGCAAGCGCAGCCCGCTGCGGGGCGCCCCAAGGCGGACGGCCCGGGTACGAAAGGGCTGGGGGCGATTGGGGAGTTCGTGACCCACATGGATGCGCGCGCCTGGCGGGCGCTCTTCGTCACCATCACCATGGTCGTGGTGGTGGGCGCCATGCTGGTGATCGGCCGGCTCTATTTCGGCGACGAAATCCAGACGTTCGTGCGGACCTGGCTTGGCGGCGCGGAGCGGCACCAATGGGGGCTGCCGGCGGCGATCCTCGTGTTCACGGCGACGGCGTTCGTCGGCGCCCCGCAATTCGTACTGATCGCGGCGTGCGTCGTGGCGTTCGGGCCGGAGCGCGGGTTCTGGTACGCCTGGATCGCGACGATGGTCTCGGGCGCGGTCACGTTCTTCGTCGGACGGTTCGGGGGCATGGCCGCGCTCAAGGGGTACAAGGGCGCTACCGGCGGACGGTTCACGCGCTTCATGGAGAAGAACGGGTTCCTCGCGAGCTTTGCAGTGCGATTCCTGCCGACGGCGCCGTTCGTGGTCATCAACATGGCGATGGGCGCGGCGCGGGTGGGGTTCCTGCCGTTTTTCGCCGGGCTCGTGCTTGGCGTGCTGCCCAAGACGGCGATCATCGCGTTCGCGGGCGATGGGATCATGGATGCGCTGGAGGGGCGGCTCGGAGCGGCGGCCGCGGCCGGCGTGCTGGCGATCGCGGTCTGGATCGGGACGGTGCTGATCGCCCGGCGGCTGATGCGGGGCGGCGAATCCGCAGAGAAGGAATGAGCGCAAGTTTGTTGCGCTGCGGCGTCCGTTTGGCGTAGGGTGGCGGCAGCTTTTGCTTTTTATGGCTTAGTTCACGCATGCGTCTGCTTAGACCCCTGCTGTCTCGACTTAGAGGCCGACTTACCAGCCCTGGGGCCTGAGGACCGCCGTCCCGGCGGGTCTTCTCATGCCGCCGGGGAAAAGAGCATAGACCGACACAATTCGAGAGCGTTTGGGGACAGCCATGCCCGATCAAGTCCGTATCTTCGACACGACCATGCGCGACGGCGAGCAATCGCCGGGCGCCTCCATGACCCACGCGGACAAGCTCGAGCTCGCCCAGGCGCTCGACGGCATGGGCGTCGATGTCATCGAGGCGGGATTTCCGGCGGCCAGCCCGGGGGATTTCGCGGCGGTGAAGGCGGTGGCGGGGGTCGTCCGCGAGGCGATCGTGGCGGGGCTGTCGCGGGCCGGGCCGAAGGACATCGATGCGTGCGCGGAGTCGGTGAAGGGGGCGGTGCGGCCGCGCATCCACACCTTCATCTCGACCTCGCCCATCCACATGAAGCACAAGCTCAACAAGAGCCCCGAGGAAGTGCTGGAGGCGATCCACCAGAGCGTGACGCGGGCGCGCAACCATGTGGAGGACGTGGAGTGGAGCGCCGAGGACGCCACGCGCACGGAGCGGGATTTCCTGCGGCGCTGTGTCGAGATCGCGATCCGGGCGGGCGCGACGACCATCAATATCCCCGACACGGTCGGCTATTCGTTTCCCAGCGAGTACGGCGCGATCTTCGCCGACCTCATCGAGAGCGTTCCGGGCGCGGACAAAGTGATCTTCTCGGCGCATTGCCACAATGATCTCGGGCTCGCGGTGGCGAACTCGATCGCGGCGGCGATGAACGGGGCGCGGCAGATCGAGTGCGCGGTGAACGGGCTCGGCGAGCGGGCGGGCAATGCGGCGCTGGAGGAAGTGGTGATGGCGCTGCGCGTGCGGCGCGACGCGCTGCCGTTCGAGACGCAGATCGATTCCACCAAGCTGACGCGCGTGTCGCAGATGGTGAGCCGGATCACGGGCTTCCCGGTGCAGTACAACAAGGCGATCGTCGGCAAGAACGCGTTCAGCCATGAGAGCGGCATCCATCAGGACGGGATGCTGAAGCATTCGCAGACCTACGAGATCATGAGCCCGGAAGACGTGGGGCAGGGGCAGACGCACCTGGTGCTCGGGAAGCTCTCGGGGCGGCATGCGTTCAAGTCGAAGCTCGGCGAACTCGGCTACACGCTGGCGGACAACGAGCTCGCCGATGCGTTCGCGCGGTTCAAGGACCTCGCCGACCGCAAGCGCGCGATCTATGACGAAGACCTGATCGCGCTCGTCGATGACGCGATCGCGCACGGGCACGATTCCATCCAGGTGGCGCGGCTGCGGGTGGTGGCCGGCACCGACGGGCCGCAGACGGCGGACATCGAGCTCACGGTCGATGGCCATGACGTGAAGCAGAGCGCGACGGGCAACGGCTCGGTCGATGCGGTGTTCAACGCGATCAAGGCGGCGGTTCCGCACGAGGCGTCGCTGGCGCTTTATCAGGTGCACGCGGTGACGGAAGGGACCGACGCGCAGGCGGAAGTCTCGGTGCGTCTCTCCGAGAACGGGCGCGTGGCGGCGGCGCGCGCGGCGGACGCCGATACGCTCGTTGCGTCGGCGAAGGCTTATGTCGCGGCGCTCAACCGGCTCGTGGCGCTGCGCGCGCGCGGACCGGACGCGCAGGAAAGCGCGGCCTAGTTCGAGACATTCCAAAATAGGGCTCCCCCTCTCCCCTTGGGGAGAGGGGGAGGCTGAGTTGCAACGTGTGCGCTGTTGCAGCGTTCAGGCAGGGTTGAGCTTCTGACTCACATTATCGTGCAGTAAGAGTGCGACGCCTTTGGCGAGGTCGCGCGTTCAAAAGCTACGGGGACGTAGTTTGAACGAGGACGACCATGAGACTTCTTTTGGCTTGCGCGGTGAGCGCGATGGCGCTTGGCCTCGCTGCGCCGGCGTCGGCGGCGCCGTGGCAAAGCATCAATCAGCGGCAGGCGAACCTCGACGCGCGGATCGACGCGGGCGTGAGAAACGGCTCGCTGACGCGCAACGAAGCCTATCAGTTGCGCACCGAATACGGACAGATCGCGGCGCTGGAGCGACGCTATCGTGCGAACGGGCTGAACGAATGGGAGCGGCGCGATCTCGACCGGCGCTTCGACGGCTTGAGTCAACGCATCGCCTATCAACGTCATGACGCGCAGGAGCGGCGGGGCGGGCCAAGCGCCTGGACCAACATCAATGCGCGGCAGCGCGAACTCGATCGACGCATCGATGTCGGCGTGCGCAACGGGGATCTGACGCGGCCGGAAGCAGTCTCGCTGCGGCGCGAGTTCAACGATATCGCGCGGCAGGAGGCGCAATTCCGGCGCACGGGCGGGGGCCTCGATATCCGCGAGCGGCAGATCCTCGACGATCGCTTCGACCGATTGGCGCAGCGGATCCGCTGGGAGCGCCGCGATTGGGCCACGCGGTTCTAGCTTCACCGCAGCACGCAACGGCGCCGGCGCAGAGATGCGCCGGCGTTTCGCGCGTTCTTGACACGATGAGGACAGGGCGGATTTTCTCCCGGCGATGCGAGGGGCGCATCCGACGAGGACGACCACAATGAAGAAGACCATCGCTTTCATGGCGAGCGCGGCGGCGCTTGCCTTGGCGAGCCCTGCTGCAGCGCAGCAATGGATGAGCCTCGAGCAGCGGCAGGCCAATATCGATGCGCGCATCGATGCGGGGATCCGGGACGGATCCTTGTCGGCGCCGGAAGCGGCGCGGCTGCGTGCGGAGTTCCGCGATCTCATCGTGCTGGAGACGCAGCATCGGCGCAGCGGCGGCGGCCTCGATGCGCGCGAGCGCCTCGATCTCGACCAGCGCTATGACGCGCTCGCGGCGCGGATCAATGTGCAGCGCCACGACGCGCAGGGGCGGCCCGGTCCGGGCGGGCCCGGATATGGACAAGCCGGGCCGGGACCGGTGCCGGCATTGGGCGGCGGCTGGCGGAGCATCAACGAGCGGCAGGCCGATCTCGACGCGCGGATCGATCGCGGCGTGCGCGACGGCTCGCTGTCGCGCGGCGAAGCCATCCGTCTACGGAGCGAATTCAACAACATCGCGGCGCTGGAGGCGCAGTACCGGCGCACCGGCGGCGGCCTCGATCCGCGCGAGCGCGCCGATCTCGACCGGCGGTTCGATGCGCTGTCGGCGCAAATCCGGTTCGAGCGCACTGACGGCCAGGGACGTCCTGGCGGGCCGGGACGTCCGGGCGGCTGGTGGAACATCAATGAGCGGCAAGCGGAGCTCGACCGGCGCATCGATCGCGGCGTGCGCGACGGTACGCTCACCCGCGCGGAGGCGGCGCGGCTGCGCAACGAGTACCGGACGCTGGTGGGGCTCGAAGCGAATTACCGCCGCTCAGGCGGGCTCAACGAGTGGGAGCGCAACGATCTCAATCGGCGTTTCGATCTGCTGGCGGCGCGCATCCGTTGGGAGCGCAGCGACTGGGATCGCGGCTGGGATCGCCGTTAGCGTTCACGGCGCCTTCTGGCAGCGCCAGACGGCGCGTTGCACGGGTTGGCCCGTCACGAAGTGCTGCAGGGCGGCGTTTCGGCGCGCGACGCCGGTGCGGGCGGAGGCTTCGCAGCGCTCCGGCGCCGGGGTCTCCCGCGCGGCGGCGCGGGCTTCGGCGAGGCGCTCGTCCGTCAACGCGAAATGCTCGCGGCGGAACTCGCCGGTGCGGGTGGAAAGCGTGACCACTTCGATCATGCCGCGGCTTTCGTTCAGCACGACGCGCTTCAGGAGACCGCCGGAGGCGGGGGCGTAGAGGGTGCGGGCGTTGACGCAGCCGGCGGCGTCGATGGCGAAGCTGGTGTCGGCGCCTTCGCGAACGCCGCTCGCCGCGGGATCGAAGCGGCAGATGTGACGGCCCGCGAAGTCGGCTTCGCCGGCGGCGCGGCGCATGTCGGCGCTCGATCGCATCACCTGCACCGCCAGCGGCAGGACGAATCCGATCGCGACGGCGGCCGCCGCGATCAGCACGGCCATCGGCCACCAGCGGCGGCGGGCGGGCTCATCGGCGGAGGCCACGGGCGTCACCGCCGCCGTGGTCGGCGGCAGAACGACCAGGTCGCCCGCGTCATCGATCGGCTCGACGCGCGGCTCCAAGGGCGCGCTCTGCGCCGCCGCATTCTGTGAGGCGGGCGCCGACGGCGCAGGCGCGACCGCGCCCCGGCGCATGCCGAAAAGCGCGATCATCATCATGGCGAGCGAGGTGAGGAAGAGAACGCCGCCGGCCACGACCGCGAAGAGCGTGAAACGGGTGAGGCGATCAGCCTCGGCCAGGCGGCGGCGGATGTCGTCGTTCTGCTCGGCGAGGGCGGCCACAGCGGCGTCGCGCTCGGCCTCGGCGCGCTCCAGCGCGGTGACGCAGCGGTCGTCCGACAAGTCCGGAGAGATGTTCGCCTCGCGCAGGAACTCGACGAGCGGAGGGACCCGGATGGCGACGCCGCGGGCGGACAGCGTCTCGCCGCCGCGGGCGTGCCAGGAATTGACGCCGATGACGCGGCCGCAGCCGTCGAGGAGCGGGCCGCCGGAGGAGCCGGAGGAGATCGCGGCTTCGTGATTTATGGTCGGGATCGGGTCCCCGGTGGGCGCGCGGTCGCGGAGACTGGCGATGGCGCCGGCCGAACGGCTCGGAGGCGTGGGCCGGACGATCTCGGCCGGCGGGCTGCGCAGATCGTCCATGTCCGGATAGCCGAGCGCGACGACGGCGTCGCCGGGGGAGGGCGTGACGGTGGAGATGGTCAGCGGCGGGGGGCTGGGGCCGTCGAAGCGGAGGATCGCGAGGTCCTGAAGCGCCGAGAAGCGCACGACCTGGGCCTCGGCGGGGCCGGCCGCGCCGGGGGCGACGATGCTGATCCTGATGCCCTGGATCTGCCGGGCGGGCGCAACGACATGGGCGGCCGTTACGACATAGTTGGGGGCGACGACGAAGCCGGAGCCGGTGGAGTGCAGGTAGCGCCCCTGCGGGGATTCCAGGATGAGCGCGACCCGGACGGCGCCGGTAAAGGCCGCCTCCGACGATGTGTTCGATTGCGCACGCACGACGGCCGCCGGCGCGAACAGCACCAGCGCCGCGGCGGCGAGCGCCGCGAGCAGCCGCGTTGCCGGCCGCCGGTCGAGCTTGGGCAGGCGCCCCATCGGAAGTCTTACATTCCCCACAGCTTCATTTGGGCGGACTGAGTTTGGGCCGCAAGCGGGGCTTGCGGGGGCCGGGCTCGACCGCCAAATCCTTTCACCATTGTTAAGAATGCGGCGCGACAGTGTCAGCTGCGGGCGATTCGGGGTTTCCGGGCGCGCTGTGACTGTCGGCCCGGCGGCATGTGGTCGCCTCATCCGATGGATACGGCAGGATCCCGGCGGCGGCGACGGCGCCCGTCAGCTCCGTCGCTGCGCGGGGTTCGGGAAGGTTAAAGGCTTGTCTGCTAGAAGGGCGAGCGGCGAGGTCTGAATGCTCGGTAACTTCTTCGGTTTGGTTGCGCCCGATCTCGCGATCGACCTCGGCACGGCCAACACGCTCATCTACGTGAAGGGCAAGGGCGTCGTCCTCGACGAGCCCTCGGTGGTGGCGTACGTGAACGAGCACGGACGCAAGGAAGTCTATGCGGTCGGCGCCGAAGCCAAGACGATGCTCGGCAAGACGCACCGCTCGATGGAAGTGTTCCGGCCGCTGCGCGACGGCGTGATCGCCGACTTCGACGTCGCGGAGGAGATGATCAAGCAATTCATCAAGAAGGTGATGCCGCGCTCGCTCACGCTCATCTCGCCGCAGATCGTGATCTGCGTGCCGACGGGCGCGACGCCGGTGGAGCGGCGCACCATTCTTGAAAGCGCGCAGGCGGGCGGCGCACGTCGCGTACATTTGATCGAGGAGCCGATGGCGGCGGCGGTCGGCGCAGGGCTGCAGATCGACGATCCGGCCGGCTGCATGGTGGTGGACATCGGCGGCGGCACGACGGAGATCGCGGTGCTTTCGCTCGGCGGCGTCGTCTGGTCGCGCAGCTTGCGCGAAGCCGGCGACAAGATGGATGAGGCGATCATCCAGTATCTGCGGCGCACCGAAAACCTGCTGATCGGGGAAAGCACCGCGGAGCGGATCAAGAAGGAGATCGGCACGGCCAAGGCGCCGGACGAAGGCGTGGGCATGTCGATGCCGATCAAGGGCCGCGACAATCTCTCGGGCGTGCCGAAGGAGATCACCGTCACCGAGGCGATGGTGGCGGAAGCGCTGACCGAGCAGATCGGCAAGATCGTGGACGCGGTGCGCCAGGCGTTCGAGCAGATGCCGCCGGAACTTGCGGCGGATATTTACGACCGTGGCATTATGCTGACCGGCGGCGGGGCGCTGCTCCGCAACCTGGACCAGGTGCTGCAGGAGCGGATTTCCATCCGGGTTTCCGTGGCGGAAGAGCCGCTTCTGTGCGTCGTGAAGGGCTGCGGCGTGGCGCTCGAAAAACTCAACACGCCGGAAGGGCGCCGGCTCGTGACGCCGGACGTCTGAAGAACCCTTAACGCGGAGAATCTGCGTTGGCGAAGCGCTTGAGAACCACCGGCCGGCGGATCCGGATATCCTTCGCGGTGATCGCCGCGGGGGCGCTGCTCGGGCTGGCGGGCGCGCTCCTGGCGTTCAAGCTCGGCATGGGCGGTCCGGTGGCTTCCACCGGCGATGATCTCGCTGCGGGCGGCGCACGCGTCGCGACGGGGCCCTTCCGCGCCGTGGAGGGCACGCTCCAGCGCGTGGGCCTGATGTGGAACGCGGCGGGGCGGGTGCAGGCGCTTGAAGCGGAGAACCGCGACCTCAGAGTGTGGCGCGAGCTCGCGGGGCGGCTGGCCGAGCGCAACGAGCGCTACGAAGCGCTGCTGCGCATGCCGCCGGACGCGTTCGGCGCGGGCGCCGATCTGCGCGACGCGATCGCCGCGCAGCTGGTGATGGATTCGGGCGGGCCGTTCACGCGCACGCTGGTGGCGAACGCGGGCGCCGAGCATGGCGTGCGCGTCGGCTTCATCGCGCTCAACGAACACGGGCTCGTCGGGCGCGTGGTGAGCGTGGGGACGCATTCTTCGCGCGTGCTGCTGCTCGACGACTACAATTCGCGGATCCCGGTGATGGGCGCGCAATCGCGCGTGCGCGCGCTCTTGCGCGGGGAAGCCTCCAATCCGCCGAACCTGCTGACGCGGCCGGTGGAAGCGGCAAGCCCGCGGCTCGACTTCTTCAGCCAGGGGCTGCGTGAAGGCGAGACGATCATCACCTCGGGAGACGGCGGGCTCTTCCCGCGCGGGCTCAAGGTTGGGGCCGCGACGCGCGACCGGGACGGGCAATGGCGCGTTGCGTTGGCCGCGAGCCAGCAGGCGATCGATTTCGTGCGGCTTGCGCCTTACGAGCCGCAGGATGCGCCGGAGCGTTCGAGCGAGGCGCCGGCGGCGGACACGCCGGTCGCGGCCGCGACCCCCGCGAACGCAGCCGAGACGCAAACGACAACGCCCGCGCCGCGTCCGCAGACCGCAGCGCCTGCTGCGGCCCCCGGGCCGCTCGCGACGGCCGAGGCGGCGGCGAACGAACCTGCGCCGCGACCGACGCTGGCGTCGGCGCCGGGGCAGCCGCCGAAGCCGCGGGCTGAGCCGCAACGGGCCGGCCAGCCGAGGCTCGGGCAATGATCGCGCTTTTCGCGCCAGGCGCGCGCCGGGGCGCGGCGCGGACCGCGGGCCTCGTGCTCGCGATCGCAACGGTGATCCTGCCGGCGCTGCCGCTTGGGCCGATCGTGGCGCAGCCGCCGATGCCGCTCGGCGTGCTTTGGGCCGCATACGGATGGGCGGCGGACGATGACGGCACCTGGCGGAGGCCGGCGCTGCTCTTCACGCTCGGCCTTCTGCACGATCAGATGGCGGGCGGGCCCTATGGGCTCTTCGCGGCGCTCTACCTTCTCACCTTCCTGCTCGGGCGCTCGTTCGCGGCGATCATGTCGGCGCCGACGCTGGCCTCGATCTGGGGCGGCTTCATCGCGACGACCGCGGCGACGACGCTGGCGGCGATGTTCCTGGCGCCCATCGCGTTCGGAAAAGGCGCTTCGGCGATGCAGTTCGCGCAGGCGGCGGCGGTGACGGCGCTCTTCTTTCCGCTGGTGCGCAGCCTCTACATGAACACGGGTCCGACGCAGCGCGCGCTGCAGGGAGCGCGGCGATGAGCGGCGATCGTTTCACCAGGCGCTCCTTGATGCTCGCGTCGGGAGGGGTCGTCGGGATGGGCGCGGTCGCGGTGCGCATGGCGCATCTGCAGACGAGCGACTTCCTCTCCGGGGAATGGACCGAGCAGGCGCGCGAGAACCGCTACGACCGGCGCGTGGTGACGCCGCCGCGCGGCATCATCTACGACCGCTTCGGCGTGCATCTCGCGACGACGCGGCGCGACTACCGCGTGTCGGTGATCCCGCAGGACGTGGACAGCGATCCGCGCCGCGTCACGCCGCAATCGCGGCAGGCGGACCTGACGCGCACGATTGGCGTTGTGGCCGGCTTGCTGGGACACGACGAGGCCTGGGTTCGCCGGCGCGTGCGCGAGGCGATGGTCGCCAATGCGTACGAGCCGTTCGTGCTGCGCCAGGGGCTGCACTGGGACGAGTTCTGCGCGATCAATGTGCGGCTGCCGGAGCTCAAGGGCGTCAGCGCGGACGATTCAGAGACGCGGTCCTATCCGCTCGGGCCGGTGTTCGCGCATCCGATCGGATACGTGCAGAAGCCGACGCAGCGCGAGATCGACCGTGTGCTGGAGCAGGGGCCCGAAGGCGAGCGCCGGGCGGTGTATCTGCGCACGCCGGATGTGCGGCTCGGCAAGTCCGGGCTTGAGAAGACGATGGAAAGCACGCTGCACGGCGAGGCCGGGTGGCGGCTGGTGGAAGTGAACGCGCAAGGGCGCCCGGTGAGCGAGCATTCGGGCGGCGAGCGCAAGCCGAAGCCCGGCGGCGGGATCGTGCTCACCATCGATGCGGATTTGCAGCGCACGGCGATGGAGGCGTTCGGCGAGCAGGCCGGCTCGGCGATCGTGATGGACACCGTCACCGGCGACGTCCTGGTGATGGCTTCCGCGCCGGGCTTCGATCCCAATCTCTTCGTCAACGGCATCGGCCAGCAGGAATTCCGGGCGCTGAACGAGGACGAGAAGCACCCGCTCTATCACAAGGCGCTGACCGGCTCTTATTCGCCGGGCTCGACGTTCAAGATGGTCGTCGGGATCGCGGCGAAGCAGGCGGGGCTGACCGACGACTGGAAGGTGAACTGCCCGGGCTTCTTTCCGTTCGGGGGACGCAACTTCCATTGCTGGAAGCGCGGCGGGCACGGCACGGTCAACATGCACAGCGCGATCAAAGGATCGTGCGACGTGTATTTCTATCGCGCGGCGCTTTATGCCGGGCCGGAGCGGATCGCCAATGTGGCGCGCGCGCTGGGCTTTGGGCAAACCTACGGCGTCGATGTTCCGCTGCCGGGGCTCAACGTCACGACCGCCGAGAAGAAGGGCATCGTGCCGGATCCGGCCTGGTGGCGCGAGATCGGACGCGGCAAATGGACGGATGGCCTCACGGTCAATTTCGGCATCGGGCAGGGCGATCTGCAGGTCACGCCGATTCAGCTTGCGGTCTACACCGCGCGGCTCGCATCGAACGGGCGCGCGGTGATGCCGCGGCTGGTGCGCGAAGGGCCGGGCGTGCGCGAGCCGCAGGCGTTTCCGATGTTGCCGCATCTGGATCCATCGCACCTCGCGGCTGTCCGCGCGGGCATGTACGGGGTGTCGAACGAAGGCGGCGGCACCGCGATCAGCGCGTCAAACCTCGGCATCGTCCGCATGCCGGACGGACGCATCGTGCGCGCGACGCCGGAGACGCGGAATCTGCCGCCGGTGCGGATCGCCGGTAAGACCGGCACGGCGCAGGTGCGGGTGATCACCGCGGCGGAGCGGCTGCGCGGCGTGAAATCGAACGATTCACTGGCGTGGCGCCTGCGCGACCACGCGCTCTTCGTGTGCTTCGGGCCATGGGACGATCCGCGCTATGCGTGCGCGGTGGTGGTGGAGCATGGCGGCGGCGGCTCGGCGGTGGCCGGACCGATCGCGCGCGAGATCATGCGCGAGACGCTGCTCAAGGACCCGTCGCGGCGGCCGCCGGCGCGGCTGGCGCAGCTCGAGGCGGATGGGCGCGAGGTTCCTGCCTGAGATGTCCAGCGGCGTTCTCACCATGGCCGGCAAAGTGGTCGGCGGCGTCGGGCGGCTCAATTGGGGCATCATCACGGTGCTCTGCGCGATCGCGTTCATCGGCGTGATGATGCACTTCTCGGTGTCGGAGGGCGCGTGGGCGGGCATGCCGCTGACGCATTCGATGCGTTTCATGAGCCTGCTCGCGGTGGCGATCGTGCTGGCGGCGACGCCGCCGCGCTGGTGGTACGAGGCGGCGTATCCGCTCTACGGGGTCGTGCTTTTGCTGCTCGTAGGCGTGGAGGTGTTCGGCGAAACGCGCATGGGGGCGACGCGCTGGCTTTCGATCGGGCCGCTTTCGGTGCAGCCGTCGGAGTTCATGAAGGTCACGATCGTGATGGCGCTGGCGCGTTATTACAACGATCTGCGGCCTGATCGGGCGACGACCCTGCTCTGGTCGTTGCCGGCCTTCCTGCTGCTCTGCGTGCCGGTTGGGCTGGTGATGCACCAGCCCGATCTCGGCACGGGCATGCTCATCGCGTTCGCGGGCATCGCGATCGTGTTTCTCGCGGGCTTGAGCTGGCGCTACATCGTGCCGGCGCTGGTGATCGCGGCGGTGGGCGCGGTGGCGGCCTACCAGTTCGTGCTGCACGACTATCAGCGCGCGCGGGTCAACGTGTTCCTCGGGCTCGCGGACGATCCGCTCGGGGAAGGGTATCACGTGCTGCAGTCGAAGATCGCGATCGGCTCGGCGGGACTGTTCGGGCAGGGCTGGATGCAGGGCTCGCAGGCGCAGCTCAACTTCCTTCCCGAAAAACACACGGACTTCATCTTCACGATGATCGTGGAGGAGTTCGGGCTGTTCGGGGGGCTCTTGGTGCTTCTGCTCTTCGCGATGCTCATGGGGCTGGCGATCAGCGTGGCGGCGCGCGTGCGCTCGCAGGCGCCGAACGCGTATTTCCAGAAGCTGGCGGTCGCGGGCGTGGCGGCGACGCTGGCCTGCTACGTGCTCATCAACACGGGCATGGTGATGGGGCTGGTGCCGGTGGTGGGCATCCCGTTGCCGCTCATCTCGTATGGCGGCACGGCGATGACGACGCTCATGGTGTGCTTCGGCTTGGTGCTGTCGATCGACAATCATCGCGACAGCGCCAGCGCCAGGCGAGTCCGATAGGCGCGTCCGCTAGCGGCGCGCGCGATAGCAGATGCAGCGGTCGGCCGCGTTTTCAGGGTTCCGGACCATCAAACCTTGCCCCCCACACGCGCAACCCGTAACCCATTCCGCATGAGCCCTCCCGCCGCGCCGCGCCGCGACCTTTTCCCCACGATCGAACCCTATTCGAGCGAGATGCTGCCGGTTTCGTCGCGGCACACGATCCATATCGAGCAATGCGGCAATCCGCGCGGGCGGCCGGTGATCGCGCTTCATGGGGGGCCGGGCGGGGGCTCCTCGCCCGAGATGCGGCGCTTCTTCGATCCGCAGCGCTATCGCATCGTGCTCATGGACCAGCGCGGATGCGGGCGATCGACGCCGCATGCGGACATCGAGGAGAACACGACCTGGGACCTGGTGGCGGACATCGAGCGCGTGCGGGCGCGGCTCGGGATCGAGCGCTGGCTGGTGTTCGGGGGCTCATGGGGATCGACGCTCTCGCTTGCGTACGCCGCGACGCATCCGGAGCGCTGCGTGGGCCTCCTGCTGCGCGGGATATTCCTGCTGCTGCAGTCCGAGATCCGCTGGTTCTATCAGCAGGGCGCGAGCGAGATCTTTCCCGACGCGTTCGAGCGCTTCACGGCGCCGATCCCGGACATCGAGCGCGGGGATCTCGTTGCGGCGTACCACAAGCGGCTGATGTCGAGCGATCGGGACACGCGCATCCGTGCGGCGCGCGCATGGGCGCGCTGGGAAGGCGAGACGATCTCGATCGTGGGGCCGTCCGGGCTGCCGTCGCGCTTCAACGATGATCGGTTCGTGGAGGCGTTCGCGCGCATCGAGTGCCATTACTTCCACAACAAGGGCTTCTTCGCGAAAGACGGCTGGCTTCTGGAGCAGGCGCAGCGCTTGCGGCGACGGATGCCGGCGCGCTTCGTGCACGGGCGCTACGACATGTGCACGCCGATGTCGTCGGCGTGGGCGCTCAAGCGCGCGTGGCCGGAGGCGGATCTGGAGATCGTGCCGGACGCGGGGCATTCGAGCCTGGAGCCGGGGATCGTGGACGGGCTCGTGCGCGGCGCGGAGGCGCTCTACGAGGTCGGCGCCTGGGTATGAGGCTGAACGCGGACGATGCAAGCTGAGGCGCCCCTCGTCCCTCCAGGGGAGAGGGGGCAGGGTGAGGGGTTGCTACATCCTCCGTCTACGGATTTTCTTCAGATCATCTGGCGTTCGCCGGTGGGGCCACCCCTCACCCCTACCCCTCTCCCCTCAGGGGAGAGGGGGCGCTAGCCTGGAAAGGTGCGTGACATCCAATCGGCGATGAGGGCGGTGACCTCGGCGGGCTTCTCCTGCTGGGTCCAGTGGCCGGAGCCCAGAATCAGATGCTTTTCGAGGTTGGGGACGTAGCGCTCCATGCCGTCGGCCATGGAGGGCGAAAGCACGGCGTCGAGCTCGGCCATGATCATCAGCGCGGGGACGGCGATGTGATCGATCTCGCCGGCCGAGCGCTCCCAGTTGCGGGTGAAGTTGCGGTACCAATTGATGCCGCCGGTGAAGCCGGTGCGTTTGAAGGTCTCGACGAAGACGGCCTGCTCGGCGTCGGTGAGAAAGCGCGGACGCGGATCGCGCGCGGGATCATAAGCATCGACGATCCGCACGAGCGGAAAGACGGATGCATCGCCGTCGCGGCGCGTGGCGAAGCCGGCGGAGGGCGTCGCGCCCGGCATGGGGCCGCGCATCATGAAGTCCATCGTGTTCTCGACGCTGCGCGCGAAGATGGCGTCGGCTTCGCCGGGCTTCTGGAAGTGGACGATGTACATCTCCTCGCCGAGCCGCTCGCGCCACAAGGCGATCGGCTCGACGGGCGGGCGCGGGATGAAGGGGGTGTTCAGGCCGATGAGCCCGGCGACGCGCGCGGGATGCATGATCCCCATGCGCCAGGTGACGAGGCCGCCCCAATCGTGGCCGACGAAGACGGCCTTCTCGATGTCGAGCGCGTCGAGGAGGCCGACGAGGTCGCCGGTCAGATGCTCCATGTCGTAGTCTTCGACCTTGGCGGGGGCGTCGGTCGCGCCGTAGCCGCGCATGTCGGGCGCGATGACGCGGAGCCCGTGCTTCGCCAGGTCGCGAAGCTGATGGCGCCAGGAGAAGGCGATCTCGGGGAAGCCGTGGCAGAGCACGAGCGGGGGCGCTTGGGGGCTTGGCGGGCCTGCTTCGTAAAGCGCCATGCGGATGCCGTTGGTCTCGATGAAGCGCGGTGCGGGCATACCTGGATAGGACATGCGACCTCCCTGCTGGCCGGTGTTGGGCGTTTCTGATTTTCGCGTGGCGTAACACGGCGTCTTCTCGATAAGAATGCAGATATGCCGGCGCTCAGGCTTTATCGTGCGGAGGTTCACCCCGCCCCCCGCCCCCTCCCCTCAGGGGGAGGGGCGGCGTCGCGCCATGGTCGCCGCGCATGCTGACGCGGCAGGAGATCGACCGGCTGCTGGGGTTCCTGGAGCGGGCGCTGCCGGACGTCACGAAGGTGGGTGTGGGCAATATCGCGCGGGTGCATTCCGGCGTGTCGCGCGAGACCTACAGCGTCGATCTCCAGTACACGGACAAACGCGGCGACCATGCGCGCGGGCTGCTCATCCGGCGCGATCTCGGCGGGGGCTTGCGCGCGCGGGAGCGGGCGATCGAGCACGCCGCCTATCGCTCGTTCTTCGGCAAGGGCGTGCCGGTTCCGGAGCCGTTCGCGCTGGTGGAGGACGCCAGCGTTCTCGGCGGGCCGTTCCTCATCCTCGATCGCATCGAGGGGCATGCGCCGAGCATCTTCCAGCCCGATCCCTATGGCGGGCGCCGGGAAACGACGGGGCGGGATTTTTTCGCCATCCTCGGCGCCATTGCGGCGGCGGATCCCTACGACACGCAATTGCCGGGCGTCGTCGATACGCCGGCGGCGGAGGATTGCTGGCGGCGCGAACTCGATCATTGGGAACGCGTGCTGGCGCGCGACAGCCTCGAGCCGCAGCCGATCGCGGCGGCGGCGATCCGTCGGCTGCGGCGCAATCCGCCCAAGGCGCCGCCGCGGCTTGCGGTGGTGCACGGCGATTTCCGAAAGGGGAATTTCATGATCGATGCGCAGGGGCGCATCGTCGGCGTGCTTGACTGGGAGCTCGCGCATATCGGCGATCCGATGGAGGATCTCGCCTGGGCGCTCGATCCGCTGTGGGCGGGAGAAACGCAGCTCGCGGCCGGGCTGCTCGACTGGCGCGAGGCGATCGAGATCTGGCAGAGCGCCAGCCGGCGCGTGTTCAACGCGGAAGCGCTCAATTGGTGGTCGCTCTTCTCGCACGTGAAGGGGATCGCGATCTGGACGTCGGCGGCGCGCGCCTATCATGACGGACGGAACCAGGATCCGATCCTGGCCTTCACCGGCTGGTATTGCGCGGCGCGGCACAACAAGATGATCGCCGATCGGCTGGCCTCGGCGGGCGACGGAATGCTTTTATGAAACCCTCGTTCGCAAGCATCCTGATGGGCGGCGCGGGCGCCATCGCGGCCGATATCGCGCCGCGCCTCGACGACGAGTACGCGCGCGGCCAGGCGGCGATCGTCGGGCTGCTGATGACCTTGGTGGCGCAGGAGGCGGATCGCGCGGCCGACACGCTCTCGCTGGAATCGGTGGCGATGCGGGCGATCTTCGCGGAGGCCGCCAAGCAGCAGCTGCCTGACCAGCTGCGCCGGCGCCTGCTGCAGATGGCCGAGGCGCCGCCGGCGGAGAATTTCACGGTGAGCGCGCTGGAAGAACTCGTCATGCCGATGAAGGCGCTGCTCATCGAGCTGCACGAGGCGCTGGAGGACCGGGCGGACGCATGGGCGCGCCCGCTGGAGAAGAAGGTCTGGGACGTGCTCTGCCTGGGGGCGGATCACAGGTCGCTCTATCTGCCCATTCTTTGAGCGGTTGGCGCGCGGGCAAGCGCAAGCGATCGGCCGAGCTGCGGCGCGTGCGCGGCGCACGCTAGGGTGTGCGTCTTCCTCGTCCGAAGAGCCGCGCCGTGCAATCGATCGGAGACCTGTGCCAAGCGCTTCCGGTCGCATCGTTCGATGCCGGCGCGGTGCTCCTCCAGGAAGGGCAAAAGACCGGGCGCCTCTTCGTGCTGATCGAGGGCGAGGTGGAAGTGCTCAAGTCCGGACATGGGGGCGACTTCCAGATCAATCTGGTCGCGGATTATGGCGCGATCTTCGGGGACATGTCGGCGCTGCTCAACATTCCGCACATGGCGACGGTGCGCGCCGTCAGCGCCGTGCGCGCGCATGTGATCGAGGGCGGCGACGCGTTCCTGCAGACGCACCAGGAAATCGCTTATCTCCTGTCGAAACTATTGGCGCAGCGGCTGCACGGTGTGACGACCTATCTGGTCGATCTCAAGCAGCAGTTCGAGGACCAGTCGAACCATCTGGGGATGGTGGATGAGATCCTGGAGACGCTGGTGCACGATCAGCGGCGCGAGTTCACGCCGGGCTCGGACCGGGATCCGGACTATTAGAACCGGACCGCGTTCTATCCCAAGGCCGCTTCGCGCTTCTCTGCAGACGCTCCGAGCCAAGCCGGCGGGCCAGTGAGCTCCGTGCGGGCGACAAGCGCATCGTCGAGCTTCACCAGCTCGGCGCCGGCGAGGGAAAACCAGGCGGCCTCGCGCGCGCGCGTGTCGATCGCGACATGGGTGGGCGTTGGCCCGATCTGACGGCCGGAATTGAAGATCCACGTATCGCCCATGCGGTCGCACCAGGAGCCGCCCTGCTTGAACGGCGCCTGGTGGATGTGGCCGGTGAGCACGATGTCGGGCCGATGGGTTTCGATCCACGCGTTGAGCGCGGCGTCGCCGTGGTGCTTCTTGCCGTCCCAGCTCAAGGGACCCTCCGGCGGGGCGTGATAGACCCAAATCCATTGCTTGCGCGGCTTGGCGGCGTCGCGGGCCAACAGCTCGTGCACGGAGTCCCTGGCGGTGGGGCCGTCCCACCACGGACACACGGTCACCAGCGTGTCGCCGAAGGCGACGGAATCGCCGTCGGTGGGGATGCCGAGCTGGCGGACCTTGCTCATCCAGGACGCGATCTTCTCGCCGCCGGCGTCGCGACGATCGAGGTCGTGGTTGCCGGAGGAGACGATGACCTTCGAAAGCGCGGCAAGGCGGCGGAGATATTTGAGGATGACGACGATCTGCACGCCGCCGTCGAGCTGGCCGGCGATGTCGAGATGGTCGCCGGCGATGATCACCGCATCGAAGCCGGGCGCGACTGAGGCGGTCCAGTCGAACTGCTTCAGCGCGTAATGCAGATCGGAGACGAGCAGCAATTTCATGGCGCCTCGGTTCGCCTGCAGAGCATTGCCAGGCTAGGCGGCGGGGGATTGCGGCGGAAGAGACTGGCTCGAAAAGAAGCGCTCCAGTACCGTTTTTGCCTAAAGGGAGGACAGCGCATGGATCTCACGAGGCGGTTGACGCTGGCGGCGGCCCCTTTGGCCCTGGCTGCGTGCGCGACGACGCAAGGCGCGGGGTTGGGCGCGGCGGGCCGGACGCTCACCGAATCCGACTTCAACGCCTGGCTCTGGCGCTACAAGGAGGCGTGGGAGACGAAGAACGCGACGGCCGCCGGCGCGCTCTTCACCGAGAACGTCATCTATCGCGAGCAGCCGTTCGAGGAGCAGATGGTCGGGCGCGCGGCCGTCGAAGCCTACTGGACCCGCGTGACCGCAGGGCAGCGGGACATCACCTTCACGCACCACGTCATCATGGCGAGCGGCGGCCTGGGGGTGGCGGAATGGCACGCGGCGTTCACGGCCGTGGAGGGCGGCGCAGCGATCGAGCTCGACGGCGTCTTCGTGTGCCACTTCGCCGATCTTGAGACGGTGAGCCTGCTCAAGGAATGGTGGCACATCAAGGTGACGCCGCGGGCGAGCGCGGGTTGATGCAAGCGAGCCTTGCGAAGGGGCCGTAGGCGCGGCGCGCGAACTCGTGCTCAAAGAAGCGCACGGCGCATGCTGAAAGCGATCCTCAACGAGCCCACGGCGCGGCTGACGCTGGTGATGTCGAGCCTCTACGCCGCGCTCGGCGTAACGCTGCCTTATCTGCCGCGCTGGCTGGAGGACGAGCGGGCCCTGAGCGGGCCGGAGATCGGCGCGATCGCGTCGGCGGCGCCGATCGCGCGCATCATCATCGGGCCGATGCTGGCGACGTGGGCGGACGGCTTCAGGGACCGGCGCGCGCCGGTCGTCGTCTTGTGCCTGCTCGGGCTCGTCTTCTACGGGCTCATGTTCAGCGCGCACGGGTTCTGGGCGCTCTTCGCGTTCTGTTTCCTGGCCATGACGTTCAGCCAGGCCGCGGCGCCGCTGGTGGAAGGCGCGACATTGCGCGCGAGCGCGATGGGGCGGCTGCCGTTCGGCGCAGCGCGCGGGATCGCGTCCGCGACGTTCATCCTGGCGAACGTCGTGGGCGGCGCGCTCATCGCGTCGTTCGGCGTGCGCGTCGCGCCGTTCTGGGTGCTGGCGAGCCTGGCGGCGGCGGCGCTGGCGGGATGGCTCGTGGTGAAGCCAGAGCCGGCGCCGGATCGGGCCGCGGCGCTCGGTTTTCGCGGACGGCTCAAGGTGGGCGTGTCGCTGCTGAAGGCGCCTGTGTTCCTGCGCGTGCTCGCGGCGTCGGGGCTCATCCAGGCCGCGCACGGCTTCTATTACGGCTTCTCGGTGCTGGTGTGGGGCGATCAGGGGATTTCCGCGACGACGATTGGCTTGCTGTGGGGGTTCGCGGTCGCGGTGGAGGTGGTGTTCCTGGCGTCGCTGCCGATCATCGAGCGGCGGCTGTCGCCGGAAGCGCTGCTGATCATCGGGGGCGCCGGGGCGCTGGTGCGCTGGAGCCTGATGGCGTTCGCGCCGACCGGCTTCGCCCTCTGGCCGCTGCAGGCGCTGCATGCGCTCTCGTTCGCGGCGGCGCATGTGGGGGCGCTGCGGCTCGTCATGCGCTCGGCGCCGGAGGAGGTGTCCGGGCTGGCGCAGACATTCTACGCGTCGCTGGCGTCGGGCGCGCTTTTGGGGCTTGCGACACTGGCGTCGGGGTATCTTTATAATTTATTCGGCGCGGGCGGTTATGCCGCCATGGCGGTGATGGCGGGCGCCGGGCTTGCGATCGCGGCGCCGCTGGGGTCCGTTGGTTTGGCGCGACGATGATGGTTGCATGACCAGGTTCGCTCTGCAGTTCGGCAAGACGCAATCGGGGCTCACGTATGTGGAGCGACCGACGGTGTTCGGGCTGTGCATGCGCTCGGATCGCGAGATCGCCATCGTGCGCATCGGGCGCGACGCGGAGATCGAATACGACCTGCCGGGCGGAGGCGTGGAGGCGGCGGAGGACGAAGCCGCTGCGCTCATGCGCGAATTCCAGGAAGAGACGGGCCTCACGGTGTGGCCGAACCAGGTGATCGGGCGCGCGGGGCAATACTGGATCGCGCGCGGGGAACCGAGGAACAATCTCGCGACGTTCTACGAGGTGGAGCTTTCAGCCGACGACGGCGAGCCGACCGAGCCGGACCACGCGCTGCTCTGGCTTTCTCCGGCGGAGGCGCTGGTCAAGGTGCGGCACGAGGCGCACGCATGGGCGATCCTGCATTGGCTGCGCGCGCGGAAGGCCGCGAGCACGAAGCGACCCTAACGCAACGGGCGTTAATTCGAGGCGCGTTTGGGCGGCTTAGAGTTCGGTTGAGGCTGCGCGGAGGAGATCGGCGGGCGCGCGGAGAATTTCGGTGGGCGCCCGGAGGATCTGGCCGAGGATGCTCTCGCGACGCAGCGCGACGTCGATCAGCGGCAGCGGCTCGTTGATGCTCGACAATTGGATGTAGCGCGGGGCGCCGATGGCGCGCGGCGGATCGATGGAATCGACGACGACGTCGAGCTCGAGAACCGGGCTGAGATATTCGGGCCCGCCGGCGGAGCCCGACACGTTCGGCACGCCAGCATCGGCGGACGTGATGGCTGGCGCAGCGTGCTGCAGATTGATGGGAAGCGGCCCGTCCTCCGCGCGCAGCATCTGCGCGAAGCCGATCACCGTCAGGCTGCCGGCGACCATCGCGAGCGTGGGCAGGAAATGGTTGCGCTGCACGGGCGCGTCATGCGCAGAGCGCTCAACCCGTTCGATCCGGTCGATCAGCATGCGCAACGTGCTGCCGCCCTCGCCGCGCCATTTCGAAAAATCGAGCGGCGCAGAGGAAACAGTGACCGGCGGCCGGACTGGGCTCAGCGCGATGGGAATGAGCGAACCGCAAGCGGCCGCGAGGCGCGCCATCTTGCGCACAGGGCCCCAGTCTGTGGAGTGGGGCGACCACGCCACGATCGTGGGCAGGCTGGGATCGCGACACTCGATGTCTTGCGTTGCGACGTGCACGACGCGGCCGCTCGCCTCGATGCGACGCTTGAGCAGCGCGATCAATTCCTCGTCGTGCTCGGAGGACAGGATCCACACCGCGGCCATGATTCCTCGAGGCGTCCCCTGCTGTCAGGTTAGGAAAGTCTTATGCGCGTGATTAACGATTTTGTCTATCAAGTCATGCGCGCGCGGAAGAGCGCGACATCGCCGCGCGCGGCGGGAAAAATTTCCGTGCGCTCCGCCGCGACGAAGCCCGCGCCGCGCATCAAAGCGAGCATCAGGTCGCGATCTTTTTCCACAGGCGGCGGAGGCTCGAGCGCTTCGAAATCCGCAAGATGCAGAAAGCCGTCGGGACGCAGCGCTGCATGCGCGGCGGCGATCGTTTCGCGTTTGTCCCGCGCCGCGTGCGGGCGCTCGACGAAGTTGGCGATGACCTTGTTCGGCGCCCAATTGGCGAGGAGATGCGGCGCTTCAGCGCCAAGTCCCCGCACGACCTCGATTTTTGCGCCGGCCTGCGCGGCGCGTAGGCGCGCGCCTTCGAGCGCGGCGGCGTCGGGATCGACGGCGATCACCAAAGCGCGCGGGGCGGAAAGCGCAAGAGCGATGGCGAGGGCGCCGGCGCCGCAGCCAATCTCAACGATCACGTCGCCGGCGCGAGGCGCCATGTTGTCCACAAGCGCGCGCCGCCAGCGGCTCGCGGGCGCCACCAGACGCGCGGCGCTCTCGTACAGCCGTTCGACCCTGAAGAGGCCTGGAAGGAGAGGGTCTTTGGGAGACATTTTTTCCCCGGAACGTCGTTTTGAGGATGCGTTGCGCTCGCTCGTTTCGACACGGGAAATGTCGCCGGCGCGTGCGGCGACGGTCAGGCTGTTGCAGAAAAACCGCATCCTGCATCGCGGCCGGGCGGCTCTGAGCTCACATTACGAATCGGACAGGAAGAGGTGGCGAAGGGAGCGAATTCCAGTAAGGTGAGTGGGGGAAGCGCGGGAGACGACCATGGATGCGAACTTCATCCTCATGTACGTGGTGCAAGCGCTCGGCGGGCTCGCGGGGGGCAATATTCTCGGCGCGCTGACCCGGGGCGGCGGCGGCGTCGTGGGACGCTCGATCTTCGGGCTCGTGGGCGGGCTGGGCGCAGGGTGGGCGGCGGCCAATGTGGAGTTCGTCTCGGAGATGGCGGCGAACTGGCAGAACCTGCTCGCGGGCGCGCCGGGCGCGCATCTGGCCAATTTCATCACCGGGGCGATCGGCGGGGGGCTGCTGGGATTGATCGGCGGGATCGTGGTGCGGCCGCGCGGCTGACCGCGCGCACCCGCCCTCAGGCGGCATTCAACAGTAGACGGATGAATTCCGCGTCGGACCAGGAATTGCCGGCGTCGCGGGATTGGCGCGCCACCACCAGGCGCTGTGACGGCAACACGAACAGGCGATCGCCGCGCAGGCTCGCAGCCATCACCAGATCGTTCGGAGGACGCGCGCGCGACGACCAGAGGTCGCTGCGCGGAAAACCCGGCGCGTCCTGAGGGGCCGGCCAGGTGAGCCAGAGGCCGAAGCCGTAACGCGGCTGCAGGAAGGATCCGCGACATGCGTCGCGCAGCGCGGCGCCGGCGATGAGCTCGCGGGCGCGCCACACGCCGACGCGGCGCATCAGTTCGCCCCATGCGGCCCACGCGCGCGGGCTGAGCGAAGCGCCGTCCAGCATGTTGGCCTCGCCGATCTCTGTGCGCCGCCATTCGACCGGCGCGCAGCCGATCGGCGCGAGCACGCGCGCGGCAATGTAGGCGGCCGGGTCGGCGGGGCGTCCGGCGCTCGCGAGTTTGGAGCGCGCCGCTTCGAGGAAGAGCACGAGCGCGGCGGGATCGTCGGTGAAAAGGCGGCCGGGCTCGGCGGTCGGCTGGAGCATGCGGGCTTCGATGCCGGTGACGGGGCGACTGGGCGTGAGGGCGGCGGTGCCGTCGAGCAGCATGCGCAGCGTGACGGCGCTGCGCCAGGGATTGTCGGTCCATTCCGGGAAGGTCTGCGACACCGGCTCGTCGAGACGCATCAGCCGGTCGGAGACCATGGCGCCGACGAGTGCGGGAATGAAGCTCTGGGTCGCCTGGCCGATGGCGCGGCGCGCATGCGGGCCCGCGCCATCGGGATAGTCCTCCAGAAGCGGCACGCCGTTGCGCATGATCACGAGAGCGGCGCCGCCGCGCGCTGCGCTGAAGGCGGCCGCCGCGGCGAAGCTTTGCGCCGACGAAGCCAGTTGCGCGAAGGCGGGCGCTGGCGCCGCTGCCGCAAGGCCGGCGAGGAGGAAATGTCTGCGGTCCATTCGGGGGCTCCCCACGCGCCTTCTAGCCTCCTAAGCGAGAGCGCGGAAGCGTTTCAGGCTGCGGCCTTGGCGTCGGCGGCAGCGCGGGGGCTGGAGAAGTCGAGCACGCCGTCGTCGATGCGGCCGTGGCGGAGAAGGCGAAGGTCGCGGAAATAGTTCTGATGGACGCGCCAGGGCGCCTCCGCGCCCTGTTTCGGGAACCTCGCCATCGCACGCGTGATGTAGCCGGAGGAGAAGTCGAGCCAGGGCAGGCGCGGGATGTTCGGATCGGCGTTGCGCGGCCTGACCTGCTTCAATCCGCGGGCGTCCATATAGGAGATGAGCCGGCAGACATAGGCGCAGGTGAGGTCGGCCTTCAGCGTCCAGGAGGCGTTGGTGTAGCCGAAGACGCTGGCGAGGTTGGGCACGCCTTCGAACATCATGCCCTTGTAGGTGAGGCGCGTGGCGAGATCGACGGGCGCGCCATCGACGGCGAGCTCGGTTCCGCCAAGGATGACGAGGTTGAGGCCGGTCGCGGCGACGATGATGTCGGCGGAGAGATCTGCGCCGGACTTGAGCTTGAGGCCGTGCTCGGTAAACGTCTCGATCTGGTCGGTGACGACGCTCGCCCTGCCGAGCTTGATGGCGTTGAAGAGATCGGAATCCGGGACAAGGCAGAGGCGCTGGTCCCATGGATCATAGCGCGGCGTGAAGTGCGTGGCGACGTCGTAGTCGGGCCCGAGCTCGTTCTGCACCAGATGGATGAGATGGCTCTTCACGCGCGCGGGCTTGCGGCGCGCGAGATTGTAGAACCAGCTCTGCATGAGCACGTTCTTCCAGCGCGTCATGCCGTAGGCGACATGCCGGGGCAGAAAGCGCTTCAGCCGGTTGGCGATTGGATCCTGCGCTGGGCGCGAGACGACGTAGGTCGGCGAGCGCTGCAGCATCACGACGTGCGCGGCGCGCTTGGCCATTTCCGGCGCCAGTGTGACGGCGGTGGCGCCAGAGCCGATCACGACCACGCGCTTGCCGGCATAGTCGAGATCTTCAGGCCAGTTCTGCGGATGGACGACGCGGCCGTTGAAGCGATCGACGCCTTCCCAATGCGGCAGATAGCCTTGCTCGATGTCGTAATAGCCGGCGCACATGAGGAGAAAGGAACAGGTGAAACGGTGGATCTGGTTCTCGTGGTCGGCTTCGACGGTCCAGAGCGCGGCTTGCGAGTCCCAGGCGGCGCGCTTGACCTTGTGCTTGAAACGGATGTGGCGCTCGACGTCGTATTCGCGCGCGGTCTCCTTCACGTAGTCGAGGATGGCTGGGCCTTCGGCGATGCTTTGGGCGTTGGTCCAGGGCTTGAAGGCATAGCCCAGGGTGTACATGTCGGAATCGGAGCGGACGCCGGGATAGCGGAAGAGGTCCCAGGTGCCGCCGATCGCGTCGCGGCCTTCGAGGATGGCGTAAGTCTTGTGCGGCAGGCGCCGCTTCAGGTGCGCGCCGGCGCCAATGCCGGAGAGGCCGGCGCCGACGATGAGGATGTCGAAATGTTCGGGCGCCAGGTCGGCCTCCGTGCTGGGCTCGCCTTGCTCGTCGCGCTGATGCAGCGGCGGCGGCCAGCGGTGAGCTTAGTCGGGCGCGCCCGCTCTTGGGAAGGGAGCCGGTCGCGCCCTGGGCTCAGGCCGCGCGCCTGCGACGAGGCCCGTCATCGACTTCGACGGGCGCGAAGCGCAAAGCCCGATGCACGAGCCCCAGCAGCACCTCGAAACCTGCTGCGATCCCGTGGCTGAACGCCAAATGCTGACCGCTGGCGACGCTCTCCAGATCGGCCAAGTCGCGCTGAATATTCTCCCAGTTCTTTTCAAGCTGGTCGCTTGTGAGGCGCGCGACAAAAGCCGCGTCGCGATCACCGCAACGGTCCATTGCGTCGGCGTAAGCGAGGAAGCGCTTCACAAGTTCACTGCCTAGCCGGAGCGTCTTCCGGACTCTCTGGCTCAACCTGAGCGCCTGCTCCTCGCGATCGTGGGAGTTTCGCCAATCGACCCAGAAGGCATTCCAGTAGGCCTCCCAGGCGTCGTGCAGGAGTTGAGCGGTTCTGGGCGCCTCGATGGGGGTACACGCGAGGATGAGAATGCAGCTTCCGACCTTGCTGAATCCCAGCCTGACGTCGTCGAGGAGCATGTCGTTCCAGCCGTGATCGTCAGCGACCTGCGCGCGATGGCCGCTTAGGTTTGCCGCGATCTCCAGCGCGAGTTCAAGCCGATCGCACTCCGACCACTCGACCTGCCTTTGTGCGAAAGCCGTGAACGCGAAGCGAAGGCGCTTCATTTCTCTGAGAACGTCGAGGCGCCTTTCGGAGTCCAGAAGGTCGCGTGCGCCGCGCCTGACGACTTCGAGGAATTCCGGGTCGGTGAAGTCGGCCAGAGAGATTGCACCCTGAGATCCGGGCAGGAGGGCAAATGTCTCAATGTTTTTGCCTTGGCCCAGAGAGGCGAAGCCGTACGGGACAAACTTGGCCTTGAGACCTTCCGGGGCGAGATCAATCAGGGTGCGCGAAATGAGAGCGCCGCCGACGGGGGAGAGCTTCTGCAGCCGCGCCGCATTGCTTGCAGCCGCACCGATCAGGTCGCCATTGGCCAGCCGCTCAACATCGCCGGCATCCGCCCCGCAACGCAGCGGCAGATCAGCGTATGCTTGATCTTGAAGCGCGAGAGCCGCCTCAATCGCGCTCGTGGCGCTCGGAAGCTCCAGCATCGCGCCGTCGCCGGTCGTGATGAAGCAACGCCCGGCGACAGATTCCGCGAGCTTGTTCAATCTCTTGCGCAAGGAAGTCACGAGGCGTGCGGCCTTCGCCGGGTCGCAGCCGATGAGTGGAGTAGAGTCGCGCCAATCAATATCGACGATACACGTCGTGATGCGCGTGGCATTCGTCACGGTGACCTCCGTGACCCCGCTCCTCATTTCCTCACAAATATGGTAGCGCTATCAGGGAAAGCCGTCCAGCAGTTTTCTCAGCGCGAAAGCTCGCGCATGGCGTCGTCGAGGCCCTGGAGCGTGAGCGGGAACATGCGCTCGGGACCGATGATGTCGCGCACGAGCTCGACCGATTGGGTGTGCCCCCAATGCGCGCGCGGAACGGGATTGAGCCAGACGAGGTGTTCGTACTTCTCGACGAGGCGATGCAGCCAGACGGCGCCGGGCTCTTCGTTCCAGTGCTCCACCGAGCCGCCGGGATAGGTGATCTCGTAGGGGCTCATGGTGGCGTCGCCGACGATGACGATCTTGTGGTCGCGCGGGAAGGTGTGGAGCACCTGGTAGGTGTCGGTCTTTTCGGTGTGGCGGCGGCGATTGTCCTTCCACACGCTCTCGTAAAGACAATTGTGGAAGTAGAAGTGCTCGAGCCGTTTGAATTCGGTTTTCGCGGCGGAGAACAATTCCTCACAGAGCTTGACGTGCGCGTCCATCGAGCCGCCGATGTCGAGGAAGAGCAGGACCTTGATGGTGTTGCGGCGCTCGGGGCGCATCTGGATGTCGAGATAGCCCTGACGCGCGGTCTCCTTGATGGTGCCGTCGAGATCGAACTCGTCGGGCGCGCCCTGGCGGGCGAATTTGCGCAGGCGCCGGAGCGCGATCTTGATGTTGCGCGTGCCGAGCTCGACGTCGTCGTCGAGATTGCGGTACTCGCGCTTCTCCCAGACTTTCACCGCGCGTCTATGCGTGCTCTCGCCGCCGATGCGGACGCCTTCGGGATTGTAGCCTGAGTTTCCGAACGGGCTCGTCCCGCCCGTGCCGATCCATTTATTGCCGCCCTCGTGGCGGCCCTTCTGTTCCTTGAGGCGCTCGGCGAGCGTCTCCATAAGCTTGTCCCAGCCGCCGAGCGCCTCGATCTGGGCTTTTTCTTCGTCGCTGAGATGCTTATCGGTGAGGGCGCGGAGCCAGTCCTGCGGGATCTCGGCCTCGATGCCGGCGGGCGTCTCCACGCCCTTGAAGACGCGCGCGAAGATGCGGTCGAACTTGTCGAGCACGCGTTCGTCCTTCACGAGCGTCGCGCGGGAGAGGAAGTAGAAATCCTCCATGCGCGGCGGGATGATTTGCTTCTCCAGGCCCTCGAGGAGGACGAGGTATTCCTTCAGCGTCACGGGCACGCCGCCGGCGCGGAGCTCGGTGAAGAAGCGCTGGAACATGGAGGAAGTGTGGGCTGGCGGCGGGGCGGCGGCAAGCGGCGCCGTCGGGGAAGGCTATTCCGCGGCGTGGCCGGCGGCTTCTTCGCGCGCCTTGCGGGCCTCACGCCGGGCGCGGACGAAGGGGCGGGTCACCCACCAAGCCTCCGCAGCGGCGAATGCCAGGACGGTCGCGCACAGTACGGCGATGCCTACTTCACCGTCGGTCACGGGTCGCTCCATGAACTGTTTCAATAGTTATGTGGGACACGCCGTGAAGCAATAGGCCCGTCATGAACAACAAGGCTGCGGAAGCGGGCTTATCCAGGTCGGTCAGGACGAGCTGGAGAAAAGCACCTGCTACAAACGCCACGCCCAGCTGGCTCAGGAAGCCGGCGGCGAGGTCGGCGTGCTTGCGGTCTGCATCGATCATGGTTCGCGCCCCGGTTGAGGCTGCCATGGCGGTCGGCCGAAAGGCAAACGGCGCGCCGGAAGGGCGCGCCGCTGCCATTGAACTCTTCGACTTCGGGGCTGGAAGCCGGCGGTCCGAGCTTCCTAGTTTGCCGCGCGATTCACGGCAAACCGGCGCCCACTTTTCCGATCACGCGGCCTAGAGCGGGCGGACGTTCACCTCGGAGTTCGCGAGCGGCAGCTCCAGGAGCATGCCGATGCGGCCGGCGAACACGTCGTCGAGGCCGGCGGCGCGCGCTTCGCGGACCTGCAGCGACGCCGCGAGCTGGTCATCGCCGGCGCCGGTGAGGACGAGCGCCGAATTATGCCGGCGCGCGGCGGCGGCGACTTCGGCGACCGTCGGCGCGCCGAGCGGCGCCTGATGCAAGTGTGCGAGCGAGGTCGTTTGCGCGGAATGCAGCACGACGTCTGCGTTGGCGGCCGCGGAGGCCCATTCGGCGCGGCCGTCGCCGGCGACCACGAGCGAGCGGCCGCGATAATCGAAGCGGTAGCCGACACGGCCGGTGGCGACGTCCTCTTCGGTGGTGAAGGCCGAAATGATGAGGCCGTCGGCTTCGTAGACGATGACCGAACGGCCCGGCTCGGGCGACGGGCCCCAGGCCTGCAGGCCGGAATCGACGCCGTTCATGCCGGCGGCGGCGTTGAGGCCATCGACCAAGCGGACGGTGTCGGGCGGGCCATAAACCGGCAGCAGGTTCGCGGCGCGCGTCGGCTGGGCGGCGGCGTGCAGCTCGTCGAGATCGGCGGATTGGGTGACCGCGTTGCCCGTGAGCAGAACGGCTTGCAGGCGGCCAAGCGGCACATTGCGTTGCGAGAGCGCAGCAGCGGCGCCGGAGCCGGTATCGACGACGAAGAGCTTGCCGGCGGCGGCGACCGCCAGGCAGGGGCGCGCTTCGCGGCCATCGGCGGACGCCCCGCCGGTGCCGCAAACCAGCGCGCGGAGCGCCGACGGCTCGAACAGATCGTCATGGGTTTCGGAGCGCTGCTGCGCGTAGGCCTCGTACGCCTTCGCCAAAGCTTCCTGGCCTTGCGGGGTTTGCGACCCCACGATCCAGCCGCCCCAAATAAGTCCCGTTAGCGTGACGAAGACAATCGACGACGTACCGATCGGATTGATGTTCATCGCTGGATCCCCGTCCTCGTTTCAGCACTCGTTTCGGCCGCCGCACTGGCGCGCCACGTTTGGTTCGCGCCGTCCGCAGGGCCTCTGCGGGTCAAAAACTCATGCCCCATCCGAGTCTTGCTAGCGCAAGGCCGCGATTCGGAGCATCTGCCCCGATATCAGAACCCCAATTTGCTAACAGGAAATGTCGAGACCTTTCTCCGACCTCAGAAGCAGGCCGCTGCCGGATATGGAGCGAGTCCGCGCGCGCCGCACACGGATATCCACAATCGCGATCGACACGGAGGGGGCGGCCTTCCACGAGCCGCTTGTTTCGGCGAAGGATTTCGGCATCGATGGGCGCAATTACTACGCCCACGACAGGAACCCGCCGTACTGGATCGCAGCGCCCGGCGCGCGCGGCGAGCTGCTGTTGCGAAGGGGGGCGGCGGAGCGGCTGAGGGCGGTGAATGCGCGGCTCGCGCCGGAAGGCCTGAAGCTCTTCGTCTATGATGCGTGGCGGCCGCGCGCCGTGCAGGCCTTCTTCCATGATGTGTGGGTCCCGCAGGAGCTGCAGCGGCGACGCCCGGAACTTTCCGGGGCGGCGCTGAAGGAGGAAGTCGGGAAATATTGGGCGGCGCCGAGCGCGAGCCCGGAGCGGCCGGCGCCGCACGCCACGGGCGGGGCTGTGGATATCACGCTCGCGTGGTCGGACGGAGCGGGCGTTCTGTTCATGGGGTCGTTGTTCGACGACGCGTCGGCGATCTCGCACGCGGCGCATTTCGAGGCAGGCGATGATTCCTCGTTCTCGGCCGAAGAAGCGCGCGCCAACCGGCGCATCCTCTACTGGACGATGACCGAAGCGGGGTTCGTCAACCATCCAAACGAGTGGTGGCACTTCTCGTATGGCGACCAGGCGTGGGCGGCGCAGACCGGCGCGGAGAAGGCGCTCTACGGACTGGCGGCGACCGGCGCGGACGAGTGATGAAGCGCGCGCTGGTGTTCGATTCAGGCGTCGGGGGATTGTCGGTGGCCGACGCGATGGCGGGGCTGGCGCTGACGATCGATTATGCGGCGGACAATGCGTGGCTACCCTACGGCGCGAAGTCGGACGCGGAGCTGCGGACGCGCTGCCCGGCGCTGATCGCGGCGCTCGCCGCGCAGCTTTCGCCGGATGTCATCGTCGTGGCGTGCAACACGGCGAGCACGATCGCACTCGATGCGGTGCGCGCGGCGGTTCCACAGCCGGTCGTGGGCGTCGTGCCGCCGATCAAGCCGGCGGCGGCGATGACTGGTTCGGGCGTCATCGGGCTCCTGGCCACGCCGGCGACGGTGCGGCGGGCGTACACCGACGACCTCATCGCGCGGTTCGCGGCGGACGCGCATGTCGTGCGGTTCGGATCGACGGCGCTGGTCGCGGCGGCGGAGGCGAAGCTTGCGGGCGGCGCGCCTGACGCCGGCGCGGTCGCCGAGGCGATCGCGGGGCTCTTCCTGGCGCCGAGGGGCGAGGAGATCGATGTCGTCGCGCTCGCCTGCACACATTTTCCGCTGCTTGCTGAAGAGCTTCGCACCGCGGCGCCGCGCAAAGTCGCATGGCTGGATTCCGGCGCGGCGATCGCGAGACGCGTCGCGGAGGTGAGCGGGTGCGGCGCGGGGAGCGTGCAGGCGGCGCGCGCGGTCTTCACCGGACCGCTGACTGCGGCGCTTCAACGCAACGCGTTTGAACGGCGCGGCTTTTCGCACTTCGCGCAGGCGCCTGAGGGAACCGCGTTCACGCTCTCGTCCGCGTAGCTTTCCGCTCTGTTCCGGTTGGCGTGCAGCCATGCGGGAACAGCGCTTGCGCGCTTCGCGACAGATATTAGACATCCCGTCGGCCACGCGATACGACGCGCGCCCGCCGCGAGACGAGCGTAAAACGCGCCGCGCAGCGCCAGGGAGACAAACGGATGGTGGGGTCGTCCGGCGACGGCGAGGGGCCGCGCAAATTCACGCGCGAAGAGATCCTGCGGATGATCGGGGCGATGCCCACGGGCCTGCGCTCGATGATCTGCAACATGGCCACGTTCCTCACCCAGGGCGTCGTGTTTTCGGTGCCGCCGTTCCAGCGGCCTTATTCCTGGTCGGAGGAGCACGTCGAGAAGCTCATCCAGGACCTGCTCAACAATTGGATCCGCAACGGGAATTTCTACTATATCGGACATCTCGTGGTGATCGCCTCGGCGCGGGTCAGCGAGTACCGGATCGCGGACGGCCAGCAGCGGTTGGCCACGATCACTATGATCCTCGCCTATGTGCGCGACCGGCTGCAGGAGCGGGGCGCGTTCCTGCAGGCGCTCATCACGGACCTGGGGCGCATCAAGCTGCGGCCGAAGGACGAGGGCTTCTTCCAGGAGTTCGTGCAGACGCCGGGCAATTTCTCCCGCCTGGCGGGGCTGGAGAACGCCGAGGCGCTGGAGTCGCAGGTGCGGATGTGCGCGGCGGCGGAGACGATCACCACGGCGCTCGAGGATATGACCGTCGATGAGCTGGAGCGCTTCGCGAAGTTCATCTGCCGGGCGGCGCTTTTCAACGTCACCTATTGCGACGAGCCCGGCGGCGCGGCGCTGATCTTCAAGACTGTGAACGATAGCGGCCTGGAGCTTTCCTACGCGGACCTCCTGAAGTTCGCGCTGCTGGAAAACGCCGAAGGCATGAGCGACGAGGCCAAGGAAGAGGCGGCGCGCAAGTGGGAGGCGCTGGAGGACAAGCTCGGCCGGGAGGCGTTCGGCGAGCTGCTGCTCATGGCGCCGCTGATGTTCAGCGGAACCCCGATCCGCGCGCCGGGCGACCTGATGGCGTTCGCGCAGCATCTCTTCGCGCATTCGAGCGTGCAAAGTTTCCTCACCGAATGGCTGCCGGCGCATGGCGCGGCGCTCATCGCGGTGCTGCGAGAGGAGATCACCGGGCCGCATGCGGAGGAGATCAACCGGCGCATCGCCTGCCTCAAGCTGCTGAAGGACCAGACCTGGCGGCCGCTCGTGGTGTCGTTCCTCGCCAATCACGGGCACGAGGCGGCGAAGCTCAAGCGGTTCGTCCGCGGCGTCGATCTCATCGCATTCGGCGCGCTGCTGGGCTCGGTGCGGCCGGAGGCGCGCGAGCTTCGCTGGACGCGCGCGCTCGCGGCAGGGGGCGATGAGGCCAAGCTCTTCAATTCGAAGGACGGCCCGCTCGCCCTGAACGACAACGTCAAAGGCATGAGCGAGCGCGACCGCTTCGTTGAGCGGCTGGGCGCGACGTTCAAGCGCGAGCACAAGCGGGACTCCGAGAAGCGCTGCCTCCTGCTCATCCGGATCAATGCCTGCCTGCCCGGCGGCGAGGTGCTGAAGCGTCTGCAGGGCCTCACGGTGGAGCACATCCTGCCGGCGAAGGGCGGGGCTGCGTGGAGCGGCGCCTTCACGGCGAGCGAACTGCAATTCTACCCGCATGTGCTCGGCAATTGGACGCTGGTGCAGCACGAGCAGAACGTCGCGGCCGGCGCCAAGGCGTTCGCGGAGAAGAAGGCGGTCTATCTCGACAAGCAGTATCCGATCCACGCCATCACGCGGCTGCTGGAAGGGACGAGCGAGTGGACGCCGCGCGAGATCAATCTGCGCACCCAGCAATTCCAGAAGGCGCTGTTCGACGACTGGGGGATCTGAGGCTCACTGCGCGTTGGCTTCGTCGCGGATGCGCTCGAGGCGCGCTTCGTAGGCGGCGTCGCGCGGCTTCTCCGCGTAACCTTCGCCGCGCGAATAGAAGAGCGCGCCTTCGACGCTGCCGACGCGAAGCGGGCTTTGCCCGAGCGGCGTGACGCGCGCGAAGTCATCGATGACGAGTGGCGCGTAGTCCTTCACCATGTGCACGACGAGCACGCGCGCGGAATCCTCCGGACGCATGGGATCGGTCGCCTCGGCGTGGTTCTCCGGCGCCGCGTGCAGGCGCCAGGCGCGCACCGGGGGAAGATCGGAGCGGTCGCGCCAATAATAACGCAGCTCGAAATATCCGGCGCGGTGATCGGCGAGCACGGCGGTGTAGGGCGCTTCGCTCGCGCGCGCGGCGGTTTCGGCGGCCATCGCGTCCCAGCCGCGCATGCGCTTGATGGCGCGGCCCTGGCCGAGGGCGTCGGCGAACGTGGGCAGGGCGAGCGCGGCGAGGACGATCGCGCCAAGGGCCGCCTGCGTCGCGAGCGCGGCCCAGAGCGCGCGGCGGCCATTTGTCGTTGCAGCGAGCCAACCGGCGAGCAGCACGCTGGCGGCGGGATAGGCCGCAGCGGCCCAATTGGCGTTGGCGCGCGAGACGAGCGCCTGGGCCATGATGATGACGAGCGGCGGCAGCGTGAAGGCGAGCAGCGTGCGGGCGGTTTCATCGAGCCTGGCGGGGGCGCGCGCGGCCTTGGCCAGAAACCAGATCAGCGCGACGAACAGGACTGGGCCGATCACGGCGGCCTGTCCGCCAAGAAATTTGAGGAGCTCGTCGGGGCGGAAGAGCCGTCCCCCGAGATTGGCGTTGGAGGCCGTGTGGGCGACCGTCTCGAAGTCGTGGGCGGCGTTCCAGGCGAGGTTGGGCGCGAGCACGAGCAGCGCCGCCGCGCCGGCGATCGCGCCCGGCCAGGAAAGCAGTGCGCGGCGCGCGGCCGGCGACCAGAGCGCGGCGAGCGCGGCGCACAGGATGAAATAGAGCATCGCGTACTTGGCGAGCGCGCCGGCGCCGACGCAGAGCCCGAGAAGCGCGCCCCAACCCGGACTGGGCGCCTCCTTCAGGCGCCAGAAGCAATAGAGCGCGGCCGCCCACAGGGGCAGCATGAGCGCGTCGGTGGAGATCACGAAGGACGAGAGCCATAGCGCCGGCAGCGTCAGCCACAAGAGGCCGGCCCAGAGCGCGGCGCGCGATCCGTAGGCGCGCGCGGCCAGCGCGTAAACCGCTGCGGCGCCGGCGGCGTGCGCCAACGCCGCGCCCAGGCGGACGGCCCATTCTCCGTTTCCAAACAATGCTGTCGTCGCCGCGATCACCCAGGCGATCAGCGGCGGCTTGGAGAAATAGCCCCAGTCGAGGGTGCGCGACCAAAGCCAGTACTGGGCCTCGTCGAAGTGCAGGTTGAGCGGCGAGACCATGAGCGCGGCGATGCGAACGACGAGCAGCGCCGCGAGAACAAGGGCGAACGTGCGCGCATCTGTCCAGACGCCCGCGCGCACGCCGGGCGGCGATGCATTGGGCGCCGACAAAATGACCATGCCCGGCTCTTAGCGCGGCGCCGGCGCTCCCGTCCATGAGCGCGACGTTTTGGTCGTCATCGAAACGTCACAGCAAAAACGGCTGGCAAATACAGGCGCTAGCGTGGCTTTCGCGCCGCATACGCCGCGGATTCCGCCACTGGGCGACTCAAATTCTTTATTAAAGCTTAACGACACAGCCAAATTCGCGCGATACGCGATCCCCACAAGTGAATTCCGCGCCGACGGTTCGCTCTCAGCGGAGCCTGTCGCGCGGGCGAGGGTTCTTGGGGGACTGCACATGAGACTGAAGCATTGGATGGGCGGCGCCGCCGCCACGGCGATGGCGCTCGCGATGAGCCCGCCGGCGATCGCACAGGAAACCACGTCGGCGATCCGGGGCACGGTCAGCTCCGATACCGGCGAGGCGATCACAGGCGCCTCCGTGGTGGTGACCCACGTCCCAACCGGCACCGTGTCGCGCGAAGCGACGCAATGGGGCGGGGTGTTCGACCTGCGCGGCCTGCGTGTCGGGGGGCCGTACACGGTCGAGGTGACGGCGCCGGATTTCCAGGGCCAACGGATCGAGAACGTGTTCATCCGGCTGGGCACGCCGTACCGGCTCAGCGTGGATCTGGAGCCGACCGTCGAGGAAATCGTGGTGACGGCCAGCGCGCCGGCGCGGCTGCAGCAGCCGGGGTCCAGCACCGCGTTCAGCGCCGCGGACATCGCGACGGTGGTGTCGGTCGGACGGGACGTGCGCGACATCGCGCGGCGCGATCCGCTGGTGACGCAGGACGTCGGGGGCAATCGCGGCGGCGGCGGCCAGGGCGGCGTCATGATCGCGGGCTCGGCGCCGCGCTCGAACCGCATCACGGTCGACGGCATGCAGGCCGGCGACGATTTCGGCCTCGTGACCAACGGCCTCTCCACGCTGCGCGGCCCGGTGTCGCTCGACGCGATCTCGCAATTCTCGGTGCAGGCGGTGCCGTTCGATGTCGCGAACGGCGACTTCACCGGCGGCGCGCTCAACATGGTGCTGCGCGAAGGCACCAACGAGATCGAAGGCGTGGTCTTCGTCAATTATTTGAATGACGGCCTCGTCGGGGAGCGGATCCGGCAGAACCGGTCGAGCTTCCCGGTGACGCAGGAGAATTACGGCGGCTTCCTCGGGTTGCCGCTGATCAAGGACAAGCTCTTCTTTGCGGGCTCGTACGAGTATTACACTTCGGCGGACGTGACGCTGCGCGGGCTCGCGAACGAAGGGTTCGCCAACACGCTCAACGGCATCGCCGGCCCGGGCACGGCGCTGACGCGGGCGGAATTCGATTCTGTGATCAGTCCCGGCGTGGCGGGGCGCGGCTATGTCGGCAATTACGCCGTGGCGTCGAGCTTTCCGGTCGGCGACTATCTGGCGACGGCGCCGATCGTGGACGAGAAGTCCTCGCTCAGGCTCGACTGGAACATCACCGACAATCATCGCGCTTCGGCGTCGTACCGCTCGGCGGAATCCTCGCTCATCATCCGCGACTTCCCGGCCGATCGCGGCGATCTCTCCTCAAGCTGGTACGCCGCCGCGGACACCGAGGAAGTCTACACGCTGCAGCTCAACTCGGATTGGACCGAAAACCTCTCCACCGAGCTGCGCGCGAGCTTCCGCGATTACGGACGCCGGCAGCAGCCGGCGAGCGGCCAGGAATTCGGCGCGGTGCAGATCTGCCTGGAGAGCGCGCTGGGCGACATCGTCGGCAGCGCATCGGCGTGCACGCCGAAGACGATCATCGATTTCGGGCCGGACTCCAACCGCCACGCCAACTCGCTCGACACGACGAACACGCAGTTCAGCGGAACGGGCGAGTACGTCATGGGCAGCCACCTGCTGAAGGCCGGCTACCAGTACCAGGGGATCGAGATCTTCAATCTCTTCGTCCCGCAAAGCGACGGCATCTTCTATTTCGACTCGATCGATGCGTTCAATCGCGGGCGCATGTCGCGCTTCCAGTTCAGCAACACGGCGAGCGGCGATCCCAACGACGCGGCGGCGGCCTTCTCCTACGCGATCCACAGTCTCTTCCTGCAGGACGCCTGGGACATCAGCGATGCGCTCACCGTCACCTACGGCGTGCGGTACGATTGGTACGAGGCCGACGACAAGCCGGCGTTCAATCCGTACTTCACGGCGCGGAACGGCTTCAGCAACCAGGAGACCTATGACGGGCTCTCGGTGATCATGCCGCGCGTCTCGTTCGACTTCGACCAGGATTGGTACAGCGTGTCGGGCGGCGTCGGCCTCGTTTCGGGCGGCGCGCCGGACGTCTTCCTCTCGAACAGCTTTTCCAACACGGGCGTGCTCACCGCGGGCGTCGATATCCAACGGCAGGCCTCCGGCCCTTGCCGCGAGATCCTCTCCGGCACGACATTGACGACAGCCGAATGCGCGATCCTGCTCGACGTGAACAAGAGCGATGCACGGCTCTTCTTCGATCTGCCGACGGGCACGATCAATGGAGCGCCGTACAGCGCACAGACGCTGGTGACGCGGTTCGATCCGCTCAATCCGGCGAACGCAGGCTCGCCGCTCGCCAATTCGCAGACGGTCAACGCGCTGCATCCGAATTTCCGGATCCCGTCGGACTGGAAGGCGAACCTCACGGCCGAGGTCGATTGGCTCGGATTCGAATGGTCGGCGCATCTGGTCGGCACGCGCAGCAATCACAGCGTCGTCTTCACCGACACCAAGGCGCGGCTGCTGCAGGTGGCGAACCCGACGGCGGCCGATCTTGCCGCGGGGGTGACCGCGGGCCAGCAACGGCTTCCGGACGGCCGGCTGCGGTATGACGGGCTCAACATCGCCGACGCCGATCGGGCGACGCGCGGCATGCTCGCTCGCACCAACGTGAACGGCAATCGCGACATCGTCGCTATGGACGCCACGGAAGAGAGCTGGTCGGTCACCTGGGCGCTCGGCGTGGCGCGCGAATGGGAAAGTCTCGGGCTCGGGTTCGGGCTCTCCTATGCGCGCCAGGATGGCGAGGATTACGGGGGCTACGCGCAGTTCGGCACGACCGCGAGCGGGTTCTATGGCGAGCAATACGCCGATCTCGACCCCAATCTGGCGACGCTGGGCCGTTCCGCCGGCCAGATCGAAGAGAGCATCAAGATCGATGTCAGCTGGGAGCACGAGTTCATCAAGGACCACCCGACGCGCTTCTCGCTGTTCGGGGAAAACCGCACCGGGCGGCCGCTCAATTTCACGATGGGGCCGACGGGGAGCGGACGTTCGTCCGTGTTCGGGGTCAATCGCGGCTCAACGACGGGGTCGGACCTCTTGCTCTACGTGCCGGACATGGCGGCGTGCACCGGGCTCAATTGCGGGCTCGTGACCTTCGCCACGCAGGCGGACCTCGACGCCTTCACCGGCATCGTGAACCGCTTCGGGCTGCCGACCGGCGGGATCGTGCCGAAGAGCTTCGGCAACAATCCCGACATCCAGCAGATGGACCTGCAGATCAGCCAGGAGATCCCCAGCATCTTCGAGGGCCACAAGGGCCGCATCCAGCTGGATATCTCGAACCTGCTCAATCTCATCAATTCCGAGTGGGGCGTGGTGGAGGAATACACCAACAGCCGCGACAGCGGCCGGGTCACCAGCGCGGAGTGCGCCAACGCGCTCGGCACGACCACGCTGAGCTCGCCGCTGCAGTGCCAGCGCTATCGCTACTCGGGCGTCACCTCGAGCCCATACAACTCGGCGCCGCAGATCAACGCCAACGAGTCGCGCTGGGTGGTGCAGATCGGCCTCCGCTACGAGTTCTGACCGGCGCCGTCGGCGAGGAGATGCTGCGGGCGGCCCCATCGGGCCGCCCGTTTGCTTTGGGCTCCTTGACCTCGTGGCCCCGGCGCATCATCTGCATCCGCTTTGTCGGAGAGGCGCATGAGCATCTTCATCCCGGCCGAATGGGCGCCGCGGCGGGCGCTGTGGACGGCGTGGCCGTCGGACGGCTCGCTCTGGCGGGAGAACCTCGCGCCGGCGCGCGAGGAGGTCGCGGCCATGGTGCGCGCGCTCGCCGACGACGGCGCGGGCGACAATGTCCGCGTTCTGGCGACCGGCGAGGAGGCGATGGCGTCGGCGAACGCGGCGCTGGGCGCGGCCGCCACGGTGCTGCCGGAGCCGTTTGGCGACATTTGGCTCAGGGACACTGGGCCCATCTTCGCACGGCGCAACGGCGAGGCGGTCGCGATCGGGTTCCGGTTCAATGGCTGGGGCGGCAAGTACGAGCTTGAAGGCGACGACACGCTCGCGGGCCGCATCGCCGAGCGTGCCAAGACGCGCTTCATCGCGCACGACTTCGTGCTGGAAGGCGGCGCGGTGGAAGGCGACGGCGCAGGCGCGTTCCTGACCACGCGGCAATGCCTGCTCAATCCGAACCGCAATCCTGGTTGGACCGAAGCGAAGGCCGAGGAGGCTTTGCGCGCGGCGCTGGGGGCGAAGAAAGTGCTCTGGCTCGATGAGGGCCTCGCGGGTGATCACACGGACGGGCACATCGATAATCTGGCGCGGTTCGTGGGGGACGCGCGCGTGGTGTGCCAGGCGCCGGGCGGCGATGATCCGAATGCGGAGGTTCTGGACGACATCGCGCACGCGCTCGCGGGCATGGAGGATGCGCAGGGACGGAAGCTGGAAGTTGTGCGCATTCCATCTCCTGGGCTGGTGCAGGACGAGGACGGCGGGGCGATGGCGGCCTCGCATATGAATTTCCTCATCGGTGTGGGGACGGTGGTCGTGCCGGTCTATAATGCGCGCGGCGAGGGGGCGGTGGAGGCGCTGAAGGGGGTGTTTCCCGACCATCGCGTGATCGGTCTCAAGTCGAACGCGATCCTGTCGGGCGGCGGCTCGTTCCATTGCATCACGCAGCAGGAGCCGCGCCTGTGAGCCCGGTTGTGACGTTCTGGCTCGAGTTCGCCTCGACCTACACCTATCCGGCCGTCATGCGCGCGGAGGCGGAGGCGGCCAAGCGCGGCGTGGCGCTCATCTGGCGGCCGCTGCTGCTCGGGCCCATCTTCAAGAACCAAGGCATGAACACTTCGCCGTTCAACCTCTTCCCCGGGCGCGGGCGCTACATGATCCGCGACATGGAGCGCATCTGCGGCGCGCTGGAGATCGCGTTCAAGCTGCCGGATCCGTTTCCGCAGAACAGCCTGCTTGCGGCGCGATGCGCGACGGCGCTTGCAGTTGAGGATCGGCCGGCGTTCGTGCGGGAGGCGTTCACGATGGCGTTCGGCGAGGGCGCGCAGATCTCCGAGCCGGACGTCATGCGCGAAGCGTTGAAGCGAGTGGTGCAGGACGCTGATGCAGTGATTGCGCGCGCGCAAAGCGACGAGGTGAAGGGCGCGCTGCGGGCCGCGACGGAAGAGGCGGAGAAGGCCGGCGTGTTCGGCGCGCCGACTTTCGTGTGCGCGGACGGGGAAGTCTTCTGGGGCAATGATCGGCTGGAGGCCGCGCTCGATTGGGCGAAGGATCACGCGCCAAAAGAACGGTTGGGAGCCATATGACGCGCACGCTTAAGGTCGCGGCGATGCAGGCCGCGTTCGGCGAGGACATCGACGCGAACATCGCGAAGGTGAGCGCGCTCGCGCGCGAGGCTGCGAAGCAGGGCGCGCAGGTGATCCTGCCGCCGGAGCTGTTCGAGGGGCCGTATTTCTGCGTGGCGCAGGAGGAGCGCTGGTTCGCGAACGCGAAGCCGGTTGGCGAGCACAAGGCGGTGCTGGCGATGCAGAAGCTCGCGAAGGAATTGAAGGTCGCGCTGCCGACGTCGTTTTTCGAGCGCGACGGGCCGGCCTATTACAATTCGCTGGCGATGATCGGGGCGGACGGGGCGCTGATGGGCGTCTATCGCAAGAGCCATATTCCCGACGGGCCCGGCTATCAGGAGAAGTATTATTTCCGGCCGGGAGATACTGGATTCAAGGTCTGGGACGTTTTTGGCGCCAAGATCGGCGTCGGAATCTGCTGGGATCAGTGGTTTCCTGAAGCCGCGCGCGCGATGGCGCTTCAGGGCGCGGAAGTGCTCTTTTACCCGACCGCGATCGGGTCGGAGCCGCATGATCCGTCGCTCGACACGCGCGAGCCGTGGCGGCGCGCGATGCAGGGGCATGCGGTCTCGAACATCGCGCCTGTGGTCGCGTCCAACCGCATCGGAACGGAGGCGACCGGACAATCCTATTACGGCTCGGCGTTTATCGCCAATCATCGCGGCGATCTGGTGAAAGAGCTGGGGCGCACCGAAGAGGGCGTGATCGTGCACGCGTTCGAACTCGACGCGCTCGCGACGCATCGGGCCGCGTGGGGCTTCTTCCGAGATCGGCGCACGGAATTCTATCGCTGAGGCGTCAGCGCCGACGCGGCGTGCGCGCTGAGAACACCATGGCGGCGTCGCCGAAGGCTGTGCGGTAGCGAGCCAGTTTCGCGGAGCTCATGGTGCGATAGCCCATCACCGGTTCGACGACGACGAAGGTGTCTCCTTCATAGCCGACCACGAGCAGATAGTGATCGACCATTGCGAGGCGACTCCATTCGGAGACGCGACCGGCGCGGTAGATGAAGGTGTTGCGCACCAGACCGAGGACGGGCGCGTCGCCGCCGGGCAATTGGCGCTGCTGCACGTAGATCGAGGGCAGGCGCACCGGCACGAGCACCGGTCGGCCGCGCTCGAGCTCGGCGACGATGCCTTCCCGCGGCAGGCGCACGCCGCTCGCCTGCAGGCGGTTGGCGCGCGCGAGCGCCATGAGCTCGGCCATGGAATAGCCGCTCTCGTTCGCGGGCGGGGAGCTGCGATAGAGCGCGCCGCCGTCGAGCGTCCCCGGGCCGCGCCAGTAGTTGACGACGCTGGCGAGCGCGTGAGCGCCGCAGGAGGGGCCTTCGGTCTGACGGTCGTGTTCAACCGGCAGGACCAGCGCCTGCGATGTCGTCTCTAGCCGGCGGTCGAACACTTCGAAGCTGTTGCGGCCGCTCGCGTGCGCGAATGCGTCAACGTCCGGGTTCGGATTGACCGCGCATCCCGCAAGGGCGAGCGGCAGCAGCAGCAGTGCGGCGAGGCGCCTCAATCAGAGACGGCCACGGCGATGACGATCACGCCGGCGAGGATGCCGAGCAGGAGCCATTGATTGTCGGTGATGCCGGCCTGGTAGCGCTGGGCTTCGGCTTCGGACAGCACCTTGATCTCATAGCCCTGGTTCTGCAGGGCGACGGCGCGTTCGGCGGCCGTGCGGTCGAGCCCATAGTGCTGTAGATCCTGCGCGGTGAAGGTTTGCGGCGCTGGCGCGCGGAACCCGGCGGCGGCTTGTTCGGCGTAGGCGGGCGCGGCTGCGAGCTGGGCGAGCGCGAGGGCGAAGGCGGCGGCGCCCATGTGGCGTGACTTCATCTGAATTCCCCTTTCGGCTTATTGGCGTGGGTCGGCTTATTGGCGTTGGTCGGCGCCTGTTGGCGTTCCGAGGGGTCAACGCCGGTTTGTGCGCAGACGTTCCGTTTCGGGGCCGATCTTCCGCAGCGGCGGGCCGGGATTTGGCGCGGCCTCGTCGCGCATAGACATCCGGGCCGGTCCGGAGCATACCCCGGTGCGCAAGCAGGGAGCGGGAATGCAGGGCGAACTCGTCGTCGTGTTCGGGGGATCGGGCTTTCTCGGCAAGCAGATCGTGCGGGCGTTGGCCAAGGCAGGCGCCCGCGTGCGCGTGCCGATGCGCCGGCCGCACCTGGGGGCGGACCTGCGCGTCATGGGCGGGGTCGGGCAGATCCAGCTCGTGCAGGCCAATCTCCGGTTTTCGGATTCGGTGGCCCGCGCGCTCGAAGGCGCCGACGCCGTGGTGAATTGCGTTGGGCTCCTCCATGAGAAGGGCACGCAGAATTTCTCCGAGCTGCACGTGAAGGGCGCGGAAGCCATCGCGGACGCCGCGGCGGCGCGCGGGATCACGCGGTTCGTGCACGTCTCCGCGATCGGCGCAGGCGCCAAGGCCAAGTCGCGCTATTGGCGCACGAAGGGCGAGGCGGAGGATTATATCCGCGCAAAGGTCCCGACTGCGACGATCCTCAGGCCCTCGATCATCTTCGGGCCGGAGGATTCCTTCTTCAACCGCTTCGCGGACATGGCGAAGTTCATGCCGGTCATGCCTTTGATCGGTGGACGGACGAAGCTGCAGCCGGCCTATGTCGGCGACGTCGCGAAGGGCGTGCTGGCGGCGCTCGGGCGGATCGATGCGCGCGGGCGCACCTATGAACTCGGCGGTCCGCGCGTCTACACGATGCGGGAGCTCATCGCGTTCACGCTGAAGCAGGCGGCGCGGCCGCGCTTCCTCTTTCCGGTTCCGCTCTTCATCGCGCAGATCAAGGGCATGCTGCTTGACGCGATCTTTAAGCTCAATCCGTTCGCGGGCCCGCCGCTGACCGGCGACCAGGTCGCGATGCTGCGGAAGGACAATGTCGCCGGGGCCGACATGCCCGGCTTCGCGGCGCTCGGCGTGGGGGAGCTTGAGACGATCGAGGCGGTCGCGCCCTCCTATCTGTGGCGCTTCCGGCCGCACGGGCAGTTCGAGGCGGAGCCTGCGTGAGCGCGGCGGTTCCGGACAGACGGGCCGCGATGGCGGCGACGGGGCTGGGACTGGCTACGCTCGGAGTATTCATCGGATTCCGGACGCTGGAGCCCGTACGTGCGGCCATTTCGTCCGGGTGCGGCGCATCCGACACGCTGTCGCGTTTCCAGCTGGCGCGCACGATGGACGATCTCATCGCCGTATTCAGCGCGCCGGCGGGCGTATGCCGGGCGCCGATCGTGACGGCGATGGACGCGGCGAACAGGCTCGATCTTTACGCGTTCATTCCGGTCTATGCGGCGTTCCTGATCGCGGCGGCGATCGCGCTTTCGGGGCCGTGGCGCACGCATGTCGCGCTCGCGGCGATCGGGGCCGTCGTGCTGGCGGCGCTCGGGGATGCGCTGGAGACGGCGACGCAATTGCGCATCACGCAGGACATCGAGGCGGCAACGCCGCACCTGCCGGCGCTGGCGATCGGGTACTGGGTGAAGAACGCGTCGCTGGGCGTCTACGCAGCGGTGATCGCGGGCGTGGCGCTTGCGCCGCCGCGGCGCCGCTTTGCACTGGCGACGATCGCGGCGCTGGCGACGCTGGCGATGGTCGGGGCAGCGTTCGACGAGGCGCGCGCTCCGTTCATGACCTTGGCGTTCGGGGCTTTCTGGATCGCGCTTTTGGCGATTGCTGGCCAGGCGCTGCTGCCCCGACCGGCGACAGGTGATGCGCCTGCGTGATCGCGCCCTTGGCCTTAAGGCGGCGGACGATCTCGGCGCGGTGGCAATGGGTCCAATCGGTTTCCAGACATAGAAGGCAGGCGCGCTGCGCCTGAGCGATCTCGGCGGCCTCGAGGAGCTGAAGCTCCGCCTCCGGACGATCGAGCGCGCCTTCGACGATTTTCTCGAACGTTTGCCAATCGCGGCGCTTGTTGGCGTCGCGGCCGGCCTTCGGCGTGCCGAGCAGCTTCAGGTGCCTGTAGGCGATGCCGGCTTCCTGCAGGCCGGCCTGCAATTGGCGGCGGGAAAAGCCGGCGCGGCGCGAATTCGGCAGTTCGCGGACATCAAGGACGATTGCGATCTTCGCATCCGTCAGTAGGCGGATTAAATCCGCCTGGCCGACGTGCTCGTAGCCGATCGTCCAGATTTCAGCCATGGCGGCTAGGCATGGACGCCCCAATTGAGGAAGTACATCGCCGCGAGCATCAATGCGCCGATCCCGATGCGATAATAGGCGAAGGGCGCGAAGCCGACGCGCGTCACGAAGCCAAGGAAGGGCTTCACAACCACAGCAGCGGAGATGAAGGCCATCACGAAGCCGACGGCGATCTCGGCGATGCGGCCCTCGCTGACATGGGCCTCGCGCAGCTCCCAGGCGTCGTGGACGAAGGCGGCGGCCATGGTCGGCATGGCGAGGAAGAAGGAGAATTCGGCGGCGGCGCGACGGTCGAGGCCGAGGATGAGGCCGCCGAAGATCGTGGCGCCGGAGCGCGACACGCCGGGGATGAGCGCCAAGCATTGGAACACGCCGATGCCGATGGCGCGCGCGATCGGCGTCTGATCGACATCGACGACCTTGGGCGCGGGGCGGAAGCGCTCGATGAGCAGCATCGCCACGCCGCCGAGGATCAGAGCCCAGGCGATCACGTTGAAGCTCTCGTACAGCACCTCCTTCACGTAGCCGGCCGCGAAGATGCCGATGCCGACCGCGGGCAGGAAGGCGAGGAAGAGCATGAGGGCGAAACGGCGCGCCTCGGGCCTGGTGGGAAGCCCGACGACCACGTTCCATATCTTCTCCCGATAGAGCCACATGATCGCGAGGATCGAGCCGAGCTGGATCATCACCGTGAAGAGGCCGCCGGGATCGTCATAGCCGAGGAGCTCGGCGCCGATCAGCAGGTGGCCGGTGGAGGAGACGGGCAGGAACTCCGTAAGACCCTGCACCACGCCCAAAATCGCGGCCTTCAACAGCCCCATCAGGTCCAAGAGCCCCTCCCTCGCACAAGAATCCAGCATCGCAGGATCACGAAAGAGGCGGAAGAAGCATTTAACGGGCAGTAAGGCTGCCCTAAGGGCTGGATTTTCATTGATGAGGAAGGTTTCTGCTCGTATAAGGCGGTCCTTATCAGCTCCAGACAGGATTCGCGGCCGTCCATGGCTGAAACCATGCTCAAATTCGTGGACAAGGACCGCGAGACGCCGCTGAAGCGTGCAGCGGAGGCGCGTCGCGCTGATTTTGAAGAGATTTATGAGGAGTTTTCGCCTGCGAAGGCGGAGGCGCAGGCGTCCCGATGCTCACAGTGCGGCGTGCCGTTCTGTCAGTATCACTGTCCTTTGACCAACAACATCCCGGACTGGCTGAAGGCGGCCGCCGGCGGCCGCCTTCGCGAAGCCTATGACTTGTCGGCCGCGACCAATTCGATGCCGGAGATCTGCGGCCGGATCTGTCCGCAGGACCGGCTGTGCGAGGGCTCCTGCGTCATCGAGCAATCCGGGCACGGCACGGTGACGATCGGGGCGGTGGAGAAGTTCCTCACCGAGACGGCGTTCGAGAACGGCTGGGTTCAGCCTATCCGCGCGCCGCGCGAGCGGGGGCAGAGCGTCGGAATCGTCGGCGCGGGGCCCGCGGGGCTGGCGGCGGCCGAGGCGCTGCGGCTCAAGGGCTACAAGCCGGTGGTCTATGATCGCTACGACCGCGCGGGCGGGTTGCTCATCTACGGCATCCCGAACTTCAAGCTGGAGAAGGAGATCGTTCAGCGGCGCGTCGATCGGCTGATCGACGGGGGCGTGGAGTTCAAGCTCAATTGCGAGATCGGCAAGGATCTCTCGTTCGAGGAGCTGCGCGCGCGGCACGATGCGACGCTGGTTGCGACCGGCGTCTACAAGGCGCGCGAGACGGCGCTGCCGAACATCGCCGCGAAGGGCGTGGTGCAGGCGCTCGACTATCTCACCGCATCGAACAAGGCGGGGCTTGGCGACGTGTTGGCGCCGGCGCAGAAGAGCGCCCTCAACGCCAAGGGCAAGCAGGTCGTCGTCATCGGCGGCGGCGACACCGCGATGGATTGCGTGCGCACGGCGGTGCGGCAGGGCGCGACGAGCGTGACGTGCCTTTATCGGCGCGACCGGGCGAACATGCCGGGCTCGCAACGCGAAACGGCGAACGCGGAAGAAGAAGGCGTCGTGTTCGAGTGGCTGGCGGCGCCGAAGGCGATCTTCGGCACGGCGCGAAAGGCCACAGGCGTGCGCGCGCAGCGCATGCGGCTGGGGCGGCCCGATGCGTCGGGGCGGCAGGCGCCGGAAGAGACCGACGAGCATTTCGATCTCGACGCGCAGCTCATCATCCTCGCCCTCGGCTTCGATCCGGAGGATCTGCCGGAACTCTGGGGGGCGCCGGAATTGCGCACATCCCGCTGGGGGACGCTGGCGATCTCGGAGAAGAACCAGGAGACGCGTCTGCCGGGCGTGTTCGCGGCCGGCGACATCGTGCGCGGCGCCTCGCTCGTGGTGTGGGCGATCAAGGACGGGCGCGATGCGGCCGAAGGCATCCATGCGATGCTGCAAGAACGTGCGCGCGCGGCGCGGATCGCGGCGGAATGAGCGCGACGTTGCACATCTCGCTGCCGGTCGCCGACCTCAAGGAGGCGGAGGCCTTTTACGTGGGCGCGCTCGGCGCGGAGATCGGGCGGCGGCGCGACGATTGGATGGATGTGTGGCTGTTCGGCGCGCAGATAACGCTGCACGAGGCGCCCGGGAGCTTGCTGCCGGTAAACGGACAGGGGCATCGGCATTTCGGCGCGACGCTATCGGCGTCGGATTGGGAGGCGTTTCGCGCGCGGGCGCTCGGGGCCAACGTCGTCTTCGTGCGGCTGATCCAGACGGAGAATGCAGGCGCGCCGGACGAGCAATCGAAATTCATGATCGCCGATCCGAGCGGCAATCATATCGAGTTCAAGACGTATCCGAATGAAGCGGTCGCGCTCGAGCGGCCGGGAGCGCTTTAATGCTCGATGTCGTAGAAGGGGCGCTCCCCCTCCCCTTGAGGGGAGGGGGCAGGGGGCGGGGTGATCCTCCGTCCACGGATTTTTGCGCCTCGATGCGCGCGGCGGGATTGGAATCGTCGCGGGACACCCCACCCCCTACCCCCTCCCCTCGAAGGGGAGGGGGCGCACATCCTGCTTGCATCGAGATGCGGCCATGAACCTAGAGATCGAACGGTACGAACGAGAGCGGGCGAAGCTCGAGGCGGGCGGGCTCTATTCGCGCGAGGACGAGCGCGATGCGTGCGGCGTCGGGCTCATCGTGGCGATCGACGGCAAGCCGCGGCGTTCGGTCGTGACGTTGGCGCTGGCCGCGCTCAAGAACCTTTGGCACCGCGGCGCTGTCGATGCGGACGGCAAGACCGGCGACGGGGCGGGCATCCTCATCGATGCGCCGCAGGACTATTTCCGCGAGATCGTCGCACGCACGGGACACAAGCCGCAGCCGGGGCCGATCTTCGTGGGGCAGATCTTCCTCCCGCGGAACGACATGGGCGGGCAGGAGCGTGCGCGGACGATCGTGGAATCGGAGATCCTGCGCGCAGGGTTCGTGCTCTATGGCTGGCGCCAGGTCCCGGTGAACATCGAAGCGATCGGCGAGAAGGCGAACGCAACGCGTCCGGAAATCGAGCAGATCCTCTTCCATGATCCGATGGGGCGCGACGACGAGGCGGTCGATCGCGATCTCTTCATTGTGCGGCGGCGGATCGAACGGCGCGCGCTCGCGGAGAACATCTCGGAGCTCTATGTCTGTTCGCTGTCGGCGCAGACGCTGATCTACAAGGGCATGTTCCTCGCCGAGCAGATCGATGCGTTCTATCCCGACCTCAAAGACGAGCGCTTCGTTTCGTCGGTGGCGATCTATCACCAGCGCTATTCGACCAACACGTTTCCGCAATGGCGCCTGGCGCAGCCTTTCCGCATGCTCGCGCACAATGGCGAGATCAACACGCTCAAGGGCAACATCAATTGGATGAAGAGCCATGAGATCCGCATGGCGTCGGAGGCCTTCGGCGACGCGCAGGCGGACGTGAAGCCGATCATCCAGCCGGGCGGATCGGATTCGGCGGCGCTCGATAACGTGTTCGAGGTGCTGGTGCGCGCCGGCCGCGCTGCGCCGATGGCCAAGGCGCTGCTCATTCCCGAAGCGTGGGCGAAGTCGACGACGATGAGCCCGGCGCATCGGGCGCTCTATGCCTATTGCAACGCGGTGATGGAGCCGTGGGACGGCCCGGCGGCGCTTGCGATGTTCGATGGGCGCTGGGCGGTGGCGGCGCTCGATCGCAATGGGCTTCGGCCCATGCGCTTTGCGCTCACGGAAGACCAATTGCTGGTGGTCGGCTCAGAGACGGGCATGTGCCCGGTGGATGCGCAAAAGGTGATCGAGCGCGGACGCGTCGGCGCGGGGCGGATGATCGCGGTCGATACGCATGAGGGGAAGATCTACCGGCACGAGGAGATCGTCGATGCGCTGGCCGCACAGCATCCCTACGAGGCGTGGCTGGAGCAGGTGATCGATCTCGACGAGCGGCTGATGGGGAACGAGCCGCGCCTGTTCGAGACGAAGGAAGAACTGGTGCGCCGGCAATACGCGGCCGGGATGACTCTGGAGGATCTGGAGCTCATTCTGCAGCCGATGCTGGAGGAGGCGAAGGAGGCTGTCGGCTCGATGGGCGATGATGCGCCGCTTGCGGTGCTCTCGGACCGCTACCGGCCGCTGTCGCATTATTTCCGGCAGAACTTCTCGCAGGTGACGAACCCGCCGATCGATCCCTTGCGCGAAGGCCGGGTGATGAGCCTCGCGACGCGGTTCAAGAACCTCGGCAACATCCTGGCGCAGGACGAGACGCAGACGAATTGCTACGTGCTCAAGAGCCCGGTGCTCACCAACGGCATGTACAAACGCATGATCGGCGAGCTCGGCGATGCGGTGGCGATCATCGATTGCACGTTCGAGGCGCCGGCGCGACCGGAGGACGCCGGCCCGGCCCTCAGGCGCGCAATGGACCGCATCCGCGCGGAGGCGGAAGAGGCGGTGCTCTCCGGGCGCACGCATGTCGTGCTCACGGACGAGAAGCAGCGCGGCGGCGAGGGCGATGACGGATCGGGCGGCCGGGTCGGGGCGCCGATGATCCTCGCCACGGGCGGGGTGCATACGCATCTGGTGGCGAAGGGGTTGCGGCCGTATTGCTCGATCACGGTGCGCGCGGCCGAATGCCTTGATACGCATTATTTCGCGGTGCTGATCGGCTGCGGCGCGACGACGGTGAACGCATATCTGGCGCTGGAGTCCATCGCCGATCGCGTCGCGCGCGGGATTGCGGGCAAGATCTCGATCGAGCAGGCGGCGACGAACTACAAGGAAGCGATCGAGGCGGGCATCCTCAAGATCATCTCGAAGATGGGGATCGCGGTCATCTCGTCCTATCGGGGGGGCATGAATTTCGAGGCGATCGGGCTGTCGCGCGCGCTCGTTGATGAGTTCCTGCCGGGGCTGACGAGCCGCATCTCCGGCATCGGCCTTCCGGGCGTCGCCTACGAGGTCGCGGAGCTGCACCAGAAGGCGTATGACGAGGACGCGATCACGCTGCCGGTAGGCGGGCTCTATCGCATGCGCGCTTCGGGGGAACGGCATGCGCTGGAGGCGCACTCGATCCATCGGCTGCAGCAGGCGTGCGACACCGGCTCCTTCCGGACGTACATGACGTATTCAAACGCGGTGCGCGAGCGGCGCCTCGCCGAACCGATCCAGCTGCGCGATCTTTTGGAGATTCGCGACAATGTGCGTCCGCCGGCGCCGCTGCACGAGGTGGAAAGCGTCAACGAGATCCGCAAGCGGTTCGTGACGCCGGGCATGAGCCTCGGCGCGCTGGGGCCGGAAGCGCATGGCGCGCTCAACATTGCGATGAACCGGATCGGCGCGAAGTCGGTGTCGGGCGAAGGCGGCGAGGATCGCGCGCGCTACAGGCCGCTGCCGAACGGGGACAATCCGAACTCGGCGGTGAAGCAGATCGCGTCGGGCCGGTTCGGCGTGACGGCGGAATATCTCAACCAGTGCCGCGAGATCGAGATCAAGGTGGCGCAGGGGGCGAAGCCGGGAGAGGGCGGGCAATTGCCCGGCTTCAAGGTGACCGAGATGATCGCGCGGCTGCGGCATGCGGTGCCGGGCGTGATGCTCATCTCGCCGCCGCCGCACCACGACATCTATTCGATCGAGGATCTGGCGCAGCTCATCTACGACCTGAAGCAGGTCAATCCCGACGCGCGCGTGTGCGTGAAGCTGGTGGCGCAATCGGGCATCGGCGCGGTGGCGGCGGGCGTGGCGAAGGCGAAGGCCGACACGATCCTCATCTCGGGACATGTCGGGGGCACCGGCGCCTCGCCGCAGACATCCATCAAGTACGCCGGCATCCCGTGGGAGATGGGGCTCGCGGAAGCGCATCAGGTGCTGATGCTGAACAATCTGCGGCACCGTGTGCGGCTGCGCACGGACGGCGGCTTGCGCACGGGCCGCGACATTGTCGTCGCCGCGATGCTCGGGGCGGAAGAATTCGGCATCGGCACCGCGTCGCTCGTGGCGATGGGCTGCATCATGGTGCGGCAATGCCATTCGAACACCTGCCCGGTCGGCGTGTGCACGCAGGATCCGCGCCTGCGCGCGAAGTTCACCGGTACGCCGGACAAGGTGGTCAACCTGATGACGTTCATCGCGCAGGAAGTGCGCGAGCTTCTGGCAGAGATCGGGTTTCGCTCGCTCGATGAGATCATCGGGCGCACCGACCTCATCGAGCAGATCAGCCGCGGCGCCGAGCATCTCGACGATCTCGACCTCAATCCGCTGCTGGTGCGGGTGGACAGCCCGCATGCGCCCTATTGCACGCAGGCGGGGCGCACGGAGGTGAAGGACACGCTCGATGCGCAGATCCTGCGCGACGGGGCGGCGTTCTTCGACCGGTTCGAGAAGCTGCAGCTCGATTATGCGGTGCAGAACACGCAGCGCTCGATCGGGGCGCGGGCGTCCTCCGCCGTGGTGCGCAGGCTGGAGGATCGGCCGCTGCCGGAGGGCCGGCTGACGATCCGGCTCCGGGGCTCGGCGGGGCAATCGCTGGGCGCGTTCCTCGCGCAGGGCATCGCGATCGACGTGGTGGGTGATTCCAACGACTATGTCGGCAAGGGGCTGTCGGGCGGGGTCATCGTGCTTCGTCCGCCTGCGGAGCATGCCGAGGGCGCGGCGCGGAACGCGATCATCGGCAACACCTGCCTCTATGGGGCCACGAGCGGCAAGCTCTTCGCGGCGGGGCAGGCGGGCGAGCGCTTCGCGGTGCGGAACTCAGGCGCGACGGCGGTGGTGGAGGGCTGCGGCGCGAACGGGTGCGAGTACATGACGGGCGGGCTGGTCGCCGTGCTCGGCGGGGTCGATACGAACTTCGCGGCCGGCATGACCGGCGGCATGGCGTTCGTCTATGATCCGCGCGAGCGCTTCCCGCTGCTCGTCAATTCCGACACCGTGGTGTTCCAGCGCATCACGTCTTCGCATTGGGAGAGCGTGCTGCTCGATCTTGTGACGGAGCATACGGCGCGGACCGGCTCGGTGCGCGGGCAGGGCTTCCTGGAAAATTGGGACGAGGCGCGCGAACACTTCTGGCAGGTGTGCCCGAAGGAGATGCTGTCGCGGCTGGAGTTCCCGCTCCGGGAGCCGGACGCGGCGGACATCGCGGCGGAGTGATCTTGCGCGTAAGGCAGATTTGCCTTACATTGGTGGGATGAGCACACTGACGATCACCGCCAAAGGCCAGGTCACGCTCAAGAAGGACATCCTTAAGCACCTCGGCGTCGAGCCGGGGCAAAAGGTTGTCGTCGATAAGCTGGCCAACGGAACGCTGCAGGTGCGGGCCGCGCCGACGGGCGACATATCGGCGGCGTTCGGATTCCTAAAGCGTGAAGGGCAGCCGACGCTGACCATAGAACAGATGAATGAGATCATTGCAGACGGCTGGGCCGGCAAGCGGTGAGGTTGACCGCCGACACGAATGTGCTTGTGCGCGCCGCGGTCGATGATGACCCAGAGCAAGCGGCGCTCGCGAGGGCGCAGTTGCAGGGCGCCGACAGCGTCGCTCTTACGACGCGTACACTCTGCGAGTTGGTTTGGGTCTTGTCGCAAGGGTACAAAATCAAATCCGCGGACATAGCTGCACAGATCAGGCTGTTCGTCTGCGCTGCAAATGCCGCCACCGACGCCCAAGCTGTCACGGTTGGCTTGGCTGCGCTTGACGCGGGCGGCGACTTCGCCGACGCAGTCATCGCGTTCGAAGGAAGACGCCTCGGCGCCGACGAGTTCGTGTCGTTTGACCGGAGGGCGGTGGCGCTCTTGAAGAAGCAGGGCGTGGCGGCGCGGCTGCTCACCTAACAGCACCTGAAACACACTTGCAGTCGCAAAGATAAAGTTTCGGACGCGCGCCCCTGGAGCCGGCTGGCGCGTTATATCGAGCGCATGGCGAGCGAGACTCATTCTGTGACCGGACGCGTGGCGCCGGAGGAGGCGGCGCGGATCACGCGGGCGATGGCGCTCATGTCGGTGAGCGTGGCGCTCCTGCTCATCGGCATCAAGACGTGGGCGTACCTGGCGTCCGGCTCGGTGGCGATGCTCTCGGCGCTGGCGGATTCCACGCTCGATTTCGCGGCCTCGCTGTTCACGTTCTTTGCAGTGCGCTACGCCGCGGCGCCGCCGGACCGCGAGCACCGCTATGGGCACGGCAAGGCCGAAGCTTTCGCGGGGCTCTTCCAGGCGGGGCTGGTGCTCGCTTCGGCGGGGATCATCGTCTTCGAGGCGGTGAAGCATATCGTCAGCCCACATCCGATCACGCATGGCGCGGAAGGCGTCGTGGTGATGCTGGTCTCCATCGCGCTCACCGGCGCGCTCATCACGGCGCAGACGCGTGCGATCCGGCGCACAGGCTCGCTGGCGACCAGCGGCGACCGGGCGCATTACGCCGCCGACCTTGCTGCGAACATCGTGGTGATCGGCGGCATCGCTGCGGGGGCGTTCCTGCAGGCCTCCTGGATCGATGCGCTTGCTGGGCTCGCCGTGGCGGGGTGGCTCGTCTGGGGCGCGTGGGGGATCGCGCGAGCGGCGGGCGACCATCTTATGGATCGCGAGATGTCGGAGGCCGACCGGGCGCGGATCAAGGCGCTGGCGATGCAGGATCCGGCGCTGGGAGACGTCCACGACCTCAGAACGCGCATGTCGGGGCCGCTGGTGCACATCCAGTTCCATGCCGATCTCGATCCGGATATGACGTTGGAAGAGGCGCACAGAATTGTCGTCGCGGCCGAGAACCGGATCCGCGAGGCCTTTCCGGCCGCGGACATCATCATCCATCCCGATCCGAAAGGGCGGGCCGAACCGCACGGGCATGAGTATTTCAGCGAAGGCCGTCGCGCGGAGCAAAGCGCCTGAGCTTCGGGACAAGCTGAAGGAGAAGGCGCGCGCGCTCGGCTTCGCGGCGTGCGGCGTGGCTTCGGCGCAAGCGCCGTGGGAAGCGGGCGCGCGCTTGCGGGAATTCCTCGCGCTCGGCCGGCACGGGGAGATGGACTGGCTCGGCGCTCCCCCTTCCCCCGCTGGCGCGGGGGAAGAGCCGGGGATGGGGGATTGGCAGGATCGAGCGCGTGATCCGCGAACGTCTGTACACGGACGTGTTACGGAGGCTGGCTCTTCAACTCCCCCACCCCTGACCCCTCCTCCGCTGGCGCGGGAGAGGGGAAACCCGCGCGAGCATCCGAACGCGCTGTGGGCCGAAGCGAAGAGCGCGATCCTCGTTGGGCTTTCCTATGCGCCGGAGGACAATTCGCTCGTTCTGGTCGAAGAGAAGGGCAATGGGATCGTTTCGGCCTATGCGGCGCGGCGCGATTACCACGACGCGCTCAAGGGCAAGCTGAAGCATCTGGCGCAATGGCTCGCGAAGGAGACCGGCGCGGCGCTCAAGGTGTTCGTCGATACCGCGCCGATCATGGAGAAACCGCTCGGCGAGCGCGCGGGGATCGGCTGGCAGGGCAAGCACACGAACCTGGTGTCGCGCACGCACGGATCCTGGCTTTTCCTCGGGGCGATCCTCACGGAGGCGGAGATCGAGGCCGATGCTCCGGAAACGGATCATTGCGGCCAGTGCACGGCGTGCCTCGACATCTGCCCGACGAAGGCGTTCCCCGCGCCGCGCCAGCTCGATGCGCGGCGCTGCATCGCGTATCTCACCGTCGAACACAAAGGCGTGATCGCCGAAGAGTTCCGCGCGGCGATCGGCAACCGCGTGTTCGGGTGCGACGATTGCCTGGCCGTGTGTCCCTGGAACAAGTTCGCGCAAGCCACCGCAGAGACGCAGGCCGGCTTGCGGGTCGAGCTGCGGGCGAAGCCGCTCGTGGAGCTGGCGGCGCTCGATGACGCCGGCTTTCGCGCGCTTTTCGCCGGCACGCCGGTGAAGCGCACGGGGCGGGCGCGCTTCGTCCGCAACGTCCTCATCGCCATGGGCAATTCGGGCGATCCGGGGTTGGCCCCGGCGGCGCACGCTTTGCTTGGGGATGAAAGCCCGCTGGTGCGGGGGATGGCGGTGTGGGCCCTGAAACGCCTGCTTGACGGAGCGGCCTTCGAGCGTCTCAAACGCGCGCAGATCGGGGCGGAAACGGACGCGCACGTTCGGGAGGAATGGGGTGGGCGGGATAGTGCCTGAAGCGCCCTCCGGAGGGGGGCGACAAGAACTCGATCTGACGCTGCTGCGCGAGATCGATTCCAGCGCCGGCGCCGACAAGAAGCGCGGTTCGCGCGGGCGCGCCGCTCAGAAGGCGATCGACGCGGAGTTGCGCAAGGTGAAGCGCGTCAAGCGCTTCGGCTTGCCGCTCATGATCGCCGCGGTGCTGTTCGGCGGATTCGCGGTGGTGCCGATCTCGTGGGTGGCGGTCTACATGTATGTCGATCCGCCGGCGACGGCGCTCATGCTTACCCGCGCGGCGAGCGGCGAGCGCATCAGGCACGAAGCTGTCCCGCTCGCACAGATGTCGCCGCATCTGGTGCGCGCCGTGATCGCGGCGGAGGACGCGAATTTCTGCAAGCACGACGGCTTCGATTTCGAAGCGATCCAGGACGCGATGGAACGCAACCAGGACGGCGGGCGCGTGCGCGGCGCCTCCACCATCAGCCAGCAGACGGCGAAGAACCTCTTTCTCTGGGAACAGCGCTCGTGGCTGCGGAAAGGATTGGAGACGTATTTCACCGCGCTCATCGAGACGCTCTGGTCGAAGCGCCGGATCATGGAGGCTTATCTCAACGCCATCGAGTGGGGCGATGGCCTCTTCGGCGCGGAGGCGGCGGCGCGCGCACGGTTCGGCGTGTCTGCGTCCGAGCTGACGCCGTTGCAGGCGGCGCGCATGGCGGCGGTATTGCCCAATCCGAACGCGTGGCGGGCGGATCGGCCGGGACCTTATGTGCGGGAGCGGACGGGCGTCATCCAGGCGCGCGCGCGCGTCGTCGGGCGTGAAGGACTGGCCGATTGCGTGCTGGGGCCGAACACGAACTGAGAAGGGGCCCACGCAGCGCCAAGCTGCGCGCGCCCGCTCCTCCTCCCAGCAAGGGGGGAAGGATTCTGCGAGGTTATTGTTCTTCGACGGGCGTGCCGGTGCGGCGGGATTCCATGACGTGGCCGAGAACGAGGCGGGCGTCCACGTCTCCGGGCGCGGCGGCGACCGCCGCCTGGGCGTCGGCGAGCGCGAGGTCGAACGCGCTCTGGTGCATGCGGGCGCGGGCGCGCATGCGCAGCGCAAGCGCGTCGTTGGGGCGAATATCGAGCGCGCGGGAAAGATCCTCTTCGGATTTGCGCCAGTCGCGTTCGCCGGCATAGGCGAGGGCGCGGTCGATATAGGCGTCGGGCAGTGCGTCGCGATCCTCGCCGATCGAAGTGACGAGGCGCGTGAAGGCGCTGCGGGCTCGGCTCGGCTCGCCGGCGAGGAGCCATGCATTGCCGGTCTGGCTCCAGAGCGCGGCGGCGACGCTCGGGTCCATCGCGGAGGCGGCGAGGCCTTCAAGTCGACGTGCGCCCTGATCGACGCGGCCCTGTTCGATGAGCGCCATGGCGGCGCAGCGATGGGCCTGGATGTCGCGCGTCTCGTTGGCCCAGGCCATGGCGCTCTCATAGGCCTGCTCGGCGTTGGCCTCGATGGCGGCGACACAGGCGGTGAAGCGGTCCGGCGCCGGACCGCCCGCCAGCGGGGCCGCGGCGGGCGCAGCGGCCTGGGCAAAGAAGAGCGCGGCGGCGATGCCGGCGGCGGCGACAATCATATGAATCCCCTCTGGCCCTGAGGATGTGCCTGTTTTCGAGGGCGAATCCAGGGCGAACGCGCGGCGGCGCCGCCTTTTCACGGAAGTTGTTCGGCGAGCGTGGCCGCCATGCGGCAGAGCCGGAGGAGATCGCGCGGGCGGGAGAGGCGGTGATCGCCGTCCTTCAGGAGCGTCAGGACGACGTCATCGTGGGCGATCCGATCGGCGAGATCGAGGCTGCGCCGCCAGGGGACGTCCGGGTCCTGCTGGCCGTGGAGGATATGGATGGGGCCAGGAAAGACGATGGGCTTGTCGAGCACCCGATGCTTGGCGCCGTCCTCGATGAGCTGCCTGGTGTAGAGGGCGCCGGTCTCGACATATTGCGACGGCGCGCGCCAAGCCCCGGTCGCCTCGATGGCGCGCTTGGCCTCCGCTGGCAGGCGCGGCCAGAGAAGATCTGTGGTGAAGTCAGGGGCGGGGGCGACAAGGAGAAGCGCCTCGATGTCCTTGCGGATCGCGGCGAGAAGGAGGGCGATCCAGCCACCCATGGAGGAACCGACCAGCACAATTCGGCCGGGCCGGATGTGGTCGAGGACCGCCATGGCGTCGTCGCGCCAACGGGAGATCGTCCCGTCCTCGAACTTGCCTTCTGACTGGCCGCAGCCCGAATAATCGAAGCGGAGGAAGGGGCGGCCCTCCGTGGCGGCCCAATCGTCGAGGGCGAGGGCCTTCGCGCCATTCATGTCGGACATGAAGCCGCAGAGCCAGACGAAGCAGGGGCCCTCGCCCGTCCGACTCTGATAGGCGAGGCGAACGCCGTCGCCGCGGTCGATCGTTCCGGAATAAAGCATCTCAACTCCCGCGAGGCGACATGCGCACCATCCTGCAAGTGGTCCCGGCGCTCAATTCAGGCGGCGTCGAACGGACCACGATCGAGATCGCCGAGGCTTTGACGCGCGCCGGCGACGTCGCGCTGGCGGCGAGCGCGGGGGGACGGCTCGAGCCGGACCTTGCCGCGGCGGGCGGCGAACTCGTCCGCATGGCGCTCGATTCCAAGAACCCGCTCACGATCTGGGCCAACGCCGGAAAGATCGCGGCTTTGGCGAGGGCGCGCGGCGTGGCGCTCATCCATGCGCGGTCACGCGCGCCGGGATGGAGCGCGTATTGGGCGGCCAAGAGGCTCAAGCTGCCGTTCGTGACGACCTATCATGGCATCTACAACGCCAAGACGCCGCTCAAGCGCTGGTACAATTCGGTGATGGCGAAGGGCGACATCGTGATCGCCAATTCGCATTACACGCGCGCGCATGTGATGGAGACCTACGCCCTGGCGCCGGAGCGGGTCGTGGCGATTCCGCGCGGCGTCGATCTGCGCATCTTCGATCCCGATGCGGTATCGGGCGAGCGGGTCGCTGCGTTGAAGGCGGCGTGGCGCATCGGCGAGGAGATCGTGCTCCTGCTGCCGGCGCGGTTGACGCGCTGGAAGGGACAGGCGCTGGCGATCGAGGCGGCTGCACGCGCGTTTGGCGAACGGAAATTCACGCTCGTCCTCGTTGGCGAGGGGCGCGAAGATTATCGCGCGGAGCTTGAAGCGCTGGCGCAAAGACTCGGCGTTGCGGCGAACGTGCGCCTGCCCGGCCATGTTGTGGACATGGCTGCGGCGTACAAGCTGGCGGACATCGCGCTCACGCCGTCGCTGGAGCCGGAAGCGTTCGGGCGCGCCGCGGCCGAAGCGCAGGCGATGGGCGTGCCGGTGATCGCGGCGAATCATGGCGGCTTCACCGAAACAATTATCCACAGGGAAACCGGCTTGCTTGCGGCGGCAGGGGATGTTGAGGCCCTCAAAGACGCCATCTTAACGCTGGAAGCCCTGGGCGCGGAGGCGCGCGCGGGCATGGGAAACGCAGCGAAAGCACGCGCGCGGGAGCTTTATTCACTTTCTGCGCTGCAGAGAGAAACGTTGCGTGTTTATGATCGGCTTCTTGGAGCAGTGACGAAATGATTCCATCGCGCCGGCAGGCGCTCGAGAACGTCGCGCCGCCGCCGGCGAAGGTCGCCAAGGTGCTGGTGATCAAGCTCAACGCGGTCGGCGAGTTCATCCAATCGCTCGCGGCGGCGAAGATCGTGCGCGATCATCATGTCGGCGCGCGGATCACGCTGCTGACCACGGCGCCGTTCAAGGACTTCGCGGAGAAGTGTCCGTATTTCGATGTCGTCGAAGCGGATGGGCGGCCGCGCGAGCCGGCCGCGATCACCCAGCTCGTCGCACGCATCCGGGCCGCGAAGTACGACGTGGTCTACGATTTCGAGACCTCCGGGCGCACCAACCGCTATTTCCTGGCGCTCAGGCCATGGCCGCCGCTCTGGTCGGGCACGGCGCAGGGCTGCTCGCATCCTTACGGCCAGGAAGAGCGCGCGGCGCTCCACCCGATCGATCGTTATGCGGCGCAGCTGCAGCATGCGGGACTTCCGGCGGTCGATGCGTTCGGCGAGGCGCAGCTGCCGGACCTGACCTGGATCCGGCGGGCGCTCCGGGATCCGCCGCGGCTCGATCCGGCGTATTTCGGGATCAAAGGCCCGTACGTGCTGATGATGCCGGGCGGCTCGCCGGAGCATCTGGAGCGACGGTGGCCGGAAAAGAGCTACGCCGAGCTCGCCAAGCGCATCGCCGCCAACGGCGTGACGCCGGTGGTCATTGGGGCGGTGGATGAGAAGGACGTCGGGCTGGCGGTGGCCGCCGCGGAGCCAAAGGCCAAGAACCTCGTCTCTCGAACGGACTTCTTCCAGATCGCGGCCCTGTCGGAACGGGCGACGCTGGTGGTCGGCAATGTGACCGGGCCGATGCATATCGCCGCGGCGGCCGGGGCGCCGCTGCTGGTGCTGGCGGCGCGGACCAACGATCCGGACAGGAACGCGCCGCGCGGGCGGCGCGGCGCGGTGCTGATCAACGCCGATCATCTGGGCGATCTGCCGGCGCTCGAAGTGGATCGGGCGATGAAGAATCTGGGCGCCTACCGCACCTGACGCCTCCACCGGCTACGGCTTCGCCGGCCTTCCCCTTTGGAGGAAAGGAGGAGGCAGAGCCGAAACGGTTTGTTCACCGACGCGGCGAAGCCTCCTCAGCATGAGTGCAACCGTCGTGCGCGTCAGGGACGAGGCTGATCGCCCCCCTGCGCCTTACAATCTCGTCGCCGTGGAGTGGGAAGACAGCGCCCGGCCGATCTCGGCCTGGCAATGGGTCGATGATTACGAGATGCCGCAGATCATCCATTGCGTGTCGGTCGGCTATCTGATCGCCGAGACGGACGAGGCGTTGGCGCTGGCGCCCAATCTCGGCGATGTCGGGCGTCCGCGCGTGCAGGCGAGCGGGATCATCCGCATTCCGCGCTCCGCGGTGCGGAAGATGATCCCGCTGTGAAGGCTGAAGAAAAGGCCGCTTCGGCTGGAGCTCGAAGCGGCCTCTGAAAGGAGCGTCGGCCGATCAACTGGCTCGCTTCCTGTGAGCGTGAGGGATGGAAGCGAGGCGGGCCTGCTTGCGGACGCCGCAATGCGGTCGGGCAAGCGCGTGGGTGAGGCTGGATCGGAAACGCACTCGCGATCAGAGGCCGCAACCGGGCTACGGGGGTTTGGTCATCCCGCAGCGAGGTAGAGGGGCGCGCCGCCTATCGGGGGTGGTGCGGAGGGCCCCTTTCTCGGTGCGCTCCTATTTGCGCTGATCGGAGCGCGGGTTCTGATCCTGGTAGGCCTCGACCGAAGCGGCCAGCTCCTGAACCTGCTCGGCGGTCAGCGAGCGGGGATCCCTGACGCCCTTTTGGGCGAGCTCCTTGATCCGGGGCGAGGTGAGCGGCGCGGCCTGTTGGCGCGGGTTGCTGGACATCTGAGGTCCTCCCAGCCGCCGCGATGGCGGCAACCATTCGTTAATGCGATTCGCGAATGGGCAAGCGTTCTGCTTGATGATTGACGCTTCAAAAGCGATATAGAGTGTTCGCCCGGCCGCACTGGGATGTGCGGCCGATCCGTCACATGGCTAGTTTGGGAGAGTCGCATAGCCCGACGACCTTATGCAGCGCCGCCGCCGACCAAGGACGGCCCGCGCGTCAACGAAGAGATCCGCGGCGTGTTGCGCGTGCTGCTGATCGACGAACAAGGGGAGAAGCAGGGGGAGATGCCGCTCAGCGCGGCGCTGGAGGCCGCGAGGGAGGCCCAGCTCGACCTTGTCGAAGTCGCGCCGGGGGCCGTGCCGCCCGTGTGCAAGATCATGGACTTCGGCAAATTCCGCTTCGAAGAGCAGAAGAAGAAGGCGGAGGCCCGCAAGAAGGCCAAGCGCGTCGAGCTCAAGGAAATCAAGGTTCGCCCGAACATCGACGATCACGATTACGAAGTGAAGATGAAGGCGATCCATCGCTTCTTCGAGGAAGGCGACAAGGTGAAGGTCACGCTGCGGTTCCGCGGCCGTGAGCTTGCACATACCCATCTCGGCATGGAGCTGCTGGCGCGCATGCGCGGCGAGCTCGATCACCTGGCCAAGGTGGAGCAGGAGCCGCGCTTCGAAGGGCGCCAGGTCGTGATGGTGATGGCGCCGCGGTGAAGCCGCAGCGCGTCCTTGTCATCAAGCATGGCGCTTTGGGGGACGTGGTGTTCGCGCTCTCCGCGATGCGAGCGATCCGCGAACATCACCCTCAGGCGCACATTACTCTGCAAACGACGAAGCCGTTCGCCGCGTTTCTCGGCGCGTCCGCTTATGCGGATGCGATTGATCCGGATGGGCGCGGCGGCGGGTTTGCCGCCGATCTCGGGCGTATCGCGCGCATGCGGGCCGCACGGTTCGACGTGGTCTATGACCTGCAGCGCTCCGATCGCGCGGCGATCCTGCGCTGGTTCGTCCAGCCCTTGTCGCGCACGCGCTGGAACGGCATGCGCGTGGGGGACGCCAAGCGCCTCAAGGCCGCCAACGAGAAGCCGGGCGCTACGCACATCGTCGAAGCGCTGGCGCAAGAGGTCGCGCGAGCCGGCGTGCCGGTCGAGCTGGCGCGGCGACCGCCCGACGTGAGCTGGGCGGTCGCGCGCGGCAAGCCGCCCGGCGCGTTCGGGATCGAGGGGCCGTTTCTGTTGTTCGCGGCGGCCGCGTCGGCGCATCGCGACGAGAAGCGCTGGCCGCCGGCGCGGTTCGCCGAGGCAGCGCGCATCGCGGCGGAAAGGGGCGTTGCGCCGGTGCTGCTCGGCGTTGCGGACGAACGGGCGGGGCTGGAAGCGATCGTCGTCGGCATTGCGTCAGGGAAGAACCTGGCGGGCCAGACGAGCCTCTTCGACATCGCGTCGCTGGGGGCGGCGGCGAAGGGCGTGGTCGGCAACGACACCGGGCCGGCGATCCTGGCGGCGGCCGCGGGGGCGCCGGCGGTGTCGATCTATTCGCGGCACTCGCCGCATCCGGACGCCTGCGCGCCGCTGAGCGCGGGCGGCGTCATGCCGTTGCGTCGCTCAGCGATCGAGGAGATCGGCGTGGACGATGTGGTCGGCGCACTGGAGCGCCTCGGCGCCTTGCCTAGAAAGGCCTGATCCCGCGCCGCCATTGCAGCGATTGGGCGCGAACGCCCCAGCCGAGCACGAAAATGGCGGCGGCGAGGCCGACCCAGTTGGTGATCATCGCCACCATCGGGTTGGCGAAGAAGCTCTGGGCCTTCTCCACGCCGCCCTGGCGCTTGGCGGCGCCGACCGCCTCGGAGAAGATCTCTTTCTCTTTGCCGAATTCGAGCGGGGGCAGGCCGACCGCGACGAGGGAAGCGACGTTCCCGAGCGGGGGGAGGCGCTGGGGGTTTTGGACCAGGGCCATTCCGAAGGCGATCAGGAGAAGGCAGGCGACCCCGGCAGTCACGCGGGCGCCGAGAATGACCGCGATGGCGCGGCCGATCCGGCCCTTGGCCGCCTTGGCTTCCTGGATGGCCTCTTTGGCTTTCATGGCGCGTCCCCTTCGGCCAGACTAGTCGCGGAGCTTGTTCGGGGCAAACCCCCGTGCTATCCCGCGCCCCTTCTTTGGCCGCCCGGCGCCACGGCATGCCGCGGCGGCCTTCACGCGTCCGCCCTCCGGAAGTTTCCTGGGGGCTGGGCGCATAACAACAAGAGAGCCCGAAATGCCGAAACTGAAGACCAAGAGCGGCGTCAAGAAGCGCTTCAAGCTCACTGCGACCGGCAAAGTGAAGGCCGGCCCGGCGGGCAAGCGCCACCGCCTCATCAGCCATAACGGCAAGTACATCCGGCAAAATCGCGGGATGGATTGCCTCGCCAAGCCTGACGCCGACCGCGTCAAGCTCTGGATCCCGTACGGGTTGGACTGAGGAGAGCTAGATGGCCCGCGTTAAACGGGGCGTGACCGCTCACGCCCGGCACAAGAAAATCCTGAAGCGCGCGAGCGGCTATTTCGGTCGCCGCAAGAACACGTTCCGCACCGCGAACGCGGCGGTCGAGAAGGCGGGAACGTACGCCTATATCGGCCGCAAGCTGAAGAAGCGCAATTTCCGCGCGCTCTGGATCCAACGGATCAATGCGGCCGTGCGCGAGTTCGGCGACGGTCTCACCTATGCGCGATTTATCGGGGGGCTCGTGAAGGCGGGCGTCACCGTGGACCGCAAGGTCATGGCCGATCTCGCGATGAACGAGCCCCAGGCTTTCAAGGGCCTGATCGAAAAGGCCCGCGCCGCGCTGGCTTGATTTGCTCGACGGTTTCCTCCCCCGTTTACGGGGGAGGTGGTCGCGAAGCGGCCGGAGGGGGAGGACTTTGCGCCCCCTCAGTCAGCCCGCTTTGCGGCCTGACAGCTCCCCCGTAAACGGGGGAGCAAAGAGGCCTCCGAAATGGACGCGATGACGACCGACATTTCAGCGCTGGAGCGCGATCTCCTCGCGCGCATCGATGCAGCTTCGGATGAAGCCGCGCTCGAAGGCGTGCGCGTGGAGGCGCTCGGCAAGCAGGGCGCGATCTCCAATTTGATGCGCACGCTGGGGCAGATGAGCGCCGAGCAGCGCCAGGAGATGGGGCCGAAGCTCAATGGCCTCAAGGATCGCGTCGGCGAGGCGGTGGTCGTGAAGAAGGCGGGGCTTGCTGAAGCGGCGCTCGAAGCGAAGCTGAAGGCCGAAGCGGTGGACGTCACGCTGCCGGCTGCGCCGGCGCGGACAGGCTCGATCCATCCGATCTCGCGGGTGATGGAGGAGATGGCGCTCATCTTCGGCGAGATGGGTTTCCGGCTCGAAGAAGGCCCGGACATCGAGACCGACTTCAACAATTTCACCGCGCTCAACTTCCCGCCGCAGCATCCCGCGCGCGACATGCACGACACGTTCTTCTTCGCGCCGGACGCGAAGGGAGAGCGCAAGCTGCTGCGCACGCATACGAGCCCCGTGCAGGTGCGCACGATGCTCTCGCAGAAGCCGCCGATCCGCATGATCTGTCAGGGGCGCACGTACCGCTCTGACAGCGACGCCACGCACACGCCGATGTTCCACCAGACCGAAGGGCTCGTCATCGATGAGACGACGAGCATGGCGGACCTCAAAGGCGTACTGATGGCGTTCGTGAAGGCCTATTTCGAAGTGGACGACGTCGAGGTGCGCTTCCGGCCGCACTTCTTTCCGTTCACGGAGCCGTCGGCGGAAATGGACGTGCGCTGCGACAGGAGCGGCGGACAATTGAAGATCGGCCAGGGCAAGGATTGGCTGGAGATCCTCGGCTGCGGGATGGTGCATCCGAACGTGATCCGCAATTGCGGGCTCGATCCTGAGAGATACCAGGGCTACGCGTTCGGCATGGGGGTCGATCGGCTGGCGATGCTCAAATACGGCATGACGGACCTCAGGCCCTTCTTCGAAGGCGATGTGCGGTGGCTGAGGCATTATGGTTTCTCGCCGTACCTGTTGCCGGGGCTCGCGGCGGGGCTCGACGGATGAGCGCCGACCATTCTCTCCCGATGCGGAATGAAGCTCCCCCTCGCATCGAGGGGAGCGGGAGCGCCTTGCCTACGAGCGTCCAATCATGATCGATCCGCAGCTTCAATCGCAGCTTCTGCTGGCGTTCGCGGGCGCGCTCATGGGCGCTCTCTTCGGCGGTTTCGCGCGCTGGGGCGGCTCGCACGCGGACCGGCGCCTCAGGCTCACGCTTGATCTCTATTCGGAGTTCCATTCGCCGAAGTTCAATCATATCCGCATTCTTGCGCATGAGGCGCTGGAGCGGGCAGGGAAGATGCCGCGCGCTTACGAGGCCTCGGCCGGCGAACCGCGCGAGGCGATCGCGTCGGTCGTGCATTTCTGGGAGAAGACGGCGCTGCTCGCGAGCGAAGGCGCGCTCGATATGCGGCTCCTGAAGCGCTTCCTCGGGCAATACGCGAAATGGTGGCGGCCGCTTCTGTGCGAGGGCGAGGCCAAGAGCGATCCCGAATGGGGACGCACGCTCACCGACATTTCCTGGCTCTTCGATCGGATCGAACGTGGAGAGGGGCGGCGATGAAGTTCACGCTTTCCTGGCTCAAGGAGCATCTCGACACGGACGCGAGCGTGGAAGCGCTCGTTCACACGATGACGATGATCGGCATCGAGGTGGAGAACGTGGAGAACCCGGCGCTCAAGTACAGGCCGTTCACGGCGGCGCGCGTGGTGGAGGCGAGGCAGCATCCGAACGCGGACAAGCTGCAGGTTTGCCAGGTCGATACCGTGCAGGGGCGGCTGGAGATCGTGTGCGGCGCATTGAACGCGCGCGCGGGCCTGGTCACGATCTTCGCGCCGATCGGCACGTACATTCCGGGCACGGGCATCACGTTGGAGCCAAAGCCCGTTCGCGGCGTCGTGTCGAACGGCATGCTCTGCTCGGAGGGCGAGCTTGAGCTCGGCGGGGATCTCTTCGGCCTGCGCGAGAAGAATTATCCCGAATGGCGCGCGCGCGCCGATCAGCTTGGACTCGATCAGGCAAAGGCGATCACCGACGGCGGCATCGCAGAATTGCCCAACGACATCGCGGTCGGGGCGCCGCTGGCTCAGATCCTCGAGGCGGATGATCCGGTGTTCGATATCGAGGTGACGCCGAACCGGCCGGACTGGCTCGGCGTGATGGGCATCGCGCGCGATCTGGCGGCGGCGGGGATGGGCAAGCTCATCACCAGGCCGGCGCCGACGATCAAGGGCAAGTTCGTTTCGCCCATTAGCGTGGGTACGGACGACCCGGGCGCGTGCATGGTGTTCGGCGGGCGCTATATCCGCGGCGTGAAGAACGGACCGTCGCCGGAATGGCTGCAACGGCGCTTGCGGGCGATCGGCTTACGGCCGCGCAGTGCGCTCGTCGATGTGACGAACTTTCTCACGTTCGACCGGGCGCGGCCGCTGCACGTCTATGACGCGGACAAGGTGCGCGGGCATTTGCGCGCGCGGCTGGGGCGCGGCGAGACGTTCAAGGCGCTCGATGGCGAGACGTACGAAGCGACGCCGGACATGTGCGTGATCGCAGACGATAGCGGCGTGCTCGGGTTCGGCGGCGTCATGGGCGGAGAGAGCACGGGCTGCACCGAAAGCACGGTGAACGTGCTCATCGAGGCGGCGGTGTTCGACAATCTGCGCACGTTCCGCACCGGGCGCATGACGGGCATCAATTCAGACGCACGCTATCGCAACGAGCGCGGCATCGATCCGGCTTCATGCGCGCCGGGCCTTGAGCTGGCGACCAAGCTCATCCTCGAGTTCTGCGGCGGGGAGCCGTCCGACATCATCCTCGCAGGCGAGATTCCCGCGCCGCTCGCAGCGGTCACGTTCGATCCTGAGCGGGTGAAGAAGCTGGCGGGCATCTCTGTGCCGGCGGCGAAATCGAAGACGATCCTCAAGGCGCTCGGTTTCGAGGTGAGCGCGGATGAGGCGAAGAAACTCGTCGTGCAGCCGCCGAGCTGGCGGCGCGATGTGGAAGGACCTGCCGATCTGGTGGAGGAGGTCGCGCGCATCGTCGGTTATGACGAGCTGCCGGCGAATGCGCCGCCGCGCTCGGCGAATTACCGTCCCGCCGCGGCGAGCGTCGGCGAAAGCCGGCTGCGGATCGCGCGGCGCGCTCTGGCGGCGGCGGGCTATCAGGAAGCGGTGACGTGGAGCTTCTGCCGGCGCGCGCACGCCGAGCTTTTCGGCGGCGGGGCGGGCGCGCTGGCGCTCGCCAATCCGATCGCGCCCGATCTCGATTGCATGCGGCCGACGGCGCTGATCAATCTTCTCATCGCGGCGCAGCGCAACTCGGATCGCGGGCATCGCGACGCGCGACTCTTCGAGGCGGGGCCGGCTTATCTGGGCGACCAGGACGGAGATCAGATCCGCACCGTCGCGGCTGTGTGGCAGCCGGCGCCGCAGCGGCATTGGAAGGGATCCACGCCGCCGGACATCTTCGATGTAAAGCGCGATTGCCTGGCGGCGCTCGCGGCCCTGGGCGCTCCAACCAGCGGACTGCAGACACAAGACGCCGACAAGCCATTCTGGCGGCCGGGGCGTTCGGCTGTCCTGAAGCTGGGGAACAAGGCGCTCGCGACGTTCGGCGAGATCCACCCGCGCACGCTCGCAACGCTCGGCGTTGATGCGCCTGCGCTGGCGTTCGAGATTCTTGTCGATGCGGTTCCGGCGCCGCGAGCGAAGGCGACGCGCGCCAAGCCGCCGCTCGACATGAACGCGCTCATGCCGCTCACGCGCGATTTCGCGTTCATCGTGGAGGAGAAGGCGCGCGCGGCCGATCTCGTGCGCGCGGTCCTGGGCGCCGAGAAAGGGCTCATCGCCGATGTGTGCCTGTTCGATGTCTATCGCGGGCAGGGCGTGCCGGAGGGCAAGAAGTCGCTGGCCATCGAAGTGACCCTGCAGCCGAAGGAGAAGACGCTCACCGACGCCGAGATCGAGGCGGTCAGCGGGAAGATCGTGCAGGCGGCGGCGCAGGCGACTGGGGCGCAGCTAAGGGCGTGACGGCGTAAGCGCGATGAAGGCGGCGGCGGTTGCGGCGATGAGGCCGGCGACGGCGCCGACCATCGCGCCGATTGCGAGCGGCGCCAGCATGCCGGCGAGGGTCGGCGCGCGTCCGGCGCCGGGCAGGAACGAGTCGATCAGGAACGCGGCGGGCCACGCAAAGCCGACTGCCGAGAACGCGATGACGCCGCGCACGATCGCTTCGCGGCGCGTGATGACGCTGCGCCGCCATAGGCGTCCCCACACCGCGCCTCCCGTGAGGCCGGCGCCGACCGCGGCTGGGAAGGCCAACGCCTGCAGCGCGGCTTGACCCGCGCCGGAGGTCGTCGAGGCGATGGCGAGCGCAATGGCGAACATCGCCAGCAGGGCGAGCATCGCATAAAGCCAGACAGGCTGGCGCATCGTGCACGGCGTGTAGGAAGGCGCGTCACTCATCGATGCGCCGCGCAACGCCGTCATCAAGACGGCGCATGTTTGTCGGCGGGGGAGACGCTGCCCTCCGCTTGGCGAAGCAGAGGACTGAAAGCGCAAGGCCGGCGACGATCGACGTGGGCGCTCCTGCGGCAAGAGCCAGCGGCGCAAGCGCCCAGGCCATGTCCGGCGATAGGCCGGCGACTTCGAAGCCGGATGCGTCGCCGCCATATTCCGCTTTCGCGGCAAAGCCGATCATGCAGACGAAAACAAGGGGCGACAGAAGCGCGCAGAAGGCGGCGGCGATCACCATGTACGCGACGACATGGCGACGCTGCAGCGGCGGGCGCCCGATTGCGTATGCGACGGCGATGGCGAGGATTGCGACGATGAAGGCCGCGCCGGCCGTGATCGTCGCAAATTGCGCCACGCCGCCCTCGGAGCGCAGGAAGAGCGCCGGCCAGGCGAGCGACAATGCGAACGCTATGGGAAGCCATAGCCAGGCGGGGCGCCGCCACGCGAGGGTCGGGGGGGCTAGCGCCTTGGCGTCGAGGCCTGCGGCCTTCGGGGCATCGGATGGGGGCGTCGCGGCCATAGTCCTTGAGCGTCAGAGAAGCCGCCGCAAGTCAAGTTCCGCGGGCGGTTTCATGCAAGGGGCAGACGCGCGCAGCGGGCCTTGATATCCAGGCGCCTGATCGCGGGGGAGTGTCGATGATGAGGGCCGGATTGTCGCGGCGCGCGTTCGCAGCGGGCCTTCTCGGGCTCGGCGCCGAGCCTGCTTTCGCCGCGGAAACCCGCGAGATCGCGCTCACCTTCGACGATGCGCCGACACCCGACAGCGCCGCTCTCACCGGCGAGCAACGCACGCGGCGGCTGATCGCGGCGCTGAAGCGCGCACGCGTCTCGGGCGCAGCGATCTTCGCGATCGGCGAACAGGCGCATGGGCAAGGGCTGGCGCGGCTCCGGGCCTACGCCCGCGCAGGGCATGTGATCGGCAACCACACCAACACGCACCGCAGCGCCAATCGTCTGAGCACGGAAGAGTTCCTCGCGGACGTGCGGCAGGCGGATGACACGCTTTCCGGCTTGCCGCGGTTCAGGCGCTGGATGCGGTTTCCCTATCTCGACGAGGGAGACGCGGTCGCGAAGCGCGACGCCGTGCGCGCCGGCCTGCGCGAGATGGGCTACGCCAACGGCTATGTCACGGTCGATCCATGGGACTGGTGCATGGACTATCTCGTGCGCGACGCGGTCGCGCGCGGCGATGCGATCGATTGGGCGATCATCGCCGAGGTCTATGCCGACGTGATCGTGCGGTCGGCGAATTTCATGGACACGCTGGCGCGGCGAAGGCTCGGGCGCGCGCCGCGGCAGGTGTTGCTGCTGCACGAGAACGACCTGGCGGTGCGGTGCATCGGGCGCGCCGCAGCACGGCTGCGGGCCGAAGGCTGGCGGATCATTCCGGCGGACCAGGCGTTCGCCGATCCGATCGCGGCGATCGAGCCTGAGACGCTGCCGCTCAATTCTGGACGGCTCGCGGCGCTGGCGCGGATTGCGGGCGCGAGCGCTGCGGAGGTCGATACGGGCTTCCGCAACGAAGCGCGGTTGGCGGAATTGCTGTCGCGCGGGATGACGCCCCGCGCGGGCTAGGTTCTGGCGAAGATCAGCGATTGGTTGTTGGCCGGCATCTCGACGCGCTCGCGCAGCGCGAGGCCATTGGCGAGGGCAAGGCGCTCGATGTCGGCGAGGTCGCGGAGGCCCCAGGCGGGGTTGCGCGATTTGAGCGAAGCATCGAACGCCTCGTTGGAAGGGGCGGTGTGTGCGCCGCCGATCATGAAGGGGCCATAGAGGAAAAGAACGCCGTCGCGCTTCAGGAGGCGCGCGGCGCCGGCGAAGAGGCCGATCGCGGACGCCCAGGGCGAGATGTGCACCATGTTGATGGAGACGATAGCGTCGAAGGGGCCGCCGGTCTCCGCATCCGGGCCCCAATCGTCGGTGGACGCATCGATGGCCAGCGGGGGCATGACGTTGGCGAGACTTTCGTGCGCGATCCATTCGGCGATGCTTGCGCGGGAGTCCGGATCCGGATCGCTCGGGCGCCATGTTAGGCCAGGCATCGCGCGTGCGACGTGGACCGCGTGCTCGCCGGCGCCGGAAGCGATCTCCAGCACCGCGCCTTGCGGCGGAAGCACGCGCTGAAGCACGGCGAGGATGGGCTCGCGGTTGCGGGCGGTCGCGGGAGAGGAGAGGCGCGTCATGCGAGCCAACTAAATTAGCCGTTGGGCGACTTCCTCGCCAATGGCGAGCGAAGAGGTGAGGCCGGGGCTCTCGATGCCGAACAGCGCCACGAGACCGGATAGTCCGTGCTCGGAATCGATCACGAAGTCGGGCTGCTTCTCGCCGGGGCCGTGCAGTTTCGGGCGGATGCCGGCGAAGTCGGGCGACAGCGCGCCTTGGGGCAATCCAGGCCAGAAGCGGCGGATGACATCCGCGAAGCCGGGAAGGCGATCCTCCTCCACCTCGTAATTCTCTTCGGCCACGAAGTGCAGGTCGGGGCCGAAATGCGCGCGACCGCCGAGGTCGCGCTTGTAGTGGAGGCCAAGAGCGCCGGGGATGGGCGGGGGATATATCAGGCGCTTGAACGGCGCCTTGCCGGAGAGCGCGAAATAATTGCCCTTGCCGAAGTGCAGCTTCGGAATGCGCGCCGAGGGAAAGCCCTCGATTTTCGCGGCGCACGATTGCGCCTGCAGGCCGGCGGCGAGCACGAGGCGGGGCGTCGTGATGGTTGCGCCGCCTGCTTCGACGGAGAAACCTCCCGCGATCGGCATTGCGCGCTCGAACGGTGATTCAAGCGCGATCGCGCCGCCGTGCTCTTCGATCTCGCCTTGCAAAGCGAGGAGCAGACCGTGCACGTCGAGGATGCCGCTCTCGGCGGAGAAGAGCGCGGCGAGGCATTGCAGGTTCGGCTCGAGCGCGCGAGCTTCCTGGGCGCCGATCATGCGCAGGCCTTCCACGCCGTTCGTCTCCCCCTGGCGCGCGAGCGCTTCGATGAGCGGAATTTCCGCCTCGTTGGTCGCGACGATGAGCTTCTGGCTTTTCTCGAAGGCGACGCCGCGGATCGGGAGGTAATCGTAGAGCAGGCGCCGCCCCGCGACGCAGAGGCGCGCCTTCCAGGAGCCGGTCGGGTAGTGGAGGCCGGCGTGGATCACCTCGGAATTGCGCGAGGAGACGCCCGCGCCGATTTGGCGCGCGCGTTCGAGCACGATGACGGAGAGGCCGCGCGTCGCGAGCGAGCGGGCGCAGGCGAGGCCGACCACGCCCGCGCCCACGATCACGACATCCGTATCGAACGCGCTCATGCGTCAGCGCCGCCTTTCCGCCGGCCCCGCGCCGGGAAACCACTCGACGTAGGAATCGCCGGTGCGGCCATAATAGACGGCGCGGCGGCCGACGAGACTGACGAAATAGCCCGCGCAGCCGGCATCGGCGATCCGCCGGCAGAATTCGCGGTATTGGATCTCGCCGCGCTGGATCGCGCGGACGGCCGCCTCGACCCGTTCGGCGCAGAAGGTCAAGGCGGGGACGAAGGCGTCCTTCGTGGGCGTCGCTTCAAGGTCGCCGTCCGGCATGAAATAGGTCTTCGCGCCGGCCACGAGGTCGGCGTGATAGCGCTCGACGCCGGCTTCAGCCAACGCCTTCACCACGTCCGGAAATCCGATCCGCTCCTCGCACGAAGCAGCGGTCATTTCGCGAACGACATCCTTCACATGCGCGTCCATGTTCTCTCTCTCCTCGGTGACGGATCAATCGACGGGGACGCCCTTCAGGCCGCGCCTGCGGATGATCTCGCGCATGGCGGCCTCGATCGTCTTCAAGCTCGTGTGGTCGAGATGGCCGAAGAATTCCGCGTCGTTCGCGTCGGCGAGCGCGGCGAGCTTCGGGACGAGTGCGCGGCCGCCAGGGGCAAGCGACAAGGTCTGGGCGCGGCCGTCGCCGTCCTTCGCGCTGCGCCGGATCAGATCCTTGTCGCTGAGGCGCTCGGCGAGCTTGGAAATGGCGCCGCGCGTCATGCCCAGGCGCGCGGCGAGCGCGCTCGGCATGCATTCGCCGTCATAGAGCTCGCGCAGCACCACCCATTCGGCGACCGTCACGCCGCATGCCTGCACCTTCGCGGCGAAGGCGTACGATACCTGGTTGGAGACGTAGCGGAGCCAGTAGCCGAGATGGGTCTCGAGCGGGCTCACGGGCTTGCGGGCGGCGGGCATGCAACCTCTGTTGACTAGGAAACTACACGGATATGGTTTCCTTGTCAACTATATGGCGCGGTCACTCGCGGCGCGGCGGCAGGAAGCGGCTGTTGCGGAGGAGCGCGGCGGAGATGAGCGAGACGAAAGCGCCGACGGGGAAAATCTCCACGAACGTCATGGGCATGCGGAAGAGGGGGTTAGCATAGCTCGCCTTGAAGGCGGCCATCTCGGCCTCGAACGCGGCCAGGGCTTCGCCCGCCACGCCCTTCGCCCGCTGCTGGGCGATCAGGTGCTCGGCGTACTTGCCGGCGAAGTCGAACCCGCTGACCGCCAGGGTCAGCTCCCATGCGATCACATAGATGATGCCGGCCACGACGCTGATCGCGAGGCCCATGCCGAGCGCGGGGAAGAATTTGATCACCCCGCCTTGGGCGACGTCACGGTGGCGCTTCACGGCCACGAAGACCAGCGAGAGCGCGACGAGCATGATCGTGTAGCCGATGAGCGCCGAGGGCGGATCGCCGTCTCCGCGCCAGCCCAGCACGGTGGCGAACATGGGGACGGCGACGACGAGCCCTGCGACGAGCCCGTAAACGAGAATGCGATTCAACATGCGCTGCTCCGGTTCTTGCGCGCGGAACCTGCGTCGGTTCGGGGTGAAGGCAATCGCCCGAACGGGTGATTGGAACAAAATCACCCGAAATCCCGTGGGTCAGGAGAGGAGCGCGAGCTCGCGGGCGCGGGCGACGGCCTCGGTGCGGCGGCGCGCGCCGAGCTTCTCGTAGATGTGCGCCACGTGGGTCTTGACGGTGTTGGGCGAGACCTTGAGCCGGGCGGCGATCTCCTTGTTGGACTGGCCGGCGGCGAGCGCGTGCAGCACGTCCAGCTCGCGCGGGCTCAAGCCCAGGACGTCGCGGGCCGGCGGATTGCCGGGAGCGGGCGGGCGGCCGGGCGCGAAGAGGCGCGCGCCCACGAAAATGCCGAGCCCCAGGAAGCCCGCAGCCAGCAACGCCAGATAGACGGCGCCGGGATGGCTGAGGGCGAGGCGCTGATATTCGAGCCATTGCAACGCCATCGCGCCGGCGGCCAGCGCAAGCCCGTAGATCGCGACCCGCTTGAGCATTGGCCGCAAGGATAGTGGCCTGCGCTGCGTGGATGCAATCGCGGCCCGCGTCCATAGGGGGGCTCTATGGATCGTCGCCCTAAAACTGATTTGGCCGCTTGACCGGCAGCGGCTATCTCCGCGCCTTGGAGGAGTTCGACATGGCCGACGGAAACGCTGAATCCAAATGCCCCGTGGCGCACACGCGCGCCAGAAGCAATCGCGACTGGTGGCCCAATCAGGTCAATATCGGCGCGCTGCATCAGAATACGCCCGATTCAAACCCGATGGGCGCGGCGTTCAACTACGCCAAGGAATTCGACAGCCTCGATCTCGACGCAGTGATCAAGGACCTCCGCGCGCTGATGACGGACAGCCAGGAATGGTGGCCGGCCGATTACGGCCATTATGGCCCCTTCTTCATCCGCATGACGTGGCACGCGGCTGGCACGTACCGCACCGGCGACGGGCGCGGCGGCGGCGGGCGTGGGCAGCAGCGCTTCGCGCCGCTCAATTCCTGGCCCGACAACGGCAATCTCGACAAGGCGCGCCGGCTGCTGTGGCCGATCAAGCAGAAATACGGCGCCAAGCTTTCGTGGGCCGACCTCCTCATCCTCACTGGCAACGTGGCCATCGAGTCGATGGGCGGGCCGATCTTCGGCTTCGGCGGCGGCCGGGCCGACGTGTGGGAGCCGGAAGAGCACGTGAACTGGGGCGCTGAAGAAGCGTGGCTGGCGGACAGCAAGGCCAAGAACGCCCGCTATTCCGGGGAGCGCGTGCTCGCCGGCAATTTCGGCGCGGTGCAGATGGGGCTTATCTACGTCAACCCGCAGGGGCCGGATGCAAACCCGGATCCGGTCGCGTCGGCGCGCGACATCCGCGAAACGTTCGGCCGCATGGCGATGAACGACGAAGAGACCGTCGCGCTCGTGGCGGGCGGGCACACGTTCGGCAAAGCGCACGGCGCGGGCCTGGAAAGCCATGTCGGCAAGGAGCCGGAAGGCGCCGACATCGAGCTGCAGGGCCTCGGCTGGATCTCGACGTTCGAGAGCGGCATGGCCGGGCACACGATCACGTCGGGCATCGAAGGGGCGTGGAAGCCGAACCCCACGAAGTGGGACATGGGCTATCTCGACACGCTTTTCGGCTTCGAGTGGGAGCTGACCAAGAGCCCGGCCGGCGCGCATCAATGGAAGCCGAAGGGCGATGCGGGGCGGAACGTCGAAGACGCGTTCGATCCGAACAAGAAGCATCAGCCGATGATGACCACGGCCGATCTCGCGCTGCGGTTCGACCCGGCCTACGAAAAGATCGCGCGCCGCTATCACCAGAACCCGGCGGAGTTCGCCGACGCGTTCGCGCGGGCATGGTTCAAGCTCACGCACCGCGACATGGGGCCGAAGAGCCTCTATCGCGGCAAGCTCGTCCCGAAAGAGACGCTGATCTGGCAGGACCCGATCTCCGGCGCGCCGAGCAATATCGACAATGCCGACGCTGAAGCGCTGAAGGCGAAGATCCTCGGCACGGGGCTTTCGGTGTCGGAGCTGGCGAGCGCGGCGTGGGCTTCGGCCTCGACCTTCCGCGGCTCGGACAAGCGCGGCGGCGCCAATGGCGCGCGCGTGCGCCTCGCGCCGCAGAAGGATTGGCAGGTCAACAAGCCGGCCGAACTGGCGAAGGTGATCTCCGCGCTGGAAGGCATCCAGAAGGAGTTCAATGCCGGCGCGAAGAAGGTCTCACTCGCCGATCTCATCGTGCTCGCCGGCAATGCGGCAGTGGAGAAGGCGGCGAAGGCTGGCGGCATCGACGTGAAGGTTCCCTTCACGCCGGGCCGCGGCGACGCTACGCAAGCGGAGACCGAGGTGGACTCCTTCGCGTGGCTGGAGCCGAAGGCCGACGGGTTCCGCAATTATGTGCGCGATCCGATCATGACGATCGAAGAGCACCTCGTGGACCGCGCACAATTGCTCAATCTGACCGGGCCGGAAATGACGGCGCTGGTCGGGGGCTTGCGCGTGCTGCAGGTCGGCGATCCGAAGCTCGGCGTGCTCACGACGCGGCCGGGCGTGCTTTCCAACGACTTCTTCGTCAACCTGCTCGACATGGGCGTGAAGTGGAAGGGCGTGGACGGAAGCCAGGAGGTGTTCGAGGGGCGCGACCGCAAGAGCGGCGCCCTGAAGTGGACCGGCTCGCGCGCCGATCTCATCTTCGGCTCGCACTCGCAGCTGCGGGCGCTGGCGGAAGTCTATGGCGCGAACGACGCGAAGGAGAAGTTCGTGAAGGACTTCGTCGCGGCGTGGGCCAAGGTGATGGAGCTCGACCGCTTCGATCTGAAGAAGTGATCGGGACCTGAGATGTGAAAGAAGGGGTGGCGCTGAAAGGCGCCGCCCTTTTTCGTTTAGGCAGTTCGCTCCGGGACGAGCGAGCCTCATTGACGGCCCATTAATTGTAGCTACATTAAATTTATGCCGACCCCGCCGGACTGGATGGAGTGGGACGACCGCAAGGCGGCTTGGAACCGGAAGGTTCACGGCCTCTCCTTCGCTGAGGCTGAGCATTTCGATTTTGAAACCGCGCTTGAGTTGGAGGTTCAGGAGCATGAAGAAGAAGAGCGTATCGTCGCGCTCGGGCGCGTCCGCCGGACGCTCTGCGCGCTCGTCTACACGGTCCAGGGCGGCAAAGTCCGGGTCATCTCGCTCCGCAAAGCCACCGCGCAAGAGCGCCGGGCCTATGCCGCGCGTCGTTGATACGGACAATCCGCCCCTAACGCTCACGCAGCTCATGAAATTGCGTCCGGTCAGCGCCGCTACGCTCGCTATCGTGCGGCGGGGGCGCGGGCGTCCGCCAGCCGAAGAGACGAAAGAACAGGTTACGCTTCGGCTCGACAAGGATGTGATCGAACACTTCAAGAAGGACGGCAGGGGCTGGCAAACCCGCATCAACGCCTTTCTGCGCGCCGCTACGCGCCGTCGCTGAGGCGTTCTTGGCGACAATCTGCGCTGACCATCGGCACGCTTCCCGGCCGAGGGCGTGAGCGCGAGAGCCGGGCCCCAAAGCACAGCTTGGCTGCAAGCCGCGGGCGTTTCTCGGCGCGTTGGGCCCCGGATCGCGCCGCTTCGCGACGCGTCCGGGGAGCGGCATCTGAGCGCTTCAACTCCCGACCGGCTAGGGCGCGGCGATACGGCCGACGAAGACGCGCGCGCCCGACGGCTTGTGGCGCAGGACGATGAAGAACGGACGATCCGCCTTGAATTCGATCGGCGGCGCCGGGGGCGCGATGGGCGCGGCGGTGGCGACCATGTCGATGGCGGTGGCGGCCGCGGCCTCCGTGCCGTCCTCGTCGATGGCGAGGAAGGTCTTGTGAACGACGGCGCTGATCTTGAGGCCCGTCGCGTCGGTGACGCCGGAGAAATCCACGGCGTCGGTGAAGGCGACGCGCATGCCGAGCGATTGCAGCGTGGGCGCCAGCTCGTAGGACGCCTCCAGGCGCACTTTTGGGAGCGTGACGTCGAGGCGCGGCTGGTCGGCGGTTTGCAGGCGCGCCAACCATGCATCGAGGCGAGCGCCGGTGAGATCACGCTCGAAGGCGGCGAGGCCGGCGCGTGCGCGGGGAAGAAAGACCGCGAGCGCGAACGCGCCGCGAACATAGTCGAACTCGGCGATCTGCACGCCGGAATCCTCGAAATAGCGGGCGTGGGTGATCTGCCGCATGAGCCGCGTGCGGACCGCAGCGCCGGTTGCGGGGAAGAAATCTCCGTCGCGCGTCGCGCTCGCGGCGAAGGGATCGCTCCACTTGCCCTTGAAGTAGACGGCGTTGGTGAGCACGAGGCGGCGATCCGGATCCTCACTGGTCAGGAGCTCGCGGATGCGGTCCTGCGTCTGGTTTGCGGCCCAGGCGTTGATGCGGCGCAGCGCCGCGCGTTGATTGGCGATGAAGTCGACGGCTTCTATCGTGGCGCCGACCTCCTCTCGGATCGTGCGCGCATAGCCGGCGCGCAGCGCCATCGTGCGCTCGACCCAGGCGGCGTTGGCGGTGGTGAATTGGCTGCCGCCATTGTTGGAGGCCAGCGCTTGTGCGAGTGCGCGCGTGCGCGTCGCCTGTGTTGCGGGCGAAGGATCGAAGCCCAGAGCGGCGGCGATCTCAGTTTCGGTTTGCCCGTGCGCGCCGGGATAGACGAGCGCGAAGGCGCTGGCGACGCTGAGCGGCGAAACGAACACGTTGCCCGGCTGGGCGGCGAGCGCGCGGTAGAGCGCGACGTCGAAAACGTCCGTCACGGCGGGGGAAGGAGGCGCGGGCGGCGATGCGGGCTCCGCTGGAGGCGCTTCGTCACGCGGGCTCGGAACCGGCGCGCCCATGCAGGCGGCGAGCGCCGCCAGTCCCGCAGACGCCAGCAAGGCGCGTCTCAGCATGGTTTGCCTCTCTCTGCTGCTACTTCACCGAGACGTTGGTCGCCTGGCGGGCGATGAGCCGCCAAGCGCCGTCGCTCATCCGCCAGACGTCGGTGAACCTTCGGCGCACAATGCGGCCGGCGTGTGGATTTGCGCCGGTGGGCTGCACGACTTCCTCGCCCATCAGCACCACCAGGTCGCCGCGCACCGCCGCGACTTCGAGATGGGTGACGTCCTCGCCTTCGAAGCGGCTTTGCCGCGCATGCACGCGGCCCAGCACTTCGACGCGGTCGACGACGCGATCGACGGGCGCGTTCACGAGCACATCGGGTGCGAAGATCGCCTCCAAAGCAGCGACGTCGCCGGTCTTGAACGCAGCGAACTGGCGCTCCCGCTGCTCCAGCACGGCGACGATGCGCGGATCGTCGGGGGCCGGATCGTAGCGTTGCGCATGAGCCAGCGACGGCGCCGCTCCCAGAGAGAGCAGCGCCGCGCCAAGGACGGCCAACCTCATGCGGCGGCGTGCGCCTTCTTCGCGACGTCGTCGGCGCGGCGGCCAGTAACCTCCACCATGTGGTCGAAGGCGCTCTCGTAGGTGGCGAGCCCTTGCGTCATGGAACGGAGCTCGATGATGAAGTCATGACGCTCCGCCTGCGGAAGATAGACCTCGATCTTGTCCCAGCCGGGCCAGCCGTCGCGGCCGGAGAAGCCGAGGATCTGACCGTTGCGGCTCGATACGGCGGAATTGATCTTCGGCGTGCCGGAGGAGGGCGTGTAGATCGTCAGCTTCTCGATCGGCTCCAGGAGAACCGGATCGCAATTCGGCAGCGCTTCGCTCATGCCGGCGCGGCCGGCGAGACGGAACGCCAGCTCGGAGGAATCCACGGCGTGGAAGGACCCGTCCACGAGCGTGACCTGCACATCGACGACGGGGAAGCCCAAGGGACCTTTCTCCATCGCGTCCTGCACGCCCATCTCGACGGCGGGAATCCATTGCCGCGGAATGGCGCCGCCGGTGATCTTGTCGATGAACTGGAAGCCCTCGCCGCGCGAGAGCGGCTTGACCTCGATGGAGGCGTCGCCGAACTGGCCATGGCCGCCGGTCTGCTTCTTATGGCGGCCGCGCTGGGCGGCGCCTTTGCGGATGGTTTCGTTGTAGGGCGTTTTCGGGCGCGCGGTGGACACCTCGACGCCGAAGCGCTTCTTCAAGCGATCGAGCACGAGGCGCAGGTGCGCGTCGCCTTGGCCGAGCAGCAGGATTTCGTGCGAGTTCTGATCGTGCACGACGTGCAGGCCGACATCCTCATCGCAAAGCTTTGCGAGCGCGCCGGACAGGCGCACGTCGTCCTTCCGGTCCTTGGTGGCGATGGCGAGCTGATAGACGGAGAAACGCGGGATGGGCGCCAGCGCGGCCGCGCCCGCGGCGCCGTTGGTGGTGAGGAGATCGCCGGTCTTCACCGGGTCGATCTTGCCGATGGCGACGATCTCGCCTTCGGCGGCTGCGCCCACCTTCTTCGTTTGTGCGCCGTTCAGCGAGAAGAGAGCGCTGAGGCGGCCCTTGCCGCCGTCGCTCAGCGTGAACTCGCTCGCGTCGGTCACCGGGCCGCCAAAGATGCGGGCGATCGCCAGCTTGCCGGCCTGGCCGGCGTGAGAGACTTTGAGCGCGTAGGCGCAGAGCCCTTTGGCGCCCAGGCGCGCCGCTGCGGCGTCGGGTTCGGGCGTGTCATGGCGGAGCGCCTTCAAGAGCCGGCGGACGCCGAAGCCCTGCGCGGCAGAGCCGAAGAAGACCGGCGCGATGAGGCCTTCACGCGTCTCCTTCACGAGATCGGCGAACACCGCGTCCTGGGAGGGCGTCACGTCGCTCAACAATTGCTCCATGAGCGCGTCGTCGAAATCGGCGAGCTGCTCGAGCATGTGGAAGCGGGCCTCGGCCTCGCGCTCGGCAAGATCGGCGGGGATGTCGATGCGCTCGGAGGGCTTGCCGGTGCGGTAGATGAAGGCGCGCTCCAGCGCGAGATCGACGAAGCCGGCGACGTGATCATCCTTCCAGATCGGGATCTGGCGCGCGACGAGCGGGGTTGCGCTGATCGGCTGCAGCGCGGCGAGCAGGTCCGGCACCGAGCCTTGCGCCTGGTCGATCTTGTTGACGAAGAGCGCGCGCGGAATGCCGAGGCGCTCCAGCTCCTTCCAGAACGGCGTGACGAGGCCCGCCTTGTCGGGGTCGGGGTCGGCCAGGACGATCGCGAGATCGACGCCGGGCAGGACAAAATCCATCTCGGAGGCGAAATCGACCGCGCCGGGGGTGTCGATCATGGCGTAGCGGTCGCCCATGAAGTCGATGGCGGTCACCGAGAGCTCGACCGACTGGCCGGCGGCCTCGCCGCTCAATCCGTCGCCGCCCGACGCGGCCGAGGCAAGCGCGTGGACGAGCGCTGTCTTGCCTGACCCCGTCGGGCCGATGACAGCGATGGCGCGGACTTTCTCGGTCTTGCGGCTTTCGGGCATGCGCTCCTCCTCGGCGGCGCGCACGGCCTGCGTCAGCCGCTCTTTCTGATTTTCGACGGACCTTCGGTCCTCCACGCCATGTCACACCCTGGCGCGCGGCGGGGCAAGGGCTGAACGCGGCGCGCTGGGCGAGTCGCTTAAGTTTTTCCTAATACCTTTGCGCGACAAGGGCGCAGGGCAAATCTAAATCCGAGGTTCATCATGCTGCGCTTCCTGGGCGTTGGGGCAATCGGCCTGCTCATGTCGAGCACCGCCTGGGCGGCCACCGGCTATGTCGATGTCACGCGGGGGCATTCCGAAGTCGATGCGGTCGGCGTGGCGGAGACCAACAGCACGACGCTGGCCGCTGCAGGCGCGCTCGAGCTTCGCGGACGCTCGCAGATGCAGTTCGACGGCCTCGTCTCGTTTTCCGACGAACTCAGCGGCGCCAACGACTTTTTCTACGGCGGCACCGGCCATTGGGTCAGGCGCGAGCGCGGATGGATGCTGGGCGGCTTCGCCGGCTTCATGGATTCAGACGGCGCAGACCTCTTGTGGGCGGGCGGCGCGGAAAGCGCGCTCTATTTCGGGCGCTTCACGCTGGCGGGAACGCTGGCGTACGCCCAGTCGAGCGGGATCGATCTCGACGCCATCATCGCCCAGGGCGAAGGGCGCTACTTCTTCACCAAGAACCTGCGCGCGGACGTCGCGGCGGGCGTGATCAATTACAGCCTCGGCGCGTTTGAATACGACGCCACGCTCCTGGGCGCCGGCGCGGAATTCCGCTTCCCGGACAGCTCGGTCAGCGTGTTCGGGCGCTACGACACGCTCGACTTCGACAGCGGGCTTCCTACCGTCGATACGGCCAAGATCGGCCTGCGGTTCAATTTCGACAGCAACCTCGCCTTCCGTGACGAAGCGGGCGCGAGCCTCGTCTCGGTCCCGACGCTGACGGCGCTGCTGCAGCCCTAAGGCGCCGTCTTTCAGGACAAGGCGCCCGTCCTCCCCGGGTGGAGAGGACGGGGGTTCGTTCTGACGTCTTACGATCAGGGCGAGCCGGCGTTAGCGGCGAGCCAGGCGGCGCTTGCCGGCGCGCGCTCCTGCACCACGCGCGCCTTGGCGCGGATCGCGGCGGCGGCGGTCACCGCGGCCTGGCGGCTCTCGGCTGGGAAGCTCTGCGCATAGGCCTCAATGCCCGCCGCGACAGCCGGATCGGCGGCCAGCTGGGCCACTTCCGGGGCAAAGGTCTGGCGCTGCAGCGGGTCGAGCAACGCATCGACCTCGGCGCGATGCGCGACGAGGAAGTCCCAGGCTCGGCGGGGATGCCAGATGCCCACGGCTGCGAGAACGCGGGGACGCAGCTGGCGGGGAACCGTGTCGCCGAGCGCGAAGACAAGCGTGCGGTCGGCGAGGCCGGCGTCCTGCGCCTCGGCCAGCGCGAAATAGAGCCGGCGCTGCTCGGTGAAGTCGGTGGCGGCGCGCGCCATCGTGAGCAGCCGCTCGTAATCCTGCGCGCGCGCCTGCGAGCCGTAAGCGCGCAACGTCGCCTCGCGAATGCCGCCCGGCAGGAGCGCGGGGTCGTTCGCCTCGATGCGGCGGCGCGCTTCAGCGACGACGCCCTCGTCGCCCAGGCGGCCGAGCGTGCGGATGAGCTTGTCGCGGACGAGGCCGACATTCGGCGCTTCGCCGGCGCGCGCGTCCCAGCCGACGCGGTCAAACATCGGCTTCAGGATCGAACGCGCGAAGCTCGCGACTTGCGCGCGCTCGGGGCGGCCGTTCTCCATCAGCCACAGATCCTCCAGCGCGTTGGCGATCTGCAGGCCGATGGCTGGATCGGAGTCTGCGGGTGCGGCGCGCGCAAGCTCGAAATAGTCGCTGAGCGGGGCATAGCCGGCGCGGCCGAAGGCCCAATAATCCTGCAGCGTGCCGAGCTGGTCCGCAACGGGCAATTCCCTGAAGCGCGCCGCGAGGCGATCGAAATCGGCGTCGGCGTAGAGCACGCGCATATAGGCGGTTTGCCCGGCATTCACGCGCACCGGAATGCAGCGGCCCGGCAGCTCCATCGTTAGCGGCTGGCCCGGCTGCATCAACGCCTGGACGACGGCGCCGCCGAGGGGCTGGGCGGCGATCGGGATGGTCCATTGCTCGTTCGTGCGCGCGGCTTCGTCGTCGGCGAAGCGCTCCTGCGTCAGCGTGATGCGGGTGACGCGGTCGCGCCGGCCGCAGGTCGCGCTCGAAACGCGGACAACCGGCACGCCCATCTGCGTGGTGAAGCTGCGCGCGACCGTGACGACCGGCGCGCTGGAGGCGCCTTCGATCGCGCGCCACAGATCCTCCGTCTGCGCGCTGCCGTAGCGGCGCGAGTTGATGTAGTTGCGCACGCCGTTGCGGAAACCTTCTTCGCCCGCGAACACCTCGAACATGCGGATGATCGCCTGGCCCTTGAGATAGGTGATCTCGTCGAACGCGAGGTTCGCTTGATCCAACGTATCCACGCGCTGCACGATCGGGTGCGTGCCGGAGCGCGAATCCATGTCCATGGCGTGGTCGCCCTCGGCGGCGGAGGTCAGCCAGCCCTGCCAATCGGGATGCAGCACGGACTTCGCCTTGGCCTCCATCCAGGAGGCGAACGCCTCGTTGAGCCAGAGATCGTCCCACCAGCGCATGGTGACGAGATTGCCGAACCATTGGTGCGCGACTTCGTGCGCGACGGTGGCGAACACGTCTTGCCTGTTGCCCTCGTTCGACGTCGCGTCATCGATCAGCAGGCGGTTCTCGAAATACAGGATCGCGCCCCAGTTCTCCATGGCGCCGAAGCCGCCGGCGCCGGGGACCGCGAGCATGTCGAGCTTCGGCAACGGATAGGGGATGCCGAAATACTGGGTGAAATAGCGCAGGGATTCGGCGCCGGCCTGCAGCGCGTAACGGCCGCGTTCGGTCGCGCCGCGACGGGTGACGACGCCAAGCTCGACGCCATCGACGTTCTGGGTGATGCGCTCGATGTCGCCGACGCCGAGGAACAGAAGATAGGACGGCATCGAGGGCGAATCCGCGAAGCGCACGCGCGTCTTGCCGCCGCGCAGCTGCGTCGTTTCCGCGGCGGGCATGTTGCCGATGGCGGAGAGAGAGCTCGGATAGGTGACGGTGAGCGCAAACACTGCGCGCCGATTGGGCTGGTCCCACATCGGCGCAAAGCGGCGCGCGTCGCCGGGCTCGAATTGCGTGACGAGCATGTGCTTCTGCGCGCCGTCGGCGGTGTAGGACGTCCGGAAGAGCCCGTAGGCCTCGTCATAGATCTTGCCGCGATAGGCGATCTCGACGACGTGGTCGCCGGCGGGGATCGGGCGGCCGGTGGAGAGCGTGGCGGTCTGCGCGGCTTCGTCGAAGGCGGCGGTCGCGCGGCGGCCGTCGATCGTGACGCGCTGGAAGGCGAGGTCGGCGGCGTTGAGCGTGAGCGATTGGAGCGGCGCTGGCGTCGTCACCGCGATGCGCACGGTTCCGGTGAAGGTCGCGGCTTCAATGTCGGGGACGATCGCGATGTCGTAGCGGGAGGGGATGGCCTCGTCGCCAAATTCCTGGCGCTGGGTCGGATATTGGGCGGCGGCCGGGCCGGTGAAGAGCAGGGCTGCGGCAATCGCGAAAAGGGGCGCGAGGGCGCGCAAAGGCATCAGGCGCATGCAAGCTCCGAAAAGTTGGCCGGAGAAAAGCCGGTCTCGTGGGACGGCTCAATGCGGTTTGTCGCAAATCAGCAGCGTCGCGAGGTCACAAGGCCGTTGGCCCCTGCCCGCAGCGCAGCGGCGCAACCGATGGTGCCCCAGGCCCGACTCGAACGGGCACGTCCTTGCGGACGGCAGATTTTGAGTCTGCTGCGTCTACCGATTCCGCCACTGGGGCCGCCCTGAAGCGCCTTTGGGGCCAGGACAGGCGCGGGAGGTAGGAGCCGCGCTTCGGCCTTGTCAACGGGCGCCGGGCGGCGCCGGCGGCGGCGGCGCGCGCGGCGGGGGAGGATCGAGCGCCTCCATCGCGCGGTTTGTTTCGGGATTTCCGCGCGGTTGCGAAGGGAGCATCTGGGCCGCCCATTCGGCCGTCGCAGCCTTCAGGCGGGCGAAGACCTCGGGGTGCTTGTGCTTCACATTGGCGTGTTCAGTGGGATCGTCGGCGATGTTGAAGAGATATTCGCGGCCGCCCTGGAGCAGGTACTTCCACGGCAACGCAAGCGCGGCGCAATCATCGGCGGTCTTCCAGAACACCATGCGCTCGCGCGGCGCGGCGCCGAAGAGCTGCGGCGAGAGATCGATCCCATCAGGCGGCGTCGAAGCGGCGGTCGCGACACCGGCCATCGACGCAAAGGTCGGCAGCCAGTCCATCGACATCGCGACCTGGTTCGTCTCGGCGCCGCGCGCGATGCGTCGCGGCCATTTGGCGAGCAGGGGCACACGCACGCCGCCTTCGTAGAGATCGCCCTTGCCGCCGCGCAGCGGCCACATCATCGAATACCGCTCGCCGCCATTGTCGCTGGTGAAGATGACGAGCGTGTCGCGTGCGATGCGATGGCGATCGAGCGTGTCAAGGACGCGGCCGACGCCTTCGTCCAACGCCTGCATCATCTGGGCGTAGATCGCGGGGCTGCCGCCATCATATTGGAAGTCGTTGGCGCGCGGCTGGCCGCGATCGGTGCGGGTCTGCCAAGGCCAGTGCGGCGCAGTGTAGTGCAGCGAAAGAAGGAAAGGCCGCGCCGCGTTGCGGGTGATGAAATCGCAGGCGCGGTCGGTGAAAAGATCAGTCGCATAGCCTTCGCGCGCGACTGGCGTTTCGCCCTCATAGAGATCGGGAACGCGCGGGCCGCCGAAGAGCGAGAGATCGTGGCTCCAGTAATCGATGCCGCCGCTCATGAGGCCGAAGAACTCGTCATAGCCGCTCTTCAGGGGGCTGAATTTCGGCGGGAAGCCCAGGTTCCATTTGCCGACGAGACAGGTGGCGTAGCCCGCCGGTTTCAACGTGCTCGGGAGCGAGGGCAGATCGGTGGGATAGCCGATCTCGGCGTTGGCGAAGCCGCCGCCCTCGCCAGTGCCGACGAGGATGCGGTTCTGGTAGCGGCCGGAGATGAGGCCGACGCGCGTCGGGCCGCAGGAGCTGGAATTGGCGTAGCCGTATTTGAACTTGAGGCCGTCGCGGGCGAGGCTGTCGATGCGCGGCGTGCGGTAATCCGGGCGGCCGTAGCAGGAGAGGTCGAAGGCGCCGAGGTCGTCGGCCATGATGAAGACGATGTTCGGCTTGCGGGGCGGCGTCGCGGCTTCAGAGCGGCCGTCGGCCAAGGCGGCGGCGCCCGCCAACGCGGCGCCGCCAATCAATGCGCGACGCGACAGATCGCCCGATCCGGTCATGCTCCCCCTCCATCATTGTTAGTTAAGGGGCTTTTAGCCGCGCGTCGGCGACAATTGTCAAATCGGCGTCAGGCCTCCAAAGCAGCTGGGGGGGCCGCTTGGCGCGGCGTGTGCTTGTCGCCTAGTTTCGCCCGCGCGCCCTCGTCGCATTGGGGCTAAGGGGAACCATCATGCTCGCCGGACTGAAAGCCCGCACGATGGAGCTGGCGCGCGGCCCGCAGGCCGAGTGGGCGCTGTTCGGCGTCTCGTTCGCGGAAAGCTCGTTCTTTCCGCTGCCGCCGGACATCATGCTGGGGCCGATGGCCGCGGCGGCGCCTGAGAAGTGGCTGCGGTACGCCATCACCTGCACGGTCGCCTCCGTGCTCGGCGGGCTCGCCGGCTACGCGATCGGCTATTTCCTGTTCGAGACGGTTGGGCAGGCGATCATTGGGTTCTTCGGCTATGCGGGCCGTGAGCTCGAGCTCAGGGCGTTCTACGACCGGTGGGGCGCGTGGTTCATCTTCCTCAAAGGCCTCACGCCGATCCCGTACAAGCTGGTCACCATCGTGTCGGGGGCCATGGCGTTCTCGCTGCCGATGTTCATCCTGGCCTCGACCGTGACGCGGGGCTTGCGTTTTCTCGCCGTGGCCTGGGTGTTCCACAAGTTCGGTCCGGCGATTGCGCCGGTGATCGAAAAGCGGATGGGTCTCTTCCTCCTGGCGGTCGCGGTCGTGCTTGTCGGCGTCGTGCTGGCGCTCAAGTTCATTCCCCACTGACCCCGCATCGGCGCGTCGCCAAGCCGCACGCGCCCTGAGCCCCATCGCGGGTTAGGATCAAAGGCATGGGCAGTCTCGCGCACCGGATGCAGCCCTGGTGGCCGCTCGCGGCGCTCGCCGCGGCGCTGGCCGCGCTCGGGGCGGCGCACGCGCTGCAGCGCTTCGGCGGACTGCCCCCATGCCCGCTCTGCCTCAAGCAGCGCGACGTCTATTGGGGGGTGGCGGCGATCGCGGTCGGGGGCCTCGCCGTGCTTCGGTTCTGGCCGCGCATCACGCTCAGGCGCGCGATCGCGGCGCTGCTGGGCCTTGGGTTCCTCACCGGCGCGATCGTGGCGTTTTACCACGTCGCGGTGGAGCAGAGGTGGGTCGCGGCGCAGTGCGACGCGGTCGATATCGGGGCGATCCGGACGTTCTCCGTGGACGGAACGTTCACCACGCCGAATTGCGACGAGATCGCCTGGTCGCTGCTCGGGGTGTCGCTGGCGGGCTATAATGTGCTCTTCTCGCTGGCGATGGCGGCGGTCAGCTTCCTCATCGCGTTTGCGCCTTCGCCGCCCCCGGAGGATGCATGATCCCGCCTTTTCCCGCCGACGCCGCCCGCTCGCGACGGCTGGAGGCGATGATCCGCGTCGATCACGCCGGCGAGTTCGGCGCGGTGCAGATCTACAAGGGCCAGCGCGCCGTGTTCGAGGCGGCGCGCGGCAAGGACAAGTCCGCGGCGCTCATCGCGGAGATGGAGGCGGGGGAGAAATCCCATCTCGACACGTTCGACCGGCTCGTGGCGGAGCGGGGCGTGCGGCCGACGCTCCTGGCGCCGGTCTGGCGCCTCGCCGGCTTCGGGCTCGGCGCGGCGACCGCGTTGCTTGGCGAAAAGGCGGTGCACGCCTGCACGGCGGCTGTCGAAGAGGTGATCGAGCAGCATTACGCCAAGCAGGCGGAGGAGCTGGGCGAGGAGGAGCCCGCCTTCCGCGAAACCATCGAGCAGTTTCGCGCAGACGAGAGCGCACACAAGGAGACCGCGCTCAAGGAAGGCGCGGAGGAAGCGCCCGGCTACAGGCTGCTTTCGAGTGCGATCAAGCTCGGATGCCGCGCCGCGATCGCGATTTCCGAGCGGATTTAACCCTCCGCCAAGCTTAACTGGCCCTTTCGTTGCGTCATGCGGGTATGGCCGGTCCCGCGCAACCTGAGAAGCGTGCTTACCGCAGAGCCGACGATGGTCGTCGTGGGCCGTCGGCGATCGATTGCGCGCTCATCGCCATCATCGTCGCGGCGCTCGCGTTCTGCCTGGCGACGGCATCGTCCAAAGTGATGAAGTCGCCGCTCAAGATGCTTAACGACGCGATCGCGGCGCCGGAAGCGGATGATTGATCACTCGCGCGGAAGCGGCGCCTCCTTGGCGCCCAAGGCATCGGCGAGACGCGTCTTGGCGCTGCCCGGCTTCAGCGGCTTCTGCTGGCTTTCGTGGGGCGCCCAGCCGGTGAGCGTAACGACCTCGAACGTCGCGCGGACGCGTCCGTCCGGGTCGGCGAAGCGTTCACGATAGAGCGCGAGGGCGCGGAAGAGGACGCCGCGCGTCAGCGGACCGGCGCGATGGGTGAGGGCGTTCGTCTCGCCCATGGCGCGGAGATCGGCGAGCAGCTTCAGCGGTTCGGCGTAGCGCACGATGATCTTCTCGCGGTCGGCGGCCGGCAGGGCCAGGCCCGCGCGCTGCAGCAGGCCGGCAAGCTCCAGCATGTCGGCGAACGGCGCCACGCGAGGGCCGGCGCCGCTGCGCAGCTCGCTCTCGGCTTCGATCAGGCAGGCGCGCAATTCGTGCAGCGTCTCGCCGGCGAAGAGCGCGGCGAGGAAGAGCCCGTCGGGCTTCAGCGCGCGACGCAGCTGGACGAGCGCGCCGGGGAGGTCGTTCACCGTGTGCAGGACGAGCGGCGAGACGATCAGGTCGAAGGTTTGCTCCGCGAACGGAAGATTTTCCGGATCGAGGACGACCTCTCCGAGCGCGGCGACGGCATCGGCGCGCACGATAACCCCGATGCGCCCGCGCACCTCAGGCGAGAGCGCGCGCACGAACAGGTTCGGCGCGCCGAGCACGAGCGCGCGCTCGAAGCGGCGCGGGATGGCCTCCAGGCGCTCGGCCAGATCCGCCGCGCCGCGGGCGTGAAGGAAAGCCGCGTCGGGGAAGCCGGCGGCCGCGCGCGCCCTATGCAGGCGCGCCAATCTGGCGTCAAAGGGCGCGGGGGCGGACATGGCGTCACTCTATGCGGCCAAGGCGCGACTGGGGAGGCGCGGCGTTCTCGCACGCGCGGCCGACGTCGTCTGGCCGCCGCGGTCGCTCTTGTCGGAGCGCGTGCTCGACCGGCCGGGCGTCATCGAGCCGGAGCTTTGGGCCAAGCTCCGGTTCCTCAGCGATCCCCTCTGCGCGCGCTGCGGGTTTCCGCTGCCGCAGGATGAAGGCGTGGGGTCCGTCTGCGGACCATGCGCGGCCGATCCGCCGGTCTATGAGCGGGCGCGGGCGGCGCTCGCCTATGACGATCTTGCCGCGACGCTCGTCCTCGATCTGAAGCGCGGGGGGCGCCGTGACGGGCTGACGGCCTTCGCGCGCTGGATGGCGTCGGCGGCCGCGCCCTTGATCGCTGACGCCGATCTCCTCGTTCCGGCGCCGATGCATTGGACGCGGCTGGCGGCGCGGACGTTCAACCAGGCGGCATGGCTCGCGCAGGCGCTGGCGCGGGAAGCGGGCAAGGCGTGGTCGCCGAGCGCGCTCGTGCGGGTGAAGCGGCGGCAGAGCCAGGCGGGGCTCTCGGCGTCGGAGCGGCGGCGAAACGTGGCCGGGGCCTTTCGGGCGCGGCGCCAGGAGGTGGCGGGAAAGGCCGTGCTGCTGGTCGATGACGTGCTGACGACGGGGGCGACCGGCGAGGCCTGCGCCCGCGCTTTGCGCAAAGCGGGGGCCGCCCGCGTCGATATCGCAACGCTGGCCCGCGTTGTGCGTCCGATCGACGTATCTATATGAATCGGACCAAGCTCCCGTCATGAAACCGGTCACGATCTACACCCGCGCGTTCTGCCCTTATTGCTGGCGCGCCTTGGATCTTCTGCGGCACAAAGGCGCCGAGGTGACGGAAATCGACGTCACCGGCGACGCCAAGGGGCGGGAAGAGATGATCGAGCGATCGGGCGGGCGGCGGACATATCCGCAGATTTTCGTCGGCGAAACGCATGTCGGGGGCTGCGACGACCTCTGCGCGCTCGATGCGCGCGGGGGCCTGGAGCCGCTGCTTCGGGGGGCCGCCTGATGCCGCGGCCGCTGCGCGTCGGCGTCGTGCAGATGCGGTCGGGCGTCGAGCCGGCCGCCAACCGGGCGCAGGCGATGCCGTTCCTGCGGGAAGCGGCCGCCAATGGCGCGCGCGTCGTGGCGACGCCGGAATGCACGACCAGGCTCGACCGCAACCGCGACCGGATGCTCGCCTCGATCGTGCCGGAGAAGGACGACACTGAGATCCGCGCCTGGGGCGCGATCGCCGCCGAGCTCGGCGTGTGGCTGCTGCTCGGCTCCACGACCGTGAAGGCCGAGGACGGGCGCGGGTTCAATCGCTCGATCTTCTTCGCCCCCGACGGGAAGGTCGCGGCGCGCTACGACAAGATCAATCTCTTCGACGTGCAGCTGGGCACGACGTCCGAGACCTACCGCGAGAGCGCCACCTTCGCGCCCGGTGACAAGGCGGTCATGGCCACTGGGCCGGCCGACGCGAAGATCGGCTTCACGATCTGCTACGACATGCGCTTCCCGCACCTCTACCGCGTGCTGGCCAAGGCCGGGGCGGAGATGATCTTCGTGCCGGCCGCCTTCACCCGGCCCACAGGGCAGGCGCATTGGGAGACGCTGCTGCGCGCCCGGGCGATCGAAAACGGCGCCTATGTGCTCGCGCCGGCGCAGGGCGGGGAAAAGCATGAAGACGGGCGCGGCACTTGGGGGCATTCCCTTGTCATCGACCCGTGGGGCAAGATCATTGCCGAGCTCGACCATGACGAGCCGGGACTGCTGATGGCCGATCTCGATCTCGACCTCGTCGCGGAAGCGCGCGCGAAGATCCCCGCCTGGCAGGGCGGGGGCGCCTTCGCGGGGCCATGAACGGGACGCCGTGAAGCGAGAATGATCCGCTACGACCTTCAGTGCGAGAACGGGGACGCGTTCGACGCCTGGTTCGGCAACAGCTCGGACTTCGACCGCTTGGCCGCGCAAGGCCTCGTGGAATGCCCGCATTGCGGCTCCAAGGCGGTCGCCAAGGCGCCCATGGCGCCGGCGATCATCCGCCGGCGGCGCCGCGCGCCGGATGGCGAGAAGGCGCCGGAGAAGGTTACGGTCGGCATGGCCAAGCAGCTGCGGGAGCACATCCGGGACAATTACGATTATGTCGGCGAGCGCTTCCCGGAAGAGGCGCGCAAGATGCACGACGGCGAGGCCGAGCATCGCGCGATCTGGGGCGAGGCGAGCCCGGAGGAAGCCAAGCAGATGCTGGAGGACGGGCTACCGGTCGCGCCCTTGCCGTCCTCGCTCGCGCCCATTCCGCCGAAGAAGGTCAACTGAGCCCGGGGGGCGAGCGCGCCTCACGCGTGCGGAGCTTGCGGCGGCGGCGAAGAAGTCCGAAGGAGAGCGCCGGAGGCTTTCCATGAGCGCTGCGCCTGTTTCGCCCGATCACATCATGCAGGTCGGGCTCGGCTTCTGGGCTTCGAAAACGCTGCTGAGCGCGGTCGAGCTTGAACTTTTCACCAGGCTTGCGGAGGGGCCGAAGACAGGCGGCGAGATCGAGCGGGCGCTTGGCCTCAATCCGCGCGGCACGGCCGATTTCCTGGATTCGCTGGTGGCGCTTGGCTTGCTGGAGCGCAGCGGCGAAGGCGCAGGCGCGCGCTACGCCAACACGCCAGCCACGGACGTCTTCCTCGACAAGAAGAAGCCATCCTATATCGGCGGCATCCTGGAGATGGCGAATGCGCGGCTCTATCCGTTCTGGGCCGATCTCACCGAGGCGCTGAAGACCGGCAAGCCGCAGAACGAGAGCAAGCGCGGCGGCAGGGGCTTGTTCGAGGAGCTCTACGAGGATCCTGCGCGGCTCGAGCAATTCATGGACGCGATGAGCGGCGCCTCGGCCGGCAATTTCATGGCGTTCGCCGAGAAGTTCGATTTCTCGAAATACAAGACGCTCGCCGATGTCGGGGGCGCAGCGGGCTTGCTGGCGTCGTTCGTGGCGCGGCGCCATCCGCACATGACTTGCGTCAGCTACGATCTGCCCGGGGTGACCGCGATCGCGAAGAAGCGGCTCGCGACCGGCGACGTCGCGGCGCGCGCGACGGCCGAGACGCTGGACTTCTTCAACGACCCGCTGCCCAAGGCCGACGTGATCACCATGGGCATGATCCTGCACGATTGGGGGCTCGAGACGAAGAAGATGCTGATCGGCAAGGCGTACGCGGCCCTGCCAGAGGGCGGCGCCTTCGTGGCGATCGAGCAGCTCATCGACGATGCGCGGCGGAAGAATGCGACGGGGCTCTTGATGAGCCTCAACATGCTCATCGAGACGCCGGAAGGCTTCGATTACACCGGGGTGCAATTCGCCGAATGGTGCAAGGACGCCGGCTTCCGGCGCTCCGAGGTCATTCCGCTGGTGGGCGCCGGAAGCGCGGCGGTCGCCTACAAATAGAACCAATTGAAGCGCTCGTTCGTTCCGAAGCCGTGAGACATCCGATGCTGCGCCGCTCTTTCCTCGCTCTGCCGTTGGCCCTGGCGGCCTGTGCGGCCACGCCCGGGGTAGAGGGCGAGGAGGAAACCGTGAACCCCGCGAACACCTCAGGAGGCGCGCGACGCTTCAAAGGCGTGTGGGACTTCCACTTCGAGACGAGCGCGTTCGCGCCGGAAAACGGGGGCGAGGGCGGCCAGGGGCCGTACTGGCTTTCCGGCGAAGGCGATGTCTGGCGCGCGCTCACGGCGCCCTTCGGCGCCACGGGGCGGCCATGGGGCGAGGTTGCAGTCGAGATCGAGGGCGAATTGTCCGGACCCGGACGGTATGGCCACATGGGCGCCTACACGCGCGAGCTCCGCGTCACGCGGGTCTTCTCCGCGACCCTCATCCGTTCCCGTTAGGGACAACTTCGGCGACAGGTGGGATTGGCCGAAAGCCGCCGCCGGCCGCCGCGAGCGGCTTTTCGAAGCAAGGATACCTGATATGCTCGCTCCAACGAACGAGGAGGAGAACGGGCATGCATGTCGGAATGGGAACGGGCTTCGCCAATTCGCTCGGGATCGACGACGCGCGCTTCATCCAGGAGGAGTTCAAGCAATGCCTGCTCGCGGCCGAGCTCGGGTTTGAATCCGTCTGGATCACGGAGCACCATTTCTCCAATTATTCCATGAGCCCAGACCCGCTGATGCTGCTCGGGCATCTCTCCGGGCGGGCGCCGCAGCTTTGGCTCGGGACGCAGGTGATCGTCGTGCCGTGGCACGATCCGGTGCGCGTCGCCGAACAGATCGTTCTGCTCGACCACATGTCGGGCGGGCGGGCGCTCATCGGGTTCGGACGCGGACTTGCGCGGATGGAGTTCGAGGGGCTGCGCGTCGATCAGAGCAAGGCGCGCGAGCTGTTCGACGAAACCGTTGGGCTTGTCATGAATGCGCTGGAGACCGGGGTGATCGAGGGCGGGACGCTGGCGAAGATCCCGCGCCGCGAGCTTCGCCCGCGTCCGCTGCGCGGTCTCAAGGGGCGGGCCTTCTGCGCGGCGGGTTCGCCAGCTTCGATGCAATCGGCGGCGCGGCTCGGGCTTGGGCGCATGTACATCAACCAGCCGATGACGCACGCGCCGGCGCCGTTCGGCGGGCACGCCGCCGAGCAGGACCGCGCGAGGGACCATTGGCTGGAGGCGTGGCTCGCGGCGCATCCGAACGAGACGCCGCCGAAATCCTTCGTGTCGAACGTCGTCTTCGTGAACGAGAGCGCGGAGAAGGCGCAATTACAGGCGCGCACCTACATGGCCAACACGTTCCGCAGCGCGGTGAAGCACTACGAGCTGATGGGCGACCATTTCAAGGACATCAAGGGCTACGAGGTCTATTCGGCGTTGCGGCTCAAGCCCGAGGACATGGACAAGGTGACCGAGGCGAACGCCGCCACGGCCGTCGCGGGCACGCCGCTTCAGGTGCTGGAGAAGCTCGCGGAAACGAAGCGGGATCTCGATCCGCAGATGATGTGCCCGCACCTCTATACCGGCGGCATGCCGCACGAGGAGGCGATGGCGAACATCCGCCTATTCGCCAAGCATTGCCTGGCGGAGGTGCAGAGCTGGCCGACGACGCTGACGATCGGGGAGTCTCTGCAAGCGGCGGCCTAAGGCGCGTCTCCCTCTCAGTCGATGGAGCATTCGATGAGCAGACACGCGCTCGATCCCACGCTTTTCCGCCCCGAGGCGGTCTCGGAGGAGACGGCCGCGTTCAACGCGCAGATGAGAACCATGCCGCCCGTGCGCAGCTGGCGGGAGATGTCCCTGGAGGAGCGGCGCCAGGTCAGCTTCGGGCCGGCGCCGCGCTCGGAGCGCGCGCGAACGATCATCATGGAGGCGGTCGGGCGGAAGATCACGCTCCATGTCGTTGCGCCGCCTTCGCCCAAGGGCGTCTACATGCACCTGCATGGCGGGGGCCTGGTCATGAGCGGGGCGGACCGGCACGATCCGATGCTCGATCGGATCGTCGATACTACGGGGCTGGCGTGCGTCAGCGTCGGCTATCGTCTGGCGCCGGAGCATCCCTATCCGGCGGCGTGGGACGACGCGGAAGCGGCGGCGCTCTGGCTGGCGAAGAATGCCAAGACGGAGTTCGGGGCGGAGCTTGCCGCGATCGGCGGGGAATCCGCCGGCGCGACGCTCGCAGTTCCGACCCTCGTGCGGCTGAGGGACAAGCACGGCTTCACTGGCTTCAAGGCGGCCAATCTCTCCTACGGCAATTATGACACGTCCGGATCGCCGTCGCAGACCTGGATCGGCGCGGCGAGCTTTCCGATTAACAAGGCGGCCATCGACGATTGCTCGAACGCCTATGCGCCGGATGTCGGGCGGCGGCGCGATCCGGACATGTCGGCGGCATACGCCAAGCTCGATCGCATGCCGCCGGCGCTGTTCACGGTGGGCACGCTCGATCCCTTTCTGGACGACAGCCTTTATCTGTATGTGCGCTGGATCGCCGCCGGGAACGAGGCGGAGCTCGCAATCTATCCAGGCGGCGTCCACGGCTTCAACAACCTGCCCATCCCGCTCGCGCGCGAAGCCAACGACCGGATCGACGCCTTTCTCAACCGGCACGCCGGCGGGTGATCCCCGTCCCGCTGCGGGAGAGGGGCAGTCAGCGGCGCAGCACGTTCGGGAGATTGGTGAGGCGGGCGGCCATCATGGCGGCCCCGAGCAGCGCGGGCTGAGGATGGCGGACATGCCAGGTCGGCACGGCATGGAGATCGTCGGCGAAGCGACCCTTGGCCTCGAAGCCTTGGCGGAAGGCTCCCGCATCGAACACGTCCTGCATGTTCTTCAGCATCCCGCCGGAGAGGCAGAGCCCGCCCGCGCCCAGCGTCAGGGCAAGGTCGCCGCAGAAGGCGCCGAGCGCTTCGCTGAAGATCGCCAGCGCGCGGCGGGCGAGCGGATCGCCGCCGATCGCGGCTTCGCTGACCGCGCGCGCGGAGGCGGCGGCGGCCCGCGCGCCCTCGATCTCGGCGAGCGCGCCATAGAGCAGGTGCAAGCCATCGCCCGAGAGCACGCGCTCGTTCGACAGGCGCCCAAACTGGGGCGCCAAGCGATCGGCGATCGCGCGCTGCAACGGATCGGTCGGCGCGAAGGTGGTGTGGCCGCCCTCGCCGGCCAGGATGACCATCTCGGTCTCGGCGAAGACCACGCCGCTGACGCCAAGGCCCGTCCCGACGCCGACGACGCCGATGGGCAGCTCCTGCTTCAGCGCTTGGGGCGCGCCGACCGGGGCCAGGTCCGCTTCCGTCAGGCTCGGCACGGCCGCGGCGACCGCCGCCAGGTCGTTGCAGATGCGCACTTCGGCGATGCCGAGCTCGCGGGCGAGCGCCGCGCCGTCGATGCGCCAGGGCGTATTGTTGGTGAGATCGACCGCGTTGGCGCGCACAGGACCGGCGGCGGCCAGCACCGCCCATTGCGGGCGGCCTTGCGCGGGGTTGGCGGCTAGATAGGCCTGGATCGCTTCGCGCGGTCCTGCGAAGTCCGCATTGGCGCGGCTGACGATCGAAACCAGGTCCGGCGAGCCCGCCGTCGCACGGGCAAAACGGCAATTCGTGCCGCCAATGTCGCCGACGAGGCCAGGGGCGCCGGCAAGGGGGTTTCGGTGGGTCAGATTATCCCCTCTCATTTAATTAATGCAGTTGTTAACCACGTTCGGGTTTCGCGTCCAGAAACGGGGTTTTGCCGAAAGACAAACGGTTTTCCGGCTTCGCTTTGGGCGGTCCGCGCCGAGCCGATTCGTCTTCCGTATGAAATTTACATCAGCGATTCGTTTTGCCCATTGCCACGGGCACGAAAATGAAAGTTAACATTCTCTTAGACCGGGCGGTGTGAGGCGGCCGGGCGGGGGGAATTGACCCCTTTACACGCGGAGACCGTCAGGCATTCCGCGGGCCCGGAGGTCGTCGAGAAACGCCCGCCTTTGAGGGTGGTGGGTGATGCTGCGTAACAAGAACGGCCGTGTTGTCAGCGGCAAGGGCTCCAGCTTCGAGTCCGGTGATTTCCATATGGGGTCGGTCGTCGAGAAGGCGTTGGTCATGACCAGCGCGGCGGCGGCGGCATTGGCCGGAACCGTAGCGACCGCCGAAGCGGTCACCGTGAGCACCGCGGCGGAGTTGGAAACCGCGCTCAAGAACCACGCACAGTCCGGCGGCTCTGGTACGCTCACCATCGAGCTCGGCGCTGACATTGTGCTCACCGGCCCAGTTTCCCCGATTGTGGCGGGCACTGTGACGATCGTAGGCAACGGCAAGACCATCGACGGCGGCTCGGGCTCAAACGCTTGGCGTCCGTTCATGGTCTATGGCGGCACGCTGAACCTCGACAACCTCACCATCAAGGATGGCCTCGCCCAAGGCGGCGACGGCGCCGGCGGCGGCTTGGGCGCGGGCGGCGCGATCTTCGTGAACTCGGGCGCGACCGTGAATCTCGGGGACGTTGCGTTCCTCAACAATTCTGCGATCGGCGGCAACGGATCGTATGCGACGGCGAGCACCGTGCTCGGCGGCGGCGGCGGCATGGGCGGCGACGGCGGCGTCGGCCTCGCGGGCGGCGGCGGCGGCCTTTATGGCAACGGGGGAAACTCCGGGACCGGATCGTCGGGGACAACCGGCAATGCCGGCGGCGGCGGCGGCGGGGCCCTGGGCTCGGGCGGCACCGCGTTCTTCTCCACAACCGGCGGCGGTGGCGGCGGGTGGAGCTTTGCCGGCGGGGACGCAGGCTTCTCCTGGGCCGGCGAGGGCGGGGGCTTCACGGCTGCGGGTGAGGCCGGCTTCCCCGATCCCAACAACGGCGCTGGGGCGAGCGCGGAAGGCGGCGACTCGGGGCTAAACGCCGCTGCGGCGGGCGGCGGCGGCGGCGGCGCCAATAATGGCGGCGTCGCCGGCAACGGCGCGCTCGGCGGCGGCGGCGGCGGCGGTTCGGCCTTCGCAGGCGGCGCGGGCGGCCCACTCGGCGGCGGCGGCGGCGGTTCGGGGACCGGCGGTCAGGGCGGCTTCGGCGGCGGCGGCGGCGGCACGGTGGGCGCGGGCAGCACCGGCGGTGCGGGCGGCTTCGGCGGCGGCGGTGGCGCGGGCACGTTCGGGGGTACCGGCGGCGCCGGCGACTTCGGCGGCGGCGGCGGTTATTTCGCTGGCGGCGGTAGCGGAACTGGAGGCGCGGGCGGCTTCGGCGGCGGCGCCGGGTCCGGTTCGGGCGGCGGCGGCGGCGCCGGCTTCGGCGGCGCGATCTTCGTGCGCACCGGCGGCTCGATCAACGTCACGGGCAACGTGACGATGAACGGCGGCTCGGTGACCGGCGGCAGCGGCGTCGGCGCAGGCGGCGCCGGCAGCGCGGCCGGCAGCGGCATATTCGTCCAGTCGGGCAACCTCACGTTCGCGCCGGGCGACAACAAGACGATCACGATCAGCAACGTGATCGCCAACGGGGACGGTACTGTCGGTTTGATCAAGAACGGCGCCGGCAAGCTCGTGCTCAGCGCCGACAATACCTATAACGGCACGACGACGATCAGCGCCGGCACGCTGCGGCAAGGACACGCGAGCGCGTTCGGCCTGGGCGCGGTCACCGTGGGCGGCGGCACGCTCGAGTTGGGCGTCGATAGCGCTCAAAACCTCACGCTGAGCGGCGGCGGGATGAGCGTTGTCACTGGCGAGTCGTTCACGCAGAGCGGCAACCTCACCGGCTCGGGCGCGCTCACCAAGTCGGGCGCCGGCACCCTGACGCTCTCCGGCACAAACGACTATGCCGGCGGCACCACCATTTCGGCGGGCACGCTGCAGGTCTCGAACAACGGCCAGCTCGGCGCGGCCCCGGGCGCCATCGCGCTGGGCGGCGGCACGCTCCGGATCACCGGCACTTCGTTCGACGCCACGACGCGCGCGATCAGCACCGGCTCGGCCGGAGGCACGATCGACATCGCCGATGCGGGCGAGGAAGTGACGGCGAGCGGCGCGGTCACCGGAACCGGCGCTCTCACGAAGCTCGGCGCCGGCACTCTCGTGCTTACCGGCGCCAACACTTCTAGCGGCGCCACGAACGTCAACGCCGGCACGCTTACCGCCGGCGGCGGAAACGCCATCGGCGATGCATCGGCGGTCACTGTCGGCGGCGGCGGCGCGCTCACCATCACTGGCGCGGAGTCGATCGGCTCGCTCGCCGGAGCGGGCACGGTCAATCTTGGCGCCAACGCCCTTTCGGCCGGCGCCAACGGCACGGATACGACCTTCTCCGGCACGTTCACCGGCACGGGCACGCTCAACAAGACCGGACTTGGGCGCTTGTCGCTGACGGGCGCCAAGACGCTGGGCGACCTCAACGTCCAGGGCGGCACCTTGAATGTCGCCGGGACGTTGGCGCTTGACCCGGCCGCCGCCATCGATGTCGCCGCGGGGGCCACGCTTGAAGGCACCGGCACAATCAACGGCGCCATCAACAATGCGGGCACGGTGTCGCCGGGCAATTCGATCGGCACACTGAATGTCATTGGCAATTATTCGCAGTCGCCGACGGGCATCCTGAAGATCGAGTTCCAGAACTCGAGCGTCGATCTGCTCAACATCATCGGAACCGCGACGCTGGGCGGCAAACTGCAGCTCGTCTCGCTTGGCTCCGGCGACGGCGGCGGCCTCACCTTCCTGACAGCTACCGGCGGCGTCAGCGGCACGTTCACGCAGGTCGAGGCGCCGACCGGCGTCGCGATCGCCTACAAGGCAAGCGCGCCTGGCAACGCGGCGACGACGTTCACGTCGCCGCCGCCGGCTTCGCCGCCGCCGCAATCGCCGCCGCCGCAGTCGCCGCCGCCGCAATCGCCGCCGCCCTCAGGACAAGTCGGCGGGCAGTCGACGCTGACGCTGGTGGCCGCTGGTTCGGGCACGCCATCGAGCCAAATCGCGCTCCTGTCGCAGGCGGCCGATGAGCTTGCCGATCAGGTCATCGACGAGATCGAGGAAGGCGACGGCAACCTTTGGGCGCGCGGCCTCGTCGGGTCGATGACGCGCGACGAAGGCGACAGCTCGCTCGGGTTCGATTACTCGACCAACGGCGTCGTGGGCGGCGGTCGCTCGCCGCGCTTCGGCGGCGTCTCGATCGGCGCGGCCGTCGGCATGATCAACGGCGAAGCCGAACTCGACGGCGCGGCCGGCCAGACCAATTCCGACGGCGTGGTCGCGGCAGGCTATGTCGATTGGAGATCGGACGATCTCTACGCCGTCGCCGGCGCGGGGTACGGCAAGTACGACTTCGAGACGACGCGGAACGTCACCTTCAACAACGCGCCGCAGGTCGTCACCGGCGAAAGCGAGGGCTCAACGATCAACGCCTTCGCCGCGTTCGGGCGGAAGTTCGACATGGGCAATTGGCGCCTCAACGCCTCGGCCAGGATCAACTACAACAGCACGAACATCGACGGCTATTCCGAGGCCGGCACCAGCCAAGCGCGGGTCGCGGTCGATGATTTCGAGGCCAGCTCGCTCACGGTTGGGGCGCGCGTCCGGGGCGAGACGGAATACGTCCTTGGCGATGACCTCTCGCTGCTGCCGTCGGTCGGCGCGGGCGTGTATTACGAGAACGGCATGGGCGACCGCGAAGTCCACGTGTCCTTCTTCGACGGCCAGACCGCGGCGACGCTCGACACGGGCGACGACAGCCGCTTCGTGGCCGAAGCGCGCGGCGGGATGACGCTGCGGTTCAACGAGCGGGCCGACATCAGCGCCAATGTGCGTGTCTCGGCCGGCGAGGACGAGAGCAGCGTCGTCGGCACGCTGGGCGCACGCGTCCGCTTCTGAGCTAGCGGGGAAACGAAGAAGCGCCGAGCCGCCGAGGCTCGGCGCTTTTTCTTTGCGTCGAACTTTGCACGCACACCCGTCACAAGGACGGGTGTGCGTAAGGGCTTGCCTCAGAAGCGATAGCCGAGCGTCACTCCGTAGGTCTGCGGCGGCAGGTACGTCACGCCGAGGGTGCGGGCGGTGGCGAGCGCGAAGGTGCTCGAACCGACGAGCTCGTCGGTGGCGTTCTTGATCCAGAGGTCGGCGGTGAAATGATCGGCGCCGGAGACGTAGCGGACGCTGAAGTCCAGGATCGTGTAGGCCTCCTGGCCTTCGAGCAAACGCTGAAACTCGGTGAAGTACACGTCGCCGCGATAGGTGACGTCGCCCATCGCGGTGACCTGCCCACCGTCCGCCGTCGCGAAGAGATCGACCTCGGCATGGAGGTTCGCCGACCATTCAGGCGAATTGCGCGTGCGGTTGCCGGCGAGCTGAACGGATACGCCGTTCGGCGCGACGAAGCAGCTTGAGGCCGGATCCGGGGCGGCGCACACGCCGCCGGACACGTTGCGCGGATCGAGCGGATCGACGGTGAGGAAGTTGTCGTACTTGGAATCGAGCCACGTCACCGAGCCATTGAAGCGGAAGCGGTCGGTGGGCGCGGCCGCGACTTCGATCTCCAAGCCGTCGGCGGAGGTCTGCGCCGCGTTCTGCCAAATGGTGGAGAAGCCGGCGGCGCCGCCGGGAAGCGTCTTGTTGATCTGTTGGCCCTGCAGTTCGTAGGTGAAGGCCGCCACGTTGAACGTGAGACGGCCGTCGGCCCAGGTGCTGCGGAAGCCGGCCTCGTGGTTCTGAATTTCCTCAGGATCCACGATGAGGGATATCCAGCCCGAGTTGGCGTCCGGTGCGCCGTTCTGGCCGGCGCCAGCCTTGAAGCCTTCGGAGTACGTATAATAGACGAGGATGTCGTCGGTCGGGCGCCATTCGACGCCCACCTCCGGGGTGAAGCTCTCGAACTCGCGTGTGTTGACAAGGTGAGTGGTTTGGATGATCGGCCCCAGGCCGTTGCGCGCGAGAATGATCGAGGGGTTGGCCGCCGACACTTCCTCGTTCGAATAGCGGCCGCCGAGCTTGAGCGAGAAGGGCTCCAGGCTGGGCGACAGACGTCCGAGATTGAACACGACCTGTCCGAAGACGGCCCAGGCGTCGGACTGCAGATCGGAGGCGATGCACACGCGCTTGGGAATGAGCGTCTGGCCAGGGACGCCGACATCGTCCTGACGATCGAACGTGTTGCAGGTGTTGAGCGCGCCGGTCAGGCTTATCGGCGCGGCCGCTACGTTGACGCCGTTCACCTGCAGGCCGGTCGCGCTGATCGGCGCGAAGGCGCCAAGCGCGGGATTGTTGATGATCGGAAGGATGTGCGGTTGGCCCACAAGCGGATCTGCGTCGATCGTATCGACGGGCTTCTGGTTCTCGGTGAAGTAGAACGCGCCGAGCACGCCGTTGATCCCGTCCGCCTCGAACGTCAGCTGCAGCTCGGAACTGAATTGTTGGCTGAAGATGTCGCGACGCTGCGCGGTCGAGTTCTGGCCATTGGCGGCGAGGCTGTTCACCACTGACGAGACGTCGAGATCCTGCAGGATGTAGCCGTCAATAGAGCGATACGATGTGATGTTGGTGAGCTTGAACACGTCGTTCAGGCGCCAGTTCGTGGTCGCCGTCGTCGCCCAGGCTTCAGTCTCCGTACGCGGATCGATCTCGGAGGCGAGATCCCGAGGGTCCGTCGCATAGCCGCGCACGAGACCGGGCGGCGGCGAGATGCCAAGGGCGCGCAGGCGCACGAGTCCGGGATAGGATTCACGCCGGAACTTGAGGGCGCGCGAGGCGTCCTCCTGGGTGTAGTATTCGCCTGTCAGCAGGATGTCGAAATCGTCGGAGAGTTCGAACATCAGGTGCGCGCGCGCCATCTGGCGACTGAGATCATCCACGTCATGACCGGTGACGGGGTTCTCGCCGAAGCCGTCGCGCAGCTGACTGGAGAAAGCGATCCGCCCGAGCACCCGATCGCCGAAAATCGGGCCGCCGATGGCGGCGTCGGCGTTGATCGCCCCATAATTGCCGACCGTGCCGCGCGCATAGCCCTCCCATTCGCGCGTCGGCTTGGCGGTGATGAGGTTGATCGAGCCGCCAACCGCGTTGCGGCCGTACAGCGTGCCTTGGGGACCGCGCAACACCTCGACGCGCTGCAGGTCGAAGAGCGAGGTCAGCTGCGCCTCGGCGCGCGCGACGAACACCCCATCGACGTGCATCGCGACGCCGGTCTCGCTGCCGGTGGTGGACGTGTTGGCGCCGACGCCGCGGATGAACGTCTTGGCCATATTGAAATCGTTGCCCAGATAGATCGAAGGCACGACGAGCTGGAGATCCTCGATGTTGTGGATCTGGGCCGTTGCGAGCCGGTCGGCGCCAACGGCGGTGACGGCGATGGAAACGTCCTGCAGCGCCTGTTCGCGGCGCTGCGCGGTAACCACGATCTCGTTGCCGCGGGCGTCGGCTGTCTCGTTTCCGTCCTGTGCGTGGGCCGTGGGCGCGTAGGCGGTGAACGCTGCGGCGAATACGCCTGCGTAAAGAAAGTTGCGCATCTCATCCCCCTAGTCGTCGAGCACGACCGGCGGGCCGCCCGCGCTTCACGATGATTGAATCTTGACCGCGGACGAATGTTCGCGATTTGCCCAAAATATCAGGGCGCCGGAGACTGCACCAATAGTTCCGCCTAGCGAACGAATGTTCGATCCTCGGCTGTTGCGAAAACGGCACGCGAGACGCCCCTCGCGGCGCTCTCGGCTGCGAGCGTCTCGGCGAATTGTGTATAAGATAGTGTAGGCGACTAGACGGGTGTTGCGGGACATCCGGCGCCGGTGCGCAGGGCTTCGGCGCGGCGGGCGCCGGGATCGCCGCCGATCGCGGTGTAGTGCGCGGCGGCGCTGGCCAGCGTGGTGCAGGCGAAGGCGCGCTCGCCGAGATCGAGCGCCCAGCCGCCGCTGCCGAGCTCTAGCCAGGCGATGAAGATCGGCGCACGTTGCGCGAGCTCTCGATTGGCCTGAATGCGGGCACGCGCGCGCTGCACGGCGCCTTTCATGGCGCTGAAGTCGCGCGCGCGCGCGGCGATCTGCGCTTCGGCGCGCAGAGCATAGATGGCGTTGGCGGGGATGGTGTCGAACCAGCGCGAGCGGCGGGCCGCGTCGAGGTGCTTGCGCGCGGCGTCGAGATCGTTCTCTTCGGCGGCAAGCATCGCCAGGCCGACTTCCGCGATCGGCTCGCCGAGCGAGCCCTGGAGGCCGCGCGCGGCGGCTTGGCAATAGGGCGCGGCGGCGTCGGGGCGGTTGAGGTCGAGACCGGCCACGCACGTATAGAGGATCATCGTCGGCAGCGGCGGCGCCTCGGCGCGCTCGCGCTCCATGATGAAGGCCTGGCCATCCGCCCATGCGGTCGCGCTGTCGCCCATGGCGAGCAGCGCCAGCAGCCAACCGTGCTGATGGTCGCGCTCATGGCCGGGTACGCTCGCGAGCATCCGGCGCCCTTCGGTGTAGAGGGCGCGGGCGCGCGCAAGCTGCAGCTCGCCTTCGGCGAGATAGCCGGCGGCGATGCGGGCGAGGGCGGCGAGATAGGGCTGGTTGGCGGCCTGCAGATCCGGCTGCGCCTCGGCGATCAGGCGGCGTTGCAAGTCCAGGCGGCTGAGGTCGCCGGCCATGATCGATGCGTACAGGCGGGCATAAACCCGGATCGCCGTCGGGGCAGGCTGGGGGCGGGTGAGCGTCTCGTCGGCGAAGCGGAAGCCGGCGGAATAGCCCTCCAGGGAGACGATCGCCTGCAGGAGGTCGGAGAAGCGCTGCAGCGAGTTCGGGGCGAGCTCGTAGGCGCGGCGGAAGTTCTGCAACGCCCGCCGCTTGTCGTGGAACATGGCCACCGCGCCGGCGCGGCCAAACGCGGCGGCGGCCGGTTCGCGCGCGCCGCTGCGCTCCTGCTCGACGGCGAAGGATTCGAGGGCCGCGACGGCGCTCGCGGTCTCGCCCTCGCGGAGGAAGGAGAAGGCGGTCCGGTCGGCGGGCAATGAAGATCGGCCCAGTCCTTCGATCGTGTCGCGGCGGCGGTCGGCGGCGACCTGCGTCGCCTGGGTGTCGGCGTTCAGGCGATCGGTCACGCGCTGGGCGATGTCGCGCGCCATCTGGTCCCGGGTCGGGCCGATCTGCACGAGGCCCAAGGAAGAGAGCATCGAAAGCGCGGCTAGGCCGACCGCGCCGCCGGCAAGCGCGGCGATGATCCAGGACCGGTTGCGGCGCCGCCCCGGCCGCGCGCCGCCACCGGCGGGCGCGATCGCGTAGGCGTCGATCGTCTCGTTCATCTTGGCGAGCTCGATGCGGCCGGCCGGGCGCAGCCGCTCCGCCAAGGGCCCGCGCACGAGATCGGCGACGGCGCGGGAGAAGAGCGCGCAGCCGTCGGCGGCCTCGCTCTGCAGGCGCGCGGCGACATTGACGCCGTGCCCGAGTAGATCGCCGTTCTCCATCACCACCACCTCGCCCACATGGGCGCCGATGCGGATGGGGACGCCGTCGGGATCCTCGATCAGGGCGAGCGCGGTGGAGATTGCGTCACTGGCGGCGGAGAACTCGGCCATGAAGCCGTCGCCAGCGGTGTTGAAGAGCCGGCCGCCATGCGCCTCGGTGTGGGCGCGCACACGCTGGGAAAGGGCGCGGACGGCGCGGGCGGCGGCCTCCTGGTCCCGCTCGGCCTGCGCGGAATAGCCGGCCATGTCGATCGCGAGGATCGTCGCCAGGCGGCGCTTCGTGGCGTTCGGCGGCGTCAAGACAAGGGCTCCCATCGCCCAGTCTGTAGCTTTCCCAGGCCAGATGCGCACGTGTCTTGGGTCACAGGACCTGCCCTATCGCGCAATCAGGCGCGCTGGGGGCAGGAAAGTCATCTCACGCCGCGGCGGTTTCCGGGACCGGATCGAGGGACGTCGCAGGCTCGGCGGCGTCGGCCGCAGTCGCTTGGGCGGCCTTTTCGGCGGCCAGGCGCTCCTCTTCCTCGGCCCAGGCGGCTTCCATCTCCATATAGTCGCATGCGAGGCACATGGGCTTCTTCCTCCGGCGCGGCCACATGAGCATGCGTCGGGCGCCGATGCAAACGCGACGAAGGCTCGCATTGACGCTGTTCCCGCGCGGCCCTCAAAGAGGCGACGATGAACGATGCATTCGATGACTCCTTTCGAGCCGTGCTCGCCGAATACGAGGCGCGCGACGCGTCGGAGGCGGATCTTCCGCACACCCTGGAAACGCGCGACCAGCGCCTCCTGCCCGTCGGGCGCGAAGGGGCGCAATTGCTGCATGCGATGATCGTCGGGGCGGGGGCCAAGAACATCCTCGAGCTCGGCACCAGCTATGGATATTCGACGCTCTGGCTCGCGGACGCAGCGCGCAAGACCGGCGGGCATGTGCGCTCGCTCGACGTCTCGGCGCAGAAGCAGGCATACGCCAAGACCATGCTCGGCAAGGCCGGACTCGACCGTTTCGTGACCTTCGAAGCCGGCGACGCGCTGGAGATCATTCCGCGCCTCGCCGGGCCATTCGAACTCGTCTTCCTCGACATCTGGAAGGAGCTCTATGTGCCCTGCCTGGAGCTTGTGGCGCCCAAGCTCGCGCCTGGCGGCGTCATCGCGGCGGACAACATGATCCATCCCGAGATCGTGCGCGAGAAGGCGCTCGTCTATCGCCGCGCGGTGCGCGCCAAGCCGGGCATGGCCTCAGTGCTGCTCTCCGTCGGAAGCGGGATTGAAGTCAGCCGGCTGGTCGGGCCGCTCGACGAAGGGCTTTGAGCTAAGCTTCCCGGCGCCGCTGCGGCGCGCGTCCGCTCACGGATATTCCGCTGTCGCGTACTTTGCGAAGGCGGGACGCGCATCGAGCATGGCGAGCCATCCGCGCACGGCCGGCAGGTCGGCGTGTTCGAGCGGCGTGGCGCGCCAGCGGTGGGCGGAAACGCCAAGCACGATGTCCGCAAGCGTGTAAGCGTCGCCGGCGACATAGGCGCGCGTGGCTGCAAGGCGAGCGTCGAGGATGGCCAGGGCGGCGTTCCAGCGCGCGACGCTCTCGGCGATCTTCTCTGGGTCGGTGTAGCGCGGATGCGATTTGGCGAGCGCCATGAAGGCGTAGCGCCAAGTGTCGTTGAGCTCGGCAGCCTGCCAGTCCATCCACATGTCGATGCGGGCGCGGACGGCGAAGTCCAGCGGGAAAAGATCTGCGCGGGCGTGCTTGGCCGCGAGATAGCGGCAGATGGCGTTCGATTCCCACATAAGGCCGTTCTCGTCCTCGATCACGGGGATGAGGCCGTTCGGATTGAGCTTGCGGAACTCGGCCGATTGGGAGGGCGCGGCGGGCGTCGCCCATTGCGGCTCGTGCGCATAGGGCGCGCCGATCTCGTCCAGCGTCACGAGCACCTTGCGGACGTTGAGCGAGGTTGGGCGGCCGAGAATGCGAAGCATCATGTCTCTCCTCAGTAGCCGGCGGCGAGATCGACGATGTTGCGCATGGGCCGGCCTTCGCAATAGGCGCGGAGATTGTCCAAGAAGAGCGCCGAGGCGCGCTCCGCGAACCGCCGGGTGGAGCGGCCGGAGAGGTGCATGGTGATGATGACGTTCTTCGCGCTCCAGAGCGGGCTCGTCTGCGGCAGCGGTTCGGGGTCGGCGACGTCGAGGAACGCGCCGCCGATGCGGCCGCTGGAGACCGCCGCATAGAGCGCATCGTGGTCGATCAGGCCGCCGCGCGACACCGCGATGATCCAGGCCGTCTGTTTCATCGCGGCCAACTCCGCGGCGGCGATGCAATGCTTCGTTTCCGGCGTGATCGGCGCTGCGAGGATGATCCAGTCGAACTCGCCCAGGCGGTCGCGCCAAGCGTCGGGGCCGATCGCGCCGGCGTCCGGCCTGCGGCGAACGCCCGTCACCTCCACCCCCAAGCCTCTCAGGCGCGATGCGATCTCGCGGCCGATGGCGCCCATGCCGATGATCAGCGCCTTGGTTTCGAAGATTTCCGTCTTGCCCGGGGCCTCGTCGAGCCAGTCCTTGCGATCGTGTGCGCGCACGATCTCGTCGATGCGTTTGGCGGCGGCGACGACGCCCATCACGGCGTACTCGGCGACCGGGATCGCGTTGATGCCGGCGCCGTGGGTGAAAAGGATGTTGCGCCGCGCGAACTCCTGCAGGGGAAAGCGGTCCACGCCGGCATAGGCGGTGGAGACCCATTTCAGCGCACGGCCGCGGGCGATGAACTCCGTCATCGGGACGCCCGGCGTGTCGAGCCAACCGATCTCGGCGTCGGCGACGCCGGCGACGACGTCTTCCGGGCTCCGGGCATAGGCGACGTCCACGCCTGCGGGCAGATGCGGCGCCAGGAACGGGCGCGTGTAGGCGGGGAGCACGGCCTTCATGCGCGTTCCTCGGCGATCAGGCAGCCGTGGGCGGTGAGAACGGCGCGGCCGTCCTCGATCGCGCCGCCGTCGCTGTAATCGAGACGGTGCGCTGGGGCTGGGAGCGGCATGTCCGCAGCCGCGGCGCCGAGATTGAAGATGCAGACGAGGCTTTCATTCTGGTCGCGGCGGCGAAACGCAAGCAGGGGGGCGGGCGCATCGAGGAATGTGATCGAGCCTGAGCGCAATGCGCCATGGGCTTTGCGGAACGCAATGAGCTTGCGCGTGACATGCAGGGTGGAGGCGGGATCTGCCTCCTGCGCATCGACGGCGAGCGCGGCGTGGCGCGGATCGACCGGCAGCCAAGGCTCGACGGTGGAGAAACCGGCGTTCGGCGCTCCCTTCTTCCAAGGCATCGGCGTGCGGCAGCCGTCGCGGCCGAGGCTGTCGGGCCAGAAGCGGATGCCCTCGGGATCCTTGAGCTTCTCGAACGGAACGTCCGCCTGCGGAAGACCGAGCTCCTCGCCCTGATAGAGGAAGATCGTGCCGCGCAGCGCGAAGAGCAGCCCCAGGAGCATGCGCGCATAGGCGTCGTCCGCGTCGGCGCCGCCCCAGCGGGAGCGCGCGCGCGCCACGTCGTGGTTGGAGAAGGACCAGCTTGGCCACGCGCTTTCGCTCGTCCAGTTCGCCAGCGTCTCGCGCACCAGCGCCGGCGACAGCCTCGCTGCATGCAGGAAGGCGAAATTGTACGCGGTGTGAAGGCGGCCGGGCGCGGTGTATTCGATGGAGCGCGCATTGGCGCTGTCGCTCAAGATTTCCGCGACGCTCATGCGCGCGGGATAGCGGTCCAAAAGACGGCGCAATTCCTCCATGAAGGCGAGCGTCTCGGGTTGCGAGCGATCATGGAGATGGCGCTGATGATCGTAAGGCCGGGCAAAGCGGCCGGATGCGGCGTTTGCGGGGGAATCCTTTGGCGGATTGTCGCGCAGCTGCGCGTCGCAATAGTAGAAATTCGCGACATCCAAGCGAAAGCCATCGACGCCCCGGTCGAGCCAGAACTCCGCCACGCCGAGGATCGCGGCGCGCACGGCCGGTTCGTGGAAATTGAGGTCGGGCTGCTCGGGAAGGAAATTGTGCAGATAATATTGCCGGCGGCGGGTGTCCCATGACCAGGCCTGGCCGCCGAAGATCGCGATCCAGTTGTTCGGCGGGGCGCCGTCCGGCTTGGCCTCGGCCCAGACGTACCAATCGGCCTTGGCGTTGTCGCGCGAGGCGCGGCTCGCCTTGAACCATGGATGCTGATCGGAGGTGTGCGAATAGACCTGGTCGATCACGAGCCTCAGTCCGGCGTCGTGGGCGCCCTTCAGCAACGAGTCGAAATCGGCGAGCGTTCCGAAGATGGGATCGACATCGCAATAGTCGGAGACGTCGTAGCCGTAATCGCGCATCGGCGAACGGAAGAAGGGCGAGAGCCAGACGCCGTCCACGCCGAGGCGCTGCAGGTAGTCGAGCTTGCCGGCGATCCCTTTGAGATCGCCGACGCCGTCATTGTCGGAGTCGGCAAAGCTGCGCGGATAGATCTGGTAGATCACGCCGCCGCGCCACCATTCGTCGCTCATGGCCGAGCAGATGACAGGTTTCGCCCGCCCGCGGAAGCCGTGGTCCAGGGGAGGGCGCGGCGGGCGCCGGGCCGGCCGCCAAACCAGGGCCCGGCGCGGCTTGGACCTAGCGGTCGGCGCCCGTATAAGGGCTCCGAACATCGAGCCGGCCGCCCGGAGAGCCCATGCCTATCGACCTTGCGAAGATCAAAGCCATCGACGTGCACGTGCATGCGGAGGTGTCGTGCCACGATCCGGAAGATCCGGTCATGGGCAAGTTCTTCGATGCGGCGTCGGCCTATTTCAAGGCCGACCGCAAGCGTCCCACGATCCCCGAGACGATCGAGTTCTACCGTGAACGCGAGATCGCATTCTGCCTTTTCACCGTCGATTGCGAGAGCGGCATCGGCGCCAAGCGGGTCAGCAATTACGAGATCGCCGAGATCGCGGCCAAGCACGACGACATCGTCATTCCGTTCGCATCGATCGATCCCAGGAAGGGCAAGTTCGGCGCGCGCGAGGCGCGCGACCTCGTCGTCAATCACGGCGTCAAGGGCTTCAAGTTCCACAACATCATGCAGGACATCCACCCCGCCGATCGCGTGGGCTATCCGATCTATGAAGTGATCGCGGAGTTCAAGCTGCCGGCGATCTTCCATACCGGGCATTCGGGCATGGGCACGGGCATGCGCGGCGGCGGCGGCGTGCGCCTGAAATGGGGTCAGCCGATGCTGATCGACGATGTCGCGGCCGATTTCCCGGACATGAAATTCATCCTCGCGCATCCGAGCTGGCCGTGGACTGACGAAAGCCTTTCCATGGCGCTGCACAAGGACAACGTCTTCATCGACCTTTCGGGCTGGAGCCCGAAATACTTCCCCAAGCAGATCATCCAGTACGCGAACACGCAGCTCAAAGCGAAGATGCTGTTCGGCTCCGACTTCCCGCTCATCAAGCCGGAGAAGTGGATCGAGGCGGCCGCCGACGCGGGGTTCAAGCCGGAAGTGTTGCCCGGCATCATGAAGGACAATGCGGCCAAGCTGCTCGGCCTCACATAGCCCTCAGCCTTTCTCCTTCACGGAACTCAACAGGTTGTCGCGCAGCGTGACGAGATCGCGCTGCAAGCGAAGGAATGCGTCGTGTTCAAGGCCCGTCGCTTCGATGACGGCCGTGCGCCCGCAGAACGCCCTCTCGAAGATCTCGCGTCCGGCTCCGGTGAGGCTGACGCGCACCTGGCGTTCGTCTTCGGGATCGCGCCTGCGGGTGACGCGGCCCATGGCTTCCAGCCGCTTGAGCAGCGGGGTGAGCGTGCTGGAGTCGAGATAAAGCTTCTCGCCGAGCTGGCCGACCGTCTGGCCGTCCTTCTCCTTGAGCGCGATCAGCGCGGCGTATTGCAGATAGGTCAGCCCCAGCTCGTCGAAGAGGGGCTTGTAGACGCGCCCGAAGGCCAAGTTGGTCGAATAGATCGCGAAGCACAGGAAATCGCCAAGCGATCCGGCCAAGCCCTCGTTTTGGTTCGGCGTTTGCTTCGGCGCCGGGGCCGCCTTCGTTCGATTTGGCTTCATTTTCATCAGAGGTGTGACGTTTCCTTGGGCGTCCTCGCTCGACGAGGAAGATAATCGCAAGCAAACTAATCGCAAGCGATTGACATGCTCTTACCGCCGGTCTAGGTGGATCGCGTGCGATGCAATCGCGCGCTATGTTTAGCCGAGGGAGCGCAGGCCGTCATGATCAAGGAAGTTCGCAACACCATCGTCGCGGCGGCGGCCGCAGCGAGCCTCGCCGCGTGCGCGACCACGCAGAGCGCGGCGCCGGTCGCACGCATTCCCGAAGCCCAAGCGGTGAAGAACATCGTGCTGGTGCACGGCGCTTTCGCGGACGGTTCTGGATGGCGCGGGGTCTATGACGATCTCACTGCGCGCGGCTATCGGGTGACCATCGTGCAGAACCCGCTGACGTCGCTGGCGGACGATGTGGCCGCTACGCGCCGCATCCTGGCGCGCCAGAACGGCCCGAGCATCCTCGTCGGCCATTCGTACGGGGGCGTTGTGATCACCGAAGCCGGCGATGATCCGAGAGTGGCGGGGCTCGTCTATGTCTCGGCGTTCGCGCCGGATGTCGGGCAATCAACCGGCCAGCTTCTCGGCGAGCTCCCGCCGCCGCCGGAATTCGTGGTCGATCCGCAGGCAGACGGTTACGGCTTCATCAATCTGGAGAAGTTCAAGGCGGCCTTCGCCGCCGACACGTCGGACGCCGACGCCGCTTTCCTGCGCGACTCGCAAGTGCCGATCGCGCTGGCGAACTTCGGGACGCCGGTCGCTCACGCCGCATGGCGGACCAAGCCGAGCTGGGCGGTGATCGCCTCACAGGATCATGCGATCACGCCGGTCCTCCTGCGCCGCATGGCGGAGCGCATCCATGCGACCGTCGTCGAGGTGGAGGCGAGCCACGTCCTCTTCGTCACGCAGCCGCGCGTCGTGGCCGATGTGATCGATCGGGCGGCGCGGGCGACCTCGCAAACGGCGGAAACGCGGTAAAATTCCTTCAGAGAAAAGGGGGCGGCAGGCGAGAGGTCTGCCGCCCTCGCATTCTTGAGAGTCAGGTTGCGAGCTTCGGCGCCTTGTTGTCGTTGCGCAGCGCGCGTTCGGCCGAGGTGACGGTGTTCTCCAGGAGCATCGTGACGGTCATGGGGCCGACGCCGCCCGGCACCGGCGTGATGTAGCTCGCCTTCTGGCTCACGCCCTCGAAGTCCACGTCGCCGACGAGGCGGCCGTCGGGCAGGCGATTGATGCCGACGTCGATGACCACCGCGCCGGTCTTGACCATCTGCGGCAGGATCAGGTTCGGGCGCCCGGCTGCGACCACAAGGATGTCGGCGAGGATCGTGAATTGCGCGAGGTCGCGGGTCTTGGCGTGGCAGATCGCGACCGTGGCGTCGCGCGCCATGAGCATGAGCGCCATCGGCTTGCCGACGATGTTGCTGGCGCCGACCACGACGACGTTCTGGCCCTCGATCTTGATGCCTTCGTGCTCGAGCAGCTTCACCACGCCGAAGGGGGTGCAGGGCGGATAGGCGGTATCGCCGAGAACCAGGCCGCCGACATTATAGAGGTGGAAGCCATCGACATCCTTGTCTGCGTCGATGGCCTCAAGCACGAGGCGCATGTCGATGTGCTTCGGCAGCGGCAGCTGCACCAGCACGCCGTGGACGCCCCGATCCGCGTTCAAGCGCTGGATAAGCGCCACCAGCTCCGCCGTCGTTGTTGAAGCGGGGAGCCGGTGCGTCACGGAGCGGATGCCGACGCTCTCGCAGGCATGGATCTTGTTGCGAACATAAACCCCCGAGGCCGCGTCATCGCCGACCAGGATGACCGCCAGCCCGGGGGCGGCGCCTGCTTCCGCCAGCGCCGCGACGCGCGCCTTCAGGCCCTTGCGCAACGCCGCTCCGACCGCCTTGCCGTCAATAATCCGCGCGCTCACCTTCGCCCCCGTGTCAGCCATTGTCTTTTACACCCTTTGCCGACCATCCGCGGGGCGGCCGCTTGCCCACGTTTTGCACCGGCGTCTCTTTTGGGGCGGACGCCGCCGTGTTGCAAGCGGGCCATAGCGACGCGGAAAGCGCGGGGGATAAGTCGGTCGGCGCGAAATTGGGGCTTGGCGAACTAGCAGTGTTTCTGATAGCGCTACCTGACAGCGATATCAAAAATCGCATTGTATAAAGACAACGCTGTCAACGGGAGGGATGCTGAAGCGCTCCGGCACGGAGCGCGGCGGGATACCCAACAAACTGAACGACCCGCGCTTGGCGAGCGGCGCCGCACATGTGTGCGGAAGTCGGACTTGTGCGGACAACCATCAGGCGGCGCGGTGAAGCGTCCGGCCTTTGAAACAGGGGGGACATGTGAACAAGCCTCAGACCCAAGCCAGCTTCGGCGGACGCAGCTTCCTTCGCAGCCTGCTGATGATCGGCGGCTCGACTCTGGCGCTCGGCGCGGCGGTCTCGCCGGCGCTCGCGCAGGACGCGAGCCAAGAAGAGGCGATCGTCGTCACCGGCGTGCGCGCGTCACTCGAGCGGTCGATGGACATCAAGCGCAGCGCCACCGGCGTGGTGGACGCGATCTCGGCCGAAGACATGGGCAAGTTCCCCGACACGAACCTCGCCGAATCGTTGCAGCGCATCACCGGCGTCTCGATCAACCGGGTGAACGGCGAAGGCTCGGAAGTGACGGTCCGCGGCTTCGGCGGCGGCTATAACATGGTGACGCTCAACGGCCGGGCGATGCCGACCGCGAACGTCAACACGATCGGGCAGGACCAGAACGGCGACTTCACGTCGGGCACCTCGCGCTCGTTCGACTTCTCGAACCTCGCCTCCGAAGGCGTGAACGCCCTGGAGGTCTTCAAGACGGGCCGCGCGGCGGTTCCGAGCGGCGGCATCGGCGCCACGATCAACGTCCGGACCCTGCGCCCGCTCGACAATCCGGGGTTGCGCGGCACTTTCGGCCTCAAGGCGCAGAACGACACCAGCGTCGAGACCGGGGACGAGGTCACGCCGGAAGCCTCGGGCCTGCTCAGCTGGACCAATGACAGCAACACGTTCGGCGTCTCGCTCTTCGGCTCCTACCAGAAGCGCGACAGCGCCACCCGCAGCGCCACGGTCAACGGCTGGAACGTGGACATGAGCGGCGCCGCGTTCATCAATCCCGCCAACGGGCGCGTGGCGCCGGGCGCGCAGATCACGAACTCGCCTGCCGCGGCGCCGTTCGTCTCCTATCCGAACGACAGCCGCTATCACTTCTCGGAGACCGAGCGTGAGCGCATCAACGGGATGCTGACGCTGCAGTTCCGTCCCAGCGACGCGCTGACGGTGACCGCGGACGCCTTCTATGCGCAGAACGAGCAGACCGAGCAGCGCACCGACCAGACGAACTGGTTCGCGCGTCCGTTCGACCGGGTGACCTTCGATGGAAACCCGCAGCTCGCCTCCACGCTCTTCCTGCACGAAACGCTCGGCAGCCCGACCAAGGACATGGGCTTCGAGCAGCAGTATCGCGCCACGCAGGACACGATCCAATCATTCGGCGTCAACGCCGAATGGCGGGTGACGGACAATTTCACGCTGACCTTGGACGCGGCAACGTCGAAGGCGGAGAGCAGCCCCAACGCCCCGAACGGCACGAGCTCGACACTGGTGGCGATCGCCACGCCGGTCATCGCGCAGCATTCGGTGGATTTCTCCACGGGCGTTCCTGTCCAGCGCTACTCGTTCAACGACTCGGTGAAGGGCAACAATAACGGGCGTCTCGATCTCGGCGATCTGGGCACGCAGCAAAACCGCACCGCCGCTTCCAGCCAGGAACAGGATCTCGACCAGATCCGCATCGATGCGGCGTGGGAGTTCGGCGGCAGCGGGCGCCTCGATTTCGGCGTCGATTACCGCAAGTCGCAGATGCATCAGCGGCGCGTGGACACCCAGCAGGTGCTCGGCGACTGGGGCGTCAACAATCCCGGCGACGTGCAACGGTTCGCCCCGGGCCTGGTGGAGCAGTTCTGCCTGAGCTGCCTCTTCAGCGACTTCAGCGTCGGCGACGCCAGCGTGGCGTTCCGGGGCAACGCGGTGGACCTCTATCGGGCGTTCGCGACGGCTTACGCCTCGAGCCCGAACAACGTCACCAACAGGGAAGACAACAAGGTCGATGAAGAGATCCTGGCCGCGTACGCCCAGTTCAGCATGGAAGGGCAATTCCTCGGCCGCGACGCGCGGATGGTGGCGGGCGTCCGCTACGAGAACACCGAGACGACATCGACTTCGGTGATCACGCCGACGTCGCTCATCGTCTGGTCGGCGGACAACGACTTCAACTCCCGGACGGCGAGCACGTCTTCGCCGGTGTCGGAGGACGGGTCCTATTCCAACGTGCTGCCCGCGTTCGACTTCTCGATGGACATCACCGACGACATCGTCGGCCGGGTGTCGTGGAGCAAGACGCTGGCGCGCACCGACTACGCCAACCTCTTCGCCAACACGCAGGTGCGGAACAACAGCCCGAACCGGCCGACGTTCCTCGGCGGCGTGCCGACCGCGCAGAGCGGAAACCCGCAGCTCACGCCTCTCGTCTCGGACAATTTCGATGTGTCCCTCGAGTGGTATTACGGCGACGCAAGCTTCTTCTCGATCGGCTTCTATGAGAAGCGGGTGCGCGACTTCGTCGGCGTCGGACAGACCACGCGGAACCTCTTCGGTCTGCGCGATCCGAGCTCGGGAGCGGCGGGCACGCGTTCGGCGCTGGCTCTGCAGACGCTGGCGACCATCCCGAACGCGGGCGTCACGGACGTGAACATGTTCACGATGACCGCGCTGATCGACCAGTTCGGGGCGACCGAAGCGCGCAACCGCTTCCTCGCCAACTCGACGAACGGAGTTCTGACCCAGACGTATGTCGATCAGATCCTGGGGCAGTTCGACGTCATCGCAAACTCGACGGACCCGCTCTTCAACTTCGAGGTGACGCAGCCGGTCAACGTCAACGATGCGCGGATCTACGGCTTCGAAGCGGCGATCCAGCACTTCTTCGGCGACAGCGGCTTCGGCGTGGCGGCGAGCTACACCTCGGTCAGCGGCGACATCGAGTTCGACGTCTACGCCAACCCGAGCATCGACCAGTTCGCGCTCGTGGGCCTCTCCGACACCTACAACGTGACGGCGATCTACGACAAATACGGCATCTCGGCGCGGCTGACCTACAATTGGCGCGACACGTTCCTCGCCAACAACAATCGCGGCGACGCCTTCCGCAGCCCGGTGTTCACCGAGCCGTTCGGGCAGCTCGACTTCTCGGCCAGCTACGAGCTCACGCCCAATTGGATGATCTCGTTGGAAGGCCTCAACCTGACGGAGGAGCATGTCCGCACCTACGCCCGGCAGGAATCGAACGTGTGGTTCGCCCAGGAGCTGGACTCCCGCTACCTGCTCGGCGTCCGCTACCGCATGAACTAGCGTCAACAGTCTCCTCCGGCGCTCATCGCGCCGCACTCCCATCGCGGCCGCCTTCCTCCAGGGGCGGCCGCTTTTCTTTGCGCCGCTTCCGTGGCCAGATGCGTGAAAGGCAGACAGGAATGACCAGGACCGCGCTGCTCAACAATGTCGATCACGGGAAGCTGCGCGTGATCGCGCGGCACGGGTCGGCCTACGGCGACAGCGTCAACCAGGCGCTTGTCTTTCCGACGGAATTCGCCGCCATTCAGCGGGAATATCCCATCCTCCTCTTCAAGGAGGGCGGCGGCGCGTTCCAGGCGGTGGCGCTGCTCGGCCTTGATCGCGACGAGAACCTCTTCCTCGATGCGCAAGGATGGCATGCGCGCGTCGTGCCGGCGGTGCACCAGCGCGGGCCATTCCTGATCGGACCGTCGCATGGGATCGGCGGCGATCCAAAGATCCATATCGACCTAGACGATCCGCGCGTCAGCGAGAGCGAGGGCGAGCCGCTCTTCCTGCCGCAAGGCGGCAACGCGCCCTACCTGCAGCGGGTCATCCGCGCGCTCGTCGTAATACACGAGGGCGTGGATCTGGGCCGCCGGCTCTATCCGGCGCTCGAGGCGGCTGGGCTCATCGAGCCGGTGAACGTCGAGATCCAGCTTTCGGAGCGCGAGCAGTACAATCTCGCCGACTATTATTCCGTGAGCGCGGAAAAGCTTGCGAGCCTCGGGGGCGGGGAGCTGCAGAGCCTCAACATGCAGGGTTTTCTCTTGCCGGCCTTTCTCATGCTCGCTTCGCTCGACAACGTGTCTCGCCTGATCGAGCTCAAGCAGCGGAAGCGCGAGCCATGAAAGCGGTCGAGGTTCTCGCCGGGATCGACGCATCGAGCATTCCGTTCGACGAGCTGATGGCGGCGCAGCGGCCGATCCTTCTCAAGGGCGCAGCGCGGCGCTGGCCGCTCGTGGCGAAGGGGCTTGAGTCGGCAGAGGCGGCGGCGAGCTATCTGAAGTCGTTCTATTCGGGCGCGCCGGTCGTCGGCTTTACGGGGCCGCCCGAGATCAAGGGCCGCTATCACTACAACGAGGCCGTCGATGGCTTCAATTTCACCACCGAGCGCGTTGCGCTCGACGCCTATCTCGACCGCATCCTGTCGGTCCGCAGCGATGCGGCCGCGCCGTCTTTCTATGTCGGCTCCACCGATGTCGATGTCTATCTTCCGGGGCTGCGCGCCGAGAACGATCTCAAGCTCGATCATCCGATGTTCGCAGGCCAGCAGCCGCTCATCGGGATCTGGATCGGCAACCGCACGACCGCGTGCGCGCACCATGACATGTCGCACAACATGGCGTGCTCGGTCGTTGGGCGGCGGCGGTTCACGCTATTTCCGCCGGAGGAGATCGCCAATCTCTATCCGGGGCCGCTTGCGCCCACGCCCGGCGGGCAAGTCGTCAGCATGGTCGATTTCACGGCGCCCGACTTCGAGCGCTTCCCGCGATTCCGACAGGCGCTGGCTGCGGCGCAGGTGGCGGAACTGGAGCCCGGCGACGTACTCTTCTATCCGGCGCTCTGGTGGCACCAGGTGGAGGCGCTCGAGGCCTTCAACGTGATGATCAATTATTGGTGGAACGTCGCGCCCGCGTACATGGACACTCCGCAGAACGCGCTGCTGCTCGCGATGCTCAGCTTGCGCGATCGTCCGGAAGCGGAAAAAGCGGGCTGGCGGGCGTTCTTCGATTATTATGTCTTCGGGCCGGCCGAGGAAGCCGCCGCGCATCTGCCGGAGCGGGCGCGGGGAAATCTCGGCGCCATGGACGAGCTCAAGGCGCGGCGCTTGCGCGCCTATCTGCTGCAGCGGCTCAACCGCTAGGGAGGAATTCGTGGAGAAGCGCGATGCGATGAAACGCGATATCGGGCAAGTCGTGAAGCGCGTGGTGATCGCCGGGGGCGGCACGGCTGGATGGGTGACCGCGGCGGTGCTCGCCGAGCAGCTCGGGCAGCTGATCGAGATCACACTGGTGGAGTCCGAGGAGATCGGCACGGTCGGCGTCGGGGAGGCGACGTTCCCGACCGTGCGCAACTTCCACATCCTCTGCAATCTCGACGAACGCGCGTTCATGAGCGCGAGCCAAGGCAGCTTCAAGCTCGGCATCTCGTTCGAGAACTGGGCGCGGAAGGGCGACCGCTACATCCATTCCTTCGGCACGATCGGCAGATCGACCTGGATGGGCGATTTCCACCATTTCTGGCTGCAGGCGCGCGCGGAAGGGTACGAGGGCGGCTTGAGCGACCTGTGCCTCGAATACAAGGCGGCGGAGCAGGGCAAGTTCGCGATCTCCGACAAGGTGAACATCAATTACGCCTATCATTTCGACGCCGGGCTCTATGCGCGCTATCTCAGGCAAGTGAGCGAACCGAAGGGGGTGAAGCGCATCGAGGGCAAGATCGTCGATGTGGCGCAGAACGGGGAGACCGGCTTCATCGAGGCACTGACGCTCGACAACGGCCAGCGTATCGAGGGCGATCTCTTCATCGATTGCACGGGATTCCGCGGCCTCCTCATCGAGCAGAAGCTGAAGGCGGGCTGGGAGGATTGGGGCAAGTGGCTGCGTAATGACAGCGCGCTCGCAGTGCAGACGCCGTCCACCGACGAGATCCCGCCGTTTACGCGTGCGATCGCGCACGAAGCCGGGTGGCAATGGAAGATCCCGCTGCAGCACCGGGTGGGCAACGGGCTCGTCTATGCGAGCGACTACATCTCAGAAGAGGACGCGCGCAAGACGCTGATCGCCAATCTCGACCGCGAGCCTTTGTTCGAGCCGCGGCTCATACGCTTCCGCGCCGGGCGGCGCCTGAAGGCGTGGGACAAGAACGTGATTGCGATGGGGCTCGCCAGCGGCTTCATCGAACCTCTGGAATCCACCTCCATCCATCTCTTCCAGATCGCGGCGACGCGGCTCGTCCAGCTCTTCCCGTTCTCGGGATGCACGCCCTCGATCATGGCGCGCAACAACGCGCTCGCACAGCAGGAGCTGGAAAAGGTGCGCGACTTCATCATCATGCACTACAAGCTCACCGAGCGGGACGACACGCCCTACTGGCGCGATTGCGGAGCGATGGAGATTCCGGACTCGATCGCGCAGCGCATCGCGCTCTTCCGCGAGAACGGCCTCGTCTATCAAGAGGGCGACGAGATGTTCCGCGTCGATTCCTGGCTGCAGGTGATGCTCGGCCAGCGCCTTGAGCCGCAGGGGCGCCATCACATGGGACGCATGCTGCCGCAGGATCGATTACGGGCCGCGCTCGACAGTCTGAAAGGGAGCGTCGCGGCCGCAGTCGAAAAGATGCCGACGCACAAGCAATTCCTCGCGCAATATTGCCCTGGCGCGGCATAGCGCGACCGAGCTGCGTCCGCGTACGGAGCTTAGACGACGGGCAGCGTGACGTGCGAGGGGCGGCGCGCGTCGAGAAAGACACGGTTCGTCGCGACGCGCGTCCGCGTCCAGCGCCCTTCGGGTTCGCCGGTGTTCGGATTGGCGTCGAAGTGCGGGAAGTTGCTTGAGGAAACGTCCAGCCGGATGCGATGGCCGGTCTTGAAGAGGTTGGACGTGGGAAACGCCTCGATCTTGATGCGGTGGATCGTGTTCGGCCGCATCAGGCGCGGGTGCTCCCAGGAATTGCGGTAGCGGCAGCGCAAAATACCGTCCGTGATGTTCATCGCGTAGCCGTCTGGGTAGTCCTCACTCGGCGGGTGGACATCGATGAGCTTGATCGTGAAGTCCGTGTCTGGACAGTTCGATGCGATCCAGAGCGTCGCTTGGATCGGGCCGGTCACCTCGACGTCGCTTTCGAGCGGCGCGGTCTGGAACACGAGGACATCGGGGCGATCTGCGAGCGGCGTGTAAGGCGGCGTCGCGCCGAAGAATTGCGGCGCCTCGCGCTGGTCGAACGCGCCGCCAGCCATGATCGGGGCGCCGGACGTGATGCCTCCGCCGATGGAAGGCACGGGTGCGCGCGGATCGTAGTCGTATGAGCGGGAGGCGTTGGGCGTCTTCGGACGCATCAGGCGCAGCGCGCCGTCGGCATGGAGAAAGAACGGTGTTTTCCTGGCGCGTGCGAGCGGCCAGGCCGGCTCGGTGCGCCAGCTTCCGCCATGGTCGAGGCGGCCGTCCGGATTGCGCCGACCGGAACCGCCGCCCATGACGAACAACCGCACGTCTGGTTCGTCAGCGCCGTCCGCGTTCTTGAGATGGCGGTCGAACCAGCGAAGCTTGAACGCGAGATAGCTCTCCGCGACATTGCCGGCGAAGGCGGCCTGCGGGCCGAAATCGACATCGCCTGCGTATGTCCGTTCGCGATCGCCGTGCGTCCAGGGGCCGAGCACCAGAGCCTGCTTGCGATTTCCGCGCGCCTTCAGTCCGAGATAATTGTCGGTGACGGTGCGCGGATAAGGATCGTACCAGGAGGACAGCATCATGATCGCGGCGTCCGGGAAGCGGTCGTAATATCCCTGCGCGTAGATGCCCACTTGGCGCCAGTAATCGTCGAAGGCGCCGTGCTCCCATTGATCGAAGACGTAGTCTTCGTATTCGGGCGCGAGACTTAGCGGCGAATGCCCGCGCGTCCAGGGCATGCGGGCGAACCAATCCTTGAGATCGATCGCGCGCAGCGCCGCCAGCATTGCCGGATCGGAGCGGATCTCCGGCGCTTCCAGCATCTGGTTGAACGCCCATGTCGCCTGCTTCAGCTCAAAGGCGCCGCCTTGGCGAATGCCGCCCTGATACGCGTTGGAGAAGCCGCCGGAATCCATGAACATCGCCGTGATTCCCGGCGCGCCGGCGCTTGCGAGCGCGGCCTGCGTGTGGGCTGCATAGGAAAGCCCCATCGTGCCGATGCGCCCGTTCGACCAGGCCTGGGAGAGGATCCAGGCGCAGCAATCGTAGCCGTCGGCGCCGTCGCTCAGGTACTTGACGTAGGCGCCCTCCGAGCCGCCCCGTCCGCGGCAATCCTGGTAGACGACGACATAGCCCTGGCTGGCCAGCGTCTCTGCGACTGCGATGCTCGCGTGGCGATCGCCGGCCTGCGACTTGCCGTAAGGCGTGCGCTCGAGGATCGCTGGAAAGGGCCCGGGCGTCCGGCGTCCGTCCGTGGTCGGAAAATATATATCCGTCGCGAGGCGCACGTGGTCGCGCATTGCGATCATCATGTCGCGCTCGACCTCCACGCCGAACGGACCTGCCGGTACAGCCGCGCCCGCGGAGCGCGGCAGCGCCAGGAACGCCGCAAGCTGCAGCAGGCGGAGCGCGACCTGGCGGCGATTGATCGGCGTCATGCGCCGACCTTACACCGGCTCAGCGCGGCTGCATGGGCCGAATATCGTTCAGCGTCTGGGGGTTGATCGCGTGCTGTACGATCATCACGCAGAGCCAGGCGCACATGACCAAGCCGAACGCGATGGCCACGGCGCCAAACCAGGGCAGCACCGGGCGGATGATGCTCTCGACCAGCGCGGCGCTCTTGGCGCCGTCGTCGCTTCGGCGCACGCGCGGATCCATGTTCGCATGTGCGCGCAACGTGAACAGCGGACGGAAATAGTCGAAATAGCAGCAGAGCAGAAAGAGGTTCATCACCAGCGCGCCCGTGCCCATGAGGAAGGCGCGCAGGCGCATGTGACCCTGGAACACATCGACGATGAACACCGGCACCGTCACCGTCATCGCCACCACGAGCGCCATCGCCGCGTAGCAATTGGTGACGAGCGCAATGCCGGCAAGGAGCTCGATCGCCTTCACGAGGTCGAACATGAAGCCCTCCTCGATCATCACGCCGACCATGTCCATGCGCGGGAGGAAGTGCACGAAGTCCGAGATGCTCGGATAGGGGGTGATGATCTTCACCCACCAGTTCAGCCCGTTCACGATGTAGTCGAACCCGAGCAGATAGCGCACCAGGGTCGGCATCGCGGCCACGATGGATTTCAACTTCCCCTCCCGATCAGGCTCTACAGGTGTATTGTTGCGAGGCAGAATGCCCCGACACTCGGGCGCCGCGCAAGGGCGCTTGGGGGGCTGGGAAATGGTGCCGCCTAGGTGACTCGAACACCTGACCTACGCATTACGAATGCGCCGCTCTACCGGCTGAGCTAAGGCGGCCCACGTCACGGGTCCGAAGGCCCGATTGGGAGGCGCTCAGATACGCGCCGCGGGGCGGATCGGCAAGGCGCCTCGGCCTTCGGAGCGCTTCAGGAAACTTGCGGCTGCGCTGCCGGACCAGAAACGGTCTCGATTCAACGGATAACGCGCTTGCCGCCGGGACGAACCGCGGGTTAGCCGACCCGCGCCTCCACGATCGTGTCGGGCGGCGGCTGGCGGGCCGGGGCGTCGGAGGCCGGGGGCAGCGCCAGGAACGAGCCCGTCGCCGCGTCGCGGCCGCCCTGCTCGAAGCGGGGATGGATGAGCTGGCCCTGGTCGCCATAGGCGTAGACGAGGCGGGCCCAATCGGTGTCGTCATAAAGGAAGGCGGGGCCTTCGGGATCGAGGTCCGACCAGTCGGGCTCGCGCGGCGCGGAGGCGGCCTGCGCGATCCAGGTGCGGGCGCCCTGCTCGTCGCCGCGGCCGCGGCACACCGCGGCGAAGAGCGTGCAGATGCGCGCGGAAGGAAACTCGCGATAGGCGTCCTCCAGCGCCGCCTGCGCGCCGGCCCAATCGCCGCGCTCCATGGAGAGTTCGGCCAAGACGATGCGGCTCTCGCGGGAGTCGCGGCGACGGTCGGCGAGCGATTGCATGCGCGCGAGGCGTTCGCTGGCGCCTTCGCCGACCTTCAGGTCGCGATAGGCATGCGCCAGCACCGGATGCGGCGCATTCTCCCACGCTTCCTCCAGCACGGCGGCGGCGCGCTCGGCCTTGCCTTCGGCGACGAGCATGCGCGCCGACATGGCCGCGGCGGGCGCGAAGCCCGGCACGAGCCGAAAGGCCTTCTGGGCAAGATCCGACGCGCGATCCATGCGCCGCTCGCGCTCGGCGCGGTTGGCGGCGGCGGTGAGCAGCACGGCGCGTCGCCGGCGCGCCACGCGATCCTCGATGAGCTTGCGCTTCTCGCCCTGGTCGAGGGCCTCGATCGCGCCTTCCCAATCGCCGGCTTGAACCTTGAGGTCGAACAGCGACTGGAACGGCCACGTCGATGTCTTCGACAGACGCAGCGCCGCTTCGGCATGCGACATCGCGGAGATGCGGTCGCCGCGCTTGAGAGCCGCCTGCAGCAAACCCTTGCGGCCCAGGAGCTCGGTGTCCTCGTTGCCGAGCATGCCGGAATACGCGCGCTCAGCGCCGGCCACGTCGCCGGATACCTCGGCCGCGCGCGCTTCCAGCAGCTTGGCGAGGCGCGGCTCCTCGATGAGATCCTCGGCCTTCGCCGCATGGCGGCGCGCGTCGTCGAATTCGCCGGCTTCGGCCGCGATCAGGCCCAGGGCGAGCGCTTCCTGGCCGCGGCGCATGCGCGCCCGGTCATTGGCCTTGCCCAAACGGCCGGGCGCATCGATCAGGGTAAGGAGCAATCGCAGCAAGGGCAGCGCGACGATCAGCGACGCGACGAACGCGATGATCACGAAGAACGCGCTCGTATCGATGCGCCAGCCGTTCCATTCGGCCGTCACCGTGCCGGGATCGGTGGTCACCACCTGCCAGGTGGCGAGCGCTACGCCGACGACGACGGCGAGCAGAAAAGCCAGACGCAGCATTCAGCCTCTCCGCGACAATTCGGTGCGGATGGCCGCCAGCCGCGTATCGATCTCAAGCCTTCGCCGCGCGGTGGAGAGCCACGGACCGGCGGCGCGCGCGGCAGGTCCGCTCAGGCGCGACAGCTCCTGGATCGCGCCGGCGAGGTCGTCGGCGGCAAGGCGCCGGCCGGCGCGCTCCACCACACCGGCGGGCGTGTCGCCTTCGCCGGCCTTGCGCACCGTCACCCATTGCGCCATGGCGGCTTGGATGCGGCCCCAGAAGCCGGCGCCGGCCTGGGACTGGCGCGCGGCGCGCAACACCTGGATCTCTACATCGTTGAAGCTGTCGCGGAGCTCGACGCGCGTAGGCGCGCCGGTGCGGGCGAGGGGCGCGAGCGCGCGCACGTTCGGATCATCGGGCAGGAGCGCGGCCAGCGCGCGGTAGGATTGCTCGAACGGTCCGGAGGAGCGCGAGGCTTCGGCGGCCGCCGCCACTGCGAACGCCGCGCGTGCGGCTTCGCCGGCGCTGCGCGATTGCTGCTCGACGGCGGGCAATTGCGCATTGAGACGCTGCACTTCGGCCACCAGCGCCTGGATCTGCTGCGAGGATGGGATCTGCCCCAGCTTCGTTTCGACGTCGCGCAAGCCAGCCTGCAGCTGAAGGATGCGCGGGCCGACGTCGCCGCCGTCGGCGCTCGCCGTCGTCGCCGTCGGGTTCGAAATCAGGGTTTCGATCGAGCGTACGCGTTGATCGAGGCCGTTGAACTCCGCCGTCGATGCCGCCGGCTGCGCCGCGGACGGCGCGGCCTGGCTGGGGAAAGAACTCTCCATGTAGGCCTGGACGGCGGGAATCCGCGGCACGATGAGGCCAGCGATCGCGCCCGACACGGCCGCGAGCAGCGCCAGCATCAGGGTCGCGAAGAAGCCCAAGCCGCCGTCGCCGCCGCGTTGACGCTGCGCGCGCCCGGCCGGCTCGAAATCGACGTCGATCGGCTCTGCACGGCCGCGCGGCGCCGAATCGGTCGTGCTCATGGGCTTTCCTCGCTTCTGGCCCCGCTTCTGCGAGAGCCCCCTCGTTTTCTGGCGTTTTTCCCCGCCGGCGCTGGGAACTTAGGCCGGGGGGCCTTGGCGCTCAAGGGCGGCCGGGGGGCGGCCGGTCGCCGCTGCCGAACGCAGCTGTGAGCAGCGCCGCATCGGTCGGCGTTTCAGCCACGATGACCTCGCGCCATCGCCCCGCGACCGTCGCGGCGAATGCGACGGCTTCGCTCAGGCAGGCGGCGGCCAGCATCGCGGGCGCGTGCGGCGCCAGCTGGCGGAAGATGTGGGCGGCGCGCGGGCTGTGGAAAAGTACGATGTCGAGGTCCGGCGGGGCCTGGCGCAGGCGCGCGAGCGCCTCGGCCGGAAGGCGATGCGCGGCGACCGCTTCATAGAATATCCGGTGCTCGAGAACGAAGCGATGCGGGGCGAGGGCGCCGGGCAGGTCGCCGGCCACGTCCTTGCCGGCGGCGTGCACCAGCGCGCCCTTGGCGGGGTCGAGGGTCGCGATGATCGTCTTGGCCAGGGCTGCGACATCGCCGCCGCCGGCGCGCACGTCGGTGAAGCCGTGCAGGCGCGCGGCATGGGCGGTCGCGTCGCCGACGCACAGCGCCGGCAAGGCGCGCTCCTTCGATTGCTCGGCGAAAGACTGGACGCCGTTGGTGCTGGTGAAGAGCAGCGCCTGAACGGCGGCGAGGTTCACGCTGGCGCGCCGCTTCTCAACCTTGAGCAGCGGCGCCAGCACAGGCTCGCCGCCTTGGGCGCGGATGCGCTTGGCGGTGGCTTCTGCGCCGGGCGAGGCGCGCGTGACGAGCATTCGCATGGGCATGCTCAGGACGGGAGTATGCCTTGTTCGATGGCGATCTCGCGCATCTCCGCGCCGCGCTTGGCGGCGATCCGCGCGGCGTTCCCAAACGCATCGCCGTGCAGCGGAATGATGTCGTTGTCCTTGAAGCTTTCGCGGCCTTCCGGGTGCAGGAGCCCGCCATTGAACAGGAAGACGTCGCCTTCGCGCCGGCACCAGGCGCCGACAGGCGTGAGGCACGAGCCGCCGAACGCGGCGAGATAGGCGCGCTCGGCGGTGGTCGCGACACGCGCGTCGAAATCGTCGATCACGGCGAAGCGTTCGACATCCTCCGCACGCGCGGTGAGCGCCAGCGCGCCCTGGCACGGTGCGGGCAGGAAATCCAACGGGTCGAGCAGCGAAGCGACGTGCGATTCAAGTCCCAGGCGCTTCAAGCCGGCGAGCGCGAGGATCGTCGCATCGACAACGCCGTCCGCCACCTTCTTCAGGCGCGTCTCCACATTGCCGCGCAGCGGCGCGACCTGGATGTGCCCGTGCCCGCGGAAGAGCACCCAGGCCCGGCGGCGCACGCTCGATGTTCCGACCACGGACTCGTCGGGGAGCTCGCGCAGCGTCCCGGCCTTGCCGGAGATGAAGGCGTCGCGCGGGTCTTCGCGCGTCGGCACCGCAGCGATGGCGACGCCGTCGGCAAGCTCGGCGGGCAGGTCCTTCATCGAATGCACGGCGACGTCGATGCGCTTGTCGAGCAGGGCGTCGTCCAATTCCTTGGTGAAGATGCCCTTGCCGCCGGCGGCGAACGAAGGATCCTGGTTGCGGTCTCCGCTGGTCACGATCGGAACGAACGCGATCCGATCGGCGCTCACGCCCATCGCCTTGGCGAGGTTCTGGCGCACCCCATCTGATTGCGCGCGCGACAGCGGCGAACCCCGGGCGCCGAGGCGCAGAAGCGTGCTCGTGGCGGAAGCCATATGCGCCAGCTATCTAAGCAAGGTGAGCAAAGCGCAAGTCACTGTCCTCGGCATCGAAACCAGCTGCGACGAAACCGCCGCGGCGGTCGTGCGGCTGAGCGAAGACGGCCCGACGATTCTCTCCGACATCATCCTGGGGCAGGCCGCACAGCACGCGCCCTATCGCGGCGTGGTCCCGGAGATCGCGGCGCGCGCGCATGTGGAAGGCCTCGACGGCGCGATCGCCGCCGCGATGGGCGACGCCGGCCTCGCGTTCGCCGATCTCGACGGCGTCGCGGCTACAGCCGGGCCGGGCCTGATCGGCGGCGTGATGGTCGGCCTCACCACCGCGAAGGCCCTCGCGCTGGCTGCTAGCAAGCCGCTCATCGCGGTCAATCACCTCGAAGGGCACGCGCTTTCGCCGCGTCTCGCAGGCCCAGTGCCTTTCCCCTATCTCCTGCTGCTCGTCTCGGGCGGGCATTGCCAGTTCATCGCCGTGCTGGGCCTGGGGAATTATCGCCGGCTCGGCTCCACGATCGACGACGCGCTCGGCGAGGCCTTCGACAAGACCGCGAAGCTGCTGGATCTGGGTTTTCCCGGCGGTCCGGCCGTGGAAGCGCTGGCCTTGGAGGGGCAGGCGCGATTTGCGCTGCCTCGGCCTCTGATGGGGCGGGACGGGTGCGATTTCTCGTTCGCCGGGCTCAAGACCGCGCTGGTGCGCGAGGTGGAGCGGCTCGGAGCGCTCTCGCGGCAGGACAAAGCTGATCTCTGCGCCAGCTTCCAGGGCGCCGTGCTCGACATCGTCGCGGACCGTACGAAGCGGGCGATGGACATGTTCGATCCCCTTTGGGGGGCGACGGGAAGGCTTGTGGTGGCCGGCGGGGTTGCGGCCAACCAGCCGATCCGCGCGAAGCTGGAGGAGATCGCGGCTGCGCGAGGCTACGACTTCGCCGCGCCGCCGCTGCGCTATTGCACCGACAACGCCGCGATGATCGCGCTTGCCGGGGCGGAAAGATTGCTGGCCGGATTGAGCAGTCGGCCGGAGGACGCTCTGTGCGCCCCGGCCCGGGCGCGCTGGCCGCTCGACGAGGCGGCGGCCGGCTTGCGCCCGACCCATAAGGCCGGGCGCAAGGGCGTCAAAGCCTGACCGTTCCCGAAATCGCGAAAGCGGATTTCGAACTGGAACGGTCGCTTCAGCCTTAGACCGCTACCCGCGCTGCAAGAGCGAGGAGCGGGGTCGCCGCCGCGGTCACGAGTGCCACGGCGACGATGATCGCCAGCACGCGGCCGGCGAGGGGACCAATGGTCCGGATCATCATTGCCTCCTGTTTCATCCACGATGCTGCAAGTGCGAACGCATCGTCAGGCGGAACATGAGGCGCGCCGGCGTGCGTCGCCAGGCTTGAGTTTGCTATCCAGCCCTGCATTTGTGCATGCAATATCCGGTGAATGCCTGCAATTACGCAAAGAAAATGCGCGAAGGGGGTTGACGCCCTTCGCGCATGCAGCACAGCGCTCCGGCCGTCCGATCAGGCGACAATCTGGGCCGCCACGGCGATCAGCGGGTAGGCGGCGACGGCGACCAGGGCGGCGGCGAGAGCGACGAAGCTGGTCCAGGCGAGCGGCGAGAGGGTCATGGCGGCGTCTCCTAAAGGGCGTTGACCATCCCCTTGTGACGCAGGCGTCACCGTTGGTCAATGAATAAAATCATTTCTGTTCAATTTTTATTGGCCGGCCGACGATAGAGCCCGTTGAGCAAGAGATCGAGCACGCCGGTCAGCTCGCGCTCGAGCTTCGGCAGAGTGAGCTTGGAGAAGAGCTGCGGGACGGAGAATTTCATGGTCGCGGATTGGATCATCTCGGCGACGAAGTTGTAATCGGCCTGCGGCTCGAAGAGCCCGTCCTCGGCCCCCTCCTCCAGAAGCGCTGACAGGAACACGCGCTCCATGGCCATGTGCTCGTTGGCGAAGAGCGGCCGCTCGCGGTGCAAAACCTCCGCAACCTCAAGCATTTTCGAGTGCTCGTCGAGCATGCGGTAGGAATCGCGCAGGCGCATGAAAAAGAGCTCGCGCAGGCGCTGATCGACGGGGATCTCCTTCTTGCGCGCGATCGCGGCGAGCTCGGCCTGCTCGTCGGCATAGTGCTTGCGCGCCATCGCCTCGGCGATGTCGATCTTGGCCTCGAAGAAGCGGTAGATGTTGCCCGGCGACATGTCGCAATCGGCGGCGATCTCGGCCATGGTGGTCTTGCCGTAGCCGTAATGCTTGATGCGCTGGATGGCCGCGTGAAGGATGCGGTCGCGGGTCGCCAGTTTTTCGTCCATGACAATCCTGCTTGGCGATCCCGCTTATGCCTATCTAGCTTGCGTGAGCTGAACGTTCAATGAAGGATTCAGTTCCCCCAATCGAGACTGTGGCCGTCCTGGGGGGCGGCGCCTGGGGGACGGCGCTCGCGCAGGTCGCCGCGACCGCGGGGCGTTCGGTGACCTTGTGGGCGTTCGAGGCCGATGTCGTGCGCACGATCAATTCGGAGCGCCGGAACCCGGATTTCCTGCCCGGCGTGGCGCTCAACGCGGCGATCCGCGCCACGGGCGACCTCGCGGAGGCGGCCGCCGCAGACGCCATCCTCGCGGTCGCGCCGGCCCAGCACCTTCGCTCGGTGCTCAAGCGGCTGAAGGTCCCCGAGGGCAAGCTCGTGGCGCTCTGCGCCAAGGGGGTGGAGCAGGGGACGTTGGCGCTGATGACCGAAGTCCTGGCGGCTGAGGCGCCGCAGGCGACCCCGGCGGTGCTCTCGGGGCCGGGCTTCGCCAAGGACGTTGCGCGCGGACTGCCGACGGCGACCACGATCGCCTGCGGGAATGCCGCGCGCGCCAACGCGCTCGTCGCGGCGATCGGGCTGCCGACTTTCCGTCCTTACGTCACCGACGATTTGATCGGAGCGGAGATCGGCGGCGCGGTGAAGAACGTGATCGCAATCGCCTGCGGGATCGCGGAGGGCCGCGCGCTCGGCGAGGGCGCGCGCGCGGCGCTGATCACACGCGGCTTTGCGGAGCTGACGCGGCTGGGCGTTGCGATGGGGGCGCGGGCCGAGACGCTTGCGGGCCTCTGCGGGCTGGGGGACCTCGTGCTCACCTGCGTGTCGCAATCCTCGCGCAACACTTCGCTCGGCTTCGCGCTCGGGCAGGGACGTGCGCTCGGCGACATCCTCGGCGAACGGCGCTCCATCGCGGAGGGCGCGGCCAGCGCGCCGGCCGTCGCGGCGCTGGCGGCAAGGCACGGCGTGGAGATGCCGATTTGCGCCGCGGTCGATGCGATCCTCGGCGCGCGCGCCAGCATCGATGAGGCGATCGGCGCGCTGCTTTCACGTCCGTTTAAATCCGAGCGCTGAACAAACGAAAAGGGCGCGGATTCTTCCGCGCCCGTTCATCGGCCTCATCTGCGTGCGTGGCCGCCTGATCAGTCGTGCATCCACGAGGCCAGGTAGATCGCGTGCTCGATGATCGGAATGTACAGCAGCGACAGCACGCCAACCGTCAAGGTGATGCAGGCGAGGTGAGATCTGAGCGACATCGTCCTTCTCTTGGGGCTTCGTTCTGTTGCGGGACTACGCGACGATGCGCGCGGCTTGGGTGATGATCGGCATCGCAACCATCGCGAACGCGAACGTGGCGGCGATCATAGAAGCGATACGGGTGGTCATGGTCATTGGATCGGCTCCGGCTCTTCAATTCATCGCGTCGTTGCGATGAGAGGAAATTAGGATCTTGCTCACCCAGATGCCGTGACCCCCGTCACAGGATGCACGCGGGCGAAATTCGCGCGCAAAAGAAAACGCGGGCCCGCAGGCCCGCGCTCCAGCCCTTTGGGGCCGCCGTTCAAGACATCCGCGACTAAGCTTGCGCGGGCGCTTCGTCCTCGTCGTCGGGCTTGGGCTTCTTGCGGCCGAGCAGCAGCCAGCCGAGCGCGGCGAGCGCCACCACGCCGCCGGCGATCCAAGGGAAGTAGCCTTGGATGCCCGCACCTGAACCTGCGAAGCCCTGCGATGTCGGCGTTGCGCCGCCGGCCTCGGACGCGGCCTGCGCGGTGGCGCTTTCCTTGCCGGTCACGAGGCCGGCGAGGTCGAAGCGCGAGGTCTGGTCGGTGGAGGCGTTGAAGTCGTTGTAGCCCTGGCCGGAGGGGAATGACGCCATCTGGAGCATGGTCGGGGCAGACGTGCGGATCTGGTCGAACTGGTCGAAGCGGCCAATGGTCACGAAGGAGAGCGCGCCATAGCGGCCGAGCAGGCGCTGCTCGTGGCGGAGATTCTTGGCCGCCGGCGCGTCGGGGGCAGTGCGCTCGGCCCAGGCGAGGGAGGCCGCGCCCGGCTCGAAGGCGGGCTGCGCGACGAAGCCCTCGAAGCCGCGTCCGGCCTCCTGGCGGGCGGCACGGGTGTTGGCGGCCATTTCGGCCGAGGTCAGCAGCGCGGCGCCCTCGGGCATCACGCGGCCCACCGGCTCGTAGGTGATGACCGAGCCCCAGAAATCGGCGCTCTCGGGCCGGGTTCCGGCCGGGGCCAGCAGCCCCAGGACCTCGCCGCGCGGGGCCGCGGCGCTGGTGCGCTGCAAATAGGCCTGAGCTTCGGCGGGGCCATAAAAGAGGTAGCCGGCCGGGACATTGAGCTGGGCGGCGCCATTGGCGAGCGCGATCTGGCCGGTGCGGGGCGCGGCGGAGGCGGTTTCGGCGGTCGGTTGGATCGGGCCGGCGCGCACCGGCGCCTGGGACGGCGAGGGCGCCACGGCCGGCTCGGCGGCGGCAGGGCTGGTGTAGCGCGGCGCGGCGGCGGGGCCGTCGGCAAGGGCCGGCGCCATCAGGATTGGGCTTGAGAAGGCCGCCAAGGCGGCGACGGCGAGCGTCGTTCTGATCAGTCGCATCGGTCCCTCGTGTTGAAGCTTCCGCCCGGTCTTGTGCGCCAGGGCGCCCCTAGACCATTTCCCGAAAGGTGCTGCGCGGTTTTCGGGCGAGAAATGGTCCAAATTCAAAGTCAGGACCCGATTCACCCGATTGCGATGCAATCGGGATCGGGTCTAGGCGGCGCGGTTAACCATATCCAGCCGGGTTTGTCGCCTTTCGGGTTTGTGGGCTACGGGCGCAGGGCGGCGCGGAGCTCGGCGTTGGCGGCGTCCATGGCGTCGGCGATGGCGGCGCGCCACACGTCGAGCGTGCGCGCCTCGCTCGCCGCCGGCGGATAGAGCACGGCCCGGGAGGAGGAAACGACGCCGCCCTCTCCATTCACAAAGCCTGCGACGGCGTCCCGGGCGGAGGCGCCCTGGGCGCCGTAGCCGGGCACCAGGAAGAGCGAAGTCGGCAGAATGGCGCGCAGCTTGGCGGCCTCCTCGGGCCAGGTGGCGCCGGCGACGGCCATCAGCCCGGACCAGCCGCTCTCGCCTTCGAGACGCTTCGCTTCGGGCGCAAGCATCTCAGCGACGCGCGTCCAAAGCGGCGCGCCTCCCTCGAGCGTCAGGTCCTGCAGATCGCGGGCGCCGGGATTGGATGTCCGCACCAGGACGATCACGCCTTTGTTGCGTTCTCGCGCAAGGGCAAGGAAGGGCTCGAGGCTGTCGCGCCCGAGATAGGCGTTCACGGTGACTGCGTCGGCGTCGAAGCCGCCCGCCCCGATCGTCGCCTCGGCGTAGCCCGCCGCGGTGGAGCCGATGTCGCCGCGCTTGGCGTCGAGGATGACGAGGAGGCCCTTCGCCTGCGCTTCGGCCGTCAGCTTCTTCGTGAGGGCGTAGCCTTCAGGGCCCAGCGCTTCGAAGAACGCGATCTGCGGCTTCACCACGGCCGCGCGCGTGCGCGCAATCTCCAGGATCTCGGCAAAGAAGGCTTCGATCGCACGAAGGCCGCCGCCGAAGAGCGCGGGAATGCGATCGGGAAACGGATCCATGCCGACGCAGAGCGGCGTATCGCGAAGGCGCACCGCTTCGATCAGCCGGTCCGCAAAAGCGCTCACGATTGGCCTTCGTTGGCGATGCACACGACCTGCGCGACGGTGAGCGAGCGGCGCAGCTCGTCGGAGCGCTGGCCGTAGTTGGTGCGCGTCAGGCGCGCCGTCGGGGCGCCGTCGGTGGGCGTCTGCTCGACTTCGAGGAAGCGTGCGATCGATGCGGGCGAGGCCGTGTAAATGCGGCCGCGGCGCGCGGATTCTGCGACCGTCACGCCGATCACACGGCCTGCCTCGTCAATCGTGGGGCCGCCGGATATGCCCGACAGCGTGCCCTGCAGGTTGCCGGTGCGTCCGGTCTCGGCCCAGGCGAGCACGGGCTGCTCGAACTGGTAGCGCCCGCGCGCGACGAGCGTCTCGCGGCCGATCAGACGGGAGGAGGCCTCGCCGGTGCGCCCTTGCGGAAACCCGACGTGAAAGGCCGACTGGCCGATCTGCAATCGGTTCTCCTTGTCGTCGAGCGCGAGCGCGCCGGGCGCGCGGTCCGTCTGCAGAAGCGCGAGGTCGGCGAAGCGCGCGACGCGCACCTCCTTCACTTGAATCGCGGTGTTGCGCGATACGACGATGCCCACGCGGTTGCAGGCGTCCACCACATGGCGCGCGGTCAACCACCAGCCTTCCTGGCTGATCGCGAATGCGGTGCCGAGCCCGGACGACACCGGGCCGACATCGACGAGGATGTCGGGATCATAGATCGAGGGCGGCGGCAGAAGCGGCCCGATCTGACCGGAATCGGAAAGCGCAGGCGGTGCGTCGGAACGGCGGTCGATCCCGAAGAGCACCAGCACGAGCGCGCCGGTGACGAGGATGTAGACGAGCCAATCCGGAAACCGGGTCATGCCGCGTCAGGCTCCGCGGAACATCGCCAGCGCAGGATCGGACACCGCGCCGGCCACGATGATGCCGAGGCCCAACTTGATCGCCATCAGCGTGATCGCGGCGGCGACGTCGTTCTCGGCGATGCGGCGCGGCAGGTCGCGCAGCAGCATATCGGCGAAGCGGAAGGCGATGAGCTGCAGCAGCAAGGTGATCACGCCCCAGATGATGAGGTCAGCGAGGCCGAACGCATGGGCGAGGCACGCGCCCAGCGGTATGGCGATGCCGACGACGATCGCGCCGAACGCCAACGCGGCGGACGGATTGCCCTCACGGATGAGCGCGAGCTCTTTGTGCGGGGTGAGCAGCACATAGATCACGAGCGAGGCGACAAAGAGGCCGATCGCCACGCCGAGCTGGATGAGAAAATCCGGGAAGCCGGCCACGAACGCGGTGATCGGGGAGGAAAGATCCATGGTTCGGGCCCCAGAGCGCGCGTGGCGGCGGTTCGATTTCTTGTTTGTCGACTTAGATTTGCGGCGAACCGGCCGGGTCTTGCGGGTTCTGGCTCTAGCGTCTCCGCCTGCCGCGCGCAAGCAGCGGGCGGCGTTCACCAAGCCTTAGCGCGCGCCGGCGCACGGTGGCGAGATGCCGTCACGCCGCATGTTCGCGCTCGCGCTTTGCGCGCTCTTCGTTGCAGCCCCGCCAGCCTGGTCGGCGGCGGCGAAGGCCAAGCAGGATCCCAACCGATCGCGCAGCCTCACGTCGGCAGAATCCTACCTGCCGATGCCGACGCTCAACTCGGCCGTGGTCGGCCGGTTCGCGCCCTCGGGCATTCTGGTGGTGGATGTCGGGCTCGACATTCCCGACAGCGCGCTGCGGGCGCGCGCCGCCGCCGCCACGCCGCGCCTGAGGGATGCGTTGCGCACTGCGCTGGCGACCTACGCCAACACCTATTACCGCGACCAGACCGCGCCCGATCCCACGACGATCGCGCGGCTCATGCAGGCGGCCGTGGATCGCACGCTCGGCGCACCCGGCGCCCGGTTGCTGCTTGCCAACGTGGTTTATCAGCACCGCGCGCGGTAATCTTCGCTCAGCGTCCCCTGCACGCAACGGGCATGACGACTCGCGCGATGCCGGTGGCGGGCACGCCGCGCCAAAGCTCCGGGTTCATCGTGTCCTCGGCGGCGACGGCGTCCTGGCCGCCCATGAATTGCCGCTTGAGGATGACGAAACGACTCTCGACGCAGTTGAATCGGTATTGCAGGCGCTCGGTGCGGAAGTGAATGGCGGTGCGGGTCTTCTCGTCCTCGGCTTCGCGCAATTGCGGATTGCCGTGGCGGATCTCCACCCAGATATCGGCCGTGCCGTCGCCGTTGCGGCGGATGGAGCGCTGGTTGAAGTGCACGTAGCCGGCGTCGGCGGTGCGCGCGACGAGCAGCCAGTCGGGCAGGTTCTTGGTGGAGCCGAGGACGACTTCGCTCGCGGTCGGGCTCGGCGCGGCGCCCTGCGCGGGCGCCGGCGATGCGGCAGGCGCGGGCGGCTGCGCGGGCTCGCCGCAGGCGGCGAGCGCAAGTAGGCAAAGGACGGCGAGGAAGCGCATGAGGATCCTAATGTGGCGAGGCGGCGCGGCGTCCGCAATCGGGGACGTCGTCACATGGCGGAAATGCCGCCGTCCACTTTGATCTCGGCGCCCGTGACGAAGCGGCTTTCGTCGCTGGCGAGATAGAGCGCGGCGTTGGCGACATCATTGGGCTCGCCGATGCGGCCGAGCGGGACCTGGCGGGCGAGCTTGGCCTCGGCCTCTTCCTTGCCGAACATGTCGCGATACTTGTCGAGGATGGGCGTGTCGATGAAGGTGGGGTGGATCGAGTTCGAGCGGATGTCGAGCTTGTGCTTCGCGCAATAGAGCGCGACGTTCTTCGAGAGGAGCCACACGGCCGCCTTCGAGGCGTTGTAGGCGGGCATGTTGTGCGCCGCGATGAGCCCGGCGATCGACGATATGTTGATGATCGAGGCGGGCTGACTCTGGCGCAAGTGCTTCAAGGCGTGCTTGCAGCCGAGGAAGACGGAATCGACATTGATGCTCATCACGCGCTTCCAGTCCTCGAAGCGCATCGTCTCGATGTCGCCGGCGACGCCGATGCCGGCATTGTTCACCAGCACCGACAGGCCGCCCATGATCTTGGCGGCTTCCTCCAGCGCAGCGATCCACTGATCCTCCTGCGTGACATCGAGCGGCAGCGCGAACGCCTTCGCCGACCCGCCGGCATTGATGTCCGCGGCCGTCTGCCTGGCGCCGTCGAGATTGATGTCGGCGATCGTGACGGCGGCGCCTTCGGCCGCGAACCGCTTCGCCATCGCCGCGCCGAGGCCCTGCGCGCCGCCGCTGATGAAGGCCTTCTTTCCTGCGAGCCTGCCCATGTTCCACCCTGTGGCTGGTGTAATTAACTCGACTTGGCTCCGAGCGTCGCAGCGGCGGCGTCGATGTATTTCGCAAGCGCTATGTCGAGCTCGGTGACGCCGCCCGCGTCATGCGTGGCGAGCGTAACGTCCACCTTCGCATAGACGTTGAACCATTCGGGATGGTGATCCATCTGCTCGGCCTTCAGCGCCGCCTGCGTCATGAACGCGAAGGCGTGCTTGAAGTCCTTGAAGGCGAAGCTCTTGGCAATGGCGTCACGGCCATCGACCGCGCGCCAGCCTTGCAACTGGGTGAGCGCCTCGGAGGCGCCGATCTTGTCGCGGGCCATGATGTTCTCCTCGGTTCAGACTTAGGCCAGTCAGCGAACAATGTCAGTCGCGATCGGTGAGTTCCGTGCGATCGCCGTCGGGCGAGCCGAACTCGTAGATCCATACCTTGCGCTCGGTTCCGTCGGCAGAGACCTCAATTTGCGCGGCCTCGGCGATCGGGTGATCGCGCGGGTCCGGGATTGGATCGGGGTAGATGAAAGGCTCGCCGAGGGCGCGCGCCAGCGCCCTCGCCAGCATGCGTGCGTCGAGATCGATGCGTTCGACGCGCAGCCAGCCGGCGATTGGGCCGCTGTCGGGCTTGTTCGCTCTGACGAGGACGCGCACCGGGCTTGCATAATAGGCGGCTTCGAGGGCCGCATCGGCGGCGCGGTTTATCGAGCCGAGCACTTCCTCGGCGTCGAAATAGACGAAGACCTCGGCGGGGGTGACCTGGAAGAGCGGCGCCAGCGCCGCGCGCAACGCCTCGGGCGTTGGATGTTTGAGGAAGTAGATCTCGGGGCCGGACATTCAGCCCTTAGGTGCGTCGGGCTGATTGAGCGGATGCGCTGCGATGAAGGCCGGATGCGTCTCTGACGCGGCATAGATTGCCGCGAGGCGCGGCGAGAGCGCGAGCTTGTGCCGGTCGATCGCGGCGTAGAGCTGCGGGACGAGGCAGCAATCGGCGAGCGTGGGCCTTTCTCCCCAAGCCCAGGGGCCGCCGGGAGAGGCGACGAGCAGCTTCGTGATCGCTTCGAAGCCCAGTTCGATCCAGCGGCGCGCGAAGGCGGTCGCGGCGGCTTCGTCCTGGCCCATCTCGGCGCGCAGATATTTCAACACGCGCAGGTTGCCCAAAGGGTGGATGTCGCAGGCGACCGCCGCGGCGATGGCGCGAACCTGAGCGCGGGCGGCCGGGTCGGCGGGGAGGAGCGGCGGGACCGGATAGACCTCCTCCAGCCATTCCAGGATGGCCGGGCTCTGGGTGAGGACCGCACCGTCCGTGATCAGGGTCGGGACGAGCGCTTGTGGGTTCAGGGCCGTGTATTCTGCGGAGGCTTGAGCCCCAACTCTCAGATCGATGGTGCGGTGTTCAAAGGCGAGGCCCTTCAGGTGGAGCGCAATGCGCGTCCGGTGCGAGGTTCCCGAGCGCCAATAGTCGATGAGCGTCAAGCTGGCCGGCATGCCCTCCTATGGGCCCTTCCTGCGGCGCGGGAAAGGTTCATGCCGGGGCGGCGAGGGTGTAGCGTGGCGCCCATGCGAAGAGATTCCATAAGGCTGCTGGCGGTCGGGGCGTTGCTGCTCCTGGGCGCGTGCGCCACGACCCCGGCGGCAGGGCCGTCCTGGTCGATCGCGCTGCATGGCGGAGCCGGGGTGATCTCGCGCAGCGACATGAATCCGGAGGCGGAGGCCAGCTATCGCGCCTCGCTCAGCGCAGCGCTCGAAGCGGGGGCGGGCGTGCTGCGCGGCGGCGGCAGCGCGCTCGACGCGGTGGAAACAAGCGTGCGGCTCATGGAGGACGATCCGAACTTCAACGCAGGGCGCGGCGCGGTCTTCACCGCCGACGGCAAGAATGATCTCGACGCCTCGATCATGGACGGCCGCATGCGCAGCGCGGGGGCGGTCGCGGGGATGCGCACGACGCGGCACCCGATCTCGGCGGCGCGCGCCGTGATGGAGAAGTCTTCGCACGTGATGCTGGCCGGCGCGGGCGCCGATGCGTTCGCGGCGGAGCAGGGGCTGGAACAAGTCGCGCCGGCCTATTTCTTCACCGAGCATCGCTGGCGGCAATTGGAGCAGGAATTGCGGCGTCGCAACGCAGCGATCCCGATGCGGCCGGAGGGGGCGGCGCCGCGGCCTGTGCAGGGCGCGACCGATCTTCATGATCATCAATTCGGCACGGTCGGCGTCGTCGCGCGGGACCGGGCGGGCAATGTGGCGGCCGGCACATCGACCGGCGGCACCACCGCGAAGCGCTGGAACCGCATCGGGGACAGCCCGATCATCGGCGCGGGCACGTATGCGCAGAATGGCGTCTGCGCGGTCTCCTCGACAGGCACGGGCGAGTTCTTCATCCGGCTTTCGGCGGCGCGCGAAGTGTGCGCGCTCATCGAGCACCGGCGCATGAGCGTGCAGGCGGCGGCGGACAAGGTCGTGCACGAGGAGCTGCCGGCAATCGGCGGCGACGGCGGCGTGATCGCGATGGATGGCGCCGGCCGTCTCGCGTTCAGCCTCAACACCTCAGGCATGTTCCGCGCGCGCGTCGCGGACGGCGAGACTCCAGTGGTTCACATCTACGCGGACGAGGAATGAGCTCAGGTCTCAACCAGATCGAGGCGGCGCTCGATCCGCTCGAGCCGACTTTCGAAACGGTCCATGCGGCGCATCAGGACCGCCATGTTCTCTTCGACATTGGTCGTACGCGTCTTCAGTTCGAGAAGTTCGTCAACAACCCGATCAAGCTTCGCGTCGATGCGTCGAAGCACCACGAGAACCACGCTGTCCGGTTCGTCGGCCATGATGCGCATATACTCGTTCCCGAGTTGTTCCGCAACCGTTATGTATGGACAGGCTGATGTCCGGACCTTCGAGCGTCACCATCTCGTTCCTACTCGAGCCCGATCAGCTCGACGATGCGGGCGGTTGGGCCGAATGGGTTGCGACCCAGGCCGCCGAGATCGATCCCGCGCTCATGCGCGTGGAAGGCTATCGGATCGTCGATGGCACGGTGATCATCGCGATGCGCGCGGAGGAGCGCGCCGACAAGCTCTCCAAGAGAATGGAGAAGCTCGACGGCATGCGCCGCTTCCGAACGACGCTCGCCGACCACGGCGTCAAAGCGAATGTGAGCGTCGGCGACCTGGAGACCGAAATCGACTACCAGATCGTCCAGACTCCGCCGCGCAGCCTGAGCTCCGAGGATTGATGATCCGCGTCACGCCTCATCTCGCGCTCGATCCGGACGAAATCGAGTTCACCTTCATCCGCGCGTCGGGGCCGGGCGGGCAGAACGTCAACAAAGTGTCGAGCGCGGCGCAGGCGCGGTTCGACGTCATTGCCAGCGCCAGCGTCCCTGAGGAGATCAAGGCGCGGCTCATTGCGCTTGCCGGCGCGCGCGCCACCAAGGACGGCGTCATCGTGATCACCGCCGACCGCTTCCGCACGCAGGAGCGCAACAAGGACGACGCCATCGAGCGCCTTGTTGCGCTCATCGAGCAGGCGGCGCACAAACCCAAGCCGCGCAAGGCGACCAAGCCGACGCGCGCGTCCAAAGAGAAGCGGCTCGACACCAAGGCGCGGCACGGGCGGCTCAAGGCCGATCGGCGCGGGCGCCCGGACATGGATTGATAGGGAGATCGCATGAAGCTTGCATCGCTGAAGGGCGGGCGCGACGGACGGCTTGTCGTGGTGTCGGATGATTTGGCGTGGTGCACGGACGCCTCTCTGGTCGCGCCGACGCTGCAGGCCGCGCTCGACGACTGGCGCGCGTGTGCGCCCAAGCTCAAGGCGCTCACCGAAGCGCTCGCGCATGAGAGCGTACCGAGAGAGCGCTTCCACGAGCGCGCGTGCGCGGCGCCCCTGCCGCGGGCTTATCAGTGGGCGGACGGTTCGGCCTACGTGAATCATGTGGAGCTGGTGCGCAAAGCGCGCGGCGCGGAGATGCCGGCGAGCTTTTGGGAAGATCCGCTGATGTACCAGGGCGGTTCGGACACCTTCCTCGCCCCTCGCGACGCCATACCGCTGCGCGATCCAGGGTTCGGCCTCGATTGCGAGGCGGAGATCGCGGTGATCACGGACGATGTGCCGATGGGCGTGAGCGCCGCCGACGCCAGCAAGCACATCAAGCTGGTGATGCTCGTCAATGACGTTTCGCTGCGCAATCTCATTCCGGGCGAGCTCGCGAAGGGGTTCGGCTTCTTCCAGTCCAAGCCCTCGACGGCGTTCTCGCCCGTCGCGGTTACGCCGGATGTTCTGGGCGAGGCGTGGGACGGCGCCAAGCTCCATCTGCCGCTCGTCACGCGAATCAATGGCGCCGAGTTCGGGAAGCCGAACGCGGGGAACGAGATGACGTTCGATTTCGGCCAGCTCATTGCGCACGCCGCCAAAACGCGCGCGCTCGGCGCGGGAACCATCGTCGGTTCGGGCACGGTGTCGAACCGCGATCCGGACGGCTCGCCGGGGCGTCCCGTCGCGGATGGCGGCCTCGGCTATTCCTGCATCGCAGAGATCAGGACCGTGGAGACGATCCGTGAAGGCGCGCCGAAGACGCCGTTCCTGAAGGCGGGAGACCGTGTCGAGATCGAAATGCTCGATGCGCGCGGCCATTCGGTGTTCGGGCGCATCGATCAGCAGGTCGTCGAAGCCTGATGCATCCGCGCTTGCGCGCGCGGGCGCACGCGCCCTATCTCGATCCGAGGGATTGAGGAGCTTCCATGCGGGCCTTGTGCGCGGCGCTCGCCGTCGCGGCGGCGATCACGTTCCCGTCAGCGCATGCCGAAGAGGGCATGTGGACGTTCGACAATTTTCCCGTCGCACGCGTCGCGGACCAGTACGGCTGGGCGCCTGACCAGGCCTGGCTCGACCGGGTGCGCGGGCGGGCGGTGCGGCTGGAGAGCGGATGCTCCGGCGCGGTGGTGAGCGCCGACGGGCTCGTGCTCACCAATGCGCATTGCGTGCTCGATTGCGTGTCGGGGCTTTCTTCGGCCGGGCGCGACTACGCGGCGAACGGGTTTCAGGCGCGGACGCGCAACGAAGAGCGGCGCTGCGAGGGCCTCGTCGCGAACGTGCTCACCGACATCAGCGATGTCAGCGCGCAGATCGATGCGGCCACGGCGGGGGTGGACGCGGGCGGCTTCGCGCGTGCACGCAACGCGGAGATCGCGCGGCTCGAGGCCGCGTGCGTGGGCGACGCGCGCGACCGCACGTGCCAGGTCGTGACGCTCTATCGCGGCGGCCAATACAAGCTGCATACCTACAAGCGCTACGAGGATATCCGGCTGGTGTTCACGCCGGAGGCGGCTTCGGCCTTCTTCGGCGGCGACCCGGACAATTTCAATTTCCCGCGGCATTGCTTCGATGTCGCTTATCTGCGGTTCTACGAGGGCGGGCGTCCGGCGCGGACGCCCGATCCGCTGCGCATGCGCACTGTGCCTCTGCGCGAGGGCGAGCTTGTGTTTGTGGCGGGCAATCCCGGCGGCACGAGTCGCCAGTCGACGGCGGCGCAGCTCGAGTTCCAGCGCGATCATTTCCTGCCGTGGCGGATCGACTATCTCGGAGACTTACGCGAGCGGCTGCGGGCCTTTTCGGCGCGCGGCGCGGAGGAGGCGCGGCTCGTCTCGGAAGCGCTGCTCGACGTGGAGAACGCGCATAAGGCGATGGAGGGACGCCGGCTCGCGCTCATGGCGCCGCATAATTTCGCGCGCGTGACGCGCGCGGAAGAGCAATTGCAGAGCCGCGTGCGGGGCAATCCCGTGCTGCAACGCGAGGCAGGCGCCGCATGGAGCGAGATCGCGGCCGCGATGACCGTCTATCGCGATCTCTTCGTGCGGCAGCAATTGCTCGACGGGCGCGCCGGGGGCGGCTCGAAGCTGCTCTATTGGGCGCGGCAGATCGTGCGCGCGGCTGCCGAGCGCCAGAAGCCCGATGCGGAGCGCCTGTTCGCGTATACCGATGCGCGGCTGGCCTCCACCTCGCGCGAGCTTCTGTCGGACATCCCGGTCAGCAGCGCGCTCGAGGAGCTGCAACTGACCTTCTGGCTCTCGAAGGTGCGCGAGGGTTTGAAAGATGATCCGGTCGCGCGGCGGATGCTGCGCGGAGACGCGCCGGAAGAGGTCGCGCGGCGCCTCATGCGCACCAGGCTCGGCGACGCGGATGTGCGGCGGCGCCTGTGGGAGCGCGGCGCGGGGGCGGTGGAGGATTCGGACGATCCGCTCATCGAGTTCGTGCGGCGCTGGGACGGCGACGCGCGCTCGCTCAGGACGCGCTATGAGCGCGAGGTGGAGGGGCCCGTGGCGCGCGCGCAGGAGCTGATCGCTCGCGCGCGGTTCCAGGCCTATGGCTCGAGCCTCTATCCGGAAGCGACGTTCAGCCCACGGATCACCTACGGCCGCGTGCAAGGCTGGACGGAGCCGGACGGGCGCGTGGTGGCGCCGTTCACCCGCATCGGGGGGCTCTACGAGCGGGCGACGGGCGCGGCGCCTTATCTCGTAGCGCGCTCCTGGGGAGCTGCGCGGACGCGGCTCAACGCCAACACCATCTTCAACTTGGCTTCGTCGAACGATATCATCGGGGGCAATTCCGGGAGCGCGCTGATCGATCGCGACGGGCGCGTCGCGGGCGTGGTGTTCGACGGCAACATGTACTCGCTTGGCGGCGAGTATTTCTATGACGGCTCGGTCAATCGCGCGGTGTCGGCGGCCTCCACCGCGATCCTGGAAGTGCTGAGCACGGTCTATGGCATGAACGCCCTCGTCGCGGAGCTGCGGCGTTGAAGCCTGTTGGAGATGTCGGCATGGTCAGAGTGTTGCTCGCGGGCGCGGCGGTCCTGGCGGCGAGCGCGTCGCCCGCGCTGGCGCAGGCCACGCCATCCCCGATTGAGGTCGTGAACGCGTTCAACAAGCTCGGCTATGAGGACAGGCGCCTCGTCGAGGCGATCGAAACCTATGTGGCCCCGGACTTCATCGAGCACAATCCGGGCGTTCCGGGCGGCGGTCGCGAAGGCCTGCTGGCGCGCGTCCGCGACCGCGCGGCGGCGCTCAGCCAGAACGAATACCGGATCCTGCACGTGTTCGCGGAAGGGGACATGGTGGTAGTGCACCATTACCGGGTTCCGCGCGCCGATCAGGGCGGCCGCGCGTTCGTTGACTTCTTCCGGGTGCGCGACGGCAAGATCGTCGAGCATTGGGACGTTTCGGAGGACGATCCGCTTCCGGACCAGGCGACACGCCGGTAGGTCCCCGACCTCGTTTCAGCGAAACGAGATCGGGGCGGCCATTGCGCCTACCAGATCTGCACGCGCTGGTCAGGCGGCAGGAAGAGCGCTTCGCCGGGCTGCACGTTGAAGGCTGCGTACCAGGCGTCGAGATTGCGCACGACGCCGTTGACGCGATAGCGCGCGGGCGAGTGCGGATCGGACAGCACCTGATTGCGCAGCCGCTGGTCGCGAATGTTCTCGCGCCACACCTGGCCCCAGGAGAGGAAGAAGCGTTGCTCGCCGGTCGTGCCCTCGAGTTCCGGCGGCGTCGCGCCGCCCAGCGAGAGCTTGTAGGCTTCGTGCGCGACCTGCAGGCCGCCATTGTCGCCGATATTCTCACCCAGCGTGAGGCGCCCGTTCACCTTCACGTCGGGCAGCGGCTCAAAGGCGCTGTATTGCTCGGCGAGCTTGTCGCCCAGCGCGCTGAACCGGCTCACGTCCTCGGCGTTCCACCAATCGCGCAGCACGCCCTGGGCGTCGTACTTGGCGCCCTGGTCGTCGAAGCCGTGCCCCATCTCGTGGCCGATGACGCCGCCGATGGCGCCATAATTCACTGCGGCGTCCGCGTTCGGATCGAAGAAGGGCGGTTGCAGGATCGCGGCGGGGAACACGATCTCGTTGAAGGTGGCGTTGTAGTACGCGTTGACCGTGGGCGGGGTCATCGCCCATTCCTCGCGGTCGGTCTTGGCGTTGATGCGAACGACCTGCCGCCGCCAATCAAACTCCGCTGCGCGCTTGGAATTGCCGAACGCCTCGCCGGCCTTGATCTCCAGCGCCGAATAGTCGCGCCAGCGATCGGGGTAGCCGATCTTCGGGCGGAAGGTCGCAAGCTTCTGATGCGCGACGACCTTCGTCTCGGGCGACATCCAGGCGATGGCGTCGATGCGCGCGCCGTAGGCGCGACGGAGGTTCTCGACCAGCTCCTGCATCTGCGCCTTGGACGCGGGCGGGAAGTGGCGCTGTACGTAAATCTCGCCGACCGCTTCGCCGAGCGCGCCGTTCAGCGCCTGGACGCCGCGCTTCCAGCGATCGCGCTGCTGAGGCTGGCCGTTCAGCGTGCGGCCGTAGAAAGCGAAGTTCTCGTCATCGACGGCCTTGGGAAGCAGCGCAGCGTTCAGGTGCAGGAAGTGATAGGCGAGATAGGCCTTCCAGGTATTGATCGGCGTGCGGCGCACAAGCTGCGCGAGCGGCGCCATCGCGCTCAATTCCTGCACAACGAAGGTTTGCACCTCGCCAAGCTCGGAGACGCGCAGGCCTTCTTCCCAGGGGAAGCGCGGATCGATCGCGATGAGCTCGGCGCGGGTCTTCTTGTTGTAGATAAGGTTGGCTTCGCGGCGCTGCTCGATCGGCCAATGGCGCTCGGCGATCGCCGTTTCGAGGCGGACGATGGCGCGGGCCTTCGTGGTGGCGCCGGACTGACCGGCGATGGTCAGCATGCGGGCGATGTGCGCTTCATACTCGCGGCGGATGGTGACGAATTGCTCGTCGTTGCGGCGATAATACTCGCGATCGGGCAGGCCAAGGCCGGAATGCGTGATGAAGACCGCGTACTTGTCTGGATCCTTGTCGTCGAGACCGATGCCCCATGCGATCGGGAAGTTGGTGGGGATGTCGGGCCGGCTCACGAACGCGACGACGTCGGCGTGCGTGCGGATCGCCTCGATCTGCTGCAGCTCCTGCGAAGCGGCCGCGAGGCCCTTCGCGGTGATCTCGTCCTGGTTGAGGAAGGCGTTGTAATAGTCGGCGATCTTCTGCGCGTTGGTGCCGGCCGCGCCGCCCGAGGCGGCCACTTCCTCGACGATCGCCTTCACGTCCTGCTCGGCCTTGGCGGCGAGCATGTCGAAGGCGCCCCAGCGCGTGCGGTCGGCGGGGATCTCGTTCGAAGCGAGCCAGGTCCCGTTGCAGTACTTGAAGAAGTCGGCGCCCGGCTGGACCGTGAGATCGCGCGCGGAAAGATCAATGCCGAAGGTTCCGATCGCGGGCGGCGTCGGCGCGGGGGGCGCTTGGGTGGGCGCCTTCGTGGCGCAGCCGGCCAAGACAGCAAGCGACGACAGCGCCAGCGTGCGCCGGGTCATCATAACCATGGTGTTCTTCCCTCGTTCTTGGATGTATCCCACGCCTGACCCGCGTGAGGGCTCGCTATTCGGCTTGCACCGTACGCGGATCAGGCCCGTTCCAGAGGCGGTTGAGGAAGCGGCCGATGCCGCCCACTCCGCTCTTCACGTCTTTCCCGATCATGTAGAAGGTCGGCGTCAAGATCAATGTGACGGGCATGCACAAAAGCACGCCGAACGCGAGCGACACGGCCATCGGCTTCAGGAAGTTCGCGATCGCCACATCCTCCGAGAGCATCGGCAAGAGACCGATGAATTCGGTGATCGAGGTGAGGAAGATCTGTCGGAAGCGCGACACCGAGGCGCCGGTGATCGCTTCGAACGGGCCCATGCCCTCCTTGCGGAACTGGTTAGCCTTGTCGATCAGCACCACATTGTCGTTCACCACGACGCCGACGGCCGCGATCATGCCCAACCATGAGAAGAGCGCGATCGACCAGCCGCCGACCGCGTGGCCGACCAACGCGCCGATGAAGGTGAACGGGATCACCGACATGATGAGCGCGGGCTGCCAATAGGAGCGGAACGTCACTGCGAGCAGGAAGTACATCGCAAAGAGCGCCATCGCGCCGAGCGACAGGAGCTGGGAGAAGAATTCCGCCTGCGCCTCAGCTTCGCCCAGCGCCTTGCGGGTGATGGTCGGATAGCGCTGCTCGAGCTGCGGGAAGAACGTCTCGTCGAGCTCCTTCATGATGCCGGCGCGGGCTTCGGGCGGCGCCTCGGCTTCGACCATGATCGAGCTCATGCGCTGGCGCCGGTCGAGACCGGTGACGCCGGGGGCGAACTCCACGGTCGCGATGGAGGAGAGAGGCACCTCGCGCCCGTCGGACGTGCGGATGCGGAATTGTCCGAGGCTGTCGAGCGTGCGGCGATCGTCACGGGGATAGCGGACATAGACGCGCACGTCGTCGCCATCGCGCGGCAGGCGCTGCACCTCATCGCCGAAATAGGCCTGGCGCACCTGGCGCGTGACCTGGGCCAGCGTGACGCCGGTCTGTTCGGCGCCGGGAAGAAGCGTGAAGCGCAATTCCTCGGCCGCCGCCTCCTGGCTGTCGCGCACGCTGTTGATGGCGGAGAATTGCTGCAGGCGCGCCTTCAGCTCGTTCACCGCGCTGCGCAGGTCCTGCGGGTTCTCGCCGAGGATGGCGATCTGGATGTTGGGGCCGTTGTTGTTGCCGCTGATGGAGAAGTTGATCCGTTCGGCGTCCGGCACGGGGCCAAGCAATTCCTTCAGCCGCTCCTGGACCTGCGTGGAGCGGAACTCGCGGAATTCCGGCGGCGTGAGCACGATCCAGGCCTGGATGCGCTGCTCGTCGATCTGCTGGCTCCAGCTGCGGATCACCCCGTGCGAGGGCGCGCTGGTGTTGGGGTCGGTCCAGGTTTCCTTCGCGGTCTCGCGCTCGAGCGCCAGGCGCGCGCCGTCGAGCTGGGCGGCAACCTCGGTCATGCGGCCGAAGGGCGTGGTTTGCGGCAGCTCGATCGTGGCCTGGACGAAGTCGCCCTCCACCTCGGGCATGAAGGTCTGCTTCACGCGGCCGGAGGCGAGCCAGGCGAACGCGAGCACGAGCACGGAGACGAACGCCGCCAACGTCACCCAGCGGAAGCGGGTCGTGATCTGCAGCACCGGGCCGTGGATGTTCTGCGCCACCCAGATGACTGAATGCGCGCAGCGCTGCTGGAAGCGGAAGAGCCGTGAAAGCAGCCCTGTGCCCTCGGTGTCGGGCTTCTTCACGTGCGCGAGGTGCGCAGGGAGGATGATCAGGCTCTCGATCAGCGAGAAAATGAGCGTCGACATCACCACGATCGAGATCGCGCGGGTGAATTGGCGCACTTCGCCGTCGAGCAGCATCCAGGGCAGGAAGGCGATCATCGTCACGAAGACGGAGGCGACGAGCGGCTTCAGCACCATATGCGTGGCGAGCACCGCCGCGTCTGGGCCGCTCTCGCCTCGCTCGGCGGCCTCGTAGATCGATTCCCCCACGATGATCGCGTCATCGACCATGATGCCGAGCACGAGCAGGAACCCGAACACGGTCATGAAGTTCAGCGAGACATCGACATAAGGCAGGATGAAGAAGCTGCCCGCAAAGGCGGTGACGACGCCCGCCGTCGCCCAGAACGCGACCTTCGGGTGCAGGGAGAGCAGCAAGAGCAGGAAGATCAGGGCAAAACCCTGCAGCGCGTTCGAGAAGAGGATGTCGAGGAGCTTCGAATAGTCTTCCGCTTCGTCGTACACGTAGGTGAGCTGCAGGCTGGACGGCAGCTCGGCGCGCTCGGCGTCGATCAGCTCGCGGACCTTCTTGGAGGTCTCCCAGATGTTGAACTCGTCGCCGGTCTGGACCGCGATGAGGATCGCCGGCTCGCCGTTCATGCGGGAGTAGAGGTTGACGTCCTGGAAGCCGTCGATGACTTCGGCGACATCGCCGATGCGCACGATGCCGCCATCCGGCGTCTGCCGCAGGACGATGTTCTCGAAGTCGAATGCGCTGTCGGCGAGATTGCGCGCACGCAATTGATAATTGCCGTCTTGGGTGCGCACCGCGCCGGCCGAGATGTTGATCGAGGCGCCGCGAACGGCCTGGGTAACCTCGTCGAACGTCAGTCCGTAGCGCTGCAGCGCAGCCTCGGAGAGCTCGATGGAGACTTCAGGCTGGCGCGCGCCGGTGATGATGGTGTTGGCGCCGCCAGGCAGAAGCGCGATCTTCTGGCGCAGCTTCTCTGCGGTGTCGCGAAGCGCGCGCTCGCCGGCGCGGCCATGCAGACCGATGATGATCGACCAGTTGCGGCCGACCTGCCGAGTGACGCGGATCGGCTCGAGATCCGTCGGAAGGCCGCTGATGGCTTCGATCTTGGAGCGCGCTTCAGCGACGATCTGTTCGACATCGACGCTCGGATTGGTCGCCATCCGCGACCACATGTAGCCTTCGCCTGAGCGCGAGCGGACCCAGTTGACGCCGTCGAGGTCGGCCGTGGCCTCCTCGATGCGCACAGTGACCTGGCTTTCCATGTCCTCGGGGCTCGCGCCCGGCCAGGTCGCTTCGATCCAGATGCCGTCATCGCGGCCGGGCGGCCAGAATTCCTTCTCCATGCGCATGAAGGAGAGCGCGCCGGCGACCGCGCAGGCGAGCATGAGCAGGTTGCCCGCAACCGGATTGCGCGCCCACCAATCGACCAGACCCTTGAGCATGGCGTTCGCCCTCTAGGTGCTTACGTGCGTTGCTTTTGTTGTTGTGCGGGAGGCTCGCCGGCGCGCGCGATGGGCGTGACCTTCATGCCGTCGCGGGGTGAAGGCAGATGCGAGACGACGACTCGCTCGCCGTCCCGGAGCCCGGCGCGGAACAGCACCTCGGTCGCCGTCGTCTGAGCCGGGCGGATGGTGCGCACGTCGATCACGTCGCCTTGGCCGACGACATAGACATATTCGTTGCGCTTCAGGGCGCCGCGCGGGGCCGCGACCAGGTTCTCGCTGCGGGCGCCGGCGATCGAGGCGGTCACGAAGATGCCGGGCGCGAGCGGCGCGGGGCGGCTGGTCGCGAATGGATCGCGCACTTCTACGACGCCGTAGGTCAGCCGGGTGCGGGGATCGACGGTGGCATCGACGCGCGTCAGGCGTCCGGCCCATTGGCGCTGCTGGCCGCCGACATTGGCGGTGAGGTCCACGTGCGGGGCGTTGTCGCCCTCGGCCCCGAAGCCGAGCTGGGCGTTCAGCGAAGCGAGGTCGGCGTCGGTGAGCGGCACGCGCACTTCCATCACGTCAGTGGAGAAGACGTCCGCGACCGGGGTTCCGGGCGCGACGTAGTCGCCGATATTGGCGCGGCGGGCGCGCACGCGGCCGGCGAACGGGGCGGAGATGCGCGTGCGGTCGAGATCGAGCTGGGCGCCGCGCAGCTGCGCGCGCGCCGCCGCCAGGCCGGCGCGGGCTTGTGCGAGCTGCGGCTGGCGCAGCGTGAGCGGTGAAGCTTCCCTGCCCTGGCCCAATTGCTCCCAGTCCTGACGTGCGAGATCGCCTTCGGCTTCCTCGCGGTCGAGCGCCTGCTGGGCTTCTGCGACCTGCGCCTGGGCCCGAACAACCGCCAAGCGATAATCGGCATCATCGATGCGGACGATCGGCTCATTGGCGCGGAACGAGCCGCCTTCAATGTAGGAGGGCGAAATCCACACGATGCGGCCGGCGACCTGCGCGGCGAGCGCGGATTGCACGCGGGGACGCGCTTCGCCTTGCGCGGAGACGGAGATCGTCGTCTGGCGGGCATGGGCGGTGGCGACCTGAACCGCCACGGGCTTGGGCGGCTCCTTGTTCTTGTCGGGCTTGGGGCCGGTCGCGGCGAGCACGATGGCGCCGATGACGCCGAGACCGATCACGCCGATGGGCGCGCCAACGACCATCGCGCGGCGCAGCAGCAGCGCGCGGCGATTGTCGGCGGGCTCCTCCACGATGTTCGGCATGTCGAAGTCCATTTTGTTCATTGGGCCTTCTCCTCAGCGTCGTGCTTGGGCGCGGCGGCGATGGCGGCCGGCGAGAGGCCGCCCGTTTCGGCGCCGCCGCCCAGCGCGACGTGATAAAGGATGCGGTTGGAGACGCGGTTGGCGCGCACATCGATCAGGCCGCGCTCGGCATCGATGCGGCGGGTGTAGGCGTCGATCAGCTCGAAGATGGTGGCGACGCCGCGGGCGTATTCGCGCTCGGCCAAAGTCTGCGCAGCACGCGCTTCTTCGGCCGCCGAGGCAAGTTCGCGCTCGCGGATGGCGAGGCTCGCGTCGGCGCTGATCGCGGCTTCCACCTCGCGCCAGGCGGCAAGCGCGGCGCCGACATAATCGGCGGCGGCGGTGCGTTGCTCGGCGGAGGCCGCGCGGCGTTCGGCGCGCAGCGCGCCGCCGCGGAAGATCGGCGCGGTCAGGCCGGCGATGAGGGAGGTCACCATGCTGTCGAGATCGTCGATGCGGGTCAGGCGATCGCCGATGCCGTCGGCGGAGGCGGTCAGGGTGAGGCGCGGCAGCATCGCGGCGCGCGCCTCGTGAACGCGGAAGCCGGCGGCGCGCATGCGCTGTTCGGCGGCGACGACGTCGGGCCGGCGCTCCAACAGGTCGTTCGGCGCGCCGGCGGCGTTGAGGGCGGCGAGCGTCGGCAGCTCGGAGGCGGCGCGCAGCGCGCCATCGGGATAGCGGCCCAGCGTCTCCTGCAGGCGCCGCGCCGAGATGAGCAACGCGTCGGCGGCTTGCGCTTCGCCGGCGCGTGCGGAGGCGACCTGCGAGCGCGCGGTGCGCAATGCGAGCGCATCGGCCAAGCCGCGCTCGTAGCGGCGCTGGGTGAGATCGAGCGCGCGAACGCGGGTGTCGAGGTCTTCGCGGGCGAGCGCGTGCTGCTCCTGGGCGGCGAGCAGATCGACCCAATCGCTCGCGGCCCGGCCTGCGGTGGAGAGGCGCGCGGCGTCGAGATCGGCTTCTAGCGCGTCGGCGTTGAGGTCGGAGGCGAGGGCGCGCGCGGTGAGGCGGCCCCAGACATCCGGCTCCCAGGTCGAGGTGACGCTCGAGGTCATGAATTCTTCGCGCGTGCGGGCCTGCGAGCCGGGCACGGGAGTCTCAATCCGCTCGCCCGTGAGTCCTAAAGTGAGGGTGGGCAGGAGCCCTCCGCGGGCGCCCCGGGCACGGTGCCGAGCGGCTTCGGCGCGACCCTCGGCGGCCTTCAGCTCAGGGTTCGAGCGCAGCGCCTCGACCGCGAAACCGGAGATCTCGACGCTGCCGAGATCGGAAAGCCAATACGGCGCCGGGGCCTCGGTCACCGCGCCGGCGGCCATGGCCTGGGCTGCGGCGAAGCTTCTCGGCGCGACCGGCAGCCTGGGCTTGCCGGCGCAGGCGTTGACCGCCAGCGACAGCGAGAGCCCCGTGATGATTGCCGCCGCCCCGCGCATATCTGCCCCTCGGATTTGCCCCACTACGTCACGCTATTGCCGAAAGTCAATAAGTTATCATTGAATTTCGATATGAGCGGGCCGCTGGCGTCGCGCGGCTTTTTTGCCGTGTCGCACCCTAGATGCCTGCCGTTCGGCGTTCGGATGCAGTAGGGTTGCGGAAGTGTGACGAGACCGCCGGCACGCCTTTGTCATCCAAGCGTCACGGCGCTCCGCCTAGAGTCGGCGGGGCGCGTTGATTCGCTGCGCGCAGAGGCTGGGCGATGAGCATCGACGCGCCGGACCCTTCGAAGGCGCCTGCAACGCAGCGGGGCGGGGGCTTTGCATTCCGCTGGCTCAGGCCCGCGTCGCGTCCGCCCGCGATGCTGGAAGCGCGCGTGAGTGGGCCGATGGGCGCTGCGGGGCGGTTGCGCGACCTTGCGCCGGTGTTCGAGGCGATCCCCGGACCCGCGATCCTGATCGATGCGAGCGCGCGGGTGGCGGCGGCGAACGCTTCGGCGCGCCGGCGCTGGGGGCTTGCGTATGACGCGGGCGGCGCGGTGACGCTGGCGGCGGCGGCGAAAGGCGAGGCGCCGTCCCCGGGGCTTCCGCTGGCGCGCTTCCTGCGCCAGTTCGCGCCGCTGGAGGCCGCGCAGGCGGTGCTGCGCGACGGCCAGACCCGCGCGGTCGATTATTGCGACCCCGCGCCGGTCGAGGAGCATTTCCGCTGCACGATCTCGCGCCTGCAATGGGCCGGCGCGGAGGGGGCGCTGCTGGTCTTTTCCGACGTCACCGCGCAGATCAATTCGGAGCGCATGCGCGTCGAGTTCGTCGCCAACGCCAGCCACGAGCTCCGGACGCCGCTCACCGCTTTCACCGCGGCGCTTGAGACCATCCTGGGGCCGGCCAAGGACAGCGAGGCCGACCGCAACCGCTTCCTGACCATGATGAGCGCGCATGCAGACCGCATGAAGCGGCTGATCGACGATCTGCTCTCCCTCTCGCGCATCGAGCTCGACGAGCACGTGCCGCCGGAGGGCCAGGCCGACCTTGTCGCGGTGCTCAACGAAGCCGTGGACTGGGCGGCGCCGATCGCGGCCAAGCGGGGCGTTCGGTTCGAGATCAAGGCCCCACGGGGACGGGCCCTGGTGGTCGGGGACCGGATCCAGATCGGGCAGGTGGCGCAGAACCTGATCGACAACGCGGAGAAATATTCGCCCGACAACGGCGTGGTGGAGATCGAGGTCGGCCTTGCGGAAGACCGCGAGGAGGCGGTGCGGCGCAGCGGGCGGCAATGGCCGGAAGCCAGCCGCATCTCGATGGTGACGCCGTTGCCGGCGTCAGATCTCGGCTACGCCTATTTCCGGGTGGTTGATCACGGGCCCGGGATCAAGCGGCGCTACCTGCCGAAGCTCGGCGAGCGCTTCTTCCGGGTCGCACGCGAGGAGGGTGAGCCGCGCCGCGGCACGGGCCTCGGGCTCGCGATCGTCAAGCACATCGTCAACCGCCATCGCGGGGGCATGGTCGTGGAGAGCCAGGTGGATGCAGGCTCGGCGTTCGGCGTCTATCTGGAGCGCCCGGCCGAGGCGTAGGGCGCCGTCACTCAAGTGTCATGAACAGGGCCTAACCCAGGCGAACGAGATGGAACGAGATGGAACGCATGAGCCCGGACAGCACAGAGCGCGGCGCCGTCCAATTGATGCCCCCGCCGATGATGCGCGCGCACGCTGGTGAGGTCGTCAGCGCGCGGACGAAGGTCTCGGCGCGCGACGTGCGCGTCTTCTATGGCGAAAAACAAGCCCTGTTCGACGTCTCCATCGACATCCCCGATCGCGCGGTGACCGCGCTCATCGGCCCGTCCGGGTGCGGCAAGACCACGTTCCTGCGCTGCATCAACCGGATGAACGACACGATCGAGGGCGCGCGCGTCGAGGGCACGCTCGAGATCGAGGGCAAGAACATCTACGCCCGCTCGGTTGATCCGGTGATCCTGCGCACGCGAGTCGGGATGGTGTTCCAGAAGCCGAACCCGTTCCCAAAGTCGATCTTCGAGAACGTCGCCTACGGGCCGCGCATCCACGGGATGGCGAAGTCCAAGGCCAAGCTGCAGGAGATCGTGGAGCAGGCCCTGCGCCGCGCGAGCTTGTGGGACGAGGTGAAGGACCGGCTCGACCAGTCGGGCACCAGCCTCTCGGGCGGCCAGCAGCAGCGGCTCGTCATCGCGCGGACGGTGGCCGTCAATCCTGACATCATCCTCATGGACGAGCCGTGCTCGGCGCTCGATCCGATCGCCACGGCCAAGATCGAGGAGCTGATCGACGACCTGCGCCGCAATTTCTGCATCATCATCGTGACACACTCGATGGCGCAGGCGGCGCGGGTGTCGCAGCGCACCGCGTTCTTTCACCTGGGGCATCTGGTGGAGACCGGGCCGACCGAGGAGATATTCACCAATCCCCGGGACTCCCGCACGCAGGATTACATCACCGGCCGGTTCGGGTGATGGCGGCGGCACATCTGAGGAAGCAAGGAGGCGCCATGCCGGAGCATACGGTCAAGGCGTACAGCGAAGAGCTCGAAGCCCTCTCCAGCGAAGTGGCGCGGATGGGCGGCATCGCGGAGAGCGCGTTCAGCGACAGCCTGGCGGCGGTGGTGCGGCGCGACACGCGGCTTGCGCGCGAAGTCGTCGCGCGCGACGAGAAGATCGACGAGGCGCAGCGGGAAATCGAGCACCGCGCGATCCGGCTCATGGCGCTGCGGCACCCTTACGCCAACGATCTCAGGCAGGTGCTCTCGGCATGGCGGATCGGCATCGACCTGGAGCGCGTCGGCGACCTCGCCAAGAACATCGCCAAGCGCACCAAGGTGATCAACGAGTTCGATCCGATCGATCTCACGCAGAGCATCGAGTCGATGGGCAAGTTCGCCTCCATCCAGCTCAAGGCCGTGCTCGACGCCTATTCGAGCCGCGACGCGAAGGCGGCCGTCGGCGTCTGGTCGCACGATGAGGACATCGACAGGCACTATAACGCGCTTTTCCGCGAGCTGCTCACCTACATGATGGAGGATCCGCGCACGATCGGACCATGCGCGCATCTTCTGTTCGTGGCCAAGAACATCGAACGCATCGGCGACCATTGCACCAACATCGCCGAGCAGGTGCACTATCTCGTCACCGGGGAGGAATTGATCCGTGACCGGCCGAAGCGCGGGGATGTCGCTGCGGCCCCACCCGCTGGAGAGCCCTGATGGGACCGCACGTGCTTGTCGTGGAGGACGAGGGCGATGTCGCCACGCTCCTGAAGTACAATCTGGAGAAGGAAGGCTACCGGGTCACGGTGGCGGTGGACGGCGACGAAGCGCTGCTGGCGGCCGAAGAGACGCCGCCCGATCTCGTCGTGCTGGACTGGATGCTGCCCAAGGCGCCCGGGATTGAAGTGTGCCGGCGACTGCGGCAGCGCTCGGAGACGCGCAACACGCCGATCGTGATGCTGACCGCGCGCAGCGACGAGAGCGACCGCATCCGCGGGCTCGACACCGGCGCGGACGATTATGTCTGCAAGCCGTTCTCGGTGACCGAGCTCATGGCGCGGCTGCGCGCGGTGATGCGGCGCATCCGGCCCGGGCTGACGGAAGACAAGGTCGTGGTCGGCGACATCACGATCGATCGGGCCGCGCACCGGGTGAAGCGCGCCGGCGGCGACATCCATCTGGGGCCGACCGAGTTCAAGCTCCTGGACTATCTGGCGCAATATCCGGGCCGGGTGTTCTCGCGCGAGCAATTGCTCGACGCGGTGTGGGGCTCGGACGTCTATGTCGAAGCGCGCACCGTCGATGTGCATATCGGGCGGTTGCGGAAGGCGCTCAATGCGGGGCAGGAGAACGATCCCATCCGCACCGTGCGCAGCGCCGGCTACGCGCTCGATTTCGACGGCTGACCGTCGCCGCTACGCTTGCGCGGGATTGTCTGAAGCCGTGCCAAAGCACATTGGGCGCAGCTTTCGCCGCGCCCAATGGAAGTTCTAGCTCTGAGGGGCGGCTGAAAGACAACCGCCCAGTCTTTAGCGTGTCCTTAGAACGACGCCGCGCGCAGCACGCGACGGAGTTCGTCGGGCTCTCCTCCGACGCGGCGACGGCGCGCCTGGCTCGGCTGATAGGCCTGCCGGGCGTGGTCGGCGCAATAGGGGCCCGAGCAGGATGGGCGCGCGCAGAACGCGAAGCCCGCCTCGTCGGGATTGCCGATCGGCCATTTGCACATGCTCTCGTTCAGCGTGAGGACGCTGGCGAAGGTGCCGTCCGCAAGGCGCAGCGGATCGAGCACCGGCATGAGCACGGGCGGCGTATAGGTCGCCGGGCGGATGCGCGGCGCGTTCGGCGCGGTCGGCGTGCGCGGACGTGCTGCGCGCACCGGTCGCTTGGCCGGACGCGACGGCGTGGAGCGGCCTGCAAGCCCGAGGCGGTGCACCTTGCCGATGACCGCGTTACGGGTCACCCCGCCCAATTGCTTGGCGATCTGGCTCGCAGAATGGCCTTCGGTCCATAGCTTCTTAAGGAGCGTAACACGCTCTTCGGTCCATCCCATCACTAGCCCCCTTGGCGTCGAATCAACGACGCCTATAAATTCTCGCCTGAAAGACGAGCAGCCCAAGGGATAGGGACTACGGCCTCGAGGGAACTACAAGGGCTAGGCCTTTGCTATCCACAGCAGGCGCAGCTACTCCACAGGCTATCAACGATTTGTCCGATGTCGCCGACGCCCTTCGGGCCCATGCGCTTTAAGCGCTTCAGCGTGCCTGTTAACCAACGCCGCCAAGCGTTAAGACGAAGTAAAGAGAGTGGAAACCTTGGACACGGGAAGCACAGCGGGGGCCTTCGAGGGAGCCCGGGTCACGGTGCGCCGCTACGGCGCTGTGAATTGGATCGGGCTCAAAACGCTGCTCGGGCGCGAGGTGTACCGGTTCATGAAGATACCGGTACAGACCGTGATCGGACCGATCATCCAGACCGCGCTTTTCCTCACCGTGTTTGCGTTGGCCTGGGGAAATCGTCCGTGGGCGCATTCGAGCATCCCGTTCATCGACGGGCTCACCGCGGGACTGGTGATGCTCGCGGTGATGTCGAACGCTTTCCAGAACACCTCCGGCTCGATGGTCGGCGCGAAGGTGCAAGGGATCTCGGTGGATTTCTTGATGCCGCCGCTTTCCGCTACGGAATTGGCGATCGCCTTCATTTCCGGAGCGGCCGCGCGCGGGATCGTGGTGGGGTTGGCGAGCATCGTGATCGCGGCGCCGTTTGCACGCGTCATTCCGCATCACTGGCTCGCGGCGGGCTATTTCTTCGTGTTGGGTTCGGTGATGTTCGGCGCGGTGGGGCTGATCGGCGGCATCTGGGCGGAGAAGTTCGAGAACATCGCCGCGGTGACATTGTTCATCGTGACGCCGCTCACGTTCCTCTCGGGCACGTTCTATTCGGTTGAGATGCTGCCGCCGGCGTTCCGCGCCATCGGGCACTACAACCCGGTCTATTTCGTCATCGACGGTTTCCGGTACGGAATGATCGGCTATTCCGACAAGCCGGTGTGGGAGAGCGCGCTCGTCACCGGCGCGATCACGGCTGGCCTCTGCTGGGGGGCATGGGCGATGCTGAAGAGCGGCTATCGGCTGAAGGCTTGAGCCCGCGTCACGGCGCCTGGCGGAGGCTGGCGAGCATGTTGGCGTAGCGTCCGGCTGCGGTGTTCCAATTGTTCTCGGCGATCACCGCCGCGGCGCGTTCGGAACGGCGCCAGTCGCCTGCGGCGAGCCGCGCCGCGAGCGCGGAGACGTCGCCGGTTGGGAAATAGGCCTCGTCCTCCAGGTCGAACTCGCGGTTCGCGGGGATGTCGCTCAGCAGGACGGGCGCGCCGGCGACCAGAGCCTCCAAGATCGCGAGCGAGAAGCTCTCCATGTGCGAGGGGTGCACATAGACCGCGGCGCCGGCATAAAGCGCGTGCAGGTCGGGGCCCTTGATGAAGCCGGGGAAGAGAATGCGCGGCGAGGCGCGGGCGAGCAGCTCGCGCGCGTAGCGATCCGATTTGTAGACGGATCCGACGATCACGAGCTTGAGGGCGGAAGGCTCGGCGCGCTCGAAGGCGGCGACCAGTTCGTGGAATCCCTTCGTCGCCTCCAGGCGCCCGACGGCCAGGATGTAGCCGCCCGTGGCGAGACCCAGACGGGAGAGCACGGCTTCCGGCGCGGGCGCAGGCTCGGCCTCGGGCGCGCCGTTGCGGATCATGTCGATGCGGTCGGCGGCGAACGGAAAGCGGCGCACCAGGTCATCCCGGATGGCGGCGTTCACGCATACGACGCGATCGGCGAAGCAGACGGCGAGAAACTCTCCCGCGCGCAAGAACGCGCGCCCGACAATCCCCCATTTCGGGCGCAGATAGTCCGGCGCGTGATGGGTGACGATGGTCTTGAAGCCCATGAGCTTCGAGAGCGGCGCGAAGAAGCCGGGACCGATCGCGTGCAGATGAAGGATGTCGGGATCGAGACACGCGCGTGCGAAGCAGAGCGCCACGAACGTGTGCAGCAGCGTCTCGAGATATTTGTGGCGGAAGGCCCAAAGCCGGCGCACGCGCACGCCTTCGAACTTGCGCGTCTGGGCCGACGCATAGGGCGAGCGGGCGAGCACGACGACGTCGTAGCCGCAGCGAACGAGGCGCGGATAGAGGTTCTCGCAATGCGTTTCGATGCCGCCCATCGTGCCGGGAATGTTGCGCAGGCCGATGGCGCACACGAGCGGCCGCCTGGCGCGCATGCGCGGAATGCGCAGCGGAGCCGGCGTCGCATCGTTGGCGGGCGTGGGGCTTCCATCCGGCGCAGGCCTTTCGGCAAGCCTGATCTCGGCGTGCGCGTTCGCCACTCTTGCGTCCCCGTCCTCGTTGGCGCGGCGCGCCGTTGTGCGGAGGGGCTGCACGATCCACGCCAGGAGGGCGTCGTTCAGCGGATTATTAGGCGATATAAGACCCGAATAAGGACTATATTCCCTGCGCAGGCCGCACGCTGCGCATGGCTTCGCGCAACACGCGCCAATACTCGTCAGCGACATGCTGCACGCTGAACGCCGCCATGCGCGCGCGGGCGCGCTCGGCATAGCGGGCGCGGCGTTCCGGGGCCGCCATGAGGCGCATGGCGCGCGCGAGCTCTGCAGCATCGTGCTCGGGAACGAGGATGCCGAAATCGGCCTCCATCAGGGCGGCGCTGTCGGCCTTCACGATCCCGGCGAGCAATTCGGCGGGACCGGAAAGGCAATCGGTTGCGACGACGGGAACGCCGAGCGCCATAGCTTCGGCCATCGCGTTGGGAAAGCCTTCGGAGAGCGAGGCCGACACGAAGAAGCTTGCGCGCGCCACGACCGCGAAAGGATTGTCGAGATAGCCCGGCATATGGATGCGCGCGTGCGCGCCGGCGGCGTCGATCTTCGCCTGCAGGCGCTCGCGCTCCGGGCCTTCACCGAGAATCACCAGGGACTCGCGCAGGCCCGACGCGAGATAGGCGTCGATCAGGGCGGCGAAGTTCTTTGCTGGCGCGAGGCGGCCGGCGGCGACGATGAAATCGCCCGGAGGCGTCCATTCCGGCGCGATCGCGGCCTCGCGCGCGATGCGCTCGAGATCGTAGGGATTGTAGATCGTAACGGCCGCCTCCGGGCGAACGCCGAACTCGCGCACGACATTCTGACGCACGCCTTCCGACACCGCGATCACGCGATCGGCGAACCGATACGCGATCCGGGGCGGCAGCGCGGCGGCGGCGCGCTTGGGCCAGGAATACTTTCCCTCTAGATGACGCGTGAGGTGCATCCGCTCGCTGATGACGCATGGAACGCCCAAGCGCCGCGCAGCGACGATGGCGGCGACGTTGGCGCGCACGAGAAAGCTCACGACGAGGTCGGGGGCGAGCGCGCGGAGCTTGCCGGTGAGGCCGGCGATGCTCGCGAACAGGTCCCCGCGCGCGTCAAGGACATGCTTGGTCACGAAGGCCGGCATCGCGCGGCGCTCGGGCTCGGCGTCGAGCAGGACGAGATCGAGCTTCACTTCGGAAAGGCGCGCCTCCGAATGCTGGAGGATGTTGGCGAGCACGCGCTCGGCGCCGCCATATCCCAGCGAATTGATCACGAAGACGATTCGCCTGCGGGTGTCGGGAGCGAGCGGCGCCGCTGCGGTTCGGGTCATGCCTTCCTGGTTGGTTTCCGCTTCGCAAGCGGTGAGGTCTTATCCGAAAGCGTGCGCGCGAGGAAGGGGATGAACTTGTCCATCCGATAATCGACGTCGGAATGGTTGTCGTCGTACTCCTCGTAGGTGTGCGCGATGCGCGCCGCCTTCAGCTTCTTCGAGAAACGGCGCATGCCGTAATGGATACGGAACTGGTCGTGATCGCCGCAATCCATCCAGATGGCCTTGAGCCTGCGCAGCTCGCCTTCGCGTCCGTCGAGCATGTTGACAGGATCGTGGGCGAGCCAATTGTTCCAGCGCTCGGGGATGATCTCGCCCGTGTACGGATCGAGCGGCAGGCGCATGTTGCGGAATTGGGTGAGGTCGGGATCGTAGAAGGCGCTCATGGCCAGATCCATGAGGCAGAGCGTGTCCTTGCCGCCGATCTTGGGCTTGGACTCCACATGCTTCACGTATTTCTCGATCGAGTAGCCGTGACTGGCGAGGAGGTCGCAATCCTCGAACAGGGTTGGGATGAAGAGCGCGTCGAAGCCCATGTCGCCGGAATTGATCGCGATCGCGCTCCAGAAGTCGGAGCGGTGGAGTCCGTGCCAGGCGGCGCCGTAGCCGCCGGAGGATTTTCCGAACACGCCGCGGCGTCCGTCGCCGCCGCAATGGAATTGCTTCTCCACGAAGGGAACGATCTCGTCGCAGACATAGTCGGCGTAGCGGCCTGAGCCCAGGCTGTTCAGGTATTGGTTGCCGTAGAGCTTGGTGAAGCAATCGGGGAAGGCCACGATCACCGGCGGCATGCCGGCGGCGACCAGGCGGTCGAGGCGCTCGGGGACGTTCTCGCCGAAAGGCTGCCAGTTGGCGTGGGCGAGGGCGGAGCTCCAATAGCCCTTGAGATCGACAAGGAGGGGCAGGCTCTCTTTCTCGTTCCAGCCGGCCGGGGTCCAGACATTGAGATCGCGGTCGGTCGGGTCGCCGAGGGAATTGCCCTTCAGGACCTTGGATTTGTGCTGGAGGCGATGAAGCTCGCCCCTGGGCGTATCGGGATCGCGGCGCATGGATGGAGCTTAGCCGCGGCCCGCGACCGTGTCGCTCACCGCTACATCAGCTGACAGTGGGCGGGATCGGAAGGCACGAGGCGGCACTGGAAACCGTCGGCGCGCGACCAGCCGCTTTGCCCTTGGGCGCCGCGGAAACGCACCCACCAGCCGGTCCGCGGGTTGCTCGCCTCGTCGTCGGCGTCGCTCCAGTTGATGGCGCCTTCGTCGTCGGACGATGACCAGGTGAGGGTTTCACCGCGCCGCCACAGGTTGAAGAAGCCTTCGCCCTGGTAATCGAGGCGATACACGATGTCGCCAACTTCGAGCCCCTGGTGTGCGGCAAGGACCTCCCCGCGCACGGGATACAGGCGAAGCACGGATTCCAGCGCCTCGACGTTCTCGCCCGCCGCGACGCGCGCCGTGATCGTTGCGTTTTGGTCCGGCTCGGCACGCAGCTCCCCGGCTTCGGTGGCTACCCACGCGCCCAGCTCGCAGCCTTCGCCCGGGCAGGCCCCTAGAACGACATAGAGCCCGTCGGTGAGCGGCGGTCCGGTTTCCTGGGCGGCAGGCAGGGCGGCGCAGCCCGCAAGCAGCACGACCAGCGAAAGCACTCCGTTGCGCATGCCCGCCCCCAGACTCATCTCCGGGAAGCTTGGCGGACGGGCTGGCCGGTGTGAAGCCGGCGGTCCAACAGGCAGCCGGGCGTCATCGCTCTTTGCTTGACGTCGGCTATACTCAGCCGCAGAAACGCGCCCTCCCAAAGCAATTTGGCCCTGGAAGGACCAAGCCATGACCACCCGCGACCACCTTCTGCCGGTCTATGCCCCGCCGGAGGAAGTGTTCGTGCGCGGGGAAGGCGTCTGGCTCGAAACCGACCGCGGCGAGCGCTATCTCGATTTCATCGCCGGGATCGCGGTCAACGCGCTCGGGCACGCCCATCCAAAGCTCGTCTCGGCGCTCACCGACCAGGCGGGCAAGCTCTGGCACCTCTCCAACATGTTCCGCGTGGCGGGGGCCGAGCGCCTCAGCGCGAAATATTGCGCGGCATCGTTCGCCGATGTCGTCTTCTTCACGAACTCGGGCACCGAGGCGATCGAGGGCTCGCTGAAGCTCGTGCGCAAGTTCCATAGCGCCAACGGCCAGCCGGAGCGGATCGACATCATCGGCTTCGACGGCTCGTTCCACGGCCGCTCGTATGCGGCGATCAATGCGTCCGGCAATCCCTCTTACCTCGATGGCTTCGGGCCCAAGCTGCCGGGCTACATCCAGTGCAAGTTCGGCGACCTTGAAGCGGTGAAGGCCGCGGCCGAGGCGCCCACCTTCGCCGGCATCCTCATCGAACCTGTGCAGGGCGAAGGCGGGGTGCGCGCCGGCAGCGACGAATTCCTTCGGGGCTTGCGCAAGCTTTGCGATGAGAAAGGCGCGCTGCTCGTCTTCGACGAAGTGCAATGCGGGACAGGGCGCACCGGCAAGCTCTGGGCTCACGAATGGGTCGGGATCACGCCGGACGTGATGGCGCTCGCCAAGGGCGTCGGCGGCGGCTTTCCGCTCGGCGCCTTCCTTGCAACCAAAGAGGCCGCAAAGGGCATGGCGTTCGGCGTGCATGGCTCCACCTATGGCGGCAATCCGCTGGCGATGGCGGTCGGAGAAGCGGCGTTCGACGAAATCTCCAAGCCGGAATTCCTGGAGCATGTGCGCGCCATCTCCAGCCATTTCGGGCAATCGCTCGAGGGCCTGAAGGACCGCCATCCCGAGCTCATCCTGGAGGTGCGCGGCAAGGGATTGCTCCGTGGGCTGAAGCTCTCCACGCCGCCGAAGCCGCTGCAGCAGGCCGCGCGCGAGCGCAAGCTGCTGGTTGGCGTGGCGGGCGAGAACGTGCTGCGCTTTGCGCCGCCGCTCATCGTCGAGGAAGGCCATATCGCGCAGGCGATTGATACGCTCGACGCGGTGTTCAATGCGGTCCACGCAGAGGCGGCGGCGTGACGGCGCATCCTGCGCCGGCGCACGTTCGCCACTTCCTTGATCTGGCGCCCCTCCCGGCAGGGGAGCTTCGCGCGCTCGTCGATGCGGCGCACCGGCGCAAGGCGGATCGCGGGCCATGGTTCCGCGGCCAGGCAGATGCCGATGCGCCGCTCAAGGGCGCCGTGCTGGCGATGATCTTCCAGAAGGCATCGACGCGCACCCGTGTCTCATTCGACATCGCGATGCGGCAGGTCGGCGGATCGTCCATCGTGATGAGCGCTGCGGATATGCAGCTGGGGCGCGGCGAGACGATCGAGGACACCGCGAAGGTGCTCTCGCGCATGGTCGATTGCGTGATGATCCGCGCGAACAGGCACGAGGACGTCGTGAACTTCGCCGGCGCCGCTTCCGTGCCGGTGATCAATGGCCTCACCGATCTTTCGCACCCCTGCCAGATCGTCGCCGACATCATGACGATCGAGGAGCGGATCGGGGAGGTCGCGGGCAAGCGCATCGCGTGGATCGGCGATGGGAACAATGTCTGCGCCAGCTTCCTGCAGGCGGCCGCGAAGCTCGATTATTCGATGGCGATCGCGACGCCGAAGGATTACGCGCCGCGCACGCAGGAGATCGAGGCGGCGCGCAAGGCCGGCGCGAAGATCGATGTCTGCGCAACCGCCATGCAGGCCGCGCAGGGCGCCGACGTTGTCGTCACCGACACCTGGGTGTCGATGGGCGATGTCGATAAGGACGCACGGATGGCGGCCTTCCCTGCCTATTGCGTGACCGACAAGGTGATGGCCGAAGCCAAGCCCGCGGCGGTCTTCCTGCATTGCCTGCCGGCCCATCGCGGCGAAGAGGTTTCCGAAGCCGTGATGGACGGCGCCCAATCGGCGGTGTGGGACGAGGCGGAGAACCGCATCCACGCGCAGAAAGCCGTACTGCTGTGGTCTTTGGGGTATCTCTGAGCCGGAAACCCTCCCAAAATGGCTGCAAAAGCAGGGAGGGGACATGATCGATCGTAGAAGTTTCGTCGGCGGCTCAGCGCTCTTGGGGACGGCGGGCGCCGCACAGGCGTCGCCATGCGCGGAAGCGGCGGCGCCAGCGCCGCATCGGCCGGCGCGCTCCATCGCCGTGGAGGAAGCCTTCGCGGTTCCCGAGCAATTCGAGGCGATGCGTCGGCTGCTCGATGCCGGCGGAACGCACGATCTCGAGGTCGATCGCTGGCGGCCCATGCTCTCCAACATGTCTTCGCGCCGCGTGCGCGAGCTGCTGGATATCGACGGCGAGCGGCTCGAGCGCATGACCGCGACCGGCCTCTCCATGCACGTGCTTTCTCTTACCTCGCCGGGCGTGCAGACGTTCGATGCGGACACCGCCGTCGGCGTCGCCGCCGCTGCGAACGATCGGCTGGCGGAGGCGTGCAGGCGCCATCCCACGCGGTTCGCCGGGCTCGCGAGCTTTGCCCCGCAGGATCCGCGCCGCGCCGCACGCGAGATCGAGCGCGCAATGACGCGGCTCAATCTCAACGGCCTCATCGTCAATTCGCACACGCGCGGAGAATATCTCGACGCGCCCAAGTTTGAGCCGATCCTTGAAGCGGCCGCCGCCACGGGCGCGGCGATCTACATCCATCCGCGGCTGCCGCCGGCCGCCATGGCGCAATATTACATGCCGCTGACGACCGGCGAGCGCCCGGAGAGCGGCTTCTACACCCTGATGGGCTTCACCGCCGAGACGCTCCTGCACGGCATGCGGCTCATCGTCAGCGGCGTGTTCGACAAATACCCGAAGCTGAAGATCGTGCTCGGGCACATGGGAGAGGGCCTCCCTTATCTCACCTGGAAGCTCGATTCCGGCTACGAGATCTTCGGCGCCTATTCACCCTCGCAGCGCACGCGGAAGCTGCCGAGCCAATACATCAAGGAGAACTTCCTCTTCACGACGTCGGGGTTCTTCTCGCAGGACAATCTGGAATACATGCATCGCGTCGTGGGGCCGGACGGGATCATGTTCGCGGTCGATTATCCGTATTACAAGATGGAGGACGGCATGGCCTTCCTCAACGCGACGCGGCTTCCGAAAGACGATGTGGACAAGCTCGCGTTCCGCAACGCGGAGCGCGTGTTCCGGATCCCGTCCGCTTAGAGATCAGCCGCGCAGACGCGCGCGGAACGCCCGGTCGCGTTTCAGGCGCCATTCGCGCTGCATCGCTTCGCGCGGCGTGGGGTAGCGCTCGGCGTAAAGCAGCGTCCAGGCGCGGCCGCGCGTCGTCTTCGCGCCGGTTCCGGCATTGTGCTCAGCGAGGCGGCGCTCCAGGTCCGTCGTCCAGCCGACATATGTGACCAGTCCTCTTGGCGTGGGGCATCCCAGGACATAGACATAGCAAAACGCGCCGCGGCTCTGCATTCCGATGGCCTTGGGCGGAGTCGGGGCGGCCGCAAAGGCGATGGGGGGACGCATGCGCACTATCATGATGGCGGTGTTGCTCGCGGTGTTCGCCGCGGCGCCGATGAACGCAGCGGCGGAAGATGTCGTGACCGGCAGGAACGTCACCGAAGTGCGGGCGGGGCCCTCCAGCTTCGAGGCGCTCCCTTATCGTCGGTGGGAAGAGCGCAACGCCGATGGCGCGTTCAGCTTCGAGGAACTCTACCGGGACGATGCATCGGTGCTGCTCTACGACGCCTCGCGCAAGGTGCGACTGCAGATCGATCTCGGCGGCGCGGGGGTTCTCTATGGCGAGGACGCAGGCGCGTTGCGTCCGCTCTATGCGGTTACGAGCGCGCGGGCGGCGAGGAGCGCGCGCAACGTCACGCGGGTCTCGGTTCCGACCGGCGTCTTCCGCATGACAGGGCCAGACGCATGGATCGAGCAGGGCTTCGAAGGCGGCGCCTTCCGGTTCGCCGAGCAGCGACGCGACGGCGACAGCGTCTATCTCGTCGATCCGTCGCGAAACGTGCGGCTGCAGATCGACCTGCGGCGCAAGGCTGTGTTCTATGCCGACGACGGCGCCCCGCGTATGCGTCGGCTTTATGAGATCACATCGTTCGACGCAGTGGATTGAGAGCGCGCCGTTTCCGACGCGGTCTGGCAGAGTCTGAGAGGAGATCACATGCGCAAGCTTCTTTTCGCGAGCGTGGCGGCGTTGTTGGCGGCGTGCGGGCAGCCGGCGCAACCGGACGGCGCGCAGCAGCAGGCGAGTGCGCCGGCCGTGTTCCCGAACCTGAACGCTGCTTCCTATCGGATCGAAGCCACGATCACCAATCCGGTGAGCGGTCAGGCCTCGAACGTGGTGCAATACCGGTCCGGCTCGAACCTGCGCATGGAGATGCCGGGCGCCACGGTGCTCATCAATGGCGAGACGAAGGAGGCGGTCAATCTCGTCACGGCGGGCGGGCGCACCGTAGCGATGCGCGTACCGCTCTCGAACTTCGATGTCGGCATGCAGATGCAGCCGGAGGATGTCGCGGCGATGGCGCTCGTGGGGCCCTGCACCGGCGCCGGTGAGATCGGCAGCGAATGGGGCCGCACGAACGAGGCGGGCAGCCGCTCCACGGGATGTCTGACCGCCGACGGGATCCTGCTCAAGGGCACGGTCGATGGGAAGACGACGTGGGAGACCACCAGCCTCGCGCGCGGCCCCCAGGATCCGGCGCTGTTCAGCGTGCCTGCGGGCGTGCAGGTCATGGACCTCGGCGGCCTCGCCGCGAAGTTCGGCAAGGCGCAATAGAAGGCGCTCAGTCTTCTTCGAACGCGGAGAGGCTGACGGCGGCGACGCCGAGCGGCAGGCGCGAGCTGACGCGCACCGGGATCGCGAACGGCGCGTTGGGGCGGATCGCGAACCAGAGCTCGCCGCCGCCGTCCTTCTTGCGCAGCGCCTCGGGGCTCGCATAGCCGGCGATGCGGCGCTGCGAGAGCTCGCAGCGGATCACCGGCCAGTCGAGCGCGCCGCGCCGGTAGCGTCCCTCGCCGATGTGGCGGAGCGCGAGATCGTAGACGTAAAGGCCGTCGAACACGCGGAAGACGCCGTCGCAGCGGCGCGTGCGCTCCACCTGCGCGCCCATGGTGAGCAGCGTGGCCAGCGGATCGCGGCCTTCGCGGCGCTGCTCTTCGCTGGCCGGAGGATTGCCGCGGTCGCGGAAGATCGGCGCGGCGCCGAGCGCGACGCCGGGCTGAGTCCAATCCACGAACGAGGTGCGATGGCCGTAATGCTCGTGGTCGAGGTCATAGCGGGCAGGCGCCATGCCGCTCGCTTCGCTGAAGGCGCCCCGGGAGACGGCGTTGGCGCGCGCCTTGGCGACCAGCGCCGCCAAGCCGGCGGTGCGCAGCGAGGCGTTGGCGGTGTAATCGCCGGCGGCGACGTTGGCTTCGATGCTTGCGCGGCCGAACGAGAAGAGGCCGTAGGCGGTCGCCTGGTATTCCAGGCGGAAGGTCTGCGCCGCGGCCGGCGTCGCGCAAAGGACCGCGGCAAGCGCGGCCAGGCATGCGAGCCCGCGGATCAATTTGCGCGGCGGTCCGCGAATGGGCTGTCGAGCGCGAATGCCGGAATGGCGATTTCGAAGCTCTCGCGCGTGGGCAGGCGGATCATCTGGTAGCTTCCGACCATCAGCCCCGACGATGTGGCGAGCGGACAGCCGGATGTGTAGGTGAAACTCTCGCCCGGTTGCAGCACGGGCTGCTCGCCGACCACGCCGGGGCCTTTCACTTCCTGGGTCATGCCGTTGGCGTCGGTGATGCGCCAGTGGCGGGAAATGAGCTGGACGAGCGCGTCGGAGCGGTTCTCGATCTCGATCGTGTAGGCCCAGAGAAAGCGGCTCTCGGCTGGATCGGATTCCTGGGCCAGGAACGAGGGTTCGACCCGGACATGGATGCGCGCGGTTTCCGCTTCGAAGGACATGGCCGCGTTCTAGCGCGGCGGAGCGCCGTTTAACAGCGTCCGCCGCGTCGCGACGTGCCAGGGTGCGACAGAATTGCGCGACCGGTCCGGGCACCTCCGGACCGGCTCTGCGCATGCTTCAATGGCTTGGTTTGCGCGTGATCGCATAGCCGAGCAGGCCGACCGCGGCGGCCGCGAGCGCCGCAGTGGCGATCGGATGCTCCTGGATTTCCTCGCCCGCCTTCTTGGCCAATGTCTCGGACTGCTTCTTGATCTTCTCGGCCAGGTCGGCGGCGGTGCGCACGAAGGCCTGGGCCGCCTCGGCGACCGCGGGCTCGGCGTCGGCGCCGACGTGTTTGGTCATCTTCGCCAAGGCCCGGACGACGTCGTCATAGCCTTCGGAGATATCATTCAGGACTCGCTTGGAGGGACTGGTCATGGTCTTGCGCCTCGTGCTGACGGCCCATGTGTAGAGCCGGCGGAGGCGGCCTCTTTGATCCGCATCAAGTGCGCGGCGTTGTCTTCAAGGAAGAAGCGCGGCCAGGATGAGCAAGGTCTTGTCGGCGCGGAGCGCGCAGGCGGCGGTGAGCGCCAGCGGCGGGCGGGACGGACGGGCGATGAAGAGCGGCAGCGATCCCTCATCCTGCGCTTTCAAAATGCGCTGCAGGCGCTGAGTCAGCGCCGTGCAGTCTTCCTTCTGGGCCAAGTCCGTGAGGAGTTTGCCGAGCACATCTTCCTGCGCGTGGCCGGTGTGGCGATAAAAAGCATGGCTGGCGCTTAAGATGCGCATTGCGGGATCGAGCAATATCTCGATGACGCCCAGCCGGTCCGACAGGCGGCGGGCGACTTCGCTCTCCCGCGCCGCGGAAAGCGCTTCCTCATAGCGGCGCGACGAGACCAGCACCAGGCGCTCTCGTCCGTGGTGGGTGATCGAGATCGGATGCTGCAATGCCTCGTTCTGCCAGCGGCCGATGTTGCGAACGAAATCCGCGGACGTCACTGCCACACGATCCGGCATCGGACCTCACCTGGCTTTGGGGGGAACGCGCGTGCATAGAGGCGTTCGGCCAAGCGGGCTTGCGTTCGATCAAGCCGGCGGAGATGTCGCAGGCGTCAGCGGTCGCGGTCGTCGCGCGGCGAGCCCTTCAGCGCGCCGGTCTCAAGATCGACGCCGGCTGCTTCCAGAGCCGCGACCAGCGGCGCCAGATGTTTCTCATACAGTCTCGCGCGGCCGTTGCCTGAGGCGACCGGCGCGCGCGCCTGCACGGTGCTGAAGGTCGCGATCGCACGCGTCGATTTCTGGTATTCCAGGCATTGCGGCTCCCAGGCGAGGCGGCATGCCTCGACCAGACGCGGCGCGGCGTTCGCGAAGTCGGCGACGAAGTCCTCGTATTGGATCGTGAGGAAGCGTCCCGGCAGCGTGCGCTCCCAGTACGCGGCCAGTTCGGCGTAGCGCACGTAATGTTCGGCGATGTCGGTGAGCCGATGCGTGAAAGTCCAGTGCTTGTTGAACTCCTGACGATAGATCGAGAGACACGTCTCCGCCGGATTGCGCCGGACGTTCAGGATCATCGCATTGGGCAGCAGGCGCGCGATCAAGCCCGCCGCTTCGTAATTGCGCGGATGCTTGTCGGTCACGTGCTCGGCGCGGCCGATGTTCGGCAGGTCGCGGAAATAGAGCTTCGCGCAGTCCTGCAGGATGCTCTCATCCGGCGCGCGCTCCAAGTCGAGCAGCATCGACAGAACCTGCCGCATCGCCGGCCGCTCGCCACAGGGAAAGACGCGCGAATGCGCGCCCAGCATCGATTCGATCAGTGTCGTGCCGGAACGCGGCATTCCGACCACGAAGATCGGCCGCGGCGCGTCGCTCAGCGGCGCGATGTCCGGCGCCTTTGACGACAGATCGACGATGCGCTGCAGGCGCGCGGCGTCTTGCGCGGGGTCGTACGTGCGCTTCTCGAGCGCGTCGCGTTCAAGCGCGAGTTGGTGCGCTTCCTCGTAAGCAGCGAACGCCGCAGCGGCGTCGCCGCGCGCGTCGTGGGCGTGCGCGATCGCGAACATCGCGGGGATGCGGTGATCGAGATCGACGTCGGGACGCCGGGCAAGCCCTTGGAGCGTGCGCACGTGCGCGTCCTGGAGGGCGCCGCGCCGCAGGCGGCTGAGCGTGGAATATGCCGGGACGAAGTCGGGGGCTTGTTGGATGGCGCGGGCGCAACTGGCCTCGGCCTCCTCAAAATGGCCGAGATACATCAGCACCAGAGCGCGGGAAGCCAACATCTGGGCGAAGTTTGGGTCGAGCGCTTCGGCCTGGTCGAGAGCACGTGAGGCGGCGTCGAAGTCGAGCGCCTGCAGGCAGAGCCCCGCATACGCGGTGAGATCGGCGGCGGTCGGCTTGGACAGGGCGAGCGCCCGCTCGAATGCGCGGATCGCTTCGATCAGCAGTCCATCTTCGAACGCTGCGCGGGCCAGCGCGCGCCATGCGGCCGTCGCGCCCAGATCGGCCTTTGTCCAGGCGAGGGCGCTCGCGTAGAGCCTTGCCCAATCGCGCGCCGCCAGCAGCGCCTCGCTTTCCAGGCCATGGAGGCGGCTCAACGCCACGGCGTTCGTCGGGACGCGGGCGAGGATCCGGCGCAACTCCGCCATCGCCGCCTCCGGCTTGCCGGTCTGCGCGAGCCCCTCGGCGAGGTTCAGCCGAAAGCCGACCTGCTCTGGTTCCTGCGCCACAGCATGCTGCAGCAGCGGCATTGCTTCGGCGGCCTCGCCGCCATGGAGCAGCGCGAGCCCGCACAGGCTGGAGGCCTCCGCGTCGTTCGGCTGAATCTTCAGCGCGGCGCGATAGGATTTCAGAGCCTCGTCCAGCTTGCCGGCCTGGTGTGCGGCCACGCCGCGCTCCAGGCTTTCGGTGAAGAGGGACCGGCTCATCGCTCCAGTCTAATCAGACGGTTTCCAGCGCGGCGACGAGATCCTCGACAATGTCGGCGGGGTCTTCGAGGCCGATTGAGAGGCGGATGGTGCCGCCCTTCACGCCGATGCGGTCGCGGCCTTCCTGAGTGAGGCGCCGGTGCGTGGTCGTCTCGGGGTGCGTGGCGAGGCTCTTGGAATCGCCGAGATTGTTGGAGATGTCGATCATCTCCAACGCATCGAGGAAGCGCCAGGCGCCGTCGCGGCCGCCGCCGACATCGAAGGAGATCAATGTTCCGCCGGCGGACATTTGCTTCTTGTGGATGGCGTAGTGCGGATGATCCTCGCGGCCGGGATAAAAGAGCCGCTCGATCTTCGGATGCCGGGCCAGCGCGTCCGCCGCAGTCGCTGCGCTCTCGCACTGCTTCTTTACGCGAAGCTCGATCGTCTCCAGGCCCTTCAGGAGCACCCAGGCGTTGAACGGCGACAAGGCTGGCCCGGTGTGGCGCAGGAATTCGCGGATGTTCTCGTCGATATTGGCCTTCGAGGCGAGCACCGCGCCGCCCAAGGTGCGGCCCTGGCCGTCGATGTGCTTGGTGGCGGAATAGACGACGAAGTCGGCGCCCAGCGGGAACGGCTTCTGCAGCACGGGGCTGGCGAACACGTTATCGACGACAAGGCGGCCGCCCGCCTCGTGCACAATGTCGGCGACGGCCTGGATGTCGACGGCGCCAAGCGTCGGGTTGGCCGGCGATTCCAGCAGCGCGAGCTTCACGCCCTTCTTGGCGGCGTCGCGCCATTGGTCGAGGTCATCGCCATCGACGAGCACGACCTCGACGCCGAGGCGCGGCAGGAGCGTGTCGAGGATCCAGAGGCAGGACGCGAACATCGCGCGCGCGCCAAGCACGCGGTCTCCGGCCTTCACGTTGGCGAGCATGGATGTGTTCACCGCCGCCATGCCGGAGCCGACCGCCAGGCATTCCTCTGCGCCGGGGCCTTCCAGAGCGATCAGGCGCTCCTCGAAGACGCGCACCGTGGGGTTGGCGTAGCGGCCGTAGAGATAGCCCGGGGAGGTCCCCGCGAAGCGCGAGTCCGCCTCCGCGGCGCTGTCATAGACGAAGCCCGAGGTGAGGAAGATCGCCTCGGCGGTCTCCTTGTGCTGGGAGCGGGAAAGCCCGCCGCGCACGAGCTGCGTGGAGAGGCGCCGGGGATTCCTGGGATTTCGGGGCTTGCCGCTCTTGGTCATTCCTGTTCCTCGACACGTGCGTTCTCAGGCGCCGAGGCGGCCGCGGAAGACGAGCAGGGAGGAAAGGGGGGCGGCTCCGCCCGGAGCCTTGGACCGCTTCCCGCTTTAGCTGCATTTGTTCCGCGCCCGCAAGCTGAGCTCAAATCGGCGCAAGGGGGCTTTCTCACACTGGCGGCGCCGGCGTCAAGCTGGACAAATCCCCCGGCTCGCGCCAGCACCTTCGGCATGTTGCTGAGTTTGGCGCGACGCTCCCCCTCCCCTTCGAGGGGAGAGGGCAGGGGACGGGGGGAACCGCCGCGCGCATCGCGTCGTGGGCGGCGAGCGCGACGTCAAACGCTTGAGCTGCCGCCCACCCCCTCTCCCATCCGCTCGAGAGGAGGGGAGCGCTACATCCTCTGCCTACGGAGGATGTGCGGATGAGCGCCAACGGCGTCCTGCCGGACAGCGAGATTCAAGCCGCGATCGCGAGCGGCTGGATCAGCGCGGACGCGCCCTTTCTGGCGGACCAGATCCAGCCCGCCAGCCTCGATCTCAGGATCGGAAGCGTGGCCTATCGCCTGCGCGCGAGCTTTCTTCCTGGCGCGCACACGGTAAAGGAGCGGCTCGACCGCGAGCTCGTGATGCACGAGATCGATCTGACGCGCGGCGCCGTGCTCGAAACCGGCTGCGTCTATCTTGCGCCGGTGATGGAGCGCGTCGCGCTGCCGCCGGACCTGCATGCGGCCGCCAATCCGAAGAGCTCGACGGGCCGGATCGACGTCTTCACGCGGCTCATCGTCGATCACGCGACCTCGTTCGACGCCGCGCCCGCCGGCTACAAGGGGCCGCTCTGGGCGGAGATCTCTCCGTGCACGTTCTCCATCCTGGTGCGCCCCGGATCGCGGCTGTCGCAGCTGCGGCTGCGACGTGGGCCGCCGCAGCCGCGGCGCTCCACCGATTTCACGATCGACCTGTCGCTCGATGGGCCGGCCGGCTTCCGTGCGAAGCGGCACTCGGGCGTGATCGATGTAGACGCCGTCGGCGCGTGCGATCCGCGCGATTTCTGGGAGCCGCTCGAGGCGCGGCGCGGGCGCGTGGTGCTCGATCCGGGACAATTCTACATCTTCGCGTCGAAGGAAAACGTGCTCATCCCGGCTGACGAAGCCGCGGAGATGGCGCCGATCCGCCCCGAGCTCGGCGAGTTCCGTGCGCATTATGCGGGCTTTTTCGATCCGGGCTTCGGAATCGCGCCGAACGAGGGACGCGCGGTGCTCGAAGTGCGCTCGCGTGATGTTCCGTTTTTTCTGGAACACGCGCAGCCAGTAGGGAAATTGGTGTTCGAGCCCCTCACCGCGCGCGCGGCGAAGCTTTATGGCGAAACGGGCTCGAATTATCAGGGGCAGGGCCTGAAGCTGTCGAAGCATTTTGCGCCATGGGGCTGATCGGGCGCTGAAATAGGCTCTGCGGGTTGCGCGCACGGATAGGCGGCGTCTAACCTGCTTCCATGCCGCACCCCATAGACTCCGCCGCGCTTCAGGAAATCCTGATCGTGCTCGGCGCCGTCGTCATCGTGATCCCGCTCTTCCATCGGCTCAAATTCTCGCCGGTGCTCGGGTTCCTCCTGATCGGCATGGTGCTCGGGCCGACGGGCCTCGGCGCGCTCATCCGCATGATCCCGGGGCTCGACTGGGTCGTCATCACCGACCGCGAGCGCATCGGAATCGTGGCGGAATTCGGCGTCATTCTCCTGCTTTTCATGATCGGGCTGGAGCTTTCGTTCGAACGCCTGATGACGATGCGAAAGCTCGTGTTCGGGCTCGGCCCGCTGCAGGTCGTGCTCTCCGCGGCGGCGATCGCGACGGCGGCGATCCTGCTCGGCGAGTCGAACACGGCCGCGATCGTGATCGGCCTGGCGCTCGCGCTTTCCTCGACCGCGGTCATCGTGCAGGTGCTCTCCGAAGAGAACCGGCTCATGTCCACGACGGGCCGCACGACGTTCGCGGTGCTCATCTTCCAGGACATCGCGGTGGTGCCGATCCTGTTCGGCGTCGCCATGCTCGCGGGCCAGGCGGCCGGAGGTCTCGGCGGCTTTGCGCTCGCGCTCGGTCAGGCGGCGATCGCGGTCGGCCTCGTCATCGCGGCGGGGCGGCTGGTGCTGCGGCCGCTTTTCCGCACCGTGGCGCGCTCAAGGAGTCCAGAGCTCTTCATGGCGGCGTGCCTGCTGGTGCTCCTCGGCGCCGCGACGTTGACGGCGAGCGCGGGGCTGTCGATGGCGATGGGCGCGCTGCTGGCCGGGCTGTTGCTCGCGGAAACCGAATACCGCCGGCAGATCGAGGTGATGCTGGAGCCGTTCAAGGGATTGCTGCTCGGCGTCTTCCTCATCTCGACGGGCATGACGATCGACGTCAGCCGGATCGCGGCGGCGCCGGCGCTCATTGTGGGGCTTTCGGTCGGGCTCATCGTGATGAAGGCCGCGATCGGGTGGGCTGCGGTGCGCCTCTTCGGCGTGTCGCGGCGCACCGCGGCGCAGACGGCGCTGCTGCTCGCGCCGGGCGGCGAGTTCAGCCTGGTGGTGATGGCTTCGGCGGCCGCGCTCGGCGTCGTATCCGGCGCGAGCGTGGACATCGTCGTGATCGTCGCGGCGCTGACGATGGTGTGCACACCGTTCCTGTCCAGCATCGGGCGGGCGCTCGGCGAACGGCTGACGCCGAAAGCGCAAATCGATCCGGCGCTGCTGGCGCCGGCGGACCTGGGGGAGACGGCGAATGTCGTCATCGCCGGCTATGGGCGGGTCGGGCGCGTCGTCGCGGACATGCTCTCGCGGCACGGGGTCTCCTATCTTGCCTACGACGCGGACGCCGATGTCGTCGCGCGCGCGCGGGAGGCGGGAATCCCCGTCTATTACGGCGATATGACGCGTCCGGACTTCCTGGAGCATTGCGGGCTCGGCAACGCGCGCGCGCTCGTCGTCACGGTCGATACGGGCGCGGACGTGATCGTCGCGGCGGCGCGCAAGGCGCATGCGAGCCTGCTCATCGTCGCGCGGGCGCGCGACGCACGCCACGCCGCGCGGCTCTACTCGAAGGGCGCCACGGACGCGGTGCCCGAAACGATCGAGGCGAGCCTTCTCTTGAGCGAGGCGCTGCTCGTCGATATCGGCGTGCCGATGGGACCGGTGATCGCCTCGATCCATGACAAGCGGGCCGAGTTCCGCGCCGAGATCCAGACCCTCGCGCCCGGGGCCGCGATCCAATCGCCGCCGCGACAATTGCTGCGCGAGTACAAAAGGGCCAGGCGCGCGCCGGCGGAGGACGCCGGATGAACGGGGAGCACACAGCCGACGCACACACGCTGATCGCTACGCTCGTCGCGGCGCTCGTGCTGGCGTTCGTGCTGGGGTTCGCCGCGCGGCGGCTCAATCTGTCGCCCATCGTCGGCTATCTCGTCGCCGGCGTGTTTGTCGGGCCGTTCACGCCGGGGTTTGTCGGCGACACGCACCTGGCGCAGCAATTGGCGGAGATCGGCGTCATCCTGCTGATGTTCGGCGTCGGCTTGAAGTTCTCGCTGGCGGATCTCTGGAAGGTGCGCACGGTCGCGCTGCCGGGCGCGATCGTGCAGATGGCGGTGGCGACGGGGCTTGGCCATCTCGTCGGAACGTGGCTGAGGCTGCCGGTGTGGGAGAGCCTCATGCTCGGCTTCTCGCTCTCGGTGGCGAGCACGGTCGTCATGCTGCGGGCGCTGGAGGAGCGCAGGCTCGTTCAATCCGAGGGCGGACGGATCTGCGTCGGCTGGCTCGTGGTGGAGGACATCGCGATCGTGCTCGCCATCGTGCTGGCGCCCAGTCTGGCCATGTTCGCGCACGGAGAGGCCGCTTCTTCGCAGGCGACGTTGACGGCGCTGGGCCTCGCGGCGGGAAAGGTCGCGGCGTTCGTGCTGCTGATGCTGGTGGTCGGCGCGCGGGTGTTTCCGTGGCTCGTCATGCGGGTGGCGCACCTGAAATCGCGCGAGTTATTGTCGCTCGGCACGCTGGCGCTGGCGCTCGGGGTCGCCTATCTCGCCTACGCGTTCTTCGGGGCCTCGTTCGCGCTTGGCGCGTTCCTGGCGGGGGTGGCGCTCAACGGCACGAAGTTCACGCAGCGCGTGGCGGAGGATTCGCAGCCGCTTCGCGACACTTTCGCCGTGCTCTTCTTCGTGTCGGTGGGGATGCTGTTCGATCCGGGCATTCTCCTGCGCGCGCCGGTGGAGGTCGCCTCGGTCGTGGGGATCATCGTGCTCGGCAAGGGCGCGGCGGCGCTGGCGATCACCTCGCTCTACAAGCTGCCGCTGCAGACCGGCCTCATGATCGCGGCCGCGCTGGCGCAGATCGGCGAGTTCTCGTTCGTGCTCGCCGCGCTCGGCGTGCGCCTCGATCTTATGTCGGGCGAGACGCACAATTGCATCCTTGCGGCGGCGCTCATCTCGATCGCGCTCAATCCCTTCCTCTTCCTCATGGTGGCGAACAGAAAGAAGGCGACGGAAGAGCCAGGCGGCGCGGGCGCCGAAGAGATCGGCGCCAAGACGCTCAGCTGAGCGCGTCGAGATCGCCGCGCAGGAGCTGAAGCACGGCGGAGAAATCCTTCGCGCCATAGCCCAGGCGCTCGAAAAGGGCGAACATGCCCTCCGCGTGCGCTCCCATCGGGGCGGCGGCGCCGGCCTTGGCGGCCGCTTCCTGCGCCAGCTTCAGGTCCTTCAGCATGAGCGAGGTCATGAAGCCGTCATTGTAAGCGCGGTTCGACGGCGCCGTCGGCACAGGGCCGGGCCAGGGGCAATACGTGGTGAGCGACCAGCATTGCGCCGAGCTCTTCGAGGCGATGTCGTAGAAGCGCTGCGGATCGAGGCCAAGCTTCTCGGCGAGCGCAAAGGCTTCGCAGATGCCGAGCATGGAGATGCCGAGCACCATGTTGTTGCAGATCTTCGCGGCCTGCCCGGCGCCGAACTCGCCGGCGCGCAGCGTGACGCGCGACATCGGCTTCAGCGCCTCCTCGATCTGTGCGAAGTCGCCTTCCACACACCCGACCATGAAGGCGAGCGTGCCGGCGTTGGCGGCCATGATGCCGCCGGAGACAGGCGCGTCGGCAAAACGGAATCCGGCCTCGCGCATCTGTGCTGCGACGGCGCGCGCGCTTTCCACATCGATGGTGGAGCAATCGATCAGCAGCGCGCCTTTCTTCGCGGCCGGCGCAATTTCCTCGGCATAGACCTGGCGCACGTGCTGGCCGGCCGGCAGCATGGTGATCACGATATCGGCCTCGCGCACGGCGTCGGCGACGCTTTGCGCGCGCCTGCAGCCCAATTCCGCGGCGCGGTCCATCGCGGCTGCGGAGATGTCGAAGGCGCACACGTCGCGGCCGGCCTTCGCCTGGTTGGCGGCCATGCCTGCGCCCATGTTGCCGAGGCCGATGAAGGCAAGCTTGGTCATCTTCCGTCCTTCAATCAGCGCATCGTGGGGATGACGAAGCTGGACTCGTCCGTCATCCCTTCGGGCCAGCGGGCGGTCACGGTCTTCACCTTGGTCCAGAACTTCACGCCCTCCATTCCGTGCTGGTTGGCGTCGCCGAAAGCGCTGCGCTTCCAGCCGCCGAATGTGTGGTAGGCGACCGGCACGGGGATCGGCACGTTGATGCCGACCATGCCGACATTCACGCGCGAGGCGAACTCGCGCGCGGCGCGGCCGTTGCGCGTGAAGATGGCGACGCCGTTGCCGTATTGATGCTGCGAGGGAAGGGCCAGCGCCTCCTCGAAGCTCTCGGCGCGGACGATCTGCAGCACGGGGCCGAAGATCTCTTCCTGATAGGATTTCATCGTCGGCTTCACATTGTCGAACAGCGAGGGGCCGATGAAGAAGCCCTTCTCGTAACCCTGCAGCTTGAAGCCGCGGCCATCGACGACGAGCTCGGCGCCTTCCTTCGCGCCCAGCTCGATATAGTCGGCGACCTTTTTCTTGTGCGCTTCGGAGACGACGGGTCCGTATTGCGCGGCCGCGTCGGTGGAGATGCCGACGCGCAGCGTCTCCAATTCGTTGACGACGCGTTCTCGGATTTCGTCGGCGGTCTTCTTGCCGACCGGCACGACGACGGGCAGCGCCATGCAGCGCTCTCCCGCAGAGCCGTACGCGGCGCCGACGAGATCCTTAACGGTCTGGTCAAGATCGGCGTCGGGCAGTACGACGCCGTGGTTCTTGGCCCCGCCCATCGCCTGCACGCGCTTTCCGTGGGCCGCGCCGGTGTTATAGATATAGTGCGCGATGTCCGAAGAGCCGACGAAGCTCACGGCTCTGATCTCCGGATGCTTCAGGATCGCGTCAACGATCTCCTTATCTCCATGAACGACGTTCAACACGCCCTTCAGCGTCAGCCCGAGAGCGGCGCCGGCTTCCATGAAGAGCTCGGCGAGGCGCACGGGTACGGACGGATCCTTCTCCGAGGGCTTCAGCACGAACGTGTTGCCGCAGGCGATCGCCACGCCGAACATCCACATCGGGATCATGGCCGGGAAGTTGAACGGCGTGATGCCGGCGACGACGCCCAGCGGCTGGCGCATGGAATAGACGTCGATGCCGGGGCCGGCGCCTTCGGTAAACTCGCCCTTAAGGGCATGGGGAATGCCGCAGGCGAATTCGATCACTTCCAGGCCGCGCTGGATGTCGCCCTTGGAATCGGCGACGACCTTTCCGTGTTCGGAGGAAAGGAGCTCGGCGAGCGCATTCATGTTCGATTCAACAAGGCGCTTGAACTCGAACATCACGCGCGCGCGGCGCTGCGGATTGAGCGCGGCCCAGTCCGGCCATGCGGCGGATGCGGCGCGCACGGCCGCGTCGAGCTCGGCGGGCGTCGCGAACGCGACGCGGGCCTGCACCTCACCGATATTGGGGTCGAAAACATCCCCGGACCGGGCCGAAGCGGGCTTGAATGCGGCGCCGTCGATGAAATGGGAGATTGAGCGCATGGAGGCCTATCCGCACGAAGGGTGTGGTTGCCGCCTCTTTAAGAGGTTCGCAGGCGAGACGCCAGGGCCCTCGGACGCACGAGGGGATGGCGCGGCGGCGCCGAAAGCGGCGCCGGTGACACCTCATTAGTCTTGCCGAAACGGAATATTTGAAATTGTGAGACACATTCGCTTGCGATCAGAAGGTGCGCCGGCGACATGGCGGTCATTGAACTCGAAGCGGTGCGAAGCGCGTGGGAGACCCGTGAGCAACAGGCTCGCGGGCTTGCGCTCGGCGCTGCGGTGATCGCCGCGCTGATCATGGGCGCGACCGGGCTCTTCGGCGGCTTCGTGTGGTGCGCGGTGGCGCTCTCGGCGCTCATCCTTGAGCGGAACATCTACCGCGACGTCGCGGAGCGCGGCGATGCGAGCGCGGAGGCGGAGCGCGGCCTGCTCCTCTCGAGCCTCTTGGTGAGCGCGGCGTTTGCGGGCGCCTCGCTGGCGCTGGCGCTGGATGGAAGGCCGTGGGCGAGCACGAGCGCGTTCGGGCTCATGTTCCTTGTCACCCTCTTTTCGCGCGACCTTTTCGCGGTGTCCGATCGGGTGGGCGCGGCGGCGACGGCGCCGGCGCTCATCGCGGCCTTCGTCAACCCGTTCGTTGCGGAAATGGCCGGCGGGCCGATCGACTGGGTGGGGACGGCTCTCCTCGCCTGCGCGAGCACGCTCGGCCTTGCTGCGCTCGCGTCGCTGTTGCGCGCCAAGGCGAAGAACGAGGCGCTGCTGGACAGCACGCTCAAGCAGGTGCGGCGCCAGAAGCAGCTCACGCGGATCATCCTGGAGCAGGAGGACCGCGCCGTCTCGGTCATGGACCGCGACGCGAAGATCATCATGGTGAGCCGCGCCACAACGCGCATCAACGGCCTGCCCATGGAGGAAGTGCTCGGGCGGAGCTTCTTCGAGCTCATCGATCCGTGTCCGCCGCATTGGCGCGAGGCGCACGAGCGCTCGCTCAAGGGCGAGTGCGTGAAGAACGATTATGACGTGACCCCGCTTCCCGGAGGCGGCGAAGCGATCCTGCGGTGGGAGACCAAGCCGTGGCGCGACGACGAGGGCCGGATCGGCGGCGTCGTCACGTTCAGCGAAGACGTGACCGCCCTGCACAAGGCCAGGCGCGAGGCCGAAGAGGCCGAGCAGATCCTGCATTTCGCGCTCTCGTCGGCGGAAACGACGGTCTGGCGCGTCGACACCATCGAGCGGCAAGTGTGGGCATCGCCCGAGTTCGAGACGATCGTCGGGTTCAAGCCGACGTTCGCGAACTTCGCCATGCATCAGCCCGCATGGCTGCTTGAAGAGGATTACGAACGGTTCGAGCAGATGATCCAGACGCTGCAGACGCCCGGCGTCCGGCGGGTGATGGAGCATCGCTACAAGCGCGACGACGACCGGCAGATCTGGGTGCAGACCGTCATGGAATCGGTCGCCGAGCAGAGCGGGCGGCTGCGCTACGTGATCGGCATCACGCGCAATGTCACCGAGCAGAAGCTCATGCAGCAGCGGCTTCTGGAAGCGACGCGGCAAGCGGAAGCGCAGCTCGCGGGCAAGCGCGCGATGTTCGACGAGGTGATCCGTGATTTCGGCGCGGCGCCGGACGGCGAGGCGGGGCGGCGCGAGTTGCAGGACTGGGAATCGCGCGACAGCCGGTTCGACTTCGCGGAAATGTTCGAACGTTTCATGCGCGTGCTGCGCGAGATCGACATCCGCGATTCCGCGCTCATGGATGCGGTCACGGCTCTGCGCGGCGCGCGCGAAGCGGCCGAAGCGGCGAACGGGGCGAAGTCGCAATTCCTCGCCAATATGAGCCATGAGCTCAGGACGCCGCTCAATTCGATCATCGGCTATTCGGAGCTGCAGCTGGAAGAAGCCGAGGCGATGGGCGCCGCGGGCGCCGTGAAGGATATCAGCCGCATCCTGGCGGCCGCCAAGCACCTGCTCTCGCTCATCAACGGCATTCTCGATCTCTCGAAGATCGAGGCGGGCCGGATGGACCTCTCGATCAAGGATTTCGATCCGGCCGAGGTCGTGCGCAATGCGGTGGAGACGGTGCGGCCGGCGGCGGAGAAGAACAACAACACGCTCGAGCTTGAGATCGCCGACAATCTCGGGTTCGGGATGTCGGATTCCTTCCGCATCGGCCAGTGCCTGCTGAATCTCCTGGCCAACGCCTGCAAGTTCACCCAGGAGGGACGCGTGCTGCTGCGCGCGAGCCGGCGGCGCGACAACAATCTCGACTGGCTCGTGTTCGACGTCGTCGATAGCGGCATCGGCATCACGCAGGAGCAGATGTCGCGCCTCTTTCAGCCGTTCGCGCAGGCCGACAGCACCACCACGCGCCAGTTCGGCGGCACCGGCCTCGGGCTTTCGATCACGCGGCGGCTCGCCGAGCTGCTCGGCGGCGATCTCTCGGTGGAGAGCGAGATCGGCAAGGGCTCGATCTTCACGATGCGCATCCCCGCGGATTTGCGCCTGCCCAACTTGATGAACATCAAGGAGGCCGAGACCGCGAGCGCGGGTGGGCCTGTGATCCTGGTGATCGACGATGAAGCGGACGCGCGCGACCTGGCGCGGCGCACGCTCTCGCGGCTCGGTTTCGACGTGCGCAGCGCGGTCAGCGCAGCGGACGGGCTCGCGAAGGCGCGCGCGGTGCATCCCGCGCTCATCATCCTCGACATTCATCTGCCGGACGACAGCGGGTGGAGCGTGCTTGAGGCGCTGCGGGCCGAAGAAGCCACCGCCGACATCCCGACCATCGTGCTTTCCATCGACGAAGATCGCGCGCGCGCCATCTCGCTCGGCGCCTGCCTGCACCTTGTGAAGCCGGTGCAGCGCGACGCATTGGTGGCGTCGGTCTTGCAATTCGCGCGGCTGCCCCTCATCAAGCAAGAAGAAAAGATAATGGAGGAAGCCCAGAGAGGGGCCGTCGCATGAGCCTGACTATTCTGGTCGCCGAAGATCAGCCGGATAACCGCGAAATCCTGATACGCCGCCTGGAGCGGCAGACCTTCATCGTGATCCCAGCCGAAGACGGCGCGCAGGCGGTGGAAGCCTTTGCACGCCAGACGCCGGATCTCGTGCTCATGGATCTCGCCATGCCGGTGATGGGCGGCATGGAGGCGATGAAACGCATCCGCGCGACCGAAACCGGCAAGAAGACGCCGATCGTGGCGCTCACGGCGCATGCGATGGACGGCGCGCGCGAAGATTGCCTCGCGGCGGGATTTGACGCTTTTGCGACGAAGCCTGTGGATTTCCCGGCGCTCATGCAGCTCATCCGCGAGCTGACCGCGAACAAGGCATAGGTTGGCCGCTCAGTGAATTTCCGAGCGTTTCTGCGCTCGACTGATCGGTTTAGGCGCCGCGGGCCTGCGGCAACGCCGCGCGCAGGCGCGCCTGCAGCACCGGGAACGAGAACGGCTTCGAGACGAAATCGTTGGCGCCGCATTCCAGGCAGCGCACGATCATCGGATCCTCGTCGCGCGCAGTGACCATGATCACCGGCAGCTCGGCCTTCGACCAGGTCTGGCGGATGCGGCGCAGCGTCTCCAGGCCGTCCATGCCGGGCATCATGTAGTCGAGCAGCACGGCGTCGAATTTCTGCTGCGCCAGCTTGGCGAGGCAGCCGGCGCCGTCATTGGCTTCGGTCACCTCGAAGTGCGCGATCATCAGGCGCCGGCGCAGGAGGTCGCGATTGTCCTCCACGTCATCGACCACCAGAATCCGGGGCCAATATTCCTCGTCCGGCGCAGCGCTCATTTCATCCTCGATGGCCGACGATTATGGCGGCCAACGGTTAACGCGCGGTACGGAGCACGTCGCGCGCGTCATAGGCGTCCGGGGAGGCGGGCTTGGGCCCACGGCCCAGGCGGATGTCGAGCGCGGCGGTCTGGGCCGCTTCGCCGCCGCCGCCGATCGGGAAGGAGAGGCCCACGCCCGTGCCGAAGCTCGAGCGGCGCCCGAACGAGCCGCCGCCGACCCCGACGCCGATCGTGGGACCGCTGCGCTGGCCGCGATCGACCTCGCGGCGATCGACGATGAAATGGTCGTAGCCGGTCTCCACCGTGATCTCGGCGGCGCGCCGCAGCGCCAGCGCCTCGATCAGCCCGGGATCGGCCGCCGCCTGGGAGCGGAAGACCACGCGGAAACGGTCGCTCTCGATGCGCTGCTCGGAATAGCCGGGGCGCCCGAGGCCGGAGGCGGGCGCGTAGGTGGGCGCGGTCGCGCAGGCGGCCAGGGCGAGCGCCGCGACCGCGAGGAACGGAAATCCAAGGCGCATGCAATATCTCCAGGATCGCGCCGTTCTAGCGCGCCGGCCGGCCGGGCGGCGATGGGCTTATGCGGTTGGAGGGGTTTGTGCGGCCGGAGGGGCTGGAGCGGGCGGCGGGAATCGAACCCGCACGAGAAGCTTGGGAAGCACGCGCCGGGGATTTTACCGACCCTCCGGACCCGGACTATCTCGCTAAATTCATTGCCTTTTGCACGAGTTTTGCACCAGGGAGGGACAGCCGGACCCTACCCGGTTTTAGCGATTTTAGTTACTCGGGAAGTTACTCGGCGTGCCAGCGACAGCGATCAACCAAGCCTTCCTGCAGAAGGCCCGGCGGCCGGCCGGCCTCTACTGGGACACGACCCTAAAGGGCTTCGGGGTCCGGGTGGGGGCGGGGGGCCGCCCCGTAGCATACGTGTTTCAGAAGTCGGGCGGCCGGCGAAGCACCCTCGGCCGGGTGGAGGACGTGGACCTCGTCGAGGCCCGCCGGCTGGCCCACGTGGCGGCGGCGCAGGCCAAGCCCGCCGGGCCGAGCGTAACGCTCCGAGAGGGGCTGGCGCGCCACCGGGAGTCCATGGAGGCGCGGGGGTGCAGCGCCTACTCGATGGACCTCATCGCCTACGAGGTGGAGCTGTACGCCCCGGACCTGCTCGACCGGCGGCTCAACCGCATCGACCACCAGACCGTCGCCGATCTGCACGTGGAGACCACGAAGCCCAGGAAGCCTGAGCCGGGGCGGAAGCTCCGCAAGGACGCCGGCCGCCGCCGGCCCGTCACGGCGAACCGCGTCGTCCGTCACCTCAAGGCCATCTACAACACCTGCGGCGTCCCGTTCCCCCTGGACGCCCGCTGGTGGCGCACCAGGAAGAACAGGGAGAAGACCACGGGCACGCCGCCGGTGCGCGACCTTAAGGCGCTCGGCGCGGCGCTGCGCGAGATAGACAACCCGATCCGCGCGGACTGGTGGCGCTTCGCGCTCATCACGGGCCTTCGCAAGGAGGACGCGCTCTCCGTTCGCTGGGACGACATCGACGCCAAGCGCGAGGGATGGCTGCACCGACCCAATCCCAAGGGCGGCGCGCACAAGGCTTTCGAATTGCCGATCACGCCCCGCATGCGCGAGATCTTCGAACGCATTCCGCGCGTGGAGGGAAATCCGTTCGTGTTCTCCGGGCAGCGCGCGGGCGCGCACCTCGTGGAGCCGGGCTCGCCCGCCGGATGCACGCGCCACCAGATGCGCGCCACGTGGGCGACTCGCGCGGAGGAGGCGGGCTGTCCGATCTCCGTCATGGCGACGCTGCTCAACCACTCCGTCAAGTCGCAGAGCATCACGCTGCGATATTCGACGCCGTCGGACGAGACACTTCGATCTTGGGCGGAAAGAGTCGCCGAGAGTCTGTACGCGGATATTTCCGCCGGAACTTAACTTCCGGGATTTGTAGAAATCGACCGACGCGACTATATTGCTCGCAGCCGGGCGGCCAAGCCGCGTCGGCAAGCTGGCCGCCCCATCGGTAACCCGAGGCCGGGGGCACATGGCTCTAGGAGATAGAGAGCGGCGACGCTCTCCATGGCCGGGCGATCCTCTCTGAACCCCAGACCATAGGACGCCCGAAGTGTCTCTTGACGACATCGTACGCGAGCGCGTGCGCGCGGAGCTGCGCGCCGCTCTCCCTGCTCTTCTGGACGAGCTCGTAGGCTCTCCGAAGGGCGAATATCTCGACACCGCCGCTGCGGCGGAGTTCATCGGCCTTTCGATCCAATACCTGGAGTGCGGACGCAGCAAGGGCCGCAATCCCAACGTCCCGCCGCACATCAAGGTCGGACGGCGCGTGCTCTACAAGCGCAGCGATCTCGTCGCCTTCATGGAGCACCGTCGCGAGAGGGAGGTGCTGCGATGAGCGAGCATCCCATCATCACCGGCATGCGGCGCGCGATGCCGACCGGCCCCTGGGTTATCTCTGTCGTCGACAAGCGAAGCCGAGAGCTGGTCTTGGCGCGCTCCTTCGGGCCGTCGAGTTGGAAGGCAGCGCAGAAGTTCGTTCGACGCTACGAGGCGTTGGGCTTCGGCATCGCGACTTGGATCGACTCTAATAGCGACGACGAGGCTAGAGCTAAGCTCGGGGAGCCCACCGACCGTAGATACACCGTCGATCTCGTGAAGGTGGCGGGGCCGGTTAAGGCGGAGGTCGTGCAATGACCGACGCTCCCGAATTGCAAGAGGCCCCCGACGAGAGGGGAACGTCGGAGGCCTCGATTGCTTCGCCGCCGGAGAACCCGAGAACCGACGACCAGATACTTTCGTCAGTTCCCGGACTAATTGACAAGTCGCGCGATTCGATCGCCTTCCTTCGGGCGATGCAGCCGGAGGGGCCGTGGTGCCTCGTCGCCATCGACAAGTTCCAGAAGCCGACCGCCATCGAGACGCGAACCTTTCTTCCGGGCGAAGAGGACGACGCGGCTGCGGCGTGGAGAGCCAAACACCACGACGTTCGGAATCTCTACTACACCCTTAACACCGTCATCGGCCGACCGACGAGCAAGCCCAAGAAGACCGATATCGCGCGCGTCGGATGGCTGCACGTCGATATCGATCCCGAGATCGGCAAGGACGCGGACGCCGAGCGTCGGCGCATTCTGGAGCTGCTCACGAGCAGACTGCCGGAGGGCGTTCCGCCGCCGAACGTCATCGTGGACAGCGGCGGCGGGTATCAGTCGTTCTGGAAGCTCGGCGCGCCAATTGAGATCGACGGCGACGAGGCGAAGGCCAAGGTCGTCGAGGGCTACACGAAGCGCCTGGAGAAGCTGTTCGGCGCGGACAACACGCACAACGTGGATCGCGTGATGCGGTGGCCCGGCACGATGAACGTGCTGGACCCCGGCAAGTTGGCGAAGGGCCGCGTCAAGGCGATGGCTCGCGTCGTGGACATGGACCTGTCGTTCTCCTACGCGCTGGCCGACTTTCCGTCGCCGGTGGAGCCGACGCCGGAGCGGGCGCCGTCTGCCGCTGCGATTGACGCCGGCCGCGCGATGACGCTGGACGAGCTGCCGGAACGACTGCGCCGCATCGCCCAGGATGGCACGGACGATCCCGAGGGCAAGCCGCACGTGGACGGCCACCGCAGCGAGCGCGTGCTGGACTTCGCGTGCCACGCGGTGCGCGCGGGCGCGAACGACGAGGCTCTATTCAACTGGCTGCTCGATCCCGCGCTCAAGATCAGCGAGAGCGTGCTGGAGAAGGGCGGCGGTGCGCGCAGGTACGCGCAGAAGCAGATCGACAAGGCGCACGAGCTGGTCGCCAAGGACCCTCTGCGGCTCAGCAAGGACGAGCCGGTCAAGTCGGCGCGCGAGTTCAAGCGGCGCATCCGGCCGACACTTCTGCACTACAACGACGACTGGCTCGCGCACGACGGCGCGGCCTACACCGAGCTTGAGACGGAGACCGTCAGGTCGGAGCTGTACTCCTTCTTGGACAGCGCGGTCGCCGTCGCCAAGAACAAGGACACCGGCGAGTTCGTGGACGTTCCGTTCCGCCCGAACCGCGACAAGGTCGGCAACGTGCTGGACGCTCTGCGAGCCAAGGCTCACGCTCAGCGCGACCGCTACGCGCCGCCCTGCTGGCTCTCGGGCGACGGACCGCCGCCGAGCGAGCTTCTGGCCTGCCGCAACGGGCTTCTGCATCTGCCCAGCGGCGTGCTGCTTCCCGCGACCGAGCGCTTCTTCACGCGCAACGCGCTGGAGTTCGACTACCATGCGAACGCGGCGCATCCGCGCGCGTGGCTCGACTTTCTGAATCAACTTTGGGCCGGCGACGCGGAGATCCTGCTTCTGCAGGAGATCTTCGGCTACCTGCTCACGCCCGACACGTCGCAGCAGAAGATATTCCTTCTCGTCGGACCGCGGCGAAGCGGCAAGGGCACGATCCTCCGCGTGCTCGTGCGTCTCGTCGGCCACGCCAATAGATGCGCGCCCACGCTGGACAGCCTGGGAAAGGACTTCGGCCTGGAGCCCCTCATAGGCAAGCAGCTGGCGTGCGTCAGCGACATGCGCCTGGGACCGAAGAGCGACACAGCGAAGATCGCGGAGAACCTGCTCCGCATCAGCGGCGAGGACGACGTGGACGCCGCGCGCAAGTACAAGAGAGCGTGGACCGGTCGGCTCGGCGTGCGGTTCCTCATTCTCACGAACGAGATGCCCAGCATCAAGGACGCCAGCGGCGCGGTCGCCAGTCGCTTCGTGCCGCTCACGATGACGGAGAGCTTCCTGGGCCGCGAGGACACGGCGCTGTTCGACCGGCTGCTTCCCGAGCTTCCCGGCGTGCTCAATTGGGCGATCGACGGCTGGCGCAGGCTGCGCGAGCGCGGGCGCTTCGTGCTGCCTCCAGCGTCGCGCGCCGCCATCGAGGAGATGGAGCACCTGGGCGCGCCGGTGAAGGCGTGGTTGTCGGAGGTCTTGGAGTCCGACTTCGAGATGCACCCCGACGGCTGGGTGGACAAGGACGTTCTCTTCCTCCGCTGGAAGGCGTGGGCCGAGGAGCGGGACATGCGCGCCGGCGACAAGGGCAACTTCGCCAAGAGGCTCATAGAGGCCAGCGGCCGGCGCATCAGAGGCGGCGACGACCGCGTGCTGGGCGACCCCGACGAGCGCGGCGACAGGAAGCAGGTGCGCGTCTTCACCGGCATCAAGAAGCGCAACGCCATACCCTTCTAGGATTCGCTGGGGATCGCTCTGGGCTCCGTGCGTCGTGACGGGCGGGCCTTGCGGCCGTTCGCCCAGGGAAAGCCCGTCCTGGGGGAGGCGGGAGGTCTACGCTCGACAAGGGTATTTGCGGCGGCGGACACCCCAATAGCCGGGGTAGCCGGGCATTTACCTGGAACTTACGCGGGGAGAGAGAACAGACACATAGGCAGAGGCCTCCTTGGGCAGAGGGCGGACGACCAGGAACAAACAATTGGTAATAGGGCGGCTACCCCGGCTAGGGCGGCTACAGGCCGACCATCCGTAGGCGGACGAACCTCTCCAACCTGCCATTCGCTCCCGGCAAAAAGGTAAGCTTAAGAAGCAACGTAAAGATCGAATGGCACGATCCTTGCCGTCCGATCCCGTCTTTACCCTAAGAACTTCGATTAACGCCGCCAGCGCGCCGCCCCGCGACCCGACAAGCTATGCCGGCTTGTCTTAGACTCTCCGAAATCATCTATTTTAGAGGACTTTTGGACGATGGAGTAACTGCGCGAGTAACTCGCGCGAGGGTCACGTCAAGAATGGGCGGCCGAGCTACGCTCCAACCGTCCTTTCGCATGTGCCATACTATGCCACCGACCGGAGTAACGTTAATTCTTAACGTTACCGACAACGACCCTGCTTTCGAAGGGGGTGGTCAATCAGGTGATTCACTTTGGCACACTCCGGCTAAGGGTCACCCCGAGAACCCTCCTCGAGGAGAAGAGACACAAAAGCCCATTCCCGAAGACGACGAACAAAAAGGCAAGTACCTCGCCCCACTCACTCCATACATCGAGCGCGGAAACAAAGCGCAGGGCGGCTCCACCATCGCCATCACCGACGCCGGGCTCGACATGGTCGAACGCCTCGCGTCCGAAGGACACACGGACACGCGCATCGCAGGCATGATCGGCGTGCGCACGCGCGCCGCGTTCAAGGCCATGCGCCAGTCCGACGAGCGCATCGACGAGGCGCTGGCCGCCGGCCGCAGCGTGCTTGAGAGCGAGATCACCGACATCCTGCTCGCGCAGGCGCGCAAGGGCGTCACCATCGCGGCTTTCTTTCTCGCCAAGACCCGTCTCGGATGGCGGGAAGACGGCACGCCGCCGCCGAGCGTGCAGCAGATCAACAACAATCAGACGATCAACATCGTCCTGCCGCCGGCGATGTCCGACGCACAGTTCCGCGCCCTTCTCCCTCCGGGCTTGCAGACGGAGGCGATCGATGCGGACTGACGAAGGCCTCGCACCGACTCCGATGCAGGCCAAGACGCTCGCGTTCCGCCAGCACTGCAACATTCTCAACGCGGGCGGTCGCGGATCGGGCAAGAGCTTCGGCTTCCTGCTCGACATCGTGGATCACTGCCGCGACTTCGGCGCGGACGCTCGCCCGTTGGTGGTCCGCGAATCTTGGGCCGGTCTTCAGGAGATCGGCGAGAAGCTTCTGGCGATCTGCATCATCGCGTTCGGCCCGCGATGCTCGCGCAACAAGGCCGACGGAACGATCGCGCTGCCGAACGGCGCGATCATCACGCTCAGCAATATCGCAGACGAGGAGAGCTTCGGGAAGGTCGTCGGACGCTCCTTCTCCGCACTCTTCGCGGACGAGGCGGGCAACTATCCTCCGCAGACATTCCGCTTCATGCAGCGCATCCGGAGCAATCTTCGCGTCGCTCCGGGGCGTCGCGCGCACATTCACATGACGTGCAATCCGCATGGACGCAGTCACACCGTCATCTTCAAGAACTACGTCAGCAAGGCCCCCGCGTTCACTCCATTCCAAGATGACCAAGGCGTCTTCTGGATAATTGCGCACAGCACGTATCGCGACAATCCGCACATCGACCGCGTCGCCTACGAGAAACAGCTGCGCGCGTCGTGCGGCGGAGACGAGGCGTTGCTGCGCGCGTGGCTCGACGGCGATTGGAACGTCCTCGGCGGACAGATGTTCGACTGCTTCGACACGAAGACGCATCTGCGCGAAGCGCCGCGCGCGGCGGAGTATCAGTTTCTAGTGGGCGCTGACTATGGGAGTGCCAGCCCGAGCGCCGCCATCCTCCTGGGCCGACTGAAGAGCGACTACGGAAGCTATCGGACCGGCGACATCTTCGCGATCAAGGAGACGGACACGGCGCTGCCGAACGACCTCTCGTCGGGCGACGGAAGCAGCATCGCGTCGTGGGCGTCGCAGATCAGCGAGATGCTGCGCAAGACCGGCGTGCGCCGCGCGCAGGTGGTCACCGACGACGCGCGGGGCCTGAGCGGAGACACCGTCGTCAAGGAGATGCAGGCGTGCGGGCTTCCCGCGCGGAAGCCCTACGCGAAGAACCGCGTCGCCGGCTGGATTCTTCTCAGATCCCTGTTGAGCAGCGCGTCCGTTTTCGACGGCCGGCCGGCGCTTTGGATATCTCCCAGAGAGTGCCCGCATCTCGTCGAGACGCTCTGCGAAGCGCCCAGAGGAACGCTCAGAGCCGAAGACCTCGATCCGAAGTGGGATCGCGATCACTGGCTCGACGCGCTCGTCTACGGAGTCACCGCTCTGCACAAGGAACGCGGCGGCTCCGGAACCCACACCGGCATGCAGTAATCAGAAGGAGAAGTGAAGATGAGTACAGAAGACAACAGCATCACGGACGAGCCGGAGGACACTCCGCAGCCGGACGAAGCGACGGAAGCGCCGCGCGCGCCGCTGCGTCCTCCGCAACCGAGCCCGCTCGACCAGGCGCTCTTGGCGCGCGGCCGGCAGAAGATCCCGCAGCCGCCCGTCGTTCCGGCGTCGCGCATCGTGGAGACGCCTCCGATCGACTTCGCCGGCGGGGCGCTGGAGAGCACGCTCGTCGGCACGATCGACCCTCTGGGCTTCGCGCGCGACGCGCTGGACGCGGCCAACAAGGATTGGGAGACCATCAAGGCGAGCGCGGCGGACCTCAGCATCGACACCGTCACGCTGTCGCGCTTCGCCAAGCCCGCGTTCGACCGCGCGGTGCGGCGTCTGGAGGCGGCGGAGCAGAAGGCGAACGAGCGTTTCCTGGGCCAGATCTCAGAAATTCACGGCGTCCTCTTCGCGAAGCAGCCCGACGCGAAGGCGACGGAGGTGCGCGCGTACTTCCGCTCGCACGGAAAGAGCGCGGCGACCGAGATCATGCGCGCGCTCAACGACACGCGCGACATCTTCGTGGCGTCGGCCGTGTTCTCCGCCCCGCCCTTCCTGTCGGGCATCTCGAACGAAGAACGCACGCGCCTGGAGACGTTCGCCGAAAAGGTGCTCTGCCCGGAGACGTGCGTGGAGCGCGATCAGGCGGAGAAAGCGCGCGACACGCTCAAGCGTTGCCGCGAGCGCATGCAGAGGACCATCGGCTCGAAGCTCGCCGTCTGGGCCGGGGAGAGCGGCGCGCTGAAGGCGCTGCGCCTCGCGGCCGAGCAGCGCTGACGTGCTGCCCCGACCTCCCGCGCCGAGCGATCCGCTCCCCCGCCTGTCCTGGCTGGATCGCGTGGTGATCGCGCTGCGCTCGCAGAAGCGCAGACGACTCGCCGCGCTCGCGGAGCCGCCACCTGAGGAAGAAGAGGGCGAGGAGGAGCAGCCGTGACGCGGGGACGCCGTCGCCGCGCCCGTCCTCCTGGGCCAGCGCCGCGCCTGCCGTGGATCGTGCAGGTTCTGCAGCTGCTATTTCGAAAGCGCGCGTGATGGCGGCGCGCCGCGACTACGATCTGCGAGACGACGACGTGATCCGCGTGCTCGTCCCGGCGGACAAGGACACTCTCTACACCGACGGCGCGCGCGTTGGCGACTTTCCCCGCAAGAACATCGTGTCGATGATCACGAAGGGCCGCATCGAGGTTATGCGCGACGGCGTCGTGGTCGCAGAGAGACCGGCGGACATGCCTTCGAGGCCGTTCGGAAGGATTGATCCCTGGGAGTCTCGCGCAGCGCAGGCGCGCGTCCCCGGCTCCATCTACGACAACCCGCCGCCGAAGACGCAGAAGCAGCGCAAGTGCATTAGATGCGGGACGATGTTCCTAAGCGACCACGCGGGGCATCGCTTCTGCGTGTCGTGCGCGGAGTTCGCGCGCGGCGCGACGGGGTACGACGAGTAGGAGCGGTATCGGACGCTTGACTGTCCGAACGGATGCGGAACAATGTGGAGTCGCTGAGGTGGCGGGGGCGCACATAGGAGAGAATCCCATGGCGAAGATCACCATTGACGTTCCGGCGCGGCTGTTGGCGTACGCAAAGGCGCACGGCCTTAGCCCGGAGCAACTCATCGCGCTTTCGTTCGACGGATATTATGCGAAGGCGCACAGCCTCGGCGATGCGCCGGGCCGGATTACTCGGATCAGCGGCAACAGCGGAAACATCACCGTTAAGAATATCACGCACGGCGACGTGAACGTTCTGAGCAACTGGAAGGCGCTGCTCAAAATCGTCTTTAAGCCAACAAGCGCGACGGACCTTATGGTCCAAGAAGCCTTGAGGCTTGGAATTCTGATCGGCCTCACTGTCGGAGTGACGGCGCTCTGCGGCTACATCTTCACGCTGACCTGAAGAGGGCTGTAGCCCTAACAGGCCCGCCCCAGCTGCGGGCCTGTTTCCCAGTCTCCATTGGATGTGAACCGAGCGTTGAGCTTCGTGCGGTAGGGTGCGCGCATGGACGAAGACCTTCGCTACGACCCAGACGAGCCCAAGCGGTTCCGCGAGTTCTTGGACTACGTTTTCGACTTGGCGCTCGACGAGGGCTTGGACCAAGCCGCCGCGCTCGTGGACGAAGAGGACGAGACCGGCGGCCACAGCGGCGAGCTGATCCAGGCGTGGCGAAAGCGCTGGATGGGCTACGAGGCAATGAAAATTCGTTTGTTCCTGGACCAGCATCGAGGGACAAAGGACTGAGTCACCAGGGTACTCCTCAGTCCGGCGGCAAGGAGACGTCATGCGGTCCCATGGTGACACGCGTGATGGCTTCGCCGGTGTGCCTGCGAAAAGTGACCCAGAACGAAAAGGGCGTGACGTGCTTCCTGCCGCTGCCCGGAAAGCGATAGACGACGCAGCCGTAGAGTACGTACTCTTCAGCGCCGGCTACGAACGCGATGTCTCTATGTGCTACGACAAGCTCTTGCGGCACGACCACCGATCCTCGCCCCGCGTAAGAGTTTCTATTCTCCTCGACGTGGTTGCTGAAGGCGGATGAATCGATGTCCTGGGCCTTCGCGGTCGTGTACAGCACCGTGGGCTTCATGCCGTATGCCGGCACGCTTCCGAGATTCGTAATTTGCAGGTCGAATGACTGAACGATCTTGCCGTCGTCTTCCCGCGGATCGCCGTTCCTCTTGCCCTGCACCTGCATCCACGGACGCTTGTCGGCGAGCGCGATCTCGCGGGTGAGACCCATGGTTCGAGCCACATACCATACGCCTAGCCCAGTGAGTGGAAGCTGCGCCCAGGCTGCCCAAGCCGCCGCGACTTCGGCGTCCGTCCCGTGAATGTCGAGAGCCGATAGGACAGCGAGCAGGAGACTGACGACGAAGAACGCCGCAAGCGCGATCCCAATCGCAATGTCCGAGGGGCTCTTTGGCATGATGAGTCCTATGGAGTTCTACGTCTCGTAAAGCCCAGTAGAACCCCATAGAGGAGTTTTCGCGCGTGCTGGATCGCCGGGCGCGCGAGCGCGCGCCGCGCTTGAAATGCTTTCCCAGAAATTCCGAGAACGCGTTCCTTACGAGCCGCTCGCGTTGAGACCGGCCCGTTCTTGGTCCGGGCGCGCGCAACGGAGGGTCCGATGGACCACAGTGCGGCGGCGGCCGTAAACGCAACCGACTTCCTCTCTCTTTCGCATAAGGCTTCGACGCTGAAGATGCGCGCCGGGATCGTCCTCGATCTCATGCGCATGGTCGTTGAGCGCGACCTGCAGACGCCGGAGGACTTCCGGAGCATGCGGGTCGAGCTCGCCGCGCTGGCGGTCGTGCTCCTTCAGGCGCGCGGCCTTCCGAGCTTCGAGCGCAACGGGAAGCGCCTTCGGGCGATCGCGTGGCTTCAGGGGCTCGACGGCGAGGGCGCCGAGGACATCGAGCTGGCCCGGCTCAAGGTGGTCGCGGCGCTCAGCGGGGCGCTCAGCGTCGGCGGCTGATCCTCGCAAAAGCCTCGTCCTCAAAAGGCCCGCCTAACCGGCGGGCCTTTCTCTTTGGCGCAATTTTCGAAGAAGTTACTTCGAAGTTACACGGCCCGCCGACCGCCTCGCTAAGTCATTGTTTTTACTGGAGCGGGCGGCGGGAATCGAACCCGCACGAGAAGCTTGGGAAGCTTCCAGGCTACCACTACATCACGCCCGCTTCGCGCCGGCCAATGTAGCGGAGAAACGGGAGGGCCGGAAGCCCGACTTCCGGTGGGGTCCCCTTGATTGGTAGCCACGTCTGAATATGATTTTGTCTGATCGTGGTCCGCCGCCGGGCGGGCCCCGGCGGGATCGCGTCGCTCCGGCGAGCGCCATGCCTTGCGTCGAGAGAGAGCGAGCCAAGCCAGTTGGGGGCGCCATATGGAGACGCCGGTCACCTATTCCAGCGAGGGCGTCGCAGTGCGACGGACGCAGCCTGCGCTGGGCGCAGAGATCAGCGGCGTCGATCTCTCCCAGCCGCTGCCGCCCCGGGCCGCGGCAGCCATCCGCAATGCGCTGCACGCGCACGGGATCATTTTCTTTCGCGATCAGAAGCTCACGCGCGATCAGTATCTCGATTTTGCGCGGATCTTCGCGAAGTCGATGTCGCAGCCCTTCGTGCTCTACCCGAAGCAGCCGGAGCCCATTCCCGACTATCCGCAAATGCTGACGCTGAAGACCGAGTTCAAGGACGGGAAGATCCATGCGCCAGCGGATACGTGGCACACCGACGAGGTGATGCGGGAAATCCCTTCCGTCGTCACAATCAACCGCTTGCACTACGGCCCCACGTTCGGCGGCGATACGGCGTTCTCAAGCGCGGTCGCGGCATATGAGGGGCTCGATGAAGAAACGAAGCGCCAGATCGAGGGCCTGACTGTCCTTTACTCCAAACACCTCGCGAACGACCGCAAGGATTCGAAGAATGCGCAGCAAACCGGATTGTTGAGCCTGCCGCCGATCGAACACCCGGCGGTGCGCATCCATCCCGACACCGGGCAGCGCGTCCTGTTCGTCAGTGAAACCGCATCGCAGCTCGTCGGCGTGGAGGGGCCGGACGGCGAGCGGTTGCTGCGTCGTCTCGCGTACGAGTTCACTCGTCCGGAATACCAGATGCGCCTCACATGGGCGCCGGACACCATTGCCGTCTGGGACAACATTCTTGTTCAGCATCGCGCGGTGCCGGACTACAACGCTCCCCGCTATCTCGAGCGCCTGACCATCGCCGGACTTTCTCGACCGATCGGGCCAACGGGGACGGAAAGCCGCCTTCGGCAAGCCGAAAGCTTGAACTAGGACACGCCGCGTCGTCGGAAAAGAAAGGGCGCGGCCGAAGCCGCGCCCGAAATGCTGCCGGCCGGAAGCCGGCAGTATCCAAGTCCCGATCAGCGCGGCGCAGGCGCCGGCTGGGTCAGCGTCTGGCGCTGCTCGGGGTGCACGCGCGCGAGCACGTCGGGGCGGACCATCGCCCAGTTCGGATCGTTGAAATTGTGCACTGCGAGCGCGGCGAAGGTCGCGTTAGCCTCGCTCTGGCCAAGCTCGGCCTGCGCCACCGCACGGTGATAGCGAACATAGATGTCGTTCGGGTTCGCCTGCGCGAGCTCGGCTTCGGCCGTGCGATAGTCGCGGCGCTGGAAGGCCGCGAGCCCGAGCACTTCGTGCATCGGCTCCAGCTTGCGCGGATTGGCGTCGGGCGCGACCAGCGTCGCATACTGCGCCGCGAGCCGGCGGGCGGTCGCCTGCTGGCCGCGACGGGCCGCCAGCATGCCGCGCTGGAACACCACGTTCGCCTGCTGCGTGCGGACGAAGTTCTGGTTGCCGGTGGCCTGCGCCTGCGCGCTCGAATTGGCGGCCAATTCGTCGATCGCCGTCTGGGCGATGCGATAGCGACCGTAATTGGTCGCGATCTGCGCGATGTTGGTGAGCGCGAAGTTCTTCAGGTCGGCCTTGCCTTCCATGTTCGTGGCATCGACCCGCGCGATGAGCGCGCGAAGCTCGGTGATCGCGTCGTCCGGCTTGCCTTCGTAGATGCTCACATACGACCGATAGACCGCGTAGGTCGGCCCCAGGTTCGAGCCGCGCGCATCCTCCAACGCGACCGCGCGATCGTAATCGGCGCGCGCCTCGGCGTAATTGCCGAGGAAGGAGTTCACGTGGCCGCGCTGCTGCAGCATGAGGCCGTTCTGCGGATCGCGCTCGGCGGCCATCGTGTAGTCGCGGCGGGCGTCCTCCAGCTTGTTCTGCGCGCGGTGCGCATCGCCGAGGAAATCATAAGGCGCGCCTGCTTCAGGCGAGAGCGCGACGGCCTGCTGGAAGAGGCTTTCGGCCCGGTTGAAGTCCTTCGGCGCGAGAGTCAGGTAATCGTTGCCGGCGAGGATCGCGACGCCGGTCACGCGCGGTGCGACACGCAGGGCGCTCTCCCAGGTCGCACGCGCGTCGGCGACGCGGTTGAGGCCTTCGAGGTTGAGCGCGTGCAGGATAAGCGCGCGTCCGCTCTGCGGGTTCTCGCTGACCAGCGCCTGGGTGTTGGCGAGCGCGGCGTCGAAATTGTTGTCGAACGTGTTCTGCGCGTTCTGGATCACCAGCTGCTCGGCCCGCGAGGCGGTCGCTTCATGCTGACGCGCGGCGGCCAGGTTGGAGGCGAATTCCTCCGTCGAATTGCCGGAGAAGCCGACATAAAGATGCGCAAGCGCGAAGTTCGGATCGGCGGCGACTGCGGCCTTGAATTCGCGGTTGGCGGCCAGATTGTCCTGCAGATCGAGCTTGGCGAGCCCGGCATTGAAGTGCGTGCGCGCTTCAGCCGAAGCGGTGTTCACGGGAAAGTCGAGATAGGCGATCGGCGCGGGCGCTTCAGCAACCGGCGGCGCCACAGCGGCGGTTTGCGTCGATTGGCATCCGGCCAGCGCGAAGCACGCGATTGCTGCGGCTGCGAGTAATTGTGTGCGCATTAGTCCACCTCCCAAGGAAGCTCAGCCGTCGCGCCTCGCGCACGGCCGTCGTTGGGCGGCGGCATAGCACTTCGCATGCGGAAGAGAGAGTCGCTCGTCGCTAATCGGTCGCGGGCTTGCGACGCGCCGCGCGCTATCAGGCTGGTTTCGCGACGTTTCCTCGATTGCACGAAGCTGTGGAGAATGCTCCGTGCTCGCGCCAGACAGTCAGGCAAGCCACGTGATCATGCCTTCGCCGCGATCGCGCGCATGCGCAGTATAATCGCGAAGACGGACGAAATCGTCCGAAAGCATCGTTGCAAGAAGTTCATCAATGGCGCCGGGAGCGCCATAGAGACGGGCTTCTTTCATTGCGTCCGGTCCGGCGCGCGCGAGCAGCGCGGCGAAATCCTGCGCTGCGAGAAAGTCTGCGAACGCGCGCGCAGCATCCGGGTCGTGCACGCGCGGCGGACCGTAACCGGCGTCGGCGCCGACCTCTTCGCCGGACATCAGCGCATCGGCCGGTTCGCCGGTGAGGCCGGAGCTGCCGGTGAGCGCGAAGTGCAGGATGTGCCATTGCTTATCGAGGCAGAGCGCCTCGGCGACGTTCAGCGCTGCGGCGCGTTTCTGTGCTGCGGCGAGGCGTTCGAACTCGGCGGCGAGGTCGGGCATGGCGCGCATTTTCTTCATGGCGTCATCGCGCTCTTTGCGCATCGTCGCGGCTTCCTCCGGCGCGAGGCGTTTCAGCGTCGCTTCGAAGTGCGCGTTCCAGATGGATTGCGACGCGTGTTGCGTCACGCCGGCGAGAAGATCGTGGTCGGCGCGCACCTGCGCGATGACAGCGGATGGCGCGCGCAGCACATAACAGACGATGCTCATGGCGCGATATAGCGCGTTTGACGCATCAAATTGAAGAAGCCGCCCATGGGGCGCTCCGTGCTGCAGCTGAAATCAGCGCGTCGGCATCGGCTTGTCGCCGCGATAATCGTAGAAGCCGCGCTGCGACTTCTTCCCGAGCCAGCCGGCCTCGACGTATTTCACCAGCAGCGGGCAGGGGCGGTACTTGGTGTCGGCAAGCCCCTCGTTCAGCACCTGCATGATCGCAAGGCAGGTGTCCAAGCCGATGAAGTCGGCAAGCTCCAGCGGCCCCATCGGATGATTGGCGCCGAGGCGCATCGCCTTATCGATCGCCTCCACCGAGCCCACGCCCTCATAGAGGGTGTAGACGGCTTCGTTGATCATCGGGATGAGCACGCGGTTGACGATGAAGGCGGGGAAATCCTCCGCGTTCGCGGCGGTCTTGCCCAGGCTCTCCACGAAGCGCAGCGCGGTCTCGTAGGTTTCCTGGCTCGTGGCGAGGCCGCGGATGAGCTCGACGAGCTTCATCAGAGGCGCCGGATTCATGAAATGCAGGCCGATGAACCTGTCGGGCCGTTCGGTCGCGGCGGCGAGGCGCGTGATCGAGATCGACGAGGTGTTGGTGGCCAGCATCGCCTCGGTGCGCATGATCCCGTTGAGGTCGGCGAAGATCTTGCGCTTTACGCTCTCGTCTTCGGCCGCGGATTCGATGGCCAGGTCGCAGGCGGCGAAGTCGGCGAGCCTGGGCGCCTTGGCGATCCGGCCGAGGGCGTCCTTCATGTCGCGGTCGGCGAGCGCGCCCTTGGCGGCCTGGCGGGCCATGTTGCGCTCGATGATTCCCAGGGCGGCGTCGATGCGGGTGGGATCTTGGTCGTTCAGCAGGACATCGTAACCGGCTACGGCGCACACATGGGCGATCCCATTGCCCATCTGACCGGCGCCGACGATGCCGATCGTCTTGATTTCATTGGGGATGCTCACCAGCGGGCGCTCTCCCAGGCGGGTTCGTGGCCGGTTCAGCCGGCATGGCTCTGCCGGCGGGCCGGCACATTAAGATCATATAACACTGATGGTGCAGTGCAGCAAAGCCGGATTCTCAAAGGGGGCTTGGTTCGCTCAGACGCCGGCCTTGCCCAGCTCCTCCAGCAGCTGCGGCACCAGGACCCGGTAATCGCCGACGAGGCCGAAATCGGCGATCTGGAAGATCGGCGCCTCCTCGTCCTTGTTGATGGCGACGATGACCTTGGAATCCTTCATGCCGGCGAGGTGCTGGATCGCGCCGGAGATGCCGATCGCGACATAGAGCTCGGGGGCGACCATCTTGCCGGTCTGGCCGACCTGGAAATCGTTCGGGGCGTAGCCGGCGTCCACCGCCGCGCGCGAGGCGCCGATCGCAGCGCCCAGCTTGTCGGCGAGCGGTTCGAGCACGCGGTGGAACTCCTCGGAGGAGCCCAGCGCGCGGCCGCCGGACACGACGCGCTTGGCGGCGGTGAGCTCGGGGCGCTCCAGCGCGGCGATCTCGTCGGAGACGAACGCCGACTTGAACGGGCCGGCAGGAGCGGCAACGGCCTCGACCTGCGCCGAGCCGGTGTCGGCCGCCGCCTTGAACGCGGTCGGCAGCACGGTCAGCACCTTCTTGGCGTCCTTCGACTTCACCGTCAGCATCGCGTTGCCGGCATAGATCGGGCGCACGAACGTGTCGGGCGCTTCGATCGCGGAGACGCCGGAGATCTGCATCACGTCGAGCTTGGCGGCGACGCGCGGCGCTGCGTTCTTGCCGGTGGTGGAGGCAGGAAAGAGCACGGCGTCGTAATTGGCCATCAGCGGCACGATCAGCGCTTCAAGCGCTTCGGCCAGCTGGGCGGCGAACGGCGCGCCGTCGGCATGCAGCACCTTGCGGACGCCGGCGATCTTGGCGGCTGCGGCGGCCGCGCCGCCCGCGTTCGAGCCCGCGACGAGCACATCCACATCGCCGCCAATCGCGGCGGCGGCGGCGACGACCTTGTTGGTGGCGTCCTTCACGGACGCGTTGTCGTGTTCGGCGACGACGAGAACTGCCATCTTAGATCACCCCCGCCGCTTTCAGGCCCGCAACCAATTCCGCGGCCGTCTTGACCTTCACGCCGCCTTTGCGCTTCGGCGGATCGGCCACCTTCACCACTGCGAGGCGCGGGCTCACATCGACGCCGAGATCGGCCGGGGTCTTCACGTCGATCGGCTTCTTCTTCGCCTTCATGATGTTCGGCAGCGACGCGTAGCGCGGCTCGTTCAGGCGCAGGTCCGTGGTGACGATGGCCGGCAGATCGACAGCGATCGTCTGCAAGCCGCCATCGACCTCGCGCGTCACGTTCGCCTTGGCGCCGTTGAGCGCGATCTTGGAGGCGAACGTGGCCTGCGGCCAATCGAGCAGCGCGGCGAGCATCTGGCCGGTCTGGCTGGAATCGTCGTCGATGGCCTGCTTGCCGAGGATGACGAGGCCGGGCTTCTCGGCGTCGCAGATCGCCTTCAGGAGCTTGGCGACGGCCAGCGGCTCCACTTCGCCTTCGGCCTTCACCAGGATGCCGCGATCGGCGCCCATCGCGAGCGCGGTGCGCAGCGTCTCCTGCGCCTGGTCAGGGCCGATGGAGACCGCGATGATCTCGGTCGCGGACCCAGGGCTGTGCCCGCCGCCGCCTTCCTTCATCCGCACCGCTTCTTCGACCGCGATCTCATCGAACGGGTTCATCGACATCTTCATGTTCGCGAGATCGACGCCCGAGCCGTCGCCCTTCACCCGAACCTTCAAATTGTAATCGAGCACCCGCTTCACGGGCACGATGATCTTCATGGCGATTTTTATCCTCAACCGCGGCTGCCGCGACGGAAACAAAGCGCTTCTAAAGGAGCGGGGCGGACACTAGCCGCGTCGTCGGCCGCGTCAATGCGGCTGGAGGACGGCCGCTCCGGCGTCGGGCCGGCGCTTCAGGAGGATCCAGTCGCGGGAGCGTCCGACCTCGAGGAAGCGGCGCTCCAGATAGGGCCCGTTGAGCTCGAGCAGGACGTGGACGGTCTCCATGCAGCAGCCGGTCAGCTCGGGCCGCGGATGGATCACGAAATCCGCGTCCCCGAAGATGCGCTCCGGCGGCGGCAGGCTCTCGCGGGTGAAGTTGGTGTCGATGTCGAGCCAGAGCGGCGCGCCGCGGGCCGGCGGCAGCTCCAGCGCCAGCGAGAAGGGATTGCCGAGGGTCAGCGAGACGAGGCGGCTGTCCGGCGAGAGGTGCGCCCGCAGCAGCGCCAGGCCGTCATTGATCTGGTCGGGCGTCCGGTGGGCGCGGCTGTAGGCGGCTTCCTTCTTCGTCGTGTGCAGGATGACGAGATCGCCATACGTGCGCGACGCGAAGCGCTGGCTCTCGGGCGCGGCGCCGTTGCGATAGGGCATCGCCGCGTAGGTGTTGGCGAACCCGATGAGGTCGCGGGGGAAGGCGGTGAAGAGGGCGATGAGCACGCCGATCGCGGCGGCATAGGAGAGACGCGTGCGCCGGCGCCCGGCCGTCCCGCGGCGGAGCCAGGTATCGACCAGCATCGCCGCCGCGAGATAGTGCGGGATGTCCGTGAGCTCGGTGGTGTTGAAGATCGAGATGAGCAGCGACATCCCGAAGACGAAACCGACAGCCAGGGTCGTGCGCGCCGCATCGGCGAAAGCGAGCCAGCCGCGACGCACCGGCCAGGCGATGAGGGCGACCCAGGCGGCGGTCAGCACTGCGCCCTGCAGCGCGTTGAACTTGATCACGCGCTTCAGGCATTCGATGCGGTTGTCGTAGGTCTGTGCGGCCGCCGCGATGCCGAGATCGCTGAGGTAAGCGGGAATGTCAAAGCCGAACGCGGTCCAGGCAAGGGCGCACACCGCTGCGAAGCCGACGATCGCAAGCCACGCCTTGGCGCGCAATTGCGGGCGCAGAACAAGCGCAAACGCGAGCGCGGCGAGGCCGCCGAGCGCGAATGTGATCTTATCAAGGAAGAGAAGCGCGACGAGCGCGCCGGAGAAGAGCGCCGCTGCGCCCGCACGCGGCTTCGCCGGTGCGCGATCGCCCATGAACAGATGCGCGCACAGGATGGCGAACACGATCCAGCCCATGCGGTTGTACGGCATGAGATAGCTCATGTGCTCGGGCTCGTAGCCGAGCGGGCGGGTGGCGACCGCAAGCACGGCGAACGCGATCGTCAGCAGGAAGGCGAGCGGGGAGGCGAACTTGCGGAAGAAGACGAAGATGGCGAGCGGTGCGATCGCGGCGAGGAAGATGAGGCTCGCGACCATGCCGGCCCGGAAGGACGGACCGACGATCCGCATGCCCTGCTCGATGAGCCAATAGATCAGCGGACCGGTGGGGCTGTAGAAGTCCGTGCTCGGCGTTTGCCCCTGCAGCATGCGCCAGCCGCCATCGAGCAGGACGAAGATGTCCCAGGGCGCGGCGGCGACGGTTGTGGGGCCCATCCAGACGACGAAGCAGGCGAGCGCGGCGACGCCGAGCGCGGCGGCGACCATCCAGGCATCGACGCGGGCTCGCGCGCCGGCAAGGCGGCGCGCCCCCGCGCGGGACGCCGGCGCTGCAGGCGCTGCGGTGATCGAGAACATGGCCGCCCCTTGGTTCGCCTGAGCGGCGACGCAAGGGACGTGCCGTCAGGCGACCCTAAAGCGCGACAGCGTTAATTGGGGGGCGGGACGTTGAAGGCGCAGGCGCCGTTCGGCGCCACGGCCACGGCGTGCGGCTGGCCGTTGCACGTGTAGAGGCACGTCTTGGCGCCGCCCGCGACGTTCTCGGCGGTGAGCCGGCAGCTTGCGCCACCCGCGGCCTGAGCCGGCGCCGGATAAGGCGTCGGCGCGTAGGATTGCTGCGGCGAGGCGTAGGCGCCTGGCGCGGGCGGCGCATAGGCCTGCGGCGCCGGGGGCGCGTAGGCGGACGGCGCGGGCGGCGCATAGGCTGGGGCCGTCGGCGGTGCGTAGGCCTGCGGCGGCGCGGCGTAGGCGGGCGGGGTGGCGTATGTCTGCGGCGTGGGGCCGCGCGCGTTGGGCCCGGGATAGGGCGGCGTTTGCAGCGGTGCGCCCTGAGTCAACGGAGCGGTGTAGGCGGGCGAGGGGCTGCTCAGAGGCGCGCCCCCGCCGGGAGGGGCGCCCGGCGCAGGGTAGCCGCTCGGCGCAGGGTAGCCGCTTGGGGCGGCGTAGGTCTGCGGCGCGGGATAGGCGGAATAGCCCTGCGTCGCGGGGCGGAGCGTGATGTGCACCGGGTTCGGGCTGAAGCGCGTCTCCCCCCCGCCGGCGAACATGCCCGCGACCGTCGCGTTGGAGCCGCCGCCGACGATCTGGCGCACGATGCTCTGCGTGGCAGGCTCGAAGCCTTCCTTCGCGACAGTAACGGTGAAGTCTCCGCCCTCGCCGAGCGAGAGCGTGCAGGGCGTGCTCGGGCAGGAAGCGCCGGCGCTGGAGCTGACCGAGGCGCCGACCGGATCGCTCTCGATCAACAGTCCGGAGCCGCCGCCGGAACTCGCGCACGCCGCCAGCGGCGCGATCAACGCCATGGCCAAGACTATCCGCATGCCGTCACCCCTCAATGACCCGTGGAACCGTCCCGTCGATGACGGGCGCGCGGCCCATCGATGACTGGGGCGTCAGATTTAGCAAGGGGCGCGGCGCTTGCCTACAACGCACCTCAGAGGCCCCACGAGGACCGCGCGCTCCGCCCTGCTGGGTGAGGTGCGGACTTGCACAGCAAGCGCGCGACGGCGGGCTCCAAAGGTGTTGAAGGCTGTTCCGCTTCGGTGGATCGCGTGGTTCTCGGATAACCGCTCACGCGATCAGCGCGTCGCGCCGGGCTTCCAGAGCACATCGACGGCGCCGTCGTCGTTTGCGGCGCGGGCGCACACGAACAGAAGATCGGACAGGCGGTTCAGGTATTTCAGGGTCGCGGGCGACACGCGCTCGGACGCATCCTCCATCAGGAGCGACACCTGGCGCTCGGCGCGGCGCGCGATGGTGCGCGCGAGGTGCAGATGCGCGGCGGCGGGTGCGCCCGCCGGAAGGATGAAGGAATTGAGCGGCGAGAGTCTGGCGTTCACCTCATCCACCTCGCGCTCGAGACGATCGACCTGCGCATCGAGGATGCGCAACGGCTCGTATCCGAGCGGCGCGCCGCGCCCATCTTCGCTCTTGGCCGGCGTCGCCAGGTCGGCGCCGAGGTCGAAGAGATCGTTCTGCACGCGCGCAAGGATCGCATCGAGCGCCGGCAGCGCGCCCGTGTGCAGGCGCGCGACGCCGATCGCGGCGTTCGTCTCGTCCACCGCGCCATAGGCTTCGACGCGGGGCGAATGCTTCGGCACTTCCTCGCCGCTGGCGAGGCGCGTCTTGCCGCCGTCGCCGGCCTTGGTCACGATCTTGTTGAGCGTCACCATCAAGTTTTCCTTTGGCGCGCGAGCTAGTGCGGCGCGCCCGATTGCGCCTTGATCCACATGGCCGCGACCAGCACGAGGATGGCGATGAATTGCGCGACAACGCGGAAGCGCATCGCCTTGTTCGACCAGGAACGTCCGAAATCGCCGCCGCGGAAAAGCGTGTAGATCCCGAAGCAGAGCGTCAGGAACACCACCCCGAGCGCGATCGGGATCAGGTAGTTGAACGGGTTCATGCGCGAAACCTAGACCATTTCCCGAAAAGTGTTGCGCGGTTTTCGAGCGAGAAATGGTCTGGATTCAAAGTGCAGACCAGATTCACCCGATTTTTTCAAATCGGGATCTGGTCTAGGTCGGTTGGCGCGGGGAATCCAGCGGGCGATCGGTCTCAGGCCGGCTTGCGGGCCAAGGTCATGAGCGTCCAGCCGAGCCAGGCGCGCTCCTTCAGCCGCTCCAGCGCGTCGCCGAAGAGGAGGCGGATCGGGCGGTTGAGCTTCTCGGAATTGACCAGTCGCATGATCCCTTGATTGGCGAGCGGGGTCAGCGAGGAAATCTCGTCCACCTCGAATTGCGGCTCCAGCAGGGCGCGCAATTGATGGCGGTCCACCCAGGTGCGGAGATTGCCCGGCTTGGGCGGCGGCACCTTGTTCCAGCGCTGCAGCACCGGCGCGTTCTGCGTGGCGAGCATCAGCACCCCGCCGGGGCGCAACAGGCGCGCCAGCCTTGCCATGAACGCCGGCTGGTCCGCGACGTGCGCGAGCACTTCCAGGCAGATCACGACATCGTACTGCGCTTCGCCGAAATCGAGCTCCATGAAATCGCCGGCGACGAAATTCACCTGCGGCAGGCGCGCCTGGGCGCGCTCCAGAACCTCAGCGCAGAAATCGGTCGCGGTCAGGGCGCCGAACGGAGTCAGATCGGAACAGAGCCAGCCCGCGCCGCAGCCGACCTCGATCATCTTGAGATCGGTGCGGCCCTGGCGCTTCAGCCAGTCGAGCACGAACTTGCGCTGGTCGAGCGAAATCCGGTTCAGCGTCTTTTCGCGGGTGGTCGTGTTCCAATCGCTCCAGAAGCGCTGCTGGACGGCAATCGGGTCGGTCTGAACCAAAGCGCTCACGTCGTTCGCCCGCTCTCTAACCAAAATGGCACGCTGCGCCGCGGGCGTTGCGCCCGGGACGGCCGCATCCCGCACGAAACGCGCCACGGCGCTGCGGCGGCGTTAAGCATTGGGCGCAGACCGGAGGACCACGCGCGGCGGCCGAAACGTGCTAGATTCGCAGCATGAATGATTCAGCGATCGATTGGCCGATGCTCGTGGCGCTGCTCGCCGCGCTCGCCGGGTGCGGTTATTTCTTCTGGGAATGGCGCAAGGCGCTCGCGGCGAAGGCGGCCGGCGACCAGGACGTCGCGGTCGCCCGCGCCAGGCTCGAACAAATCGAAACGATCAAGGCCGAGCGCGACGCGGCGCTGAGACAGGCGAGCGACGTCGCCGCCGAGCTCTCCGCGGAAAAGAGCGCGTCGGCGGCGCGTGCGGCGCAGTTCGAGGAGCGCGAGCGGGCGCTGACGGCGCTGCGCGCGGAGCTGGAGAAGAGCTTCCACGCCGCGGCCACGCAGGCGATGGACGCCAGCCAGCAACGCTTCTTCCAGTTCGCGAACGAAACGTTCCTCAAGCACAAGGAGACGGCGCAAAGCGGCGTGAAGGAGATCCTGACGCCGGTGCAGGAGAGCCTCGCGCGCTTCGCGGTGTCGGTGAACAAGATCACCGAGGAAAGCCTCAAGGACCGCTCCACGCTCGCCGAGCAGATGCGCCAGATCGTCGAGATGGTCGGCACGACGAACACCACGACAAGCAAGCTGGTGAATGCGCTCCGCGCCGCGCCGAAGACGCGCGGCCGCTGGGGCGAGGAGACGCTGAAGAACGTGCTCGAGCTCTCCGGGCTTTCTCCGCACGCGGACTTCCTGGAGCAGACGACGCACAAGGACGGGGAGGGCAATCAGCTGCGCCCCGACGTGATCATCCGGCTGCCGGGCGGGCGCTCGATCATCGTCGATGCGAAGGTGGCGCTCTCGGGCTATCTCGACGCGATGGAAGCGACCGACGAGGCCGCGCGCGAGCAGCACCTGAAGAAGCACGCGCAGGAACTGCGCCAGCACGTGAAGGCGCTCGCCGCGAAGGATTATTCGAAGCACGTCGATGAAAGCGCCGACTTCGTCGCGCTGTTCATCCCAGGCGAGAACTTCTTCGCCGCGGCGGTGGAGCGCGATCCCTCGCTCTTCGAGGACGCCATGCGCGCGCGCGTCGTCATCGTGACGCCGGTGACGCTGATGGCGCTGGCGCGGTCCATCGCCTATGGCTGGCGGCAAGAAGAGAGCGCCAAGAACGCGATGCAGATCGCCGATCTCGGGCGCGAGCTTTATCGGCGCATGGGCGTGATGGCCGAGCACATGACGGACGTCGGCAAGGCGATCGGCAAATCGGTGCAGACCTACAACGCGCTCGTCACATCGGTGGAATCGCGGGTGCTGCCGCAGGCGCGCAGGTTCAAGGACCTTGGCTCGGCGGATGCGGGCGTGGAGCTGCCGGAGCTGACGCACATCGAGACCGCGCCGCGGCTGCCGGCGCCGCAGGAGGATGCGCTGCCCGCCGCGCCCGCTTCCGGCAAGCGCAAAGGCGCCGCCTGAAGGGGAGGCGTCGCGGTTCCGTGAACCCCGCCGAGCGCCTACATTGCGCTCATGAAGGTCCCCGCAGCCCGCGAGAAGCTCGCCGTCCGCCAGGCGCACACGCGCGACATCCCCGCCATCGTGGAGATGTTGAAGCGCGCCTATCCGAACATGCCGGTCTATACCGCCGGCAATCTGCAGGGGCAGATGAGCGCGTTTCCGGAGGGGCAGCTCGTCGCGCAATATGGCGACGACATCGTCGGCTACGCCGCGACCTTCCGCATCGACGAGGAGAGCGCGCTTTCGGCCCACACCTGGGCTGAGATCACCGGCGCCGGCTACGCCTCGCGGCACGATCCGAAGGGGCCATGGCTCTACGGCATGGAAGTGTCCGTTGATCCCGCATGGCGCGGGCAACGGATCGGGCAGCGGCTCTATGAGGCGCGCAAGCGCCTCGCGGAGCAATTGGAGCTGAAGGGCATCGTGTTCGGCGGGCGCCTGCCGGGTCTTGCGCGGCGCATGAAGCAATACGGCTCGGCGCAGGCCTATCTGGAGGCGGTGAAGACGCGGCAGATCCGCGACCAGGTGATGACGTTCCAGCTCAACAACGGCTACGAGCCGATCGGCCTCCTGGAGCGCTATCTCCCCAGCGACGCGGAAAGCCTCGGGTTCGCCTCGCACATGGTCTGGCGCAATCCTTATGTCGATCAGAACACCCAGGCGCAGCCGGCGACCATGCGCCCGAAGGATTGGGTGCGCGTCGCCACCGTCCAATTCCAGCAGCGCGCGGTGAAGGACTTCGCCGAATTCCTGGCCAACGTCGAATATTTCGTGGACGTCGTCTCCGACTACAAATCCGATTTCGTCGTCTTCCCGGAGCTCTTCACGCTGCAATTGCTGGCGTTCGAGACGAAGAAGCTCGGGCCTGTCGCGGCGATCGAGGCGCTCACGCGGCACACGCAGCCCTTCATCGAGGCGATGCGCGAGATGGCGCTCGGCTACAACATCAACATCATCGGGGGCTCGCACCCGACGCGCATGCCGGACGGCGACATCCATAATGTCGCCTATGTGTTTCTCCGGGACGGCAGCGTGCATGCGCAGGAGAAGATCCACGCCACGCCCAACGAGCGCACCTGGTGGAACATCAAGGGCGGCGACGAGATCCGCGCCATCGACACCGATTGCGGCCCGATCGGCGTGCTCGTCTGCTACGACGCGGAATTCCCCGAGCTGGCGCGCCGGCTCGTCGATGAGGGCGCCAAGGTGCTCTTCGTGCCGTTCTGCACCGACAGCCGGCAGGGGTATCTCCGCGTCCGCTATTGCGCGCAGGCGCGCGCGATCGAGAACCAGTGCTATGTCGTGATGAGCGGCAATGTCGGCAATCTGCCGAACGTCGACAACATGGACGTGCAATACGCGCAATCGTGCATCCTGACGCCGTGCGATTACCCGTTCGCGCGCGACGGCATCGCGGCGGAGACCACCGAGAACGTGGAGACGATCGCCGTCAGCGATCTCGATCTCTCGGATCTCGCCTGGGCGCGCCGCGAGGGCACGGTGCGAAACTTGCGAGACCGCCGCTTCGATCTCTACCGCATGACCTGGCGCGACGGCGGCAAGGCTTAACCGTTACGGAGAAGGGCGCCTCCTCTCTTCCAGGGGAGAGGGGGCCATCACGCTCAACGCCGCGTCATTTCCAATGCATCGGCCCAAAGCGTGCGGGTAAGCTCCGCAGCGCCCATCTCGCGGCCCAGCGCAAACGACTGTCCGGCCCAGAGCGAGGTGAAATCGCCGCGGCCCAGGCTTTCAGCCTTCGCGCGCAACGGCGCAATCATCGGCGCGATGTTGGGGAAGGCGGGCGCCTCGGCGTTCATTGGGCCAAGCTCTCTCATGATGCGGTTCATCAGGCCGCGCGCGGGGCGTCCGGTCATGAGATTGGTGATCGCTGTCTCGCCGCCTTGGCGCAGCGCGGCGCGATGGACGGGCGAGATCTTCGCTTCGGGACAGAAGAGATAGGCCGTGCCGATCTGCATCGCCGATGCGCCCAATCCGAATGCGGCGGCGACGCCGCGCGCGTCGGCGACGCCGCCCGCGGCGATCACCGGAACCTTCACCGCGTCCACGATCTGCGGCAGCAGCGAGAAGAGTCCGATCTGCGTCGATACATCCTCGGTCAGGAACATGCCGCGATGCCCGCCGGCCTCGGCGCCCTGTGCAATGATCGCGTCAACGCCTGCCGCGTCGAGCCAGCGCGCTTCCTCGATAGTTGTCGCGGACGACCAGACCTGCGCGTCCGCCGCCCGCACGCGCTCCAGCAGCGCATCCTCCGGCAGGCCGAAATGGAAGCTCACGATCTCGGGCCGCAGCCCCTCCACGAGCGCGCACATCTCGTCATCGAAAGGCCGGCGGCCGACGCCCGAAGGAACCGGTTCAAGGCCGAGCTCGGCGTAATACGGCGCGAGCCGCGCCATCCAACGTGCGTCGCGCGCGGCGTCCGGCGCGGAGGCGCGATGGGCGAAGAAGTTCAGGTTCAGCGGCGCCTTCGTCCGTTCACGGAAGAGGGCGACCTGGCGTCCGATCTCCTCCGGCGAGATCATCGCGCAGGGAAGCGAGCCCAACCCGCCGGCCTCGGCGACCGCGATCGCGAGCTCCACCCCCTGCGCGCCGGCCATCGGCGCCTGAATGATCGGGATCTCGACGCCAAGCCGCGAAAGGAGGTTTTGCATGTCGTCCGCCGTTTGGTGATTGCGCGAGCGTGCGCGGGAGGCGTAAGGCGTCGCCAGACGAGAATATGAGGGGGGATCATGCGCATTTCCATCGCCGCGGCCGCGTTGCTGTTGCTCGCCGCCTGCGCCACGAAGACGGCCGAGACCGCTGCGCCTGCCCCGCCCGCAGCGGCCGGCCCCGCGTCCTATATCAGCGCCGCGCTGGCCGATCCCCGCCGTCCGCAGGCCGACCGCGACCGCGACGCCGATCGCCACCCGGCCGAGATCCTCACCTTTGCGCAGGTCGAGCCCGGCGAGATCGTCGGCGATTGGGGACCAGGCGGAGGCTATTACACGCGGCTCTTCAGCAACATCGTCGCGGAAGGGAAGGTCTTCGCGATCATCCGGCCGATTCCGCCGAACGCGGAGCGCCAGCCGGCCATTCTCGCGGTCGCCGCCGAGGCCGGCTACGCGAACCTCACCGTCGTGCAGAGCCCCTACGGCGCCGTGCAGCTGCCGCAGCAGGTCGATACGATGTTCATGTCGCAGGAATATCATGATCAATACCTGACCCGCGCGAACCTCGACGTCGCGGCCGGCAATCGCGCCATCTTCAACGCGATCAAGCCCGGCGGCACGCTCATTGTCATTGACCATTCGGCAATCGCCGGCAGCCCGGCGGTCGCCACCGCCGACACGCTCCACCGCATCGACGAGGCGATCGTACGGCGCGATCTGGAAGCGGCCGGGTTCGTCTACGAAGCCGATACGCAATTGCTGCGCAATCCGGCCGATGCGCGCACGGTGAACGTGTTCGATGCGGCGATCCGCGGCCACACGGATCAATTCGCGCTCCGGTTCCGCAGGCCCGGCTGACACTTGAAGCGGGAAGGCGGCCGGTTCAGAGTCGGCTGATGCTCGCCAATCCGAACGCGTTCGCCAATTCGCCGCTCGATCGGGCCGCGCATCACAGGCGCGACGGCGCCTGGATCGCACAGGCTCTGGAGCGGCCGGAGGCGCGGCTTGTCGTTCTGCACAGAACGCTCGTGTTCGCGATCGAGCAGGACGGACGGCGGCAGTGCGGCTGGCTCGCCGCCGCAGCACGTGATGCGGTCGGAAGCGATCTCGTCATCTTCCTCGGCCTCGACCGCGACGGGGCGCCTTGCTTCGCGATCGAGGCGCCAGCGGATCGCGACGCGCCGTTCACCGAGATCGGCGCGTTCGTCGAATTGCGCATGCTGGCGATGGAGCTCGGCGGCGGCGGCGATCTCGCGATCCTCGCCTGCGCGAAGTCGCTGATCGACTGGCATGGCCGGCATCGCTTCTGCGCCAATTGCGGCGGCCAGTCGGTCGTTTCGGAGGCCGGGTGGAAGCGCGAATGCCCGGCGTGCAAAGCAGAGCACTTTCCGCGCACGGATCCGGTCGTGATCATGGTCCCGGCGATCGGCGACAAGTGCCTGCTCGGGCGCCAGAAGCGCTTTCCGAAAGGCATGTATTCGGCGCTGGCAGGCTTCATCGAGCCGGGCGAATCGATCGAGGAGGCCGTCGCACGCGAAACGCTGGAGGAGGCCGGGCTCACCGTGACGCGCGTGCGCTATCATTCCACGCAGCCATGGCCGTTTCCTTCATCGCTGATGATCGGCGCCCTTGCGGAGGTCGGCGACGATCGCGAGACGATCGATCATTACGAGCTGGAGGGCGCGCGCTGGTTCACGCGCGAAGAGGCGCGCGCGATGATCGAAGGGCGGCATCCGGAATGCTCCTGTCCGCCGGCGATCGCCATTGCGCATCAGCTCATCAAGACGTGGGCTTTTGAAAGTCAGGCGGACTAAGACCTCATGATGGAATTGTATCACAACGACCTTTCAATCTGTGCGCAGAAGGTCCGCCTGGCGCTGGCGGAAAAGGGCCTCGCCTTCGAAAGCCGGCATCTTGATCTCAAGATCGGCGAGTCCCATTCGCCGGACTATCTCAAGCTCAATCCGAAGGGCGTGGTGCCGACGCTGGTCGATCGCGGCCGCCCGATCGGGGAATCCACGATCATCAACGAGTATCTCGACGAGGCGTATCCGGAGCATCCGCTGCGCCCCGCCGATCTCCTGGAGCGCACGGATATGCGCCGCTGGGTGATGCTTACCGACACTGGCCTTTCGGGCGCGTGCGGGCTGGTCAGCTTCGCCATCGCGTTTCGCCACGAGTACACCATGGCGCCGACCTGGAAGGCGCCGGAGAAGCGCGCCGCCCGCGCCGTGCTTATCGAGAAGGGGCTCGAGCATCCCGGCGCGCCGCAGGCGGTGCTCGCATACGACCAATTCCTGTCCGACCTCGCGCGGCAGCTCGATCAATCGCCTTGGATCGCCGGGCGAAGCTTCTCGCTCGCGGAGGCGGCGCTCATTCCGTACGTCCGCCGGCTAGAGGACATGGCGCTCGCCTGGATGTGGGAGGAAGCGAAGGACCGCGCCTCGATCACGCGCTGGTATGCTGCGTGCAAAGCGCGGCCCGGCTTCCGCGGCATTTCCGACTGGGCGCCGCAGGCGCTGCATGCGCTCATGAAGGAGAAAGGCCTGGAAGCGCGCCCGCGCATGGAGGAGCTTCTCCGCGCGGCGCGCGCGCCCTCATAGGCTAACGCTGGAGCACGCTCGGCCAGTTCGCGTCGCCCTGGCGGATGAGGTTCGGGATATCCTGCGCCCAGCGGCCTTGGATCTCGGCATTGTAGTTGAGATAGAGCTTGCCATCGACGATGCGCCAGGCGTTCGGATCGGCGGACGCGGTGTAGCCATGCGCGACGGCCCATGCGCAATAGCCGCCATATTGCGGCAGGTACGCGTTCGGGTTTTGCCGGAAGGCGGCGAGGTTTTCCGCGCTCGCGAAGCGGTATTCGAAGCCCTGGTGCACGATGCGGTGCTGCGGGTTTCCACGCACCGGCGCGCCCTGGCGGAAATACGCGACCGGATCGTAGCCGCCGACCGCGAGGTTGGAGAGGACGCCGGTATAGACCGGCGGCTTCTCGGCGAACGCGGTCGGCGCAGCGAGCGGCAGGGCGGCGAGCAGGAATGCGGCGATCAGTGTGCGGATCATGGTTCTCTTCCTTCTCAAGGCATGCGGACTGAAGCGTGGGAGGGCGCGCGCGCGCCAGCGGCCGCGCCGTGGTCGGGAACGAATACGCGTGCGAGGTCGGCGCCGAGCGCGACAAGCTCGCGGAAGCGGAAGATCGTGAGCCCGAGCGAGGTCGCCCAGATCGTCAGCGCGGCCGCGAAGAGGCCGCCGCCGTCATTGTTGGGATCGACGCCCAGCGGCGTGAAGAGGTGGAAGCTCACCGCGCCCGACATCACCGCGAGCGCGACCAGGGCGCCCAAGGCGTGCAGGCGGCGGAAGCGCGGGAAGAGGCCGATCAGCAGGAGCCCAGATGCGACGAGCTCGGCCGATCCGATCACGTATTGGCTGAAGAGTCCGGTCTGCGCGAAGAGGCCGGCGGCCCCGAAGCTCGCGGCCCAGGCGTCGAGCTTGCCGAAGATGACCTGCGTCTGAACGGCGTTCGAAAATTTGTAGCGCAGGCTGTCGAGGAAGACGGCGCTGGCGAAGAGCGAGAACGCGGCGGGCGCGTAACGTAGAAGTTTCTGCATGAGGAAATCCCTTCGCAGAGACGTTCGCTGCGCGCCCGGGCGGCGTTACTACCAGCGGAGAATGCGTCCGCCTAGAATCGCGCCCAACGCCGCGCACGCGGCGATCGCGAGCGAATACCAGGTCGTCACGAAGGCGAGTGAATCCACCGGGCAATACATCGCATAGGCCATTGCGCCGATCCCGCCAGCCACCGCGCCGATCGCTGCGCCCGCCTTGGCGAGCGATGTCGGCGCCAGTCCGCGCACGAGCCAGACGAGGCCGGCGGCCGTCGGCGCGGCGAGCACTGGAATGAAGACGAGGCACCACGGGAATCCGCCGCCCGTCCAGGCGCGCATGCGCTGGTGCGGCTCCAATCCCATGAGAGCGACCCCGCCGACGATCAGCGCGACGATGACGAACCCCAGCGCCGCCAGCATGCGCGCGCGCAGCGGACGGCCCGGACGCGCCGCGCTCAACAGCAGCGGCAGCGCGATGGCGGCAAGCGCGGCGGCGAAACCGGCCTTCAGCATCACCGGCGTGATCGCCGCGCCGATGTCGGGCCGCACGGCCTGTGCGGCCGTGACGAGGCCGATGGCGATCACGAGCCCGGCGACAAGCGCGATCGCCAGCGTGCGCCACACGTGCGGCCGCTCCAACGGGGTTTCGCCGCGGGAGAGGAAGTCGATGAGGTCGTCGGTTTTCATGGGCTCGAACTTCAATGTCTGGAATTTCGATGTGTGGGGTTTCAGTGCGTTGATTTTCATGCGACGGCCTCGCGGCCCATCAGCTTGGCGAGCGCCTTGACGCCGCGATGGGCGGAAACCTTGACGTCGGATTCACTCCAGCCGGTCAGCGCGGCGGCTTCGCGCACGGACTTCTGTTCGAGCTTGATGAGCTCGATGGCGCGGCGCTGCTTCTCCGGGAGGAGCGCGAGGAGGGCGGCCACGTCGTGCCTGGCGTCGGAGCTTTCCTGTTCGGGCTCGGTCAGCACCGCTTCAGGCGCATCGTCGATCGGGATGGCGATGCCGCGCCGGCGCGTGCGGCGGAGATGATCGATCAGGCGATAGCGGGCGATCGCGTAAAGCCAGGCGGTCAGCGGATAGGCCGGGTCGTAGGTGTGGGCCTTGGTGTGCAGGGCAATGATCGTCTCCTGCACCAGGTCTTCGGCGTCCTCGGGGCTGGAGCGCAGGCGGTTGCGGAAATAACCGCGCAGGGCCGAAGCCGCTTCGGTCAGGAAGGCGCGATGCGCGGCGGCGTCGCCGGCCAGGCCCTTGAGCAGAAGCTCCTTCAGCCGTGTCTCGTCGCTGGCCACGTTTCTGCTCCCGCCATGAGAGCTACGCGGGCGCCCCCGCCTTGGTTACGGAGGCGGCGCGAAAGGGGGCGGCGGGGTAGACGCCCAGGATGCGGAACTCGGTGGAGAAGAATTGCAGCTCCTCCAGCGCTAAGGCCGCCAGGCGCTCGTGCGGGTGGCCCTCGATCTCGGCGTAGAATTGGGTGGCGGTGAAAGAGCCGTCGAGCTGGTAGCTCTCCAGCTTGGTCATGTTGACGCCGTTGGTCGCGAAGCCGCCCATGGCCTTGTAGAGGGCCGCCGGCACGTTCCGCACACGGAAGACGAAGCTCGTCACAGCCGGCTTATCGACGCTCGACCAGGCTGCTTCCTTCGCCAGGATGATGAAGCGGGTGGTGTTGTTGTGCTCGTCCTCCACGTCCTCGGCGAGGATGTCGAGACCGTAGATCGGGGCGGCCATGCGCGGGGCGAGCGCGGCCTTGGTCGGATCGGCGAGCTCGGCGATCTCGCGCGCGGCGCCGGCGGTGTCGCCCGACACGATCGCCTTCAGCTTCAGCCTGCGGATGAGCTTGCGGCACTGCCCCAGCGCGTGGATGTGGCTCTGCACGCTCGTGATGTTCTCCAGCTTCGCGCCGTGCAGGCCCATGAGCTGGAAATGGATCGGCAGGAAGTGTTCGCCGACGATGGCGAGCCCGGAATGCGGCAAGAGGTGGTGGATGTCCGCGACGCGGCCGGCGATGGAATTCTCCATCGGGATCATCGCCAGCGCGGCTTCGCCTTCGTCCACGGCGGCGAAGGCGTCCTCAAAGGTCGCGCACGGCATCGGCTCGTAGTCCGGCGCGGCTTCGGCGCAGGCGATGTGCGAGTTCGCACCCGGCTCGCCCTGGAAGGAGATCTTTCCGCTCATGCGCCAGCGTTAGCGCATGCGCCCGCGCGAAAACAGCCCGCGCGGCTAGCCTGCGTCCACAAGCCCGGTGGGAAGGCCGTCGAGGCTCCTTGCATTCTTCTTGGCGCGATACTCGTCGAGCCCGTCCTCGCCCAGCTTCTGCGCCCACCGCGTCAGCGCCGCGCGCTCGTGCTTGAACTCGTAATTGGGCACGCCCCAGCCGCAGGAGGTCTGCACGAGATCGATATCGAGCGCCACGATCTGGCGTGCGCCCATCGGCTCTTCGCCGGCGAAATGGGCGCCGAGCAGCGCTGCGTAGTCCGCACCGCCGCGCGGCAGGGCCCGGCCGCGGCCGTAAAGGCGCAGGATCAGCGCAGGGCCCTCGAACGCGCAGAACATGATCGTCATGCGCCCGTCGGCGCGGAGATGCGCGGCGGCCTCGGCGCCGCTGCCGGTGAGGTCGAGATAGGCGACGGCATTGTCGGAGAGCACCCGGAAGCCGCCAAGGCCCTTCGGCGAGAGATTGATCCGAGAATCATCCGCGGCGGTGGCGGTGAAGAAGATGTGCTGGCGGGCGATGAAATCGCGATGCTCGGCGGTCAGCGCGGGAAAACGTTCGGCCATGCCTCAGCCTTTCAAAACGGCGCGCGCGGCTTCCAGGTCGGCGGGGCTATCGACGCCCTTCGGGAAATCGTCCGTGAGCCCCACTTCGATGCGCAGGCCCATCTCCAGCGCGCGCAATTGCTCAAGCTTCTCGCGCGCTTCCAGCGCGGAGGGCGGCGTCGCCACGAACCGCGCCAGCGGCTCGCGGCGGAAGACGTACAAGCCCACATGGCGCCAGACCGGGCCTTCGCCGCTCGGGGCGGGGGCGCGCGTGAAATAGAGCGCGCGGCCTTGCCCACCTTGCCAGGCGACGATCGCCTTCACGACGTTGGGGTTCTCGCGGTCGGCGGGATCGCCCGAGGGCGAAGCGAGCGTGGCGATGTCGGCGGCAGGCGTTTCGGAGAGCAGCGCGACGCCGCGCGCGATGTCGGCTGGGCGGATGGTGGGCATGTCGCCCTGCAGGTTCACGACGATGCCGTGCGCGCGGCCTGGGTCGAAGGCTTCCGCCGCGGCGTGCACACGGTCGGTGCCGGAGGGGAGGGCCGGGTCGGTCAGGATCGTCTCGGCGCCGGCGACGCGGGCGGCGTCGGCGATCTCAGCTTCGGCGGCCGCGACCAAGACCGGCCCTACGTCGGCCTCGCGCGCGCGTTCGATCATCCAGGCGATCATCGGCTTGCCCGCGATGTCGGCGAGCGGTTTGCCCGGCAGCCGTTGGGAGGCCATGCGGGCGGGGATGACGACCAGCGGCATCCACGCGCTCTATCGTCCGGCGCGCGAGAAGGAAAGAAGCCGCGCCCAACGGCCGCGCTTTCGGCGGCTTGGCGCACCGGCCGGGTCGCGTATAAAGCCGCGCGGCCAAGCGCCGGCGATTCTGGGGCGGTTCTGGCCCGAGTCGGGGAGAGGCATGAGCGATCTCAAGGTCAATTCCATCGCGGGCGTGCTGCTGGCGTCGGTGCTCGGCGTGATGGGCGTTGGGACGGCGGCGGACGCGGTGTTCCATCCGCATTGGCCGGAGAAGGCCGGGTTCATGCCGGAGATCGCCGAAGCGGGCGGCGGGCCTTCCGGACCTGCGCAGGAAGGGCCGCCTGATTTCGGGCGTCTGTTCGCGGATCCGGTGCAATATGCTGAGCTCGTCGCGCGCGGCGAGCGGGGGGTCGGCGTCTGCAAGAGCTGCCACACGTTCCAAGCGGGCGGCGCGGACGGCATAGGTCCTAACCTGCATGACGTGTTCGGCCGTCGCGCCGCGACCCATCCGGGGTTCTCGTTCTCGCAGGCGATGCACGAGCACACGGTGGTCTGGAGCTACGACACGCTGAACGAGTATCTGAGGTCGCCGTCACAGGTCGTGCGCGGCACGCGGATGGCGTTCGCCGGCATCCGCAACACCAATGACCGCGTGGCGGTGCTGGCGTATCTCCGCTCGATCGCGCCCAGCCCGCCAGCTTTGCCGGCCCCGTTGCCCGAGGCCGCTCCGGCCGCGGCAGCCCCGGCAGGCGCGGCTGCAGGCGCCGCGGCGAGCCCCGCTCCGGCGACGCCGGCTACGCCGGCGCCGCACTGAGCAGTTTCGTTACCGGTTCAATTCCGCGGCGCGGCTGGTGATCATGTCGCCGAGGCCGACCAGGAATTCAGCCCCGCGCACGGTCTTTTCCACCAGCACGTTGCGGCCGTCGCTGGGATCGCGGCGGCGCCGCACCAGGTCGTAGCGGGAGAGGGTGTCCAGCGCCCGCGTGATGGCCGGCTTGCCGACCTTCAGCGCCAGGGCGAGGCCCCGCACCGTATGGGGCGGGGGGCCCAGATGCACCGTCATCAGCACCGCCAACTGGCGGGCCGTGAGGTCCGGTTCCTCGCCGCGGACGGCCATGACCGTCACGTTGCGCCACAGGTCCAACGCTCGTGCTTGGTCGAGCTCCAAACTCATCATTTCGCCCCCCGAGTCTCTTCGGTGGTGAAACAATGGCCTATCTAGTGGTGCTAGCAAGCGGCGATGCGCTAGATATTGTGGTTTGAGCCCGGATTTCTGTGGGCGCTTGGTTAACGGGCGTCAACGATTTGGATGCCGATGCGGGCGGCGGCGTCCAGCAGCGCCTGGTCGCGAGTCGCCAGCTCCGCACCGGCCGTGAGGGCCCGCTCAAGGTAGGTCGCATCGTAGAAGGTGAGGCCGGTGCTTCGTGCGAGAGCGAGCGCGGGATCGAACGAGTGAGGCGGGGGCTCAATCGCGATCAACGCAAGCGCGGCGGAGACCTCCGCATCAACGTCGTCTCTGCTGATCCGGCGTCGCCGTTCGGCGGCGAGCAGCCCAGCGCGCAACTCATACTCGAATAGAAAGGGGGCAATGATATCGGGCCGCATTCTGAAGGATTGCGCCGTCTGAGTCCGCTGGCTTGGAAGGATCCATGCGAACGCGACGGACGCGTCGATGACGACGCTCACTCCTCACGGCCCTCGCGGATTGCGCCCTTCCAGTCGAAGGGTTCGTCGGGCTCGGTGCGGGCGTCGCGCCGGGCGAACATCTCCTCGAAGAGCCGTTCACGCTCCGCCTGGGTCAGCGGCTTCTTCGCTGGCGCAAGCCGCGCCACGGGCTTGCCGTGGCGCGTGATGAGGATTTCCGCGCCAGTGCGCTCCACTTCCTCCACCAGGGCGGAAAGGGAATTGCGGGCGTCGTAGAGGCCGACTTCCTTCATCCCGGAATTCTAGCCAACTTCTGGCTAGAATTCAACGAAGGGCCGCTCAGGCCTTGCCGAAGCGCTGCTTCAGCACCTGCCAGCAGGCTCGCAAGGCATGGGCGTCGGCGCCGGCGGGACGGGCCGGCTTGTCCTTGCCGTTCCAGGCGTAGACGTCGAAATGCGCCCAGGCCTTCACGTCCACGAATTTCTTGAGGAAGAGCGCGCCGTAGATCGCGCCGGCCATGCCGGCGTCGCCGGTGTTCTTCAGGTCGGCGGCGGCGCTGTCCATGTTGTCCTCGTAGGGCGCCCAGAGCGGCAGCCGCCACATCGGGTCGAAGCTCTCGGAGGACGCCTTGAGGAGGTCGGCGGCGAGCGCCTCGTCGTCGGTGAAGAGCGGCGGCAGCTCGGGGCCGAGCGCCACGCGCGCCGCGCCGGTCAGGGTGGCGAAGTCGAGGATGAGAACCGGCTTCTCTTCGCAGGCCCTGGTGAGGGCGTCGGCCAGGATGAGGCGGCCTTCGGCGTCGGTGTTATCGACTTCGACGGTAAGGCCCTTGCGGCTCTTGATGATGTCGCCGGGGCGGAAGGAGGCGGCGGAGACGGCGTTCTCCACGATCGGCAGGAAAAGCTCCAACCGCACCGGCAGCCCGGCCTGCATGGCGAGCCGCGCGAGCGCGAGTGCATGGGCGGCGCCGCCCATGTCCTTCTTCATCAGGCGCATGCCGGAATCGGTTTTCAGGTCGAGGCCGCCGGTGTCGAAGGTCACGCCCTTGCCGACGATCGCCACGATGGGCGCATCCGCGGGAGCGTTCGGCGCGCTCCAGCTCAGGTGCAGCAGGCGAGGGGCTTCGGCCGCTGCGCGGCCGACAGCGTGGACGAGCGGATAGCGCTGCTCGAGCAATTCTGCGCCGACGACGGCCTCCAGGGCCGCGCCGCATTCCTTGGCCAGGCTCGCCACGACGGCGTGCAGGGCCTCCGGACCCATGTCGCCGGCCGGGGTGTTGATGAGATCGCGCGCGAAATGGACCGCCGACACAACGCGACGCACCTCGTCGGCCTGCGCATCGTCGGGCATGACGAGCTTGGGGGCGGGGCGCTTGCGCGGCTTGTAGCGATCGAAGGCGTAAGCGCCCATGCCCCAGGCCGTCGCGATCAGCGTGCGCGAGATCTCCCGCGGGGCGGCGGCGAGATCGTACTCGCCGGCCGGCAGCTGCATGGAGAGCGCGCCGAACAGCATCGGATCCAGCTTCTCGCCGAGACCGAACAGCACGCGCTCGATGGAGCCGTCGGTGCCGGGAACAATCAGGCTCTTTCCCGCCTGCGCACGGAAATCATAGGCGGCGGCCAGCCGCTTCATCGCCTCAGAGCGAGTCTCGATCCAGCCCGCCCACTCGCCGGCGCGCAGCGCGTGGATCGGCGCGGCCGACTGGGACGGGGAGAGGATGAAGGGCAGGTCTTGCATGAACGGCCTTATAGAGAAGTTGCGTCTTTAATAAAATTTGAAGGGAGGGGGTCGGAATTAAAGCTTTGTTGAGCGCCTTTCGGGAAAAGTGCGCGGCTGCGAAGAGGCGCCGGCAATGTCGCGAACATTGAAGTCCAAGACCGCGGGAATGGCTGCGCTGCTGTCGCTCGGCGCGCTTGCCGCTTGTGCAACGACCGGCGGGACGCCTGCGCAGGCGCAGGTCGATCATCAGGCGCGGGCCGCCGTCGCACGGCAGGACAAGCTCGCCCAGATGACCTTCTGGGCGCAGGAATATCAGCGCTTTCCCGATGATCTGGAAGCCGCGCAGCAATTCGCCGAGGCGCTCCGCGAGGGCGGCCGGGCCGACCGCGCGGTGCAGGTGTCGGCCGAGGCGCTGCAGAAACATCCGCAGGACGCCCAGCTCACCCGCACGCTCGGGCTCTCGCTCATCAAATCCGGGCGTCCCAACGAGGCGCTCAGGCCGCTGGCGTTCCTGGCGGAGAACGATGCGCAGGACTGGCGCGCGCGCAACGCGCTCGGCGTGGCGCTCGATCAGTCCGGCCGCAACGCCGATGCGCGGCGCGCCTATCAGGACGCGCTGGCGATCCGCCCGAACGAGCCCAGCGTGCTCGTCAATATGGGCGTGTCGCATATCTATTCCGGCGAGCCGGCGGAAGCGGAGCGCATCCTCAGGCAGGCGGCCGAGCAGCCGAACGCGACAGCTGAAGCGCGCCAGAATCTGGCGCTCGCGATCGGGCTGCAGGGCCGCTTCGATGAAGCAGAACGTCTGCAGCGCGTGGATTTGCCGCCGGCCGTGGTCGCGGCGAACATGAGCTATCTGCGCGGGCTCTTCTCCGATCCGCGCCGTTGGGCGGAAATGCGCGGCACCACCAGCTCGCAATAACACTCACGGCGAAGGTTGCGGCTCGCTCGGCGCGGGAGCTGGGGGCAGCAGGCACACATAGGCGTCGATCGCGAACGCGGGCTCGATCGAGCCGCCGCGCGCCTCGCAGTCCCGGATTTCGGTTTCCGTCGGCATGTAGACTTCCTGCTCCGTTGCGCAGGCGCTCAGTAGCAGGGCCGCCAGCGGGAGGAGGGGCGGTCTCAAGCGGCCACGACGCCGAAGCGGCCGCTGTTGAAGTCGTTGATCGCCTGGCGGATCTCGGCTTCGCTCGTCATCACGAAGGGCCCGTAGCCGAACACCGGCTCGCCCAGCGGCTCGCCGGTCAGCACAAGCAGCATCGCGTCGCTCGAAGCGGCGACGCGCGCGCCGGCGCCTTCGACGGACAGGCGCACGATGTCCGCTTCGCCGCCCGGCTTATCCTCGACGGTCACGGCGCCTGCGAGCACCGCGATCATCGCGTTGTGTCCTTCCGGCAGATCGAGCGTCACGCTCGCGCCGGCGTCCAGGCGAACGTCCCAGAGATTGATCGGCGAAAACGTGCTCGCCGGGCCTCTGCTTCCGCGGAAGTCGCCGGCGATGATGCGCGCCTTGCCGCCGGGAAACGCAACGACCGGAATCTCCGCGCTTGTGATCGCCTGGTATTTCGCGGGCGCCATCTTGTCCCTCGCCGGCAGGTTCACCCAGAGCTGCACCATGCGGAACGGGCCGCCGGCCTTCGAATAGGCGGGGGAGTGGAATTCCTCGTGGATGACGCCGCCGGCCGCGGTCATCCATTGCACGTCGCCGGGGCCGATGGTTCCGCCGCCGCCGGTGGAGTCGCGATGGCTCACTTCGCCGTCATAGACGATCGTCACGGTCTCGAAGCCGCGATGGGGATGCTGGCCGACGCCGCGCGGGGCGCCGCCGTTCGGCTGGAAGACGTAGGGGCCGGCATAATCGAACAGCAGGAACGGGCTGATCGCCGCGGTGTCGCCGTTATAGGAGAAGATCGAGCGGACCGGAAAACCGTCGCCGACCCAATGGCCTTGCGGCTGGCGCATCACTTCCGCGATCGATTTCATATGAGGCTCCGGATTGCGCCTCCAATATAGGAGCGCCGCTCGCGAAGCCAAACGCGGTCTTACTTGCTCATCATCTCCGAGATGCGGATGAGCGCCGGGCCCATGATCACCATGAACAGCACCGGCAGGAAGAACACGATCATCGGCACGGTGAGCTTGGCGGGGAGGGCGGCGGCCTTCTTCTCGGCTTCGGACAAGCGCAGGTCGCGGTTCTCCTTGGCCATGACGCGGAGCGCGCCGCCGAGCGGCGTGCCGTACTTCTCCGCCTGGGTCAGCGCCATCGCCACCGACTTCACGCCCGGATGATTGGTGCGGCGTGCGAGGTTCTCATAGGCCATGCGGCGTTCGGGCAGATAGGAGAGCTCCGCGGTGGTGAGCGCGAATTCCTCCGCCAGCTCCACCGACGCGGGCGCGATCTCGCGCCCCACGCGCTGCAGGGCGGCTTCGATCGACATGCCGGATTCAACGCAAATGAGCAGCATGTCGAGCGAGTCGGGAAATGCGCTCATGATCTTGTCTTTGCGGTTCTGGGCGCGGTTCGCCAGATAGAGCGAGGGCGCATAGAAGCCGAGCACGACGGCGCACATGATGATCAGCAGACGCACCTGGCCGGAGAGCTGGAAGCGGTCGCCGAAGAGCGTCATGTAGATGAAGGCCGCGACGCCGAAGCCGATCGGCAGCGCGGCGCGGTAGAAGTAGAAGCGCGTCTGCGCCGCGGGCCCGCGCAGGCCGGCGCGCACCAGCTTCTCGGAGAGCGTGTCGTCGGCGAGCCGGCGCTGCAGCTGCAGGCGCTCGACGATGTCGTTCACCCAGCGATTGGCGCCGGGCCGGACGAGGCCGCCGCCGGTCTTGTTGAGCTCGGCGCGGCTCTTCTTGCGCAATTCCTCGCGTCGCTTGACGACTTCCTTGAGGCGCGAATTGAGCCGGTCCTCGGCGAGGAGGGGCGCGGCCACCGTCACGATCGTGGCGAAGCACGCGCCGGCGGCGACCGCGCCTGCGATGTTCATCGGATCGGTGAGCGTCTGGATCAGGCTCATTTCCGTATCCCCTGTTGGGCCGCGCGGTTCACGGAAACCCGGTTCTCTTGCGAGCGCGCGCCTAGAATTTGAAGTTGATCATGTTGCGCATGACCAACACGCCGATCGACATCATGATGAACGCGACCATCAGGATGATGTTGCCGACGGGCGTAACGAAAAGCAGCGTCATGTAGTCGGGCTGAATGAGATAGACGATCCCGACGACGAAGAAGGGCAGCGAGCCGATGATGCCGGCTGAGGTCTTGGCCTCGGAAGAAAGCGCCTGGATCTTCGCACGCATCAGCTTGCGCGACCGCAGCACGCTCGACAGGTTGGCGAGCGCTTCGGAGAGGTTGCCGCCGGTGCGCTGCTGGATCATCAGCACGATGCCGAAGAAGTTCACTTCCGGCAGCGGCATCCGCTCATGCATGCGCGTCAGGGATTGCTCGAGCGGCACGCCCATCGCGTTGGCGTCGACGAGGTTGGCGAATTCCTGCCGCAGGGGCTGCGGGCTCTCCGCGGCGATCATCCGCAGGCATTGATTGAGCGGAAGGCCGGACTTCACGCCGCGTACGATGATGTCGATGCCGTCGGCGAGCTGGTTGGTGAACTTCTTCTGGCGCGCGCCGATCAGGAATTTCAGCACCCAGCGGGGCAGGCCGAGCCCGCCGATGAACAGGCCGATGAGCGGGCCGATCCAGGATTGCTGGATGAAAAAGCCGATGCCGGCGAGCACCACGCCGGTGCAGCCGGAGATGATCCAGAAGTGCGTCTCGGTGATGTTGAGCCCGGCCTGCTCGATGAGGCCCTTCACCGAAAGCCGGCGCTTGCGCGATTTCTTCTCGTTCGCGGTGAGCTCCTTCAGCGCCTCCTGAGCGCCGGCCTTGCGCTTGGCGGCGCCCTGATCGATCTCGATCTTGCGTGCGGAGGGGCGCTTGGCGTTGATGTCCTTGGCGCGCTTGGCGGCGCGCACGGCGTCCGCGCTCGGCTGCGAGAAGGCGAGGCCGATGCCGGCGAAGGCCAGGAACGCGAGCGCCGAGGCGATGAGCGCGGGGTCCATCAATCGGCCTCCGATTCATCGAGCGCTTGGGCCAGCTCCTTGTCGAGGCCGAAATAGCGCGCGCGCTCCCAGAAGCGGGGACGGCCGATTCCGGTGGAACGGTGGCGGCCCATGATGCGGCCGTTGGAATCCTCGCCGGTGATCTCGAAGAGCAGCAGATCCTGCGTGATGATGGTGTCGCCTTCCAGCCCCATGACTTCGGAGATCTGCGTGATGCGGCGCGAGCCGTCGCGCAGGCGCGCGGCCTGGATGACGACGTCCACCGAGGCGACGACGATCTCGCGGATCGTCTTCGGCGGCAGGGAGAAGCCGCCCATGGTGATCATGCTTTCCAGGCGCGAGAGGGCTTCGCGCGGGGAATTCGCGTGCAGCGTGCCCATCGAGCCGTCGTGGCCGGTGTTCATCGCCTGCAGGAGGTCGAAGGCTTCGGAGCCGCGGACTTCGCCGACGATGATCCGGTCCGGGCGCATCCGCAGGCAGTTCTTGACGAGGTCGCGCATGGTGACCTGGCCCGAGCCTTCCAGGTTCGGCGGGCGGGTTTCCAGGCGCACCACGTGCGGCTGCTGCAATTGCAGCTCGGCGGCGTCCTCGCAGGTGATGACGCGCTCGGAGGGATCGATAAACGCAGTCAGCGTGTTGAGCAGCGTCGTCTTGCCCGAGCCGGTGCCGCCGGAGATCAGCGTGTTGCAGCGGCAGGCGCCGATGATCTGCAGGATCTTCGCGCCGGCCGGCGAGATGGAGCCGAAATCGACCAGGTTCTGAAGGCGCAGCTTGTCCTTCTTGAACTTCCGGATGGTGAGGCTGGGGCCGTCGATGGCGAGCGGCGGGGCGATGACGTTGACGCGCGAGCCGTCGGGCAGGCGCGCGTCGCAGATCGGGGAGGCTTCATCGACGCGGCGGCCGACTTGGCTGACGATCCGCTGGCAGACATTCATCAGCTGGCCGTTGTCGCGGAAGCGGACGCCCGTCTTCTGCACCTTTCCGGAGACTTCGATGAACACGGCGCCGGCGCCATTGACCATGATGTCGGCGATGTCGTCGCGCGCGAGCAGGGGCTCCAACGGGCCATAGCCCAGCACGTCGTTGCAGATGTCGTCGAGCAGGCTCTCCTGCTCGGCGATCGACATCACGACGTTCTTGATGGAGATGATCTCGGCGACGATGTCGCGGATCTCGTCGCGCGCGCTTTCGGGATCGAGCTGCGCCAATTGCGCCAGATCGATCGTCTCGATCAGCGCGTTGAAGATCGTCGATTTGACGCGATAATAGGCTTCGGAGCGGAATTCCGGCGCGTCCGCCTGCGGCGCGGCGATGTCGTTCGCGGGCGCGGAGCTCTTCGGACGCGGCTGGCTCGCCGGCGCAGCGGCGGCCGGCGCAGGCGCCGGTGAGGGCTTTTTCGCCGGCGCGGAAGACGCCGCCGGCTCCGGCGGCTCATTGAGACTGCGCTTGCCGAACATTCAGGCTCACTTCTTCAAGAAGGGCAGCTTCGACACCAGCGCCGTGCGTTTCTGCTCGACTGGTTTGCGGCCCGTGAGGATGGCGGCGAGATCGTCCAGCGACACGGCCGCCTTCGAGGCGGGCGCCACTTCGGCCAACATCTGTCCGTTGTTGGCGGCTGCGCCGAAAAGTGCGGGATCGAAGGCGAGCGCGGCGAGCGGCTCCAGGCCGAGCGCGTCGGCGAAGTCCTTGGTCGGGACTTCGGGGCGCTTGGGCACGCCGACCGTGTTCAACACCACGCGCGGGGGCTGATCGTACGGACGCGCGGACTTCAGAAGATCGACCATGTTGCGCGCGTTGCGCAGCGAAGCCAGATCGGGCGCGGCCACGATCACCACGTCGTCGGAGGCGAGCAGCGTCTGCTTCACCCAGCTCGTCCATACGTGCGGCAGGTCGAGCACGATATAGGGCCCGCTCCGGCGGATGCGGTCGATCACCACCTCGAACGCGCTGGCGTCGAGCTCGTATTCGCGCTCCAATTTGCCCGGAGCGGTGAACACCTGCAGGCGCGGCGTCTGGCGCGTCACGATGCGGTCGAGGAAGTTCTCGTCGGCGCGGTCGGGCGCGGTCAGCGCATCGGCGATCGATTGACCCGGGTCCTGGTTGAAGTCGAGCGCGGCGGTCCCGAAGGGGAGGTCGAGATCGACGAGCGCGGCGCCGGCTTCCTGCCGCTCCGCGATCGACCAGGCGATGTTGTGCGCCAGGGTGGAGGCGCCCACGCCGCCGCGCGCGCCGACCACAGAGATGAGGCGGCCGACGAACGGCTTCTGCGGATTGACGTAAAGCGAGGCGATCGCGCGGATGAGCTGCAGCGGCTTCACCGGCGGCACGATGTATTCGCTCGCGCCGCGCTTCATCAGCTCACGGAAGAGGCCGATGTCGTTCACCGCGCCGATGATGACGACCTTGGCGCCTTCCTCTACCACTTCGGCCAGGCGATCGAGGCCGTCGAGCATGGCGGGGCCGTGCGCGATGGTGTCGATGATCAGCAGGTTCGGGCTCGCCTGCGAGGCAAGCCGCACGATGCCGGCCTCGATGCCGCCCATCTCGACCTTGATCTGCGCCTTCGCCATGCGGCGATCCTGCGCAACCTGATCGATCATGCGGGCGATCTCAGGGCGATCGCAGAACGCATGGATGGTGATGCGCGGCAGCGGCTGATCGGCGGATGCGTCGTTCGCCGCGGGCGGCATCGCGGGCATCGGCGTCGTCAAGCCGTGCTCGTTCGCCGCTTCGGGCGCGGGCGGCTCGGCCGGCTCGGCGGCGAGCAGGGCGTCCGCGGCCTCGCCGTCGTCGAAGGGCGGCGCCTCGGCGGTTTCGATCTCGCCGAGACCGAACGCGTCATCTTCTTCGAGGACGAATTGGACTTCGTCGGGGGTCCCGACGCTCCAGGCGTCCTCAGCCTCTGCCGGATCGTGCTTCATCGCTTCAGTTCACCGCGTCGCTGACCGTGATGCGCTCGTCTTGCGAACGCACCGCGTGGGTTTGCTCGCCTTCACGATAATGCTTCATGACCGTCGCGCGCCGGCCCGCGTCGCGCGGGGCCTCGTCGCGCGGGGACACCAGATCGCGCGGGTCGGCGACCATCGCGGCCAGGTTGGCCACTGCGGCGCAGCCGAAGCTCTCGTAGGTGGCGTTGTTGACCGGATGCGCGAGGTCCTGGCGCCACATCGGCGTGCACTCAGGCGCGGTCGCCTCGAAACGCATGTAGGAAAGCTGGATCGGCGAGGCGTCGGCGCCGGCGGCGTCATACGTGCTGCCGGCGATCGCGGCGTAGGGCACGCCGTTCTCGGCGAGGATCAGCCGCGCCTGCTGCGCTATGCGCGAAGCTGCCGCCGCATTTGCGCCGCCGGATGGGATGGACAGCATCAGGGCGCCGTGGCCGCCGTCATTGTAGCTGCGCGCGAACCGCGAGAGATCCTGTTGCGCGGCGGCGCTCAAGGTGAGGTCGTTGGCCGCGACAGGCAGCTCGAGCCGCTCGCCGACTTGCGATACCTTGATGCGATGATTGTCCGCCGCGGAAGGGCCGACAGGCGCAGCCCCATTGGGCGGCGCGGTCGCGCATCCGGCGATGCCGGCGGTCAAGGCGACCAGCGCGAAAAGCGGGCGGTTCATCTAGAGCCTCATTCCTTTTCTAGTCGCTTGGCTATTCGATCACGTGGCCCATCGGGCCTTGCAGAGACTCGCGGCGGTTCTCGCCGGCTTCGTCGCGCGGCCGGTACATCGCGTTCAGGCGGCCGGTGAGCAGCGAGGCGGCCTCGCTTGGATTGCGGAAGCCGTCGGCCGGCGTGCGCAGACGATCCGGGCTCGTCGGCTTCACCAGATACGGGGTCACGATGATGACGAGCTCGGTTTCGTTGTTGATGAAGTCGCGCGAGCGGAAGAGGGCGCCCAGCACCGGCGTGTTCATCATGCCGGGGATGCCTTCCATCGCGTGCCGCGTGCGCTCCTGGATGAGGCCTGCAAGCACCAGCGCGCCGCCGGAAGGCATTTCCACGGTGGTCTCCGCGCGCCGCACCTGCAGCGCCGGGATGCTGACGCCGCGAATGATCGACGTGGAGCCGTCCTGATTGCGGATCGGCGTGTCGCCGGTGGAGATCGCGCCTTCGGAGGTGAGCTCGCTCACTTCGGTCGACATCTTGAGCGAGATGCGGCCGCCCGACATCACGATCGGCGTAAATGCCAAGCCGACACCGAAAGGCTTGAACTCCACCGCGATGCGGCCGTCGTCGGCCGCGACCGGGATCGGGTATTCGCCGCCCGCCAGGAAACGGGCGGACTCACCGGAGATCGCCGTCAGGTTCGGCTCGGCGAGCACGCGCAGCACGCCGGCCCGCTCGAACGCTTCGATCGATGCGTCGATGCGATTTTCCGGCTGCGCGGTGGCGGGGCCGTACTCGACCGTGTCGTCGATCAGCGCGGCCGTGCCGGCGTTGTCGTAGGCGTAGCCGCCGACGCCGGCGGACGTGACCGGGAAATTCCCGACGCCGCCGGAAGGATACGTCACGCTGCCGGGCTGGAGCACGTTCTGGGCGACGCCGTACTGGCCGTTCAAGCCGCCGAGCAGACGGCCCGCGATCGAATAGCCGTTCTGCGTGGCGACGCGCACGAACGTGTCGTCCGGCAACATCGTGTTGAGGATGTCCTCGGCGTTCAGATTGACGCCGAGTTGGCGCACCAGAGTGCGGCTCATCTCGACGATGCGCACGCGCACCAGCACCTGCTCGCTCTCATCGACCTGGATGAGGTTGACGATGCGAAGCGCCGCGCCGCCGGGGGAGGAGGTGCCGGGGCTGTTGTTGCCGCCTGCTGCGCCGCCTGTGCCCGCGCCCGTGCCGCCGGCGATGCCGAGGAAAGTTTCGGACATCTGCACGGCGCGATCGGCCTCAGCCGTCGTGCGCACCGTTCCGGAGAGCACCACCGACCCGTTCAAGGCTTCGGCGCGCACCTGCGAGTTCGGCATGTGGCGACGGAACATCTCGTTGAGCGAGGCGAGCTCGGGCTCGACGCGGATCTCGACATTCGCCACCTGGCGGCCGGCGGTGTCGAAAAAGAAGGCGTTGGTCTGGCCAAGCGCGCGCCCGACGAGATAGACGCGCCGGGAAGAGCGCACCACCGCATCGGCGATCTGCGGGTTGGACAGCAGCACGTCGCGAACGTCAGTCGGCAGATCGATGATCGCCGACTTGCCGAACGGCAGCACCAGCGACTGGGCCGTTGCGCCCTGGCCGCCATTGGTGACGCGCACGGCGGCGGCGCCGGCCGCCTCCTGCGCCATCGCTGCAGGCGCGAGCGCCATCAGCGCCGACAGCGCCACCGCGGAAATCTTGGAGGGGTTTTTCATGGTCAGCGTCCCCCTCGCGCGACCGAACTGTTGCCGTAGGAATGCACGCGGACGCTGGAGCCCAGCTCGCGCACATTCTGGTCGAGCGCGCCGGCGCCGCGCTTCGCGGCCGAGGCCACGCGCAGACCGGGCGGCTCCACTTCCACGCCGCGCAGCGTGAGAGAGAGGTTGCCGAGCGCATCGGCGTAAGCGAGCGTCCGGGCGTCGGCCGCGCTCAGCTCGATGATGGCGTAGCCGCCGTCGATCGGCTCGGGCGCGCGACCAGCTTCCGGCGGCTGGGTATGCTCGCCGATGGCCATGATGCGCACGTTTTCGAGCACGACGTCGGTGCGGACTTCCTTGTCGCCGCCGCCGCCGTCACGCTCGACGTCGGTCTCGGTCGTCAGCATGACATCGACGCGGTCATTGGGCTGGATGTAGCCGCCGACCGCGGTCTCGCGGTCGATCTTCAAGGACACCGCGCGATAGCCGGGCAGCAGCTGCGCGGCCAGAAAACCGCGGCCGTCCGGAGAAATGACCGACGCCTTAACGATCGGCTCGCCGGCGAGGAACGCGCGCCGCGCGACCCAGCCGTTCATCTCGGTGAGCGCGGCTGGCTGGTCGGATTCCTTGACGAAATTCGCATTGATCGTTTCGGGAGGAAACGGACGCCATTGCAGGTCGCCGGATTCCAGCGCCGCCCCTTGCGGGATCTCGCGTGCGGCCACAAGCACGCGCCCCATCTGCACATCGGCGGCCACCGCGGGCGCGGGGCGCACATTGCTCATGCCGCGAATGAGGAAGAGAGCGCCTGCTGCGGCGATGAATGCGACGGCTAGAATAATCAGCTGTCGGGCTGACATACGCGTTATCCCCTCGCCGCTGGCCGCATGGTGTTCGGGCCAATACAGCGGGGACGAGACCATGCGTCGGCCTAAGGCAGGGTTAACAGCGCCTGCACCTTGTTCGAACTCTCTGAAGCCTTCGGCGCGCCCGATTTGAGGACGTTTTGGGCGGCGCTCTCGCCGATCGGCGTTTGCGCGAGCGCGAAGAGCCCGGCGGCTGCGATCGCAACGCCATACGGCGCGCCGCGGCGGCGATCGAGCAGGCGATTGAGGAATGCGGGATTGTTCGTGTGCGGCTTAAAGAGCCGGCGCAGCGCCAGCAGCACGAGCGCGAGCGCGCCGCCGACAAGCGCCATGATCAGCGCGAACGGCGCGAAGCCGGCGGCGCCGGTCCACACCGCTGCGGCCGGGATCAGCTTGGCGTCGCCGCCGCCGAGGATGCGCGCGTTGAAGAGGAAGAAGCAGCCGAGCAGCGTCGCGGCGCCGAAGCCGACATTGAGCGCGATGATGTGCCAGGGCATCTCGAATGCGATCGCGGCGACCGGGAAGGAGGCGGCCATCAGCGACGACAGCCAGTTCGGGATGGTCATCGTCGCGACATCCCAGACGGCCGCGAGCAGGAGCAGGGCGGCCGCCATGCTCACCAGCGCGAAGGGGATGACATAGTCCATGCCGCCCAAATGCCGCCTTCTGTGTAAGAAAACCCTGAAGGGAGAGGGCTTTGGGGGAAATAAAACCCCGCCCCAGTCCGGCGCCGCCCAAAATAAGACGCCGCAAAATAAAACGCCGCCCAGGGGCGGCGTTTCTTAGGTCTTCTTATTTGAAACCACCCCTCGGCCCGCCGGACGTCTTGGCCCGGCGGGCTTGGCAGGCGGGTGCTTATTACGGCGTCGGGGCGTCGATCGCGGTCTTGATCGCGTTGAACTGCTTCTCGATCGAGGTGCCGAGAGCGGTCACCGCCGAGATGATGACGACGCCGATGAGGGCCGCGATGAGGCCGTACTCGATGGCCGTCGCGCCGTCCTTGGCCTTCAGAAAACGGCGAATGGTCATGATCATGTGCTTAGCTCCGTAGATGTGTGTGTGTCAGGTGCTCTAACCCGCCTAGCCAGACCGCCGCACCCGACGACCAAACCAGACACGACGGAAATTAGCTAAGCGCGCCTAATAAACCGTTTCAGAATTCCGCCCCAATTCAAATATTCGTGGTGAATTCTAATAAACTATAAAGCTCATCGACGCATGTATTCTTACATATGCTTGTGACGATAGTTGGGCGAGCTTGATTAGCTCTTTGGAAACCAATTCGGGGCTAGCTGAGCTGGCATCGAGGAGCTTCCGTCCCATGGCCAACCCGCTTCGGCGCTGGATCGCGGCATCGGTTATCGCCGCGTCGTTCATGGGAAGCGCCATGATGGCGGACGCTTGGGCGGAGGACATCCAGGTCCCGCTCGACATGGCTGCGCCCGTGCGGCTCTCGGCCCCGGCCGAAGGCATCGCGGTGGGCAATCCCTCGATCATCGGCGTGTCGGTGCAGAACGAGCGGCTCATCTTCGTGACCGGGCGCGCCTATGGGCAAACCAATCTCGTCGTCATCGGCCGGGGCGGGCGCACGCTCTTCAATGGCCGGGTGATGGTGACGCCGGACGAGTCCGGCCAGGTGACCGTCACGCGCGGGGTCGCCACCGAGCGCCTCTCCTGCAATCCGATCTGCCGGCCGCGGCCCGATATCGGCGATTCCGTCACCTCGTTCGCGGCGGTGGACGAGCAGGTGAACCGTCGCGCCACAGCGGCGCAGACTTCGGGCCCGGCCAACCGGTAAGGCCGCGGGCGCAGGGCAGGCGCTCCGAGAGCGGACGATCGCCTCATAGTTAACGCCCGCGTTCATCATTTCCGTTGACGGCGCGCCAATTGTTTTGTGGTGCAATTCAGGCACGCGCCCTCCATGCGGCGCGGCGGCGCGTTCGCGCGCCGAGCCGGATCTCGCGTCGATGCTGCTTCTGCGTCTTGGACGTCTCAAACGCTTCGCGCGCCGCAAGGACGGCGCGACGGCGCTCGAGTTCGCGCTCATCGCGCCTTGGTTCTTCATGACGCTCTTCGGCATGCTGGAGATCGCGCTCGTCGCGTTCGGGCAGACCAATCTCGACTATGCGGTGGACGAGACGGCGCGGCGCATCCGCACCGGCCAGGTGCAGGCGCAAGGCCTCGGGGCAAGCGCCATCCGGGACGAGGTGTGCGCAAATCTCCGTCGCATCATGCCGATGAACTGCGCCAACCTCTATATCGACGTCGATCGCTACGCCGACTTCAATTCCGCCGGCGGCGGCGCGCCGATCGTCAACGGCAATTTCAACCAGGCCGGCATCGGCTACACGCCCACGCTGCGCAACGAGATCGTGCTCGTGCGCGGCTATTACGAGTGGAAGTTCCTGACCCCGATGTTCCAGCCGATCCTCGGCAATCTGAGCAACGGGCGCCGGCTGTTGGCCTCGTCCGTCCTCTTCCGCAACGAACCCTTCTAAGAGAGCCCGATGCGCGCCGCCCGCCTCTTCAAGACGCTTCTGCGGCGCTTTGTGCGCGACGAGCGCGCTGCGGCGGCGCTCGAGTTCGCGCTCATCGCGCCGACGATGCTGTTCATCGCCTTCGGCACGGTGGAGATCACCTACGCGCTGCAGGCGAACAAGCGCGTGGAGAACGTCGCAAGCTCGCTCGCGGACGTCATCTCGCGCGAGGACAACGGCCTCACCACGCCGGAGCTCAACGATCTCTGGAACGCGGTGTCGCCGCTCATGTGGCCCAACCGCCCCGCCGGCATCCAGGTGCGCGTGTCGAGCGTGCTGGTGGAGACGCCCAGCCGCGCGGCGGTGGTGTGGAGCGAAGGCCATGGCGGCTACGCGCCGCGCGCGGTCGCCTCCACCGTGTCGCTGCCGGCCGGGATGATGATCCAAGGCTCCAGCTTCATCATGGGCGAGGTCATCTATCCCTACCGCCCGGCGATCGGCTTCGTGTTCGGGCAGGGCGGGCTGCATTCGCTGCTCAATCACAGTTCGCAGTCCGGCGGCACGTTCAACATCTCGCATCAGGCGGTGCGGCGCGCGCGCATCCTCGATCCGGTGCCGCGTATCCTCAATTGACCGGCGATGCCTACTTGACGGGAACGCGCGCGCGCTTCTGATGCGCGGATGGGAAAATCGCTCGAGCCTGAAGCCGCGGTCGACGCTCTGGAGAAGGCGCATTCCACGGCCGTCGCCGCGCTCGCGGGCGCGGTGCGCCGCTTCGTGGACACGGGCGCGACGCCGAGCGCCGAGGAACGGCGCAAATTCCGCTATCCCGAACTGCGCGTGACCTATGCGGCGGACGTCGCCCCGCCGCGGCTGGCGCGCGCCTATGCGCAGCTCATGTGGGCGGGGGATTACGTCACCTCGGTGACGCAGCCGGATTTCTTCCGGCCCTATCTGCTCGATCAATTGACGCTGCTGAAAAACGATTACGGCGTCGAGATCTCCGTGGCGCCCAGCGATGCGGAGATTCCTTATTCGTTCGGGCTCGACGCGGCGTCCGACATCGATCTCGACAAGGTGGCCGCCGCCGAGCTCGCGCGCGTCTTTCCACATCCGCGCCTCGCGCAGGTGGGCGACGGCATCGTCGATGGGGAGCGGCGCGAGCGGCTCGATTTGGGCCGGCCGCTGGCGCTCTTCGAGGCGCCGCGGGTCGATTATTCGCTGAAGCGGCTGGAGCACTACACCGGCGCCTCGTGGCGCGATGCGCAGCCATGGATCCTGTTCACGAACTATCAGCGCTATGTGGAGGAATTCGTGCGCTGGGCGGCGAACGAGGTGGCGCAGAACAGCGATTATTATCTCTCCTGTCCGGGCAGGGTGCGGGTGGATGCGCGCACGCCGGATGCGGCCGCCGCCGCGCTCGCCGCGCCCTGGCAGAAACACCAGATGCCGGCCTATCACCTCGCAACGCCGGATCGGAACGGCGTCACGCTGGTGAACATCGGCGTGGGGCCCTCCAACGCGAAGACGATCACCGACCACCTCGCGGTCCTGCGGCCGCATTGCTGGCTGATGATCGGCCATTGCGGCGGGCTCAGGCACACGCAGCGCATCGGCGATTACGTGCTCGCGCATGCCTATCTGCGGCGCGACAAGGTGCTCGACGACCGGGTGCCGCTCGAGGTGCCGCTGCCGGCGATCGCGGAAGTGCAGGTGGCGATGCAGCAGGCGGCGCTCATCGTCTCGGGCGAGGACCGGGAGGCGCTCAGGCGCCGCTTGCGCACCGGCACCGTCGTTTCCTATGCCGACCGCAATTGGGAGCTCAATTTCGCGGCCGAGCGCGGGCTCCTCTCGCAATCGCGCGCCGTCGCGGTCGATATGGAAAGCTGCGCCATCGCCGCGCAAGGGTTCCGCATGCGCGTGCCCTACGGCGTGCTGCTCTGCGTCTCGGACAAGCCGCTGCACGGCGAGATCAAGCTGCCGGGCACGGCCGACAAATTCTACGAGCGCGCCATCGGCGAGCATCTGCGCATCGCGATCAAGACGATCGAGCTCCTGAAGCGCGACGTGAACGCGCTCCATTCGCGCAAGCTGCGCTCTTTCGACGAGCCGCCGTTCCGTTGACGCTGCAAGGCAGTGCGCATTCCTCCCCCGTTCACGGGGGAGGTGGTCGCGCAGCGACCGGAGGGGGCGCGTGCGATGAACGTTCGAACGTTTGCGTGTTTGCGCCCCCACCGTCGGGCTTCGCCCGACACCTCCCCCGTGAACGGGGGAGGAAGGCGCCTCTTCTTGAAGCGTTAAGTATATTTCTCCTTCGCGTGAAATTAAGGACGAGGGCGTAGGGCAGGGCTTCGATCAGGAAGTCCCCATGCAAGCGACCGCCGCAGCCCTTCTCGCTCCGATCCGCGCGTCCCTGGGCGTCGGTCTCCAGCACGCGCTGAAGCGCCTGCCCTGGGCGTTCACCGGGACGATGTTCCTTTCCGCGGCGCTCGTCTTCTCCGTGCAGCCGATGTTCGCGAAGATGGTGCTGCCGCGCGTCGGCGGCGGCGCGGCGGTCTGGACTGTCGCGCTCGTCTTCTTCCAGGCGGCCCTCCTGGCGGGCTATGTCTATGCGCATCTGCTGACCACGCGCTTTACCTTCCGTACACAGATCGCCATCCATGCCGGCGTACTCGTGCTGGCGAGCTTCTTCCTGCCGATCGCCGCCTCGCCGCTCTTCACCGATCCGCCGGCGAGCGGGCAGGCGCTCTGGCTCTTGGCGCTCTTCGCGGTTTCGGTCGGCGCGCCCTTCGCTGCGGCGTCGGCGACCGCGCCTTTGCTGCAGGCCTGGTACTCGCGCACCGGGCAGGCCGACGCGACCGATCCCTATCACCTCTATGGCGCCAGCAACGCCGGCTCGCTGCTCGCGCTTCTGGCGTTTCCGATCCTCATCGAGCCGATGCTCGGCACGCAAGCGCAATCACTTTCCTGGGCGATCGGATTCTGTGCGCTCGGCTTCGCGCTCATGGCGTGCGGATCGCTGACTCTGGCCGCCGGCGGGGAGAAGGTGGTCGTCGCGCACGACGCCACGCGCGCGAGCTGGCGCCAGCGCCTCCTTTGGCTCGGCATGAGCGCGATGCCGTCGGCGCTGCTCGTCGCGGCGACGACGCACATCACCACGGACGTGGCTTCCGCGCCGCTCCTCTGGGTCATCCCGCTGGCGCTCTATCTCGCGGCGTTCATCGCGGCCTTTTCCAAGCAGGCGCCGCTCTCGCCGCGCATCGCAGCGCTGATCCTGCCGGCGGCCGTCGTGCTTGCGCTCGTGTCGAGCTGGGTCGGCGGCGATTGGCGGCTGCAGGCGCTGATCACGCTCTCGGCGCTCGGCATGGGGGTCTATGTCGGTTGCCGCGCGCTCTATGATTCACGTCCGTTGAACGGCGGGCTCACGGAATTCTATTTGTGGATGTCGCTCGGGGGCGTCGTCGGGGGCGCATCGACCGCGCTTCTGGCGCCGGTCGTCTTCGACACCACGCTCGAATGGCAGCTGACGCTCGCGCTTTGCCTGTTCGCGGTTCCGCTCGCGGCCGCGAAGCTGACGCGGCCGATGCTCATCGTGTTCGGCGTGTGTCTTGCGCTCGCGGTGCTCGGCACGATCGGCGCGCTGGCGTTCGGGCCGGCCTGGATCGGCAACGCCACTTCGGCGGCCGTGCTCGCATGCATCTGTCCGGCCATTGCGGCCGGCCGCTCGCGCAAGCTGCTTGCCGTTGCGTGCGCGGGGGTCGCGTTCGTCGCGGCGAGTTTGCCGCACGTGAGCGCGCCCTTCGTGGGGCGCAGCTTCTACGGCGTGGTGCGCGTGGTGGATTCTCCGGACGGCAAGTGGCGCATGTTCGCGCACGGTACGACGAACCATGGCGTGCAGAGCCGCAGGCCGGAGACCGCGCTCGTTCCAGCCGGCTATTACGGCCCGCTGACGCCGATCGGTTCGGCCTTCCGCGTGCTCAACGGCGCCGACCGCCTGCATGAAGTGGCCGTGCTCGGGCTCGGGGCCGGCGCGATGGCGTGTCATGCGCGGGCAGGGCAGAGCTGGATGTTCGTGGAGATCGATCCGCTCGTCGTGCGCGTGGCGGAAGACCCGCGCTATTTCACATTCTTGTCGCGGTGCACGCCCAACGCGCCGGTCATCGTCGGCGATGCGCGGCTTGAGATGCAACGTCAGCCGGCCGGCAAGTTCGATCTCATCGTCGCGGACGCGTTCTCCTCTGATGCGGTGCCGACGCATCTCATCACCGAGGAGGCGATGGCGCTCTATCTGTCGCGCCTCACGAGCAACGGCGTAGCGCTCATCCATGTCTCGAACCGCAATCTGGCGCTCGCGGACGTCGCAGCGCGCGCGGCGGAGGCCGCCGGCGCGACGGTGCTGCACCGCTCGTACATGCCGCAGGGCTTCGACATGGCGAATGTGGGATCTGAAGTCCTCGCCATCGCCAACACCCCTGAAGCGCTCGCGCCGCTCGCGGCGGAGGCCGAATGGCGCCCGGCCCATCCCAAGCCCGGCCGCGTCTGGACGGACGGCTATTCCAACATCCTTGAGCCGCTCCTGGGACGGCTCTTCAGCAGGCATCGCGCGCCGCAACACATCTGACGCCGCTGCAGGGCGGGGGCGCCATCGACGTCCCTGCGCAAGGCAGGGTCGCAGGGCTTTACGAAGCGTCCGCGTGCGGCCATGAACGCGGCCGTGGACGGACTATCATTTCGCGCGCGCGCCACGCAGCTGGCGCACACCTGGAAGGCGGTGACGCAGCAGCATCACCGCGAGCTCATCCCGCGCCTCAAGCCGCTCATCCCGGACGATGGCGTCATCGTCGATGTCGGCGCGCATGCGGGGCAGTTCACCAAGCTCTTCGCCGGGATGGCGCCGCGCGGCCGGGTCGTCGCGCTGGAGCCCTCCGCCTATGCGCGCAGCATCCTTGCGCAGGTCGTGGCCGTGCACGGTCTTAAGCGCGCCACCATCGTGGCGGCGGGGCTTTCCGATGCGCCGGGCGAGCTCACGCTCAGCACGCCGGTGAAGGGACATGGCGGCCTGCGCTTCGGGCTCGCGCATTTCGGCGCGCCGCAGGCGGGGGAGGCGACCCAGACGACGCCGATCAAGACGCTCGATGCGCTGGTGGATGAGCTTGGGCTCACGCGGCTCGATTTCATCAAGGCCGATATCGAAGGCTGGGAGATCCGCATGCTGCGCGGCGCGCGCCACGCCATCCAGCGGTTCAAGCCGGCGATCGCGCTCGAGCTCGACGATCCGCTCTGCGCGCGGGCGGACACAAGAGCGCAGGAGGCCTGGGACATGCTCGCGCCGCTCGGCTATCGCGGCGAGTCGCTGCACGGTGCGGCGTCGGCGCCGGCCTATGCGGGGCCGAGCGATTACCTTTTCATTCCGCGGCGGGATTGATGGACCGGCTCATTGCTCTGCAGGGCGTACGGAACCTGCGCGATTTCGGCGGCTACGAGACGCGTTGGGGCGGCCGCGTGGTCACGCGCACGCTCTTCCGCTCGGCGCACTTCTTCGAAGCGAGCGAGAGCGACATTGCCGCGCTTAACGGGCTCGGGATCCGGCTCGTCTGCGACCTCCGGCGCCCGGAAGAGCGCACGCAATATCCCTCGCGCTGGCTCTGCGACCCGGGCCGCACCATCCTCTCCGACGACGGCGCCAAGGCCGAGCCGCCGCACTTGGCGTTCCTGCGCACCGGCAATCTCGCGCCCGCCGCGGTCAGCGGCTACATGCGCGGCATGTATCGCGAGATCCCGTACGATCAGCGTTACGTGACGATGTTCGCGGATTTCATCCGTGCGCTGAGCGAAGGGGAGACCCCGGCGCTGGTGCATTGCGCGGCCGGCAAGGACCGCACCGGCATCGTCTGCGCCATGGTGCTGCTTGCGCTCGAAGTGCCGAAAGAGACCGTGGTCGAGGACTACATCCTCACCAACGAGGCGGTCGATCTGGAAGGGCGCCTGCCGAAGGTGCTGGAGCGCTTCTCGCAGCAGGTGGGGACGCAGCTCAAGCGGGAATCGGTGTTGCCGCTGCTCGGCGTGGAGGAGAGCTATCTCGCCGCCGCCATGGACTCGATCGAGCAGAAGAGCGGCGACGTGAAGACCTACCTGCGCGACGTGCTGGAGCTCGACTGGACCACGCTGGATCGTCTGCGCGCGCGCCTGGTGAAATGAAAGTTCAGACGAAGAGGCGCGCCTCGATCGCGTCGCGCCGTTTCGCATCGACGCCCAGCGCCGTCTCAAGATAGCCTTCCACCGAGCCGCACGCTTCCGTCGCGGCGCCAAGCGCCGCCTCCAGCCAGGCCGGCTCCACGCCCATCGCCACGCGCAGCGCTGCGGGCGCCGGCGCGCGGCCAAGCAGCTCCTCGAACGCGGCGATGAAGCTCGGGGCCTCGCGCTCGAAGCGCGCCTCGTTGTTGGTCAAGAGGAAGTCCTCGATGATGTCGTCGCGGTGCACGCCGAGGATCGTGTGGGTCAGCGCCGCGAGGATGCCGGTGCGGTCCTTGCCACCCATGCAATGCACGAGGATGGGCCCTTCGCCTTCGGACAGAGCCGCGAAGTAGCGCGCGAACACGTCGGCGTAGTGCGGCTCGAAGAGCGCGCGCCGGTAGAAGCGCAGCGAATGGTCGCGGAAGGAGTCGGCGGAAAGGTCCGACGTCTTCACGAACTCGCTCCAGCTTTCAGCGTCGGGCGTCGTATCGTCGTTGGCGATCAGCGTCGCGCCGCACGTTTCTGCGCGGCGGCTGGGATGGCGCGCGCGCTCGAGCGGGCGGCGGAGATCGACGATGGCGGAGAGCTTCATGGCCGCCATCGTCGCAACGTCCGCGTCGCTCGCCCGCGCATGATGGCCGGAGCGGTAGAGCAGGCCCTTGCGCACATGCTTGCCGGCGGCGGGATAGTCGCCGAAATCGCGAAAGTTCTGGATGCCCTCGAAGGCATGCATGCGGGACATGGTCGCTCCTCGACGCAGGAGATAGGGCCGCAGCGCAGCACGGTGAAGGCCCCGTTCACCGGCTTTCCTGCCGGGAAGTTTACGCTCCAGCACGCAAATTGTGCCCGCGGTCATGGCGCCTATTTGGCGCGGCCTTATCTCTCAAAGGCAATCACCGGAGCATTCCGATGCGCGCACTTCTCGCCGTTCTCCCTCTGGTCCTGCTCGGCGCGTGCGCCAGCACGGAGCAGAGGCCCATGTTCGCGCCCGCCGACCTTGACCGCTGCGCGGAGGAGGCGGGCGCGGCAGGCGAGGGCTCACCCGGCCTTGCGCTTGTCCATGAGGCGGTCGAACTCGGTCCAGACGCCGGAATTTCCGTGCCAGTCGCCCTTGGTGGCGGCCTTTGAGTATTCGGTCGCGCGCGCCTCGAAGAAGTTGGCGTGCTCCACGCCGTTGAGGATCGCGGTCAGCCACGGGATCGGGTGCTCGGTCACGCCGTAGAGCTTCGGCAGATGCAATTGTCCCAAGCGCCAATCGGCGATGTAGCGGATGTATTGCTTGATGTCGTGCGGGGTCATGCCCTCGACCGGGCCCATCTCGAAGGCGAGGTCGATGAACTTGTCCTCCATCGCAACCACGGTGCGGCAATTCTCCACGATATCGTCCTTCACGGCCTGCGTGAGCGCGCCGGTCTCGGTCGCGAACGAATGGAACAGCCGGATCATGCCTTCGCAGTGCAGGCTCTCGTCGCGCACGGACCATGTCACGATCTGGCCCATGCCCTTCATCTTGTTGAAGCGCGGGAAGTTCATCAGCATCGCGAACGACGCGAAGAGCTGCAGGCCTTCGGTGAAAGCGCCGAACATCGCGACGGTGCGGAGAATGTCCTCCAGCGAGTCCACGCCGAACTCGGCCATGTAATCGTGCTTGGCCTTCATCTCCTCGTATTCGAGGAAGGCGGCGAACTCGGTCTCCGGCATGCCGATGGTTTCGAGCAGCAGCGCGTACGCCGCGACATGGATCGTCTCGATGTTCGAGAACGACGCGAGCATCATCTTGATCTCGGTCGGTTTGAACACGCGCGCGTAGCGCTCCATGTAATTGTCGTTCACCTCGATGTCGGACTGGGTGAAGAAGCGGAAGATCTGCGTCAGCAGATTGCGTTCCTGGTCGTTGAGCTTGGAGGCCCAGTCCTTCACGTCCTCGCCGAGCGGGACCTCCTCGGGCATCCAATGGACCTGCTGCTGGCGGCGCCAGAAATCGTAGGCCCACGGATAGCGGAAGGGCTTGTAGGCCTTGGACGGGACCATCAGCCCCGGAAGCTTCTCGCCGTTCGCGCCAAACGCCATTCCCTGAACTCCCACCGTCGAGCTTTACCAAATCTAGCGCCGCTTGAGCCGCCAAGCACTAGATATAGGCATTTGAGACGAGTCTGCCTTTAAGGAGTGTTACCGGGGTTCTTTTTCACCCCACGGAATGAGGCCCTTACCTCCCCCGTTCACGGGGGAGGTGGTCGCGCAGCGACCGGAGGGGGCGCGTGCGACGTTCCGGTCGGGCGTTTGCGTATTTGCGCCCCCTCAGTCAGCTTCGCTGACAGCTCCCCCGTGAACGGGGGAGCAAAGCGCCTTACCCTCGGGCGTCAGGAGGCTCCATGCGCATTCTCGTCGCCGCCGCCGCTCTCGCCCTCATCGCCGGCTGCTCGCCCTCGATCGGCATCCAGCAGCGCTGCGAGCAGGACGGCAACACCCAGCAGGACTGCACGTGTTTCGCGGGCGTGTTGCAGGCGGGGCTGTCGGAGCCGCAGCTGGCGGCCTTCGCGCGGCTGCAGACCGTGGATCCCCAGACCGACAACCAGGACGAGCGGGAGGCCGCGCGTCGCACCATCGGGCTCGATGGCGGCCTGAAGATCGCGGCCGCCGCCGCGCAATGCAACGTCACCAAGGGCTGGTTCCAGGATCGCCAATCCGCGCCCGCGCCGACGCAGTGATTTCCTGCAAAGCAAAACGCCCGCGGGAGACCCGCGGGCGTTGCGTATTCCGAAATGCGGCGTCGATCAGCGGCGGATCGAGAACATCACGCCGACGAAGTCTTCGCGCTGGTCGATGCCGTCCAGGCCGCGGGCGCGGTCATAGGTGATCTCGCGCTGCGTGTAGCCCAGCGAAGCCTGCATCATGCCGAAATCATAGCCGATGCCGACCTGCGTATCGCCGATGGTCACGCGATCCTGTAGCCGGAGGCCGCGTTGCCCGACGAGGGCTGCGGATTCCGGCGTCCAGGTCAGCGCCTGCCCATCCGACGCCAGGAAGATATACCAGGAAGATTGCTCGCTGGCGGACACGTTCCACGGGCGGACAAGGCGGGCGAGGTTGCGGCCGACGCGGACTTCGGCGCCGGAACTCGTCCCGCCGATGTCGCCAGCGCGGTCCACCGTCAGCGCGGTGCGGTGCGAGAGCGAGACGTCCAGGCCGTTCACCGGGGTCGGCACCGTGAGCGTCGCTTCGTAGCGCCGGGCGCCGCCGCCCTCGGGCGTTTCGGCCAGCGTCGATTGCGATTGGGCGACCTGGAACCGCGAATAGCGGGCGGCCCGGGACTCGCCCCAGCTCATCTCGAATCCAGGTGGATCCGATATGTCGTTGAATCTTATGCCCTCAAGAGCTGATTGCTGGGGAAACGCGCCCGTGGCCTCATCTTGGGCCGTAGCGGACTCGAAGGCCAGTCCAGTCAGTGCGACCATCCCGGCGAGCACGATGCAGCGTGCGATCATGAGAAGTCTCATCCTGCCAGCATGCGGCCATTAAGCTTAACGAAGCGTAACGTCGCACATTAACCATCGCAGGAGCGCCCGTCCCTCGACAAGCGTCCAGCGGCAGAACACTCCAAGATTTAAGTGGTTCCGGGCGAATCCGGCAGCGAGCGTTGCATCAACACCACGTCCAGCCAGCGATCGAATTTGTTGCCCACACGTCGCAGCAGGCCGGCCTGGACGAAGCCATAGCCGGCGTGCAGGCGAATCGATCCGGCATTGTCGGCGTCGCCGATCACCGCGATCACCTCGCGCGCGCCGTCCTCGTGCAATTGATGCAGCAGGTGGCCGAGCAGCGCCTTGCCGACGCCCTGGCGCACCGAGGTCGGCGCCACATAGACGGAATCCTCGAAGGATTTGGCGTAGGCTTCGCGGTCGCGGAATTGTTGTGCATATGCGAAGCCGAGCACGCGGGTCAGATCCGTGGTCGGGCACGCCACCAGATACGGCCAGCCTTTCGCCACCACCCGGGTCCAGCGCTCGGCCATTTCCTCGAGCGTCGGGGGCGTCGTCTCGAACGTGCCCGTGCCGGTCATCACGTGATGGGCGTAGATGATCTGGACGAGCTCCAGATCCTGCTGGAAGCAGGGGCGGACGACGATTTCCATGGTCGCCTCGGGATGCGCAGCGCCGGGCGGCGCGTCAATCGCTTACGTGCGCGGGACTAAGCGCGCTTCAGGGCCCGCTCGGAAAATTCCGCCAGGGTCTGCTCCAGGTGCTCGGGCGTGGTCGCTTCCAGCGCCTTGGGAGCCGCCTTGCCGGCGACGAAATAGGTCACGCCGTTGAGGCCGGTGAACACCCGGCATTCGGCGATCGCCTTGCCGTCCTCGGCGGCCAGCGTGGCGTTGGCCTCGAACTGGCCGTCCTCGTCGGGCGTGGGGGCCTCGGTCAGACGCACCTTGAGCTCGCTGAACAGCTTCTCCGACACCTTGCCGCAGGCGAGGCGGAAATGCCGGCTCACTTCCAGCTGAGCCTTGATCTGCTCATCGACGATCTGGCGCGCGTCGCTGAATTCGGCCTCGCCGCCCTCGATGGCGGCGATCGTCGCCTTGGCCGCCTCAGCGGCCTCGGCCGCCTTCGGTTCTTCCGGCGTGTCCTTGGAATCCGCCACGCGCCGCCCCCTCAGTCTTCCATCTGCCCGGGACCATCCGTCCGCTGATTCTGGCGGGCTTGCGAAGGCGCTTGACTCACCCTGGCCGCGCGGCGTGGCAAAGAAGCGACAGGGGCGCATCGCCTTGACTTGACGCAACGTCGCCCGGCTTCATGCGCGGGGTGCATACCCGACGCTCCTTCACGCTTTCCGGCGCCGCGCTGTCGGCCGCCGGCGTCGCCTCGTGCGCGGCCGGCGCCTTTGCGACCAATCCGCGTTTCGCGCCCGTCATCGCCGCGCGCGAGCGGATCATCCGCATCGATGTGGGCCTGCGCCCGTTCCGACCAAGCGGCTTCCGGGTCGCGCGCGAGGTGCGCGGGGCCAAGACGATCATCCACAATTACGGCCATGGCGGGGGCGGGCTCACGCTCTCCTGGGGCACGTCGGCGCTTGCGCTCGATGAAGGCTTCGATCCAGCGCAGCGCGACTACGCCGTGCTCGGCTGCGGGGCGGTGGGGCTGGCGACCGCGCGCCTCCTGCAGGAGCGCGGCGCCAAGGTCCGCCTCTACGCCAAGGCGCTGCCGCCCAACACCACCTCGAACGTCGCGGGCGCGCAATGGTGGCCGGCGTCGGTCTATGACCATGATCGCGTCAGCGACGCCTATCTGGCGCAGCATTTCGCCGCCGCGCGAGCGGCCTTCCGTCGCTGCCAGACCATGGTCGGGCCCGATTACGGGATCGGGTGGGAGGTGAACTACAACCTCTCGGATCGTCCGATCACGACCTATCCGGCGCCGGAAGCGAGCCCGATGCGCGCGCTCGTGGTCAACCAGCACGACCTTGCGCCGCAGGAGCATCCGTTCGCCGCTCCCTATGTCCGCCGCTTCGACACGATGATGATCGAGACGCCGCGCTATCTGCGGCGCATGGAGGCCGATGTGCGCCTCGCCGGCGGCGAGATCGTCGTGCGCGAGTTCCGCGCCTTCGAAGAGGTCGCCGCGCTGCCGGAGACGACGATCTTCAACTGCACCGGCCTCGGCGCGGGCGCGCTTTTCGGCGATCCGGAGATCACGCCCGTGCGCGGCCAGCTCGCGATCCTGCTGCCGCAGGCGGAGGTCGATTACAACATCATCTCCAGTCACGGCTACATGTTCGGCCGCGCCGACGGCATCGTGCTCGGCGGCACCTTCGAGCGCGGCGAATGGTCCCTCGAGCCGGATCCCGCCGCGATCGACCGCATCGTGCGCAGCCATCAGGCCGTGTTCGACGCGATGAGATGGCCGCGCCCGCGAGACACGGCAAGCTAAGGCGCTTTGCTCCCCCGTGAACGGGGGAGCTGTCACGCGAAGCGTGACTGAGGGGGGCGCAAATAAGCTAACGCCCGGCCGATCGTCGCACGCGCCCCCTCCGGTCGCTACGCGACCACCTCCCCCGTGAACGGGGGAGGAAAGCGCCTCGTCCTTCGACGTCAGTGATGATCGGCGCAATCGTCGCGGCGGGCGCGCTCGATCTGCAGCGTCACGTGGCCGATGCCGAAGCGCTGCGCGACGCCCCTGGCGACATCGGCGAGAAACGCGTCGTCGCCGCCGGCGGGCCGCACCAGATGCGCGGTGAGCGCGGTCTCCGTCGTGCTCATCGGCCACACATGCAGATCGTGCACCGAATGCACGCCTTCCAGCGCCGCCAGATGCGCGCGCACATCGTTCACATCGACGCCCGCGGGCGCTGCATCCATCGCCAGGTCGAAGGATTGCTTCAGCAGTCCGGCGGTTCCCCACACGATCACGGCGACGATGACGAGGCTGGTCGCCGGATCGATCCAGGCCGCGCCCGTGCGCCACACCAGAAAGCCCGCGACGATGACGCCGAGCGACACGGCCGCGTCCGCCGCCAGGTGCGCGAACGCGGCCTTCGCGTTGAGGTCCTTCGTTCCCATGAAGAGGAGGGCGCTCGCGCCGTTCACGACGACGCCGGCGGCCGCCACGGCCATCACGATGCCCGGCTCGATGCTCTGCGGATCGAACATGCGCCGGGTCGCCTCCCAGCCGATCGCGCCCGACGCGATGACCAGGGTCAGCGCGTTGGCGAGCGCGGCGAGCACGCTGGCCTTGCCGAAGCCATAGGTGCGCTGCGCGTTCGGCTTCTTCGTCGCCAGCCAGGCCGCGCCGCCCGCGATGGCGAGCCCGAGCACGTCGGAAAGATTGTGCGCGGCGTCGGAGAGGAGCGCGGTGGAGTTCGCCCAGAAGCCGGCGATCGCCTCGATCGCGACGAAGGCGAGATTGATGCCAAGCGCGATGGAATAACGTTGCGGGCCGATGTGGCCGACGTCATGGGCGTGGGCGTGGCCGCCATGCGCATGACCGCCGTGCGCATGACCGCCGTGCGAGTCACCGTGCGAATGATCGTGCGCGCGCCCATCGTGCATGGCCGCTAGATATAGGAAGTCGCGGGCTTCGCCAAACCCGGGGACGGACGGCGCCGCGTTCGACGCATAGGGTGCGGCGTCTCAAGGCTGGGGCGCGGGCGTCCGGGTGCGCATTCCCCTTATTCCATGCGGCTTTTCGTTCGCATGAAGAATGAGCCAGGCGGCCGGAATAGGGGGATAGGCGCAATCTTATCCGACCGAGCGCAAGGCGCGGTACAATCGCCGCGATGCTTCCGATTACACTCTCCGACGCCTGGACGACCTTCCGCTACTTCCTCCGATGCATGGCCGCGACCGTGGAGGAGCCGGCGAAACTGGCGGCGCGCCTCTATGTGCAGGCGCACCAGCGCAACGACATCCTCTTATGGCTGTTGCCGCTTGAGCGCCTCGCGCGTCTGCTGCTCCTTGCCGAGGCCGCCGCTATCACGCTCTCGCCCACGGCGCCGCGCAGGCGCGGGCCGCGGAAGGAGGTGAAAGGTTCGCGCTTGCGTCCGGTTCCGGAGGAATCGGAGGAATGGCGCGTCGCCTTCAAGGCCGCGGCCGGCGCCAAGCGCCGCAGCAAGCGCGCCGCGCGCGCCGCAAGGCGCACATTCGCCGCCACGGTCCATGATGCGGTTCCGCTCGCGGCGCGCATCGAGGCGCTCATCCGCGTCGCGCTCGATCCGGCGCCCTATGCGAAGCGTCTCGCGCGCCGGCTTTCCAAGCGGCCGCTGTCTCGCAAGCAGGCGCGGCGTCTTTTCCGTCCGGCCAATCTCGAAACGCCGCTCGGGCGTCCGTTCGAGCATGCTTTGCCGGGGTTCATGGCGCTCGCCGCGCCGGCCCGCTTCCGCTTCGAAAGCGGCTGACGTTGTGGTCCCAGAGCACGCTCCCCGGCCGAGCGCGGTAGCGCGAGGGCCGGGGTCCAATGCTCAGCTTGGCGCTTCCCTGCAGAGGTTTCCACGACGTTGGATCTCGGATCGCGCGCTTGTCCGGGAAGCGTGCGCGTTTGTCGAGCCGGCAACGTGGAAACGCCCCTTTCCGCAAGGAAAGGGGCGTTTCACTCCGACCCGAAAACTCAGCGCCTCACTGGCAGGCGAGGCATTCCTCGTAATCCGTGCGCTCGGCCGGCGCGGAAGGAACGAGCGCCTCGGCCGGTTCCTCGCCGTTGGCGAAGCCGGCGCGCTGCACCGACTTGGAGCGGCAATAATAGAGACTCTTCACGCCGCGCTCCCACGCCATCCAGTGCAGCATGTGCAGGTCCCACTTATCGACATCGCCCGGCAGGAAGACGTTGAGCGAGTGCGATTGGCAGATGAACGGCGTGCGGTCGGCCGCGAGCTCGACGATCCAGCGCTGGTCGATCTCGAACGCGGTCTTGAAGGTGTCCTTCTCATCCTGCGTGAGGAAGTCGAGGTGCTGCACCGAGCCTTCGTTCTTCAGGATCGACGACCACACCGCTTCCGTGTTCTTGCCCTTCGCGTCGAGGATGCCTTCCAGGTACGGATTCTTCACCGCGAACGAGCCGGAGAGCGTCTTGTGGGTGTAGATGTTCGCCGGGATCGGCTCGATGCCGGCGCTCGTTCCGCCGCAGATGATCGAGATCGATGCGGTGGGCGCGATCGCGAGCTTGTGGGAGAAGCGCGCCATGACGCCGGTTTCGGCCGCGTCGGGGCAGGGGCCGCGCTCTTTGGCCAGCTTCACCGAGGCGGCGTCGGCGCCGCGGCGCAGATGCTTGAAGATGCGCATGTTCCACACCTTCGCCATCGCCGATTCCATCGGGATGCCCTTCGACTGAAGGAAGGAATGGAAGCCCATCAGCCCGAGGCCGACGCTGCGCTCGCGATAGGCGGCGTATTTGGCGCGCTCCATCTCGTCCGGCGCACGGTTGATGAAGTCTTCGAGCACATTGTCGAGGAAGCGGAAGATGTCCTCGATGAATTGCGGCTCATCCACCCATTCCTCGAACTTCTCGGCGTTGACCGAGGAGAGGCAGCAGACCGCCGTGCGCTCGCGCCCGAGATGGTCGAGGCCGGTGTGCAGCATGATCTCGGAGCAGAGATTGGACTGGCGCACCTTGAGGCCGAGGTCGCGCTGGTGCTTCGGGAGGTGCGCGTTCACGGTGTCGGAGAAGATGATGTAGGGCTCGCCCGTCTGCAGGCGCAGCTCCAGGATCTTCTGCCAGAGCTTGCGCGCGTTCACCGACTTCAGCGGCGAGCCGTCCTTCGGCGAGCGCAGCGCGAAGGGCAGGTCGTCCTTCACCGCGTTCATGAACTCGTCGGTGATGTTGATGCCGTGGTGGAGGTTGAGGCTCTTGCGGTTGAAGTCGCCGGCCGCCTTCCGGATCTCGAGGAATTCCTCGATCTCGGGGTGGTGGATGTCGAGATAGACCGCCGCCGAGCCGCGGCGGAGCGAGCCCTGGCTGATCGCCAGCGTCAGAGAATCCATCACGCGGATGAACGGGATGATGCCGCTCGTTTGGCCGTTCTGGCCGACCTTTTCGCCAATGGAACGGACGCCGCCCCAATAGGTGCCGATGCCGCCGCCATTGGAGGCGAGCCAGACGTTCTCGTTCCAGGTGTCCATGATGCAGTCGAGGCTGTCGCCGACCGCGTTCAGGAAGCAGGAGATGGGAAGGCCGCGCTCGGCGCCGCCATTGGAGAGCACCGGGGTCGCCGGCATGAACCAGAGCCGGGAGATGTAATCGTAGATGCGCTGAGCGTGGTCGATGTCGTCAGCGTAGGCGGAGGCCACGCGCGCGAACATGTCCTGGAAGGTCTCGCCGGGGAGGACATAGCGGTCCTCCAGCGTCTTCTTGCCGAAGTCGGTCAGCAGCGCGTCGCGCGCGGGGTCGGTCCTGACCCGCTCGACCACTTTGAACGGGCTCAAAGGCTTCGGCTTGCCCCGGTGGACCGCCGCCTTCGCCCGTTGCTGCGCTGCTCCCATTTCACTCGCCCCCTTCACTCGCCTTTAACCCGACTCGACGCTGGCAAAACCGCAATGTGTGGTGTGTGCCGAACATGCCGTGCCGCTATATATAGGGATTGAGGGTCCTAAAAACTTCATAATGAAAACCCTCCGGAGGGGTCTTTTTTGACGGCTTCGGCGGACACTTATCCACAAGGTCGGGCCGCATTCGGGCGGTCGGCCCAGGATTTCCAAGGGCCCGGCCAAGATGTAGGGGCCGGAACGGGAGGAGCCATGAAAATCGGCGCGGCGTTCAGCGCAATCCGGGGCGGCCTGGGAGACGTTTTCGGGCGGCTGGCGCTCATGGCGATTCTCTGCGTGATCGGGGCGGCGGCGGCGACAGGGGCGGCGGCCTGGGGCGCCTTCACTTACGTCCTGCCGCTCATCCCGGAAGGGACCGGGTTCTGGGGCGCGATGCTCGATCTCGCCGATTGGCTGGCCGGGGCCGGGATCGTGGTGCTGGCGATCGCGCTCTCGCCCGGCATCTCCATGATGATCGGTTCGGCCCTGTTCGACGTGGCGGCGGGGCGGGTGGAGAAGGCGGTCGGCGTTCCTCCGGGGCGGATGGTCCCGCTCGGAGAGGGCCTCGCCAACGGCTTGCGGATCGGGCTGCCGGCGCTCGGGCTGAACTTGCTCGCATTGCCGATCCTGTTCGTTCCGGTTGCGAACATCGTCGTCTTCCTCTTGCTCAATGGCGGGCTGATGGGGCGGGAGTTCTTTTCGCTGGCGGCTGTGCGGCGCATGAGCTGGAAAGAGGCGAGCGACCTGCGGAAGAAGCATCCGCTGCCGGTGCTGATCGTCGGGCTGGCGGCGGCGCTCTTTCCGTTCGTCGCACCGCTCTTCGGGGCTGCGGCGATGACGCGGCTCATCGCTGCTTCCAAAACCGATACGAGCTCAGCGTCGTAAATCCGGCGCGCTTGTAGAGTTCGATGGCGCCGTGATTGTCAGCTTCCACCTGCAGGAACGCGTCGTGCGCATCGCGCGCCGCCGCCCAATCCAGCAACGCGTCGAGAATGCGTCGCGCGCATCCCCTGCGCCTCGCTTCAGCGATCGTGCGCATGAGGAAGACGCCCGCCAGGCCGTCGGCAATCGCGCTCGCGCCCACCGCGGCCGCGCGGCCGTCCATCTCGATGCAGGCATAGGCGCGTGGCTTGGGCATGCGCGCGGCGATGGAGCGGCGCTCGTCGAGCTCGGTCGGATCGGGCGTGGATGCAACGAGCGCATCGTCGAACGCCTTCGGCATCTCCTCCGACATTTGGACGCGTTCCCCGGCCGATTGCAGAGCAAGCGAGCCGGGGCCCAACACAGATCCGAGCTGCACCTTGGATCCTGGATCGCTCGCTGCGCGAGCGTCCGGGAAGCGGGAGAGAGCGCGGGTCATGACTAACGTGTGCGTGCTTCCTGCATATCCACGTCGCGCGAGCACATCAGGCAAATCCGGCGGCGTGAAGGCGGCGTCTGTCAGCTTGAAGCGCGGCGGCAGGTTTCTTTCGGCGTACCAGGCTTCAACCGATGCGATCGCATCATCGATGCTTGCTTCATTCGTCCAACCGAGCGGCCATGCGGCGTTGACGCGGCCCGTCACGCCGCCGCTCGCAAGCAGGAACCAGCCGAAGCGCTCTTCGGTTTCCGCAGCGGGCCAAGCGCGGATCGTGGCGCGCTCGATGTCGAGCGGGCTCATCGCGCCTGTGTAACGGCGCGCGCTTCGACGGTCTTCACGATGTCGCCCATGATCTCGGTGATCTTGTAGTCCTTCGGCGTGTAGATGCCGGCGACGCCCATCTGGGTGAGGGCCTGGCCGTCCGCCGGCGGGATGATGCCGCCGACGAACACCGGAACGCCAATGCCTTCGGCGCGCAGCATCTGCACGACGTCGCGCACGAGATCCAAGTGCGAGCCGGAGAGGATGGAAAGGCCGACGGCGTGGACTTTGTGCTCTTTCGCGGCGGCGACGATCTGCGCGGGCGTCAGGCGGATGCCCTCATAGATCGCGTTCATGCCGAGCGAGCGGGCGCGCGCGGCGATCTGCTCGGCGCCGTTGGAATGTCCATCGAGGCCCGGCTTGCCGACCAGGATCGTCAGCGTGCGGCCGAGTTTTTCCGAGACGCGCACGACATCCTTGCGGACTTTCTCGTCGTCTTCGGCTTCGCTCGCTTCGATGACCAGCGCCACGCCGGTCGGCGCGCGGTATTCGCCGAACACATTGCGCAAAGCTTGCGCCCATTCGCCGGTCGTGATCCCGGCCTTCGCGCAGGCGAGCGTGGCGGGCATGATGTTGGCGTCCGCGCGCGCATCGCTTTCCAGTGCGGCGAGAGCTTTCTTCACGTCGGCATCGTTGCGTTGCGCGCGCCAGGCCTTCAGGCGCCCGACGGCTTCGGCCTCGACGCGGAACTCGACGCTCATGACGCTCGATTCACCGGCCGAAAGCGGCGAAGGCTCGCCCTGGGTGAAGCGGTTGACGCCGACCACGGGCAATTCGCCGGTTTCGACGGCGCGGGCGCGCTTGCGATTGGAATCGACCAGGCGCTCCTTGAGGTCGCCGCTTTCGACCGCCGCGATCGCGCCGCCGAGCGCTTCGATGCGCGCCAGCTCGGTCATCACGCCGGCTTTCAATTCCGCGACTTTCGCCGCGACGACGTGCGAGCCTTCGAACAGGTCTTCGTATTCGAGGAGGTCGGTTTCGTAGGCGAGGACCTGCTGCATCCTCAGCGACCATTGCTGATCCCAGGGACGCGGCAGCCCGAGCGCTTCGTTCCAGGCGGGCAATTGCACGGCGCGCGCGCGGGCGCCCTTCGAAAGCGTTACGGCGAGCATCTCGATCAGGATGCGATAGACGTTGTTCTCAGCCTGCGGTTCGGTGAGGCCGAGCGAGTTCACCTGCACGCCGTAGCGGAAGCGGCGCGCCTTCTCGTCGAGCACGTTGTAGCGATCGCGGCCCAGCTCGTCCCAGAGCTCGGTGAACGCGCGCATCTTGCAGAGCTCGGTGACGAAGCGGATCCCGGCGTTCACGAAGAACGACAAACGCGAGAATACGAGGGGGAAGTCCTTCTCCGGCACCGCGCCACGCGCCTTCACTTCATCGAGCACCGCGATCGCCGCGGCGAGCGCATAGGCGAGCTCCTGTTCCGGCGTCGCGCCGGCTTCCTGCAGATGGTAGGAGCAGACATTGATCGGGTTCCATTTCGGCATGGCGCCGAGGCACCAGGAGATCGTGTCTGCTGTGAGCTTCAGGCTCGGCTTCGGCGGGAAGATGTAGGTGCCGCGCGAAAGATATTCCTTGATGATGTCGTTCTGCGTGGTGCCCTGAAGTTTCGCGACATCTGCGCCTTGTTCCTCGGCGCACGCGACATAGAGCGCGATCAGCCACGCGGCCGGCGCATTGATCGTCATGGACGTGTTCATGCGCTCGAGCGGGATCTGGTCGAAGAGGGCGCGCATGTCGCCCAGATGGCCGATCGGCACGCCGACCTTGCCGACCTCGCCGCGCGCCAGCGTGTGGTCGGAATCGTAGCCGGTCTGGGTGGGCAAATCGAACGCTACGGAAAGGCCGGTCTGCCCCTTTGCGAGGTTCGAGCGGTAAAGCCGATTCGAATCGGCGGGCGTGGAATGGCCCGCGTAGGTCCTGAAGATCCAGGGCGGATCAGGCGGGTGCTGGAAGCGAGACTCTGGCATCGCCGCACGCTGCATCGCAAAAGCGGCGCCGGCAATGGCCGATCACGCGGCCGGCTCAACGTGTTTGGGCGAGGGCGAGGCTCAAGGCCATGGCGCGACCGAATTCATCATACGGCGCATCCAGAGCAGGCAGCACGATCTCCAGGCGCCGGCGACGCAGAACCGATTGGCGGACCAGGGATTTGAGTTTCGGCGCGCGGCGCAGCGTTTCGGCGAGGTCGGCGTCGTCCAGTTCGACGGCGAGGCGATTGCGGGCGATCGCGCCTTTGCGTCCGCTTGCCGGAACGAGACCGGCGTCGCGCACCGCGCTCCACGGAATGGTCGCGTTCAAGCGCGTCAGGCGAATTCCGTCCTCATCGAGGACAAGATAAGCCGGCGCCGCATCAATCCGCTCGTGCACGACGACGGCAAGGCCGACACCGAGCGCGGTGGACAAGAGGCCGAGCGCGGTCGCTTCAGGCGGCCCCATGAGCGTGGCCACGGCGCTGGCGAAGACGATGCACCAGGCGGCCGTCGCGGCGCGCTTAAGTCTTTTGGGCTCTTGGCGAAATTCCCGCACGGCGCATCGCTCCTCTGACTGGCGTGGAGCGGATATTGACGGCGCCCGGTGTGACCCGCGGTGACGCGTGTCACAGCCGCCCGCGATCTGTTGCGGCGCCGAACAAACAGCCGCGCCGGCGCCTTCGTTTCGGGCGGAACCGCGTCCGGAAGGTGCGCGTTCGTGCAGGAATGGCGGGACGGCATGGTATATGCATCCTTGCCAGGGCCGCTCGGCCAGGCTTATTGCGCAGTGCAGCAAAAGCGCGCAAGACTGCCGTCCACCCCGAGGGCTTGGGAGGCGCGCATGGCGCAAGCGAGACCGAATTTGCAAGAGGTGAAGGATCTCTACGAGGTCGGCGAGATCCCGCCCGCATTCCACGTTCCGAAGCAGATGTACGCCTGGGCGATCCGCAAGGAGCGCCACGGCCGGCCTTCGACCGCGATGCAGATGGAGGTTGTGCCGACCCCGAGCATCGGGGAGGACGAAGTGCTCGTGCTCGTGATGGCGGCGGGCGTGAATTACAATGGCGTGTGGGCGGCGCTCGGCGAGCCCATCTCCGTGCTCGACGTGCACAAGCAGGCCTATCACGTGGCGGGCTCGGATGCTTCGGGCATCGTGTGGGCCGTCGGCGCCAAGGTGAAGCGCTGGAAGCCGGGCGATGAAGTCGTCATCCATTGCAATCAGGACGACGGCGACGACGAAGAGTGCAATGGCGGCGATCCGATGTTCTCGCCGACGCAGCGCATCTGGGGCTACGAGACGAGCGACGGCTCGTTCGCGCAATATTGCAAGGTGCAGGCGCGCCAGCTCATGCCGCGGCCGAAGCACCTCACGTGGGAAGAAGCGGGCTGCTACGTGCTCACGCTTGCTACGGCTTATCGCATGCTGTTCGGCTGGCGCCCGAACGTGATCCGTCCGGGCCAGAACGTGCTCGTGTGGGGCGCTTCCGGCGGGCTTGGGGTGTTCGGCGTGCAGCTCTGCGCGGTTTCCGGCGCGCACGCGATCGGCGTGGTGAGCGACGATTCGAAAGTCGATTACGTGATGAGCATGGGCGCGAAGGCCGTGCTCAACCGCAAGAACTTCAATTGCTGGGGGCAACTGCCGAAGGTGAACGGCGAAGGCTTCGCCGATTACATGAAGGAAGTCGGCAAGTTCGGCAAAGCCGTGCGCGCCATCACCGGCGGCAAGGATCCGGACATCGTGTTCGAGCACCCGGGCGAAGCGACGTTCCCGGTGTCGGTGCGCATCGTGAAGCGCGGCGGCATGGTGGTGATCTGCGCGGGCACGACGGGCTACAACCTCACCATGGACGCGCGGTATCTGTGGATGCACCAGAAGCGCGTGCAGGGCTCGCACTTCGCGCACCTCTATCACTCGTCACAGGCAAACCAGCTGGTCATCGATCGGCGCATCGACCCCGCGATGAGCGAAGTGTTCACCTGGGAAGGCATCCCGGCCGCGCACGAGAAGATGATGGACAACAAGCATGCGCCGGGAAACATGGCGGTGCTGGTAAACGCGCAACGCTCGGGCCTGAGGACGTTCGAGGAAGTGCTGGAGCTCTCCGGCACGCGGGGCTGAGGCGCTATCGCCGGTCCTGTGCTTGGTGGAAGACGGCGAGGATGCGAACCTCGTCGTCGGCTAGCTCGTAGACCAGTACGTAGGGGTAGCGGGTCAGTATGAACTCGCGAATGCCGTGTTCGGGTAACGCGACGCCCATTTCCGGAAGCGTCTCCAGCGCGAGAGCCGCATTGCGGATGTAGGTCACGACCCGCTCCGCGGAGCGAGGGCTGACTTGTGCGGCGATGAACGTTGCGATTTCGCTCAGATCGTCGAGTGCACGATCGTCCCAGCGAGCGACTTCACTTCAGTTGAGCGAGCAGGCGATCGATGCGGCTGGCGTCGCCGCGCCGAAAGCCGGAGGCGCGGCGGCGGCGTACCTCCGCGAGCTGATCCGGCGTCAGCACGGGGCCGCCGGGCAGGATGGCCTGCGCCAATTCGAGCACCATGTCGGCGACTTCGTCGCGGCGTTCCGGCGGCATAGCCTCCAGGGCTTCGATGGCGCGATCGATCTTGCTCACAGTCATACTCCCTTCGCCATTTTGCCTGACGCGCAGCAGCACGACAAGGACGCTATCTCGCGGCGGGCGCGAGCACCGTGACGGCGCCGTCGGCGTCGATGAAGACGTGGACGGGCGCGCCGTTCGACACGGCGGCGGCGGTCCAGCGGCCGGAAGCATCCTGGGCGATCGAGGCGACGTTTGAGAAGCCGCGGCTCTCGATGTGGTAGCGGGCGTCGGAGGCGGTGCGGATCGCAGTGACGATCGGCGAGACACCGGCGGGTTCGGTCGGCGCTGACGCAACGTCAGAGGCGGTCGCGGCGGCGTTCGTCTCGGCGGCGGGGCTGATGTCGCCGCAGGCGACGAGGACGAGCGCCACGGCGGGGGCCCAAGGCATTCTGGCCATCTCGATCTCCGATTCAACGGCGTTCTATGGCGTCTGTGTGACGTATCGTTGAAGGCGGGCGTTCGCGGCGGAAGGGGGGATTGTCGCAGCCCGATTGCCCACGGCAGCCCGGCGCGCCAGGATGCCGGCGAGAAACGTGGGACCGACCAATGAAGTGGGTGTGGTGGGGCGCAGCGGCCCTATTGGCGATCGTCCTCGCGGTCGCGGGGATTGCGGCGGTGCGGACCGCGACGTTCAAGCCGGCCGGCGCGCCGGCCGCGGTTGAGCTGGCGGCGGCGCCGGCGTTCGATGTGAACGCGGCGGCCGGGCGGCTTTCCGAAGCGATCCGTATCCAGACGATCTCGCGCACGGAGAACGTGGTGGAGGATCCAGCGGCGTTCGCGGCGCTGCATGCGCTCCTCGAGCGCTCGTATCCGCGCACGCACGCGGCGATGCGGCGGGAGATCGTGGCGGGTCACTCGCTGCTCTATACGTTGCCGGGAAGCGATGCGTCGCTGCCGCCGATCCTGCTCATGGCGCACCAGGATGTGGTGCCGGTGGAGGCCGGGACCGAGGGCGACTGGGAAGCGCCGCCATTCTCCGGCGAGATCAAGGACGGGTTCGTCTACGGACGCGGCGCGGCCGACGACAAGGGATCGCTCATATCGATCCTGGAGGCGATGGAGGCGCTGCTCGCGCGCGGCTTCACGCCGAAGCGGACCGTGATGTTCGCGTTCGGGCATGACGAGGAAGTGCTCGGCGCCGGCGCGAAGGCGACGGCGGACCTCATCCGGGAGCGGAACATCCGGCCCTGGTTCGTGCTCGACGAGGGCATGGCCGTGATCGAGGACCATCCGCTGACCGGCGGCCCTGTCGCGCTCATCGGCATCGCGGAGAAGGGCTACATGACCGTGCGCGTCACGGCGCGCGCGGCGGGTGGGCATTCCTCCATGCCGGGCGCCGACACCGCTGCGGAGCGGCTGGCGCGCGCGATCCTGGCGCTCAGGTCGCATCCGTTTCCGGGCAGCCTCGATGACGGGCCTGCGCCGCTCATGCTCGAAGCGCTGGCGCCGAAGCTGCCGCTGATGACGCGCGCGGCGATCGCCAATCGCTGGGCGTTCGGCGGCGTGCTGACGTCGCGGATGGCGGCGCTGCCGAGCGGCAATGCGCTGCTGCGCACGACGATCGCGCCGACGATGATCGACGGCGGCGCGAAGGAGAACGTGCTGCCGCAGGAGATGCATGCGATCGTCAATCTGCGTCTGCATCCGCGCGACAGCGTGGAAAGCGCGCTGGCGCATCTGCGGGGAAGCGTGGCCGGGATCGAGGGCGTGACCATCGAACCCTCCGGGACGCCGAACAACCCCTCGCCGGTGTCGTCCACGACCAGCGATTCGTACGCGCTCATCGCTTCGGCGGCGGCAGCGCATGCGCCGGAGAGCGCGCCCGTGGCGCCGATGCTGGTGCTGGGGGCGACGGATTCGCGGCACTATGTTCCGATCGCGGAAAACGTGTACCGCTATGCGCCGGTGTGGTTCCGCGAGGAAGACACCCGGCGCGTGCACGGCACTGGAGAGCGGATGTCGGTGGAGAATATCGGGCGCATGGTCGGGTTCTATGCGCAGGTGATCGAGACCGGCTCGCGCTGATCTCGGCTCGATGAGGAGGATGGGAATGCGTTTGTTCGGTCTTGTCGCGATGGCGGCGCTCGTCGCATGCGCTGCGCCGGCTCGGAGCGAGGCCACGCCCGCGCAATCGGAGGCGACGAAGGCGACGGGCGCCATCGCCGCGCCCGTGCAGGAGGATGTCGTGAACCGCATCGGCGCCGACATGGCGGGGCAGACGATCGCGGTCGCGGTCGGCGAGCGCTTCGCGGTGCAGCTCGTGGGCGTGCCGACGGCTGGGTATCTGTGGGCGCCGACGACGACGCCGGATTTCCTCGAAGCGTCAGGACAAGGCGGCGGGCCGACCACGGCCGCGCAGCGACGCCCGGGCTTCACCGGCGGCAATCATTGGGAAGTGTTCTATTTCACGGCCAAGGAAGCGGGATCGGGCGAGCTCAGGCTCGAACAGCGCCGGCCGTGGGAGACGGGCGGGCCGCCGGCGAACAGCTTCGCGGTGACGATCATTGCGGAATGATCGGCGTCGCGGAATGATCCGAATGCGGAATATCGATACTCTCTCCCCCCTTGTGGGGGAGGGTCGGGAGGGCGCGCGCGCCGATGCGCTTTCGACCAGCGTCGAGCCCTATCTTGGAGGCCCCCCACCCCTAACCCCTCCCCGCAAGGGGGAGGGGGACCGGGCCATCCTGAAGCGTCGCGCATGAGCGGCTGGCAGATGATCCTGGCGCAGACGGCGATCTTCATCGCGGCGGTGGGCGCGATCGTTTGGTTCAGCGTGCTGACGCTGCGCTTCGCGGGGCCTGCGATGAGCCGCGCGCGCGTGTGGCGGTCGCGGGCGTGGCATGGGCTGATCGCGGCCTTGTGCCTGGCGGGGATCGTGATCTCCGCTGCGCTCGGCTTTGTCGGCCTGGCGGGCGTGCAATATATAGCGCTGAAGCAATGACGGACATGCTGCGCGATCTCTGGTACTTCGCGGCGAATTCAGCGGAGCTGAAGCGCGGCGGGCATTTCCGCCGCGAGATCCTCGGCGAGCCGGTGATGCTGGCGCGCGGCGCGGACGGGATTGCGTTCGCGCTGCGCGACGTGTGCCCGCATCGGGCTGTTCCCTTGTCGGCGGGCAAGCAGCAGCTCACCGGTGGCGCGGTGACGATCGAATGCCCGTACCATGGCTGGCGCTATGGCGTTGACGGTGTGTGCAAGCTCATTCCGTCGTTGGCGGAAGGGCAGAGCTACGAGGTGGAGCGCATCCGCGTGCGGCGCTATCCGACGCACGAGGCGCACGGGATGGTGTTCGTCTATATGGCCGCCGATGCGCGCTCGGAGGACGTCGCGCCGCCGCCTGAGCTCGATGCGCCGGACGCGCAGCCGAACATGGTCGTCGGGCGGATTTTCAACGCCGACATCGACAATTCCGTGGTCGGATTGATGGACCCCGCGCACGTGCCTTACGTGCATAATCAATGGTGGTGGCGTCCGCCGTCGGCGGGGCGGAAGTTGAAGGAGAAGGCCTTCGTTCCGCGCGAACTGGGCTGGGGGATCGCGAAGCACGCGCCGGCGTCGAATTCTCTCGCCTATCGGTGGCTGTTCGGCGGCGATGTGACGACCGAGATCGTGTTCAAGCTGCCGGGCTATCGCTGGGAGGTGGTGGAGGCGGGGAAGAAGCGGCTTTACACCCTGACCTGCCTCACGCCGGTGAACGAGACGAGCACACGCATCACGCAGATGGTGTATTGGACGAACGCCGGTTTCCTCGATCTCATGAAGCCCATCCTTTATCCGGCGGCGCGCAAGTTCCTCGATCAGGACGGGCGCATGGTCGATCTGCAGAACGAGGGACTGGCGCACACCAAGAGCATGCTCTGGATCGACGACATCGACGTGCAGGCGAAATGGTATCTGAAGCTGAAGAAGGAATGGGCGGCGTCGCGCGCGGAGAAGCGGGATTTCGTCAATCCGATCGAGCCGACGACGCTCCGGTGGATGAGCTGAAGTCAGAGCTCCGCGTAGGCCTCGTCGTCGGCGGCGCTTGACCACTCGTGGAACGTGGCGAAGTCGATTTCCGACTTGGAGTCTCGGTTCCGCGGCGGGGCGGGAGCGCGGGCCTTCAGGCCCGCTTTCCCTGCACAATCTGTGGGCTTTGCGCGCCTGGAGGCGCGCGCTCCAACCTTCTTCGGTCGCATACAAGGTTAATACCATGCCGGCCCGGCTTTCGCAGCCGCACAAATCTGGTACGCCGCAGAGGCGAAGCAAGGAATCCCCATGAGCGCGACGACGGAGCTTCTGGCGCAAATCGATGCGGCGGCTTCCGCGGCCGAGAAGTATGCTGCGGCGGCGCGGAGCCGGCTCAGGGCGCGCGTGGCGCCGTCCGGCAAGATCGACCGGACGCTGATCGATGCGGAGCAGCGCGTATCGCACGGCTTCGCGTGGGTGGCGACCTATGCGGAGGCGCTGCGGCAGACGTCGCTCTGGGCGCGACGCCTTAACGATGAAGGGCGCTTCGGGGAGACGGAGGCGCTGCTCTGCGAATGCCTCTTTGCGGAATATGGCGCGCAGCTCGCCGGCGGCATTCCGATGACGCAGCTCGAACTGATCCGCCCGGCGGACTTCGGGCTTGAGCCGCCCGCCGTTCAGTTCAGCTTCGAGGCGCCGAAGCGGGCGCGGCTGGCGGCGCTCCTGCGCGCCGGGCAAGGCAAGGCGAGCCTCGAAGATACGGGCCTCGACGAAGAAGGCTCGATGATCCGCGACCAGTTCCGCAGCTTCGCGGAAGAGAAGATCGTGCCTTATGCGCACGATTGGCATTTGAAGGACGAGCTCATTCCGATGGAGATCGTGCAGGAGATGGCCGATCTCGGCGTCTTCGGGCTGACGATCGCGGAAGAGGACGGCGGCGCGGGGCTCGGCAAGATCGCGATGTGCATCGTCTCGGAAGAGCTGTCGCGCGGCTATATCGGCACGGGGTCATTGGGCACGCGCTCGGAGATCGCGGCCGAGCTCATCATGAGCGGCGGCACGGCCGATCAGAAGAGAAAATGGCTGCCGAAGCTGGCGTCTGGAGAGATTCTTCCGACGGCGGTGTTCACAGAGCCGAACACGGGGTCGGATCTTGGCTCATTGCGCACGCGCGCCGTGCGCGACGGCGATCATTATGTGGTCACCGGGAACAAGACCTGGATCACGCATGCGGCGCGCGCGGATTTGATGACGCTGCTCGTGCGCACCGATCCGAACACGAATGATCATCGCGGGCTTTCCATGCTGCTCGCGGAAAAGCCGCGCGGCACGGACGGCAATCCGTTCCCGGCGCAGGGCATGACCGGCGGCGAGATCGAGGTGCTCGGCTATCGCGGCATGAAGGAATACGAGATCGGGTTCGACGGTTTTCGCGTGCCGGCGGCGAACCTGCTCGGGGGCGTGGAGGGGCAGGGCTTCAAGCAGCTGATGGCGACGTTCGAGAGCGCGCGCATCCAGACCGCGGCGCGCGCCATCGGCGTGGCGCAATGCGCGCTGGAGCTGGGCTTGTCCTATGCGCTCGAGCGCAAGCAATTCGGCGGCGAGATCTTCGCGTTCCCGCGCGTCGCCGACAAGCTGACGATGATGGCGGCGGAGCTCGTCGCGGCGCGGCAGCTCGCCTATTATTCCGCGCGGCAAAAGGATTCTGGCAAACGCTGCGATCTGGAAGCGGGGATGGCGAAGCTGCTTGGCGCGCGCGTGGCGTGGGCCGCAGCAGACAACGCGCTGCAGATCCATGGCGGCAACGGCTTCGCGCTCGAATACAAGATCAGCCGCGTGCTCTGCGACGCGCGCATCCTCAACATCTTCGAGGGCGCCGGAGAGATCCAGGCGCAGGTGATCGCGCGGCGGCTCCTGGAGGACGGCGCGAACTAGCCCGTCTGGGCTTCCAGGCGGCGGAGGCGCCGCTGCAGGTCTTCGACGCGCTGTTCGATGGCGCCGCATTGCATGTCGGCGATCTTGCGGATCGTTTCGGCGAGATCGTTGGCGAGGCGGCGGCCATCGGCGTTCACGTCGTGCATGCTGTCGATGAGTTCGCGAGCCTCCTTCAAGGTCGCGTTCAAGTCGGGATTGGTCATTTCACCCTGAAGTGTCGGCGCGGCCGCGTGTGGCCGCCTCTGGTTTCGCGCGGACATAATGCTTGTGCGGTTGCGTTCAATGCCGCCGTGCAGCGTCTCAGAGCGGCTGCGCCAGGGGCTTTGACAACGCAGTCAATGGATTCAAGAGCTTGCCGCCTCACGCGCCGGAAGCGGAGCTGTGATGCAAAATTGGGCCGCGGCGCAGGCGGCTGTGGATGAAAGCGGTTGGCGCTACGTCAAGGCGATAGAGCGGCTTTCCGGGCGCGCCGGCTCTATGGCATGACGGACCCAAAATGGGGGGAACATGCGGGTATTGCTCGTGTTCGCGACCGGACTTGCGCTGGCGGCGTGCAGCGCCGAGCCGCATCCCTATCCTGACGCGGCGCGACGCGCGTTCACGCGCACCTGCACCGCCGGCGACGCGATCTGCGAATGCATGTGGGAGAAGATCACCCGGGCCATGCCGCACGAGGACTACAAGGCCGCGCTCGAGCGCTACGAGGAGGAAGGGCTCATGGAGCCGCGGATCGCGCGCGCGCGGACGGAGTGCCTGGAGCGGCACGCGCAATAAGAGCGAATGGGGAATGGCGAGTAGCGAATAGGGGGGCTGCCGCGCATGTGTGCGCCTAGAACGGCCTGCGGCTGGTGAAGGCGGCGAAGAGCGTGCCGTCGTCCAGAAGCTCCAACTCGCCGCCGACGGGCACGCCGTGCGCGAGGCGGCTCACGGATGCTCCGGATGCGGACAATTGCTCGGTGATGTAGTGCGCGGTGGTCTGGCCATCGACGGTCGCCGACAGCGCGATGATGATCTCCTTCACACCGGGGCGCCCGGCGCGCTCGACCAGCTTGGCGACGCGGAGGTTCTCGGGGCGCACGCCGTCGAGCGCAGAGAGCAGCCCCCCCAGCACGTGATAGCGGCCCTTGAAGGCGCCGGCGCGCTCCAGCGCCCACACATCGCCCACCTCGGCGACGACGCAGATGAGACTGTCGTCGCGGCCGGGCGCGGCGCAGATGGCGCACGGATCGAGCGTGTCCAAGGCGCCGCATTCGGAGCAGGCGGCGACCTTCTCGGCGGCGTCGCGCAGCGCCTCGGCGAGCGGCAGCATCAGCTGCTCCTTGCGCTTCAGGAGATAGAGCGCGGCGCGGCGCGCGGAGCGGGGGCCGAGTCCCGGCGCCTTGCCCAGAAGCTCGATCAACCGCTCGATCTCAGGCGAGGATGTCGGCGTTCGGTTGCCGCGGCTCATGCGAGGAAGTCGCCGATGTCGATGCGCGGACCGAGGGCGGCTGGGTCGCGGGCAAGGTAGACGAACGCTTCCAAATGCGGGGCGGTCATTTCGGCGCCGGTCTCCAGGGTGACGACAATTGTTTCACGCACATAGGCGTCGCCCTCGTAGGAATCGAGGAGCGGCCACAGCTCGGCGCATTGGGCTTCGTCGATTCGGTAAACGTCCCCGATCACGCGGTCCTGTTCGGCGCGGACCATGGCGGGATAGCGGCCCATCCAGTGCAGGCGGCCTGAAGCGGTCGCGCGGCCGAGATGGGCGGCTTTCGCCAGCGCGGCGGCGATGTCGGGCGGACTGCTTTTGGCGCCCGGGCGCAGGGTGCCGTAAGCGAAGAGAAGCGGCATAGTCGGCTTTCATACCAAGGGGAGGCGCGGCGATGCGTGTTTTTCTGGCCATGGCGCTGGCTTCTTTCGCGCTCGGCGGCGCGGCGCAGGCCGAAGACCTGGCGGACGATTGCATGCGGCCCGTTCCAATCGACGCGGCTCTCCTGCGCGACGTGAAGGAGTACAACCTCACCGGCTTCGCCGGCGCCGGACAAACGCCGGCCTTCATCGCCGGCGGCTTGTCCCCGATGCGTGAGAACGCGGGCGATCTCTACGGCGCCGTGCTCTTTTTGCGCGCGGCGGACGGGCGCTGGAGCGCCGTGCTGCCCAAGCAGGGGGAAGGCGAGGTGGGTGTTTATCGCGCGACCAACAGCGATGCGCTCGTCTTTGTGACGATGATCCAGACGGAGGGGCCGGGGCCGTCCTGGACGGTCGTGACGCTCCGCGGCGGCGCCGGCAAGTGCGTGAGCGTTCCGTTCCCGGACGACCTCAACAAGCCGACCTATAATCTGGAATTCCTCGAGCTCACGGATTTCGACATCGGCGCGAACGGGCGCGGCGAACTCATCGGTGTGTCCCGCGCGGAGGGGCGCGCAGACTGGTGGTATGCGTACAGAACGCGCAACGGCGGGCTTACCTGGGAGCGGCCGCAACGCCTCCGGCGGCAGCGCGCGGCGCGCGGGGGCCTCTACGAGCAGGTCGTAGACGCGCCGGCGCCCGCGGCGCTCGCGGCAGAGCTTGAGGCGTACGCGGCGGGGCGCTGAGCATGCCGCGCTCCTTATGCGCTTAGGCGCGCAGGGCGGTGATGGTGCCGGATTCGGCGACGACGCGCGGCGCGTAGCGCGGCTTGTACGCTTCAATGCAGATCGAGAAGCCGGGCCAGTTGAGCATGCGGCCAAGCGTGGCGTCGAGCAAAGGCACGAGCGGGCGCAGCGGGAGGATGGCCGTCCAGCCGATCGCGGGGTGCACGCGGTAGAGCGCGCGCATGATCTGGGCGACCTTCTGGCTGAAGTACCCGCTGCAATAGGAGACTTCCTCGCATTTCAGGCCGGCCAGCTCGATGAGCTCAAGCAACATCGTGCGGGTGTAGCCGCGCCGGACGTGCTCGCCGGTCTCGGTGGTCGCGAAGGGGCCGTTATCGTCCTTTGTGATGGCGCGGTAATGATAGTTGGGCGTGGTCAGCAGCAGGCGCCCGCCCGGCTTCAGGCAGGCGGCCATGTCGCGCATCAGCTTGGCGTCGTTCAGGATGTGCTCGATGTTCTCGCAGCAGATCGCGACGTCGAAGGCCTCGCGAAATTGCTGGCGCTCGTCGAGCTCGCGGACGTCGCAGATTTCGAACTGGGCCTCGCGCGTGCGGCACTGGCGGGCGCGCTCACGGGCCTTCTCCTGGTTGGCGATATCCCAGGACAGCCCAAGCGCGCGGTAGCCGCGCTTGGCCGCGCCGATGGAAAACGCGCCGGAGCCGCAGCCGACGTCGATCAGGCTCTCGCCGTTGGCGGTGACGGGCAGGCGCCGCTTCAGCCAGCGCCACCGGTCCCAGACGAGCGGATCGCCGTGGATCAGGGTCGCGGGAAACCCAAAAAGCCGCACCAGGATCGACATTTACCAGACCTCCGCCGGGATACTAGGCGACCGACTCGGCAAGTAAAGGCGGAGCAGCTTCCGTTACTGAAGATGCCCGAAAACAACCTCAGAAGGGCATCTTGAAGCCGGGCAGGACGCCGAGGCCGCCGGAAACCTCCTTGTCCCCGCATGGGAGGCGGTGACTGGCGTCGGGGGGTGCGTTATGATTTGACGATGGCGAACCTTGAGGCGACGATCGCCCGTTTGCGGGCCCTGCCGGCGACAGAGCAGGACGCGGCTGCTGCGCAGATCGATCTCCTGCTTGAAGCGGGCGAGGATGACATCCTGACCCCCGAACAATGGGCGGAGATCGAAGCGCGTCTCGACGCGCCGGAGAGCTTTACCTTGCATGAGGATGTGGTCCGGGAGTTCCGCGAAAAGTTCCGCTGATGGCGGTGATCTGGTCGGCGAGCGCCCGACGGGATTTTGACAACGCTCTTCGGTATCTGCAGCCCCGCAGCCAGGCCGGCGCGAAGCGAATGGGCGAGCGGATTCTTGCTGTCGCCAGTTTGTTAGAGCAATTCCCTGAACTTGCGCCGCCCTCACGGTATCGCAGCCTGCGGCAGCTTGTTGTTCCGCGGACACCGTACCTTGTCATCTACCGCCTGAATGGGGGTGATGTGGAGATCCGCGCAATCGTACATGCAAAGCAGCGGCGGCGCAGATAGGTGCAGGCGGGGGGCGGGGCGCCTTTCGCGCCGTCAGAAGGGCATCTTGAAGCCGGGCAGGACGCCGAGGCCGCCGGAAACCTTCTTCATCTCCTCGCCCTGCTGCTCCTCCAGCTTGCGGCGGGCGTCCTCGTGGGCGGCCTTGACGAGGTCTTCGACGATCTCGCCTTCGTCGGGCTTGAGGAGCGAGGGATCGATCGAGACGGCGAGCATCGCGGATTTGCCGGAGAGCTTCACCTTCACCAGACCACCGCCGGCCTGGCCTTCGGCCTCCATCGCCTCGATCTTCTTCTGCGCCTCGGCGATCTTGGCCTGCATGGCCTGCGCCTGACGCATGATCTGGGAGATGTCCTTCATCGCTCTATTGCCTCTTCATCGGGACGACAGCGCCCGCCGGCGCGCCCTCGTTCTCGTCGTCGGCGCGGCGCACGCCGGTGATCTCGGCGCCGGGAAATGCACGCAGCGCCTCGGCGACGTAGGGGTGGCGCTTCAATTCGTCCAACGCTTTCGCCTGCTCCAGCGCACGGCGCTCGGCCAGGCTCTCCACGCCGGAATCGGCATCGGCGCGGACGACCCAAAGCTCGCCGGTGACGTCCTTGAGAAGGCGCTGGATTCGGCGGGGAAGCTCCGGCGGCATGCCGGGCGCGCCCTGGAAGATCATTTCACCCGGGCGGAAGCTTTTCAGGCGGACGTATTTCTCCAGCGCGACGAGGAGGTCGATGTCGCGTTGCTCCTCCAGGAGGGAGAGGAGATCGGGGAACGCCTGTAGCCTTGGACCGCCGGCATCGTGCCGGCCTTCGGCTTGCCGGCTGGAAGCCGGCGGTCCGCCGCCGCCTTCGCGCATCAGGCGGGCGGCTTCCTCGGGCGGCGGCAGGCCGGCGGCGGCGCAGAGGCGCACCATCGCCATTTCGGCGGAGGCGACCGGATCGGGCGCGCGGCCGGTCTCTTCCAGCGCCTTGAGCAGCATCTGCCACAGGCGGGAAAGCTGCGCAGGGGTGAGCTTTTCGCCAAGGGCGCGGACGCGGGCGAGCCAGTCGGCGGCGCCGACAAGGCGCGCGTCCTGGCCAAGGGCCTGGGCGCGGGCGGCGTCGTGGCCGATCTCCAAGAGGTCGCGCAGGATGAGCGCGGGATCGGCGCCGCCTTCATAAAGGCTGCGGACTTCGAGGATCGCGGTCTTGGCGTCGCCCTTCGCGATGGCCTCGAAGAGATCGAGCATGCGCGTGCGATCGGCGAGGCCGAGCATGTCGCGCACGTCGGCGCCGGTGACGGCCTTGGCAGCGCCTTTGGCGTCGCCGGGCTTCTGCACGATGGCCTGATCGAGCAGCGAGAGCGCGTCGCGCACCGAGCCTTCGGCGGCGCGAGCGATGAGGGCGAGGCCGTCGGGTTCGACGGAGACGCCTTCCTTCTTGCAGATGTTGGCGAGGTGTTCGGCGAGGCGATCGCCGCCGACGCGCTTCAGGTCGAAGCGCTGGCAGCGGGAGAGCACCGTGACCGGGACCTTGCGGATCTCGGTGGTGGCGAAGATGAACTTCACGTGCGGAGGAGGCTCTTCCAGCGTCTTCAGGAGGCCGTTGAAGGCCTGGGTGGAGAGCATGTGCACTTCGTCGATGATGTAGACTTTCGTCCGTGCGCTGACGGGCGCGTAGCGGACGCTGTCGAGGATCTCGCGGATGTCGTTGATGCCGGTGCGGGAGGCGGCGTCCATCTCGAACACGTCGGGGTGGCGAGACTCCATGATCGCTTCGCAATGCACGCCGGGCGGATTGAGCTCGATCGACGGCCCGCGGACCTTGTCCGTCTCGTAGTTGAGCGCGCGGGCGATGAGACGGGCGGTAGTGGTCTTGCCGACGCCGCGGACGCCGGTGAGCATGTAGGCGTGCGGTATGCGGCCGAGCGCGAACGAGTTCGCGATGGTGCGGACCATCGCTTCCTGGCCGATCAGGTCCTGGAAGGTGCGCGGGCGGTACTTGCGCGCGAGAACAAGATAGCCGCCGCTCGGCGAGGCGTCGGGGAAGAGGGATTCGGCCAAGGGCTATTCCGCCGAATGCGCCGCTGCGTCGCGCGCGCGACGGCGGGCGGCGGCGCGATCGGCGAGCCAATCCTGCACGAAGCTGCCGCCGATCAGGAGGATCGGCGTCAAGATAAACAGGAAGATGGTGAACCAGGGCTCTTGGAACATCTCACTCGTTAATATAGCGCAGGAGCAAACGCCCTGCGAGGTGCATCGCAACGCCGAATAACAGCAAGCCCGCACGCACCCAAGGCGTGAGATCCGAATCCGGGATCGTCGTGACAAACGGGCCTATCAGGGCGGCAATAACGGCCGTCACGGATATCGCATTCAACGCTGTGGCGGAGAGTTTCACCTGCTCCTTGCGGATTTCGGGGGTCTCCGGAGGGGGCGGCCAGAAGCGAAGCGAATCGGGCATCGCGCGACCTTAGCGGCGGTCCCGGGAGGGCCCAACCTTAGGCGGAGGCGGGGGCCTGATTGTCGCTTTCAGGGCCGGTGATGGGCCGGCCGGCTCTCTCGGCGCGGGCCTGGCGCCAGCGGTCCACGGGGCGATCCACAAGCACGAGCAGAAGCGCGGAGAGCGCGAAGGTTCCGACAATCGCGACAAGCACAGGCTGCGGCGGCTCGTAGGTGAGCACGGCGGCGATCACGATGAGGTGCGAAAGATAGATCGGATAGGAGAGGTCGCCGATCCAGCGGTCGAACGAGAAATACTGGAAGGCCGCGAAGATGAAAGGGATCGCGGCGGCGATCGCCAGATAGACAAGCCATGCGGCCGCTTCGCGCGGGAGATCGGCCAGCGGCAGGAATGCGATGAGCGCGAAGAGCAGGCCCGCGCCCGCCCAACCGATCGTGCGCGGCAGCTTTTCGGCGAGCGGCAGTGCGCGATGCGCGAGCATGCCGAACACGAAGAGGAAGAGCGCAGTGGGGAAGAAGCGGCCCTGCCAGAGCGGGTAATCGACGGGCAGAAGATGGCCCGCGAAGCGCAGCGCGATGCTGGCGAGCGCGACGAGGATGAGCGTGCGCGTGCTGGCGCGTGCGAGCAGCGGCGCCATCGCGTAGAACATCAGCTCGATCGACAGCGACCAGGATTGCGGCACGAGCAAAGGTTGCCAGGCTGCGGGGAGCGCTTCGGTGGGCGGGGCGCCGGTCGGATCGAAGAGGAGCGCGCCGTCAGGGCCGAGCTTGAACCAGTAGAGAAGGTCCTGGCCGAGGATGAAGCCGTTCTCCGCGACATAGAAGATGGCGGTGAGCGGGTTCTGGTAGGCGGCGACCATGCCGTCGCGGGTGAAAGTGGCGGTGAGATTGAAAGCGAAGAGCGCGACGGCGGCGATGGCCATCATCACGACGTAGGTGGGGAAGAGGCGCAGAAGGCGGTTGGTGCAGAAGAGGCCGACGTCCTTGTATTTCCCGTCGAGAATGAGGGCCATGTAGAAGCCCGAGACGATGAAGAAGCCCTGCACGCCGAGCGCGCCGGACATGAATTTGAAGGTCGCCGGCGGCAGGTGCGAGAGGAGCACGCTCATCGCCAGCATGATGCGCAGCATTCCCATGCCGCACTCTCATGCAGGAGCGCCGGAAGGGCCATCCGCTTCGTCGCGAAAGCGGCGCTGCTCGCCGCATTCCGGTCCCCGAATTGTTCTCGCGTGCGGGTGCATAAAGGCCGGATAAGGAGCGAGCCTACGGAGCAACGGATCAGAAGCCGCGCGACGTCAGCCAGGCAGGAATGTCGATGCGGCGGCCTGCATGCGAGCCTTCAAGCGCCGCTTCAATCAGCGCGATCACACGGGCGGCTTCGCGCGGAGGAACCGGCGGGGGTGCGCCGTCGCTGATCGCGGCGCGCATGCCGCGATAAAAGGCGCGCCAGTCGCCGCGTTCGCTGGCGAGCGGGGCCCAGACGCCGGCATCGTCGGTGAAGGCGGCGACCGTTTCGTCCGTCCCGAGGTTTGTGGGCGCGGGGGAATGTTGCGCGCGCAACTGCGCCTCCTGCGGATCGATGCCGCGTTTGACATAAGCGCCGCGCGGGCCGAGCACGCGCGTGATGCGCTGCGAGTCCGGCGCGACCATCGTGCAGCCGAGCGAGATGCGAAGCGCGCCCTTGCCCATCAGGATCTGGAAGCAATCATCGACGACGCCGCCGTCGCGCTGGATGGCGACGTCGGCCTGCAGCCAGTCGGGGATGCCGAAGAGCACGAGCGCCTGGTCGATCAGGTGCGAGCCCAGATCGTAGAGCATGCCGGCGGCTGGCGCGTCGCGCTCGCGCCAGACGTCGCCCGGCTGCGGACGGAAGCGATCCCAGCGCGCTTCGTAGAAGGTCGGCGTTCCCAATCGGCCTTCGGCGAGCAGGCGGCGGAGGGTGAGGAAGTCGGAATCCCAGCGGCGGTTCTGGTAGACGCTCAGTACACGGCGCTTCTGCTCCGCCTGCTCAACGAGCGCGAGCGCATCGACGCTCGCGGCAGCGAATGGCTTGTCGATGACGACGTGGCGGCCGGCCTCGAGCGCGGCGCGCGCGTGCTCAACATGCAGATGTGAGGGCGAGGCGACGACGACGAGATCGAGGGGCTCGGCCAGCAGCGCGTCGAGATCGGGGAGCGCGCGGGCGGCGGGAAAGTCGGCGGCGAGGTCGGCGGCGCGGCTGGTGACCGCCGCGCGGACGTCGAAGCCTTCGAGCGCCATCAGCGGGGCGTGCAGATAGCGCCCGGCCAGGCCGTAGCCGATGAGACCCGCCTTAAGCATCAACCGCCGCTCTTGGTGAAAGTGCAGACAGGACGACGACCCGTACGCAACCCGTTACGGCTGCTTCCTTCCGGACCTGACCGGGTTGGCGGGGCGGCCGTCCGCCGCCTGCCTGCGGGGAGGGATATGGCGCGTGTCGGAGGCTCTGCGCAAGGTGCGTTCGCTTGACGTTCTTTGCGAAGAAACTTACCTCAAAGCCATGGCCATCCGCCCCATTCTCACGGTTCCGGACCCCGTCCTGAAGCAGCGCTCCAAGCCGGTCGTCGGGCCGGTGACGGACGAGCATCGCGCGCTCATGGACGACATGCTGGAGACCATGTACGCGGCGCCGGGCGTCGGGCTGGCGGCGATTCAGATTGGCGTGCCGCTGCGGATCATCGTCATGGATATCTCCCCCAAGGAGGAGGAGAAGCAGCCGCGGTTCTTCGTGAACCCGGAGATCGTGTGGGCGTCGGAAGAGACCAAGCCCTGGGAAGAGGGCTGCCTGTCGGTCCCGGACATCTATGACGAGGTGGAGCGGCCCGCGCAGGTGAAGCTCAAATATCTCAATCGCGACGGGCAGGAGATCGTGGAGGACGCCGAAGGGCTCTTCGCGGTCTGCATCCAGCACGAGATGGATCACCTGGAAGGCACGCTCTTCATTGATCACCTGTCGCGCCTGAAGCGCGACAGCGCGATCAAGAAGGTGAAGAAGGCCGAGCGCGAGCGCGCTTCGGAAGGCGCGGCGCTCTAGCGTTGCTGGGGCGGCGACCCGCAAGATTACTAATGATGCGAATTTTTACCTGTCCTTAGCCCCAAAACGGGCAGGGTCGGGCATGAGCGTCGATGGCGTCTTCGACGAGGTGCTCCTCAAGCTGAAGGCCGTGGCGAAGACCAATCGCACGGTCGACGCCGCGCAGGTTCAGATCGTCAATCTCGACGAGATCATCCGCCGCGTGGGCCACCATTGGCCGCTCGTGCGCGACCGCATCCGCGCCGGCTCGGTGGATTTCCTGCGCGGCTGCGTCGGGCCAGACGACATCATCATTCCGTGCGGAGACGGGTTTCTCGTCGTCTTCGCGCACGGCGAGGCGCAGGATCTCAAGGCGCGCTGCGCGGAGATCCAGGCGCTGCTGACGGCGTTCTATACCGGCGAGGAAGGGCTGGAGAGCCTGCGCGCGCGGGTGGAGGAGATGACGCTCGAACAGGGCGCGCTTGCCCAGCTCATGAGCTCGCCGCCGGCGCCGGCCAAGGCCGCGCCTTCGCCCGCGCACGGCGATCACCAGATCGTGTTCCAACCGATCTGGACGGCGCAGGCGCAATTTATCGCCTGCCATTTCTGCACCCCGACCTTCTGCGACATGGGCGTGATCCGCTGCGGCTACGATGCGCATTACGCGCGCACCGGCGAGCATGGCGCGCAGAGCTACGCCGAGCTCGACCACGCGGTGCTCGATGCGGCGGCGGACGGGGTCGAGGGCTTGCTCCTGCGCGGCGGGCGCGGCGTCGTCGGCTTCACCGTGCACGCCGCGACGATGCGCCATCTGCGCACGCGCATTGCGTACCTGGCGCGGTTGCGCGCGCTGCCAGCGGCGGTGCTGGAGCGCCTCGTGGCGCGGATCGCGGAGATCGAGCCGAACACGCCGCATTCGGTGCTGACCGAGTGGGTGGGGCAATTGCGCGCGCATGTCCGGCAAGTGGCGCTGCAGCTGCATCACACTGAGCCCACGTTCCAGCGCGTGGTGGAGACCGGCGCCTGGTCGATCGGCGCGGCGCTGCCGCAGCACCGGCGCGATGCGGACGGCGCGGCGCTCAAGCATCTGGTCGATCTGGTGGGCGGCTGGGGACGCGCCGCGCGTGGGCGCCATCTTAAGCTCTGCGTGGAGGGCGCGCGCAGCGAAGCGCTGCTCGCCGCGGGCGCCAGCGCGGGCGTGGACTTCTTCGCCAGCGACGTCTTCTGGCCGCCGCGGCAGGCGCCGGCCGACGCTGCGGAAGCGCCGGCGCCGCATTCCGAAGGGATCGTGATCCGCTAAGAGAGGCGAATGAGTCTGCGCCTCGCCTTCATGGGCTCGCCCGATTTCGCATTGCCGTCGCTGCGGGCGCTGATCGCGGCAGGGCATGAGATCGCGTGCGTCTATTCGCAGCCGCCGCGTCCGGCCGGGCGGGGCAAGCAGGATCGGCCGACCCCGGTGCATGCGTTCGCCGTCGCCGCCGGATTGCCGGTGCGCACGCCGGAAGCGCTGAAGGACCGGGAGGAACAGGCTGCGTTCGCCGCGCTCGGCCTCGATGCGGCGGTGGTCGTCGCCTACGGGCTCCTCCTGCCGCAGCCGATCCTCGATGCGCCGCGGCTGGGATGCCTCAACCTGCACGGCTCGCTCCTGCCGCGCTGGCGCGGGGCCGCGCCAATCCAGCGCGCGCTGATGGCGGGGGACGCGATCACCGGCGTGCAGGTCATGCAGATGGAGGCGGGGCTCGACACCGGCCCGGTGCTGGCGTCGGCGGAAACGCCGATCGCGGCGGAGGACACCGCCGGAACGCTGCACGACCGGCTCGCGGCGATGGGGGCCTCGCTGCTGGCGGAGACGTTGGCCAAGCTCGAACGGGGCGAGGCGAAGGCCGTCCCGCAGGACGAAGAGGGGGTCGTCCATGCGCACAAGCTGACGTCCGCGGACACCCGGATCGATTGGACAAAGTCGGCGACGGCGGTGGATTGCCAGATCCGCGGGCTCGCGCCGGCGCCGGGCGCCTGGTTCATGCTGCCGACGGCGCGGGGGCCGGTGCGGACCAGGGCGCTCTTTTCGCGGGTCGAGGCCGGCGAGGGCGCGCCCGGGGCGGCGCTCGACGACCGGCTGCTCATCGCCTGCGGAGAGGGGGCGGTGCGCCTGCTCAGCGTTCAGCGCGAGGGCGGCGCGGCCTTGGAAGCGGGCGATTTCCTGCGCGGCGCGCCGACGCCTGCGGGAACAAATCTTGGCTGAGGCGGCGGCGTCTTGGATTTGCCCCTTTCCCTTGTCTAAGAGCGCCTCGACACCCCGAAACTTGCGTCTGGTTGCGGACGCGCCAGGGATGGCCTTGAAATCCCGGCGGAGGAGGATGGCGTGACGGCTCGGGCATGGTGCATGGCCTTCGCGCTCGCGGCCTTTGCCGGCGCTTGCGATCGCGGCGGGGGAGGCGAGACCCCGGCAGCTCCGGAGGCCAATCCCGAGATGCAGGCCCCGGCGCCGGAATCGGCGCCGGGGCGGCGCTACCGGGCCTCCTCGGAGACCGCGCGGGCCACCACCGGTCGGCTCGTCGTCACGCTGACGACGCGCATGCCGGATGCGGCGGCCAAGGAAACCCAGGCGAGCGAGATCCTTTCGCTGCGCGGCGAAACCGGCCTGCTGATGGAAGGCGCGCTCGAGGGCTCGATCGGACCGGCTGTCGCGGTGGAGGGGCAGACGATCCGATCGCTGATGGATCTGCCGGTGGAGGCCTCGCGGGTGCTGGTCTACCGCGTCGTGGAAGAGACCGCGCCGGAAGGAGGGCAGCGATTCTGCGGCGCGCGGCCGACTTCGCGCGTGCTGGTATGGGAGCCCGAAGGGCCGGTGCAGGAAGAGTTGCGGCTGCTCACGCTGTCGGGCGATCCGCCGGGGCAGGCAGGCGCGCAGCTCTGCATGGCGCTCGCCTATGAGCGGGCCGAAGCGAACTGAGCGCTTTGACAGGACCGTTTCTTATCCGAAAACCGCAGGGCACTTTTCGGGAAGCGGTCCTTTGACGGGACCGTTTCTTATCCGAAAACCGCACAACACTTTTCGGGAAACGGTCCTTTGACGGGACCGTTTCTTATCCGAAAACCGCAGAACACTTTTCGGGAAACGGTCCTTGGCCCGCTTCAAGCTGACGATCGAGTACGAGGGCGGCGCCTTCTCCGGCTGGCAGCGCCAGGCGGAAGGGGCCAGCGTGCAGGGCGCGCTGGAAGAGGCCGTGTTCAAGCTCGCCGGAGAGCGGACGGAGGTCGTCGGCGCCGGACGCACGGATTCCGGCGTGCACGCTTACGGGCAGGTCGCGCATGTCGATGTGCAAAAACCGCTCAGCGCCGATCGGCTGCGCGACGCGCTCAATGCGCATCTGCGGCCGGCGCCAGTTGCGGTGCTGAAGGCCGAAGCGGTCGCGGCGGACTTCCACGCGCGCTTCGATGCGATCCGGCGCGTCTATCTCTACCGCATCGTGAACCGGCGCGCGGACCTGACGCTCGACAAGGGGCGCGCGTGGCGGCTGGCGGCGCCGCTCGACGCGGAGGCGATGCACGCGGCGGCCCGAGGCCTGCTCGGAAAGCATGATTTCACGACGTTTCGGGACAGCCAGTGCCAGGCGAAGAGCCCGGTGAAGACGCTCGACCGGTGCGACGTCGCGCGACGCGGCGAGGAGATCGAGGTGATCTGCGAGGCGCGTTCGTTCCTGCACCGGCAGGTGCGGTCGATGGTGGGGAGCCTGGCGGAAGTGGGGCTGGGGCATTGGCGTGTGCGGGACATCGCGGACGCGCTGGAGGCAAGGGACCGGGGGCGGTGCGGGCCGGTGGCGCCCGGGGAGGGGCTCTATCTGCTGCGCGTGGACTATCGCGCGGACGATTGACAGAGCGCGGGTCTATCCGCGCAGGATGGGGCATGTCGCCCGAGACCGAGCACGTCTTCAAACGCCTCTTCCAGCTTTTCGGCATCGGCGTGCTCGTGCTGGTGATCTGGGGCGGGCTCTATCTCATCCGCGACCGGGTGCCTTCCCCGATCAAGGCCGACAGCGCCCTGGCGCAGGTCTGCGCTCAGGGCTTCAAGGTGATCGACCAGACCGGCAAGGACCGCTGCGCGGGATAGCCACGGCATGGAGTCTGCGCCGGGGGCCTGCTTTCGGGCTTGGCGTCCGGGGGCTTGGCGTCCTTGGGCAATCCTGTATCCAAATAGGCGGGGCTCATGCGCAACCAGCGCGCGGCGACGCGCGGGCGCGGGATGGGCGGGCGGAGACCGGACTTGGTTCGCGAGCGGGCGGTCATTTCGCGGCGAGCGCTGATGGTCTCGGTGACGGCCGCGCTCACGGCCGATTGCGCCGGGCTGCCGCTCATCCGTCCCAGCGACGCCCAGGCCGGAGATCTCGGCGCGTCACAATGCACCCGGTCCGGCGCGCCCCTGACGGAGGCGGAGTTCGAGCTCCTGCGCGCCAGCGTGGACACCCCGGCGCTGGCGGCGGCGTCGCATCTGGCCACCGGAGAAGGCCGGCAGCTGGCGACGGGAGTGCGGCAGCGCGGGCTGCCCGGCGCGGTCACTGCGAGCGATCGCTGGCACATGGGCTCGATCACCAAGTCAATGACCGCGACGCTCGTTGCGCGCTGCGTAGAGGCTGGCGTCCTCGGTTGGGACGACACGATCGGCGTGCGGCTCGGCGCCCGGTTCCCGGACATGCGCGCGGAGTATCGCGACGCGACGTTGCGGCATTTGCTGAGCCACCGCGCCGGTCTGCAGACCGAGGTGGTGGATCTCGCCACGATGCGCCTGCCCCTGCAGGAGGCCGATCCGCGGGAGAGCCGGCTCACGGTCGCGCGGCAGGCCTTGCGTCAGCCGCCGGCGGGGCCGCGCGAGCGCACGTTCCTCTACTCGAACAGCGGCTACGTGATCGCCGGGGTGTTGCTCGAAGAGGCGCTTGGCGCGCCCTGGGAGACGCTGATCCGGTCGCTGCTCTTCCGGCCGCTTGGCATGCGCGCGACCGGGTTCGGCGCGCCAGGCGCGATCGGCGGCGGCGACCAGCCGGTCGGGCACGCTTCCTGGCTCACAGAAAGCGTGACGCCGCATCCGCCGGGATCGCCGCTCAGCGACATCCCCGCGGCCTGGGGACCGGCGGGGCGCGTGCACGCATCGCTCGGCGACATGATGAAATATCTCGACGCGCATCGGCGCCGCTCGGGCCTCTTGCGACGCGAGACGTGGAACACGCTGCATACGCCCCCGTTCGGCGGCGATTACGCGCTCGGCTGGCACGTGCGGTCAGAGGGGTTGTGGCACAACGGCACGAACTCGCTCTGGTATGCTGAAGCGCTCGTCGATCCGGCCGGCGGGCGCGCGAGCATCGCGGCCTGCAACGACGGACGGCTGGCGGCGGTGCGGCCGATCGTGCACGCGGCGCTGATGGGCGTGCTGACGTAGGCCGCGCAAAAAGAAAACGCGGCGCGTGTGAGCGCGCCGCGTCCAGGCTCGACGTGATCAGAACTCGAAATTGGCGCCGATATAGAGGAATCGGCCGCGATTGTCGTACACGGACGATCCTGTGCCGCGTCCATCGAAGGTTTCCGGCAGCGGCGGGGGATACTCGTTGCTGAGGTTGAGAATGCCGCCGCGAAGGCGAACATCGTCGCTCAGCTGATAGGCCAACCGCAGATCGTGGGTGAATTGATCGCCGGTATAGTACGGCCGGACGAGCGTCGGATCGAGGGTGCTGGAGACCGCCATGCTGCCGATGAAGAGGGTCGTCCAGCCGAGCGAGAAGGGACCGCGGTCGTAGTCGAGCGAGATCGTGCCCTTCCATTCCGGCAGCGCGTTGTTGACGGTGTTCTGCCAACGAAGCGTGTCCTGACCAGGCGCGGTCACGACCTCGAATCGGAAGGCGCGGGTCACATCGACGCGCATGCCGACATGGCCAAGATCGCCCATCTCGAATGCGTATTGGACCGACGCGTCCCAGCCTTCGACGTCGAAGGTCTGCAGGTTGAGGTTCGTGCCGACGATGTCGACGACGCCGCCGACCGTGCCGGTCTGCGAGCCGTTGGAGTCGCGGATCACGCTCGTGCAGTTCGGCGACGACAGAGCCCCGCCCGAGGCGCGGTAGCAGAGGTCGATCGTCGTCTGGGCGGGCAGCGAGGAGATGCCGCCCTCCAGCTCGATATGCCAGTAGTCGAACGAGGCCGCGAAGTTCTCGACCCAAGTCGGCTGGAACACGACGCCGATGGTCGTCGTTTCCGCTTCTTCCGGCAGCAGGTCGGGATTGCCGCCTGTGCGGATGCGCGCCGTCTGCGTGCGGATGTTGGAGATGAAGGTGTTACGGTTATAGCCCGGGATCGCGGCCGCGCAGTTCGTCAGCACGTTGGCGAGGAAGGCCGCGGGCGTCGGCGCGGTAGGGTCGCACGGATCGCGCACGGTGAGGAAATTCTGCCCTTGCGGGGCGTAGAGCTCCACGACGTTGGGGCCGCGCACGCTCGAGCCCTGGCTCGCGCGGAACCACACGTGTTCCAGCGGGCGGTAGGACAGAACATAGCGGTGTGCGTCGGTCTCGCCGAAGGTCGAGTATTCGGCGATGCGGCCGGCGGCCTCGAACGACAGCTCTTTCACGAGCGGAAGGTCGGCCAGCAGCGGCACGCGCACTTCGAGGTAGCCCTCGGTGATGTCGAACGCGCCGCCGAGGCTGCCGAGCGCGTTGATGAAGAGCACGCCGGATGCGCTCAGCGCGTCCTGGGAGAAGGTATTCTCTTCCTTGCGGTACTCGGCGCCGCCGGCGATGCCGACGGGGCCGGCGGGCAGATCGAAGAGCTCGCCGGAGAAGTTGGCGCTCGCGACCTCTTCGGTGGTGACGCCGGTGGAGAAGGAATCGCGGTTCACCCAATCGATCGCGGCCTGCGAGGGGCCGTTGATGATGTCGTACGGGACGCAGCCATTGGTGTTGTTGCGGCAGACGATCTGGCCGTTGACGACGATGGCGTCCACCGCCTGCTGCACGCGGGCGTTCCACGGCACGTTCTCGTTGATCAGGTCGGACTTGACCTCGGCCCATTGATAATAGGCGTCCACCGACCAGCGCTTGGAGAAGAGGTCGAACTCGCCTTCGAGGCCGACCACGGCGCGCGAGAGCGTGCGCTCGGTGGCGCTGTTGCGACCGCCGAGCTCGGGCCAGAAGCGGATGACGTTGGCGGTCGAGGTCGAGGTGAGCGTGCGGCCGGGCGTGCCGGTCCAGAAGCCGCGCAGCGTGTTGGAGAGCGTGGTGTTCTGCGCCATGAAGGCGTTGTCGCCGCGGAACAAGATCGGCATCGTGGCGGTGTTGGAGAACGCGGGCTGGAATTTGCCGTAGCCGTCCACGATGGCGTAAGCGGCCTCGCCGAAGATCTTCCAGGACGCGGACAGATCATACTCAGCATAGGCGCGAACGGTGCCGCGCTCGGAGCCGCCCTGCAGTTCGTTGAAGACCTGCGAGTAGCCAAGCAGCGGATCCTGGCAGAGCGCGGCCTGCGGGGGCGCGGCGGTGAAGCAGTTCGGATCCGTCAGCAGACCATAGCTCGTGCGCTGCTCGCTCAGAACCGCCGAGCGCGTGGAGGACAGCACCCAGGTGCCGAGCGTCGGACCGGTGATCGAACGGCTTTGATCGATCACAGGCTGAGGCGTGACGAGGTTGTTGCGCCGAACGCCGGGGAAAACGTCCGTGCCCCAGCGATCGGGCGCCATGATGTTCTCGACGCGGGAGTATTCGCCGCCGATCGTGTAGCGGAAGCGCTCGCCGATCTCGTCGCCGTACGCGACAGAATAGCGCTGCTCCTCGCCGTCGCCTTCCTCGGCCATGCCGATCTGGGCGTCGGCGACCCAGCCATTGAGATCCTTGCGCAGGATGACGTTGACGACGCCGGAGATCGCGTCGGAGCCGTAGACCGCCGAGGCGCCGCCGGAAATCACTTCGATCCGCTCGACCATCATCGAAGGGATCATGTTCAGATCGACGCCGGGCGAGCGGGCGTCGGTGTAGATGTGGCGCCGGCCATCGACCAGGACGAGGGTGCGGACCGAGCCCAGGCCGCGCAGGTCGGCGCGGTTCTGGCCGGTGTTGAAGAGCGTGCCGCTGGTGTTCTGCAGATTGTTGTTCGGGTTGATCTGGGTGAAGTAGGAGACGACGTCGCCAAGCTGGGCGGAGCCGGATTCCACAATCGCGCGCGCATCGGCGACGGCCAGCGGAACCGGGAAATTGAACGTGCTGGCGCGCGGAATGCGGCTGCCGGTGACGACGATCTCGTCGTTCGCAGTGGGCTCAGGCGGGCTTTGAGCCAGCGCGCCCGGCGCCGCGCTCAGGCCAACAAGAAACGTGGCGCCGAGCAGACTCAGCTTGTTTGAAAGTCGCATTTTGTTCTCCGACCCCCACCGACGCACGCCCCACGCGCTGCGCCGCACTTTTGGTTGTTCGTCGCAATCTCGCGTCACTCGTCGATGGGTCAATGCCGTTCGTCGTGGACGAACGGGCTATTGCCTCGTTTTTGCCTTTGTGTTGCCGCGAATCATCAAGGTCTGACCGAGAAAAGGGCATGATGTTGCTTGTGTCCGGACACTTGTCGGGACGGCGCGGCACAAACATGCAGGAGCGAACGGAAGGCGTACGTGCGCCTGACGCTGCGTCAGTTGAAGGCGCGGCGGGCCTTGGCGAGGCGCTCTATGCCGCGGTCGAGCGTGTCGTCGCGCTTGGCGAAGCAGAGACGCACGAGCTGCTGGCTCGGCGGCGCGGCGTAGAAAGCCGACAGCGGGATCGAGGCGACGCCGTGCTCTTTCACGGCGCGGAGGGAAAACTCGCGGTCCGGCAGCGATATGCCGGAGCGCGCGAGATCGATGCTGAGGAAGTAGGTGCCGGCCGAGGGCGTCACGACGAAGCCTTCCTGGGTGAGGCCGGCGGCGAGGCGGTCGCGGGAGCGCTGGAGATCGTCGCGCATGGCCTGGAAGAAGCTCTCGGGCTTGGCGAGGCCGAAGGCGGCGGCGGCCTGCAGGTTCGGCGGGGTGGTGAAGGTGAGGAATTGGTGCGCCTTGGCGACGACCTGGAGGATCTTCGGCGCAGCGCAGACGAAGCCGACCTTCCAGCCGGTCATGGAGAACATCTTTCCCGCCGAGCCGATCTTGATGGTGCGCTCGCGCATTTCCGGAAGCGCGATCAGCGGCTCGTGCTGCTTGCCGTCGAAGACGACGTGCTCCCAGACCTCGTCGCAGATGGCGATGGCGTCGCGGGCGATGCAGGCGCGCGCGATCTTCTCCAGGTCCTCGCGCTCGATGAGGCTGCTTGAAGGGTTGTTCGGCGAGTTGATGACGATGGCTTTGGTCTTCGCGCTGAAGGCGGCGTTGAGCGCGCTTTCAGGGATGCGCCACTCGGGCGCTTCGAGACGCACGAATTTCGGCACGCCGCCGGCGCGCTCCACGAGCGGCTTGTAGGCGTCGTACATCGGCTCGACGAGCACGACCTCGTCGCCGGGCTCGACGACCGCGAGGATGGAGGCGGCGAGGGCTTCGGTGGCGCCTGAGGTGACCATCACTTCGCTCTTCCAGTCGAGATCGAGGCCCTGGAGGCGGCGATAATGCTCGGCGACGGCTTCGCGCAGCGCGGCGAGGCCCATCATCGGGGGATATTGGTTCGATTGCTCGACGAGGGCGCGGGCGGCGGCTTCGCGCAATTGGAGGGGGCCGTCGTCCTCGGGAAAGCCCTGCCCGAGATTGATAGCGCCGGTATCGCGCGCGAGCCCGCTCATCAGGTCGAAGATGGTCAATGGCAGGTCGGCGAAGAGGCGGTTCATTTTGGCCGAGTCATTTTGGAAAGTACCGGGTGAGGATGGTCGCGTAGATGCGCGCGAGCGTGCGGACGTCTTCCACCAGGACGTTCTCATCGACCTTGTGGGCGGTGGCGTTCTGCAGCCCAAGTTCGGCGACGGGGCAATAATCCTTGATGAAGCGTGCGTCCGAGGTGCCGCCGGCGGTGGAGAGCTTTGCGGTGCGGCCGGTCACTTCTTCCGCAGCAGAGGCGACGAGCTCGGTGAAGGACGAAGGCGGGGTGAAGAACGCTTCGCCGGTGACGGCGATGTGCGGCGCGATGGCGACGCCGGTTCTTTCCGCGACGCGCGCGGCTTCGGTTTCGATCCAGGTTCTCAAGTCGGCGCCCTGGTGGGCGGTGTTGAAGCGGATGTTGAGGCGCGCCGTGGCGCTCGCGGGGATGACGTTGTGGGCGGGATTGCCGACGTCGATGGAGGTGACCTCGAGGTTCGAAGGCTGGAAGCCCGGCGCGCCGTCGTCGAGCTTTCGCGCCCGCAACGTCTGGGCCAGATCGAGCAGCGCCGGCATCGGATTGTGCGCTTCATCGGGATAGGCGACGTGGCCCTGCACGCCGCGCGCTTCAATTCGCGCATTCAGGCTGCCGCGGCGGCCGTTCTTGATCGTGTCGGCGACGAGCGCGACGCTGGTCGGCTCGCCGACGAGGCAATGGTCGAGGATCTCGCCGGCCTCGGCGATGGCGGGCAGCAGCTTCACCGTGCCGTTGACGGCGGGGCCCTCCTCGTCGCCGGTGATGAGGAAGCTGATGGCGCCGCGCGGCGCTCCGACCACGGACAAATGCATGTCCACGCCCGCCACCATCGCGGCGATGGCGGCCTTCATGTCGGCGGCGCCGCGGCCCCAGAGGCGATCATCCTTGATGTCGCCGCCGAAGGGATCGACCGACCAGGCGGCGGCGTCGCCGACGGGCGCCACGTCGGTATGCCCGGCGAAGCAGAAGTTCGGCGCGCCGTCGCTTCGCTCACCGAGACGGGCATAGAGATTGTCCACCTCGCCGAAATGGAAGCGGCGGATCGTGAAGCCCAAATCGGCGAGGGCTTCACCCAGGACGTCGAGCGCGCCGGCGTCGATCGGGGTGACGCTCGGGCGACGGATGAGCGCTTGCGCCAGGGAGATGGGATCGAGGGTCATTGAGGCGCCTCACCTAGCCCGGCGGGCGCGCGGCAGGAAGGGGAGCTTGCCCCGCGGAAGGTCGGGAGGGCTTTCCGCCGCGGATCGGGCGCCGTAAACGAGCGCCGGTGAGCAAGGTACAGAATCGGAACGGCGAGCGGGCGCAGGCGCCGGAAAGCGCCCTGGCGCAAGCCAAGACGCTGGCCGAGGCGCTGCCGTTCATCCAGATCTACGATCGCGAGATCGTGGTGGTGAAATATGGCGGCCACGCCATGGGCGATGAGGCGACCGCCAAGACCTTCGCCGCTGACATCGTCCTGCTCAAACTTGTGGGTATCCATCCGGTCGTGGTGCACGGCGGGGGGCCGCAGATCAGCCGCATGCTCGACCGCTCGGGCGTCAAATCGGCGTTTGTCGATGGCCTCAGAGTGACCGACGCCCAGACGATGGAGATCGCCGAGATGGTGCTCTCCGGCAGCGTCAACAAGGAGCTCGCGCATCTCATCACCGCGGCGGGGCGGGAAGCGGACGTGCGCGGCGTCGGGCTCTCGGGCAAGGACGCGCGGCTCATCACGGTGGAAAAGGCCACGCGCACGAAGAAGGATCCAGACAGCCATATCGAGCAGGTGGTCGATCTCGGCTTCGTGGGCGAGCCGAAGATCGTCGATCCGACGCTGCTCAATGCGCTGATCGCCGCGCACGAGGATTACGTGCCCGTCATCGCGCCCGTGGGCGTGGCGGAGGACGGCGCAACCTACAACATCAACGCCGACACCGCCGCCGGCGCGATCGCGGGCGCGCTCAAGGCCAAGCGCTTCCTGCTGCTGACCGACGTTGCGGGCGTGCTCGACAAGGACAAGAAACTGATCCGCGAACTCACCAAGGACGAGGCGCGCGGCCTCATCGAGACCGGCGTTGCGCAGGGGGGCATGATCCCGAAGCTTGAAACCTGCATCGCGGCCTTGGATGACGGGGTGGAGGCGGCTGTCATCCTCGATGGGCGCACGCCGCACGCGCTGCTGATGGAGCTGTTCACGGAACATGGCGCCGGCACGCTCATCCGCTAGCTGGATCGCAGCCGCGCTGGTTGCGCTGGCCGTGGTTGCGGCGACCGTGATCGCGTTCGGCGCGGTCGCGCATGCGCAGGCGTTTCGGCGCGCTGCGAACGGCTGGACGCTCTGCAACGAGACGAGCTACGTGCTGGAGGCGGCCACCGGACGCCCGGACGGACGGGCGGTGTTGGTGCAGGGATGGGCGCGGCTGCGGCCGGGCGAGTGCAGGCTCGCGGTCGGCGCGCCGCTCGCGCGCGGCACGCATTATCTTTACGCGCGGACATCGACCGCGCATCGCGGCGGACGGCGGCAATGGGGCGGCGACGCGCCGCTCTGCGTCGATCCTTCGGCTTCGTTCGCGATCGAGAACCCGCCGCGCTGCGATGCGATGGCGCTCGAAGAGCGGCGCTTCCGCCGTGTGCAGATCAACAAGCGCGACGGCTGGCGCACGATCTTTTCCGAGGCCGAGCCCTACACGGCAAGCCGCGCGCGCTCGCTCGGGCTGCAGCGCCTGCTCAACGATGCGGGCTACGAGACGCGCGATCCGCGCGGCGGCACCGACATGCGCCGGATCCAGGCGGCGGTGACGCAATTCCGCGCCGCAGCGCGGCTCGGCGCCAATCCGCGCGAGGAGCAGCTCATCGATGCGCTGGAGACGGCCGCGCGCCGGCGCGCGGACCATCTGGGGCTCACGCTCTGCAATCGCACGACAGGCCGGGTGTGGACAGCGATCGCTCGGCGGCGCGGCGAGGGCTGGGAATCGCGCGGCTGGTGGCCGCTCGGGCCCGGCGGGTGCGCGCGCACGATCGACGAGGCGCTGCTGCAGGAGAATTACTACATCTACGCGGCGCTCGAATCGCCCGAGGGCGACCGCTATCTCGCGACAGGCGGCATCGCGTTTTGCACTTCGCCCGCGCGCTTCGCGATCCTCGGGCGCGAGGATTGCGCGTCGCGCTATTACGACACCGGGCTCTTCTCGCCGATCTCGGCGCAGGGGCGCGACGGGCTCGTGGTGGAATTCCTCAACCGCGACTTCCTGCGCGCAGGACAGCAGCCGCGCGAGATCGACGTGTCGAAAACGGGAGACCGCGAGACGCCGAGCCAAGGGCGCGGCGCAACGCGCGGCGCGCGGGGCGCGACGCGGTGAGCTGCAAGTGACCAGCTTCTCCGGCATCCAGGCGTGGGTGTTCGATCTGGACAACACGCTCTATCCGACCGGCGCCACGATCTATGAACGGATCGGCGCGCGAATGACGGATTATGTGGGGCGCGTCGCCGACCTTCCGCCGGAGGCGGCGCTTGAATTGCAAGAGCGCTATTTCCACCAATACGGCGCCACACTCGCGGGGCTGGTCAAACATCACGGCGTCGATCCGCACGATTTTCTGCACTATGTGCACGACGTGCATCTCGACGATGTGGAGCACGACGCGGAGTTGGCGCACCTCATCGGCGCGCTGCCGGGGCCGCGCATCGTGTTCACCAATGGGGGACGGGAGTATGCGGGGCGGGTCACGGCGCGGCTGGGGCTCGACGGGCTCTTCGTGGACCTTTTCGACATCGAGGCGGCGGGGTTCTTCCCCAAGCCGCAGCCGGAGGCGTTCGAGAAGCTGATCGCGCGGCACGGGCTCGATCCCAGGCGCACGCTCTTCTTCGAGGACACGCCAGTGAACCTGGAGACCGCGCATGCGCTGGGCTTCAGGACCGTGCTCATCGCGCCCGCGGCGCAGCCGGGCGAGAGCTTTCCTGAGCACATCCACCACGCGACCGATTGCCTGAAGAGCTTCATCCGCGAGCGGATTCTGCCCGAGTTCCGTTGACCCCTCGGGCAAAGATGCCTAGCGAGCAGCGCATGAGCCATTCCGATCTCGCCCGCCAAATCGAAGCCGCCTGGGAGGCGCGCGACGGCCTTAACCCCGCCAGCAAAGGCGCGAGCGTGGAGGCGATCGAGGCGTCGTTGAAGCTGTTGGACTCGGGCGAGGCGCGGGTGGCGTCGCGCGGCGCGGACGGGGCGTGGACGACGCATCAATGGCTGAAGCAGGCCGTGCTCCTGTCGTTCCGCATCTCGGCGAACGCGATGGTCGCGGGCGGCCCGGCCGGTTCGTCCTGGTGGGACAAGGTTCCATCCAAGTTCGAGGGCTGGAGCGCGAACACGTTCGCGGCGGCGGGTTTTCGCGCCGTGCCGAACGCGGTGGTGCGGCGCGGCGCGTTCGTCGGCAAGAACGTCGTGCTCATGCCGAGCTTCGTGAACATCGGCGCCTATGTCGATGAAGGCGCGATGATCGATACCTGGGCGACGGTCGGATCGTGCGCGCAGATCGGGAAGAACGTGCACATCTCCGGCGGCGCCGGAATCGGCGGCGTGCTGGAGCCTTTGCAGGCTTCGCCGACCATCATCGAAGACAATTGCTTCATCGGCGCGCGCAGCGAAGTGGCCGAGGGCGTCATCGTGCGCGAAGGCGCGGTGCTGGCGATGGGCGTGTTCCTCTCGGCGTCGACGAAGATCGTCGATCGCGAGACAGGGGTGATCGCGCGCGGCGAAGTGCCTGCCTATTCCGTCGTCGTGCCCGGAAGCCTGCCCGATCCGAAAGGCGGGCCGTCGCTGGCGTGCGCGGTGATCGTGAAGCGCGTCGATGCGCAGACGCGCGCGAAAACGGCGATCAACGAGCTGTTGCGGGACTGACCGGTCCCTGGGGGGACGCATGAAGATGCATGGCGTGCTGGCGGCGGCGCTGCTGGTTCTGGCGGGTGGTTGCGCGACCGGCGGCGCCGGCGCCGCGGACGCGCGCGATTTCCAGGCCGGGCCGATCTGGAACCAGGCCGACGCCGAGCTCAAATGCCCGGTCGTCGCGTACGCGGTCGGCGGCGCATGGAACGGACAATGGGTCACCACGATCGCGAACGAAATGTCCGTGTGCGGCGTGACCGGCGCCAGCCGGCTGCAGCTGACAGCCCCGACGAATGTCGAGGTCGGACCGATTTGGCGCCAGGAAGACGCGCAGGCGAAGTGTCCTGCCGCCGCTGCGGCGCTGGGCGCGGCCTGGAACGGGCATTGGTGGACCACGGTCTGGGGCAAGATGTCGGTGTGCGCTCTGGCGCCGCCCGACGCGAAGAGGGATTAGCTCAGCTTGTGCCTTTCCAACACCGCGAACGCCGCCTCCGAGGAGCGTGGCGCTTCGTCTGCATCAAGGCGCTTCGCTGATCACGCTCCCCGGCCGAGCGCGCTGCGCGAGAGCCGGGGCCCAACGCGCAGCTGGGCTCGACAGCGGGTTGTCAGCTGGCTCGTCGAGCGTGGCGCCGTTCGACGTTGGGCCCCGGATCGCGCCGCTTCGCGACGCGTCCGGGGAGCGTTGAGTACTTCAATTTGGGAACGGTGCTAAAATCAGCGCCCGGCCGGACGCATCGCGGTGATGCGGTTCACGGTGTCGGCGGTATAGAAGGCCGTCACCTGCTTGCCGTTGGCGGCAACGATCTCCGGGGTGACGTAGTATTCGAATTCGGTGCGCTGCCCGGCGCGATCGGTGACGACGATGAGTCCCGGCAGATCGCCGGCCGTCACTTCGCTTGCGCCGCTCAGGACGCCGGTGACGCTCGGGCCCGTCGGCTCAGCGTCGCCGTTCAGGAGCGAATGGCCGTTGACGCGCAAGTCGGCGAGATTGTTGGCCGGCGTCGTACGGTAGGTGATTTCGGCGGTCGCGCCTTGGAAGCTCGCCGGCGTCGCGCCGCCGAGGTCGGCGGCTTCGGCGTTGAGGTAGAGCGGCAGGTCAACGCCGTTCTGCAGGACGTGGACGGTGAATTGCGGGTAGCCGCCGTCCTCCACCGACGTGACCTGGCCGACCATGTGCGTCTCGTCCGCTTGCGGCGCCCGCGCGGAGGCGAGGACGGCTTCCGCTTTGCCTTTGCCGGCGTCGGGGGGCGAGCAGGCGGCGAGCGCCAGCGCGATTGCCGCGAGTAGACCGATCCGCATATTTCCGCCCCATTCAAGCCCGCGCGAGCTTAGTCCAGGAGCCGCGGCGCGGCAAAGATCAGGGTGCAGAGAGGGCCGCGATCTCGGCGCGCAGGAGCTCGACGCCGAGGCCGGTTTCGGACGAAGTGGCGACGATCTCGGGGTGCGCGGCGGTGCGCTTGGCGATGCGCGCGCGCGCGTCCTCGAGCGGCTTCTGGAGCGCGGCGGGGCCGAGCTTGTCGGCCTTGGTGAGGACGATCTGGTAGCTCACCGCTGCGCGATCGAGCGCGTCCATGATCTCCAGGTCGTTGGGCTTCACGCCGTGGCGTGCATCGATCAGCAGAAAGACGCGCCGCAGCGGCGCGCGGCCGACGAGATAGTCGCGCATGAGCGAGGTCCAGCGGGCGATCTCGCTCTTGGGCGCGGAGGCGTAGCCGTAGCCGGGCAGGTCGGCGAGACGCAGACGGTCGCCGAGACGGAAGAAGTTCACCTCGCGCGTGCGGCCGGGCGTGTTCGATGCGCGCGCGAGCGTGTTGCGGCCGGTGAGCGCGTTGATGAGACTCGACTTGCCGACATTGGAGCGGCCGGCGAACGCTGCCTCCGGCAGGTCGCCTGGCGGCAAATCGTCGGTGCGCGCAGCGCCGCGCTCGAACGCGACGGGGCCTGCGAAAAGCAGGCGGCCGGCTTCGATGTCCAGATCAGCCATCGCGCCGATCCGCACCGGTCTCGCGCTGGAATTGCATCCGCGGCGATTCCTTCCTACGGTCCCGCGGTCGGGACAAGAACCGCGCGGGGACAACACCGTGCAGCATATCATCGTCGGTGAACTCGAAGGAAACCACGCGCGTCTGGCGCGTGCGAGCAGACGACCGGGCGGAGCAATCGAGATCACGCACGAGATGCGTTTCGAGCGCGGCGATCTTGCAGCGTTCGAAGAACGATTCGAGCGCTTCCGGAGCGAGGCGTGTCCTGAGGAGAAGGACGCCGCGCTCGCGGTCGGCGGGCCGGTCGAGGACGGCGCGGCGCGGCTGACCAAGGAAAGCTTCACCCTCTCCGCGCGCCGCATGAAGCGCTCGTTCGGGCTGGAGCGCGTCGTGCTGCTCAACGATTGCGTCGCGCTCGCGAGGGGCGTGCCGGAATGCGCGCCCGAGACATTCGTCGAACTCGTCGGCGGGCATGGCGATCCGGGGGCGGCGATCGCGATCATGCGTCCGGCGACCGGGCTCGGCATGGCGTGGATGCGCCAACGCGACGGGACGTGGTTCGTGCAGGAGAGCGAGGGCGGCCATCAGGCCTACGCGCCCAGCGATCTGGAGGAGGCGGAGATCTGGCGCCTCGGCTTGCCGCTGCAGAACTATGTCACCTTCGAGGACATCGTGTGCGAGGCGGGCATCGTGGAGACGTACCGGCATCTGTCGCGGATGGCGGGGCAGACACCGACATTGAGCAGGTTCGCCGATGTCGCGGCCGAGGCGCGAACGGCGCCGGGAGGGCCCGCCGCGCGGGCGTGCATGATCGCCGCGCGCTCGATGGCGACGTTCGCGGGCAATGCCTGTCTCGCGTTCGGCGCGCGCGGCGGCGCAGTGATCGCGGGACGCGTCGCGGTGCAGCTTGAGCCCTATCTTCTGCACCCGTCGTTCCAACAGCGGTTCCATCGGCGCGGCCTGATGACGCTCTATCTGGCCGACACGCCGGTGCGGCTGCTGAAAGATGAGCAGGCGAGCCTGCGCGGCGCCGCGGCGCACTTCTTCGCGACGGTCTGATCGGGCGCTCACTCAGCGGGCGTGGCGGGGGCGCTGTCCTTCTTGGCCTGCGCAAGGCGCTTGGCGATCCATTTGTCGAGCTCGGTCTCGACGCCCATGCGGCGCATGATGACGTATTGCTGGATGATCGAGAGCGTGTTCGACCAGGTCCAGTAGATCACCATCCCGATCGCGAAGCCGGCGAACATGAAGGTGAAGATGATCGGCAGCCAGCGGAAGATCGCGGCCTGGGTGGGATCGGTCGGCGGGGGCGACAGCGCCTGCAGCGCCCACATCGAAAGCCCGTAGGCGATCGGGAAGGCGCCCAGGTGCAGGAATTGCCCGAGCAGCGGGATTCCGTCCGGGAACGGAACGCCGATGGCGGGCAGCAGGCCGAAGAGCGAGAAGATGTTCGAGGAATCGCGCGCCGACAGATCATGGATCCAGCCGAAGAACGGCGCGTGGCGCATCTCGATGGTGACGGTCAGCACCTTGTAGAGCGAGAAGAAGACCGGAATCTGCAGGAGGATGGGCACGCAGCCGGCGACCGGATTGATCTTCTCGGTCTGGTAGAGCCGGATCATCTCCTGCTGCTGGCGCGGCTTGTCGGCGGCGAAGCGCTGCTGGATCTCCTGCATCTTCGGCTGCAGCTTGCGCAGCTTCGTCATCGCCACGTTCGACTGGTAGACGAGCGGGAAGAGGACGAGCTTCACCACCACGGTGGTGAGCAGGATGCCGAGGCCGAAATTGCCCACCAGCGTTCCGAAATAGTGCAGCAGCGAAAAGAAGGGCCGGGTCAGGAACCAGAAATTCCCCCAGTCGACGGCTTTGTCGAAATCGGGGATCTGCAGCGTCTTCTGATAATCCTGCAGCACCTCCACCGTCTTGGCGCCGGCGAACAGGCGCTGGGTGTAGACGATCTCGGAATCGGGCTGCAACGTGCGCCAGGCGCCGCGATAGGCGGCGCGGAAATCGGTGAAGCCGGTTTCGTTGCGGCTGTCGTAGAAGCCGTCGATCTCTTCGCGCTGATCGGGGATGAGCGCGGTCAACCAATAATGGTCGGAGAGGCCGAGCCAGCCGCCGCGGCCCTGCAGCTCGAGGATGCGCGCCTCGTCGCCCTTGCGGCCGCGTGTCTTGTCCTTCGCGTGCGTCTCGGCGGTTTGGAAGCGCACTTCATGCAGGCGCTGCTCGGGACCGAACACGCCGGTCATGCCTTGATGGACGATCGGATTCTGGACGTAGTCGAGCGGCTTGTTCTGGCGGCGCGCAACGCCATAGGGGCGTAACTCGCGCGGACGGTCGCCCATGTTGCGGACGCGGTCCTCGATGGTGAGCATCGAACGCGCATCGACGCTGATCACGCGGGTGATCTCGATGCCGTCGGCCGCGAGGGTAAGCGTGAGCGGGGTTTCGGGCGTCAGGCGCGCGCCCGCCGGCGCGGTCCAGAGGCTCGATGTGTCGGCGAGCGCGGAGGCGCCGTCGCGGGCCTCCCAGCCGAAGAAGGCGTCGGCGCCGCCGACCGCGCCGCGCGGCGCAAGCAGGGTCACGGACGGGCTCTCGCGGTCGATGGTGCGATGGTATTGGGTGAGCGAGAGATCGTCGATGCGGGCGCCGGCGAGCAGGATCGAGCCGGCGAGAGTCGGGGTGGCGACCGGCACGCGCTGGGCGCGGGTATCGGCCACGGCCTCGTCCGGCGTGCGCTCGGCCGGCGCCTCGGGCGCCTGCTGCTGCTGCTGGACCGCCGCGGCCTGGCGCTCGGCCTCGGCTGCGGTCCGCTGCGGGCGCACGAAGAAATAGTCGAACCCGAACATGACGATCATCGAGAGCGCGATCGCCAGGATCAGGTTGCGCGTATCGCCGGGTTCCGGGCCGAGCCGGTTTTGCATCATCGTCGCTTTCAGAATTCGCAGTTCAGGCAGACTCGAAGATCAGGCCGGCTTCTCACGGAAAACCGCTCCACGCATTTGCTAAAACCGGCCTGGGGAGTCGGGACGTCGCCGGAGCGTCGGGCATCTGCCGCCGGGGCTCAAGGCCGCACCTCGTCGCGGACGCTTAGCAGCGCCTTTCCAAGATCGTCAAGCAAGCTGGCCCAGGGCGCGGTCAGCGTCCCGGCCCGCGCCACCAGGACGTAATCCACTCCGGCCAGCCCGTGCCGGGGGAGGAGCTGGCGGGCCGCCTCGCGGAGCCGGCGGCGGGCGCGGTTGCGGGCGACGGCGTCGCCGATCTTCTTGGTGGCGGTAAAGCCGATCCCGATGGGGGCGGGGCCCGCCCCGGATGCGGATGGGGGGCGCCGGCGCGCCTCAAGGAGCAGGCTGGGGCGGACGGCCTTGGCGCCGGTGCGGACAAGCAGGAACTGGCTGCGGGTGCGCAGGCGCTCGATCCGGGGCGTCGGCGCGGCCCGGCCGGATCCCCGCTTGGGGGCCCGCTTTCGGCTGGTTTTAGGGCCCAGGCCTAAGCGCAGAGACGCTTGCGGCCCTTCGCGCGGCGGCGCGACAAGACCTTCCGGCCGCCGACCGTCGCCATGCGCGAGCGGAAGCCGTGCCGGCGTTTGCGCACCAGCTTGCTGGGCTGATAGGTCCGCTTCGTGGCCACGTTTCGCCTCGTCGGTCATGGCAGAGATACAAGAGGCGCGCTGGTACTCCCCCGGGCCGGTCGGCGTCAAGGTCGGGTTTGCCGAACACGCTTCAAAGCGTGGCCGCAATCGGGCTACGTAAAGGCGATGGCCCCACAGGACACTGCGCCGAAGTCCGCGGACGGACGGTCCTCCGCGCGATCATGGCGCCGGCTGTGGCCCTTGGCCGCGCTCCTCGGGCTGCTGGGACTGGTGCTTTTCAGCGACATTCGCGAGCTGGTTTCGGTGCAGGTGCTGCGCGCGCATCACGCTGCGCTGGCGGACTGGACGGCGCGGAACCCGTTGCTCGCGGCGGGGGCGTTCACAGGGTCGGTGGCTGGGGCGATGGCGATCGGCTTTCCGATCGTATTCGTGATGAGCTTCGCGGGGGGGCTCCTCTTCGGCCTGTGGACGGGGGCGGCGCTGTCGCTGGTCGGGGCGACTGCGGGCGGGCTCGTCTTCTTCCTGGCGGCGCGGCATGCGCGGGAGGCGGCGCTCGCCTCGCCGACGCTCGGGGGCGCGCTGCGCTGGATCGAGGAGGGCTTTCGCGGCGATGAGCTCCTCTCGCTGATGGCGCTCAGGCTCGCGCCGGTGTTTCCCACCGCGGCGGTGACGCTGGCGGCGGCGGCGGCGCGGATGAAGGTTCGCGACTTCGTGCTGGCGAGCCTGATCGGCGCGGCGCCGGCGACAATGATCTATGCCGCGCTCGGCGCCGGCGCGGGGGCGCTCTTGGAGCGGGAGGTCTCGCTGCGGACGGCGCTCCTGCGGCCGGAATATCTGGCGCCGCTGCTGGGGCTCGCCGCGCTCATGCTCGCGGCGGTTTGGCTGCGTCGGCGCGCGCGGCGCCGATGAGCGCGGCGCTGCTCGATTTCGTGCGCGGCGTGCGCGGCTTCTTCGAGGGGCTGGCGGGTCGGCTGCTGGCGTTCACCGCAGCGGTCGTGCTGTTCGCGGAGCTGCTGATCTTCGCGCCGACCGTGGCGGCGTTCCATGAGCTGCGCGTGCGGGACCGGATCAACCTGGCGCAGACCGCGGCGCTGGCGCTCGAGGCGGCGCCGGAGCTCGCCGCGCCGCTGCAGGTGGAGCTTCTGGAGAACGCGGAGGTGCGGCGCATCGCGATGCGGCGGGAGGGCGCGCGCGAGCTCCTGCTCGATTCAGGCGCGCCGCATGAGATCGACGCGCTCGTCACGTTCGACTACCGCAACGCCAGCGTGTTCACGCGATTCGGCTGGGCGTTCGGCACGCTCTTCGCGCAGCAAGGACGCGTGCTGCGGGTGATGGCCGAGCCGCGATTCGAGACGGGAGATTTCATCGAGATCGTGTTCAACGAGGCGCCGCTGAAGCGCGAGGTGATGGCGTACGCCGGGCGGTTGGCGCTTGCCTCGACGGCTGTGTCGGCGCTCGCGGGCGCCTGCGTCTACACGCTGCTCACCTGGTTCTTCGTGCGCCCCGCGCGGCGCCTGACACAGCGGATCGAGCGGTTCCGCGATGCGCCGGAGGATGCGTCCATCTTCTCCGAGCCGCCGAGGGGCAGCGACGAGATCGCGCGCGCGGACCGCGCCGCCGCCGATATGGCCGGGCACGTGCGGGCGAGCTTGCGGCAGCGGGAGCACCTCGCTTCGCTTGGGGCGGCTATGGCGCGCATCGCGCATGATCTCAGGAATGCGCTCTCCACCGCGCAGCTGGTGGCGGAGCGTTTGGGAAGGTCGGAGGATCCGGGCGTACGGCAGGCGGCGCCGCGGCTCGAGCGCGCGATCGGACGGGCGGCGGGGCTGGCGGCGGCGGCGCTGCGGTACGGCAAGTCGGAAGAGGCCGCGCCGGTGCTCAAGCGCATCGATGTGCGCGGCGCGATCGAAGAGGCTTTCGAGGATGCGCTGGCGGGCTATCCGGCGCTGGCGCGGCGGATCGAGGCGCAGGCCGATCTGGCGGCGATCGCGGACAGCGACCATGTGCATCGGATCCTGGTCAATCTCGTGCGCAATGCCGCGCAGGCGGTGGCGGGCGGCAATGCGGAGGCGCCCGACGCGGTCGTGGCCAGGGCCGAGCGGCGCGACGGCGCGATCGTGGTGGCCATCCGCGACAAGGGGCCGGGCGTGCGCGAAGCCGCGCGCGAGCGGCTGTTCGAAGCGTTCGTCAGCGCCGATCGCGCCGACGGGGCGGGGCTGGGGCTGGCGATCGCGCGGGAGCTGGCGCGCGCGCAGGGCGGGGACGTGCAGCTGGCGGCGACCGGGCCGGAGGGCTCGGTGTTCGAGATCACGCTGCCGAGCGCTTGATGAAAGCGCGATCTTCCGTGTTCGGAGGTTTGCGGAGAACGGGCGGCGCGGCGGGTCACCCCACCCCCTACCCCCTCCCCTCAAGGGGGAGGGGACGCATGTCCGGCTACCGGGTCGGCGCGGCAGCGGCGTCTGGCAACGGCGCAGGGAGGGTTGCGGCGGGAACCGGCGGCGGCACGCGGATGACGACGCCCTCGCGGCGCGGATCGGCGCCGCCTTCGACGCCGTTCGAGGTGACGCGCAGGCCGTGCAGGCCGCTGTCCTCGGCCTCGGATTCGCGCAGGCTCCAGCCGCGGGAGGCGAGCGTGCGCACGAGCGGCGCGGGCACGCGACGCGCTTCGCGGCGCGCCACGGGGCCGGCGGCGATGATGTGGCCGACATCGATCGCGTCCTGCATGGAGAGGCCCCAATCGGTGAAGCCGACAATGGTGCGCGCCACGTAAGCGATGATGGCCGAGCCGCCGGGCGAGCCGATCGCAGCGTAGAAGTTTCCGTCCGGCGTCAAGATGATGGTCGGGGCCATGGACGAGCGCGGCGCCTTGCCGGGCGCGACGGCGTTCGCCACCGGCTTGCCGTTGATCTCGGGGCGGAAGGAAAAGTCCGTGAGCTGATTGTTGAGGAAGAAGCCGGCGGCCATGCGCTGCGAGCCGAACACGGATTCCACCGTGGCGGTGAGCGCCACGACGTTGCCGGCATGGTCCATGATCGACATGTGCGTGGTGCCGGGCGCCTCGTTGGTCGTGTCGCGGCCCCACATGTCGATCAAGGGCAGGCCGCCCGTTGCGCGGCCGGGATCGCCCGGCGCCACGCCGCGCGGGGCGCGCGCGAGATCGATCTCGCGGAAGCGCTGGTCGAGATAGTCGCGGGCGAGCAATTGGCGGGTCGGCACCGGCACGAAGCGGTCGTCGGCGACGTAGAAATCGCGGTCGGCATAGGCGAGGCGGCTCGCCCACAGGAACGCGGACCAATCCTCCGCGTCGTCCTTGTCCTCCGGAACCACCGCGGCGCGCGCATAGAGGCCCAGAAGTTCGATCACGGCGACGCCGCCCGAACTCGGCGGCGGCATGGAGCAGACGAGATAACGGCGGAACGGGCCGCACACGGGCGAGAGACGGCGCGGCTTCACGCGGCGCAGGTCCGAATAGGTGAGCGCTCCGGGAATCGGATCGGCGTGCGCGGCGTTGACGATGGCGCGCGCCAGGCGTCCGCCGGCGAGCGCGCGGGGATTGCGGGACAGCTCGCGCAGCGTCTCGGCGTAGGCCGGGTTCTTGAGCACGGCGCCGACCGCGAGCGGGGCGCCGTCGGCGTCTGTGAGGTAGGCGCGCGCGGCCGGATCGACCGTGAGGCCGCCGCGGGCGATCGCCATCGTGATGAGGCGGTTGAGGCGGGGCGAGACGGCGAAGCCCTCGTCGGCGAGCTTGATCGCCGGCTCGAAGAGGACGCGCCAGGGCAGGCGGCCGTGCGCGTCGTGCGCCAGCTTGAGCATGGCGACGAGCGAGGGGGCGCCGATCGAGCGGCCGCTCGTCACCGCCTCCATGAAGCCCATGGGGGCGCCTTCGGCGTTCAGGAACATGGTCGGCGTCGCGCCGGCGGGGGCGATCTCGCGGCCGTCATAGGCGTCGATGGCGCGGGTGGCGCCGTTGAAATGGAGGAGGAAGCCGCCGCCGCCCAGGCCGGAGGATTGCGGCTCGACGAGGCCGAGCACGAGCTCGGCGGCGATGGCGGCGTCCGCCGCTGTGCCGCCGCGGCGGAGCATCTCGGCGGCGGCCTCCGAGGCATGCGGATTGGCGGTGGCGACCACCGCCTCGCGCGGCTGCGCCGACGCCGTCGCGGCCAGGGCCAGCGCCGCGAAAACGACGAAGGCGGTTCGTAAAATTCCGATCTGCTTGAACGCCATGGGGCAAGCTCATACAGGCTGGAGCCCCCGTCCGCAAAAGGACGCACCCGATCGGCTTCCAGATGTCGCGTCCCGGACCTTCGAACTCCCTCACCGACGTCGCGGGCCTCAGCGTCGGATGCGCGGAGGATTCCAGGGTCCTGACCGGCGTGACGGTGATCCTCGCGGATGCGCCGGCGATCGCGGCGGCGGACGTGTTCGGCGGGGGGCCGGGCACGCGCGAGACGGTCGCCTTGAAGCCGGGGAACCTGGTGCAGGCGGTGGACGCGATCGTGCTCGCGGGCGGGTCCGTGTACGGACTGGCGGCGGCCGACGCGGTGGTCAATGCGCTCGGCGCAGCGGGCAAAGGCTATTCGCTGCGCGATGCGCCGGGCGTGCCGAAAGCGCCGATCGTGCCGGCTGCGATCCTGTTCGACCTCGCCAATGGCGGAGACAAGAATTGGGGCGAGGCGCCGCCCTATCATCGGCTCGGCGCGGAGGCGTTTCGCGCCGCGAGCCGGGAGGTTCGGCTCGGGAATGCGGGCGCAGGCTACGGCGCGCTCGCCGGAACGCTGAAAGGCGGACAGGGATCGGCCAGCGTCGTGAGCGACGGCATGACCGTCGCGGCGCTCGCGTGCGTGAATTGCTTCGGCTCCACGACGATGCCGCGGAGCCGCGCGTTCTGGGCGTGGGCGCATGAAATGAATGGCGAATTCGGCGCCGCGAAGCCATCGTTGGAGGCTGTCGATCCCGACGATTGGGCCGGCGCGAAGGCCGCACCCAGCCCGCGCGCGAACACGACGCTGGCGGTGGTGGCCACCGACGTGGCGCTGACGCAAACGGAAATGAAGCGCGTGGCGCAGATGGCGGCGGCCGGTTTCGCGCGGGCGATCCGGCCGGTGTTCGCGCCGTTCGACGGCGACATCGTGTTCGCGCTTTCCACCGGCAAGGTCGAGCCGGCCGCGCCGCGGCCGTTCACGCTTGCGCGGATCGGCGCGCTGGCCGCCGATTGCCTGGCGCGGGCGATCGCGCGGGGCATCTACGAAGCGGCGCCGCTCGGCGCGCACCGGGCCTGGCGCGACCTCTAGAGTCTTCGGGCCTAAAACTCAGGCGCCGCCGCCAAATAATCGGGCGAGGGCGTCCGATCTCCGGTTTCAGGTCGCGGCCATGTGCTACGCTTGGAGGCGTTGCACTGCAGAGTGCGATTCTTGCTGCTTTCTTGGGCCCCTTGTTCTTAGGCCGTTGTTCCTTTTGGCGGGCACATGTTCGACGAGATGCGAGCCGAGGGCGGGGCTGTGCGGCCCGCCTATGCGATGGTGGACCGCTGGCTCAAGGCCACGCCGCAAGCCGCGCTCGACGCGAAGAAGAAGGAGGCCGAGCGGCTCTTCCGGCGGATCGGGATCACGTTCGCGGTCTATACCGAAGGCGGCGATCCTGAGCGGCTCATTCCGTTCGACATGATCCCGCGCGTGCTCGGCGCGGACGAGTGGGCGATTCTGGAACGTGGCCTGAAGCAGCGCGTGCGAGCGCTCAATCTCTTCCTCAAGGACATCTACGGGCCGGCGGAGATCCTGAAGGCGGGGATCATTCCGGAGGCGCTCGTCTTCCTCAACGCGGCGTTCCAGGCGCACATGCAGGGGCTCGAGGTTCCGAACGGCGTCTACACGCACGTTTCCGGGATTGATCTGGTGCGCACGGGGCCGGACGAGTTCTTTGTGCTGGAAGACAATTGCCGCACGCCGTCGGGCGTCTCCTACATGCTGGAGAACCGCGCGGTGATGATGCGGCTCTTTCCCGATCTCTTCGAGGGCGGCAACATCGCGCCGATCCAGCGCTATCCGGAGACGCTGCTCAAGACGCTGCGCGCGGCGGCGCCGCGGCGGTGCAACGGCGATCCGACCGTCGTGCTCTTAACGCCGGGGCCGTTCAACAGCGCCTATTACGAGCATTCGTTCCTGGCCGACGAGATGGGCGTGGAGCTCGTGGAAGGGCCGGACCTGCGCGTGCAGGACGGCGTCGTCTGCATGCGCACGACGCGGGGGCTGCAGCGCGTGGACGTGATCTACCGCCGCATCGACGACGATTTCCTCGATCCCTTGGCGTTCAATCCGGACTCGATGCTCGGCGTGCCGGGGCTGATGGCGGCCTATCGGCAGGGCAATGTCACGATTGCGAACGCGCCGGGCGCCGGCGTCGCCGACGACAAGGCCGTCTATCGGCTGGTGCCGGACATGATCAAATTCTATCTCGGGGAAGAGCCGTTGTTGAAGAACGTGCCGACCTGGGATTGCTCGAAGCCGGATGCGCTTTCGCACGTGCTCGACAATCTGGCCGAGCTCGTCGTGAAGGAGGCGCGCGGATCGGGCGGCTACGGGATGCTCGTGGGTCCGCATGCGACGAAAGCGGAAATCGCGGCGTTCGCGGAGAAGCTGAAGGCCAATCCCGCCGACTATGTCGCGCAGCCGACGCTTTCGCTTTCGACATGCCCCTGCTTCGTGGAGAGCGGCGTGGCGCCCAGGCACATCGATCTGAGACCCTTCGTGCTCACCGCGGGCGAGGAGATCGCGGTCATTCCCGGAGGCTTGACGCGGGTGGCGCTGCGGGAGGGATCGCTGGTGGTCAATTCCTCGCAGGGGGGCGGGACCAAGGACACCTGGGTGCTGCGCGCGCCTTCGCAGCAGCAGTCGCAATCGCAGTCGCAGGGGCAAGGCTGATGCTCGCGCGCACCGCAGAGAGCGTCTATTGGCTCGCCCGCTATATCGAGCGGATGGACAATGTGGCGCGGCTGATCGAGGCGGCGCAGCGGATGGCGGGGCTCTCCTCGCAGACGGAGGAATGGCGCTCCGCGCTCACAGCGGCGGGCTGTGATGTGGGTTATGCGGCGAAGTACGACACCGTGACGTCGGCGAACGCGGCGATGTATCTCGGCGTCGATCCGGACAATCCTTCGTCCATCCTGTCATCGCTGGAGAAGGCGCGGGCGAATGCGCGATCGGTGCGCACGGCGCTGACGCGAGACATGTGGGAGGCGGTGAACGGAGCGTGGCTGGAAAGCCGGCGGCTCGACATGAAGGCGCTGGTGCTGGAGCACCTGCCGGAGACGCTCGATTGGGTGAAGACGATGACGACGCGCTTTTTGGGCGCCTATTCGTCGACGATGCTGCGGAACGAGATCTATTTCTTCACGCGGCTCGGCACGTTCCTGGAGCGGGCAGACAACACCGCGCGCATTCTCGACGTGAAATATCACGTGCTGCTGCCGAGCTATTCGGGCGTCGGGGGCCTGCTCGATTATTATCAATGGACCTCGATCCTGCAGGCCGTCTCGGCGACGCGGGCCTATCATTGGGTGTACCGCTCGGAAGTGTTTCCGGGGAACGTGGCGGACCTGCTCATCCTCAAGCCGGAAATGCCCCGCTCGCTGCGCGCATGCTACGACCAGATCGCGGATGCGCTGGAGCTGCTGCAGGACTCCTATGGCGGGCTCGCCGGCGAGCCGCACCGGCTGGCGGGGGCGCTCGCCGCGCAGCTGCGCTACGGCCGGATCGACGACATCATGAAGGCGGGCCTGCACGAATACCTCACGCAGATGATCGAGCGCACGGCCTCGCTCGGCGCGGAGATCGAGCGCTTCTACATGCGCTGAGCACTCGCCTCAGGGGCGATGAGGCGTGGGGTGAAACGCGTCGCGGGCGGTGATGCGTTCTGTCACAAGCGCAGCCTACGGATAATGCCGCTATCAAGATTGGACGACGCAGAAGGCGGACGCATGCTTGGCGCTACCCCACCAGGTGGGCGGTTCACCCCGCCCCTTGCCCGCTCTCCTGAAGGGCGGGGGCGCTAGCTGTCATGCGCCTCGGCATCGTCCATGAGACCGCCTACCGGTACGAGGCGCCGCTGGAGCGGAGCGCGCAGATCGCGCGGCTCTTCCCGCGCGCGCATGCGGGGCTCGAAATCCTCTCCTGGAGCGTGACGCGGGACGGGCAAGCCGCGCTCGCGCCGTTCGAGGACGGCCTCGGCAACCGCATCGCCGTGGTTTGCGCTCCAAGGCTGGCGACCGGCGTGCGCATCGAGGTGCGCGGCGAGGTGATCACGCGCGACACCGGCGGGCGCTGGAATGGCGAGGAGACGCTGCCGCCCATCTATTTCCTCCGCGAAACCGCATTGACGCGGCCGGCCGGCGGGGTGGGGGCGCTGCTCGAGCGGGCGCCGGGGGGCCGCGAGGAGGTGATCGAGGTGGCCCGTTTGGTCCGGGGGCGGATCGATTTTGCGGCGGATGCGACAAACGTCTGCACGCCCGCGGCGGAGGCGCTCGCGCGCGGCAGCGGGGTCTGCCAGGATCACTCGCATGTGCTGATCGCGGCTTTGCGGGCGCGCGGCGTTCCGGCACGCTATGTGTCGGGGTATCTGTGGACCGGCCGGGGAGACGAGCCGGCGAGCCATGCCTGGGTGGAGACGTTTACCGAAGGGGAATGGGTCGGGGTGGACCCTGCGAATCGCTGCTTCGCCGGGGAGGCTCATGTGCGGTTGGCCGCAGGGCTCGATTATGCGGACGCCGCGCCGGTCACGGGCGTGCGCGCCGGGGGCGGGGCGGAGAAGCTCAGCGTGCGCGTCGGCGTGCAGCAGGCGCAGCAATGAAGCGGCAGAGTGCGGGCCGGACGAGTGAGGGATCGGGGATGACCTATTGCGTCGCGCTTCGGGTGGAGGAAGGCCTGGTGCTGTGCGCCGACACGCGCACGAATGCGGGCGTGGACAACATCTCGGTGTTCTCCAAGCTGCACGTGATCGAAAAGCCCGGCGAGCGGATGATCGCGATCATGTGCGCGGGCAATCTGGCGGTGACGCAGGCGGTGATCACGCGCGTGACGGAGGGCATCGGCGAGACGGGCGAGGAGGGACCGGATTCACTGCACACCGTGCCCTCGATGTTCGAGGCGGCGCGGCTCGTCGGCAAGGCGGTGCGGTCGGTGCGGGAGGAGGACGCGCCCTCGCTCAGCCAGGAGAACGTGGCGTTCGACGCGTCGTTCCTGGTCGCGGGCCAGATCGCGGGGCGGCGCCTCAGGCTCTTCCAGGTCTATTCGGCCGGCAACTACATCGAGGCGACCGCCGACACGCCCTATCTGCAGATCGGCGAGCACAAATACGGGAAGCCGATCCTGGATCGCGTGGCGAAATACGACACGCCGGTGGAGGACGCGGTGAAACTTGCGCTCATCTCGATGGATTCCACGCTGCGGTCGAATTTGTCCGTGGGCATGCCGATCGACCTGATGACCTACCGCAAGGACGCGCTGCATGTGGAGATGCGGCGGCGCATCTCGGAGGACGATCCGTATTTCCGCATGATCCGCGAGCGCTGGTCGGAGGCGCTCAGGCAGGCCTATCGCGATCTGCCGGGGCCGAATGCGCCGCTCGATGCGCCGAAGCCGTCGGGCGGGGGACGCTTGTTCGGGCCCTAAAGCCTATGGTTTGCGACACGCGCGACCGTCATCCCGCTTCGCTCGCCCGGGATGACGGAGCTTTGTTTTTCGACGTAGCGAAGGATCAAACGATCTTCTGGCCGGTGGCCTTCCAGTCGGCGAGGAAGGCGTCGAGGCCTTTGTCCGTGAGCGGATGCTTCACCAGCGCCTGAAGGATCCCGGCCGGCACGGTGGCGACGTCGGCGCCGGCGAGCGCGCAGGCGGTCACGTGCTGGGGCGAGCGGATCGAGGCGGCGAGCACTTCGGTCTCGAAGGCGTAATTGTCGTAGATGGTGCGGATCTCGCGGATGAGGTTCATGCCGTCATTGCCGGCGTCATCGACGCGGCCGATGAAGGGCGAGATGAAGCTGGCGCCGGCCTTGGCGGCGAGCAGCGCCTGATTGGCGGAGAAGCAAAGCGTCACGTTGGTGCCGACGCCTTCCTCCGAGAAGGTCTTGCAGGCCTTCAGGCCCTCCCATGTGAGCGGCAGCTTGACCACGATGTTGGGCGCGATCTTCGAAAGCGCGCGGCCTTCGGCGAGCATCGTCTCGGCGTCGAGCGCGGTCACTTCGGCGCTCACCGGGCCTTCCACGATCGCGCAGATCTCCTGCAGCAGCTCTTTGAAGGGGCGGCCTGCCTTCTTCACCAGCGAGGGATTGGTGGTCACGCCGTCGAGCAGCCCGAGCTCGGCGATGGCCTTCACTTCGGAAACGTCGGCGGTGTCGACGAAGAACTTCATCCCTGGCTCCCTGCAGCAGCACATGTGCGCCTTAGCCTTCCTTTTCGGGCGAGTCGAGCTTGGCGGTCATCCCCGGCGGCGGTGGCACGATCCCCGCACGGGAGTCCTGGATTCTTGCAGCAGGCTCTCAGGGCTGGGTCATCATGAACCTTACCGGACATCCGCTCACGGCGGTCGTTACGCCGGTCTATAACGGGGCCAAGTTCCTCAACGCCGCGATCGAGGCCGTGCAGGCGCAGACCTACCGGCCGCTCGTGCACTGCATTCTGGACAATGCGAGCACCGACGCCACGGCGGAGATCATCGCGCAGGCGCAGGCCGCGGGCGGGCCGGTGCCGATTATCACGGCGCGCAATCCCGAGCTCCTGGCGCAAGTGGCGAACTTCAACGCCGTGCTGAAGCTCATTCCGCCCGAGGCGCGCTATTTCAAGCTGCTGTGCGCGGACGACAGCATGACGCCCAACGCCGTGGAGGCGATGGTGAAGGCGGCGCTGTCGGCGCCGGGCGTGACGGTGGTCGGCGCGGTGGAAAGGGTGAACGGCGCGGCGCGTCCGCATCGCTTTCCGGCCGAAACCTCGATCTTCGAGGGCCCGAACGCGGTGGCGCGGGTGTTCGCCGACGATGCGCGCATCCCCGGGCCGCACGTCCTCTTCCGCACCGATTGCATCCGGCCGCACGAGGACTTCTTCGATGCGAGCTTCATCGGCTTCGACACGGAGGCCTATCTGCGCATCCTCTCGCGCGGGGGAAAATTCGCTTTCGTGCACGAGGAGGTGCTGGATTCCCTGCACCATGACGAGGCGTTGACCGCCACGGACCGCAAGTTCCAGACGATGCTTTACGAGAAGCTCGTGCTGGTGGAGCGGTACGGGCCCTACGTGTTCTCCAATTCCGAGTACGCGCACATGCGGCAATATCGGCTGCGGGTGCTCTATCGGCGGCTGCTCTTCTGGCGGCTGACCGGACATTGGGAGCTCTTCCGGCGCGACATGGGACGGCTCAGGGAGCGCGGTCTTGCGCCGAGCTTCTGGGATTATGCGGATTCGGTGCTGTCCTGGCCGGAGCATCTCTACGAGAAGCGGGTGTCGGGCATGCGCGAGCCGCGGCCTTGGCCCGCGGACGCCGTGCGCGCCGCTTATTGAGCATCTCGGGAATGAGGCGCCATTCCCTCCCGGCCTGCGGGGAGGGTGTCACGGCGTAGCCGTGACGGGCCTTCGCCACGCCGAAGCGTGGCTTCGGCCACGCGAAGGCGGGCGGGGCTCCAGAAGTTTCAGCGCTGCAACCCCACCCGTCGCGAGCTGCGCTTGCGACACCCTCCCCGTGTCGGGGGACGGAAGAGCGCTCCCTCTTGCTGTGGTCAGACGGTTTCGGGGAGGAGGGCGTCCTTAGCCAGGAGCGCTTCCTGGAAGGTCGCGACGCGTTCGCGCACCAGCCTGGCGGCGTGCTGGCGGCCGGCTTCGAGCGTGGCGAACTGATCCTGCAGGTAGGGATAGTCGAAGAAGTCCGCGTCCTGGAAGAAGCCCTTCAAGCCCGCGGCGGTGAGCACCGCATCGTTCTTGTAGCCGTAGGAGAGCGAGATCGCGGGGCGGCCCATCTTCAGCGCCGCGACGATGACGTGAAAGCGCGAGGCGACCACGATGTCGCAGCCGGCGATCTCGTTCATCACGTCGTGCAGGTCGTGCATGTCGGCGACCGGATCGAGCGCGGCGAGGGCTTCGGGCGACAAGGCCTTCCTCACCTTCTCCACCGCGCGCCAATCGGATTCCTCGCCGATCAGCAGCTTCACGCGATGGCCGCGCAGGGCGAGCCAGTTCACGAACTTGACGAGCTTGCCGATATAGTCGCGGTGCACGAGCTCGCCGGCCTTGATCGTGGTCCAGCCGTGATAGCTCATCACGCCGAGGCCAACGGTCAGCGGGGTCGCGCCGACCCGATCGGGGGAGGGCGGCGTCGGCAGCAGGAAGGCGACGTCGGGCAAGACGGCGCTGTGGGTTTCATCGACGCCGATGCTCTCCATGAATTCCTTGGATTCAGCGTCGCGATAGGAGCGGCGCGAGGCAAGCTTGGCCGCGGCGCGCATCATCACGCGGCTCAGCGGATGCTTGATCGGGCCGGCGCCGGCCGAAAGGAAGGCGACCTGCGCGCCGCGCGCGCGCGCAGCGGCGCACCAGCGCAGGATCTGGCTTGCCGCGCCCATCGGGCCGTTGCGGTAATCGTCGAAGATGCCGGTGCCGGGAAACACCAGGAGATCGGCGCCGGCCATCGTTCTCAAGGCGTAAACCCAGTTGGTCAGCGCGCTCGGCAGACGCAGCAGGGCGGTGTCCAGCTTGGCGGCGAGCCCGGAAAAACGGATGCGGAGCTTCGCGGCGGGCGCCCCGAAGCGCGCGGCGATCCCCTTGGGATCGTTGCAGACGATGAAGATGTCGGCGTCGGGGCGCTCTTTGCGCAGGCGCCCGAGCACGGCTTCGCAGGAGGCGTCGTTGCCGAAATTGCCGGAGCCGAACCAGCCGATGAGCGCGATGCGCGGGGCGCGCGGCGGCGCCACGGGTTGAACGCCGGCGATGTCCCTGATCGGCTGGCCGTCGTCCATGGATGCTCCGCAAGGCATGAAGCCGCACGCCGGGAAGCGGCGCATTGGCATGTTGCGGGTGCGAGAAATGTGCCATGAAATGTGCCATCGGAGGCCGCGTACGCGTCGGCGCGGCGGCGCCGCCGTTGCACGCTCGACCTCTGTTTGCATCATCTGGCCGCATCGCGACCTCTGGCGCGTTAACCAGGAAAGGCTCCGGACTTGGAAGGGTTCTCCAAACTCGCGCCGACGATGCCGGCGTACGTTCTCTACCCGATCCTGGCCGTCTCGCTGGCGCTCATCGCGGTCGCGATGGTGCGCATGCGCCACCGCGTCGGCGGCTTCCTGCTCGGCGCGGTCTGGCTGCGGTACGCGATGAGCGCGATGGGCGCCATCGTGACGACGCCGGTGGCGGCGGGCATGTCGCTGATTGCGCTCAGCTCGACGGCGGTGGCGGGGATAGGGCTCACGCAGATCAATCTGAAGAACCTGCGGCTGAGCTATCTGCTGCCGATCTATGTCCTCATGGTGGTGGCGATCGTCAGCGCGATCGTTAACGTCTCTTATGGCGGCCTGGTCGGCGTGCTCACCAAGTACGTCTATCTCATCGTGTTCACGCTCGGCGTCTACGAGGCGCTGAAGGGGCAGTCCGACGGGCGGTTCATGCGCCTCCTGCTTCTGGCGTTCGTGACGCCGCTCGTGCTGCAGGCGCTCTCCATCGCCATGGGCCTTGGCAAGGCGACCGAGAACGACAATTCGACCTCCTATATCGGCGGCTACGACCACGAGGCGCATTTCTCCGTCATTCTGGCGACCTGCGCGGTCGTGGCGGCGTTCACCACGCGGCTCAACACGATGATGAAGGCGCTCTTGGTGATCGTCTGCGTGGCGGGCATTTACCTTGCCAATTACCGCACCACCATCATCGCGATCGCACCGGTGCTGATCGTCTTCTTCGGCCTGTCGCCGATCCGGCGGGTGGTGATGAAGGACCGGCCTCTGGTCGTCGGTTTCGCGATCCTGCTGATCAGCATCCTGGTCGGGCTGGCGGGCCTTTTCCTCGCATCGCGCTTCGCCGACATTGGAACGGCGACGTCCGGAGACGTGAACCTCTTCAAGCCGCCCTACGCCTACACCGACGAGGAATCCCGCATCCTGTCCGGGCGCCCGCGGATCTGGGCGGGGTACATCTTCGCCTGGATGAACGGCGAGTGGACGACGCATCTCTTCGGCTTCGGCCCGGAGACCTGGCGCGGAAATTTCCGGCTCTACGCGCACAACACCCTGGTTAACGCGCTCTTCGAGTACGGGATCGTCGGCGTCATCGCGACGCTCGCTCTGTGGATGTCGATGCTCGCGGCCGCGCTCCGCGTGCGGCACGCGAACAAGGGCGTGCTTGTCGGCGCCCATATCGGCTTCATCTGCCTCAACATGGGCACGATGCCGATGTGGATGGTCGAAGGGAACATCCTCTACGGGATCATCTGCGGCTACACGCTCTATCTCCTGACGCATCCGCAGGAGGTGAAGGCGCGCGCGCCCCAGCGCATGCCCGCGCAAGCGATGCAGCAACGGGCCATGCCGCAGCCGCCGCGGCCGGCGGCGTAGAAGAACGCTCCCCAGGCGGATGAAGCGCCTCTACCATTGACGGCGGATTAAGCGTGGTGCGCGGCGCGCGCCTCCTGGCGCGCGCGGCAATCGCTCGGGAGGGGCGAGAAATGCGCTGAGCCGAAAGCTCGGAGCCGAACGCGCTGCGGTTAGGCGCTCTCTTTGATCTTCTTCTGGCCGAATGTGCGCAGGCCCGTCTCGGCGGCGACGGCGGCGGCGAATTTCGGCGAGACCTTGCGGTAGACCTTCAGCACGGCCTGGGCGTGGGCGCGGCCGGACAATTGTTCGGCGACTTCAGAACGGCGGCGCATGGACAGGACGGGGGTCACCTCGCCGCGCGTGACGGCGAGCGCGGCGGCGGCGAATTCGGCGGCGTTGGCCTGCTCGGGGCAGAGCACGCCGCCGCCCCAGCGGCTGGCGATCTCGGAATGGCCGGCGTCGTCGGTGGCGATGTAGGGCACGCCGAGCAGCAGCGCCTCGACCAGGGTGCGGCCGAACGGCTCCTTGAGCGCAGGGGCCAGAAGCACGTCGAGCGAGGCGATGTTGGCCTCGGGAGGCGTGCGGAAGCCAAGAAAGTGCGTGCGGCGGCCAAGATTGAGCACGCGCGCGCGGCGGCGCAGCTCGAGCTCGGTGATCTCGCCGTCGCGGCCGAAGAGGAGGAAGCGCGCGCGCGGATCCTCCTGGGCGATGGCGCGGCAGACGTTCAAGAAGAAGAAGGGGCGCTTCCTGCGCCAGTAATTGCCGACGAAGCCGTACAGCCTGGCGTCGGGGCTTGCACCGATTTCGGACAGCAGCGCCTTGCGCGCCGCCTGCTGATCGATGCTCTGCATGGTGAAGGGATTGACAATGTGCGTGAGCTTGCGCGCCGGAACGTAGGAGAGGTTCTCCCTGGCGCTTTCGGAGATCGCGATGGCGGCGTCGGCGAAGGCGAGCGCCATCTTGTTCGGCAGCACGGCGCGGTTGATCGAACGGTGATGGTAAACCACCGGCAAACCCATCGCCTTGGCCGGCGGTCCCCAGGATTGCAGGGCGCCGATATCCTGGCAGTGCACGATGGTCGGCTCGCGGCGGAAGCGGGAAAGCCTTTGCAGACGGGGAATCTGGCGCACCAGGTCGTAGAAGGGATTATGCCGCATATGGGCTTCCTTCTCGCCGGTGAAGACAAGCTCGAAGCCGCGCTTGCCGGCTTCTTCGGCGCTGCGCGTGCCTTCGCGGCAGAAGACGACGCAGTTAACGCCATAGTCGTGCTGAAGGGAGTCCGCCAATCCGAATGCGGAAATGTGGCTGCCGCCTACGCCGCCACCGAGAAAGGGAAAGATCACATTCGCCATGGGAGGGCTGGGCCCAAGAGCGAATGAGCAAGTCCCGTGCCTTGTTATACCGACGTTATATGAGGCGCCGGGGAGACCCTGGCGTCGGGGCCAAAGGTGCGGACGCCGGCGAAATCGAACGGGGCGTCGGCGGCTTGCGGCCGCGGCGAGAAGAAGAAGCCTTCGACGACGCCGCGAGCGGCGATCCAGGCGCGGTCGAAGCGTCCCCGGCCGCAGAGCTGAAGCACGATCCCGGCCTCGCGCATGACCTGGCGCAACAGCGCGATGCGGCGGGCGTTCTTGCGCATCACATAGATGAGGTTGCGCTTCTGGTAACGATGATAGCGGACGCGGGCGGGGTTGGTTTCGGTGCGGATGTCGAGCTTGCCGGCCACTACGCGGTGGTGGAGCTGCTTGGCGGCGCCGACGAGAAAGCCGGGCGCGTCGCGGCTGATGCGCATGGTGTATTCGGTGTCCTCGCCCCAGATGAACATGTCGGCGAGCGGCAGCCCGTACCGGGCGATCGTGCTCCGCGGGAAGAGCATGGCGTTAATGGGCGAGCGACGCAGCGGCAGCAGGCCCTTGTCGAGGAAGCGCGGCCAAGGCGCGTCGAGCGCGATGTCGGGGAGGTCGAACACGTTTGGAGCGGTCGTGTGCGAGACCGCGACCAGGAAGGGCGCGGGAATCTTCTCGGCGGCGAGGAAGGCCTCCGCCTCCAGCAGGTTCGCGACCGCATCGGGCGCCAGCTCGACGTCGTCATCCAGGGTGAAGACGAAGTCGGCGCCCGTCAGATAGGCGAGGTGCATGCCTGCGGCATAGCCGCCGGCGGCGCCGACATTGCGCGGCAGGGAATGGATGGCGACGCGGTCGGCCCATCGCGCGCGCAGCGCGCTGAGCGCTTCCTCCGTGCTCGCATTGTCCAGGACGATGATGCGGTCGCACGGCCGGGTCTGGCCCATGAGCGCGGTCAGGCAGACGTCCGCAAGCTCCGGGCGGTTATAGGTCAGGACCAGAGCGCATACACTCGCCATCAAGGCCCAGCAGTCCGGCAAGAGCGGCCTGAAATCAAGCTGATCCCAGCCCTTAAATCAGGCTGGATCACGCGGCGCGCGGCGGGCATGGTGCCGGAGCGTTCCCGCCCATGGAAGATGTCGACAAGTCGGAACTGACGCGCGGGCGGACCGCAGGCTGGGTGCTCCTGATGGGCTCGGCCTATGCCATGCGCGCGCTCATGAGCATCGCTTCGGCCGCGATCCTCGGGCGCCTCTTGACGCCGGTGGATTTCGGGCTCGTGGCGACGGCCGGGCCGCTTATGGCTCTCATCGGGCTCATCCAGTCGCTCGGCATCAACCAGGCGCTCATCCAGCACCGGACCATCGAGCGCGGGCATGTGAACGCGCTTTTCTACGTGATGCTCGGCGCCGGCGCCGCGCTGGCGCTCGGGCTCGTGCTCTCGGCGCGGTTGGCGGCGGACTTCTTCGGCGAACCGCGCCTCGAGGCGATCCTGTGGGCGTTCGCGGGCGTCTCGGTGCTGAGCGCGGCGCTGCTGACGCCGATTGGCCTGCTCAACCGAAGGCTCAAGTTCGCCCAGATGGCGACGATCGACGTCGCGGCGGGGATCGCGGGCCTGGCGAGCGGCGTCGCCTTCGCGGCGGCGACGCATTCCTATTGGGCGCTGGTGGTGATGCAGGGCGCCAATACGCTCGTGCAGTTCGCGCTCGCGCTTGCGTTCAGCGGCTGGCTGCCCGGGCGCGCGACCTTCGACGCGACGGTGAAGCGCATGCTCGGCTTCGGCGCCGGCTTCTCGGTGTTCGAGCTCTTCAACTTCCTCTCGCGCAACGCCGACAATCTGCTCATCGCGCGCGTCCACGGGGCGGGGCCGCTCGGGCTCTATGATCGGGCCTACAAGCTCATGCTCACGCCGCTGCAGCAGGCGATCGGCCCGTTCTCGCGGGTGATGGTTCCACTGCTCGCGCGTCTGCAGGACACTCCCGCGCTTTATCGGCAGCGCTATTTCGATGCGACGACCGCGCTCATGGTCGCGACGCATCCTCCGCTCGTCGTCGCCTGCATCTTCAACGAGGCGGCGATCCGCCTCGTGCTCGGCGCGCAATGGATGGCGGCGGCGCCGATCTTCTTCTGGCTGTCCCTTACCTCGCTGCACCAGGTCTATTCGACGCCGCAGGGCTGGCTGTTCGTCAGCCAGGGGCGGGGCAGGGAATTCGCCGTCGTCGGCATCGTCACCTCCGGGATCGCGGTGGCGTCGTTCGCGGCGGGCCTGGCCTGGGGGCCGGTCGGAGTGGCGATGGGGTACGCGATCGGGAATTATCTGCTCACCGTGCCGTTCGCGTGGTGGATGGCGGGGCGGAGGGGGCCGGTGCGGCGGCGCGGCCTCATCGCTTCGGTTGCGCCGCACGCCGCTGCGCTGGCGGCGTGCGCGGCGCTGCTGGCGGGGCTGAAGCAGGCGTGGCCGGCGCTTGGGCTCGTCGGCCTCGCGGCGAGCACGGCGGCGAGCTACGCGGCTTACCTGGCGGTGCTGGCGCTCTTTCCGGAGAAGCGGCGGCTGCTGGGAGAAGGCTGGCGGGGCCTCGTGAAACGTCTGCGCGGATTCTCCGCCACGCGCGCCTCCTCGGCCTGACCGACGCCTGTGGCCCACGCCTGTGGCGCGAGCGCGCGCGGGGTGTATAGTCGCGGCAAGAATTCCCGAGCCGCGCGAATGCAGCGCGGCCGGAGCTCGGCGTGGGGCCATGGGCGAGAGTGCGGATCTTTCGAAAGCTGGCGCGCCGCCTTTGGTGAGCATCGTGGTGCCGGTGTGGAACGGCGAGGCGGTCATCGGCCGCTGCCTCGAGGCGATCGGGCGCCAGACCTATCCGCGCGATCGCATGCAGGTGCTGGTCGTCGATAACGGCTCGAGCGACCGGACGGCGGAGATCGTGGCGACGTTCGCGTTCGCGACGCTGCTGCGCGAGGATGAGCCGAGCTCCTATCGCGCGCGCAATGCGGGCCTGCGTGCGGCTGCAGGGGAGTATGTCGCGTTCACCGACGCCGATTGCGCGCCCGAGCCGGACTGGCTCGCGGCCGGCGTCGAGGCTGCGCTGGAGCATCCCGAGGCCGGGATCATCGCGGGCGCGATCGAGTTCATCGACAGCGCGACGCCGAGCGCGTGCGAGCGCTATGACCGGCTGTTCGGCGGCTTCAATCAGGAGCGCAACGCGGCCGAAGGCTTTTGCGTCACGGCGAACTGGCTGAGCCGGCGCGAGGCGCTCTTGGCGCATGGCGGCTTCCGCGACGATCTGAAGTCCGTCGGCGATGCAGAGCTGTCGCGCCGGATCCATGCAGCCGGGAAAAAAGTGCGCTTCGCGCCGCGCATGCGCGTGCGACATCCTCCGCGTACGGAATTGCGCGAGCAGGTGTCGCGCTCGGTGCGGATCGTCGGGGGACGCTGGAGCCGCGACCGGGCGCATCGCGGCCTGCCGGAATGGGCGTGGATCCTGTCGCGGGAAGCGGCGGGGTGCGTGCGGCGCGCGGCGCTGACGCGCTCGTTCGCACTGGCGGACAAGGTGCAGGTGTCGGGCGTGGCGCTCGTGCTTTATGCGGCGGGGATGGCGGAGATCGTGCGCCTCGCGGCGGGCGGGGCCCCGCGGCGCGCGTGAGGTGCGCGGCGGCATGCGGAAATCCTGGCGCGCCCGAAGAGATTCGAACTCCTGACCCCCAGATTCGTAGTCTGGTGCTCTATCCAGCTGAGCTACGGGCGCGAGGAGCGCGCTACTTAGACGGCGCGCGCGGCGCATTCAAGGCCGGCGTTGGGGCGCGCTCCGGCCTGCGGCGATCGTGTCTTCGGCTGCGGGGGGAAGCTCGGCGGCACATTGCCAATCCGAAATATCCCCGGAAATCCGCATCTTGCGACCGTGATCCGGGCGCCACAACGGGCCCGGAAAAATTGCTGCGGGGTTCGCCGGGCGCGCGATCGCGGTCTCGTCCGGCACGCTCCGGAGATGTCCGAAGCGCGCGGCGGGCGAGGTTTTCCGGCCGTTTTTCAACCCACTGACATGCGCCGGCGCGCGCCACGGCGCCGGTTGCAGGAGGCCTCGGCGACACTCGGATGGGGTGTGCGCGCTTGCGAACGAAGGGGCGGCGCCGCTGCGCTGGGAGCGCGTAGGAATCGTGGAAAGAGGCTAGGGATATCGCGCGCGCTTTTGCAGCGGCGTTTGTCGGCCGACGCGCCAGGCCGTCCGCGGGGGAAACATGCGACAGCTCACTGCCGCGCGGGTTCTGCTGAGTGCGGTGATCGCCGCGACGCTGGGCGCATGCGCGGGCGGAGGCGGGGGCGGTGGAACCGCCATGACGCCAAGCTTCTTCACGCCGCCTTCGCCGCCGCCGCCAGTCGTTCCGCCGGCGCCGCCGTCGCCGCCGACCGGATATCCCGATCCGAATTCCGCCGAGTACAAGGCCAATTGGGGCGTTGGGCACACCAACGCCAGCGCCGCGTGGCAACGCGGCTATACCGGGCAGGGCGTGGTCGTCGGCGTCATCGACGACGGGATCGACCCAACGCATCCGGAACTTGCGGGCCGCGTCGATACCGTCAACTCGACCGACATAGTCGCGGGCCGCAACGCGCTCACGACATCGCTTTCGCACGGCAGCGAGCTCGCATCGCTGATCGCCGGCAATTACAACAACGGCCAGACCGTCGGCGTCGCGTTCGGCGCCACCGTGCTCGCGGTGCGCGCGGACAACGGCGCGGGCTCGTTCAGCGAAAGCGATCTTGCGAACGCGCTCAATTATGCGGTCGCGCACGGGGTCAATATCGTCAATTTCTCGCTCGGCTCATCGACGCCGACGACGCCGGCGTTCGTGAACGCCATCCGCAACGCCACCGCGGCGGGCGTGATCATCGTGGTGTCGGCCGGCAACGACGGATCGGCCGCGAGCGAGGTGACGTATCCGGGCTTCCTCGCCACCGATCCGAGCGTGAGCAACGGGCTTATCGTCATCGGCGGGGGGCTCAACCAGAACGGCCTCGCCAATCAGCAATCGAACCCGCCCGGCCAAGTGGCGCAGTATTATCTGATGGCGCCGGGCTGGGAGATCGTGGTTCCCGATTTCGGCCCGGTCGGTCCGGTGCCGAACTTCCAGCGCTGCGGGCCGCCCTACGCATCGGCGAGCGATCTCTGCCAGATTCAGGGCACGTCCTACGCATCGCCGCACATCACGGGCGCGCTGGCGCTGCTCAAGCAAGCGTCGCCCGGGCTGACGCCGCAGCAGCTCGTCGATCTGCTGCTCACGACGGCGCGCGACGCGGGCATGCCGGGAACCGATGCGCTCTATGGGCGCGGCATCCTCGACATCTCGCGCGCGTTCCAGCCGGTCGGACCGCTCATGGTGGCCACCCCCTCGGGCGCGGATGCGCTCGCGGCCGCGCCGATCGGATTGAGCGGCGGCGCGCTTGGCGACGCGCTCGTCGGCTCGAGCGGCTGGGCGGCGACGGCGTTCGATTCCTATGGCCGCAGCTTCGATGTCTCGCTCGCGCGCAGCTGGTTGAGCGCGGGTCTGCCGGACGTCGCAGCGCAACAGGCGCCGGTGCTGTGGCGCCAGACGGACGGCGACGACGGACCGATCTCGGCGCGCTTCGCGGATGCGGAGCCGGCGCCGCCGCAAGCGCTCGCGCGGCGCCTGCACGAACAGCCCGACACGCCGTTTCGCGCGGAGACCGCGCTCGGCGACGGCGTGCGGATCGCTATGGGCGCGCACACGCCGGCCTATGACGAGACGCGGGTCGGGGCCGATGCGAACGCGCACCTGGCGTTCGCGGGCTCAGACCTTGCGGTATCGGTGTCGCGGCCGGTGGGAAGCGGGCAACTCTCGTTCGTCTCGCAATCGAGCCAGGCGCAGCTGGGGCCGACATTCGGCGAGAGCACGCGCATGGCGTCAGCGGTGCGCTACGAGGAGACGATCGGACCGGCGCAGGCGGCGTTCACGCTCGGGGGCATGCGCGAGGAGGGCGCGGCGCTCGGCTCGACCTGGACCTCGATCTGGGGGGAGGCGCCGGATGCGGCGACGACGTTCGCGGGCATGTCGGTGTCGTGGTCGCCGGGCGGGGGACCGGTGCAGGCGGCGCTGGCGGGCGAGTTCGGGCGCACCAGTCTGTCAGGCGGCGAGTGGCTGCGCGCCACGCCGCTCATCACCAGCGCATTCTCCGCCGCGCTCCGGGTGAACGCCATCCCCTCGGCGTTCGCCGCCTCCGGCGCGTCAGGTGCGCTGACGCTTTCAGTCTCGCAGCCGCTGCGGGTGGAGGACGGCACATTCTTCGCCCTGCTGCCGCAATCGGACGAATGGGGGCGCGCGCATCTGCGCTTTGCGCCGTCGGCGATCTCGGCGGTTCCGAGCGGGCGGGAGTTCGATACGCGCCTCAGCTATTGGCTGTGGCGGAGCGACGCGCTGGTGGCGCGCGCGGAGCTGGCGCATCGGGCCGATCCGGGCCACCGCGCCGGCGCCGACGACGTCATGGAGGCGCTCGTCGGGCTGCGGTTGCGCAGGTAGAGGCTGTGCAAATTGGACGCGCGCGGCGCCCCTCGCGCGCCTCGCGGGATGCGCTAAGAACAGCCCAAGCGTGGGGGATGGGATGAGGCGCACCGCCGGAATCTTCATTGCGGCGATGCTTGCGTGCCTGGCGGCGGCTTGCGGCGAGACGGCGGTGAAGTACACGCCGCCGGCTCCGGTCGAGGAAGAGGAGCTGCCGGACGCCATTCCGCCCTCGGACGATGACGGCGTGCCCCAGGCGCCGCTGAGCGCGCCGTTCAATCTGCCGGCCTATGCGCCTTTGCGTCCCGGCGCCGCCATCGAGATCTCGCAAGCCACCGCGCCCTCCGGCGAGCCGGGCGGGCTTGTCACCTTCAGCACCGACCAGGCGCCGCGCGCGGTCGGCGATTTCTACAAGGGGCGGCTGCAACGCGAGTTCGGCGCGGTTTCGGACGCCGCCAACGGCCCGATCCGGCAGCTCGCAGCCGCACGAGGGGCGGAGCGCGTCGATATCTCGATCATGCCGGCGGAGGGCGGCGCGCGGGTGACGATCGCCTATGTCCTTGCGCCGACATCCGAGGCCGGCGGCGAACATTGACACTTCGTCATCTTTCCGCAACATCCGCGGATGACGCAGGACTCGGCCGCCGAGACGACGCCTGACGGCAAGCGCGAACGCGCCAAGGCAGCGAATCGCGACGCTATCCTCAAGGCCGCCAAGCGGGTGTTCGCCGAGCTCGGCTATGAAGCTTCAACGGTGCGCGACATCATCCGCGGCACCGAGCTCGCGTCGGGGACCTTCTACAATTATTTCCGCTCCAAGGAGGAAGTGTACGAGGCGCTTGCCGACGACGGGGCGCGCCGCTTCCGCCCGATGCTGCGCGCCGCGCGCGAGGATGCCGGCGATTTCGAGGATTTCATCCGCCGCGCGCTCTTTGCCTATTTCAGCTTTCTGCGCGGCGAGCATGTCGATGGGGCGACGCCGTTCACGGAGCGCTCGCCGCACGTGCGCTCCGATACGCCGGAGATGAAGGCGGTCTATCAGGAAGTGCGCGCCAGCATCGAAGAAGCGATCGTGCGCGGCATGGCGCCGGCGGTGGACGCCGATTATCTCACCTGCGCCTGCATCGGCATGGCGACGGATATCGGCGAAGCGATGTTGCGGCGCGATCCGCCGGACGTCCAGGAGGCGAGCGCGTTCGCGGCGGCGCTCATCCTCGGCGGGCTGGCGAAGCTGCCGCGGAAATGACCCTGACTCAGAGCAAGTTTGCTTCAGATTGAATCAAACCGGTTTCCACTTTGTCCGATCACGCTCTAAGCGGCGGGCTTGAGCTTCTTATCGACCATCGTGCGGAGGCTAACGGCGAGGTCCTCGCGCTCCTTGGTGAGCACGCTCGGCAGGTGCGCGAGCTGGAAGAGCGCCTGCACGTGGGTGCGCACCGCTTCGGGATCGAGCCTGTCGGTGACGCCGGCGGCCTCCAGGTAACGCACGAGCTCGTTGGCCCCGAGCGAGAGCGCGGCGTCGGCGATCTCCTCGGCCATGGCGCGCAGCTCAAGCGAGGAGGCGTAGACGGCGCGGGCGCCGGCCGGGTCGTCGGTTTTGAGCGCCAATGCGTCGCGGGTGAGGGCCGCGACGCGCGCACGGCGCAGCGCGGCGCGGACATCCTCGTCCATGTCCGATGCCGTGCGCTCGGCATGCAGATCCGTCAGCCTGCGGAACGGCCCGGCATAGGCTGGCGTTCGCTTGCGCCGGCGGCATGGGCCGGAATAGGTCGCGGTCGCGATGAAGGGACGGGGGCGGCCCACCACGTTCGCAATCTTGATCGCCACGGAAGCGGCGGAGACGGGCTTCATCAGGTAGCCGTCGGCGCCGGCGGCGCGCGCGGCCTCCACGTCGAGCTGGCGGCGGCGGCTGGAGAGCACCAGGATCGGCATGGCGCGGTTCGGGATGTCCTCGCCTTGGCGCACCTGGCGGATGAATTCGAGCTCGCCCAGGGGGCCGGGCATCCATTCGGTCAGCATCACGTTGGGCTTAAGACGCTGGATGAGGTCGAGCGCCTCCTCCACCGTCTCGGCGGTCAGCACCTTGCGGATGCCCGCGAGGCGCAGGACGCCGTGCGCGGTCTTGCGGTAATAGAAATTGGCGTCGACCACGAGCGCCGTGATCTCGGTGATGTCGAACGCGCCAGACATGGTTAAGAGCCCGCTAAGAGATCGTTCATCCTAACAGCGATGTTTTAGCGTTCGCTGAAAGCTTGCTTCAGGTCAGAAGTTTCTCCAGCGTCTCCACCGTGTCGGCCTCGCGGGCGGCCTTGTCCCAGCGGATGCGGCTGATGCGCGGGAAGCGCATGGCGAGCCCGGACTTGTGCCGGGCGGAGCGTGCGAGGTTCTCGAACGCGATTTCCAGGACCAGCCCCTCGTCCTGGTCGGCCTTGACGGCGCGGACGGGGCCAAAGCGGTCGGCAGTGTGCTCGCGGACATATTGGTCGAGCAGGCGAAGCTCTTCGTCGGTGAAGCCGAAATAGGCCTTGCCGACGGGCGTCAGCTCTTCTTCGCCTTCTGGGCCGCGCCAGACGCCGAAGGTGAAGTCCGAATAGAGCGAGCTGCGCCGCCCGTGGCCGCGCTGGGCGTACATGAGCACGCAATCGACGAGATGGGGATCGCGTTTCCATTTGAACCACAGGCCGTGCGGACGCCCGGCGAGGTAGGGACTGTCCCAGCGCTTCAGCATCAGGCCTTCGGCGGCGACGCTGGGAGATTTGCGCAGATCATCGAGGAGCGGCCAATCGGCGCTCTCGATCTGGGGCGAAAGATCGATGCGCGCGGTTGCGATGCGGGAGACGAACGCTTCCAGTCGCTCGCGGCGCTGACGATAGGTCTGCGTGCGCAGGTCCTCCGCGCCGTCGATGAGGAGGTCGTAGGCGCGGATGAAGGCGGGGAAGCGGGCGATGAGCTTCGGGTCGGGCTTCTTGCGGTTCAGGCGTTGCTGCAGATCGTTGAACGGCGCCACGCCGCCGTCGGCGCCGCGCACCAACATCTCGCCGTCGAGCACGCCTTCGAAGCGCAAGGCTTCCAGCAGGTCGGGGAAGGCGTGGCCGACATCCTCGCCGGTGCGGGTGTAGAGCCGGCAACGCCCGCGGTCGGAGACGGCCTGGACGCGCACGCCGTCCCATTTCCATTCGACGGCGAAGTCGGCTGGATCGAGCTTCGCGCGGTCGGCTTCCTCCAGCGCGTGGGCGAGCATCACCGGGCGGAAGGGCGCCAGGGACCGATTTTCCGGTTTCGGAGCTTTGTTTTCCAGCCAGGCGAAGAGATCGAGATAGGGCGGGGAGAGGCCATGCCAGAGCTCCTCGATGTCGGCGACGGGCTTATGGGACCAGTCGGCGAGCGCCTGCTTGGCGAGACGCGCGCCGGCGCCGATGCGCAAGCCGCCGGTGACGAGCTTGAGGAGCGCCCAGCGTTCGGTGGCGGCCAGGGCGTCGAGCCAGTTTTCGAGGAGGCGCGGCGCATCGAGCTTGCCGGCCAGCTTCAGGCCTTCGACGACCTCGCCGAGCGTGGGCGCGCGATTGGCGCCGTGCCTGGTCGGCCAGACGAGCGCGACAGTTTCCGCGAGATCGCCGACATAATCGTAGGATAGCGCCAGCAATTGCCCATCGACGCGCGCGGCCGCGAGATTGCGCAGAAGCGCGGGCTTGGCGAAGGGGAAGGAGAGCTCGCCGGCGACGGCGGCGAGCGCATAGCCGCGATCAGGATCGGGAGTCTCGGCGAAGTACGTCTTCAACGCGTCGAGCTTGCCGTTGCGCGACGACGTGAGGATCAGACGATCGAGAAGTTCGGCGAACGCATGCATCTACGGCTGGTGCAGGATCTGCGTCCCCTCCCCTTGAGGGGAGGGGGCAGGGGGTGGGGTGAGCCTCCGCGGACCGAGCATGCGTTGAACCGAGATAGGCGCGGACATCGACGATCGAAAGGACTTCGCCGCGTTGCGACCTGCGTCGCGCAACACCCCGCCCCCTACCCCAGCCACTCGCTAGGGCTCGTGGCCTCCTTCGCGGAAATCGATCCACTGGATCGATTTCCGATCGCTCCGGAGCCCCTCAAGGGGAGGGGGAGCACTTCCTGCGGCGTCAGCCCTTACGCTCCACGAGCTGGCCGATGATGGTGATCTTCTGCCAGATCTTGCGGCCGAGATTGGCCGTAAGGTTCTCGATGTCGTTGACGGCCTCGACGATGACCGGATCGCGCAGGCGCTCGCCGTAGAGCGCCGCCAGCTTGCCGATCAGCGCCAGCATCTCGGCGCAATAATCGAGGTAGCGGGTCAGCTCGAACTGGCTCATTTCGCGCACCGGCGAAGCAGCCGTACGATTGCCGCCGACGACCAATGTCGGGTCCTTGGTGAGCTGGTGCATGTCGATCACATGCGCGAGCGAGCGCAGCTCATGCAGCGCGGCGAGCGCGCGGCCGCGCTTGATGCGCTCCTCCAGCGTGAGCAGGAACCAGACCGCGCCGCCAAAGAGAATGAGCAGGTTCACCGCGGATTCCAGGCCCTGCATGAACTCGGGCGCATCGACGGCGGCGCTGGAGACATGCAGGAAACGCGCGGCATAGATCTGCGCGGCGAGCCCCGCGATCACGAGCGCGATCAGGAGCAGGCGCAGCCACAGGAACGGCCGCGCCAGCTGCGCAGCGCGCGCGGCCGTGGTTCTGGCAAGCTCGGTGACGTCGGCGGAGACCTTCTCCAGACCGGCGTCCGGGAAGCGCTCTTTTATGCGCGCGTGGAGACGCTCCAGCGTCTCAACGATCTTGTCCGGCGCGAGGGTGCGGTAGGTCATGGTCGATTCACCGTCTGATCGCAGACGGAGGGTGTCCCCGGCCAACCCTCCGCCGCTTGTTGATGCCGAGCCGTCGCGCAGGCCGCTTGGCGAGCGAGACCGACGGCCTCTTCTGCTGCGATGCGCGAACGGATGGCTTCGGAACTGGCGTTGCTGGATGAGATCACGGCCCTGTCCAGATGACTCCAGATGAGCCAACCTCCCGCAATAACGATCGCCAGGATCAACAATTGAAAGACGATGATCGCGACAATTGCGCCACGTAGAGCGGCAATGCCGTTGCGTGCGCTCTCCAGTATACTGGGCATCGTCCCCCCAACGTCGATCAGCGTACTCAGTCGTCTTCGTCCTCGAAGCCTACTAGATGTAGCGGACGCGCCTTGAACCCTTCAAGTTCGGCCCAGCGGGCCAAAGCGTCGTCGCGGCCGTGGGTGATCCAGAGTTCGCCGGGGGCTATCTCTTTCACCGTGGAAGTCAGTTCGTCCCAGTCGGCGTGGTCGGAGATCACCAGCGGCAATTCCACCCCGCGCTGCTTGGCGCGCTGCTTGATGCGCATCCATCCGGACGCGAAGCAATCGACCGGGTCCGCGAAGCGGCGGCTCCAGCGGTCGGCCATCGCGGAGGGCGGCGCGATGACGATCTCGCCGGCGAAGTCCTTCTTCGTGGGCGATGTGGCTGGGAGCAATTCGCCGAGGCGCACGCCGAAGCTCTCGTAGAGCGCGCAGAGCTTCTCCATCGCGCCGTGGATGTAGATGGGCTTGGCGTAGCCCGCCTCGCGCAAGAGCATGATCACACGCTGCGCCTTGCCGAGCGCGTAGCAGCCGACGAGATGCGTGCGCTCGGGGTTGGCGGCGACGGAGCGCAGGAGCTTGGCGATCTCGGCTTCGGGTTCGGGATGGCGGAACACCGGCAAGGCGAACGTCGCTTCGGAGATGAAGACGTCGCAAGGGACGGGCTCGAAGAGCGGGCAGGTCGGGTCGCGCTTGCGCTTGTAGTCGCCGGAAACGACCATGCGCACGCCGCCGGCTTCGACCACGATCTGCGCTGAGCCGAGCACGTGGCCGGCGGGCGCGAAGCGCACGCGGGCGTCGCCGATCGTATGCGTCTCGCCGTACGCGGTCGGCTGCGTGGCGGCGGCGAAATCGGCGCCATAGCGCTCGGCCATGATGGCGAGCGTCTCGCGCGTCGCCATCACGGCGCCATGGCCGGCGCGGGCGTGGTCGGAATGGCCGTGGGTGATGAGGGCGCGGTCCACCGGGCGCATCGGGTCGATGTAGAAGTCGCCCGGCGCGCAATAGAGGCCCGCCGGCTTGGAGCAGAGGATGTCGGCGGGACGCACGCTTCCAATATAGAGCCTGGCCCAACATAGGGCTATCGCGGACCGTTTCCACGAAGGACAATGCGGCATGGATGATGGCCGCCCCATCGCGAAACTGCCGCAGCGCTTCGAGGACTGGTTCGCCGCGCGCGGCTGGCGGCCGCGGCCGCATCAATTGGAATTGGCCGAGGCGGCGGCGCAGGGGAGCTCGGCGCTGCTCATCGCGCCGACGGGCGGGGGCAAGACGCTGGCGGGCTTTTTGCCTTCGCTGATCGAGCTGGCGGATGTGTCGGCGAGCAGGAGCCGTCGGCATGCGCTGCACACGCTCTACATCTCGCCCTTGAAGGCGCTCACCGCGGATGTCGCGCGCAACCTGGAGATTCCGGCCCGAGAAATGGGCCTCAACATCCGCATCGAGACGCGCACCGGCGATACGCCGCCGGCGAAGCGCACGCGGCAGCGCGCGTTCCCGCCGGACATTCTGCTCACGACCCCCGAGCAGGTGATGCTGCTGATGGCGAGCGAGCATCCGCGCGTCTTCTTCGAGGATCTGCGCGCGATCATCATCGACGAGATCCACGCGGTCGCACCGACCAAGCGCGGCGATCTCTTGGCGCTGGCGCTCGCGCGCATCGGGGCGTGGGCGCCGGCGGCGCGGCGCATCGGCCTTTCCGCGACGGTGGCTGATCCTGATGCGTTGGCGTCCTGGCTTGGCGGCGTCCAGAAAGAAGCGCCCCCTCCCCCCCTGCGGGGGAGGGCAGGGAGGGGGGGCGTGCAGAAAAGCGCGCGGCGGCAACCTACGACCTCCGCCCCCCACCCCCTACCCCCTCCCCGCAAGGGGGAGGGGGATGCGCTCATCCGTATGCAGATCATCCGCGGGGCGGGCGGCGCGGCGGCGCATGTCGAAGTGCTGGAGAGCGAGGCGCTCGTGCCGTGGGCGGGGCACACCGGCCGGCACGCGATGCGCGAGGTGTACGAGGCGATCCGGCGCGCGAAGATCGCGCTCGTCTTCGTCAACACGCGCGCGCAGGCGGAACTGACGTTCCAGGAGCTGTGGCGCGTCAATGACGACGGCCTGCCGATTGCGCTGCACCATGGCTCGCTCGATGTGGCGCAGCGCAGGAAGGTGGAGACCGCGATGGCGGCTGGCGCCTTGCGCGCGGTGGTGTGCACCTCCACGCTCGATCTCGGCATCGACTGGGGAGAGGTCGATCTCGTCATCCAGATGGGCGCGCCGAAAGGGTGTTCGCGGCTCGTGCAGCGGATCGGGCGCGCCAATCACCGGCTCGACGAACCATCGAACGCGCTGCTGGTGCCGAACAACCGCTTCGAGGTGCTCGAATGCCGGGCCGCCAAGGACGCCGTGGCCGAAGGCGCGCTCGACGGCGAAGTCGCGCGCGTGGGCGGGCTCGATTGCCTGGCGCAGCATATCATGGGCGCCTCGTGCGGCGAGCCGTTCGAGGCGGACGCGCTCTATGCCGAAGCGATCTCCACCGCGCCCTACGCCGCGCTCACGCGCGAGACGTTCGATCGCGCGCTCGCGACGGTCGCGACCGGCGGCTATGCGCTGCGTTCTTACGACCGCTATCGCCGCATCGTGCAGGATCCGAATACCAATCTCTGGCGCGCGCGCGGCAAGCAGGCCGCGCAGCAGCATCGGATGAATGTCGGCGCGATCGTGGAGGCCGACTATCTCGACGTTCGGCTCGTCAGTCCGCGGACGATGGGCTTGCGGCGGGCCGCGGCCATCGCCGCGCGCAAGGGAGAGAACACCGCCGTGATCTCGCGCGCCAATGCGCTGGGGGGCGGGCGCCGGCTGGGCAAGATCGAGGAATGGCTGATCGAGAGCATGAGCCCAGGCGACACCTTCCTCTTCGCGGGCGAGATCGTGCGTTTCGAAGCGGTGATGGAGACCGAGGCGCTCGTCACCCGCGCGCCGGATGCGCGCGAGCCGAAGATCCCGTCCTATGCCGGGGGCAAGTTCCCGCTCTCGACCTATCTGGCCGAGCGTGTGCGCAAGATGCTGCACGACCGCAAATCCTGGAAGCATCTGCCAGAGCAGGTGCGCGAATGGCTGACGCTGCAGGCGCAGCGCTCCATCATCCCCAAGCACGACGAGCTCCTGGTCGAGACCTTCCCGCGCGCGAACAAGTTCTATCTCGTCTGCTATCCGTTCGAGGGACGGCTGGCGCAGCAGACGCTTGGCATGCTGCTCACGCGGCGGCTGGAGCGGATGGGCAAGAAGCCGCTCGGTTTCGTCGCGAGCGAATATGCGATGAGCGTGTGGGGCTTCGAGCCGCTCACCGACGTCGATATGGACAAGCTGTTCGACGAAGACATGCTCGGGGACGATCTCGACGCGTGGCTGGCGGAGGCCGCGCTCATGAAGCGCACGTTCCGCACCTGCGCGATCATCGCGGGCATGATCGAGAAGCGCGCGCCCGGCTCGGAGAAGAGCGGCCGGCAGATCACGTTCTCCACCGATCTCATCTATGACGTGCTGCGCCAGCACGAGCCGGACCACCTGCTCTTGCAGGCCGCGTTCGCGGATGCTGGGGAAGGTTTCCTCGATATCCGCCGGCTGGCGTCGCTCCTGAAGCGCGTCAAAGGCCGCATCGTGCACCGCGACCTTGACCGCACCTCGCCGCTGGCGGTGCCGGTGATGATGGAGATCGGCAAGGAGCTCGTCGGGGCGGCGGGAGAGGAGCAGGTGCTCAAGGACGCGTCGGAAGCGCTGCTCGCTGAGGCGCTGGGTTAACCGCCTCTCCGGCTGGCGCGGGAGAGGGGAGATGCTAAGCCGATCCAGAATGCCGATGCTGTCCGATTCCCATAGGGCCGCGCGAAGGGCGCCCGTGAGCGAGCCTACGCCCGCGCCTGCGTTCATTCGCAATGGCGATGGCGTGCACGTGCGCGTCGGCGCAACCGAGGCCGAGACGCACGCGGAAGGCGCGCTCTTCATCGCGGCGCACGGGGCGCTCGTGGTCTCGGACCTGCACTTGGAGAAGGGATCGTCGTTCGCGCTCAGGGGGCAGCTCATTCCGCCCTACGACACGCGCGCGACGCTGAAGCGCCTGGCGGCGCTGATCGAGCGGCTGAAGCCCGACATCGTCGTGTCGCTTGGGGATTCCTTCCATGACATCGGCGGGCCGGCGCGGATGGCGCCGATGGATCGCAAAGAGCTCAAGCGTCTCGTCGGCAAGGCCGATTGGGTGTGGATCGAGGGCAACCACGATCCGGAGATTCCAGGCGCGCTTGGCGGGCGCACGATGCGCGAGCTCAGGCTCGGGGAACTTACGCTCAGGCACGAGCCGCGCGAGGGCGCCGCGCGCGGCGAGATCGCGGGGCATCTGCATCCGTGCGCGCGAGTCTCCTCGCGTGGGCGTAGCGTGCGCGCGCGCTGCTTCGCCGCCGATGGCGAGCGGCTGGTGATGCCGGCGTTCGGCGCCTATGCGGGCGGCTTGAACGTGCGCGACGTCGCCTTCGCGCCGATCTTTCCGGCCGGGGCGGCCGCCGTGCTCATGGGGCGCGGCAAGCTCTATCCGGTCGCCGGCGCGCGGCTCATCGCCGACGCCTGAATTCTCAGCGTCTGCGCAAGAGAACGGATGCGCTCCAGCCGGCGGCGATCGCCAGCAGCACGGTGGCGAGGCCGTAGACGAGCGGCAGGCGCACCGCGAAATCGTGGATCGTGCGCTCCACGCCCTGGCGCGAGACGAGGACGCGGTTCGAGCGCGAGGAGATGAGACGTCCGCCGCGGAAGAGATACACATCCGCCGCGTATTGCCCGATCGGCGCATAGGCGGGGATGCGCACATGCGTGACGAAGAGGCCGCTTTCCAGCTTCTGCAGGCCGCGCGGATTCTCCACGAAAAGCCCGCTCTGGCGACGCAGACGAGAGAAGGCGCGGCGATAATCGGATGGGTCCGCGCCAGGGGGCGTTGGCCCGTCGAGCCGCGGCGCCGCGGCGGCGTCGAGGCCCAGCGCCCAGATCGCCTGGTTGTTCGCAACGTCGCGCAGCGGCCGCGCGCTCACCACCGCGAGGAACGAGGGCGCCTCGGTGAAGCGCACCGGCGGTCCGTTCACCCAAAGCCCGAGAAAGCGCATCTTGCGGCGCACGGATACGGTCTGCTTTGGGCCGCGCAGCGCCACGACGATGTCGCCGCGGCCCAATCGATCGGGGTTCACGCCGAACACGGTGACATTGAAGCCGCGATAGTCGGAGGTGACGGCGATGTCTTCCTCGGTGACGGCGGCGGGCAGGTTGGCGGCCGGAGACGCCTCCTCGGCGCGCGGGCGCGGCCGGCGCGGCGCGCGCGGAGCGGAGCGGATCACCGGCGCGTCGGCTTGGGGGACCTCCAGGATGGTCGGGGGCTCGACGGGGGCGCTCTCCGGCGTGGTCTGCTGGGCCAGAGCGAGCGTCGGCGCGGCGAGCGCCGCACAGAGAAACGCCGCCAGCCTCACAGCACGCCCGTGATCAGGTAGAGCTCGTCGGGCGGCGCCACCATGTCCCACAGGAGCTTCATCCCGGTGATAAGCACGATGACGGCCAGAACCGCGCGCAATTGCTCCGCCGGCAGGCGCGCGCCGAAGCGGGCGCCGAACTGGGCGCCGACGACGCCGCCGGTGATCAGCAGCGCTGCGAGCAGGATATCGACTTTCTGAGTGATGCTCGCCTGCAGGATCGTCACGACCGCGGCCGTGACGAACACCTGGAGCTGCATGGTGCCGACCACCACGTTCGTCGGCATGCGCAGGAGATAGATCATGGCCGGCGCCAGGATGAACGCCCCGCCGATGCCCATGATCGCGGCGAGCACGCCGACGCCGACGCCCAGCGCCAGCGGCGGGATCACGCTGATGTAGAGCCCTGAGCGTGGGAAGCGCATCAGGAAGGGCAGGCGGTGCGCGATCGTGCGCGAGGCGCGCGTCAGCGGCGAGCGCGCCTGCGCGGCGCCGCCTCGGATCGCGGTGAAGCTCTCATAGAGCATCAGCGATCCGATGCCGCCGAGGAACACCACGAAGAGCAGGTTGATGAAGATGTCGATCTGGCCGGCGGCGAGAAGCGAACTGAAGAGCGACACGCCGAGCGTCGAGCCGATCACGCCGCCAATGGTGAGGAGGAGACCCATGCGCCAATCGACCGAGGCGCGGCGGGTCTGCGCCATCAGGCCGGAGGCCGAGGTCGCCGCGATCTGGCTCGCCTGGGTGGCCACCGCCGCCGCCGGCGGAATGCCGAGGAAGAGCAGCAGCGGCGTGATGATGAAGCCGCCGCCGACGCCGGTGAGGCCGGAGACAAAGCCGACGAGGCCGCTCAACAGAAGGATGAGCAGCCCGTTCACCGGCATCTCGGCGATCGGCAGGTATATCGACATGAGCTCTTAAAGGCCGACGGCCCGTGCGGCGGCCGGGGCCGCTTTATTCCAGCGTTGGGCGCTGCAATCAACGCGTCCGCGACGCTCTTGCACACGCCCCTAAACGCGAAGCCCCGGCCAATTGGGCCGGGGCTTCGTTTCGATGTCCTTTTTGGCCTGCCTCAGCCGCGGGCGCGGGCCGCCGAAGGCCAGGCGCGCGGGCCGAATTCACCGTTGGCGCGGGCGCTAGCGGGACGCGGGCGGAAGGCCTGGGCGCGTTGGCGCGCCTGTTCGGCCTGGGTCTGCGTCAGGTTCGCCTCCAGCGCCTGGGCCCGGCCCGTGGCGTCGGGATCGCCGTTGCGGGCCGCCACCAGGAACCAGAACATCGCGTCGCTCGGGCTGGCGGTGACGCCGCGCCCTTGCTGATAGAGGACGCCGAGATTGTACTGGCTGTCGGTGACGCCCAGCTCGGCGGCCTGGCGGAACCACCGGAACGCCGCCTGCTCGTCGAGCGGCGCACCTTCGCCACGTGCGAAGAAGACGCCGAGATCATGCATGGCGCGGCGGTTGCCGCCCGCCGCGGCGCGCTCGGTCCATTGGCGGGCCTGGGCGAGATCGGCGTTCACGCCTTCGCCGCGCTCATAGAGCTTGGCGAGACGATATTGCGCCATGGCCAGACCCTGGGTCGCGGCGCGGCGCAGGAGATCGACAGATTCCGGCGACGCGCCAGCTTGCATGCGCTGCAAGGCAAGATCGTATTGCGCCAACGGGTCGCCGGCGGTCGCGGCCTGTTCGAGGCTGGCATAGCGGGGCGCTGCGACCGGACCGGCTACAGCCGCCGCGCCGGAGGCGCCGCGGATGGCGCCGGACGCACGCGCCGGCGCCGCAGCGACGGGCGCGGCGGCCACCGGGGTCGCAACGATGGGCGCCGCCTGTGGAATGGCGGCTTCCACGTGAGCGGTCTCGGCGCCGACCGGCATAGGATCGGCCAGGGGGGCCTCCTCGAACATCGAGTCGGTCGCTGCGGGCGCCGGCAGAACTGCGGCCGCGCTGGCGTCCGGCGTCGGGGGAGCAACTGGCTCCGGCGCATGTTGAGGCTGCGTCTTGAGGAGCAGAGCCGCGCCCGCCAGCGTCACCGCCAGCGCGCCGGCCGCGCCCCAGAGGACGATGCGCGCCGGTCCGCGCAAGCCCTTCACCGGGCCTTCCTCGGCATCCTCGCGCTTGGTCTTCTTGGTGCGGCCGCCCTTGGTCATTTCGGCGGCGTGCGCCTGGGCCGCGCGACGCGCGGCGGCGAGGTAATCGTCGCGCCGCGGGGATTCGCTGTGCAGCGGGGGCAGATCCTCGGCGAGCGCGCGCGCCTGCGTCGCGCCGGGCGCGTCGCTCCACAGATCATCGTCCTCCGCCGGGGGCGGGGGGAGATCGCGCAGATCGTCGAGATCGTCCGTGAACGGATCGGCCTCGTAGCCCTGCGGCGTCAGCGGCTTGGCGTGGATCGGGGGAAGTTCGGGCGCCGCGTGGCGCACGTCGAGGTGCGGCTCGGCGTGCTGATGCGGGATGTCGAACTCGATATCCTCGACGATGAGATCCGGCGCGGAGGGGTCATCGTCCATGGCCGCCTGGCTGGCGTGCAGATGCGGGGCCTGCGGCGCTGCATACGCATGCGGCTGCGGTTGCGCGAGGAACGCTTCGGGGATGCGAAGCTCGGGCTCCGGCTCCCGCGCGAACGTCGGCGGGGCCGGCGGCTCCAGCGAGAACGGCTGCTGAGCGAAGGCTTCGGGCGCCGGCGCATCGAGATCGCGTTGCTCGGCCTCGCTGACGCGCTGATGCATGCCCGCGACGGCGTCGGACAGCCGCGCCGCCATCCGCTCCTCGGCGCCGGCGATGCGATCGTTCACGTCGCGCGACGCCTGCTCCTGGCGCTGGTTGAAGCGCTCGGCCACGCGCGCGACCTGCTCGCCGATCTGCTCGATCGCTTGCGCGCTGCGCGTCTCGACCGAGACGAGGCGCTCGTCGAACCGCTCGGAAAGGCGGCCGAGCTCGATGCCCATGCGATCGAACGCGGCCGCGTCGCGGCGCTCGATCTCTTCCAGCCGGTGGTCCAGCAGCTCGGCGGTGCGCGCGATCTCCTCGTGCACGGCGGCCCCGGCGACATCCTCGTTGCGGGATTCCACCGAGCGAAGACGGCGATCGACGGTCTCCGACATGCGGCGGATCTCGATCGAGATCGCTTCGATGGTCTGCGCCTGGCGGCGTTCGGCGGAGGAGATGCGGCGGTTCACTTCCGCGATCGCCGCTTCCAGCTCATCGGCGCGCAGGCCGTCGAGCGCCGTGCTCACCTGCTCGGCGATCTCGGCGCGGGCGACTTCCAGCATCTGCGTCGTCTGGTTCGCCATCGCGCCCAGACGCTGCTCGAGCATGGAGCGCACGCCTTCGGCGAGCTGCTCGGTGTCGAGACGAGCGCCGCCTTCGTGGCTGGTCTGCTCGATGCGCTGCATCGCCGCGTTCGCCGCTTCCTCCGTCTCGCGGAGGCGTTCGGCGAGGCGCTGCATGCTCTCCTCGATCGTGCGGACGCCGCCGGCGATCTCGGCCGTCTTGGTCTCGTTGAGATCGAGGCGCTTGGCGAATTGCTGCAGCGCCGCCTCCAGGCGGTCGCCGGCTTCGCCGCCGATCGGGGGCGCTTCGCTCACCCGCTGCGCGAGCTGATCGACGCGCGCGGCAAGATCGTGGACCGCGGCGGGGCCATGATCCTCGACCTGCTTCAGGCGTGCGACCAACCCCAGATGCGCGTTGCGCATGTCCGCGATCGCGGCGCCGGCCGATTGGCGCAGGCCGGCGGTCGCTTCGCGAGCGGCGGCTTCGCTCCTGTCGATGCGCTGGGCCAGCTGATCCTGGGCGGCGCGGAGATTTTCGAGCGCCTCGGGCGCCAGGGCGCCGCGTTCGGAGGTTTCGACGCGCTCGATGCGGGCGGTGAGCGCGGCCTGCATGCGGCGCATCTCCTCGACCGCGTCGGCGGAGACGTTGCGCAGCCCGGATTCGCATTCATTGATGCGCTTCTGCAGGATTTCCTGAGCGGCCTGCAGTTCGGCGAGCGCGAGACCGCCGCCGCTTCGGGCGCCGGCGTCGTTCTCGAGCCGCTCCATGCGCTCGATCATCTCCTGGCGCGCGGCGCGCGATTCCGTGATCGCGATGTGCGCGGCCTGGCGTGCGGCATGCTCGGTGGAGGCGAGGCGCTGGGCCAGCACTTCCTGTTGCGTGCGGATGTCGCCGAGCGCGGTCTTGGTGATCGTGGAGGCGGTTTCCTTGGCCTCCTCGCCGGCGGCGCGCGCTTCATGCGCGGCGGCGGCCATGGCTTCCTCGGCGGCGGCGCGGGCCTCGGCGATGGCCGTCTCGACCATCGCACGGGCGCCCAGCTCCGCTTCGGTCACGCGGCGGGACAGAAGCTCGTCGCGCGCCGCGATCTGCGTCGCGAGATGAGTGGCGCTTTCCTCCGCTTCGCGCGCGCTTTGCTCGGCGGAGAGGACGCGCGCCTCAAGCTGCGCGCGCACATCCTCGACGGTCGCGGTGGCGTTTTCCAAAGCGCGACGGGATTCGGCGGCTTCGGTCTCGGCTTCGGAGAGCTGGCCCGACAGCGTCGCGTGCGCGATGCGGAATTGCTCCAGCGCCTCGGCGACCTTGTCTGCGGCGTCGTTGGCGCCGGCTTCGGCGTCATCAACGCGCTGCGCGAGTCCGAGCAGCGAGCGGTCGATGGTGGAGACCGTGCGGTCGAGCCCGGTGACGGCGAGCTGCGTGCGGCGCTCGATCGCCTCCAGCTTCTGGGTCAGGCGGACGACCGGATCGGCGAGGCGGGGAAGCGCTGAGGGCTGCGGGGCGAGCCAATCCTCGTCGCTGTCGAAATCCTCGGCCATGAGCGATTGGCGCGAGAGCGGCAGACGGCCGGCGCGCGAGCGCGGCGGCTGCAATGTCTGCGTCGTGAGCGCCGCCGCGTGGGGGGGCATGGGCTCGAACTCGGCGACCGGATCCTTGGTCGCCTCGTGCGCCGCCAGCGCCTGATTCAGATATTCGCCGAGCGTCAGGCCTTGCCGACGGGCGGCGTCGCGCGCCGCTTCGCGGACCTTGGGATCGATGCCCTTCACGCTCCACGGATTTGCGCCGCTCATCTTGAACCTCGTCCCGCCATCTCTTCGTGCGCGTGAAGCGCAGAACAGAATCAGCCTGCTCTCTGAGGATCGATCAAAGTTGGGCGCCCCTTAATGGTGCGTAAAATCTCATTGGGCTCCGGTGCCCGCCAACTGTGGATAAGAGCCGTCTTGCAGGCCCGTTTGTGGACGAAATCGGCGTGGATCAATGACGGTTTCGTGAGGGAAACAGTCGCGCGGGAAGTTCGAAGAATATGAAGCGATGGATTTATGACGTGCGGGCGCGCAGCCGGAGCGGCGCCTGCTCGGCGCGCTGCGACTCGCTCAAGGGCGGGCCGACCTCGACGATCCCGTCATAACGCAGGGCCGCGCCCACGGCGGGCAAGTCCTCGAAGGGCGTCAGCCGCACACGCACGCCCGGTTTGGCGCTCGCTTCGGCGCGCAGCGATATCGACTTCTGCGGCGGCAAGCGGGCGCCGAGCGGTCGCCAAGTTTCGCCGGAGAGGCCGACAGGCGCACGCGCGCCGTCGGGCGAGGACACGAACAGGATCGTGCGCTCCGGCGACAGCCGCGCGCGCACATCGTCCAGCGCGCCTTCGAGGCGGCGTGCGCGTGCTTCGCCGGAGACGTCCGCTGCGGGATTGGGCGCAATCGCGGGCGTTTCTGTCAGGCCCGGCGTCGTCAGCGTCACCAATTCGACATCGGCGCCGGCGCTGCGGAAGCGATCGGTCATGGCCGCCCAGGCGCGCATCAGGGCGGGCGTGGGGGCGGCCGGCGCGGCGAAGTCGGCTTCCGGGGCCGCTTCGGCGCTGACGCCCCACATGACCCGCTCGCCCTGGCGGGCCGCGGCGCACCCGATGGCCTGCGCCGCTCGCACGGCGGAATCATCGCCCTCGATCAGGATCACGTCGCCTTTCGGGCGCTGCAGCAGCGGCTCGACGCCCTCGACCTCCACGCAGTCCAGCCGCGCCGCCAACTGCCGGCCGCTCGGCTTCTTGCCGCACGCGCCAAGCGCGAGCGCGACCGCAAGCAGGAGGGCGAAAGAAGCGCGCACGCGGTCTCCATAGCAAAGCGTGGAGCGGGAGGCTCTCTCAAATCCGTGAGTTTCCACCGTGACCGCGAGCACTTGCCGCAACGCCACGTATCGTTGCGAAATGGCGCTTGACGTTGACGTTAGCGTCAGGTAAACGGCCGCCCAACAGGCAGGGAGGTCCCCATGGTTCGTCCGGAGCGGACGTTCACGATTTCCGAGCTGGCGCGCGAGTTCAAAGTCACGCCGCGCGCGCTGCGTTTCTATGAAGACAAGGGGCTGCTCGCGCCGCAGCGGGACGGGCTCAACCGGGTCTATTCGGGCCGGGACCGCGCGCGCCTGGTGCTGGTGCTCAAGGGCAAGAGCGTCGGGCTGCCGCTGGTGGAGATCAAGGAGCTGCTCGATCTCTACAATGCCGACGAGCAGCACCGCGCGCAGAACGAGGCGGCGCTGAAGAAATTCCGCGAGCGGCTCGTCGCGCTCGAAGAGCAGCGCCACGACATCGAGGGCGCGATCGATGCGCTGAAGGACGGCATCGCGCGGCTGGAGCAGGTTCTTGCCGAAAAGGCGCCGGCCGCGACGATCTCGGCGGCGCGCGCCTATGAGCGCGAAGCGCGCCGGCGCCTCGCCGAGGCGTGAACGCCCGCGGCGTGACGCACACTTGAGATGCAGGCAAGGAGAAAGCGCGCTAAGCCACGCGCGCGTTCGCACACATAGTCAAAACGTAAGGGAGCCCCGTAGATGCCCAGCTATTCCGCCCCGCTGCGCGACTATCGCTTCATCTTCCGCGACCTTCTGCATATCGAGCGCTACGCCAACATGCCCGGCTTCCAGGATGCATCCCTCGACCTCATCGACCAGGTGCTCGAAGAGGGCGCGAAGTTCTGCGAGGGCGTGCTCGCGCCGCTGAACGCGGTCGGCGACGAGGAGGGCTGCGTGCGGCACGCGGACGGCTCGGTGACGACGCCGACCGGCTTCAAGGACGCCTACAAGCAATATGTCGAGGCGGGGTGGCCGGGCATCGGCTCGACGCCGGAATTCGGCGGGCAGGGGCTGCCGCGCGTGGTCAATCTCGCGTTCTCCGAAATGGTGGCGAGCGCGAACATGGCGTTCGGGATGTATCCGGGGCTTTCGCACGGCGCGTACGAGGCGATCCTGCATCACGGCAGCCAGGAGCAGAAGGAAACCTATCTGCCGAAGATCGTGAGCGGCGAATGGACCGGCACGATGAACCTCACGGAGCCGCATTGCGGCACGGACCTTGGCTTGCTGCGCACGAAGGCGGTTCCGCAGGGGGACGGCAGCTACAAGATCAGCGGGCAGAAGATCTTCATCTCGGCCGGCGAGCACGATCTCGCCGACAACATCATCCATCTGGTGCTCGCGCGCATCGAAGGGGCGCCGCAAGGCACCAAAGGCATCTCGCTTTTCATCGTGCCGAAATTCCTGGTGAAGGACGACGGCTCGCTCGGCGCCCGCAACGGCGTGGCGTGCGGCAAGATCGAAGAGAAGATGGGCATTCACGGCAATTCGACGTGCGTGCTCAATTACGACGAGGCGACGGGCTTCCTTATCGGGCAGGAGAACAAGGGCCTGGTTGCGATGTTCACGATGATGAACATGGCGCGGCTGGGCGTGGGCTTGCAGGGGCTGTCGCAAAGCGCGGTCGCGTACCAGAACGGTCTCGCCTATGCGAAGGACCGCATCCAGGGGCGTTCGCTGACCGGCCCGAAGAATTCCGAAGGGCCGGCCGACCCGATCATCGTGCATCCCGACGTGCGGCGCATGCTGATGGACGCGAAGAGCTTCAACGAAGGCGCGCGCGCGTTCGCATTCTGGACGGCGCTTTATGGCGACCTCCTGGAGAACTCGCCGGACGAGAAGGTGCGCGAGAAGGCTGGCGACTACATGGCGCTGATGACGCCGGTGATCAAAGGCTACATGACCGACAAGGGCTACGAGACGGCCACGAACTGCCAGCAGATCTATGGCGGCCACGGCTATATCGAAGAATGGGGCATGAGCCAGTTCGTGCGCGATGCGCGGATCACGATGATCTATGAAGGCGCGAACGGCGTGCAGGCGCTCGATCTCGTCGGGCGCAAGCTCGCGGCGAATGGCGGGCGCGCGGTGTTCACGTTCTTCAACGAGATCGACGCGTTCATCGGCGAGAACGAGGGCGACGAGAAGCTGAAGGTCTTCGTCGATGGCCTGAAGAAGTCGAAGGGCGATCTGCAGGAGGCCACGCAATGGCTGATGGCGAACGCGATGACGAACTTCGACAATGCGGGCGCGGCGAGCCACGATTACATGCATCTCTTCGGGATCACCGCGCTTTCCTATATGTGGGCGCTGATGGCGAAGGCTTCGCTCGAAGCGAAGGCGAATGGCGGGGCGGCCGATCCCTTCTATGACGGCAAGCTCGCGACGGGGCGTTATTTCGTGGAGCGCATGGCGCCGGATTCGGCCGCGCACCTCGCCAAGGTGAAGGCGGGCTCCGCCTCGATGATGGCGCTCGCCGCGGACGCGTTCTGATGGCGAGCCACGACGCCACGATTTCCTGGAAGCGCGGCGATGCGTCGTTCGCCGACGGCAAGTATTCTCGTTTCCACGAGATCAGCTTCGACGGCGGGGCTATCATGCCCGGCTCCTCGTCGCCGAGCGTCGTGCGCGAGCCGATGTCGCGCGCCGATGCGGTGGATCCGGAGGAGATGCTGGTGGCGGCGCTCTCGTCCTGCCACATGCTCACCTTCCTCGATCTCGCCCGCCGCGACGGGTTCGTGATTGATTCCTATGTCGATGCCGCCAAGGGCGTCATGGAGAAGATCGGCGAGCATCGGTTCGCGCTGACGAGAGTGACGCTGCGGCCGCAGATCGCGTGGGGCGGCGACAAGCGACCGACCCCCGCTGAGCTCGAAGACCTGCATCACCGCTCGCATGAGCTCTGCTTCATCGCCAATTCGTTCAAGGGCGACGTGACGGTGGAGGCCGCGCCGTGACGCTCGACGAGCGCCATAACGAGGTGATCAAGTCGCATGCCGCGTTCCTGAACGCGGTCGGCGTCGCTGCAGCGGGCGGCGCGGGCTTCGCCGCGATCGGCAGCAGCAATTGGGCTCTCGCAAGCGCGTTTATCGGTGTCGCAGTTCTGTTCCACATCATTGCTGCTGATCTGTTGGCCGGAATGAAGGTGACGAATGGTTGAGCTCCAACTGTGGATGTTCCCTATCCTCGCCGGCGCCGTGTTCTACGCGATGCACCTCGTTGTCATGTGGCGACTCAAGGAATCCGAAAAGCGCTGGGCGCGCGACCACGCGGCGCGACAGCAGGCTGAGTGAGACATCCACGCTGCGTCCGGCCCGGGCGCAGCGGTGCGGAAGGTAGGCGCGGCCAAACTTGGCTTTTGGGCGCGCCAGGGACGCCTCCGGTCCCAGGCAGGGCGAAAGGCGGCGGCAAGCCGCTTGGGAGTGAAGACGATGGCTGACGCTTATATTTTCGATGCGGTGCGCACGCCGCGCGGGCGCGGAAAGAACACGGGCACGCTGCACGAGGTGACCGCGCTCTCGCTCGCGACGCAGATGCTGCAGAACCTCCGCGACCGGAACAATCTCGACACGGCGAAGGTGGACGACGTCTATCTCGGCTGCGTGACGCCGATCGGGGAGCAGGGCAGCGACATCGCGCGGGTCGCGGTGCTCAATGCCGATTACGCCGAGACGGTCGCGGGCGTGCAGGTGGACCGCTTCTGCGCGTCGGGCCTGGAAGCGTGCAACATCGCCGCGGCGAAGGTGAAGTCGGGCGAGGCCGATCTTGCGATCGGCGGCGGCGTGGAAGCCATGAGCCGCGTGCCGATGGGCTCCAATGGCGGCGCCTGGGCGTCCGATCCCTCGATCGCGCTCAAGACGTATTTCGCCCCGCAGGGCATCGGCGCCGATCTCATCGCGACGAAGTTCGGCTTCTCGCGCGACGATGTGGACGCGTACGCGGTGCAAAGCCAGCAGCGCGCGGCGAAGGCGTGGAAGGAAGGGCGGTTCAAGAAATCGGTCACGCCGGTGAAGGATCAGCTCGGCGTCACGCTGCTCGATCATGACGAGCACATGCGCCCGGAGACGACGATGCAATCGCTCGCCTCGCTCGAAGCTTCGTTCAAGGGCCAGGGCGAGATGATGCCCGGCTTCGACGCCGTCGTGCTGCAGCGCTATCCGGAAGTGGAGAAGGTCAATCACGTGCACCATGCCGGCAATTCGTCGGGCGTGGTCGATGGCGCCGCTGGCGTGCTCATCGGCACCAAGGAGATGGGCGATGCGCTCGGGTTGAAGGCGCGCGCGAAGATCCTCGGCGGCGCGTCGATCGGCTCGGAGCCGTCGATCATGCTGACGGGCCCGGAATACGCGACGCAGAAGCTGATGCGGAAGCTCGGCCTCAAGAAGCAGGACATCGATCTCTGGGAGCTCAACGAGGCGTTCGCCGCCGTCGTGCTGCGTTGGGTGCAGGCGCTCGAGCTCGACATGGAGAAGGTGAACGTGAACGGCGGCGCCATCGCGATGGGCCATCCGCTGGGCGCGACCGGCGCGATGATCCTCGGGACGATGGTCGATGAGCTCGAGCGCGCCGACAAGGAACGCGCGCTCATTACGCTGTGCGTCGGCGCCGGCATGGGCACGGCGACGGTGATCGAACGGGTGTAATGTGACGGACGAGCGAGAGGCTCTTTCCTCCCCCGTGAACGGGGGAGGTGGCGCGCGAAGCGCGACGGAGGGGGCGCAGCCGCGCATCCGCCTGAACGAGTCGAGCTCCCGCCCTCTCGCTCGTTCGCTTCGTCGGCAAATGACGGAAGGCGAGGTCATCCTGTGGTCTCGTCTTCGTCGCCGGCAGTTGGAAGGGCATCGCTTTCGGCGGCAGCATCCGGTGCTTTCGTTCGTCGCGGACTTCGCCTGTGTCGAAGCTCGATTGATTGTGGAGGTCGATGGATCGGCACATTCGTCGGCTGAGGCGCAGGAGCACGATGCGCAGCGCGAGTACGTGCTGGCGCGCGCTGGATGGCGGACGCTGCGTGTTTCGGACGACGATGTAAGGGCCGACATCGAGTTCGTGTTGGACGCAATCCGACGGTCCATCGCTCGCGCCCCCTCCGGTCGCTCCGCGACCACCTCCCCCGTAAACGGGGGAGGAAAACGCCCAAGTTTGAAAGGTTAGAGGAGACGTCCATGGAAAATTTCAAGATCGACGTCGATAGCGACGGCATCGCGCTCATCACGTTCGACGTGCCGGGCCGCTCGATGAACACCATCACCGGCGGGGTGATGAAGGACCTCGTCGAGATCGTTCAGCGCATCAAGAGCGACGAGAAGATCAAGGGCGCGGTCATCGCCTCGGGCAAGACGAGCGGGTTCTGCGCCGGCGCCGATCTCGGCGAAATGGACGAGGGGCAGTTCACCGGCTCGGGCGGCGCGGCGAAGTCCGAGGAAGAGAAGAACAAGGCGCAGTTCGAGCGCGCGTTCACGCTCAACAAGACGCTGCGCGCGATCGAGACGTGCGGCAAGCCGGTGGCGTGCGCGCTCGAAGGGCTCGCGCTCGGCGGCGGCCTGGAGATCGCGCTCGCGTGCCATTATCGCGTCGCGGCCGACAATCCGAAGATCAAGCTCGGGCTGCCGGAATCGAAGGTCGGCCTCCTGCCGGGCGCCGGCGGCACGCAGCGCCTGCCGCGGCTCATCGGGGTGCAGAACGCCGCGATGATGATCCTGCAAGGGCAGGACAAGAGCCCACAGGACGCCAAGTCGCTCGGCTTCGTCAATGAGGTGGTCCCCGCGGGGCAGACGGTCGAGGCGGCGAAGAAGTGGCTCAAGGGCTCGCCCTCGGCGGTCGCGCCGTGGGACGTCAAAGGCTATCGCGTGAAGGACGGGCCTTACACGCCCGCGGGCGCGATGATCGCCATCGGCGGCAACGCGATGGTGTCCAAGCAGACGAGCCTCAATTATCCCGCGCAGCGCAACATTCTCTCGTGCATCTATGAAGGCATGCAGGTGCCGATCGACGCGGCGCTGCGCATCGAGAGCCGCTATTTCGTGAAGACAGCGAACACGCCGCAGGCGAAGGGCATGATCCGCTCGCTCTTCGTGTCGATGCAGGCGCTCGGCAAGGGCGCCAACCGCCCCGAAGGCGTCCCGGCGCTCGACGTGAAGAAGGTCGTCGTCATCGGCGCGGGGCTCATGGGCGCAGGCATCGCCTATGTGCAGGCGAAGGCGGGCGTCGATACCGTGCTCATCGACGTCTCGATGGAGAACGCCGAGAAGGGCAAGGATTATTCGAAGAAGATCGTGGAGAAGGATGTCGGCCGTGGCCGCATCACCAAGGATAAGGGCGACGACCTCCTGGCCAAGATCAAGCCGAGCACGGATTACAACGACATCAAAGGCGCCGATCTCGTCATCGAGGCGGTGTTCGAGAATCCCGCGCTCAAGGCCGACATCATCAAGAAGGCCGAGGCGGTGATGGGCGACACGGTCGTGTTCGGCTCGAACACCTCTACGCTGCCGATCACGGGCCTGGCGGAGTCCTCCGTGCGCAAGAAGAACTTCATCGGCATCCATTTCTTCTCGCCGGTGGAGCGCATGGGTCTCGTCGAGATCATCATGGGCAAGGAGACGAGCCAGGAGACGCTCGCGAAGGCCGTCGATTACGTGCTGAAGATCCGCAAGACGCCGATCGTGGTGAACGATCATCGCGGCTTCTACACCTCGCGCTGCTTCGGCACGTACACGACCGAAGGCATCGAGATGCTCATGGAGGGCGTCGCGCCGGCGATCATCGAGAATGTCGGGCGCCAATGCGGCATGCCGATGGGGCCGCTTGAAGTGTCGGACTCCGTCGGGCTCGACACCGCGCTCAAGATCGGGCGCGCCAACGCGGAGGCCACCGGCGCCGATATCAGCAAGGACCCGCGCAGCGGCTTGCTGGCCTGGATCGTTGAGGAGAAGGGCCGCGCGGGCCGCAAGGCCGGCAAAGGCTTCTACGAGTACGGCGCCGACGGCAAGCCCACGCGCATCTGGCCGGAGATCTCCCAGCGCGTCGCCACGAAAGTGCGCGAGTGCCCGCCGGAGCTCAAGGCCGAGCTCACCAAGCGCTTCCTCTTCCGGCAATGCATCGAAGTGGCGCGCTGCTTCGAGGAGGGCGTGATCACCGATCCGCGCGACGCGGACGTCGGCTCGATCCTGGCGTGGGGCTTTGCGCCGTATTCAGGCGGCTGCGTCAGCTACATGGATCTCTTCTGGGGCGCGGCCGCCTTTGTGAAGGAAGCCGATCGGCTCGCGCAGCAATACGGCGAGCGCTTCACGCCGCCAAAGCTGCTCCGGGACATGGCTGCGAAGAACGAGAGCTTCTACCAGCGCTTCGGCGGCAAGAAAGCCAAGGCAGCCGCCTGATGCTTCGAGAGTAGGCGCTTCCTCCCCCGCTCACCGGTGGGAGGAAGCAGCTCTCCAACGTCAGACCGCGCGGCCGCAGCCTTCCAAGGTCTTGCCTTCGACCTCGACCGTGACACGCGAGGGATAGGTCTCGCCCGCCGCAGCCACGCGGCAGGCTTCGCGGCGGATGGTGACCACGAGCGCGCGGTCGCCCAGGCGCGCCTGATAGATCAGGCCCGGATAAGGCGGTTGAACCGGTACGGGACGCGCCACTTCGATGCGACGGCCGCCGTCCTCGAAGGAGAGGTCCATCCGGTTGGGGTAAAGGTCGAGGATCCAGTTCGGCCCGACCGCGCGGAAGTCGATGCGGTCGAAGCGCAGCTCGTTCGTCGTCGCGGTCGTCGCGGACGCGGCAGTGGCCGGCGTCGCCGCGGCGGTGCGCGTCGGGGCGGCGGCAGGCGTCCGCGGCGCGGGCGCGACAGGCGTCGCGGCGCCGGCGCTTGGGCCAGCGGGAAGAATGAGCGTCGGCCGCGCGCGCCCGACCGGAGCGCCGGCTGCGGCGGTCGCGGAAGCGCCGGCGGCGACCCCCGCAGCGGCGATCGGGGCAGAAATCGGCGCGGCCGCGGCGGTCCTTGTCGCGGGCATGCGCGGGGCGAGCGAGGCCGGCTCCTGCGGCGCGGACGCAACCGGGCTCGGCTCCGCCGAGGCTGGGGCCAGGCCGAGGCTCACGTCGCGCGAGGGCGCGTCATGGGTGAGGACGGCGACGGGCGAGGGGCTGGCGAAGCGCAGATCGCCGCCGGCGTCGCGCACTTCGGCGACCAGCGCGTACTCGCGATTGCGCTCGATCATGCCCTTGTCGTAGCGCAGCGTGAACGCAAAGGGCGGCGAGCTGGAATCGGTGATGTCGATCCGCTCCTCCGAGACGATCGGACCGCCCTCGCCTTCGCTCAGAATGATCTTCAGCTCGCCCGGTCGCGGCAGAGCCGCCAAGGCCCGGTAGTGCACCTGGCCGGTGATCCGATCCATATCGACCGATCGCTCGCGCATGCCGCCGCGCTCGCCGGGCCCACGCGGCAAGGTCGTGCCGCATCCCGCCGCCATGGTCACCGCCGCCAAAACCGCCAGAACACGCATTGTCTTTCCCTCGCCCTTCACCACGCCGCCTCGCGGGTCCATTTATCGACCATGCGCAAGGACATGAGCAAGGTCATCGTAGAGCGTCCGCGCGTCGGCCATAGCGATTCCCGCAGTCGGCCCGGGCGCTCGCGCCCGCTTGAGGACGAGGACGGCGTCCCGCTGCGGGCGCGCGAGCCCAATGGACCGCCGCGCAAGACCAAATGGCTCAACGAAAACCTCGCCCCTCTCAAGCGATATCTCGCCGCGCAGGCAGGCCGGCCTTGGAACAAGGTCTATTCGGAGATTTCCGCGCACCTGAAGCCCAGCTCCACCGTCCAGCAGCATGTCCGGGACCATATCGAGGACATCGTGGCGGTCCGGACGCGCATGCGCGGAGGCAAGGTCGTCACGATCGGGCGCTATGGGGCGGAGGCGCCGCTGGAGAGTGATTGGCGGCGGCTCTTCGTGCACCCGCGCACCGGGCTGCTGCGCCGCAATCCGCACCGGCCGGCGATCGGACAATTGGCCCGCCTTGGGCGGGAGGCGCGGGCGCGCGCGCTCGCCGAGCGGATGGTCGAGGTCGGTCCGGACACGCAACTCCACCTCTTCGGCCAGGACTGGTTCGAGGTGCGGCTGGCCCCGATCCGCAGCCGCGAACGCACGCGGGCGAACGGCCTGCGGGAGCTCGTGGTGAAGCCTTATGTCGATGTGGTGAAACGGGCGGGATTGAGCGATCTGCCGCTCGCCGAGCTTTATGGGCGCGAGGGCGTCTACGCGATCGACAAGCGACAGATCTCCAAAGCGGAAAAGAAGCGCTTCGGCATTGCAGGATGAGCCGCTTTCCTCCCCTGTGTGCGGGGAGGAAAGCGGATCGTTGCGGACGTTGCGATCTACGCCCGCACGGCCTTCAGCCGGATCTCGACGCGGCGGTTCTCGGCGCGTCCGGCGGCGGTGGAATTGTCGGCGATGGGGTCGCTTTCGCCGCGCCCCGACGCGACCAGCCGCTCGCGCTGCACGCCGTTATTGATCAGCACCGAGCCCACCGCCATGGCGCGCCGCTCGGAGAGCTGCAGGTTGTAATCGTCGGCGCCGGTGGAATCGGCGTGGCCGACGACATCGACATAGGTGGACTGGTATTCGCCCAGCGTGCGGGCCACCGAGCGGATCGTCGGCAGGAACGTGCTTTTCACGTCGGCGCGGTCGAAATCGAAGGTGATGTCGGCGGGGAAATCGAGGAGGAGCTCGTCCTCCGACACGCGGCGAACGTCCACTTCGGGGGGCAATTGGGCGCGCAGGGCCGCCTGCTGGCGATCCATGTAATTGCCGATGAGCGCCCCCGCGATCGCGCCGATGCCGGCGCCGACGATGGCGTTGCGGCGGTCGTTGCCGCCGGCCAGAGTACCCACGCCCGCGCCGCCGACGGCGCCGACGATCGCGCCCGTGCCGGTGCGGTTCGGGATCCGCTCCCCGGTGGTCGGTTCATAGGTCGTGCAGCCGGCGAGGATCGCCGCGGCGATCGCGGCGATGATGATGAAACGCATGAAATCCTCCAGAAATCCGTGTCGCGCGCTTTACCCTGAAGCGCGCTCAAGCCGGGCATGAACGTTCAGCAACGCTCAGTTCGGCGATCCGGTTTCTGCGTAACGCACAAGGCGGGCGAATTGTTGGCCGACGACCGCATCGACCGGGGCGGCGAGCTGCGAGAGGTCGCCGCCGGGGCCCACGACCCGGTATGTCCAGGTGAGCCGCGTTCGGGCGCCTTCGGCGGCCAGGGTCATCGTGAGGATGCCGACGACGCCCATCTCCTGCAGCGGACCAAGCGCCCCATCCAGCCGGAGGGCTTCCTGCGGGCGCACATAGATTGCGCGCATGTGCTCGACCGAGGCGCCGTCCCAGACCTCGCAGAAGCAGCCGCCGGCGCGGACCGCCAGACGCATATTGCGGGCTTCGCCGGAATAGGTGTGCGCACTGTCCCACCAGGCGCCGATCCGCCCGATCGCACGCCAGACGTCCGCCGGAGGCTTCTCGACCGTGTCGGAGAAGCGCAGCTGGAAATGGCCAGGGCCGGCCTCGGCGACCTCGGCCCGGGCCGGGTCGGCGGCGCCCGCCAGCAACGCCAATGCACACACAAGCGCGCGAAGCATGTCTCCCCTCCGTAGTTTGCTTGATCGTTCAATCAAGCGCCTGACGCGGCGTCAGTCAAGGAAGGCCCCTACGCGGCGCTCGAGCATGGCGGCGTCCTTCAGCTCGCACTCCCAAAGGGTGAGCGCAGACCAGCCGTCGGCGGTCAGGGCGGCGGCGTTGGCGGCGTCGCGGGCGCGGTTCCTGGCGATCTTGGCCTGCCAATAGGCCGCGTTCGCGCTCGGCGGGCGATCACCGCGCTTGCAACCGTGCCCATGCCAGAAGCAGCCGTGCACAAAAATCGCCTTCCGACGGCCGGGAAATACCAGGTCCGGCTTGCCCGGCAGGTCGCTGCGGTGGAGCCGGTAGCGGTAGCCCAGGGCGAAGACGAGCTTGCGGACCACGCGCTCGGGGGCGGTGTCCTTGGCTTTCACGGCGCGCATGATCGCGGAGCGCTTGGCGGCGTCGAAGGGGTCGTGTCCGGTTCTCATGGGCGCGGCGAGGGCGCGGCGGGCGCGCGCGCCAGCGGCGCCAGAAGATGGTCGGCGAGCCAGCGGACGACGGGCACCGACACCGCGTCGCCGAAGAGGTGCAGCGCCTCGTTGCGATTGTCCGGGATCGGATAATCGTCCGGCACGCCCATCAGCCGCGCGGCTTCGCGCGGCGCCAGCAGGCGCGTGCGGATGCGTTGGCCATCGACGAAGAGGAGGATCTGCCGGCTCGATCCGCCGGCGGGGGTGCGCAGGCAGCCGGCCAGTCCGTCGAAGCGCGCTTCGGCGCGCTGCACCTTCACGCCGTCTTCGCTGCGCATGCGGCGGAAGACGGCGCCGACGCGGCGCTCGCCGACCTTTTGCATCGCGGCAAGGCGCTCGCGCTGCAACGGGCTCATGAGCGCGAGGAGCTTCTCGGTCTGGGCCGCGCTCATCCATTCAACGCCATTTTCATCGAGAATATCGCCCAATTGGGCGTTGCGCTTCGGCGGCGTGGGCAAGCGCCACCAGACCCATCGCGCGCGCAAGGAGGCCGGCAGGCGCGCCACAGCCCTGCGCAATCCGACGGTGTGGAAGGGCGGCGTCGGCTCTCCGGTCGGCAGGTGCGCGGGCGCGCCTGCCACGATGAACAGGCGCCGGCGCGATTGCGGGCTGAAGAGCGCCGCGTCGATCTCCAGCGCGCCGACGCAATAGCCGAGTGCGTCGAGCGCGGCGATCACCGCTTCGAAATCGGCGCCGCCGCGCGAGGTCAGGAGCCCGCACACATTCTCCAGCGCCAGCAATTTTGGCGCGCGGCCTTCCTGCGCCAGGCCTTCGATCAGGCGATGGAAGCCCCAGAACGCGCCGGAGCGCGGGGCGGCGAGGCCTTTGCGCTCGCCGGCGAGCGAGAGGTCCTGGCAGGGGAAGGAAGCCCAGGCGAGCGCGGCCCGGCCGGGGAGGTCGCCCGGCTCCAGGTTCCAGACATCGCCAAGCCGGAAGGCGCCTTCGCCGAAGCGGGCGCGGTAGGCGTCGGCCTTCTCCGAAGCGTTGTCGTTGGCGAAGACGCAGGCGAAACGCCGCTCCAGACCCAGGCGCGCCAATCCGCCGCCGGCAAAAAACTCATAGAGGGGCGCACTGGAATCACGCGGCATCGACGTATATTAGTCCAGCCGCCGCCCAGATGCGTCCCGGTGCGGCGGCAGGAGACGGGGATGCGTCTCGAGCGACCCACCAAATTGGCTTTCAGGCACGTTCTATTCTCGGTCCTCGCGGCCGCGGCGCTCGGGGCGTCCGGGTGCGGGCGCCAGGCCCCGGCGGGCGGCGAGGGAGAGCTTTCGACCGGCGACGCGGCCGAGCGGCAGCGCGTCCAGGCCGAGCAGCAGCTCGCCTCGCTTGGCGGGCCCGCCAATGCCCAGACGCGCGCGCTCTATCAGGGCGAGTTCACCGCCTCCGGCGCGCTTGAAGGCCTCGGCGGCGGCGAGGGCGCCTGGGAGCTCAGGCTGCTGGAGGATTACGCGCAGTTCGAGCGGCCCGGCCTCGGCGAGGACGGCGGGCTGGCGGGCGAGCGCGACTACCGCGAGCAGGGCCTGCGGGTCAGCGCCGGACCGCTGATCATCACCATCCGCGCGGAAAATTGCCCGCTGCCGAGCGGCGAGGCGCTGCCTTATTCGGCGTCGGTGCTGTTCGAGGGCGTCTCCTATCAAGGCTGCGCGCAGCGCGGCGTGGCGTTGGCGGATCGGCCGACCTGGGCGGCGGTGCTCAGCGAGCTCCTGCCGGCGATCGATGTGTGCCTGCGGCGCGTCAACGGCCGCTCAGTGCGGGTGACGACGGCGAGCCTGCTCGGCGAGGATCAGGTCGGGGTGCGGCTGCGGCAGGGCGACGGCGGGCGCTTCGGCTGCGTCGCGACGCTCAACGGTTCGCGCGTGGTGGCGTTCGATCCGCTGCTCGACAGCGACCATCTCTATGGCGAGAGCGATCCGGAATTCATTCGCGCGCCGGGCAATCCGCCGCCGGCCGGCGAATGCCGGACGATTCAGGAGGTGTCCGCCGGCGCGCCTGTCGTGCTGGAGCCGCACGCGTCCGAACAAAGCCCGGCGATCGAGCAAGGGCAGCCGGCCGTGGTGGGATGGCTGGTGCGTCGGACCTGCTGACCGACGCTCTTTGGCCGACGCTCTTTGGCCGACGCTCTTTGGCCGACGGTCTTTGGCCGACGCTCTCTGGCCGACGGCGCCGGGGCCTCGTCAGTGCACCATCATGGCGCTGATCCAGGCGCTGACGTCGCGGAGCGCGGCCACGCCGAACTTGAAGAAATAGAACGCCGCGACCGTCGAGAGCGCCGCCGCCAGCGTGCTCAGGACCGCCAGGAGGCCGTCCCGCTGCAGAAGCGCGATCGCGGTCATCGAGATCGTGATGGCGGGAGGCCAGTTGCCGCCCGGGATCGGCAGGATCAGCACGATCGCCAAGAGCAGCGTCTGCACGCCGAGGAAGATCGTGAACGGGAACGCCGTCAGCGGCGCGAAGCGCGGCTTGATGAGCGCCTCCACCCGGCGCAGCACCGGCACGGCCGCGTTCACCGCCTTGCGCAGGCCCTCGCGCGGAAACGTCCAGGCGCGCATGCCCTTGGGCACCCAAAGCCGCTTGCCGCCGACGACCAGCTGGAACGCCGGCGCGAGCATCAGGAATCCGAACGGGGTGGAGATGCCCGGCACGTTCGGGATGCACACCGGCAGCGCCAGGATGAGCATCATCAGGCCAATCGCCCGGCCCTCGAGCTTGTCCAGCAGCTCCCCGATCGACACCCGCTCGTTCGGGAACGCGTCGCGCAACTCCTCCAGGAGGTGCGACGTCGTCTCGGCGCGCGGCTTGCGCGGGTTAACCAAAGCTGTGGCGGCAGTGTCCATCGCGTGAGCGACATGGGGCCGCGCGTCTGATTCCGCCAGTGTGACTTGGCGCCCGTTCAGCACTTGGCAACCGATGCGCGGCAAGCCGGTCACATGCCAGCCGACCGCTTTCCGGAACGTGTGGAGCGGTTCGCCGACGACGAGGCCGCGCTATCGGGGGCGGCTGGGCGGACGCCGTTGGGGGCGGCCGTCGCTTTGAGCGCGGCGCTGGCGCTGACGGCCTGCGGCGAGGAGGGGCCGCCTTCCGAGCTTGCCGGATTATGGAGCAGCGGGCCGGCGGCCTGCGAGGCCGGCATCGGCGTTCGGTTCAAGCCCGAGGCGGTCGCGGCGCATTATTCGGTCGGGGACGAGGCGCTGCTGCAGGATCCGATCTACCAGATCGAGCGGCGCGGCGCGCACGTCCGGGTGCGGATCGTCTACAGCCTGCCCACCCAGACCGGAGGCGCGCACAGTCCGGGCGCGCGCGGAATCCTGGTGGTCGAGCGCGGGGGCGATGGCTGGCTCAACGCGGTGAGCCACCGGCTTGAGGATCGGCGGACGGGCTCTGCGCGGCTGGTGATCGCCAACGACCCGGTCGCCACGGCCTTCCATCTGCGGAAGTGCGGCGCGGGGGCCTGGATCGAGGGGTTGCGCGGCCGCGCCGGGGCATAAAGCAAAAGGCCCCTCCGGGCGGGAGGGGCCTTGGCTGCAGTGGTATTCGCGATCAGTTGCGCGCGTGGTCCGAGGTGCGGGGCGCGCGGGCCGATTCATTGCAGGCCGCGAGCTCCTGCTCGTTGAGGCGGGCGTTGTCCGGGCCGTAGGCGGTGACCGGGCCGGCTTCGCGCACGAAGGCGCGGCAAGCGCGCACGCTGGAGGCGTGGTCGGGGCGCGCCACGCAGCTGTCGCCAAGGCAGGACCACACCGTCGATTGGGCGATCACGCGCTCGGAGCCGGCCGGCGCCTGCAGGCGGGCGGTGAAAACTTCGCCACGGGCGAATGCGGGAGCGGCGAACGCGGCGCTCAGGACGGCGGCGACCGCAACGGACTTGACTACCGACAAGGTCTTCATGTGAGACGCTCCAAAAGTTGACGCTGACGTCATTGATGTGACGACCATCGCGCGTCCCGGGAGCGTTGACAAGAGATTTTTGAACGAAATGCATATCGTTTAGTTTTTTGAATAGCGACCGTCCGACTTAGACGTCACTCGCGCCGAGGCCGGTAGGTGAAGTCGTATTCGGAAGACCAAGTCGCGCCGTGGTCGGAAGAAATCTCGCCGTGCTGGCGGACGCTACCGTCGGCGTTGCGGGTAAAGGTCATGCGCCGCCAGCGCGGCGCGGGATTGTCCGGTGAGACGTCATCCTCGGCCACGAGGGCCATCTGCCCGGGCGATGGCGGGTTCCCGGCGAAGCGGGTCAGGTCGCCGTTGGAATCCATCCAGAATTGTAGCCATTTGCCGGACGCGCGGTCGTAGGTATTCAGGCTGCGGCCGGAATAGGCGGCGCGACGGCTGCGCCAATGCTCGGTGATCACGCAGCCGGAATCCTCCGAACGGATCGAGCTTTGGCCGGCCAGGTTGTCGGTCCCGGTGACGTAGGCGTCCCATTCTCCGATCCAGAAGTCGAAGGCGCGATAGGAGGCGCCCTGGCAGGGCTTGGCGGCGCCTTGTTGCTCTGCGGCGCCTGCATCGGCGGCGATAAAGGCGATCGCGACAAACGCAGCGCGCGCGATCGCAGCTGTCCTCAACATGGTTAACGCTCCTCGCCGCAGCTCGCAGCACGGCGTTCGGCGTCGGGAGAAGGGCTCGTCGATGGATCCGCGACGGCGTGCGGCGAGCGGCGCCGATGAAGTGTGATGGCCGTCCGGGTTCGCGCCCCTGGCGTAAAACTTAATAAGACCTTAAGCCTCAGGGAGAGTTTTTCTCGGGAGACGCGAAGTGCGCAGGTTCAGCCGCGCCGCCAATTGGGTCGGCGGTCTTTTCTCGTTCGCCTGTCTGGCGGCGCTCTTCGGGTTCGTGATTGCGCCGCGTTATTTCGGCGGCGGGACGCCGGCGCTGCAGACCAGCGCTGCGGAAGCGGCCACTCCGCAGCAGGCTGCGCCGGCCTCGGTCGCGGCCAGCACCGCCTCGCCCGTCGCGTTCGCCGACGCGGCGGCGGCGGTTACGCCCGCGTCGCTCGCCGATCCCGGCCCCAACGGCGATTTCGCCGTCATCGCTCTCGCCAATGGCATGCGCATCGACCGCTCAGGCACGCCGCTGCAATGCGCGATCTATGCGCGGGACCGCACCGGCGTGTCGCTCGCCGGCGAGGCGCGCACATGGTGGCCGCAAGCGGAGGGGCGCTATCAGCGCACGCATTTTCCGCAGGTCGGCGCGGTCATGGCGATGCTCGGCACTTCGGCGGGGCACGTCGCGGTGGTCGCGCGCGTGATCTCGCGGCGCGAGATCCTCATCGACCATGCAAACTGGATGAGCACGGGCGAGATCATCACCGGCGCGCCGGCGGTGGACGTCTCGCCGAACAACGATTGGTCGCAGGTGCGCGTGTGGCACCCGCCGACCAATTCGCTCGGCCTTCGTCCGTATCCGGTGCAGGGCTTCATCATCCCGAACGCGACCGCGACGGCGACGCCGATCGCCGCGACCAAGGGCTGAGCGCGTCAGGGCGGCGTCAGCACGTCCGCTTCGGTGACGATGCAACGCATCGGAATGTCGAACGGCTGGGGACGGATCGTCGGCATCGAGGCGCTTGAGCGGCCGACGCCGATGGCGAGCGTCGATGTCGGCAGGCCGGCCAGCGTGCGGTCGAAGAAGCCGCCGCCATATCCCAGCCGATAGCAATGCGCGTCGAAGCCGACGATCGGCGCGATGACGATGTCCGGCTGCACGACATCGCCGCCGGCCGGAACGGGAATGTTCCACACGCCGCGCGCAAGCGGATCGCCTTCGCGCCAGGCTCGAAACAGCAGCGGCGTGCGCGGCGCGACGACGATCGGCAGCGCGGTTCGTGCGCCGCGTGCGGAAAGGCCCGCGAGCCATGGGCGCAGGTCGGGCTCGCCGCGAAACGGCCAATAGGCGCTGACGACGCGGCCGGCGGGATCGCCGAGCAGGGCGTCGAGGCGTTCGGCGATGGCGCGCGCGTCGGCGGCGCGTTCCTCAGCGCCGAGCGCCAAGCGTTCGGCGATCAGCCGCGCGCGCTCGGCCGTGCGCCAAGCTTTGATCTCGCGCCAGGCTTCGGTCGCGTCGTCAGGCATGCGCGTCATTCGCCGCGCGGCGCGGGCACGTGGATGCCGCCGACGGGGCGCCGCGAGAGCGTCTCGCGCGCGGCGCGGAAGAGCTCGGCGGGGCGCCCGCCGGCGCGCGCGTCATAGGCGCCGGCGCCTTCCACGAGCTTCGAACGCTCCAGAAGCCGGCGGAAATTCTGCTTGTGCAGCGAGAGGCCGGCGATCGCCTCGACGATGCGCTGCAGCTCCAGGAGCGTGAAGAGCTCCGGCGCGAGCTCGAAGACGACGGGGCGGTATTTGATCTTGGCGCGGATGCGGCTGATGCCGGTGGCGAGGATGCGGCGGAAGTCGAAGCGCATCGGCTCGCCGAAGCAGGGCGGCAGCTCGGGAGTTTCTTCCGGCGGGCCGCCGAAACGCATGCGGTCGCGCGCGGCCTCCGGCGCGAGGCCAGCTTCATAGAGCAGCTCGAAGCGGTCGAGCGCGCGTTCCTCGTTCCATGTTTCGCCAAGCGCGAAAGCGAGCCGGGCGCGGGTGGCGCGGGCTTCGCGGTTCTCACGATCGGCCCCGCGCGCGGCCCAGTCCATCAGCCGCGGCGCGATCTCGGCATCGATGAAGGCGGGGCGTCCGCGGCGCCAATCCTCCCACGGACAGAAATCGTACCAGCCGCGCCAGCTGGCGCCGGGGCGCTCGAGCCTTGCCTTGCCGGGAGTCAGCGCAAGATACGAGATCGAGATCGCGCGCGCGGCGGCGCCGGCGCGGAGATCCTCCTGCGGCGCCTCGCGGCCGCGATCGCCGAACGTGTAGAGCTGCTCGACATAGCCGATCTCGAAGCCGGTCTGCTCGCGCACCCAGCCGCGCAAGGAGAGCTCGAGCGTGCGGTCGCCGGCGGGATCGAATACGCCGGCGGGAAGCCCGGGCGCGTCGGCGCCGGCGCGGGTGACGACGACGAACGGGTTCTCCACCGTCGCGGCGACGATCACGGCGGAGAGGCCGACGGCCACGCGCGGGGAATTCACGGCATGCTCCGTGGGCGGAGGATAAGGCGCCCCCCTTCCCCTTGCGGGGAGGGGGTAGGGGGCGGGGGGCGTCGAGAAGAATGCCTTGCGTGGGGGCAAGCCGCACGCCCCCCCTCCCTACCCTCCCCCGCAAGGGGGGAGGGGCGCAAACTTCCGAAATCAGCGCGCATCATAGCGGGAGGGGATCTCGAACGGCGCGGCGATGTCGATATCGTCGCCGAGGAGGCCGTGGCCGATCGCGGCGATCGCCCTCGTCATGCGCCCCTCGCGGCCAAGCTCGGCGTCGGCCAGCGAAATAATGCGCTTGTTCGGCCAGGCGGTCGGCGAGGCCTGGCGCAAGCTCCTTGCGATGGCCCCTTCGTCCGCCTGCGGATTGAGGGCGCAGGCGATCGTGTAGGCGCTCGCGGTGGAGCGGCTGATGCCGGCGTAGCAATGCACCAGCACGCAATCGCTGCGGTCCCAGTCGGACACGAATTCCAGGAGCTCCTTCACGTGCTCGGCCGCGGGGGGCACGTCGCCGGGAAAAGGATCGATAATGTCGTGAACCTTGAGTTTCAGGTGACGGGCGACGCCGTGGCGCGCAGCGTCGGGGAACACCGTCTCCGGGTCGAGCAGGCTCACCACACGCGAGGGCTTTCGCGCGATGATGATCTCCGGCACGCGCGACAGCGAGCAGACGATAATCGACATCAGAATCTCATCATCGGGGGCGCGTCATCAGAGTCTGGCCATCAGCGTGTTGAAGCGCGCGAGGAAGGCGGTCTCCACCTCGGCCGTCGGCTTCGGCTTCAGGCGCAGATTGACGGTTCTCGGCGGCGCGCCGAAGAATTGCCGCGCCTCCTTGTCGGTGAAGCCCGCCAGCTGCGTGGCCTCGAAATAGGCGGAGATGATGTCGGCGCGCTTTAGCAGGCTCTTGATCTCCTCCGGCGGTTTGGCGGGCAGGCCGAAGCGCAGATGAATGGCCGTCTGCAGCTTCTCTTCGAAGGCGCGGTAGTCGAGGCCCAGAGCCGCCTTGAACGGCGAGATCATGTCGCCGATCACGTATTCGGGCGCGTCGTGCACCAGCGCGGCGAGGCGCCAGCGCGTCTCCAGCGAAGGCGAGAGCCGGCCCGCGACGTCCTCCACAACGAGGGAGTGCTGGGCCACCGAGAAAGCGTGATCGCCGATGGTCTGGCCGTTCCAGCGCGCCACGCGCGCGAGACCGTGGGCGATGTCCTCGATCTCGACGTCGAACGGCGAGGGGTTCAACAGATCGAGCCGGCGCCCGGACAGCATGCGCTGCCAGGCGCGGGGGGGCGCTTCGGCAGAAGCATCAGCTGCGGTCTTGGCGCGGCGCGTCAAATGGTTTGTCCTGAATCAACGGCGCCTCGAAGCGCACGCTCTAGATAGCTCGTCAGGCGCCGGGAAGGGAGTGGCGGATGATCGGATTGACGCGGGTGACGCTGAGGCTGGGGCGCAATCCCGGCTACCCGGAGGGCGAGGACCATTATGGCTACGTGATCCAGGCGCCGCTCGACGCGCAGGGCCGGCTCGACCCCGCGCTCTGGCGCGAGAAGCGCGCGCACTGCACCGTCCGGCGCTTCCATCCGCTGGAGGCGGCCGCCGACGGCTGGCTCAGGCGGCGCGGGGACAATTGGTACTTCTGGTACGACGAGGCCGACGAGGGCCCGGAGGAGCCGGTCTTCAAGCTCGCGGACCATCCGCTGCGGGTCGGGGAATACGTCACCGTCACCGAGGGCGACGGCGACACGCTCACCTTCCGGGTCGCGGAGGCGACGCCGATCTAGGCGGGGCACCGGCAAGGGCGGCGCGGTAGCGGCGGGAGCCGGCGATCTCGCGCCCATCGTCCATCGTGATCGTCACATCGCCGGACGCGGTCGGCGCGAACGCGGCGATGCGCGCGCGGTTCACCAGCCGCGTGCGGTGCACGCGCAGGAAGCCGGACGGAGTGAGCTTCGCCTCCCACGCCGCCAGCGTGCCGCGCACCAGCCGCACGCCGCTTCGCGTGTGGAACTCGACATAATTGCCGGCTGCTTCGACCAGGGCGACATCCGCAGGCTGCAGGTAAGCAACCGTCGCGCCGTCGCGGATCTCGATCCTTTCGGGAGAGGCCGTCTGGCGCGCAGCGGCAGCTTCGGCGCGCCATTGGATGAGCCAGAACACGCCCGCCAGGATGGCGTAGGTGATGACGTCCTTGCGGTATTCGTAGACGATCTCGATCAGCAGCCGGCCGTGGGAGAATTCGTAGAAGCTCCCCGCGAGGGCGTAGGCGAGCTTCCGCAGGCCGACCATCGCGCCGATGTGCAGCAGCGAATAGGGGATCGTCAGGACGGCGTGGATCGCCAGCGCCGGGACGAGGTTTTCCTGGCGGATGGGAAAGCGGATCACGCCTTCGCGGATCGCGGGGGCGAGCGCGGCGATCACCAGCATGCTGGAGAATTCCCAGACGAAGGGATGCCAGGCGGGCATGGTGCGGCCGCTGCGTCCCATCTCCATCAGCACCGACGTCGCGTTCACCAGCGCGACGAGGCAGGACAGCGCCCAGATCCAGGCGAGCGGCCCGAATTTCGGGACTAGTGGCGGCGCTCCCTTCGTCCCGTCAGGCGCTCCGCTCGTCACGTCCGTCTCCCCGCTCGTCCCCGCTTGTCCCTCGGGCCTTGCGGATCAAGTCTCTTCCATAGCCGGCGCACGCGGCCGCCGGAAGGAAAGGCGGGCAATTAGGGGAAACACATGGACCGCCGCTTCGATCTCGACTGGCTGAGGATCGCCGCCTTCGGGCTCCTCATTTTCTACCATGTCGGCATGTTCTATGTGACATGGGACTGGCACGTGAAATCGCCCCACGCCAGCGATGCGATCGAGCCGCTGATGCTGCTCACCAATCCCTGGCGGCTCGAGCTTCTCTTCCTGATCTCCGGGGTCGCGACCCGGTTCATGGCCGACAAGATGCCGGTGGGCCGCTTCTTCGGCTCGCGGGCATGGCGGCTCCTGCCGCCGCTCATCTTCGCGATCTTCGTGATCGTGCCGCCGCAGAGCTATTTCGAGATCGTCGAGCAGATCGGCTACGCGGGCTCGTTCGCCGACTTCTATCCGAAATACGTGACCGCCTCGGGACATTGGTGCGACGCCGACGGATGCCTCGTCACGCCGACCTACAATCACATGTGGTTCGTGGCGTACCTCTTCCTCTACACGCTCGTTCTGCTGCCGCTTCTGCCGCTGCTCCGGCGCGTTCCAGCCAGGCCGCTCGCCCGGCTCATCGCGGGGCCGGGGCTGCTCGTGACGCCAATCTTCTTCCTGTGGATGGCGCGCGGGTTCCTGCGGCCGATCTTCGAGCCCACCAATGCGCTCGTCGATGATTGGTACCAGCACGTCATCTATTTCGGCGGGTTTGTGTTCGGCTACGCGATCGCCAAGCATCAGCCCTTCTTCGACGGCTGCGTGCGCCTGCGCTGGGTCGCGCTCGCCCTCGCGATCCCCGCGTGGCTCGGGCTCATCTGGATCAACGGCCTGTTCGATGACGGTGAGGGGCCGCCCGCGCTCATGCTCTTTATCCTGCGCGTCACGCCGTGCATCCAGGCCTGGTGCGCGATCGTGGCCCTGATCGGCTTCGCCCACAAACATCTGAAGAACGCCGACGGTCCGGTCCGTCGCTACCTGACGCTCGGCATCTTCCCATTCTATCTGGTGCACCAGACAATCATCGTCGTTGCGGGCCATGATCTGGCGCGCCTCGCCTGGCCGGTCTGGCTCGAGGCCTCAAGCCTGATCCTGCTCACGGCGGGAGGGTGTTTTCTCGCCTACGAGATCGCGCGGCGCGCAGGGCCGTTGCGGCCGCTCTTCGGGCTGCGCGCGGGGGAGAAAGCCGTTGAAGTGGGGCGCGGGAAACCCCACGTTTCCGTTGGGGCATAGGCGATGTCAGTCGCCCAGGCCCCAGGGAGAAGGACATGTTCTGGCTCGTCATTCTGGGCTCGGCCGTGATCATCGGATTGCTCACCCTGGTGGGCGCCGCGATGGTCCGCCGCGATCCCGGCACGGACTGGGAACGCTACGAGGACCGCCCGATGATCGGTCCGGAACATTAACCCGGCCGATAAGTATCGGCCTCGCACCATCGATTTTCGCTCAAAACGCTAGCCAAGAGGCGCGCCAGCCGGTTTCATGAACCGTCGCGGCCGATGTCGAGTCGCGGCCGGAACGAGCCAGATGGTCGAGGTGCGCCGCGCGCAGGCGCGTGATTGCGAGGCGATCGCCCGCCTGAGCGGCGAGGCGGTGCGCGAGGCTGGCGGGCAGGCCGCGCCGTTCGAGCCTGACCTCGTGCGCAAGCACGGGTTCGGAGCGCAGCCGCTGATCGAGATCTTCGTCGCGGAAGAGCGCCGCAATGGTCCGCTCATCGGGCACGCCATCATCACCAAGAGCTTCGACACGCGCCACGCGGCGGTCACGGTCACGCTTTGCGAGCTCTATGTGCGTCCGGCGGCGCGCGGCGGCGGCGTCGCACGCACGCTCATCGCTGCGGTGGCGCAGCGGGTGGCGGAGCTCGGGGCGCGCGAGCTCATCATCACCACCGGCGTGGAGGACGTGACGGCCCGGAAGTTCTTCTCCGCGGTCGGGGCCAAGGAGGCCCAGGCCGTGGTCTTCCGGGTGAACGCCGACGGCGTGCAATGGCTCGCGGCGGAAGCGCGTTAGGCGCCTCACAACGGGCGGCGGGCCGCCTCGGGTCGGACCTTCCTGGAACATCCATTCTTCGCGGAAAGCCGATTTGGCTGCGCCAATCCGGCTATAGTGCGCGCCGGGACGCCGCGTGAGACGGAGAGGGAACGCATGGTGGACGTGACGCCGGAGAAGGTCAGCGGCGCCGCGCCGGCCGCGGTGGACAGGACCGGATGGCCCTCCCGCACCGTCGCGTGGTGGGGGCTCGGCATCATCACCCTGGCGACGCTCTACAATTTCTTCGACGCGGCCGTGTTCCGCATGCTGGTGCAGCGGATCAAGGTCGATCTGGCGCTTTCCGACGAAGAGCTCGGCTGGCTCATGGGGCCGGCCAACATCCTCTTCTATGTGCTGGTCGGCATCCCGATGGCGCGGCTGGCGGACCTCTATCCGCGCAAGCTGGTGCTCTCCGCCTCGATGTTCCTCACCTCGACCGTCACGTCCATGGGCGGCCTGGCGCAGGGTTTCGCGCAATTGTTCGCTACGCGCACGCTCGCGGGCGCCGGCGGCTCGGCCCACGCGCCGGCCTCTTACTCGCTGATCGCCGATTATTTCCCGCCGGGCATGCTGCCGCGGGCGATCGCGTTCCTGCAGCTCGGCTTCATCGGCGGCAACGTCATCGGCTCGTTCGTCGGCGGGCAGATGGTCGCCTATGTGCACGATTGGTCGCCCTCGACCGTCGCGGGGCTGACCATCTTCAATTGGCAATGGGTGCTCTTGGCGCTCTGGCCGCCGGGACTGCTGATCGGCTTCCTGCTGCTTACGATCAAGGAGCCGCCGCGGCGCGGGAAGGCGCGCGAGGGCAAGGCCATGCCGCTGGTGCAGGTGCTTGCCGAAATCGGCAAGCGGCGCGCGGTCTATCTGCCGCTCTTCATCGGGCTGGCGTTCAGCGCGCTCGAATCGTTCGGCCTGCAGGAATGGCGCGTGCCGCTGCTGGTGCGCAAATACGGCTGGAACGAAGCGCAGATCGGCAATTGGCTGGCGCCCATGCTGCTGGCGGGCTCGATCGCGGGGCTCTTCGTCGGGGCCACGGTCACCGAATGGCTCACGAAGCGGTACAAGGACGGGTTGGTGCGGGCCACGGTGATCATGTTCTCGTGCGCGGCGCCGTGCGCGGTCATCGCGCCGCTGATGCCGACGGGCGAACTCTGCCTCGTCTTCTATTCGCTCACCGGCATGTTCGGCATCGCCTCGGCGATCTCGCAGAACGCCGCCATCCAGCGCATCACGCCCAATGAAATGCGCGGGCAGGTCACGGCCTGCTATCTCTTCTTCTTCATCTTCTTCGGGGCGATCGGCAGCGTCGTCATCGGCACGGTCAACCAGCGGATCATGGGGAGCGAAGCCGATCTGTGGAAGACGATGTCGCTCACGGCAGCGGTGCTCATGCCGCTGGCGGGGATCTCCATCGCGTTCGCGATCAAGCCGTTCCGCAAGGAGATCGAGCGGCTGGAGAGCCTGGAGGGGCAGCCCGCCCCGGCAAGCTGAACGATCTTCGCTTCGCGCGCGCGTCGTGCCAGCATGCCGGCCGGAGGGGGACATGCGGGCGTCGGCCTGGCTCAATGCGGCGTTGGCGTGCTTGGCGGCGGGGTGCATCACCATCCCGCGCGCCGACAGCCCGTCGGCGGCCTCGCAGGCCGCGACGCCCGCCGGCTTTTCCGGCCCCATCCGCGCCTACAGCATGGATCGCAATTTCTACCGTGAGCACAGCCCGGAGCGGCTGTGTGAAGAACTCGGGGCGGCCGGCGACGGCGCGATCGACATCCTCGCGCTTTCAGGGGGCGGGGCGGGGGGAGCGTTCGGCGCGGGGGTGCTGACGGGCCTCGGGGAAGCGGGCCGGCGCCCGACCTTCGAGGTGGTCACCGGGGTGAGCACCGGCGCGCTCACCGCGCCTTTCGCCTATCTCGGCCCCGATTGGGACGACGAGCTCCGGGACGCGTATACCGGCGGCGAAAGCGCCCGGCTCATGCGCTCGCGAGGCCTGGGGGCGCTCTTCGGCACCGCGTTCTTCCAGAGCGACCCGCTGCACGATCTGGTCGATCGCTTCGTCACCGACGAGATGCTGGCCGCGGTGGCGGGCGAGCGCGCGAAGGGGCGCATGCTGCTCGTGGCGACCACCAATCTCGATCGCGAGGAGACGGTGATCTGGGACATGGGCGCGATCGCAGCACAGGGGGGCCTGCGCGGACGCCGGCTCTTCCGCGACGTGCTCATCGCATCGGCCAGCGTACCGGGCGTCTTTCCCCCGGTGATGATCGAAGTGGAGGACGGCGGCCAGACGTTCGCGGAGATGCATGTCGATGGCGGCGCCTCGACGCCGTTCTTCATCGGGCCGTCGATCGTGCTGCTGCTCGACGAGGAGCACGAGGCGCTGCGCGGCGCGCGCATCTTCGTCATCGCCAACAGCCAGCTCGCATCGACCGCCTCGACGACGCCGTTCAACGCCGCGGCGATCGCGGGGCGCAGCTTCTCCTCCGTGCTCATGCACATGACGCGCACCGCGATTGCGCAGACCGAAGTGTTCGCGCGCCGCCACGCGGTGGATTTTCGCTTCACCAACATCCCGACCGATTTCCCGTATGCGGGCGCGCTCAAGTTCGACCGCGCAGGGATGGCGGCGCTCTTCGAATACGGGCGCCGTTGCGCCGTCGCCGGGCGCATCTGGGTGAATGTCGATCAGGGCCTGGCGCGCGCCGCGCTCTCCGAAGGACGCGCCGAATCGCTCGATGCGCCGTGCCCGCTGATCGACGACCCAGCTAGCTCGGCCGCGCCGGCGCCGGCTGGCTGAGCGGGGCCGCGCCCGCGGCGTACAAATCCGCGAACGGATCGTCGGGCTCGGAAGGGGGCGCGCCTTCGCGCACCGTCGTGCGGCGCATGTCGCGCCGATCGCGCGCCACGTCGAAATCGCCGCCGCGATGCATGGTGCAGAGATTGTCCCAGATCGTGAGGTCGCCCACGCCCCAGGTCACCGCGAAAACGTATTTGGGCTGCGTGGCGTGCGCGGTGAGCTCGGCCAGGAGCTTGCGGCCTTCCTCGCGCGGCATGCCGACGATGTCGCGGGTGTGCGCGGCGATGTAGAGCGCCTTGCGCCTGGAGCCCTGGTGCACGTGCACGAGCGGATGGCGCGCGGAGGGGCGCGCGTCGATCTCTTCCTCGGTGATGGCGAACCCCGCCTGCTTGCGCGACCACCAATAGGAATTTTCGCCGACGAGGCCTTCGAGGCGGTCCTTCATCGATTGGGGAAGGTCCTCATAGGCGGTGCGGGTGTCGGCGAACCAGGTCTGGCCGCCGTCGGGCGGGACTTCATGGGCGAGCAGGAGCGAATAGGCCGAGCGCTTCTCCATGTAGGAGGAGTCAGTGTGCCAGATGCGGTCGCCCTTCTTGATGAGGCGCGTGGCTTCGGTGTCGATGATGGCGCCTTCGGCGTCGAGATTGCTGGCGTCGAAGATCTCGCGATGCCGATGCCGGGAAGGGCGTGGGCGCGGCGCAAGCTCGAGATGGCCGAACATGCGGCTGAAGGCGATGTGGCTCTCGTCGTCGAGGCCGGTGTTGCGCCAGACTGTCACGCCCCATTCGTGCTGCACGTCGAGGATCTCATGGCGAAGAGCCTCGCTCAGAGGTTTCGTGAGATCGGCGCCTGAGACCTCCGCGCCGAAACCGGGAAGGATCGGCTTGATCGTCAGCGGCATTGCATCTCCGTACATCGTGCGGCGGCGTCGTCACGCGTGGTTGCTGAGGTGTTTGGGCAAACGCCCATCCTCCATAAGTTTTTTGCGTGGGGCCGGACGCTGTCAAGCTCCGGAGGGTTGCCGCCCACACACCCTGACGTCGTGGGGTGATCAGCGAGCGGCGGGGGCGCCTTTGTTCACGGGCGCGGTGTTGAGCCCGGCGCCTTCTTTTACGAACGGCTCGGGATCGCCCTCGCGCAGCTTCAGACCGAACAGCGTGTGCATGCCGGGATGACGGCCGAGGCCGCCATAAAGATCGAAGCCGCGGTCGAGCCAGTCGCGCAGCGGATCGTCTTCCGTCAGCGGCGGGATTTTCGCCACCGACGCCGTCCACAGGAACACCGCGAGGGCGCTGTAATCGGCGTAGTTGGGCGTTTCGCCGCCGAGCCATTTCGTCTCGCGCAGCAATTGGCGGAACGGCTCCAGCGTCGGCGGCACCAGCGGCAGGCGATCCTCGCGGCCGGCCTGCACGTCCTCCAGCTTGCGGCCCTGCAGGAACATGCGCTCGCGCGATTCACGCACATAGGCGTGGTCCTGCGGCAGCGAGAGATCGTGATAGTCGAGGATGTAGCACTGGAACCAGGGCCGGATCGCGGTCGCCCAGAGCCATGAATCGAGAAACCGAAGCATCGCCTTCATGCTCGGGCCCTCGAACAGCATCGGGCGATCGGGATATTTCTCGTCGAGATATTCGGCGATCACCCAGCTATCGAGCACCCAATGGCCGTCATCGACGATGCACGGCACGCGCTCGGAGCGGCCGCCGGTGCGCTCCTTGATGCCGGTGAAGCCGCCCGGCACGATGTCGATGTCGAAGCCCTTGTGCTTCAGCGCGTACTTGGTGCGCCACACGAACGGGCTGATCGTGCAGCCCGAGGCGAGCTGCAGATCATAGAGCGTGATCGTGTTGTTTGCGGCCATGACTTAGAGCGCTCCAGCGTTGGACGTTCCCCGGCCGGGCGCGCAGCGCGAGAGCCGGGGCCCAAGTTCCAGCTTGGCGCTGCGGACGTTGAGGTTGCGATCGCGTTGGTGCCCGGATCGCCGCTGCGCGGCGTCCGGGGAGCGTTGGAAGGGAAGAGCGTGCACCTTCAGCTCGCCTTGCGCGGGGTGAGGTCCTCGCGCTTCACCTTGGCGAACATCTCCCTGGCGGCCGGGCGCTCATTGATGCGCTTCAGCCATCCAACGAGGTTCGGCGTCGCGGCTTCGTTCACGACATCGGCGAAGCCGCGCTCCATGCCGTTGGCGATGGCGAAATTGCAGACGTCTGCGAGCGTGTAATCGGGGCCCGCGAGCCAGGGACTTTCGCTCAGGCGCTGCTCCAGGCGGGCGACCGAGAGCTTCACCTTGCGCATCTCCTCGGCGAGAACCTCCTTCGGGAAGCCGGCGCGGGCGTTGCGCCATTTGGTGACCTGCTCGGGGATGGTGATGTGCTTCAGCTTCTCCTCGAACTCTGCGTCGGAGAGCGCGCGCGCCATCGGGCCGATCACGCGCTCCCAGCCGAGCGTGGAGACGCACCAGCAGAAATATTCATCCACCCATTTCGTCCAGACGCGCATCTGGGCGATCGCGAATGGATCACGCGGGCGGAGCGGATGGGCGTTGTCCGGAAACGCGTCCTCCAAGTACTCGCAGATCACGGTGGATTCGGTGATCACCTTGCCGTCGTGATCGAGCGCGGGCACCTGCGCGCGCGGATTGATCTTCTTGAACCAGTCGGCGTGCTGCTCGAACTTCGAGGGATCGAGCATGTGGTGCTTGAAGTCGAGCTGCTTTTCGTAGAGCGCCAGCATCGGCTTCAAGGAATTGGCGCCGGGGCCGAAAGAATAGAGCGTCAGCATCAGGCTTTCCCCTCGATCTCGCCGCCCAGCTCGTTCCCAGGGACGGCGCGCTGCTCGTCATAGATCGGATTGTACATCAGCGTCCCGAATTGCCTGACCAGCGCGGCGCGCGGCTCGTTGATCGGTTCGTCGGGAATGGCGCGCAGGAGCGCGGAATTGCGCGCCACGATGCCGTTGCGGAATTCGGGGTGGGTCATGATGAAGAGGTCGCCGCGGCGGACGCCGTTCAACACGCGCTCGCCGACCTCCTCCTTGGTCATGAAGACGCTCTGGTCAAAACCCGGCGCGGGACGGCCGCCGCGATCGGCCTCCGTGTAGGACGGGACCTCGTTCTTCAGGTGCGCGGGGCGGACGAGATCGGTCGTCTGAGCGAGCGGGGTCTGCACCGGGCCGGGGAAGAACACCGAGGCGCCGAGCGGGGTATCCTGCAGATCCGTCGCCAGGGATTCCAGCATGCCGGCGACCGCGAATTTCGTCGCGCAATAGATGCCGGCGCCGCCCACGGCGGAGAAGCCGCCGGTGGAGGAGGTGACGACGATGCGGCCCCATTGCCCATGCGCCAGCATGCGCGGCAGCATCGTGACCAGGCCGTTCACGACGCCGCCCACATTCACGGACATCGCATAGTCCCAATCCTTGTAGGTCGCCTTCGGCATCGGGCCGACGACGCCTACGCCGGCATTGAGCGCGAGCACGTGCACCGCGCCGACCGCACGCTCGACCTCCTCGGCGATCGTCGCCCAGCGCGCCCGGTCGGTCACGTCGTGCTGCAGGGTGAGGACCGCGCCGGCGTGCTCGCCGAAGGCGGCCTTGGCCTCGCGCAGGGCCTCCTCCCGCAGGTCGGTCAGGACAACGCGCATGCCCGCCCGCGCGCAGGCGAGGCCGATGCCAAGTCCCATCCCGCCGCCGCCGCCGGTGATGAGCGCGGTCTTGCCCTTTACGTCCTGCACCTTCGCGCCTCCCATTTTGGCGGTTCTTGGCCCGCGCGGCCGTCGCCGGCTCATCCCGCAGGGAACAAGATACAGCCCTTCGCGCGCTCGACCGCGTTTCCTTTCGCTGCGAGAGGAGCGGTGGGGGACGAAAGATCGGAGAGGAGGGCCATGAAAGACTTCCAGAACCAGATCGCCTTCATCACCGGCGGGGCCTCGGGCGCCGGCTTGGGGCAGGCCAAGGTCTTCGGCGCCGCGGGGGCCAGGGTCGCCATCGCCGATGTGCGGCCCGCGGCCGTGGAGCACGCCCTCGGGGAGCTGCGCGGCGCAGGGATCGAGGCGCACGGCATCGTGCTCGACATCACCGACCGCGCGGCCTATGCGCGCGCCGCCGACGAGGTCGAAGCGCGGTTCGGGGCTGCGCCGACGCTCCTCTTCAACACGGCGGGCGTGAACTCGTTCGGCGCAGCGGAAAACACGACCTACGGCGACTATGATTGGATCATGGGCGTCACGCTCGGCGGCGTGGTCAACGGCATGGTCACGTTCGTTCCGCGCATGATCGCCTCGGGCAAGCCCGGGCACATCGTGACCGTGTCTTCAATCGGCGGGTTCATGGGATCGGCGCTCACCGCGCCCTATTCGGCCGCGAAGGCCGCCGTGATCAATCTGATGGAGAGCTACCGCCTGTCGCTGGAGAAGCACAATATCGGGGTCAGCGTGTGCTGCCCGGCGAACATCAAGTCGAACATCGCGGAGGCTATGCACACCCGTCCGGCCGCGATGAAATCCGGCTATGTCGAGAACGAGGCCACCGTCGCCTCGCTGCACTCGATCTATCAGCATGGCATGGAGCCCACGGAGCTCGCCGAGCACGTCAAGCGCGGCATCGAGGAGAACCAGCTCTACATCATTCCGTACCCGGAGATGAAAGAGCCGCTGCGCCAGCACTTCGACCGCATCGTGGAATCCGTGCTGCCGATGGAGGCGGATCCGGAAGGCGCCAAGAAACGCACCGAAGCGCTCGCGGCCTGGGCCGCCGATCGCGCGCGCGTGTTCAACAAGGACAGCTAGGATCGGGCCCTATTGTGCGGGAATGTAGGTCAGCCGCACCGCATCCTCGCCGATCAGCTCGTTGGCGACGAGGCGGAGCGGTGGGCGCGCCGCTGCGAAGAACGGGGCGCCGCGACCGAGCACGTATGGGCGGACATAGAGGCGATATTCATCGATCAGCCCGAGCTCGGTGAGGCTCTGCGCCAAGACCGGTCCACCGACATCGATGATTCCCGAGAGATCAGTCTTCAGCTTGCGGAGCGCGGGCTCCAGGTCGCCGTCGATGAGCGAGGCGTTCGGCCCGACGGATTTCAGCGTGCGCGAGACGACCCATTTCGGCTGATCCCGCCACGCCTGCGCGAACGCGTGGTGATCCGGCGTCCAGGCAGGATCGTCCGCGTCCCAATAACGCATGATCTCATAGAGACGGCGGCCGTACACGCTGGCCGTCGAGCTGCGCACCTGCTCGATCCAGTGACGGAAAAGCTCCTCGCCAGGCGCAAACGCCTCGTGGTCGACATAGCCGTCGAGCGACACGTTCATCGCAAAAACGATCTTCGCCATGGGACGTCCTCGCCGGGTTAGAATTTCTTCCGGAGCGGGGCCAGATCGGGGAACGTCGCGTCGCGCTTCTGCTGCTTGGCGGCGAACGCCTCCATGATGTGCGCGGGCGAGAACATGCCGGTCTGCCAGGTCGCGATATAGTCGAGTGCGTCAGCCGCCGAATGATCGCGCGCGTACTTGATCATCGCCTTCGAGCCCGTGACCGCCAGAGGACTCTTCGCGGCGATCTCGCGCGCGGTCTCCATCACTGCGGCGAGCATCGTCTCGTGATCGGGATAGACCTCGTTGACGAGCCCGATCTCCTTGGCCTTGGCGGCGGGCAGCCTGCGCCCGGTGTACGCCAGCTCGCGCACCCAGCCGTCGGGGATGAGCTTGCACAGGCGCGGGAAGGTTCCGACGTCGGCGGTCATGCCGATATTGATCTCCTGGATGCAGAAGAAGGCGTCGGCGGTCGCGTAGCGGACGTCGCACGCGCTGGTGAGATCCACGCCCGCGCCGATGCAGCCGCCCTGAACGGCCGCCAGCACCGGCATGCGCGCTTCCTCGAGGCAGGAGAACGTGTCCTGCAGGAGCTTGACGGTGTGGCGGAAAGCTTCGGCCGCCACATTCGGATCGGCCGCGGCCGCGCCGAGGCCCTCGCCAAACACCGAAACGTCCATCCCGGAGGTGAAATGCTTTCCCGTCGAGGAAACCACGATCGCCCGCGCGCGGGCGTTCTCGTCGATGTCGCGGACGATCTGCGGCAACTCGCTCCAGAAGGCGCGGTTCATGGCGTTGAATGCGTCCGGCCGGCTCAGCTGGATGTGGGCGACGCCGCCTTCGACGGCGAGCTCGAAGCAGGTGTGGGTCATCTTCGCTAGGTAGCACTTTCCCCGACCGCGCGAACAGCGCTAGCATCGGCCCATGGCTGGGTTCCGCCGGGTCAGTTTCGAGGTTCCCCAAGGGCGGATGGCTGGCCTCGCCTGGGGCGACGACACGCGCCCCTACGAGATCGTGTTCCTGCACGCCACCGGCTTCAACGCCCTCACCTATGCGGAGATGCTGGCGCCGCTCGGGGAGCGCTTCCACGTTCTGGCGCTCGACGCGCGGGGGCATGGGCGCACCGAGCTGCCGACCCGGCGCTTCGGCTACACCTCCTGGAACCGCCACCGCGACGATCTCATCGCGGTTCTCGACAAGCTGCCTGCGTCCGCGACGCTGGCGGGGCATTCGATGGGCGCGACGGTCAGCCTGCTTGTTGCGGGCAAGCGCCCGGACCTGGTGCGCAGCCTCGCGCTGCTGGAGCCGGTGATCCTTGCGCCGGGGCGATATTCCACGCTCGAGCTGCCCGGCATGCCTTATCTCATGCGCCACTTTTTTCCGATCGCGCGGCAGGCCGCGCGGCGGCGCGCGAGCTTCCTCTCCCGCGATGTCGCGGCCGAGCAGCTCAGGGGGCGCGGTTTCTTCAAGGGGTTTTCGGAAGAAACGCTGCGCAATTATCTGGAGGACGGCCTCGTCGATGAGCCGGGCGGGGGCGTGCGGCTCGCGTGCTCGCCGGCCTGGGAAGCGGCCACGTTCGCCGGGCAGCGCCATGACCCGTGGGGCGCGCTCATGCGCGCGCCGAAGACGATCGTGATCCTGCGCGCGGAGAAGGATTCATCGCTCGCGCCGTCCGTCGCGGAGCGCATCAAGATGCTGCGCCCCGACGTGCGGCTCGCCACCGTGGAAGGGGCGACGCACGCGCTGCCGATGGAGCGGCCAGACCGCGCTCGCGCCGCGATTGAGACCGCCGCCATGACCGCCACGCGCGGCGCCTTCGCCGACATCGCCTGAGGCTTGGAGCGTGGGCCTTCAGGCCCGCATTTCCGCGCGTGGGAGAAATTGCGGCCTGAAGGCCCGCGCTGCAAGCTGTCAATGTCTTGGCTAGCTCGACCGTCCATGCCAGCAACATGCTGGCGGGAGACGGGTTTTGGCTGAAGCAGCACACGCATTCGATCTGGCGCCGACGGTGGCGCTCTTGGCGGCAGGCGTCGTCGCGGCGCCGCTCTTCAAGCGCGTGGGCCTGGGCTCGGTGCTCGGCTATCTCGCCGCCGGCCTCGCGATCGGCCCCTACGGTTTCGGGCTCTTCACCGATCCGCAGGCGATCATCCATGTCGCCGAGCTCGGCGTCGTGATGTTCCTCTTCATCATCGGTCTGGAGATGCAGCCTTCGAAGCTTTGGGGCTTGCGCAAGGAGATCTTCGGCCTCGGCTTCGTCCAGGCGGCGACGTGCGGGGCGCTGCTCACGGCCGCGGCGCTCCTCTTCGGCAAGGGCTTCAACGCCGCGTTCGTCGCGGCGCTCGGCTTCGTGCTCACCTCCACCGCAGTCGTCATGCGCATCCTCGACGAACGCGGCGACGCCAACCGCCCGTCGGGGCAGCGCAACGTTGCGATCCTGCTGTTTGAAGACCTCTCGATTGTCCCGCTGCTGGCGATCGTCGCGTTCATGGCGCCGAGCGCGCACGCGGCGTCCATTTGGGAGCAATCGCGGCAAGTCGCGCTCGCGGTCGCGGTCTTCCTCGCGCTCCTGCTGGTGGGGCGCTACCTGCTCAACCCGCTTTTCCGCCTGCTCGCGGAAGCGCATGCGCGCGAAGTGATGACGGCGGCGGCGCTGCTCGTGGTGCTAGGCGCGGCGCTCGCGATGCAGATGGGCGGGCTCTCGATGGCGATGGGCGCCTTCGTGGCTGGCGTCCTGCTCTCGGAGTCCTCGTTCCGGCATCAGCTGGAGGCCGACATCGAGCCCTTCCGCGGCATTCTCCTGGGGCTGTTCTTCATGGGCGTCGGCATGGCGCTCGATCTGGCGGTCGTGGCGCAGAACTGGCAGCTGATCGCGGCCGGCGTCGTCGCGTTCATGAGCGTGAAGGGCGCGGCGGTCTATCTCATCGCGCGGCTCTTCAAATCGGACCATGCAGAAGCCCTCACCCGCGCCTTCCTCTTCGCGCAGGGCGGCGAGTTCGCGTTCGTGCTTTATGCGGCGGCCGCCGGCGCCGGAATCATCAGCCAGCCGATCCACGCGCAGCTCAGCGCTGCGATCATCTTCTCCATGGCCCTCACCCCGCTGCTGGTGATCGCGCTGCCGCGCCTCCTGCCAAAGCCGACGACCAGCATGGAGGACGTGGAGGACGCCAAGGACCTGCGCGGCAACGCGCTCGTCATCGGCTGGGGGAGGATCGGGCAGGTGATCACGCAGGCGCTGCTGGCGCGCGGCGTCGATGTCTCGATCATCGACACCGACACCGAGCTCATCCAGATCGCCAGCGATTTCGGGATGAAGGTCTATTACGGCGACGGCTCGCGGCTCGACATTCTGCATGCGGCGGGCGCACATGAGGCGCAGATCATCATCATCTGCGTCGACAAGGCCGAAGACCAGGTGCGCATCGCCGAGCTCGTGCACGAGACCTTTCCGCTCGCCAAGGTCATCGCGCGCGCGTTCGACCGGCAGATCGCCGTGCGGCTCGCCAAGGTCGGCGTCGATTTCCAGATCCGCGAAGCGTACGGCTCGGCGGTGATGATGAGCCGCGAGGCGCTCAAGGCGCTCGGCGCATCCGATCCCGACATCCGCGAAGTGATGGAGGACATCCGCCGCCGCGACGACGAACGCTTCGCGCTCAATCTCGCCGGCGACATCTACGCAGGCCGCAATCTCCTCCACTCCAACACGCCCGGCGGCGCGCGCGACACCCCGCGCTATCCGTGGGAATGAGCGAATGGCGAATAGCGAATAGCGAATAGGGAGTGGGGAGTAGGGAGTAGGGAGTAGGGAGTAGGGAGTAGGGAGTAGGGAGTAGGGGCAGATCAGGATCAAGCTCCTCCCTCCCCTCGATGGGAGGGTGTCGCCGCGAAGAGGCGACGGGCGGGGTGATTCCCGCATCGTTCAGTGGACGCGGGCTCGTGGCGCTTCCGCTCCGTCTCGCGCTCGCGCGCTCGACACCTTCCCCATCGAGGGGAAGGAGGGCGGCTTGTCTTTCAGCGTCGGACCGTGCCAGCAACGCCCGCTCAAGGAGCGGACATTGGCGGAAGCAGCACACGGATTTGACCTCGCGCCCACGGTGGCGCTCTTGGCGGCGGGCGTGGCGGCCGCGCCGCTCTTCAAGCGCCTCGGCCTCGGCTCCGTGCTCGGCTATCTCGCCGCCGGGCTCGCCATCGGTCCGTTCGGGCTTCGCCTGTTCACCGATCCGGACGCCATTCTGCACGTCGCCGAGCTCGGCGTCGTCATGTTCCTGTTCATCATCGGCCTTGAGATGCAGCCCTCGAAATTGTGGGGGCTCAGGAAGGAAATCTTCGGGCTCGGGTTTGCGCAGGTCGCGGTCTGCGGCGCGCTCCTGACCCTGGTGGCGATGGCGTTCGGCTATTCGGGGCCGGCCGCATTCGTCACCGCGCTCGGCTTCGTGCTCACCTCGACCGCGATCGTGATGCAGATCCTCGACGAGCGCGGCGAGACCAACTTGCCCGTCGGGCAGCGCAACGTCTCGATCCTGCTCTTCGAAGACCTCGCGATCGTGCCGCTGCTCGCCATCGTCGCCCTGATGGCGCCGCAGGGCGGCGAGGTCGCGCCGCTGGCGCGGCTCACGCAGATCGGCATCGCGGCCGGCGTGTTCGTCGGTCTGCTCGTGGTCGGGCGCTATCTGCTCAACCCGCTCTTCCAGCTCCTCGCGCAGGCCAATGCGCGCGAAGTGATGACGGCGGCGGCGCTGCTCGTGGTGCTGGGCGCGGCGCTCGCGATGCAGATGGGCGGGCTCTCGATGGCGATGGGCGCTTTTGTTGCTGGCGTCCTGCTCTCCGAGTCCTCGTTCCGGCATCAGCTGGAGGCCGACATCGAGCCCTTCCGCGGCATTCTCCTGGGGCTCTTCTTCATGGGCGTCGGCATGGCGCTCAATGTCGATGTCGTGCTGCAGTCCTGGCAGGCGATCGCGCTTCTCGTCCTCGCCTTCATGGCGGTGAAGGGCGCGGCGGTCTATCTCATCGCGCGGCTCTTCAAGTCCGACCATCGCGATGCGCTCACCCGCGCCTTCCTCTTCGCGCAGGGCGGCGAGTTCGCGTTCGTGCTTTACGCCGCGGCCGCCTCCGAAGGCGTGATCCCGGCCGAGACGCACGCGCTCGCCACCGCCGCGGCCATCCTCTCCATGGCGCTCACGCCGATCATGATCCTCGTCCTGCCGCGGCTGCTGCCGAAAGCGGAGACGAATTTCGACGGGGTGGACAAGGCGAAGGATCTGAAGGGCAGCGCGCTCATCATCGGGTTCGGGCGCTTCGGGCAGATCGTGTCGCAGCCGCTGCTGGCGCGCGGCGCGGAGGTCTCGATCATCGACAACGACGTGGAGATGATCCGCGCGGCCGGCGAGTTCGGCTTCAAGGTCTATTATGGCGACGGCACGCGCACCGACATCCTTCACGCCGCCGGCGCGGGGCGCGCGAAGATCGTGCTCGTCTGCGTCGATAAGGGAGACGTCGCGGTGCGCATCGCCAAGGAGCTGAAGCGCGAGTTCCCGCTCGCGCAGGTCTTCGCGCGCGCCTATGACCGCGGCACCGCCATCGAGCTCGTGCACGCGGGCGTCGAGTACCAGATCCGCGAGACCCTTCGCTCCGCGCACGACATGGGCGACAACGCGCTCGTCGCGCTCGGCGCCAGCGAGGAGGACGTGGTGGAGATCCGCGCCGATCTCCAGCGCCGCGACGAAGAGCGCTTCGATCTGCAGCTCGCCGGCGACATCACGTCCGGGCGGCAATTGCTGCTCGGCAACGCGCCGATGGGGCTGGCGAAGAAGGGCCCGCGTCCCGACGCCAGCTGAGGACCTCAAGCCGTGCGCAGGTTCTGATCCTTGATCGGCAGGTTGCGGACGCGCTTGCCAGTGGCGGCGAAGACGGCGTTCAACACCGCCGGCGCCGCGACCGTGATCGTGGGCTCGCCGACGCCGCCCCAGAAGCCGCCTGAAGGCATCACGATCGTCTCCACCTTGGGCATCTCGGCGATGCGGAGCGATTCATAGGTGTCGAAATTGCGCTGCTGCACCTCGCCGTTCTCGACAGTGATCTCGCCATAGAGCATGGCCGACAATCCGTACACGAACGAGCCTTCTACCTGCGCCTCGACCTGCTGGGGATTGACAACGTGGCCAGGATCGGTGGCCGCCACGATGCGGTTGATCTTGAGCACGCCGTGCTCATCGACCGTCACTTCGGCGCATGCCGCGACATAGCCGCCATAGGTGTGGAACGAGCTCAGGCCGCGGAACTTGCCGTCCGCCTTGCCCCAGTCGCCGCGTTCGGCGACTGCGCGCAGCACCGCAGCCGCCTTCGGAGACGCGCCCAGATGCGCGAGCCGGAACTCGAGGGGATCGCGTCCGGCCGCGTGCGCCAGCTCGTCCATGAAGCATTCGAGATAGATCGCGTTCTGGTTCGAGTTCACGCCGCGCCAATAGCCGGGCCGGACTTGCGGATTGCGCATCGCGTGATCGATGAGCAGGTTCGGGAAGCTATACTTCAGCACATGATCCTGGCGCGGCGCCTCGGGCGGCATCAGTCCCTGGAAAACGCCGGGATCGCCGCCATTGACCAAGCGTTCCGGCGCAACGCCTGCGCTGATCGACTGGCCCGAGATGCGGATGTGCAGGCCCGTGAGCCGGCCTTGCGCGTCAAGGCCGCCGGTCATCCGCGCTTTCGTCGTGGGATGGTAGAAGTCGTGCTGCATGCATTCTTCGCGCGTCCACAGCGCCTTGACGTGCACGCCGGGCATTTCGCGCGCGATCGCGACGGCGAATTCCACGAAGTCGGCAAAGCCGCGCCGGCCGAAGCCGCCGCCGCAGATCAGCGGATAGACCTCGCATTTCTCAACCGGCAGCCCGGCGGCTTCGGCGGCGACTTCCAATGCGTGCTCGGCGTCCTGCGTCGGCGCCCAGACGTCGCATCTCTCCGCGGTCCAGCGCGCTGTCGCGTTCATCGGCTCCATCGGCGCGTGGGCCTGGTGCGGCACGGAATAGGTCGCGGTGACGACGCGCGCCGCGCGACGGATGGCGCCGCGCGCGTCGCCGGCGCTGTTGCCGACGAACGCCTGGTGCGCGGTGAGGCCTTCGTCCAGCACCGCTTCGAACGCCGCGCTGGAAAAGTCCGAGCCTTCGCCCGGCGTCCACTCGACCGGCAGCGCGTCGAGCGCGGACTTGGCGCGCCACCACGTGTCGGCGATCACCGCGACGGCGGCATCGCCGACCGGCACGACCTTGCGCACGCCCGGCATCGAAGCCACCGCGCTCGCGTCGAAGCTCTTCAGCACCGCGCCGCGCTTTGGCGCTTGCCTGATGCTGGCGTTGAGCATGCCGGGCAAGCGAAGGTCGGCGCCGTAGAGGTGCTTGCCTGTCAGCTTGTCGGCGGTGTCGAGCCGGCGCTTGGGCTGGCCGGCGATCGTCCATTCCGACGCCGGTTTCAAGGCGACCTCGGTCGGGGGCGTCAAGGCTGCGGCCTCGGCGGCGATCTGTCCGTAGCGGAGCGTGCGGCCGGTCGGCGCATGGGTGACGACGCTCGCGCGCGCGGCGCATTCCTCCGCGGGAACCTTCCAGCGCGCGGCAGCGGCGGAGACGAGCATCATGCGCGCGGCCGCGCCGCCTTCGCGCATATAATCGTGGCTGTTGCGAATGCCGCGGCTTCCGGTGGTGGAGAAGTCGCGCCACACCTTGTTGCGGGCGAGGTTCCGCCCGGGTGTGGCGAATTCGGTGACGACGCGCTCCCAATCGCACTCGAGCTCTTCGGCCACCAGCTGCGCCAAGCCGGTCAACGTTCCCTGGCCCATCTCGGAGCGCGCGATGCGGATGGTGACGGTGTCGTCGCGGCCGATCTGCACCCACGCGTTGACTTCCGGCGTTTCTTCATTGGTCGCGCAGGCGGTGAAGAACGTGATGGTCATGCCGGCGCCGGCGACGCCGATCATGAAGCCGCGACGGCTCGGAGAGAGGATCTCGCTCATCGGGCGCCTCAGGACTTGGTCTTGGCCAGATGGACGCCCTTGCGCACGCGCGCGAAGGTTCCGCATCGGCAGATATTGGTGATCGAGGAATCGATGTCCGCGTCGGTGGCGTTCGGCGTGCTTTTGAGCAGCGCGGCCACGGCCATGATCATGCCCGGCTGGCAATAGCCGCATTGCGGCACGTCCAGTTCGGCCCACGCCTGCTGCACGGGATGATCGCCGCTGCGGGAGAGGCCCTCGATCGTCGTGATCTCGTTGGCTTCGGTGAGCGACGACACCGGCAGCACGCAGGAGCGGATCGCCTCGCCATCGACGTGCACCGTGCACGCGCCGCACGCGGCGATGCCGCAGCCGTATTTGGCGCCGGTCAGCTCTAGTTGCTCGCGAAGCGCCCACAACAAAGGCGTGTCGCCGCTCACCTCGACGTCCCGCACGCGGCCGTTCACCTTCAGTCTGGCCATCCCATCCCCTCCCGCGACGCATGTCGGCGCGCGAGGCTAGCCGCTGAGGCCGTCATGTTCCAGAAGCGGCGTGCTTCAGGTTTTGGTGATTGCCGGCGCCGGCTAGCGCGCTTCCCGCAGGCCGAGCAGGCTCGCCAGGCGCTTACGCCGCCCGATGAGATCGGCGAGCGTGTAGCGGTCGAGCACGGCCATGAAGGCCGCCAGCGCTTCGTCCAGAGCGCCGGTCAATCCGCACGCGGGCGCGATGACGCAGGACCCGCAATCGACAAGATCGAGGCTCTCTTCCGTTTCGCGCACGACGCTCCCCACACGGATGTCGCCCGGGTCGCGCGCCAGGCGCAGGCCGCCGTTCCGCCCGCGCGTCGTCTCCACATAGCCCAGCGCCGCGAGCCGCTGCACCACCTTCATCAGGTGGTTCTGCGAGATGCCGAAGGCCGCCGAAATCTCGGCGATCGAGGAAAAATTCTGCGGATGCACAGCAAGATGGGTGAGCACGCGCAGCGCGTAATCGGTGTGGCGCGTCAGGCGCATCGGGCGGTCTCCGGACGGTTCCCCTTGGGCGAGCAAATTAAACTGGTATTTAGCTTGCATCTTATTGGAGGACAATATATGCATGTGAAATACCACTTAAGGAGGGAACGACATGCTCTTTCACATTTCCATGCCGGCCGATAATCCCGCCCGCGTCAGCGCAGCGATCGCAGAGCTCTGGGGCGGCGAGAGCCTGGCCTTCCCGCATTTTCCCGGCGCGTTCATCGCCATGGCCGGCGACGACCGCGCGAGCGCCATCGAGGTCTATCCGCGAGGGCTCGCCCTTTATCCCGGTGACGGCATGAACGAGGTCGAAGCGCGGTTCAGCCCGGGGGCCGACCGCCAAGGCCCGTGCCATGTCGCGATCGCCACGCCGCTTTCGGAGGCGCAGGTGCATGCGCTCGCGTGGCGCGAGGGATGGACGTCAAAGACGCTCTGCAGGGGAGGCGTGTTCCATGTCATCGAGTTCTGGGTCGAAGACAGCTTCATGATCGAGGTGCTCACGCCGGAGATGCAGGCGGAGTACACCGGCCGGATCTCCATCGAAGCGTGGCGGGGGATGCTGGCGGCGATCGCGAGCGCTCCGCGCGAGCGTGTGCTCGCGCACGCCTAGCGACCTTCTCGTCGGGCCGCTCGCGTGCGGGCGGCCCGCAGGCCGCGCCCAAACGCGACGATCAAGCTGCTTTTCGACAGTCGGCGCAGAGGCCCGTCGCCTCGATCATCGTCCGCCTGATCTCGAAGCCGTCCTTGGCCGCCGCTTCGCCCAGGTCCACCAGCGCGTGGCCGGCGTCGAATTCCTCCGCGCGACCGCAATTGTCGCAGATGAGGAAGATCGTTGAGCGCGCGCAGGCGCCGACGTCGCACGCGACGAACGCGTTCAGGCTCTCGATCCGGTGCGCCAAGCCCAGCCGCATGAGGAACTCGAGCGCGCGGTAGATGGTCGGAGGCTTCGCCGGTCCGGCCTCCGAGCCCAGCGCCGCCAGGAGATCATACGCCTTCGCGGGGCCCGGCTGCTCGATCAGCAGCTCAAGCACGCGGCGCCGCAACGGGGTCAGGCTCTCGCCGCGTTCCGCGCACAGCCGCTCGGCCTCCGCGACCAGGCGGGAGCGCTCCATCGCGGTGTGGGCGTGGGTCATTCCAATCATGATCGCAGCCTTTGGCCTTGCGGCAAAGTGCGCCTCTTGGCGCTGAAATGTTATCTTGTAACGTGTAACGTAATACTATACGCGGAGCGGACTTCGCAAGGGCCATGAGTCGCTTGAGGCCGAGAGGGGATCGTCCATGCCGCGATTGAACACCCGGCCATGGGCGGCCGCCGCGGTCCTGGCGCTTTGCGCGCCTGGGACGGTCTGGGCGCAGGCGGGGCGGGAGGAGACGACCGAGGCGATCGTCGTGACCGCGCCGCTGGAGGGTTCGCGGTTCGAGAGTCTGCAGGGTGCGGACGTGATGATCCGCGAGGACGTCGTGCAGCAGCTCAATCGGGGCCTCGGGGACACGCTCGATTCCATTCCCGGGGTGGCCACCACCTTCTTCGGCGCCGGCGCCAGCCGGCCGATCATCCGCGGCCTTGGCGAGGACCGTGTGCGCGTGCTGGAGAACGGCATCGGCGCCATCGACGCCTCCGCCGCAAGTCCCGATCACGCCGTCACCGCCGACGGCCTCGATGCGGAGCGGATCGAAGTGCTGCGCGGGGCGGCCGCGCTCGCCTATGGCGGCAACGCGATCGGCGGCGTCGTCAACGTCATCGATGAATCGATCCCGACGCGCGCGCCGGCGAAGGGGTACGCGTTCCGGGGCCTTGGCGGGTATTCGACGGTCGATGAAGGCTGGCAGGGCGACGCGCAGCTCAACGCCGCGCTCGGGGACAGTTTCGTGTTTTCGCTCGGCGCCGCCGGGCGCGAGACCGGCGATTACGCCATCCCGGATTCGCCGACGGACAAGGCGGAAAATTCCTGGACCGATTACCACACCTATTCCGCAGGCGGATCGTTGCTCGGTGATTGGGGGCATGTCGGGCTCGCGGTGAAGCGCACCGAGAGCGATTACGGCCTGCCGCCCGAGGCGCCGGGCGAAGCGGGCGGGCAGATCAATCTTGAACAGACGCGCTACGAGGCGCGCGGCGACCTCAAGCTCAATGCGGGCATGTTCGATCGGCTCGATTTCGGCTTCCAGCATTCCGATTACGAGCACGCCGAAATCGAGGGATCTGGCGAGATCGGGACGGTCTTCACCAATGCGGGCTGGGAAGGGCGCGTCGAGGCGCACCACACCACGCAAGACGGCAAGCACACGGGCGCGCTCGGCGTGCAGGCGCTCAATACGGATTTCGCGGCCGAAGGCGAGGAAGCCTTCATCACGCCGACCACGACGAAGAGCGCCGGCGTCTTCGCGCTCGAACGCTGGGATCTTGGCGGCTGGGGGCTGGAAGGCGGCCTGCGCTTCGAACGCACCGAGCTCGACAATGAAGGCGCCGGCGCACGCAGTTTCGATTCCGCCAGCGGATCGATCGGCGTCTTCTTCCGTCCGGCGGAGAATTGGTTCCTGGCCGGCACGCTTGCGCGCACCGAGCGGGCGGCGAACCAGTTCGAGCTCTTCGCCGACGGTCCGCACCTGGCGACGGCCAATTACGAGGTCGGCGATTCCACGCTCGACAAGGAGACCGCGACCTCCATCGAGGGCTCGCTCCGATACACCACCGACGCCCTCCGCTTCGAGCTCAACATCTTCCGCGCGTCGTTCGATGATTACATCGCGCTCGTGCAGCGCGGCGACGTCTACTGGTTCGACGGGGACAGCCACGGCTTCGCCGCCGGCGACGCCGATCCGTCCATTCCGGCGGGCGCGGAGACGTTGCCGGTCTTCGCCTTCACGCCCCGCGACGCGACGTTCACCGGCGGCGAGATCTCGGCCAATGTGCGGCTCTTCGCGAGCGGCGCATTCACATTCCGCGCCGACGGCGCCGCCGATTACGTCCGCGCTGAATTCGACGGGGGCGGGCGCCCGCCGCGCATCCCGCCGCGCTCGCTGACCTTGGGGCTGGCGGCGGAAAGCGAAAAGCTCGACGCGCGCATCGAGGCGGTCGTCACCGCCGACCAGACGCGCGTCGATGTCTTCGAGACGCCGACGGAGGGCTACACGTTCTTCAATGCGCGCCTCGCCTATCGGCCGACCGGCCGGGAGGGGCCGTTCACTTTGCTCGTCGATGGACGCAACCTCACCGATGAGCTCGGGCGCGTGCACGCGTCCTTCCTGAAGGACGAGCTTCCGCTGCCGGGGCGCTCGGTCCGGCTCGCGCTCGTCGCTTCGTTCTAGCGCGCAAGCGCCCTCCACAGGCGCCTGTGGAAATCCTGGCGGCGACCGCGGAAAATTCATCCGAATCAGCGTCGAGTGATTCGCCGTCATCAACAGCGCCGTTCCGCGAGCGATTCAAAATTATCGCCGCTCTTTCCTGTGGTTACGACGTTCCAACGGGGTCAGCGCCAATTGGAACTTTACAGGAACATTGATCCGAGTCATGTTCGGAACATTGATGGAACATCGGCATTCGGCAGCAGGGGCGAGAGCAATGAAGGACGTGATCTTCCGCGGACAATCGGGCCGGCTTCACCGTTTCACCGTGCACCGCCCGGATGCGGACTTCCCCGAAACCGCGGCGGTCTATGCGTTCGCGCGGTCCGTCCCGGGGGCGTCGGGCTGGGCGCCAGTTTTCCTCTCGCGCACCGCCAATCTCTCCAGGCGCCTCGCGGGCCATGAGCGCTGGGCCGAGGCCCAGGCGGTCGGCGCCACGCACATCCTGGTGCATCAACGCGCGCTGCGCGACGTGCGCGAGTTCGTCGAGGCCGACCTTCTGGAGAGCATGCGGCCGGTGATGAATTCCGACCCGATCGAAGCGGAAGCCGTCGAGGTCGAAGCGACCGGCCCGCGTCTCGTGTGGGCCGCATAGCTTCAGGCCCCAGCAAAGAAATCCCCTCCTCCGCTTGGCGGAGGAGGGGGCAGGGGTGGGGGGACCGGTACTGGGTCTTACAGGTGGGAACTTCAGTTCGCGCCTCGTCTTGGTCCCCCTTCCTCTGCATGCTCTGCGACGAGCCTCAGCGCGATTTCGGCGGCGGCGGGGGCGGCACGCGGATCGCCCGATTGGGCGGACGCGGCGTCGGCGGCTCGCCCTGGCTTGGCACGACCGGCGGCGCGGCGGCCTGCGCGGTCTGCGCGGCGCGCGCCAGCTGCACGAATTCCGCGCGCCAGCCGAACTCGTCGCTCCCACGCGCGCCTTGGGCCAGATCGATCACGCTCGACCAGCCATAGGAACGGTCGAGGTAGGGATCGGCGCGCAGGAGCTGGCCGAAGCCGGCGACCGCCGTCGCCCAGCGGGTCTGCTCCGGCGCCGCCGCGAGGGAGGCGGACATGTCCGCGCTGGTGATCGGCCGCTCGATCAGCCGGCTCTCGCTCGCGCCTGGCAGCTTGTACCGGATGCGCAGGAAGGCGATCTCCGACCCCGTCGCGGCGGGCGGCGCCTGCGCGCCCTGCTGGTAGCGCAGGGGATCGTTCAGCGTGCGGCCGCCGGGCGCGGTCAGCTCATAGATCGCCGTCACCGCGTGGCCTGACCCGATCTCGCCGGCATCGACGCGATCGTTGTTGAAGTCCTCGCGGCGGAGCATGCGCGTCTCGTAGCCGATGAGCCGGTATTCGGCGACGCGGCCGGGATTGAACTCCACCTGGATCTTCACGTCGTTGGCGATCGGGAACATCGAGGAGGCCATCTCGTCCTTCAGGACGCGGCGGGCCTCGGCGAGCGTGTCGATATAGGCGGCCACGCCGTTGCCGTTCTGCGCCAGCGTCTGCATCAGCGAGTCGTTGTAATTGCCGCCGCCGAAGCCCAGCACGGAAAGATAGATTCCCGTCTCGCGCTTGCGCGTCACGAAATCCTCCAGGCGCTCATTGTCGGCGACGCCGACATTGAAATCGCCGTCGGTGGCGAGGATGACGCGATTGACGGCGTTGCGGTTGAGATTGCGCTCAGCCAGCGAGTAGGCGAGCGCGAGGCCTGCGCCGCCGGCCGTCGAGCCGCCGGCCTGCAATTGCTCGAGCGCCGCGAGGATGCGGGCCTTCTCATTGCCCGGCGTCGGCTCCAGCACCGCGCCTGCGGCGCCGGCATAGACGACGATCGAAATGCGGTCGCGTGCGTTCAGCTGATCGACCAGCAGGCGCATGCTCTGGATCACCAGCGGCAGCTTGTCGGGCGAGCTCATCGAGCCGGACACGTCGAGCAGCAGCACGAGGTTCAAGGGCGGGCGCGTCGCGGGCACGATGTCATAGCCTTGCAGGCCGATGTGCAGCAGCGTGCGACCCTGTGCCCAGGGCGAAGGAACCATCGACACGGTCGGCTCGAATGGGCGCGTGCGCTCGCGCGGCAAACGATAATCGTAATCGAAATAATTGATCAGCTCTTCGATGCGCACCGCGTCGCGCGGCGGCAGCTGGCCCTGATTGAGGAAGCGGCGCACGTTCGAATAGGACGCGGTGTCCACGTCCACCGAGAAGGTCGAGACCGGATCGGTCGCGACCTGCTTCACCGGATTGGCCTCGACATTCTCATAGCGTTCGCGATCGATCGTGCCGGGCATCGGCTGAGGCGCCGATTGCGCATAATTGCCGCCGACGATGCCGCCGATCGCGGGCGCGGCGCGCATCATCATGCGGCCTTCCATCGCGCGGCCTGGACGCGCCATTGCGTCCTGCATGGGCGGGGGCGGCGGCGGCGCGGGCGGCGGGGGCGGAACGACAGACGGCTGATCGACGCGCGAGCCGGTGGTGACGATCGCCTCGTCGGCGTTCTGCTCGGCGACCTTCTGGCTCGCGCAGGCGGCGACGCTCAGCGCCAGCATGGCCGCCAGAACCGGAACAATGCGCGCACGCGCTGACGGGTTGCGCTGTTGGGCGCCCATGCGATCCCTCCCCAATGTCGTGCTCCCGATACGGAGCGTCGCGAGCACGCGCCCGGATCGGGGCGGAGATGGGGCGGCTTATGGGCTTTGGCTCGACAATCCGTGCGCGGGCGGCCCTGCGCGGAAATGTCCGCCTGCGGATTGATCCCGATCAAGCCGGCCAAGTGACGTGCGCGTCATTTTTCAGGAGCGCACGTCCGCGTTCCGATGGGGGATCATCCGATGAAGCTTTTCAAGGTCTTGGCGCTGGTCGCCGGCGCCTCGCTGGCGCTGGCGGCGCCTGCGCAGGCATTTACGATCAAGGATCATTTGCAGGTGAAGGTCGGCGTCGCGGGCGTCATCCCGGACGCAGGCGCCGACATCTCGCTCATCGGCGGCGATGTGGATATCTCCGACGAATGGGTTCCGTCCGTGCAGCTGGAATGGTTCTTCAACGAGAACGTCTCGGCAGAATTGCTCTGCTGCATCGCGCGCCATGATGTCGGCGCGGTGGACACAGCGCTTGGGCCCGTCGATCTCGGCAAGGTCACGCACTTCCCGCCGACGGTCACGCTCAAATACCGCTGGACGGATTTCGGGCCGTTCGAGCCTTATGTCGGGGCGGGCGTGAACTACACGCACTTCTTCAACGCCGACGCTCCCGACGCAGGGCCGGTCACCGGCATCCAATACGACGATTCATTCGGGCCGGCGCTGCAGATCGGCGCCGATTATCGCCTCAACGATCGCTGGTCGATCAATATCGATGCGCGCAAGATCTGGATCGATACGGACGTGGCGATCGATGCCGGCGCCACGCGCATCGACGCGAGCGTCGATATCGACCCTTGGGTGTTCGCGGTCGGGATCGGCTACAGGTTCTGACGTTCGCGATCATCCCTCTCCGCTCGCGGGGAGGGAAAGGGCCGCTTCCTGCAAGGCCTCTCTCAGCGGCCGGTGCGTTGCGCCACCCAGCCGGTGACGATCTCGTCGAGCACGGGCAAGGGAACTTCGCCGCTCAAGAGCACCACGTCATGGAAGGCGCGCAGCTCGAACGCCGTTCCGCGCGCGCGGCGCGCCTCGTCGCGGAGACGCGCGATCTCGCGCCGGCCCAGCTCGTACGCGCACGCCTGCCCGGGCGAGGCCGCGTAGCGCTCCACTTCGGTCACGATCACGGGCAGCGCATCGCCGGTGGTGGCGGCGAGATATTCGATCGCCTGCTCGCGGCTCCAGCGCTTGGCGTGGAGGCCGGTGTCCACAACGAGCCGCGCGGCGCGCCACAATTGCCAGCGCAGATAGCCGATGCGGCCGATATGGTCGTTCTCGTAGAGGCCATTCTCGTCGGCGAGCTGCTCGGCATAGAGCGCCCAGCCCTCGGAATAGGCGGGGAAGCTCATCAGCCGGCGGAGCAGCGGCAGCTCGGTCTGCTCTTGGGCGAGCGCAGTCTGGAAATGGTGGCCGGGCGCGCCTTCGTGGAAATCCTGCGTCGGCAGGTCGATCCGGGTCATCTCCGACAGGCTGCGCAGATTGATGTAATAGACGCCCGGCTGGCTTCCATCCAAGGACGGCGCCTCGTAATAGGCGCCTGCGCTCGCGGCTTCGGCGGCGCGCGGCACGCGGCGCACATCGAGCTTGGCGCGCGGCAGGCGCCCGAACCATTGGTTGGCGCGCGACATGATTGCGTCGATGCGCGCGCGGGCGTCGGCGATGAGCTGGGCGCGGCCTTCGTCCGTGTCCGGATAGGCGTAACGCGGATCGGCGGTGAGCTGAGCCAGGCGCTGGCCCACGCTTCCCTCGGTGAGGCCGATGCGGCGCAGCGCGATGTCGGCGTCGGCGTTCAAGGAGCGCACGCGATTGAGCCCGATGGCGTGGATCTGGTCGGGGGTGAGCGCGGTCGTCGTATTGAAGCGCAGCAGCGCGGCGTAATAGGCCGCGCCGTCGGGCAGACGCCAGACGCCCGCGTCATGGCTCGCCTGCGCGCGCAGGCTCCGCAGATAGGCCGCCGCGCGCTGCTCGGCCGGAACGATCCGTCCACCGACGATCTGCTCGGCGCGCTGATAGAGCGCGTTCGCCCGGCGGCGGTCGGCGGACAGGGGCTGGCCTTCTGCCGGCGCCGGCCAAAGCGCATCGAGCTTGCGGCGCAGGCTGGTCAGATAGACCCGCGCGCCGACCGGCGCGGCGATCCCCTGATCAAGCAGGGCGAGGGTGCGGTCGATGATGAAGTCGGGCGGGACGGTTCCATCGCCAGCGTCGCGCCGGGCGCGCGCGGTCTCCGCGTCGATGGCGACGGCCGTGGCCTGCAGTCGGCGCAGATAGGCCTCCGCGTCGGCGAGGTTGGCGATCGGGTGGCGCACGTCGAGGAAGTCGGGCAGCTCGATGAACGCGCTCTCCTGCTGGTCGAGGACGTAGGGGCGGGCGCCGTCGAGCGGATGGAAGTCGCCGTACCGGAAGTCGGCGACCGCGGCGGCGTCGGCGAATTGCGAGGCCAGAATGGAATAGGTGCGCGCCTCCGCAGGGGAGAGCGCGGCCCGGTCGAAGCCGCGGATCTCGACCAGGCGCCGCAGTGCGGCTGTGCGGCGAAGCTCGTCGGCGGCGATCGAGCGGTCGCTCAGCCGGTCGCGATAGGAGCCGGCGATCGCCTCCGATACGCCGGCGCGCGCGGCGAGTTCGGGGCTGTCCCGCAGAATTTCCGCTGTCCAGTCCTGCACCCGGCCGGAGAACGCCGAGACCGGCGCCTTCTGATCTCCCCCGCCGCAGGCGACGAGCGCGAGCGCCAGAAGCGCGGACATCCATCGTGTACGGACGAAGAGGCGGCCGGCCGGCTCACGATTCGCCGCCGCCGGGTCCGATCCGCCCATCAACGCGCGTTCCCCCATCGGATCGTCCCCTCCGCCGCCGGGCGCCGAGGGCCGCTCCCGGCCCCGGAGACAACCCGCAGACTTCATCTCCAATGCGTTGATTCTCGGGCGTTCGCGTCGCCCCGGGGGCGAGCGGAGGGGGCTTCGGCCCGGGACTTTCCACGCAAATCGTCGGACGGGCGCGCCACGGTGTTGCTCAAACGTCGCATTCGTGGTTCACAAACCCCAGCATCGAGGTTCATGCGGAGAGAGTCATGACGACCGCCACGCCCGGCGACCAGCAGACGCTTGGCAAGATTCTGTTCTACAAGCAGCTGGAGCCGCTCTCGGTTGAGAAGCACAAGAGCCTCGGCGTCAGCCAAGTTCAGAATCCGTTCTCCTTCCTCGCCGAGACCCATCTCGTCCCGCTGACGGTCGATGAGTTCGGGCTCGCGGCGGTGTGCTACCCGATCATCTTCGACACCCAGACGAAAACGCCGCTCGCGGTCATGGGCTTGCGCCCCGGCATGAACGTCTTCCTCGGGCCCGACGGGGCGCTTGACCCCGAAGTCTATCTGCCGGCCTTCGCGCGGCGCTATCCGTTCCTGCCGGTGCTGGCGGGCTCGGCGCAGCAACAGCAGCAGCAGGCGCAGACCCCGGACGAGCAGCGCGTCGTCGTCTGCATCGACCGCGGCGCCAAGATGATCTCGGCCTCGCCGGAGCTGCCGTTCTTCGAAGCCGACCAGCCCTCGCGCTACACCCAGGACGCCATCCAGTTCTGCCGCGAGTTCGATCTCCTCGCCCGCCGCACCGCCGAGTTCGTGAAGCTGATGGAAGAGCACCAGCTCTTCGAGCTCACGCCGCTCGCGATCCCGCGCGCCAACGCCGATGGCACCCCGGCCGAGCCCGTGCGCATCGGCGAATATCTCCGCATCAACGAGCAGAAGCTGAACCAGCTCGCGCAGGACAAGTTCCTCGAGCTGCGCGACCGCGGCGTCACGGCCGTGATGCATGCACACCTGCTTTCGCTGGGGCTGTGGCCGAAGATCCTGTCGCGCGCCGCGCGGATCCAGGCCGCCACGCCGCTCGCGTCCTAAAACAGCGATGGTCTAGTCAAGACAACGGCCCCGGAGCGATCCGGGGCCGTTTGCTTTTTCCGGCGCAGGACGAACGCCCCCTCTCCCCTCCAGGGGAGAGGGTGGGGTGAGGGGTGGCCTCACCTCGATCGTTGCAGCCCTTGGAATGCGAATCCTGGGCGTCGCGGTGTCGCAACCCCTCACCCTACCCTCTCCCCAAGGGGAGAGGGGGCGCCCCATTCTGCGGAGGCTACACCTTCCGCTTCAGCGACGTGCGCGTGATCAGCGTCAGCACCAGGTCGCCGCGCTGGTTCAGCACCTCATGCTTGGCGATGAGGATGCCGCGCTCATCGTTCACCGGCTCCTTGGCGATGCATTCCATGCGCACCTGCAGGACATCGCCGGCCTTGGCGGGCGTCAGCCACCGAAGCGCGTCCTGGCTCAGCTTGGCGAGGATCGGCCAGTCCTTGGTTTCCTCCCAGACCATCCGCGACCAGACCGCGAAGACGTGCTCCGGAGCGGCGGCCTCGTCGGCGGCGCCGGGCGCGAAAGCGGCCTTGAAGCGGGCGATCTCGTCGGCGGTGAGCTCGTAGGCGCCGAAGACGTGGACATAGCCCTCGGGGATGTCGTCGAGGGCCCAGGATTGGCCGCGGACCGGCATGGGCTTCTGACCTCATTGTGATGGCCGGAAACATGGTTCGCGCAGCGAGTCGTCGCAAGCGCGGGGGGAGCGGGGTGGCGGTTTTCCGTGCAACCGCCTATCTCGACCCCTCGTAGGAACGGGGACGGCATGCGGCTCAGCGCGCTCTTGGCAGCAATCCTCGCCTTCGTCGCGACCTGCGCGGCGACGGCGCATGCGGCGCCCTTCCGCACCGAGCACGTCGCGGCAGAGCTCGTCTCGGAGCGCGCCGCCATCGCGCCGGGCGACCGTTTCCATGTCGCGCTGCGGCAGGCGATCATTCCCAACTGGCACACCTATTGGCGCAATCCCGGCGATGCGGGCGAGCCCACGACGCTCACCTGGACGTTGCCCACGGGCTTCGCCGCCGGCGAGATCCAATGGCCCACGCCCGAGCGCATCGCGCTCGCGACAGTGATGGATTACGGCTATTCGGGCGAGGTCCTCTTCCCGGTCGAGATCGTCGCGCCGCAATCGTTGCGTCCCGGGAGAAGCATCACGCTCTCGGCGCAGGCGATGTGGCTCGTCTGCAAGGACATCTGCATCCTGGAAGAGGGCCCGGTCTCGATCACGTTGCCGGTCGCGGCGGCGGCGCGCGACGATCCAACCTGGAAGCCGCGGCTCGATGCGGCGCGCACGGCGCTGCCGCGCGTCGGAGAGGGCGTCGAAGCGCGGATCAGCGCCGGGGCGCCTGCTGCGCTCGGCGTGGTGTTCGCCGAACCGGCCGAAACGCGGGCGGCCTATTTCTATCCCTATTCGCGCGACGTGATCTCCCATATCGCGGCGCAAGGCGGGGCCTACGGTGAGCGCGGGATCACGCTCACGCTCGAGCCGGGCGTCGCCAAGAATCTCGGAACCGCTGAGCTTTCCGGCGTGCTCGCGTTCGAGCAGCGGGCGAACGGGGCCTGGGAGCGCCGTGCGATCGAGATCGCCGCAGCGCCCGGCGACCCCTTGCCCGGCGCGCCGCCTCCGCGCGCGCCGCAAAATGCATTGGGCGCGGCGGGCGAGCCGGGGCAGGGCGCGGATCTGACGCTGCCGTTGGCGCTGCTTTTTGCGTTTCTTGGCGGCCTCATCCTCAATGTGATGCCGTGCGTGCTGCCGGTGTTGTCGATCAAGGCGCTCGGAATTGCACAGGGCGCGCAGGCGGGACACGCACGTCGCCACGGCGCGCTCTTCGTCGCCGGCGTCCTCACGACCTTCCTCGTGCTCGCCGGTGCGCTCATCGCGCTCAAGAGCGCCGGCGCTGCGGTCGGATGGGGATTCCAATTGCAGGAGCCGGCGCTGGTGGCGGCGCTGGCGCTGCTTTTCTTCGTCATTGGGCTCAATCTGCTGGGCGCGTTCGAGATCACCGGCCTTGAGAATTTCGGCGGGGGCCTCGCCGGCAAGCGCGGCGATGCAGGCGCCTTCTTCACTGGCGCGCTCGCGGTTGTCGCGGCCACGCCGTGCACGGCGCCCTTCATGGCCGGCGCGACAGGCTTTGCGGTGACGCAATCGGCGCCGGTGACGCTCGCGGTCTTCCTTGCGCTCGGCTTGGGTTTCGCAACGCCGTTGGCGGCGATCGCGTTTGCGCCGGGCTTGCGCAAGCTCGTGCCACGCCCAGGCCCCTGGATGGACCGCCTCAAGCAGGTTCTCGCCTTCCCGATGTTCGGCGCGAGCGTCTGGCTCGTCTTCGTGCTGGCGATGCAGACGGGGGCCATGGGCGCGGCCGCGTTGCTCGCCATCGCGCTCGCGATCGGTTTCGCCGTCGTCGCGGTGAAGTGGGGGCGGATATGGGCCGGCGTCGCTCTTTCGCTGCTGGCGATCGTCGGCGCCGTCGCATGGCGGCCGCTCACCACGCCGGCGCAGGCCATCGCCGCTTCGAGCGAGGTCGCCGCGCTGCCTTCCGAGCCGTGGAGCGCAGCGCGCGTCGAAGCGCTCAGGGCGGAGGGGCGCCCGATCTTCGTCAATTTCACCGCCGCGTGGTGCATCACCTGCCAGGTCAATGAAGGGGTCGCGCTCTCCCGCGCGCGGGTGGCCGAAGCGTTCACGCGCGCCAACGTGGCTTATCTCAAGGGCGATTGGACCAATCGCGACGCCGCTATCGCGGCGGAGCTTGCCGCGCACGCGCGCGCAGGCGTGCCGCTCTATCTTTATTACGCGCCCAACGCCGAGCAGCCGCGCATCCTGCCGCAGCTCCTCAGCGAAGATCTCTTGATCAAGACAGTTGGAACCGGTGAACTCGCCCAAGGAGACAGGCAATGAAGCTTTTCAATCGTCGCAACCTCATGCTGGCCGGCGCGATCGGCTTCGCAGCGGCGCTCACCGCCGGCGCGCTCATCTCCGGCAGCGCCGACGCCGCGGTCGAGACCGGCGCGCCGGCGCCCGCGTTCTCGGTGCAGGACGCTTCGGGGCGCACGCGCTCGCTCTCCGAGTTCGCCGGCCGCACCGTGGTGATCGAATGGACGAACAAGGACTGCCCTTACGTGCGCAAGCACTACAATTCCGGCAACATGCAGGCGCTGCAGACCGCCGCCGCAGGCCAGGGCGCCGTCTGGCTCACGGTGATCTCCTCCGCGCAGGGCGAGCAGGGCTATCTCACCGGGGCGGCCGCAGCGGCGCACGCCCAGGAAGTCAACGCGACGCCCGCCGCCATCCTCATCGACGCGTCCGGCGCCATGGGCCGCGCCTATGGCGCGCGCAACACGCCGCAGATGTTCGTGATCAATGCGCAGCAGCGCGTCGTTTACCAGGGCGCGATCGATGATCGTCCTTCGGCCGCGCCGTCCTCGCTGCAAGGCGCGACGAACTACGTCACTGCCGCGCTCGCCGATCTCCGCGCCGGACGCGCGGTGCAGGTGGCCGAAACGACGCCCTATGGCTGCACGGTGAAGTACCGGAACTGATCGTCGGAACCGATTCCCTCTCCGCGGGGATCTCCGCTCAGTGCGCGGCGGCGCCGATGAAGAAGGGCAGGGCGATGAGCACGAGGAGCGTCGTCGCGCCGATGAAGATGCATGCGTGGATGCGGGATTGCATGGTCGCCTCCCAAGGTGGCGCCAGCTGCTTTAAGCGAGAGGCCGCCGGCCCGCTGTGACCGGGGTCGTCAGTCGGCGAAGTGCAGGACGACGAGCACGGCGATCGCGATGAGCGCCAAGCCGGCGACGACGATCACGCAGCCCTTGAGGCTCGTGTTCATAGGCGCTTCTCGAACCAGTGGTCGGCGTAGCGCTCGTCATTGTAGCGCGCGATCTCGCGATAGCCGAGCGAACGATAGAGCGCCTGCGCCTCGGTCAGCGTGCGGTTGGTGTCGAGCCGCAGGGTCTTGAAGCAGAAGCCGCGCGCGTGGGTCTCGACCGCGTCCATTAGGCGGCGCGCAACGCCGAGCCCCCGCGCCTCCTTTGACACCCACACGCGCTTCACTTCCCCGACGCGCGGCGCCCAGGTGCGCAACGCCGCGCAGCCGATCGTCCGGCCCAAGGTGCGCGCCAGCAGGAAGATTCCGCGCGGCGGCGCGAACTGCGCCGCGTCCGTCGGCGCGCCCTTGGCGGGATCGTAGCCGGCGTCGAAGCGCGATTGCAGCTCGGCATAGTAGGATGCGAGGCAGGCCTTGGCGTCTCCGCTGTCGGCGGGCGCCGCCTCGATGGTCAATGACGATGCGGCGAGAAGGTGCGTCACCTCGTTCATCGCCGCGACGAGTTTCGCGCGCTGCTTCTCATCCAGCGGGGCGAGCAGGGATTGGGCCAGATCGTCCGAACGCCGATCAAGCTCCGCAAGTTCGGCGAGCCCCGCCGGCGTCAGCGCCACGCGCCGCACGCGCGCATCTTCGGCAGCTCCACCCGCGACCAGCCCCTGCTTCTCCAGCGAGCGCAGCAGCCGGGAGAGGTATCCGGAATCGAGCTCCAGCCGGGCGCGCAGGTCACGCAATTCGGCGCCGGCTTCGCCGATCTCGTAGATCAGCCGCGCCTCGCCTAAAGGGCGGTCGCGGCCGAGGAAGCGGTCATGGAGCACGCCGATCCGGGTGCTGACCGTTCGGTTAAACCGGCGCAAATCCTCGATCCGGCCCATTCTCTGACGTTAGTCAGAGAAATTCGCTTCGTGCAAGCGCGCGTCGTTTCGTGTAAGCCTCCGGGCATGACGCGACATCGCAGCTAGAGCCTGAAAACCGGCCCGCATTGCGGGCCATGCCCGTTTCCTCTACCGCGATTGTTCCCATGCCCGACCCCAAAGATTTTCGCCCCAAGGCGCGCCGTCCGCGCGGATTCCAGGATCGCCGCGGCCCGGGCCTGAAGGCCGAGCGCGCGCTGGTCGCCAAGATCTCCGCCGTTTACGAGGCGTGGGGCTTCGAGCCGCTCGAAACCGGCGCGTTCGAGTACGCCGACGCGCTCGGCAAATTCCTGCCCGACCAGGATCGCCCGAACGAGGGCGTGTTCGCGCTCGAAGACGACGACGCCCAATGGATGGCGCTGCGCTATGATCTGACCGCGCCGCTGGCGCGCTTCGTGGCGGAAAATTTCGACCAGCTCCCGAAGCCCTATCGCCGCTGGGCCGCCGGCCCCGTGTGGCGCAACGAGAAGCCCGGGCCGGGGCGCTTCCGCGAGTTCTGGCAGTGCGACGCCGACACGGTCGGCTCGCCGTCGCCCGCCGCCGACGCCGAGATGATCGCGATGGCGTGCGAGGCCTATGGCGCGCTCGGCCTTCAGCGCGCGCAATACCAGCTCAAATACAATGATCGTCGGCTGCTCGACGCGCTTCTGGAGAGCATCGGCGCGCCGGCGACCGGCGAGGGCGCGCAACAGCGCCTTCGGGTGCTCCGCGCCATCGACAAGCTCGACCGGCTCGGCGCGCAAGGCGTGTCGCTCCTGCTGCGCGAGGGACGAAAGGACGAGTCCGGAGATTTCACCGAAGGCGCCAAGCTATCCGCGGACGGCGCCAAAGCGGTGATGGATTTCGTGGAGATCGGGCTCGCGGCGCCGAAGGAGCGCGTCGGCAAGCTCGAAAGACTGTTCGCGAAAAGCGAGGGGCTGCAGGCGGTCTATCGCGAACTCGCGATCCTCGCGGACATCCTCTCGAGCCTGGTGGACGCCGAACAGGCGGCGTTCGATCCCAGCGTCGTGCGCGGGCTTGAGTATTATACCGGACCCGTGTTCGAGGCCGAGCTGCTCGGCGATGCGGACGAGGCAGAGAACAAGATCCGCTACGGATCGATCGGCGGGGGCGGGCGCTATGACGATCTTGTCGCGCGCTTCACCGGCCAGAAGATTCCTGCGACCGGCTTTTCGATCGGCGTTTCACGGCTCGCCGCTGCGCTGGAGAAGCAGGCAGAGGCCGCCGACGGGCCCATCGTCGTGCTGCCGTTCGACAAGGAGGGCATGGCGGATTGTTTCGGATTCGCGAAAGCGCTTCGCGCGGCCGGCCTGCGCGCGGAAGTCTATCTCGGCGGCTCGGGCCCAAAGGCGCAGCTCAAATACGCCGACAAGCGCAACGCGCCGGTGGCCGTCATCCTCGGCGGCGATGAGCGCCGCGACGGGACCGTCACGCTCAAAGGCATGAAACTCGGCGCGGAAATGGCCAAGAACGTCTCCGACAACAAGGAATGGCGCGAAGGGCGCCCCGCGCAAAGCGTGGTGAAGCAGGCCGACCTCGTCGCTTCCGTCCAGCGCATGCTGACCGAATGAACGACGCAAGAAGAAACTCCCCCTCCCCCCTTGCGGGGGAGGGTAGGGAGGGGGGGCGTTCGGCTTGGACGCTCCGCCTGGAGATTTGCGCCCGGCGCTTCGCTGCAAACGTCTTTGTACGGAACGATCGCCCCCCGCCCCCCGCCCCCTCCCCGCAAGGGGGAGGGGGATGAGCCTCGATCCGGTCCGCCTCGCGCTCCGCCAAGCGATCGATGCGCACGCGCCCGTCTGGCTCGATCCGCCGGTGCTGCAGCCGGCCGCGCTTTACCTTGAGCTTTCCGGCGAGGACATCCGGCGGCGCGCCTATCTTATCCTCGACGACGACGGCGAGCTTTGCCTCAGGCCGGACATGACCATCCCGGCGCTGCGCGCGGCGTTTGCGCAGAAGAAGACGAGCGGCGTCGTCGCCTATGAGGGCCTCGTCTTCCGCCGGCAGAGCGCGACGACGCGGGAGAGCGAGTTCACGCAGATCGGCGCGGAATGGCTCGGGCCTTCGGACGATGCGGCCATCCTCGGCTGCGCGCTCGATGCGTGCCGCGCGGCGGGGGCGACGCCAGCGCTGCGGGTCGGCGATCTCGCGCTCGTCGCGGCGTTCGTCGATGGCAGCGGCCTGCATCCGCATTGGGCCGAGCGGGTAAAGCGCGCGCTCAAGCGCCCGCACGGTTTCGATGCGCTCGAGGCGGAGATCGCCAACGACGCGCCGGTCGCGCGCGGCGCGCTCGCCGATGCGCTCGCCGCGGCGCCTGATCCGGAAGCGGCGCTCGCCGATCTCCTTTCAGCCGCGCATATCGTGCCGGTGGGCGGACGATCGCTCGGCGATGTCGCGCGGCGGCTCAGCGCGCGCGCCGAGGCGCAGCGCGCGGCGAAGCCCACGCGTGCGCAGATCGCGCTGCTGCACGAGCTCACGCACATCGACGCGCCGATCAGCAAGGGCCTGGCGGCGGTGGAGAAGCTGCTGCCCAACGTCGCCAAGAGCGCACGCACGGCGCTCGACGCGGCCGCCGCGCGGTTTGCGGGCCTGCCGAAGGACACGCGCTTCACGCCGGGGCTTGGGCGCAACCTCGCCTATTATGACGGCTTCGTCTTCGAGCTTGAGGCCCCGGCGCTCGGCGAACGCGCCAGCCTCGGGGGCGGTGGGCGCTATGATGCGCTCACGCAGCGGCTCAATGGCGCCGCGTCCAAGAGCGCTCCGATCAGGGGCGCCGGCTTCGCGCTGCGTCCCGCGCGCATCGAATTGGCGGCGAAGCCATGAGCGCGCTCATCCTCGCCATCCCCTCGAAGGGGCGCCTGCAGGAGCAGTCCGCGGGCTTCCTCGCCGATTGCCGGCTGCCGCTTGCGCTCGCGGACCGGCTCTATCAGGGCGCGCTGCCGCTACCTGGGATTGAGGTGCGGCTCATTTCCGCTTCGGAGATCGCCCGGACGCTGCGCGACGGGGACGCGCATGTGGGAATCACCGGCGAGGACGTGCTGCGCGAAAACGACCCCGACCTCGCGTCGAGCATCCTCGTCAAGCCGCTCGGGTTCGGCCGGGCCGATCTGGTGCTCGCCGCGCCGATGAGCTGGGTGGACGTGGCCAGCCTCGCGGATTTCGCCGAGGTCTGCGCCGAGCACCGCGCCCGCACCGGCGTCCGGCTTCGCATCGCAACCAAGTATGCCCGGCTCGCCCGGCGCTTCCTCGACGAGCACGGCGTGCTCGACTACCGGCTGGTGGAGAGCCTCGGCGCGACCGAAGGCGCGCCCGCGGCAGGGGCTGCCGAGGCGATCATCGACATCACCACGTCGGGCGCCACGCTGGCGGCCAACCATCTGCGCCGGATCCCGGATGGGATCCTATTGCGGTCGCAGGCGCAGATCGTCGCCAGCCGAACCGCCAAATGGGATCCCGCAACCCATGCCGCCTTTGCGCACTTCCTCGACATCGTCGAGGCGCGCGGCCGCGCCAAAGCCACCCGGCTCATCCGCGTCGCGCCAGGTCCGCAGGGTCCGGCCCCCATTCTGGAGCGCGCCGCGGCGCTCGGCTGCAAGCTCGCCGGCGACGTCGAAGGCGGGGCGCTGCTCGAGATCTATTGTCCCATCGAGAACGTCTTCGCCGTTTGCGCTGCATTGCAGCAATTGCTTGGCGGCTCGATCGGCGTCAGCGAAAGCGATTTCGTTTTCGAGCAACCGAATGGCGTCTATCAGCGGTTCGCGTCGAGCCTGTGCAACACCTGATCACAATCCTTCACGATCACTCTTGCTGCGCTTGACTTTCGTCATAGTTGGGTCACGTTCCTCGCGTTCGCGCCGATGTGCAGCGGACCGCGCGTTCGGGGAGGAGACGCCCCTCAAATAAGCAATATGAGACGCGACGAGCAGACGGCGGCGCCAGGAAACTGGCGCCGCCGTCGCAATTTCAGGGTTCTGTATCTGACGCCTGCGTCATCGCTGCGATTGGAGCGCTGCGCGCGCCGTGGCTACACTCATTCGGATGTCTGCACCGATTGATCCGTCCGCTGACATGAGGCGTGTGACGCGCTGGGCGCTGGCGCTCGCGGCGTTGGCGTGCGCGGGGCCCGCGTTCGCGCAGGATGGCATCGTTGTCACCGCTGAGCGGCGCGCGCAGCAGACCGCGACGCTTGCCGGCGGCGTCGCCGTGCTGGGGCGCGACACGCTCGATCTTATCGGCGCCCAGGCGCCCAACGAAGCGCTCAATCGCCTTCCGGGCGTGGCGATCCATCGCAACAACGGCCTGGAAAATCTTCCCGCGATCCGTTCGCCGGTGCTGAACGGCGGCCAGAGCGCCGGTTCGTTCCTCGTGCTGGAAGACGGCGTTCCGATCCGCGCCCCGGGCTTCGCGAACGTGAACCAGCTTTTCGAGACGAGCCTCGCTTTCGCCGAGCGCGTGGAGGTCGTGCGCGGGCCGGGCTCGGCGCTCTATGGCTCGAACGCAGTGCACGGGCTCGTCAACGTGATCACGCCCAATCTCCATGGCGATTGCCGGGTTGGCGTTTCGTCCGCTTCGGCGAGCCTCGGCTCGTTCGATCGCGCGACAGGCCAGGTCGAGGCGCGCGCGTGTCCGCTCTATCTTGGGATCAACGCTGCCCATGACGGGGGATGGCGCGCGGATTCCAGCGTCGATGAGCAGCAGGCGCTCGTCGGCTGGAACGCCGCGCTCGGCGCCTGGTCCATGGAAGCGCGCATCGCGGCGCGGAACCTCAACCAGGAAACCGCGAGCTTCATCCAGGGAACCGATTCCTACAAGAACAGCGCGCTTTCGCGCGCCAATCCCACGCCCAACGCGTTCCGCGACGAGCAGCTCGCGCGCGCGCGCTTCTCGTTCGAGCGCGCCATCGGCGCCGACACGCGGCTGCGGCTCACGCCCTATGCGCGCTGGATCGACACCGATCTCTTGCTCTCCTTCTTCCCGTCGCAGGCGCTTGAAGAGACCAGCCAGCGGGGCGGGGGCCTGCAGGCGACGCTCTATTGGGATCCGAACGATGCATTGTCGTTCATCGTCGGCGCCGACGGCGACTGGACGCAGGGCTCCTTGCGCGAGTTCCAAGCGCTCGCCACGCAACCAGCCGGTTATCTGCAGGGGCTGCACTACGATTACGACGTCGATATGCGCGTGGCGGCGCTCTATGCGCAGGCGTCATGGGTCTTCGCGCCGAACTGGCGGCTGGTTTCGGGCCTGCGCGGCGAGCACGTCGAATACGATTACGCCAATCACGCGCCGGTCGGCGATTTCGGGCGCTTCCGGCGCCCGGCGGACAGCACGGACAGTTTCGAGGCGATCATGCCGAAGGTCGGCGTGATCTATACGCCTACGGACGATTCCACGTTCTGGCTCAATTTCGCGCGCGGCGCGCGGCCGCCGCAGATCACCGATCTCTACTCGCTGCAGACGACGCAGACGCCGGGCGGACAGGGCGTCGAAACGCTGGACTCCGCCGAGCTGGGCTGGCGCGGCGCGATCGGGCCTGCGCATGTCGAGGTTGCGCTCTATCACATGGACAAGCGCGACACGTCGTTCCGCAACGCCGACGGCTTCACCGTCACCGACGGCAAGACGCGGCATCAGGGCGTGGAAGTCTCCGGCGCGCTGCCGCTCGGCGACAAGCTGGAGCTCGGCGGCTGGGCGACCTATGCGCGACACACCTATCGCTTCAACGATCCGGTCTCGCGGGCGGGCGAGAGCATCACCAGCGGGGACGATGTGGATTCCGCGCCGCGCTGGATCTGGAACGGGACCGCGACGTGGCGTCCCTTCGCTGCGCTCCGGACCGAGCTTGAATGGACGCACATGGGCGCATACTTCACCAACGCCGCCAACACGCGGACCTATCCTGGGCATGACGTCTTCAATCTGCGCGCCGAATGGGCGGTCAATGGCCGCGTGGCTCTCTTCGGCGTGGTGCGCAATCTGACGAACACGGATTATGCCGAGCGCGCGGATTTCGCGTTCGGCAATGACCGCTATTTCCCCGGCGAGGATCGCGGCTTCACGCTCGGGGTGCGCGCCACGCCCTGATCGGCGCCGCCGCTCGCTAGGTCAGCGCTTGTCGTCGGCGGATCGATGTCCTCGATGATCCCGGCGCGCTCGGCGATCTCTTCCTCGCGGGCCAGATCGGCATCGCGCACGCGCCCCTCGGCGCGCAGCGAGGCGGCGAGGATCGCCAGTCCGACGAGCGCGGAGCAGAGCGAGCCGCCGAGCACGCCGATGCGCACCGGCGCGGCAAGCTCGCCCTGACCGAAGGCAAGCGTGCCGACAAAGAGGCTCATGGTGAAACCGATCCCGGCCACGCAGGCCATGCCCAGCATCGCGCCGGGGCCGCACGGGAGGTTGCGTTTCAACACCTTCGCGGCGGCATAGGCGCTGGCGAGAATGCCGATCGGCTTGCCGATGAGCAGGCCAAGGCCGACGCCGAGCGTGATGGGATGGGTGAAGAGCGCGGCGGTCGCGCCCGCGAGCGGCACGCCGGCGTTCACCACTGCAAACAACGGCATGATCCCGAACTGCACCCAGGGCTTCAGCGTATGCTCGGCGACGACCAGCGGGCTCTTGCCGCTCGGCGCGCGCATCGGCACGGCAAGCGCGGTAAGCACGCCGGCCATCGTCGCATGCACGCCGGAGAGCAGCATGAAGCCCCAGGTCACGGCGCCGAGCAGCCAATACGGCAGGAGCGATTTCACGCCCGCGCGGTTCATGCCCAGCATAACGAGGAACGACACGAGCGCTCCGCCGAGCGCCCAGCCGGTGATGTTGGTGGTGTAGAAGAGCGCGATCACCAGGATCGCGCCCAGATCGTCGATGATCGCCAGCGCGAGCAGGAACAGGCGCAGGCCTGGCGGCACGCGCGCGCCCAAAAGCGAAAGCACGCCGATCGCAAACGCGATGTCGGTCGCGGCCGGGATCGCCCAGCCGCGCACGTAGGACGGGTCGGCGGCGCCGGCGATCATCAGATAGATCAGCGCAGGAACCGCCATGCCGCCCGCCGCGCCGACGATCGGCAGCGCCGCCTCGCGCGGATTGCGGAACGGACCCTCCACCGTCTCGCGCTTCAGCTCGAGCCCGACGTAAAGGAAGAAGATCGCCATAAGGCCGTCATTGATGACGATGTGCCAATTCACCGGGATCGTGACGGCGCCGACCGCGATGCGCGCGAAGGCGTCCTCCAGCGCATGATGCACCGCTGGCTCGAGCGGGCCGTTCAGCAGCAGGAACGAAACCGCCGTCGCCGCCAGCAGCACATAGCCGGGAGTGGTGTCGCGGCCCCAGAAGCCGGCCTTGGTGTCCTTCGCCATCGGGAGGGGGTAACGAGGGAAGCGCGCGGCGCCAACCCTGAGGCAGGCGCAGCAGCAGGTTATGCGGCCGTTATGACGATCACATTCCCGCCAGCCCGGACGATCACGCCGGCGCGAGTTCGCGCTCGAGTGCGGCGTGCTCGCACGGCAGCACGATCTCCACCCGCGCGCCGCCCTGCGGACGCGCGGTGAGGCGCACGTGCGCGGCCGCGCCATAGACCGTGCGCAGGCGTTCCTCGGTGTTGCGCAGGCCCACGCCGCGATGCTCGGCGATGTCCTCGCGCAGCGGCGGGCCGTCATTCTCCACGGTGAGCTTGAGGCGCGCGCCCTCGCGCTGCGCGCGGATGTGAATCCAGCCGCCGTCGGGCAGCCGCGAGACGCCGTGCTTGATCGCGTTCTCGATGATCGGCTGCAGCAGCAGCGAGGGCACCTGGCAATCGTGCAGCTCCGCGGGCACGTCGCATTCGACGCGCAGATTGTCGCCGAAGCGCACCGCCTCGATCTCCAGATAGATGCGCTGGATGCGCGCCTCATCGCCCAGGCGCGACAAGGGGGCCGGATCGATGTCCACGGTGTGACGCAGGAAGCGGCAAAGGCGCAGGATCATCGCCTCGGCCTCGGCGTTCTTCTTCTCCAGCACCAGCGTGGAGATCGCGTTCAGCGAGTTGAACAGGAAATGCGGATTGAGCTGATACCGGAGCATCTTCAGCTCCGCGGCGTGCGCCTGGCGATCGGCCCTGGCGTGCGCCTCGGCGGCGCGCTTGGTGCGGTAGAGCTGGTCGAGCGCGAAATAATAACCGATCCACATCACGTAGATCCAACCGAACTGCAGGACGTATTCGGCGAAGGAGACGCCGCCGGCCTCCTCCTGCCCGAGGCGCGCCGCCAGCGAGAGCTCGAGCGTGCCCATCGGCGGCATGAGCAAGAGGCAGAGCGCGAACGCGAGCGCCATCCGCCGGAGCTGGGACCAGCCCTCCACCCGCAGCAGCGCCGCATGCACCAGCGTGGTGCCCGCGATGCTGGCAAGCACGATGAGGATGCGGTCGGGCAGGTAGCCGAACGCCAGATGCGGGCGGTATTCCAGCGCCGCGAAGGTGCGGATGAGGAGCGCGGCGGTCCAGAACACGGCCTGGAAGATCAGGAAGGCGCGCAGCCGCTCGCCCTTGGGATCAGACTCCCCTTGCAGCCAAACCAGCCAGCGCCGCATGCCCGTCACCTCGCGAGAGGCGCGGTTGGCTCCGCGCGCGTTCACCCAGGGTCAAGCTAAACGTCGCCGGGCTGATGGCGCAGCGCATCGGTCGCAAGAACGACCCCATTGGTCGCATTGTCGCTCTGGGGCGGGTGTTCGTCCTTGACCCGGCCGCGACCGGCGGCGGGACGGGCGCGACGAATGTGCGGGCGCGGGCAGACGGGGGCGACGGGAGGTGATTTGATCTCTCGTCCGCGCGATTGCCTAATGCCTACCCTCAAGAGAGCGAGGCCGGCATTTGGCCTTTATCGCGCCGATGACGCCATGACCATCAGGCCGGCATCGGGTCCTCAGCGCCTACAGGCACTGCGCCGATTGCCATCGGTGTACGCTTCCGATTGACGCCAACTTGGAATTTGACGCGCTCGCCGTTGCGGAATTTGTTTCCGCCTACGGTGAGGGAAAACGGCATCGGCAGATGGTGGGCCTTGCCGTTGGCGTCGGTGACCCGTGCGATCGAGAAGGCGCGAGTGGGAAGGACCTCCGAGACGACGCCCTCCACGACCTGATCAACTGGCAGGATCACATCCGCGCTCTCGTAGGGTCCCCCATGTGTATGTCCCGAAGGGCGGAAGTACACGACAGAGCCGGGGGGCGGCGTGCGGGTGCCAACGAGGCTGTTGATGTTGGCGTAGTAAGTTTGTCCGTCATCCCCCAGGATGTGGCCGTACCTCTTCTTGGTCCATTGATGAATCTGGCCGCGACGCCAGTCGGCGCCGCCGCTTGCGGTCGCTGCGGGAGGTGGGAGCGGTGCAGCCGGTTTGACCGCTGGTGCGGGGGGCGGCCCGACCTCGAGAACCTCCCTGTCGGTTTCGGCTTGGGTGGCTAGTTTTTGCGCCTCCGCCTCGTCCGCTTCGCTTACGGAAATCTTCGCTCTCAGGCGATTGATGTTTTCTTCTGCACGTTGCTCGAAGGCTTCGAAGCTCGCGTGCGGGCGCACAAAGGCCCAGGCTGAAGACAGCGTGACGAACGCCGCCGTCAACACCATGCTGAGGACAAGTTGGCTTGCGGAAAGTCGGAAGGGACCCAGGGAAACAGGGACAGCAAGCATGTCTCCCAACACATATTGAACGACAAAGTAGACAATGAAGAGCGCCAGCAGGCCTAAAATGCCGCGCACACAGCGGGCAATGAATATAGTCGGGCGCTCTTGCACCTGTCGGATGCTGTCGAGGCGCGCCTGCAGACGCTCGATTTTGGGGGTCTCGCGAGCGGCGCGATTGCGTTCAGCGTACTCTTTCCAGAGTCGGTAAAGGCTCGAACCGATCCAACGCGCTATGGCGAACGCCAGGGCGGTGGCCAGGGAGATGAAGACAGCCTGCAATGACTCAGGGATATTTGGCACCCAACTAAAGGCTGAAGAGTCCATCTGGCGTCTCCCCGAACGCAACCCCTGGGGGTTAATTACAGGTTCGCTACGGCAGGGCGCAAACAAAAAGGGCGAGGCCGGAGCCTCGCCCTTGGTGCGTGTCTTGCGCGGGATCCCAACGCTTGGGGTGGGGCATGCGCCCCGCCTTCGCGTCCGGGATGTCCGATACGGCCTTCTAAGCTCTGCTCAGAAGTCCATGTCGCCCATGCCGCCCATGCCGCCGCCCGGCATGCCGCCCGGCGCGCCGCCGGAGGGCTTCTTCGGGGCTTCGGCGATCGAGGCTTCCGTCGTGATGATGAGGCCGGCCACGGACGCAGCGTCCTGCAGCGCGGTGCGCACCACCTTCACCGGATCGATGATGCCGGCCTTCAGGAGATCGACATATTCCTCGGTCTGCGCGTTGAAGCCGAAGGAATCCTCCTTCGATTCACGGATCTTGCCGACGACGATGGAGCCTTCGACGCCCGCATTCTCCGCGATCTGACGGATCGGCGCTTCAAGCGCCTTCCGGACGATCGTGACGCCGACGTTCTGGTCTTCGTTGTCGCCCTTCACCGAGAGCTTCTGGGCTGCGCGAAGCAGAGCCGTGCCGCCGCCGGGGATGATGCCTTCCTCGACCGCAGCGCGCGTGGCGTTGAGCGCGTCATCAACGCGATCCTTGCGCTCCTTCACTTCCACTTCCGTGGCGCCGCCGACCTTGATCACGGCCACGCCGCCGGCCAGCTTCGCGAGGCGCTCTTGCAGCTTCTCGCGATCGTAGTCGGAGGTGGTGTCCTCGATCTGCTTGCGGATCTGGCTGATGCGCGCCTCGATGTCCTTCTTGGCGCCGGAGCCGTCGACGACGGTGGTGTCGTCCTTCTTCACCACCACCTTCTTGGCCTTGCCGAGCATGTCGAGCGTGACGTTCTCGAGCTTGATGCCGAGGTCTTCGCTGATCACCTGGCCGCCGGTGAGGACCGCGATGTCCTCCAGCATGGCCTTGCGGCGATCGCCGAAGCCGGGGGCCTTCACCGCCGCGACCTTGAGGCCGCCGCGCAGCTTGTTGACCACGAGCGTGGCCAGGGCTTCGCCTTCGACGTCCTCGGCGATGATCAGCAGCGGCTTGCCGTTCTGCACGATCGATTCAAGGATCGGCAGCATCGGCTGCAGGCTGGAGATCTTCTTCTCGAAGAGCAGGATGGCCGGCTCCTCGAGGGTGGCCTCCATCTTGTCGGCGTTGGTGATGAAGTAGGGGCTGAGATAGCCGCGGTCGAACATCATGCCTTCCACGACGTCGAGCTCGGTCTCGGCGGTCTTGGCTTCCTCGACGGTGATGACGCCGTCATTGCCGACTTTGGCCATCGCGTCGGCGAGGAACTTGCCGATCGTGGCGTCGCCGTTGGCCGCGAGAGTGCCGACCTGGGCGATCTCTTCGTTGCCCTTCACCTTCTGCGAGCGCTTCTTCAGGTCGTCGACGATGGCGGTCACCGCCTTGTCGATGCCGCGGCGCAGATCCATCGGGTTGCGGCCCGCCTGCACGGCCTTCATGCCTTCGCGCACGATGGCTTGGGCGAGAACGGTCGCGGTCGTGGTGCCGTCGCCGGCTTCGTCATTGGTCTTGGACGCGACTTCGCGGAGAAGCTGGGCGCCCATGTTCATGAACTTGTCTTCGAGCTCGATCTCCTTCGCGACCGTCACGCCGTCCTTGGTCGTGCGGGGCGCGCCGAAGCTCTTCTCGATGACCACGTTGCGGCCCTTGGGGCCGAGCGTGACCTTCACGGCGTTGGCCAGGATGTCCACGCCCTGGAGCATGCGCTCGCGGGCGTCGGCGCCGAATTGTACGACTTTCGCTGCCATGTGATGTTTGTTCCTGTTCGAAATGATTTCAGAAAAGCGAGTAGCGAATGGCGAATAGCGAATAGGGGTGGAGCGGCGATCTATTCGCTGCTCACTATTCGCTATTCGCGCGCGCGAAGCGCGCTAGGCCGCCGCCTTCTTCGCGGCCTTCGTCTCGATGACGCCCATGATGTCGGACTCCTTCATGATCAGGAGCTCCTCACCGTCGATCTTCACTTCCGTGCCCGACCACTTGCCGAACAGGATGCGGTCGCCGGCCTTCACGTCCATCTCGATGCGCTCGCCGTCCTCGTCGCGGGCGCCGGGGCCGACGGCGACGATCTCGCCTTCCTGCGGCTTCTCCTGGGCCGTGTCGGGGATGATGATCCCGCCCTTGGTCTTTTCCTCTTCCTTCACGCGCCGCACCAGGACGCGGTCGTGCAGCGGACGAAAGCTCGCCACTTGGACCTCCTCAGGTTCAATCTATAGATGTCGTTTGCAACCCGGCGACGCGATTAGCACTCGGCCGGCCCGGCTGCTAACGGCCTGGATTTAGGCGAGGCCTCGCGCGGCGTCAATGGCGCGCCTGGGAAAGTTTGGGGGGCGCCGCCCACAGCGAAAGGCCGCCCCCCGACAGGAGGGCGGCCCCATCCGCCGGCGCGAGCGCGCTCAGTACTCGTCGTAATAGTCGTCGCCGTAGCGGTCGTCCTCGTAATAGCCGCCATCGTCGTAATAGCCGTCGTCGTAGCCGTAATAGTCGCCGTCATCGAGCCAGAGGATCGCGTCGAGCACCATCAGCGAGCTGATCGCGATCAGCAGGATGTCGTTGCCGTACCGGACGTACCGGCAGCCATAGGGCGGCGGCGGCAGGAGCCGGTAGAGGTCGTACGGGACCGGTCCGTAGGACGCGTAGGCCGGCAGGTAATAGCCCACGCGCCAGGGCCGGTACGGCGTGCGCCAGCCCGGTTCGCCCCACCAGCGATAATGGTGGTTGTAGTAGCGGCCGATCACCGAGGCGTAGCCGCGGTCGAAATAGCGGCCCTGCGGCACCGCGCGCCAATCGCGATAGGAATGCGCGCGCGGACGCAGCTGGGTATAGGCGCGCGAAGGACCGCGCCGATCGCCGGAATAGCGGCGGTTGTTGTCGCCGCGGTTCAGGTCCGGGCGGCCGGAATAATTGCCGCGATTATCGCCGCGCCAGCCGTCGCGCCGCTGCTGATCGAAGCCGCGTTGATCGCCGCCTTGGCTGCGCCAGCGCTCGCTGGGCGAGGCCTGCCGCTGATCGGGGTTGCGGCGGTAGTCGGGGCCGCCGCGGAGCACTTCGCCCTGATCGGGACCGCGCTGGCGATACGCTTGCCCGCTTTGGCCCTGCTGGCGCTGCCGCCATTCCTGCGAGGGGCCGCCGCCCTGGATGCGCGGCCCGTCCGTGCGAGGGCCGGGGCCGCCTTCGAAGGCGCGGCGCTCGCGCTGGCTGTCCGGCGCGCGGCGGATCTCACCTTGCGGGAATTGCTGGCCGGCGGAACGCCCGCGCCAATTCTGATCGGGCGCGCCTTGCACGCGCGGCTGGCCCTGCGGGCGCTCCTGGCCGGCATACCGGCCGCGCCAGTTCTGGCCGTCGGGGCCGCCTGGTCTCTGTTGCGGGGGACGCCAGGCCGGTTCGCCGCCGGCGCCGGGATTGCCCGGCTGCGCCTGCTGACGCTGACGCCAGCCTTCGCCGCCGCCCGCGCCGGGGCCGCCGCCTTGGCGTCGCGCTTCCCGAGCGCCGTCGCCGCCGGGATTGCCTTGCTGCTGACGCCAGCCTGGGCCGCCGCCATTGCCGCCTGGATTGCCTTGCTGCTGACGCCAGCCCTGACCGCCGCCGTCGCCGCCATTTGGGCCGCCGCGCCGGCCCTCGGACCGCTCCGCGCGCCCGCCGTCGCCGCGACCGCCGCCGCGCTCCCAGCGTCCGCCGTCCTGCGCAGAGGCTGCGCCTGCCCAACCCAACATCGTCGCTGCGCACAGCGCCGCGATTGTCATTCGTTTCATGCGGCGGCTCTCCCGCGCCCGGCACGTCCCTAGCTGAACATTTCTTGAACATCCCTGCCTGAACGGCGCCTGAACGGATCGCCTAGCGAGCGAGCCAGCGCTCCAGGCGCGCGATCCCGTCCGCCACTTCGGCTGGGTCGCGCGCGTAGGAGAGGCGCACCCAGCGATGGCCGCGCGTCTCGTCGAAATCGATTCCGGCGGTCATGGCGACGCCCGCTTCGGCGAGCGCGCGTCGGCAGAAGGAGAGGCTGTCGGCGGAATGGGCGCCGATATCGACGAGGAGATAGAACGCCCCATCCGCCGGCGCCGCGAGCGTGAAGCCCAGGCGCGGCAGCGCCGCGAGCAGCGCCGCGCGGTTCTCAGCCAGGATCGCGCGGCGCGCCTCGCATTCGTCCGTGGCCTGAAGAGCGCCCAGCGCCGCGATCTGCGAGACGTGCGGGGGCGAGACCGTGAGGTTCTGCGCCAGCCGCTCCACCGCCCCGATCAGGTGATCGGGCACGACCAGCCAGCCGACGCGCCATCCGGTCATCGCCCAGTATTTCGAGAACGAGCTCACGATGATCGCGTCGGGATCGGCCTTGAGGGCGGTGGTCGCGTCCGCGCCATAGGTGAGGCCGTGATAGATCTCGTCGCAGATGAGCGGGGCGCCGAGGGCGCGGGCCGTCTCCGCCAGCGCGTGCTTCTCGGCCGGGGTGAGCATCGCGCCGGTCGGGTTGGCGGGGCTCGCCACGAGCACTCCGTCGATAGCCTCCTTGGCCGCCAGTTCGCGCAGATGATCCGGCGTCAGCTGCAGGCGATCCGCTACGCTCGCCTCGGCGATCGCGGCGCGCATGCCGAGCGCGGTGAGGATGTGGCGGTAGGGCGGATAGCCAGGCGCAGCCATTGCGACGCGCGCGCCGGTGTCGAAGAGGGCGAGGAAGGCGAGGATGAAAGCCCCGGAGGCGCCGGTGGCGATGGCGATCCGCGCAGGGGCGACCTCAACGCCGTAGCGCTCGCGGTAATGCGTTGCGAGCGCTTCGCGCAGCGCGGGGCTGCCCAGGGCGTCGGTGTATCCCAGCGTCTCGCGCCCCAGCGCCGCACGGACCGCCTCGATGGCTTTGGCCGGCGCCCCAACCCAGGGCTGGCCGACATCGAAGCGCACAATGCTCTCGCCGGCCGCCGCCCGGGCGCCGGCCTCGCGCGCCATCTCCATCGCCAGGAAAGGCGCGATCGCGGCGCGGGAGGCGGGGCGCTCCATGACGAAAATCTGATCGCGGCGTTTGCGCGCCTTGTCCAGGCGCGGCCTTGACCGAGCCCCGGGCGACCGCGATATGCCCGCAACGCATAGCAATTGCGCTCAGCGGGGGGCCCGTGGAAATCATCATCGCCGACGTCGCGGCGCTCTTTCAGGTCGTGCTCATCGATCTTGCGCTCGCCGGCGACAACGCGGTCGCGGTCGGCCTGGCGGCCGCCGCGCTGCCCGCGGCGCAGCAGCGACGCGCGATCTTCTGGGGCGTCATCCTGGCGCTGGTGCTCAGGATCGCGTTCGCGACCGTGACGCTCGCGCTGCTCTCTATCCAGGGCCTCTTGCTGGCGGGAGGGCTGCTGCTCTTCTGGGTCGCGTGGCGCATGTGGCAGGACCTCAAGGCGCACCGGCCCGTCGCGGTCGGCGATCCGGTCGCCGGCGAGCATCTCGCCGAGGGCATCGCCAGCGAGGGCAAGGCGCCCAAGACGTTCTGGCGCGCGCTCCTGACCATCATCATCGCCGACGTCTCGATGTCGCTCGACAACGTGCTCGCGGTGGCGGCGGTGTCGAAGCACAACATGTACATCATGTGGTTCGGGCTCATCCTCTCTGTGATCCTGATGGGGCTCGCCGCGTCGGTCATCGCGCGCGTCATCGAGCGCTATCGCTGGATCGCGGTGGTCGGCATCGTGATCATCCTCTTCGCCGGCATGCGCATGGTGTGGGAGGACGGGCACAACTTCTTCCCCGCCGCGATCCCGGCGCTGCCGTCTTTCCTCGGCGGGCACGCCTCGTAAGCGCGAAAATAGGGGGATCGCCGCCGCTCGATCCCCGCCCGTCCGCGAGGCGGGACAAGGCCGATCGCCACTTTTGCAGCAACTTATCCGACCGAGTTCAGTCTGCGATCAGTTCCGCACGCGGGTGACCGGCGCGCAAGCCTATCTGCGCGGAAGCGCCGCCAGCGGTCGGTCTCATGACCGCAGGGGTGCTGACGGAAACCGGCCCGAACGATTTCGATATGGCCATTGTCAGCCCGCTCCTGCTTGCCGCAGCGCGTCAGCGTAGGATGCCGATGCACAGCCGTGACAGAACCGCCCCGCTTCAGGCCCGACAGATGACCGCGCTGGGCGTGGTGGGGCTTTCAAGAGACGTGAACGGGCGAGAGGTAACCTACATGATATTCAGCTCCGCAGGGGCCATGCGCAATCGTCCGGGGCCTGCTGTTCCACTGATGCGAAGAGACCAAAGAGGGGTGTGATGGAGTTCGGCACAAAATATCGCGCCATTGAGGACGTCGTAGCGATCCTTGAGGAGCACTTGGGGATATCCATGAGGAGGGACACCGACAGCGAGACGGGCGTATCGTACGGATGGTCTGCCGACCTCGACGAGTTCGGCATGTCTTTTTATGGCATAGACGTCGATCCGGCGAAGATCCTAAACTACGAGGAAGGGAAGATGCAGTTGCAGGACATGCGCTGGGCGGGCTTTTCCTTCGTCATCGGCGTGTCCAAGCAGCTCACGGAGGAAATCTCGCGCATCCAGGACCTCATCCGCCAGGGCATCCTCGAGGCGAAGGAGATTCCGGAATGGCAGCCGCGCTGAGACGGCGTTTCAGCGCAGCGCGCTCTTCCAGGCCTTGCGCGGAATCTCCTCCACCGCGCCGGCTTCCAGCGTCCCCAGCTCGAACGGCCCATAACTTGTACGGATGAGCCGATTCACCTTCAGCCCCAACGCTTCCAGCACGCGGCGCACCTCGCGGTTCTTGCCTTCCTTCAGCGCCAATGTGATCCACGCATTGCCGCCGCGCTTCACATCGAGCTGCGCCTCGATCGGCCCATAGCGCACGCCGGCGATTTCGATCCCTTTCGACAAGCCGTCGAGTTCGGCCTGCGTGACGGCGCCGAACGCGCGCGCGCGATACGTGCGCGTCAGGCCCGTCGCGGGCAGCTCCAAAGTGCGCGCCAGCTCGCCGTCATTGGTGAGCAGCAGTAGGCCTTCGGAATTCAGATCGAGGCGCCCCACCGAGATCACCCGCGGCAGCTTGCGCGGCAAATGCTCGAACACGGTGGGGCGCCCCTGCGGATCGGCGTGCGTCGTCACCAGTCCCGCGGGCTTGTGATAGCGCCACAGCCGCGTCTCCTCGGCCGCGCCGATGCGCTTGCCATCGACGCGGATGTCATCCTTGCGCGTCACATTGAAGGCGGGGCTCTCCAAGGTCTTGCCGTTCACGCTGACGCGGCCGTCGGCGATCATCCGCTCGGCCTCGCGGCGCGATGCGATCCCGGCGCGCGCCAGCGCCTTGGCGATCCGCTCTCCATCGCGGTCCGGGATGTCGTCAACCATACGCCGTCTCATGCGTTCAGACTGGCGTTCAAGCAAGCTTAACGGCCCGCTTTATGCTTCATGGGGCTTCGGGAGTCGCGCATGTTCGCCGTTCTCTATCGCTGGCGCATCAGGCCGGAACGGGAAGCCCTCTTCGAGGAGAGCTGGCGCAGGGGCACGCTCGCCATCCGGCGCGATCTCGGCGGCTGGGGCTCGCGCCTGCACCGGGCCGAAGACGGCTCGTACATCGCCTACGCGGTCTGGCCGGACGAGGAGACTTGGCGCACTGCCAAGGACGGGCGCATGCCCTACAATGATCCTGCGACGCGGGCGATGTACACCGAGGCGATGCAGGGCGGCAGCCTGGAAGTGCTTGAAAGGCTCGTCGTGCTCGACGATCTCCTGTTGGGGCCGTCCGAGTCGGAAGCATGAACGATCATGAGATGATGGGCGTCGCGCTCGCCGAGGCGCGCAAGGCTGCCGATGCGGGCGAGGCGCCGGTCGGCGCGGTGATCGTCGATCATGTCGGCGCGATCGTCGCGACCGGCGCCAATGCGCCGATCGGGAACTGCGATCCCACCGCGCATGCCGAGATCGTCGCGATCCGGGAGGCGGCGCGCAAGCTCGGCAATTACCGTTTGCGCGACGCGCTCACGATGTACGTCACGCTCGAGCCTTGCGCGATGTGCGCAGGCGCGATCGCCAACGCGCGGATCATGCGGCTCGTCTATGGCGCATCTGATCCGAAGGGGGGAGCGGTGGAGAGCGGCGTCCGCTTCTTCTACGCGCCGACCTGCCATTGGCGCCCGCAGCTCGCGCACGGCATCCGCGCCGATGAATCCGCGGCGCTTCTGAAGGACTTCTTCAAAGCGCGCCGTTAGTAGGTTGGAGCGCGGGCCTCCAGGCCCGCATCCTCATGCGACGTGTGCAAAATTTGCGGGCCTGGAGGCCCGCGCTCCACACCTGCGAAGGTCGCGCGCTATTTTACCGCCTTCAGGCTTACGCCGGGCGGCGGCGGCATCGTGTCGGGCACGAAGAAGTCCTGGAAGAGATCCTTCGTCGGATCGACGCGGTACTTGTCGAAGTCGCGCTCGCCGTTCTCGTAGAGAAGAATATCGTCGATGAAGAAATTGCCGGTGCATTCGCGCGCCGGCTTGTTGAAGATCACATGGGCGGCGTCGGCCATGATGTCGGTCGAGCGGCAGGCGCGTAGCATCTCCTCGCCGCCCAAGGCGAACTCGATCGCGGCGGTTGCCACGCCCGTGCGCGGCCAGAGCGCGTTGAACGCGATGCCGTCCTCTTTGAATTCGCCGGCCATGCCGAGCACGCACATCGACATGCCGAATTTCGCCATCGTGTAGGCGACGTGGTTCTGGAACCACTTCGTCTGCATGTCCAAGGGCGGCGAGAGCATCAGCACGTGGGGATTGGCGGATTTCTTCAGGTGCGGAATGCAGGCCTTCGAGGTGAGGTAGCTCCCGCGCGCGTTCACCTGGTTCATCAGGTCGTAGCGCTTCATGTCGGTCTGCAGCGTGCCGGTGAGCTGGATGGCGGAGGCGTTGTTCACGCAGATGTCGATGCCGCCGAAGGTCTCGGCGGTCCTCTCCACCGCGCCCATGACGCTTGCCTCGTCGCGCACATCGACGATGAGCGCCAGCGCCCGGCCGCCGCATTTCTCGATCTCCTCGGCGGCCGAATAGATCGTGCCGGGCAGATGCTTGTGCGGCTCGGCGGTCTTGGCGGCGACCGCGATGTTGGCGCCGTCCTTGGCGGCGCGGAGCGCGATCGCCAGCCCGATGCCGCGGCTCGCGCCGGTGATGAACAGCGTCTTGCCGCGAAGGCCTTGGCTCATGTGCTTCTCCCTTTTGCTTCCTTTAGAGGCTCGCGGCGTCCGGCGCCACGGCGCGGGCTTGGGGCAGGGGGGAGCGGGCCGTTCCTGCATGGACGGCGGGCAAAAAGGACGGGCTCGCCGCTTTGACCGGGCCGCCGGCGGGCTCTAAAACCGCCCTCGCAGGGACTGGCGCGCCTGGGGTGCGCCTGATTGGACAAAAACGGGCCCAAAGATCCCGGGAGGTTTTCTGCATGCGCGTCTTCGCTTTCGCCGCCTTGGCCATGGCCGTCGCCACCGGCGCCGCTCTGGCTCAGGCCCAATGGACAGCCTGGAACGACCCGGCCGGGCGCTTGAGCTTCCAGCATCCGCCGGCCTGGCCGGTCGATGCGCAACGCGGGGCGGCGGCCGACACCACCCAGATGATCTCCGGGACGGCCAACGAGGAATGCCAGTTCTTCTCGCTCACCCGGGCGGAATGGGCCGCCCACAGCGCCGACACCATGCGCCGCTCGATGGAGACCACCCCGATCGGCAACGACGCCTGGCAGGCGACCGCCGCCTCCATCCGGCTCTTCCGCAACCAGGCGGTCGTGCAGAGCACCAGCGCCGACACGTCCGGGTTCTGGCCGATCCAGCGCGCCGTCATCCAATCCGGCGAGCACACCGTGCTCGGCGGCTATCAGCGCCGGCCGGGCCTCGAGATCTGGACGTTCTGCCTCTCCTATAGCGGGCCGGACCGCGCCGACACCTTCAACCGCGTGATCTCCTCGGTCGGCACGCCGCGCGACGCGGAATGGCGCACGCAGGCGGAAGCCGCCGAAGCCCAGCGCGCCGCCGCAGCCGCGCAACAGGCGGAGCAGCAGGCCGCCGCGGAAGCCGCCGCCAAGGAAAAGGGCAAGCGCGGCCGCCGCAACCGCGACTGATCCCGGGTTTCGACGTCCCTCGCGTTTTCCACAGCGCGGCCGCCGCGCTGTGGAATCGCGTTTACGCGTGATTCACGCGCCCTGAGCCAAGTCAAGGGCGGCATGATCGCGAATCCGCCAAACCGATCCTTGGCCGTGGCCACGACGTTTGCGGCCTCGCAGCAATGGCGCGCGCTGACGGCGCTCGCCGCGGCTCTGGGGACGCTGGCGCTCGGCGTCGCGGCGCCGCCGCTTGCGGTTCTGGGCGTCGCTGCGGCTGGGGCGCTCGCGCTTTTCCGTCCCGCGACGCTTTCGCTGCGCCTGCACGATATCGCGGGTCCGGCGCTGGCGGCGGCGATCGTCGGGGGCTTCTTCGGCCTCGACGGCGCGATGGGCGTCCTGCTCATCTGGCGCATGCTTGCGGATGCGCGCTGGGCGGCGCGGCGCGCGCGGGCGATGACGCTGGCGGCCGGCGCCGCGGAGGAGCGCGGACCGGCGGCGCTTGCGGTGTGGACGACGCCGCTCGTTGCGCTGACCGCGGCGGCCTACACCGCGCCGCACCTTCTGCTCGGGCTGCCGCTCGATCTGCCGCACGTCCCGCTTTTCATTCCGCTCGCGGCGGGCGCCGTTGCAGCGTTCACGCTCTTCGATTGGAGCGTGCAGAAGCTGGCCGACTGGCGGCTCGGCACGATCGCGCCGGCGCCGACGATGCTGCTCGTTGCGCACCACATCATCTTCCTCGCGGCGTTCGTCGCCTCGCCGGATCTCTCCGCGGGCGTGATGGCGATGGCGGTGTGGCGACTCGCGCACGCGCGTTCTTGAGGCTAATGCTCCCCTGACCTTCCCCGCAGCGGAAGGAGGAGGGGGAGAGATGCGGCTTCAATTCATTCGCGCGGTTGGCGCGGCCTTGGTGCTTGCGGGCTGCCAGACGGCGGCGCCTGCCCCTCCGACGGTCGCGCAGTTCGGCGACAGCGTGCAGGTCGAGGCCGGCTCATTGCGCGGCGTGCGCACCGAAGACGGCGTCGTCGCCTTCAAGGGCGTGCCGTTCGCGGCGGCGCCGGTGGGCGATCTGCGCTGGCGTGCGCCGCAACCGGTCGCGGCGTGGGACGGCGTGCGCGAGGCGCGCGAGTTCGGCCCGATCTGCATGCAGGCGCCGTGGCCGGGCGTGGGACGCCTCTATTCGGGTCCCACCGAACCGTCCGAAGACTGCCTTTTCCTCAATGTCTGGACCCAGGCGCAGCGCGCCGACGCAAAGCTTCCCGTCATGGTCTGGATCTATGGCGGCGCGTTCGCCGCCGGCTCGGGCTCGGCGCCGGTCTATGATGGAGCGAACCTCGCGCGCCGCGGCGTCGTCGTCGTCACGTTCAATTACCGGCTCGGGCCGCTCGGCTTTCTGGCGCATCCGGAACTCACGGCGGAAGCGCCCTATCACGCATCGGGAAATTACGGCCTGCTCGATCAGCTCGCCGCCCTGCGCTGGGTGAAGAGCAATATCGCCGCGTTCGGGGGCGACCCGGCCAATGTCACGCTGTTCGGCCAATCGGCGGGCGCGTTCTCGGTGCAGGCGCTGCAGGCTTCGCCGCTCGCGGCCGGGCTCTTCCATCGCGCGATCGGGGAGAGCGGCGCGATGATGAATGCGGGCGCGCGCGACATGGGGCGCGATTTCCGCAGCGCGGAGGCGGAAGGGGTCGGCTATGCGCGATCGCTCGGCGCCGACTCGCTGGCGGCGTTGCGCGCGCTGCCGGCGGCGCGGTTCTTTGAACAGCGCGCGATGTTCCGCCCGGTGGAGCGGGACGGCTATCTGCTGCCGGACACCGTGCAGGCGACGTTCGAGGCGGGCAGGCAGAACCGCATGCCCACGCTCACCGGCGTGAACGCGAAGGAAGAGACGACCTTTACGGTCAATTGGCCGGCGCCGCGGGGCGCCGACGCGCGACGCTTCGGGCAATTCTACACCTCGACAGCCGATCCCGCCGCGGCCAACGACACCAATCTCTGGCGCATGTGGAAATGGGCGTCGCTGAACAGCGCCGGCACGGGAATGAAAGCGTATCTCTACATGTTCTCGCATGCGCCGCCGGCGCCGGAGAACGCCGCGCGCAGCGGACCCGTGCACGGCGCGGAAAAGGCCTATGTGTTCGACAATCTCGCGGCGCAGTATCCGGGCGCGGACGCCGCCGACGAGCGCATCGCCGACCTGATGGCCGATTACTGGACCAATTTCGCCAAGACCGGCGATCCCAACGGCGAAGGCCTGCCGCCCTGGCCCGTGCTGGCCGCGGACGATCCGCGGATCATGCAGTTCGCCGATGACGCGCGCGCGGAGCCCTTGTCGCGCAAGGACGCCTTGACGTTCCTCGACGGCTATTTCGCGCAGCTGCGCGGCGCGGGCGCCGGCGCGGGGCGCTGAGGCTCGCGCTTCAAGGAGCGGCGATCTCGGTCGCCTGGTGGGCGACGTTCACCCAGGTCCCGCCGCGCCGCACATAGACGCGGATGTGACGCGCGTGCTTCTCCGGTTCGGCGCCGCCGTCCGAGGCGAACGCATTGCGATAGCGGCCGGTGACGATTGCGACGTCGCCATAGATGCGGACATTGTTCTCGTCGATGGCCCAGGTCGCGAAGCGGCGCGCGCGCGAGCGCTGGCCGGCGATGAACTCGGCCTTGGTCTGCACGCGACCATTGCTGGCGACGTGCACCAGCTCGTCGCCGGTGAGCCGTTCGAGCGTCGCGACGTCGCCCTCCAGCAAAGCCGCGACGCGCGCGGCGTCCACGGCGAGCACTTCCGCGCGCGGATCGGCGGCCTTGTCCGCCGCGGCCGGCGCGATCGACGCGAGGAATGCAGCGGCCGAGAGCAGGATGGAGCGCATCGTGGATTCGCCGGCGCGCCGGATCATTGCGGCGCGGCTTGCGTGCGCGGCCATCTCAGCGCGATCCACGCGATGGTGAGGGTGACCAGGATGTCGAGAGCGCCGAGATAGAGATAGAAGGCTTCCGCGTTCACCATCGTGAGGCCCACAATCGCCGCGTATGCGAGCCCCAGCAACACGTTGAGCCAGCGATTGAGCGTCGGCGGCAGCGCCAGCGAGAGGAAGATCATCAGGCTCGGGATCGCCATCATGGTCGTGACGCCGATCAGCAGCGCGTCGGTGGCCTGGCCGATGCCGAGATCGCCTCTCGCCATCGCCTCCAGCTTGCCCGGCGCGTACATGTAGAAATAGTCGCCATAGATGTAGAGAAACATCAGCGACGCCCAAAGCGCCGAGAGCTTCAGCTTTGCGGGCGGCTTATAGTCTTCCAGACGTTCGCCGGGCGCAGCCATGCGCTTCTCCCTTGGTTGCGCGTCTTCAGCCGAGCTTCACGGCGGTGCCGTAGGCGAGCACTTCGGTGGCCTGGCCCCCGGCCGCGTCGGTCGTCTCGAACCTGAGGCCGATCACCGCATCGGCGCCCAGGCCTCGCGCATTCTCCACCATGCGGTCGAGCGCCTGCTCGCGGCTCTCGGCCAGCAGCTTGGTGTATTCGTGGACCTCGCCGCCGATGATCATCCGGAAGCCCGCGACGATGTCGCGGCCGATGAAGCGCGAGCGCACCACGTTGCCGCGCGCCACGCCCAGATTCTGCGCGATGGTGCGTCCGGGAACGTCGAACGTCGTTGCCAGGATCATGCTCTTCTACCTTTCAACTTCGCGGCTGTAGCGCTCTTTGGAATGGTCTTCGCGCTGATCGGCGATCACGCGCACGAACAGCCACACCGCGCCGACGAGCGCCAGGAGCGCGCCGCAGACCGCCGCCAGGATCAATCCGATGAAAGCGCCGACGCCGCCGGCGATCCCCGCCGGCGAGCCGCCGGAAAACGCGGTCGCGAGCACGCCGCCGACGCCGAGGAACCATGCCAGCCCCAGCAGGCCCAGCCCAATGCAGAGGCACAGCAGCGCCGCGTCCGAGCGGCGTTCGGGATTGGGGATTTTCGCCGGGTTCGGCGCATCGGCGGGATCGGGCGCGTTAGGCTGGCTCATAGAGCGCGATCCCTTCCGGCGTGATGGTCCGCTTGGCGCGGCCGCGCGCGATGAGGCAGTTCAAGTGCGCGATCGTTTCGCCGGTGGCCATGCCGATGAGGTCGCCGCCGATCTTGCGCGCGAAGATCGCGCCGAAAAGATCGACCGCGCGGCGCGGCTCGGTCGCCAGACGCGCCTCGACGCGCGCGAGCGTGCGTTCGTGCCCGTCGATCAGGTCCTGCAGGCGCCCGTGCGCGCCGATGAACGGCTCGTTGTGCGAGGGCAGCACCAGGATGTCGGCCGGCACGCTCGCCTTCAGCTTCGCGCACGAGGAGAGCCAGTCGGTCAGCGGATCGGCGTCCGGTTCGGTCGGGAACACCGACACGTTCGAAGAGATGCGCGGCAAGAGCTGATCGCCGGAGATGAAAAGCCCAAGCTCGTCGCAGACGAGGCAGGCGTGTTCCGGGGAATGGCCGTTGCCGACGAGCACGCGCCAGCTGCGCCCGCCGATGTCGATCCTGTCGCCGTCGCTCAGGCGATGGAAGCCGTCGGGCAGGCGCGACACCACCTTGCCGAAGCCGCCGAAGCGCACGCGATAGGAATCGAGCGCATCCTCATCCCAGCCCGCGGCGCGATAGAAGCTCACGCCGTCGGCGGGCGCCTCGCGGCCGGTGTCCGCCGTCAGCATGCGGCAGGCGAAATATTCCAGCCGCGACATCCACAGCCGGCATTCGAACTTGCGGGTGATCCAGCCGGCCAGCCCGACATGATCGGGATGCATGTGCGTGCAGATCACGCGCAGCACGGGCTTGCCCTTGCAGGCCGCGCTGGCGAAGATCGTGCGCCAATGCTCGCGCGAGACCTCCATCCCGAGGCCGGTGTCCACAAGCGTCCAGCCGTCGGCCTCCTCCAGCAGCCAGACATTGATCCATTCCAGCGCGAAGGGCAGCGGCATCCGCGTCCAGAGCACGCCAGGGGCGATCTCGCGGGTCTCGCCGGCCGCGGGAGGCTCGCCCAGCGGATAGACGAGGCTCGAGCGGGTTTTCGGGGGCGCGCTCTCTTCCAGGCCGTCCATCGCCGACATCGCAAACTCCTGGCCCGCCCGTTACCGGGGTCTCTTCGGCGCGCCCATCCTTGGCTTAGCTTCCTCTCTTAATCTTTTCGGAAGCCCGCGCTACAGTCCAGGGCGGCAGCTTCCCGAAAGGGGCGGTTTTCGGATGAAAGCCGCGTGAGGCGCCGTTTCAGCGGTTTTGATCGCTCCAGAACGGGTGCGAAGGGGTGAGGGATGAAGCGTTTCGTCGTGTGCATGGACGGGACCTGGCAAAATCTGCGCAATGACGGCTCGACCAATATCGGGATCATCGCGCGCAGCGTGGCGCACCGCGCCCCGGCCAAGGACGGTCAGCCGCCCATCCCGCAGATCCTGATCTACGAGCCGGGCGTCGGCTCGATGCTCAACGCGCTCAAGAACCGCGGCACGCTCGGGGCCGGGGGCGATGTCGCGGGCGGCCTCTTCGGGCGGGGCCTGGAAGACGGCATCCTCAATTCGTACCTGCGCATCGCCTACAATTACGAGGCCGGGGATGAGATCTACATCTTCGGCTATTCGCGCGGGGCCTTCTCGGCCCGCTCGCTCGCCGCGATGATCGGCAAATGCGGCATCGTCTCGCGCCGCTATGCGGAGAAGGCGCAGGAAGTCTTCGACTTCTACCGCAACAAGAACATCGCCGCCGACGATCCCGAGCTCGTCCGGTTCCGCTACGATTTCGGCAAGCGCGTCTATGACGCGCAGGGCAAGCGCATCCATGCCGACCATCGTCCGACCATCACGTATCTCGGCGTCTTCGACACGGTCGGCTCGCGCGGGCTGCCGTCCGCGCTCGGGCCGCTTTCCGATTGGGTCAACCGCCGCTTCAGCTTCCACGACCTCAAGCTCAGCAGTCAGGTGCTCGCTGCGCGCCACGCCTGCGCGATCGACGAACGGCGCGTCCTCTTCCCCCCGACGCTCTGGGAGAACATCGCCGAGCTCAACTCCAAGGCCGCGGCGGAGAACCGCGGCTCGCCCTATCAGCAGCGCTGGTTCGCGGGCGGGCACGGCGATGTCGGGGGCGGAGTGAACTCGCCGCTTTCGTCCTTCTCGCTGCGGTGGATCGTGGAAGGCGCGGAGGCGGCGGGCCTGGTGATGGACCGCACCTCGGAATCGCCGCTCAGCGAAACGATCGGGATCGCGGACTGCACCTATCCGCTGCACAAGCTGCCCTGGACGGACCGCATCTTCCTCACGACGCGGCGGATCGCGGCGCTCGACCGCGACGCGACGCTGGAAGAGTCGGACATGTACCTCGACACCTCGGTGGCGGCGCGCTCGGCGACGTCGCGCGTGCATTATCGCCCGAAGCCGCTGAAGCCGTTCTACGGCGCGCTCGCGCAGCGGGCGGTCGCGGTCACGCTCACGGATGCGCTGGTCGCCTTCCTCAAGCCGCCGAAGCGCAAGAAGTTCCTCGGCATCTTCTGACGCGGGCGCCGTGAACTACCGCCACGGGTTTCATGTCGGCAATCACGGTGACGTGCTGAAGCACGCGGCGCTGCTCTATTGCATCGAACGCCTCAAGCTGAAAAAGACGCCGTTCGCGGTGCTCGACACGCACGCAGGCGCGGGGCTCTACGACCTTTCCGGCCCGCAAGCGCAGCGCAGCCCCGAATGGCAAGGCGGGATCGGCAGGATCTGGGACTGGAACGCGGCGCCGCCGCTCGTCGCGTCCTATCTGGAGGCCGTGCGTGCGTTCAATCCGGACGGGACGCTCGGCGTCTATCCCGGTTCGCCCGCGCTCGCGGCGCGGGCCCTGCGCGCGCATGACACGCTGATCGCCGTGGAGAAGCATCCGGAAGAGGCCGCGCTGCTGCGCGAAAGCCTCGCGGGGTTCGACCATGTGCGCCTTCACATGCGCGATGCATGGGAGGCGCTGCCGGCTTTGCTGCCGCCGCGCGAGAAGCGCGGGCTCGTGCTTATCGATCCGCCCTACGAACAGCCGGACGAGCTGGAGGTTGCGGCGCGCGCGCTCGGGCCGGCGCTCAAGCGCTTCGGGCATGGCGTCTATCTCTGGTGGCGGCCGCTCAAGAGCGCCTCCGCGCTCGGCGCCGCCGACGCCGAGGCGCGGACGCAAGGTGCGCGCGAGACATTGCGCGCGGACCTCTGGATCGACACGCCGCAGCCGGAGGGAAGGCTCGTCGGCTCCAGCCTTCTGCTGATCAATCCGCCGTTCGGCCTCGAGGCCGCGTTGCGCGAGGCGCTGCCGCCGCTGGCGCAGAAGCTCGCCGCCGGCGCGGCCGGCTGGCGGGTTTCCTCTTCGCAGGCTTGAGGGAACCCATATCCGTGAAAGGCATTCGTGTGGGCGGCATCGCGCAGATATGAAGAACCCGTTTTCGCTCGTCCTCTTCCTCGCCCTCGTCGTCGGCGGGGGCCTCATCATCGGGATCAGCACGGCGCCCGGCGCCTGGTACGCGGGCCTGGAGAAGCCGCCGTTCAATCCGCCGAACTGGCTGTTCGCGCCGGTCTGGACCGCGCTCTATGTGCTCATCGCCATCGCCGGCTGGCGGGTCTGGAGGCGCGACAGGTCGAGCCTCGCCATGCAGCTCTGGTGGGCGCAGCTTGCGCTCAACTTCCTGTGGTCGCCGGTCTTCTTCGCGGCGCATGCGATCGGCGCGGCGCTGGTCATCGTGCTGGCGCTGCTGGCGACCGTCATCGCCTTCATCGTCGCGGTCTGGCGGCGCGATCGCGTCGCGGCGCGGCTCTTCGCGCCCTACGCCGGCTGGGTGGCGTTCGCGTCGATGCTCAACGCGTCCCTGCTCGCCCTGAACTGACGCGTCGCTCCGCGGCCTCAGCCGCGGCGACGGCGGCGGCTGTCCTCCGACATGCGGAAGACGACGCGCAGATTGAGCGTGGAGCCGGCCGCGGCGGCGCCGTCCCAGCGCTCCGGCGCATGCTTGTACATGCGCGACAGCCGCAGCGCGGCGCGCCCGAAGCCGATGGAGGTCTCCGACACGCGCGTGCAATCGAGCGCGCCGTCCGGAAGCACGGTGCAGGTGAGCTGGGCCTCGCCTTCGCGGCCGTCCTGCAGCTCGCGCTCGGGATAGATGGTGGAGAGGCGCCGCCGGCTCGGGGTCTGGGCCCAGATCGGCCGGCGGGCGCCGGCGACCACGATCTCATCGGTCGTCGGAGGCTCCTCCTCGGGCGCGATGCCGACGACCGCCTCGATCGGCTCGGGCGCAGGCACGACCTTGGGGCGCTTCATCGTTTGCGGCGGCGGCGCCTCAGGCTCGGGCGCGATCTCGGGGGCGGGGAGCTGGTCGGAATCGTACGGCGACAAGGCCGACGGATCGTTGGCGGCGAGGTCCGATGTGGGCCGCTCCTGGTGGCTCGGGCCGAACGTCCGGTAGGCGGCGTAGCCGCCGCCGACGAGGATGACGGCGAGAACCGCGCCGATCGCCCAGTTCTTCCATCCGCCGCCGTCCGAATAGGGCGGTCCCGGTTGCCGAGCCATGTTCCTCTCCCTCGCTTCCTCGACGGACCATGCTTCAAGAGCGCCCGTCGCTGCAACGCGATTTCCTCCGGAGACGGAGCGCCGGCGCGCCGGATCGCGATGCGACCGGCGTCACACGCCCGTCAGCCGCGGCGCAGCGGAATCTTCAGGTACGCAACGCCATTGGCCTCCGGCGGCGGCGCCTCGCCGGCGCGGATGTTCACTTGCAGCGAGGGAAAGAGCAGGACGGGCGGGGTGAGCGGCTTGTCGCGCTCGCGCCGCATCGCGGCGAAGCTCGCCTCGTCGGGGTAGTCTTTCCACATGAGGTTGCCGCGCTGGCCGGCGATGGAGGTCTCGGGGCGGCGCTCGCCGCGCGATCCGTCCGCAGGCAGATAATCGTGGCAGAGGAAGAGCCGGGTGTTCTCCGGCAGCGCCAGGATCCTGACGATCGAATGGTAGAGCGTCTCGGCCTTGCCGCCTGGAAAGTCCGTGCGCGCGACGCCGTAGTCGGGCGCGAAGAGCGTGTCGCCGATGAAGGCGGCGTCGCCGAAGAGGTAGGTCACGTCCATCGCGGTGTGGCCGGGCGTGTCGAGCGCGCGGCCCGCCACCTCGCCGAGCGGGATCGGCTCGTTGTCCGTGAAGAGATGATCGAAGAGGCCGGGCTGTGTGCGCAGCGGCTCGGGCAGGTTGAAGCGGCCGTTCCAGGTGTCCTGCACCGAGCCGATCTTGGCGCCGACGCCGACCTGGCCGCCGAGCACGTGCTTCAGATAGGGCGCGGCCGAGAGGTGATCGGCGTGGATGTGCGTCTCCAGCAGCCAATCGACCTTGAGATCATGGGCGCGCGCGTGCGCGATCACGGCATCGGCGCTCTTGGTGCTCAACGTGCCTGAGGGCGCGTCATAATCCTGCACGCTGTCGATGATCGCGGCGCGCCGGGTGACCGGGCACGAGACGACGTGCGTATAGGTGCCGGTCGGCGCGTGCAGGAACGATGCGACGTTGGGGTTCATCTCAGGTGCGCGCTCCGATCGGAAGCGGCCCCTCCGTTCGGAGGAGCCGCGTCCGCAGACGTTAGTTGCCGCGCGGCTGGGGCACGACGCGCAGATAGGGCTTCAGCGTCTTCCAGCCGCCGGGGAAGCGCTGCTTGGCCTCCTCGTCGGTCACCGCCGGGACGATGATCACGTCATCGCCGTTCTTCCAGTTCGCCGGCGTGGCGACCTTGTGCTCGGCGGTGAGCTGCACCGATTCAAGCAGGCGCAGCACTTCATCGAAATTGCGGCCGCTCGACATCGGGTAGGAGAGCGCGGCCTTGATGATCTTGTCGGGGCCGATGATGTAGACCACGCGCACGGTGGCGTTGGTCGCGGCGGTGCGGCCCTGGCTCGAATTGCCGGCGTCGGTCGGCAGCATGTCGTAGAGCTTCGCGACATTGAGGTCGTGGTCGCCGATCAGCGGATAGCCCGGCATGAAGCCGGTCACGTCGCGGATGTCGCCGACCCAGCGATTGTGGTCGTCCACCGGATCGACCGAGAGCCCCAGCACCTTGGTGTTGCGCTTGGCGAAGTCCGGCTCGAGCTTGGCGAGCGCGCCGAGCTCAGTGGTGCAGACAGGCGTGAAATCCTTCGGGTGCGAAAAGAGGATGCCCCAGGAATTGCCAAGCCATTCGTGGAACTTGATGCGGCCCTGGGTGGTGTCAGCTTCGAAATCCGGGGCCTTGTCGCCGATGCGCAGGGACATGCGCGCCTCCTCTTGATTGCGCCCAGTGCGGGTTGCGAGCGGTGTAGCACCCTCGATCAGGGCGCGCCAATGCCTCGGCGCGTCGGCTCCGCGGGCGTCGACACCCGCCCGGGCAGCCGCTAGACGATGACACCTGCCAGCGTTGGGGAGGCGGCATGCGCATTCTGGTGACGGGCGCCTCGGGGCATTTCGGCGGGGCGGCCGCGCGCATGCTGATCGAGCGGATTTCGCCGCGCGACCTCATCCTCATGACGCGCAAGCCGGAAAAGCTCGCCGCGCTCAAGGGCGCCGGCTGCGAAGTGCGCTATGGCGATTTCGACGACGAGGCCTCGCTCGAAGCGGCGGCGCAGGGCGCGGAAAAGATGCTGCTCATCAGCGGCATGAAGGTCGGCTACCGGATCGGCCAGCATTCGCGCGCCATCGACGCGGCCAAGAAGGCGGGCGTGCGGCACATCGTCTACACCTCCTATATCGGCGCCACGAAGGACAATCCGGCGCTGATCGCCAAGGACCATTTCGGCACCGAGGAGAAGTTGCGCGCCAGCGGCCTCAAATGGACCGCGATGCGCGACGGGCTCTACATGAACTCGATGGTGGAGGCGGCCGCGCCGCCGGCGATCAAGTTCGGCCGCTGGGTGACGGCGAGCGGGGAAGGCAAGACCGGCCTCATCGACCGCGCCGAATGCGTCGGCTGCGCGGTCACGGTGCTGCTGAGCGCGGGGCACGACAAGCACGTCTACAACATCTCCGGGACCGAGCTCTGGAGCACGAGCGACATGGCTGCGCTGATGAGCGAGATATCCGGCAAGCCGATCGAGGTGGCGCACGTCGATCGCGACGGCTTTTACGCCCATTTCGACGCCATGGGCGTGCCGCGCGAGCCGCTCACGGAGTTCAATGTCGGGGGCATCCAATGGTGCTCCGACGATATCGTCTCCTACGAGCTTGCGATGCGGGACGGGCATTTCGCCGTGCCCTCGCAAGACGTGCGCACGCTGCTCGGGCGGCCGGCGAAGGGCTTCCGCCAATTCGCGCTGGAGCGCGCGGACTTTATCAGGGGATGCGTCTGAGCGAGGCGGCGGATCACGCCGTTCGCGCCCGCCGCCGTCTTTTAGTCTGCGCGCATCACGCCAGCGGCCGGATGTTGTGATTCATGCGAAAGACATTGGTCGGGTCATATTTGGCCTTGATCTGCTGGAGCCGCCGGTAGTTGGGCCCGTACGCGGCCGCAACCGGATCGCCGGCTTCGTCGTCGTCCAGATAATTCACATAGCGTCCCGCGGCGAAGAATGGTCGCATCAGCTTGGCCGATTCACGCGCCCATTCGATGCACGCGCTCGTGTCCGCGTGATTGGTCCATTGGGCCAGGATCAGGAAGTTGTAGCCTTCTTTCCGGTGCGGGAACGCCGTTTCGCTGACGCCGACTCGCGTGACCGCGCCATGCAAATGCTCGATCAGAAACTGGCTCATGGGCGTTGGACAGCGCGCAAAACAATCGATCATCGTCTCGATCGCAGCATCACTGAGCTCGGTCAGGAAATTCGACTTCCAATAGTTGAGAGCGCCTTTCGGAAAGCCGGCGTCGAGATTGGCGTTGAGCTGTTCGTAGGAAATCGTGCCAATCCCATCCGCCAACGGAGTTCCAAATTGCTTCAGCGACCGCACCGCTCGCTCTGCCTCCACAGGCGGGCCGCAATGGCAGGTAACCAGCGCGGCGACCGGCGCGCCGGAGCCGTCGGGCGCGTGTGTCAGGGCCGCGAACAGGATCTGTTCGTCGGCCAGAGATCGCGTTGCGTCGCGGAAGAATTTCAGCGTGTCGCGCGCGCGCGCAATCGGGTGAACAATCGGGCCTCCGATGACGGTGGGCCCCACCGCGTGCAGATCAAACTCAAAGCTGGTCGCGATGCCGAAATTGCCGCCCCCGCCGCGAAGGGCCCAGAAAAGATCGGGTTCCGACTGCTTGCCGACCTGCAAGACTTCGCCATCCGCAGTGACGAGCTCGACGGAGCGGAGATTGTCGAGGGCCAGACCATACTTGCCCATCAGCCAACCGATCCCACCGCCGAGCGTGAGCCCACCGACGCCGGTTGCTGAAACCACGCCGCCGGTGACGGCGAGATTGTGCTTTTGTGTTGCGGGGTTGAGATCGGCCCATGTCGCGCCGCCTTGCGCACGTGCGGTTCTTCCCTTTGGATCGACAACAACGTCCTTCATCGGCGACAGATCAATCATGACGCCGCCATCGATGGTCGCCCGACCGGAAACGTTGTGACCGCCGCCGCGAACCGCGACTTCAAGGCCGAGTTTGCGGGCCACATCGAGTGCGGCGACGACATCGGAGACGCCGTGGCAGCGCGCGATCAGGGCTGGTCGCTTATCCACCAGGCCATTGTGAACTTTCCGCGCTTCCTCGTAGCCGATGTCGGCGGGGCCAAGAACTTGTCCCTTGAAGCCGGCTGCAAGCTTGGCCGCGGCTTCGGCAACAAACGAGGTCGATCCCATAGCGCGCCTGCTCCCCAAATCCGCCGCCAATGTCTCCGGCGAACCGTGCCCCGCGCAAACGCGAAGTTTTCAGCTGCCGATGAATTGAATTCAGCTACAATGGTCCCATGAAGTCGCTGCCCCCGCTTGTGGAATTGCGTGCGTTCGACGCCGCCGCGCGCCACATGAGCTTCAAGAAGGCCGCGCTGGAACTGGGCGTGACGCCGACCGCGATCAGCCATCAGATCAAACTGCTCGAACGCTATTGCGGACACGCGCTGTTTCGCCGTCGACCGCGGCCATTGACCTTGACCGACGCGGGCGCGCGGCTGTTCCCAGCCATTCGCGGCGGGCTTGAAATGTTTGAGGGCGCGATCGGCGCTGTCAGACGCCTGAGTGAGGAACGCCCTCTGCGCGTGACAGCCACGAACGCCTTCGCCAGCCGCTGGCTTGTGCCGCGGTTGCCTGCCTGGCGGAAGCTGCGCGCCAGCGTGCCCCTGGAGGTGATTGGAACAGACAGCGTGCTGGACCTGGACGCCGACGACGGCGATGTCGCCATTCGCTACGCCACCAGCCGCGCCGGCGATCCGGAAGGCGTCGCCGAGGTGCTGCTGACCGACACGTTCTGGCCCGTCTACAATCCAAAGCTGCTCGCGCCAGCGCGATTGAAGCGGCCGGCCGATCTGGCGAAGCATCTGCTCATCCACGCGTATTGGGCGCCGGGCGACCGTGACCCGCCGACGTGGCGGCGGTGGCTGAACGCAGCGCGGCGCAAATGGTCCGATGCGCCCGACTACAAGGACATGCAGCATCTGAGCTTTCGCGAGGAATCGCACGCCATCGAAGCGGTCATCGGAGGGCAGGGTGTTGGGCTGTTCAGCGACGTGCTGGTGGCGAAGGAGCTTGCCGCAGGCACGCTCGTAAAGGCCTTCGACCTCAGCTTGCCCGGCTATCGCTTCTACATCGTCCGGCGTCCGGATCATCCTCGCGAAAAGCAAATCCGTGCGTTCGCATCCTGGCTGAAATCGGCGACCTAGAACGCCTTGGACAATCTGGACGACTCTCAACGCGGTGCGTCCGCTTTCCCGCCGCCGCCGCTGCGCGGACCGAACGGCGGCTTTCGAAGCCGGCGCGCTTAGAGTTCCACGCAGCCGCCATCCACGAAGAGGTCCACGCCATTGATGTAGCTCGCCTCGCGCGAGGCGAGGAAGAGCACCGCGGCCGCCACTTCCTCCGCCTCGGCAATGCGCTTCATCGGCACGGCCGCGCGGATTTCCCTGCGCAGCGCCTCCACGCCTTCGGGCCCCATGCCGACATTGCGGTTGAAGAGCGGCGTTTCGGTTGGGCCGGGGGAGACCACGTTCACGCGTATGCCGCGCGGCAGAAGCTCGGCGGCGAAGATGCGCGCGGCGGCCCGGAGGCCCGCCTTCGCGGCGGCATAGGCCGCGTTGCCAGGCAGCGCCATGATCGAGCCGACCGAGCCGGTGAACACGATCGCGCCGCCATCCTTCAGATGGGGCAGCGCGGCCTGCGCGGCGAAGAAGGCGCCGCGCAGGTTCACGCCGTGCACGCCGTCCCAGAATTCCTCGGTCAGTTCGGCGACGCCCGAAAATCCGCCGATGCCGGCGTTCACGAGCACAACGTCGATCGCGCCATGCTTGGCCACGCCGGCTGCGACCGCGGCCTTGCTTTCGGCCGGCTTGGCCATGTCGCTCCGGAGCGCGAGCGCGCCCAGTTCCTTCGCGGCTTCGTCCAAGGTGATTTGATCGCGACCGGTCAAGGTCAGGCGCGCGCCTTCGGCCTTGAACGCCCGCGCGGCGGCGAGCCCGATGCCGCTGTTGCCGCCGAAGATGAGCACGTGGGAGTCGGTGAAGCGGTCGGGGCGCATCATGTGTCCTTGAGGATTTCAGAACATCGAGTTGGTGTTGACCGGATTGGCCGGCACGTCCTGGATCACGTCCCAGTGCTCGGCGATCCTGCCGTTCGCGATGCGGAAAATATCGATCGCAGCGAGCCCCGGATCGCCCGGCCAGCGCTCCACATGCACGTGCACGATCACGTGATCGCCATCCACGAACGCGCGCTTGATGGTCTGCTTCGCATCGGGAGAGGCGAGGCGCACCTGCGCGAGAAAGCGCTTCAGCGCATCGACGCCCGGCTCGGCGAGCGAGGAATGCTGGATGTAGTCGGACGCGATATATGTATCGACGGCGTCGGGATTCATGGCGATCAGCACGTCGCGATACATCGCCAGCGCGAGCGCGAGATTGGCCTCTTCCTGCGGCGTCCGCGACATCAGCGCCTCCCTCCGCATGAGTGCCGCAGGGGCGCGCGACTGGCAATCTTGGGGGCGACTTTTTGGGCCAAGGCCGGCCTGGACGAACCGGGCGCGGAGGCCTATGTTCCCCTCAGATCCCGCGTTACGCTCTCTTCCCTTCCGCCTTCGCGCCGGGTCGTTAGCCGTCTTCGTTCGATCTTTGAGCCTGCCGGATCTTCCGGCGGGGAGCGCAAGGAGGCGTTCATGGCTACTGGCATCGTCAAGTTCTTCAACGTTCAAAAAGGCTTCGGCTTCATCCAGCCGGAAGGCGGCGGCAAGGACGTGTTCGTCCATATCTCCGCGCTCGAGCGGGCGGGCATCCGCAGCCTCGCGGACGGGCAGCGCGTCTCGTTCGAGGTCGAAAAGGACCAGCGCGGCCGCGATGCGGTCAGCAATCTCAAGACGGAATAATCTGCGGAGGCAGACATGTCCTTGCAGGAGCGTATTCCCGAGCTGACCGACGTCGAGCTCGCCAATCTGCGCGCCAACGCGACGCGGCTGGAGACGGCCGGCACGCCGCGGCAACAGACCGATGCGGCGGCGCTCTTGCCGCTCGTCGACGCCGAGCTCGCGCGTCGGCGCGAGGCGGCGTCGGCGCGCAAGGCGGCGGTGGCGCGCGCCGCGCCCCGCAAGGCGCCGGCCAAGCGCGCGGCGAAAGCCAAACCGCCGGTCGCTTAAACCCGTCGCGCGCTTGATCGCGGCGCGGGGGATCAGATCGCAAGATCGATCAGCGCATCGTCGAACAGGGGCCCCGCGCCGGCGCGGACCTCGTGCACGAGGCCCGGCGCTGGGGCGAGCACGGTCTCGGCGTAGAAGCACAAAAGCGCTTCCTGCTCGGGCTCGTCGGCGCCCATCACGCCCTTGGTCAGCAGCATGCCGGCGGCGACGTCGCCGGCGAGCTTCAAGTACGCGTTCGCGCCGGCGAGCGCGTCCTTCCGATCTTTCTTCTGCGCGGCAAGCATGTGCGCGGTCGCCTCGCTCAGCGCCTCGCACGCCGTGGCCAGCCGCACGGCGACGCGTCCGAGCGACGTGCGCTCGGTGGCTTGCGCTTCAGCGGCGATCGCGCGCGTCTCGGCGATCAGCGCGCCCATCGCGGCGCCGCCGTCGGCAGATAGCTTGCGGCCGATGAGGTCGATCGCCTGGATGCCGTTCGTGCCCTCATAGATCGGCGCGATGCGCGCATCGCGATAGAATTGCGCGGCGCCGGTCTCCTCGATGAAGCCCATGCCGCCGTGCACCTGCAGCCCCAGGCTCGCGGCCTCCACGCCCCAATCGGTCGACCAGGCCTTGGCGATCGGCGTCAGGAGATCGGCGCGCGCGGCGTCGCCGCGATCGGCGGCCGCGGCCGCCGCATAGCAGAGCACACGCGCGGCCTGGGTCTTGGCCTTCATCGTCACCAGGATGCGGCGAATGTCCGGGTGCAGAATGATCGGCGCGGAACCGGAGACGCCTTCGGCGCGGCCCTGGCGGCGCTCCTTGGCGTAGTCGAGCGCCTTCTGGTAGGCCGCCTCGCCGATCGCGGCGCCCTGCACGCCGATGTTCACGCGCGCGGAATTCATCATCGTGAACATGTGCGCCAGGCCGCGATTGGGCTCGCCGACGAGCCACGCGGTCGCGCCTTCGAACGCCATCGTGCAGGTGGGGGAGGCGTGGATGCCCAGCTTCTCCTCCACGCCGATGCAGCGCAGCGCGTTGCGCCCTCCATCCGGCAGGATCTTTGGCGCAACGAAAAGCGAGATCCCCGCTGAACCGGCCGGCGCATCGGGCAGGCGCGCGAGCACCAGGTGCACGATGTTCGCGGCCGCGTCGTGCTCGCCCCAGGTGATGAAGATCTTCTGCCCGGTGAGCCGGTACGTTCCGTCCACGGACGGCTCGGCCCTGGTCGTCAGCGCGGCAAGATCGGAGCCGGCCTGCGGCTCGGTCAGGTTCATCGTGCCGGTCCATTCGCCGCTCACCAGCTTGGGCAGATAGAGCGCGCGCTGCGCGTCGCTGCCGTGCGCCTCCAGCGCCTCGATCGCGCCGAGGGTCAGGATGGGACAAAGCCCAAAGCTCATGTTTGCGGAGGTGATCATCTCCATCACCGCAAGCGCGAGTACGCGGGGCAGCCCCTGGCCGCCATGAGCAGGATCTGCGGCAAGACCCTGCCAGCCGCCTTCGGCGAAAGCGCGGTAGGCATCGGCGAATCCGGGCGGGGTCTTCACCTCGGCGTCCTGCAACGCCACGCCCGCCGCGTCGCCGACGCGGTTCAGCGGCGCCAGCGTCTCGGAGGCCAAGGCGCCGGCTCCCTCCAGGATCGCGGTCAGGAGCTCGGGGTCGAGCTCCCCGGCGGGGCCATTCTCGGATGTGGCCCAGACCTCGGCGCATTGCTCCAGCGCAAAGCGGATGTCCTTGATCGGTGCGCGATAGCCCATATCTGCCTCCGGAGGGGTGGGGCGAGCATAAAGGGACTGCGCACGATTCCGCGAGACGCTGTTTTGTGGCGCCGTCGGGGAAGGCTGTTGTGCTAGTGGGACGGCCAGCCGTCCGTATGGCCTTCCATCGGTATGCAAGGGGGACACTACATGCGTCACACAATCATCATCGCCGCGCTCCTCGCGGCCGCCTGCGCGACGCCGGCCGCGCCTGTCCAAGAGGCCGCGCCGGCGCCGGTCGCGGCAGCGGCGCCAAGCATTCCGTTCCCGGACGGCGCCTCGCGCGATCCGGCGGCGGCGCCGGCCGGGGCCTACAACGTCGATACCGGCCATACCCGCGTCTTCTGGACCGTGCGACATGCCGGCCTCGGCCTCTTCACGGCCCGTTTCGACACCGTCACCGGAACGCTCAATTTCGATCCGCAGAACCCGGCGAATTCATCCGTCAACGTCACCATCCCGGTCGCTTCGGTCTCCACCGGCGTCGTCGGGCGCCAGGGCGCGGGCTATTTCGACCGCGAGATCGCCAACAACGTGCTCGGCGCGGCGGCCAATCCCAACATAACGTTCGTCTCGCGCTCGATCGAAGTCACCGGGCCGACGACCGGGCGCATCACCGGCGACCTCACCATGAAGGGGCAGACCCATTCGGTGACTCTCGACGCGACGTTCGAGGCCGGCCGCTTCATCGAATACGTGGGCAAGCACAAGATCGGCTTCACCGCGCACACGCTCATCCAGCGCTCGCAATGGGGCGCGGTGTTCGAGAACCCCGCGCTCGACGCTTCGCCGAGCCAGGCGGTCGAGATCCGCATCGAGGCTGAGTTCATCCAAGCCTAGAAACGACCCTGCACAAGAGGAATGCTCATGCGGAAGATCGCGTTCGGACTGTTGGGTCTTGCAGTGTTCGGCATGGCGGCGTGTTCGCCGCCGGCCGCGCCGCCTCGGGCTGAAGCGCCTGCTGCGGCGGAGGCGCCGGCGCCGATCGCGGCGCCGGCCGGCGACTACAAGCTCGATCCCAACCATGCGAGCCTGGTCTTCCGCGTGCCGCACATGGGGCTCTCGAACTACACGCTGCGCTTCGCCAAGCTCGACGCGGACGTGACGTTCGATCCGGCCAACATCACGGCATCGACGCTCGTGGCGACGGTCGATCCCAAATCGATCCGCTCGGATTATCCGGGCGATTATCGCGGCGCGCATCCTAGAGGGCCCTATCGCAGCTGGGACGAGGACCTCGCGATGAGCGGCCGGTTCCTCAATGCCGGCGAGCATCCGTCGATCACCTTCCGCTCCACCGGCATTGAGCGGACGGGCCCCAACACGGCGCGCATCACCGGCGATCTCACGCTCCTGGGGCAAACGCATCCGGTGACATTGGAGACCAGGCTCGTCGGCTCGATGGCGAACCATCCGGCCTATGGCGGGGGCGCGTTCGGCGTGGAGGCGAAGGCCGTGTTCGATCGCACGCTCTTCGGGCTCGACTACATGGCGCAGAACGGCGGGGGAGTGAGCGTCGAGTTCAACGGCGAGTTCAAGCAGGTCGTCGCGCCCGCGACGGCGACGCCATGAGCGAGACATCCGCATCGCGCTACAGCGCCGTCGCCATCGTCCTGCATTGGGCGATCGCGACCGCCATCATCGGCAACATCCTCATCGGCTGGTGGATGGGCGATGCGCTCAAGGAGCCCGCGTCGCAAGCCCAGGCCATCGCGGCTTTCCAATTGCACAAGTCGATCGGCTTGAGTGTGCTGCTGCTCTCGCTCGTGCGGCTCGGCTGGCGCCTCGGCCATCCGGTTCCGCCGCTGCCGGCGCACATGCCGGCGTGGGAACGCATCGCCGCGAGCGGCGTGCATTGGATCTTCTATGGACTCATGATCGGCCTGCCGCTCAGCGGTTGGCTTTATGTCTCGACCGGATGGTCGGCGCCGACCGATCGTCCGCTGGAAGTGCCCACCTTGTATTTCGGGCTCTTCCAGGTCCCGCATCTTTTCGGCCTGGAGCATGCGGCCGAAGCGACGCGCCGCGCCGTCTCGCACGCGGCGCTGCTCACGCACGAGAATTTCGCGCGCGCCGTGATCTACGTGCTTTTGCCGCTGCATGTGCTGGGCGCGCTCAAGCACCATTTCAAGGATCGCGACGACGTGCTCACGCGTATGATCCCCGGGCTCAAAGCGGCGAGCGGCGAAGCGGGGCCGCGCGATCCGAAGCGTGCGCTCGCGATCGGCGTGGGGCTCGGCGCGGTTGTCGTCGCGGCGATCGCCATCGTGGCGGCGCTCGTTTCGACGCCGGCGAGCGCTCCGGCTGTCGCGCAAGCGCCGGAACCGCCCGCCGCGGCGCAGGGCGCCGTGGAGGAGAAGGTTGCCGCGCCCGTCGAAGCGGAGGCGGCGGCCGCCGCGCCGGCGCCGAGCGTGCCCGCGCAAGCCGGCCCGCCGGCGGCCTGGGCGGTCAATTCCGCGCAAAGCGAGATCGCGTTCACCGGCGTGCATGCGGGCGTCAATTTCCGCGGCCGCTTCGCGCGCTGGCGCGCCGACATCCGCTTCGATCCGGACAATCTCGCGCAATCGAGCGCAGCGGTCACGGTGGAGACGGGCTCGGCCGCCGACGGCGTGCCGCTGCACGACCAGAGCATGCCGACCCGCGAATGGTTCGATGTCGCCAACCATCCGACCGCGACCTTCCGCGCCACGCGCTTCCGCCGCGGGGCGGGGGGCGCCTACACCGCGACCGGAACGCTCACGCTCAAGGGCAAGGACATCCCGATCACGCTGCCCTTCACCCTCACGATCGCGGGGAACACCGCCACGATGAGCGGTCGGGCCAGCATCGACCGCGCCGCCGCCGACCTCGGCATGGCGAGCGATCCGGACGCGGAATATGTCTCGCAGGCGATCGGCGTCGAAGTTCGCGTCGTCGCCACGCGCGCGCCGTGACAACGCGCGACGCCATTCCCTCTTTTTCGGGGGAGGGAGTCTGCGACATTGGGAAGATCGGCGCGTCTGATCGCTCCGTGTGCGGAGTTGAGCGCCCCCCTCCCCTTCGAAGGGAGGGGGCAGGGGGTGGGGTGAGCCTCGCCCTGCGAGCTTCTCCAGAACACGCCGCCGCTCAACTCTTCCTGGCGTCGAGGAACACCCCACCCCTTCATCCCCTCCCCTCGAAGGGGAGGGGCGCGTTCATGCTTGCGCCGCTTCGGCTGGTCCCATGCGCATCCTGAAGGCGAACGACGCCGCAATTGCGGAAGCCGCGCGCGTGTTGCGTGCAGGCGGGCTCGTCGCGTTCGCGACCGAGACCGTCTACGGCCTCGGCGCTGACGCCACGAACGCGTCCGCGGTCGCGCGCGTCTTCGCCGCGAAGGGACGGCCGCGCTTCAATCCGCTCATCGCGCATGTGCGATCGCTCGACCAGGCGCGCGATCACGCGGCGCTCTCGCCGGCGGCGCTGAAGCTCGCGGAGCGTTTCTGGCCCGGCCCGCTCACGCTCGTTGCGCCGCGCAAGGCGCAGAGTGCGGTGTGCGATCTCGCCTGCGCGGGGCTCGACACGATCGCGCTTCGGGTTCCGTCGCATCCGGTCGCGCAGGCCTTGCTCGGCGCGTTCGACAGGCCGATCGCGGCCCCGTCGGCCAATCGCTCGGGACATGTGAGCGCCACGCGCGCGACGCATGTCGCGGAGGACCTTGGCGCGGACGTCGATCTCATCCTGGATGCGGAGGCCGCGCCGCTTGGGATCGAATCCACCATCGTCGGCTTCGCGGGCGATGGAAGCGCGCGCCTGCTGCGTCCCGGCGCGATCGCGCGGGAGGAGATCGAGGCGATCGTGGGGGCGCTCGGCGCGCCAGGCGAAAGCGTCGCGGCGCCGGGCATGCTCGCCAAGCATTATGCGCCGCGCGCGCGGCTGCGCCTTGATGCCGAAGAGAAACGACCGAACGAGCTCTATCTCGGCTTCGGCGCGCGCGGGGGCGATCTCAACCTTTCGGCCGCGAGCGATCTGCGCGAAGCGGCCGCCAATCTCTATGCGCATCTGCGCGCGCTCGATGCGCGCGGCGCCGGTTGCATCGCGGTGGCGCCCATTCCGCGCGAAGGCCTCGGCGAAGCCATCGGCGACCGCCTCGCGCGCGCCGCCGCGCGGGAGTAAGAGTCGCCCATGCTGCTCTACACGCATCCCGCCATGCTCGATCACAAGCCGCCGCCGGGGCATCCGGAGCGCCCGGCGCGGCTCGAAGCGGTGCTGAAAGGCCTCGCCGCGCTCGACCTGGAAAGACGCGAGGCGCCGTTCGCCGAGCGCGCGCAGATCGAGCGCGTGCATCCAGGCGGCTTCGTCGATGCGCTCGAAGAGGCGTTTCCCGAAGCCGGCGAAGGGCTCGCGGCGATCGACGGCGACACCTTCCTCTCCGACGGCTCGCGCGAAGCGGCCTGGCGCGCGGCCGGCGCGGTGACCGCGGCGGTCGATGCGGTGATGGGCGGCGAGGATTCCATGGCGTTCTGCGCGGTGCGTCCGCCCGGCCACCACGCCGAGCCGGCGCGCGCGATGGGCTTTTGCCTCTTCAACAATGTCGCGATCGGCGCGCTGCATGCGCTCCAGGCGCATGGCCTCTCGAAGGTCGCTGTCGTCGATTTCGACGTGCACCACGGCAACGGCACCGAAGCGGTCGCGCTGCGCGAGCCCCGGCTCTTCTTCGCCTCCACGCACCAATCGCCGCTCTATCCCGGCACCGGCGACGCGCGCGAGCACGGGCCGAACAACAACATCGTCAACGCGCCGCTGCCGCCAGGGGCCGACGGCGCGGCCTGGCGCAAGGCCATGGAGCGCGAGGTGCTGCCCGCGCTCGGGGCCTTCGCGCCTGAGCTCATCCTCGTCTCGGCCGGGTTCGACGCCCACCGGGCCGATCCGCTCGCCCAGATGGCCCTCGACGATGCCGACTTCGCCTGGGCCGGGCAGGCCCTCCGCGCCGTCGCCTTACAAACCTGCAATGGAAAGGTTGTCTCGACTCTGGAGGGCGGGTACGACTTGGGGGCGCTCGCCCGGGCGACTTCCGCTTATGTGGGCGCTCTCCTTCGCGCCTGAGGGCGGACCAGGCGCGCGCCCCGCTCGGGGAGGGGCGGGGGCTCAACAAGGACGCCGATGCACGATACGGCGCGGGCGACCATCAGCGATCAACGCGCCGCCGTCGCCCCCGGCTGGATCGCGATCGTCCGTCACGGCCGTCCCAAGGCCGACCGCTCGGTCAGGATCGACTGGCGCGGGTACGAGCAATGGTGGGCGGCCTACCAAGAGGCTGGCCTCATGGAGGATCAGGCGCCCCCTGAGCGCCTCCTGCGGCTCGCCGACGACGCCCACACGCTCTTTGCCTCAACGCTCATGCGCGCCAAGGAGACCGCCGCGGCGGTCGCGGCCGGCAGGGCCATCATCGAGGACCCGATCTTCGTGGAGGCGCCGCTGCCGCCGCCGCGCATGTTCGGGCGCCGGCGGCCCGGCCATTGGGGCGTGCTGGCGCGCATTTCCTGGTGGATGGGCGGCGCGAGGGATGAGGAATCCCGGACCGAGGCCGAGCTCCGCGCGGAGGCCGCGGTCGCGACGGTGACCGCCCGCGCGCTCCGCGGCGAGAACGTGCTGGTGTGCGCGCACGGCTGGTTCAACCGCATGATGCGGCCCGTCCTCACCCGGCAGGGCTGGCGCTGCGCGGAAGATCACGGCGATTCCTATTGGACCTACCGGCTCTACCGGAAGCGCGGCTAAGAGGCGCCTGCGCCGCGTTTTGTGTTCGCCTGGTTTGTTGTTCCGGGGGCCGCCCCCAGCTAGCATGCGGCTGATTCAAGAATTGGGTTCCGATCCCGAAGGGACAAGGGGCCAGGGAGCGCAGTCCCATGACCAACACCGCCGATCCGGCAAGTCTCTCGTTCGAGCAGGCCGCAGGCGAGCTCGAGCGCATCGTGCAGCACCTGGAAAAGGGCGATGTGCCGCTCGAGGCGTCGATCGACATGTACAAGCGCGGCGCGGCGCTGAAGGCGCAGTGCGAAGCCAAGCTCAAGGACGCCCAATTGCAGGTCGAGCAGGTCGTGCTCGCCGCCGACGGGCCGAAGGTCGAGCCTGCGAGGCTTGAACGATGAGCATCGAACGCCCGCCGCTGCAGTCGCTGCCGAAGATCTCGTTCGACGAGTTCCTCAAGGTCGATATCCGCCTCGGCACCATCGTCAAGGCGCAGACCTTCGAAGACGCCAAGAAGGCCGCCTATCAGCTCTGGATCGATTTCGGCGAGCCGCTCGGCATCAAGAAATCGAGCGCGCAGGTGGTGAAGAATTACGATCTCGGCGAGCTAATCGGCCGCCGTGTCGCCGCGGTGGTGAACTTCGAGCCGAAGCAGATCGGCAAGTTCATGAGCGAAGTGCTCTGCCTCGGCTTTCCCGACCGCAACGGCGAAGTCGTGCTCCTCACCGTCGATAAGCCGGCGATCACCGGCGGCCGGCTTTATTGATGACCACGAAGCTCGATGACGTCGTTGAGCGGCTCCGTCGTTTGCCGCCGGATCGGCAGGACGCGCTGGCCGGCGAAATCGATGTGCTGCTTGAAGACGAAGGGGCAGGCGGCAGCCTGCTGACAGACGAACAATGGGCTGAGGTCGAGGAAGCGCTCGCCGATCCCAGCGAGCCCGTTGCTTCTCACGAGGATGTGTTTGCGCGCCTTCGCACGCGAGGATGAAGGTTGTTTGGCGCCTCCGCGCCGAGCAGGAGCTCACCCGACAGCTCGCTGATCTCAGGGCGCGAAGCGCTCGCGCCGCCGATCGCGCGCGCCTCCGCCGGCACGCGTTATGTCGCGGTCTATCAGGTCGGGGACAACGAGATCACCATCCTTCGCTTCTTCCATGTTCGCCAGAGGCGTTGACGTCCGCGATCACCGGCGGCCGGCTCTATTGAGGGGATAGCGGCGGCGAAACGCGTCGCGGATTTCCGAGCGCGGCGGCGGTCGCGCGAGCCTTCGAGCGTCGCATTTTCTCAGCGCAGCAAAGCAATCGCCGCCTCGCAGCTGCATCCCGCAAGGCGGGAAAATAGGGGGATGGCGCCCGCTCGATCCGACCGCGCCTGAAATGGGTTTATACTTGCGCGCATGTTCCTGCGCACAATGCCCGACCCGCCCTTCGTCTTCGCGACGCGGTTTGACGCCTGGGACTACCTGAAGCACCTCATCGATCTCGTCTTCGCGATCTTCGGTCCGCCCGCGGCGCTCGCGCGGCGACAGCTGCTCAGCCCGTATGTGCGCGCCGACTTGAATTTCTGGCTGCGCCCTCTGGAGCGGCTTGCGCGCATCCTGCTGCTCGCCGAAGCGGCCGATCTTCAGTTGGCGCCTCTGCAAAAGCGGTTGGCGCCGCTGCCTGGGCAAAGGCGCGCGGGCGGCGTCCTTCCGCTTACGGATGTTTCCCAGCCGAACGAAGCGGATTGGCGCGTGGCGTTCACGGTCCTGCGCGGAACGACGAAGCCGGGCGGGGGCGGGCGCGGCTATGCTCTGCCGTGCTTCAATCCACGGCCGCTCGCGGCGCGCCTGGAGGCGCTGGCGCGCGTCGCGCTCGATCCCAAGCCCTTCGCCCTGCGGCTTGCGCATCGGCTGCGGCGCGGCCGGTTCGGGTTCAATCCATGGCGGCGGGCGCGTCAGGAGAAGGCGGTGCGCGCGGTTCTGGCGCCCATCCGGACCGACGGCGCCCCGCTCATGCGCGCGCCGCTCGCGGCGCTGAAGCTGGCTACGAAAGTCGAGAGCGTCTTCGACACGGGATGAGGCGATCTTCCATGCAGCATGACGTTCACGGCGCGGATCGCAGGACCGCGAACGCGGCCGCGCGCGTCAACGTTGCGGCGGGGGCGTACTCAATTGCCGGCGCAGCTCGTCCTCGATGCTGGCGGGGGTGTCGCGTGCGCTTGGCGGCGACAGCGAGAGCGGGCCGCCCGTCGATGTCGGGGCGCCTTGCGTGGGCGGCGGCGCATAGCTCGACGGCGCCGAATAGACGCCCGGCTGGCCCGAGCGCGACGGCGAATAAGGTTCGTCGGCTTCGCGCACCGCGCGCTCGGTCTCGGCGCGGATCTCCGGTGGAGGCGGCGGCAACGCCTGCGGGGCGGGCAAGTTGTTGAGCGCGTCGCGCGCGGGGCGGCCGCCGGCCATCTGGCGCAGCTCGGCGATCCGGCCGTTGACCTGCGGCGCGAAGCGCGAGTCGGGAAACTCCACGAGGAAAGCCTGCAGCGCGTCGATCGTGTCGGCCTCGCGCGCGACGCGCAGGCGGTCGAGCGCGAGGGTGTCGAGCGTGGCCTGCGCCGGCTCGCGGAATTGGCCGGCATTGCCGCTGTCGAGGAATTGCCGCAGCGCGTAGGGATCGGTCTTGTCGAGCGCGGCCCAGGTCGCGGCGGCGCCGCTGTTCTCGTTGCGCTGCAGATACATGTAGCCGCCGATGCCGGCGCCGGCGACGACGCCGAAGGTGACGAAGCCGATGATCAGCAGGCGGACGATCCCGAGCCCGTTGCGGCGCGGCGGTTCGGCGAAGGAGGCCGGCCGGTAGCCTGCGCCCTGCTGGGCGTAGGAGGAAAGCGGCGTCACCGGATGGCGCGCGGCGGCGTTGGTCTTGGCGGCGGCCCCGGCCTTTCCCTGGGCGACCGGCGGCGGGAAGGGCGGGAATTCCGGCACGCCCGGCGGCGGTCGCTGGATGTCGAGCGCCGCAGCGGCGGCGGGGGGGAAGGACGGCGTGAAGCGCGGCGTCGGTTCGGGCTGCAGCGGCTGGTTCTGGGCTTGGCCTTGCGGCGGCTGGATGGGCGCGGGCCGGAACGGCGCCGGCTGAACGTTGGGCGCGGTGCGGGCGGGCGCCGTGCGGGCCGGCGCGGCTGCGACCGGCGCCATGGGCGCAGGCGGCATGGACGGGGCGATTGGGGGCGGCGCCATTGGGGGCGGCGCGGCCGGGGGAAACAGCGGCTGGTTGGCGGCGGCGCGCGCCGTCGCCTGACCGGGCGCGGTGCGGATGCGCAGCGGCGGCTCAGGTTGCGGCGGTTGGCGCGCGGGCGGCGGCGGAAAGCTGGAGAGCGGCGCTTCGGCGGGGCCGGTCTGATCGTAGGCGCGGCCGGTGGCGACGTATTCGCGCGAACGCTCGGTGTAATCGCCGTCCTGATAGTCCTGCATGACGAAATGGGAATCGTCGTGCTCGTCCGGCGGAGGCGCATAGAGAATGCCGCTGACCGCATTGAGAAGCTGGCGCCATGGCTGGAAATTCTCCTCGCCGCGCCAGCCGGTGAGATCGATCGAGCCGTCGTGCTCGAACTCGTTTGGAATCGGCGTGTTCTGCATGCGCGCATGCACGAGACGGTGCTGGTCGCGGGCGAGCGCGGCGGCGTCGATCAGCTCGTTGCGGAAGTAAGAATGCGGCGACCAGAGCGCGATCACGACATCGCCGCGCACCGCCGCGTCGCGCAGCATTTCGCCGCCCAGGCTGAACGAGGCCTGCAGGCCGAGCGCGCCGAGCTTCTCGGCGAGCGCCTGCGCCGGCGCGCCGTCCTCCCGGGCGTTGATGATCACGACGCCTGCCATTCAGATCCCCTGGCCGTCCGCACCGTTTGCGAACGCCCGTCCGTTTAGCCCGCCGGACAATCCCAGCTCCCTGCAACCATGATGCCCATGATGCCCCGAATGGGCGGCATTAGGGAAGAGAGCGGGTCAGGCCGCGCTTTCCTGGGGAAAACCGGGCGGTGTGGGCTGCGGTTGGCAAGGAACCGTGTCCGCCCCGCAAGCGTCGGTCCCAGGCGCAGCCTTTCGCGCATCAATCTGGAGATCCTCATGGCGTCCCGCATTCTCGCCCCATCAGGGGCCGCGATCCTCCTGGCGCTCGCTATCGCGGGCTGCGCTTCGAATCGAACCGAGTCCGCGGACGCCCCGGCGGCGCCAGCCATGGTCGCGGCGCCCGACGAGCCCGACCTGGCGACCCCGCAGGCGACCAATCCCGGGGTTTCGCCCACCTCTCCGACGCCCACGCCGGGCGCGTTTTCGGACAGCCAGGTGCAGTCGTTTGCACGGGCCAGCGTCGAGGTCGATCAGGTGCAGTCCCGGCATCAGGCCGGCTTGGCGGCGGGCACGCCTGAACAGCAGGCCGCGGCCCGCCAGGCCATGGGCGCGGAGCTCTCGGCGGTCCTGCAACGGAACGGGATCGACCCGGACACCTACAACACCATCGCCCGGGCGGCCCGCACCGACCCGGCGCTCGCCCAGCGGATCACCACGCTGCGCGCTCAGGCCGGCGCGCCGGGCTGAGGCTGCACGCGGCCGCGCGCGGTTCCCACGGATTCGGGAGCGTGGTACGCGCGCGGTCATGGATATCGAGTCGCGCCTCGCGGAAACCGCCGACCGGGTGACTGTGGCGCTGGATGCGCTGCTGCCGCGCGCCGTGGGGCCGGAGGCGCGCCTGCTTTCGGCCATGCGCTATGCGGCGCTCGGCGGTGGCAAGCGCCTCAGGCCGTTCTTCACGCTGGAGTCCGGACGGCTCTTCGACGCCGATGAAACGGCGCTTCTGCGCACCGCCGCGGCGCTTGAATGCATCCACACGTTCTCGCTCATTCATGACGATCTGCCGTGCATGGACGATGACGACCTGCGGCGCGGCCAGCCCACCGTGCACAAGGAATTCGACGAAGCGACGGCGCTGCTTGCCGGCGATGCGCTCTTGGCGTTCGCGTTCGAGATCCTGGCCGATCCGGCCACGCATCCGGATCCGCAGATGCGCTGCAAGCTGGTGGCGGGGCTGGCGCGCGCCACCGGTCCGCAGGGGATGATCGCGGGCCAGGCGCTTGACATGCTGGGCTCGGAAATGAGCAGCGACCTCATCGCCATCACCCGCATGAACCGGCTGAAGACCGGCGCGCTCATCAGCTTCTCGGTGGAAGCCGGCTGCCTCATCGCCTGCGCGCCGGAAGACGCCAAGCACGCCCTGGTGCGCTACGCCAACGATCTGGGCCTCGCCTTCCAGATGGCGGACGATCTTCTCGACGCGGAAGGCCGGGCCGAGGAGATGGGCAAGGCCGCCCAGAAGGACGCCCGGGCCGGCAAGGTGAATTTCGTCACCGTGCTCGGGGAAGAAGCAGCCCGCGCCCGGGTGCGCCTGCTGGCGACGCAGGCCAAGGGGCACCTGGCGCAATTCGGTCCGCGCGCCAAATTGTTGACGCAGGCTGTCGATTTCGTGCTCGACCGACGATACTAGAGGACGACCCGGCGGATTGGGCCGGGAGTGAGAGCAGAATGCCGGCCACCCCGCTTCTCGACCGCATCAAGCTTCCGTCCGATCTCAGGCGTTTGCCGGAAGCGGACCTGAAGCCGCTCGCGGAAGAGCTCCGGGCCGAAACGATCGATGCGGTTTCGGTCACGGGCGGACATCTGGGCGCCGGCCTCGGGGTGGTCGAGCTCACCGTGGCGCTGCACTACGTGTTCGACACGCCCAAGGATGTCCTGATCTGGGACGTTGGGCACCAGGCCTATCCGCACAAGATCCTCACCGGCCGGCGCGCCCGCATCCGTACGCTGCGCCAGGGCGGGGGGCTCTCCGGCTTCACCCGCCGCGCGGAAAGCGAATACGACCCGTTCGGCGCCGCGCACGCCGCGACCTCGATCTCGGCGGCGCTCGGCTTCTGCGTCGCGCGCGACCAGAAGGGCGAAGACAAGAACGTGGTCGCCGTGATCGGCGACGGCTCGATGAGCGCGGGCATGGCCTATGAGGCGATGAACAACGCGGTGGAGACCACCAAGAAGCTCATCGTCATCCTCAACGACAACGACATGTCGATTGCGCCGCCGGTCGGGGGGATGAGCTCCTATCTGGCGCGGCTCGTTTCATCGAAGACGTATCGGGCGGTGCGCAGCGCCACCAAGAAGGTCGTGGAGCATCTGCCTTCGCCGATCCCGGAGATCACCAAGAAGGCCGAGGAATATGCGCGCACGATGGTGACGGGCGGAACCTTCTTCGAGGAGCTCGGCTTCCATTATCTCGGGCCGTTCGACGGGCACGACGTCGCCGAGCTGGTGCGCGTGCTCCGCCACGCCCGCAGCATCGACGATCATCCCGTGCTCATCCACGTGGTGACGAAAAAGGGCAAAGGGTATGCGCCGGCGGAAAACGCGGCGGACAAGTATCACGGCGTCAACCGCTTCAACGTCGTCACCGGCGAGCAGGCGAAGGCGAAGGCGGGCCCGCCGACCTATACCCGCGTGTTCGCCGACAGTTTGGTGAAGATCGCCGAGCGCGATCCGAAGATCGTGGCGATCACCGCGGCGATGCCCTCCGGCACCGGATTGGATTATTTCGCGCATCGTTTCCCGTCACGCATGTTCGATGTCGGGATCGCCGAGCAGCACGCGGTGACGTTCGCGGCCGGCTTGGCGGCGGACGGGATGAAGCCGTTCGCGGCGATCTATTCCACGTTCCTGCAGCGCGGCTACGATCAGGTCGTGCACGATGTGGCGATCCAGAAGCTTCCCGTTCGGTTCGCGATGGATCGCGCGGGCCTGGTTGGCGCCGATGGGCCCACGCATGCGGGCTCGTTCGATATCGGCTATCTCGGCGCGCTGCCGGGTTTCGTGCTGATGGCGGCGGCGGACGAGGTGGAGCTGGCGCGCATGGTCGCGACCTGCGGCGCGATCGATGATGGGCCGAGCGCGGTGCGCTATCCGCGCGGCGAGGCGTCGGGCCTGGCGATGCCGGCGGAGCTGCTGCCTTTAGAAATTGGGCGCGGACGCGTGCTGCGCGAAGGCGCGACGATCGCTTTGTTGTCGTACGGGACGCGGCTTGGGGATACGCTGAGAGCGGCGGACCGGTTGGCGGCGATGGGATTGTCGGCGACCGTGGCCGATGCGCGCTTCGCGAAACCGCTGGATGAGGATCTGGTGCGGCGCCTGGCGCGCGAGCACGAAGTGCTGATCACGATCGAGGAGGGGGCTGTCGGCGGGTTCGGCGCGTTCGTGCTGCAGTTTTTGGCGCGCGAGGGCGCGCTGGATCGGGGCCTGAAGATCCGTACGCTGACATTGCCGGACGTGTTCCAGGAGCAGGACAAGCCGGAAGCGATGGTGGCGGCGGCTGGGCTCGATGCGGACGGGATCGCAGCGGCGGCGCTCGCGGCGCTGGGGCGCGAGGATGCGCGCGGCGAGGGCGGGGCTAGGGCTTAGGCGGCGTACTTTGCGAGTACATTGACCACCAAATCTTCGATGAAATCGATGGCCTTGCTGCGAGCAATGCTTACGCCGGAGGGGTGTGCAGAAGAGTTTCGGGTCCCCAGTTTTTCTTCGAGTATCTTCCTCACATCGTTGGATATGATGCTCGCGGCTCGAAGCAATTCGATGAATTTGGATTCTTGAAGCTCGCTCAGGTCGTCCCGTTTGGTTACCACCCTGACCCGCTTGTCGGGGTTCTTCGCCAATGCTGCGTTGAAGGCGGTTAGGTGGTGGTTGAGGACGTGATCGAACAGGTGATCGACCGTCAGGATCCAGCACATTACGATTGCGGCGCGGTTGGCACCGGCTTCAAAGCAGTCAATCGTTTCGCCTAGAAAGCTCTTCTTCGGCCCCGAAGGGAGGCTGTTTTCAAGCCTTCGCAACTCGACACTAGTCTGTGCGACGACACGTTCGGCACCGAGCTTATGCGATAACGTCTCTCGATAATGTCGCTGCAATCTATATCCGTCGGCTGTTTTTACATACCGTTGAGGCTTACTCGTTGTGCCCTCTGAGAGGTACGCTGTGAGGCGGGCCGGAGGCGTGAGGTCTGACTCTTCGAAACAAGTGCGAACGGCCGCCACGGAGGCAGCACTCTGTCCCAATTCTGTAGTCAGATGGTAGACGAATAATCCGACCAAATCCGCCTGGGACATGTCGTGGACGTTCTCAATCGCATTGTAGAAACGATTGACCGGCGACGTCATTCACTTGCCTTTCGCCTTAATCCTCCGTGTGCGAAGTGGTTTAGTCCCATAATACTGACTGATATGTCCGTGGGGGAGTTGTAAGCGATGTAGCCGTTTCGGCTACCGCTCGCGTCACGCAACGCCTGGACGTAGGCCTCCGGAATCTTTTCTTTCACAGCGCAATAGCAGGTGAATATCTGATCCGCAGTACACGGCTTGATCGATCGGACGTCTTCCAGGAATTTTGCGAAAATCAGAATCTTTTCCGCGTGACTCCGAGGAGCCCAAGGCCTGTAAAAGTCAGACAGACCAGCAATGTCCAAATCCTTGTCTAGTGCAGGAGCGTATTGCCCCACACTGGATGAAGAGGCCGCGGCGCTTTTTCTCGGGCGACGGTTCTTTCGCCGTGAAATGGCCTCTGCGACGGTCGTGGCGCCCTCAAGGTCGTCATCGTCCTCATCGTCAGGTGCGGGTTTCGTCGGTTTTACCGAGTGTTTCGTCAGGTAGGCTTCGAGTTTCTCTCGAAATGAATCGTAGGCCTTGTTGACGTCCTCAGGTTCGCCCTCGCCCTCAAATGTGGCGTTGCGGAAGTCGATTTTCAACTTAAGGGGGTTCGTCATCCAAATTACTCGTTGGTTGACGAAGATTTACACTTGACAGGGCATCGAGTCAAGTAAGCGCGCAGACTGTCAAGTTGTGGGACATAAAGCGATTTAAAATCAGCTCTCTATGCTCGTTTTGTCGAGTTGCTTTCGCGCTTACTTTCTTGGCGGCGCCTGACCTAAATCGGCATACGCAGGATTTCCTGGTAGGCGCCGATGACCTGGTCGCGGACGGCCATCACGGTTTCGAGTTGCGTCTCGGCGGCGGCGATGGCGGTGACGACATCGACGATGTCGCCGCGGCCGGCGACGACGGCGGTCGATTGCTGTTCGGCCACACGCACGCTCTGTTCGGCCTGCTGCAGCGTATTTTGGACGAGTTGTCCGAAATCGACGCTGTCGCCGGCTTCGGCGCCGCCGCCGGCGCCGGCGCGCTGCGCGGCGCGCGCGGCTTCAAGATAGGCTTTTGCGCCAGAAAGCGGATCGACTGCCATGCGTTTGCTCCGGATCATGTGGAGCGCAGGCGCTTGGGTCTGAAGCGCAGCGGTACTTACCCCACCCGTCGCAAACTTCGTTTGCGACACCCTCCCCTAAAGGGGAGGGAGGGAGCTTCTACATTGCCGCGTCGCGAAAATCGCGGCGCAGCGTGGCGGCGTCGCGAAGCGCTAACGCCGCAGGAGATCGAGCGCGCGCGTGTTCATCGCGCGCGCGGCCTCGATCATGTTGAGGTTGGCTTCGTAGGCGCGGCTTGCGTCGCGCAGATCCATCATCTCCACCAGCGTATCGACGTTCGGCAGGCGCACGTATCCCGACGCGTCGGCGGCGGGGTGGCTGGGGTTGTATTCGCGGCGGAACTCGGCCGGATCGGAATAGGCGCCCCGCACCGCAACGCCTTTCACTTCGCCGGCGATGGTCGTGCTTTCGAGCAGCGGAATGCGGCGGCGGAACGGTTCATCGTTCGGCGAGGCGCCGGTGGAATTGGCGTTGGCGACGTTCTCCGCGGCGATGCGCATGCGCGTGGTCTGCGCGCGCAGGCCCGATGCGGCGGCGGCCATGGCGGCGTCGATATCGCGCATTCTTATCTCACCTCATCTATCTGCCGGGCGGCTTGGCGGCGAGACGCACGAGCATCAGGCCCTTCTGGTAGAGCGCGAGGCCGGTCTCGTATTGCATGCGCGTCTCGGCGGCGCGCAGCGTCTGTTCTTCGAGGACGACGGCGTTGCCGTCGATCGTGGTTTCCGAATCGGGACGCGTCACGATCTTCGGATCGGTTGAACCGCCCAGGCTCATGTGATGGGCGTTGGTGCGCGTCATCTGCATGGAATGGCGGTCGAGCGCGCGCACGAAGGCGGACGTGTCGAGATCGCGCGGCGCATAGCCGGGCGTGGAGGAATTGGCGATGTTCTCCGCGATCAGGCGCTGGCGCTCGGACAATTGGCCGAGGCGCTCGCGGATCAGGCTGAAGAAGGGCGAGGCGGTGAGGTCCATCGGCTCGGCAAATGATTCCGGGTGATTCAATTCAATCACCGGCATGCTTAAGCGGGACTTAAGCAGAACACGTTTCGTTAAGGCATTGTTTACTGACTCCGCATGGTTTGCCCGTTTGCCCGCGGTTGCTCACGGCGAGCCGCTTCACACTTCGCCGGCAAGCGCGGGTTCGCGATCCAGAACGGAGGCCGCGAATGGATTGGGTGGATTGGGCGCGGGCGGCGTTCGCGCTCCTGGCCACGCTGGCGCTGGTCGGGCTCGCGGGGCTCGGGGCGCGCAGGCTCAACATGCTTGGCAACGCCAGGCTGGGCGGGGCGGACAAGCGGCTCAAGGTGGTGGAGAGCCTGATGCTCGATCCCAGGCGCAAGCTCATCATCGTGCAGCATGACGAGCGGGAGCATCTCATCCTCTTGTCGCCGATGGGCGACCGCGTGGTGCTGGCGAACGCCAAGCTGGGCGAGGGGCGGCCGTCATGAATTTGCTTTCGCGGTTCGAGAATAAAGCGCCCCCTCCCCCCTTGCGGGGGAGGGTAGGGTGGGGGGGCGATCCGCTCGGCGGCGACGATGAAGATCGCTCGCTCAAGACTCGCGCAGATTCTGAAGCGCCTGCGCATCGGCACGCCCCCCACCCCCTACCCCCTCCCCGCAAGGGGGAGGGGAAGCTCTTTCTGGCAATTGCGGCGTTCTTCGCGACGTTCGCGATCTGCTGCGGCGTCGCTTATGCGCAGCAGGCGGTGCAGCCGGCGCTCAATGTCAATCTGGGCACGGGCGATGGGCTGACGGCGCGGGTGCTGCAGCTGGCGGCGCTGATCACGGTGCTGTCGCTGGCGCCGGCGATCCTGATCATGACGACGAGCTTCGTGCGGTTTGTCGTGGTGTTGTCGTTGCTCCGGACGGCGATCGGGTTGCAGCAGGCGCCGCCGAACATGGTGATCGTGTCGCTGGCGCTCTTTCTCACCGCGTTCGTGATGCAGCCGACCTGGAACGAGGCTTACACCAACGGCATCGGGCCGGTGATGCGCGAGGAGATGCCGCTCGACGAGGCGTTTCCGCGGATCACGGCGCCGGTGAAAGCGTTCATGCTGCGCAACACGCGGGAAGCGGACCTGGCGCTGTTCATCGACCTCGCCAATCTGGAGCAGCGCCCGCAAAGCGCGGAGGAGACGCCGATCCGGATCGTGCTGCCGGCGTTCATGATCTCGGAGCTCCGGCGTTCGTTCGAGATCGGGTTCATGATCTTCATCCCGTTCCTGATCATCGACCTCGTGGTCTCCTCGCTCTTGATGAGCATGGGCATGATGATGCTGCCGCCGGTGACGGTGAGCCTGCCGTTCAAGCTCATCTTCTTCGTGCTGGTGGACGGCTGGCGGCTCATTGCGGGCGCGCTGGTGGAGAGCTTCGCCACGGGCGCGCCTCCGCCGGGCGGCTAGGCGCTCTCTCAGCTCGAGGCGGGACCGATTGCTTGAGGCTAAAGCGCTGGGGTGTCGGCCGAGGCAGGCCGCGATCAGCGACGGAGGCCGAGGTCGTTCAGCAGCAGGGCCGTGAAATCGTCGCGCTTCCAGCGGGGCGTCATCGCCTGAGCCAGGGACGAGAAGAAGGAGCGAAGGAAGCGCATCGGTTTTGCCTTTGATCCCACATAGGGATGAGTCGCCTCCAAGGTTTCGCGCATCTGACTGAATATATGATGAGCGGCGTATTTGCCTTGATGTCTGTTGCCTGGGCGCAACAGAGGGACCGCCGTCCCGGCGGACGCGCCTTAGGACGACTTTAAGGTGTGCGCACCGAAAGCCGGGGAAAGCGCTTGAAGCCCTGGTCCATCGTCACCCAGGTGCAGCCGGACTCGATCGCGAGCGCCGCGAACCAGGCGTCGGGAACGTCGTTGCCGCTAAGCTGGGTCTTTCGGAGCAGGTCGGTGAAGATCGACCAGTGGCGTTCGCCTGGGTCGATCCGCACGGCGTTCGAAGCGTCCATGAGCCCTTCAGAGAAGCGCAGCGCTTCCACGAGCGGCGATGGGTCGGCAAAGATGCGGCGGTTGGTGGCGACCCGGATCACGCTCGACAGCACTGCGGGGGCGATTGCGAAGGCTGGAAGCGTTATCTCGTGGCTTAGCCAAGCTAGGCATTGAGCATGGTGTTGATGGCCTGACCGATGCGCGGCCAGCAGCACATTGACGTCCGCCAGGTTCACTTGGCGCCCTGCCGTTCCTTCTCCTTAGCGAGCTTGGCCTCCTCCTTGAGCCTCGCCTCCAGTTCGAACCATTTTTCGTCGTCGAGCATTCCGATGAGTTCGCCCGTTCGGTTCAGGTCGATGCCAGGGAACGCTCCACCCGTCTCTTTGGAGACGATAACCTCGGCGCGCTTTGCGGGCGGGTGCGAGCGGGCGAGCGCGGCGCGGACGGCTTCCTCGATGAAGTCGGTGAGCGTGCGGCCTTGTTCGGCGGCCCGTCGCTTGGCCGCGGAGAGGAGCTCGCCTTTCATGCGGATCGTCGTGCGCTGGGCCATCAGGGGCTCCCTGGGCTGACATATGTATGTCTGACATACGTATGTCAACTGAGAGAGGAAACGCGGCGTTAACCAAGCGCGGGCGAGCAATGGCGGCTCGGCAGAATTTGCCGAGTCGAGTTCGGCTCGGGGCGAGCAGGGGCGGGGCTGGGGGGCCTGGCCGAAGCGGGCGCCGGGCCGCGTCAAGCGGCCAGCCTCCCTTGCTGGGAGGGGCCGTCTGGAGGCCCGATGTCGGGAGCAGAAGCGCTGGACCTCGGTCGCGAGACGATCTGGCTGACGGTGCTGATCGCGGCGGGGCCGATGCTGGTCGGGCTCATCGTCGGGCTTGCGGTGTCGCTCCTACAGACGCTGACCCAGGTGCAGGAGCAGACGCTGGTCTTCATTCCGAAGATCCTCTCGATCTTCTTCGCGGTGCTGCTCTTCCTGCCGATCATGGGCGGCCTGCTCGGCCGCTTCACGCAGGACCTCTTCCTGCGCATCGCAGGACAATAGCGATGGGCCGGTTTCGGACGGAAAGCCGCTTCACACTTTTCCTGAAACTGGCCCTGCGATGGAACTGACGCTCTATGGCGTGTCGCTGTGGGGGGGAGCGCTCCTCTTCGTGCGCATCGGCACACTTGTGATGCTGCTGCCCGGACTGGGGGAAGCAGCGGTCCCGCCGCGTGCGCGGCTGGGGCTGGCGATCCTGATGACGGGCCTGCTCGCGCCAGGGCTGGCGAATTCGGTTCCGCCGCCGCCGGCGGATCCCTTCGCGATGTCGGGCGTGGTGATCTCCGAAGCGTTCATCGGTCTCATGTTCGGCGCCGGCGCGCGGCTGCTGATGACGAGCCTTGCGACCGCCGGGCAGATCATGGGGCTGGAGACGGGACTTTCGTTCGCGCAGACGGCCGATCCGACGCAATCGGGATCGGGGCAGCTGTTCGGCGTCTTTCTCGGCGTTTTCGGAACCGCGCTCGTCTTCGCCACCGAGCTGCATCACGCGTTCATCCGCGGGATCGTGGGCACCTACCATATCCTCGCGCCGGGGGCGGCGGCCAGTCCGGGCGATGCGGCGCAATTGTCGGTGGAGGTGGTGTCGACATCGTTCCGGGTCGGGCTGCAGATCGCGGCGCCGCTGCTTGTGGGCGGGCTCATCTTCCGCGTGGGCCTTGGCGTGCTCGCGCGGCTCATCCCGACGATCCAGGTGTTCTTCGTGGTGCTGCCGCTGCAGATACTCGGCGGCTTCTTTCTCATCGCGCTTGGACTTTCGGCCGGCATGATCGTCTGGCTCGACAGCCTCTCGCACTACGCATCGTCGATGAGGTAGGGCGATGGCCGAAGGCGCAGACCAGGAAGACCGCACAGAAGAGCCGACGCCGCGAAAGCTCGAAGAGGCGCGGCGCAAGGGCGACATCATCTACACGCCGGAAGTGGGGGCGGCGCTTTCGCTGTTCGCGGTGGCGTTCGGCGTGGCGTTCCTCAGCGGACCGCTGGCAGGCTCGCTGGGGCGGCTCCTCACCTCCTTCATCGCGGCGCCGGAGAGCTTCGCGACAGATCCGCGGGCGCTGCAAAGCCTGGCGATGACGCTGACGCTGCGCGTGCTCGGCGCGCTCGGCTTATTGGCGCTAGCGTTCGTGCTGGCGGCGCTGGCGGCGCGCTACGTGCAGGACAAGCCAACCTTCACGTCGGAGAAGATGAAGCCGACGATCGACCGCCTCGATCCGATCAAGGGATTCGGGCGCGTGTTCGGGCAGGCGGCGTTCGCCAACTTCCTCAAGGCGCTGGCCAAGCTCACCGTCGTCGGGGCGGCGCTGGCGTGGTGCCTGTGGCCGCATGTGGAAGCGCTGGCGGTGCTGCCCAATCTCGATCCGGCCGCGCTCTTGCCATTCGTGAAGGAGCGCGCGCTCGAGCTTCTGATGACGCTGGCGGCGGCGGCGGCGCTGATCGCGGGGATCGATTACGTGTTCACGCGGCAGAGCTTCATGAAGCGCATGCGCATGAGCCGCGAGGAGGTGAAGCGCGAGTTCCGCGAGCGGGAAGGCGATCCGCATGTGCGCCTGCGCATCCGGCAATTGCGGGCCGAGCGCGCGAAGAAGCGGATGATGGCGAACGTGCCGAGGGCGAGCGTGGTGGTCACCAACCCGACGCACTATGCGATCGCGTTGCGGTACGAGCCCAACGAGGCGCCGGCGCCGATCTGCCTCGCCAAGGGCGTGGACGAGGTCGCGCTCAGGATCCGCGAACTCGCCGAAGAGCATGAGATCCCGATCGTGGAGGACCCGCCGCTGGCGCGGGCGCTCTTCGCATCGGCGGACGTCGACGAGGCGATTCCGCGGGAACATTACGAGGCGGTCGCGAAAGTCATCGGGATCGTTCTGCGGCTGGCGGCGCGGCGGCGAAGCCGCGGGCCGGCGAATCGGCCACAATAGGCGGCGCAATGACGAGCGAGACCGACATCTCAAGCGACATCACCAAGCGGCGGGGCATCGACCTGCCGCAGGCGGCGTTCTGGGCCGCGGCGGGCCTGGGGATCCTGGCGGCCGGCGTGGCGATCACGGGCGGGCGGGAGGCAGGGCAGGCGGGCGCGATCCTGCTCATCCTGCTCTTGGCGGGGGGGCTCGTGCTCTTCGCGTTCGTGTCGCGCGGCATCGGGCGGCAGGTCGGCGCGTTTCCGGAACGAGGCGCCATGGAGCGGGCGGCGCTCTTTGCGCATCGGGCGGAATTCCTGGTGCTGGACGCGCTGGAAGAGCCGGCGCTGGTGACGGACCGGGACGGCTCGCCGATCGCGGCGAACGCGGCCTATATCGCGGTGGCGGAGATCGCCGGCGCGCTCGGGGATTCGGACCGACCGCCGATGATGAGCCGCCTCTTCGGCGCCGATCCGTTGCTGTCGGCGCCGATGTTCCGGCTGTCGCGCGCGGCAGGCACGGGACAAAGCCGGCGCGAGGAATTGCCGACCACGGCGCTCTCGCCGTCCGGCGCGCCGACGCGCTACGAGGCGCGCGTGTCCTCGATGGCGGGCGGGCGCGTGCTGTGGCGCTTGCGCGAGATCGGCGAGAACGCGGAGCAGAACGAGGACCTGCGGCATCTCTTTCTCGATGACGCGCCAGTCGGGTTCTTCGCGGCGCGCGAGGACGGCACGATCGCGTACATGAACCGGGCGCTGCGCGCGGTGCTCGGCATCGGCGACGATCCGGCGAAGCTCAAGGTGAAGGATGTCGTCCGCGACGAGACCGGGCGGCTGATGCGGCGCGAGCGCCGCGGGTTCGGGCCGACGCAGGCGCCGGTCACGCTGCGCGCGCGCGACGGCGTGGAGGCGCAGGCCTCGGCGCTGACGTTCTGGGCGGCGGGGGAAAGCGATGCGCCGATCCGCACGCTCGTGTTCTTCACCGAGGCGGAGGCGCCTTCGGCGCTGCCGCGCAGCGAGCGGCGCGCGCCGGGGCCGGGCGATGTGATGTTCGAGCATGCGCCGTTCGGCGCGGCGCTGCTCGATGGGCCCGATCCTTCCGCGGCGGCGATCCTCGACACCAATCCAGCGCTCACGGAAATGAGCCAGGGGCGGGCGACGCCGGGCGCGACGTTCGCGGAATTGTTCGATGCGAGCGAGGGGCCTTCGGCGCTGGCGCAGCGGCTGCGCTCGGCGGCGACGGCGCCGGTCGATCTGCAGCTGGCCGGCACCTCGCCGACGGCGGTGCATGTGCAGCTGGCGCGCGGCGCCGACGGCTCGACGCTCGCCTACGTGATCAATGTGTCGGAGCAGCGGGAGCTGGAGCAGCGGCTGGCGCAATCGGAGAAGATGCGCGAGATCGGCATGCTCGCGGGCGGGGTGGCGCACGATTTCAACAATCTGCTGACCGCGGTGATGAACAATTGCGATTACCTGCTGCGGCGCCATCCGGTCGGCGATCCGGACTATCTCGACCTCAACGAGATCAACCATCATGCGCTGCGCGCGAAGGAGCTCTCCGAAATGCTGCGCGCCTATGCGCGGCAGACGACCTTCAAGCGCGAAGTGCTCGACGTATCGGATTTCCTGTCGCGGATGCAGGAGCTGATCCGGCGCCTCATCGGGGAAGCGATCAGCTTCGACATGAAGCACGGGCGCGACCTGCCGATGATCAAGGCCGACCGCACGCAGCTCGAGCGCGTGCTGGTGAACCTCGCCTCCAATGCGCGCGACGCGATGAGCTCGCGGGAGACGGGCATGCCGCGCGGCGGGCGGCTGGTGGTGCGCACGCTCAATTCGACCGCGGAGGAGGCGCGCGCGCACGGGCACCTGCAGATCGCGGACGGGCAATACGTGCTGATCGAGGTGGAGGACACCGGATCGGGGATCAAGCCGGAGGATGCGGCGAAGATCTTCCGGCCGTTCCATTCCACGAAGGAGGCCGGCAAGGGCACGGGGCTCGGGCTCGCCACCAGCTACGGCATCATCAAGCAATCGGGCGGCTACATCTTCTTCGACTCGCGCCCGGGGAAGGGCACGACCTTCCGCGTCTATCTGCCGGCCTATGAACCCTCGCAGGAGGAGATCGACGACATGGCCAAGAAAGAGCGCGAGCGCATCGATCGGCCGGCGACGGACGTGGCGGGCCAGGGGCGCATCCTCTTCGTGGAGGATCAGGTGGGCGTGCGGCGCGCGATCGCGCGCAACCTGGTGGAGTGCGGCTACGAAGTGGTGGAGGCCGAGCACGGCGAAGAGGCGCTGGCGATCCTGGACCGCGAGCCCGGGTCGTTCGACGTGATCATCACCGATTACGACATGCCGGTGATGAACGGGCCGGAGATGGTCGAGGCGGCGACGGTCGAGATGATCGGCGGCGCGAAGATCCTGTTCCTCAGCGGCTATGCGCCGGAGAGCTTCGGGAAGATCCTGGAAGACGTGACGATCAGCTATCTGTCGAAGCCGGTGAACCTCGCGCAGCTGGCGTCCAAGGTGAAGAGCCTGATGGCGGCATAGGGTTGACGGCGCGTACCTTATACGGTACTTAGTCCTTGTGGCGCGCCCGCCGAAGATCCTGCCGGCCATGTTTTATCAGTCTGCGGGCGGCGGCGAGCCGGTTCGCGATTGGCTGAAAGGCATGGAGCAGGCGGACCGGCGCGCAATCGGCTCGGACATAGCGACCGTCGAGTGCGGGTGGCCGGTCGGCATGCCGACTTGCCGCTCGCTGGGTGACGGCTTGTGGGAGGTGCGCACGAAGTTGGCGCAAGGCAGAATCGCGCGTGTGATATTTGTGATCTTCGAGGAGCGCATGGTGTTGCTGCACGCTTTCATCAAAAAGACGGCGAAGACGCCAAAGGCGGAGCTTGATCTGGCGCGGACGCGAAAGAAGGAATTGAAGCGATGAGCCGCAAGCGGGCCGGCGGCGTCGGATCGCGGTTCGACGACCTGATGAGGGAGACCGGCGACCTCGAGTACGTGAAGTCGAAGGCGGTGAAGCGTGTGCTCGCCTGGCAGATCACCGAAGCGATGAAGAAGAAGGGCGTCACCAAGGCCGAGATGGCCAAGCGCATGGGAACCAGCCGCAGCCAGCTCGACAGGCTGCTCGATCCGGACAACGACGATGTGAGCGTTTCGACGCTCGCGCGCGCGGCGGCGGCGCTGGGGCGCGAGATCAGGCTTGAGCTTGCGTAGCAGTTCTTATGAATGCAGCAGAGGACGCTCCTCGATTGAGCTGCGGGAGCGGTGCGATCGGGACCGCGAATGCGGTCGAACGCGCGCTCCCGGAGAGCGTTGGGGGCCCGCTCTCGCGCTGACGCGCTCGGCCGGGGAGCATGCGGAGAACCGTTCGACTACGAGCGGCGGCGCCGGATCAGTCTTTCTTGAGGTCGTTCTTCTTCAGGTCGGGGCGGCTGGCGAGGAAGGCTTCGCGCTCGGCCGGCGTGAAGACCTTGGCGCGCTTCAGCCGCGAGACCTTCGGCGTCGGGCGTTCATAGACCTGAGGCGGCGGGGTTGGTCGTTTGGGGGGCGGCGGCTTCGTCACGCTCACAATCTAGCATGGGTGCGCCTGCGTGTCCCGGGAGGCGCCCCGCAGGCGCTTGCTGCGGCGCGGGCGCGTGCAAGATGCGGCCTGGAGGCCGCGCTCAAGTGCGGGCAGCGCGGCGCTTCCGTTGGCGACGTCGAGGCGCCATGAAAGCGGCGGATGACCGACAGATCGGAGACGGGAAAGGCGGCGCCGGCGCAAAGCGCGGCGGGGGATGGACCGCCGGATGGTCTTGCCGGGGCGCGGCGGCACTGGTCGGCGTTCGCGATCATCCTCGGGCTGACGGTCTCGGTGCTCGACAGCTCGATCGCCAATGTCGCGCTGCCGACGATCGCGCAGGATCTGAAGGCCCAGCCGGCGGCGTCGATCTGGGTGCTCAACGCCTATCAGATCGCGCTGGCGGCGCTGCTCCTGCCGCTCGCGGCGCTCGGCGAGGTGATCGGGTACCGGCGCATCGCGCAGGCGGGGCTCGCGGTGTTCACGCTCGCCTCGCTCGCGTGCGGGCTGGCGGATTCGCTGGCGATGCTGACCGCGGCGCGCGTGCTGCAGGGGATCGGCGCGGCGGGCATCATCAGCGTGACGAGCGCGCTCGTGCGCTTCACCTATCCGCACCGCATGCTCGGGCGCGCGATGGGCGTGAACGCGGTGGTGGTGTCGATGTCGGCGGCGATGGGGCCGACGATCGCGTCGGGGCTCCTGTCGATCGGGGATTGGCGGCTGCTTTTCCTCGTCAATGTGCCGGTCGGGATCGTGGCGACGGCGGTGTCGGTCTTCAGCCTGCCGGCGACGCCGCGGACGGCGCGGCCGCTCAATCTTATCGGGGCGCTGCTCTGTGCGGCGACGTTCGGGCTGGCGATCACGGGGCTGCAATCGTTCGCGCACGGGGGCGAGGGCCTGGCGCTGGGGCTCGTGCAGCTTGGCGCAGCCATCGCGGCGGGGATCGCGCTGGCGCGGCGCGAGCGCGGGCGGCCGCATCCGATCGTGCCGCTCGATTTGCTCCGTGTACGGCTCTTCGCGCTCTCGGCGGCGGCGGCGATGGGAACGTTCGTGGCGCAGATGATGGCTTATGTCGCGCTGCCCTTTGAGCTGCACCAGCTCGGCTATAGCGCGGTGGAGACGGGGCTGCTGCTGACCCCATGGCCGCTGGCGATCGCGGTCGCGGCGCCGCTGGCGGGGCGGCTGGCGGACCGCTATCCGCCCGGGCTGCTGAGCGCGGTCGGGTGCGGGGTGTTCTTCACGGGCTTGTTCGCGCTCGGAACGCTGCCGGCGAACCACGGGATCGGCGACATCGTCTGGCGCATGGCGCTTTGCGGGATCGGGTTCGGATTCTCGCAGACGCCGAACAATCGCGCGATGGTGGCGTGCGCGCCGCGCGAGCGCAGCGGCGCGGCGGGCGGCGCGATCGGAACGGTGCGCGTGCTCGGGCAGGGGATCGGCGCGGCGGGCGCGGCGCTCGCGTTTCACACCGCTGCGCCGGAGATCGGGGCGCGGGCGGCGGTGCTGACGGCGGCCGGGTTCGCGCTCGCGGCGATGGGCGTGAGCCTGTTGCGCGGGAAGGAGAGGCCGGCGCTGGCGAGCGATGTGGGGAAGGATGCGAACTCGGAGGCGGGGGCCTGATGCTCCGCGGACGGACGAATGGCGCGGTTGCGCCCCCTCCGGTCGCTGCGCGACCACCTCCCCCGTGAACGGGGGAGGAAGGAACCTCTTATTGCGAGGGTGATGCGGCGGCCGCCTGCTGGCGGGCGAGCTCGGCGTTGAAGGCGGCTTCCATCTGCGCGTTGAAGCGCTGCAGGGCGTCGGGATCGACGAAGGCGTTGGCGTCGCCGGCGATCTGGCGGGCGCGCTTGCCGGCGAGATCGAAGAAGTTTCCGTGCGCGGCGAGGAAGACGTCGGCGGAGATCGTCCGTGTACGGGCGAAGGTGGTGCGGTAGTCGGCGACCATGCCGGGATAGGATTCCGGCGCGACGCTTTGGCCGCCGGTCGTCGCGCTGCAATGGATGAAGGCGGTGTGGGCCGCGCCGTCGGCGCCCGTAATGGGTAGGCTCCAGGACGTGCAGCCGGGGGTGTGGCCGGGCGTCAGGTGCGCGGTCAGCGTGACGCCGCCGAGCGAGAGCGTCTCGCCGTCGGCGACGACGCGATCGACGCGCAGCGGCGCGAAGCGATCGTCCTTGGACGGACCATAGGGGAAGCGTCCGGCCTCGAACGGCGCGCGGTCGGCGGCGCTCGCCACGAACGTTGCGCCCGATGCGCGCTGCAGGCGCGCAAGGCCGCCGGCATGGTCGAAATGCGCGTGGCTGGCGAGGAGGTATTTCACGTCGCGGATGTCGAAGCCGAGGGCCGCGATGTTGGCGATGATGATGGGCGCCGATTGGGCGAGGCCGCCGTCGATGAGGATAAGGCCGTCGGGCGTCCGGATGAGGAAGCTCGAAACGCCGGCGGGGCCGACATAGTAGATGTTGTCGATGATGTTGAAGGGCGCGAAGGGCGCGTTCCAGTCGGCGCCGGACGCCATCGGGCCCAGCGGAGCGGCCTCGAACGCGGCGATCTCGGCTTCACTCGCGAGCGGCGCGGCGCGCGGGGTGGCGCAGGCGGCGAGCAGAAGCGCGGCGAGAAGGGGCGCGCGCATTGCGGTCACGAGCCGTAATTCACGTCGCGGCGGACGCCGATGATGGTGATGGTGATGCCGGCGATGACGTCGAGCAGCGCCATGCACATGATGAGGAAGAAGGAGGCCGACACGAAAGGCGGCGCGAGCAGGAACAAGACGAGGCAGATGACGAACACGCCTACCGAGAGCGCGTGATTGATCAGCGTCGCGTTGCGGTTGCCGGTGGATTTGAGCAGATCGATGAACAGCGCGACGAGGCCGGCAAGGATGAGGAGCTCATCCCAAGAGAGCTCGAAGGTGACGCGCGTCGGCATCGGCAGGGCGAGCGCGGTCGCATCGAGGAAGGCGGACATGTTGGCGCCGTTCGCGAGCGCGAGGAGGGCATAGAGCGCCACGGGCGCGATCAGCGCCGGGAACGCAGTGAACGGATAGGCCTTGCGGGCGGGCCTTTGAGCAGGCGGCATGGTGTGAGACGTGTCCCCAGTGTGCGACGAGCTTAGACCGTTTCAGGAAAAGTGTACGCGGCTTTCAGGCGAGAAGCGGTCTAAATTCAAGATGTAGACCCGACAAGGCGCCACATGGGCGATCGTTCAGGATCAGCGGTCGGGGCGCTTTGACCTGGCTTTGGCGCGCACCTCGGCGAGCACGACGATCTCGGCGGTCTGGGCGATGGCGACCTCGTCGCCTCTCTCCCCCGCGACCAGGACGACGACCGGGCGGCCCGATTGCGGGGCCGGTGCGTCGTGCAAGGCCGCCGCGTTCATGCGGAAGAGGGCGCGCGCCTCCAGGGTCGGCGGCGGGCCGCTCTGGCGCGGCGGCGACAAGGTCAGGGAATCGCTCATACGCGGGCTCCGCCCCCCAGGCGGACAAGCACATACTAGGCCGGCGCGCGCGTTAAGGACATTCGCTTTTCGGACAGGTACTTGGCGCTGATGCACGCTGAACGGGCGATGTTCTGCTTGCGTTCTGGAACAAATGTGGTACAAAGGTCTGGCTGGGGCGCCCGCTCAGGTGAGGCCGGCAGAGTCGCCAGATTTGGCGGCCGAGTTTTTCGCAGACGCGATTTCAACGGCGGACTGGTTCCCACTTCGCCCAAAATCGCTCTAGACCGGAGGGATCGCCATGGCGGCGTTGAGGCTTGTGGAACCCATGGAGAGCGACAAGCAGAAGGCGCTGTCGGCGGCCCTCACCCAGATCGAACGCGCGTTCGGCAAGGGCTCGGTCATGCGCATGGGCGAGCAGAAGGCGGTGGAGATCGAGGCGATCCCCACCGGCTCGCTGGGGCTCGATGTGGCGCTCGGGATCGGCGGACTGCCGCGCGGGCGGATCGTGGAGATCTACGGGCCGGAAAGCTCGGGCAAGACGACGCTGGCGCTGCATGTGGTCGCCGAGGCGCAGAAGAGCGGCGGGGTGTGCGCGTTCGTGGACGCCGAGCACGCGCTCGACACGGTCTACGCCGCAAAGCTCGGCGTCGATCTCGACGACCTCCTGGTGTCGCAGCCGGACAATGGCGAGCAGGCGCTGGAGATCACCGACACGCTGGTGCGCTCCGGGGCGGTGGACGTGCTCGTGATCGACTCGGTCGCGGCGCTGACGCCGCGCGCGGAGCTGGAAGGCGAGATGGGGGATTCGCTGCCAGGCCTGCAGGCGCGGCTGATGAGCCAGGCGCTGCGCAAGCTCACCGGCTCGATCTCGAAATCGAAGACGCTGGTGATCTTCATCAACCAGATCCGCCAGAAGATCGGCGTGATGTACGGCAACCCGGAGACGACGACGGGCGGCAATGCGCTGAAATTCTACGCCTCGGTGCGGCTCGACATCCGGCGGACCGGCTCGATCAAGGAGCGCGAGGACGTCATCGGATCGGAAACGCGCGTGAAGGTGGTGAAGAACAAGGTCGCGCCGCCGTTCAAGCAGGTGCAGTTCGACATCATCTATGGCGAAGGCATCTCCAAGACGGGCGAGCTCCTGGAGCTCGGCGTGAAGGCCGGCGTCGTGGACAAGTCCGGCGCCTGGTATGCGTATGGCGGGCAGAAGATCGGCCAGGGCAAGGAAGCGGCGCGGAAGTTCCTCAAGGAGCACACCGAGACGGCGCTCGCGATCGAGGACCAGATCCGGCAGCGGTCTGGTCTGGTGGTGGAGGAGATGTCCACCGCGCCGGAGGCGGATGACGAGGACTAGATGGAGGCCCGTCTCAGTCTCATCACGCTCGGGGTGCGCGACGTGACGCGGGCGCGGGCGTTCTACGAGGCGCTCGGGTTCAGGGCGTCGGGCGCTAGCCAGGCGGAGGTCGCCTTCTTTCAGGCGGGCGCGCTGGCGCTGGCGGTGTGGGACCGGGCGGCGCTGGCGGCGGACGCAGGGCTCTCTGAGGCGGGGAGCGGATTTTCCGGCGTCGCGATCGCGCACAATGTGCGGGAGAAGCATGAGGTCGAGGCGGTGCTCGCGGAGGCCGAGCGCGCCGGGGGCCGGATCACACGGGCCGCGGAGGACGCCGCCTGGGGCGGCCGCACGGGGTATTTCGCCGATCCGGACGGGCATGTCTGGGAAGTGGCCTGGAACCCGCATTTCGAGATCGCGGCCGACGGGGCGCTCAAGCTGCCCGAATGAGCGAATGGCGAATGGCCAATAGCGAATAGGGGATAGCGAGGCGCGATCGGACCCTGGACAAAAGGTTCGGGCCGGCGTGCGCTTGGCGGGAGCTTCGACGCTTCCTATACCAAGGCCTTGTTTTCCGGGTCCGCACGGGTCCGGCGTGCGAGGCGAGCGGATGGCGAGCGGCAAGGAAATGAAGGCGGGCGCGTCCGGGGACGTCGGCGCCCTGCAGAGCGTGAACGGCATCCGGGCGAGCTTTCTGGAGTATTTCGGAAGCCGTGAGCACGCCTTGCCGGGCTCATCGCCGCTCGTGCCGCAGAACGACGCAACGCTGCTCTTCACCAATGCCGGCATGGTGCAGTTCAAGAACTATTTCACCGGCGCGGAGGCGCCGCCGTTTGCGCGCGCAGCCACTTCGCAGAAATGCGTGCGCGCCGGCGGCAAGCACAATGATCTCGACAATGTCGGCTACACCGCGCGCCACCTCACCTTCTTCGAGATGCTCGGCAATTTCTCGTTCGGCGATTATTTCAAGGAACGCGCGATCGCCTATGCCTGGGAGCTGATCACCAGGGATTTTGCGCTGCCGAAGGAAAGGCTGCTCGTCACGGTCTTTCACGAGGACGAGGAGGCGGCGGGGCTCTGGCGCAAGATCGCCGGGTTCAGCGACGACAAGATCATCCGCATCGCGACAGCCGACAATTTCTGGTCGATGGGCGACACTGGCCCATGCGGGCCGTGCTCGGAGATCTTCTACGATCTTGGGCCTTCGGTGGCGGGGGGACCGCCGGGCAGCCCCGACGAGGACGGCGACCGGTTCGTCGAGTTCTGGAATCTCGTCTTCATGCAGTTCGAGCAGTTCGAGGGCGGACGGCGCGAGCGTCTGCCGAAGCCTTCGATCGACACCGGCATGGGCCTGGAGCGGATCTCGACGATCCTGCAGGGCGTCAAATCGATCTACGAGACCGATCTCTTCCGTACGCTGATCAATGCGTCGGAGGAGCTGACGGCGACGAAGGCCAAGGGCGCGAAGGCGGCGAGCCACCGGGTGATCGCGGACCATTTGAGATCGTCCTCGTTCCTCATCGCCGACGGCGTGATGCCGGCGAACGAAGGGCGCGGCTATGTGCTGCGGCGGATCATGCGCCGCGCGATGCGGCATGCGCACATTCTCGGCGCGGAAGAGCCGCTGATGCATCGCCTGGCGCCGACGCTGATCGGGGAAATGGGCAAGGCCTATCCGGAACTGGAGCGCGCGCGGCCGGTGATCCTCGATCAGCTCTTGCAGGAGGAGGAGCGGTTCCGCCGCACGCTCGGCAAGGGGCTGGCTATTCTCGAGGAAGAGGTCGCCGCGCTCAACAAGGGCGAGGCGCTGAAGGGCGAGGTCGCGTTCAAGCTCTATGACACCTACGGATTTCCGCTCGACCTCACGCAGGATATCCTCCGCCCACGGAAAATCGCGGTCGATACCGAGGGCTACGAGGCGGCGATGGAGCGCCAGCGCGCGCAGGGGCGCGAGAGCTGGTCGGGCTCGGGCGAGGCGGCGAGCGGCGCGGTGTGGCTGGCGATCAAGGAGCGCACGCGTCCGACCGAGTTCCTGGGCTACGCCGCCGAGGACGGCGAAGGCGTGCTCGCCGCGATCGTGACCCACGGGGCGGAAGCGCATCGGCTGAGCGCCGGGCAGCCCGGCACGCTCGTGTTCGACCGCACGCCGTTCTATGCGGAATCCGGCGGGCAGGCGGGCGATCATGGGATCATCCGCTTTGCGAACGGCGCGGAATTCGTGGTTGAGGACACGCAGAAGCATGCGGGCGCGCTGCATGCGCATGTCGGCAAGCTCGTGAAGGGCGAAGTTGAGACGGGCGCGAAGGCCAAGCTTGAGATCGATCATGAGCGGCGCCAGCGCATCCGGGCGAACCATTCGGCGACGCATCTGCTGCACGCGGCGCTGCGGAACACGCTCGGGCTGCACGTGACGCAGAAGGGTTCGCTGGTGGAGGCCGATCGCTTCCGGTTCGACTTCTCGCACGGGGCGCCGATGAGCCAGGACGAGATCGAGCGCGTTGAGGACGAGGTGAACGCCGTCATCCGTCAGAACGGGGAAGGCCTGATCAAGGAGATGGCGCCGGACGATGCGATCGCGGCAGGTGCGCTTGCGCTCTTCGGCGAGAAGTATGGCGATCGCGTGCGGGTCCTTTCGCTTGGAGATGGATTGCAGAAGAACGGCAAGGCCTATTCGGTGGAGCTCTGCGGCGGCACGCATGTGCGGCGCACCGGCGATATCGCGCTCTTCACGATCCTGTCCGAAGGCGGCGTGGCGGCGGGCGTGCGGCGGATCGAGGCGGCGACGGGCGCGGCGGCGCTGTCGCATCTGAAGGCGCAGGCGGCGCTCGCCAAGACGATCGCCAACAATCTCAAATCGCCGGTGAGCGAAGCAGCCGACCGCGTCGCGGCGCTGGCGGAGGATCGGCGCAAGCTCGAGCGCGAGTTGGCCGACGCGAGGAAGAAATTGGCGATGGGTGGTGGAGCCGCGAAAGCGGCGGGTCCGGAGCAGGTCGCGGGCGTTGCGGTGCTGGCGCGCGTGCTCGACGGGGTGGCGGCGAAGGATCTGCGCGGGCTCGTCGATGAAGGGAAGAAGGAAATCGGCTCCGGGATCGTTGCTTATGTCGGCGTCGAGGAAGGCAAGGCGGCGGTGGCGGTCGGGGTAACGGACGATCTGAAGGCGAAGGTGTCGGCCGTCGATCTGGTGCGCGCGGGGGTGGCGGCGATCGGCGGGCAGGGCGGCGGCGGGCGGCCGGACCTCGCGCAGGGCGGCGGGCCGGACGGCGCGAATGCGCCGGGCGCGCTCGACGCGATCCGCAGCGCGCTCACAAAAGCGCTGGCGGCGTGAGCGTCACATATCGCGATGCGGTCGCGGGCGATGCGCAGGCGCTGGCGGACTTCTGGCGCGAGACGTTTACGGCGACGTTCGGGGCGCTCTATCCGGTCGCGGACCTGAAGCGGTTCATCGCGGAATCCTATGTGCGCGCGGCGGTCGCGGGCGAGCTGGCGGATGGGGAGAATTCTCATCGGCTTGCGGTCGAGGGCGAAACGATCGTTGGCGCGTCGAAGCTCGGCGCGTTCAAGCTGCCGCACGAGGCGGACGTCGCGCATCCGTTGGAGCTGCATCGGCTCTATGTCGTTGCGGCGGCGAAGGGGACCGGCGTCGCGGATGCGCTGATGGCGTGGACGAAGACGCGCGCACGGGCGCAAGGCGCGGAGGCGCTCTATCTCGGCGTCTATCAGGGCAATGAGCGCGCGCAGCGCTTCTATGCGCGGCACGGATTCTCGATCGTCGGCGAATATCTTTTCGAGGTCGGCGAGACGCGCGATCCGGAATACATCATGCGATGCGCGCTGGCGTGAACCCAATATGTTGGGACGGCGCGCGCCGCTTTAACGCTTAAGGCTTTTTTCACGAACTCGCGTCGTGCGGCGGCCGCAATTGGCGGTAATCTCTCTTCAACCAAATCGGATTCTTTTGACGATTCCGATTCGCAGAACACGAAGAGGGAAGGCCGAGATGACGCACGCCGACGCGATCGCCGCTTATCTCGGAGAAGACGTCTTCGGGATGCTCAAATGGGAGCGCCTGGACGATCTGCAGCGTGAAGCCATCCTCAGCGTGTTCAAGATCGGGCTCAATGCGGGCGCGCAATCGGGAGCGGTGTCGGTGATCGACACGGTGATGGCCGACGGGCGCGTGGTGCTGTGCGAAGACGGCTCGCGGTGGAGCGCGCGCGAGGATGTGGATGCGAGCCTGCTGCATACGTGGGGCGAAGGGCAGATGATCGCGATCCATCGCGGGATGATCTACCGGCTCGACGAGTACGAGAGCGTGGAAGTGGACGAGCTGCGGATTTAGCGCGGCGCTTTCCCTCCCCGGGAAGGGTGTCATCGCGAAGCGATGACGGGTGGGGTTGGCCCGCCAAGTCCTGGGATGTCGCACACCCCACCCGTCGCTTCGCGCATGCGCGCTTCTGCGACACCCTCCCCTGGAAGGGGAGGGACGAGCGCCTCGTCTTGCGATGTTCATGTGGCCGGATGGAAGCCGGCGGTCCACATCAGCGGCGGTAGTGGATGAAGCCGGCGTGGCGGGCGAGCTTGTCGTAGAGGGCGCGCGCGGTCGTGTTGGTCTCGTGCGTGTGCCAATAGACGCGCGCGCAATTGAGCTCATCGGCGCGCGCATAGACGGCTTCGATGAGCGCGCGGCCGACGCCGCGTCCGCGTGCTTCGGGCGCGGTGAAGAGATCTTCGAGATAGCAATGATCGGTGGTCGCCCAGGTGGCGGGGTGGAGCACGCAATGCGTGAAGCCGAGGAGGGCGCCGGCTTCTTCGGCGACGAGGCCGAATAGGTTGGGGACGGAGGGATCGACGAGGCGCGCGAAGGTCGCGTCGGTGATCTCGGGCGCGAGGGTGGTTTCGTAGAAGGCGAGATAGGCGGCCCAGAGCGGAGACCATTGGGCGCGGTCGGATGCTTTCAGATCGCGGATGATCATGCGGGACCTCTTCCCTCCCCGGAGGGGAGGGTGTCATCGCGAAGCGATGACGGGTGGGGTGAGAACCGCATCTTTGCGAAGGTCGCGCTGCCACCCCGCCCGTCGCCGCTGCGCCTCTTCCTGCAATCGCGCACTCAGGCGGCGAGGGCTTTGGAGAGGTTGGCGGAGACTTCGTCGAGGAAGCCTTCGGTGGTGAGGAAGCCTTGCTCGGGCCCGACGAGGAGCGCGAGGTCCTTCGTCATCTTGCCGCCTTCGACGGTGGCGATCGTCACTTCCTCCAGCTTCAAGGCGAAGTTCACGAGCGCCTGGTTGCCGTCGAGCTTGCCGCGGTGCGCGAGGCCGCGCGTCCAGGCGAAGATCGAGGCGATGGAATTGGTGGAGGTCGGCTCGCCCTTCTGATGCTGGCGGTAATGGCGGGTGACGGTGCCGTGCGCAGCTTCGGCCTCCATCACTTCGCCATCGGGCGTGAGGAGCACGGAGGTCATGAGGCCGAGCGAGCCATAGCCTTGCGCGACCATGTCGGATTGCACGTCGCCGTCATAGTTCTTGCACGCCCAGATGAAGGCGCCCGACCATTTGAGCGCCGAGGCGACCAGGTCGTCGATCAGGCGGTGCTCGTAGACGATCTTGGCGTCGGCGTATTTCTGCTTGAACTCGGCTTCGAAGATCTCCTGGAAGATGTCCTTGAAGCGGCCGTCATAGGCCTTGAGGATCGTGTTCTTCGTCGAGAGATAGACCGGCCATTTGCGCATGAGGCCGTAATTCATGCTGGCGCGCGCGAAGTCGCGGATGCTTTCGTCGAGATTGTACATCGACATGGCGACGCCGCCGCCGGGGAAGTCGAACACCTCGCGCTCGATCTTCTTGCCGTCGGCGCCTTCCCACTTGATCGTCAGCTTGCCCTTGCCGGGGACGACGAAGTCGGTGGCGCGATACTGATCGCCGAAGGCGTGGCGGCCGACGACGATGGGCTGGGTCCAGCCGGGGATCAGGCGCGGGACGTTCCTGCAGATGATCGGTTCACGGAAGATCACGCCGCCGAGGATGTTGCGGATCGTGCCGTTCGGCGACTTCCACATCTGCTTCAGGCCGAATTCCTTCACGCGCGCTTCGTCTGGCGTGATGGTGGCGCATTTGACGCCGACCTTGTGCTTCTTGATGGCGTTGGCCGCGTCGATGGTGATCTGGTCGTCGGTCTCGTCGCGCTTCTCCACGCCGAGGTCGTAATAATCGAGGCTGATGTCGAGGTAGGGGAAGATCAGCTTTTCCTTGATCGCCGCCCAGATGATCCGGGTCATCTCGTCGCCGTCGATGTCGACGACGGGATTGGCCACTTTGATCTTCGCCATCAACGAATCCCCACGAAACAAACAAAATCAGGCGGCTTGGTAACAGAGGCGCGCGCGCGTGCAAGCTTCAGCGGAGCGGCCTCAGCGGTCGGGTCCGGCGATGGGCAGGCTGGCGCACGCGGTCACGAGCGGCTGGTAGGCGCGCGTTTCGCCGGCGCTCGCGGCTGCCGCGAGATGGCGCTGGCAATTGGCGACGTTGGCTTCGGTCACGTCCGACCAGCCGAACAGCGAGCGCTGGCTCATGAAGCGACGCTCGGCGGAGGACATGGCGCCGTCCTCGGAGAAGCCGCCGCGATTGCCGACGCCGCGCGGGCAATAATTCACCAGCTGCGCCAGGCAGCGCTCCATGCGGTTGACGACATCGACCGCGGGGGCCGCGCCGGCGGCGGTCGCCGCAGCGGGGGCGCCGGCGGCGCCGGCGGCGGGGATGACGAGCTTCGGGGTGCGCTGCGGCGTCAGGGCCGGCGTGCGGGCCGCGGGCGCGCGCGCTGCGGCGGGCGATGGGCTCGCGGCTGCGGTCTGGACCGGAGGAGGCGGCGTGCGGGCCGCCGGCGGCGCGGCGGCGGGCGCGGGCGTCGGGACTTGCGGCAGCGCCTCGGGCGACGTCGCTTCGGGCGCCGTCTCCAGGCGCGGGCGGATCTCGGAGGGCGTCTCCTCAACCAGGGACGGGGCCGACGCGGCGAGCTCGACCGGCGGGGTCTGGAGCTCAGGCGTGCGCGCGGCCGTCGTCGCGCCCTGGCTGGCGAGGCGCGCCATCAGCGACGTGCGCAGCGCGCCGTTCTGCTGACCGTCGATCACGAAGAAACCGGCGACGAGCGCCGCCAAGGCGGCGGCCGCGCCGCCGACAATGCCAAGCATCGCCCCGCCGCGACGCGGCGCCTTGGGCTCCTCGTCCACGGCGGCGGGTTCAGCGGGACGCTCGTCGGCGCGCAAAAGGCGCGGAATTTCGTGCTTCGGCCCAGGGGCGGCGGCGGCGACGCGCTCGCGTTCGCGCTCGCGATGCGGTTCGCGCGGGGGTTCGCGAGGCGGCTCCGGCGCGCGCGCGGCGGGGCGCGGGGGTTCGGCCTGCGGCGTCGGGCGCGGCGCGGGCCGAAGCTGTTCGGGCCGAAGCTGTTCTGGCGCGCGTTCCGGCATGCGTTCGGGACGCGGATCTGGACGGGCTTCCGGCTGGCGCAGCGCAACCGGCTCCGGCGGCCGCGCGGCGGGCGGCGGGGCGCCGGCCGGGCCGCGACGCGGCGAGCCCAGCGTGTTGGAGAAAAACGCGGACGGGGCAACCACTTGCGCCGACTGCGCCTGCGCGGCCTGGGCCGCTTGGGCAGCCTGCGCGGCTTGAGCGTTGGCCGCCTGCACGGCGCGCGGGGTGAGGACCTGGACGCTCGGGGCCAGGACGGGCTCCTCGGCCAGGCCCTTCTGAATGTTCACGAGGTGGCGGACGCGCTGGACGACCCGGCCCCAGTCCGGATCCTCGTCCTTGCCGCGCCAGGAGGAGAGGTCGATGGCGTCCTTGCGGTCGAACTGGCTGGGAAGGCGGCATTCCTCCAGCGTGATCGAGACGAGGGCCTTGCGGTCCTGCCCGTGGGAGGCCTCGGCCGTGACCCAAGAGGATTGGACCGCTTCCTCCGACCAGCAGGCGACGATGGACGCGGCGTTGATCAGCTCGCGACGGGTGGCGGCGCTCCATTCGCCGTCCTTGGTGTTCTTGGGGTCGATATAGACCTCAAATCCCTCGTTCGTGAGCGCGCGCGCGATCTTCTGGATGCGCTTGCGGTCTTCACGTGCGTAGGAAAGGAAAACGTCAGTCATTCCGTCTCTCGAGAGGCAAGGGCGATCGGCGCCCCCGGCTGCTTGGCCTCTGCTAGGCTCGTTGGTCCGCTCCCCAGGGGGAGCGCACGCCAGAAACCACACCAGGGACTTTTGTTCCAGTGAGGTTCTTTTTCCCAGGCTCTCGGCGGGGCGGTTCTCGCGCAGGGGAGGCGCCGAAAGCCGCCGTCCGGGCCGCGCTCACGCCGCGGCCCCATTGCCCCGAGGATTGTCGTAGCATCTGTTCCCGCACATGACCCGCGCCCCGCACATGCCCCCGCCGATCGAGGAGAAGTGGCCGGCTGTTGTGCTCGTGCGCCCGCAAATGGGCGAAAATATAGGCGCGGCGGCCCGCGTACTGCTGAATTTCGGCCTGGCCTCGCTGCGGCTCGTCGAACCGCGGGACCGGTGGCCCAACCCAAAGGCGGCGGTGGTCGCGGCCGGCGCAGACCAGCTCTTGGAAAACGCGCGGGTCGAGTGGCGCTTCGAGGACGCGGTGGCGGACGCCACGCTGGTGGTGGCCGCGACGGCGCGGCCGCGCGACATGGAGAAGCCGGTGTGGGGCCCGCGGGAGGCGGCCGGCAAGATCCTGGCGGCGGTGCGGGCGGGCGAGCGGCCGGCGGTCGTGTTCGGCCCGGAGGCGGCGGGGCTGGAGAACGAGGAGATCGCGCGCGCGGACGCGATCATGACGTATCCGGTCAATCCGGGCTTCCCTTCGCTCAATCTCGCCAATTCGGTTGCGGTGTTCGCGTTCGCCTATGGGGAAGCGCGGCAGGAGGGGGACGTGCCGGCCTGGTTCCGCGACGCGCTCTCGCCTCCGGCGACGCAGGCGGAACTGGAAGGCTTGTTCGCGCATCTGGAGCGGGAGCTGGAGCGCGGACGCTTCTTCTATCCGCCGGACAAGACGCCGCTGATGAAACGCAATCTGCGCGCGCCGCTGCTGCGGGCGCATCTCACGCAGCAGGAAGTGCAGACGCTGCGCGGCGTGATCAAGGCGCTGACGATCGGACGGGGCGGGCGGAAGAAGGAAGAAGGATAGCGCGACGCCCTCACCGTCGCCTTCGGCGACGCCCGGCAAGCGGGGAGGGAAGGCGCGTGCGCCTGCGGCGCGGAGCTAGGATGCCGACTGGAAGCCGGCGGCCCAAGCGACTAGAAGCTGCGCATGCATTGGCTTCGGCACATGAAGGCGTCCATGCGGCGCCAGGCCCAAGCGCGCCTGCCGTGGCAGGGCGAGCGCGTCGATATCGACCGCTATTGGGCCGAGGCGTGGCAGGAGCTGCAGCAGCGGCAGAAGCGGCTCATCGATGTCGATAAGCTCGCCCGCGCGAGCTGGCAGGTGGACCAGGACCGCGGGCTCATCGAGTTCGCGCGCGCCGACGGGGCGATCGCGCGGGCGCCGGTGCAGATCATCGGGGCGTGGAATCCGCTCACGCATGCGTTTGTGTGGGGGTGGAGCCATCCGAGCGTGAGGACGCGGCTGCGCGCGGATGCGGAGCGCACGCGCTGGTTCGGGGAGAAGCACGACCTGGTGGAGCTGACGCAGGCGCAGCTGGAGCTCACGGAGCGCGAGGCGTGGCGGCTGGCGGCGGTGGCGATGAAGGTGAACGCGGCGATGGGGATCTATCGTGGGCCGACGGACGGGCCGCTCGTGTTCATGAATTTGGGGGAGGTGAGCCTGGGTTAGGGCTGATCATCGTCTTGCGGCAAATGGCGGGAGGTCTCCATTGCATCAGGCAGGATGCGGAGGATTAAGATCATGTCTCCTTCCACGCGATAGAGGACAATGTGGCGGCCTTTCCGGCCGGCGCGTGCGACGTGGAGCGTGCGAAAGTTGGGGCCGACGTCGGCATCGCGGGATTTGCTGCCGACGCAGAAAGGATCGGCGGCGATTGCGCGGATGGCTTGCCACAAGGTCGTCTTGTACGTGGAGGCCTGCTGCCGACCGAATTGATCTTCGGTCCAGGCGAGGATGGCGGCGAAGTCCCGCTCCGCCTCGCCGCCGAGGCGGACGGTCCGGCGCTTCTTCGTCACCGGATCATCGGCGCCGCGGTTTGCTCAAGTGTTTTGCGGCGACACGCTCGAGATGACGCTCCAGGCTCTTTATGTCGGTGAAGTCCTTCACGTCGCCGGCGTCGATCGCGGCCATGCCTTTCCTGGCGGCGGCCTTCAAAGCCGCAAGCTTCGCTGCGTCCTCCGCGTCGCGCTGCTCTACGAGGCGGAGGCCCTCGCGAAGGACTTCGCTAGCGTTCTGATAGCGGCCCGATTCCACGAGCGCATCGACTAGCTCGCTTTGGCGTTGGGTGAGCACGACATTGCGAGTGGGCATTTGAGCGTCTCCGATTGGCATATTATGCCAACAGGAGGTTCGCCGCAACGTTGGGTCAAGGCGTGCGGAGGGGGAAGAGAGCGCGGAGGCGGGCGTCGCGGAGCCATAAGGCGGCCCAGAGCATGAGGCCGAGATAGACGCCGAAAAGCGTGTGGCTGAAGAGCGGGCTGCCGACACGCACATGGGTGGCGACCGCGCCGCCAAGATAGGCGGTGAGCAGGATCGCGCCGAGCACCGCAGTGCGCGGGAAGGCGTAGAGCGCGGTGCAGACGAGGAGGATGACGCCGATCGGCATGATGGCGCTCTTGGGGTAGCCGAGGCTCATCGTCGTGGCGACGACGATCTCCGGCTGAGCGAGCTTCATGGCGCCGTCCAACAGCATGAAGAGGATGATGAGCACGCTCAGAGCCCAGCCCGTCCAACGCATCGCCTTACTCGTTTCCATCGCACGCGCCTTCATCGCTACAGCATGGTGTCGGTCGAGATTTTCAACGGATGAAGCACGAAGCGCCCGGGCGCGGACGCATCCCGCACCCCGCACCGTGCCCCCTCCCCTTCAGGGGAGGGGGGCGCCTTATTCTGCGCGCTCTAGGTTCTTACTGGAATGTCCGCCAACGGAATAACCTCGGATACGCCGTCGCCGGCGACGGCGAGGAATTCCTGGATGAAGGCGAGCGCCTGCTTCTCGTCGGCGGCTTCGATGATCGCGAAGCCGGAGGCCTTCGCGAACGTGGAGCCGGGGAAGGGGCCGTTGATGATTTCAGCCTTGCCGTCGGCGTAGCTCACGCGGAAGCCGCGTTCGCTTTTGCCCAAGGGGCCGGTGTAGACGAGCGAACCTTCGCGGATCGATTTCTCGATGAGCGCGCCCATCTTGGCCATGTGCTCTTGACTGGGCGGGCCGCTGCGTTGGCCGGACGGGGTGTAGATGGTAGCGAAGCGCATCGGCGTTCTCCTCACTTCTTCTCGACGATCTCGGCGAGCTGTTCGGCGACCTGAGCCCAGCCCTGGTGGAAGCCCATCTGTTCATGGGTTTCGCAATCCTCCTTCGTCCAATGCGAGACGTAGGCGGTGTAATTCGTCTTGCCGCCCGCAATCGGCTCGAACGTGAGCACGACCGTCATGAACGGCTTCTCGGAATGCTTCCAATCGCCGAGATAGGCGTCGGTGAAGACGAGCTTGCGGTTGGGAACGACCTCGAGATATTGGCCGGGATTGGGATATTCCTTGCCGTCCGGATCGCGCATCACCACGATCGAGGCGCCGCCAGGCCGGATATCGCTTTCGACGCGCGCGATCGTCCAGGGGCGCGGCACGAACCATTGCTTCATGAGCTCGGGATCGGTCCAGGCTTGGAAGAGCTTTTCAGGCGGCGCGTCATAGACGCGGGTGAGGACGAGGTCCTTGTCGCCGATCTTTCTGGTTTCTGCGGGCATGGAGGTCTCCTGCTTTCGTGACCTGAGGACGAACAATGCGGCTGGGTTCCGACAAGCGCCGGAGGAAAATGAGCCGCCGCCTTCTCAGCAGCCAAGGGAGTCGAGGTGCATGCGGATATGCGCGGCCTCGGCGGTGGAATTGGCGAGCGCGATAGCGCGTCCGAAGGCGGCGCGCGCTTCGTCGGGGCGGCCGAGATCCTTCAGGAGCGCGCCGCGCAGTCCGTGAAAGTGGAAGTAATCGGCGAGGCGTTCTCCCAGGGGCTCGATCATGGCGAGCGCGGCTTCGGGCCCGCGCACCTTCATGTGCGCGACGGCGCGATTGAGCGTGACGACGGGCGAGGGCTGCTCTGCTTCGAGGGCGGCGTAGAGAAGATCGATCTGGGCCCAGTCGGTGTCGGCGGCGCGCGCGGCGCGATCGTGCAGGGCGGCGATGGCGGCCTGGATCTGATAGGGACCGCGCTTGCGGTGGCGCATGGCCTTGTCGATGAGCGCGAGGCCTTCGGCGATGAGGTCCGCGCGCCAGAGCGTGCGATCCTGGCCGTCCAGAAGCACGATGGCGCCGTCATCGTCGAAGCGGGCGGGCGTGCGCGCATGCTGCAGGAGCATGAGCGCGAGGAGGCCCATGATCTCGGGCTCTGAGGGATAAAGGCGCAACAGGAGGCGGGCGAGGCGGATGGCTTCGTCGCAGAGCGGCGCGCGCGCATCGGCGGTGGATGCAGCGGCGGAATAGCCCTCGTTGAAGAGGAGATAGATCATCGCAGCGACCGCGGCGAGGCGCTCGGCGCGCTCGATTGGCCCTGGCGCCTCGAAGGGGAGGTCGGCGCCTGCGACCTTGCGCTTGGCGCGGGTGATGCGCTGCTCCATCGCGGCGTCGCTGACGAGAAAGGCGCGTGCGATCCGCGCAACGGTGAGCCCGGAGACGAGGCGCAGGGCAAGCGCGATCTGCTGGGTGGCGGGAATGTCGGGATGGCAGCAGAGGAAGAGAAGGCGAAGCACGTCGTCGCGATAATCGGCGTGGTCGAGCGCTTCGACGCGGGCGGCCTCGGCGTCCTCAAGGTTGGAGATGCGATCCTCGTCGGGCAGCGCCGTCTGCCTGGCGCGGCGGCGGACCTGATCGATGGCGACGTTGCGCCCCACGAAGATGAGCCAGGCGGCCGGATCGCGCGGCGGGCCGTTCTTCGGCCAGGTCTTCAGTGCACGGAGCGAAGCTTCCTGGAACGCCTCTTCGGCGATGTCGAGGTCGCGGAAGTAGCGCAGGAGCGCGGCCACCGCTTGCGGGCGCGCGGCGCTCAGCGCCTTATCGATCCAGGCGAGATCGCTCATCCGGCGACCGGGGCGCCGGGGACGTAGAGGCGGACGGGACGAATCTCGTAGGCGCCGCCGGGATTGGCTCCCGCCAGGTCGCGCGCGACCTGATGGGCTTCCTCGAGCGAAGCGCAGTCGAGGATGTAGAATCCGAGCAGAGCCTCCTTGGTTTCGGCGTAGGGGCCGTCGAGGATGAGGTCGCGCTCCTTCTGAAGCGTGGTGGCGGTGGTGGTGGGCATGAGGCGCAGCGCCGGGCCCATCTTCGCGGCATGCTTCTGGTGCACCACGTCGAGCCGGGCCATGACCGCGTCGTCCTCTTCCTTGGTCCAGGAATTCACGGCCGCTTCGTTGTTGTAGCAGAGGAACGCGTAAAGCATCGGGCGCCTTTCCGGTCTGAGGACGAACAGGAAGGGGCGTATCCGACAGGGAGGGGAAAGTCATTTTGCGGAGGCTGTCGCGCCCCCTCCGGCCGCTTCGCGGCCACCTCCCCCGTGAACGGGGGAGCAAAGCGACCCTTCCTGTGCGGTTTTAGCGTTTGCCGTCGATGAGCTCGCGGACTTTGCCGGCGAGATTCTGGCGCGTGTAGGGCTTGGGCAAGAGCTGCACGTTGGCGTCCAGGCGGCCGTGATGGACGATGGCGTTCCTGGTGTAGCCGGTGGTGTAGAGCACAGGCAGGCCGGAGCGCGAGGCAACGGCGCGCTCGGCGAGCTGTCTGCCATCGACGCCGCCAGGAAGGATGACGTCGGTGAAGAGGAGATCGACGCGCGGCGCCGCGTTCAGGAGGGCGAGGGCGCTTGCGGCGTCGGCAGCCTCCAGGACGTTGTAGCCGAGTTCCTCCAGCGCCTCGCGTGTGAAGGCGCGGACGGATTCATTGTCTTCCACCAGAAGGATCGTCTCGTCGGGGCGCGCGCGTTCGGGGGGCGCGGCGAGCGCGCGCGCGGCCGGCGGGGAGGCGGGCTGCTCGGCTTCGGAGAGACGCGGCAGGTAGATGCGCACCGTGGTGCCAACGCCGACCTCGCTGTAGAGGCGGACATGGCCGCCGGATTGCTTGACAAAACCGTGAACCATCGCGAGCCCGAGGCCTGAGCCTTCGCCGGCTGGTTTGGTGGTGAAGAAGGGCTCGAAGACGCGCTCCAATGCGGCCGGCGGGATGCCGCAGCCGGTGTCGGACACCGAGAGCAGGACGTATTGCCCGGGCGCGACGTCGCCGAAGCGGGCGGCGTAGGCGTCGTCGAGCAGGATGTTGCCGGTTTCCACGGTGAGGCGGCCGCCCTCGGGCATGGCGTCGCGGGCATTGATGGCGAGGTTGAGGAGCGCGTTCTCCAGCTGGTTTTCGTCCGCGTGCGTGGGCCAAAGGCCGCCGGCGAGGACGGTCTCGACATGGATGGATTCGCTCAGCGTGCGCGCGAGGAGATCGGACATGCCGGAGATCAGGCGATTCAGATCGACGCGCGCGGGGGTCAAGGCCTGGCGGCGCGAGAAGGCGAGCAGGCGGTGGGTGAGCTGGGCGGCGCTCTTGGCGCCCTGCTCGGCGCCGTCGATGCGGCGGCCAAGGTCCGTGGGCAGACGATCGAGCGGGGCGGACTGATCGGCGAGGCGGCGGCGCATGAGATCGAGATTGCCCAGCACGACGGTGAGCAGGTTGTTGAAGTCGTGCGCGATGCCGCCGGTGAGCTGGCCGACGGCCTCCATCTTGTGCGCCTGGCGGAGGGTCTCTTCCGCATCGCGGCGGTGGCGGGCTTCGGCTTCGAGCTCGGCGCTGCGCGCGCGGAGCTCGGCGACGTAGTGCTGGGCGGCGCGGGCGAGGACGAGGGCGAGCGCGACGGCGGCGGCGAAGCTCACGGCGAAGAGCGCGAAGAGCCAGCGGCGCATCGCGGACGCTTCGCTTTGGCGTTCGCCCAGAAGGCGCAATTCCTCCTGGCGGAAGGTTTCGACCCGGTCGCGGATATCGTCCATCAGCTGCTTGCCGCGATTGGTGCGGATGGAATGGACGGCGTCCGCCGGGCGCCCGGAGCGGCGCAGTTCGACGGCGGTCTTCAACTCAGCGTAGCGGCTTTCCAGGATCGGGAGCAGCGCCTCGATGCGGCGATGCTGGGGAGGATTGTCGCTGACGCGGGCGAGCAGGGCTTCGTAGTTCGGGCGCCAGGAGGCGAGGGCGGAATCATACGGTTCCAGATAGGTCGCCACGCCGGTGAGCACGTAGCCGCGCTCGCCGGTCTCGGCGTCCTTCACGTCGCTCAGGACCTGCCGGGCGGCTTCGCGCACTTCGTAGGTGTGCGCGACCATGCGTTCGGATTCGATCGCGCGCAGGCCGACGAGGATGTTCGCAAGGCCGGCGGCGAGCAGGAGGGCGAAGGCGAGCGCAAGCAGCAGGCGCGCGCGCCGGTAGCGGCGCTGCTGAGCGCTTTCGCCTCCCGCTGGTGATTGCGTCATTCGCGCCGCCTCTTCCCGCCGCTCCAGAGAGGCGCCCGGAAGGTGATAGCGCGTCCGCGCGGCGAAAAGGAGTCGGGCGTTTTGTCCAGTTTCGGACGAAACAGGCTTAATCGCGGGGCGCGGCGGTCAGCTCGTGGCCGGCGGCGGCGGCGACGGTCACGGTGAGGATGGCGCCGTCGGCGAGCTTGCGGTCCGTCTCGATGAGAACCACGCCGTCGATCTCGGGGGCGTCGGCCTTGGAGCGGGCGGCATAGGCGCCGGCGTCTTCGTCCCAACCGTCGACGATCACTTCGATGTCGCGCCCGATCATGGCTTGGCCGCGCGCGTCGGCGAGGGTGGTCTGCACCTCCATGAAGCGCTCCCAGCGCTCGTCGATCAGTTCCTGATCGAGATGGTCGTCGAGATCGCGAGAGGCGGCGCCTTCGACGTTCTCGTATTTGAAGCAGCCGGCGCGATCGATCCCGGCTTCCTCGATGAAATCGAGCAGCGTTTCGAAATCGTCCTCGGTCTCGCCGGGAAAGCCGACGATGAAGGAGGAGCGTATGGTGAGGTCCGGGCACACGCTTCGCCATTTGGCGATGCGCTCGAGCACGCGGGAATTGTTGGCGGGGCGGCGCATGGCCTTGAGGATGCGCGGGCTGGCGTGCTGGAAGGGGATGTCGAGGTAGGGCAGCACTTTGCCTTCGGCCATCAGCGGGATCACGTCATCGACGTGCGGGTAGGGATAGACGTAGTGGAGCCTGATCCAAACGCCGAGCTCACCCAACTCGCGCGCGAGATCGAGGAAGCGCGCGGGGACCTGGCGATCCCTCCATTTGCTTTCGGCGTATTTGATATCCAATCCGTAGGCGGACGTATCCTGGCTGATGACGAGGATCTCCTTCACGCCGGCCTTCACCAGCGCTTCGGCTTCCTTCAGCACGGCGTTGATCGGGCGTGAGGCGAGGTCGCCGCGGATGCTCGGGATGATGCAGAAGGAGCAGCGATTGTTGCAGCCTTCGGAAATCTTCAGATAGGCGTAGTGCCGGGGCGTGAGGCGAAAGCCGGCTTCGGGGACGAGATCGATCTTCGGGTCACGCTTGGGCGGCAGATGCGCGCGCACCGCCTGCATCACGGATTCGTATTGGTGTGGGCCGGTGATGGCGAGCACGTCGGGATGTGACGCGCGGATGAGCTCCTCTTCCTTGCCGAGGCAGCCGGTGACGATGACCTTGCCGTTCTCGCTCAAGGCTTCGCCGATGGCGTCGAGGCTTTCGGTGCGGGCGCTGTCGAGGAAGCCGCAGGTGTTCACCAGGACGAGATCGGCGCCTGCGTACTCCGGGGAAAGCTCATAGCCTTCGGCGCGCAGGCGCGTGATGATGCGCTCGCTGTCGACGAGCGCTTTCGGGCAGCCGAGGGAGACGATACCGACTTTCGGGGCGATCTTGGATTTGGGCATTCGGGAAGTTGGGGGCGGGAATGGGATATCTGGATGTAGCGAGAGACGCCCTGGGCGCGGTTCCGGGGTCGCCCGCGGCGATGATCGGTTTGGCGCTCTTGGGGATCGGCGGGATAGCGTATCTCGCGCTGCGCGGCCAGGGGCGGATCGCGGCGCTGGTCTGCGTGCTGGCGGGGCTCGGGGCTTTCGGCTGGTTCGGATGGCAGGCATGGCCGGCGGCGACGGCGCGGCGCGCGCATATCGCGGAGGCGGCGAACGAGAGGGTCGCGCGATCGCCGGAGGTCGCGCGCGCGCTCGGCGAGAAGATCGCGGAGATCGAGACGGGGCGGGTGGCGGAGTTCGTGCGCAACCCGCCGGCGGGTCTGGAGGTGGTCAGCGCCGATCCCGCCCAAGCGCGGATCGAGCTGCGCACGAAGCTGGAAGTGCGATGCAAGCCCGGCGGCGAGGCCAAACGGGCGATGCTGCGGATCGCGGCGCCGGAGGGCTTTCGCGTGATCGAGCCGGCGCGGCTGCAGTGGCTGGGCGGGGAACGGCCGCGCGCGGACGGCAACATCGCCGGCGGCATCGGGCCGATCATCTATCGCAATCGCCAAGGTCTCGGGACCGATGGAACGGACACGGCGGTGGCGGAGGCGGAGATGTATTGCCAGTCGCTGCATGTGCGGATCGCCTTCCTCGGGCCGGACGCGTGGACGAGCTGGGAGTTGAGCGGGGCGATCGTCGCGAGCGTGACCGCGGAGGAGCGGGCGCGGTTGTTGCGGGAGGTCGTGGCGCGGGCCGATCCGGCGTTGCGCGAGCGCGCGCGGGCTGAGGCGGAGGCGGAGGCGCCGAGCTTAGCGGAATGGATGCGCTCGGGTGCGCCCCCTCCGATCGCTGCGCGACCACCTCCCCCGTGAACGCGGGACGAAAGAGCCATTTCCTTTGCCGCTGCGGTCAGACGTCGGGTTTGCCGAAATGGGCGGGGTAGATGATCGCGCCGGTCTCGATGAGCTGCTTGAGGCCCATGAACATGAGGTTCCAGCCGTGCTCGGCGCCGTCCTTGTATGTGGCGCGGACGCCTTCCTGCGTGAATGTCATGAGCGTGCCGGCGCCATCGGGCGCAAGCTCGACGATGATGCGATCGTACTCGTCGGCGAATTGCGGCATTCCGAACGTGAAGACGAGACGGCGCGGCCGATCGACTTCAAGGAACCAGCCTTGCGCGGTGTAATCGACGCCGCCGCGGCGATCTTGAATCGTCCATTTCGCATCGACGCGCGGCGCGAAGTCGACGTTATGCGTCTCGCTCGTGGGGCCGGTGAAGAGCCATTTGGCGACGAGATCGGATCTGGTCCAGGCGTCGAAGACGCGCTCGGGCGAGGCGTCGAAGCGGCGCGTCATCACGAGCTTGCGCGTGGGATCTTCGGCGAGGCGCGAGTCGATCCTCGAAACGTGATCGGGAGGCAGCGCTTCTTCGGACATCAGACCTCTCCGTTGTCGATGAGGGCTTCGAGCTTGTCGAAGCGCTCGCCCCAATAGCTCTCGAAGAAGCGCATCCAGCTTTCGGCGTCGCGAAGCGGTCGGGCTTCGAGGCTGCACAGATGGGTGCGGCCCTCGATGCGGCGGCGCACGAGGCCGGCGGTCTCCAGCACCTTCACGTGCTTGGAGGCGGCGGCGAAGGACATCGCGAACGGCGCGGCGAGATCGCCGATCTTGCGTTCGCCGGCGGCTAGCTCACGGAGCATCGCGCGGCGGGTGGGATCGGAGAGGGCGTGGAAGACGCCGTCGAGGTTGGGAGATTCAACCATGTGGTTGAATTAGGCGGATGACGCGTGAAAGTCAACCAATTGGTTGAGGAATTGAAGCGGTCCGGAAACGGCCAGCACGGGGTCTCCTTGTGCGCGAGGATCGGGGCAGCAGGAGGAATTCATGGCGACGATCTTCAAGGAGTTCAGCGTGGCGGCGGCGCCGGGCGCGGTGTGGGCGGCGTTCAAGGATGTGGGCGCGGTGGACAAGCTGGCGAAGGGTTTTGTGACTGCGACGCGCATGGCCGAGCCCGACACGCGCATCGTGACGTTCGCGAACGGCATGGAGGCGCGCGAGACGATCGTGAGCGTCGATGATGCGCGGAAGCGCTTGGCTTATTGGATCAACCGCAACGAACGGCTCATCCATCATAACGGCGTGTTCGAGGTGTTCGCCGACGGCGCGGGATCGCGCGTGACGTGGACGGTTGATCTGCTTCCGGACGAAATGGCCGGACCGATCGGGGGCATGATGGACATGGGCGCGGCGGCGATGCGGGAGTCTTTGGGGGGCGGGTGACGCCCCCACCCGTCGCCTTCGGCGACACCCTCCCCCCGTGGGGAGGGGAGGGCGTCCCGCCTGGCTCAGAGGGGCGCGTCCTGAGACGCATCTGGGGGCCGCAGTCGCGGGGTGTATACCCGTTACATACGGTAGCCATTTCGACCCCCAATCCCTAGGCGCACCGTATGGCGCGGCCTACCGGGAAGAATCGGACTCGGATAGGGTCTGCCCTGCAACAACCAGGGCAAACCATGGCCGAACAAGAGAAGCCCCCGACGCCCCCGCGTGCCGATCTGGATTTGCGGTCGAAGGCCGGCGCGGACGCGCTCGCGCACCCGTCCTCCTACGTCAACCAGTACCACGTGATGGTCAGTGGCGGGCTGACGCGCCTGACGTTCGGCGAAGCGCACGTCCCCGGCGGAGTGCCGGTTACTTGGCGTTCGTCCGTCACGCTGACGACCAACCAAGCTTTGGACTTAGCAAACTTCATCTGGGACCAGTACGACGCCGACCGTCAGCGACGAGAGCTAGAGCGAAGCCTCGCGCCGTCGCCGCCGGACGACAAGAATGGCTGACATCGGCGAAGAGAGGGAGCCGGGGGCTCCCGAGCCGCCTCCGCCGAAGCGGAGGCGTGAAGCCTCATTGCCGCCCGACGAAGTGCTCGCCGAGCAAGAGCCGGCCACCGGGCTTGCGTCGCCTGAGCCGCGTCTTTCGCCCCCGCGTCCCCGGCAACGCAAGAGCGGGCGCGTCGCTCCGAAATATTCGGAGCGCGAGATGAAGTTCTACAACGTCGAACAGGCAGAGTTGATCGCGCTGACGGCTATCGATGGGACGGCCGGCCTCCTGCTTTCATTCAGCATGGCGTTTGCAGCCTTCTATTTCGGGGCCAATTGGGACCTGCTGCTGACGGCGGATTTACCGGCAACGGTCTTGGCCGAGGCAAAGGCCACGCGGAACGCCGCCAAGATCGCAGCTATTGTGCTCGGCGCCTTGACCCTAGTCGCCGTGGCCGTGCGCATCATGCTTACCAACCACATTATGAAAACGTCGAGGTTCGTGAATGTCAGCCCCTGATCGCCGGAAGTCTCTTAGAGCGGCCCGCGATAAGAAGGATTTAGAATCCTTCATAAAGCGGCACGAGAAGGACGATGAAGGCGATCTGGATCGCTTGGAGGATGCGCTTAAGCGTCCAGTTCAGGGAAGCGCGTCAGAAGCTCCGAAAGCATCTGGTTCGGCGTCATCCGACGATTGAAGCGGAACTGGAATTCCTTGACGTAGGTTTCGAGATATTCCGGCGAGACGCTGACGTGCGTGCCTTGGATAGAGCATTTCAGGTGGCGCCAGAAATTCTCGACCGCGTTCACGGTCACGCCGCTGTCCGTCACGTAGCGCCCAAGGCGCTCTTTGTTGATGCGGCGGAGCGTGTAGCCCTTCTTATCGAGGTGATCGTAACCGCGGTGCATGTCCGCGTGGATTTCCGTTCCCTTCTCCACGTTGTCTTCGACCGCTTCATGCATCGTTGCGCGCAGCACGTCGGGGATGACTTCCGCAGACACGCGCCCGCCTTCGCCGCGCTCGACCATGCCGATGACGATCGCCTTGGCGCTGTTGCGGTGCTGCATTTCGACGACGCCACCCACGTAGGCCTCGTCAATTTCCACGATCTCACCGGGGCCGCCGACCGGCTCGTCACCCTCAACCGCCGCCATGTGCTTGCGGATTTTGCGCGCCATGCGGAACGCGCACTTGTAGGTCACGCCAAGCTGACGCTCCAATTCCTTCGCGCTCACGCCGTGCCGCGTCTTCGTGAAGAGGAAGACGGCATAGAACCAGAGCTGGAGCGGCGTGCGAGACTTCTCGAAGAGCGTTCCGGCCTTCGGATGGATGTGGTGGCCGCACCATTGGCACGAGAACGCGGCGTCCGCCTTGATCGGATACCAGCGCGCCGACCGGCTGCACTTGGGGCAGACATGGCCTTGGCCGAACCGGACATCGAAGAGGTGCGCGAGGCAGGACTCATCGTCCGGGTACAGCTTGAAGAACTCACGGACGGTCGTCGGCTTCGTCATGAATCCAAACTAGATATTGACCTACCGTATGTCAAGGGGATACACCCCGCAGTCGCGTAGAATGCGAATGACTTGCAATTGATCCAGATCATGGCTAGAAACTTGCGCTACTGAGAGTCAGTCGCTCAAAAGCTGTTTGCCTTCAGGAAGAAGCGCCGATGTATGTCTGCAATTGCAACGGCGTGACTCGGCGGGAAGTCGAAGAAGCTGTCGCCGCCGGCGCGCGTTGTCCCAAAGAGGTTCTGGCCCATCACGGGTGCGAGCCGTGCTGCGGACGGTGCCTGCCGGAGATCAGGTCAGGCTTTATGTGCGACGGCATGGCTCGGAATGAGGCTCTCGTCGCGGCGGAGTAGCGCGCGATGAAGGGCGATCCGGAGATCATCAAGAAGCTGAACGGCGTGCTCACAAACGAGCTCACGTCGATCAACCAGTATTTCCTGCACGCGCGGATGTACGAAAACGAGGGCTTCGGGAAGCTCGCGAAGAAGACGTACGAGGAATCGATCGGCGAGATGAAGCACGCCGACAAGGTGATCAAGCGCGTGCTGTTCCTCGACGGGCTGCCGAACCTGCAGGACCTCGGGAAGCTTGCGATCGGGGAGACGGTCGAGGAGCGGCTGGCGGGGGATCTGGCGGCGGAGACCAAGGGACGCGGCGCGATGGTGGAGCTGATCGCGCTCTGCGAGACAAAGAAGGATTATGTGACGCGGGAGCTCATTGCGCACATTCTTGAAGATACCGAGGAACACATTGATTTCCTCGAGACGCAGATCAGCGTGATCGCGCAGGTCGGGCTGCAGAATTATCTGCAGAGCCAGTACGAGCTGGGCAGCCATTCCGAAGATTAGCGAATGGCGAATAGCGAATAGCGAATAGCGAGGTCGCCTCCGCGCGGCTTGTTCATCCGGTGCAGATTTCCGATTGTCGCATTTTCGGCGGTTGGGGGTTGCCGGCTGGAAGTCGGCGGTCCAAGCGCGAAACCATGCGGGCCACTCTTCTAGCGCTTTTGATGCTGAGTGCGTGTGCGACGAGGCCGGAGGCGGCGAGCGTCGCGCCCGTGGTGGCCGCGGAGCGAGCGTTCGCCGCGGATGCGGCGGCGATGGGTTGGATACCTGCGTTTCGCGCGTTCACGGCGCCGGACGGCATCGTGCTCCAGCCCGACCCGGTGAATGCGGCGGAGACGTTCGCGGCGCTGCCGGACGATGGGAACCGCTCCCTCCAATGGTGGCCGGCATATGCCGGCATCGCGCGCTCGGGCGATCTGGGTTTCACGACGGGCCCGTATGTCGCGGGTGAAAGCGATCAGCCGCGCGGACATTATTTCACGGTCTGGCGCAGGCAGCCGGACGGGCAATGGAGATGGATTTTCGACGGCGGCGTTCCAGTGCGCGACGCAAGCCCCATCGCGCGCGATGCAGAGCCGGCTGCGCTGCCGGCCGCGACGCGCGGGCGTTCGGAGGCGCGGGCGCTGAATGAGATCGCAGCGATCGAGCGCGGGTTCGCGGCGCGCGCGGGGCGGGATGTGGCCGATCCGTACCGGGCGTTTCTAGCGGAGGATGGCCGCGTGAACCGGGCGGGCGCGCCGCCGGCGGTCGGGAAGGACGCGGCGTTGGCGGCCGTCGGGGGCGGGGCGGTGCAGTTCGAGCGCTTGGGGGGCGCCGCGTCATCGGCCGGCGATCTCGCTTTTTCGTACGGGGAGGCGCGCTGGGGAGATCGGCGCGGGCATTATTGCCGGATCTGGCAGTTCAGGCCGGAAGGCTGGCGGATCGTGTTCGACCAGATCATTCCGAGGCCGCCGGAGGCCTCCGCGGGTTGACCTTTGGCCGCCCATCGCTCAAAAGCCCCGCTCTCCAGTTGCTACTGAAGCAACTCGATGCTGGGCGACGGGTGAACCGCCAGGGCAGTCGCGGCCTCAATCTCGAGGCCGCCGGGCCCCGTCAGAAGTAAGAAAGCGCCTGAAGCGCCATGACCAAGCGCGTCCAATCCAAATACAAATCCAACCGCCGTTTCGGCCTCAATCTGTGGGGCCGTCCGAAATCGCCGGTGAACAAGCGCTCCTATGGGCCCGGCCAGCACGGCCAGCGGCGCAAGGGCAAGACCTCCGATTTCGGGCTGCAGCTCGTCGCGAAGCAAAAGCTGCGTCTCTATTACGGCAACATCACCGAGAAGCAGTTCCGCGGCATCTATGAGAAGGCCGCGAGCCGAAAGGGCAACACCGCAGAGAACCTGATCGGCCTCCTGGAGAGCCGGCTCGATGCGGTGGTCTATCGCGCCAAGTTCGCACCGACCGTGTTCGCCGCGCGGCAGTTCGTGAACCACGGGCACGTGACGGTGAACGGGCGGCGGGTGACGATCCCGTCCTTCGTGTGCAAGGCCGGCGACCTGATCGAGGTGAAGGAGAAGGCCCGCTCGATGGCGACACTGCTGGAAGCGCTGCAAAGCCAGGAGCGCGACACGCCGGATTATATCGAGGTCGATCCCAAGAGCATGGCGGCGCGTTATGCGCGGGTGCCGGCGCTGGCGGACGTGCCCTATCCGGTGATGATGGAGCCGCACCTCGTCGTCGAGTATTACGCGAGCTAATTGCGCTGCGTTCCCCTCTCCCGCGCTAGCGGGGGAGGGGACACGGGAGGGGGCGTAGAATACGTTCCTCCGATTGCGGACGAAGCATGGATCGACTCCTCTACCCTTTACGTCCACTCCCCCACCCCCGACCCCTCCCCCGCTGGCGCGGGAGAGGGGAGTGAAGCTCAAGGATATCGATGCGCACGTGCTGGTGAAGCCGGGCGAAACGGCGCGGCTCAAGGAGCGCGACTGCGTTTGCGCGGGGCTTTTTCCGGACAAGGACGAGGCCGAAAAGGTCCGCAAGGACAATTCCAAGGCGATCGACGCGCTGCAGGACAAGATGTGGGCGGAGCGCACGCGCGCGCTGCTGGTGGTGCTGCAGGGGATCGACACCTCCGGCAAGGACGGGACGGTGCGCGGCGTATTCAATGCCTGCGGGCCGCTTGGCGTGTGCGTGACGCCGTTCGGGCGCCCCACCGAGGAAGAGCTGGCGCACGATTATCTCTGGCGCGTGCATGCAGCGGTCCCGAAGAAGGGGATCATCGGCGTGTTCAACCGCTCGCATTACGAGGACGTGCTCGTGGTGAAGGTGCGCAAGCTCGCTCCCGCCGACGCGGTCGAACGACGCTACGAGGAGATCAACGCGTTCGAGAAGCATCTGACGCAGAACGGCGTCACGATCCTCAAATTCATGCTGCACATCTCCAAGGACGAGCAGGCAGAGCGGTTGCAGGAGCGGCTCGACGCGCCGGAGAAGCACTGGAAGTTCAATCCGGGGGATCTGGAAGATCGTGCGCTCTGGGACGATTACGCGGCCGCGTACGAGACAGCGCTGACGCGCTGCTCGACGGCGCATGCGCCATGGCGGATCGTGCCGGCGGACAAGAAATGGCGCCGGAACGCGATCATCTCGAGCGTGGTGCTGGAGACGCTGGAGAAGATGGGGCCGAAATATCCGAAGCCGGATTGGAAGGCTTCGGATTTCAAGATCGTTTGAGGTTGCGTTCCCCCCACCCGTCGCCTTCGGCGACACCCTCCCCGGGGACGGGGAGGGAAAAGAGCCTTCCTTCAGGGTTTCGGAGCGTCGTCGAGGTTGGACTTGATAATGCCGAGCGAGACGACGCGCTGGAGGGCTTCGTCGGGCTTGATCGGCAAGGGATGCAGCGACGAACGCGGCAGGTAGAAGAGGAAGCCGGAGGTCGGGATCGGCGCTTGCGGGACATAGACGGCGATGAGCTCCTGGCCCATCGCCTGGGTGACATCGACGGTGTGCTCGTTGGTGACGAAGCCGATCGCCCAGAAGCCGGGGCGGGGAAACTCCACCAGCACCGCTTCCTGGAACGAGGTGCGCTCGGGCGCGGCGACCTGCTTGAACACCTGCTTCGAGCCGCCATAGATCGAGCGCACGATCGGGAAGTTGGAGATCACACGCTCGGTTTCGCGCACGAAGAAGCGGCCGACGAGGTTGCCGGCGAGCGCGCCGACGAGCGTGAGCGCCGCGATGGCGAAGATGACGCCGACGCCTGGAATGAGCTCGGCGACGTGCTGAATGCGCGGCGGCAAAAGCGGCGCGACGCGCTGATCGACGAAGGTGACGAAGGCCCAGATGAGCCAGCCCGTCACCACGAAGGGGAGAACGAGCGCGACCCCGGCGGCGAAGGAATTGCGCAGCCAGACGGCGGGATGGAATTTGTGGCGCGGGGCTGCGTCGGCGTCGGCTGAATCGGACATGGCGGGGTTCTAGGCCATTTCCCGAAAAGTGTTGCGCGGTTTTCGGATGAGAAATGGTCTAGATTCAGAGTGTAGACCAGATTCACCCGTTTTGATTTGAGTAAATCAAAGCGGGATCTGGTCTAGGGCAAGTTTGCTGCGGATTGAATCAGACTTACCCATCGACTCCCTGTTTTGTCGCGGTCGCGGGGCGGCCTTTGCGTGCATTTGGCCGCGCGGGACGCGGCCTGCCGGTGAAGTCCGGCTTGGGCTGCTGCTTCACCAGAAGCGCCACAAGAACGATGCCGACGGCGGGGCCGATCAGGCCGACGAGACCGCCCTCGACGCCCATGTCGCCGCCGGTGAGCAGCGGGGCGCCGCTGAAGGTGAAGACGCGCCAGCTCCCGAACGCGAGATCAAGGCCGGTGACGTTGAGGCCGAGCACAGGACCTTGAAGACCGTTCCAGCCGAGATGGATGCCGATGGCCAACCACAACGCGCCGGTGCGCGCGCAGGCGATGCAGAGCATGATGCTGGCGAGCAGGATGTTGGCGCCGGCGATGAGGCCCTGCGAGCCCTTCAAGATCGGCGCGGCATGGATGGCGAGAAAGAACAGCGTGGTGACGATCGCGGCGGGCGCCGCGCCGTATTTGCCCCACAGCTCCTGGAAGATGTAGCCGCGCGCCAACGTCTCCTGGGTGACGACATTGAAGAAGCAGACGAAGAGACCGATCGCGAGCGCTTGCGGAGTGAAGGCGCTCAGGTCTGGCGCGATCTGCGCGGCTCCCATCAGGACGAGCAGCGCCAAGGGGAGCGCCAGGATCGCCGCGCCCAGGACGACGCCTCCGAGGAGATCGGGAAGCCGGCTTGGCGTGAAGCCGATCGTTCGCAGCGGGCGGCGATCGACGACGCGCGCCATGAACACGAGCGCGGCGAGAACGGCGAAGGTGAGGACGATCTCGAGGCCAACCCGGAACGGGAGCTTCTCGTAGAATTCCTCGCCGCCGAGGCCGACCGCGGCCAGCACGGCGGCTGACGTCAGCGCCGCCCAGACGCCGAGAAAGGCGAGAATCCTGCGTATGGAAACGGCGATCGCGCGCATGTCCTTCCCCGCGAGTGAAGCTCTACCGGCGGAAAGCCAGCGCTCCGCCTTGGCTAGACTGCGTGCGTGCCTGAGGAAAGGACGCGATCGCCGGGGGCGATGGCGTCGGGCGCGTAGGGCTCGAGGGATTTCAGCTTCGGGTAGAGCGGCGCGAAGTCGGTGTCGATCGAGGCGCGGAAGAGCTGCTCGAAGCTGTCGAGCACGAAGTAGGTGGATTGGAAGCGGTCGATCCAATAGCGCGTGCGCATGACGCGCTCGAGATCGAAGCCGATGCGGTTGGGGACGTCGCTATCGACGGAGTATTTCGTCTCGCCGAACGAGGAGAGCATCCCTGAGCCGTAGGCCTTGATGTTTCCATCGACGAGGATGAGGCCGAACTCGACCATGTACCAGTAAAGCCGCGCGAGAATGGGCACTGCGGCGTGCTCGATCGCCTTGGGGCCGGCGCGGCCGTATTCCTGCAAATAGTCGGCGAAAACCGGATCGAAGAGCAGCGGCACGTGGCCGAAAACGTCGTGGAAGACGTCGGGCTCGGCGAGATAGTCGAGCTCCTGCTCGGTGCGGATCCAGAAGCTAGCGGGGAAGCGGCGGTTCGACAGATGATTGAAGAAGACGTCGTCGGGGAGAAGTCCAGGAACAGCGACGATCTCCCAGCTGGTCGCCTTGCGCAGGCGCAGCGAAAGCTCGTCGAGGCGCGGGATTCCATCGGCGCATTCCATGTCGCGCAGGGCGTTCACGAAGACGGGCGCGGCGTAATCGGCGACGAGCGCGGTCTGGCGTTGGTAGAGCTTGCGCCAGCGCGCGTGCTCCTCCGGCGTGTAGCAATCGGCGGGCTGCTCGACCGTCCAGTCGGCGCGCATGCGGGAATAATCGCCGCGCAGCCCTTTCGCCGTCGGCGCGTTGCGGAGGGCTTCGGGAACCTCTGAGCTCAAGGTCATCTCCTTGGGGCCGCGCGGCGTCGTGCAGGTTTATTCTAGCGCAGACGCGGCCGCGGATTTTTGCACAAAGCGTTCAAAAGAGGTGGGGACGGGAACGAAAATTTCCACATGAGGTGAATGGGAGGGGCGGGCGTGCGCGCTTGCGCCGTCGAACCTCTTTGCGCAGGGGACTCGGGCGCCTACCTTTTCGTCCACATGACGAATGGGACGAAGACGATGTTCCAAACCAAGCGCAAAATCGAAGCCGTCAGCCGCGAACCGGAAGGTGGGCGCGACCACTTCTCGGACACGGTCATCCGCGTCGTGGAACGGGCGGCGCCGAGCGTGATCGGCGTGCGGCGCGGCAAGCGCACGCGCGGCGGCGATCTCTATGACGGCGCGGGCTCCGGGGTGATCATCGCGCCGGATGGGTATGCGCTGACGAACAACCACGTCATCCGCGGCGCCGAGCGCGTGGAGGCGATCCTGCCGGACGGGCGGGTGGTCGCGGCGCGCGAGGTGGGCGCCGATCCGGATACCGATCTTGCGCTCCTTCGGCTCGAAGGGGGCGGGCACGTGGCCGCCAATCTCGGCAATTCCGACGATCTCAGGGTCGGCGAGCTCACGGTGGCCATCGGCAATCCGCTCGGGTTGCAGGCGACGGTGACGGCGGGCGTCGTCTCGGCGCTGCGGCGCACGCTGCGTGGGGAAAGCGGGCGGCTGATCGAAGACGTCATCCAGACCGACGCGGCGCTCAATCCGGGCAATTCCGGCGGGGCGCTGGTCGACGGGCGCGGGCGGGTGATCGGGGTGAACACCGCGATCATCGGCGGCGCGCAGGGCATCTGCTTCGCCATCCCGATCAACACCGCCAAGCGGATCGTGCCGGACCTGATGCGGGACGGGCGGGTGACGCGCGGCTGGTTCGGGATCGCGGGCCAGACGCAGGGGCTCTCCGCGGCGCTGGCGCGACGGCTGGACCTCCGGGTCCCGTCGGGCGTGCTGGTGATCTCGCTGGTCTCCGGCGGACCGGCGGAGGCCGCCGGGGTGCGCGCCGGGGACGTGGTGCTCGCCATCGACGGCAAGGCGACGCCGAGCGTGGACGCCATCCATGGCGCCCTGTCGCGCGAGACGATCGGCAAGCGGCTGCCGCTGGAGGTGCTTCGGGATGGGCAGATCGAGCGGCTCGGGATCACCGTCACGCCGCGGGCGGATGAAAAGATGCGAGCTTAGGCGCCAGGGGGCGCCCCCACCGTCGCTCGCTGCGCTCGCGACACCTCCCCCGTGAACGGGGGAGGAAGGCGCTTGGTCTTGCTTTGCTTGCGCGGCCTCAGGCTGCGATGAGGCCCTTCTCGCGAAGGAGGGTCTGCAGCTCGCCGGTCTCGAACATCTCCTTGACGATGTCGGAGCCGCCGAGGAACTCGCCGCCGACATAAAGCTGCGGGATCGTCGGCCAGTCGGAGAATTCCTTGATGCCCTGGCGCAGCTCGGCGTCGGCGAGGACATTGACGTCCTTGAAGGGCACGTCGAGGTGATCGAGCACCCGCACTACCAGGTTGGAGAAGCCGCACTGAGGGGCGCCGGCCACGCCCTTCATGAAGAGCACGACGTCATGCTCGGCGATGAGGCTACGGATGCGGTCGGCGACAGCGTCGGACATGGAGGCTCCTGCTGGAATTTAGGTAGGCGCGGTCGGGGAGGGCGGCAAGCAGGCCGCTCCCGCCGCGCCCGGCGCATGCGTCATTTTGGACCGGTGTCGAGCGCCAGGGCGTGAAGGTCGCCGCCGATTTTCCCTTTCAGGGCGGCGTAAACCAGCTGGTGCTGGGCGACGCGCGACTTGCCGGCGAAGGCGCCGGAGCGGATCACCGCCTTGTAGTGGTCGCCGTCGCCGGCCAGATCGACGATCTCGATGGAGGCGTCTGGAAAGGCCGCGCGCAGCAAGGTCTCGATCTCGTCCGAGGTCATGGCCATAGTGAATTTTCGCCTTTCTGCATGCGTTTTCTTAGAGCTTGTGCGGTCGCCCGGGGCGGCGCCGGCGCGGACTGCGTGCGCGCCATTGACAATCGCACCATTTCCGAAATTTTAAGCTGAGGGTCGAGGGCGTCCCGAGGCGTCCGACGCACAAGTTTGACACTTGGGGTATGCAGCAGGGGGAGGCGGCTGGCGGTGGGAGCCGGTCGCTTTTGCATCCTCAAGACTTGACGAATACGCGGCCGGCCGCTCTTGGACGGCTGGGAAACAGTCCGAGGCCGGGACAGGGCCGGCCTGGGACGACATACGAAGACAGGGCACGAAGGGAAGATCATGAACGCGCTGACCTACTCGGTTCTCAATTTCTTCGCGCAGGCCGCGCCGCCGGCAGCCCCGGGGGCGGCGCCCGCCGACCCGGCCGCCGCGACCGCGCCGGCAGCGCCGCCGCCGCCGGCCGCCAGCGCCGCCGACCTCGCCGCAGCGAAGGCCCAGGCCGCGCTCGAGGCTGAAAAGGCCGCCGGCCATTCCGGCGAAGTGAGCCTCTTCGCGCTCGTGCAGGAGCTCAACGCGGTCGAGCTCGGCGTCATGGTCATCCTCGGGCTCTGCACGATCTACGCGATCGCGCTCCTGTTCGAGAAGATCTACGTCATGCGGAAGACCGCCCGGCAGACCAAGGAATTCCTCGCGGCGTTCCGGAAGGCCAATTCGGTCGAGGAAGCCGAAGCCATCGCGCGCAAGCAGCCGTCTTCGGGCATCCGCTCGATGTTCGATGCGGGCATGGCGGAAGTCCGCCGCACGCAGGACCTCGGCCTCTACACCATGCGCGACGCGCGCGACCACACGATGCAGCGCGTCTCCTCGGCGATGACGATCCGTCAGAACGAGCACCTGGAAGACCTCGGCTCGAACATGACCTTCCTCGCCTCGATCGGCGCGAACGCGCCGTTCATCGGCCTCTTCGGCACGGTGTGGGGCATCATGGTGGCGTTCGTCGGCATCGCGCAGACGCAGACGACCTCGCTCGCGGTCGTGGCGCCCGGCATCGCCGGCGCGCTCCTGGCGACCGCGGCCGGCCTCGCGGCGGCCATCCCGGCGGTGCTCATCTACAACTTCTCGGCCAAGCAGATCTCCAAGCAGGCCAACAAGCTCGACGACTTCCTCGCGGAATTCGTCGCGCTCGTGTCGCGCGACATGGATCGGCGGGCGGGCTGAGCGGCCGATAGCGGAGGAGAGCCGCCATGGCCGGTAAAATGTCAGCTCCAGGTCACGGAGGCGGCAAGCGCGGCCGCCTCGACGTGACCGCGGACCCCAACGTCATCCCGTTCATCGACGTGATGCTCGTGCTCCTGATCATCTTCATGATCGCCGCGCCGATCGCATCGGTGGATATCGATGTGAGCCTGCCGACGTCGAAGATCATCCCATCCAAGCGGCCGCCCAAGCCGACCTGGGTGTCCCTGACGGACAAGGGCGCGGGCATCGCGGTCTATGTGATGAACGACCAGGTGGCGATGGAAGGCGTCGGCGATGCGGTCTACGAGGCCGTCAACACCAACACCCCCTCGCTCGGCGGCGACGATTTCGAAATCCTCGACCAGCGCATCTATGTGCGCGCAGACGCAAACACCCGCTACAAGAACGTGATGCGGGTGATGAACCGGCTGCAGGATCGGGGCTTCACGAAGATCGCCCTCGTCGCCGAAGACCGGCGCCGGTAAGGAGCGCGAGCCATGGCAGGCAAAATATCTGCGGGCGGCGGGGGAGGACGGCGGGACACCCAGCCCGTCACCGATCCGAACGTCATCCCGTTCATCGACATCATGCTCGTGCTGCTGATCATCTTCATGGTGACGGCGCCCATCCCGACGGTCGATGTCCGCATCGATCTGCCGCCGCCGAACCCCATCCCGATCCGGATGGAGGGCTTGCGGCCGACGATCGTGAAAATGACGGATTCCACCGGTCAATTGTTCATCACTGTGGATGAGCAGCCCACCACGATCGACCGGCTCGGCGACAAGGTGCTGGAGCGCGCCATCGAGAACAATCCGGCGCTTTCCATCCGCGACATCTATTCCGAGGCGCGGGTCTTCCTGCGCGCGGACCAGGAGTCGGCGTACGGAAACGTCATTCGGGTGATGAGCCGGCTGCAGGAGGACGGATTCGTCAAGGTCGGCATCGTCGCTGAAGAAGCGGCGTTCTAAAGGTCCGTACAATGAATATCGTTCAGCTCCGACTGATCTCGATGGCGCTGGCGGCGGTGATAACGATCTCGATCGTCTATCTCGCCTTCACGCAGAAGTTCAGCGCAATCACGGACATCTTCTCCGACCTCGACGCGATCAAGGTGGAGGTGGAGGAGAAGAAGCCGCCGCCGCCGCCGCCGCCGCCGCCAAAGGACCGGCCGCCGCCGCCGCCGCCGCCGCCGGTGGTGCAGCGCGAGACGCCGCCGACGCCAACCGCCGCGCCGGTGCCGACCGAGCTGCCCGTGGCGCCGGCCCCGCCGCCGGTCAGCGTCATCACCAACCCGACCTGGCTTGAGCGTCCCAACGCCCGCGACTTCGCGCGCTATTATCCGGAGCGGGCCCTGGAGCGGGAACGCACTGGCCGCGTCGTGCTCGATTGCGTCGTTGCGGCGGACGGGCGGATCGGCTGCGGCGTCGCTTCGGAGGATCCGACGGGCTGGGGCTTCGGGGAGGCGGCCGTCCGCATCTCGCGCAGCTTCCGAATGAGCCCGCGCATGGAGAACGGAGCGCCGACCGAAGGCGGGCGGGTGCGCGTGCCGATCAATTTCAGGCTGGAATAGACAGCTGCTCGAACCGGGCGTGGGCCCGGCGAGCAGGGTACGGAACGGGCGGGGGACAGGCCGCCGGGAACGAGCGTGTGCGTCAGCGGGTTCAATTCCCAGGCGCTAGCGTTCGACGCCCACGCAGGATCGGGCCAAATTCCGCCCGGTTCGCGCGACAACGAGTGCAATTGTTCGACTTACGGAGATCGGTTCCATGAAATTGGTGATGGCCGCCGCTGCGGCGCTCGTCCTGACTGTCACGGCGGCTGTCGCGCAGCCGACCACGCCTTCGACGCCGGCGGCTGCGCCAGCGGCTCCGGCCGCGCCGATTCCGCCGGCGCCGCCGTCGCGCTGCCCGGCGTTCCCGGCCGAGCCGACGCTCCCGGACGGCGCCACGGCGCGCAACATGACCGAGATGAACCGCGGCAACGAGGCCTATCAGGCATGGGGCACCGCGATGCAGACGGTGCTGGAGTGCCGCCGCGCCGAGGCGCAGGAGCTGCGCACCGCGGCGCAGACCGCCATGGCGCACGCGGAAGTGCGCGTGCAGGAGTTCAACACGGCGGTGGCGCGGCTGACGGCCGTCGGCACCGCGTGGCAAGCCGAAGCGGAAGAGTTCAACAACCGCCGCGGCCGCCGCTGATCCGTAGGCGGACGGAGTAAAGTCTGGAGCCCGCGGCGAAGGCCGCGGGCTCTTTTGCGCTTCAGGAGGAGCGCTGGCCCCGCCCCCTCCGTCGCGCGCTTCGCGCGCGATACCTCCCCCGTAAGCCGGGGGAGGAGCTGGCGCCGTTGAGGATGGCGTGAGGTCAGTATAGTCCGTGTTCGGACGGCCGGAGCTTCCAGATCGGGGAGAAGAAGATCAGCGCCAGCACCGCGAGCGCGAGGCCGAGCGCGGGGACAAGAGCGGCATGGCGGGCGCCGAACTCGCCGGCCGCGACCCCGACCATCGCCGAGCCGATCGGGGCGCCGCCCATGAAGCCCATGGAATAGGCCGCCAGCACGCGGCCAAGATAGCGCGGCTCGGCTGCGCTCTGGGTGAGGGAGCGGCTGGCGCTGATCGCCACGCCGCCGGCGAGGCCGCCCAGGAGCACGAAGAGCGCGCAGCTCCAGAACGGCTGTTCGAGGCTTAGGCTGTAGAGCGTGGCGGCGAGCGCAAGGTGCGAGAGGGTGAGCGCGGCGCCGGGATATTCGAGCGGCGGCAGCCGCGAGAGGATGGCGGCGGAGACGAAGGACGCGCCCCAGAAACAGGCGAAAAGCTCGGACAGGCGTGCGGCCTGGGCGGCGGCGTCGCCGCCATAGGCCTCGCGCACGATGAGCGGAAAAAGCACTTGGAAGGAGCCGATGACGAACACGCCGATATAAGCGGCCGACCAGATCATCGGGCCCATGATCGGGCTCTTGAAGGCGTAGACGAGGCCTTCGCGGATGTCGGTGAAAGCGGAAAGGAGCGTGCGCGGGCCGAAGCTTTCGGGTTTGGGCGCCTTCAGCGCGAACGAGAGAAGCGCGCCGAGGCTCATCACGCCCGCCTGGATGAGCAGATAAGGCGCCGGGTGGGCGCCGGCGGTGCGCGCCACGACGATGCCGATGATCTGCGCGCCGATCTGCACCGCGGCGGTGGTCGCCGCCGCGCGCCCGAGGCTCGTGGCGCGTCCGCAGGCGGCGTCGCGCTCCACAACGCCGTTGAGGGCGGAGTCGCGCACCGGCAGCATGAACGCCGCGCCCGTGCCGATGAGGGCGCCGTAGGTGATCAGGAGCGGATAGGTGAGCGCGCCGCGCCAGACGGCCCAGGCGAGCAGCGCCATGACGATGGCGAACGCCGCCTGCAGCAGGGCGAGCGTGGGGCCGGCGCGGGCGCGGCCGGCGAGCGTGCCGCCGAACATCAGGAAGACGAACATCGGCGCCGACATCGTCACCTGGGCGATGCCGACGAATTCGGGACCGGCGCCGAGCGTGAAGGTGACGAGGCTCGGGTAGAGCACGATGTGCATCCCGAACGTGAAAAAGTAGAGCGCGACCAGCAGGTAATAGAGCGGCAGCTCGGTGGGGCGGCGCGGGCGCGGGCGGCGAGGCGGGGCGGCGGCCGAGCCCGGATCCGCGGCGGGAGGCGGCCTCATGGCGCCGGCTGCCTGGTCCGGGGCCGGGTCGGGCTGGTCATGGGGCTGGTCCATGCGGGTTCTTCCAGGCCCGATCGCCGTTGACGGGAGATTAACGACAGGCGTGATCACGTGCACCTCAGCGCGTCATGGCCACCGAATCCGTCTCTCTCGACACCGCGATCGCGCCGCTCGACCTGGGGGACGCCCATCGCCTCGAGGCGCGGACGGCGATCGTGCAGCGCCTCGGCGAGATCGTCGGTTGGCCGTCGAGCCGCATTCCGCTCTACGAACGGCAGCTGGCGGCGGACATCCTCATCGGGCTCCTGCGGACCTGCTCGGCGGAAACGCGCGCGCGGGTGGCGGCTGGCATGGCGGGGATCGACGATCCGCCGAAGGGCCTGCTGCGCTATCTGGCGCGCGACGAGATCAAGGTGGCGCTGCCGCTGCTGGAGAATTCCAAGGGCCTCGACGATTCCGATCTCATCGCGACGATCCGGGCGGGCGTGGCGCCGCACTGGCTCGCCATCGCGCGGCGGCGCGGGGTTTCCGAAGCGGTGATCGATGCGCTGGTGCAGACCAACGATATCGGCGTGATCGAGGCGGCGCTGCGGAACAATTCGGCGCGCTTCTCATCGCACGCGATTGACCTCGCGGTGGCGCGCTCGCGCGGCGTGCCGGCGCTGGTCGGGCCGCTCTCGGTGCGCCCCGAGCTCAGGCCGACGCAGGCGCTCGTGCTCTTCTGGTGGGCGCCGGCAGATCTCAGACTCTCGATCCTGCGGCGTTTTCCGGTCGATCGCAGCGTGCTCATCGCGGAGCTCGGCGAGGTCTTCTCAATGGCGGCGCGCGAAGACTGGGCCGATGCGGAGGCGCGTAAGACGCTGCAATTGATCGAGCGTCGGCAACGAAACCGGGCGGCCGCGCAGCGCTCGCCGCACGGTTCGCTCGAGACGGCCGTGGCGCGCGCGGAGGCTGGCCTGGAGCCCGAGCTCATGCAGGAGATCGCGCATCTGTCGGGCGTGAAGCCGGCGACTGCGCAACAGATGTTCTCCGATCCGGGCGGCGAGCCTATCGCCGTGCTCTGCAAGGCCACCGGCCTGAAGCGGGGGGCGGTGAGCTCGCTGTGGAAGGGCCTCAAGCGGCCGATGGGCGATCCCGACGACGCGATGACGGCCTATGGGCGCACGATGCTGGTGTTCGAGATCCTGTCCACGGCCAAGGCGCAGACGGTCCTGCGTTACTGGAACTGGTCGTTCACGGCGGACGCCACGCGGATCCTCGGGTCTGACGGCGGCGACGACGAGGGGTTGGCGCCGGCGCGGCGAAACGCGGCGCTCCTGCTGCGGCGGGCGCTCTAGGCGCGAATCGCTCTAAGCCCGATTTGGGCTCTCTGGGTAATCCGATGGCGCAAGCTGCAGCGATGCTGACGGGGCTCATCGCGCTCTGGTTCATGCTCGCGCCGAGCGCGGATGGGGCCGCGGGGGCGATCGGGATCGGCGCGGCGGCGCTCGCGTTCGGGGCGGCGCGCTGGCTCATGGGCAAGGCGCCGGCGATGCGCGGCGCGCGGCTGCGCATCGGCCGCTTCAAGCGCGGGGGAGGCATCCTGCAGGCGGCCTTCGCACCGGGGCGGCTCAAGCCGGGCTTCGTAAAGATCAAGGCGCGCGACGAGGCGATGAGCGCGGCGCTGGCGCGCGCGGCGGCGCAGAGCGGCGCAGTGGTCGTGGAAGTGGAGGCCGACGGTCTCCTGGTGCACGCGCTCGACGAGGAAGCGATCGAGGCGCTGGCGCGCGCGGTGGAGAGGGAGGCGGCATGATCGCGATCTCGGCAGCGGGCGTGATCGCCGCAGCGATGGCGCTCGCACTCGTGCGATTGTTCCTCGGACCGACGCTGCACGACCGTCTGCTCGCGGCCTATGCGTTCGCGCTCTTCGCCTGCGCGCTCGTCGCGGCGATCGCGGCGGCGGCGCGGCGGCCGGATTTTGTGGATGTCGCGATCGCGATGGCGCTCGGCGTGTTCGTCCTGCTCACGGCGGCGGCGAAGTTCCTGCGCTATCGCAGCTTCCAGACGGCGCTCGCGCCGCGGCAAGGCGAAGAGGGCGCGCGCGCATGAGCCCGACCGACCTCATCGCCGCCGCGCTCGCTGCGCTTGGCGTTGCGGGGCTTCTGGTGAGCGGCATGTGCCTCATCCGGTTCCCGGATTTCTACACACGCGTGCATGCGGTGCGGCTGGCGGGCGGGATCGGCGCGCCGCTCGTCTGCGCGGGCCTCGCGCTGGCGAACCTGGATGGAGCGTTGGCGCTCAAGCTCGCGGTGCTCGCGGCGATCACGATGCTGCTGGCGAGTCCGGCGGCGCACATCCTGGCGAGCGCTGCGCATGGCGCGGGCCTGGCGCCGCTTTCCAATGCGGGCAAGCGCGGCTCATGAGCGGAGCGGACCCCATGGCCGGCTGGTGGATGCAGGCGTTTGCGCTCGTCGGCGCGGCGTTCGCGCTGACCGGCGCCGTCGGCGCTGCGTTGGTGCGCTCACTCTTCGCGGTGCTGGCCTTCATGATGATCGCGGCGCTTGGGGTCGCGATCGGGCTCGTCGCGCTCGGCGCGGGCGGGCCGGGGCTCGCGGCGGCGCTGATCGCGGCGTGTTTCGCAGCGGCGCTGATGCTGGGCGGCGTGCTGCTGACGGCGCGCGCCGCAAAGGAGCGGCAGACGAAGGGACGGCTCGTCCTGCTGACGCTGGCGCCGCTCGGCGTCGGCGCGATCCTCTGGGGCGCGTCGGGGGCGACGCCTGCGCCGGCGCCGGCGGCGGCGCTTGGGGCGGCGAATTCCGCACCCATCCTGCTCATGGCTCTTGCGGCGATCGCGATTGCGGGCGCGGCGGCGGCGCTGGGGCTCGTGGGGCTCGATCCGCGCGCAGCCAAGACGGAGCGCTAGCGCATGGGCGACCCGCGACACATGCTCCTGCGCGCGTCGGCGCGCGCGGTCACGCCGGCGATCCTGCTCGTGGCGCTCTATCTGGCGCTCGCCGCTCCGAGCGGCGGGGGATTGCAGGCTGGGGGCCTCGCGGCGCTGGCGTTCGTGCTGCATGCGATGGTGCACGGAGCGAGCGCGACGCTGGGGGCGTTCCCGGCCGTCGCGCAGAAGCTGGCGATGGCGATCGGCGTCGCGCTCATCGTGGGGAGCGCGTTTGCGCCGCCGGCGTGGCGCGCGGTCGGCGAGCTCGGGCTGGCGATGTCGGTTGGCGCCGGGTTCACGCTGGCGTTCTGCGTCATCGCGGGACGCGCGCATGAATTGCGCGGCGGCGAATGGTAAGCGGCCTTCTCATCATCGGCGCGGCGCTGGCGATCTGCGCGGGCGGGCTTGGGCTGCTGTTCGGCGCGGGAAACCTGATGAAGCGGCTGGCCGGGCTCGTCATCGCGCATGCGGGCGCGGCGTTCGCCGTGATCGCCATCGGTGGGCGGGCGCTGGAGCCGGTCGCGCTCGCGCTCATGGCGGCGATGGCGGCGATGCTCATGCTCGGGACCGCCGCAGCAGTGCGGATTGCGGAAGCCTACGGGAGCGCCGAGATCGACGCGATCGAGGCGGAGGATGCGCGCGAGGAAGAGGCGTGAACGCGCTTGCCGCGCAGGCGGCGCCCGCGGCGGCGCATGCGGCGCTCATCGCGCCGCTCGCCGGCGCGCTTGTCGCGTTCGTCGTTTCGAACTTTCGCGTCGCGTGGTTCTTCGCGCTGGCGGGCGCGTTCGTCAGCGTGGCGAGCGCTTTCCTGCTCGCGACGTTCGGGACGAGCATCGCGCCGTTCGGCCTCAAGGCCGATGCGCTGAGCTTTGCTTCGGCGCCGATCGTGGCGATCGGGGGAGCGCTCTGCGTGCTGGCGGCGGGCGGGCTCGCGGAAGAGGAGGCGGGCGCACGCGGGGCAACGCTGGCGCTGGCGCTCGTGCAGCTCAGCTGGTTCGGGTGGACGGGCGCCGCGTTTGCGCGGGACTTCGTTCCACTCATCGGCTTCTTCGAGGCGGGATGGATCGGCGCGTGCGGTCTTGTCGCGTTGTCGGCGGCGCGCGAGCGCGCTGCGGCGCCGGCGGCGCTGCGACATCTGGCGTCGGGCGCGGCGTTCGGGATCCTGCTCGCGCTCGGGATGGCGCTCGCGTTCAACGCGACGGGATCGATGGATTTCCAGTTCGCGGCAAGCGCCCATGGCCGGACGCTGGCGGCGGGGATCGCGCTCGTCTGTGTGGCGCTTGCCGGCGCGGCGGCCGCTGCGCCGCTCAATGCGACCTTCGTCCATGCGGTCGATCGCGGCGGAAGTCTTGCGGGGCTGTTGATCGGCGGGGTCGGGGTGGGGGCGATGCTCATCGTGCTGATGCGCGCGGCGCTCGGCGCGCATGGCGCGGGGCCGGAGGTCGCGCGCGCGGTCTCCACGCTCGTGGCGGGCCTCGGCGCGGCGAGCATGGCGATCGGCTCGGTGCAGGCGATGGGCGCCCAGGACGTGCGGCGCCTCGCGGCGTATGCGAGCGCGGCCCAGGCGGGCGCGGTGATGATCGCGCTCGGCGTGATCTCGGCGAACGGCGCGGCGGCCGGGCTGATGCATGTCGCGGCGCTGGGGCTTGCCACGATCGGCATCCTCGGCGGCGCGGCGATCGCGACACGGCGCAACGCGGGGGATGCGATCGACGGGCTCGGTTGGCGTGCGCCGATGGCGGGCGCGGCGATGGCGGCGAGCGCACTCTCACTCATTGGGGCGCCGCTCACCGTTGGGTTCGCGACGCGCTGGAGGCTGGTGGAGGGGACGATCCAGGCCGGTTGGTGGTGGGCCGCGGGCGCGCTCATCGCGGCGTCGCTGGCGGCGGTGGTCTATGCCGGGCGCATCGTGGAGCGGCTCTATCTGCGCGCTTCAGCGGAGGAGGCGCGCGCGCCCAGCTTCGCGCTGGCGCCGACGCATGTGGCGGTTACCGTTGCGACGATCTGGCTTGGCTTCAACGCATCGGACCTGTGGCGCGCGGCGCTCGGCGCCGGGCAGCTGCTGCTCAGGGCGCCATGAGCGCGGAGCTGCTGCTCCTGGCGACGCTCGCCGCGGCGCTTCTGCGCGCCGTCGCGGCGGCGACCATCACGCGGCCGCCCGGCTTGCGCGATTTTGCGCAATTCCTCTGCGCGGGAGCGCAAGCGGCCGCGGCGATCGCACTCCTCAATGCGACGGCGAAAGGCGCAAACGCGACGATCGTGCTCGCCTCGCCGCTGCCGGATCTGCAGATCGCGCTCAGCACCGAGCCGCTCGGGGTGGCGATCGCGGCGTCGATCGCGACGCTGGGGTTGGCGCATGCGCTGCACACGGCGGGCTATCTGCGCGCGGTGCGGGCGCCGGCGCCGGCGCGCATGCAGGCGTTCATCGCGCTCTCGATGCTGGCGGCGACGGGTGCGGCGTTCTCGGCGAACCTCCTGACGCTCTTCGTGTTCTACCAGGCGCTGACGCTGACCAGCCTGCCGCTCGTGGCGCACACGGGCGAGGCGGAGGCGCGCGCGGCGTCGCGGCTCTATTTCGCGCTGCTGCTGGCGGCGGCGATCGGACTATTGTTGCCGGCGATCATCTGGACGCATGCGATCACCGGCGATCTGACGTTTCGCATCGGGGGCCTGCTGTCCGGCAAGGTATCGCCGCTGGTCGCAAACATCCTGCTTGCGCTTTTCGTGTTCGGCTTCGCGAAGGCGGCCGTGCCGCCGTTGCACAGATGGATCAGCGAAGCGCGGCAGGCGCCTTATCCCGCGTTCGGCGCGATCCTCGGGCTCACGGTGGTGACGACCGGGGGCTTGGGCATCCTGAAGACCACGCTCTACGTGTTCGGGCCGGCGATGGAGCAGGCGCGCATCGCTTCGCTGGCGATCCTCGGGCTGGTGTGCGCGGCGATGGTGTGGGCTGCGCTCAGCGCGCTCGGCAAGCAGGATATCCGCGCGCGGCTCGCGTACCTCATGATCGCGCAAAGCGCTGCGGTGACCGCGGGCGCGATGATCGGCACGCGCGAAGGCGCGATCGCGGCGGTGCTGCAATTGCTGGCGCAGTCGTTCGGCGCGCTGACGCTGATCATGGCGTTCGCGGCGGTGCATGCGGCGACGGGGAGGGTGCAGACCTCCGAGATGGAAGGGCTCGGGCGGCTCATGCCGTGGACGTTCGCGGGCGCGGCGATCGGCGCGGCGAGCCTTATCGGGCTGCCGCCGCTCGCCGGCGCGTGGCCGAAGCTCTGGCTGATGACGGCGACGGCGGAGGCGGATCTGGTTTGGGCGGGCGCGCTTGCCGCGGTCGCGTCGATCGCGGCGTTCGCGAGCCTGGCGCCGCTCATCGCAAATGCGGGCGTGGCGCCGGCGCCGATCGGCGCGTTCATCCGGCCGGACGGCGCCTCCATCCTGCTCGTGGCGCCGGTGATCCTGGCGGCGGCGGCGACGCTTGCGCTCGTCGCGTTCGTGGATGCGCTGGCGCGATTCCTGGCGCCCATCTGGGGGCTGCAGCTATGAAGGAGAAGCCGCCGAGCAGAGCAGGATGGCTGCTTGTCACGGCGCTGCTCGCGACGACCGCGATTGCGCTCTCGTTCGTGGATGCGGCGGGCCCGCGGCCGAGCGCGGCGGTCGAGATGCGGCCCGGATTTTACGCCGTGTTCGGACTATGTGCGGCGGTGACGCTGGCGATGCTGGCGCGGGCGCTGCGGCTCGCGCTCGGGCGCAGCGAAAGAGGCGACGATGATCCCGATCGCGCTTAATCCGGGCTTCGCGCTGGTGATCGGGGCGGGGCTCGCGCTCGCCGCGCCGCAGGCGATCCGCACGACGCTGATGGCGCTTTCGGGGATCGCCGCGTGCGCGCTCATCCTGGCGCCGCCGTTCGGGGATTATGACCGCTTCGCGCAGATCGGCTTGCAGCTCGTGCCGCTCAGGCTCGATGCGCTGTCGCAGATCTTCGGGCTTTCGTTCGCGATCGGGGCGATCCTCATCTCGTTCGCGGCGTCCTACCGCCGAAGGCGGATGGAGGATGTCGCGATCATGCTGATGGCGGGCGGCGCGACATCCGCCGCTTTCGCGGGCGATCTCATCAGCTTCGTGGCGGCGAGCGAGGTTTCGGCGCTCGCGGGCGCATGGATCGTGTTCTCCGCGGGCGGGCGGGCGGCGCTGGAAAGCGGGGTGCGGCTGCTCATCTGGCAGGGGCTTGGCGGCCTCCTGCTGTTTAGCGGGATCGCGCTTCATCTCGCGGACGGATTCAACAGCGCGTTCACGCGGCTGCCGGCGGATTCCGTGGGAGGCGCGCTTTGTCTCGCGGGTCTTGGGATCAAGGCGGCGGCGCCGTTTGCGCATGTCTGGTTCCGCGAGGCGCTTTCGACGTCCTCGCCGACCGGCGCAGCCGCGCTCTCGCTCTTTTCGGCCAAGCTTGCCCTCTACGGGCTCGCGCGCGGCTTCACGGGCGAAAGCATCCTTTCGCCTGCGGGCGCGGCGATGGCGGTGATGGGCGCGCTCATGGCGCTGGCGGATGAGGATCTGCGGCGCGCGCTCGCGTTCAGCCTGATCGGGCAGATCGGCCTGGTGATCGCCGCTATCGGCGTGGGGGCGCCGCTCGCGCTCGCCGGCGCGGCGGGGCACGTCTTCACCACCAGCATCGCCTACGTGCTGCTGGTGCTGGCGGCGGGCGTTGTTTGCGAACGCGCGGGCACGACGCGGATGTCGGAATTGCCGCGCGTCATCGCGCCGATGCCGTTCACGGCGATCCTGGTGCTGCTCGGCGGATTGAGCGCCGCGGCGATCCCGGGGTTCGCTGGGTACATCTCGGAGAGCCTCGCGCTCGAGGCCATCGCGCGGAGCGGACGGTTCTGGAGCTGGGTGGCGATCGCGGCGGCGTCGGCCGGCGTGGTCGCGTTCGCGGCGGTGCGGCTGCCGGCGCTCTTCCTCGGCGGCAGAGGCGCGACGCAGGCCGGAGCGCCGTTCGGGGTGCTGCTGGCCATGGCGCTGGGGGCCTTCCTCTGCATCGCCATCGGGCTGGCGCCGGGATGGCTCCTGGAGATCCTGCCGCCGGCCCCTGTGGCGTACGACGCCTACGCTATCGATCGGCTCGGGGAGCGGCTGGAGTTCAAGGCGGCCGCCGCGGCGGGCTTCGCGGGGCTTCTCTGGCTCGGCCTCACCCATGGGCGGCGGGAGCGCTGGCTCAATGATGTGGACGCGTTCTACCGGGGGCCGCTGGCGGCGGCGGCGCGGGAGCTCGGGCGGTTCAGCCAGCAGGTTTATGGCGGCGTGAGCCGGGCCAACGATGCGCTCATGGGGCGCGGCGCGCGGGGACTGCTCGGCCTGACGCGGCTGGCGGACGCGCCGGCGTCGGCGACCAGGGCGGGGCCTGTCGTCGGCGCGCTCATCATGCTGGGGGCGCTGATCCTCATGTATGCGATGGTCCGCTAAATGGGATGCGGAGGCAGTATTCAAGCTTCCAGACGATATTCGGCAAACAAATCGGCTCGAACAACATGGGATCGGCCTTGATTTGGCACGGGCTCTGTTTAGATTGCCGGCTATTCTTCTTTTCCGCGCGGCAAAGCGATGAATGAACGCAGTGAACTGGTAGAGATGACCGCCGACATCGTGTCGGCGTATGTCGGGGCCCATCAGGTGACGGCGCAGGAGCTGCCCGGCCTCATCCGCTCGATCTATGCTGCGCTCAAGGATCTCGGCGGCGGGGCCGAAGCCACGGTGGAGCCGGCGCAGGAGCCGGCCGTGCCGCTCAAGCGGTCGGTGACGCCCGATTTCATCGTCTGCCTGGAGGATGGGAAGAAGTTCAAATCCCTCAAGCGTCATCTGCGCACCCGGTACGGGATGACGCCGGAGGAGTACCGCGCGAAGTGGGGGCTGGCGCACGATTACCCGATGGTCGCGCCTAATTACGCCAAGGCGCGGTCCGACCTGGCCAAGCGCATGGGGCTGGGGACCTCGCGCCGCGGCGGGTGAGCCTGCGCGTCCTGTGCCTGACGGCCCGGGTCAGGCCACGCGGCCGGCAGACTGATTGACTCCCTAGTGGTTGTAGACTACCCGAGCTACAACCAGTCTAGGGAGGGCTCAATGCTGTTGCGCAGTTTGCTGATGTCGTGCGCACTTGTTGCAGCGGCGGCAAGTCCAGCGCTTGCCGGGCCTGTGATCGGAACCGCCACGCCGGAGTTTCAGCTCAGGTTTGATGGGGTTCGTGTTTCCCAAGACGTGGCTCTCCTGGTCGAGGGGCACAATCAGTTCGACGCGATGATCTGCAACGTGAGCACGGAGGCGCGTGCAGTCGGCACGTACTCGACTGCCGGTGGTCTGCCTGCGACGCAAACGATCCCGATCGGGGCCTGCGTCATGGTGTTTGCAGCGAAGAGCCTGAATCTCAGAAGGACGGCCGGCGCCAATGAATGGACAGCAAATGTTGTCTTGAGAGAGCGTCGGATGTGAGCGACCGGCGGCGCGGATGCCCAAAAGCGCAAAGCTCACAGTGTGGAACGGGCGCCAGGGGACACCCTAGCCACCCCTGCGAGGCGAGCGCATCGCAGGCTTTATTCCCTAGATGGCGGAATATATTCCTATAACTTCTCTGGTTGTGCCATGGTCGCGGCATGACTTGGGAACTCAGGATGGACGATGCATTCGAGGCGCGGCTACGCCTCGACACGGCGCGCGCGCGCGTGGCGTCGGAAATGGCCGCCTACGCGCTCGGCGCGTCCATGGACACGACCCCGATGCTGATGCGCGGGGGATCGAAGGTCTCGTTCAGCCGACAGGCGGGGATGTACCTCTGCCAGGTCGTGTTCGGCCTTTCCTATGCGCGTGTCGGGAACGCGTTCGGGCGCGACAGGACGACCGTCAGCCATGCCTGCCGGCTGGTCGAGGCGCGGCGCGACGATCCGGTGTTCGAGGCCTGGATCGACGCGCTGGAGAGCGCGCTGCGGGAGACGCCCGCGCCGCTGCCAAGCCTCGATCCGGGGCATGGCCGATGAACCCGGCGCAGCGAGCGGCCGATCCCGTCGGGCGGGCGCTGGGGCGGCTGGCGGGGCCGGGCATGGCGCTGATGGAGGCGCTCGGCGGGCGCGGCGGCTTCGGCGTCTTTCCAGGCGGCGACCGGCGGCGGCGTCCGCTGGCGCGGCTGACCGGCGAGCAGGTGCGCGCGCTGGAGGCGGACGGTGCGCTCACCCGGCGCGACGGCGGCGGATTCGTGCTCAGCGCGGCCGGCGCGGCGCGGGCGGCGCGGATCGCGGCCAATCCGGACGAGCGCTTCCTCGCGCAGCACGGCCCCCTGGTGGAGCGCCCGGTTATGGCGCCCGATGGGGCGATCCGTTCTGCGCGGGGGTATTTTCCGCACCCCGTCGTGCTGCGGCTCGAGCGGATGCGGGACGGCGAGGGGGCGCCATGGTTCTCGCGGGAAGAGATCGCCGCTGCGCGGTGCCTCAGGGCGGATTGGGAGGCGGGACAGGCGGGCCTCCTGCCGGGCTCGGACTGGACGGCCGCGCCGCGAAGCGCGCAGGCGCGGGGGCCCGGCAACGGACGCGAAGGCGCGATGGCGGCCGGGATGGATGCGCGCGCGCGGGTGAACGCGTCGCTGGGGCGGCTTTGCGTGCAGCAGCGGCGGATCGTGGAGGCGCTCTGCCTCAACGAGATGGGGCTGGAAGAGTTCGAGACCGCCGAGCGGTGGCCGGCGCGCTCGGGCAAGATCGCGTTGAAGCTAGCTCTCGCCCAGCTGAGCCTCGCCTACGCCCGCGCGTGAAGCGGCCTCGCGGCGGATGCGCTCGATCATCGCGATGAAGCCGTTCGAGCGCTGCGGGGTCAGGGATTGAGCGAGACCGAGGCGCTCGAAGATCTCGCGGGGCTCCAGGCCGAGGATTTCGGCGGCCGTCCGGTCCTGGAAGATGCGGAAGAGCACTGCGATGAGGCCGCGGACGATGTGCGCGTCGGAATCGCCGCGGAAATGCAGCGCGCCGTCGGGCGTTCCATCCGTGAGATTGGGCTCGGTGACCAGCCAGACCTGGCTGGCGCAGCCGCGGACGCGGTTCTCCTCGTTGCGCTCCTCCGGCGCCAGGGGCTCCAGCGTGCGGCCAAGATCGATGACGTGCGCGTAGCGCTCCTCCCAATCGGAGAAGAAGGCGAACTCCTCGGCGAGCTCGCGGGCGGCGTCAGCGATGGAGGCCATGTGGTCTCGACATGCGAAACCGCCGGCGCCTTTGCAAGCGCCGGCGGCTCCTAACTCGTGCGCTGACGCTTATTGGCGCGCGGGCGTTGTCGGCCCAATCGCCTGGGCGAGCGCATTGCTCGGCGCGAGCTGGGCCACGCCGTTGATGCACTGGCCGACGTCGCGGAGCGCGTGCTGGCTCATGCAGAAGGCGTTCTCGTAGCGGAAACGAGCCGCCGACATGCATTGGTAGAGCTGCAGCTGGGCCATCTCCAGGCAGGAATTGGAGCGGGGCTCGCTCAGGAGCTGCGAGACGCGCTGCGGCTGCTCGGCGGTGGCGCCGAGCGCATCGAGCGCGGCAATCGTGGTCATGCGGTTGATGGCCTCGGCGCGCTCAGGCTTGATGCGCCAGGCCAGCGCGGCGGGCGCGGAGACTTCGGTGACCAGCTCGCCGCCGCGCAGAGCGTCCCAGAACCGGCGGCCGCCGAACGCGGTGGGGTCGGTCCAGGGCGTGTACGTGGTCGGCGCTGCATAGAGGCGTGGATTTGGGGCCGCGCCGGAGCTGGCGTCGGTCCGGCCGAGATCGCGGACGCGCTGCACGCGCATGGCCTGTTGCGGGGCGACCGCGTTGGCCCAGCGCTGGCGCTGAAGCGAATAGGCCATCTCGCGATAGCGCTCGGCGACGTCGTTGATGCGGGAGGCGTCGGCGACGGTGGCGGCGAGGACCATGCCGGTGGCTTCATCGCCGCCCTTCAGCAGCCGGGCCCAGCCGGTGTCGGCCATCATGCCGTTGACGACCGCGTCGCGGCCATAGAAGGCGGCCGCCTCGCGGACGCCGCGCACGAAGGCCGGGGACTGGGCGGCGGTCATGGCGCCGTAGGCGATCCAGCCGCGGCCCAAGGCGTCGCGGTTGTGGCGCGCGCCGGTGTCGAGCGCGCTTTCAAGCTCGTTGGCGTTGCCGATGCGCGCGCCGCGCAGGTCCCCGACGTCCTTCTGGAAGGCGGCGTAGGCGTGAACCGCGCTCTGGACCGGGGTGGCGCCGCCGGCGACTGCTTGCGGCGCGATCTGGGGCGAGGTCGGGGTGACCCCGGGCGTGTACGCCCCGGTCTGGGCGCTCGCAACGCCGCCGAGGGCGATCGCCGCGGTGGTGGTCAAAGCCGCAAGGCTGCGCATCAGCTCACTCCTGTTCGCTGGAGCCGGTCTGGTTGAGTCCGCTTCACGGACCGAGGCCAACGCGCCACGATCGCCCATCAGGTGTTAAGAGCCTTTTACCCGCGGGTGCTCATTTGGCGCCAACACAAGATTCAGTAAGCTCGCCAATCTTTTCCACAGTGCGGCGGCGAAGCCTCGCTTTAACGCTGTGGATGTGGCTGGGCGCCTGCGCGGCGGCCTCTCTCGCCGCGGCGCTGACAGGCGCAGCGCCCGCGCGGCTGGCGGGGTTCGCGGCGGTCGCGGCCATGCCGGCGGCGACCGGATTCATCCTGATGTCGCGGTTCACCCAGAACTGGGCGCGCATTTATTTTTTTGCCGCCTGGGCGCTGGCCGCGGCGATGCTCGCCATCCAGACGGGCGGCGCCGGCTCGGCGATGATCGCATTGTTCCTGGTGGCGCCGGCCTATTCGATCGCCATCGGAGGGGGAGATTTCGCCTGGTCCGCGGTCGTCAGCGCGGCCGGGTATGCGGTCGCCGCGGCGCTGGGGGCGGGGCAGAGCGGGCTCGGTTTGGCGCCGGAGGGCCTAGCGCTGGCGGCTCTGGGCTTGAGCGGGGCGCTGATGCTGATCGCGCGGGAGGCGCCGCCATCGGAACCGCCGGCGCGGCGCATCGCGGAGTTGGCGCACGAGCTCAGAACGCCGCTCAACCACATGGTCGGGTTCGCGGAGCTGATCGAAAAGCAGACCTTCGGGCCGATCGATGCGCGCTACGCGGACTATGCCGGCCTGATCGCGACCAGCGGGCGGCAGATGGCCGAGATGGTGACCCGGCGGCTTGATTTTTCCCGTGCGGAGGCGGGCGGCTACAAGCTGCATCCGGAGACGTTCGATGCGCGTGCGGCGGCCGAGGAAGCGGTGAAGCTCGCGCATGCGAGCGCGGCGCAGAAGGGGATCATGCTCACGGCGCTGCTGCCGGAGGAAGCGCTCACGCTGCGCGCCGACCGGGTGGCGGTGCGGCAGATCCTGGCCAACATCATCGGCAATGCGATCAAGTTCACGCCCACGGATGGGCGCGTGGAGGTGCATGTGCGGCGCGCGGACGCGATGATCGCGTTCGAGATCGAGGACACGGGACCGGGGATCGCGATGGAAGATCGCGCGCGCGTGATGCTGCCGTATGAGCGCGGGAGCGGCGGCGCGGAAGGATCGGGGCTTGGGCTGGCGCTGGTGAAGATGCTGGCGGAGCAGCATGGCGGCGATGTGAAGATCGGCCAGAGCGAGAAGGGCGGCGCGCTGGTGCGGGTGCGGTTGCCGGCGGCGTAGATTCTTAGAGCCAGTGCGGATGGTGCGCCCCCTCCGGTCGCGAGCCGCGACCACCTCCCCCGTGAACGGGGGAGGAAGGCGACTTTGCTTGCGGCGTTGAGGCTTTCAGCGGGCGGCGAGGAAGGCGCGCGCAGCGGCGAGATCGCCAACCTCGACGAGGATGCGTGCGCCATTGTCCATCCGAATGTCGGCGACTTCGCGCGGATCGAGCGGGGCCATGGCGGCCAAGACATCGTTCGGGAAGACGAGGAAGAGGCGGCGCGATCCGTGCGCGTCGGCCTCGATGCGGCGCGCGCGAGGCAGGAAGCTGCGCGATGCGGCGGGCGATGCGACGCCGGCCTGCAGTCCGGATGCGCGGCGGCCGGGGATCTCGAAGAGACTGTCGCGGGCGCGCGCGACATCGCGCACGACAAGCTGCGCGGAAGAGGGCGGCGCCTGGCCCGCAGGGAGCGGCGTGGAGAGGACGACCTCGTCATTGCGCATGCCGAAGCGGGCGCCGCCGCCGGCGACCTGCATGAGGCGCCAGCCGTCTTCGTCCGGCGCCCGGCGCGCGATCCAGGAGCGGGCGCCGCCGGTGAAGGTCATGCTCGGCGTGCGCGCCCAGCCGGAGAAACCCGCGCGGGCGCGGTCGGCGGCGGCGCGGGTGCGCGGATCGGCGCAATCGCGGGCGCGCGCGGCGGAAATCGCGGCGGTTTCCAGTTCGACAAGGCGCGGGCGCGTCCAGCCGGCGCGGATCAGCGCGTTGCGGGCCTGCAGCGCGCCAGCTTCGAGCGCGACGCGCACCTGGGGGGTGAAGTAGCGGCAGGAATCGTCCGCGGCCAGGAGCGCGCGGCGCTCGGCGAAGGCGACGCGCGCGGAGGGCGCGTCGGCGGCGACGGCGACAGACTGCGCCGCAGCGGGCGACGCAGCGCAGACAAGCGCAAGGGCGAGGAGCGCGGCGCGCATGGGCTGACGCTAATGAGCGCGTCTTGCGTTAGGATGAACGGATGAGCGCGGAGCTGAAGACGGAAATCTGGGCGCAGGCGCTGCTCAGGCGCGCTGCGGTCGCCGGGGCGATGGGTGTCGTGGCGCGGCGCGGCGACCGCGATGCGGGCGCGGTGCTGGTGAAGGTGGCGACGCTCGACGGAAAGGCGCGGCTTTATGCGCCGGCGCGGGACGGCGAAGGCGAGCGGGTGTGGCTCGATCTGTCGGCGGGATCGCTGGGGGAGGAGGAGCGCGCCGTGGATGAATACGTGCGTAAGCGAAGCGCGCAGGATCCGGATCTCTGGGTGATCGAGATCGAGGACCGGCAGGGGCGCACGTTCTTGACGGAGAAGATAGATCGGGCGTAGCGCGCCCGCGGTCCCCTCCGTCGCTCGCTGCGCGAGCCAAGCCAACACCGTGAACGGGGGAGGAGCTTGCGACGCGGCGGTTAGCCGCGGCCGACGCGGAGAACGTCGGCCTGGGCCGGCTGGTAGCCCTGTGCAAGCGCCATCGAATAGAGCTCGCGGGCGCGGGCCATGTCGCGCGCGCCGCCAAGACCGCGCTCGAACATGCGCCCGAGGCGCCAGGACGCTTCGCCGTCGCCGCGATTGGAGGCGCCTTGATATTGCTCGCGCGCGCGGCCGTAATCGCGCGCCACGCCGAGGCCCTGCTCGTAGAGGGCGCCGAGCGCACGCATGCCGGCGGGAGAGCCGGAGCGGCCGGCGCGCGCATACCAGGCCATCGCGCGCTGGTAGTCCTTCTCGACGCCGCGGCCCTGCTCGAACATCCAGCCCAGGAAGACCTGCGCGGGAAGATAGCCCTTGTCGGCGGCGCTGCGGACGAGGGGCGCGGCTTCGGCGGATTGATCCGTGAGCAGATGTTTGCGCCCGAGCTCGGTTTCGGCGCGCGCGTCTCCGGCTGCGGCGGCCTGGGCAAGCAGGCGGTCGGCCTCGGCGATGTCGCCGGCATTGGGCGCATAGCCCTCGGCGCCGGCGCGGGCGAAATTGCTAAGCATGAACGTGGCGAGCGCATCGCCCGCAGCCGAGCCCTGTTCGCAGGCGCGGCGCGCGGCCTGCTGGTCGCGGTCGAGGCCTTCGCCGAAAGAGCGCGCGAGACAGAGCAAGGTGAGGCCGAAGGCGTCGCCGGCGGCGGCTTCCGCTTCGATCGCTTCGATCGACGTGCGCTGCATGGCGAGCTCGATCAGCTCCTGCGGCGGCAGCGCATCGATCTCCAGCTTGGCGAGGCCGTAGCGCTCGGCGGCGCCGGGGCTGTCGGTGGCCTCACCTTCGGTCTCGGCATATTCCGGCGCGCCCGGCGCGGGGGCGAGGAAGTCCGGCGGGCGGACGAGATTGCTCACCAGCAGAACGGCGACCGCGACCACCGACAAGGCCGCGGCGAGCAGGATGGCGGGTTGGAAGCGCCCGGCGCCGGAACGGGTGGTGATGGCCGTGGCGGGGCGGCCGCGGCGGGCGGCGAGCGCCTGGACCAGCCGCTCGAAATCGGGCGCGGCGGCGGCGTCGGGCCATTGGGCGAGATCGACCGGCGCTGCTGCGAAGGCCGCGTGCGGCTCCACGGGCAGCGCCTCGATCAGGAAGGGCAGGAGGCGGCCCCGGCCGGCCTCAAGCTCGGCGGCCACGGCCTCGGTGCGGGCGGCGGCGGGGGACCAGGCGGCGAGCACAGCCTTGGAATCCCTCAGCGCGGCGGCGGCGGCGGGCGCGTCGGGCGGGATTTCCGGCTTCCACCAGACGTCGAAGCCGCGCGCTTCCAGGGCCCGGACGACGGGCTCCACCCGGTCGCGGTCCTCGCGCGCGAAGGAAACGTAGGCGTCCGGCATCAGGCCTCCAGATTCGCCCCTTTAGCAGAGGCAGGGGCGGCGGCGAACTTCCGGGTTTGCAAGGCTGGTCTCTGGGCTGGTCTCTGGGCTGGTCTTTGGGCCTGTCGCGCCTGGACGGGGGCGCGCGGGCTTGCCACATCAGCCGGCCATGAGCTCAGACCCCATCACCGAAGCCGCGCGCCGGCGCACGTTCGCGATCATTTCGCATCCGGACGCCGGCAAGACGACGCTGACCGAAATGCTGCTCTTGGCCGGCGGCGCGATCCACCTGGCCGGCGCGGTGCGCGCGCGGGGGGAGCAGCGGCGCACGCGCTCGGACTGGATGAAGATCGAGCGCGAGCGGGGGATTTCGGTGTCGGCGTCGGTGATGACGTTCGGCAGCGGCGACACCGTGTTCAATCTGTTGGACACGCCGGGGCACGAGGACTTTTCCGAAGACACGTATCGGACGCTGACGGCGGCGGATTCGGCGATCATGGTGCTCGATGCGGCGAAGGGCATCGAGCCGCAGACGCTGAAGCTGTTCGAAGTGTGCCGGCTGCGGGACATCCCGATTACGACCTTCATCAACAAGATGGATCGCGAAGCGCTCGATCCGTTCGCGTTGCTCGACGAGATTCACAATCGGTTGGCGCTCGATCCGGCGCCTTTGTACTGGCCGGCCGGATCGGGGCAGCGGTTTCGCGGGATGCTTGATCTGAGAACGGATGAATTCCTGCCGTTCACGCGGCCGGAGGCGGGCGAAGAGGAGAACGCGGAGAGCGAGCGGATCGCGTTTGGCGGGAATTCGATCTCGGATGCGATGTCGGCTGATCTGCTGGCGGAGCTGAAGGAAGGCGCGGAGCTGGCGCGCATGGGGCTGCCGGCGTTCGATCGGGAGGCGTTCCTCGGCGGGCACATGACGCCGGTGTATTTTGGCTCCGCGCTCCGGCGCTTCGGCGTGCGCGAATTGCTGGCGGGGATCGCGGCGGATGCGCCGGCGCCGAAGGTTGGCGGCACGAAGGAAGTGTCGGGCTTCGTGTTCAAGATCCAGGCGAACATGGACCCCAAGCATCGCGATCGGGTGGGGTTCTTTCGCGTGTCGTCGGGGCGGTTCGAGCGCGGCATGACGCTCAAGACCGCGACGGGCAAGAGCATCAATGTGCACAATCCGATGATGTTCCTGGCGCAGGATCGCGAGATCGCGGACGAGGCGTTTCCCGGCGACATCATCGGCATTCCCAATCGCGGCGCACTGCGCGTGGGGGATTCGTTGAGCGAGAGCGGAAGCGTTGCGTATCAGGGGCTGCCGAACTTCGCGCCGGAGATCCTGATGCGCTGCCGCGTGCGCGATCCGCTGAAGCAGAAGCATTTGCGGCGCGCGCTGGAGGCGCTGGCGGACGAGGGGATTTCGCAGGTGTTCCGGCCGCTCATTGGCGCGGACATGATCGTGGGCGCGGTCGGCGCGCTGCAGTTCGACGTGCTGAAGGAGCGGATCGCGGAGGAATATCAGCTCGACGTCGTGTTCGAGAGCTCGCCGTACGACAGTGCGCGCTGGGTGGCAGGGGAGAAGAAGGATCTGGAGGCGCTGGTGGAGCGGTACAGGCCGCAGATGGCGCAGGATGTGGAGGACGCGCTGGTGTTTCTGGGGAAGAGCGCGTGGGAGATCGGTTATGTGCAGGAGAAGAGCGCGGGGGTGAGGTTCAGTGCGGTGAAGGAGCGTTAGCCTTTCAGGCTGTCGCCACGACGCCGAAGACAGCCAAGGTGTTGGCGCTGCCCCTCACCCGAACCCTCTCCCTCTCAAAGGGGGAGAGGTGATGAGCAAGCGTCGTGATTAAGCGCTCTTCTCGGAACGTCGAGGGTGGTGCGCCCCCTCCGTCGCTCGCGATGCGAGCGACACCTCCCCCGTTCAGAGGTTCTGTAGCGGCGATGATGCCGGCTGGAAGCCGGCGGCCCAAGACGCTCCCCGGACGTCGCGCAGCGGCGATCCGGGGTCCAACGTGGGGAAGACTCTTCCGTCGTTGGACTAGGCGGTGATTGGGCCCCGACTCTCGCGCCGACGCGCTCGGCCGGGGAGCGTGCGGACGATCTGCTTGCGGGAGTGAAGTGGAGGCTTGGGCCCCGGCTCTCGCTTCGCTCGGCCGGGGAGCGTGCAATCGTTCTGCTTAAGGCGGAGAACTAAGCGGCTTCTTTTTCGCTGGCTTTGCGGACCTTGTAGAAGCGCATGGCGCGTTGGGCGGCTTCGATCGGGACGGCCTGGTAGAGCTTGCCGAATTCCTCGCCGCGCTTCACCGCGTCTTCGCCGCCGATGACGACGATGGCGAGCGTGACGAAGAGCGCGCGCTCGATGCCGGCGGCGCGGCAAATCATGGCGAGCGCGTCGATGTCCTTGCGGTCGATCAGCTGGCGCACGGTCTCGACGTCGAGATTGGTGAGCTCGGCGAGGCCGTACTGGAATTGCAGGATCTGGCGCGCGCGGAAGAGCGAGACGAGCAGGATGCCGTTCAATTCGCCGGCGGCCTTCTTCAGCTGGATGAAGCGCTCGGCGCGGCGCGCGTCGTCGGTCTGGGCGGCGGAGGAGCGCGTCAGGCGCGCGCGGGTCTTGGCGAGCGCGGCGTCGAGCGCGGCGGGATCGACCGAGGCGTTGCGGGTCAGGATCTGATCGCGCAGGCCGGCGGCGACGACGAAATACATGTCGTTGAGGAGATCGAGCGGCAGGTCGGAGCGGGTGACCATGCCTTCGTGCAGCGCGACATTGGCGCGCGCGCGCTCGGTCACGACCTCGAACGCGGTGCGCGAGATCGTCGCGCCTTCGTTGCGGATGAGCGCGTCGAGAGCGCGGTCGTCGCCCTTGGCCACGACGGCGTCGGACAGCTTCTCGCTCACGGTCGGGCGCTGGGCGATGGCCTTGATGTGCTCCTGGCTCTTGGTGTGCACGACCTCGAGGAGGAGGTCGTCGCCAAGCACGCTGGAACGGGTGAGCACAGGGGCGGCGACCTCGAAGGAATGGTTGGCGAGGTCGGCCATGAGCGCGACGGGGGCGTCGGGGGCGTCGGCGAAGCGTTCGGCGAGCTCGGTCAGGACGCCGTCCTGCATGTCGGCGCAGACGGTGCGGAGGATGTCGCTGAAGAGCTCGTCGGCGGTCTGGGTGCGGGCGCCTGTCGTCTCGAAGAAGAGGTCGGTCACTTCGCGCAGCAGCTCGCGGCGGCGCTCGCTATCAGTGACGCGCGCAAGCTCGACGAGCTTGCCGAAACGTGAGGTGGTCATCGCGAGGCCCGCTGAATTCTTCAGATCAGGGCGATGGTTCTCGATCGCGCCCTGGGCGGCCATCTATGAACGATCGGAGTAAAGATTTCGTACGCGAAAGCGCCGCGAGCGCTCACGGGGTCGTTGCGCGTTCCTCGGCGAAACGAAGGCGCAGGCCGTCGGGGCCGGCCGGGCCGCCGAGCAGCGTGTCGGCGGGCGCCTGCTTTTCCTCAAGCGGCTCGAAGGGATTGCGGAACTCGCGCGCGGGGGCGGTTGCGTCGGCTTCTTCGGCGCTCGGCGCGGGCGCGGCGGGCTGCCATTCGAAGCGGGAGGCGCGCGAGGCGAGGCCCCAGGTGAGGCCGGGCGTCACCCCGCTCGTCGGCGTGACGGCGCTCATCGCGCATTGTCCGTCGGTGGAATAGGCCCAGCTCATGCAGAGGCCGTCGGCCTCGCAGGCGCTGGCGCAGGCGCGCAGATCGGCCGACGGCGCGACCGTGTAGCTGCCCTGCAGGCCGACCGCGTCCTCGTTCAAGGGCGCGAAGCCGGCGGCGGCGAACGCCGTCAAGGCGATGGCGAAAAGGCCGATCTTCATAGGCGCCATTGGCCCATGATCGAGTTGCTGCCGCGTTAAGCCTGATGCGGCTAATTCAAGATTCTTCGTTTCCGATTGATTACTTCAGGCGCTCGTTTCCGGTATCCGGGCTGGGGCTGACGAGGGATCAGCGGAAGAAATCGTCCGGCGGCGGCTCGTCGCGGAATTCCTGCTGAATGTCGCTGAAGGCCTTCTTGAGCGAGTCATAGAAGGTGGCGAGCTCCAGCTGCTCGGGCGTCCGGTCCGGCTGCTCGATGCCGACGAGGCGGCGCACCGGCGTGCCGCGATGCGCGACCGTCATCACGTCGTGCCAGATCTCGGCGGGGGTGGCGCCGCCGGTGATACGGCCGAACGGACGCAGCATGGATTCATCCGCGTCGAGGCCGACCCAGACGCCGGCGACGTAATCGGCCGTGTAGCCGATGAACCAGGCGTCGCGCCAATCCTGGCTGGTGCCGGTCTTGCCGGCGGCGTCGCGGTTGGAGAGCTGGGCGCGCACGCCGGTGCCGTTGAGCACGACCGCGCCCAGCATGCTCGTCATGCGGTGCGCGAGCTCGGGCTCATAGACGATGCGCGGACGCTGCTCGGCGCGCGCATAGAGCGCCTCGCCGCTCGAGGTCTCGATGCGCTCGACGAGATAGGGATCGACGCGGCGGCCTTCGAGCATGAAGGTCCCGAACGCCTTGGTCATGTCCCAGAGCGTCACTTCGATGGTGCCGAGCGCGATCGAGGGCGGCACGAACTTGCCGCGCGCGGGCATGCTGGAGACGCCGAAGCGCTCGGCGAGGTCGGCGACCTCGCGCGGGCCGATCTCATCGACGACCTGCGCCGCCACCGTGTTGATCGACTGGGCGAAGGCCGTGCGCAGCGTGACCGCGCCGCGATAGCCCTGGTCGTAATTCTGCGGGCGCCAGCCATTGATCACGACGGGCTCGTCGTAGCGCACTTCCTCGGTGTCGAGGCCCCGCTCGATGGCGGCGGCGTAAACGAAGGCCTTGAACGAGGAGCCGGGCTGGCGGCGGGCCTGGACGACGCGGTTGTATTTCGAGCGCGCATAGTCGGCGCCGCCGATGAGCACGCGCACGGCGCCGTCGCGGTCGAGCATGACCATCGCGGCCTGCAGCGGATGGCGGGCGTTGCGGGCGCGGGCGCCGAGATGATCGGAGACGATACGCGAGGCGGTCTGCTGCAGCTGGCGATTGATCGAGAGCGTGATCACAAGATCGCCGGCGTTCGGGGGATAACGCTTGCGCTGGCCCGGCTCGGCCGGACAAAGCATCTGGTCCTCGGCGTCGGCGGCGTCGCGGTTGCGGCCGATATGATTGCAGGCTTCGGCGAACGCCATGTCAAAGGCGTAGCCGAGCGCGCCTTCGCTGGTGGAGCGGGCGACGTTGATGCGGGTCTTGAGCGCTTCTTGCCTCTGCTCCTCGGTGATGTAGCGCGCCTCGACCATCGCCAGCAGCACCTGGTGCTGGCGCTCGGTGGCGCGCTCCAGGCTTTGCGAGGGCGCGGTGCGCGAGGGCGCCTTGGGCAGCCCGGCGAGCATCGCGGCTTCCGCGACGGTGAGATCCTGCGGCGCCTTGCCGAAGAAGCGGCGCGCGGCGGCGTCGATGCCGAAGGCCTGGTCGCCGAAATAGACGCGGTTCAAGTAGAGCTCGAGGATGTCGTCCTTGGCGAGCAATTGCTCGATGCGCGAGGCGAGCACCATCTCCTGCACTTTTCGGCGCAGGGTCTGTTTCGGCGTGAGGAAGAGGTTGCGCGCGAGCTGCTGGGTGATGGTGGAGCCGCCCTGCACCGTGCGCCCGGCGGCCATGTTGGCGAAGAACGCGCGCAGCACGGCAGCGCGATCGACGCCGCGGTGCTGGTAGAAGCGGCGGTCCTCGATGGCGAGGAAGGCCTGGGGCACGTATTCGGGCAGATCGGAAAGCGCGATGCGGCGGCCGTAATAGGGGCCGCGGACGCCGAGGGTGCGGCCTTCGCGGTCGAGGAAGGTGATGCCGGGACGCCGGTTCAGCGACCAGAGCGACTTGCCGTCCGGCACCGAGGGCAGGCCCCAATAGATCCAGGCCCAGACGCCCAGCACCGCGATCAGGGCCGCGACGCCGCCGACGATCGCGGCGACTCCAAGCGTGGTATGGCTCCGCTGCCCCAGGAGCTTGGCCATGCGGTCGCGAACCGCTTGAAGCGGCTGGGTTTTCTGCTCCCCTGCGCCCTCCGGCTCGACCAAGCCAGGCTCTCCGTTGAATCAGCGGCCTCGTACGAGTGCCTCGTGGCTATGCCCTGTGGCTTTATTCGGGCCGGAAAGGGAGGGCGAAATCCCCGCTATCCCCGGCCTTCGGAGGGCGCCGAGCCAGGCGGGACAAGGGTTTGAGGCCTTGTCCGCAGAAACTTATCCGACCGACCCGGACCCGTGCCTAGGATAGGTCATGGTCAAACAATTGGGCGCAGGCGGCGGTTCCGGCCTTGAGGAACCCCCGGCGCTGGAAATCTGGTCGGCGCGGCTGAGCCGGGCGCTGCAAGATGCGCAAGGGGCGCTCGCAGCCGGCGATGCGGTGCAGGCGGAGCGCGCGGGCAAGGCGGTCTCGGCGCTCTGCAAGGCGCTCAAGGACGTAGAGGAGCTCAACGCGCTCGCGCTCGGACAGCGGCCGGAAGAAAATGACGAAGAGCTTCGCGCGAACCTGGAGCGTCGCATCGCTCGCTTCATCGGCGCCGACAGAGCTGAAGACCTTCTTGGAGAGCCTGACGGGAGCGGAGCTCAGGCTCCTCAACCGTGACTGGGAATTCTGGGCGCACGATGCGCAGCTGCCGCCGCCGGGACCGTGGCGCACATGGGTGTTCCTCGGGGGACGCGGGGCGGGCAAGACCGAAGCCGGCGCGGCATGGGTGAAGCGGATCGTGCGCGCCGGCCAGGCCGGCCGCGTGGCGCTCGTTGCGCCGACGTTCAACGATGCGCGCGAAGTGATGATCGAAGGGCCGGCGGGATTGCGCGCCGGCGCAGGCGAGCGCCCGGCGATCGAGCCGACCAGGCGGCGCGTGGTGTGGGAGAACGGCGCGGAGGCGCACTTCTTCTCGGCGGAGGATCCAGAAAGCCTGCGCGGACCGCAATTCGACGCCGCGTGGGGCGACGAGTTCTGCTACTGGGCGCAGCCGGAGGCGACGCTTGGCGCGCTGCTGCACGGCCTGCGGCTCGGGGAAGCGCCGAAGCTTGCGCTGACCACCACGCCGCGGCCGCTGGCGGCGCTGAAGCGATTGCTCGGCGCGTCCGACACCGTGCGCACGCTGGCCTCGACATGGGCCAATGCGCACAATCTGGCGCCGGATTTTCTGGCCGCGCTGCGGGCGCGCTGGACCGGCTCGGTGCACGACCGGCAGGAGCTCGCCGGGGCGCTGATCGAGGATCCGGCCGGCGCGCTCTGGACGCGCGAGCTGATCGAATCCGTGCGGGCGCCTTCGCTGCCCGGTCTCGATCGGATCCTGGTGGCGGTGGATCCGCCGGTGAGCATCGGCAAGGCGTCGAACGCGTGCGGCATCGTCGCGGCGGGCGCCTATGGCGGGGAAGCGGATCGGCGCGCGATCGTTCTGGCCGACGCCAGCCTGCAAGGCGCGCGCCCGGAGGAATGGGCGAGCGCGGCGGCCAGGCTGGCGCGTTCGCTGAATGCCGAGGCGATCGTGGCGGAAGCGAACAATGGCGGCGAGCTGGTGCGCGCAATGTTGAAGCTGGTCGCCGGCGACACGGCCGTGCGGCTGGTGAACGCGCGGGTCAGCAAGCACGAGCGCGCGCTGCCGGTTTCGGCGCTCTACATTCGCGGGCGGGTCAGCCACGCGAGCGTGTTCGCCGAGCTTGAAGACGAGATGTGTTCGTTCGGGGCGCCCGGCTTCATCGGCAGTCCCGACCGGCTCGACGCGCTCGTCTGGGCGATCACGGAATTGCTGGTGAAGGACGTGCGGCCGCGCCTGCGGCCGCTCTGAGCCCCTCTGGAAAGCGACATGAGACTGTTCGATTGGCTGCGCGGCGCGGACCGGAAGGTTCGCGTCGAACGGAAGTTCCTGGCTTTCGGCGTCGGCGCGCCGGTGTGGCCGTGCCGCGATCCGACCGCGTTCGCGCGCGAGGGATATGCGCGCAATGCGGTGGCGTATCGGTGCGTGCGGCTGATCGCGGAAGCGGCGGCGAGCGCGCCGCTCAGGGTGACGCCGGAAGATCATCCGCTAGCGGAGCTTCTGAGGCGCCCGAACCCGGAGCAGACGGGCGTGGAATTGCTGGAGGCGTTCTTCGGGCATCTGCAGGTGTCGGGCAATGCGTTCCTCGAGGCGTCGGCGTTCGAGGATGAACCGCCGCGCGAGATCTTCGTGTTGCGGCCGGACCGGATGCGGGTGATCGCGGGCGGCAATGGCTGGCCGATCGGATGGGAATATCGCGCCGGCAGCGTCGTGCGGCGCTTCGATCGCGATCCGATCAGCGAGCATGCGCCGATCCTGCACCTCAAGCTCTTCCATCCGACCGACGATTGGCTCGGGCTCTCGCCGATGGAGGCGGCCGCCTACGCGATCGACATCCATAATGCGGGCGGGGCCTGGAACAAGGCGCTGATCGACAACGCCGCGCGGCCTTCGGGCGCGCTCGTGTTCAGCGGCGTCGGCGGCGCGGACCGTTTGAGCGAAGAGCAATTCCAGCGCCTCAAGGCGGAGCTGGAGGAAGCGCACATGGGCGCCGCGAACGCAGGGCGTCCGCTGCTGCTCGAGGGAGGGCTGGATTGGAAACCGATGAGCCTGACGCCGGCCGACATGGATTTCATCGAGGCCAGGCACGCGGCGGCGCGGGAGATCGCGCTGGCGTTCGGGGCGCCGCCGATGCTGCTGGGGATACCGGGCGACAACACGTATTCGAATTATCGCGAAGCCAATCTCGCGTTCTGGCGCCAGACCGCGCTGCCGCTCGCGATGAAGGCGGCGCGGGCGATCGAGACGTGGCTCGGCGATCGCTGGGGCGGAGAGACGGCGCGCGTGAGCCTGGATCTGGAGAGCGTGCCGGCGCTGGCGAGCGAGCGGGAGGCGCAGAACGGGGAATTGTGGTCGCGTTTGTCGGGCGCGGACTTCCTCACGGACGCGGAGAAGCGGCGCCTGGCGGGCGTGGAGACGCCATGAAGATCGATGCGCGGATCACGCTCGCGCTCATGGTCGCGGTCGTGCTGCAGGCGGCGGGCGGATTCATCTGGACCGGCAAGGCCGCGGCGCGGCTCGACGCGGTCGAGGCGCGCATCGCGAAGACGGACGAGATGGCCGAGCGACTGGTGCGCCTGGAAGAGCAGCTCGGACAGGCGCGCGCGTCCCTCGCGCGGATCGAGCGTCGGCTCGAGCGCGACTGAGCCTATGCAGGAGATTGCGGTGGAGGGGTACGCGGCGCTGTTCGGCGCGGCGGACCTCGTGGGCGACGTCGTGCGCGCGGGCGCGTTTCGCGAGAGCCTGGCGCGGCGGCGGGCGCCGCTGCCGCTGCTGCTGCATCATGAGCAGCGGCTGCTCGCCGGACGCTGGCGCGAGGCGCGCGAGGACGGTCGCGGGCTTTTCCTCCGTGGGCTGATCGAAGCGGACGCGCCGGCGGCGCGGCGCGCGCGGCGCATGCTCGAGCGCGGCGTGGACGGGCTGTCGATCGGCTTCATCACGCATGCGTCCGAGCCCATCAAGGGCGGGGGGCGCCTGCTCATCGAACTTGAGCTTCTGGAAGTGTCGATCGTGGCGCTTCCGATGCAGCCGCTGGCGCGGCTCAACACCACGCGGGCGAGCGCCCGCGCAGCTTGAAAGGAAGCAACGTGAGAAAGGAAACCAAGGCCGCGCCTTCAGCGGAGGCCGAAGCGCTCATGCGCACGTTCGAGAGCTTCAAGGAGACGAACGACCAGCGGCTCGCGGCGATCGAAGGCAAGCGCGGCGACGTGCTGCTGGAAGAGAAGGTCGATCGGATCGACCGCGCGCTCGCCGAGCAGAAGGCGATGATCGAGCGCATCGCCTTGAATGGGCGGCGCCCGGCGCTGGCGGCCGATCCGCAGATGTCGGAGCGCAAGTCGGCCTGGGGCGCTTATCTTCGGCGCGGCGATGAAAGCGCGCTCGCGCGGATCGAGGCGAAGGCGCTGTCGGTGACGGGCGACACGGACGGCTATTTCGCGCCGCCGGATCTCGACCGGCTGATCGAGAACCGCCTGAAGGCGGTGTCGCCGATGCGGACGATCGCGACGGTGCGCACCACGGGCGCCAACGTGTTCAAGAAGCCGGTGTCGATCACCGCCGCCGGCTCGGGCTGGGTGGCGGAGACCGCCGACCGCGACGAGACGACGGCGCCGACGCTGTCGCTGCTGGAATTCCCCACCGCCGAGCTCTACGCCAATCTCGCCGCCACCCAGACGTTGCTCGACGACACGTTCGTCAATCTCGAGGAATGGATCGCGAGCGAAGTGGAGGAGGCGTTCGCCGCGCAGGAGCGCACGGCGTTCGTCTCCGGTACGGGCGAGAACCAGCCGGCCGGCTTCCTTGATTACGACAAGGTCGCGGAAGGCAGCCATGCGTGGGAGAAAGTCGGGTTCGTGCTTTCCGGCGCGTCGGGCGATTTCGCGTCGAGCGATCCGGTCGATAAGATCATCGACCTCGTCTACACGCCGAAGCCGCAATTCCGGCAGAACGCGCGGTTCGTGATGAACCGGAAGACGTTGGCGAAGGTGCGCAAGCTCAAGGACGCGAACGACGCGTATATCTGGCAGCCGACCGATGGCGGCGCTGGATCGGCGATCCTCGGCTATCCGATCACGGAAGTGGAGGAGATGCCGGACGTGGCGGCGAACTCGTATTCGATCGCGTTCGGCGATTTCGCGCGCTTCTACCTCATCGTCGATCGGGCAGGCGTGCGGGTGCTGCGCGACCCCTACTCGATGAAGCCCTACGTGCTCTTCTATGTGACCAAGCGCGTCGGCGGCGGCGTGCAGCATTTCGACGCCGTGAAGCTGATGAAGTTCGCCGCGAGCTAGAACGCAACGCCGCAGAACTCGGCGGTTTGCTCCTCCGCTTGCGGGGGAGCTGTCAGCGAAGCTGACTGAGGGGGCGCGTGCGGGTGAACGGTTCGTTCCGCTTGCGCTGCTGCGCCCCCTCCGTCGCTCGCGCTGCGAGCGACACCTCCCCCGTGAACGGGGGAGGAAAGGAGCATCATGTCCGTTCGTATTCTCACGCCTCCCGCCAGCGAGCCGGTCTCGCTGGCGGAGGCGAAGCTCTTCCTGCGCGTGGACCACGCGGTGGAGGATGATCTGATCAGTCTCTTGATCGTGGCGGCGCGCGAAGCGGTCGAGACCGGGTGCGGGCGCGCGCTCATCTCGCGGCGCGTGCGCGAGAGCCTCGACATCTGGCGGCGCGACGCGGTCGGCGGCGCGCTGCTCTCGATCGGTCCGGCGACGAACGTCGTCGCGGTGCGCCTCGTCGCGCGCAACGGCACGGAGAGCGTGATCGATCCGGAGCGCTATCGGCTCGATGGCGCACGCGATCGGCCGCGGCTCGTGTTCGAGAGCGGCTTGCCGGCGATCCTGCGAAGCGCCGGCGCGGTCGAGATCGATTACGATGCGGGCCTGGCGGAGGCCGCAGAAGATCTGCCGGTCGCGCTGCGGCTGGCGGTGCTGCATGTCGTGGCGGCGCTCTATGACACGCGCATCGGCGATGGGCCGTTGCCGGAGACGGCGCGGGCGCTGATGCGTCCGTTCGCGCCGGCGCGGCTATGATCGAGAAATTGCGGGCGCGCATCACGCTGCAATCGCCGGAGCGCGTGAGCGACGATCTCGGCGGCGCGGAGATCTCCTGGAGCGATGCAGGCGAGGTGTGGGCGGAGATAAGCCCCGGTGCGGGCTCCGCGGGCGCTGGATATGACGGCGCGCTCTCGAACGCTTCGTATCGTGTGACGATCCGGGCGCCGAGCGATGTGCGCGCGGGTTGGCGCGTGCTTTGGAACGAGCGCGTGTTTCGGATCGATGCCGTGATCGCGGGGACGGATGCGCTCCTCGAGCTTGCCTGCGTGGAGGAGCGCCTATGAGCGCGGAACGGGCGCTGGGCGCGGCGATCCGCGCGGCGGCCACGGCCGATGCGGGCGTGCAGGCGGTTCTCGGGGATCCCGCTCGCATGCACGACGATCATCCGCCGGATGCGGTGTTTCCGTACGCCACGTTCGGCGGCTTCCAGAGCCGGCCAGCGGATTCGGCCTCGCAGGCGGCCCTGGAGCATGTCGTGACATTGCACGTGTGGTCGCGGCATGGCGGGCGGGCGGAAGCGCTCGAGGCGCTGGGTGCGCTGCGGGGCGCGTTGCACGACCAGGCGCTCAGCTTGAGCGGGCATCGGCTGGTGCTGCTGCACGCGGTGTTCGCCGATGCGTTCCGCGCCGGCGACGGACAGACGACGCACGGCATCCTGCGCCTCCGCGCGATTACAGAACCGAACTGAGGAAGCTACACCATGGCTGGACAGAAGGGACGCGACGTTCTCTTGAAGATCGGCGACGGCGGCTCGCCGAGCGAGACGTTCACCACGATCGCGGGCTTGCGCGCCAAGACCATCTCGCTCAACGCACGCTCGGTGGACGCGACAAGCGCGGAGAGCACGGACGCCTGGCGCGAGCTCATCGCCGGCGCCGGCGTCAAGTCCGCGACCGTGACCGGCGCGGGCGTGTTCAAGGACGCTGCCTCGGACGCGGCGATGCGCGCGGCCTTCTTCGCGCAGACGGCGGGCAATTGGCAGCTCATCATCCCGAGCTTCGGGACGCTGACGGGCGCGTTCCTGATCGAGGCGCTGGACTATACCGGCGATCATGACGGCGAGGCGGCGTTCGCGGTGACGCTCGCGTCGGCGGGCGCGATCAGCTTCACCGCCGCATGAGCGCGCTTCGCAATCGCGCGCGCGGCGAGGTCGTGCTCGCGATCGACGGCGCGCCGGTCCGGCTTTGCCTGACGCTCGGCGCGCTCGCGGAGCTTGAGGCGGCGTTCGACACTGACGGCTTCGCCGCGCTCGGGGAGCGGCTGGCGCATCTCTCCGCGTCGGATCTCATCACGATCCTGGCGGCGCTGACGGGCAGGCCGGGAGCGGAGCTCGCGGCGGCGAGGATCGATCCGCGCGAAGCGGCGAGCGCGGTCGCGGCGGCGTTCCGCGTGGCGTTCGAGGAATGATTGGGCGAAGATGATCCCGTGGCGGGCGTGGCTGGCGCTGGCGCTTTCGCTTGGGCTCGCGCCGGAAGCGTTCTGGCGGCTCAGCGTGAGGGAATGGCGCGCGCTGACGCGGGCGCCGGCGCCGCTGTCGCGCACGGACCTTGAAGCATTGATGCGGGCCTATCCCGATGCACGAACATGAATGACGATCTCTCCAAACCTTTCGATCTTGCGGCTTTCACCGGGGAGCTGACCGAAGCGCAGAGCGCGCTGAAGGCGTTCGTCGAAGGTCCGTGCGCCAAGGCGGGCGATGACATTTCGAGCACGTTCGAGCGCGCGGCGAAGCGGATCGCGGGCGCGCTCGGGCGCGCGGCGACCGATGGCGAGGGATCGATGAAGCGACTGGCCAAGACGATCCTCGAAGAGTTGGCGAAGGTCGCGCTCGACAAGGCGTTCGGCAAGCCGTCGGGACTAGCCTTGCCGTTCTTCGGCGCGCGCGCCGCGGGCGGGGCCGTCACTCCCGGCGGCGCCTATCTCGTCGGAGAGCGCGGACCTGAGATCTTCACGCCGGCGCAGGCTGGCAATGTGAGTGCGGGCGTGGCGGCGCCGGTGGAAGTGCATTTCCATCTTGGGCCGGGCGCCGATGCGCAGAGCCTCGTCCGGCATCAAGGCCAGATCGCTGCGCAGATCGCGCGCGCGGTTTCCTACGGAAGGCGCAATCTGTGAGCTTTCATGAGGTTTTGCTTCCTCTGCCGCTGGCGCTTGGCGCCAATGGCGGGCCGGAGCGGCGCACCGAGATCGTCACGCTCGGCAGCGGGCGCGAGGCGCGCAACTCGCCATGGGCGCAGGGGCGACGCCGGTTCGATATCGGCGGGGCGGTGCGTTCGCTCGATGAGTTGCACGCGCTCGTCTCGTTCTTCGAGGCCAGGCGCGGGCGACTGCACGGGTTCCGGTTTCGGGATTTTCTCGATTGGAAATCGTGCGCGCCTTCGGAAACGCCGAGCGCGCTGGACCAAGTCTGCGAGATGATCGGCACAAGCGGCGCCGTGGTGCAGCTACAGAAGACGTACGGCGCGGTCGCCCGGACGATCCATAAGCCTGTCAGCGGAACGGTGCTGGTGGCGGTGGACGGCGATGAATTGAGCGCGGAGGCGTTCATCGTGGACGTCACGACTGGACGGGTGACGCTCGATGTCGCGGCGCCCGGCGCCACCGTCACCGCCGGCTTTCTATTCGATACGCCGGTGCGGTTCGATTCCGACCGGCTCGACATCAGCCTCGACGCGTTCGGCGCCGGGCGGCCGCTTTCCGTGCCCCTGATCGAGATCACGCCCTGATGCGGGACATTCCCGAAGAGCTCGCCGCGCGCATCGCGACGGGCGTCACGAGCCTCGCCACGATCTGGAAGCTGACGCGGCGCGACGAGGCGGTGTTCGGCTTCACCGATCACGATCGCACGCTCTCGATCGAGGGCGTCGACTACGAGCCGGCGTCTGGGTTCGCGCCAGGCGTGATCGAGAAATCGCTCGGGCTCGGCGTCGATGCGGCGAGCGCGGCAGGCGCGCTTTCCTCCGACGCGATCGGTGCGGACGATCTGGCGAACGGACTTTGGGACGGCGCGCGCGTGGATATCTGGCGCGTCGATTGGACCGATCCGGACCTGAAGGCGCATCTCTTCGCGGGGCGGCTTGGCGAGGTCCGGCGCGGCGCACGCGCGTTCGAAGCGGAGCTGCGCGGGCTGCAGGCGCAGCTCAACAAGCCGGTAGGGCGGGTCTTCGCGCGGTTCTGCGACGCTGACCTCGGCGACGCGCGCTGCGGGATGGATCTGGAGACGGCGGCGTTTCGCGGCGAGGGCGAGATCGCCGACGTGCTCTCCGGAAACGGATTCGTCGCGAGCGGGCTCGGCGCCTTCGCGGACGGCTGGTTCAGCGACGGGCGCATCGTCTGGGCGGCCGGCGGCGTGAGCGAAGTCAGCGTGCACAGGCAAAGCGCATTGAGCGCAACGATCGAACTGGTCGATGCGCGCACGCTGGAGGCGGGCGCGGCGTTCGTCATCTACGCAGGTTGCGACAAGCGCATCGAGACGTGCCGCGCGAAGTTCGCGAACGCGGTCAATTTCCGCGGCTTTCCGCACATGCCGGGAAATGACGCGCTGCAGGCGGGGCCGGAGCCCGGCGGCGACAATGACGGGGGATCGCGCGCATGATCGCAAGAAGCGCGATCCTGGCGGAGGCGCGTTCCTGGCTCGGCACGCCTTATCGTCACCAGGCGAGCGTCAAGCAGGCCGGGTGCGATTGCCTCGGGCTTGTCCGGGGCGTGTGGCGCGCGCTCTACGGCGCGGAGCCGGAGGATGTTCCTCCGTACACGCCTGATTGGGCCGAAGCGCGCGGCGAAGAGACGCTCTACGAGGCGGCGCGCCGGCACATGATCCTTACCAACGCGCCGCAGCCGGGCGACGTGATCCTCTTTCGGATGCATCCGACGTCTCCGGCCAAGCACGCCGCGATCCTCGACGTCGAGGAGAAGCTCATCCACGCCTATTGGGGGCGCGCGGTGCTGCAGAGCCGCTTCGCGCCATGGTGGCGCGCACGCGCGGCGGCCAGCTTTTCGTTTCCGGGAGCCGCTTCATGGCCCAGCTGATCCTCTCCACGGTCGGCGCCGCGATCGGCAGGAGCCTCCTGCCGCCGGCTTTGCAGGCGATCGGCGCGACGCTGCTCGGCGCGGCGGGCGCGGCCATCGGGCAGCGCGTGGATACCCAGATCTTCGGCGCAACGCGGCGCGCGGAAGGACCGCGGCTCTCCGACCTGCACATCCAGAGCTCGACCGAAGGCGCCTCGATCCCGGCGATCTATGGACGCGTGCGGATCGCGGGGCAGGTGATCTGGGCGGCGAGGTTCAAGGAGCATGTCGGCGTCGAGACGCAAGGCGGCAAGGGCGGGGGCGCGCGCAGCAAGACGAAGACCTATTCGTACTCGATCTCGTTTGCGGTGGGGCTCTGCGAAGGCGAGATCGCGCGCATCGGGAGGGCGTGGGCGAACGGGGAGGCGTTCGATCTATCGCGGGTCGAGCACCGGGTCCATCGCGGCGCGGAGGATCAGGCGCCCGACCCAATCATCGAGGCGGTCGAGGGGGAGAGCGCGCCGGCCTATCGGGGGCTCGCCTATATCGTGTTCGAGGATCTGCCGCTCGAGCAGTTCGGCAATCTCATTCCGCAGCTGTCGTTCGAGATCGTGCGGCCGCCGCCCTCGGACGCGCCGCGGCTGGAGGACATGGTTCGCGGCGTGTGTCTCATCCCGGGTTCGGGCGAGTTCGCCTACGCGACCGCGCCGGTGCTGCGCGCACTGCGGCCCGGCGAGGCCGCCGCGGAGAACGTCCACGCCGAGCCGGAGCGGGCGAACTTCGAGGTCGCGCTCGATCATCTGCAGGCGGACCTTCCCCGTTGCGACAGCGTGCTTCTGGTGGTCGCCTGGTTCGGCACGGACCTGCGCTGCGGCGCCTGCGAGATCAGGCCCGGCGTGGAGAACGGGACGAAAGTCACCCGGCCGATCACGTGGAGCGTGAACGGCGTCGAACGCGAAGACGCTTATGTCGTCAGCCAGATCGAGGGCGCGCCGGCCTATGGCGGCACGCCGGCGGACAAGACTGTGATCGATGCGATCGCCAGCTTGCGGGCGCGCGGCTTCACGCGGATCGGGCTTTATCCCTTCATCCTGATGGATGTGCCGGTCGGCAATGGGCTGCCTGATCCTTATGGCGGGGCGGAGCAGGCGGCGTATCCGTGGCGCGGGCGCATCACGCTTGGCGATGCGGACGACGACAAGACCGGGGCGGCGGCCGCGCAGGTCGATGCCTTCTTCGGAACCGCGGCGGCGGGAGATTTCGCGGCGCACGGGACCGGCGTCTCGTATTCAGGGCCGGACGAATGGTCCTTCCGGCGTTTCATCCTGCACCACGCGAAGCTCGCCGAGGCGGCGGGCGGCGTCGATGTCTTCATCATGGGCTCCGAGTTGCGCGGGCTCACCACGATCCGCGACAGCGCGACGAACTATCCCGCCGTCGCACGTTTGAAGACTTTGGCGTCGGAGGTGCGCGGCATCGTCGGCGAGGCCTGCACGCTCACTTACGCAGCCGATTGGAGCGAGTATTTTGGCCATCAGCCGCAGGACGGCTCGGGCGACGTCTGCTTCCATCTCGATCCCTTGTGGGCGGACGAGCATATCGATGTCGTGGGCATAGATTGGTATGCGCCGCTCAGCGATTGGCGCGACGGGGCGACGCATCTCGATGCGGCGAGCACGCGGCGGATCTATGATCGCGACTATCTGGAAGACCGCATCGAGGCGGGCGAGAACTTCGATTGGCATTACGCTTCGGACGCAGACCGCGTCGCGCAGACGCGCACGAGCATCACGGACGGCGCCTATGCGAAGCATTGGGTGTACCGCGCGAAGGATGTGCGGTCGTGGTGGAGCAATGCGCACTATGACCGCCCCGGAGGGCTGGAGAGCGCAACGCCGACAGATTGGCTTCCCGAATCCAAGCCGATCTGGTTCACCGAGATCGGCTGTCCGGCGATCGACAAGGGCGCCAATGCGCCGAACCTCTTCTTCGATCCGAAGAGCGCGGAGAGTGCGGCGCCGCCTTTCTCCTCCGGCGCGCGCGATGATCTCATCCAGCGGCGCACGCTCGAAGCCTATCTTACCCATTGGGACGGCGAAGGGCCGGTCGATCCGAGCGGCATGTTCGTGTGGGCCTGGGACGCGCGGCCATATCCGGCCTTTCCGGGGCGCGACGATGTGTGGTCGGACGGCGCGTCCTGGCGTCTTGGGCACTGGCTCAATGGGCGCGCGGGCCTGGCGGAACTGCCGGCGGTTGTGGGCGATCTCTGCAAGCGCGCCAGCATGACGGACATCGACGTTGCGGGGCTCTGCGGCGCGGTCGCCGGCTATGTCGCGGATGCGCCGGCAAGCGCGCGCGAGGCGCTGGAGCCCTTGATGCTTGCCTATGATTTCTCGGCCGGCGAGCGGGAGGGGATGCTTGGCTTCCGCCATCGCGGCGAAGGCGCGGTCGCTGCGCTGACGATCGATCAGCTCACGGAGGAAACGGCGGCTTCGGCGTATGCGGTGCGCGACGACGCCGCGCAGATCCCGATCGAGGCGCGGGTGCGCTTCCTGGACGGGTCGCTCGACTACCGGATCGCGACGGTGTCCGCGCGGCGGCGGGACGCGGCCGAAGGCGGCGTCGCGAGCCTCGAGGCGCCGCTGGTCCTCGATCACGGGCAGGCCGAAGCGCTGGCGAAACGGGCGCTGGCGTTCGCGCGCGCGGGCGTGGAGGCGGCGGAGATCGCCATTTCGCCGCAGAATGTGGCGCTGGAGCCCGGCGATCTCGTCAGTCTCGATGCGCGCGCCTACGAGATCGTGGGCGTGGAGGAGGCGGAGACCCGGCGCCTGTCGCTGCGGCGCGCGCTCGGCGCCGCGGCGCCGCTGGCGGGAGGGCCGACGCCCGCGTCTGCGCCGCATCCGGCCATGTCGCCTTCCCCCGATCTCCTCGTGCTCGACCTGCCGCCGCTGATGCTTGCGGAGAGCGACCTGCGGCCGCTGGCGGGGGTCTATGCGAAGCCCTGGCGCGGCCCGCACGAGGTCTACGCCAACGCGACGGTGCGCGGGCAAGCCAATGCGCCGGCCATCGTCGGGACGCTGGAATGGGCGCTTCATCCGGGGCCGGTCGGGCGCTGGGACGACGGGAACATCATCCGTATACGGCTGAGCTCATCGGTCGAGAGCGTGACCAGGGGCGCGCTGCTCAACGGCGCCAATCTCTTCGCGGTGGAGACGGAGGCTGGCTGGGAGCTTCTGCAGGCGCGCAACGCGACGCTCACGGACGATGGCCTGGTGCAGCTTTCCGGCTTCCTGCGCGGGCTCGGCGACAGCGAGCAGGGCGCGCCGGCGCCGGTCGGCGCGCGGATCGTGAAGATCGACGCGCGGCTCGCGCGGCTGAATGTCGGCGCGCACGAGTTCGGGGAGGACCTCACCTTCATCGCGCCGCCGCCCGGCAAGCTCGCCAGCGATGCGGAGGCGGCCAGCGTCACGGCGAGGATCGCGCCGGTCGGCGCGCGCCCGTTCGCGCCCGTGCGCCTGCGCGCGGCGCGCGGCGCAAGCGGCGATGTCCGGCTTTCCTGGGTGCGCTGCGCCCGGATCGGCGGCGATTCCTGGGGCGCGGCCGAGCCGCCGATCGGGGCGCCGGCCGAGCGCTACCTCTTGGAGATCCTGGACGCGGGGACGCCGGTGCGGAGCGTGGAGACCGAGGCGGCCGCCTATCTCTACGAGGCGGCGGCGCAGGCGGCGGATTTTGGGACGCCGCCCGGCGCGCTCGAGGTCCGCGTCGCCCAGATCGGCGCCGACGGCTTCCCGGGGAAGGCGACGACTCGCACCCTCTTCCTGTAAAGCTTGCACCGGAACGACAGGCCCTTAATTGATGGCCAAATGACTTTGGGCGCGGGCATGATCATTTGAGCTGGGACCCCTATTCCGCCCTCGGCGTCTCGCGAAGCGCCAGCGCCGACGAGATTCGCCGCGCCTATCGCAAGCTCGCCAAGGAGCTGCACCCAGACGTGCGCCCAAACGATCCGCAGGCCGAGGAGCGCTTCAAGCGCGTCACGGCGGCGTTCAATCTCCTGTCGGACCCTGCCCAGCGCGGCAAGTTCGACCGCGGCGAGGTGGACGCGGACGGCAACGACAAACCCAGCTTCCGCACGCGCTCCTATCGCGGCAGCGCCGGCGCGCCGAACGACGATTCCGCCTTCGATCTCGGCGACATCTTCGCCGACCTCTTCGGCTCGGGGGCCGGCGCGCAGCGCGGCTTTTCCAAGATGCGGGGACGTGATCTCCGCTACGCGCTCGACATAGACTTCATCGAGGCGGCCATCGGGGGCCGCAAGCGCATCCAGCTCGACGAGGGTCGCGCCCTCGATGTCGCGATCCCGGCCGGAGTTGAGACCGGGCGGACGCTCAGGCTCAAGGGGCAAGGCGGTCCCGGGGTGGCCGGCGGGCCGCCGGGAGACGCGCTGGTGGAGCTCAGCGTCCGGGCGCACCCGTTCTTCCGCCGCGAGGGCCAGGATATCCGCATCGACCTGCCGATCTCGCTGACCGAGGCGGTGGAGGGGGCCCGCATCCAGGTGCCGACCGTCACCGGCCCAGTGGCGATGCAGATCCCGCCCAATTCCAACACCGGCATGATGCTGCGTCTCAAAGGGAAGGGCGTGGCCGGGGGCGGCGACCAGATCGTGCGGCTGCTGGTCTCGCTGCCCGAGGGCGGCGATGCGAAACTGGCCGACTTCCTCAAGACCTGGACCGCCCGGGACAAAAAGCCGGTCCGGCCGGGCGACTAGCCGAACGGCGGCTTTGTGTGTATAATTCTTGCGGTTTATACACATGCGAACGAACATCGACATCGACGACGATCTGCTCGCGGAGGCCATGGCCGTGGCGGGTGTGACCACCAAACGCGCCGCGGTTGAGGAAGCCCTGAAGCTGCTTGTCCAGACCATGCGGCGGCGCAAGGCGCTTGCCGACACCTATGGCATCGGGTGGGAGGGCGATCTCGACGAGATGCGGACTGGCGCGCCCAAGCGGTGATCGTGGTGGACACCTCCGTTTGGGTTGCGCATTTCCGCAAAGAGGCGAGCCCGGCCGCGCAGCTTCTGTGGAAGACCGACGTCAACGACGTCGTGGTCGGCGATATCGTGCTGCTGGAGTGCCTTAAGGGCGCCCGCGATGAGGCGCATGCGGGAAAACTCGAGGCGGCGCTCAGGGCGTACAACATCGTCGCCATGCTGGATGAGGGGGCGGCCGTTGAGAGCGCGCGGAATTATCGCCGTCTGCGTGGCCTCGGTCACACGCCGCGGAAGGCCGCCGATCTGATCATCGCCACGTTCTGCATCAGGCGAGGCTATCTATTGCTGCACCAGGACAAGGATTTTGCCCCGATGGAGGCGCATCTGGGCCTGCGCGCCGCTTAACCAGGACATCGGCCAATTTGAATGCGGGGTTCAGGGGACGTTCAGCGCCGTGCTATTAGGGTCCACCTCATGATGTTCGGGCGAACCCTCCTTGCAGCGGCCGCGATCGCGATGAGCCTCGGGCTCTCCGCGATGGGCGGGTCCGCGCATGCGCAGAGCTTCCAGAACTGGATGCAGCCCCAGGACGCGGGCCGCGGCCAGTCGCAGCGCGCGCGCATCCTTTCCGTCCGCGAGGTCGCCGAGATCGTGCGCTCGCAGCGCGGCGGGCAATTGCTCGACGTGCTCGTGCTCGAGGACGGCGGGGCGCGCCCCTTCTACGTGCTGCGCTGGCGCGGCGCCGACGGCGTGGTGGAGGACATCCGCGTCGATGCGCAATCGGGTCGCGTGATGGGCCGGGTGGGCTGAACTGGCCTTACCCGGCCGCAGCGCCTACGTATGAGTCGCAGCAGGGAGCGCGCATGCGGGTTCTGGTGGTGGAGGACGATCGCGATCTCCGAGAGCAGCTCAAGACTGCGCTCGGCGACGCGGGCTATGCGGTCGATACCGCCGACAACGGCGAGGACGGACAATTCCTCGGCGAGACCGAGCCCTACGATCTTGTGATCCTCGATCTGGGGCTGCCCAAGGTCGATGGCATGACCATCCTCAAGGGATGGCGCAGCCAAGGCCGCTCGATGCCGGTGCTGATCCTTTCGGCGCGCGACCGCTGGAGCGAGAAGGTCGAAGGGCTCGATCTCGGCGCCAACGATTATCTCACCAAGCCTTTCCATATGGGCGAGCTTCTGGCGCGGGTGCGCGCGAATGTGCGGCGCACCAGCGACCAGGTGTCCGCGGTGCTCGAAAGCGGCGATCTCATGCTCAACACCGCCACCGGGCAGGTGACGGTCGGGGGGCAGCCGATCAAGCTCACCGCGTACCAGTTCAAGGTGCTCGATTATCTCATGCACCATCGCGGACGCATCGTGTCGCGCGCGGAGCTGACCGAGAAAATCTACGCGCAGGATCATGAGCGCGATTCGAACACCATCGAGGTGTTCATCGGCATCCTGCGGCGGAAGATCGGCACGGACCGGATCGTCACCGAGAAGGGCCTCGGTTATCGGCTGGTGGATCCCGCCGCCGCGAACGGATGAGCGAGGCTTCGCCGCCCAGGGCGAAGCCGATGGCCGCCGCGTTTGCGCGCCTGCGCGAGCTCGCGCGCTTCTCGATGGCCGCGCGGCTCGCGTTCATCGCGATCGCCTCGGTCGTGGTGCTGATCATCGTCGCGGCGGTCACGCACACGCTCTTCAGCCGGCAATTGATGCGGGTGCTCGTCGATCCGCAGCTCGCGGGCGTCATCGACCATCTGATGGCGAATTCCGGCGCCGGGGAGAACGGCGAGATCGTGCTGCAGGATGTGCCCTACGATCCGCGCTATCTGCAGCCGGGCAGCGGCCTCTATTTCGAGATCGCCACCGTCAAGCCCGACGGCGGCATCAATGTCGAGATCGTGTCGCGCTCGCTCTATGACGTGACGATCGCGTTCACGCCTGGCGAGATCGCGCAGATGACGGCGCTCGATCCGGGGGGCGGCGCCTCGCTGCGCTATCTCGATCTCGACGAGGGGCCGGACAAGTGGCCGATCCGCGTCGCCGCGCGCACGGCCACGATCCCGGAGCTGCCGGAGCGTTTCGTGTTCATCGTGGCGGTGGCGCCGCGCTTCACGGTGGGGCCGGCGGCGAACGTGGTGGCGCTCGGCTTTTCCGCGTTCACGGGATTTTGCGCCGCGCTCGTCGTCGGGGTGACGTTCCTGCAGATGCAGTTCGGGCTTGCGCCGCTGCGCAAGCTGCAGCGCGACATCGCCGCGGTGCGCAAGGGCCAGGCCGAGCGGCTGGAGGGGGAGTACGCCGCCGAGCTTGCGCCGCTGGCGGACGAGCTCAACGCGCTCCTGCAGCACAATCGCGAGGTGGTGGAGCGCGCGCGCAGGCATGTCGGCAATCTCGCGCATGCGCTCAAGACGCCGATCGCGGTCTTGCGCAACGCCACCGCCGAGGGCGGCGCCAATGGCGAGCTCCTGAAGACCAACGTGGAGGAGATGGAGCGCTTTGTGGAGCGCCAGCTTCGCCGCGCGCGCGTCGCGGCCCGGGCCGAGAGCCGCGCCGGCATCGAGGCGGGCGCGATCGGCTACCGCACGCCGGTGACGCCCAATCTCAACGATCTCGTCTTTCTCCACGAGCAGAAGTACGAGCACGAGAAGGCGATCGACATCTCGCTGGAGGCGCCGGTCGAGGTCACGTTCCGCGGCGAGCGGGAGGATCTCCTGGAGATGGCGGCCAACCTCATCGACAACGCCTGCAAATACGGCAAGAGCCGCGTGCTCATCACCGTGGTTCCGCCGGAAACGCCGCGCGGGCTCTTCGAGGTCGTGGTGGAGGACGACGGACAGGGGCTGTCGGACGAGCAGATCGCGGTGGTGATGCAGCGCGGCGCGCGGCTCGACGAGGCGGCCTCCGGACAGGGGCTCGGGCTCTCGATCCTTGCGGAGGCCGTTTCGCTCTATGCGGGCGAGCTCAAGTTCGAGCGTAGCGCGCTCGGCGGCCTCAAGGCGCGCCTGCGCCTGCCCTCGACGGATTGAGCCAAGCGTGGCGCGGGGCTAAGCAAGCGCGCCCATGACGGAGCTTTTCTTTCTGATCGGCGCGGTGCTCGTCGCGCTGGCGGTCTGGTGGCCGCTCAACGCCTATGCGCGCGCGGGCGACGCCTTGCCGAAAGCGACGAAGCCGATGATCGTCGCTTCGCTTGCGGCGGCGGCGATCGTCGGAATGTATTTCGTCGTCGGCAGCCCGGGCCTGCCGGGCGGCTCGCAGGCGGAGCGTCTGCGCGCTTTGGCCGCACGCAATCCAGAGACCTTCACGCCGATGGAAATGACCGCCGTGCTGGAAGACGCCGCCAAGCGCCATCCAAACGATGCGCGGCCGCTCATCTTCCTGGGGCGGATCGAAGCGTCGATGGGACGCGCCGAACCCGCGCAGCGCGCGCTCGAGGAGGCCTTGCGGCGCGATCCCAATTCGGTGGAAGCGATGATCGAACTTGGGCGCGTGCTCGTTGCGGCCGCGCAAGGCGAAGTGACGGCCGATGCGCGCGCCTTGTTCGAAGAGGCGGGCGCGCGCGCGCCGAATGAATTCCTGCCGGTGTTCTATCAGGCGCTCGCGGCGCGGCAGGAAGGGCGCAGCGCCGATGCGCGCCGGCTGTGGGAAGCGGCGCAGGCGCGGCTGGCGGAAAATGATCCGCGGCGCGAGATGGTGCGCCAGATGCTGGCTGAAGGCGCGCAGCGATGAGGAAGCGCGACGCACGCCTCATATTCATTCTCGTCGCGGGCGCGCTTGTGGCGCTCGCTGCGACGCTCATCCTCTTCGCGCTCAGGGACTCGGTGGTCTATTTCTACGCGCCATCCGAGCTGGCGCAGAAGGCCAAGGCCGGAGAGCGCGTGCGCATCGGCGGACTGGTGGCGGCCGGCAGCGTGTCGCGCGACGGCGCGGGGCATCTCCTCTTCACCGTGACCGACGGCGCCAATGACATTCCCGTGAGCTATGACGGGCAGCCGCCGGATCTCTTCCGCGAGGGGCAGGGCATCGTCGCGGAAGGGCGCTATGCGCCCGGCGCGCGCTTCGCAGCGGACACGCTGCTCGCCAAGCACGACGAGACCTACATGCCGCGCGAAGTCGCCGAGGCGCTGAAGGCGCGCGGCGAATGGAAGGGCGGAGCGCCATGATCGCTGAATTCGGCGCATTCCTGGCGGCGGTCGCGCTCATCGCCAGCCTCGCGCAGGGCGCGCTGGGGATCTATGCCCGCGAGGACGCCAGGCGTGCGGCGGCGGCGAAGGCCTGCGCCGAGATCGCCAGCGTCGCGATGGCCGGCGCCTTCATCCTGCTGATCACGCTCTTCGTGCGCTCGGATTTCACCGTCGCGGTCGTCTTCAACAATTCGCACACGGACAAGCCGCTCATCTACAAGATCGCCGGCGCGTGGGGGAACCATGAGGGCTCGATGCTGCTCTGGTGCCTCGTCTCGGCGATGTTCGGGCTGGCCATGGCGCATGCGCATGGAAACATGTCCCGCGGCCTGTGGACGCGCGCGCTCGGCGTGCAGGGATGGGTGAGCGCCGGCGCGCTCATCTACACGCTGGTGCTCTCCAATCCGTTCGCGCGGCTCGACCCTGCGCCGTTCCAGGGCCAGAGCCTCAATCCGTTGCTGCAGGATCCTGCGCTCGCGCTGCATCCGCCGATGCTCTATCTCGGCTATGTCGGCCTCTCCGCGCCGTTCTCGCTCGCGCTGGCGGCGCTGATCGAGGGCAAGGTCGATGAAGCGTGGGCGCGCGCCTTGCGGCCGTGGACTCTCGCGGCGTGGACCTGCCTCACCTTCGGCATCACGCTCGGTTCGTACTGGGCCTATTACGAACTCGGCTGGGGCGGCTGGTGGTTCTGGGATCCGGTCGAGAACGCGAGCTTCATGCCGTGGCTGGCGGCGACTGCGCTCGTGCATTCGGCGATCGTGACGGAGCGGCGCGGCTCGCTCGCGGGCTGGACGATCCTCCTGGCGATCATCGGCTTCTCGCTCGCGCTCCTGGGGACGTTCCTGGTGCGCTCCGGCGTGCTGACGAGCGTGCACGCCTTCGCGGTCGATCCCAGGCGCGGCGTCGCCGTGCTCGTGCTCATCGCGCTCGCGGCAGGGAGCGGGCTCACGCTCTACGGCTTGCGCGCGCCGATGCTGCAGCGCGCGACCGGCTTCACCGCGATCAGCCGCGAAGGGCTGCTGGTGCTGAACAATCTCGGCCTTGCGGTGGCGGCTGGCGTCGTGCTCGTGGGCACGCTCTATCCGCTGGCGGTGGAGGCGGTCACCGGCAGGCTCATCTCGGTGGGGCCGCCCTTCTTCAATCTCGCGTTCGCGCCGTTCGTCGGCGCGGTGCTGCTGGCGATGCCGCTGGCGCCGCTCCTGGCGTGGCGACGGGGCGACCCGAAGCAGGCGCTGCGGCCGCTTTGGGTTGCGGCCGGCGTCGCGGCGGCGACTTTCGTCCTTGTACTGATCTTCGGCAGGAAGGCCTGGGCCGCGATCGGGATCGGGGTGGGCGCCTGGCTCGTGATGGGCGTCGCCTCCTATCTTTGGGTGCGGTGGGGGCGCGGCGGCAAGCGCACGCTCGGGCGCTTCTTCGCGCTGCCGTTGGCGGTGTGGGCGCTGACGCTGGCGCATCTGGGGGCGGGCGTCTTCGTCATCGGCGCGCTCACGGAAACGAACTTCCGCACCGAGCGCGCGTTCGAGCTCAATCCCGGACAGACCGTCGCCTTCGCCAACCGCCGCGTCACGCTGCTCGAAGTGGTGGACGTGCGCGGCCCGAATTATCGCGCCGCGCGCGCCAATTTCCGGATCGAGGGCGTGCAGGCGCGCGCGCTCAGCGCCGAGCGGCGCGTCTATGATGCCGGGGGAGCGCCGACCACCGAGGTCGGCATCGCGCCATCGCTGACAAGCGATCTCTATATCGCGCTCGGCGAACCCTCGCGCGGCGCCAACGCCGGGGCGTGGATCGTGCGGCTTTATCATAACCCCGCCGTGCACCTCATCTTCGGCGGCGCGGCGCTCATCGGCTTGGGCGGCTTCGTCGGACTCGCTGCGCTCGCGCGCCGCAAGCGCACCGCGCTCGCGCCTGAAGCTGCGCCGGCGCAGCCATGAGGGCGTTTGAGGCATGAAGGCGCTCATCCTTGCGCTCGTCGCGGCCGCCGCGCTCACGCCGGAGCAGGAGAGCCGCGCGCACAAGCTGGAGCAGGAGATCCGCTGCGTCGTCTGCCAGAACGCGCCGCTTTCGGAATCGACCGCGGACATGGCCGGCGACATGCGCGCCCTCATCCGCGAACGCATCGCGGCTGGGGACAGCGATGGGGAGATCCGCGGCTTCTTCCGCGCCCGCTACGGAGATTTCGTGCTCCTGCGCCCGGTCTTCGAGCCGCAGACCTGGCTGCTCTGGGGCGCGCCGGGCCTGCTGCTGCTGGGTGGGCTCATGGCCCTTTTCGCCCTGCGGCGGCGGGGCGAGCCCGTTCCCGACGCGGAGCCGGACGATCGCTAGAGCAAGTTTGCTTCAAATTGACTCAAACTTGCTCGTCGCGGCTTTGTTTTGTCGCGTGATTCACGGGAAACCGGCTTCCACTTTATCCGATCACGCTCATGCGGCGGTTGCGGCGCTTTGGCGCCCATCGCAACTTCGCCTTAAACGCCCCGTATCCCCCGATCATGGCTGCTGGCGGGCGGATCGCCCTGCCGCGCCTTCATCGTGAGCCCGAGGAAATCCATGCTCCAACAGCCGTTTGGCCAAAATTTCAAACTTGTCCTGAAGCGCGGCGCGATCGCGGCCGGCGCTGCGGCGGCGCTCTTCACCGGCAGCTTCGCGGCCCAGACGCTGGCCACCCGGCCGGCCGACGCGCAGCAGATCCAGCCTCAGGCCGTCGCGCCTCCGGGCGGCGCCCCAGGCAGCTTCGCCGACCTCATCGACCGGGTGAGCCCGGCGGTGGTGTCCATCCAGGTGCGCCAGCGGCCGAACGCGGCGGCCGGCTCGATCGAGGGCCTACCGCCCGGCTTCGAGGACTTCTTCCGGCGCCGGCCGGGCGTGGTGCCGCGCGAGCCCCCCACCTCGCTGGGCTCCGGCTTCCTCATCAATGCCGACGGCACCATCGTCACCAACCATCACGTCGTCGCCAACGCCGAAGAGATCACCGTGCGCCTCAGCGACGGACGCGAGATCCAGGCGGATGTCGTCGGCACCGATGAGCCGACCGACATCGCGGTCCTGCGCCTGAAGGGCGGCGGCCGCTTCCCCTACGTGTCGCTCGATCGGGGCCATGACGTGCGCGTCGGCGACTGGGTGGTCGCGGTCGGCAATCCGTTCGGGCTCGACGGCACGGCCACCGCCGGCATCGTCTCGGCCAAGGGCCGGCGCGACGTCGGCTCGGCCTATGTCGACTTCCTGCAGATCGATGCGCCGATCAATCGTGGCAATTCGGGCGGGCCGACCTTCGACCTGCGCGGCCGCGTCATCGGCGTGAACTCCGCCATCTTTTCCCCGACCGGCGGCAATGTCGGCATCGGCTTCGCCATTCCGTCGGAGACCGCGGCGCGCATCATCGACCAGCTCGTGGAGCGCGGGCGCGTGACGCGCGGCTGGCTCGGCGTGCAGGTGCAGCCTCTCGACAGCGACATCGCCCGCTCGCTCGGCCTGCCGGACGCCAAGGGCGCGATGGTCGCCAGCGTCGTTCCCGACGGCCCGGCCGCGCGCGCGGGCCTGCAGCAGGGCGATGTGGTGCTCACGTTCAACGGCGAAGCGGTGGAGGATTCCCGCGACCTCACGCAGAAGGTCGGCTCCACGGCGGTCGGACGGCCGGCGCGGGTGGATCTCTTCCGCGGCGGCCAGCGGCGCACGATCAATGTGCGTCTCGCCGAACGCCCCGCCGAGCAGCAGCTCGCGGCCAGCGACACGCCTGAAGAGCAGAGCCAGGGCACGCCGCCGGCGGTGGCGCAGGCTTCGCTCGGCGTCAGCGTGCGCCCGCTCACGCCTGCGGACCGCACGCGCCTCTCGATCCAGGAACGCGAGGGCGGCGTGCTCGTCACGGCGGTGACGCCGAACTCCGATCTGGCGCGCAAGGGCGTGCGTCCGGGCGACGTCATCCTTATGGCTGGCGAGCGCACCGTCCGCACCGCTGAAGAACTCGGCGCCGCTGCGGATCAGGCGCGCCGGACGAACCGGCCGTTGCTTTTGCAGGTGGGCGGACGCGCGGGAAGACGCTACATTGCAGCCGACGTCTCCCAGGGCTGAACCTGGGGACGGCGCGTGGGTCAGGCGTAGGGTTAACTCCATGAAAGTATTGCTGGTCGAGGACGACCGCGAGATGGCGGACAGCCTGCGTGTGTCCCTCGAGGACGAGGGCCACAACGTCGATCTCGCCGGCGACGGCGAGGAGGGCGCGGAGATGGCGAAATCGCGCGCCTATGACGTCATCGTCCTCGACCGCATGCTGCCGAAGAAGCACGGGACGCACGTGGTGCGGGACCTGCGCTCGGACGGCGTCTCCACGCCGGTGCTCATCCTCTCGGCGCTGCACGACGAGGACCACCGGGTCGAGGGCCTCGACGCCGGCGCCAATGATTATCTCGGCAAGCCCTTCTCCACCCGCGAGCTCTTGGCCCGCGTGCGGGCGCTGTGGAACGGGCGCGAGCTCGCCATCTCGGAGCGCACGCGCCTCCAGGTGGGCGACCTCGAGATGGACCTGCTCGCCCGCACGGTGCATCGCGGCGGCGGCAAGATCGACCTGCAGCCGCGGGAGTTCCGGCTGCTGGAATACCTCATGCGCAATTCCGGCCAGACGGTGACGCGCAAGATGCTGCTGGAGAACGTCTGGGACTATCATTTCGATCCGCAGACCAACGTCATCGACGTGCACATCTCCCGCCTGCGCTCGAAGATCGACAAGGACTTCACGGTCCAGCTGCTGCACACCGTGCGCGGGTCGGGATATCGTCTGGCTGCATGAGATCTGGCCCGCCGATCGGGCAGAGGCCGAGCGGTCTTGAATCGCTCATCCGCACCACGACCTTCCGGCTGGCGATCGTCCAGGCCGGCGTGGTGCTCACCTTCGTCGTGGCGCTGCTCGCCTACGTCTACATCGCCACCGTGGGGCAATTGATCCGCGACGCCGACGCCGCCGCGGCGCAGGAATACGCATCGCTCGAGCGCGCTTACGCAGAGGGCGGGATCTCGCGCCTCCGGCAGGAGGTGATCGAGCGCTCGAACCGGCAGAACGACCTGCTCTATGCGCTGATCGACGCCTCCGGGCAGACGCTCTACCAGGACATCCCGGTCATCCCGCCGCTGCGCGGGGAGGAGACCGATAATGTCAGCCTGAAGCTTTCGCGTCCGACGCCCGAGGGCGGCCTCGCTTCGGGGGAAGCGCGCGGCCGCATCGGGCGGCTGATCGGCGGTCCGGTGCTGCTGGTGGCGCGCGATCTGGGCGGCGCGGCGGCGATCGCGGGACGCATCACGAGCGTCCTCTGGACGGTCGCGGTCATCGGGCTCGTGCTCTCCATCGTCGGCGGGCTGGTGGCCAGCCGGCAGGCGGCGCGGCGGGCCGAGGCGCTCTCGCACACCGCGCGCGACGTGATGGCCGGGGATCTTACGCGCCGCGTGCCGGAGGCCGGGATCGGCGACGAGTTCGACATCCTCGCGCGCGACGTGAACGCCATGCTCGACCGGCTGGAGCGGCTGGTGAACACCACGCGCACGGCCGGCGATTCCATCGCGCACGATTTGCGCTCGCCGCTCACGCGGTTGCGCCAGCGCCTCGACGAGGCGCTCGAAGCGAAGCCGGATTCGGAAGGCGAGCGCACGGCGCTGCGCAAGGCGGTCGATGAAGTCGATCGTCTGCTCGACACCTTCCAGGCGGTGCTGCGCGTCTCGCGCATCGAAAGCGTCGCGAACTGGCGCTTCGACAAGCTCAATCTCTCCGAGATCGTGCGCGAGCTGGTGGAATTCTACGTGCCGGCCGCAGAAGAGGCGGGCATCGAGCTCTCCGCCTTCGTCACCGACGGCCTCGCGCTCAAGGGCGAGCCGCAGCTCATCACCCAGGCGCTCTCCAACCTGATCGAGAATGCGCTCAAGTACACGCCGCGCGGCGGGCGGGTGGAGATCCGCGCCGAGATGCGCGCCGACGGCAAGCTCGAGCTGGCGGTGCTCGACGATGGGCCCGGCGTGCCCAAGCAGGACCGCGACCGCGTCACCGAGCGCTTCGTGCGGCTGGAATCGGCGCGCTCGACGCCCGGCACGGGCCTTGGCCTATCGCTCGTGCAGGCGGTCGCGCGGCTGCACAAAGGCGTGCTGGCGCTCGGCGACGGGCTTGGCGGAACCGAACGGCCTGGACTTCGCGCCGCGCTCGTGCTGCCCACGACGGGATGACGAGCCTCGCGACCGTTTCAGCCGCGCTCGCGCCCGAGGGCGGCGCCAGCCCCGATCCGCTGCGCGAAGCGGCGCGCGCGGCGGGGGCGCATTCGCCCTATCTGGCGCGGCTCATGACGCGGCATGCGCATCTGCTTAAAAGCATCGATGCGGACTGGCCGGAGCGCACCAGCCGGGCGGCGATCGAGGCGGCGCAGGCGATCGCGCTGCAGCCGCCGGCGCTGGGGGAGGGCATGGCGCGCCTGCGCAACGCGAAGGCCGCGCTGCATCTCTCCGTCGCGCTCGCTGATCTTGCCCGCGCCTGGCCGCTGGAGCGCGTCACCGGCGCGCTCACCGATTTCGCCGACGCGTCCTTGCGCGCGGCGCTGGCGCTCGCGGCGGAGGATCTCGCGCTGCGCGGCGACATCGAGCGCAGCGAAGGCCCCGAAGGGCCGGTCCCGGGGTTCACGCTCATCGCGCTCGGCAAGATGGGCGCGCGCGAGCTCAATTATTCCTCCGACATCGATTTCTCGGTGTTCTACGAGCCTTCGAGGCTGCGGTTGAAGAAGGCCTTCGAGCCGCGGCAGACCGCGCTCAAGCTCGTGCAGCTTATCGTCAAGGCGATGGAGGAGATCACAGCGGACGGCTACGTCTTCCGCACGGATCTGCGCCTGCGTCCCGATCCAGGCTCCACGCCGCCGGCGGTCACGATTGGGATGGCGGAAAACTATTACCAGAGCCTCGGGCAGAACTGGGAGCGCTGCGTCTATATCAAGGCGCGCCCGGCGGCCGGGGACATCGCGCTTGGCGCGGAATTCCTGCAGGCGATCGAAGGCTTCGTCTGGCGCAGGCATCTCGATTTCGCGGCAGTCACGGACGTGCTCTCGATCAAGCGGCAGATCATCTCGGCGCACAAGAGCGCGGAGCTCTCCGATCCGGTGTTCGATCTCAAGCTCGGGCGCGGGGGCATCCGCGACATCGAGCTCCACGCGCAGACGCAGCAGCTCATCTTCGGAGGGCGCAACCGGCTCCTGCACGCGCCGCAGACGCTGCCGGCGCTGGCCGCGCTTGCGCGCGCAGAGCGGATCGGCGCGGGCGCGGCGGAGGCGCTGGCGGAGGCGTACGTGTTCTACCGCGAAGTCGAGCACCGGCTGCAGATGATCGACGATGCGCAGACGCAGAAAATCCCGCCGAGCCCGGAAGCGCGCGCGCATCTGGCGGCGCTCTGCGGCATCGCCGATCGGGAAGCGTGGGAGCGCGCGCTCGTTGCGCGCCGCTCCATCGTGGCGGAGGCCGACCACGCGCTCTTCGGGCGCTTCGAGAGCCTGGCGGACCCGCTCGGCAGCCTCATCTTCACCGGCGTGGAGAACGATCCGGGCACGCTGGAGACGCTCGCCAAGCTCGGCTTCTCCGATCCGGCCCAGATCGCGGAGACCATCCGCGGCTGGCATCATGGCCGCGTGCGCGCGATGCGCTCGGAGCGGGCGCGGGAGCTGCTGACCGCGCTCACGCCGGGGCTGCTGCGCGCCATCGCCGCGGCGGGGGAGCCGCAGGAGACGTTCCGGCGTTTCTCCAAATTCTTCGCCGATCTTCCCGCAGGCGTGCAGGTGCTTTCGCTCTTCCGCGGCCAACCGAAATTCCTCGACGAGATCGTGCGCGCGCTGGCGCTCGCGCCGCGGCTTGCCGATGCGCTCGGCGCGCAACCCGCGCTGCTCGACGCGATGATCGAGGCCCGGTTCGATCGTCCGTTGGCGGAGGATCGCGCCGGCGAGCGGCGCAAGCTCGCCGACGAGGCCGTCGCCGGGCTCGATTTCGAGCGCGCGCTCAATGCGGCGCGGCGGCTGAAGCGCGAGGAGGCGTTCCGCATCGGCATGCAGGTGCTGGCCGGGCGGGCGAGCGCGCAGGCGGCCGGCGCGGCCTATGCCGATCTCGCCGAGGCGATGATCGAGGCGCTGGCGCAGGTCGCGCTTGAGGAAGTGGAGCGGGTGTTCGGCGCCCAGCCTGGACGCTTCGCGGTGATGGCGCTTGGGAAGTTCGGCGGGCGCGAGCTCTCGGAAGGGTCTGACCTCGACATCATGCTCGTCTATGACGCCGCAGACGGCGCCCAGTCGGGCGGCGCGAACGCGCTCGGCGCCGCGGATTTCTACGCGCGCGTCACCTCGCGCATGATCATCGCGCTCTCTGCGCCGACCGAGGAGGGCGCGCTCTACGAGATCGACATGCAATTGCGCCCGTCCGGCTCGAAGGGGCCGGTGGCGGTGCGGCTGTCCTCGTTCGAGCGCTATTACGGGGAAGAGGCGTGGACGTGGGAGCTTCTGGCGCTCACCCGGCTCAGGTTCGTGGCGGGCGATGCGGATGTCGGGGCGCGCACGACGCAGGCGGCGCGCGCAGCGATGCTGCGGCCGCACGATCGCGCGAAGATCCTCGCCGACGTCGCCGACATGCGCGCACGCATGGACAAGGAGCGACCAGGCAAGAGCGTGTGGGATCTGAAGCTCGCGCCGGGCGGCTTCGTCGATATCGAGTTCATCGCGCAGGCGGCGCAGCTCGTTGCGGGCGCCGCGCATGGGGACGCGCTCTCGGCCAATTCCGGCGAGGCGATCGCGCGGCTGGGGAAGGCGCAGGTCATCCCGGAGGCGCTGGCGCAGCTGCTCGGCGAGGCGTGGGGCCTCTATAGCGACCTCAACCAAGGCCTGCGCATCTGCATCCGCGGCGATTTCGACCCCGCGACGGCGTCGGAAGGCGCCAAGTCGCTGTTGGCCCGGCTCGGGGGCGCGGCGGACTTCGCCGCCCTCGAGGCGCGTCTGGGCGCCCTCCAGGGCCAGGTGCGCGCCGCGTTCGTGCAGTTCGTCTCCGACGGAAGCGCGCCCCCCGCCCGTTGAAGGGGGAGCGACGGGATTGGAGACATCGCATGAGAAAATCATTGCTGGCGCTCGGCGCCTGTCTGGCGGTTGCGCTGGGCGCCGCGGTTGCACACGCCCAGCCGGGCGGCGAGGGGCCGCGCATGGGCGGCGGAATGGGCCTCGCCCGGGCCGATTCCAACGGCGACGGGCAGATCACCCGAGAGGAGGCGAACGCGGCGCGGGCGCGAATGTTCGCGCGGCTCGACGCCAATGGCGACGGGTTCATTTCGGAGGCCGACCGGGACGCGCGCCGGCAGGCGGCCGAGCAGCGGCGCGCCGAACGCTTCGCGCGGATGGACGCCAATCGCGACGGCAAGGTGAGCCAGGCGGAGTTCAACGCCGCGCCGCATCCTGGCTTCGATCGCATCGACGCCAACCATAACGGCGTGCTGGAGCGCGCCGAGCTCGACGCTGCGCGGGCCGAGCGGCGCGCCCGACACGAGGAGAGACACGCGAAGTAAGGAAGACTATGCCGATCGCGCGTGAACCGGAACATCGAGACCTACGATCCGGACGGAGAGCTCGTCCGGCAGGCCGGCGCGGGCGATCGCGGCGCGGCGACCGCGCTGGTGCGCAAGCATCTGGGGCGGATCAAGGGGGTCGCGCAGCGCATGCTGGGCGACCCCGCCGAGGCCGAGGATGTGGCGCAGGAAGTGTTCCTGCGCGCATGGCGCGAGGCGCCGAAATGGAAACCGGGTCAGGCGAAGTTCGAGACGTGGATGCATCGGGTGGCGCTCAATCTCTGCTACGACCGCCTGCGGCGGCGGCGCGAGACGCCGGACGCGGAGGCCGGGCTCATGGTCGCGGACCCCGCGCAAGGCGCGGACGAGGCGTGGCTGGCGCGGCAGCGGGCCGCTCGGGTGAGCGAGGCGATGCGCAAATTGCCTGAACGCCAGCGCGCCGCCATCACGCTCTGCCATCTGCAGGAGATGAGCAATATCGATGCAGCCGCGGCGCTGGAGGTCAGCGTCGAGGCGCTGGAATCCTTGCTGTCGCGCGGGCGGCGGGCGCTCAAGGCGGCGCTTGCGGATGTTGCGGGGGATCTGATGGGCCCGTTGGGAGAGGGGGAGGCGGTGTGATGGACTTGAACCGTTTCAGCGCGATCGTGGAGGCGTACGGCGCGGATCCGCAGCGCTGGCCGGAGGCCGAGCGCGCGCAGGCGCAGGCGTTCGCGGCGGGCAATGCGGCGGCCGTGTCGGGATTGCTGGCCGAGGAAGGCGCGCTCGACCTTGCGATCGCGGCGAGCGAGCGCGACGTTGCGGACCCGAGCGAGCTTCTGGCTGCGCGCATCCTCAAGCACGCGCCGAAAGGTGAAGCGCGCGTCTTCGCGCCGGGAGATCGGCGGTCGGTCTATGCGCTGGCGGCGTGCGCGGTGTTCGGGCTCGTCGTCGGCTTCGCCGGCTCGCGCGCGTTCCCGACCAGCGGCGCGGACGAGGCTTCCGACACGATCATCGCCGCGACGTTCCAGAGCGAGACGCCGGACGAGCTCGCATGGCTTGGAGAAGAAGGATGAGCGAAGGACGTCTCAAGACGTTGCTGATCGCGTCGCTGGCGGTGAACCTGCTGCTGATCGGCGGCGGCGTGGGCGCCTATGTCGCCGGCGTCCGGCTCGACCGGCCCGGTCCCGAGCGCGATCATCGCGACGGCAGAGGTCCGCGCCCGGACGTCGGTCCCGGCGGGGGCGGCTTCATGCGCGCGCTGGATGAGGCATCGCGCGAAGCGATCCGGCGCGAGCTTCGCGGCGCGTGGGGACAGACGCAGGAATTGCGCGCCGCGGCGCGCGCGGCGCGTCAGGACGTGGAGCGTGTCGCGACGGCCGCGACCTACGATGCGGAGGCGGTGCGCGCGGCGCTCGCGCGGCAGCGTGCGGCGGATGCTGCGCTGCAGGCGGCGTGGCACGACGCAATGGCGCGGGCGCTTGTGGACCTCAAGCCCGAGGAGCGCCAGGAGGCAGTGAAGGCGCTGGTGCGCGAGCGGCGCCGCGCGCTCGGCGGCCCGATGGGCGAAGGCGCGCGCGAGCGGATGAAGCAGTTCCGCGATGGGCGCCTGGAGGACGACGCACCGCCAGGACCGCCTGGGCCTCCGCCTCCGCCCTGAGCGTCGCCGCGCAAACGCGGGCTATTCGGCGGCGGTGCGCTCGGGATTTGAGGCGGCGCCGAAGACCTTCGGCAGGTAGACGCTGACGATCGTGCCGCGGCCGACTTCGCTCTCGATCGTCATCCGCCCGCCGTGCAGCTCGATCAGCGACTTGGTCAGCGCCAGGCCGAGGCCGGTGCCGGAATTGTTGCGGCTGAGCTCAGTATCGACCTGCTCGAACGGACGCGCCAGGCGCGGCAGCTCGTGGGCGGGAATGCCGCAGCCGGTATCGACCACGCGCACGACGATGCCGTCGGCGGTGGGGCGACCGCGCACCATCACCGCGCCATAGGCGGTGAACTTGATCGCGTTGGAGAGCAGATTGATCAGCATCTGCTTGAAGGCGCGGTGGTCGGCCTCGATCTCCGGCAAGCCCTCGGCATCGACGATGAGCTGCAGCTTCTTCTGGTCGGCCTTGCCGCGGGTGAGGCGCACGGCCTGCTCGATCGCCGTCAACGGATCGAGCGGCTTCGGGGTCAGCGTGAACTTGCCGGCCTCGATCTTGGCCATGTCCAGGATGTCGTTGATCAGGTCGAGCAGGTGGTTGCCGCTGGAATAGATGTCGCTCGAATATTGCCGGTACTGGTCGTTGGCGATCGGGCCGAAGAGCTCCTTGGCCATGATCTCGGAGAAGCCGATGATGTGGGTGAGCGGCGTGCGCAGCTCGTGGCTCATGTTGGCGAGGAAGGCGCTCTTGGCTTCGCTCGCTTCCTCGGCCTTCTGCCGCGCCTCTTCGGTCTCGCGCGCGAGACGCTTGATCTGGCCTTCGGAATTCTCCAGCCGCGAGACGAGGTCGCGCAGGCGCTTGTCGTTGCGCTTGAGCGCCTCTTCCTGGCGCTTCAAGGCGGTGATGTCGATGCCGACGGTGACGAGGCCGCCGTCGCCGGTGCGGCGCTCGACAAGGTGCAGCCATTCGCCGGAATTCAGCTCCACTTCGCGCACCTGGGGATCCACCGGGTGCACACGCTCGCGGCGGATCTGCGCGGCGGCGGCGAGCGCGATCGCTTCATACGACGCGCGCGGGCGCAGCAATTGCGGATCGAGGCGGAAGGCGGTGGCGTAGGCGGCGTTCCAGAGCATCAGCCGCTTGCGGCCGTCCCAGAGCGCGAACGGGCCGGAATAGGAATCGATCGCGGCGCGCAATTGCCGCTCCAGGCGCGTGACGCGCATCTCCGCTTCGTGGCGGGGCGTTACGTCCACCACCGAGCCGATGAAGCGGACGGGCCCCGCGGAGCTGCGGTCCTCGATGGCGACGCCGCGCGCCTCCACCCATGCGACATTGGCGCCGGCGCCGACGCGGAAGCGCAAGTCGAGCGCGCCGGTGCGCTTGGCGCTGCGGAATTCCTCCTCCAGGTCGTCGCGGTCCTCGCGCGCGGAGAGGCCGAGGAATTCGGGCAGCTTCAGCGTGTCGGACGGCGCGTGGAGGATGTTCGCGGCCTGGTCGGAGAGGATGATCACGTTGGCGTCGCTGCGCCATTCGAAGACGCCGGCGCGGGCGCTGTCGGCGGCGAGACGGAAATGCGCCTCGGCGCGCTCGGCCTCCTGTTCGGCGACCTCGACGCGGCGCTGGTTCTGGTTGAGCAGCAGGAGAAGGGCGGCCACCGCGGTGATCGGGGCGCCGGCGAGCAGCATGAATTGCAGGATGGCGGCGAGCACCATGGAAAGCGTGCTCGTGGTCGGCGCGGAGGAGACGACGCGCAGGCCATCGACGGACGTCGTCGCCACGCTGATCGCCCAGGCTGCGCCGCGCGCATCCTCGCGCACGATGCCGGTCGCGCCCGCGCCCTGCGGCGCCTGGGCCAAAAGCGCGCGCTGTTCGGCGAGGCCCGCGCGCTGCAGGGCGGGCGTGGCGTGCAGCACTTCGCCGCCGCTGGTCGCGAGCAGCGCGCGCTGGCTGGCGGGCGCGTCGGCGAGCATGAGGTTCGGGTCGAGCACGCTGACGATCGCGCCGTGCTCGACGCGCCGGAGGATCACCGGCGCGGGCGGGCGTCCGCGGACCGCCGGCGCGCCGGACCATTGCTGCGCGTCCCCGGCCGCCTGGAGCGCGGCGGCGGCGATTGGCGTCACGACGCCCGAGGTGGAGACGATGTGGCGCCCCGCGCGGTCGAAGATCGACACGCCGCGCACCGCCGGCGCGCGGGCCGCGACGCTGGCGACGATGCCGGCATTGGCGTCCCAGACATTGGTGAGGCGCGCAGTCTCGGCGGCGGCGGCGAGCGCGCCGAGCGCTTGCGAGATCTCCGCGTCGGCGCGCGCGGCGAGCAGCACGGCCGCATCGGTCTGTTCGCCGATGGCAAGCTCGGCTGAGGCGCGGCGCTTGGTATCGACCTGCAGCGCAATGGCGATCGAGAAGGCGATCAGCAGGAGCGCGACAAGCGCCAGCACCGAGCGATGGCTCGTCGCCGGCGCCTTGCCGGCCTTGGCCGGATCTTGGCGCGCGTCGCTTCGACCCAAGTCGCCTCGCGGCGATTCAATTGGGCGCGCGTCCGCCTTCGCTCGCTGCGCTGCCTGCGTCAAAACCCCAACCCCGCGGCGAAAGAATCGCCGAACCTCGAAATTTACCTTTGCGTCACAAAGGGGTCGAGGCGGGGGAGGGAATCAGTCCCCAGAAAAAGCGGGGGCGAGGCTAGCCAAGCGTGCGGGCGACGACTTCGCGCGCGTTGCGGGAGAGATTCGCGCGCTCGCTCAGGCCTTCGAGCGCGCGGCGCGCGTGCGCCTGACGCCCGGAATCGAATCGCTTCCAGCTTTCGAACGCGGTCAAGAGCCGGGCTGCGAGCGCGGGATTGAGGCCGTCCGCTTCGCCGACGATGTCGGAGAGGAAGCGGTAGCCGGCGCCGTCGGCGGCGTGGAAGGCGAGCAGGTTGCTCATCGAGAATGTCGCGGCCACGGAGCGCACGCGGTTCGGGTTCTTCAGGTCGAAGTCGGGATGCGCGCGCAGCTTCTCCACGCGCGCGAGCGCATCGCGGCGCGGCGCGGCGGCCTGCACGGCGAACCATTTGTCCATCACCAGCGGGCGATGGCGCCACTTCTCGTAGAAGCGCGCGAGCGCATCGTCGAAGCGCGCCGAGCCCGAGGCGCCGAGCGCATTCAGGGCCGCCATCCATTCGGTCATGGCGCGGGCGCGGTCGAACGCGCTCCAAAGAACCTGTTCGGTTTCCGGGCCCAGCGAAGCGAGGAGGTCGAGCGCGGCGGCTTTGAGCGCGCGCTTGCCGGCGGCGCCAGCGTCGATGGAATAATCCTTCTCCGCGGGCGCCTCGGCGATGGCGATCAGCTTGTCCTTGAGCGCGCCGGCGATCGCGCGACGGGTTTCCTCGCGGGCCTGGAAGAGACCGTCCGGATCCGGCGCTTCGGCGTATTGGATGAGCTCGGACAGCTCCGGCAGGCGCAGCGCGAGCGCGGCGAAGGCGGCGTCCGTCGCCGCGCGGTCGAGCTCGCGGCCGAGCGCTTCGGCCAACCCGATCGGCGCGGGCGGCGCTCCCTGGCGCATGAGCGCATCGGCGCGCGCGAGCATCTCCTGGCGCGCCAACGTCTGGCCCGCCTCCCAGCGCGTGAAGGGATCGGAATCGTGCGCCATCTGCACGAGGCGCTCTTCGGGCGTGAGGCCGTCGGATATCTTCACCGGCGCGGAGAAGCCGCGCAGCAGCGTTGGGATCGGCTTTTCGTCGATACCTTCGAAGCGGAATGATTTCTGCGCGCTGTCGAGCACGAGCGCGCGCTCGGACAATTGCCGTCCGTCCTTCGCGAGGAGGCCGACGCGCAGCGGAATGAGCATCGGCTCTTTGGTCGGCTGTCCCGGCGTCGCGGGCGTGTGCTGGCGCACGGCAAGCTCGTAGGCTTTCGCGGCGGCGTCGTAGGCGCTCGTGATCTCGAGCATCGGCGCGCCGGCCTGACCGTACCATTGCATGAAGTGCGTGAGGTCGCGGCTGGAGGCTTCCGCGAAGCAGGCGATGAAATCCTCCACCGTGGAGGCGGTGCCGTCGCGGCGCTCGAAATAGAGATCCATGCCGCGTTTGAAATCGTCTGCGCCGAGCAGCGTCTTCAGCATGCGGATGAGCTCGGCCCCCTTCTCGTAGACCGTCGCGGTGTAGAAATTGTCGATCTTCATGTAGTTCGACGGGCGCACGGGATGGGCGAGCGGGCCGGCGTCCTCGGGGAATTGCCGCGCGCGCAGGCGCTTCACGTCCTTGATCCGCTGCACGGGGCGCGAGCGCTGGTCGGCGGAGAATTCCTGGTCGCGGAAGACGGTGAGGCCTTCCTTCAGCGAGAGCTGGAACCAGTCGCGGCAGGTGATGCGGTTGCCGGTCCAGTTGTGGAAGTATTCGTGCGCGACGATGGCCTCGATGGCTTCGTAATCGGCGTCGGTGGCGGTCTCGGGATCGGCGAGCACATAGGCCGAGTTGAAGATGTTGAGGCCCTTGTTCTCCATGGCGCCGAAATTGAAATCGCGCACGGCGACGATGTTGAAGACGTCCAGATCGTATTCGCGGCCGAACTTCTCCTCGTCCCAGCGCATCGCGCGCTTCAGGGAATCCATCGCGAAATGCGCGCGCTCGCGCTCGCCGGGATCGACATGGATGGCGAGGCGCACGACCCGGCCGGACATGGTGGTGAAGCTGTCGGCGAGGATGTCGAACTCGCCGGCGACGAGCGCGAAGAGATAGCAGGGCTTCGGGAAGGGATCGCGCCAGACCGCATAGCGGCGCCCGTTCGGCAGATCGCCCCCTTCCACGAGGTTGCCGTTGGCGAGCAGCGTCGGATTGGCCGCCTTTTCCGCTTCGATGCGCACTTCGTAGCGCGCCATCACGTCCGGGCGGTCGAGGAAATAGGTGATGGTGCGGAAGCCTTCGGCCTCGCATTGCGTGCAGAAGCGGCCGCCGGAGACGTAAAGGCCTTCAAGCGCGGTGTTGTTGGCCGGATCAAGGCGGGTGACGATCTCCAGCGTGAAGCGGTCCGGCAGCGGCGCCTTCACCATGAGGCCGCCGGGGCGCTTCTCGTAGGCGTCGGGGCCAAGGAGCGCGCCGTCGATGGCGATGGAGACAAGCTCGGCGCGCTCGCCGTCGAGCACGAGCGGGCGGGGGCCTTGGCCGTTCCTGCGCAGGGTGGATCTGGCGCGCACCAGCGTCGCGTGCGGATCGAGCTCGAAGGCGAGCGAGACCTCGTCGATCAGGTAATCGGGCGGCCGGTAATCGGCCAGGCGGACGGGCGCCGCTTCGGACATGGGAGTCTCCGGAACCGAGGTGCTTTGCACGCTCCCGGCCCCGGATCAATCGGGCGCCTCGGCGCGCCCTATTCCGCCGCGATGGGGGCGCTGTCGTTGGCTTCGTAGATCGAGGCGAGGACCGCGTCGGCCTGCGCGGCGAGCTCCAGCAGCGCGGGCGGGCATTCCATCGCGTGGTCGGCGGCGATGTGGGTCAGCTCGCGGCAGACGCGCATCATCTTCTGCGCGTTGGCGATCACCTTGGCCTGCAGCTCGATGCGCCCGGGATCGCGATCGTATTCTGCGGTCGGCACGCGCCAGCCGCCCCAATCCTGCTCGTCGGTGACGACGATAGGGAAGGTGCCGGTCGCCCCAAGGCGCACGTCGCCGCCCTGGCGCCAGCGATTGGGCGCACGCAGGATGCGCCACTTCTCGGTCTCGACCAGATCGGTCGCCTTGGATTCGGTCTCTTCGGCGACCAGCTCGTGGGCCTGGAAGTCACGGCCGAGCCCGCACTCGTAGGTGACCTTCAGGGGCTCTTCCACGCCCTTCACCCATTGCGGCATCACCGTCTCGATGAGCGCCCAGGTGCCGACGGGCTTCACGAACACCCGCTGACCCTTGTGAAAGACCGCCTTAGCCATGTTCGCGCCTGCCCCGAGACTGGAGAATTTTCGTAAGGTTTGAGCTTCTAACCCGGGCAGGGTTTAGGCTTCGTTCATCAGGCGCCCTAACGGCGCCTTTCGCGCCGTCGCGTGGCTGCTATTGTCCGGGCGCGATTGGGAGAGCGTTGTGAACTTCGATTTCTCAGACGAGCAAAAGCAATTGAAGGACGAAGCGCGGCGCTTCCTTGCCGACAAGGCCTCCAAGTCGGCGCTGCGCAAGATTCTTGATGGACAATCCGGGCTCGATGGAAAGGCCGGCGCCTCCTACGACAAGACGCTCTGGAAGGGCGTGGCGGAGATGGGATGGCTCGGCGCGGCGATCCCGGAAGCGCATGGCGGCCTCGGGCTTGGACGGCTCGAGCTTTGCGTGCTCGCCGAGGAGATCGGGCGCTCGCTTGCGGCGGTTCCGTTCTCATCGACGGTGTATTTCTTCGCCGAGGCTTTGCTGCTGGCGGGCAGCGATGCGCAGAAGGCCGCGTGGCTGCCGAAGATCGCGCAAGGCGACGCGATCGGCTGCTTTGCGATCTCGGAAGGGCCTGGCGCGGTTTCGGCGAGCGCCATACGCTGCAGCTACGAGAACGGCGCACTCAATGGCGTGAAGACGCCGGTCACCGACGGAGACGTCGCGGACGCCGCGATCGTGCTGGCGAAGGAGGGATCGGGGCTGTCGCTTTTCCTCGCACCGCTGGAGGGTGTTGCGCGCGAAAGTCTCAAGACGCTCGAGCCGACGCGCGGACACGCGGCGCTGACGTTCAAGAACACGAAGGCCGAGCGCATCGGCGAGGCCGGGCGCGGCTGGGAGCTCGCGGAGGCCGTGCTCGATCGGGCGGCGACGCTTCTGGCGTTCGAGCAGGTGGGCGGCGCGCAGGCGTGCCTGGAGATGGCGGTCGATTACGCGAAGAACCGCTACGCCTTCTCGCGGCCGATCGGCTCCTTCCAGGGCATCAAGCACAAGCTCGCGGACATGTACGTGAACATCGAGGTAGCGCGCTCGAACGCCTATTATGCGGCGTGGGCGCTCTCAACCGAAGCGCCGGAGCTGAAGCTGGCGGCGGCGGCGGCGCGTGTGGCGGCGTGCGAGGCCTATCATTTCGCGGCGAAGGAAAACGTACAGACGCATGGCGGCATCGGCTTCACGTGGGAAGTGGACTGCCATCTCTTTTATCGGCGCGCGAAGCTGCTCGCGGTGCAGGCCGGCGCGCCGGCGGTTTGGAAAGAGAAGCTCGTGCGGCAGCTCGAAGCGAAGAACGCGGCGTGAAGCGGGGCATAGTCCTCGCGCGCTCCCCGGCCGCAGCGGGCGAAGCCCGCGAAGAGCCGGGGCCTAACACGGCGCAATGCTCGGCGGCGCTTGCGCACGCCATCCGGTTGGGGCCCGCTGCGCTCGTGTCCGGGGAGCGTGGAGGGTGAGGCTGAACCAGATCACCGTGCCGGCCGGCGACATCGCAGCCTCCGCCGCATTCTACAAGACGCTCGGCTTCAGGCAGATCGTGGCGGCGGCGCATTATGCGCGCTTCGAGGCGCCGGAAGGCGATGCGACCTTCTCCATCGCGCTTGATCAGGGTGCGGTCGGCGGAACGGTCGTCTATCTCGAATGCGACGATCTCGATGCGACTGTCGCGCGGCTGAAGAGTTCCGGCATCGCCTTCATCTCCGATCCGAAGGACGAGAGCTGGCTCTGGCGCGAAGCGCGCATGCGCGATCCCTTCGGCAACGAGATCTGCCTTTATCACGCGGGCAAGAACCGCCGCTTTCCGCCCTGGCGCATCGACGGACGCCAGGCATGAGCGCGCTGCGCCTCGTCGCGATCCTGCTCGCGCTCTCGCTGATGATCGGGGAGGCCTATCGCTCGTGGGGCGCGGGACGGCCCGCGCCGCTCTGGCTCGACGACATGTTCGCCGGCGCACTGCTGATCGGCTCGGCGCTGGCGCTGCGTCAGGAGACGCCGGCGCGGCGCGCGTTCTTCACTGGTGCGTGGGGCGTCGCGGCGGGCCTGCTCTATGGCAGCTTCTTCGGGAAGGTGTTCGAGCCGCAGACGCAGAATGCGGGCAATTTTCCGCTTGGCCTGCTCACCGTTCTCGTCGGCGCAGCGTTCGCCGTGGCGGTCGCGGGTTTCGTGTTCAGTCTTCTCATTCCGTTCAGATCGAGGTGAGGTCATGGATTTCAACGACACGCCCGAGGAAGCCAAGTTCCGCAGCGAAGCGCGCGCGTTCCTCGACGCCAACCTGAAGCCCAAGCTGCGCGGGCGCGAGCCGGGCGGCGGCGGGGATGAGCTTGCGCGCTCGAAGGCCTACCAGAAGAAGAAAGCCGATGCTGGGTTCTCCGGCATCACCTGGCCGAAGGAGCATGGCGGGCGCGGACTGCCGGCGATCTTCCAGGTCATCTTCGGGCAGGAAGAAGGCAAGTACGAGCCGCTCGGGGGGCCCTTCATCATCGGCTTGGGCATGTGCGTGCCGACGATCATCTCGATGGGCACGGACGCGCAGAGGGAGCGCTTCGTGGCGAAGGCGCTCAACGGCGAGGAGATCTGGTGCCAGCTCTTCTCGGAGCCTTCCGCCGGCTCCGACGTGGCGGCGGCGCGCACGCGCGCGGTGAAGGACGGCGAGGATTGGATCGTCAACGGCCAGAAGGTCTGGACCTCCGGCGCGCACATTTCCGATTGGGGCCTGCTGCTGGTGCGCACCGATCCGGAGCTGCCCAAGCACAAGGGCCTCACCATGTTCATCGTGAACATGAAGGACCCGGGCGTGGAGGTGCGGCCGATCCACCAGATGTCGGGCGGCTCGAACTTCAACGAAGTCTATTTCACCGACGTGCGCATCGCGGACGCGATGCGCGTCGGGGGAGTGGGCGAGGGGTGGAAGGTCGCGCTCGTCACGCTGATGAACGAGCGGCTCGCGGTTGGCGGTTCTCCGGGGCCGGACTATGCGGAGATCCTGGAGCTGGCGCGGCGGCTCTCCGGCCCGAGCGGGCAGGGCGCGCTGTTGCAGGATCCGGCCTTCCGGCAAAAGCTCGCGGACTGGTACGTGAGCGCGGAGGGCTACAAGCTCGGACGCTTCCGCACGATGACGGCGCTCTCCAAAGGCGGAGTGCCGGGACCTGAATCCTCCATCGGCAAGATCATCAACGCCAACCGGCTGCAGGACATCACCAACGCCGCGATCGAGGCGCAGGATCATTACGGCATCGTCGCGCAGGATGGACCCGACGGGGTGTTCGGCGACGCTTATCTCTGGGCGCCGGGGCTTCGCATCGCGGGCGGTTCGGACGAGATCCTGAAGAACATCATCGCCGAGCGCGTGCTCGGGCTGCCGCAGGATCCGCGCGCGGACAAGGACGTCGCGTTCAAGGACCTGCCGACGGGCCGTTAATCTCCTTGACGTACTGTAGCTTATAAGCTACATGGAGAAGAAGGTCGGTGATCCCAGCCATTGAGACCGAGACGTTCGGCGAGTGGCTGGGGGCGCTTCGCGACCGGAAGGCCGTGGCGCGCATCAACGCGCGAATTATCCGACTGAGGCTTGGCAATCCGGGGGACGTTTCGCCGGTCGGAGACGGAGTAAGCGAGCTCCGGCTCATGTTCGGTCCAGGCTATCGTGTCTATTTCGCGCAGCGCGGCGAGGAGCTCATTCTGCTGCTCGCGGGCGGCGACAAGAGCACCCAAGCACGCGATATCGAGAAGGCGAAGACGCTCTGGCGGGGATGGAAGGAAGAGCAGGATGGCTAAGATAAACACCCGTCCGTACGATGCTGCGAACTATGTCGATACGCCGGAGGATGCTTTTCTCCTTCTGGAGGCTGCGTTCGAAGATGGCGACACGGGCGTCATTGCGGAGGCCATCGGCGCGGTCGCGCGGTCCCGGGGAATGAGCGAGATCGCTCAAGCGACCGGCTTGTCTCGCGAGAGTCTCTACCGCGCGCTCAGCGCGAATGGGAATCCAACGCTCAGCACGACTCTCGAGGTGTTGAAGGCCATCGGTCTGCGACTCACGGTTACCGAACCTGCCTAAAGGCGTGCCACGTTTGAAAGATCGGCGCGGAATTGGGTGACGTCGCCGACGCGCACGAGGCGGCCAAGCGCGCGGACGGGATCGGCGGCAAGAGACAAGAGCTCATGTCCGTGCGCGCGACCTTGAGCGTCGAGGAAGAGCGGCGCCTCTGATCCCTCACCGCAATTCGGCCCCGCGCAGAACGCTGCGGGCAAGCCGCCGCGCAGGCAGAGCGATGCGCAGGATTTGTGGGGCTTGCCTTGGCCCGGACGCATGGCGCCGAACCAGCATTTGGAGTCAAGGATCTCGCCGACGAGCAAAACCTCGCCGAGGTCTTCTTCGCGCATCTCGGCCAGGTCCGGTTCGCTCGCCGAGGCGAGCGTGATCCAGTCATCGCCGTCGGGGACGGCGATCATCGCGTGACGGCCGCGCGCGATCAGGCTGCCGCGCACGGCGACGGCGCCGCACATCTCGTTCGTCAGACGGCCCTGCACGCCGAGCTTGCCCGACGTGGCGAGAAAGGCCGTGCGCGGCGAACCGTCCAGATCGAGCGTGCGCAAGGCGGGGTAGGGCTCGCGCACGAGCAGTCCGCGCCATGTGCGGACTTCGCCCTGCTTCCATTGTCCCGGTCCGGGCGGCGCCTGTTGGGAAGCCAGCAGGCCGCCGGCGCCGGCGCCGATCGCGACCAGCCCGAGCGCGGCGCGCAGGAGGAAGCGGCGGTCCGGCTCAGGCGTGGGCGCCCAGCCGATGAAGAAATCATCCGACATGCGCGCTCTCGCGGATCAGGCTCGGCGCGGCGGGCGCATCGGCGGGGCAGGGCGCGGGATGGACATAGACGATTCCATCGACGATCCGGGTGCGGAAGGTATCGACGCGCTCGACAAATGGCGGCGGAGAGCGGCCGGTTTCAGGCAGGTACTGGAAGCCGTGCCAGGGGCACACAACGCAGCCGTCGATAATGCGTCCCTCGCCCAGCGGGCCGCCCTGGTGGCGGCACACATTGGAGAGCGCCAGCACGCGGTCGCCGTTGCGGAAGATGGCGATGCGCTCGCCGTGCGGCGGCGCGATGATTTTCGCGCGGCCGTCGATCAGCTCGGAAACGGGCGCGATGCGGAGCCAGCCTTCGCGATCCATCTCGAAGGCGGCGCGATCCTTCGCCCATTCGCGCCAGCCGACCGTGAGATGCAGGCCCACAAGCGCCGTGGCGCCGGCGCTCACCAGCATGGGATAGATCAAGCTGCGCTCGTATTGCACGACTCCGAGCATCACGTGCGCGACCAGAAGCGCATAGGCGGCATAGACCGCCATGTGGAGGCTTTTCCAGACCACAGGGCCGAGGTTGGCGTTCCAGAAATCGTGGCTGGTGGCGGCCATGAGGAAGAGGATCGCCAGCGCGAGGAGCCCCAGGGATTCGAACGGGAAGCCGCCGATGGACGCGTAGCGCGGATTGGAGACCAGCAGGGAGACGAGCGGGTTGAGGTCGGAAAAGCCGTGATACCAGAGCAAGACCAGCGACGCGTGGATAAGGGCGAGCGCAAAGCACAGCACGCCCATGTGGCGGCGATTGTAGAGCAGCGGCTTCGCGCGCGGCGTCAGGCGCGCCAACGGTCCGATCATCAGGATGAGATGCAGAAGGCCGAACGCGGCGCCGCCGAAGGCGCGGATCAGCACCTGGATCTCTGAGTAGCTCTCGCCGGGCGGCGCGACGCTCAGCGTCGCCAACGTGAACACGATGACATAGGTCGCTGCGCCCGCGACCAGCGCGAGGTCGTACATTCGCTTGAATGCGTTCCATTGGACGGCGCGGTATCCGTGCGCCATCAGCGGCCCCTGACGATCGCGCGCGCGGCGTCGACCGCGCCCTCGCGCGCAACCAGGGCGCCGATGACGATCATCGCCAGCGCGATCGCGAGCGCGCTCCAGATCAGCGCGTGCAGGGAGCGTTGAGTGCGGATCACGGCCGGTCCGCCCTGGCCTTCTGAAGCATCAGCGGCCAGAGCGCGATGAGCCCGGGCGCAAGCAGGAGCTTGACGTGCAGCGGCGCGGACGCGGCCTGGCGGTCGAAGCGGCCGATCGCGCCGCCGAAGAGGAGCGGGATCGCGACGAGAAGCCCCGCGCCAAGATAGAGGGCGGCCAGCGTCCAGAGAATTTCAGCGGCCGCGATGCTCATGGGCGCCTCCTCCCACGTGAGACGCGCGCGAACGCGCGCCGGTTACGGCCGGGGCGCCCCTTTCGCGACACAGCCGAATTCGGTAACCGCCGGGCGCCGCGGCGCGAACGAGCGGTGGACCTCAAGGTTGCAGATCAGGAGTTCAACATGTTCGTGAAGATCAAGCGCTTTTCCATCGCCGCCGCGTTCGCCGCCCTCGCCTTCGCCGCGGCGCCCGCCTATGCCGGGGAATGCCCGGCTGACAAGGTCGGCGTCGATGTCACGCAGCCGGGCCCCTCGGCGCCCGAGCGCGTCACCGATACGGTCATCTCCTCCGTCGATCTCGCCAATTACAACATCCCCGGCCGGCAATTGCGCCTTCGTCGCCTCGTGATCGAGCCGGGCGGCGTCGTGCCCTGGCATTCGCACATGGATCGCCCCGCGAACATCTACGTGCTGAAGGGCCAGGTCACCGAATACCGCAGCACCTGCGCGGATCCGATCCTGCACCGCGAGGGGGAGGTCGTCGCCGAGCAGGGCGCGACTTCGCATTGGTGGCGCAACAATTCGCGTCGGCAAACGATCCTGCTTTCCGCCGACATCCTGCCGCCGCAGAACTGACACCCAAGCCGGACGACGGCCCCGCCGTCGTCCGGCCCACGGGGGCGCACATGGCCGACATTCATTCCATTCATGCCGACGCCAAGGGCGATCTCACGCGCGGGATCGTCATCGGGCTCGTCAGCTTCCTCACGCTCGTCGATCTCTTCGCGGCGCAGGCGATCCTGCCGTCGCTGGCGGCGATGTACGATGTGACGCCCGGCGAGATCGGCGCGGCGATCAATGCGAGCACGTTCGGGATGGCCGTCTCTGGCCTCGGGGTCGCGCTCGTGGCGCGCAAGCTCGACCGGCGCATGGGCATCTGGCTCTCGCTCGCGCTCCTGGCGATCCCAACATTGCTTCTGGCGCACGCGCCCAACCTCGCCGCGCTGGCGGCTTTGCGCGTCGTCCAGGGCGTTTTCATGGCCGCGGCGTTCACGTTGACGCTCGCCTATCTTGCAGAGGAATGCACGCCCGTGCAGGCCGCCGGAGCGCTGGCGGCCTATGTCACCGGCAACGTCGCGAGCAATCTCTTCGGACGCCTCATCGCCGCCACCTTGGTGAGCGAAACGGACGTGGCCACGACGTTCACGGTGTTCGCAGGCCTCAATCTCCTCGGCGCGGCTCTGGCGTTCTTCGTCATCCGTCCGTCCATGCGCCGCATGACCAGCGGGCAAGCGCCCAAGCCGCCGCTTGCCGTCTGGAAGGCGCATTTCGCGACGCCGGGCCTGCCTGCGGCCTTTTTGCTCGGCTTCCTCATCTTGTTCGTGTTCCTGGGCGTCTTCACCTATGTGAACTTCGTGCTTGCAGGCCCGCCCTTCTCGCTCAAGCCCGCGCAACTTGGCCTCGTCTATTTCGTGTTCGCGCCCGCGCTTGTGACCACGCCGCTTGCCGGCGCGGCGGGGAAAGCGTTCGGCGCGCGGCGCGCGATCTGGGGCGGGCTTTTCGCCGCCGCGATCGGCGCGGCGCTGACGCTTTCGGCATCGCTGCCTGCGGTGCTGGCGGGGCTGGCGCTGATCGGGGCCGGCACGTTCTTCGCGCAAGCCGCCGCTACCGGCTTCGTCAGCGGCCGCGCCAAGGAAGACCGCGCCGCTGCGGGCGGGCTCTATCTGGCATCCTATTATCTCGGCGGCCTGGTCGGCGGATTTTCGCTCGGCATCGTCTACATGCAGGCGGGCTGGACCGGCGTTGTCGTCACGGTCGGCGCGGCGCTCCTCATCGCAGCGCTCGCCACGTTCGCCCTCTCACCGCAGATCAAGAAGGAGACCATCCATGCCGTCGCTTAAAGGCAAAAGCGCTATCGTCACGGGCTCAACCAGCGGCATCGGGCTCGGCGTCGCCGAAGCGCTCGCCGCAGAAGGCGCGGACCTCGTCATCAACGGCTTCGGGCCCGCCGACGAGATCGAGCGCGAGCGCGCGCGGCTCGCGAAGGATTACGGCGTCAAGGTGATCTATAACGGCGCGGACATGTCGAAGCCGGATGAGATTTCCGGTCTCGCGGCGGCCGCCAAGCAGGCGTTCGGCAAGGTCGATATCGTCGTCAACAATGCCGGGATCCAGCACGTTTCGCCGATCGAGGAATTCCCGAGCCAGAAATGGGACGCGATCATCGCCATCAATCTCTCCAGCGCGTTCCATCTCATCCACGACACCTTCGCCGATATGAAGTCGCGGAAATGGGGGCGGATCATCAATATCGCGTCCGCGCATGCCCTCGTGGCTTCGCCGTTCAAGTCGGCTTATGTCGCGGCCAAGCACGGCGTCCTCGGGCTCACCAAGACGGTCGCGCTCGAGGGCGCGGAGTTCGGCGTCACCTGCAACGCGATCTGCCCTGGCTATGTGCTCACGCCGCTCGTTGAGAAGCAGATCCCCGATCAGGCCAAGGCGCGCGGGATCAGCGAGGAAGCCGTGAAGCGCGACGTGCTCTTGGCCGCGCAGCCGACGAAGCAATTCGTCACCACGGCGCAACTGGGGGCGTTCGCGGTCTTCCTCTGTTCGGAGGCGGCGATGCAGATCAATGGCGCGGCGCTGCCGGTCGATGGCGGCTGGACCGCGCACTGATCGCTCCCCGGACGCGACAAAGTCGCGATCCGGGGCGCAGCTTCGTGCAACGCATTCGTCCGCTGCGGCGAACTAACCTTGGACCCGGCGCTCCGCGCGCTCGTGCACGCTCGGCCGGGGAGCGGGGAGCACATGCCCAAGTTCGAAAAGAAGAAGATCAATCTGGCGCTGCAGGGCGGAGGCGCGCACGGCGCGTTCTCCTGGGGCGTGCTTGATCGGCTGCTTGAAGACGACCGCTTCGAGATCGCGGCCGTCACCGGCGCGTCCGCGGGCGCGATGAATGCGGTCGCGCTCGCCGACGGGCTCTGCTCGTGCTGTCCGGAAGAAGCGCGCACGACGCTCAGGCGCTTCTGGGAAGGCGTCTGCGAGGCCGCGCGCGCCAGCCCGCTCAAACGCACGCCGTTCGACGCCTTCTTCGGCGGCTGGAGCCTCGATCATTCGCCGGCCTATCTCTGGATGGACATGCTGTCGCGCGTGGCGAGCCCCTACGAGCTCAATCCGCTCAACATCAATCCGCTCCGGGACCTGGTGAAGGATCTCATCGATTTCGAGCGCGTGCGCAAAAGCGGCCTCAAGCTCTTCCTTTCGGCCACGAATGTCGAGACAGGGCGCACCAAGGTGTTCAGCAACGATGTGGTCGGCGTCGATCATGTGATGGCGTCGGCGTGTCTGCCGTTCATGTTCCAGGCGGTCGAGATCGACGGCGCGCCCTATTGGGACGGCGGCTATATGGGCAATCCGCCGCTCTGGCCGCTGTTCGACCATTCGCCGGCGGACGATGTCGTCATCATCCAGATCAATCCGCTCACGCGGCCGGGCAAGCCGGACACCGCCCGCGAGATCCAGAACCGGCTCAACGAGATCACGTTCAACGCATCGCTGCTGCGGGAGCTGCGCGCGGTCGATTTCGTCACGCGGCTGCTGGAAGAGGGAAGACTTGAAGGCACAGGCTATCGCCGCGTCTTCGTGCACATGATCGAGGACGAGAAGACGCTCTCGGCGCTGGGGGCCTCCTCCAAGCTCAATGCGGAGCGGGCGTTCATCGACATGCTGTTCATGAAGGGCCGCGCGGCCGCCGAGCGCTGGATCGGCGCGCATTACGATGCTGTCGGGGAGCGCTCCAGCATCGACATCCGCATGCTCTTCCAGGGCGAGGAGGATGCGCTAGACGGCTACCGCATCAACCGGGTTGCGGAATTTTCGCGCATGCGCCGTGCATAAAAAAGGGGCGCGGAGCGAGCCAACTCCGCGCCTTTCTCTTCACTTCACGATCGGGCCGTCCTGCGGGCACGAGTTCGGGTTGCGGGCGCGGGATTCGGCGGTCGCGCAGAGCAGGCTTGCATTGTCCACGCGCTGGGCTGCGCCGCGACGGTAGATCACGCCGCCGGGCTGTTGCTGGACGTTGCCGGGATTGGCGGTATCGGCGCGCGGCGCCGCCTCGTCGCGCGGACGCGGCGGATTGCTTTCGCCCGAAGGCGGGGGCTTGTCGTCGTTGCGATGGTCGTCGCGATTGTTGGCTTCGTTGACTGCGGCGCCGACGACGAGCGCGCCCAGGATGCCGCCCAGGATCGCGCCGATATTGCCGTTGTTGTTGGCGCGCGGGGTCTGTTCGCGCGGGGGACGTCCGCCGTTCGGGCGCTCTTCGCGGGGGAAGGAGATCTCGTCGCAGGCGGCGCGGACGGGCCGGGAGCTCGGCCGGCGGCTGTTGCAGAAATTGTTCGCCGAGGCGTTGATGCGCGGCTCCACCGAGACGCCCAGCGCGGCGAGGAATCTGCGCTCGGCGGGGTCGATGCTGTTGTTGGCGTGGAAGCCGACCGGCGATCCGTTCGCGGCGGGACACGAGGCCGCGAGACGCGCGATGCATTGCTCCAACGCGGGCACATCGGCGCGATCATCGATCGAGGGACGCTCCGGTTCGGGCGGAAGATCCGGCTCCTGCGCAACCTCAGGCTCGGTTTCTGGCGGCGCCGGACGGTCGATCCGCGGCGCTTTCGGCGCAGAAGGCCTGTCGAGCCCCGCGGTTTTCGTCGGGGTCGGCGTGGAGGGCTCGGGCGCGGCGTCGACGCGGGTCGCGATGGCCGGCGGAGGCCGGTAGATCTTGTCGATGTTGGAGGCCGCGACGATGCCCGCGGTAAGCACCGCGCCGATCACGACCGTGCTCAAGAGCATCTGGCTGAGACGCGGGCCCATGCGGCCGCGCGTGCGGGAAAGCTGATAGGGGATGTTTCCCCCAACGCCTGCGCCCGCGCCATAACCGGCGCCGGCGCCTGAACCGGACATCGTCGCGCCTTCGGCTTCGCCAGGCGGCGGCGCGGCCGCGATCCCGCGCCGCTTGGCTTCGACCAGGCGGCGGATCTCGCGCAGCGCCATCACCCATTCGGCATGGTCGGGATCGCCGCGCCAGCGGGTGAGATCGGCCGACTGGATCATGTTGAACGGGATCGGCGGATTGCAGCTCTTGACCATGACCGGCACGAGCGCGCGGCGGGCGTTGGCGTGATTGCTTTCGGCGGCCACCCAGTTCGATTTCGCGGAGGTCGGAGACCAGCAGACGACGACCGCGGCGGCGTCGTCGAGCGCCTTGCGGATCACGTCGTTCCATTGCTTGCCCGGCTTGATGTCAGGATCCCACCAGACAGCGAAGCCTTCCGCCGTCAGCGCCAGCGCGATGTTGCGCACCCGGTCGCGGTCGGCGCGCGCGTAGGAAATGAAGATGTCGGTCATGGGACTCTCCGAAGTCCACCCGGGAAATTCGGTGAGGAATTTCGCAAGACACTAGCAGCCTAGCGCGGGGCGCGCACGGATTGTGTGACGGCGGTCGCGCGGGTTTGAACGAAGCCTCCAGGCCGGGGAGGGCGCCCCGTGGGCCCGCCTTGGGGGCTTGCCAATGTTCTAGTTTTGTTCTAAGTCGTTCCGGTGCCGGCATCAGCTCAAGCCGATCCGCTTCCGGCCGCTTTCCATGGGGGCCTCTCGGGCTTGGGATCGCGGCCGCCGCTGAGCGAGATCCTGCCCGCCGCGCCCGGGGACGGCGCGGCGGCGCTCGGTTTCGCGCTCGCCTGGGCCCAGGCGCTTTCGCCCGGAAGGCGCGATGGGGGTCGCGATGGGGGGCTCATCGTCTGGGCCGCGCCGGAGGCGAGCTTCGGGGAGGAGGGCGTTCCTTATGCGCCGGGCCTTGCGCAATACGGGCTGGCGCTGGAGCGGCTTTTCCTGGTGCGGGCGCGCTCCCAGGCCGATGCGCTCTGGGCCGCGGAGCAGACGCTGAAAATTCCCGCGGCGCTGGCGCTCGTCACCATCTGGCAGACGCGCAAGCCGCTGAGCCTCACCGCCACGCGCCGGTTGCTTCTCATCGCGGAGAAGCATCGCACGGCTTGCGTGCTCCTGCGCTTCGACGGGGGCGCGGCGAGCGCGGCGTGGGCGCGCTGGCGGGTGCGCGCGGCGCCAAGCAAGGGCGCCAACCGCGAACTGGGCGCGCCGGCATTCAATATCGAGCTTCTGCGCAATCGCGCCGGCCCGGCCGGCTTCTCCACTTCGCTCGTCTGGAACGCGCATGCGAGAACTTTCAACAAGTCGATGGATGGCGATCTGGCTGCCGCGGCTGGCGACCGACCGGCTGCGCCGCGACGGCTCAGCGCCTGAGGGATTGTTTGCGGTCTACGCCAAGATCGGCAACGCCTTCACGCTGAGTGCGGTCGATCGGCTTGCCGAGCGCGCCGGCCTCGCCGTGGACATGCCGCTCGCCGATGCACGCGCCATAGCGCCAGATCTCGTCGCTTTCGAGGCCGACGCGGGCGCCGATGCGCGCCTGCTCGATCATGTCGCAGCCTGGTGCGAGCGCTTCACGCCGATCGTGGTCGTGGCGGCGCCGGATGCGCTTTTTCTCGATGTCGGCGGCTCAAGCCATCTCTTCGGCGGCGAAGAGATGCTTCGTGCAACGGTGGTTGCGCGGCTCAAGGCGCAAGGGTTCATCTCGCGCGCGGCGATCGCACCCAATCCATCGGCGGCGTGGGCGTGCGTGCGGTACGGACAGAAGCTCGTCGTGCAGGATGCGGATTTGCGCGACGTGCTGAAGCCTTTGCCTGTGGCGGCGTTGCGCCTGGAGGATGCGGCGGCGGGTTTGCTGAAGCGTCTCGGGCTCAAGACGATCGGGCAGATCATGGAGGGCCCGCGCGAGCCGTTCGCGGCGCGGGCGGGCCAGCAGGCGATGCTCCGGCTCGATGAAGCGCTCGGGCGCGCGCGGCCGGCGCTTTCTCCCCGGCGTCCGCCGCCGCCGGTCTTTGCGCAGAGAAAGCTCGCCGAGCCGATCGTGACGCAGGAGGCGATCCTGCATGTCGCGGAAGATCTTTGTGCGGATCTTTGCACGAAGCTCGAGCGGCGCGGCGCGGGCGCGCTCAAGCTCAGGCTCGTGCTCTTCGGGGTGGATGCAAAGACGCGCGTCATTGCGCTTGGAATGGCGCGGCCGGAACGCGATGGGAAACCGATCCTGCGGCTTTTCCGCGAGCGGCTTGCCGCGCTGGGGGAAACGCTCGACGCGGAGTTCGGCTTCGAGGCGGTGCGGCTCGATGCGTGCGAGATTGCGCCGATCGTGCTCAATGCGACCGATCTTGCGCCCGCTTCGGCGTGCGATCCGGATGCGGAGGCGCGCCTGCTGGACATGCTCGCCGCGCGGCTCGGGTCGTCCGCGGTTGGAACGCTGGCGGTGAGAGATACGCATCTGCCGGAAGGTGCGAGCGACAGCCGAAGAATGCACGACCTTGGGCCCCGGATCGCGGCTGCGCCGGGTCCGGGGAGCGTGCAAGCGTCGCGGGGAGCTCCCGAAGACGACGTGATGCGGCGGCCGCTCACATTGTTTACGCGGGCGCAGCCGATCGAGGCGATCGCGGCGGTCCCGGACGGGCCGCCCGTGCGCTTCCGCTGGCGACGGGTGCTGCGCGAGGTCGTGCGCGCGGAAGGGCCGGAGCGGATCGCGGCGAATTGGCTGCAAGCGGGATCGCAGCTCACGCGCGACTATTACCGGCTCGAGGACAGGGAGGGGCGGCGCTACTGGGTCTATCGCGACGGGCTCTATCATGAGGCCGCGGCGCCGCAATGGTTCGTGCACGGAGTGTTCGCGTGATCAGGCTGGGACGCCTCCCCCTCCCCTTGAGGGGAGGGGGCAGGGGGCGGGGTGAGCCTCCGAAATTAGTGCTTTGGCTGACCAAGCCACAGCAGCCCAGCGCGCGCCTAGCTTTGTATCGTCGCGCAACACCCCACCCCCTCCCCCCTCCCCTCAAGGGGAGGGGGCCGCGCGTGCTTGGAGATGCTTGCGCCAGCGGAGGCGCGTCATGAGCGTGGCGTTCGCGGAGCTGTGCGCGACGACGAACTTCTCCTTTCTGCGCGGGGCTTCGCACGGGGAGGAGCTCGTCATGCAGGCCAAGGCGCTGGGCCTCAAAGGGCTCGGGGTCGCGGACCGCAATTCGCTTGCAGGCATCGTGCGTGCGCATGCGGCGGCGAAGGAGGCGAAGCTCAAGCTCGCGGTCGGCGCGCGATTGGTTTTTCAAGACGGAACGCCGGACATTCTCGTCTTTCCGAAAGATCGGGCCGCCTATGCGCGGCTCACGCGGCTGCTGACGCTCGGAAACAGGCGCGCGCCGAAAGGCGCGTGCTGGCTCGATCTTCGCGATCTCATCGATCATTGCGATGGATTGCAGGCGATCGTGGCGCCGGTTCTGGCCGCGGGATCGGCGCCGGATGAGAGCTTGCGCGCGTGTCTCAAGGCCGTTCGTGAACGCGCGGGGGAGGCGTGGCTTGCGGCGCGCTTCGTGTTCGACGGCGAGGATCGCCGGCGGCTGCGGGTGCTGAAGCAATTGGCGCAGGAGACGGGCGCCAGGCTCATCGCGACGAGCGAGCCGCTGCATCATGTTCCCGAACGGCGCGCGCTGCTGGATGTGCTCACCTGCATCCGCGAGAAGACGACGCTCGACGCTGCCGGAACGCTGCTGGCGGCGAATGGCGAGCGGCATCTGAAGGCGCCGGAGGAGATGGCGCGGCTTTATCGGGATGCGCCGGAGGTTGTGGCGGAGACGGCGGCGTTCCTCGACGGGATCGCGTTCTCGCTCGACGAGCTTTCCTATCAGTACCCGGATGAAGTGATCGATGGCTATCCCGACGCGCAAACGGCGCTCGAGGCGCTGGCGTGGAAGGGCGCCGAGACGCGCTATCCGAACGGCGTGCCGCAGAAGGTGCGCGATCTTCTGGTCCGCGAACTCGGGATCATCGCGCAGCTCAAGTACGCGCCTTACTTTCTCACCGTGCAGGACATCGTGAAGTTCGCGCGCTCGCCCTATGACAAGGACGGCAATCCGAAAGAGCCGATCCTGTGCCAGGGGCGCGGATCAGCGGCGAATTCGACGGTCTGCTATTGCCTCGGGGTCACGGAAGTCGATCCCGCGCGCTTCGATCTCCTCTTCGACCGCTTCGTCTCCACCGAGCGTAACGAGCCGCCGGACATCGACGTCGATTTCGAGCACGAGCGGCGCGAGGAGGTGATCCAGTACGTCTACAAGAAATACGGGCGCCATCGGGCCGCGCTGGCGGCGACGCTGATCTGCTATCGGGGGCGGAGCGCGATCCGCGAGGTGTGCAAGGCGTTCGGGTATTCGGAGGATCGGATCGCGGCGCTCTCCAAGACGCAGCAATGGTGGAGCAAAGCGGTCGCGGAGATCGACCTCAAAGAGCTGGGGCTCGATCCGCGCGACGGGCGGCTGATGACATGCTTGCGGTTGGTGCAGGAGCTGCGCGGCTTTCCACGGCATCTGTCGCAGCACGTGGGCGGGTTCGTGATCACGCGCGAGCAGCTCGACGATATCGTGCCGATCCAGAACGCGGCGATGGAGGACCGCACGGTCGTGGAATGGGACAAGGACGATCTGGAGGAACTGAAGATCCTGAAGGTCGATCTCTTGGGCCTCGGGATGCTCACGTGCATCAAGAAGGCGTTCGATCTCGTCAACGCGCATTATCCGAATTGGGCGCGGCTGACGCCGCAGGAAGAGGCTTCCCCTCCCCCTTGCGGGGAGGGGGTAGGGGGTGGGGGGCGTGCAAGCGTGCAAGCGCCTGCGGAATTGAGCGAACGTCGTTGCGTTGATTCTGAAGCGTTTGGCCTAGCGGATCGCCCCCCACCCCCTACCCCCTCCCCGCAAGGGGGGGGGGGGGCGCTCATTACGCTCACGATCAGCTCGCTGCCGAAGGAGGATCCGCGCGTCTATGCGATGCTGAAGCGGGCGGATTCGATCGGCGTCTTCCAGGTGGAGAGCCGAGCGCAGATGTCGATGCTGCCGCGGCTCAGGCCGGAGTGCTTCTACGATCTCGTCATCGAGGTGGCGATCGTGCGGCCGGGGCCGATCCAGGGCGGAATGGTGCATCCGTACCTGAAGCGCAGGCAGGGGATCGAGGAGGTCAGCTATCCGTCCGAAGCGTTGCGCGAGGTGTTGAAGCGGACCTTGGGCGTGCCGCTCTTCCAGGAGCAGGCGATGCAGATCGCGATCGTCGCGGCGGGGTTCTCGCCCCCGGAAGCCGATAAGCTGCGGCGTGCGATGGCGACATTCAGGCGCGTCGGGACGATCGGGCAATTGAAGGAAAAGTTCATCAACGGGATGATCGGCAACGGTTACGAACGCGCGTTCGCCGAAGCGAGCTTCGCGCAGATCGAAGGCTTCGGCGAGTACGGGTTTCCCGAAAGCCATGCGGCCAGCTTCGCGCTGCTTGTGTATGCTTCGTCGTGGCTCAAATGCTATTTTCCCGATGTGTTCGCTGCGGCGCTGCTGAACGCGCAACCGATGGGATTTTATGCGCCGTCGGAAATCGTGCTCGATGCGATCGAGCATGGGGTGGAAGCGCGCGCGCCGGATGTGAATTGCTCGGACTGGGACAACAGTCTGGAACAGGAGCGTGAAAGGTGCGCGCGGGACCATCTGCACGAACGCCACGAAGACATGCGCGGAGACGTCAAGTCCACGCATGCGGTGCGGATGGGATTTCGCCAGATCAGCGGATTGGCGGAGGAGGAATTGAAGCGGCTCGTGGAGCGGCGCGGGCGCGGCTATGATTCCGTGCGGGATGTGTGGCTGCGCGCGGGGCTGTCGCCGGCGACGATCGAGAAATTGGCGGAGGCCGATGCGTTCCGGTCGCTGGGCCTGGATCGGCGCGATGCGCTTTGGGCTGCGCGGGGGCTGAACCGGGTGGGGGGGCAGGAAGACCTGCCGCTCTTCGTGCAAAGCGCGGCCCCCACGCTGGAGCCGGATTATCCGCTGCCGTCGATGCTTATGGGGGAGCATGTGGTGGAGGATTATCGCACGATCGGGCTTTCGCTGAAGGCGCATCCGGCGGCGCTGCTGCGCGCGGAGCTGGAGGCGCGCGGCGTGACCAGAGCCGATGGGCTGCCGGATCTGGCGAACGATGCGCGCGTGCGGGCGGCGGGGCTCGTGCTCGTGCGGCAGCGGCCGGGGACGGCGTCGGGAGTGATCTTCATGACGCTGCAGGATGAAGCGCACATCGCCAACATCATCGTGTGGCCGAAAGTGTTCGAGCAATTCCGCGCGCAAGTGCTGGGGGCGAGGCTCTGCGCGGTCGATGGGATCGTGCAGAACGCCAATGGGGTCGTGCATGTGGTCGCCGAGCGGCTGATCGATTTCACGCCGCTCTTGGCGAAGCTGTCGGTTGCGGATTTCGCCAATGTTCCGGCGCGGGCGGATGAAGTGCGGCGGCCGGGGAGCGATGCGCGGCAGCATCCGCGAAAGATCCGCCATGATCTCCGCGCGGAAAGCGTGATGCCGAAGGGGCGGAACTTCCACTGACTTCTCGCTCCCGCGCCGGCGGGAGAGAGAAGCGCTTCACTTCAGAATGTCGCGGTACGTCTCGCGGAGCACGTTCTTCTGGACCTTGCCCATGGCGTTGCGGGGGAGATCCTCCAGGATGAGGATGGCGCGGGGATGCTTGAAGCGGGCGAGCTTCTCGGCGACGGCGGATTCCAGACTCTGCATGCGAGGGGAGGCGTTGGGCCTTTTCACGACCAGCGCGACGACGGCCTCGCCGAAATCAGGATGCGGAACGCCGATCACCGCGGATTCTGAAACGCCGTCGCAGGCGTCGAGCACGTCCTCGATCTCCTTGGGGTAGATGTTGAAGCCGCCGGAGATGATCAGGTCCTTGGCGCGGCCGACGATCGCGACGCGTCCGTCCTCAGCGATGGTTCCGACATCGCCGGTGACGAAGAAGCCGTCGCGGAATTCAGACGCGGTCTTTTCCGGCATGCGCCAATAGCCCTGGAAGACGTTCGGGCCGGCGATCTCGATCACGCCGGGCTCGCCCGCAGGGACCGTGCGGCCGGCCTCATCGACGCTGCGGATGGAAACGCCGGGCAACGGATAGCCGACGGTGCCCGGGATGCGCTCGCCGTCGAGCGGATTGGAAGTGATCATGCCGGCTTCGGTCATGCCGTAACGCTCGAGGATGCGATGGCCGGTGCGCGCCTCGAATTCGCGATGGGTCTCGGCGAGCAGCGGCGCGGACCCGGAGATGAAGAGGCGCATCGAGGCGCAATCGGCGCGGCCGAAGCCGGGCAGCGAGAGGAGGCGGGTGTAGAAGGTCGGCACGCCCATGAGCATGGTTGCGCGCGGGAGAAGCGCGCGGATCTCGGCGGCGTCGAACTTGGCGAGGAAGATCGCAGGCGTCGCGTTGAGGAGCTGGCAATGCAGCGCCACGAACAATCCGTGCACGTGGAATATGGGCAGCGCGTGGATGAGGATGTCGTCGGGGCGGAAGCCCCAGAGCTCGTGCAGCGTGAGCGCGTTCGAGGCGAGGTTGCCGATGGAGAGCATCGCGCCCTTGGAGCGGCCGGTGGTGCCGGAGGTGTAAAGGATCGCAGCGATGTCGTCGCTGGCGCGGTCGGCGAGCGCGTGGTCGGGGTCGGCGGCGAGGGCGGCGCGCCAGAAGGGCGAGGCTTCGTCCGTACCCAGACACTCGACGGCCGGCGCCTTCGTTTCGCGCGGCCTGGCGAGCACCGCGAGAACCGGCTCGCAATCGGAGATGAAGTAATCGACTTCGGCGTCGGTGTAGGCGGGGTTGAGGGGCGTGTAGACGGCGCCGACGCGCAGGCACGCAAGATAGAGCGCGACCGCGCCGATGGACTTCTCCGCCTGCACCAGAACGCGCTCGCCGGGCCGAGCGCCGCGCGCGCGCAGGAGCGCGGCGAAGCGGGCGGACAGATCGTCGAGCGCGGCGAAGCTGAAGACCGCGCCGTCCGCGCCGAGAAAGCAGGGCGCTTGGAGGCGCGCGGCGAAGCGGGCGCGGAAGAGTGCGTAGAGGTTGTGGCTCATCGGGGGACCTGGCTTGCGGGCGACTTCCCTAAGCCAGGATTGGCTCGTATCACAATGGGCCGATGGGCGAGACCTCGCAGACCGCGCCGGCGGATTGGTACAGCGGCGAGAGCCGATGGCGGCAAGAGCGCGCGGGCGTGTTCGCGCGCAGCTGGCATTTTCTGGGGCATGCGAGCGCGTGGCCCGGGCCGTCTTCATACGTGGCGGAGACGCTGGCGGGCTATCCGATCGTGGTCGTGCGCGATGGTTCGGGCGGGTTTCGCGGCTTCCACAATGTCTGCCGCCATCGCGCCGGGCCGCTGACGGACACGGCTTCCGGCGTTTGCGAAAAGAGCGAGCTCGTTTGCCGCTATCATGGCTGGCGCTATGCGCTCGACGGTCGCTTGAAGACTGCGCGCGATTTCGGTGCGGCGGGCGATTTCGACGTGCGGGATTTTTCGCTCTTCCCGGTGCGCGTGGAGAGCTGGCGCGGGCTCGTGTTCGCGGCGCTGGACGAGAAGGCGGGCGCCCTCGGGGATCTGCTGGCGCCGCTCGATCGGGCGCTTGGGGAGAGCGATTGGAGCGGGCATCATATCGCGGGAACGCGGCGGCATCATCTGAAGTGCAACTGGAAGACCTATGTCGAGAACTATCTCGAAGGGTATCACATTCCCATTCTGCATCCGGGGCTCGATGCGGAGCTGGATACGCCGCGCTATTCGGTCCGGGTCGAAGGGCGGGTGATCTGGAACGATGCGCCGGCGAAAGTGAAGGATGCGATCTATGGCGGGTTCTTCGCCTGGGTGTGGCCGAACATCGCGTTCAACGTCTATCAGACGGGGCTGATGATCGAGCGGATGAGTCCGATCGGGGGCGAAGGCACGCGGCTCGACTATCTTTATCTCATGCCGCCGGGCCATGAGCTTTCCGTCGAGACGCTGGCGCTTTCCGATGCGGTGGCGAACGAGGACAAGTGGATCGTCGAGCGGGTGCAGGAAAATCTCAACGCCGGCGTCTATGCGAGGGGGCGGCTGTCGCCGAAGCACGAGAGCGGCGTGGGCGCCTTCCAGGCGATGGTGCGCGCCGCGCTCGATCGTCTCGATTGATCATCTTGGCGCCGACTGCAGCGGGCTGACGAGACGGTATTCGATCCGCTGGCCGCGGGCGGTGAAGGCGCAGCCGATCCAGCGGCCGGCGTCATCGTACCAGAGATCGGCGGCAAGCGCGCCTTCGATGCGGATGCGCTGGGCCTCGATGCGGCGGCCGCCGACATCGATAGGGCCCCTGCCGAGATCGACGACGCGCAACGGACGGCGCAGGCCGGTCTCGGTGTCGATCATGGATGTGAGGGAGGTGGGCGGCTTGGTCCACCAGCTGGTCGGGAGCGCGCTCGCGGGGAACTGCACTTCGCCGGCGCCGTTGGCGACCTTGAGGACTCCGTTCTCACGCCGGGCTTCGACGCGAACGCGCTTGCCATTGCGCAGGGTGGAGCATTCGAGCGCGACGAGGGCGCCGCCGGTCCAGGCTTCGCGGCACACGTGCTCGTAATGGAAGACGGTGAGCGGGCCCAAGCCGGCACGCAGCTCGGCGCGGCTGGCGACTTCCAGGCGGCCGTCGCGGGCGGTGACTTCGACGACGTGCGTGCCGAAGGGCTGGCCGTTGCGGAAGACGTCGAAGGCGACGCGGCCGGGCGTGCTCGCGGCAAAGGCGCTGGTGGGCGCGAGAAGGGCGATGGCGAAAATGAGGGCGCGCATGCGGGTCTCCTCAGGGGAGTACGCGCGAGGCGCGGATGCGGATCAAAAGTTTGAGCGGTCGCGGCGGCCGGGCGATGGTCAGCCGCTGTCGAAGCGGAGTTTTGCGGGCCAGGCGAGGTGGAGCGCGCCTTCGACGATGCGCAGCAGCGGGTTTTTGTCCGTGCGCGGCGTATCGAAGACGCGCGCGATGGCCTTGGCGAGGAAGCGGGCGCGGTGTTCGAGGCGCCGCGCCAGGCGCTTGGCGTGGCGCGCCGGATCGAGCACGACGCGGATCAGCGCTTCCAGGCGCGCGGCCAGCGGGCGCTGATTGATCGAGGGCGTGAAATAGCCGCGCGCGCCGGCGCCGCGGCGGCTCGGCGGCGGCAGCAGCTTGAAGGCGACGCGCCAGGTCTCG
>JAEUMQ010000019.1 GCA_016791425.1 Hyphomonadaceae bacterium | reverse complement strand
GCGCGGGATCGTGAAGGTCGGCGAGGAAATCGAGATCCTCGGCATCCGCGATCCGCAGAAGACGACGGTCACGGGCGTGGAGATGTTCCGCAAGCTGCTCGACCAGGGGCAGGCGGGCGACAATATCGGCGCGCTGCTGCGCGGCATCGACAAGGACGCGGTGGAGCGGGGCCAGGTGCTGTGCAAGCCCGGTTCGGTGAAGCCGCACAAGAAGTTCGAGTGCGAAGTGTACATCCTCACCAAGGAGGAAGGCGGGCGCCATACGCCGTTCTTCGCGAACTACCGGCCGCAATTCTATTTCCGCACGACCGATGTGACGGGGACGGTGGAGCTGCCGGCGGGCACCGAGATGGTGATGCCCGGCGACAACCTCAAAATGACCGTGTCGCTGCACGTGCCGATCGCGATGGAGGAGAAGCTGCGCTTCGCCATCCGCGAAGGGGGACGTACGGTTGGCTCCGGCGTCGTCGCCAAGATCCTGGAATAGGTCGCCTATCCAGGCGGGATGCACTGAAGGGCCGCCCCTGAGAGGGCGGTCCTTTTTGTTTGTTGGACGCGTGGAGGATAAGTCGCCCCCTCCCCTCAAAGGGGCGGGGCGGCCTTTCCGCGCGGTCGCGGCGGGGACCCGTAGCGCATCCAGTAGACGGCCGGGCCGCATCCTTGCCAGGAAGAGCCGCCTGTCGGGCGGCGACGCATTTGGGGAGAGGCCATGGAACGCGCGGCTCTGATCGGAGGCATCGTGCTCGCGGTGGCGTTCGCGCTCGGGAGTTTCGTCCGGCACAATGTCCACGTCGATTTCGGCGACCATGAGTGGGGCGACACCGCCAGGGCGGCCTATGTCGAGCCGGCGCCCGGGAACATGGAGGCGCAGACCTTCAGCGTGGAGGCCGTCCGCGTGGTGCATGCCGCGGGGCTGGTGCGGGTGATCCCGGAGGACCGGACAGACGTTTCGGTGGAGATCGCCAATCCCGGCAAGGCCCCGATGCCGACCGTGAAGGCGGAGGAGAACAAGCTCATCATCGACGGTCTGCTTTCCCGGCGGATCGACGAGTGCCGCGAGGACGGCGGGGCTGAGCTCGACGGGTACGGCGTGCTGGCGCTCAGCGAGCTGCCGCAGATCACCTTGCGGACGCCGCGGGAGGTCGCGATCGGCCTCAGAGGCGCGGTGCGCGGCGAGATCGGGGCGGCCCAGTCGGTGGACCTTTCCCAGTCCGGGTGCGGACGCACCACCATCGCGGACGTCGCGGAGGCTTTGGAGATCAACAATAGCGGTTCGGGCTCGGTTGAGGCCGGAGCGGCGCGGACGGCGGAAGTGCACCTGGCCGGTTCGGGCTCGGCGCGGATCGGGGCCATCGGCGAGCGCCTGGAAGCCAAGATCGCCGGCTCCGGCCAAATCGACGTCCAGTCGCTGCAGGGTGAGCTTGAGGCGAAGACCGCCGGCTCGGGCGATTTCCGTCTCGGCGGCGGCGCCGTGACCGAGGCGGACGTGGAGATCGCCGGTTCCGGATCGGTCGATATCGGGGCGAGCGTCGAGACCCTCGATGTGAAGATCGCCGGGTCGGGCGACGTCACGGTCCGCCAGGGCGTGGGCAGCCTCGACGCCAGCCTCGCAGGCTCCGGGGATGTCCGCGTCGCCTCGGTGAGCGGCGAGGTCTCCAAGAGCATCATCGGCTCGGGCGACGTGGTGGTCGGCGCGCCGCCGGCGCGCGCGCCTGCCGGAACGCCCGAAGCGGCTGCGAAGAACGGCAAGTAGAGGTGCGAAAATGACGGCCGGCGGGGCTCTTTCCGCCCTTGACGGAGGCGGCCCCCGCGCGTATCCCCTCCGCCTCTTGGGCCGGCCGTAAGCCTTGGGGCTTAGACGCGGTCCGCAGAACCAATGCACATAGCGATCGTCTGATCGCCAGATTGTTCGATCTTGGGCGGAGCGAGTCCGCCTGTTGCTTGGTTTAGCGGATCCCGCGGCGCCGCAGGCCGTCAGGAACGCGCGCGATGATGCAACAGAACATGCGTATCCGGCTGAAGGCGTTCGATCATCGCACGCTCGATCTCAGCACCAAGGAAATCGTGAACACCGCCAAGCGCACCGGCGCGCAAGTGGTCGGCCCCGTGCCGCTGCCAACGCGGATCGAGAAGTTCACGGTCAACCGGTCGCCCCACGTGGACAAGAAGAGCCGCGAGCAATTCGAGATCCGGACCCACAAGCGGATGCTCGATATCGTGCAGCCGACGCCGCAAACGGTGGACGCGCTGATGAAGCTCGACCTCTCGGCCGGCGTGGACGTGCAGATCCAGGTGCTCGGCTGATGTCCGCCGCCGCTCAACGAACCGGCGCTCTGGCCAAGAAGCTTGGCATGATGCGCATCTTCGCCGACGACGGCGCGCATATTCCCGTGACGGTGCTGCACGTGGAAAGCTGCCAGGTGGTCGGGCGGCGCACGGAAGGACCCGAGGAGTTCAAGGATTCCGCCGGCGCGAGCGTTGCGCTCAAGCCGAAGAAGTCGCGCAAGGAAGCGCCCGCCAAGCAGCGCACGCCGAAGGGCGACGGCTATGTCGCGGTGGCGCTGGGCGCCGGCACGGCCAAAGCCAAGCGCATGAGCCAGGCCGAGCGCGGCCAGTTCGGCAAGGCGAAGATCGACCCCAAGGCGATCGTGCGCGAGTTCCGCGTGTCGGAAGACAATCTCCTCGCCATCGGCGCGGAGATCAAAGCCGACCATTTCGCGGTCGGGCAGAAGGTGGACGTCTCCGGCGTCACCATCGGCAAGGGCTTCGCCGGCGCGATGAAGCGCTGGAACTTCGGGGGCCTGCGCGCCACCCACGGCGTCTCGGTCAGCCACCGCTCGCACGGCTCAACCGGCCAGCGGCAGGATCCGGGCAAGGTGTTCAAGAACAAGAAGATGGCCGGCCATCTCGGCCAGGAGCGCGTCACGACGCAGAATCTCGACGTCGTGCGCGTCGATGCCGAGCGCAGCCTGATCTTCGTGAAGGGCGCGGTTCCGGGGTCGAAGAATTCCTGGGTCGAAGTGCGCGACGCGGTGAAGGCGACCGGAAAGAAGGGCGCGCAATGAAGCTCGACATCCGCACCCTCGACGGCAAGGCGGCCGGCTCGATCGACCTCGCCGACGCGGTCTTCGGCATCGCCGAGATCCGCAAGGACATCCTCGCGCGCATGGTCAATTGGCAGCTCGCCAAGCGCCGCGCCGGGACGCACAAGACGCTGTCGCGGGGCGAGGTCTCGCGGTCGCACTCCAAGCTCTATCGCCAGAAGGGCACCGGCCGCGCGCGCCACGGCGCGGCGAACGCGCCGATCTTCCGGGGCGGCGGGCACGCGCACAATCGGCTGCCGCGCGACTATGAGCACGCGCTGCCGAAGAAGGTGCGGGCGCTGGCGCTCAAGCACGCGCTCTCGGCCAAGGCCGGCGCCAAGGAGCTCATCGTCGTCGATACGCTCTCGATGAAGGACGCCAAGACGAAGGTCGTGCGCGCGCGGCTGGAGGCGCTCGGCGCGGCCAACGCGCTCATCATCGGCGGCGCCGAGCTCGACATGAAGTTCGCGCTGGCGGCGCGCAACATCCCGAACATCGACGTGCTGCCGAGCGCGGGGCTCAATGTCTACGACATCATGCGCCGCAGCCGGCTCATTCTCACCAAGGACGCGGTGGACGCGATCAACGCCCGCTTCGGCGTGGGCGCGGCGGCCGCGGCAAAGGCGCCGCGCAAGCGCGCCGCGAAAGCAGAGGCTGAAGCATGAGCGCGGCCAAGCATTATGACGCGATCATCGCGCCGGTGATCACCGAGAAGGCCACCCTTCTGTCGGACCACAACAAGGTCGTGTTCCAGGTGCCGCTCAGCGCCACCAAGACGCAGGTGAAGGAAGCCGTCGAGGCGCTCTTCAAGGTCAAGGTGCGCGCGGTGAACACCATCGTGCAAAAGGGCAAGGTGAAGCGTTTCCGGGGCCTGGAAGGCCGCCGCGCCGACCGCAAGAAAGCGATCGTGACGCTGGCGGAAGGCCATTCCATCGACGTGACTACCGGCCTGTGATGGGGGGGCTTTAAGAGATGGCGCTCAAGCAATTCCGCCCGACTTCGCCCGGCCGTCGCCAATTGGTGATCGTGGACCGGAGCGAGCTCTTCAAGGGCAAGCCGGTCAAGGCGCTCACCGAGGGGCTGAAGAAGTCCGGCGGGCGCAACAATATGGGCCGCGTGACCGCCTTCCGGCATGGCGGCGGGCATAAGCGCGCCTACCGGGTCATCGATTTCAAGCGCCGCAGGTTCGATGCGCCCGCGATCGTCGAGCGGCTCGAATACGATCCCAACCGCACCGCGTTCATCGCGCTCATCAAGTATCCCGACGGCGAGCAGGCCTATATCCTCGCGCCGCAGCGCCTGAAGGCGGGCGACAGCGTCGTCGCCGGCGACAAGGTCGATGTGAAGCCTGGCAATGCGATGCCGCTCAAGTCGGCGCCGGTGGGCACGATTGTCCATAACGTCGAGCTGAAGCCCGGCAAGGGCGGCCAGATGGCGCGCGCGGCGGGTTCGTACGCGCAAGTCGTCGGCCGCGATGTCGGCTACGCGCAGCTGCGCCTCATGTCGGGCGAGCTTCGCATGGTGCCCGACACCTGCATGTGCACGATCGGCGCGGTGTCGAACCCCGACAACATGAACGAAGTCTGGGGCAAGGCCGGCCGTTCGATCTGGCTTGGGCGCAAGCCCACGGTGCGCGGCGTGGTGATGAACCCGGTCGATCACCCGCACGGCGGCGGCGAAGGCAAGTCCTCCGGCGGCCGTCACCCGGTGACGCCGTGGGGCAAGAAGACCCGCGGACCCAAGACGCGCAAAACCAAACCGTCCGACCGGCTCATCATCCGCCGGCGCAACGCGAAGAAGGCGACCTGATGCCCCGCTCTGTTTGGAAAGGCCCGTTCGTCGACGGCTATCTCATCGCCAAGGCCGAGAAGGCCCAGGGCGGCCGCGGCGCGATCAAGACCTGGTCGCGGCGCTCGACGATCATGCCGCAATTCGTCGGCCTCACCTTCCAGGTGCACAACGGCAAGACGTTCACGCCGGTGGCGGTGAGCGAGGACATGGTGGGCCACAAGCTCGGCGAGTTCGCGCCCACGCGCACCTATCATGGCCACGGCGCTGACAAGAAGGCGAAGCGGAAATGAACGCCAAAGCTCCCGCCAAGGCCGCGGCGAAGCCGGCCAAAGCTCCTGCGAAGAAGGCGCCGGCCAAGAAGGCCGCCGCCGCAACCGAGGATGCCGGCGCGGCCGTGGCGGCCAAGCGCGAGGCCCGCTCGATCCTGCGCAATATCCGCATCAGCCCGCGCAAGCTCAATCTGGTGGCCCAATCGATCCGTGGGCTGCACGTGGAGGATGCGCTCGCGGAGCTGCAATTCTCCCGCAAGCGCATCGCGCACGACGTCTACAAGTGCCTCTGGTCGGCGCAGGCGAACGCCGAGGAGAACCACCAGCTCGACATCGACAGCCTCGTGGTTGCGCAGGCCTTCGTCGGCAAGGGCCTGGTTATGAAGCGCATGAGCGCCCGCGCCCGCGGCCGCGGCGCGCGCATCGAGAAGCCGTTCAGCCAGCTCACCATCATCGTCCGCGAAGTCGAGGGCGTGCGCTCAAAGCGCGAGGACCGGCGCGGACGCAAAACCAAGACCGGCAAAGGCGCGAAGCAGTCGGCGCAGGAGGCCGCGTAAGCATGGGCCAGAAAGTCAACCCGATCGGCCTCCGGCTCGGCGTCAACCGCACCTGGGACAGCCGCTGGTACGCCAACACCGGCGAATACGCACGGCTGCTGCATGAGGATCTCAAGATCCGCAAGTTCCTGCGCGATCGGCTGAACGCGGCCGGGATCTCCAAGATCATCATCGAGCGGCCGCTGAAGAAGTGCCGGGTGACGATCTACACCGCCAAGCCCGGCGTGGTGATCGGCAAGAAGGGCTCGGACATCGAGAAGCTCCGCAAGGAGCTCGCGCAGATGGCGCCGGGCACGGAAGTGTTCCTGAACCTCGTCGAAGTCCGCAAGCCCGAGACGGACGCCAACCTCGTCGCGGAGGGCGTCGCCCAGCAGCTGGAGCGCCGCGTGGCGTTCCGCCGGGCGATGAAGCGGGCGATGCAGTCGGCCATGCGGCTCGGCGCGCAAGGCATCCGCATCAACGTGTCGGGGCGCCTCGGCGGGGCCGAAATCGCCCGCATGGAATGGTACCGCGAAGGCCGCGTGCCGCTGCACACGCTGCGCGCCGACGTCGATTACGGGTTCGCCGAAGCGGAGACCGCCTACGGCCAGATCGGCGTGAAGGTCTGGGTCTTCAAAGGCGAGATCATGGAACACGACCCGATGGCGCAGGATAAGCGCGCGCTCGACACCGGCGAGCAGCGCGAGCGCCGCGACCGCGACCGTCCGACTCGCGACGATCGCGGCGATCGTCCGGATCGTCGTGGGCCCCGGGGCCGTCGTCAGCGCGAAGACGCCGACGCGGGCGCGGAGGGCTAGGCCATGATGCAGCCGAAGAAAACCAAGTTCCGGCGTGCGCACAAAGGGCGCATCAAGGGGCTTGCGACCTCGGGCGCCAATCTCGATTTCGGCGCGTTCGGGCTGAAGGCGCTCGAGCCCGAGCGGCTCACCGCGCGCCAGATCGAAGCGGCCCGCCGCGCGATCACGCGCGAGATGAAGCGGCAAGGCAAGGTCTGGATCCGCGTCTTCCCGGACCTGCCGGTGTCGAAGAAGCCGACCGAAGTGCGCATGGGCTCGGGCAAGGGCGCGCCGGAATTCTGGGCCGCGCGCGTGAAGCCCGGGCGCATCATCTTCGAGGTGGACGGCGTGCCCGAAGCGGTGGCGCGCGAGTCCCTGCGGCTCGGCAGCGCGAAATTGCCGATCAGGACGCGGATCGTGACGCGGCTGGAGGGGCAATGAAACGCAAGGACATCCAGAAGGAGCTCTCCGAGCTGCGCGCCGGCGACGGCGGCAAGGCCAAGGATGAGATCGAGGCCCTCAAGAAGGAGCAGTTCAATCTGCGCTTCCAGCGGGCGACCGGACAATTGGAGAAGCCCTCCCGCATCCGCGAGGTGCGCCGCATGATTGCGCGCGCCAAGACGGTGCAACGGGAGAAGGCGGCGCCGAAAGCGGCGCAGTAGGAGAAGGCGAAATGCCGCGTCGGGTGATGCAGGGCCTGGTGGTCAGCGACAAGGGCGACAAGACCGTCGTGGTGCAGGTGGAGCGAACCTTCCTGCACCCGGTGATGCGCAAGACCGTGCGTCGCCGCAAGAAGTACCACGCCCATGACGAGACGAACGCCTGCAAGGAAGGCGATCGCGTCGAGATCGGCGAGTGCGCGCCGAAGTCGAAGCTGAAGCGCTGGGAAGTGGTCGAGAAGATCGCGGCGGCGGAGAAGACCGGGACTCTGAAGGCGGGAGCTGCGTCATGATCCAGATGCAGACCAATCTCGACGTCGCCGACAATTCCGGCGCCAAGCGCGTGATGTGCATCAAGGTGCTCGGCGGCTCCAAGCGGCGCTACGCCACCGTCGGGGACATCATCGTCGTCTCGATCAAGGAAGCGGCGCCGCGCGGACGGGTGAAGAAGGGCGAGGTCCGCAAGGCCATCGTCGTGCGCGTGTCGAAGGACATCAAGCGCCGCGACGGCTCCACGATCCGCTTCGATTCCAACGCGGCGGTGCTCATCTCGGCGCAGGGCGAGCCGATCGGCACGCGGATCTTCGGGCCGGTGCCGCGCGAGCTTCGGGCCAAGAACCAGATGAAGATCATCTCGCTGGCGCCGGAGGTCATCTGATGGCCGCGAAGATCAAAAAGGGCGACACGGTCATCGTGATCGCCGGCAAGGACAAAGGCCGTTCGGGCCGCGTCATCGAAGTGCGCCCGGGCGAGCAGCGCGTCGTGGTGGAAGGCGTGAACATGGTTTCGCGCCACGTGAAGCCGTCGATGTCCGATCCCCAGGGCGGCATCAAGCAGCGCGAAGCTGCGCTGCACGTCTCCAACGTCGCCATGCGCGACCCCAAGACCGGCAAGCCGACGCGGGTCGGATTCAAGATCGTGGAAAGCAAGGGCAAGGTGCGGATCGCGAAGGGGTCGGGAGTCGAGATCGATGTCTGAGCCGACCTACACGCCGCGGATGAAGTCCCGCTACCGGGAGGAGATCCGCACGAAGCTCAAGGAGCGCTTCAAGTATTCCAACGACATGCAGATCCCGCGCCTGGACAAGGTCGTGATCAATATGGGCGTGGGCGAAGCGGTCGCGGATTCCAAGAAGCTCAAGTCGGCGATGGATGCGCTGGCGGCGATCGCCGGGCAGCAGCCGGTGGCGACGAAGTCGAAGAAGTCGATCGCGACCTTCAAGATCCGGGACAACATGGCGATCGGGTGCAAGGTCACGCTGCGCGCCGACCGGATGTACGAGTTCGTCGATCGGCTGGTCACCATCGCGCTGCCGCGCGTGAAGGACTTCCGCGGCCTCAACGGACGCTCGTTCGACGGACGCGGCAATTTCGCGATGGGCGTGAAGGAGCACATCATCTTCCCGGAGATCAATTACGATCAGATCGACCAGATCTGGGGGATGGACATCATCGTGTGCACCACCGCGCGCACCAACGAGGAAGCCAAAGAGCTTCTGAAGGAATTCGACTTTCCGTTTCGGAATTAAGGCCGTTCCGCAACTAGGGCCCCAAGCGTTTGGCTTAGGGCCCTAAAGTACGGGACGAGTGGAGAAGAAGACGTATGGCAAAGACAAGCGCCGTTGAACGCAATGAAAAGCGTCGCAAGCTGTCGAAACAGTTCGCCGGGCGCCGGGCGCGGCTGAAGGCGGCCGCGCTCGACGACGCGCTGCCGCCGGAAGAGCGCTTCCAGGCGCGGCTGAAGCTCGCGGAGCTGCCGCGCAATTCGGCGCCCTCGCGTATCCGCAACCGCTGCGAGCTCACGGGGCGGCCGCGCGCCTTCTATCGCAAGCTGAAGCTCTCGCGCATCGCGCTGCGGGACCTGGCCTCCAAGGGCCAGATCCCCGGCATGGTCAAGTCGAGCTGGTGAGGGAGCGCGCATGAACCTCAACGATCCCATCGGCGATCTCATCACGCGCATCCGCAACGCGCAGCTGCGCGGACGCGACAAGGTGAGCACTCCGGCCTCGGCGCTGCGCGCGCGCGTGCTCGCGGTGCTGCAGGAAGAAGGCTTCATCCGCGCCTTCGCGGAAGTGGAGAAGGACGGCCACAAGGAAATCGAGATCGAGCTCAAGTATTTCGAGGGCGCGCCCGTGATCTCCGAGATCACCCGCGTCTCGAAGCCGGGGCGGCGGGTCTATTCCTCGATCAAGGATCTCAAGCTCGTGCGCAACGGGCTCGGCGTCTGCATCCTCTCCACGCCGAAGGGCGTGATGAGCGATACGGCCGCACGCGCCGCCAATGTCGGCGGCGAGATCTTGTGCCAAGTGTATTAGGGCCAGGTGGATTGATGTCGCGCATCGGCAAGAAACCCATTCCCACCCCGTCGGCGGTGCAGGTGGCGGTGAAGGGCCAGGAGATCAGCCTGAAGGGGCCGAAAGGCGCCCTCTCCTTCCGTGCGCCGGACGATGTGGAAGTCGCCCATGCGGGCGGCGAGATCACCATCAAGCCGCGCGCGGACACCAAGCGCGCGCGCGCGATGTGGGGCATGGCCCGGGCCATCCTGGCCAACCAGGTGAAGGGCGTCACCGACGGCTTCGAGCGCACGCTGGAGCTCACCGGCGTCGGCTACCGCGCGGCGCTGGAAGGCAAGAACCTCTCGCTGTCGGTCGGCTATTCGCATCCGGTGATCTACGCGCCGCCGGCCGGCATCACGATCGCCACGCCGCGCCCGGTGGAGATCAAGATCTCCGGCGCCGACAAGCAGGTCGTCGGGCAGGTCGCCGCCGAGATCCGCAGCTTCCGGCCCCCGGAGCCCTACAAGGGCAAGGGCGTGAAGTATGTCGGCGAGCGCATCCGCCGGAAGGAAGGCAAGAAGAAGTAAGATGACCAACTCGACCTTCGCCCGGCGCCGGCAGCGCAACCGCACGCGGCTCAAGCAAGTCGGCGCAGAGCGTCCGCGCCTGTCGGTGCACCGCTCGCTCAAGAACATCTCGGTGCAGGTCATCGACGACAAGGAAGGGCGCACGCTGGTCGCGGCCTCCTCGCTCGAGCCGGACCTCAAGAAGAAGCTCGCCAAGACGCCCGGCAAGGACCGCGCCGCCGCAATCGGCAAGCTGATCGCGGAGCGCGCCAAGGCCAAGAACATCACGCGCGTCGTGTTCGATCGGGGCGCCTATCTCTTTCATGGCCGGGTGAAAGCCCTGGCCGACGCCGCCCGCGAGGGCGGATTGGAATTCTGAGGCCGCTATGACCGACGAAACCACAGCTGGCCCGACGGGCGATGAAGGCGGAGGCGCATCAGCCGGCTCCGAGCAGCAGCCGCAGCGTCCCGCGCGCGGACCGCGCGGTCCGCGCCGCGGCGGCGGGGGCGGCGGCGGCGATCGCGGCCGACGCGACGACCGGCGCGGCGGTCCGCGCGGCGGCGAAGACGAACGCGACAGCGAGTTCGTCGATAAGCTCGTGGCCATCAACCGCGTCGCGAAGGTGGTGAAGGGCGGCAAGAATTTCGGCTTCGCCGCGCTCGTCGTCGTCGGCGACAAGAAGGGCCGCGTGGGCTTTGGGCACGGCAAGGCGCGCGAAGTGCCCGAAGCCATCCGCAAGGCGACCGAGGAAGCCAAGAAGACGCTCATCCGCGTGCCGCTGCGCGAAGGGCGCACGCTGCACCATGACGGGCGCGGGCGCTGGGGCGCAGGCAAGATCATGCTGCGCGCGGCGCCTCCGGGCACGGGTCTCATCGCCGGCGGTCCGATGCGCGCGGTGCTCGAAGTGCTCGGCGTCGCCGACGTGGTCGGCAAGAGCCAGGGCTCGTCCAATCCCTACAACATGGTGCGCGCCACGTTCGATGCGCTGAAGCTGCAGGTGAGCCCGCGGCACGTCGCGAACCGCCGCAATCTCAAGGTCTCCGATCTCGTTGCCCGCCGCAGGGACGGCGCATCGGTCGGCGATGTTCCGGCCGAGGGCTGATCAACATGGCCAAGCAACCTGCAAAGAAGGCCGGCGGCGGCCGCGTGAAGGTGAAGCGCGTCGGCAGCCCGGTGCGGCGCGAGAACTCGCAGGCCGCCACCATGGTGGGCCTCGGGCTTCGGCATTCGGGCCAGGTCGTCGAGCTGGAAGACACGCCGGCCGTGCGCGGCATGATCCGCAAGGTCCGGCACTTGGTTGAAGTGGTTGAATAGGCGAATGGCGAATGGCGAATAGCGAATAGGGCGCGACCCATTCGCCATTCGCCTTTCGCCGGCCGCCACGAGCGAGCGAAACGATGCGACTGAACGAACTCTCCGACAATCCCGGCGCGACGAAGAAGAAAATGCGCGTCGGGCGCGGCGTCGGCTCCGGCAAGGGCAAGACGAGCGGACGCGGCGTGAAGGGCCAGAAGTCCCGTCGCGGCGTGTCGATCAACGGCTTCGAGGGCGGGCAGATGCCGCTGCACATGCGGATGCCGAAGCGCGGCTTCAATCCGTTCCGGCCCGAGAAGCTCAACTGGATCAATCTCGGGCGCCTGCAAAAGGCGATCGACGACAAGAAGCTCGACGCCGCTTCCGAGATCAGCGTCGATACGCTGGTCGCGGCCGGGGTGCTGCGGCGTGCGCATGACGGGGTCCGGCTCCTTGCCAAAGGGGAGCTGAAGGCCAAAGTGAAGCTCGTCGTCACGGGCGCCTCCGCCGCCGCCGTCAAGGCTGTGGAAAAGGCCGGCGGCTCTGTGAAGGTGCTGCGGCCGGCCAAGGAAGCCGAGGCGGCGTAGGTCTCGCCGCGGGGGACGGGGTCAGGTAGGGCAAGGCCAGGGTTCGGGGCGGCGGGGGCGGCTCTCGGTTTCTCGCTTTGCTCGAAGTCGCCTTCCCCCTAAACCGGGCAGGCCCAAAGCCGGACAGGCCCAGAGCCGCGTCCGGGCAAAGTGGAAAGCGCTCATGGCATCGGCCGCTGAACAACTCGCCGCCAACATCAATTTCGCCGCCTTCGCCAAGGCGAGCGAGCTGCACAAGCGGATCCTCTTCACGCTCGGCGCGCTCATCGTCTACCGGCTGGGCACCTTCATCCCGATCCCCGGCGTCGATATGGACGCCTTCGCGGCGGCCTTCCAAAGCCAGGCCGGCGGCATCCTCGGGATGTTCAACACGTTCTCCGGCGGCGCGGTCGAGCGGATGGCGGTGTTCGCCCTCAACGTGATGCCGTACATCTCGGCCTCGATCATCATCCAGCTCCTCTCAACGACGTCGCCCACGCTGGAGCGGCTGAAGAAGGAGGGCGAGGCGGGGCGCAAGCAGCTCAACCAGTACACCCGCTATCTCACCGTCGTGCTGGCGCTCCTGCAATCCTACACCATCTCGCTCGGCCTGCAGGGCTCGCCGGGGGTGGTCACCAATCCAGGCATCTTCTTCGTCGCCTCCACCATGATCACGCTGACCGGGGGGACGATGTTCCTCATGTGGCTCGGCGAGCAGGTGACGGCGCGCGGCGTCGGCAACGGCGTGTCGCTGATCATCTTCGCGGGCATCGTGGCGAGCCTGCCGACCGCGATCTTCCAGACGCTGTCGCTGGGGCGCGAGGGCGCACTCTCGTTCATGGGCATCCTGGCGATCGGGCTCATCCTCGTCGCGGTGACGGTCTTCATCGTGTTCATCGAGCGCTCGCAGCGGCGGCTCGTGGTGCAATATCCCAAGCGCCAGGTCGGCAACCGCATGTTCATGGGCGAAAGCTCGTTCCTGCCGCTCAAGATCAACACGGCGGGGGTCATTCCGCCCATCTTCGCGTCCTCGCTGCTGCTCCTGCCGGCGACCGCGATGAGCTTCATCGGCAACAGCCAGCTCGCCACGCAAATGCCGTGGCTGCGGGACGCGGTCGGCATGATCGGGTACGGCCAGCCGCTGCACCTGGCGCTCTACGGGACCGGCATCATCTTCTTCTGCTTCTTCTACACATCGATCGTGTTCAATCCGGAAGAGACGGCCGACAATCTGCGCAAGTACGGCGGCTTCCTGCCGGGCATCCGTCCGGGCAAGAAGACGGCGGAATATCTCGATTATGTGCTGACCAGGCTCACGGTCGTCGGCGCGGCCTATATCGCGATGGTCTGCCTGCTGCCGGAGATCCTCATCTCCTATTACAACATCCCGTTCTATCTCGGCGGCACCTCGATCCTGATCGTCGTCTCGGTGACGATGGACACGGTCACGCAGGTCCAATCGCATCTGGTCGCGCACCAGTATGAAGGCCTCATCAAGCGGTCCAAGCTGCGTGGGGGAGCGGCGCCGAAACGCTGATCGGGGCCACAGCACGGGGGCGGCGTTGAATCTCATTCTCTTCGGGCCGCCGGCGGCGGGAAAAGGCACGCAAGCCAAGCGGCTCGTGACGGGGCGCGGCTATGTCCAGCTCTCCACCGGCGACATGCTGCGCGCGGCGCGGGCCTCGGGCTCGGAGCTCGGCAAGCGGGTCGCGGCGATCATGGATTCCGGCGGCCTCGTCTCCGACGAGATCGTCAATGCGCTGATCGATGAGAAGCTCGACCAGCACCAGGGCGCGCCCGGCTTCATCTATGACGGCTATCCGCGCACGCTGAAGCAGGCCGAGGCGCTCGATGCGCTGCTCAAGGGCAGAGGATCGCAGATCGATCTCGTCATTCGCCTGGAGGTGGACGAGCCGGCGCTCGTCGCGCGGGTGGAGAAGCGCTTCAAGGAAGAAGGCCGGTCGGACGACAATCCGGAGAGCTTCAAGGTGCGGCTCGCGGCCTATAATGCGCAGACCGCGCCGCTGGTCGATCATTATCGCGGGCAGGGCAAGCTCGTCGGGGTGGACGGCATGGCGGACATCGCCACGGTCGCGGCCGCCATCGATGCGGCGCTCGACGGCTAGGCTCCGTTCGGGGGCCGCCGCGAAGCGAGGACGCCTTCGGGGGCGAAAAATCGTTTCGCTGCGGTTGACGAAGGGCGAGCGAGGTCTATAACGGCCGGCTTCGCGAAGAGTCTCGGGCTGCTGCGTCGGTCACCGGCGCGCACGCGGCCACACGTGTTTGGAGCTCCCCTCATGGCCCGGATCGCCGGCGTCAACATTCCCACGCAAAAGCGCGTCGAGATCGCGCTGCAATATATCCACGGCATCGGCAGAGCCTACGCCAAGGAGATCTGCGCCAAGGTCGGGATCACACCCGAGCGCCGCGTGGGCCAGCTCACGGACCAGGAGGTCATCCAGATCCGCGAAGCGATCGACCGCGACTATACCGTGGAGGGCGATCTCCGTCGGGAAACCGCGCAGAACATCAAGCGGCTGATGGACCTTGGGTGCTATCGCGGCCTGCGGCATCGCCGCGGCCTGCCCGTCCGCGGCCAGCGCACCCACACCAACGCCCGCACCCGCAAGGGTCCTGCTCGCCCGATCGCGGGCAAGAAGCAGGCGACGAAGAAGTAGGATCAGACGAGAATGGCCAAAGAAGCCGCCACCACCCGCGTCAAGAAGCGCGAGCGCAAGAACATCGTGTCGGGCGTCGCGCACGTGAACGCGAGCTTCAACAACACGATGATCACCATCGCGGACGCGCAAGGGAACACGATCGCCTGGTCGTCGGCCGGCACGATGGGGTTCAAGGGCTCGCGCAAGTCGACGCCCTACGCCGCCCAGGTCGCGGCCGAGGACGCCGGGCGCAAGGCCATGGAGCATGGCATGCGCACCCTCGAAGTGAACGTGTCGGGGCCGGGCTCGGGCCGCGAAAGCGCGCTCAGGGCGCTGCAGGCGGTCGGGTTCACGGTCACGACCATCAAGGACGTGACGTCCATCCCACATAATGGATGCCGGGCGCCGAAGCGGCGCCGGGTGTAACAGGATAGGGCTTGGGATTTCTGGTCTTTGGATTTTGGGGCGGGACACCCATCTAAGGGCGTTCCCCAAAATCACCTCCCCCGCGTGAAGGCGCCTTTATGTCGATTGAAAAGAACTGGCAAGAACTCATCCGCCCGAAGAAGCCGATCGTGGAGCATTCCCACGATCCGAGCCGCCGGGGCACCCTGGTCGCCGAGCCCCTGGAGCGCGGCTTCGGGATGACGCTCGGCAACGCGCTCCGGCGCGTGCTGCTCTCCTCGCTGCAGGGCGCGGCGATCACGGCCGTCCAGATCGACGGCATCGTGCACGAGTTCTCCTCCATCCCGGGCGTCCGCGAGGACGTCACGGACATCGTGCTCAACCTGAAGCAGGTCGCGATCCGCATGCGCGGAGAAGGCCCGAAGAAGGTCATGCTGCGGGCGCAAGGGCCGGGCGAGGTGAAGGCCAAGGACATCCAGACCGTCTCGGACATGGAGATCCTCAACCCCAACCACGTCATCTGCACGCTCGACGATTCCGCCTCGGTGCGGATGGAGCTCACGATCAATGCCGGCAAGGGCTATGTCCCGGCCGAGCAGAACCGCCCGGACGACGCGCCGATCGGCCTCATCGCCATCGACGCCATCTATTCGCCGGTGAAGCGGGTCGCCTACCGGGTCGACAACACCCGCGAAGGCCAGGTGCTCGACTACGACAAGCTGATCATCGACGTGGAGACGAACGGCGCGGTGCGTCCGGAAGATGCGATCGCGTACGCCGCGCGCATCCTGCAGGACCAGCTGCAGGTGTTCATCACGTTCGAAGAGCCGAAGCAGAAGAAGGAGTTCGGCGACAAGCCGGACCTGCCGTTCAACCCGGCGCTGTTGAAGAAGGTCGATGAGCTCGAGCTCTCGGTGCGCTCGGCCAACTGCCTGAAGAACGACAACATCGTCTATATCGGCGACCTCATCCAGAAGTCGGAATCCGAAATGCTGCGGACGCCGAATTTCGGGCGCAAGTCGCTCAACGAAATCAAGGAAGTGCTCGCCGGAATGGGCCTGCACCTCGGCATGGCGGTCGAGAACTGGCCGCCGGAAAACATTGAAGAACTCGCCAAGAAGTACGAAGACCAGGTCTAGTGAGTAGCGAATAGGGAATAGCGAATAGGGAAGTGGCGGGGACGTAGACAGTTTCGTCCCTATTCCCTACTCACTCTTCGCTACTCGCTTTTCGAGGAACGAGAAAATGCGCCACGGCGTTGCGCAAAAGAAGCTGAACCGGACCGCGAGCCATCGCATCGCGATGTTCGCGAACATGGCGGCTGCGCTCATCAAGCACGAGCAGATCGTCACCACGCTGCCGAAGGCGAAGGCGCTGCGGCCGGTGGTGGAGAAGCTCGTCACGCTCGCCAAGAAGGGCGATCTCGGCGCGCGCCGGCTCGCGGCCTCAAGGCTGCGCGACGAGGCGATGACCAAGAAGCTCTTCGGCACGCTGGGGCCGCGCTACAAGGCGCGCAGCGGCGGCTACACGCGGGTGCTGAAGGCCGGCTTCCGGTACGGCGACAACGCGCCGCTCGCGGTGATCGAGTTCGTCGACCGCGACGAGAGCGCCAAGGGGCAGGATTCAGGGCCCGTCCAGGCGCGCGCCGAAGCCGAGGATTGAACATCACGCAATCGCGATGAGCAGAGCCGAGGCGCCGGCGGGCGCGTCGGCTCTTTTCATTTGACTTAATGCTTGGCGTTTGAGTTAAATGTTGCGTCGGAACAAAAGGAGAAGCCGAGATGGCCGCTGCGACGGACCGCTCCGTCCTTTCCTCCGCGCTTTGCTACCGCGATCCGAAGGCGGCGCTCCGGTGGCTGGAGGCGGCGTTCGGGTTCGAGCCGACGATGGTCATTCTCGACGCAGAGGGAAACCTCGCGCATTCGCAGATGGAGCTCGGCGGCGGCACGATCATGGTCGGCAACGAGTGGAGCGAGATGCACAAGAGCCCGAAATCGATCAACGGGCTCAACACGCAAACCGTGCATGTCCAGCTCACGGACGACATCGACGGCCATTGCGAGCGCGCGCGGAAGGCCGGCGCCGCCATCCTGCAGGAGCCGGAAACGCAATTCTATGGCGACCGTACATACCGCGCTGTCGATCCAGAGGGCCATATCTGGACCTTCGGGCAGACGGTGCAGGCGCTGACGCCGGAAGAATGGGACAAGGCGTCGGGGCTCACCACGAAGAAGCGGCTCGACTAGATGGGCGAGGCCTTCAGTCTGGAGAGCACCTATCTCGCGCTCGACGGCGCGGGCGCGGCGCGGCTGCTGCCGGTCGGTCCCGATTTCTGGGAGCGCATCGAGGAGACCGCGGCCGCCTCCGGCACGCTCGTCATGGTCGGGGAGAGCGTGGCGGACTGGAGCGTCTGGGAAATGCATCCGGCCGGCGATGAAGTGCTCTATCTGCTGAGCGGCGCGATGGAGATCGAGTTCGACGCGCAATCCGGGGGCGGAGTGCGCACGTCATTGGCGCCGGGCGAGGCTTTGCTCGTTCCGAAGGGGGTGTGGCACACCGCGCATGTCGCGCGGCCGAGCAAGCTATTATCCATCACTTATGGCGCGGGCACGGAACATCGTCCGCGGGGGGAGCATATCTTATGAGCGCAAAGCGCGCGCCGGCACGTCGGCCCAGCCTGGACAAGACCCTTGCGGCGCTCGCCGATCCGCATCGGCGCCGCACGATCGACGTGCTGCGCCGGGGCCCGCGGCGCGCGGGCGAGCTGGCGGAGATGACGGGGCTCACGCCGCCGGCGATGAGCCGCCATCTGCGCACCTTGCGCTCGGCGGGCCTGGTGGAGGAGGCGCACGCCAATTTCGACGCGCGCGTGCGCGTCTATGCGCTGAAGTCGAAGCCGATCGCGGAATTGCGCGCGTGGCTCGAAGAGACCGAGAAGCTCTGGGGCTCGCAGCTCACGAGCCTCAAGTCCTATATTGAGCGCGGCGCGTAGCTCGATGCCGGCCGCGAAGAAGAAGCCGGCCGAACGGAAGAAGGCGGGGTGCGCCGCCGACATCATGCGTCCGCTGGCGCTCAAGCTGCCTGAAGCGCTCGAGCTGCCGCATTTCGGCTTTCCGTCGTTTCGCGTGCGCGGAAAGATCTTCGCCACCGCCCAGCTCGACCAGCATCTCGGGATGGTGAAGCTGCCGGTGGAGGTGCAGCACGCGATGCTCGTGGAGCATCCGCAGGCGTTTCATCTGCCGGCCGGCGCATGGGCGCGGAGCGGGGCGACGCTGGTGTGGACGGACAAGGTTCCGCGTCGGCTGCTTGGGGATCTCGTGGTGACGGCCTGGGCGGGCGTCGCGCCGAAGGCGCTCGTCGCGGCGTTCAGGAAATGAGCTCCTCGGTCATCGTGGCGCTCAGGATCAAGGCTGCGCCGCAACGGGTGTTCGACGTTTTCACGCGCGAGATCGCGGCCTGGTGGAAGCCCAACGACCTCTTCCAGTTCACGCCGCGCTCGCCGGGCGTGCTGGCGTTCGAAGCGGGCGTGGGAGGGCGCTTCACCGAGACGCTGGCGAACGGCAAGGTGTTCGAGATCGGCCGCATCACCGCCTGGGCGCCGGGTGAGCATCTGGCTTTCACATGGCGCCAGGCGAGTTTCGCGCCGGACCAGGAGACGCATGTCGATGTGCGCTTCGAGAGGATCGGAGCCGAAACGCGCGTCACCGTCGAGCATCGCGGCTGGGACAGCGTGCCGCGCGAGCACGTCGCCAAGCACGGCTTCCCGAACGAGATCTTCCTGCAGCGCCACGGAGAATGGTGGCGCGCGCTGCTCGCCCTGCTGCGCAGCGCGAGTTGAGGCTTTTCAGCGGTCGTGGACGCGGCGCGTCAGGGTTCGCGGACCCAGTTGCCGCGCTGGACGCTGTCGACTGCGCTGCGCGCGTTCTCGGCGGCCTTTTCGTCCTGGCGACGCGTGCTGCAGACGCGGGAGCCGAGGCGGCTGCCGACCGAGGTGCGGTTGCGGCAACGCACCTGGTCGCGCCAGCCTTCATTGCGGCGCTCGGTCGCTTCGGTGGTTTCCGTTGCGGAAGTAGTGGATTCCGCCGCCGGCGTTTCTGGCGCGGGCGCATCGGCGGGAGGACCGGCGGCTGCCTGCAGCAGCGTCAGCACCACGACTTCAAGCATTCTAGGACTCCAATACCACCTTTATGGCCATCTTCCCCGCTTCGCCCGGTCAGGTCCAGGGGTATGCTGCAAACGGAAGAGGCGCCTGTCGCCGCAGGGGCGCTTCTTCTCCCGTGCGGTCAGGGCTCCCAATCCTGGCCCTGCGTGTTCTGTGCGGTTGCGCGCGGAGCGGGCGGCTCGTCCGAGCGGCGCGTGGCGCACGAGCGCGAGCCAAGCCGCCCGGCCCCGGTGCTGCGCGAGCGGCAGCGCTGGCGATCGCGCCATTCTTCGCGGCGGCGCTCGGCTTCGGTGAGTTCCGGCGGCTCGGCATCGAGCGGGTCGGGCGCGACCGTTTCGATCGAGGGCGCCGTAGCGGCAGGGGCGTCGGCGGGAGGTCCGGCGACGGCTTGAAGAAGGGTCACGACCAGGAGATCGAGCATTTCAGGACTCCGAAGCTGCAATTTGCGACATCTATCTTTGCTTCGGTCGAGGAGCGTCCAGGCGCGCCCGGCGCGGCGCGTCAATTCAATGTGGATTGCCGCATTGTCGAGCATGTGCGCGCGTTTCGCGGCGGCGGCGCGGGCCTAATATTCCTGCTAGGACGTAACGTGTGAGCGATTTGTTCGAAGCCGCGGGCATGGAGCAGGGCGCGCCGCTGCCGCTGGCGGAGCGGATGCGGCCGTTGAAGCTTTCCGAGGTGGTGGGGCAGGAGCATTTGCTCGGGCCGGAAGGTCCGATCGGACGCATGGTCGGCCAGAAGCGCATCGCCTCGATGATCCTCTGGGGGCCGCCAGGCGTCGGCAAGACCACGATCGCGCGCCTGCTCGCCAACGAGAGCGGCCTTGAGTTCCAGCAGATCTCCGCGGTCTTCTCCGGCGTTGCCGAGCTGCGCAAGGTGTTCGACGCGGCGAAGGCCAGGCGCGCGACCGGCAAGGGCACGCTCCTCTTCGTGGACGAGATCCACCGTTTCAACCGCGCGCAGCAGGACGGGTTCCTGCCCTATGTGGAGGCCGGCGTCGTCACGCTGATCGGCGCGACCACGGAGAATCCATCGTTCGAGATCAACGCGGCGCTCTTGTCGCGCGCACAGGTGTTCGTGCTGAAGGCGCTCGATCAGGCCGCGCTCGGAAAGCTCGCGGAGCGCGCCGAAGCGGCGATGGGGCGTAAACTTCCGCTTACGGAGGAAGCGCGGGCGGCGCTGCTGACGCTCGCGGACGGAGACGGGCGCTATCTCCTTTCGCTCGCCGAAGAGCTCTTCTCGCTCGCTGCGAAGGCGCCGCTCAAACCGCTGGAGCTCGGCAAGTTCCTGCAGAAGCGCGCGCCCGCGTACGACAAGGATCGCGAGGAGCACTACAACATCATTTCGGCGCTGCATAAGAGCATTCGCGGCTCCGATCCCGATGCAGCGCTCTATTGGCTCGCGCGGATGCTGATCGGCGGGGAAGATCCGCTGTTCATCGCGCGCCGGCTCATCCGCGCGGCGGCAGAGGATATCGGGATGGCCGATCCGACCGCGCTCCTGGTGTGCGAGGCGGCCAAGCAGGCGGTGCACTTCATCGGCCTGCCCGAGGCGGAGCTGCATCTGGCGCAAGCCACGGTGCATCTGGCCACGGCGCCGAAATCGAACGCGCTCTATCTGGCGTGGAAGGCCGCGAAAGTCGCTGCGAGCGAGACAGGCTCGCTCATGCCGCCGAAGCACATCCTCAATGCGCCGACCAAGCTCATGAAGGACCTCGATTACGGCAAAGGCTACGAATACGACCACGATGCGGAAGGCGGCTTCTCGGGGCAGAGCTATTTCCCCGACGAGATGAAGCGGCGCAGCTTCTATCAGCCTACGGAACGCGGCCGCGAAGGCGCGATCAAGGAGCGGCTGGAGCGCTGGGCGGCGATCCGGGCGGAGCGTGCGAAGGAGGAAGGCTGATGCCGGCGCGCGACATGATCGAAGTGGAGAACGTCAATCATCCCGGCAAGACCGCTCGGCTGGACGCAGAGAAGTACCGGATCGTGCGCGCCCAGATGCTCAAACTCCTGCCGAAGAAGGCGCCGGGCCTCACGCAGGCCGAGATGATGAAGGCCATGCGCGCGGCGCTGCCGCTCGCGCAATTCCCCGGCACCACGAGCTCCTGGTGGATGAAGAACGTGCAGCTCGACCTGGAGGCCAAAGGCCTCGTCGTCCGCGACGGCGGCAAACCGCTCCGCTGGCGGAAGGTCTAGCCGGGCCCCTAAGGGGCAGGATCGCGACAGCACCCGTTGGACGCACGCGGGAGACTGGGCTGCCGTTAGCGGCCCCATGACGCTAGCCGCCACAGCACGCGTGTGGAATGGCGCTCCTTCCAGCTTTCTGGAGGAGGCGAACGCGCGAAGGATTGATGACGCAATCGAAGTCGACACAGGCTTGCGGTTAACCGGAAGTTGCGCTCATCTGGCGCCAGTCAGCTGGGGCGGTCTAGATGCGTTTGGGTAGGCGGCGTGCGCCATCGGCAGCGGCGTTGGCGATGTTCGTCGCGGCATGCGGCGGGGGCGGCGGGGGCGGCAGCGGCGGCGCGGGGGGCGGTTCGGGAGCTTCGCCGCCGCCATCCAATTCGGCGCCTCAAATCGTCGTCTCGGCGCCGGCGCAGATATATGAGCTGCAGGAATTCTTGATCGACGCCACCCAGTCGTCCGATCCCGACGGATCGATCAGCTCCCTGACGATCACGCAAAGCTCGGGGCCGGGCGCGAGGCTTCTCGGGGAGGCGCCGCTTCGGCGCTTTCGCTTCTCGGCGCCGCGCATTGTCGGCGCCGGCGCTGACACCATGCGGTTCACCTTGCGTGCAACGGACAATGGCGGCGTCGTTTCGACACGCGACGTAACCGTGGCGGTGCAGGGCCTCGCGGATGGCCCCGGCGAATTGATTGCGGTCTATGATCCTCCACTCAAGCTCGTGCACGGCAATATCACCGCGCCGGACGAGCTCCCCAACGGGGACGATGGAATCCTCGCGACCCAAACGGTCGGCGGCCGGACACGCATCATCTTCATCGGCGGCGGAGGGGCCGATTACGCTCAACGCAGCGACAGCACATTCGACGGCGATTTTCCCGATGTGAGCCTCGTGCACCGGCGAACGCTGTCGGTCAGCACCTCCAGTCCGGGCTTCCCGTCCGGCGCGGATTATTCCGTGCTGAGCGAGACCGAAGACGCATTCCACTGGTTCGGTCGGCAAGCGAATTCCGGGGGCGCCGGAGGACGCTATGTCGAAGGCTCCATGATGACGATCCAGGATCCGTGCAGCGTCGTTGGCCGCATAGGCTATCCGCAAGACCGCATCTGGATCGGTCAGCGGTCTGGGTTGTCTGTCGTGGGCGTAACCCAAGCGACGGTCGCTCCGCAAAGCTTCAGGCTCGACGGCGTCTTGGGGCAGCTGCGCAATGGCCGGGCTCTGTGCCAGCTCTTGCCGACGAGGCTGGACACGCCGACCCCAGCGCCAGCTCCCAAACGTCCGGATATAAGCCGGCCCGAGTTCATCGCCCTCGACTACAACTCGAACGAGATCGTGCTGTTGCGCGAGGTCGCCGGCGACAGCACTTATGAGGTCTTCCGCACCATCCCGCTGGAGACGCAAGCTTCCACGCCGATGCGCATCGTCAGCGCGTTTGCGCGGGGAGGTCCAAGTCTCGTTCCACGCTATCTCGTCGTTCTCATGACCGACGGGAGGCACATCGGAAATCACCGGCTGATTATCGTCTCTCAGCAGAGCCAGTCGCCAGACCTGCGGCAACAGGTCCTGTCATGGAGCGAAGGTGTGCCGGCCGCGGTGCTGGAAGGGCAGTTCAAGAATGTAGAATTCCCGAGGGATCTGGTGGTCGTCACCAGCAGCTCGTCCCGAGCAATGCATTTTTCGGGAACGGCGCCCGATTCAGGCACTGCCTTCACCTATGGACCGCCATCCTATTTTGAGATCGGCCTCGGCGCGGGCTCGGCGGTGACGGCGTGGAACGGTTCATCGTCCACGCATCGGACGGCGTTTCTCGTTTCCTATCCGGAGACCGGCGCCTTGCGCTACTTCGACCTGGGCGCGCCATGAGTGAGCCGCCTCGCCGGGCTGATGCGGCGATGGTTATCGCCTCGGGCGTTTGCCGCAAGGGTGAAGCTTTGCGGTCCCGTCTTGCTGCGCTAGCTTGGTCCCCAAGAAATGCGGGGGTTTCCATGGGGATCTATCGGGGGGCGCTCTTTGCGGCGCTTGTTCTGGCGTCGTCCGGGTTTGGGGCGGCGAACGCCGAGCCGCTGCGGCAGGCGCCGTCGCGCTTCAATGCAAGCGACGTCTTCAAGCTGGAATATGCGGACGATCCGCAGGTGTCGCCGGACGGCGGCCGGGTGGCCTATGTGCGGGTCTCCGCCGATATCATGAGCGACCGCTTCCGCCGCTCGATCTGGATCGTGGATGCGGACGGCCGCAATCATCGCCCGATCGCGCAGGGACGCGGCGGATATGGCTCGCCGTTCTGGTCGCCGGACGGGCGCTCGCTCGCCTATGTCGCCAGCGAAGGGGCCGCAACCGAGCTGCGCGTCGCCTATCTCGATACGCGCACGTCCGCGACGCTGGCGCGGCTGCCGGAAGGGGCGGCCAATCTCACCTGGTCGCCCGATGGGCGCACCCTCGCCTTCCAGATGTTTGTGAAGGAAGAAGGCGAGAGCGCCGCGGCGCTGCCGGACAAGCCGGAGGGCGCGCAATGGGCCGAGGGCGCGCGCATCATCGAGGGCGTGACCTATCGCGCCGACGGGGAAGGCTATCTGGAAAGCGGGTACATGCAGATCTTCGTCGTTCCGGCGGACGGAGGCGCGCCGCGGCGGCTGACGTACCAGGCGCGCAATCATGACGGGCGCATGTCGTGGACCAGGGATGGGCGGCGCATCCTCTTCTCGGCGAACGCGGAGGAGGACTGGGAGTACGAGCCGGTCGAGAGCGCGGTCTATTCGCTCGATGTGGCGACGGGCGCGGTGACGCGGCTCACCACGCGCAAGGGCGCGGAGAGCCAGCCCATCCTCTCGCCGGATGGACGGCGGCTCGCCTATACCGGCTTCGACGATCGCGAGCAGGGCTATCAGGTGACGGAGCTCTATGTCGCGAACGCGGACGGATCCAATCCGCGCTCGATCACCGCTTCGCTCGACCGGGACGTGCGCGATCCGCAATGGGCGGGGAACGGAGCGATCTATTTCCTCTATGAGGATCACGGCGTGACCAAGCTTGGGCGCGTGAGCGCGACGGGCGGACGGGTCGCGACGGTGATGGAGAACGTGGGCGGCACCGATATCGGGCGGCCTTATGTCAGCGGCGCCTTTTCGGTGAATGCGGGCGGGCGCTATGCGGCGACGGTGACGACGGTGGATCGGCCCGGCGATCTTTACATGGGATCGCGCCGTCTCACCTCGCTCAACGAGGACGTGTTCGCGGGCCGCACGCTCCCCAACGCGAGCGAGATCACCGTGCCTTCGAGCGCGGACCAGCGGCCTGTGCAGGCATGGATCGTGCGGCCGCCGGAGTTCGATCCGGCCAAGAAATACCCGCTGCTGCTGGAGATCCATGGCGGGCCGTTCTCGGCCTACGGGCCGGTGTTTTCCGCCGAAGTGCAGCTCTTCGCGGCGGCGGGCTATATCGTGGTCTACGCCAATCCGCGCGGCTCGACCTCCTATGGCGGCGAGTTCGGCAACCTCATCCACCACAATTATCCGTCCCAGGATTATGACGACTTGATGAGCGTGGTGGACGCGGTCATCGCGCGCGAGCCGGTGGATGCGACGAAGCTCTATGTCACGGGCGGCTCCGGCGGAGGCGTGCTCACCGCCTGGATCGTCGGCAGCACGAACCGCTTCGCGGCGGCGATGGTGCAGAAGCCGGTGATCAACTGGACGAGCTTCGCGCTCACCGCGGACGTCTACAATTATTTCTCGCGCTATTGGTTCGGCGAGATGCCCTGGGAGGATGGCGCGCAGGCGCGCTATTGGGCGAGGTCGCCGCTCTCCAAGGTCGGCAATGTCACGACGCCGACCGCGGTGATGGTGGGCGAAGAGGATTATCGCACGCCGCCCTCGGAGGCGGAGCAATTCTACCAGGCGCTGCGGCTCCGGCGCATTCCCACCCGGCTGGTGCGCATCCCTGGATCGCCGCACGACATCGCTTCGCGGCCGACGGGCATGATCGCGAAAGTGACGAACACGCTCGCCTGGTTCGCCGAGCATGGGGGGCCGGCCGCGCCGCGTCCGGATGGGGGCCCGGCCGCCAGCACAGCGCCGTAACTTTACGGCCGCGCGGGGCGCGGGCATAAGAGTTCGGCGAGGGAGTTGCGTCGGGGCGAGCGCATGCACGGCCTGGGATCTCTCGTGCGCGCCTGGGCCATTGGGCTCGGCGCATTCGCGGCCGTCACGGCTGCTTTCCTGCTTGCGCTGACGATCATGGTCTCGGGGCCGCCGACCTGGTCGGAGATGCGGGGCCTGAGCGAAATCGCATCCAGCGCGCGCGACGCGTTGGGCGGCGTCGGCCGCCGGATCGTGCGCGCGATCACCGCCGATGCGCCTGAACCGGTGGAGGCCGCTTCGTTGCCGGCGGCGGATGCCGCGATCGCGGCGAGGCCCTCGTCGTCGTCTCGGGCGCGCGAGCCGGAGCGTCCACGGCGGGAGGCGAAGGCCGAGCGCGCGGCGAAGCAACGCGCGCAGCGGGCGCACAAGCGGGCGGAGAAAGCGCGGCCGCAACGCGAAGCGCGGATGGCGGCGCCGAGACGCGCGGAGGCGGCGCCGCTGGGGCAGGATCCCGTCTGGTTGACGCGCGAGCTCGAGCGCCAGCGCACGGCGCCGGCCGCGCCGACGATCGCGCCTGATCCAGCTCCCGAAGCGCCCCTGATCGAGGACAAGCCGCCCCCTGACGACGAGGTCAATGGGAACGAGGCCGGCGAGGGCGAGGTCTATGAGGGCGATGGGCGGTTGAGCGAGGATGAATATTACGAGCAGTTCGAGCGGGATTATGGGCGGCGGCGCTGGCGCTAGTCTGGAGGCTTTTGCGGTCTGGATCGCAGGGTTGCTAAGCGGAAGCGGGCGCGAGAATCCACCTGTCAAGTCGCGACAGAACGCAACTTGGACGCTATATAAGCGCCATGTCGGACGCCGCTTCGCTTGCGCGTTATCTCAATGCAGCCGAGCGCGCAGTGGTGTTCACCGGCGCGGGCATCTCCACCGAAAGCGGCATTCCCGACTTTCGCTCGCCCGGCGGGGTGTGGAGCAAGATGCAGCCGATCATGTTCGATGATTTCTGCGCCTCGCGGGCGATGCGTCGCGAGGCGTGGAACCGCGTGTTCAACCGCACGGCCGGCTGGACGGGCGCTTCGCCGAACGACGGGCATCGCGCGGTGACGCATCTTGTCGCGACCGGAAAGGTCGCTGCGGTCATCACGCAGAACGTGGACAATCTGCACCAGGACGCGGGCGCGCCCGCCGACAAGGTGATCGAGCTGCACGGCAACGCTTCCTATGCGCGCTGCCTCGATTGCAGGCGGCGTTCGGAGCTCGCGGAGCTGAAGGGCGCTTGGGAGGCCGATCAGGACATCGTTTGCGATCATTGCGGCGGCCTCTTGAAGACCGCGACCATCTCGTTCGGGCAGGCGATGCCGGAAACGGAGATGATGCGCGCCACCGAAGAAAGCATGCTCTGCGACCTCTTCCTCGTGCTCGGCTCCTCGCTTGTGGTCTATCCCGCGGCGGGGCTGCCGATGCTGGCCAAGCGGGCGGGCGCGCGGGTGGCGATCATCAATCGCGAGGCGACCGATCACGATCGCTACGCCGACCTCGTGATCCATGCCGAGATCGGGCGGACGATGACCGAGGCGCTGATGCTCATGGAAGCTGCGGCGCATGATGCATGAGAGTGTCCGATTGAGTGCGTCGTGAACGATCGCGGAAGAAACGCACCCTCCTCCCCTGCGGAAAAGCGTGGCGGGCGTGCGGCTCGGCGCCATTCTGCGAAGCAAGATGAGCCGGCTGGAAGCCGGCGGTCCAAGTCGGCATCGTTGCAGCAAACGGAGGGCCCCCCACCCCCTACCCCCTCCCCGCAAGGGGGAGGGGGACTCACATCGAGGGACGTCGCGTTCGTCCGGAGTCTGATCATCTACGAAGACGCGCATCTCCTTGCGTTCGACAAGCCCGCGGGGCTTGCGGTGCAGGGCGGATCGGGCGTGACGCAGAGCCTGGAGCTTCTCCTCGGCGCGTTCGCGAAATCGAACGGCAAGCGGCCGCGGCTGGTGCATCGGCTCGATCGGGAAACCAGCGGCGTCATCCTCGCGGCGCGCACCAAGCCGGCGGCGGCGTTCCTGTCGCAGGCGTTCGCCGAGCGGCGCGTGGCGAAGACCTACCTCGCAATCGTCTGCGGAGGCGCGCCGCGGCCGGAGGACGGCGAGATCGCGCTCGCTCTCAAGAAGATCAATCGCGGGGGGATCGATCTGATGGAGGCTGGGGCGGGCCAGGATGCGCTCACCCGCTATCGGACGCTCGAGGCGACGGCGCAGGCGGCGCTGGTGGAGATCAAGCCCGAGACGGGGCGCATGCACCAGATCCGCGCGCATCTGGCCGCGATCGGGCGGCCGATCGCGGGCGACGGGAAGTATGGCGGGCTCTTCTCGATCGGCGGCGTCGCGACCAATTCGCTCATGCTGCACGCGGCCTCGCTCACTTTTCCGCATCCGGCCGGGGGAGAAAGAACGCTTGAAGCGCCGCCGCCGCCTGCCTTCATCGCCTGCGCGGCGGCGCTCGGTTTGAGAGCGCCGGGGCTTGAAACTGGCGTGGACGCGGCCCAGACCTGACCGCATGCAGAACCTTGTGCTCGTGGCTCTCGGCGGCGCGCTGGGCGCGCTTTCCCGGTACGGGGTGGGCGTGCTCATGCTGCGCATCGGGTTCGTCGGATTTCCGTGGTCGACGCTCTTCGTGAACGTGACGGGCGGCTTTGCGATGGGGCTGCTGGCGGGCTGGCTCGGCGAGGGTGGACCCGCGCTGCGGCTCCTGCTCGGCGTTGGATTTCTCGGCGGGTTCACGACCTTCTCGGCCTATTCGCTCGATGCACTGCGTCTCTTGGAGGAGCAACGCTTCGCCGAAGCGTTCGGGTACATCGCCTTGAGCGTGATCCTATCGATCGGAGCGTGCTGGCTGGGCCTCATGCTGGCGCGGCAGGCTGCATGAAGAAGGTCGAGCAGATCGAAGTGGGCGCCGATGAGGGCGAGGTGCGGCTCGACCGCTGGCTCAAGCGGCGCGCGCGCGCGCTGACGCAAGGGCAGATCGAGAAGATGCTGCGCACGGGGCAGGTGCGGGTCGATGGCGCGCGTGCGAAGGCGAACGATCGTCTGCGCGCGGGTCAGATCGTGCGCATTCCGCCGCTGCCGGAAGAGCGCGCGCCCGGAGGGCTATCGGAACGCGACGCCGCGTTCGCGCAGAGCCTCGTCATCCATCGCGACGACGACGTGATCGTGCTCAACAAGCCGGCGGGTCTCGCGACGCAGGGAGGCGCCAAGACGCTGCGCCACATCGATGCGCTGCTGCCGGCGCTCAAATTCGAGAAGGAAGAGAAGCCGAAGCTGATCCATCGGCTGGATCGGGATACGTCCGGGTGTCTGGTGCTGGCGCGGCATCCGCGCGCGGCGGCGGCGCTGGCGAAGAGCTTTCGAACGCGCGAGGCGCAGAAGATCTATTGGGCGATCGTGCTCGGCACGCCGCAGCCGGCGGCGGGTCAAATCCGGGGATGGATGCACAAGGCGCCAGGGAGTGCGGGGCGGGAGGCGGATCGCGAGATGATGCGGCGCTGCAAGCAGAACGATGAAGGCGCGGTCTTCGCGGTGACCGATTATGTGACGCTGCAGCGCGCGGGCGGCAAGGCGAGCTGGGTCGCCATGAAGCCCGAGACAGGCCGGACGCATCAATTGCGCTTCCACATGGCCGAGATCGGCAATTCCATTCTGGGCGACGGCAAATATACCTGCGATCGGCCGACGCCGGCGGGGCTGGCGAACCAGCTGCATCTGCATGCGCGCGCGATCCGGTTGCCGCATCCGACGAAGGGCGTTCTGCAGGCGAGCGCGGAGCTGCCGGGGCACATGAAGGAGACGATGAAGGCGCTCGGGTTCGATCCGCGCGAGGCGAAGGACCCTTTCGAGGCCTTCGCATGACGGAGCTCAAGCGACCTGTCGCGAAGACCGCTTTCTTCCTCTGCGTGTGCGCGGCGTTCGTGGCGACTGGCGTTTGGATGGTGATCGAGGGTGAGCCGTGGGGGTGGCTGTCGATCGGGTTCTTCGGGTTCGGCGTGATTGCGTTCACCGCATTCCTGTTCGGGAACATGGGGTTGACGCTGGATGCAGAGGGCTTCGAGGTGCGGACGCTGTTTCGGCGCAAACGGTATCGCTGGGCGGAGGTGTCGGAATTCTCGATCATGCATGTGCAATCGACGAGCGAGATCATGTTCGACGACCTGAGGATCATGGATCGCTGGTTCGCGCGGATGACGCGCTTCTTTCTGGGGCGCAATTCCTCCATCCCGGGCGTGCTGATCTCGGGGCCGGTGGAGGAGGCGTGCGCGACGTTCAACGATGCGCGGGCGAGCGCGCTTCGAGGGCGGGCATGATCAAACGTTTCTACACGGAGGTTTCGGTGGAGGCGGGCGAAGGCGGCTTCGCTGTGAAGCTCGATGGGCGGCTGGTGAAAACGCCGACGCGCAATCTCTTTGTGCTGCCGACCTTGGCGCTGGCCGAGGCGTGCGCGGGCGAATGGGAAGCGCAGGGCGAAGAGGTGCGGCCCGAGTCGATGCCGCTGACGAAGCTGGCCAATGTCGCGATTGACCGCACGCCGGAGGCGCGCGGCGCGATGATCGGCGAGATCGCGAAGTACGGGGAGACCGATCTCATCTGTCATCGCGCGGACGCGCCGGCGGCGCTGGTGGAGAAGCAGGCGGCGGCGTGGGATCCGTGGCTTGCGTGGTCGCAGTCGGAGCTTCGCTTCGCGCCGGCGTGCGTGACCGGGATCGTTGCGGCGCCGAACGATATTGCGCCGCTGGCAGAGGCGGCCGAGGCGCTGGACGATTTCCGGCTGACGGCGCTGGCGCGCGGGGTTGCGCTGGCGGGCTCGGCGGTGCTGGGGTTCGCGCTGCTGCGCGGGGCGCTGGAGCCGGACGCGGCGTTTCGCGCCGCGGCGCTGGACGAACTCTTCCAGGTCGAGACCTGGGGCGATGATGAGGAAGCGCGGGCGCGACTCGTGCATACTGAGGAAGAGTTTCACGCGCTGGCGGCGTTCGTCGCGGCGCTGGAGGGCTGACATGAAGGACATCATCGCCGCACTGGAAGCCAAGCGCGCCGCGGCGCGCGCCGGCGGCGGCGAAAAGCGGCTGCAGGCGCAGCACGCGAAGGGCAAGCTCACGGCGCGGGAGCGGATCGAGCTCTTGATGGACGAAGGCTCGTTCGAGGAGTTCGACATGTTCGTCGAGCATCGGACGCGCGAGTTCGGGATGGAGGGGCAGAAGATCCCGGGCGATGGGGTGGTGACCGGATGGGGCACGGTGAACGGGCGGCTCTGCTACGTGTTCTCGAAGGATTTCACCGTGTTCGGAGGATCGCTTTCGCGGGCGCATGCGGAAAAGATCGTGAAGGTGCAGGACATGGCGGTGCGCAACGGCGCGCCGATCGTGGGCATCTTCGATGCGGGCGGGGCGCGCATCCAGGAGGGCGTGGAGAGTCTTGCAGGCTATGCGGACATCTTCATGAAGAACATCCTGGCGTCGGGCGTGGTGCCGCAAATTTCGGTCATTATGGGCCCGTGCGCCGGAGGCGATGTCTATTCGCCGGCGATGACGGATTTCATCTTCATGGTGAAGGACACGTCCTACATGTATGTGACCGGGCCGGATGTCGTCCGTACCGTGACGAACGAGACGGTGACGCACGAGGAGCTCGGCGGCTGGAAGGTGCATGCGGGAAAGTCCGGCGTGGCGGACGGGGCGTTCGAGAACGATTTCGAGACGCTGGGGCAGATGCGCAGGCTGATCGATTTCCTGCCGCTGTCGAACCGCGAGAAGCCGCCGCACCGGCCGAACTTCGACGATCCGCTGCGCGAGGAGGCCTCGCTTGATCGTCTGATCCCGGACAATCCGAACAAGCCCTACGACATGAAGGAGCTCATCGAGAAGGTCGCGGACGAAGGCGATTTCTTCGAGGTGGGGCCTGATTTCGGGAAGAACATCATCACCGGGTTCGGGCGCATGGACGGCTCGACGGTGGGGTTCGTGGCGAACCAGCCGATGACGCTGGCGGGCGTGCTCGATATCGACGCGTCACGCAAGGGCGCGCGGTTCGTGCGGTTTTGCGATGCGTTCAACATTCCGATCATCACGTTCGTGGACGTGCCGGGATTTTTGCCCGGCACGCGCCAGGAGCAGGGCGGGCTCATCAAGCACGGGGCGAAGCTCTTGTTCGCGTATGGCGAAGCGACGGTTCCGAAGGTGACGATCGTGACGCGCAAGGCTTATGGCGGCGCCTATGACGTGATGAGCTCGAAGCATCTCCGGGGCGATTGCAATTATGCCTGGCCGAGCGCGGAGATCGCGGTGATGGGCGCGAAGGGCGCGGTGGAGATCATCTTCCGCGCCGATATCGGCGATCCGGAGAAGATCGCGCAACGGACGAAGGAATATCAGGACCGGTTCGCGAATCCGTTCGTCGCGGCGTCGCTGGGATATCTCGACGACGTGATCATGCCGCGCGAGACGCGGCGGCGGATCTGTCGGGCGCTGAAGGCGTTGGCCAACAAGAAGGTCGAGAACCCCTGGAAGAAGCACGATAATATTCCGTTGTGAGGAGCGATGGCCGACCAGGAAAGGAAGCTGCGAGAGGAGGAGGCGAAACTGTCGGCGGCCTGGATCAATGGCGTCAGTCTCGCGTTCTTCGTGGTAGGGGTGCTGCAGCCGATCATGTCGCAATCCTTCTCGCGTTGGTCGCTGCTTTTGCTGATCACGTCGGGCGTGCTACATTTGGCGGCGCGAACAGTGTTGCGGCGGAATTTCCCGCTGGAGTGAGATTATGAGCGGCGTTGATCTGGCGATTGTTCAGACGGTGGCGGCGGGGTTGTGCGTCGTGGCGGCGGTGCTGTTGCTGACTGGGCCGGTGGACCGCTGGGTGGAGCGCTTTAGGCGCCGCTGACGCCCGCGGCTGGTCTGGGGCCGGGACTTGGCGCTGCGCGTCAATCCGGGAATGAGGCAGAATGCTGCAGCGCGCGCGGAAGCGGCGCCGGCGGAGGGCCTTCCGCGGCGTGCAGCGTTGTTGAGAAGATGGCGGGCCTGGAGGCTCGCGCTCGAGCTTAAGAAGAGTCGGCGGGGGAGAGCGGGGCGAACGCGGAGGCGTAGGCGCGTTCGGTGAGAGGCGCGGCGAGGATGCGGTGCATGGCGTCGCGGCGGCGCATGAGGTGCGCGGCGAGGCGCGCGATCCAGGTTTCGGAGTCGGCGAGCATGTCGCGGAGGCGGACGATCCGTGCACGGACGTCCACGTGGCGGGCGTTGAAGAAGCCGTGCGTGAAGCGGCGGAGCTCGGAGCATTTGCGGCGCCTGAGGAAGAGCCCCCGCGCGTGGATGAGGCGTTGCTGCGTTTCGGGGAGGTGAAGGCGGGCGAGGGCGAGGAGAAAGAGCGCGCGCTTGGCGTCGCGCTCGGCTTTGGCGAGGCTCGAGCGGAGGAGGCGGGCGAGGCGGCGTCCCAGCGGACGGCGGCGCGCGTCAAGGAGGCCGAGGAGGACGAGCGCGAGGTCCAGAATCCAGACGCGCAGAGAAGCCAGGATGGCTTCGATGGCTGCGGTGTCGGTGTCTGGCTTCATGCGTGGGAGTATAGGCGCAGGTTTGGGTCGGTCGGATAAGTTTGGCCGAGGTGCGCGGATTTCGTTGGAAATGAAGGGCTTTGGAGGTTTCGGGGCGGGGATAGGGCGGTGTTTGGGCCCGCATTTCGTCGCGGATGGCGCGCTCGCTCCGGTCGCCGCGACCTCCAGCGAACGAGGGCGCGTTCATTTCCGCATGGCCGGGGTCTCCCGCCCCACCCGTCGCGGCTTCGCCGCGACACCCTCCCCTGATGGGGAGGGAAGGAGGCTCCGCGGGGGCGTGGCTGGCGGCTTTTGAGCGGCGGTCGGAGGGATGCGACACCTCCCCCGCTTGCGGAGGAGCTTGCAGCGTCGCGCAAGTGTTGAGGTCAGTAGGCGGCCGCTTCGCCGTAGCGGGCCCAGAGGCGCGGCAGGGACTCGCGGATGCCCTCGACGAAGTCGAAGTCCCAGCGGTCGGTGAAGGCCAGATGCGGGCGCGGGCTGGGCGCGTAGTCGGGATACTCGCCGGTGAGATCGTGATGGACGTGGTCGGCGAGCACGAGGAAATGTTCGCACACGGAATAATCGATCTCAGGGATGTCGGCGAGGCAGTCTGGATCGGTGAGCGCAGCCTCGAAATAGTCGCGGCCCTGCAGCATCACCCAGGCCTTGAAGCAGTCGAAGCCCTCCTCGGAGCCGGCGCCGCACATGATGTAGGCGGCCGCCCAGAGCGGCTGGATGTGCGCGCGGTTCAGCTCCTGGCGCAGCGCCAGGCAGAATTGCATGATGTCGTGCGGGGGAAGCGCGCGCAGGCGGTTCTCCAGCAACGCGAGCTGCTGGTTGGGGTCGGGGGCGTACCCGACGAGTTCCCAGAACTCTTCTTCCGACATGATTTACCTTACCCGCCTTTGGCGCGGCCTCAAACGGATGGTCGCAGAAGGCGAGGCGACGTGCGCGTTACGATGCTTTGAGGCGGACCGCTTCTTCGTCGAAGGCGTCGTGGTCGAAGCTCTACTCGGCGACGCCGCGGCGCACCCCACCCCCTGCCCCCTCCCCTCAAGGGGAGGGGGGCTCACCGGCAATCGTGGCGCCAGGAAGCCGCGTTCAGGACGGCGAAGCGACGGCCCAGAAGGCTGGTTTTGGCGCGCCGTCGGCGTCGAAGAGGAGCGGGTAGTTGGGGCGGGCGACGGGGAAGCCGTGGAGCCAGGACAAGGCGTCGGTGACGCCCCAGAAGGTGACGGACTTGACGCTCGGACGCGCCGCAAACTCGCGGAAGAGCGCGCCGTAAAGGCGGGCCTGGGCGGCGACGCGGTCGGCCGGGGGAGGGCCGGGGAAGGCGGCCTCGCACGCCTGGCGCGCCGCGCCGTAGCAGGAGGCGGGATCTTCGTAGAGCGTGATGTCGAGCTCGGTGACGTGATTGACGAGGCCGCGGGCTTCGGTGGCGGCGAGCGCGGCGCGCACGCCCGCGATGTCGTCGGAGAAGCGCATGTGCAATTGGTGGCCGACGCCATCGATGGGGACGTTCTTCGCCTTGAGCGCGTCGATGATCGTCATCAGGCGCGCGAGCTTGCCGGGCTGCTCGGTGTCGTAATCGTTGAGGAAGAGGAGCGCGTCGGGATCGGCGGCGCGCGCAGCGCGGAAGGCGATCTCGACATAGTCGGGGCCGAGGGCCTCGAACCAGCGCGACCGGCGATAGGTTTCGCCATCGCTGTTGCTGGCGGCTTCGTTGACGACGTCCCAGGCGTAAACGCGCCCGCGGAAATGCGTGACGACCGCCGTGATGTAGGTTTCCAGGCGGCGCTGAACGGCCGCGCGGTCGCCTTCGAAGAACCAGTCGGGCGCGGCGTTCTGCGTGGCGGAGCGCCAGTGCCAGAGCAGCGTGTGGCCGCGGATGATCTGGCCGTTGGCGGCCGCGAACGCGACAAGCGCGTCGGCGTCCGCGAAATCATAGACGCCTTCGCCGCGCGCGATGGCGTAGGCCTTCATCGCGTTCTCGGCGGTGATGGAGGAGAAGTGGCGCGCGATGAGCGCGGCGAGCGCGGGATCGCGGGTCATGGAGGGGGCGATCGCGGCGCCGATCTGGAACTTGGCGGCGTAGAGCTCTTTCAAGGATGGCGCGGCGCGCGTCGCGGCGGGCGTGGCGCAGCCGGCGAGCGGCAGGAGGAGAAGGCCGAGACGGATCCGGGGGCTGAAGGCGCGCATGACGCGCAGTCTAGGGAAAAAGAGGCCGGACCCAAAGGGCGGATCGGAGCTTGGCACGGATGTCAGAGCGATAGGCTGAGAGACCAAAGGCGGATCTGGGCGAAGAGATCGTCCATCCAGGCGTGCGCCGAGGGGATGTGCGTGTAGGCGAGCCAGCCGACGAGGATCAGGAGCAGCGCGGGGAAGAGACCGCCGCCGGGATGGCAGCGGTAGGGATGGCCGAGCGCGGCGTACGAGGCGTGGCGAAGGGCGCGGATCGGCGCCGATACGATCGCGAAGACGATGACGAGCAGAACGATGGCGAGCCAAACCGGCACGCTTGCGGGCGGAGCGAAGCCGAGCACGGCGCCGGTGGTGGCCAAGGTGACGATGGCGACGAGGAAGGCGACCGAGAGCGCCAGGCCGATGATCGTGGTGAGCACGACGGAGAAGCCGGCAAGCATGCGCGTGGCGTAGCTCGGCTGCGCGGGGGGCGCCGGCGCGGCGCCGGGCGGCCCGTAATAGGAGGCGTAATTGCGCCAATAGCGGCGCGCGTGGCGGCGCCAGCGGCGGCCTGAGGCCCAGGGGCCGGATTCGGCGAAGCGCTGCGCCTGGCGCTGGGCGCGGTCGATCACTTCCTGCGCGTTGAAGGGAAGGCCGTGCGCGGCGGCGAAATCCTCGCTGGTGCGCGCGGCCGGCACCACGAAGAGCATGATGATGTAGGCGAGGATCATGAGCCCGTGCGTGAGGAAGGCGAGCACCACGAAGCCAATGCGCACGAGGATGGGATCAATGGCGAAATAGGCCGCCAGCCCGGCGCACACGCCGCCGAGGACGGCATTGTCGGGGATGCGGTAGAGCCGCTTCTTGGCGGGCCCGGACGATGCTGCGGCCGTCGCTTGCTCGGCGCCTTCGGGGCCGCCGTCGGCGCCGCCATCGACCGGGCCCATCTCGGCGAGGATCGTGGCGATCTCGGCGGCGGAGACGACCGTCTTGTGCGCGGAGAGATAGGACGCGCATTTGTCGGCGATGGCCTGCTCCAGGTCGCGCAGGATCTCGGCCTTGTCGGGATTGGCGGCGAGCGCGGCCTCGGCGCGGTCGAGATAGGCGCGCAGAGAGGCGTAGGCGCTTTCGTCGAACGTGAAGGGATTGCCGCCGAGATTGACGGTGACGACCTTTTCCATGTTCAGGTTTCCCCCATGTCGGCGCGGCCTTGCGGACCGAGACGATCGAGCGTGTCGTTCAAGGCGCGCCAATAGGCTTCGAACTCGGCGAGGCGCGCGGCGCCTTTGTCCGTGAGCTGATAATACTTGCGCGGCGGCCCGGCGCCGGATTCGACCCATTCGTAGTCGAGCAGCTCGTCGCGCCGGAGCTTGGAGAGGAGCGGATAGAGCGTGCCTTCCTGGGCGGCGAAGGCCGCGCCGGCGAGGCGCTCCATGATGTCGGCGGCGTAGACCCGCGCGCCCGACACGATCTTCAGGATCGCGAACTCGAGCAGGCCTTTGCGCACGGCGGCGAACTTGTCGGTCTCGTTCACGATGGTACCTTGTAATGACAAGGTAGTGAGGGAGGGGAAGGGCGTCAAGAGGGCGTAGGGAGCGGGGCCTTGGGGCCCAAGGCAGTTGGGAGAAACCAAGCCGGCGCGGATGGCGTAGAAGAGGGCATGGCAAAGCTCTCACGTCGCGCGGCGCTCTCAGGCGCAGGCGCGCTCGCTCTTCTCTCGGCCTGCGGGTCAGCGATCGGGGACGAGCCCATCCGCACGCGGGCGAACGAGGCGCGCTACGCCAGCGACGCCTTCCGGCGCATGACGCCCGCGCAATGGCGCGAACGGCTCTCGCCGGCGGCGTTCAACGTGCTCAGGCAAGAGGGAACGGAGCGGGCCGGCACGTCGCCGCTGGAAGATGAAGAGCGGCGTGGGACGTATGTGTGCGCGGGCTGCGCGCTGCCGCTCTTCCGGTCGGAATGGAAATACCATTCCGGCAGCGGGTGGCCGAGCTTCTTTCGGGTGATGACCGAGAATGTCGGCACGAAGGCCGATTACGTTCTGCTGCAGCCGCGCACCGAATATCATTGCGCGCGGTGCCTGGGGCACCAGGGACACGTCTTCCCGGACGGACCGCGGCCGACGGGGCAGCGCTATTGCAATAACGGCGTGGCGTTGCGGTTCGCGCCGGCCTGACTGGCCAAGTGACCGGGGTCCTTGCGCCAGAGCGCGAAGGAGGCTCATCTCGCGGAAAGCCCGGGGAGTTGCCCATGCGCAGTTTGCTCGTCGTTGCGGCGCTGGCCGTTGCGGGGATTTCGGCGCCCGCTTTTGCACAGCCGCGCGATGGCGGCGTTCGCGATGCGGGGACCGGCGCTGGGGCCGAGGCGATGATGGCGCAGTTCGAGGCCTCGCAAGCGCAGGCGCAGGCCGGCGCGCAGCGTCCGGGCGATGAGGCGATGACGTGCGAGCAATTGCAGGCCGAGTTCATGATTGTGATGAACGATCCGCAATTCCGGCAGAACGTCGCCGACATGGGCGTGTGGGCGCAGTCGCAGCAGCAGCGCGCGCAGGCCGCGCGCGGACAGGCGATGGCCGGGATGGGCGCCAGCATGGCGATGGGGCTCGCGAGCTCGTTCATTCCGGGGCTCGGCTATGCACAGGGCGCGATGATGCAAGCGCAGGTCGCCGGCATGCAGCGGCAAGCGCAGCAGGCCGCGCAAGAGCGGGAAGTCGTGGTCGGGAACGTGCAGACCATGATGCCGACGGCGTATCGCGGCGAGCGGCTCTACAATCTCGCGCAGGCCAAGCAATGCGCGTTCCTGCAGGGCGGGGATGCGCCGGCGCCTTATGGCGCGCCGGGCGCCCAGGCCGCGCCGATGCCGCAGCGCTGATCACGGCGCAATCGTCTCAGGTTGCGGACTAATCCGTAGGCGGAGGGGTGTCGCCGCTCCTCGCCCCTCCCCCTCTCCCTGGGAGGGAAGGGGCCGCCAATTCCTGAAGCGCGGCCGATCCGCAAGGCGGACTAGGCGTTCGGCAAAGTTTTGCGTAAAAGGGGCCCATGCCTCAGAAATGGACGCCCGCGGGCTGGCGCAAGAAGCCGGCCCGGCAAATTCCGACCGATTATCCCGATCCCGCCCATCTGCAGCGGGTGGAAGAGACGCTGCGCTCGTATCCGCCGCTGGTGTTCGCCGGCGAAGCGCGGAACCTCAAGGCGTCGCTGGCCCAGGCGGCGGCGGGGAAGGCTTTCCTGCTGCAGGGCGGCGATTGCGCCGAGAGCTTCAAGGAATTCCATCCCGACAACATCCGCGACACGTTCCGGGCGCTGATGCAGATGAGCGTCGTGCTCACCTATGCGGGCGCGAAGCCGGTGGTGAAGGTGGCGCGGATGGCGGGGCAGTTCGCCAAGCCGCGCTCGGAGCCGACCGAGACCATCAACGGCGTGACGCTGCCGTCCTACCGGGGCGACAACATCAACGGGATGGAGTTCACGCCCGAAGCGCGGATTCCCGATCCGGACCGCCTCCTGAAGGCCTATGGGCAATCGGCGGCGACGCTCAACCTCATTCGCGCGTTCGCGAACGGCGGTTATGCGGACCTGCACAATGTGCATCGCTGGACGCTCGGGTTCGTGAAGGAGAGCCCGGAAGGCAAGCGCTATTCGGAGCTGGCGGATCGGATCTCGGACGCGCTCGCGTTCATGGAGGCGTGCGGGATCACGCCGGAATCCTCGCCGCAGGTGAAGCAGGTGAACGTCTACACCTCGCACGAGGCGCTGCTGCTCGGGTTCGAGGAGGCGATGACGCGCGTGGATTCGACCACCGGCGATTGGTACGACACCAGCGCCCACATGCTGTGGATCGGGGACCGCACGCGCCAGCTCGACGGCGCGCATATCGAGTACGCGCGCGGGATCAAGAACCCGATCGGGCTGAAGTGCGGGCCGTCGCTCGATCCGGACGAATTGCTGAAGCTGATCGATGTGCTCAACCCGGAGAACGAGCCGGGGCGGCTGACGCTCATCGCGCGGTTCGGCGCGGAGAAGGCGGCGGCGGGCATTCCGAAGCTGGTGCGGCCCGTCGTGCGGGAAGGGCGCAATGTGCTGTGGTCGTGCGATCCGATGCACGGGAACACGCTGAAGACGTCGACGGGCTACAAGACGCGGCCGTTCAACGCCATCCTCTCGGAAGTGCGCACGTTCATGGAAGCGCTGCCGGCCGAGGGCGCGTATCCGGGCGGGGTGCATTTCGAGATGACCGGCGCGCAGGTGACCGAATGCATCGGCGGCGCGCAGGAGATCACCGAGGAAAATCTGCAGGACCGCTATCACACGCATTGCGACCCGCGGCTCAATGGCCAGCAGGCGCTCGACCTCGCGTTCCTGATCGCGGAAGGCTTGCGCGGCGTGCGGCAGAACGGGAAGAAGCAGAAGGCGAGCTGACACGCTCCCCGGGCGTGAGCGCTAGCGAGCGATCCGGGGTCCAACGTGCAGCATGGCCTGCGCTCGGTGCGACGCGGAGGCTTGGGCCCCGGCTCGTCGCGTGCTTCGCACGCTCGGCCGGGGAGCGTGAGAGGAGACGCTCGATGGCCATTCTCGGCGCGCATGTGGTGATCTTCACGCGGGATGCGGACAAGGATCGCGCGTTCTTCAGGGACGTGATGGGCTTCGACAATGTCGATGCGGGCGGCGGGTGGCTCATCTTCAAGCTGCCGCCGAGCGAGGCGGCGTTCCATCCCGCCGACGAGAGCGCGGGCAAGCATCAGCTCTATCTCATGGTCGAGAATGTCGAGGCGGAGATCGCGCGGCTGACGGGGCTTGGGTTCGCGTGCGAGCCGATCGTCGAGGCGGGATGGGGACGCTTGAGCGGGGTCACGTTGCCAGGCGGCGGCAAGCTCGCGTTCTATCAGCCGCAACATAAGCTGGCGCATGGTTAGGGCGCACTGATGAAGCGCCTCCTCATCCTCATCGTCGCGTGCATCGTCAGCGCGTGCGCGTTCTCGTCCGAGGCGCCGCTCTTTTCGGGGCGCGAGGCGGCTCTGCCGATCCGCGACGGCGCGCAATTCGCGTGGATCGAAGGCGAGAACAGGAGCGAGCAGCGCTCGCTGATGTTTCGGCGCGAAGGGCGCGGATATGTCGTGGTCCCCGTCGGGCGCGGCGAAGACAAGCCGATGCACGCGATGTTCGTGGCGATCCGCGGCACGCGCGAAGAGGATTATGTCGTGCAGACGCAGTTCGATGATGATGCTGTGGCGTATGCGTTCCTGTGGCGGCGCGGGGATGGCTACCGGATGATCGTCAATCTCGGCGCGTTCGGAGACAAGACGCCGGACGTGGCGGGCCTGTGCGAGCCGAAATCCTACGGGGAGTGCGCGTTCACGTCGCGCGAGGCGATCGTGCGGTTCTATCGCGCATATGTGCTGCCGGCATTCGTGCGGGGCGGGGCGGCGCCGGCGGAATACATGGAGCTGCAGCCGGAGAACGAGGCGGCGCGGCGGGGGCGGCGGTAGCCCCCCCGTTACCTCCCCCTTTCAGGGGAAGGCGTCACCCACGTCCAGCCTTTGCTCTTGGGCGCGCTTGACGGCGGCGCGGACTCTTGATTGAATGATCAACCAAGAGGGGGCCGGATGGCGCCGAAGGACACCAGAGCCAGGATCGTGCACGCGGCGATGGAGCTCTTCTGGCTGAAGGGGTTCAACTCGACCTCGATCGCCGATTTGCTGTCCCGGACGCAGCTCAATTCGGGCAGCCTCTATCACTTCTTCCCGTCGAAGCAGGACGTGCTGGTCGGCGTGCTGGAGGCCTATCGGGACGGCATCGAGGAGATGCTGCTGAAGCCCGCGTGGGAAGGCGTGGACGATCCGATCGAGCGGATCTTCGCGCTTCTGGCGCTCTATCGGCGGCTCATCGTGGAGACCGATTGCACGTATGGATGCCCGATCGGGTCGCTGGCGCTCGAGCTGCACGAGCCCGATCCGCAGGTGCGCGACCTGCTGGCGGCGAATTTTGTCGGATGGACGAATGCGATCGTGCGGCAGCTCGAGGCGGCGGGCGCGCGGTTGCCGCGCGCGCTCGATCACGAGGGGCTCGCGCAATTCGTGTTGACGACGATGGAGGGCGGCGTGATGCAGGCGCGCACGCATCGCGAGGTCGCGTATTTCGATCGCGCGGTGGCGATGCTGCGCACGCATTTCCAGATGCTGGAGGCGAGCGCGAAGGTGGTCGCCTGATTTGATTTGTGTGCGGACGATTGGTGAGCGGCGCGCTTGAGGCCACCCCTCACCCACCCCTCTCCCCTGAAGGGGAGAGGGGGCGTGTAGCTGGCAAAGGGGGGATGAGATGCCGGACGTGAATTGGCTGGCGGTGATCGCGGCGGCGGCGTCGAGCTTCGTGCTCGGGGGCTTGTGGTACGGGCCGCTCTTTGGGAAGGCGTGGCAGAAGGCGGCCGGCGTCACCGACGAGCAGATCAAGACCTCGAACACGGGCGTGATCTTCGGAGGATCGTTTGCGCTGGCGCTGGTGCAGGCGGGGGTGTTTGCGATGTTTCTCGGGCCCAAGCCGGCGCTCGGGTTTGCGACGGCGGCGGGATTTGCCGCCGGGTTGTGCTGGGTCGCGGCGGCGTTCGGGATCGTTTATCTCTTCGAGCGGCGGCCGCTGGCGCACGGGCTGATCAATGGCGGCTACAACACGCTCGCGTTCACGCTGATCGGCGCGGTGCTCGGCCTCTGGCATTAGGCGCTTTCTTTCCCCTCGTGCGGGGGAAGTGTCGCGCAGCGATGCAGGCGGGACGAAGGGGGTGCATGCGCGCTGACGTTTGAACGCTTGCGCGGCCCCCCACCCGTCATCGCTGCGCGATGATGCCCTCCCCCGATGGGGGAGGGAATGGCGTTGCGGAGGTTGCGCCCCCACCGTCGCGAGCGAAGCTCGCGACACCTCCCCCGTGAACGGGGGAGGAAAGAGCGCTTTCTTCGAGGTTAGAGTTGGCTGGCTGACGGCGTGAAGGTGTCGCAGGTGCGCGGGTCGCCGCTGGTGAAGCCCTGGCGGAACCATTTCATGCGCTGCGCGCTCGAGCCGTGGGTGAAGGTGCTTGGCTGGGCGTAGCCTTTCGATTGGGTTTGCAGCGTGTCGTCGCCGATCTGATGGGCGGCGTTGAGCGCTTCTTCAAGGTCGCCGGGATCGAGCTGCCCGCCTTCGTTGGTTTCGTGGCCCCAGACGCCGGCATAGCAATCGGCCTGCAGCTCGAGCCGCACGGACATCTCGTTGGCGCGGGGGCCGCCGCGCGCGGCGTCGACCTGGCGCGTGGCGCCGGTGAGGAACTGGATGTGGTGGCCGACTTCGTGCGCGATCACGTAGGCCTGCGCGAAATCGCCGGGCGCGTTCAGGCGGCGCGTCATCACGTCATAGAAGGAGAGGTCGATATAGAGCTTGTTGTCGCCGGGGCAGTAGAACGGGCCGACATCCGCGCTGGCGGCGCCGCACGCGGTGTCCACGCGACCGTCGAAGAGCACGAGCACCGGCGGCTGGTAGGGCCCACGCGCGCCGGGCACGGCGTTCTCGGCGAACTTCTGCGTCCAGGTGCGCTCGGTGGTGTTGAGCACGCGGGCGACGAAGATGCACGGCGCGTCGCCGGTGGGGCAGGTGTTGGAGGCGGGCTCGGCGGTGGGGTCGGCGCCCTGCACCAGCGAGGAGCCGCCGCCGGCCATGCCGGAGAGCTGGCCGAGGATCGAATTGCGGATCCCGGCGGGCAACAGCAAGAAGATGATGGCGATGACGACGATGCCCCAAATGGGTATGCCGCGCGCGCCGAACGGGAGCCCGCCGCCGAAGCCGCCGCCTCCGCCGCCGCCCTTGCGTCCGCGACGGTCCTCGATGTTCGAGGATTGCTGTTCGTTGTCGAGCCGCATGGAGGCCCCCCCGGTTGTTCTGACGGGCGCGAACCTAGCCCCTCCGCCCTCGGTCAAGCAACGGCGTCGGGCTGCGGGACGGCGGCGGGCTTGCGGGTGACGAAGAGGAAGAGGAGGAGCGCGCATGCCGCGATCGCCGCGGCGAGGACGAAGGCGGCGCCGGCGAAGGGGTGAGCGAGGCCGGGCGCGGTGGCGCGGGAGAGCGTCTCGGTGAACGCCCATGGGCCGACGATGGCGGCAAGGCCGTTGAGGCTCGCGACGCCGCCCTGCAATTCGCCTTGGGCATTGGAGGGGACGCGCTGGGAGATGAGCGCGTTCAAGGCCGGTCCGCCGACGCCCTGGAAGAAGGCGAGGAGGCCGACCGCATAGACCATCCAGCCCTTGTCGATGATCATGTAGAGCAGGAACGGGATGATCAGCGACACGAAGCCGAAGAGCGCGGCGCGCTGTTCGCCGAACGCGCTGACGATGCGGCCGGTGAGGAAGATCTGCACGCTCGCCATCAGCAGGCCGGTATAGGCGAGCGTGGCGCCGATCTCGGCCGGCGAGAAGTCGAAGCGGAGCGTGGCCCAGAAAGCCCAGGTGGTGGGATAGACCTGAACCGAGAGGTTCCAGAGCACGAGCACGGCGATGATCGGGAGCACGCCCTTGTGGCGCGCGAGCGCGCGCAGCGCGCCGAACGGATTGGCGCGCGCAAGGGAGAAGGCGCGCCGGTTCTGCGGGGCAAGCGATTCCGGCAGCGCGAAGAAGCCGAAGATCACGTTGAGCCCTGCAAGCGCGCCGGCGACATAGAAGGGCGCGCGGGTTCCGAACTGGCCGATGAGGCCGCCGAGCGCGGGGCCGAGGATGAAGCCCAAGCCGAACGCGGCGCCGACGAGGCCGAAGCGCTGCGCGCGCGCTTGCGGGGGCGTGATGTCGGCGATGTAGGCGTTGGCGGGCGCGTAAAGCGCGCCGGAAATGCCGGCGATCGCGCGGCCGAGGAAAAGCCAGGCGAGATCGGGCGCAGCGGCCATCAGGACATAGTTCAGCGAGAAGGCGAACATCGAGAGGAGGAGGACGGGGCGGCGGCCGAAGCGGTCCGAAAGGGCGCCGAGCAGCGGGCTGCAGGCGAATTGCAGCGCGGCGAAAGTGACGAGGAGCCAGCCGGCCTGACGCGTGGCCTGCGACACCGAAACGCCGGTGAGCTCGACGAGCAATTGCGGGAGCACGGGCATGACGATGCCGAAGCCCATCGAATCGATGAGCATGGCGAGGAGGATGAAGGCGAGGGCGCGCTTGTCTGATGCTGGTTTCACGGCGTTCCTGTGCAGTTCTTCTGTGACGCTTGCAAGGTCGAGACATTGATCATGGGACGGAGTGCTTCAGGATAAGGCTCCAATTCCCGGGATGGCGCAAAACGGCAGACCAGGGACCCACGAACACGCCGATAATTCGTTATGCACTCGTCGTGTTCATCGGCGCCGGACTTGGCGCTGCGCGCCAGTCCGGCGACGGGTATCTGACTGGCGTCGTCGGTTGCAGCCACCCCTCACCCTACCCTCTCCCCTGGAGGGGAGAGGGGCGCTTCAGTGGCATTCTATATATTTAACGTCAAGCGCAAATAAAGTCAGAGGAGATCGAGCTGGGCGCCCGCGCGCGGAGGGGCGCGGAAGAGCGAGGTGTTGAGGTGGAACACCAGTCGGTTGAGGCCGTGCCGGGCGCAGGCGGCGCGGAAGCGGTCGCCGATGAGGCGGGCGTAGGGACCCTCGCCCTTCCCGCGCACATGCCAGCGGGAATCGTAGTCCTGGCCGCCGCGCATCTGCTTCAAGAGCGCGATGACGCGATCGGCGCGATCGGGGGCGTGGGCGGCGAGCCATTCACGCGCGAGATCCTTGATCTCGTGCGGCATGCGCAGCACGACGTAGCCGGCCTGCGTGGCGCCGGCTTCGGCGGCGGCCTTGAGGATGGTCTCGGTTTCGTGGTCCGTCAGCGCCGGAATGATCGGCGCGACCATCACGGTGACGGGAATGCCCGCCTGCGCCAACGCGCGGATGGTTTCGATGCGGCGATGCGGGGCGGCGGCGCGCGGCTCCATGCGGCGGGCGAGATCGCGATCGAGGGTGGTGACCGAGATGGCGACGCGCGCGAGGCCGAGCGCGGCCATGGGCGCGAGAATGTCGATGTCGCGCAGAACGAGCTGCGACTTGGTGACGACGGCGAGCGGGTGGTTGAAGCGCTGCAGCACCTTGAGGACGGAGCGCGTGACTGCGTAGGTGCGCTCGATCGGCTGGTAGACGTCGGTGACGCCGCCGAGGACCATGACGCTCGGGGTGTACTTTGGATGCGAGAGCTCCTCTTCGAGCAGCTTCGCGGCGTTGGTCTTGGCGAAGAGCTTGCTTTCGAAATCGAGGCCGGGCGAGAGGCCGACATAGGCGTGGTTGGGGCGCGCGTAGCAATAGAAGCAGCCGTGCTCGCAGCCGCGATAGGTGTTGATCGAGCGGTCGAACGAAATGTCGGGCGAGTTGTTGCGCGAGATGATGGTGCGCGCGGTTTCCTCGCGGACCTCAGTGGCGAGCGGCGGCGGCTCTGGATCGGTTTGGCTCCAGCCGTCGTCGAAGGCCTCGCGGGAGACGGGCTCGTAGCGGCCGCTGACATTGGTTTGCGCGCCGCGACCTTTTCTAGGTGGGGGAGGCATCGCGGCATAAGAACAAAGAGCGAACATTTGTCAAGCGGCGCGCGGACGCTCATCTCTAGGGGCAGGAGGCCAGGATGGCGAAGCGGAAGCTCGAGATCGTGGAAGTGAGCCCGCGCGACGGGCTGCAGAACGAGGCCGAGATGGTCGATACGGCGACCAAGCTGGAACTCGTTACGCGGATCACAGCGGCGGGCTTCAAGCGGCTGGAGGCGGGGAGCTTCGTCAATCCGAAGAAGGTGCCGCAGATGGCCGATACGCCGGAGGTGTTCGAAGGCCTGCGAGGAAGAAGCGATGCGACGTTCATCGCGCTGGCGCTCAATCCGAAAGGCGTGGAGCGCGCGATCGCGGCGGGCGCGAAAGAAGTGAACTACGTATTCTGCGCCAGCGACGGCTTCTCGATCCGCAACAATGGCGCGCCGGTGGCTGAGACGCTGAAAGTGTGGCCGGACGTCGTGGCGCGCGCAAAGGCGGCGGACGTGCGGATCTCGGCGACGATCTCGACGGCGTTCGGGTGTCCGTTCGACGGGGAGGTTCCAGTGGCGAACGTCGTGCGCGCGGCGGAGGAGATCGGGCGCGCGCCGCCGTTCGAGCTGGCGCTGGCGGACACGATCGGGGTGGCGGCGCCGAGCGATGTGACGGAGCGGTTCGGCGCAGTGGGCGCTGTCGCACCGCCGGGCGTGCAGCTGCGCGCGCACTTCCACAACACGCGCAACACGGCGCTGGCGAATGCGGTCGCGGCGGTGGATGCGGGCGTGACGATCCTCGATGGTTCGCTGGCGGGGATCGGGGGCTGTCCGTTTGCGCCGGGCGCGGCCGGGAACGTGCCGAGCGAAGACCTCGTCTACATGTTCGAGCGCATGGGATACGACACCGGCATCGATCTCGACGCGGCGATCGAGACCGCGCGTTTCATCGGAAAGGCGCTGGGCAAAGCGACGCCGGGAATGGTGAGCAAAGCGGGGAAGTTTCCGAAGTAGCGTTGGGCGTTGCGGCTGCTGCGCCCCCTCCGGTCGCTTCGCGACCACCTCCCCCGCGAACGGGGGAGGAAAGAGCTTCTCCTGCGCGGCAAGGAAAAGGCCGCCGCGCCTAAGCGCGACGGCCTTCAAAGATTTACTCAGGAAGGAGACTACGTTCCTGAGTTAGAGCGCGCGCTTCAGCGTGAGCACGACGCGCCCGTCGCTGGTTTCGTCGCCCGACGGCCCGACGAAGGCCGGATCGATGTCGGTGTCGAAATAGCGGAGGTCCACGCCGAAGCCATAGACAGACAACGTGCCGCCGATGTTCCAGGTGGTGTAGCTGTCCTCGCCGGGGCCGAAATAATTATCGACATCGACGCTCTGGTTGCCGACGGCGGCGGAGGCCGCGAACATGTCGGAGAACGTGACCGCGCCATTGAGCTCGACATAGACGCCGGTGGCGTCGTCGAAGCCGGGCGTGAAGGTGAGGTCGGGCGAATAATAGACCGCCGCGCCGAGCGCGATGTTCTCGGCCGGAGCGATGCTGGCGCCAGCCTTGAACTCCACCATGTTGGCATCGAACGTGTCATCGTCCGTGCCCGGATAGAAATAGCCGATCACGCCGAGATCGAACGTCACGGGGCCGAGCGTCGGCTTCACGCCGCCGTAGACGTCGAGCTCGATCGTACCATCGTAGCCGAGATCGATGCTCGAGCCCCACGTGCCGGCGTAGAAGATGCCGTTGGAATAATCCAAGCCGCCCTGGATGGCGATGTCGCTGTCGCTCTGGCTGACGCCGCGGAAGACATAGTCCGACGTGAGCGCGACGTTGCCGGAGAAGCTCGCCTCCGCGCTGGCCGCGCCCGTCATGGCGACCGAGATCGCCGACGCCGCGACTGCGACGCCCAAAAGTTTCTTCATAATTTTCATCCCCTCAAACTCCGCGGTTTCTGCCGCGCGAACGGCGAGACTCACGTCCTACCGTGAACGCAACGTTAAGCGCCGTGGAATTTGCCGGAAACATGGCCTGGCTGAGTCAGTTGCACCGCCAGGAGAGGTGTTCGGCGGTAATCTGACCGCCAAATGATCGCTCTGAAGGGCGATCGCTGAAAAAGCAGGCAGAGAACTCAGGCGCGCGGCTGCTGACCGAGATGCAGCCCCGCATCGACCAGCAGCGTTTCGCCCGTCACGTGACGTGAAGATTCGGACAGGAAGAAGAGCGCGGCGTCGGCGATGTCCTCGGGCTTGGACGCAACCTGGAGCGGCGTGTTGCGCGCGATGCTCTCGCGGATGCGCTGGGCGGCCTCCTCGCCGAACGGATCGGAGAACCAGCGGGTGTCGATGAAGCCGGGGCAGAGCGCATTGACGCGGATCTTCGGGGCGAGCGCGCGGGCGAGTGCGAGCGTCATGGCGTTCAAGGCGCCCTTGGAGGCGACATAGGCGACGGAAGAGCCGATGCCGGTGATCCCGGCGATGGAGGAGGTCATGAGCACGCTGGCGCGGCCGGCCGCTTCCAGGAGCGGTCGCGCGGCGCGCAGCATCATGTAGGGGCCGACCGTGTTCACGGCGTAGAGGCGCAGGAAGTCATCCTTGGAGAGGGCGTCGAGATCGGCGTGGTTCGGGGATTGCTTGGTGATCCCGGCATTGTTGGCGAGCGCGTCGATGCGGCCGAACTTCTCCGCCGCGGCGGCGACGGCGCGGCAATCGGCATCCTCGGCGACATCGCCCTTGGCCAGGATCGCTTCGGCGCCGGCGCTGCGCACGAGATCGGCGGTCGCGTCTGCTTCCTTTGCGCTCTTGGAATAATTGACGATGACCGCCTTCGCGCCGCGCTTCGCTGCGCCGGCGGCGATGGCCGCGCCGAGGCCGGTTGCGCCGCCGGTGACGAGCACGATCCTGTCCTCGAAGTCGCGCATGGGCTGGTCCTTTGTTGCGTCAGGCGGAAATGATGTCGGTCTTGCCGAAGTCCACGCCCTTATAGAGCAGCGGCGCGTCGAGGGCCTTGGCCAGAGCGTAGGCGAAGCAATCGCCGAAGTTCAGCTTCGCTGGATGGCGGCCTTTGCCATAGCGACGATACGCTTCGCGCGCATGGTCCGCCATTTCAAGGTCGAACGCGACGATGTCCGTCCCTATGGCGCGGAGGTGCTCAATCACGCTGGCGAACGTCGTTCGGCCAGGCGCGCCCCTCCGGCCCTCAAGCACAAGCGACGCTTCCAGATAGTTGGATGCGGAGAGGCATGATCGCCCGCCTTGGCGGATCCGCGTCAGGAAGGCGCCGGCCTCCGCTTCGTTGAGCGCGATTGCGATCACCGCGGAAGTATCGAGGACGATCACGGCGCCTCGTCGTAGCCGAGAATCTCGTCATCGGTCATGGCGCTCACGCGCGGCGCACGCTTGAGCGCCTCGCCGAGTTCGCGGAGCTCGCGCCTGATCCGTTCGAAGTCCTCATCAGAAATCTCCACCGGCGGCTCATCGCGCAGGGCGCGCGCCTCCGCCAGCGTGATGCCTCTCGGCGACGGGACGTGCGCATATGCGCGGGCCGGTGTCTCAGAGACGCCGGACTTGAGTGCGGGCTCCGCCGCCGCGAGGAATGCCTCGATCTTGCGGAAGACATCCAGCCGCATGCGGGCCTTGCCGCTCAGAAGGCGGGAGACCTGGGAATGTGTTATCCCCAGATGCGCAGCGAGCTCAGTCTGGGTCAGGCGGGCCGCACGCAATCGAGTGTGGATTTCCTGCACATCCATATGTGCAATATACGCACAAGAGATGCGCGCCACAAGGCGCAGCCTAGGATGCCATGATGAGCAAAGACGGCCTGACGCAGCTGGGGGGCAGCGCCGCGATCCCGGAGAGCCCGGAGAAGGCGGTGCTGGAGCGGGTGGCGAACCCGCATCCGGACGCGCTCTATCTGGCGCGGTTCACAGCGCCGGAATTCACCTCGATCTGTCCGGTGACGGGGCAGCCGGATTTCGGGACGCTGGTGATCGATACCGCACCGAAGGATTGGGTGCTGGAGTCCAAGAGCCTGAAGCTCTTTCTTTCCAGCTTCCGCAATCATGGCGCGTTCCATGAGGATTGCACCGTCTTCGTGGCCAAGCGGATCGTGGAGACGATCGCGCCGCGATGGCTGCGGATCGGCGGCTATTGGAATCCGCGCGGGGGCATCCCGATCGACGTCTTCTGGCAGACTGGCGCGGCGCCGGAGGGTTTGTGGCTGCCGGACCAGGGCGTGGGTGCGTATCGGGGACGGGCCTAAGCGAACCAATTGCAGCGAAAGCAGCAATATTGCGGATTCGTGGTAGGATGCGCGCGGACGGGGTGTGAGCGGGAGTGATCCTATGTGGTTCGTCGATAAGCTAGGTCCGGCGGAAGCGCCACCTGCGGCGCCTGCGCGGCCGAACGGAGCTGCGCCGGCCGCTTCGGCGCCGCAAAGCGCACGGGCCGCCCCGGCTCCGCAGGCTGCGCCTGCGCCTGCCGCGGCGCCCGAGCCCGAGCCGGCCAAGAAGAAGAAGGGCTGGTTCTAGCCCTTCGCAGCGTCGCGCCGCGCGGCAGTCAGCCCAGCGCCGTGGCGTAATCCTCCAATTGTTTGGCGCAGGTTCCCCAGCCTTCGTAGAAGCCCATGTCGGCATGCTTCTTCGAGGTTGCAGGATCGGGGTGGAGGCAGCGCGCGATGTAGCGCGTCCCGCCGGGCTCGTCCGACATCGAGAAGATCGCGGTCATCGGCATCCACGAGAGCATCGGGCGCCAGCCGCCGGCGAGCATCGTGGTGAAGGCGATGCGCTCCATCGGAACGATCTCGAGGAAGGCGCCGGGATTGTCGCTTTCGCCTGCGCCGCCCTTTCCGTCCGGACCCGTCATATAGGTGTGGAAGGCGCCGCCGGCGCGGAAGTCGAAGGCGCGGACCTCGGTGGTCCAGGGCTTCGGGCACCACCATTGCGCCAAGTGCGCGGGATCGGACCAGGCTTTCCAGATCTTCGCGCGCGGAACGGCGAGAAAGCGGGAGATTTGAAGATCGGTGGCTTCGTTGAAGTCGCTCATTCGTCGTCTCCTTGACTCAAGATGAAAGCATCCATGCGGTCGAAGCGCGCTTCCCAGTGCGCGCGCTGCTGGGAAAGCCAGTTCTGCGCGACCTGCAAGCGCTTGGGCTCCAGGCGGCAGGTGCGCACGCGGCCGACCTTGCGGCTGGAGACGAAGCCGGACTCTTCGAGCAGCTTAAGGTGCGGCGCGATGGCGGGGAGCGACATCTTCAGCGGTTTGGCGAGCTCGCTGACGCTGGCGGGGCCGCGGGCGAGGCGCGAGATCACGGCGCGGCGCGCGGGATCGGCGAGCGCGGAGAACATGGCGTCCAGGGATTCGGTTCGGGCGTGTTGACGGTTCACGATGTCCTTAAGTATCAGCGTGGGCTCGCAGAGCAAGCAATAAGTTCAGTGTGAGAGAGGATGAGCAGCGCCGCGCCGGCGACGATGAGGGCCATGCCGAGAAGCTCGCGGGCGGTTGCGCGCTCTGAAAAGACGCGGCCGGAGACGAATTGCGCGAAGAGCACTTCGACGAGGCCGAGCGCGCGGACATTGGCGGCGCTGGTGAGCGCCAAGCCGGTGAACCAGCCGAGCGAGGCGAACGCGCCCATGAGGCCGGCGAAGAGGGATTTGCGCGAGAGCCGGAAGCTGCCGAAGAGCGCGGCGCGTCGGAAGACGAGGAGCCAGAGGCCGAGGAGCGCCGTCTGCAGGGCGAGCGACCAGGCGACGGTGGCGCCGGCGCGGAGGAGGAAGGCGTCAGGGCCGAGCGCGAGGATCGCGGCGCGGAAACCGATGGTGGCGGACGCGAAGAGCGCGCCGGAGCCGAGGCCGTAGAGCGCCGAGACGAGGGCGGCGCGGTCCCAGGCGTCGTTCTGCTTCACGGTGACGAGGAGGACGCCGAAGCTGGCGATGATGATCGCGGCGATGCGCGCGGGCGTCAGCGTCTCGCCGAGGATGAGGAGCGCGAAGATCGCGGTCTGGATCGCTTCGGTGCGCGAGAGCGCGGTGGCGATGGAGAAAGAGCGCGCGCGCATGGCCGCGAGAAGAAGGGCAGTGGCTGCGATCTGCGCGGGCGCGGCGAGGGCGATGCAGAGGAGGAAGCTGGGGTTCGGCGAGGGGACGGATGTGTTGGTCGTGAAGGCGATGAGGGCGAGGAAGAGAAGCGCGAAGGGGAGGCCGTAGAGGAAGCGCACCTGCGTCGCGCCCAGCGTGCCGAGCTCGCGGACGAGGGAGGATTGCATGGCGTTGCGCGCGGTCTGCGCGGCGGCCGCGGCGATGGTGGCGATGGCCCAGAGCAATGGATTATCCGGAGACGGAGGGGATTGATGTCATGGTTCGCTGGGGGCGGCCAGATCGCGGGACGTCGCGGGCCTGCGCCCCCGCCGTCGCGCGCAAGCGCGCGACACCTCCCCCGTAAACGGGGGAGGAAGGAGCGTCTTCTTGCGGGGCTGCGGCGTCAGGCGTTGAGGGCGGCGAGGTAGTCGCGGCCTTTGCGCTCGGCGAGGGGCCAGAGTTCTTCGATCTGCAGCAGGTCGAGGCCGAAGACATCGCGGATCTCGCGGCCGAAGTCCTTCGCGTTCTTGAGGACGCGGAGCTCGGGGCCGTCCGGGCGCACATCGAGGCGCACGGAATTGCGCAGGATCGCGACGCCCCATTTGGTGTGGCGCTGCAGGACGACGTTCTGCGTGAAGGGGGAATTGTCCTCCGTCTGCAGGCCGCGGCAGCGCGCGGCGAGCAGCGCTTCATCGGCTGGCGCTTCGGCGAAGTCGAACGCGGGCGCCCCGCCGTGCTGATGGTTGTGGTAGCGCCAGAAGCGATCATCGACCTTCTCGAGGCGTGAGACGAAGCCGCGCTGGGTGATCTCGCCTTCGCGCAGGAGCGTGGGCTCGAAGAGGCCGTCGCCGAAGCCGACATCGGCGATGTAGCGGCGATCGAGATCGACCAGGAGCACGAGGTGGTTGCCGATCATGCCGTCGCCCAAGCGGTCGCGGACGACGCCGCCGGCGATGCGGGTGACGGAAAAGCCGATCTCCTTGAGCGCCCAGGAGAGGAGCCCGTTCATCTCGTAGCACCAGCCGCCGCGCCTGTGCGTCACCAGCTTGTCGAAGATGCGATGCGGATCGAGATCCAGTGGGGCGCCGAAGAGGACGTCGAGATTTTCGTACGGGATGGTGAGCAGATGGCGGCGATGGAGCTCGCGCAGAGTCGCGAGATCCGCGCGCGGCGCGCCCTTGAAGCCGATGCGATCGAGATAGGCTTTGAGCTGCATCTAGGCGATGTTGCTCCGTATGCGGAGGGAGGCTGCCTCTATCCGCCGAACGGAAGGCTTGTCGAACGCCGGCAAAGGCGCCTTGCCCGGGACGGCGAGGCGCACTCGGCCGCCTGCCCCCTCCCCTCGAAGGGGAGGGGGGCGCTCTATCCTGCGATGGAAGCAGACATCCAAATCGATGCTCAGAAATACGAGATCCGCGGCTCAAGGTCGGGGCGCTTGCGTTCGGTGACCGGTTGCGTCGCGGTTCCAAGCGAAACGAAGCCGACGATGCGCTCGTGGTCCTTGAGGCCGAGGATCGGGCGCGCGCGTTCATCGTAGGCGGGCCATTCGGTGAGCCAGCAGCCGGCGAAGCCCATGGCGTGCGCGGCGACGAGCAGGTTCTGGCAGACGGCGCCGGCGGAATGCAGCTGCTCCCATTCGGGAATCTTCGGATGCGGCGCGGCGGTGGAGACGACCATCACGCACAGCGGCGCGTAGGTGAAGCGCTTGGCCTCGATCTCCAGGCGGTTCTCGTCGATGCCGGAATCCTCCGAGATGACGCGCGCGAGGGCGGCGCCCAAGCGGGCGCGCGCATCGCCCACGATGATGGCGAAGCGCCAGGGGCCGAGCTTGCCGTGGTCGGGCACGCGCGCGGCGAGCTTGAGGAGCGCGGCGAGCTCGTCCTGGCTGGGGCCGGGCTCGGAGAGCATGCGGAGCTTGACCGAGCGGCGCTCGGCCAAGAGCGCGAGGGTGTCGGGAGAGAGGCGGGCGGAGGAAGCGGGGGCGTCTTCTTCGGGAAAGCGGAGCTCGGTCAGGGCGTTTGGCATGCGGGCGCGCGTGTCCTTGTGCGGCGGCTTGCTTGGGCCGCCGTGGTCGTGTTGATGGGCTTCCCTCTTTGGGGGCTTTAAGGGCCTCTTGGGGGCTTAAGGGAGCTATGTAGCGTGCGTCAGCCGGACCGTCCAAGCGCCGAGGAGGATTGGGCGGAGGAGGGCAATCCCTGGCAGGTGCTCGCCAAGCGCACCGCGTTCGAAAATCCGTGGCTGTGGATCGAGGCGTTCGACGTCGTGCGGCCGGATGGCGCGCGCGGGACCTATGATGTCGTGCGCGCGCGGCGGCTGGCGGTGGGCGTGCTGCCGATCGATGCGGACGGCAACGTGCACCTCGTTGGGCAGTGGCGGTTTCCGCTGGCGCGGTATTCGTGGGAGATGCCGGAGGGCGGCGCCGATCCGGGCGAGAGCGCAGAGACGTGCGCGCGGCGGGAGCTCGCGGAGGAGACGGGCCTCAGAGCGGGGCGGCTCATCCACATGCTGGAGATGGACCTCTCCAATTCGCTGACCGACGAGCGGGCGGTGCTCTTCCTCGGGCTCGAGCTTACGCCGGGCGAGGCCGCGCCGGAGGGAACCGAGAAGCTGCAGACGCGCAAGGCGCCTTACCGGGAGGTGCTGGCGCGGGTCGCCGATGGTCGCATTTCGGACTCATTGACGGTTGCCGCGGTGCTGCGGGCGCACCACATGGCCGTGGAGGAAGCATTGCCCGAAGAGGTCCGAGCGTTCATCTTAGGGCGATAGCGAGGGGACAGGAGTTGCCCATGGCCGAAGCGCTGCAGCCGCGCGTGTTCGAGGCGTCAGGAGGCGTCTGGGCGCAATTGCGCGTGGAGGCCATGCAGGCTGCGGCGGAGGAGCCGCTGCTGGCTTCCTATCTGCACGCGGCGATCCTGCACCATGAGCGGATCGAGGATGCGCTTTCCTATCATCTGGCCTCGAAGCTTGGCGATGGGGACATGAGCTCGCTGCAGCTCAGGGAAGTGTGCCAGGAGGCGTACAATTCCGATCCGGGCATCGCGCGGCTGGCGGAGCGCGACATGCGGGTGGTGCGCGAGCGCGATCCGGCGTGCAGGGTCTATCTGCAGCCCTTCCTGTATTTCAAAGGCTATGCGGGGCTGCAGGCCCACCGCATCGCACACTGGCTCTGGACGCAGGAGCGCGAGATTCTCGCCTTCCACCTGCAGAGCCGGATCTCCGAGCTCTTCTCGATCGACATCCATCCGAACGCCAAGATCGGCGGAGGCGTGTTCATCGACCACGCCAACGGCATCGTCATCGGCGAGACCGCGGTGGTGGAGGACGATGTGTCGATGCTGCATTCGGTGACGCTCGGCGGCACCGGCAAGGAGCGCGGCGACCGGCATCCGAAGATTCGCCGGGGCGTGCTGATCGGCGCGGGCGCGAAGGTGCTCGGCAATATCGAAGTGGGCGCCGAAGCGCGGATCGCGGCGGGCTCGGTCGTGCTGCAGAACGTGCCGCCGCGCTGCACGGTGGCGGGCGTGCCGGCAAAGCCGATCGGCGGGCCCTGTTGCCCGGAGACGATCACGCCGGCGCAGGCGATGGAGCATCGCATCATCGACGCCAACCCGGATTCGGGCGCGGCGATCTGAGCTTGCGGATCGGCTTGCGGTGAAAGGCCTACCGGCCGTCGTTGTCGCGCTGGCGGCGCTCATCGTCGGGGTCTATCTCGTCGAGGCGGTGAGCGTGGGCGCGCGCGAAGCGCTCTTCCACGCGCTCGCGGTGATCCCGGCGCGGTTCCAGCCGGGGCCCGACGCTTTCCATTCGCCGGTAGAGGCGTTGGGGCCGGTTTTCGGGCACGCGCTGCTGCACGACGCGCCCTGGCCGCTGCACGTGATGATGAACATGCTGATCTATCTGCAGATCGGCGGGCTTCTTTATGGACGGTTCGACGAGACGGGCGGGGGCGCCTGGCGGTTCCTCGCGTTCTTCTTCGGATCGGCGGCGGCGTCTGCGGCGGCGTACATCCTCATCAATCCGGGTTCGGAGATTCCGGCCGTGGGCGCCTCGGGCGCCATCTGCGGGATGTTCGCGGGCTATCTGCTCGGCGCGCGGCGCAATTGGCGCCAGGCGCTGGGCGATCCGGCCATCCGGCGGATGGGGTTCTGGTTCCTGTTCATCAATGTCGGGCTCGCCGCTCTGGCCCGGATCACGGGCTTTTTACCGATCGCGTGGGAAGCGCATCTGGGCGGCTTCGTGGGCGGCGTGCTGCTCTTCCCGTTCCTGGCGCCGCGGCGCGCGGCCTTTGCCGGCCCCTGGGGCTAGCCAGCGCCCAGGTGGGACGATCGGCTGGGGATAAGGGTGGGATCGGCCCGCCAGGGCCGCGTTCGCGCTTGATGGCCCCGGCCCACCGGCGCATCCTCGCGTTCAAGGCGCATCAGGGAGAACGCCAGGGAGAAACGCCCATGCTCATCGCGCATGTTCTTCGAGACAAGGGCGGGGTCGTCTACACGCTGTCGGCGGACGCCTCGCTGCTGGAGGCGGCCGAGGCGCTGCATGAGAAAAGGGTCGGCGCGCTCGTTGTGACCGACGGGGGAGACACGCCGATCGGGGTGTTCTCGGAGCGCGACATCGTGCGGGAGGTCGCCGAGCACGGCGCGGCAGGCCTGGTCCGCAAGGTCGGCGCCTGCATGTCGCGCCACATCGTGACCGCGGAGCCGGAGGAGAGCGTCGATGACGGGCTCGCGCGGATGACCGACCGGCGCATCCGGCACCTGCCGGTGATCGCGGGAGGCCAGCTCGTCGGCATCGTGTCGATCGGCGACCTGGTGAAAATGCGGATCAGCGAAGTCGAGGCCGAAGTGACCGCGATGCAGGCTTATATCGCAACGGGTTGACGCTTGGCGGCTTCCAGCGTTGACGCGCGCGGCGGGGTATTGTGTCATTCGCGCAGGCCGCCCGCGTGGGGCGGGCACGGGCCATGAGCGATCTGACTTCCCTCGCGCGGCAGAACAGGCTTCTGGCGGCATTGCCGCCGGGTGTGCTGCAGCGTTTGGAAGGCTATCTGGAGCCAGTCGAGCTGCAGACCGACCAGGTGATCTATCACCCGGACGCGCCGATCAAGCGCAACTACTTCCTCACGCGCGGGCTCGTCTCGCTGGTGAAGACGATGAAGGACGGGCGCACGGTCGAGATCGGGGCCTTCGGCCGTGAGGGCATGACCGGACCGGACGTACTATTCGGCATCGTTCCGGCGCTGCTGGAATGCATCGTGCGGGTGCCGGGGACGGCGCTTCGCCTGCGCACGGACGATCTTCTGAAAGAAGCCGACAGAAGCCCGCAGATCCGCTGGCTGATCGAGCGGTTCGTGCTGGCGATCTTCAACCAGATCGGCCAGACGGCCGCGTGCAACAGGCTGCACAGCCTGGAGCAGCGTTGCGCGCGCTGGCTGCTCATCACGGACGACAGCGTGGGCGGCGACACGATCCCGGTGACGCACGAATTCCTCGCCAAGCTCTTGGGCGCGCAACGCGCCGGCGTGACGCTGAAGCTGCAGGCGCTGGAAGAGAGCGGGCTCATCCGCTGCGGGCGCGGCGCGATGGACGTGCTCGACCGGCGGGCGCTCGAGGCGTCGGCGTGCGAGTGCTACAGGGTGATCACGACGCAGTTCGATCGCGCGCTCATGGGCCCGGCGCGGAGCCTGCTGGAAGGCTAGAGGCGCGGCGTGCCGGTTTCGCTCAGCCACTTCCCGCAGGCGGGAAGGATGCGTTCGTCCTGCCAGGCTAGGCGGCGTCGCCGCGGTGAAGCGGGTCCGGCAGCGCCGCCCCGTCTGGAATGAAGCTCAACGACACCGAATTGATGCAATAGCGCAGCCGCGTCGGCGCCGGCCCGTCCGGGAAGACGTGGCCCTGGTGGCTGTCGCAGCGCGCGCAGCGCGTCTCGGTGCGGACCATGCCGTAGCTGTCGTCGCGCACCAGCGCGATATGTCCTTCGGCAAAGGGCTCGAAGAAGGACGGCCAGCCGGTGCCGGACTCGAACTTCGCCTTGGAGCGGAAGAGGGGCAGGCCGCAGAGCCGGCAGCAATAGACGCCGCTCTCCTTGTTGCCCAAGAGGCCGCCGCAGAACGGCGCTTCGGTGCCGTGCTTGAGGAGGACGTCGCGCTCCTCGGGCGTAAGGGAAGCCTCCAAGCGGGCGCGGTCGGATGGGTTTGGGGGCGATAGGTCGAAGCTCATGTGTGCTCATCCGGCGTGGCGGCGGGGGTGGTTACGTATCTAGGGCGCAGGTTGGGGCAACGCCATCGACGCCCCATCAAGGGGGCGGGGACTTCGACGCAGAGTTCGACCCAGATTTTGACTCGGATTTTGACTCTTGGGCGGGCCGCGAGATTGCGGATGTGAAATGTATCAAAAGCACAAAACTCTTGCGCGGTTTCAGAACCATCGATTAAGTGATTGTTCGATTCGAACAATCGGCCCGATCGGGCGCCGTGGGAGCGCGCCATGGGGAAGTCGGCACCGGGAAGCAGGCGTTTGGGACGCCGGGCGCATCACTGGACGCGGCGCGAGCGCGGCTTCAGGACCGCGGTGATCGTGTTCGCGGTGGGCATCGGCGCAAGTTGCCTCTTCTACGCGTTCATGGCCGCCGAGTTCGTCGCGCAAACCGGACCGCGGTGACCGCTGCGTTTGCCAAGCAGATCAACGCCGTGCATGACCTGCCTCCAATAACGAGGGGGGAATGAATGCGGTTTGGATGGTTGGCGCTGCTCTGCGCGCTTGGGTTCCTGGCGACCGCGACGGCGACGCCTGCACAGGCCGAGACGCGGCGGGAGAGAGCCAACAAAGAGCTCGTGCTGCGGATGTGGCAGGGCGTCATCGTGGAAGCGTCCGACGAGGCGGTGATGCGCTACATCGCGCCGGACTACATCCAACACAATCCGAACCTGCCGCAGGGACGGGCCGGCCTGCTGGAAGGCGTGGCGAGGTTGCGCAATCCGCCGCCGGGCGCGCCGCCGCATCGGGTGAAGCGCCTGATCGCGTCGTTCGCGAAGGGCGATCTGGTGGCGCTCATCTGGGAGTTCGACCGGCCCGATCCGGAACGGCCGGGAGCGACTTATCCAGGCAACGGCTTCGACATGTTCCGTGTGCGCGACGGCTTGGTCATCGAGCATTGGGATGACGTGCCGAAGCGCTCTGCATCCGAGTCGCGTTGAAAATATGCTTACCGCGATGTCGAAAATGCTTGAAAAAGGGAATCCGTGAGATTAGGTTCACCGGCTCGCGGCGAAGGCTGCTGGGCGCTGGGTGCAGCGTCATCGGGCGGTCTCGCGGGCCTTCCACATTGAATTTTCTCGGAATTTCCGGGCGGTTCGATAGTTGTGGATTCCTCGCGGAAATGCCGTTGACGTGAGCATCGGGTAGGCCTAGAAGGCGCGCCCTTCAGCTCTTGGTTCGCCGGGTGCTGCGATTCGGAAAGGAAGCGTTAAGCGACCTTCTCGGATCGATGGTCTTTGAAATCGTTGTATGGAGAAGGGAAACGCAGGCGGCGGCGCCTCGTGGGCAACCCTCCTGCACGCAAGTGCAGGTTCAGGTTCGCAAACGACGTCGACGGTATGCGTTTTCTGGAATGACTGACCATGAATGAAGCTTGGTTTTGAAGTTGGCTCTTCGGAGTTCGCTTCGGGATCTTGCAGAAGTCGTGCGTCGGTTCCCGTCCACATTGAAAATGCATACGCCAAACGGCGCCAGGAGGTTCCGAAAGGGATCGCTTGGCCAGTCGGGGTCAACTCAAGTTGAGAGTTTGATTCTGGCTCAGAACGAACGCTGGCGGCAGGCTTAACACATGCAAGTCGAACGCCCCGCAAGGGGAGTGGCAGACGGGTGAGTAACGCGTGGGAATGTGCCCCGAGGTACGGAACAACAGCGGGAAACTGCTGCTAATACCGTATGTGACCGTGAGGTGAAAGATTTATCGCCTTGGGATCAGCCCGCGTCGGATTAGCTAGTTGGCGAGGTAAAAGCTCACCAAGGCGACGATCCGTAGCTGGTCTGAGAGGACGACCAGCCACACTGGGACTGAGACACGGCCCAGACTCCTACGGGAGGCAGCAGTGGGGAATCTTGGACAATGGGCGCAAGCCTGATCCAGCCATGCCGCGTGGATGATGAAGGCCTTAGGGTTGTAAAATCCTTTCGTCGGGGACGATAATGACGGTACCCGAAGAAGAAGCTCCGGCTAACTTCGTGCCAGCAGCCGCGGTAATACGAAGGGGGCTAGCGTTGTTCGGATTTACTGGGCGTAAAGCGCGTGTAGGCGGGCCGTTAAGTTGGGGGTGAAATCCCGGAGCTCAACTCCGGAACTGCCTCCAAAACTGGCGGCCTGGAGCAGAGGAGAGGCGAGTGGAATTCCGAGTGTAGAGGTGAAATTCGTAGATATTCGGAGGAACACCAGTGGCGAAGGCGACTCGCTGGACTCTTGCTGACGCTGAGACGCGAAAGCGTGGGGAGCAAACAGGATTAGATACCCTGGTAGTCCACGCTGTAAACGATG